>NZ_JAINFL010000002.1 GCF_022458895.1 Roseihalotalea indica | reverse complement strand
TCACCCGATAATACCGCTGAACTTGGAGGTGTATTAATCGTCACCGTGGCCGTAGCCGTTAATTCCTGATTGGCACAAATGCCATTGCTCACCAATACATTGAAAGTGGTGGCACTGCTCAGGTTACCCGTCGGTAAGCTAATCTGACCACCCGTACCTGCTACCGCACTTCCGATCACGCTGTCATCGGCATCATCGCGCAGCTGGTAGTTATAACCTGCTTCCGAATTATCCACCAGAATATCTGTGCCACTACCCAGACATACGGCAGCCGAAGCCGGACTCACCGTCAATCCAAGATCAGGATTGTTCACTACCGTCACGGTGGCGGTAGTGGTCAGTTGTTGAGCCGGACAGGTGCCGTTATCTACTGTTACATTGAATTCGGTGGTCACCGAAACATTGCCGGTCGGCAGGCTGATCTGACCACCCGTACCCAGTACGGTCACCCCTACCGGGTTATTACTTGCATCGCGGAGCTGGTACACAAACCCGTTCTCCGAATTATCCACCAGAATATTCGTGGCAGTGTTCTCACAGACCGTACCGTCCTGAGCACTAACCGGCAAGCTTACATCCGGACCCGGCACCACCGTCACGCTGGCCGTAGCCGTTAATTCCTGATCCACACATACCCCATTGCTCACCAATACATTGAAGGTTGTACTGTTCGTTAAGTTGCCGGTCGGCAGGCTGATGTCGCCCCCCGTACCCGCTACGGCTGATCCGATTACGCTGTCATCGGCATCATCGCGTAGCTGGTAATCATACCCTGCTTCACTGCCCGTCACCACGATGTTAGTACCCGTGTTCTCGCAGATTAATGCTGCCTCAGGTGCAACAGCCAAACCTAAATCAGCTTCATCTACTACGGTCACTGCAATATTATCAGTAGCAGTACAACCGTTATCGTCCGTAACCGTGTATGTTAAGTTAAAAGTACCCGGAGTAGCTGAATTGAAAGTAGGGTCTGCAACATTGGTTGCGGAAAGCGGCCCTACATCACCAGTCCAGCTATGGGTAGTAAAGGTAGTTCCTCCCCCATGCGCAGGATTACCATTTAAAATCAAGTCGGTACTGATACATACTTCTGCCGGATTGGGCGAGATAGTAGCAGTTGGCGCTACGCGGTTATCAGGAACGGTAGTGTTTTCCGTTTGAATACAGCTATTTGCATCTCGGACAGTAAGTGTATAGGTATTATGCTCAAGATTATTGAAAACAGGGCTAGCCTGAAAAGTAACTCCATCTAAAGCATATTCGTACCCACCGGCTCCGCCACTTACAGCACCTGTAGCATCAATACTGCCATCAAAAGGACCAACACATTTTGTATTATCCACAACAGCTATTGCTCCAGTATTAATAATAATTTCCGTAGCGGCTACAATGCGAATACCACTGTTGGCCACTCCTCCTCCAGTAAAACCTAATCCGTAAGCTTCGTCAGTACAATCTCCTTCGTTTAGCACAAGCATATAGTCTCCGGGAGGTACATTTGTAAAAAGCATCTCATTGCCTGAAATAACCGGAGCAGGCATAGTATTTAAGAAAGGGGTATTATTATCGTAGTAGTCGTATTTTCCGACATCAAAATTCCACAACCCTACCCGGTAATCAAAATCACTGGGCAATACTCCATCTCCAAATACAAAGCGAATTTCTCCATCATCACTATCAAAACACTGTTCATCTTCTTTTGTAATGGTAGTCGCTCCCGGGCTAGGACACTGGCTCCAAGCGGTACCTGTTGTTAACAGCAAAAGAGCTGTTAGCACTGAAAAGGCATACATCTTATAAGCGTAAATCTTCTTCATCACTGCTCAGTCTAATCTTGAGAATTGGCTTGGTATCGTTGATATTGGCATTCGCCTCCGTGAATCTCTAGCGCGTAACGTCCGATAGGAAGGCTAGAAAACGAGACTTGCCCGCCGTCTACTTTTGGGGCAGGGATTTTATTTAAGAAAGGTGGATTATTATCATCATAGACATATTTTTCCAGATCTGCATCATAAAGACGTATGCGGTAAACGTCACTTTTACTTTCAATTGAAGTATTGAAAAGAAAGGTTAGCTGTCCTTGGCTTTGGCTGAATGTGCTTTTACTGCTTACCTGCACACTCACCGACTCTACACTTGGGCACTGCCCAAATGAGTATTGGTTCATACCAAACCAGAAGAGCCCTAACAGGCACCATTTCCACACTTTTCTAGAAGCTTTCCACTCCTTCATATGATCAAACTTTATGGTTTTCTCTCTACTATTTTGTATTTCCTGTACTCAAAAAGCACAAAATGGTACAGCGCAATTTTTTGCCATATTTTACCCCTTAGCCAGAGCACTCCTCGGTAGTTAAGGATAAGAGGCGGTGTAGTATTATTTCTTTACGGCAGACTATGAATTGTACTTTACCTGTACTAACTCATGTGTTTTGGCCTTTTTTCTGTGCTTCTTTATTAAAATTATAGTATTCTCTGTGGAATAAAAGTTGAAGCTTATTTTGACTTCAGGCGAGGATGTACTAAAAGAGAAAGAGAGTAAAAGATTGGTTTGCAGGGATATAGAAAAGGATAAATTCTGGACAGGGCAGGTTTTGAGCAATAAAAAAGGCGCTTTCTTACGAAAGCGCCCTGAAGTTTCTAATTAATGACAAGTGTTATTGTATTGCAGCCCTTATTTGGTCAGCAATGTGAATCATTTCTTCATCACTTAACTCCAATTTAGGATTACTGAAGTTGGCATCACTCATACTATTGATTGGAATCAGATGTATGTGAGCATGAGGCACTTCTAAGCCGATAACGGCTGTGGCAATTCGTTTGCAGTTAATTACTTTCTTCAACCCAGTTGCTACCTGCTTGGCAAACAGATTAAGTTGTGTATAAAGCTCATCGTCCAGGTCAAAGTAATAGTCTACTTCCTGCTTAGGAACGACCAGCGTATGCCCTTTAGTTAAGGGACGAATATCGAGAAATGCAAGAGCATGCTCGTTTTCAGCCACAATATGACCCAGAATTTCTCGGTTTATAATTTTGGTAAAAATACTAGCCATGATATGGGAGATTATCCTAGTAAATGCGTAATGACTGATGAATAATGCAGGGGTATTTACTAGAAACTACTCACCGAAATATCCAGCACTTCAAATTCCATAACTCCGGCTGGTGCTTTAATTTCGGCAATATCGCCTATTTTTTTCCCTAGCAAGCCTTGCCCAATGGGCGACTTTACGGAAATTTTATTAGCCTTTAGATTGGCTTCTTCTTCAGAAACCAGTGTGTAGGCCATCGTCATGCCATTTTTCTGGTTCTTAATTTTTACGGTAGAAAGAATGGATACTTTAGAAGTATCAATGGTTGACTCATCAATTACCCGGGCATTCCCTACGGTTTCCTCCAACTTAGAAATCTTGAGCTCTAATAAGCCTTGCGCATCTTTAGCGGCATCGTATTCGGCATTTTCACTCAAATCGCCTTTGTCTCTTGCCTCGGCAATTTGTTTGGCCATGTCGGATCGGCCTTTGGTTTTCAATTCGTTCAGCTCGTCTTTGAGCTTCTGCAATCCTTCTTTGGTGTAGTATGATATTGCCATGATCTAAAAATTTAAAAATCAACCCACAGAACCAAAATAAAAGAACGGCTTACGTAAGTAGCCGTTTCTAAGGGTGATACCGTAAAATAAATTTATTACTCGTGAATACAAAAACGCTCAGTCTGCTTTAGTAGACTGAGGCGCTCAACAAAAATAATCAAACTGACTAATTCTTCAAACCAACAGAACCGCCCGGAAGGTTCCCGAATTGGGAGCTATCCTCAATTATTGTAATGTTTTCAGTCCTGTATAGTTAAATGGCGTAATGGACAAGAGTTCCTGTTTTACTCCATTCCCTATATTAAGCTCCTCAATAAACCGTTTAATATCGGCTTCCGAAATACGGTTATTGCCCCGGGTTAAAGATTTCAGTGCTTCATACGGCTTGGGGTACCCTTCGCGCCGCAAAATGGTTTGTATAGCTTCGGCTACCACCGCCCAATTCTCCTCCAGATCGTCATGCAGAGCTTCTTCATTCACTTCAATTTTACTTAGCCCTTTCAGTAATGACTCAAAAGCGATAAGGGTGTGGCCCAAAGGGACTCCCAGGTTACGCAGTACGGTAGAGTCGGTCAGGTCGCGCTGTAAACGCGAGATAGGAAGCTTGCCTGATAGATGCTCCAGCAAGGCATTGGCAATGCCCAGGTTTCCTTCAGCATTTTCAAAATCAATGGGATTTACCTTATGAGGCATAGCTGATGAGCCTACTTCATTTTCTACTACCCGTTGCTTTAGGTAGTTCATAGACACATACTGCCATACATCCCGACTAAAGTCAATGAGTATCACATTAATACGTTTTAAAGCATCCAACACTGCCGCCAGGTAATCGTAGTGCTCAATCTGAGTGGTGGGGAAGCTCCGTTGCAAGCCTAGGGTATTATTCACAAATTTTTCAGCGAAGGAGTGCCACTCTACATCAGGATACGCTACCGCATGAGCGTTCATATTACCCGTAGCCCCGCCAAATTTAGCAGCGTAAGGTAATGCTTGCAGCAATTTTAATTGATGATTTACCCGCTCATGAAATACCAGCCACTCTTTACCAAAGGTTGTTGGAGAAGCAGGTTGACCGTGGGTGCGCGCTAGCATTGGTAAGTCGCCCCACTCTTTTGCCTGTCGGTTTAATTTACTTAAAATATCATCCAGCAGCGGATAATAGACCTGTTGCACGGCATCTCGCAGGCTAAGGGGAATTGAGGTATTGTTAATATCCTGAGAAGTCAATCCAAAATGGATGAACTCTTTATAGTCAGTAAGCCCAAGCGCATCCCATTGCTCCTTCAAAAAATACTCTACGGCCTTTACATCATGGTTAGTTTGCCGCTCCCACTGTTTAATCGCTAACGCATCGGCTTCCGAAAAATCCTCGACGATCTTTCTAAGCTTAGGAAATAAGGCTGCATCTACGCCTGATAACTGAGGTAATGGAAGTTCACACAAGGCGATAAAGTATTCTACCTCTACTAAAACCCGATATCGGATCAATGCGTACTCTGAAAAATACGGTGCCAGCGTATTAGTATACCTTCGGTACCTACCATCAATCGGCGAAACTGCCGTAAGCGAAGTTAATTCCATGCGATTTTATTGAATGTAAGCTCAAAATTAGGAATTTGTGCGCGAATTCGTCCCCTTATCTTTGAGGAATTTGGGAATGTTTTGCCTAAGCTATGTTGTATGATGTAGTAAGGGACATGGAGAGCCGAAAACAGTCAACTATAGAAATGCCTAGGCCAAACAGTTTATGTGATTGGAAGTCGGCACCACAAACACCCGAAACACCGCATTTATTTTAATAGATTGCACTAAAATAGAATCATTGTGAAGTTTAGCTTTTTTTCAAAATCCAAGAAAAAGGAATCCAAAACAGTTGAAGACACTCCTTCTCCTAAAAAGCACCAGCCTCAACAGCTGATTGTAAAGGAAGTTATAAAAGAAACGGAGGATGCTATCACCATTGTATTTGATAAACCTGACTTGGTATATGAACCAGGCCAGTTTCTTACACTATTGCTGACGATTGATGGCGAAGATATACGCCGATCTTATTCGCTGTGCACTTCACCCCACACTGATCAGTACCCCGCAGTTACCGTAAAGCGTGTAGCTTCGGGGAAGGTATCTAATTACTTAAACGATATTCTTAAGGTAGGTGATACTATTACCATTCAGGCTCCGGCTGGTAATTTCACTACGAAACTGTATCCCGACCAGGCTCGCCACTTGGTGATGTTTGGCGGCGGAAGCGGCATTACTCCTATTATGTCGCTCATCAAGTCGGTGTTGGATAAGGAGCCCGCTTCTAAAGTATCATTGATTTATGCTAATCGGGATGAGGCTGCTATTATTTTCCGAGAGCATTTACATCAACTTCTCAGTCATTACCCCGAGCGTTTCCACCTGGTACACGTGCTGGAGAATGTTACTACCCGCTTTGCTTGCCGAGGTGGGCTGATTACTCCGGAAGCAGTGCCCGATTTACTTGCCGACCTGCCGTTTCAGGAAAAAACAACTGAGTACTTTCTGTGCGGTCCTCAAGGTATGATGGACAACGTGCTGGATGGATTACGAGCTTTGGAAATTCCCACTCATCTGATTCATAAAGAAAGCTTTGTGGCCGGAGCTAAGAAAGAAAAGAAGCCTACCGATGCAAAACCACCTCTTACCGCCTCCTGGGACTCAGGAACAGGCATTGGTGCGCTGGGTAACGATGATGTTCCGGTTACCGAAGCCCATGAGGTCACTATTATCTATGAAGGTGAAACTCATCGCTTCACTGTAGACCCGGAAAGCACCATTCTTGAAACCGCCATTGCCCTGGATATTGACCTGCCCTATTCCTGCCAAAGTGGTATCTGCACTGCCTGCATGGGCAAATGCACCTCGGGCCGTATGAAACTGGACGAAACCGATGCGCTAGCAGAAGAAGATTTGCAACAGGGATTTGTTCTTACCTGCGTTGGGCATCCTTTGACCTCAGATGTCGTTATTGAAATTGATTAAAACTTTATGTACACAGCTCAAGGTTCATAGTTAAAGTCTCAAAACTGTGAACTAAGAACTGGTAACTGAAAACTGTGAACTTTTATGAAAACAGAAAACATAACTCTTCCCGAAAAGAAGGAGAGGCAACTTTTACCTCAGGATTTTAAAGTCTCCAGTTGGGAAGCTGTGAAGCCCTACTATGATGATTTACTGGAACGGGAGATTAATTCAGCCGCCGACTTACAGCGATGGTTTCAGGACCGGAGCGAACTGGAAGCCGTACTTTCGGAAAACCTGGCGTGGCGCTACATCAAAATGACCTGCGACACGACTGATGACCGGCTGCGCGAAAGCTACACCGAATTTATCACCAAGATTGAGCCTAAAATTGCTCCCGTAAGCAACGAGCTAAATAAAAAAGCGCTAGCCAGCCCTTATCTCGATGAGTTGAAGAACCGGGAAGGTTACCCGATTATGATTCGGGAAATGGAGAAAGAAGCGCAGATTTTCCGGGAAGAGAACATTCCGCTAAAAACAGAAGAGCAAAACGAAGCTCAGAACTTCGGGAAAATTTCCGGCGCTATGAGCGTGAAGATTGACGGCCAAGAGATGACCCTGCAACAGGCAGCCAACCTCCTTCAATCTACCGACCGAGAGGTACGAAAAAATGCTTATCGGAAGATTACCAAGCGTCGTCTGGAAGATAAAGATCCGCTCAATGCGCTATTTACCAAACTGATCCAGCTGCGCAACCAGATTGGTAAGAATGCAGCTTTTGCCAACTACCGAGACTATATGTTTACCGCAATGGGCCGGTTTGATTATACTCCTCAAGATTGCTTTGACTTCCATGAGGCAGTAGAAAAAGAAATCGTTCCTATGCTGGATGACTTGGCGGCTCATCGCAAATTGAAGCTAGAGGTAAAACGATTACGCCCCTGGGACAAAGCTGTAGATATAGAGGGACGGCCGCCGCTTAAACCCTTTTCTACTGGAAAAGAACTCACCAAGAAAACTATTGAAGCATTCGGTCGTCTAGACTCATACCTGGGAGAACGTATTGCTATCATGCAGGAAATGGGCCACCTGGACCTGGAGTCAAGAAAGGGTAAAGCCCCGGGCGGATACAACTACCCACTTTCTGAAACCGGTGTGCCGTTTATCTTCATGAATGCCACCTCTAACCTGCGTGATATGGTTACCATGATGCACGAAGGTGGCCACGCGGTGCATTCTTTCCTCACCCGCGATCTGGAACTTACCAACTTCCAGCATACTCCTTCAGAGGTAGCCGAACTAGCGTCTATGTCAATGGAGCTGATCTCGATGGATCACTGGAACCTGTTTTTTGAGGATGAAGAAGATTTGAAACGGGCTAAGCGCGAGCACCTGGAACAGATTATTGAAACTTTACCCTGGGTTGCAACTATTGACAAATTCCAGCACTGGGTTTATGAAAATCCGGAGCATACACTTGAGCAACGAATCGCCCAGTGGAACCAGATATTCGGCGCATTCTCTGATAATATCACCGACTGGGATGACCTGGAGGAAGAGAAAAGTCATTTGTGGCAAAAACAGCTTCACCTTTACGAAGTGCCCTTTTACTATATAGAATATGGCTTTGCCCAATTGGGTGCCATAGCTGTTTGGAAAAACTATCGCGAAGACCCGAAAAAAGGGTTAGATGGTTATAAAAATGCGTTAAAGCTAGGGCACACCAAAACGATTCCTGAGGTGTACGAAGCTGCCAATATAAAATTTGATTTTAGCACCGAATACATTCGTTCTCTAATGCAATTCGTGAGATCAGAGTTAGATGCAATTTAACAGATAAACAGACTCAAATCCGAAGCCTTGCCCTGGTGCAAGGCTTTTTTTATGCCCTAATTTTCTGATTGTATCCACTCTTGTTGCGGCTTAAGAAGAGAGAGAAAACAAAAAGTCTTCTGCATGCATAACAAATCCCGAGATTTACTATATATTTGATATCCTCATAAAATATGAGGCTTATTTTTTACTTTTTTTAGCAAATTTTAAACATTAACCAGATTATGAGAACATTTTTATGTCTGGCTGGCTTGCTAATAGTAGGTGTATTTTCTATAGTTACTCCCTTATGGGCTCAAAATAACACCACAGTAAGCGGGCAAATAACAGATGCCAACAACAATGAGCCTTTAGTAGGGGTCAACATTCTGGTGAAAGGAAAAGTGGTAGGAACAGTTACCAGCTTTGATGGGAATTTTGATCTGACAGTAAATGATGCACCTCCTTTCACATTAGTCATATCCTCCATTGGTTATGAGACCCAGGAAGTAGAAATTACTCAAGCCACTAATAATTTATCTGTTGCCTTAGCCGAACAAACTCTCTTGGGGCAGGAGGTGGTAATTTCTGCTTCCCGAGTCGAAGAATCTATTCTGGAATCACCCGTTTCCATTGAGAAAATGGATATCCGCGACATACAGTCGGCTGCTGCCCCTAGCTTCTACGATCAGATTGCTAACCTGAAGGGGATAGATGTAAGTACCCAAAGCCTAACCTTCCGCTCGGTAAACGCCCGCGGCTTTGGGGCCAATGGCAATAACCGCCTCGTTCAACTCATTGACGGCATTGATAACCAGGCTCCCGGCCTCAACTTTCCCGTCGGAAACATCGTCGGCATTCCTGAGCTGGATCTGGAAAGTGTTGAGTTGCTGCCCGGTGCAGCTTCCGCACTCTACGGCCCCAATGCCATCAATGGTATTATCCTGATGCGCAGCAAAAGCCCGTTTGAATATCAGGGACTGAGTGCCACTGCCAAACTGGGCGTCACGCATATTGACGGGGAAGACGATGATCCTTCTTTATACCAGAATTATGGGCTGCGCTACGCTAAAGCCTTCAACAATAAATTTGCCTTTAAGCTTAATGCTGAATACCTGAAAGCCGCTGACTTCAGAGGAGTAGATTACCGTGACCAGAGCGATCTGGTAGAACGAAGCCCCGAAAATATTGACCCAAGTGACCGGGCCGGCTTACGCACTTATAATGGCGTGAATGTCTACGGTGATCCGCTGCTAAATGTAGGTGTTCTCGGGCAGGGTTCAGGAGCTGAGGCTCTGTTACCGTTAGACGAAAGCGGAAACTTCACCCCTACTGGTTATACCGAAAAGGAATTTGTAGACAACACCACCGAAAGTCTGAAGCTGGGTGGTGCGCTGCATTACCGCGTCAATGATAACCTGGAGGCTCTGGTGCAGTATAACTTTGGTGCCGGAAGCACAGTATACACTGCCAATGACCGCTTTGTACTAGACGATTTCTCTATCTGGACGGCTAAAGCTGAGCTGCGCAGCAGCAACTTCTTTCTACGGGGATACCGCACCAAAGAATCTTCCGGTGATACCTACGCCGCCAATACGCTGGCTTCTCTAATTAATGTGGAAACTACCATTCCAGCATACGTGCAAACTTTTGCCGGAGCCCGACTACTTGGAGCCACAGTAGACCAAGCCCACGGTTTAGCCCGCAGTGCCAGCGATGGAGTTCGCGACCAGAATTTAAGCAACGGACGTTATCAGGAACTATACGATTCATTGCGGCAGATACCGATCTCGCAAGGTGGTGCTAAATTTCTGGATGAAACCAGCCTGACCCACTTCGAGGGTATGTACAATTTCTCTAATCAGATAGATTTTGCCGAAGTAGTAGTTGGAGCAAATTACCGGCGCTATGATCTGGTGTCTGACGGAACGTTGTTTGCTTTGCAGGATAACGGAGATGAATTTGATATTAATGAGTGGGGAGCTTACGTACAACTGTCTAAGTCGTTTCTGGATGAAAAATTAGACCTGACCGGCTCGGTGCGCTATGATAAAAACGAATATTTTGACGGGCAGTTTTCACCACGCCTGTCGGGAGTAATTACGGTAGCCGACGGGCACAACCTGCGAGCTTCTTTCCAGCGTGGTTTTCGTATCCCTACTACCCAAGACCAGTTTATTGACCTGGATGTAGTGACCCGCCGCCTGATTGGCAGCAACCCGGTATTGGTAGACCGCTATCATTTTGAAACCAATCAGGTATACACTACCCCAAGTGTACAGGCTGCTCAGGCTAATTATCAGGAAACGGGAGATGTAGCAGCTTCGGTAGCCTTATTGAACCCCGTAGAGTTTGATGAGTTTACAACTGAGAAGGTCAATACTTTTGAGGTGGGCTACAAAGGATTAATCAACAACAAATTACTGATTGATGCCTACTACTACTACAGCGCTTATCGCGATTTTATTGCCGAAATTGATTTTACCCAAACTGTCACCAGCAATGGACTTCCGCCTTATGCCGGAGAGGAAAACCCCGAAGGCATTGTGCAGCAAACGGTAGCCACTCAGCGCTTTGGCTTTGATGTGAATGCCGGGGGAACCGTGAATGCTCATGGTTTTGCCGCCAGCCTGGATTACTCCTTAAATCAGGGCTACACTGTTGGTGGCAATGTATCGTATAATAACCTGCTGGATCAGGACGATCTGATACAACAGGGATTCCGGGCATCGTACAATACACCCGAATGGCGATACAATCTGCGGTTTGCCAACCGGAAGCTGACTGATCATGTAGGATTCAATATTGTGTGGAGATGGCAGGATGCTTTCCTCTGGGAGTCCTCTTTTGGAGAAGGCATTATTCCGGCTTATCAAACCCTGGATGCCCAGGTGAGCTATAAGCTCCCTGCCATCAAGTCTATTGTTAAGGTAGGCGGCTCTAACGTGCTGAATGAGCGTTATACAACTTCCTTTGGTAACCCTAGTATGGGAGCCCTTTACTACATTTCCATCACCTTCGACCAATTTCTTAACTAAGAAGTCATGAACCAGAAATATATACTGTCCGGCATGCTTGGCCTGTTTATTGGGCTAACCGCCTGCGATACCGAAGATGAGTTAATTCAGGAGCGCCTAGACGATAACCCCAGCCCCAACGCCGAACTTAGTGGCGACCCCGGCTCGGTAGATTTTAGCAAGTACGTAGCCATTGGCAACTCGCTTACTGCCGGACTTATGGACGCGGCATTATACACTTCAGGACAGCAAAATTCTTTTCCTAACATTCTAGCCCAGCAATTTCAAATTGAGGGTGTGGACGGTGGAGAATTTAATCAGCCAGATATCAACTCAGCCAATGGATACAATATCTCCTTAAATGAGTTTCCACCTCAGGATGGTGCTACCATTTTTGGACGATTTCTGCTTGATCTTAGCATTCCTGGGCCAGTAGCTACTCAAGGCGAAGTCATTGCGCCTTACTCCGGTGATATTGCCCAGCTTAATAACTTTGGCGTTCCCGGTATGCGGGTGATTGATGCGGTAGCCCCGGGGTACGGGCAGTTCAATCCATTCTATGCTCGCTTTGCTGCCTCTTCTTCATCTGCGGTTATTCAGCAGGCAGTAGCGGCGCAAGGCTCTTTCTTTACGGTTTGGCTGGGGGGCAATGATGTCATCGGTTGGTCCAATGCTGGAGGCTCTGGCCCTGATGGCGAAGTTGATCCAGCGGCTCAGGCCACTGACCCTACTACGCTAACCAACATCACTAACTTCACCGAAGCGTACACCGCCATTATTAACGCCATGCTTTCGGTACCCAATGCCCAGGGAGTGGCTATTACCATTCCTCCCATTACGCTGCTGCCGTACTATCGTTTGGTTTCCTACAGTCCTATTTCATTGGACCAGCCTAATGCTGATGCTCTGAATGCCGGTTATCAGGATTACAATAATGGGCTAGACTTAGCAGTATCTATGGGTAACCTGAGTGCTGAGGAGGCTGCCCGCCGCAAAATATCCTTTACTCCTACCACTTCTGTCGAGACGCTGAATGCTATTGTGATGGTAGATAAAGACCTAAGCGAAGTTACCATTCCCATTGACGCAGAAGGTAACACCACCACACTTCCCAAACTTCGTCCTTCTACTCCTACTGATTTACTCCTTTTTCCACTTGCCAACCGTCTAGGGCAAGATTTTGGTAAAGGCCCCTATGGTTTACAAGACCCCGCCACCGATGCGTTTGTTCTTACACTTAATGAGCAAATTACGGTGAATACTCGTCTGGCAACATTTAATGCCATCATTGCGCAAATTGTGGCAAGTACGGGTGGAAGAGTAGCTTTGCTGGATATTAACCCTGTTTTCGCTAATATCACGGGTCTTACACCGCAGCAAGCCGCTCAACTTGGTATGAGTGCCGAAGCTCAGGCCGCTGCCGATGGGATGCAAGGATTAGTTATTGATGGGGTGAATTATCAGCCGGACTTTTCACCTAATGGCATTATCTCTACCGACGGTGTTCATCCGAATCCTAAGGGACAGGCTATTGTAGCCAATGAGGTGATTCGAGTAATTAACGAATCTTTCGACGCGGATATCCCATCCATCAACCTGTCACCATATAGGACAATAGTCGTGGCACCATAAGAGAATTTTGATTTGATGTGTTTAGGATGGTAAAGTAAATTTATCATCCTAAACACTCAATTACTTTTTAAGCATTAGACACAATACGCTCCGTCAGCTTACGCTTGATGTCTTGCATGATGGGTTGGGCATGAAGCTTGCCGTTTTCAATAAAGATCTTTTTGGTTTCTTCACCACCGATCACTGAGCCACCCAGATAGATACCCGGAACGTTGCTTTCAAAGGTATCAGAATTGATCTCCGGGATCAGCATTTCGCCATTCAGCCGCACTCCAACTTTGCGCAAGAACTTAGCATCGGGATGATAACCGATCATTAGAAACACAAAATCTGCCGGAATCTTCTGTTCTTCGCTATTGATCAGATTTCGGATGCCGATTTCTTTCTCAGTGATCTCAGTAACTTCTGTATTGAAGTACGATTGCACTTCCCCCTTCTTTAACCGGTTTTCCAGATCAGGAACAATCCAGTACTTGGCGGTGTGGTCCACACTATCAAAGATATGTACCAGGGTTACATTAACCCCATTGCGGTAAAGGTCAAGGGCCGTTTCTACCGCTGAGTTAGCTCCGCCTACTACTACGGCATTGGTGCCGGTATAACGATAGGGCTCATCATAGTAATGAGTCACATGAGGCAGATCTTCACCGGGGATTCCCAACGTACGGGGGATATCATAATAACCAATAGCCAGCACTACTTTTTTGGTGCGGTACTCTCCTTGATTGGTAGCCAATATAAAGATTCCTTCCTCCTGTTTAATATCCAGAACCTCCGTAAAAATATGCACATTCAGCTTGAAGTGGTCAGTCACTTTCCGGTAATACTTCAACGCCTCTACCCGGCTGGGTCGCAGGTTCAGTGATGTAAACGGCACGTTACCAATAGAAATATTATCGGCACTGGAAAAGAATGTCATGTCAATGGGATAGCGCCGGATAGACTCGGTAATACTTCCTTTGTCCAGCACCGCATAGTTTAACCCCTGTTGTTGTGCCTCAATACCGCAGGATAACCCGCAAGGTCCAGCCCCCACAATAAGCACATCGTATAGTTTCATGGAATTTGATTTTATAGCCAATGATGGAATGAGTGAATGAATGACAGATTGAGTGAATACAATGCTATAATTGGGTAGTTGCTATAGATCAGATAACTAAGTTATTGCTTCCATTCCCTCATTTACCCCTTCTATCATCCACTCATTCGCTTGGCAAAGATACAACAATACCGTTTACGGAGCTATTAGGAAAGGGTTTAGTCGGTTAATCAGGCGCTGGCAATCTTTTTTTGAGGCAAAAATTCAATTTGGAGTAGTTCTTCGCTGATCTCCCACAATCGCCGAGCGTTGTAATCGTTCATGGCATCTTTGCTAGGCTGTACGGCCTTTTTGTTCTTAAAGTATTTTCCGGTGGCAGTATAGCCTTCTTCGCTGGTAGCCAGGTAAATGCTGGTTTGCGCTCCTTTTTCTTCACCAATCATGAACGGGCGGGATAATGTCATGGCAATGCCGAACACACCGGGAACGCCTTTTCCGAAATTAGAGGCGATAGCTCCCGGATGCAATGCATTGGTAACCACATTGGTACCGGATAACCGTTTACTTAGTTCACGGGTAAACAGGATATTGCATAATTTAGAAAGATTGTACGCTTTCAGCCCAAGATACCACCGACGCTCATACTGTAAATCGTTCAGGTCAAAGCTAGCCAGGCGATGGGCTTCTGAGGAAACGTTAATGATATTTCCTCTTCCGCTGGCTATTACTTTATCCAAAAGTAAATGGGTAAGCAGGAAGGGAGCTAAGTGATTGACTCCGAAGGTCATCTCAAAACCATCTTCGGTAGTCTGCCGACGATCACCCATAATCAGCCCGGCATTATTGTTTAGTACATCAATCTTAGGGTAATGCTCATTGATATGATGCGCAGCCTCACGAATCTGTTGCACAGACGCCAAGTCAGCCAGTACAATATCTACTCGGTCATGGCCACAAACGCGTAAAATATCTTCTTTTGCCCGTTCGGCCTTTTCCTGATTACGGCACACCATTACTACATGCGCACCTTGTTTGGCCAGTTCTCGGGCGGTTACTTTTCCTACACCTGAGTTGGCTCCGGTAATCACACAAATCTTATCTTTCATAGGATAGGCTTTTATGTATGAGTACCCAAAAACCGTGTGATTTGTTTTGAACGAATTTTATTCTTCGCCTGCTGCCTTCAGGACTGCGGAAAATACTTCTTCACCAAACCGAAAATTAGTAAGCCGTATCTTTTCAATAATAGGTTTTACAGATGTAATAACTCCTTCTTTGCGAGCTCTTGCGATTACACCTAGCGTACCGGTATAATGTAAGCTTAACTTTTCAGCTAACTTTCTGGCTTTTAAGTCATCTAAAAAAAATAAGTAATGAAGATTCTTTTTCAGCGCTCAAAGCAATAGCACTGGCTTCACCTTTATCCACCTCTATAGCTAATAAAGATTGATATTTTTGATCTTTTACCGACTCCACTGCTACCCAATCTGGAAGTTTCTTGCCGAACTCCTGAGCTACATCTTCAGTAGTAACAACTTCATCAAATAACATATTCAAGATGCTAATCTCATCAATTTTATCCAATAGGATAAAGCACGAAGTATCTGCAATGACGACTTTAGATAGCAGTGGCATCTTTGGCTATTTCATCAGCAGAATAGTTGAATAACGAGACATCGTAATCACTAAGAATCTCAGCAAAGGCAACTTTAGAAAGACCAGCTAATTCGGCCGCCTGCCCTAACGTTAATTTTCCTGATTCATAGAGTTTTGCGGCTAAAAAACGAGCAGTTTGCTTTTCATCCAATTCTACACTATCGGGTATTGTCAACATCATAGTTTTCATACTACTAATGTACGTAATTCTTCCTCTTTAGATGGAGTAGCTTTGATGTTTTCCTTTTCCCTAATATTGTCCTGTTCGTAAATGATCTTTTACGAACTCTCCTTCCCACCCAGTTCTTTCTTACCATTAGCCAGCAGGAAGGCATCGGGTCTAGCCTGATCCAGGGTTAAGCCCCACTTTTCCAGAATGGGTGTTTCCAGTGATTTCTCTCGGTATTCATCCGGGGTCATGATAGGGAGGCCGTAGATGATGGGGTAATAGCGATGGCATTTCGGGCAGGTCAGTAGTCCTTCCATAATATCACCCTGTTCGTCTTCTTTAAAGACCTGGTGCTCCAGATCATTTTTATCTACCGGGCAGCATAATTTTGTAAGCAGAGACTTTCTCATAATGTCAATTTCTTAGTGTTTTCTAATGCTTGTTGATAAGCGTGAATTCGTTCCGTTACCGAGTCGGCACTCATAATGCCGGAGATGACCGCTACTCCCTGAAAGTCCAGAGCTTTAAGGCTTTCCAGGTTCTGAGGATTGATACCGCCCGACAGAAAAATGGGTAGTGAGGTAAGCTTCCGCGCTTCCAGAACCGAATCGGGCCGGACAATCTCGCAGGTATCTACCGAACTGGACGGAAACATGGCACAAAACGAAATATAATCCAGTTGCTTTTCTTCAGCCCACTGAATGCGCTCCGTATCATTCCCGCAGGTTAACCCGACAATCACTTCCCGATCAATGGTTTGTTTGATGGCGTCCCAATCGCCGGGAATAGCATCAAAATGGACTCCGTGCAGGTTAGTTTGATTGAGCCATTGCCATTCTGCGTTGATCAGCACCGGTACTTCAAAAGGGTCAGCCAGTTGCAGTACTTCATCAATCAGTTGACGTTTGTCTTCCTGGGTAGCATTATCCGGCCAGTGGTTCCAGAGTTGAATAATATTGATTCTGGCTTCTAATGCCTCGCGTAGCTTTTGGAATAATGCATTGCGATTCATGGCTGGGTCAATCACTAAATAGATTCCTTGCAGCTTCGGTATCTTTCTCATTTCCATCCGGCATTAAAGGCTTTAAAAAATGCTTCCCAGTAAGGGTCTTTCCCGTCAAACACAAAAGGTTTCTCCTCTCCGTCTTCTACCGTACGGCAACCTTCGCTCAGAGCAGAAAACTGCCCGACTACCGTAGCTTCAATTGTATGGGCCTCCAGATAGGAGATCAGTTTAGATTCGCAACCTTCTTTCACCGCCATAATCATAGAGCCCGCACCCACACAGTAAAGAGGGTTAATCTCAAATACCTTGGCTACGGCTTGCACCGTTGGACTTACCGGCAGTTGATCATACTGTACCACGAACCCGCAACCGGAAGCTCCGGCCATTTCACTGATGGCTCCGAGAATGCCTCCCTCGGTGACGTCGTGCATGGCGGTAAGCTCTACATTGGGTTTCAGTGCTTTGACGGCGAAAAGAGCTTCGTTGAGGGAAGACATCCGCTTAAAGTTGTCACTGGCTTTTTGCTGGACTTCATTGCCGGCTCGGTTCTTCACCGTTTCCGGAAAACACATCGCCAGAATGGAGGTAGAGGTAATAGCGGCTTCCTTCGTCACCACAATCATATCGCCGGGGCAGGCATGGTTGCTGGTGATGATATTTTTCTTAGGAGCTGTTAGAAACATGGTTCCTCCTCCGCTGATGGTAGAATTCTGCCCGGCAATCTGACCAGTGTGTCCTCCGGTAATCGCCACTCCCAGCTCCTTGCAAAACTTATGAATATGGCCCCAATACTCTTTGAAAGCCTCCAGTGAAAGACTTTCGGGCAGGTTGAGTACAAACTGGGCATACTGCGGAGCAATGCCTGTGGTAGCCAGATCATTCGCCATCAGGTACACCGACAGCCGGGCCGAAGCTTCCATTCCAATAGCTGGAATGAGCGAAAGCGGGTCGCTGGTGACGGCCATAGCCAGCCCATTCCCCAGGTCAATCACCGAGGTATCTACCCCGAAGGATGGGCCGACCAGCACCTCGTCGCGCTGGGCACCACATTGCGGCAGCAAGACTTCTTTGAAAGTTGCACTGCTGATCTTGCCAGAGTTATCGTCAAAGGCGCTCATTCCACGTCGTGTAATTGTACATGTAACCCGAAGAAATCGCCGTAGGGCTGCTTCCACTCCTGCATTGGAAACCACTTAGGCAATCCGGTGGCATTCCAGCGAATGGTATAGTCCCGCCCCTGTAAGGCTTCATCAATAATAGCCGTAAGTTTCTTAGGAGTGTAAAAAGTAGCCGTCACATAGAAGGGATTTTTACCGAAGGCTTCCTGTATACGCCGACGGACCACCTTAGGTGAGTTGCGGTTCATCATGCCGAACACAATGCCGTACTTCCCAACCCGCGCCGCTTCGCGAATGACTTTGACTGGATCTTTGTAGTACTCAAACGTGGTGATAAACGCCAAAGCATCGAAGGTATGATCTTTAAACGGCATGTGGTGCGAATCGGCCAGTACGAGATCGCCATTGAACAGATGCACTCCCTGTCCCAGCATAAAGGGAGAAATGTCACCACCGCTGGCTTCAATACCGATCTCGTGCCACCAACGAGTGAAGCGCGTAGTGCCGCAGCCAAACTCCAGCAGGGTTTTCACCCGCTTGTCTTGTTGAATAAGGTCGCCGATGACTTTCTTCTGCCAGATCTCGGCTCGCTTGTAGCGTCCTTCGTACCAAAGCTCGTAAGTATCGGTATGGTCGCGGTTAAAGAACCATTCTTGGCGGCCCTGCCAATTCCGTAGCTCGCTGGGGGCCAGCCCAAAATCTTTTTTGATAATATCGCTCATCGTCAGTGTTGTGGGTGAATAACCCTGACTGAGGATGCCGCGAAGGAGGAAGGATAGATAACTTAAAAAGTGATGCTACAATTCCCTACGCTGGCATTACCCAGATCAGGTTTCGGGTATCATCTCAGCCTAAGAACCTTCTTAAGCACCCCGGTGAAAAATCGCTAATATCAAATGTACATGGGAAAGAGGGAATGGGCAAGTGAAATGAAGATTATCTATTGGGGCGAAGATACTTTAGTGAGGGAGTCCGAAGTACCTTGACTGGTGGGAAATACTTTTTACATGCATATAAAAGTCAGCCTTGGGTTTAAACCCAAGGCTGAAAAACGTATTACGCTTAATTTGTGAGCAAGCTGTGCTAATCATTATAGAAACGTACCGTATGTTCGTGTTTGGTGAGTTGAATCAGGTGTTGGGTATCACCCAGTACTTCGTCTACCAGGCCATACTCTTTGGCCTCCATAGAGTTCAGGAACTTGTCGCGGCGGAAGAACTCTTCAATATCCTGCCAGCTATGTCCGCAGTGCCGCCCCATAATGTGAAACAACTGTGTTTGCAGACGTTCCTGCTCATGCGTAGCGATGCGCACATCCTCGGTGTATCCTTTCGCTCCTCCACCGGTTGGGTGCATATGAATGGTGGCCTGCGGTAGAGCATAACGTTTGCCCGGATGCCCGGCCGTAAGTAAAGCGGTTCCCATACTCCCAGTGAACCCTACGGCGACGGTAGAAACCGGAGCGGAGATCATCTGCATGGCATCGTATATCGCCATTCCTGCGTACACTACGCCGCCGGGAGATTGAATGTACATATCGATCTGCCGCTTCTGATCCTGACTGTTCAGATACAGCAACTGCGCTACGATGAGATTCGCTACCTGATCGTTAATCGAGGTACCCAGGAAGATAATACGTTCTTTGAGCAACAGACTGTAAATATCATAGGCCCGCTCGGTACGTCCCTGGTTGTCGATGACCATAGGTACTACATTGGATTGAGGTATCATAATTTTTGAATTAGTGAATGAAAGAATGATTGATTGAAGGATTGAGTGTTTTTTTAATTCCCAATGCCGAAAACCTAAGACCCAAAACTGCATAGCAGTGCTGCTCCGGTCGTGGGTTGACGATCGGCTATAAGGCTAGGCGGGATTTAGTCTCTGCTTATTTTGAGAAGAGGCGGAGGATCTTTTGGCGGAAATTTTGGTGCCGAGGCTGGGTAAAAAGGGTTTGATATACTTCTTCCAGTTCAGCGCGTAGCTGTTGCCGCCCATACTGATGCACCAGATGGTAAGTGTGTTGCTGCCATTGGGTATTCTCTGCCAGATCAGGGTGCAATACCATCTGCGCTTCAAAGAGTAACCGTTCTTCCGAGTTCATCTGTTGCAACAGATATTTTTCTATCTGTGGTGCTTTATGCGACGAAGTCTTCATAGGTTAGGGATTTTTCTTTGACAGTATCTCGCACTTTCTCCAAGCACTTATACTTCTGTACCGTGGCGGAACGCACCCCGGAGAAGCCAAATACTTTCGCAATTTCGGGTAGGCCTTGCTGATCGTAGTAAAACGCTCGTAGCAGGTCCATACATTTACGTCCGGCCACCGCCAGAAAACGCAGCACTTTCTCGGAAGAAGGCACGGAAGAGGTCTCATCTAATAGGTCCCAGCCTTCATCATCCGGTTTCAGTTCCTGCTGATGAGCCTGCTGCTGGTATTGACGAATCCAGCGATACTTGGCAATACCCAACAGATACGCCTGATCGCCCCGGTCGGGAACAAAACCACCTACTACTACTCGTTCGTAGTAAATAATCAGGGCATCGTGAAATACATCTTTAGCCTCGTCAAGGGTTCCACCTCGCTGGCTGATGTATTTGGCAACCAATGGGAATGCCTGCTGGTATAAGCGAATAAACAGGGTTTCACGCTGCTGCCCTGCTGAAGTAAATAACGTAGTATGTTTCATGCGTTATCTTCGTTTTAATACCAGGTGCATTTTTTTGCCCAACTATCACCCAATAACCCTAAATTTTTTAATGATTAATGAAGTGTGAGTAATGATCAATAGCAATACTCACCAGTCATTACGCATCAATCATTATGTTAGGTTCCACTCTTTGCGGGGTTTACGCCCGAGCAGGTCATTCGCTTCTTTATCACCCTGGCACTTCTCTTTCTTAGCGTTCCACGTCAGCGGACGACCTACGCGGAAGGAGATAAGTCCCAGGTGCATGGGTAGTGTCATTTGTCGGGCGTAGGCCAGATTACTCTCCGGCTGGGTACGAGCTTTTACGGCATCCACAAAGTTCTGCTGATGGCCCGGTGAACGAGGAATACTTTGATCCACTTCGGGTATTTCTGTCAGCTTTTCTCCATTGACGGTTACTTCGTGCGTATTGTAATCGCAGATTAAGGTTCCATCTTTTCCTTCAAAATAAGCACCAATGCCTCGATCAGCGGCACCGGGCACATTAGGTGGCTCGGTTGTCCAGTGGAGGTTCAAATTCTCAAATTCGAAATCTACATTGATCCAGGCCGGAACATCCGCCACGCCATCGGCGGGTGGTTCGCCCTTCGCACTGATAGTCTTCAGCCCGGTAGGTTTCGCGCCCCAGAAGGCAATATCCGCAATATGGCACCAGAAATCCTGGTAGACACCGCCGGAATAATCGAGGAAGTAACGATACGTGAAATGACACCGCTCAGGGAAGTATTCTGTGTAAGGGGCGGGTCCCAGCCACATGTCCCAATTAAGTTGCGCCGGGGGTGCCTGATGGGCCGGATGCCCCAAACCCGGAGATTCTCCAGTTTTCCAGAGCCTCACGGTTTCAATATCACCAATTACTCCCGCATGCAGAAGTTCGGCTACCCGGTGGTAATTGTCCGTTGCGTGAATCTGCGTTCCCAATTGAAAGATGCGCTGGTATTTCTCCTGCTCCTTCAGCATCGCTTGTCCTTCTTCAATGCTGTAGGCCAGCGGCTTCTCCCCATATACATCCTTACCCGCCTGAAACGCCAGCATAGCTACCTGAGCGTGCCAGTGGTCGGGAGTAGCACAGGAGATAGCATCCACATCATCCCGCTCCAGAATACGACGAAAGTCGCTATAGCCTTCCACCTTCACTCCAGACTGCAATTCCCGAGCCTGGGCCAGTGCTTCATTCAAATGATCTTCATCAACATCGGCTAAAGCTACTACATTCACTTCCGGCAACTCGGCAAACCACTTCAGATGGTTACGTCCCATTCCTCCAACTCCCACAATGGCAATCCGTAGCGTATCACTCGGTGCTACTTTGCGACGGTAATAAGGCAGAAATGCAATGCCTAATGAACTCAGGGAAGCCTGGCGAATAAACTCTCGACGATGAATGAAGGATGACATAGGTGTGTGAATGTGTGAATGTGTGAATGTGTGAATGTGTGAATGTGTGAATGAAATATACTAAGTTAATGCGAGACATAACAAGCCCGAGTTAATCAATATGGGCGAAAAATGTCAATACATCTATCTATTCTCTCATTCTTTCACTCATTCGTTCTAGCTTTCCATCTGTAGTAAAAAAGCGTTGATGTCGGCGATGTCTTGTTCGGAGAGGGAGAAATCCTGAGGGCGAGGCATGGGGCTGAAAGGTAGTTGTTTTTTCTGCTCAATGTAATCAGCTTCCATCATGTAACGTCTTCCGTACAAGTCCATGACTGACACCACAGGACCATCCGATAAGAGTAGTCCGTATACAGCTCCTCCATCTTTGGTGGTCACGATCCACGGCTCGTAGCCGAAAGCCACGGCGGCATCGGGCTTGGTTAGCGCTTCCAACATTCCTACCTGATCGTACTTACGGTGGATATTGGATAAGTCAGGGCCAATCTCACTGCCCGCCTGATCCATTTTGTGGCAGGATATGCAGTTAGCGTAAAATAGCTGCTCACCATGCTCTACATCTATTGATAAGTCAGCGATAGCTTCAGCGGAAAACACTACAGAATCATCCGGGGTATAATGCCGGGCTACGACCCGCACGTATCGGTCATCGTGTTTTAGTAATGGTTGACTGATTGCGGATTTTAAAGTATCCGGCAAAGAGGAAAGCAACTGTAAGGCGTGCCACACTCCGGTTTTATCGGCCATCAGTTGTTGTATCGCTTCCGTTCTGGTTTCTATACTCAATGATGTATCCTGCACCTGTTCGCGCAGCGCGATAAATTCAGGATGCGATTCGGGTCGTTGGGAGGCCGGAGATTTCCAGTCCTTTAAAAAAGCTTGCCATTCATTAGTTTTGCGGGATGATAGCCACCACTGAGCTTGTTCCTGCAAGGATGCAGAGCTTTGTTCGGCAATAGATCGCATGGCCTGGGCGGCTTTAGCGGTAGGAATAAAAGCAATAGCGACCAATGCTTTCTGCCGCTGCGCTTCCGACACCTCAGATGACATCACCCGAGTTTGTAGGGCTGATACAGCTGCTTCCGGGTGCAACCGCCAAACCAGGTTGGCTAATACGTTAGACCATTGTTCGGCAGCAGGATTGTTGAAATGACCTAGTAGTACCGGATAAAAATCAGTTTCCTTTCCATCTAACCCAATACCCAGGGCTTCCAGATACCACTCGTCCTGTCCATCATAGCCATCCACTAATGATAAAAGTAATGCCTGACTATTGGCCAGAGGAATATCTCGCAGAGCAAGGGCCACTTCGCGACGAACGGCCGGTGAAGAATCTTTTGCTAACTGCTTCGCATAGCCCAGCCATTGATCAGGTCTGACCTGCTTCAATGCCCGAAAGGCGGTTACCCTAAGCCGCGGCTCATCGCTGTTCAATACTTCTTCTACTTTTGTGATACCTTTTTCACCTAACTGAGATAGCAACCAAACGGCTCGGGCCTGATAGTATGGATTTTCAGATGATAGTAAAGCAACTACAGGCTCAATCGCTACCTCTCCTTTCTCCTTTAATTGTTGGAATCCCTGGTTGCGGACATTGATGGCGGGGCTTTTCAAAGCTTCTATTTGCCCTTCGGTAGAAGTTAGGTCTATTGATGGTGTAGTAAGCTTTTTATTTTTGGGAGTGATGCGGTAGATACGTCCGTAACCTTCTTTATCGTACATCCGGTGGCCACCCACGATCGGATCAAACCAGTCGGCTACGTAGATGGCTCCGTCTGTGCCAATAGCTACATCGCTGGGGCGGAACCACTTGCGGCGGTTTTCGTCCACCTCGTACCATCGGTAGCCTTCAGTTGATTCATCTACCGAGGCAATCAGATTGCTGCGCTCTAGGGCAAAGCCTGCTCCCTGCGGTTGAGTTTTATAGCCGAAAATTACGTTACGACCGGCATCGGCACTGAGCAACATGCCTCGATAGTTCTCTCCCAGTGCATCGCCTTCGTTTACCACTACCCCGGTAGGTGAGCCCGAACCGTAGATATCTCCTACCGGAGCTACTCCCGGGTCTTCCCGATGCCAGTGAGCCGTTTGCAGAGTTTGTCCTGGCCGTTGATCGGCCTGCCAAGTGCGGGTACCATTGGGACTAAAGTAGCCCATGTTCGCCCCCCGCATAAGCCAACTGGTACGGTTGGCATCTTTCTGATCGTCGTTATCGTTCTGCCAGAGTTCGCCATAGGAATCTACCGCTACCTCGTAGGAGTTACGGAAATTGTGCGCTAATACTTCCAGTCCGGTACCGTCGGGGTTTACCCGCAAGGCCATTCCTCCTACCCAGATTCGCCCGTCGTCACTTACCTGCGCCGGGGTGTTTTCAGTGTTGTAAGGTGTACCTCCAGTATAGATGCTGCCCGAACGCAATGTCCATCCGGCCTGATCGGTTACTACATGGGGGCCGGCGTTTCCGGTGTTAAAATACCAGTTACCATCTGGCCCGGCTACGACTGAGTGCAAGCCGTGGTCGTGGTCCAGTCCGCCGAAGCCGGTGAGGAAAATTTCTTTTTTGTCGGGCTGATCGTCGCCGTTTTCGTCGGTATAAACGATGATGTTAGGAGCGCAGGAAACGACGATTTTTGAACCCAGTACGGCAATGCCTAGAGGCGAACGCAGGTCAGGGTCCTGCACAAATACTTTGGAGGTATCACTTTTTCCATCGCCATCCATATCTTCCAGAATCACGACACGGTCACCTTCGGCAAAAGCTTTGTGGCCTTCGTTGTTATTAAAATCGCGGTAATTGACGGCTTCGGTCACCCAGATTCTTCCCCGGGCATCAACATCAATATTGGTAGGGTTGAAAAACTGGGGGGATTCGGCCCAGACGGTTGTTTCCAGATCATCGGGAGTGTAGAGGATGGGTTCTACCGGACTATCACCTTTGCGGGGTGTATCCAGCTCAGCAGAGCAAGCCCACGCTATGAGTAGTAGGAAGGGTAACTTGCGCATCAGGCCTTGTTAAAGATAGATTGTATGTATTGTAGATTTGTTGTGTAAGTCTCCAGTTTGTCCATGCCTTCGGGTTGAGCGCCCTCCATGATAATCCAACCAGAATACTCGATATCGTCCAGAATGTCTTTCACCCGCTTAAAGTCTACCACTCCCTGGCCTAGCAAGTAGCCATTTTCTTTGGCGTGAATCTCGCAGATGTATTCAGTTCCTAAGCGGGCGATCTCTTCGTAAATGTCGTAGCCCATTTTCTGAGAATTAGCTACATCGTAGTATACCCGCACGTTGGGTGAGCCAACCGCATCAATAATCTGCAAGTGCTCGTTGGCACTCAGCCACGATTCTATTCCCAGAATGATTCCTTGTTTTTCGGCTTTGGGAGCTACTTTCTTCAGGCGGCGGATGACTTCCTGGGTGCCCGCTTTATCATCTTTAATATCTCCTTCCGAGAAGAATGCCAGCAGAATAACGGTACAGCCCATCGCCTTAGCTACATCGATACTATCGCTAACCCATTCTTCGGTCACCGGATCAGATTTGTAAGGCACCCGGTTTAGTTCACCAATGGCCAGACTGGATACTTCTACGCCAGTCTGTTTTTCGGCCTGAAGGTAGGCTTGCTGGATTTTTTTCTGGCGCAGGTGCATATTATTGGCGGGAGTCCCCAGACTGATCTGCACTCCGTCCAGGCCAAGCTCTTTGGCAAAGGCGAGTGCTTCTACATCACTGTGCTTACCGATAGACCAGTCGCAGACTCCTACCCGGTAGGTAGTTTTCTCTCTGGCAAATAGGTTGGATAAAGGAGCAAAGGCCGCCAGACCGGCAGCGGATGCCGAGCGCTGTAGCATGCGCCGGCGGGAGTAGGTTGTTGTATACATGGTAAGATGTCATTACTTACACTTTCTGTTTTTTGTTGTATTGGTAGGTGGCTTCGGCTACTTCGGTAAGTGCTTCAGAAGCATGTTCTATAGTATCAACCACCAGCATATCAGCTCCTGCTTCGTAGGCACGCAGGGCCTTATAGCGATTATTAATTCCTCCCCCTATAATTAACGGAATATCTACGGCTTTTCTAACCGCACTAATCATTTTGGGGCTAATCGGGCGTTCGGCATCGGTGCCGACATCCAGATAGATCAGTTTCATACCGAGCATTTCTCCGGCCATAGCCGTGCAGGCAGCTACGGAGTTTTTATCGTATGGGATGGGAGTGGTGTGGCTCATGTAGGAAGCAGAGGCCACATTTCCGGCATTGATCAAAATGTAGCCGGTAGACATAATTTCCAGATTGCTACGCTTTAAAATAGGGGCAGCCACCACGTGCTGCCCGATGAGTGAATCGGGATTACGCCCTGAAATGATGGATAATAGCAGAATAGCATCGGCGCTGGACTCGATATACAGATTACTTCCCGGAAATAGAAGGACCGGGATGTTGCATTCGTCTTTGATGGTGCGGATTACCTCACCCAGATTGTTGGTCGTGATGAGGCTTCCGCCCACTAAAAAATAGTCTACCCGATGCTCTACGCATACGCTGATAAGTCGTAAGGTATCTGATACCTCATCTAACTGATCAGGATCAATTAGTACGGCAAGAGCCTTGCATTTTGCTTGTTGTTTACTTCGTAATGAGTCATATAAACTACTCATCTTCATCTAAGAGGTTGTTCTCTCGAAGAAATCGCGTGATTTGCCGACGGGCGAGAGAAACCAAGAACACACCCACCTGTCCTTTCAACAGACCGGTAATAGCTCCTAACGGATCGTCATAGTCGTCTTCATCTTCATCTTCATCTTCCTCCATTTCAGGCTCTTCTTCAATTTCTTCTTCGTCGTCGCCAAACCCAAATACTCCTTGCAAGATGCGATAGATAATATAAGCCGAAGCGCCAGTAATCAGCAGAGCAATACCCCACTCTTTGATAGTGTTTAGGTCTTCGTCGCTGAGGTCATACTGATCGGCTAGTTTGTTAATAATTTCCTGTAATTTTTCTTTCTGAGCTTCAAGCGTGTCAGTGGCTGATTTCTTAGGCATGGAATGATTTATTAAAAAATGGGAAAAGTTCTTAAGATAGCGAGCTTCAAGCACTTTAGCAAAGTAATATAAACAGCAAACTCAAAGAATGGAGTTAGTGTTTCTTCTAGCCTCTAATGTACAGCGGCAGGTTCCTGATTGAAATAGATCAGCAGGAAAGGTATGATAAAGAACATGAGAATGATATAGAGAAACCCAACCAGACGGTTATGCATGGTCAAGCGCCCGAAGTACGCCGCCACGATGACTGGCAACCGGCGCACGGATGAAAAAGGCAAGAAAACCAATACTCCGAAAAGGTTAAACAGCAAATGTACTAACGCAATGCTCACTGCAACCTCCGTTGTAAAAAGAGAAGCAATTAGTGCCGTGATAGTAGTGCCAATATTAGCGCCAATAATGAAAGGAAACGATTTTGGCAAAGAAACCTTGCCCGTAGCTACCAACGGAATGATTAGGGACGTAGTAATGGAGCTTGATTGCACCGCCGCCGTCAGTGCACCACCCCAGGCAAAAGATTTGTAGGGGCTGCGAAAAATATATTGCTTCAGCTTGTCCTTTGACTCGCCAATAAGCGAACGGGAAATAATGGTTGATATATATTTAATAGACAGGAACAACATGCTGAATGCAATAATCAGCAGTAACCAGCTATTCCCAACAACTTCGGTAATATAGTACCCAACGCTCTTGCCGAAGAATGAGCCCAAGTAAGTAGGGACCGTGACCATTTGGGGCTCGGTTAGCCCGAAGAAATGCACCAGCCATAAACTAGCCCGCGATAATGACTGATTATAATACTCCAGCGGAAAGAGAAGCATTACCAGAATAATATTGTAAAAATCATGAATTACTCCGGCGCTGATCGCCTTACGGAAAGCCCGTTTGCTGGTAATAAAACCTAACGAAACCACAGTGCTAGTCAGGGTGGTGCCCACATTAGCTCCCATCACAATCGGCACTGCTGCCGACAAACTTACCGTTCCGGACCCTACCAGTGCTACAATCATTGAGGTGCTGATGGAACTGCTTTGAATTACAGCCGTGAGCAGCAAGCCAATAAACAACCCGATGAATGGGTTCGTAGTGACAGACAGAATGGAAGATGCCAGATTTTCCCGCAATCCCTGGAATGAATGGCCTAGCAAATCGATAGATAATAGAAAAAGCGCAATTGCGCCTAGCACCAAAAAATATTTACTGGCGGTTTGTAATCGGTCTACCTTTTGTTGCTTCTCTAAAACGTTCACGCTAAGCACTTCTTAAAAAAATAGGAGCCTTACCCAACAAGCTATATAATTCTAATTGTCAAGCAGGAATACTAAAACAAAAATAGAAATAGATACTATAAAATGCGATTTAATCAAGATGAAACTATTGTTAATTTTAATCAATTCTATTTCATCTAATTGTTTAAAATAAAAATCGCAAATTATTGAAAATAAGCAATTTAACACCCAAAAAACCTCCTTTATTCAGGAATATTCTTAACAAATACGTAATCTTCTTTTTATACTTGCGACTGGGCCAGCCTGGCACCAGCTTGTTTATTGTAATTGCTTATTATTTTTTATGCGCTATTTTATTTCAATCATGTACCACGGTGCTGCCTATCACGGCTGGCAAATTCAGCAAAACGCACTTTCGGTGCAGCAAGTACTGAACGAGGCACTATCCCGTATTTTGCAAGAACCTATCGTAACTACTGGTAGTGGACGAACCGATACCGGAGTTCATGCTAAAGGGCAGGTGGCCCATTTTGATACCAACCAGACATTAGAAGAAGCGGATTATCTGTATAAATTCAACGCAGTTCTTCCTCATGATATCAGCATTACCCGCTTGCAAGCTGTTCCTGATGAGGCCCATGCCCGCTTCAGCGCTACAGCCCGCAGCTATCAATACATGATTCACCAGAAAAAAAATCCTTTTTTAAACGGAATAAGCTACTTTTTTTCTGCAAATACTGATATAGACGTTATGAACCAGGCCGCCGACCGGTTAGTTCAGTATGGCCGACGGGATTATACCAGTTTTAGTAAAACCAACACGCAAAACACTTCTTTCAATTGTCATATCTTTCGAGCGCATTGGCACGTAATAGAAAAAGACCGATTTATGTTTGCTATCACAGCAGACCGTTTTTTGCGGGGCATGGTGCGCGCACTAGTAGGTACGTTATTGGATATTGGCACCCATACCACTACTTTAGCAGACTTTCCGACAATTATAGAAAGCAAAGATCGGCGAAAGGCAGGCCGCTCAGTAGATGCCTGCGGCTTATTTTTAACAAATGTGACTTATCCTGCAGATATCTATCCGCAGCATGATTAATCTTTAACATGGATAAAGAACGCATTCACAGTGGTGACATTATAGACACCCATGTGCTTAAACGTATTTTTCAGTATGTTCAACCCTATATCGGGCGTTTTTATATACTGGTTTTTCTAACCATTCTGATTGCTTTTCTGGCCCCGGCCGTCCCTTTTTTTGTACAGAAAACAATTGATGAATATATCCTGGTGAACGACCACCAGGGGTTAATCAATATGGTTATCTTATTGGTAGGGCTGATAGTAGTGCAGGGCATTGTACAGTATCTGCATACTTACCTGTCGGGTTGGCTGGGTCAGAGTGTGATCCATGATATTCGGGTTAAGTTGTATCGCCACCTCCTTAGCCTGCGATTGCGCTTCTTTGACCGCACCCCCATCGGCCGCCTGGTTACCCGCAACATTTCAGATATTGAGACCCTTTCGGATATTTTTAGTCAGGGGGTAGCTGCCATTATTGGTGACATTCTGCAGATTGTCGTGATTCTAGGCGCTATGCTATACATTGACTGGAAACTGACTTTGATAAGCTTATCTACGCTACCTCTTCTGATTCTGAGCACTTATGTGTTTAAGGAAAAAGTAAAAGTGGCATTTAACGATGTACGCAATGCTGTTTCTAACCTCAACTCATTTGTACAGGAACATATCACCGGGATGAGTATTGTTCAGATTTTTAGTAGTGAGAAACGGGAGTACAAACGTTTCCGAGAGATTAATGATGAACATAAACAGGCTCACCTCAGGTCGGTTATGTATTACTCTATTTACTTTCCGGTAGCAGAAATCATTCAGGCAACAGGCATTGGTCTGCTGGTTTGGTATGGAGCGCGCGGAGTATTGTACGAAGAAGTAACGATCGGAATACTGATTGCTTTTATCATGTACATCAACATGTTTTTCCGCCCCATCCGGCAAATTGCTGACCGCTTTAATACACTGCAATTAGGCATCGTCAGCTCTTCCCGCATCCTGAATCTGCTGGACAATAAAGAGCATATCGATGACAATGGTACATATACCTCGGATCGCATGGACGGACATGTGCTTTTTAAAGATGTCTGGTTCGCTTATAATGATCGGGACTATGTGTTAAAAGACATAAACTTTGAAGTGAAACCCGGCGAGACACTGGCATTGGTGGGTGCTACCGGAGCAGGAAAATCTTCTATTATCAACCTGCTTAGCCGCTTTTATGACATTAAGCGAGGAGAAATTCTGATTGATGGAGTAGAAGTAAAAGAGTATGATCTGGGCGTATTGCGGCGAAATATCGGGGTAGTATTGCAGGATGTTTTTCTGTTTTCCGACACCATTGAGCAAAATATTACTCTTGGCAACAACAGCATCAGCCGGGAGCGCATTGTAGAAGCGGCCGAACTGGTAGGAGCTCGGAAGTTCATTGAGCGACTACCCGGTGGGTTTGAATATAATGTGCAGGAACGGGGCGCAACCCTATCAGTTGGCCAGCGCCAGCTGATTTCTTTTGTGCGCGCGATGGTATATGACCCAAAAATTATCATTTTAGATGAAGCTACGTCTTCTGTAGATACTGAGACCGAAGAACTTATTCAGGAAGCCATTGCCCGACTGATGAAGGGGAGAACAGCCATTGTGATTGCTCACCGTTTATCTACCATCCAGAATGCCGATCAGATTTTAGTGCTGGATCACGGGGAGATTAAAGAACGAGGTACACACGACGAACTGCTGGCTATGGAAGGGTACTATACTCAGCTTCATAAAATGCAATACAAAGAAGTTCTATAAACTACCCAAACCTACTTTATGCTTGTCCGACAGATCACTCCTTCGGTTTATGAAATTCCTTTGGGCTATGTGAATGCGTTTCTGATCAATCATGAAGAACTAACCCTGATTGATACTGGCTCGGAAGGAAACACCCACAAGCTCATGAGAGCTATAGAACAGATTGGAAGAGCCCCCAGTGACATCCGGCATATTATTGCAACACATTGCCACCCCGATCACACCGGTAGTCTGGCTGCTATACAAAAAGCCTGCAAAGCTACTACCTACATGCACCCAACTGATGCCGCACTGGTAAGACAGGGAAAAGCCATGCGCCCGCTTACTCCCGCGCCAGGTTTAATGAACAAAGTACTTTACCGAACACTCATTGCCAATGCCCCTCAGCAGATTGCTCCGGCAGAGGTTGATCAGGAAGTGGAAGATGGCACTACGCTGGAAATTGCGGGAGGTATTGAGGCAATTCACGCACCGGGACACTGTGCCGGTCAGTTAGCTCTTTTCTGGCCTCAGGAGGGTGGAGTGATGTTCGCTGCGGATACAGCCAGCAACATAGTCCAACTCCAGCCCAGCATTGCCTACGAAGACTATGATGCCGGGCTGCGTAGTTTACGGAAACTAACGATTCATCATTTCGAAACAGCCTGCTTCGGACACGGAAAGGCTATCAAGCAGCGTGCAGTTCACCAATTCCGCCGGAAATGGCTGCGTTAGTAGACACTATTCTGATTTCTTTTAATGACGTACCAGGAAGCAGGTGGCTGTACAGGGTTCTGCCTCCTGCCAACCGCCCCCAGCAACACTTTGTAAGACTCACGATATAAACTAGCTCGCTACAATTTAATTGTCTCGTAAGCCTGCGCATCAACCACCGCAATGGCTACCATATTGACAATCTCCCGGATGGTGCTACCGAGTTGTAAAACATGCACCGGTTTGTTCATACCCAGTAGAATTGGCCCGATAGCTTCGGCACTGCCTATTTCCATCAGCAATTTGTACGCAATGTTTCCTGATGCCAGATCGGGAAAAATAAAGGTATTTGCGCCCTGATCAGCCAGCCGACTGAACGGATAATTTTGCTGCTGCAGTTCTATATTTAAAGCGGTGTTGGCCTGAATATCGCCATCAATAACCAGATCGGGCCAACGTTCCTGCGCTAAAGCTACGGCTTTGGCGGTCTTCTCGGGTACTTCTCCTTTGCTGGAGCCGAAGTTAGAATACGATAGCACAGCTACCCGCGGGGTAATGCCAAATGAGCGCACCGATGTTGCCGTCAGCCCAATAATATCTACTAATTCTTCAGCAGTGGGATTGACATTAACAGTGGTATCAGCGAAGAAAAACGGCCCTTTTTTATTAAGAATAATATACATACCGGCCACCCTTTTTACCTCGCTACTCATTCCGATTACCTGTAAGGCGGGGCGTACTGTTTTAGGATAGTCACTGGTAAGACCGGAAATTAGCGCATCAGCGTCTCCGTTTTCCACCATAGCAATACCAAAGTAGTTACGAGAACGCATAATGTTTTTAGCTTCCTGAAATGTCATGCCCTTCCGCTTTCGCTTTTCATACAATTTACGGCCGTACGTTTCTCGAGTAGAACCTTCTTTAAATGGATTGATGATTTTGCAAGCCGAAAGCTCTAACTGGTGCTCCTGAATTAATGACTGGATTTTATCCTTGCTTCCCAGCAGAATTGGAATAGCAATTTGCTCATCTTGAATAATCTGGGCCGCCTTAAGAATTTTTACATCCTCAGCCTCCGCAAACACCACCCGTTTAGGTTCTTTTTTTGCTTTGGTAATGATCTGCGACATTAGCTTCTGATCAATGCCAATGCGCCTTTGTAGCTCAATATCATACTGTACCCAATCCTGGATAATAGTGCGTGCTACACCGGTTTCAATGGCGGCTCGCGCTACTGCCGGGGAAATAGTAGTAATCAGGCGGGGGTCTAAAGGCTTGGGAATGAGGTATTCTTTACCAAAAGTTATTTTCTCGCTGCTATATGCTTTGTTAACAATCTCGGGAGTAGGCTCCTTCGCCAACTTAGCCAAGGCTTTCACCGCTGCCATTTTCATTTCTTCATTAATGGCGGTAGCTCTCACGTCCAGCGCCCCACGAAAGATATAAGGGAAGCCCAACACATTATTGACCTGATTAGGATGGTCAGAACGCCCGGTAGCCATAATAATATCATCCCGACTTTGCATTGCCAGCTCATAGCTAATTTCCGGATCAGGATTAGCCAGAGCGAACACAATCGGGTTTTCGGCCATGGACTGAACCATCTCAGGAGAAACAATATTCCCGGCTGATAACCCGAGGAACATATCTGCTCCCCGCATCGCTTCGGCCAGTGTGCGAACGTTTCGTTCAGTAGCAAAATGTTCATGCACCTCATCCAGGTCGCCCCGCCCTTTGTATAAAACACCATCAATATCACACATGACAATGTTCTCTCTTTTAGCCCCAAGTTCTTCGTATAGCTTAGTACATGCAGTAGCCGACGCACCAGCTCCACTTACTACAACCTGAATTTCACTGATATCTTTCTCCACCAGTTCCAGAGCGTTTAGGAGGGCTGCGCTGGAAATAATAGCGGTGCCGTGTTGGTCATCGTGCATCACCGGAATGTTCATGACGCTTCTAAGCCTGGTCTCAATCTCAAAGCATTCAGGTGCTTTAATATCTTCTAAATTGATACCCCCAAATGTTGGCTCCAAAGAACGAACGATCTGTACAAAAACGTCCGGATCTTTGGTGTCAATTTCCAGGTCAAAAACATCAATTCCAGCAAACTTTTTAAATAGAACTCCTTTTCCCTCCATTACCGGCTTGGAAGCTTCCGGGCCAATATCACCCAACCCCAGAACGGCGGTACCATTGGAGATCACTCCTACCAGATTTCCTTTAGCTGTATATTTGTATACCTCTTCTCGATCCCGAGCAATTTCTTTACAGGGTTCGGCTACTCCGGGAGAATATGCCAATGCAAGGTCTATCTGAGAACTTAAAAGTTTGGTAGGCACAACTTCAATCTTACCCGGCTGATCCTGGGTATGATAATTTAAAGCATCTTCCCGTCGTATTTTAATGGTGCGAAACTGCTGAACCTTTTGTTCTTCCATTTTGAGTCACGTTGTTTCTGTAAAAGTAGTAAAATCGGCATGGATGCCAAGATCAGGAAAGCTTTGTAATTAGCTGACGAGTGAATACTGACTTGTAAACAGTAAAGTTCAATGAATTTGCACATGTATATGATCATCATGCCGCACCGCATGACATCCATGAAACCGGATTTTATCTAATGAAGAAATGCCCCATCGCTCTGCCAGATGAGGTTCTAAGAAAACCTTCTGTATATTCTTAGTCTTGGCGAGAGACTGCAACAAAAACCTAGTGCGTTCTTCCTCTACCTCATATTTTCCCTCGCTCCAAGATGGCACTAAGTATTGAGTAGCACTGTATTGCCAATAACCTTGCTCACCACATCGCTCTGGCCAATTCACTTCTGTGAGTTTTGGCGCATCATATACTCCATATCCTATCCAGGAAGGCGAGGAAGCAACATACTGTTTGTTATCTTTGCTTTTGTAGTAAAATGCTAAATCTATTTTTTTTCCATCCTTATGAGATAAATGGGGAATTAATGGAAATCCATTTATAAAGGGAAAGTTAGCATCTAAATAATAAGTTACTGTACCAGGGTAACGTCTAGCTATCAAACTAGCCTTTTCCTCTATTATCTCCTTCAATTGAGAATGTACATAATGGCGGTTTAAGACATATGTAACCATAGTCAAAGGACGTAGACTATTTCCAAAGATTGGTAGTGGTTCTCTCTCAAAATAAAGAGCAATCTTCGGCACAATCAGAAATATTGCAATGGTATATGCACTAAAGAAAAGTAAAACTTGCTTTTGTACCGACCAATGAAAAACATACCGTGCAAGCAGTAAACAAACTAGATAGACAACACCACCAATCTGAGATACTACAGTCAGGCCTAAGATTACTGTGCTATGAAATAAAAATACTAAAAGCCATTTCACTTTAACTAGAAGGCTGCTTCTCGCGATACTCTGCTTCAGTTTGAAAGGTGCGGAGGATCGTTTCTATTTCCTGAATTTGCGTCCGGTGGTTTTTATTAGGAAAGTATACATACCCTTCTATGTAGTAAAAGCGATTTAGAACTTCATCTACAAAAGCATAACTGAGAAATGGCCCCCCCATGACGTTATTGCTTAACCTCCAAAGTCCACGAGCCTCGACTGCAAATTTACCTTCAAAGTTTAGCGTGTCATAGACAACCGGCTCAAGTTCCTGTATAGTCATATAGGCGGGCGGGTCATCATCGGCAATGTACTTGCCCAGCCGCTCCTGCCGGAAACTCATGAGACTATCCGGATTAAAGAGTGCTTCTGAGCTATACTCTTTATATGTGATGATAATGCTATTATCTGGCTCGCCAGCTTGCCCAAGTTTACGCAGCCATACAAATTGTTCCACTGAGTCTTCTACTGGCACTAAATCGTAACCTTGAGGTATTTGTAAGAAGAATCCATGATTTCGTAACAATTGCCGCTCAACAGCTTTTCGCTCACCAATGTTATACAAAGTCTGCATCGTGCGCCTTCTTTCAGCATCCGTAAAATACTTACGCACTTGCTCGCGATTTTCTTCCAGATTTTCCAATAAAATTTCTTCGCTGACCCCGAAGAGATACAAGTTTTTTTGCCCCCGGGCGTATACATTATTCACGGGATAGCTAAAGAAACTGGAGTCGCTTTGTATGCGATTTAGGGAGTTCTCGGTGAAAAAACTTCGCATGCGTTGCCCGGTCTGCGTATTGTTATCCAGGGTGGTTACAAAGATCATGTTCTTGGCACTTCGCAACACGTCGTTCAGCTTAAAAGGATTTACATAACGCAAATCAAAATAAGGTTCGCTTCGGATAAGCCCCGGTACCGCCTCCATAAAAATCTGACGTATTTCGTTACCCAGCTCTCCTTGCCAGGACGATGAATCCATTACTAGGATAATTTCACCAGAAGCCCCCCGGGCCAAAGGTAGAGTGCTGTCATCAGAATTATTTTCACCACCACTACAAGCAGCAAGAAAAGTAACGAGAGTAGCAAAGAACAAAAACGATCGTAGGTATGTATGTAAGGCCAAAGGTGTATATAGATTTTAGGTACTTCGTTCAATTATACGAAGTAATCTGAGTTTTGGTACTTTAATCTCGCCAAAAATGAGATTAACGTCCAATAATTAGCTTTTGACCGGGTTTGATGCTATTGTTACTAAGGTTGTTAAGCTGCTTGATCTTCGCGACGGTTAACCCTTCATACTTTCGGGAAATCTCCCAAAGAGAATCTCCCGGCTGTACCAAATGGTATTTACCCGCGGGAATAGGCTGCGGTGATGAAGCAGAGGCCACTGCTACTTGTGAAGATTTTACATAGAGCGTTAGCCGCTGCCCGGCATAAATCCGGCTACCTCGAATATTGTTCCACCGACGTACCTCTGATAATCCCACTCCGTGTCGCTCAGCAATTTTACCCAGCACATCTCCCTGACGTACTCGATAAGTAACCTTTGTTCGTCCGTACGTGCTACCACTGGTTTGTTGCACCTGAGCTACAAACTGTTTTTTAATAACATCACTACCGGCTGAATCCAGAATAGTAGAGCTGTTTGCGGCGAGGTAATCTGCCATATCAGCCGGAATACGCAGTGGATAATTGCTGGCATTTTCTGGCACGGCAGCCTGCCGTAATTCAGGATTAAGTCGTACTAAATCATCTTCACACACATTTAGCTGCTCAGCCAGAACCTTCAGGCTGGCAAACTGGCTAACCAATACAGTATCAGCTTCCACCAGATAATCCGGAGTTTCTTCCCAGAGATTATGTTCGTCAATGTGATTTAATGTGTATGCAATAGCCACAAATTGGGGCACATATGAGCGGGTTTCCCGGGGTAAGTAATTATATATTTCCCAAAAGCCTTTCTTGTATCCTGATCGCCGAATAGCCTTCCGTACGTTGCCCGGGCCGGTATTGTATGCGGCTAATGCTAATTCCCAATCGCCAAACATGTTGTATAGCTGTTTCAGGTATTTGCAGGCAGCATCAGTTGATTTCTCAGGATTTTGTCGTTCATCTACGTACCAATCCTGTTTTAGACCGAACATACGACCAGTACTGGGCATAAACTGCCATAAGCCAACCGCTCCCACACGAGACCGAGCCTCAGGTTTTAATCCGGATTCAACGATAGCCAAGTATTTTAGATCTTTAGGTAACCCGTACTTTTCCAGGGATTTCTCAAAAATAGGAAAATAGATGTCTTTGCGACGGATCACCATTCGGGTGTACTCGCGATCGCGCACGGTAAAGTAGTCAATAAACGACTTTACTCGATGATTATAAGTAAGCGGAATATCAGATTGAATACAGGCGATGCGGTCTTCTACCAACTCGTAAGAAGCATCTGGTACATACTCGAAATCATATGCTGGCTGATATAGCACCACGGTATCCGTGGGATCTGCCCCAACGGCAGCTCCACCGCATGAGGGCATCATTATAATAGCTATTAACGTAAAGAAAAAGAGTCCCGCGAGTTTCGTCATTGCCTGCATTTATTTAGCTGATCTGTGGTACTATCAGTGTACCCATATGTAAACAAATTCTGTACAATTTAATGAAAAAAGTTAACTAAATAAAGTAGTATTTACTTACTTATGTCAGTTTATGGTATGGTTATCCATAAAATACTGAGCAAAAGCCATAAGATCTGCCTCTTTAAAAGCATCACCGATAATCTGTAATCCAATGGGTAACCCCTGTTCACTATTGCCTACGGGTACAGATATGGCCGGAACGCCAGCAATAGATGCCTGCACGGTGAATAAATCAGCCAGATACATCTCTAAAGGAGTAGCTCGCTCACCTAGTTTAAAAGCAGGAGTGGGAGTAGTTGGTAACACTATAAAATCATATTCTTGTAATAGCTTACACGTGGCATCTTGCAACAGGCGACGTACTTTTTGAGCTTTGGTATAGTATGCGTCGTAGTAACTTGCACTCAGCACAAATGTACCCAGCATAATTCGCCGCTGTACTTCTTCTCCAAACGCCTCAGTTCGAGTTTTCTTGTACATGGCTTCCATATTTGTGCTGTTCGGGCTACGGTATCCATAACGTACACCATCGAAGCGGGAGAGGTTAGAACTTGCCTCAGCCATGGTCAGAATATAATACGTCGGCAGCACATACTCTAAGAGCGGAAAATCGACTGGCTCTACCGCGTGCCCATCCTGGCGAAGTTGCTGCAAAGCTGATTCAGTCTTCTGCTTTACATCTGGATGTAGCCCTTCATGCTCTAGCGTATTTTGCAAATAAGCAATCTTCCGGGGAGTAGAGTTAGCTGAAAGGTTTGCCGTATAAGAAGGCACTGCCTGCTGAGACACCGTACTATCATATTCATCCGGCCCGGCCATTACTTCAGTTAGTAAGGCAGCATCTTCTATGGTATGGGTAAGTGTCCCAATTACATCGAAGGAAGAAGCATAGGCGATGAGACCATAGCGAGAGATGCGAGAATAGGTAGGTTTCATACCCACGAGGCCACAGAAAGCGGCAGGCTGCCGTATGGACCCTCCGGTATCTGACCCTAAAGAGGCGGTACACATATGCCCTTGCACAGCCACAGCAGACCCTCCTGAGGACCCTCCGGGTACTCGTTCGGGATCGGCAGCATTACGCGTAGGGAAAAATGAGGAATTTTCGGTAGAAGACCCCATTGCAAATTCATCGCAATTTTGCCTTCCGATGATTATGGCATCCTCTTCTATTAGGCGCTGAACAGCAGTGGCCGTAAACTGAGATTGAAACCCTTCTAGAATCTGGCTTCCGGCCTGCACTGCATGATCACGATGGCACAAAACATCTTTGAGCCCAATGACCATACCTGCTAACCGACCCGCTTTTCCCTGAGCGAGTTTCTGATCAATTAATTTTGCCTGAACTCGAGCTTCTTCTTCGTAGACTTCTACGAAGGCGCCCAAGTGCTGCTGCTCCCGAATATTCGTGAGGTAGTACTCAACAACATCCTGACAAGAAAACACTTTTTCTTGTAGCCCTTGCTGAATATCTTGAAATGAAGTAAACGCGGGTGGTTTACGATTTTGTGGTGGTTGTGGTGTTTCGAGTGCCTTCTTCAATTTCGTCCTTTATTTCTTTGGTAGCGTCCTTAAACTCACGGATACCTCGGCCCAGCCCTTTGGCTAGTTCCGGAATACGCTTGGCTCCAAAGAAAATAAGTAATACTAAGACAATCAAGAGAATTTCCCATCCTCCTAAACCTCCGATAAATGCAAAGTTAGTAGCCATATTCATTTTAGTTTAAGTAAACTTGCTGTGTAGCTAAGAGGTAAATATAACGAATTAATATGTATGCCTCCTGTTTTCCTCTAACAATTCGCCATACTGCTATCTAATAATAGCTTTTTTAGCAAAGAGTAATAGATGCTGAAAAGTTCACCTTTCGGATATTCTTTTGTTTAAAAAACCCTCTATCAAATTTATTTTACTATCGCCGCTGCAACCACGGTTCAGGATTGAGTTTTTGCTGATTATGCCATATCTGGAACTGAAGGGCTGAAATACCGTCAGAATCGGTATAGACCATTCCTACGGGTTCTTCAGCCCGAACGGCCTGTCCTTTTCGAACATTTACATCTTTTAACCGGGAGTAAACTGTGAAGTACTCGCCATGTTGCATAATAACCGCTTTGTTGTTACCCGGCCCGGGAATAGGTGTGATGGCAATCACAACCCCGTCAAACACGGCTTTTACCTGAGCATCTTGGTTAGTTTGAATATCCACTCCATCGTTAGGCACCAGAATATTTTTCATAACAGGATGAGGATTATTACCAAACCGCTGAGAAATAAACCCGGTACTTACCGGCCACTGAAGACTTGCTTTTTTGCTGGCAAATGAGGTAGAAAGTGCTTCCTTAGAAGTATTAAGTGCCACGGCATTTTCGGTTTCATTGGCGGCACTCTCTTCCATTTCTTTTTTAATCAGGTCAGCTATGAGTCGCTCCAGGCGCTGCACATCGTTCCGGCGAGAGTCTACTTCTTTCTTCAACTCAGCTTCTCGTTTACCTAAGTCACGAATCAGAACGCGCTGCTTGGTTTTGAGGGCAAGTAGGTCCTGGTTGGCAATTACCTGCTGGTCGAGCAGCACCTGGCGCTCCAGGCGTTTACTTTCGATAGATTCCCGCTGGTTAATTAATGTCTCCCGTACTTTCTGAATTTGCTCCACCTGATTTTTTCGCGCTTGCGAATATTGCTGCATGTACTTAACCCGCCGGAAAAGCTGATTAAATGTTTTTGCGGAGAATAGAAAAGTGAGTCGGTCGTAGCTATTGCTGGTCTTGCTGGCGGCATACACCATATAGGCGTACTCTTGCTTAAGATTGACCAAATCTTCTTCCAGCGCTGTAATAACGCTTCCTAACTCAGTAATTTGTACTTCCAGCAGATCAAGTTCCTGGCTAATAGACTGAATGAGTGACTCTCGGGCCTCAATTTGCTGATTAATAGCATTCAGTTGCCCAATACTACTTTCCCGGCGCGTGGAAGTTTCAGAAAGGATGCGCTGGGCTTCTTTGATACGCTGAAGATTCTCTTTTTTCTCTTTTTCCAGTTGATCGCGGCTTACCGGAGACTGTTGAGACCAACCAGGGACAACCACACTTAGGGTAAGAACTCCTAGTATAACTATCCGAAGGTAAAGTCCCAGTAATGTACCTCTTGGGTGGCATGTTCTACCTCCGGGCATATTTAGTAGGGACGGAAAAAGGGAAACGCAAGGCTTCGTTAACAATCGAGACTTTTTTGTGTTCAATGTCAATTTGTGTCCTACGCTTTTGGCCATGTTGCCGATAATCCAGAGAAACCAAATTACTGAACGGTAATACCTCTTCATCCAACTGCTTAAAATCGCTGTATTGCAAGTTGAGCGTATTTTTCCCGCCCTTATTCTGAGAACCTCTATCAGAGCCTTCCTCTACCATTGCAATACGCTCTACTTTCATCAGTTGCCGGTCAATAAAATTGTCAATTGTAATGGGGCCCTCTTCCTGCCGAACCACGAAGTAGTTCGATTCCTGCTTAACTTCATCATCCTCTACAATAGACCGGGGCATATCGCCCAACAGCACTGCCTGCAACAAGTCGTAGTTGATTGTAAAATTATATTTTTTGCTGAGTTCCTGAAAGTTATAGCTTCGATATTCTTTGTCCAGCCGGTTGATAAACGCCAATGAATCGCGATTAATAATAGCTCGGGCGGCCTCAATGCCGAAGCCAGGAGTAACCGATATCCAGATAATACTGTCTTTTTTCATCCGGATGTTAGCTGTTGCGCTTACATTCTGGCCTTCATTACGAAACTTGATTTTGCTACTGGCTGTCAGGTAATCAAAGTCAATATCTCGCACCTGTAGCTCATTGGCTTTTACGCCACTTCTGTCTACGCCAGTAATTTTTTTACTACAGCCAGTCAAGAATAGTAAGAGGGACAACCCAAAGGTCAGCCAGGTTAGGTTACTCGTATAATTTTCGGTCAGCAATTTTTTTATCGATAAGTTCTGATGCATCATCCATGCCTTTAGCTTTCATCCATTGTTGCACAGCCTGATCTACATCTCCAAGTTTAAAAAGTATATCTCCGTAATGCTCTACCACCTCTCCACTACCGGCTCCTTTTTCCAAAGCCTGCTCAATGTATTTTTTGGCTTGCTTATACTCGCCCATCATGTATAGAACCCAACCGTGCGTATCCAAATAATTAGCATTCTCAGGATTTAGTTCAAGCAAACGGGTAGAAAGTTGTTTGGCATACGGCAGTTTTTCCTGACGGATGGCCAGAAAATAACTGTAATTGTTCAACACATAGTCATTACTAGGGTCTGCTTTGAGCACTGCTTCGTAGGCTTCCGATGATTTATCGTACTGCTCTAACCCATTATATACATCACCTAAATAGATATTACAATACTGAGTAAGTTCCGCGTTGTTAGATAAACGCTTGGCCTGATCCAGCGAATAAGCTGCTTCATCGTAGTTTTGCTTGGCCGCATGGGCTGCACCATTATAAAAGTAAACAATCCCCTGATTAGGAAACATCTCTAACGCCTGCTCTGAGTGCTTGATCACACTATCCGTTTCCTGCAACGTTTGAAATTCTATGGTCAGCAGATTTTGCCATACATTGAAATTAGTATCATCGTATTTAGTAGACTTTAAATAATAATCCCGGGCCTTGCTGGTACTATCAATGGCATTTAAAAAGTCGCCTTTCAGGATATAGGCATCAGCCTCTTCCGGATGCGACTCTAAAATTTTATCCGTTAAAGTACTAACCAGTTGCTGAGTATTAGGGTCGGGCAACTCCTGAATGTATTTGGCAACTAACTCTAATTTTAATTTGAGACTTAAATTAGGGTTAGTAAATGCCACTCCCATATGTTCTTCCGCTTTGGCATCCTCTCCCAGATTTTGATAAATTTTTGCCAAAAGCAGTTCTGCTTCCGGATTATCAGGCGCTTCCTCCAGCAGAGACTCTAAATAAGGTATGGCCTCTCGGTCTTTTCCATTAGAGATAAATATTTCAGATAGGGCAATTACATACGATCCTTCGCCAGGAAAATTTTCTATCAATCGCTCTCCCTCAGCAATAGCCATGTTCAGCTTATTCTGTTGTAGATAGATGCGCTGTTTGGCAGTGATTACTTCAGGGAGCAGTCCGTATTTTTGCTCAATTCTATCGTACGTTTCTATTGCCTGATCAAACTTTTGCTGATACAAGTATAGGGCGGCCAGATCAAACAGATAATCATCGGTTTTATCTAACCGGTCAATCATGGTTTCGTACACCTGAGCGGCTTCCTCAAAGTTTGATTGCTGCGTGAGAATTCCTGCTTTGGTGAGATAATAATACTTGTTGTCGGGGCTAAGCTCAATAGCCTGATTGGCATGGTAAAGGGCTTTATCTAATATGCCTTGACGAGAAAAAATATCGGCAATTTTGAAATGGGCAGCATCATTGTCGGGGTCACTTTCCAGTGATTTTTCAAACAATGCCAGGGCTTTTTCCATATCCTCGAGGATATAGTATTTTGCCCCTTCGGTGAAATAATAGGTAGCCTCCCGTATTTTCCGATCTTCCCGGGAAGACTTATCCCGCTGGGCATAGGTACTCGATGCCATGAAAAGAAGCAGTACACAACCAAACCAGATACTTCGCTTTAGGTGAGATATTTTCATAACACATGCCTCTTTGGCGGCTCATCATCCGGGTAAACGACCTAATGCCGGATGACGATTATACAATTCGTTTATCTTTTCCTGTAACCCATACACGTACTAGCAACGATAAAGTTCAATGCGGTAGTATGAAAACCTGTAAGGTATTAATGCATATTTTCAACTACTGAATTATAGTCGCCAATACTTAAATCGGAAGAACTTAATTTTAAGGTAACAAAATTTCCTAACATAGAATTCTCTAAGTTAGCGTTTGCTACAATAGTATTGGTTTGAACAATAGAGTTTTGAAGGCGCGAGTTACTAATTTCGGTATTATCGCCAATAGAAACATAAGGACCAACCACCGAATTATGAATTTTTACCTGCTCGCCCAGATACACCGGCGGAATAATGATAGAATTCTCCGTGCTCACTGAATCGGGCATTTCCAGATCATCCTGAATATACTCCAGGTATCGCTGGTTGGTATGTACGGTTGCATCCTTATTGCCACAATCCAGCCATTCGTCTACCTGCCCCGGAACAAAACGTACTCCTTTATTCTTCATGTTTTCCAGCGCATTGGTAATCTGAAATTCGCCGGAGTTTCTAATATCATTATCAATCAGGTACTGTAACTCGCTTCGCAGAAAAGCTCCATCCCGGAAGTAGTAAATTCCAATAATCGCCAAGTCAGAAATGAAGGTAACGGGTTTCTCCACAAAATCGATGATGGTATTTTCGTCATTCACCTGCACTACTCCAAAGGCTGATGGGTCGGCTACTTTCTGTACCCATATAATTCCGTCCTGCTCCGCATCCAGCGTAAAGTCGGCCTTAAATAAGGTATCGGCATAAGCAACGATTACGTTCCCCTCCAGCAGATCTTTGGCGCAGTAAAGCGCATGCGCGGTGCCCAAAGCTTCATCCTGATAGTAAATTCTTCCCTTGGCCCCAATAGACTCGGCCACGTTGAGCAGGCTTTTTTCTACTTCCTCCCCAAAACTCCGTCCAATGACAAAGCCCACCTCCTCAACGGGTTGCTTTACCACTTTGGCAATGTCTTCTACCAGGCGGTGGACAATGGGTTTTCCGGCAATGGGGATGAGAGGTTTAGGGATGGTAAGGGTATGGGGTCGCATGCGTTTGCCCATACCAGCCATAGGAACGATGATTCTCACGTTATATGTGGTTTGCTGTTAAAAATCACCAAGGTAGAGTTATAGGCACCGCTAAAAAAACATAAATGATTTGATTTAGTACACCTTAAAACAATGTGCAATGTGCAATGTGCAAATTTAAAACTCATAGCCGCTCGTTCCCCACTAACCGTTAATCCGATATTCACTAATCACTGTATGGCGCGCCCAGCTCTTTGCTAACTGTTCATTACTAATTGCTCATTGTTCATTGCCGCCCGGTACTCCCATAGCCGCCGGCACCGCGCTTGGTTTCGCTTAGAGATTCTACCTCCTCCCACGCTACTTGTTCATGTCTGGCAACGACTACCTGAGCAATCCGCTCTCCGGGCTTAACCGTGTACGGTTCGTTAGATACATTAACCAGTAACACTTTCACTTCCCCCCGATAGTCGGCATCAATAGTTCCGGGGCTGTTCAGAACAGTCAGTCCATGCTTATAAGCTAACCCGCTGCGGGGCCGCACCTGAGCTTCGTATCCTACCGGCAATTCCATAAAAAATCCGGTACTGATTAATGAGCGCTCCAGTGGTTGCAAGGTCACTGGTTCTTCCAGGTTGGCATATACATCCATACCAGCGGCATGTTCGGTTTGATAGGCTGGTAGAGGATGTTTAGATTGGTTGACAATTTTTACTTGGATCATACGATTAGATTCAGTTATGTACGTTTTTTCGCTGTTGTTGTAACTGGCTTCGTTCAATCAGAAAGACCACGGTAGCAAACACTAAAGTAATACCAATATTTACTATATTTTTTACCAGTGTATCTGATAGCTCTAGCTTAAATGTTCCGTAGATGATCAATAAGGCGGTTAGCAAATACCAAAATGATGGCGTGAAGTTATACGGAATTGGGTAGTATTTTTTGCCGTAGTAGTAGCAAACTAAGCACATCACCGAAAAACAAGCAATACTGGCCACCGCACTACCCAGATAACCTAATACGGGAATCAATAGAAAGTTTCCAGCCAACGTTACCACTGCACCAATGATACTGGTTATGGTGCCAAAGTAAGTCTTATCCGTCAGTTTAAACCAAATTGATAAGTTGATATATACACCATACAACAGCTTGGCAAACAGCAAGAATGGCACTATGTATAATGCATCCCAATAGTCTGAATCGCGAATCAGCAGTTGCCCTAATAGATCTATGTTGACACTGACTCCCAAGAGAATTAAAATGCTAAAAATGGTGAAATAATGCATTACCTGGGCAAACAGACGAGGGGCCTGTTTGTCTTCATCTTCGGCTCTGGAAAAAAAGAAAGGTTCGCCCGCATAACGAAACGCCTGAATCGCCAGTGTCATAAATATACTCAGCTTGAAGCAGGCACCATAGGTACCCAAAGCTTGTTGAGGGGTTTTATCCGGATAAAAATCAGCGGGCAGGAGATCATTCAACAGTATCTTCTCTATATTCTCGTTAATCATTCCCCCGATACCCATGATGAAAATAGGGAACGCATAAATCAACATCGGGCGGAGCACTGCCGCATCCAATCGGAACCGTATCTGGAGAATATACTTCCAAAGCATAAAGGGAATAATCGCATTACCGATCAGGTTGGCCAGGAATACGTAGCCTACCCCAAGATCAAGATTGTAGAGAGCATCCAGCCAGGTGGTAGCGGTGTGAATTTTAGGGAGCAACAGCAAAAAGAACATGTTCAGGGCTACCTGAAGGAATATTGCCGCGAGTTTGGTTACTGTGAATTGAAGAGGGCGGTTTTCCTGACGCAACCGGGCATAGGGTACGGCTACCACGGCATCAATCCAAAGAATAATAGCTATCCATCTGATAACATACCCCAGATCTGCATAGCCTAACGAGGTAGCAATATTATCGGCATAAAACAGGAGAATTAGTGAAGAAACCGTACTAATCAGAAATACGGTGGTACAAACTGCCCAATAGACTTGCTGCTTTTCTTTTTTATCACCCTGTACTCGGGCGGTAAAGCGAAAATAGGCTGTTTCCATACCAAAAGTATAGAGAATATTGAAGAAAGCGACGTAAGCATAAAGCTCCGTAATAACGCCGTAACTCTCTTCTTCAAATATAAAAGTATGGAGCGGGACTAGTGCATACGTTAGGACACGCCCCAGGATGGTACTAACACCATATAGCGCGGTTTGCCCCGCCAGTTTTTTGAGTGGATTCATACATTGGCTGTCTCAACCGTCTAAGCCGCAAGGATCATACCTTCTCCAGAGAGAAGTAATAGAAAGCGTAGAATTGTTACTCGCCGATAAATTTTGGTGATCGTTTTTCCAGGAAAGCCTGAGTACCTTCCACAAAATCGCGGGATTTGCAGCAAGCCGCAAAGCTGTTAGCTTCAGTCTGATAACCATTTTCTTCAGCTTCATAGGCCGCATTTACACAGTCTACGATCATGCCGATGGCCAGTGGGGCTTTAGAAGTGATTTTTTGCAGTAAACGTTCGCAGTATTCAATTAACGCTTCTTTGTCTTCTACAATCTGATTGACCAGCCCAATATCGTAAGCCCGTTCGGCAGAAATGGTATCACCAGTCATCATTATTTCCAGAGCTCGCCCCCGACCTACCAAATTGGGTAGTCGTTGAGTGCCACCAAACCCAGGGATTAACCCCAAATTTACTTCAGGCTGGCCGAACACAGCACTTTTAGAAGCGATACGGATATGGCAGGCCATCGCCAGTTCGCAACCACCACCCAGGGCAAAACCATTTACGGCGGCAACCACGGGTTTATCACACTTTTCAATAGAGGCAAACACTTCTTGCCCTATCTCGGCAAACTTTCGTCCGTTCACCTCATTCAAATCGGCTACTTCGCTAATGTCGGCACCTGCCACAAAAGCTTTTTCGCCCGCCCCGGTAATAATCACTCCTTTTATCTCACTATCATCGTACACCTCCTGAATCGCCTCGCCAATTTCTTCCAGCGTAGCCTTATTTAAGGCATTAAGCTTATCTACACGATCAATGGTGAGAGTTAGAATACCATCCTTAGTTGCGGTACTGATATACTTAAAGTTTGCCATAGTATCATCTTAAAACCTAAACTGCGCGTCCACGACCGTAGAAGACAGCCGTGGACGCACTCTTTTTCAAGCCCAAATATAACAGGTGGGGTACTATTCTCAAAAACTCAATCGGAATGATCCTGTGAGTGTCCACCGAAGAGCAAATAGAGGGGTTTTGCATAAACATCTTTCAAAAAAACAATGTTACTCTTCTTTATCCGGTCAATCCTGCCTAATCACTAGATTTTTTAAAACCAGTAAAACCACAATTGTATGTCGGACAAGAGAAAGATCACCGTAGCCTACGGTGACGGAATAGGCCCCGAAATTATGAAAGCCACGTTATCCATTCTGGAAGCCTCTGAAGCAGCTATTGAACCTGAGGTGATTGAAATCGGGGAAAAGGTCTACCGCAGTGGAGTTAGCTCAGGGATTGAACCTGCTGCCTGGGACTCTTTGCGCAGTACTAAAGTTTTCTTAAAAGCTCCGATTACAACCCCTCAGGGGGGTGGCTACAAGTCGTTGAACGTAACCACCCGGAAAACGTTGGGCTTATATGCCAATGTGCGCCCCTGCCGATCATACAGCCCCTTCGTAGCTACCCGTCACGATACCATCGATATGGTTATTGTCCGGGAAAATGAAGAGGACTTATACGCAGGTATTGAGCACCAGCAGACAGAAGAGGTAGTGCAGTGCCTGAAGCTGGTCAGTCGGCCCGGCTGTGAAAAAATTATCCGCTACGCTTTTGAATACGCCAAAGCATACAACCGCAAAAAGGTAACCTGCTTCTCCAAAGACAATATTATGAAACTGACTGACGGGCTGTTTCACCGGGTTTTTGATCAGATCGGCGAAGAATACCCCGATATTGAGAAGGAGCACATGATTATCGATATTGGCTCGGCTATTTTGGCCGATAAACCCGAAACACTGGATGTGGTGGTGACCCTGAACCTCTACGGTGATATTATCTCCGACATTGCCGCCCAGATTGCCGGTTCGGTAGGCTTGGGTGGTTCATCTAATGTAGGCGAAGGCTGCGCGATGTTTGAAGCTATCCACGGTTCAGCTCCAACGATTGCCGGTAAGGACGTGGCTAACCCCTCTGGACTGATCAATGCGGCCATTATGATGTTGGTGCACATTGGGCAGCCGGATGTTGCTACGCGCATTAACAATGCCTGGCTTTATACGCTGGAATCAGGTATTCATACGGCTGATATTTACCGAATTGGATTGAGTAAAGAATTAGTTGGTACGCAAGCCTTTGCAGAAGAGATTATCAAAAATCTTGGTAAAATGCCCAAACGCTTAAAAGCAGCCGATTATCATCCGGTGGAAGGGAAAAAGCTGCACCAGATCACTCCTCCTGACCCCAACCTTAAGAAAGAGTTAGTGGGCGTAGATGTCTTTGTTGATTGGAACGAGAATGACCGCGACCCGAATGTGATGGGAGAACGATTAACAGCGCTGAATGGTAATGGCCTATCTTTGCGGGTAATCACCAACCGGGGAGTAAAAGTGTACCCCGAAGGAGTGCCCGAAACATTCCGCTCCGACCACTGGCGTTGCCGCTTTGTGGCTGCTGAAGGTGAGACAGCTTCTCACCAGCAGATTATTGATCTCCTCCAGCGAATAAACGAAGCTGGCTTTGACTTTATTAAAACCGAGCAACTCTATAACTTTAATGGTCAGCGTGCTTACTCGCTAGCACAGGGCGAATAACATGATAATGAGGAATGATTAATGACTGGTGATTAATGAACTCATCATTATTCATCAGTCATTAATCATTTAAGTAATTATTCTCCTTTTTTATCGGTTTCAGCAGTTTCCTCGGCTGCTTCAGCTTCTTCGGTTGAGGTTTCAGCAGTGGGGGTTGTTTCCTCTTTACTGGCCTCTGCCGATGCTGATTCTTCTTTTGATTTCTCCTCTTCTTTTTCTTCCGCAGGTTTCAGCACTTCCGGAGCATACTGAAGCAGGATGCTGTACCAGTTCACCAGTTTCTTCATATCTGAGACATACACTCTGCCCTCATCGTAATCAGGCACAACGTGCTTCAAAAAGGCTTTTAGCTCTTCTCCATCTGAGGTATCTACGCCGGGGTCGTCGCCAAACTCTGCATAGATTTTCTGAAAGACGTCTTCCAGCGGGACAGCACCGTCAGCACTGGTGGTATAGATAGAAACCTCTTTCAATACCGATACCCGTTGGTTGACACCAATTACCATCTTCTTCTGCTGTTCGTCCAGCGTTTCTATAATCATTCCCGTACGGGTAGGCTTTAACACCCGAAATAATCCCCCTTTTCCAGTAACGGAGGCAATTTCGCTTAATTCCATAGTATTACTTTAGTTTTATTAGGTAACGATCAGTGCGGCGCACTGTTGTAAAAAACGAGGCGAATATACTAAAAGCTATTGGGTAGCAGCTAGTAACTCATCCAGATACTGCAAAATTTCTTCTCGCCCCTCTTTGGTCACCGAAGAGCTAACCATTCGGGGGGGCAGCTCAGCCCAGGTCTCCTGCATTGCTGCCTCAAAAGCTCGGATAGACTTCCGGGTTTTCTTTTCGTTTTGCTTATCGGCTTTGGTGAAAATAATAGAGAAAGGCACGCCCTGCTCTCCCAGCCAGTCTATAAAGGCCAGATCAATAGGCTGCGGGGGAATGCGAGAATCAATGAGTACGAAAAGAGTAATAAGTTGAGGACGGTTGAGCAGATAGGCTTCAATCATATGGCCCCAGTCGGCACGAGTGGTTTTGCTTACTTTGGCGTAGCCGTAACCCGGTAAGTCTACCAAATGCCACTGCTGATTAATCAGAAAATGATTGATAGTCTGGGTTTTACCGGGAGTGTTTGAGGTCTTAGCCAGCTTTCTCCGCTCGGTTAGCATATTAATCAGGGAAGATTTCCCGACATTAGATCGACCAATAAAGGCAAACTCCGGCAACGTTCCGGACGGGCACTGCTCAATGAGCGTGCTGCTTTTAACAAACTCCGATTGTTTAATTTTCATAATTACTTAGGCTTTCCCACTTCTTCCGGCTCGCTTACCAGTTTAAACATAGGCCGCTTAAATACGGGACGTCCGGTACTGTCCAACGTAGACATCAGCGCTTTGTTTTGCTCAATAAAATCATTGAAGTTGCGGCTCATATGATCGTACCGCAGACGATAAAGGGTTACGCTACTGTTTTCGCCAATAATCTTATCGGTAAGAAACAGCACCCGGGGATTATCATCTTCAATAGCATAGCGATCCGTTAGTGCTATAAGAGAATCGCTGACCAGCACCGTCAGGCTATCGTACTGCCGTATTTGCTGAGAATTGGCCATGGTTACTGAATCGAAAGTAATCTGCCTTAGTTCCTGCACCATTAAGCTCAGCGAGTCAAGCGTATCGCGCCCGACTAGTTTACTTTTGCTAATTTCTTTGAGTAACTGATCCAGATACGCGAGTTTTTGATCATCACTCTGCTTTAGGGTGCTCCAGGCAAAGTTCAAACTATCATTCAGGTGGTAATAAGTGGCCCGAAGGGAGTCAAACTGCTCGATAGAGACCTGTTCGCCCTGCCGATTGATGGTGGTACTACAACTTACCCCTAGAAAACATAGTACGGAAAGAAGGCTTATCCAAAGCCAGGATCGATGCGTATAATGCATAGAAAATCAGGATTTGCCTATATGATAGGAATTACCGGTAAAAATGCAAATGACTCGTACGAATATAAGCCATTTCGTGCGAGAATCGTTACTTTCGTCCAAAATTTGTTGACTTAGCCTATGTCTGCTTCTAATAAGAAATATTTACAAAACGCTTACGATTATTTCCACATTCTCAATATCGTCTTCTACATACTAATTGCTCTGCCCCTGGTTGGCTTTTGCTATGCGTATTTGCAGTATGAGGCGCAGGGTGGGTTACTACCTACCGAACAATTCTCGATTGTTCATATCGCCATCATTCTAGGAACAGTCCTTAGTCTGGCTTTTGCCTTCTGGTGGTACCGACGTTCCATGCAGCAGGTAGACAACGAGTGGCCCTTTCAGCAAAAGTTACAGTTCTTTTACCACCGCATCCGCGAGAAGTATGCTTTGTTTATGGTGGCTAATAGCCTGGCTGCTTTGGGCCTGTACCTGACGGGGGAACAATTATTTGCTGCTGTATACACCATAGCGCTGATCGCCTTTTCCATTCACCGCCCTACTCCCCGCCGGGTAGTGAACGATCTGCAACTATCCAAACCCGAGCAAAATCGCCTGATCAGCAGCCAGCCTTATAATCAGCCTACTGAACCGGAAGAATAAAGTTTATTACGATCATTGAAGAAGCCATTTTCTTTTGAAAGCCCTATCTAAACCGGGCAGGTAAGCGTTATCGGAAGCGGTTGGCAGGATGCTACTCCGTACAGCCTCCTGCCGACCGCTTCCTGATATTTCATTGAAAGAAATTACTCATCAGGCACTTAGCTGCTGACATAATTATGGATTTACCTCGATAAGATAGGTTTCTATGGCATTTTGTTCGGCCGGTTCACCATTGAAGCGAAGGGCAGAAGTAACATACCAGGGATCGCACACCGTATTTTCCTCATAGGTATCCAACGTAACTTCGCCCAGTACCTGATCTCTAAAGGTCAGCGTAAATACCAGATCTGGACTTTGATGGGCGAGGTTCACCATTTCAATAGAAGTGATTTTGTATTGATCTTGAATAACGGTTTCTTCAACCCTTACATCGGGCACTGTAACGGATAGATCATCGGCATCAAGATAAGTTACTTGCACTGTGTTGGTATCCGCCTCAGTTAGAATGAACGCTCCGCTGGGGTCTACCAGGCTAAAATCCAGGCTCTGGGCTGTTACGAAGCACTCCATATCTTTCTGGCAACTACTCGCCAACAAACCACCTACTACTATGATCAGTACTGATACGTGCTTCATTTTTTCTTGATGAAAGTAAAGGATTTAGCCTACTGTATTTAGTGCTTAAAACGGGCTCATCCTTCTGCTATTTCGCTCACTCGTTATATGAGCCCTTTAGTAGCTATTTTATTCAAGAAAAGCATAACATCTCTTTATGGCTTACCTACTTAGGTATAACAATAAGTGTCAAAAAACCCGGACATTAGTTTAGTATTAAGGTAAAAAAAGAGGTTTGCTCCGGGCATAAGGCTTCCATTCGATCAAAAAAATAATACCTGCCTGGTCTTTGGTACATAAATAGGATTAAAATAGGGCTCCCGCCCAGGGCTAGTGATACGATTCGATAAGAATAATCTACTATGCCTGGGGTGGGGTGTATTATTTATGTAAGAAAAATAACTTACGCCCCAGTCGTACGTAAATTTCTAATTTTTTAAGAAAGCAACGATCAGGGCATATATCCTTTTATGGTTTTCATGAAGAACCACTGACCAGGGCATTAGCTATTTTTGACATGCTATAGGCTTGATCATCTCAGATGTTTAGTGTTGAGTATAGCTGAAGAAACTTATATCTTATAGGGCAATGACCGTAACAGCCAATTTACCCAATAGTCAATTACGAGTAGAACAACTCATGAGCAAATACGAAATATTAGAATTTCTTCCAGCATATGGACCAATGTACATTCCCGTAACGGAGAATGGTGAGCCTTACCATTCTGATAATGGATTTGTTGTTAGATTTTTCAAGAATGATGGTTCAAATTGGGTTGCCAACTTTAAACCTGGATGGACAGACTGTTGTGGAGTATTCGAACTCGCAAACGAACATTTATTGACTTTGGCTTATGGACAGGCGTATGTTATGGACACAGAACAAACTACTCCTCTTAAAACATTTGGGGTAACCATCAACAAGGTGATAGAATCAGACAATGAGCTCATTATGTCAGATTCTATTCATATTATTACATTCTCAAGAGCAGGAGTATATTGGCAATCAGAACGAGTATCATGGGATGGGATTGATAAACTCGAATTGACTGGTAATATCGTTTCAGGTAAGGCTTATGACCCAATGACAGATGAGTGGCTCCCTTTCAAACTAGATTTGAATACAAGAACTGTTCAAGGTGGAACCTTCTAAGAAAAGTTATCTATTAGCTTTTTATTGGTGAGGCTATTACAGCGATAAGTCTTCCTCAATGAATAAGTTTATACAAACGACTTCTTTGACTTTACAGAAGAGTATGTAAAATTGCTTCTGATACCTTCCTGGAAACTGATAGACGCTGAAGAAAAGAATTTGAAAACAACACATAACACATCAAGCCTAACCAGTCCGTTTCATAACTATGTGCCGAAGGTGGCGGAGGACTATTGTATGGCCTTGTGGCGGCAACATCAGTTCCGGCTAAAGTGGTCGCAGGACCGGCAGAGTAAGTGGGGGGATTACCGGTATTGGAAACGGTCGGATGGGCGGGAGCAACATCAGATTTCAGTCAACCGCACGTTACTGGCTGAGGCTTTTCTGCTGACCTACCTGCATGAGGTAGCTCACTTCCTCGCCTTTCAAAAGCATGGGTTTCGGATTCGGCCGCATGGGAAGGAGTGGAAAGCTGCTTTTCGACAATTGCTACAGCCGGTTTTAATCGAGAAAATGGTTTCTGAAGAAGTTCAGCATCCGTTGCAGCGGTACGCGCAGAACCCTAAAGCCACAGTACATGCAGATGCGGCTCTGCTCAGAGTATTGCAGCAAAAGCAACTACCCGAAGGCAGCATCACTCTGGCCTCGGTGGCCGAGCAGGAGCAGTTTTTGTTTCAAGGACGAGCCTTTCTGAAAATGAAAGTGCGACGAACCCGGTCGCTCTGCCGGGAAGTAACCACCGGGAAACGCTACACCATTGCCGAAACAGCATTGGTTACATTGGCCATGAAAGGCGGCGGGTAATTAAACCGCTAACTACATTGTAAAACGTCACCGGCTTCATGGTGCGCCAGTTGTCGATCTGTAGGTTTCCACCGTAGTTCAGGAATGAGTCAATATTGTACTGGGTCATTTCTGAAAGTACAAAGTCGCGGAAACCAATCAGAGCAACCCAGCCATCCTCCACATCTTCAAACCACTCTTCGTAGTAGCAGTCATCTGAGCCGTGGAAGTTCATCACGTTCTCACCGATCAGAATAAACTTGTTGATGCCGTTTTTCTGTAAGTGGTCAATGATACCGCGCTTGAGGTGCATAATGTCGTTATGAAGCGCATCGTTCCATTCTCCGATCAGTTCAATCACCACAAAGCCTCGCTCGTAATCGGCATAAAGAATCTTAATGTAGAGCGTTTCTGACCCCATAAAATCCCAGCCCGGATCAATGTAGTATCCGTAAATAGTATTGGAGTACAGATCGTAATTATATTCTTTACCGAAAAAAGGCGACCGCTCGTCCGACGATACGTCGTACTCGGTATGCCACCGGTAAAAAGGTTCAATATTGTGCATACATCGCTATTGTTTGTATGCTTCTACTGCTTTTCGCACTGACCCGTGCTGCTCCAGGAGCTGTTTCGCCTGATCCCGTTCAATTCCCAGCTCCTCCATGATCATGCGCTCGCCCCGATCTACCAGCTTATGGTTACTCAGTTGCATATCCACCATGCGGTTGCCTTTTACCCGTCCCAGGCCGATCATTGTGGCAGTAGAAAGCATGTTTAATACTAATTTCTGAGCAGTCCCCGCTTTCATCCGGGTGCTGCCTGTTACAAACTCCGGCCCCACAACCACCTCAATCGGTATCTCCACCGCTGCGGCCAATGCCGAGCCTTCGTTGCAGGTAATACAACCCGTTAGAATACCATTAGTTCGTGCCGTCTCAACTCCTCCAATTACGTAGGGCGTTCGTCCCGAAGCCGCAATTCCGACCAGAATATCTTTCTCGTTAATATTATACTCCTGTAAATCTTTCCAGGCTTGTTCCGGATCATCTTCGGCGAACTCTACCGCCTTACGAATGGCTGAATCTCCTCCCGCCATAATGCCAATTACCCAGTCGTGCGGCACTCCATAAGTAGGGGGGCACTCGGAAGCATCTACAACGCCTAATCGCCCGCTGGTGCCGGCCCCAATGTAGAACAAACGCCCGCCTTTTTTCATTCGGGCTACGGTACCTTCTACCAGTTTTTGTATCTGCGGAATGACGTTCTCTACGGCGTAAGCCACTTTCTTATCTTCGTTGTTAATTCCGGCTAACAGCTCCCCTATAGGCATCTTTTCCAGGTGATCGTATAAGGAGGCAGACTCAGTGGTTGACATAAAATTGAGATTGATGATGTAACGCAAACATAACTCGGGTAACGAGAAAAAGGATCGGATAAACCGGAAAAAATTCAGTCCGGCTGATGATACAAGGTAAGCCCGGCAATCGGGCTCTCCAGAATATTCTGAATGCGAATGCCCCGATCATTCGCCGCCTGCCGAAGCAGGTTGGAATAGTAGAACGCTACCCCACCCGTGAAGTGTACGCTCTGCTGCTGATAATTTTCGTACTGCGCCACATTCTTCTCCAGAAACTGGTTGAGCCCTTCGTAGATCATTTGGGCTATCCAGGGGTGTTTTAGATGATGAAAAGCAAAACGAGAGAACTGCGCCAGATACCGATTTGCCTGGGGCTGCCGATAAACATGATCCAGCACCTCTCCTACCGAAACATCAAACCGCTTCTCGAAGGGTGTCCGCAGTGCGTCCGGCATGGCTCTTTTGAAATAACCATTCAGCAACTGTTTCCCAATCCAGGTGGCGCTGCCCTCATCGCCCAGAATATAGCCCAGCGGCGGCACGTTGTCTACGATTGTTTCACCGTCGTACAAACAAGAGTTAGCTCCAGTACCGATGATGCAGGCAATTCCGGCCTGATGCCCACAGAGTGCCCGGGCGGCGGCCAGCAAATCGTTATGCACCTCAGTCTGACCATCGGGAAAGACTTCTTGCAGTGCTTTCTCAACCGTCTGACAGGCCGCTTCGGTAGCACAGCCCGCTCCGTAGAAGTAGATTTTTAAGGCTTTACCTGCTACTTCTTTGGTAACCTGAGGCACTAATTCCTCTTGTAACTGCCGGGCAATATCTTCTGACGATTGATGATAAGGATTAAACCCCACCGTTTTGGCCTGAGAAATTTTCCCGCTTTCATCAATCAGGCGCCAATCCGTTTTAGTTGAGCCGCTATCGGCAATAAGTATCATCATCCGTTTATACAATTATCCTTTACATAGGTACAAATATATCTATGCATTTGACGTTACCTTCTTAAAATTTGTCATACCACGCATGACGGCTTCGGTTGATTCCTTGCTATTTCTTTCCTGGGAAAGAACCTTTCTGCTAACTCTCCTTTTCTTCGGATTGTTGTACTTTATCTCAGCCGGGCTGGCCAGCGGATTAGCAAAGTGGCTCTCTCACCGCCAACAAGGGCAATCCATGCACACCACTCCGGTGACGAACCGACAGATTAGAAAAGAGATTCGCCGTTCGCTGGTTTCTATTGTAGTCTTCGCATTGCTGGCCATTCCGGTGCAGGTTGCCTATGCCCATCAGATTATTCATATCAACTGGTCGTTGCAGGTGTATACACTGATTCCTGAAATACTGGTTCTATTCTTCTGGAATGAATTGCACTTTTATGCCTGTCACCGTTTATTGCATCATCCCTGGTTGTTTCGCCGGGTACATTATCAGCACCATCAGTCTACTACGCCTACTCCCTACGCGACCTACAGCTTTCACTGGTTTGAGGCTTTCTTGCTGGGCACGGTGATCTACCTTCCGCTCAGCCTATTTTCATTTCAGTACCTGGCCCTGCTCTCGCTGCCGGTGCTTAGTATTCTTCTCAATACATTAGGGCACTGGGATTATGATCTGGCACCTGAAAAATCGCCGGATCACTGGCTTAAGTTCTCTTTTCGCCATAGCCAGCATCACCGCCGGGTGCGGGGAAACTACGGTTTCTTTCTGCCTTATTTCGATCAACTCTTTCGTACCAAAACACCATGATGAACCAAGCCGAAGCTTATATTACCAGCACCGGAGCATTCCTACCGGGCGAGCCCATCAGTAACGAGGACATTGAAGAATATCTGGGGAAAATCCACGGTCAGCCTTCGCGCACCCGGCAAAGGATGCTTCGCCAAAACGGTATTCAGACTCGCCACTATGCGTTGGATCGTCAACAACAGGCAACGCATTCGTTAGCCAACATGGCGGCTCGGGCCATTGATGCCTGTCTTAGCTCGGCCACTATTTCTCCTTCCTCCATAGACTTCCTGGCCGCCGCTACTACTCAGGGCGATCTGCCAGTGCCCGGTTTTGCCAGCATGGTACACGCCGAAAGCGGACTGGACAGCTGCGAGATAGCTACCCTGCACGGCGTTTGCGGCAGTGGGATGATGGCAATCAAAAATGCCTGGATGCAGGTGCTCCTCGGAGAGAAAAAAAATGCCTTGGTCTGTGCCGGTGAATTTGCCAGCCGGATGTTCAAGGCCTCCCGATTTGAGGGGCAGTTATCAAAAAATGAACACCTACCCCTGGAAACCGATTTCTTACGCTGGATGCTTTCAGATGGAGCAGGCGCACTGCTCCTCCAACCCCAACCGGCCCCCCAAGGACTATCACTCGCGATCGACTGGATCGATATTCGTTCCTATGCTCACCTTTTTGATCCTTGTATGTACGCTGGCTTCAACAAGGATGATACTGCTTTCTCCTCTTGGCTGGACTATGCTGACTTTACGCAGGCCGATAGGGTTGGAGCTATTAACCTAAAACAGGACATCAAACTCGTAGACAATATTGTGAAACTGGGCGTGCGGCGTTTTTTTGAGTTGGTGGATGAGGGAAATATCAAGCCCGATGCCATTGACTACCTGCTCTGCCATTATTCCTCCCATTACTTTAAAGAACCTATCCTGAACCTGATGGAAAAGGGCGGAGTGGTGATTCCTGAAGAAAAATGGTTTACCAATCTGTATACTAAAGGTAATACCGGCTCAGCCTCAATATTTATTATGCTGGAAGAACTGCTCCGGGAACAACCGCTACTGGCCGGACAGAAAATTCTGTGCATGGTACCGGAGAGCGGACGTTTTCTGACTTCCTTTATGCAATTGACGGTGGTAGGTGCTCCGAAAGCACCAACTCGCGCATATACCAAAGCCATTCAGGCTCCTACCATTCGCACCAGCGGCGGGGAAACCCAGGCGTGGCTGGTGCGCCAACTGACCAACGTGTGGATCACCTTCGAAACAAACCTCCGGCAGGTGCCCATCGTGGCTAAAATCCATCAGGGAACCCTATCGCTGGAGGAATACCGGGAGTTACTACTGAATCTCCGCCAGCAGGTGGTGGATGGTTCACAATGGATTGCCCGTGCGGCATCGCACGTGAGCATGGAATTCTTTGAAGTACGCTCTTCCTTTATTCGACATGCCCGCGATGAGCACCGGGATTACCAGTTGCTGGAGAAAAACTACCAGAATGTGGGCGGAAAGCTGGAAGATATTATATCAGGTGAGAAAAACGTGGGAAGCGAGGCATTGAGCGCCTTTATGTTTCACCGGGCCAGTCAGCCCAACCCCTTCGATCTGCTAGGTGGTATGTTCATCATTGAGGGGCTGGGTAACCGGATGGCCGGGAGTTGGGGAAGAGCGATTCAGGAGCAATTGAACCTTCAGGAAGATCAGGTATCGTTTTTACTTTATCACGAAAGCAGCGATGCTAATGATAACCACTTCGAGCGCTTTGAGCAGGCCATTCAATCCGAATTACTGACTATGCCCATTGCCCAACGGATTGTGAAGACGGCAAAAGTGGTCGCAAAATTGTATGAATTACAACTACGAGAACTAGGAAACTTCTAAGCGATGCGTTCATCTATTGACTATTTTGATCGGTTGGAGCATGATCCCCAAGATCCCAGCCCCTGGCAGGCCTTATTTTACGACCGCAGTATTCCATTTGATCAGAATGCGAAGGCCGCTTTTCTGTACGATTCACAATCGAAGTCGCGGCAGTTTTTACATCCCTTCGTCCGGCTGTTCGCCCGCCTGGCCATTGGGGTGTTGCAGTTGCTGAAGGTCTTCTGGCCTAAAGTGCTTACCTCGCCTAAGCTCCTGCACCTTAGCTTATACTGGGGCATGAAGTACTGGGTGACCCCGGAGGCCAATTACCTGATTCTGCGTCATTTCAATCTGGGTTCCGAGGTGCTCCGGTTTATTGCCGACAATGTGCCCGGCATATCCCTCGAAACCACGCCCCTCAAACCTACCCGGCTGGCCGAAGTGAAGGATAACCTCTTTCTCCAGCACGATTTAAACCTGTACAACTTCGTGATCAAGCTGAATAAGCTGATGCAGCAGGAGAAGGTGCAGATTGTGCCAGTGGAAAACCCTGATTTCTCTGCTATCTCTACCGAAGACTTTCCCTTCGAACCATTCCGCGACGGCTGGACGAACTTTCTGGACCTGAGCACGGCGATTGAAATTTTTACACCTGTGTACCAGTTTTTCCTGACCAACCGGGATTTCTGGCGAGCATCCAATTCCCTGCAACTCGATGAAACGATTGGCTTATACGCGGCTACCATCCTGAACTGCCCCGAAAAGCTGGTAGCGCTTAACAATAAGCACCCCATGATACCGCTCTCTGTGCTGAATGCGGGCTTTCGCCTGACTCTACACGGTCTCTCTACCGAAGTGCTGCACGGCTTACTGGTGGAACAAAAGAAGAAGCAGTCCCCGCCAGCTACGATGGTCTCACCCGAAAAAGTCGGTAAAGTATAGACTCTGCCTACTTTTTTCTGTAAACTGCGTCGGTGAATAATCGTATTGCCGACAGCTATAATATTGTATCCAAACTCTCGCCTAAGCGAATTGCCAATACTTCGCGCATCTTGGGCAGTTATTACCACTCGCGTTTTACTGGCCAACCTAATATCTCGGGTTTGCCTATCAGTCTGTCGGTAGAACCAACCACCTCCTGCAATCTGCGCTGCCCGGAGTGTCCCAGCGGTTTGCGTTCTTTTACCCGCCCTACCGGACGACTACCCATTGAACTGTACCGAGATGTTATTGACGAACTAGCGGATACGCTCATTTATCTGCTGCTTTATTTTCAGGGCGAACCTTATCTGCATCCGCAATTTCTGGAGCTGGTTCAATATGCGTCTCAAAAAAATATCTACACGGCTACCTCCACCAACGCTCATTTTCTGCACGATGAAGCGGCTCGTAAAACCGTAGCTTCCGGACTGGATCGCCTGATTATTTCTATTGACGGAACCACGCAGGAAACGTATGAGTCGTATCGGATTGGCGGTAAGCTAACGAAGGTGCTTGAAGGGGCAGCAAACATTATACGCTGGAAAAAACAACTTCGCTCCCGCACGCCACAGGTTATTTTTCAGTTTCTGGTGGTGCGCCCCAACGAGCATCAGATTGAAGAAGTGCAGCAGCTAGCCCGGCAGATCGGGGTAGATGAGGTCCGGTTTAAAACAGCTCAGATCTATGACTACGAACAAGGCTCTCCGCTGATACCAACCCAGGAAAAATACGCCCGCTACCGGCAACAGGCTGACGGCAGCTTTGCCATTAAAAACAAACTACTGGATCACTGCTGGAAGATGTGGCACTCCTGCGTAATGACTTGGGACGGGCGTATTGTGCCCTGCTGTTTTGATAAAGATGCCCACCACGTGCTGGGAAGTGTGCAGGAAAAATCATTCCGGGAAGTATGGCACAGCGAAGCCTACCGGCAATTCCGGACCCAGCTTTTACAATCGCGCCAGCAAATTGACATTTGCCAGAACTGCACGGAAGGAACTAAAGTATGGGCATAAAATGTCATATAGATAACCTTTATGCCCGAAAAAAGTGTTATTTTGAAAGTTCAGCGGAGATGCAAACGAAGATGAAAATTTTTGCGTTGTATTAACAATTCATTTTTTGTCGCTTTTCGGAACTTCCTGCTTTAAAAAAGTGTCAAAAGGCGGTAAATTCTCTTGGTGGAAAAAAGATATTTACTAATATAGGTTGTAATTTACGCTCATCCACAAATGAAAGGTCGTATGAAAGTGTTAAAATTTACGTTAGCTATTATTTTCCTGGCAACCGTCAGTAGTTGCTCATACAAAACGTGCCCTACTTACTCTAAAGTAGAAGCTCCTACCGATCTGGTAGTAAGCACTCAACAATCAGCCGATCATGTGCTTACCCGCTAATCTCGGCGGCAATACCGGCTTTTCGCAAGTCTTCCCAGAAGCGAGGGTATGATTTCTTAACCACATCAGGTTCTTCTAATGTTATTGGGTACTTCATCACCAGCGGGGCAAAGGCCATAGCCATACGGTGGTCATCGTAGGTATCAATAATCAGATTTTCAGGTACAATGCCTGCTTGATTAGGGATTAGTTTCCAGGTGCTGTCTTTTTCTTCCAGCTTTGCTCCAATTTTGGCTAGTTCCTGCTGAAGCGCCATAATACGGTCGGTTTCTTTAATCCGTAAGCTTTCCAGCCCCGTCATAGTACAGTGTACTCCTTTGGCCGCACACGCTACTGCTACGGTCTGCGCCAGATCGGGACAATCGGTAAAATCAAAAGAGAAGTCTTTAGTTCTCTCCTGCTGTGTAAGTAGCACTCCGTCAGATTCAAACGCTGACTTAACTCCCAGGTTCTCCATAATACGCACAATGGCCTGATCTCCCTGAAAAGAATCTTTACGTAAGCCCATCAGTTTTACTTCAGCCCGCTCAGCCAAGGCCACTAGGCTGTACCAGTAACTTGCTCCCGACCAGTCGGATTCAACGGTGTAGCTACCTGACTGATATGCGCTAGGCTCTATCCGGATGGCCCGTTCATTCTCCCAGCTATGAGTCACTCCAAATTGCTGCATAAGCCCCAGGGTCATGGTAATATACGGGCGGCTGCCTACTTTGCCAATGAGTTCTAATAACAAACCATGATCAAACTTAGGCGCAATCATAAGCAAGGCAGAAATATACTGACTGCTTACGTCGCCTCGCATCCGCACATACTTCATCTCCTGGTCCAGCGTCATGCCTCGCACGTGCACGGGTGGGTAGCCTTCTTCCTGTATATACTGAATGTCAGCACCAATCTCTCGCAACGCATCTACCAGAATGCGCACCGGGCGTTGGTGCATCCGAGGAGTTCCTTTAATCACTTTTCCCAGACTGTTCACCGCACAATAGGCAATCAGAAAACGCATAGTGGTTCCGGCATCCAGCACATCCAGCTCTGGCTCGGCTGAAGATAATAACCGCTGCATGGTTTGGGTATCTCGCGCTTCGGAAAGGTTTTTCAGAATAATTTCTTCTTCTGATAAAGCCTGAATAATCAGTGCCCGGTTGCTCTCACTCTTAGAAGAGGGTAGCGTAACCTCAGCAGAAAGTGTGCTGTCTGGCTTTTGTATTTGAATAGATTGCAAAAGAAAATCAGTTTATGTACGAAACGTGGGCTCTATTGCCTCAATCCGTGCAAATATCCAAAAAAATTTGAGGAGAGTGCGGTTGAAGTTCTAGTTATTTTTTTCGTACATTGATGCATTAAGCTAATTTTTTACTCCACCGAAACTTTTTTATGCATGGATAACTCAGGAAAAACCCTTGTTGCCTTTTTATTAGGAGCTATCGCCGGCACTATGGCTGGTTTGCTCGTGGCACCCAATAGCGGCCAGAAGACCCGCAAAAGATTAAATAAATCAGCAAATGACGTACTGTATGATCTGGAAGATGCCTGGGAAGAAAGTGCTGAACGTATTAAAGATTTGGCAGACAGCGCAGTAGATGAGCTGGAAAAGTACAGCAAAAAGCTAATGCAGAAATAAAAACATCTTTGCCAAATGGTATGCTATTGACCATTCTGCACTGTTCTTACTAACTAGAGCCCTCGGTAATACTCCAGGGCTTCTTTTATGTCTTCTTCCGAAACTGGCACATCATACTGAGCCGTACCAATACCTTCTAATAAAGTACAACGGATGGTATGCTGATCGTTTTTCTTATCCTGCCGGGTGAGCGCCACAATCGCTTCGGCTGCGTCGGCCGGAATTTCAGAGTGGCCAAAAACGGCCATAATAAAGTCTTCAATCTCTTCGGCTTCTTCAGGCGAGAGTCGGCTATGCTTAACAGAGAGGTAGGCTTCAGCCACCATGCCGGCGGCAATAGCTTCACCGTGCAGCAAAGGACGGTCAGTTTCCAGAAAGAAACTTTCTATAGCATGGCCAATGGTGTGCCCGAAGTTCAGTATTTTCCGTAAGCCCCCTTCTCGGAAGTCTTCGCCCACCACCCGTGATTTTACCTGTACTGAATGAGCGATGTGAGCTTTCCAGTCCTGGTTCGTAAAAGAAGCTCCCCGCAGGGTAGCCCAATACCGGGCATCATTGATTAAGGCATGTTTAATAACCTCGGCAAAACCAGAGCGAAGCTCCCGCTCGGGCAAGGTTTGCAGGAATGCAGCATCAATAAATACTCGCTGGGGCTCCTGAAACAGGCCGATATGGTTTTTAAAACCTTGGAAATCAATACCGAGTTTACCACCTACCGAGGCATCTACCTGAGCCAGTAAAGTAGTAGGCAGGTTAATGAAAGGCATACCCCGCTTATAGGTGGCCGCACAAAACCCTCCCATGTCACCAATCACTCCTCCCCCCAGATTGATCAGCAATGATTTACGGTCAAAATGAGCTTCTGTCAATTGGTTCCAGATGGTGGTGCAGGTATCCAGATTTTTATGCAACTCGCCGCTTTTAATTTCAATCACCGTGTGGGGTGAAGGCAGTACTGAGGCAACAAGCGGGTAACAATGTGCGGCGGTATTTTCATCAACTAATACTGCTAACCGGGTAAAGTTTCCCTGACTCAGAAAGCCAGAAAGGGTGGTAGTGATATCTTCGGTAATCGTAACGTTTTCAGCGGGCATAGTTTATCTGGATACAGGGTATACTGAGTAAATTTAGCGGCAATAAGTAATGCTCTTTATGACTCTACTCGTAAACCAGATTCTGTTTCGTTTTCGCTCTGAATATTATCCATCACCTCGGTTTGCTTACGGATAGATTCAACGTGCATCAGATTAAACAGATCTACGATAAACTTTTTGCGCAGATTCAGATCTTCAGCCCAGTCTTTTCGCGACTCAAATACATTATTCCAGCGCTCAAGCTGAAAAGCAGCAACGTTGTTCTTCTTTTTCCAGACTCCTATTTGAGCCACCAGATCCAACCGATGAGCCAGTAGCTCAACCATTTCGCGGTCAGTATGGTCAATCTGCGTGCGTAGTTCCTCTAGGTGGGTAATGTATTCAATATCTTCGGAAGAAGGCTTTCGGATTTGCAACCCTCGGATGATCTCGCCCAATGCCTGTGGGGTCACCTGCTGGCGGGCATCACTCCAGGCATTTTCCGGGTCGCGGTGGGTTTCTATAATCAGCCCGTCAAAGTTCAGGTCCATCGCAATCTGCGAGATTTCGGCTACTACCTCCCGCTTGCCGGTAATATGGCTCGGGTCGCAGATCATAGGGATGTCGGGCAACTGCCGCTTCATTTCAATGGGCAACTGCCACATAGGAACGTTACGGAAACGGGTTTTCTGGTAGGTAGAGAACCCCCGGTGAATAGCCCCCAGCTTTTTAACTCCGGCCTGATGCAACCGCTCCAAGGCACCAATCCATAGAGCCAGATCCGGGTTAATCGGGTTCTTCACCAGCACCGGCACGTCACAACCGCGCAGGGCATCGGCAATCTCCTGAACAATAAATGGACTAACGGTGCTGCGGGCTCCTACCCAAAGCACATCAATACCGTAATGCAGAGCCTCTTCCACGTGCATGGCGTTAGCTACCTCTACGGCAAACTGTACATTCAGCTCTTTCTTAATATCTTTAATCCACTGCAAGGCTTCCTGCCCGATGCCTTCAAAGGTATTAGGACGGGTACGGGGTTTCCATACTCCAGCCCGCATCAGGGTTACGCCCTGTTCTTTTACGGCTTTTACCGTTTCGTATAATTGCTCTTCGGTTTCAGCGCTGCAAGGTCCGGCAATAACGAGCGGGTCAGTCTTGCCAACATTCCACTGGTGTAATTCTGTAAGTTCCATAGGGTATTAAACAAATATGCCTACTGAGATAGTTTATGTATTACGAGAAATTTGTAGACTGCCTTTCTTTTGACAGTGTTGGCCTTGTATATGAATAATTATGGAATATGTATTTACTGAAGCGCTTCCGGTTTCTTTTGATAACACCGAAATAGCTTTTTCCTACAAATCCGATAAAGATCTCCAGAAGACCTACTGGCTCTTTAAGACTATCAATTATCCTATTCTGACAAATGTAGGTACGAAGGTCACAAAATTAGCTTTAAAATTAAAGTTACCCATCCGTAATGTATTAAAAAACACGCTTTTCCAGCAATTCTGCGGTGGCGAAACCATTGCCGGATGCTCCGGCACCATTCATATGCTGGCCTCCCATAACGTAAAAACCATCCTGGATTACTCCGTAGAAGTAGAAAAAACCGAAGCGGGCTTTGACCATACCACCGAAGAAACGCTACGAACCATTGCCGCCTCAAAGAACTCCCCTGACATGCCCTTTTGCGCATTCAAGCTCACCGGCATTGTTGGGTTTAAACTGCTGGCCCGAGTACAGGCCGGAAAAGAACTCTCGCCCGACCAGGAAGCAGCCTACGAGCGAGGAAAAGCCCGCCTGAACCGATTATGCCAGGCAGCCCACGATGCTGACGTAGGAATATTTATTGACGGAGAAGAATCCTGGATACAGGAAGTGATTGACGACCTAGCTGATGAGATGATGAAACGCTATAACCAGGAAAAGGTCATCGTCTACAATACTTACCAGATGTACCGCCGCGATATGCTGGATAACTTGCGAAAAGCCTACCAGCAGGCCGTCACCCATCAGTATTTTCTGGGAGCCAAGCTGGTGCGAGGCGCCTATATGGAGAAAGAACGGGAGAGGGCTGAAGAAAAAGGCTACCCTGACCCGATTCACGCGACCAAGAAGGACACAGATGAAGACTATAACCGGGCTCAGCTATTTTGCCTTAACCACAAGCAACGGGTATCACTCGTATCAGGCTCCCACAATGAATACAGCAATTATTACCTTACCATGCTGATGGGCAAGCACTCTATGAAACCCGATGACCCCCGAGTGTATTTTGCCCAACTCTTCGGCATGAGCGATAACATCTCGTTTAACCTTTCGGAAGCAGGTTATAATGTAGCCAAGTACCTCCCCTACGGGCCACTGGAGTCGGTGATGCCGTACCTGTTTCGCCGGGCGGAAGAAAACACTTCGGTACGCGGACAAAGCAGCCGGGAGCTAGCTCTGGTAGAGAAAGAGTTGAAGCGAAGAAAGAAGGGGATCATCTAATCCCCTCACTTACCTCACCGTGTGACCCAAAACCTCCAGTTGCTGGGGTTGCTCTTCAAAAGCAATGCGGGCTATTTTCTCGAAGCGGTGCATCCAGGCTTGCAACGCATTCAGTTCTTTCTGACGCAGATCTGAGAGCTGCTGCGGCTGGCTTTTGGCTTTAATCTGAAGCGCCAGCAGCTCGTTTACCCGCTGTGCCAGACGGCTCGCTTCGGTGAGTTCTTTCTGGGGCACCAGGTATTTCTCCATCATGGGTACCGGAACGTGAGCGTAGAACCGCTTGATGTGCTTGATACAGTCTACCATAGTCCGAGGCACCGTGGCAGTAATATGCAGCGTATCCTGATAGTCAGCTGCTTCGCGCAGGTAAGCCAGACGGGCTGTTTCCAGGTGTTTTCTATAGATACTCATCAGGTCTTCTTTAGCCTGGGTGAGCAGCTGAGTAGCCTGGTATTGCGCCTCCTGTGCCTGCTCTCGCTGCAAGGTCAGGGTTTCTACTTTGCCGTGCATTTTTAATCCCTGCCGCACTTTCTTTTCATCAAAAGAGTACTCGGCCATTACCTCCAGCAGTTCGGGAGAGTTTAGCAGATTGGTGAGCGCCACAAAGGTGCGTTGCAGAAATACATCCTGTCTTTCCATAGTAAATTCATGTTTAAGTACAATAAAAACGTAAAAATACACAAGTGATTACCCTCACCCTATCATATTATAGTGGACTCCCTACATATGTGAGAGGTGATAGCATCTTGAAGAGGAACAGATGCCCAATTACCCACCATCGAGCGTATGAGAACTTCAGAATGGTAAAGACGGATGTAAGAAATTTTTTGCCCGCGCACCGGGAAGTCTTCCCGATGCACCGGAATTTTTTCCGCAGCCCTGGAAGGTCTTCCCTGTGACCCGGAGAGTTTACCACAGCACTGGAAAGCCTTCCCTGCGCCCCGGTCATTTTACCCGAAGACCGGAAAGCCTTCCCCATGAACTGGAAAACTTACCGGAAGGCAGGGAAGATGTTTCCTAAGTGTATAAGTATTGCTCAGTGTTAAGAGATGGCATTATTACTCAAAAGTGTTTATTTGTTCTTATAAAAAAGTTACTTCTGCTCTTGCAAGTATTTGCTGAAAAGAATTTTAGAAGTGCTTAGAGAATTTAAAGTTTACGATAATTTAGATTTATGCTGCTTCTACGGGATGAAGTTTTCTGATACTATCTGGCGCATGTCGCTGACTCCATAGTATATGTACTGTCTCCTTTGAATGCAAAGCCGTTAAATATTCTGATTTTATTTCTTTTTCATCATTGATGATAGCCAAGCCAATTACCTCTTTTTTTACTTGTTTCTCTCTAGTTTCTTTTATGTCCTTCCAAGCAAAAAGGAAGTGAGGCAAATTCATACTGTTTATGGTATTGAATGCTTTGATAACTAGTTCTGTCTTACGAGAAGCTATTTGGAAATCAAAGGTAAACTCCAACCCAGTGCTACCTCGCGAAATAAAATGTGGAGTATAAATTAGCTGTTGTTCGTCTAAATAAGCTTCAACATCTTCAGCAAAAGCTGAAGCCACTGCGTGTTTGGAAAAAACATACAAATTATTAATCTCAACGATTGACGAAAGCAGATTAAACTTCTTTTGTGGAAAGTCTTTTTCGCTTGCTCTTACTAATAGCTCTTTTCTTTCACTCTCATATTGCACTCCATAGTTAATAAGTACCTGTTCAAACAGTTGCTTTCGTTTGGGGGAACGGGATATATTGACGCCACTTAACTCTAGATTACGTAATGTTTGTCCATCGTCTGAAATTACTATGTATCCATTTTGCTGTTTTGCATAGATATCTATACTATCATTAAAGGTGTCTAGTAATGGAGTACTGATCTGCGTCCAACTACCTTGTGCATTTGTTTGCACAATAGTATTGTCCTTCAAAAAAGTATAGTAATCACTGACTAATGATTCTATCTTAATATGATTGTCAATTTCATGAGAAAACATCAGTCTGTACGGTTATTATTAACTCAGTTAATAAATTGATTTTCTTAAAAAACGTTGAAAGTGCTTTAGAAATTTCCGTAGTTGAATTAATAGTTTTCACAAGAAAACTATCTTCCTCTAACGGTATCGCCCAAGCCAGAGGTTTATATCCTTCTATAGAATAATGAATATGAGGCTCGCTAAGCCATTGTCCACAATAAGGATGAAAGCTTTTTGGCACAAACTCATTGGCTATCTCTGGATTTTTGTGCCTCCCCCCATAATCTACTCTCAATAGTCCATAGTTAGCATTATCTTCCTGGAAATGAAAGGTAACTTTGAGCAAATTTTTGCTGCTCTGAAAAACTTCTACGAAAAAAGAAAAAGTATCATCTTCTTCAGAAAAAAGAGGATAACGCTGCTGAAAAGGAGCCTTTAACAGAATGGTCTTTTGCTCTAGTAATACATTGTTATCTATAATTTTTTTTGGTAAATCAATGAGATATTGTACTTGGTGAGAATTCATTGTCAGATATTTGATAAAAAATCCCTTTTATAGAAATATTTAGCAACTCTTTCTTCTGAATTTATCTCTTAAAAGTAGACATACAATAAAATATTTCCATAAATCCTAGCATAGAGAAACCATCTCATATAGTTTATTAAAAAACAGAATTGGCAAAATATTACCTTTCTCGCAGGGGATTGCAGATATTGAGCGATCGTAGAAATAAGATTTAATATCTCATAAATCCTCTCTGCAAACGCTTTAGCGCATAATAGCATACTCAAATTATTAAGGTATTTCATAGAAACATTTAGAATAGCAAACTCCACTTTCACATATTTATTGACAATGAAGCAACTCTACATTATAGCAGGATGTAATGGAGCTGGAAAAACAACTGCCTCCTACACAGTGCTACCCGATATTTTGGAATGCAAGGAGTTTGTGAATGCAGATGAGATAGCTCGAGGTTTATCGCCTTTTCAGCCGGAGAAGGTTAGTATTCAGGCGGGCAGATTAATGCTAAGCCGAATTAAAGATTTAATGATGGCAGGAGAAGATTTTGCTTTCGAGACGACCCTTTCTACTCGAAGTTATGTTAACTTCACAAAACAAGCTCAAGAGGAAGGTTATAAGGTAACTTTGCTATTTTTTTGGCTAAATACCCCCGATTTAGCTGTAAAGCGAGTGAGCAGCCGGGTTAGGGAAGGAGGCCATAATATTCCTGAAAATGTGATTCGGCGTCGGTACGAGAACGGTTTACAAAATTTCTTTACATTGTATCAACCTATAGTAGATATTTGGATGTTGATTGACAACTCGGGGCAATCTTACCAGATTATCGCTAAAGGAGAGGGAAAAACGACTGATATATTTAGCCGTAAAATTTGGAACGAACTTAATAGAAAATATAATGAGTAAGCAGAAAAAGCAAGATCCTGAACTTGATAAGATAGCAAGAGGGCTAGAAGAAGCTTACCGGAAGATGATTATCTTCAAGAGACAGAAGAACAGCCCGGTGGTGGTTTCGGTCAATGGTGAGGTGCGGGAGGTTGATCCTCACGAGATGCCTGATACTACTATCTATCATCGCTAATTCTAGCGGGATTTAATCAATATTATTACGGTTGGGTAAACTGAAATGATGCTAAAATCATAATACCTGTGGTGCTCAGAGTTCTCTTCGAGTAACTCTGAGCGAGGTAAAGACGGGTAGCTTCGGTTAGCTCCTTCGGAGGTACCAAGTATTTCTCCATCTCGTGATTATTTCTTTTGCTGGGCGAGGAAAGTGACCAGGGAGGCAAATTCTTCGTACGACAGGGCATTGGCCAGGCCAGCGGGCATCATTGAGGTATCTAGCTCCTTCCGGGTGGCGATATTCTCGGCCTTCACGGTAAATACCTGGCCGGCAATGTTACGAATCACTAGCTGCTCGGCTGATTCCTGAGAGACGAAGCCTACGTAGTTCTTACCGTCTTTGGTGGTAATCTGTACCGTGGCGAAGCCCTGCGAGATAGACGCATTGGGTTTAAGGATAGACTCGGCAATCTGCTCCCGGGTCATGATGGAGCCAATCTGGCCCATGAAGGGGCCTTTCATGGTTTCGGAGGTGCTGAGACTGTGGCAGGCAACGCAGCCTTGTTTGGTAAAGAGCGTCTTACCCAGTGCCGGGTCTCCTTTAATATCGTCTAAGGCCAGCATGATGTCTTCTATAGAGTTCTTCCCAATCTGCCCTTTCTCATTGCTGATTTTACTCAGATCAACTTTTGCTTCTTCCTGCGCGGCCACGGCTTCTTCTTCATCGCCCCCAAAGGAGGTAATGCCCATGCGGAGCTTGCCGTTGAGATCGGCAAAGAACTGCTTACCCGCGGTATTGGCCTTGTTTCTTTCGGCCATTAGAAAGTCTTTAATCTCCGGAGAAGATTCCCAGGCCACAGCTTTGTAGTACGGGCCGTGGGTATCGGGCCGGGTACTCCACCACCAGGAACCATCATAGGGGGCTTCTTTCTGGTAAATCCGCGATAGCGTAGTGAGGATTTCGGCCCGTAGGGCTTCGTTTTTATATTCTTTATAGGCATAGATCAACCCTTCTACCGCCTGTGGGTCGTGCATATAGCGTAATGCCCATAGCGCAAGGGTGGAATGATCGGTGCCGATGGCCTGCACACAAGCATTTACGGCATCCAGACTTACCAATGCCTGAGCGGCCAGGTGAGCGGGGATAATGGCTGAGTTAGGGGTGGCATGTGGGCCTTCCGTACCTTTTTCAGGTTCTACAAAACTAGTGGGCACCGGAATTTCCAGCAGAGCTTCCGCCGCCTCTTTGCGGCCCAACCGTCCTAGCCCGACAATGGCTGCCACCTGCACCCGGGGAGATGAGTCTTGAAGAGCATCTATAAATGGCTGCATCGGAACGTCAGCCAGCCAGGCCTTTCTATCGGCCAAAGCCCGGAGGGCAAACTCCTGCACCGTAGGCTCGCTGGTCAGGCTTACGAGCTTATCAATACCTTCTTCGCCCGCTATTTGCGCGTAGGTGAAAATTCCGGCTACCCGTACGTCAAGCGATAAACTTTTATCAGCAGCTACTTCCCAAGCTACCTGACTCGCTTCTGCCTCCGGGCGGGAAAGCAAGGCTTGCTGGGCATGCAGGCGCGCTACGGCATTGCCCGATTGCAACAGAGTTTTAAGGTCTTCTACCGATGCCTCTTCAGGGTTATCAAACGCCTGATATTCCCAGTCCTGGGGTACGGCACGCACAATGAAGCCTTTACTGGAGTCGCCTTTGTAACCGGCACCGTCCCAGGCCGAAAGAAAGAGTTGCCCGGCTCCGTCAATGTCCAGGTCGGTAATTTGCGGCAGGTTGAGAAACTCTTCCTGCTCTTGCGTAAAACTGGCTTCGTCGGTATTTACCCGGTGGATGTAGAGATGGTTTCTTCCCCAATCGGCCATCATGGGTACGTTATTGTATTGCTCGGGCCAGCGGTCATCGTCCATAAACAACGAGCCGGTGCCGGAGCCTCCTCCTACGTCGACCAGCGCGGGAATAATCTCATTGGTAAAATGTTTGAATAGCACGGGATAACCGTATTCCCCAGATTGTATCTGATGGGAGAAGCGGATGTTCCAGCCGCCCCCATCATTGGTATTGCCCCGGGCAAAAATGTTCATATAAGGATCAATGGCTATGTCATAGATATTACGCATGCCGTGGGTATACACTTCCATCTCCTTGCCATCGGGCCGTACGCGAACGATACCTCCGCCCAGCATGGTCATTTTCTTTCCTGAGCGGTCTACGGCATTGTGGAACCCAAAGTCACCTACCGCAATGTAAATCCAGCCATCAATACCCATGCGGATACCGTTGGTGGCATGATCTGTCCCTCTTTCCTGCAGGAATTTAGGCGAACTAATATTCTGGATAAGCGGCTGGGAAGGTCCGTCGGCTACTCCATCCTGATCGTTATCTTCAAAGACTACCAGGTCCATGCCGCTGGCCTGGTTGGTTTCTTTCGAGAAGGTGGTGTGCAACACAAAGAGCTTATTGCCTACGGGCAAAATTCCCCGCGGATTGTCCACCTTAGCAAACTCCGTATGCTGATCGGCCACTCCATCATGGTTGCAATCGATCAGCTTAATAATTGCTCCTTTGTCCGGGTCTTTCCCCAGGGAGCCCATCATATCTACCCCGGCGAAAACCTCACCGGTAGGTGCTACGGCCAGACAGGCCGGGCTTGGGGTGACATCAGGTCCGGCAAAGTAGGTAATCTTTAGTTCGGCCGGCCAGTTGAGTGCCTGAGAAAGTGAGTCGGATATTTTTAATGCCTCGGTATTGTCTACGGCTTCACAAGTGGGCTGCTGACTGCAACGGAATAATAAGAGAGAAGTAAGCAGTGTTAAAGCAAGCGTCAGGCGTTGAGTGGTGGTTGTATTGGTTTTCAAGGAAATAGAGAATTTGGATAGTAAAGCGCATAAAAATACCATACTTTTTGCAAAGTGCAGTAAAGGGCGCCTGTTATGTATGAAATAAAGGGTAGCTCGCGGGCGTAAACGATGAGAGCACGTGCCAGCGGTGGGGCTATGGCTAGCCTAGCTGCTCCTTTAGCTGCTCGTAGGTAGCTTCAGCATCTATGTTCTTCTCCTGGTTCACCTCTATGGTGCTGAGGATGGTGTCTACGGTATCGGGGGCATAGCCTAGCTTCATCACAATATTTTCGGTAATGCGCATTTCTTCGGGGTGTATCTCATCATCGGCCAGAATCAGGTTAATGAGGTAAAATAACATGAAGAAACGCTCTTCGCGCTTATGCGGAGGTTTATAGGATAAAGAGGTGGGATCAAAATTATCCTTTACTTCATCCAGTTCTTCCTTCTGAAAGCCCAGCTTCTTCCCTACGGAGTAAATATACTGTACTTCTACCTGATCCAGACTGCCATCAGCCCAGGCGATACGGAATAACTGGTTGAGGTACTCTCGCTCCCGCTTGCGGTCTTGCCGATTAAAAAATGTATCCCAGATTCCCATATTACTCTAACATATGTAACAAGGTGGACAGTTTTGCCTTCAGATTTCGGCGATCTACGATGAAATCAAGAAACCCGTGCTCCAGCACAAATTCAGCGCTTTGAAAACCCTTGGGTAACGTTTTGCCAATGGTCTGCTCAATCACTCTTGGTCCGGCAAAGCCAATCAGCGCACCGGGCTCAGCAATGTTGAAATCTCCCAACATGGCGTAAGAAGCGGTTACCCCCCCGGTGGTTGGGTCGGTCATCAACGAGATGTAGGGAATCTTTGCCTGATCGAGCAACGCTAGTTTGGCAGAGGTTTTGGCCATTTGCATCAGCGAAAACCCAGCTTCCATCATCCGCGCTCCACCTGATTTGGAGATCATCAGAAATGGGACTTTATGTTCTAAGGAGTAATCCACTGCTCGCGCAATCTTTTCTCCTACTACTGACCCCATAGATCCACCGATAAACGAGAAATCCATACAGGCAATAACAATGGGCAAGCCATTCATATTACCGTGGGCAGTGCGTACGGCATCTTTCAGGTCGGTTTTTTTCTGCGTAGCCTTTATACGTGCGGGGTAGGGTTTACTGTCTACAAAGTTGAGCGGATCACCCGACTGCATATCGGCATCCAGTTCGGTAAACTGGTTATCATCAAATAGTAATTCAAAATACTCTTTAGAACCGATACGCACATGGTAGCCATCTTCCGGCACCACGTAGGCATTGCTCTTTAATTCACGGGTATGAATAATTTTTCCGTTGGGGGTTTTAAACCACAGGCCATCCGGCGCTTCCTTCTTGGCCTCTGTTGGTGTTTGTATACCCTTATCTTTCCTTCTGAACCATGCCATAAGCTAGATGCTAAACGTTGTTATTTTTCCCTTACCACCAGACTTAAATAATCTGGTAGGGCGAACAAAGTTATAGAGAATTTTACATTTCCAAAAAATCCTGCCTCTGTGTTAATTTACCGAGGCAAATTAGAATTTTTCGCGTAGATAACGAGCCGTATGATTATCTTCCAGTTTGATCATATCTTCGGGCCGACCTGCAAAGGTAACATTCCCGCCGTATTCTCCTCCTTCCGGACCCAGATCAATTATCCAATCGGCACATTTAATCACTTCCATATTGTGCTCGATGATCACCACGGAGTTTCCCTGCTCAATGAGCGCATTGATAGCATCCATAAGCTTGCGAATATCGTGGAAATGCAGACCGGTGGTAGGTTCGTCAAAAATAAATAGAATATGCTCACTTTGGTTACTCCGGCTACTGCTGCCTTTACCCAGAAATGAGGCCAACTTCACCCGCTGGGCCTCTCCCCCGCTAAGCGAGTTGGATGATTGCCCCAACCGAATATAGCCCAAGCCAACATCCTGCAAAGGTTGTAATTTATTCACCATCGCATTCTGATCAGCGAAGAAGTCAATGCTTTCGTCGACGGTAAGCTCCAGCACTTCGGATATATCTTTGTCCTTGTAGGTAACTTCCAGGATTTCTTTTTTGAACCGTTTTCCTTTGCACACCTCGCAAGTCAGATGAATATCGGCCATAAACTGCATTTCTACGGTTACCTCACCTTCGCCCTGGCAATTCTCGCAGCGCCCACCGTCTACATTAAAGGAAAAGAAAGCAGGTTTATACCCACGTTGCTGGGCCAGCGGCTGGTCAGCGTACAATTGCCGAATCTGGTCGTAGGCTTTTACGTAGGTCACGGGATTAGAGCGGGATGATTTGCCGATAGGGTTTTGATCTACGAACTCAATCTGCGTCAGCTTTTTGGTATCGCCCTCCAGCCGGTCAAACTTACCGGTAGTTTCACTCACCGTACCAAATATCTTACCCAAGGCGGGGTACAATATGGTTTTGATCAATGTAGACTTTCCTGAGCCGCTCACCCCGGTAATTACGGTCAATACCCCTAATGGAATATCTACGTCGATGTGTTTGAGGTTATTCTCCCGAGCTCCTTTAATTTCAATCTTATGCTTGAAAGAACGCCGCTTTTTGGGAATCGGAATGAAGTCCACTCCACTCAGGTAGCGAGACGTGTGCGTATTGGCGCTACCGTTCATCTTTTGCAGGTCGTCCAGGCTACCCTGAAATACCAGCTTACCCCCGTGCCGACCGGCGTCTGGTCCGATATCGATAATTTGATCGGCCGCCCGCATCACCTCCTCTTCGTGCTCTACCACAATTACGGTATTACCCAGGTTACGTAAGGTCATCAGCACCTCAATCAGGCGAGTGGTATCGCGGGGATGCAGCCCAATGCTGGGTTCGTCCAGAATGTACATAGAACCCACCAGGGCACTCCCCAGTGAGGTAGCCAGTTTAATACGCTGGTACTCACCCCCAGACAGGGAACTGGTCAGTCGGTTGAGCGTCAGATATCCCAAACCTACCTTATTCAGATATTCCAGTCGGCTCTTAATTTCCTTCGTGATACGGTCGGCTACTTTTGCCTCGTACGGCTCCAGGTTTACTTCTTCAAAGAAAGAAATCACGCGCTCTACCGGCATCAGTACCAGTTGAGTAATAGACGTATCATTGATTTTAACGTAGGATGCATCTTTGCGCAGGCGAGTTCCCTTACAGTCGGGGCAGGTAGTGCGCCCCCGGTAACGCGATAGCATTACGCGGTACTGAATTTTATGCATCTTGGTTCCCAGATGCTTGAAGAAAGCATCTAATCCTTTAAAGTAAGAATTACCCGTCCACAGCAACTGCTTCTGCTCATCAGTCAGTTCAATATAGGGACGGTGGATGGGAAAATCGAAGCGGATACCATTTTTCAGCAGCGGTTCTACCCACTTTTTCATAGAATGGCTGCGCCAGGGAGCAATGGCCCCTTCGTAGATTGATATGCTTTTATCCGGAATCACCAGATCTTCATCAATGCCCAGCACTTTGCCGAAGCCCTCGCAGGTACGGCAGGCACCGTAAGGGTTATTAAAGCTAAACAGATTAACGCTCGGTTCTTCAAACACGATTCCGTCTTGCTCAAACTTATCGGAAAAGCGGTGAAGCTGCGCATCTTCCTTTGTCACAATTTCTACCTCACAAACACCTTCGCCCTCGAAGAAAGCCGTTTGCACGGAATCTGCCAGACGGAACTGTAGATCTTCATCGCCCGGCTGCACCGATGCCCGGTCAATCATGATGCGGTACTCAGCGGATTCGTCTGGCTTGGTTTCCAGCACCTCTTCCATAAAGAGCACCTCATCGTTTACTTTAATCCGGGTGAAACCCTTTTGCAGCAGCACGTTCAACTCATCAGCCAGCGAACGTTTCTCGTGCCGGATCAGCGGGCAAAGCACCATGAGTTTGGTACCTTCAGGCTGAGCAAAGATGAAATCTACCACGCTGGTTACCGTATCGCGCGTTACCAGATCACCACTTACCGGAGAATATGTTTTACCAATCCGGGCATACAGCAACTTTAGGTAATCATAGATCTCGGTGGTGGTACCTACCGTAGAACGAGGATTGCGAGTGTTTACCTTCTGCTCAATGGCAATAGCCGGAGATACTCCTTTAATATATTCTACATCGGGCTTCTCCATGCGCCCCAGGAACTGCCGGGCATATGAACTAAGACTTTCCACGTACATGCGCTGCCCTTCGGCAAATAGCGTATCAAAGGCCAGCGATGACTTTCCAGACCCAGACAACCCGGTGACTACCACCAGCTTATTGCGAGGAATGGCGACGTCCACTCCCTTCAGGTTATTGACCCGAGCCCCTTTAATAATAATATATTGTTTAGGGTCCAGGGTATCGATACGGGTAGATTGTGCAGTACTCATAGACCGGCAAAAGTACTACATTTCTATGGCAACCCCTCCTACTTATAATAAGAATTTTAAACTCTAAATTGCTCAGATTTCTGCTTAAAGGAAGTATGTCATTATTGCTCTATTATAATTTTTTCCACCCATGTTTACCTAGGCTCTTTTTCCTGTATTAATTCCCTCAAAGACCAACCCATATTATGAAAACTACTTTTATTTCTCTCGCTTTACTCTTATGGTGCAGCCTAGCTATCGGCCAGAACGTTCATATTTCTGAATTTACCAAAGTGAATGACCGTTACGATCTGTTTATTATTGGTGGTAATGAACAAGGCGTATTTACGGGCCTCGGGGAGGATTATTATTACAATGGTTTGCGTAACAAGCAGGTAGTTAGCTACTATGATTTTGAAAAAGGTCAGCAGGAAAGCCGGGTTCTTAAGCCGGAAGATAAATCGCGGGAATATTTTTACTCCTTCTACTTTCAGGATCAACTGCACATGCTGACTTACGAAGATAAACTTAACGAAGAAGGTATGTATCAGATGTACTTGGAAAGCTATGATAAAAACCTGGAGCGCAACGGAGAAGAAAAAGATATAAGCCACTTATACCCTTTCTTGTTTTCATTTGATGTCGGCAACTATTTCCGCAGCTACTTCTCCACTCAGTACGGGAAAATGCGACGCAGCTATTTCTTCAGCCACACCGAAAGCGCTGATCAGAGTAAAGTAGCTATCTTTTTTAATTACAACTTCTTCAGTAATGCCGAAACTGACTTTCAATGCCTGGTGCTGGATGAAAACATGGATGAAATTTGGTCGGGCTTCGTAAAACTACCTAAAACTAATAGTGAGTACCATATGCTGGAAAGTTATGCATTAACCAATGATGGCACGCTGTACGCATTGGTATCCTCTTTTGGCAATAGCAAGTTCAAGAAATCGGCCACCGATTTTGAATACCTGCTCTATAAGTACCATCCTGACCAGGGAGAAGTGGAATCCATTGATATTCCTACTAACGACCGCTTTATTATTAACCTTGGCATGCAGCTTAATAATGCTCAACAACCCGTGCTGGCCGGAATTTATGCCAACCCCAGCAATAATGATATAGAAGGAGGTATTTTGATTCGGAATGGAAAAGTAAGTGAATATACTTTTCCGGAAAGTGATACTAAAGAGATTAATGCCAAAGATGATAAAGAGTACGCTGAGGAATATACAGTGAAGAATTTAGTGGTAGAAGATGACGGGAGCGTAGTGTTCTTTGCAGAATCTTACAAGCGAGGCCCCGTCATTAAGCCCAAATTAGGGTTAGGCGGTTTGAGCCCGATTGACGCTGATGTGCAGTTAGGCGATATCTACCAGAAGATTTTGGCGGTAAAAATTAGCGATCAGGCCGAATCATGGCTACGGATGGTAGATAAAACACAGAAATCAACGGAGGAACGAGATTTATATACTTCTTATGCCTTGGCTCATTACGATAATACTTATTTCTTATTATTTAATAATGATATCAAGAATGCATCTGATGTATCGATGGTGAAACTTACCTCCGAAGGAGATATTAGCTTGGAAACTATCTTCGATAGGAAAGAATACCGCTTTAGAATGGTCCCATCTTTCGCTAAAAAAGTACATCCGGGTAATATGGTAGTGCCTTTAGAGAAATCGGGTAAACAGGCCCTAGCCCATATTCAATTTTAAGCATCAGACCCAATCCGAACTAGTTAAAAAGCACGTATGTTTAGCCAGAGCAAACGTGCTTTTTTTATTTTATTTACGCAAATAGTACCAACCTTACACATACTCAATTATGAGAATTTAATAAAATGTCGGCTACTTGCTTTCTTAATTTTAAAAATCCACGTAATTTATTGTCGGAATTTTTGCTTAATCGGAACGCGCAGGCAAATCTATTCCTTAATGAAGTAAAAGTTGCATGTTATTTGCTACTTACTTATTTTTGAAGATTATCATCTCGAGAAAATTAAATCAATAACCCTTTAACCAGATTATATGCAGTAAACCTCTACGCTCACTAAACACTTGGATTAATGAAGAAGTATACAGTAAGTGACAGTAAACTTGTGTCATTATATAAAGAAGGACACGAGGAAGCGTTTGAGCAACTGGTTAACCGACACAGGGCCAAAATTTTCACCGCGATCTACATGATCGTGAAAGATGAATGCATTGCGGAGGACATTCTGCAAGAAACCTTTATTAAGGTAGTCAACACCATTAAATCAGGGCGGTATAACGAAGAAGGTAAGTTTTTACCCTGGGTTATGCGAATTGCCCACAATCTCTCTATTGATCATTTCCGCAAAAGCCGTCGATATCCGACCATTATTATGGAGGATGGCAACAATGTGTTTAATACATTGGATTTTTCTGAAGATTCTGCAGAATCAATTCAAATAAAAAGAGACACACACACGTTATTAAGGCAGTTAATTAAAGAATTGCCCGAGGCTCAGCGGCAAGTGCTTACCATGCGCCACTATATGGACATGAGTTTTAAAGAGATTGCTGATGCGACTGGGGTGAGTATTAATACTGCATTGGGGCGCATGCGCTATGCACTCATTAACTTGAGGAAGAAGATGCAAAAACATAATATCGCCTATGATCCAAACATTTACCCTAGATGATGCCGTACGATACACGTACGAAGAAATGTCGGCTGAAGAAGCCCACCGATTTGAAGAAGCGCTCTGCTTAGATAGCGAGCTCATGGATATGTTTCAAACGCTACACTCAGTAAAGTGTCGGCTGGAGAGCACCTCCATTGAAAAAGAGCCTTCGCGCCAGACCGTGAATAACATTCTGGCTTATTCTAAAACATATGATCTCCGGGTGACTCACGAGTAGTCGCCTTTTTTTATGACCAAGAAAGAACGATTTCAGGAGTTCATCTCTTACTTCGTGGAGCACAAACCCGAGCCGGAAACTGAGCTGGTTTACCGAAACCCGTATGAATTATTGGTTTCGGTAATCCTCAGTGCTCAATGTACAGACAAACGGGTAAATATTGTGACTCCTCCGTTATTTGAGCAATTCCCTACTCCCGCCCACCTTGCAGTAAGCAATTTTGACGAACTGTTTCCCTACATCAAAAGCATATCTTATCCTAATAATAAAACCAAGCACTTGCTCGGTATGGCTAAGATGCTGGTGGAGGATTTTGGTTCAGAAGTGCCTAGTGATGTAAAAGAGTTACAAAAACTGCCAGGTGTAGGAAGAAAAACTGCTAACGTTATTTCTTCGGTTATTTTCAACCAACCTACTATGGCGGTAGACACCCATGTATTTCGGGTGTCGAAACGCTTGGGATTGGTTACCCAAACGGCCAAGACACCCTTAGAGGTTGAGAATCAGCTAGTGAGGCATATACCGAAAGAGTATGTAGGAAAAGCCCATCATTGGCTTATTCTACATGGGCGATATATTTGCCTGGCTCGTAATCCAAAATGTGAGCCATGTGATCTTTCACATTTTTGCCGTTATTACGAAAAGCATCGCGTATAGCGTTACTACTCGCTTTTCGCTCTACCATCTTAATATCAATAAAAACGTTTTGCCTACATTACTGTTTAACTATAAAAAAAAATAGTTAAACATTATGACACATAAGAATTCTATTCTCTGGTTTCGGAATGATTTGCGATTACATGATAATGTTGCTCTGAACGAAGCTATACGTAGATCAAATAACGTTTATCCGGTTTATTGTTTTGACCCCCGACACTTCTATAACACCGAACTTGGGTTGCCGAAAACAGGCGCATACCGGGCACAGTTTCTTCTGGAATCAGTGATTGACCTCCGCAACAACTTGCAAGTCCTTGGATCAGATCTAATTATCCGATATGGTTTCCCCGAAAAGGTTATTACCCAACTGGCAAGTGAGGTTGGTGCTTCTCAAGTATTTGCTAGTAAAGAAGTAACACCGGAAGAAATCTCAGTTGAAGAAAAACTGGAAAGCGCATTAACCTCGCACAGAATTGAGGTAGACTTTATCTGGCAATCTACGCTATTGCACGTAGATGATATTCCCTGGCCGATTAATAATGTACCCGATATTTTTGCCCAATTTAGAAGAGAAGCCGAGAAGATTACACAGATTAGAAAAACAGTTGCTGCCCCCCACTCTCTCAATAGCCTTGATGGTGTGGTTACAGGAGATATTCCCACGTTAGAGCAATTGGGTTTAAGTGCGCCTGTTTTTGACGAAAGAGCTGTATTACCATTCCAAGGTGGTGAGACTTCGGGAATAGCTCGGCTAAAAGAATACTTTTGGAAAAATAATAACCTCAAAGACTATAAAGAAACCCGCAACGGCATGCTTGGCGCAGACTATTCGTCTAAATTTTCTGCCTGGCTAGCCAACGGCTCTCTCTCGCCCCGAACTATTTATGAAGAGATAAAGCGGTACGAGCAGGAACGGATTGAGAATAAATCTACCTATTGGCTAATTTTTGAACTTCTGTGGCGAGATTACTTTCGGTTTATGGCGAAGAAATACGGCAGCCGTCTGTTCCATATTGAGGGCATACAGGATAAAACAATAACCCTGAATAATGATGTAGCTTTATTTGAAAAATGGAAAAACGGAAAAACCGGAGTTCCCTTTATTGACGCCAACATGAGAGAGATCAATGCTACTGGTTTTATGTCGAATCGGGGGCGACAAAACGTAGCGAGCTTTCTCATTAAAGATTTACAGGTAAACTGGACCTGGGGCGCTTCATATTTTGAAACAATGCTTATCGACTACGATGTATGCAGTAACTGGGGAAACTGGAATTACATAGCCGGGGTAGGGAATGATCCTCGGGAAAACCGATACTTTAACATTATGAGCCAGGCTCAGCGGTATGATCCACAGGGTGAATATGTACGCCACTGGATTCCTGAGCTATCGCATATTTCTGGTAAGAAGGTGCATTACCCAAGCGAAATTCCACAGCCAGAACTGGAAGAAATGGGAGTTAAAATCGGTAAAAACTATCCAGAGCCGCTAGTAGCCTTCAGCAAATGGTTGTATTGAGGGTAACTAGAACCAAGGACGTGGTACCCGCATAAATGGCCAAGGAATGGCAGTCATAATAATGATAAACCCAATTAGATAGTATATGGCAATACGTTTAAACTTCACTGTATCGCTAGTAGCGCGCTTGGCAGTAGAATATCCAACAGTAATCAGAGCAATGCCAATGATATTGGTAGCAATATGTTCTACTGCCCAGAAGCGAAGTTCAGGATTTTGCATGGCGGATCCCATGTCATTCAGAGCGCTTTGTACAACGGGGCTAACAAAATATAGAATGAGGCCAATGATTAATTGTACATGAACCGATATCAGAGCAAACAAACCCAGCTTACGATCGCCTTCGGTAAATGGTTTATTGCCCGTCCAGCCAGTGAAAGCCTTAATAATTGCAAAAATGACCAGAATTACGACGATATAGCGAAGTGCAGAGTGAAGGTGTAGAAGGCCGGTATACATACAGTGTTATTTGTTTGGCTGTAAAGCTAGCCAAAACTCGCTAATCAAAAAAAAAGCGGCCTTAAAAAGACCGCTGTACTTTATATCAGGCCGCCCGACGATGAAATTTCATCAACTTCCTGGGCTTGGAAGGAGGCAGCGTTTCACCTCCCTTACGTTGCGTCATCAAGTAGAAAAACAGGCCAATGGTGTATAGCACTCCCGCTAAATATATGGCCAGAAAAACATAAGAAAGTATGGCTATCATGGTAATAAATGTATTCAGGCTTAATACTTAAAAGCAGGAGGAAAAGTTGCATATTTTAGCGGAATTAATCGGAAATTTTTTCCGATTCGGTTTCCCGCTCAATTTCCTGTTTAATTACCTGAACAGCATTCTTTTTGGGAATAATAGCGTCTCCAATATGCTGGGAATATGCCTTAGTAAACTCAGCCCCTACCAAAAAAATAACCGAAGAATAGTATATCCAAATCAGCAAAATGACTAGCGAACCGGCGGCACCGTAGGAAGAAGACAAATTACTGGTTTTTAAATAAAAGCCAATCAGCTCTTTACCTAAAACAAACAGAACGGTAGTTACCAGAGCACCTACCCAAACATCGCGCCACCGTATTTTAGCGTCGGGGAGTAGTTTAAAAATTAAAGCGAAGACCAGCGTAACGATGGCGATACTAATTCCCAAGCTGGCCAGTTGCATAAGGTAGACTGTATATTCGGATAAAAATCGGGAAATGAACTCCTCGGATACTTTTAAAGCCAGATCTATAATCTGAATAGCCATGAGAATAACGCCCAGGCTTACAACGATAACAAATGAGAAAAGGCGGTCAATGATGAGCTTGAGCCAACCTCGCTGAGGCTTAGCCCGGACACCCCAAATCTCGTTCAGTGCTAATTGAATGTTTACAAAAACAGTGGTGGCACTAAAAATAAGCGTAGTAAACCCGATAGTTTTCGCTACTGCGCCAGATTCATTAATGGTTACATTTCGTAAAATATTCTGAACCTGCTTGGCAATACCTTCCCCTACATGGGTGGCTATTTGCTGATAAAGCGAGCCTTTTACGGCTTCCTCTCCATAAAAATAGCCCGCAATATAAACAGCAAAGATTAGAAGTGCCGGAAGGGAAAAAATCATGTAAAAGGCAATAGAAGCACCGTAAAGCATCGGATTATCGTGCAAAAAACCTTTATAGGTATCGATAAGTAATCGCATACCCACCGATTTTCTTAAAACACGCCAATGCTTTTTCCAGCGTTTCATAAGACTGGCCGTCTTTGTTCAAAAGTACAACGAATACACCAAAGCATTAGTTATTCAGATCAGATTTACTTACTGATGCAATAAAGCAAAAAGTGCTGAATGTTTATCCAGCACTTTCTCTAAATGGTTACTTTGTGCTATTTATTGCACAATCACCTTATGTGTGGCCCATTCTGACGCTGTACGGATCTTTACCAGATAAATTCCTCTGGGAAACGAAGACAAGTCCAGAGTAGCTTTTTCATTTGCAGAAATCATATCCTCTTTTATGTTATTCCCCTGTAAATCGCTAACCATATAGGTTGCATCTTCACTGGTTTCAATATTTACCATGCCAATAGTCGGATTAGGATATACATTGGTGTGGATAGTTCTGATAACTTCAACTTCTGGCTCAGTGGCTAGTACCACATCTTCTTGCTGAATAACTTCCCGCTTCACAGAGGGGGCCTCTGATTTCTTACTTTCTATTATCAGCGCTCCCAGGAAACCATAGCTAGAGCCAGCCGCCCGACTTACTTCAATCACTATTTTACCATCGGCAGCCGGACGTACATTTTCTATCGTTACCGTATTATGCTCATTGTAAGAGGCATCCAAACGGACTTCTTGATCAGCAATTTGATAAATTGTAGTACGGTCTCCACCAAACATAGAGCTGGCATAGAAAGTAAAGCTATATAACTTATCTGATGACAAACCACTTAAGCTGATTGCTTCTGTTTCCTTCGTCCAATAGTACGTTTGCGTAACGGCATCAGGAAATTTTCCTTGGCTGTCTCCACTAATAAAACCTTTGTCGTTAGCACCATCCCAGTCAGTTTCCAGTTTCAAAGTTATATTTGCAGACTCACCATTTGCATTCTGTAGATTCCATTGTTTTCCTGTAACTGGGGTACTTTGCAGATTATTCCATCCGGCAGCGGCTTTCTCTTTTCCTTGTTGTACGTTAACATAAATTAGCTCACTATCTTCAAGGGGGTTATTTTGAGGCGCATCCAGGAAGAGCACATTATCCGGAATTAACTGAAGCTTCACTCCCGGACCTTCGTAGCGTACTTCCAGGCTCTGAGGTCCCCACTGCTCAAAGAAGGTTAACCGGATAGGATGATACCCTACCGATAAAGCCACACTACCTGACTTCTCCCGGGCTTCCGGCTTTAACCCATCGTTGTTCACGATTTCTTTACCATCGATGTACAGGTTGCTGCCATCATTCACCTTTACATGAAAGGTGTAGGTTCCGGCTTGCTCAATCAGCAGGTAACCGGTGTACTCAAAGCCCATGGTGTACAGGTTCTGCGCTGGGGCAAAGGTGAAGTTAGGCACCACACCCTCATCAACGGGTTGCAATTGAGAAAAATCAGGCAGGGCTTTCCAGTCACCCACGTAATAAGCATAGTGCAACCCTGGCTCACCGGCCTCAGAGATTGGTGCTTCTGGAGTTGAGGAAGGCTCACCTTCCAGCGAAAGTACTTCACTAGGAATTCGCATCTTCTTAATATCCGGCCCCTGGTAACTTACTTCTAAAACCTCACTTCCGGCACGTTCAAAATACACTACCTTAATAGGATGCTTTCCTTTAGCCAAGGTAATTTTTCCTGATTCTTCTCTTTTACCGTGCGGGCCGTCATTATTTACCACTCGCTGACCATCAATATACAGTGCGCTACCGTCATCTGAAGAAGTGTAAAACTGGTAAGCCCCCGCAGTTGTGATATCTATGTAACCTTCATACATAAACCCGAAATTGTCTTTTTGCTGGCGTAAGCTGAGGTCAAAGTTGGAAACAGTTCCTTTTTTAACCGCCTTTAGTTGAGCAAAATCTGGTAGCTTAGACCACTCGCCTTCAAAATATGTATAGTATAATCTTGGGTCTCCTTCATCAACGATCGGCGCTTCTTTTACCGTTACTTTTACAGTATCAGAGGCCTTAGCTTCTTTATCATCCTGCACTGTTATTACAAACTGATAAGTTCCAGCCACCAGATTCGCCACTTTTGTCTCTTTAGCCTCAGAGACTGCAATTGCCGCTGCTGGGCCGCTTATCTTTTTCCACTGATAACTTGAGATTTCACCGTCCTGGTCAGAAGCACTTGCTTTTAGAGTAATTTCATTCTTAGGTAAGGTGATTTCAATATCCTGGCCCGCGTTTACTATCGGTGCTTCATTAACTGGTTCTGGTTGATCTTCAGGCGCATCCAGGAAGAGCACATTATCCGGAATTAACTGAAGCTTCACTCCCGGACCTTCGTAGCGTACTTCCAGGCTCTGAGGTCCCCACTGCTCAAAGAAGGTTAACCGGATAGGATGATACCCTACCGATAAAGCCACACTACCTGACTTCTCCCGGGCTTCCGGCTTCAACCCATCGTTGTTCACGATTTCTTTACCATCGATGTACAGGTTGCTGCCATCATTCACCTTTACATGAAAGGTGTAGGTTCCGGCTTGCTCAATCAGCAGGTAGCCGGTATACTCAAAGCCCATGGTGTACAGGTTCTGCGCTGGGGCAAAGGTGAAGTTAGGCACCACGCCTTTATCAACGGGTTGCAATTGAGAAAAATCAGGCAGGGCTTTCCAGTCACCCACGTAATAAGCATAGTGCAACCCTGGCTCACCGGCCTCGGCTACCGGAGAATCCGGGGTTTCAGGGTCTTCGGGTGAAGAGGCTGGTCCATCTGGGTTTCCTACTTCATAAGTGACCTTCGCTGAGGAAGATGTAGTGCCATCGTTATCCTTTACTTTTACCTGTACCTCATACTTACCAGTAGATACTGATTTCCAGATATAAGAAACATACCCACTAGCAGTAGATACATTTTGTTCGTTAATTTTATTACCATCAACCCAGAATGAAGCCTGAGTTACTTTACCGTCGCTATCACTCACTTCTGCTACTAATGTGATATCGTCACCGTCAAGGTAGCTGGCATCAGAGGATTGCACCAGCTTGGCTAATGGAGGATCGTTATCGGTAGGAGATGAAGAAGCTTCAGATTTCTTTAGCAAAATAGCTAGTTTCGCTACGGGTGAGCTATAATTAATATTTAGTTCGCCGTCCTCTACCTTTACAGTCCTTACTACTGAGAAAGAATTATCGTTCCCACTAAAGGCATGGCTTGCCAAATTTTTAATAATTGTATTTCCTTCTGCTATAACCGAAATCTCTCCTTTGGTCATATTAGAAGTTTTCTTAAATATAAAGGTTATCTGGTAACTTCCGTTGTCTAATGGAATATCATAAGACTGTACATTAGCAGGGGAAAGGGCTAATTTTGTAGAAAATGCTTCATAAGAAATTAATAAGAAAATAAGTATAACTGAAAAAATACGTATTGCATTACTTTGGGTTAGCAATAAACTTCTCACATCATTCATCCAAACTTTCGGCTCCATCAATCAAAGATTTAGGGTTGATCTTTTTATTTTCGTGGCCAATACGTGATGCCACTTATGAAGCCTTGATTACAAAAACCGTAGCCCGACGTGCCAGATTTATGCGCATTTGAATCGTAAAGGCAGGACTGTAATAATTGAAAAGAGGCTGTCTCTTTTCACAGGATTGGAGATAATTACGCTACTCTCATTATTTTGAGAAGTACTTCACCTTGAGAAAATACCATATCAATACGCTAAAACAGTGTTTCAATATGATTAGAAGAAGAGGTATGGTCTGGAAATAGCCAGGAAGCAGAAAAATATCCAACAATGTCATTTTTCTGTTGAAAGAGTGGCGAAAGGTCTGAGCTTTCATATGTTTCGTAACATTCCTTTCGGATACTTCGATTTTGTCGGCATACCTTATACACTCTTTGTGCTGTCTTCTTTGCTTTCCAAAGACGGAGATTGTCTGTGCAACTGGATGTTACGCCTAAATGCAAGAAGGTTTTTTTCAATCTGATCTTTTTGTTTCTCTTTGTTTCTCAGCCAGATGAAAAATTATGTACTTTCGCGGCTATATGATATTACAGGAAACTATCAGGCCTCGTTTTTCTGAAACAGATGCCTTAGGCCATATCAATAATACTGTGGTACCAGTCTGGTTTGAACAGGCCCGCAGACCGTTATTCCAGCTATTCACGCCTGATCTGGATCCAAAAAAATGGAGTCTTATTGTAGCCAGGGTTGAAATAGATTTTTTGGGCGAACTGCTATACGGTCAAGATGTTGTTGTTCGTACGTCGGTTGCCAAAATAGGAAACTCTTCCTTTCATATCGCCCAGGAAATACTTCAGCAGGGAAAAATTCAGGCCCGGGGTGTAGCTATTTTAGTACACTACGATTATCAGCTTCGGCAATCAAGGTCAATTCCTGCAGAGATTCGTCAGCAACTTGAGCAGTATTTGGTTTCATCTTAGTTTGCCTCGTAATAAACTTTCCCATTACCTATTTTAATTCTTCTTGATAAGAAAGCTTAACTCTTCATTATATACTCTATCAGGCAGTATATGTGAATTTTCCACCGTTTTTTAATATAAATAGTCAATAAATTAAATCTGTAGGTTGTGCTTTTTTCGTATATAATACGTGCTGATGTTTTTTATAATAAAAAAAGAGGTCTATGATAAGTAATAGTAACTATTTTTTTGTGCAAAATAAATTATTTAAATTTTTTTTGTAATTATTTGATTATATTTACTCCGTATAGTTTTACTAAATATATATTTTTATATACCACTTGTCTTTTATAAGCATGATGGAGAAAATTTTAGTACGTCAGCCTTCTCAATCAATACCCCTTACCAGGTTTAGTAGGATTGCCATTGGTATGAGTATTGGGTTTGCTGCACTATACTTAAGCATTGGTCTGTTAATATTAAGTTCTGATCGTTACAGAGCATCAGGCATTCATGACAATGATCTGTTTTTCCAGGCCGACTCTCGATATGCAGTAGAAAACCTTACCGAGACTACCAGCCATTATAAACGAGTCCATTTACATCCTACGTTTGTAATGATGTTCAATCCACTGGGGCAGGTTATTAACGCATTTACTCACCAGCCCCAATTAACTGCCAGTATTCTCTGCGCTTTATTTGGGGGATTAAATGTTGGATTACTTTTCTATTTCTTCACTTTAATGAAACTACCCCTGCGGTGGTCTGTGGTTTTTGCAGTTATGTTTGGCTTGTCAAGCATGCAACTGGTGTTTTCTGTATTACCGGATACCTATATATTTTCAGGCACAGGAGTTATTTTACTTCTTATTGCAGGTGCTAAAAAATGGAAGATACAATACTGGGCTCTTATTACAGCCTACCTGTTGGGTATTACTATTACGAATGTAGTGCCCGCCGTTTTAGCAACCTTTTTCTTTGTCTTCTCCGGCCGAATTCAACAAGTGTGGGAGCAACGCTCAAAATTTATTCAATACTGCACACTCACTGGTGGGGTTACGGTCGCCCTCTCGATAGTACAAAAGCTAATCTATGATCTATGGATATTCACGTTCCTGCACCGGGTTGACGAAGAACATCACTTTATGTTTATCCCCTCTTCCTTTTCTGAGGGGATACATCGGGTCATTGACCTTGCAGAGCACTTTTTTGTCTTTAATGTAGTTGCTCCTTTCTCTTCTCTGGTAGATCATTCGCTGCGAGAAGGTATTGAACTGCTGTCTTTCCGAAACTCTTCATTGCTCAGTTACTCTTTAGTAGGATCAATTACAGTATTGTTATGGTTAACCCTGATAGGAATGGGGTTACACATTATTATTAAGTATCAGTTATATCAGCTTACTTTTATCAAGGTGTTTTCGCTCATTCTGCTATTTCACTTTACACTCCACTTCTTATATGGCGATGATCTTATGCTGTATACAGCCCATTGGACAGCCATCTTATTTGGTTTAGGGGCATATGCGCTTCGGAGCATTCGCTTCTTTGAGCGTTACCCTTCTACTCCCTTCATCTGGGCAATTTTGTTTTGCGTGCTTTTGGCGGCCAATAATGCCGACCTCATGTATGACATGGTCATGGCATTTCACCAAGACTCTCTGCTTAAAATAGCCTCTACTTTCTATTTTCTGTAAACCAAACTTTGTATTTTAGGAATTCTGAATCTTATGGCTAAATTCCTGAACTACATGACCAAACAAAGAAAAATTCTGCTATCTGAGCAGGAGATGCCCGAAAAGTGGTACAACATTACGGCTGATATGCCGAATAAACCACTTCCACCTCTTAATCCCCAAACCCACGAGCCCATTGGTCCTGATGCCTTGGCACCATTGTTCCCGATGGGCCTGATTCAGCAGGAAGTTTCTTCTGATAAATGGATCACCATTCCCGATGAGGTTCGACATTTGTATAAGCTTTGGCGGCCAACACCTTTATATAGGGCCTACGGATTAGAAAAAGTGCTGGATACTCCGGCCAAGATATATTACAAGTACGAAGGCGTGAGCCCCTCCGGGTCGCATAAGCCAAACACCGCTATTCCTCAGGCCTACTATAATAAACAGGAAGGTGTAAAGCGCATTACTACTGAAACCGGAGCCGGCCAGTGGGGTAGTGCACTAAGCTTTGCCTGCCAACACTTTGGTATTGACTGTGAGGTATATATGGTGAAGATAAGCTATCACCAGAAGCCTTACCGTAAGCTGATGATGAACACCTGGGGAGCGAATGTCATTGCATCTCCCAGCGACCAAACCGAAGCCGGACGTAAAATCCTGGCAGCCAATCCTGACTCACCGGGCAGCCTGGGCATTGCTATCTCCGAAGCAGTAGAACGAGCCGCCACCGATGAGCAGACCAAGTATTCTCTGGGTAGCGTGCTGAACCACGTACTGCTGCATCAAACCGTTATTGGGCAGGAGTGCATCGCTCAGCTTGAGAAAGCAGGTGATTTTCCTGATGTGGTGGTAGCTCCTTTTGGCGGTGGGTCTAACTTTGCGGGAATTGCTTTTCCATTTCTACGGTACAATTTAGAGGAAGGAAAAAATATTCGCTTCATCGCCAGTGAGCCATCTTCCTGCCCGAAACTAACGAAAGGAGTTTTCCGCTACGACTTTGGTGATACGGTGGGTATGACTCCGCTGTTACCCATGTATACGCTAGGCCATAATTTTGTACCGGCCCCCATCCATGCGGGCGGACTGCGTTACCACGGTGCCGGAGTTATTGTGAGCCAGTTATTAAAAGATAAGCTGATTGAAGCCCGAGCCCATCATCAATTGGAGTGCTTTGAAGCAGGAATTCAGTTTGCCCGAGCCGAAGGAATTATTCCTGCGCCCGAGGCCAACCATGCTATTGCTACCGTAATTGCCGAAGCGCAACAAGCTAAGGAAGAAGGAACCGCTAAAACGATTCTGTTTAACCTCTGCGGCCACGGCAACTTTGATATGGCGGCTTACGAAAATTATCTTTCCGGTAAACTACAGGAGCACCAACTCACCGATGAGGAAATTCAAGCCGCGATTTCTCAAATCGATACCCCTGAAATTGCTCAGTAAAATAAAAAGGAGCTACTTGATGAAGTAGCTCCTTTACTATAGTGTGCATAAAAACTTAAGAATCTTGTTTAATTCTTATTCGTTCAGATAAGTTTTCATGAGCAGGCATCTCCGGCAACCCGAATATTTCCTGCACTTCATTATAATCCTCGTAATTAATTTCCATCCGGGCATTCGGAGAAAAATCAGCCGGAATCACTACGATACGAGCCCATTCGTCAATATAGGCATCTCGGGTTGGGTCTAGCGGGAAACCAGCAGCGGCAAAGATTTTTACATCGTTAACCGTAAAATCATAGGTCATTTGTAGCAAACCAGCATCGGTAAAGAAACTGACCGGCATGAGTTGCCAAACGTCTTGAAGCTCACCATTATCCAGTTCTACCTGCTCCCACAGCAGATAAACCAGCACCATATCTTCCTGATAAATTATATCTTCGACCGGAAAGCCAAATACAGCTTGCCAGTCATTATTTGCATCAAGATCGAAGTTATACTCGTAAATTGAAGCAATGGTTTGAGGGCCGGGAGGGCCTTCGGGTCCCTGAGGACCACGGGGGCCTTGAGGGCCAGGTACTTCTTCAGTGTAACAGCCAGCCAGCAAAAGTGCGGCGGCAACGCAGGTTATTAAAGTGTAGGTTTTCATGGGGTTAATGTTTTATATTATTCTACTGAAGATTAATACAAAAAAGATGCCTTTCTGACATCCTCCCACAAAAGTGCTATTTTCTTACTAACTCTGCTATTCTTAAAATTCTCATTTATCTGCTAAATCAGCGTAGCTTACCAATTGAATATTTAGTCGCTTAACCGCTTCTTTCACCTCATCACTCGTGAGCAAATCAGTAACTCCCTGCCGGTCGGACGCCACATCTGTATATCCTATATGATAGACCGCCTGAACCTCGGGCACATCGTAAGCAGGGTGGTCTACAAACAGATACGTGCCCGGTGAAAGACTTTCTAGCATGGCAATGAAGCTGCTTATTTTTTCTTCTTTGGTGGCTTTTGGTCCTTTATAACTGGCGCGCTGCACTTCTAAAGCTTCAAGAGAAATATCCAGGCCATACTCTTTAGCTAATTTATTCACCAGGGCATCTACCCGATCATCCATTCTATTACAGCCCATGTGACCGCTTACGTGGCTGAGTGCCGGAATTTCCCGCTTGGCCATTTCAATCTGTGCTCGCAACTCCCGTTCTATTTCTTCCAGCTTCCAGTTCTGAGGCTGAAGAGCCTGATCTTTACCGTAATTATCATTGGGCCAGATCATCGGATAGAAGTAACCTCGTTCATCGGTCAGGCTAGGAGCATGGGTAAGAGGTTTCCATTTAACATTTTCCCATTCGCTGGTCAGGGTCAGGTGAACACCTACGTCCAGATCGGGATGCTCGCGGAGCATTTTTACGGCCTCGGGAAACCAGGGAGTGGGCACCATTATTTCTATAGAGGTAGTAATTCCTTGCTCACAGGTTTCAATGATAGCCTGATTGGCGGCATGAGAAAAACCCATATCATCGCTGCGGATAATCAAGCGGGTTGACTGCGCCTGACTAAATAGGCTGATTAGCAGAAAAAGGACGCTGAACAAATATTTGAACCAAGTAGTAGGCATAAGATGAGTAGTAAAAATTGAATGGTGGAAGTTAGCAAAACCCTCAGTAATTCCCGTACAGGGTAATAACACTATTGGCTTTCAGGATAAACCGATTGTTGTCGGGGGACACCTCAGCCACCTGTTCGCAGTTTTCATTTTCGGAAGTGCGGTATAACACCATCTGTTCCGGCAAGCCTTCCAGGTCCATCTCCATCGCCTGATCCTGGTTCGCTGTATTGATGAGCACGACAGTTGCCGTATTTTCTGAAGGGTGCTTAAAAGGCAGAATGAGGATACTATCTTTTTCTACGGTTCCTTGTGCTCTCAGCGCACCGGGCCGCACGTAGCGATAGAAGTTTTTAGACACGTAGTATCGCTTGCTTTTCTCGCCGGATGCCGTCATCAGGTTATAAGCATCCAGTTGGTTGCTTCCGCTGATGGTCCAGAATAGCCAGGCGGAAACGTTGCCGTAGGTGATGGCAGTGTACATGGCTTTGGCCAGATCAACCGCCCCCGTCATGGTGTTTTCAAAGCCTGAGGTTTCGGTCATCCAGAGGGGAATATCATACGGTTTACCCCAATCATACATCGCTTGCCAGGTGGCAGCATCCTGCGAACCGGCCGTTACCCCGTCAAAGGCGTAACCATGTACGGCGAGAATATCTACGTACTGCCTAGCTTCGGCATCTTGTAGAATCGGGTCTACCAGGCTTTTGATACCATCGTAATGGCCAACATCCTCGGGCACAAACAGTTTGGTATCAATTCCTTCATTCTCAAATCGCTTCCCCACGACCTTGAGCAAATCGCGTAAAGCTTCACCATTGTACAGGCACGATTGATACGACTGCGAGAAACGCGGCTCATTTTGAATGCTAAAAGCGTAGAGGTCAATGTCGCATTCCTTCTTTAGAATTTTTATGTAGGCTACGCACATCTCGGCAAACTCCTCGTAGTTTTCCTTCAGCAATTGATTGGCATTGCTGTCGGGAGTTGGGTTATAAGCCGGGGCGGAGTTTTCATCGGTGCCATTGTCTACGGCCTTATTAGCTTTCATCCAGGGAGGCGGGCTCCACACTGAAGCAACAAATTTTATGTCAGGGTTAGCCGCTTTGATATCGCGAAAATATTGCAGGCGCGTTCCAAGATGACGGTGGTGACCAGAGTGATCTTCGCTGATGTTGAACTGCTCAAGAGCGATGGTGCCTGGATCATTGTTATCATTTTCAATTTCAAAATTGGTCGGCACCTCATCGCGTAGAATGGTAATACCCAGATCGTCTACCAGATCGCTAACGAAGCGTTCGCTGGTAAAGGGCCCGTCAGTCCAGGGAAAATCCTGAGCACCAAATCCGCCAAAGCCTTCCATTTCCTGATAGGTCACTGCAAGATCAACACCCGCTCTAACTAATTCGGTATTGATAGTAATGGACTCTATTGCCTCGTTGCCTGTTCCGTCTAGTACCTTCACGATGACTTCTACAGATTGATTATCAGTAAAGGTGAACTCCTCTGCTTGTTCTCCTTCCACAAAATTTCCGTCGCCCGCATCCCAGAAATACGTAAGCGGATCAAGCTCCTGATCGGTAGCCGAAACACTGAACCGGAAGGTAAAAGGATCGACCGAAAGCATTTCCTGATTCACCTGCTGGATAAGCGGCGGCATATTTTCCGGTTCGCTCTTTTCACAGTTGAGCAGCAGAAATGCAAATAGTAAGATGAACATGAAAAAGATTATTTTCACACCAAGCAAAAAGTAGATAGCTACCCAGGCAGGCAGCGTTTTTCAATAAAAAAAGTGAAGGCTGGTGCTGATCAGCCTTCACGCTAGGATAGATTAGTACCCTGGATTGTTATCAGTAATAGCACTGTTACGCTCAATTTCAGCCTGCGGCAGAGGGAAAAGCAGGTGTTTGCTGACATCAAACTGTACGGGGGAGGCCAGGTTCGTACTGAAATCGTCATCACTACCATCCCAACCGGCCAGATCTAGGTCACCAGCAGCGTGCCAGCGTTTTAAGTCCCACCAGCGTTGGCCTTCACCCGCCAGTTCTACAAACCGTTCGTCCATGATCCATTGCATAATGGTATTCGGGTCACTCTCAGCGGTAGAATAGTTAGCCGGGATCACTCCATCGCCATAGCCAGAATTGAGTCCCCATTCCCGGGCGCGGGTGCGCACATCATTAAGATGCATAATTGCATTAGTCAGATCACCCGTTTTTAAGGCCGCTTCGGCAGCCATTAGCTTAAGGTCGGCATAACGCAAAACACGCTCATTATTGACCGAACCACCATTAAAGTTCGTAAGCACATTGACACTATCCGGTTTGTTATACTTTTGAAAAATACGCCCTTCAAACCCATCATCAGGGTCTAAGAATACGCCAATACGAGGATCTTCGCCAAAACCACTGAGCAGCTTATTGGTAATTAAAAATTTAGTAGCAGAAGCATCGTTAAAATCACCCCGACCGCCAAACTCCATCATATAACCCCGGTAAACGCTCATATTTTCCACTCCGCGCCAGGCACCATCATTATGAAGCGACAAATTGTTATTACCGCTACTCGGTACCGCCGCCTGCACCTCAAACAGTGACTCGGCATTATTTTCGGTATAAGAGCTAAAGTTATCAACATAATCGGGTACCAGGTTGGCCGTAATACTATTGAACACCGTCAGAGCTTCCTGATAATCGGCCGCATCGCCAGTATAGTTAGCCCGGAAAACCAGAGCTTTTGCTAATAAGCCCCGCGCGGCATTTTTAGTAATGCGCCCTAGATAATTGTCTTCCCAGCTTTCCGGTACACTTTCAATGGCCTCTCGGGCATCGTTAATGGCCTGGGTGAGCACTTCAACCGCCGGACTTTTAGGAGTGTTAGTTTCTTCTTCGGACTGCAAGCGTTTGGTAACAATGGGTACGGAGCCAAACACATTGAAAAGCTTATAATAGGCATACGCTCGCAGGAACAATGCCTCTCCTTCCATACGAGCGATCTCTTCGGCACCATCGTAAGTAGAGAAATCAACCGTTCTTACTTTTTCTATGGTTACGTTGGCCCGGCCGATCATTTTGTAGGCGGAAGAGAATACAAACCCGATGCGCCCGTTGGTGGGATTTAATCCACCATCGAATAGCTCTTCTGGTGTACGGGCGGCATTGGTTTCTGTCAGATCATCGCCCGGAAGCAGCCAGGTGGCAGTTACCCAGCCATTAAAGGTGAAGGATGGAGCCGCGAAGTGGTAATCATCATAAATGGCCGCGTATACACTGGTTAGCTGAGAGCGAAACTCGTTCGCATTAGAAAAGTAGGTTTGCTCGGTAGCCCCTAACGGCGGATCATCCACCAAGTCAGGATCACAGCTTACAAAAGTGACAACCAGGGCTATCAGAAAAGTTTTTATATATAGTTTCATCGTTGTGAAGATTTTTTAAAAGCGAATATTCAAACCAGCGTTTATGGCTCTGGGTAAAGGGAACTCATCATTCACCGGGTCGATGCCGGACCAGCTATACAGGTAAAGATTATTCTGACCACCTACATATATTCGCAGTGACTTTACCGTATTATTCAGCGCGTCCAGTACCGAAGCCGGTAACGTATAGCCTAGCTGCCAGTTGTTAAGTCGGAAAAAAGCAGCACTTTCTACCCAACGAGTAGAAAACCGGTTGTTCCCGGCAGGGTCGCCAATCACCGCCCGCGGCATATCAGTATTAGTGTTTTGAGGAGTCCAACGGTTCAGGGTAGAAGCAAAGTAGTTGGTTCCGGCACCCGACATACCCTCAAATCTTCTGCGCACATCATTATACTTTTCTACATCGCCCTCGCCGTAAAAACTTACCGTCAGGTCCAATCCTTTCCAACCTACATTCAGATTAAGTCCATAAGTATAGCCAGGAATGGTGTTTCCGATTTCGGTTTGATCAAAGCTGTTGATGACGCCATCCGGTGTCTTGCTGTAGAAAGGCTCTTCTTCGGTAGGGTTGCCCTGCACATCCTGGAAGTACATATCTCCCGGCTCCACAAAATCTGTATTGCCAACATTTGCGTCTTCATACTCAGAAAAGAATTGATCAATTTCCTGCTGGCTTTGGAAGATTCCGCCCAGCTGGTAACCCCACAGGTGCCCGATAGAACGGCCTTCCTCCACTCGCCCAAACTCGGTAGATAACGGTTGACCCAAATAGAGTTTAGTCACCTCATTGTGCAGAAAACTGATGTTTCCGGAGATTCCGTAGCTAAACTCGCCTACCCGGTCATTATAGCCCACTAACAGATCAATACCGCGGTTTCTCAACTCGCCAATATTGAAAAGCGGGTTATTCGTCCCTACGGAATAGGGCAGGTTGACGCTTTGCAGAATACCACTGGTAATCCGATCGTACCACTCGAAAGTTACGTTCAGCTTATTGTTCAGCAACAGGGCATCAAAACCAGCATAGGTTGTCGTAGCCACTTCCCAGGAAAGAGCCGGGTTGGGGAAGTCAGCTACAGTTGCACCTAAACTCAGGTTACCAATTGGGTTTCCATTGCCTGAACCCCAACGGTAGGAAGAAGCCCCACCATTCACCCGGGAAAGAAATGCATAAGCTCCAACCGCTGCCTGATCGTTACCTGCTTGCCCCCAGCCACCCCGAAGTTTCAAATCATCAACAAACGGCACATTGAAAAAAGGCTCGCTGCTAATCCGCCAGGCTCCCGAAGCCGAATAGAAATTCCCCCAGCGGTAATCATCATCAAAACCATTACTGGCATCTCGCCGATAAGAAACGTCCAGGTAATATCGGCTATCATAGTTATAGCTTAACCGACCGACCATTCCGAACCAGAAGCGTTGGTTCCAGCTGTAAAACGAATTGTTATTAGCCAGATCACTACCGTATCCATTAAGCCGGGGATCATCGGTCAGGTTAGTAAGATTCTCGGTAGAAAGGTTCACAGTTTCTCTACGATGGCGTTGATCCTGCACGGCTGCAGTTAAGTTAACATTATGCTTGTTATCAAATATTCTTTTATAGGTTGCGGTAAAATCAGATTGGAAGTTGAAAATATTATTGATCCGATGCTCCATATCCGCCAAGCTATTAGGCGCACTGGGAGATTCCAGCCGAGGGTCAATACCCGTGGTGCGGAAGATATTGGCTTTAGTAAATACATTCAGGCCGAACCGGTCTTGTTGCGTATAGTCCAGGTTCAAACTACCTCGCAGGGTTAAACCTTCAAATGGCTCTACCTGCGCATAAAACTGACCTAAGCTTCGGTTAATATCAAATACCGAGGTATTGATATCGGTAAGGGCCAGATAATTGTTGTTAGAGCCCTGCCCATATATTTTGATTGCCTGCCAAGTATCACCAAACCGGTAAGGGTCTATCACAGGTGCATACCCGTATTGATTGTTAGGATCGCGTAGCGGCTGCCAAGGAGAAACATCGGCCATGTCTTGCAGAACAGTAGAATTAAGATTGGATGACTGACTGGTGTATTTGAAATTTATTCCCGTTTTTAACCAATCTGTCACATTCACATTCAGGTTGATAGCTCCAGTGTAGCGGCGAATATCATTATTATAGATTACTCCCTTCTGGTCAAAGAGGCCGGCTGACACATAATAATCCAGGCGATCGTTTGCGCCCGATACTTTCACATCATACGCCTGATCTAAAGCATTTTTGGTGGTTAATTCATCCTGCCAGTCGTAGGTGGTACGATCACTGATGTAATAAGGGCTCTCCGGGTCAAACTGAGGATTGAAATTGGTTAAGCGAATAGCATCGTTTGGCTCATTTCTTCCGTAAAGATCTTCTTCAATATTAACATCTGGGTTGGTACTGTTTTGGTACATTTCCCGGCTCAGTTGCACAAATTGCTCAGTGTTGAGCATATCAAAGGTAGGAATGCTCTGAAAGCCAGTGCGCGTGTTTACCTCTACGGTAGGCGCCCCGGTTTTCCCTTTTTTCGTGGTGATGAGCACTACTCCGTTAGCCGCCCGACTACCATATACCGCCGCTGCCGAAGCATCTTTCAGTACCGAGATTGACTCAATATCATTTGAGTTGATAAGGTTAAACAGGTTGGGTGGGGTATTTAAACCCGCGCCGCCAATTACATCTTCATTTCCGGCTCGGGGCGGCTCAATAATCTGTCCATCAATTACGTAAAGCGGCTGGGCATCGCCATTCCAGGTTCCTATGCCTCGCACAAAAATCTGCGGAGCTTCATTAGGGTTACCACTGGTGTTGACTACCCGAACCCCGGTAGCTTTTCCCTGAAGGGCAAACTGGGGTGATGGTAGCGCAATTTTCTCAATATCTTCGGCCTGTACTGTAGATATGGAGCCCGTCAGATCTTTCTTTTCCCGCTCCCCAAAGCCAATAACCACCACTTCGGACAGCTCCTGTACACTGAGTGTCAGCGCAACATTGACTACATTCTGGTTGCCAATATTAACCTCTTTAGTTTCATAACCAATGGATGAAAAAAGCAGCGTTTCTACATCATCGGGCACTGATAAACTATAGTTACCGTCTATATCTGTTACAGTCCCGATGGTTGTGCCCTTTACCAGCACATTCACTCCGGGCAATGATGTGTTATCAGAAACGTCAGTCACCTGCCCAGTAATTGTCTTTTCCAAGTAGGCGGAGATAACAAACCTGTTCGGCCGAGGGCTCACTTGAGACAGGCTGCCCGAGGGCTTTGCCCGGGTATCTTCCTGCTTGTCGTTTACTTTTTGCCGATCTAGCTTTTTGAGTTTGTTATTTTGGTCTTTGGTGATAAAAATGAGCTCTTTACTCAACATTTCGTACTTAAGCCCCAAGGGTGTCAGTAGGTCGTTGAGTGAATGGTCCAGGCTCTGGGTGGTAACGCGCTTGGGAGTAACATATTTATCGGTAACTAACTTGGCAGCGTAATTGAACCGTACCCCATAAGTCTCTTCCAGCTGCCTAAGGGCTGACTTTAATGATTGCTGCGTTTCATCTTGAGAGCGATCGATGGGCGGCGGAGCTAGCTGATTAAGGGCCACTTCCTGCGCGCTAGCTGGAAATAATAATAGGCAAAGTACTATTATCATAGGCCATGATTGGAAAATAGGTACATTTTTGAGCATATTTGTGAAGTTATAGTGAAACATAACTGGATGCCTGCCAGGCTTTACGAGCTCCTACCCTCGAGTCTGTAGGCATCCTATTTTTCTGAAAATGTAATATCTCTGCCATTCTGCTGCACCTCCAGCCCAAAAGAGCGAGCCAGCATAGGAATCAGTAATTCTATTTCGTCTGATTTAATATTTCCCGTAAATACATAATTGCGAACCTCCTCTTCCCGAAATGTTATGGAATAACCGTAGGTTTCTTCCAGCAATAGTGCTATATCAGCCAGCGGCATTTCGTCAAAAATAAGCTCTTGGTTACGCCATGAGGTATGTAGCTCCGGGTTCACCTGTTGCATTTTCCACTGCTGCTCCTGAGCCGAATACGCAAGCATATCGCCGGGCTCCATGGGTATGGGGGCTACTATTTGCTCTTGCTTGGGAAGAACACTTACTTTCCCCGTATTCAGTACAACTTCTGAGTACTTGTCTCGATCTTTAACATTGAAGGTGGTACCCAGCACCTCTACATCCATATTCTGGCTATGAACAATAAAGGGCAGACGCATACTACTGCTACTGTCCGTAGACATAGAGATTTTCTTAACTTCAAAGAATGCTTCCCCTTCCAGCCATACTTCCCGAACATTTTTTTCTTCCCAACCAGCAGCAAAACGAAGTGAGGAATTGGCATTCAGAATTACGGTAGACCCATCCGGAAGATAAATGGTTTCGGTCTCGCCATATGCTGTATGATAGTTAGCCGTATTACGGAGATGGTAAGTAAAAAAAATGGCTGACCCGGTAAGCAGGATGAGCACAGAGGCGGCTACCCAGATCTTAAAGTTTCTGGAGTACAAATAAGCCACTTTTCCTACGGACTCTTCATCCATAACGGCTTTAACCTGCTTCCAAATCTGCTGTTGTAATTCTTCTGCCTGAGGTTCTTCTTCTATTTGCAGATTTAAGAGTAGTAATTTGGCCTGCTGTACCGTTTCTCTATGCTCTGGTCGCTTCTGAATCCATGCCTGCCAGTACTGCTCCAGCGCAGGAGTCGGATTCAGCACCCATTGCTGAAAATGTTCATCAGCAGCTAAGCGTTCGGTAGTAATTTCCTGATCGGCCATAGTAAATGCTTTCTACCCTTATAAAGGCAGAGCATAGCCGAATCTCGTCTCAGAAGAAAAAAATTTTTTGAAATTTATATTCTACGCAAAGAAAGCCAGATAGCATTATTTTCTTTTTAAGAAAAAGCGATTTAACGCTAACTGGTTACAAGAAAGGAAAGATATAATAGCAAATAATAAAAAAGGTGATTGTGGAAGAGGTGAGAATATCCTGAGTGCCGGATTTTTTAAGGTGTCTGCGTAGCGAACGAAGTGCTTTGTATACAAAATCATATACCTGGGCGGCACTCACTCCCATAATTTCGCTTATTTCAGCATACGACAACTCATCATAAAACTTAAGATAAATTGCTTCTCGCTGTTTTTCCGTCAGTTGATCGAGTGCCCGTTGTATAGTTTCCCGCTGCTCCTGGTTATGTTGCTGTTCTATAATCTGCGCTTCGTGCGATAAGCTAATGCCAAAAAGAGCGGTATCTGGTTGAAGAGCAGGCTCCGCTCTCTTTTTTTGATTACGCAGCAAAGAACGTCTGAACGCTACGTAAAGGTAGTTCTTGATATGGTCGGTTGGCCCTAGTTTTTTTCTTTTCTGCCACAGATCTGTGAATAACTGTTGGAGGGTATCACCAATGAGGGCTGTATCCTTGCTGAATTTTCTACCATAACGATAGAGCGCCTGAAAGTGGGTTTGGTAAATATACTCAAAAGCTGCCTGGTTTCCGGTTCGGAAAGCATCCCAGGTTCGGGTATCGTCAACATGTAAAAAACGACTTAGCATTTAAACCATTTTTGACGTAACTGTTTTCTTATTAGCAGGCAGCCTTTCTATTTCTACTTACAGAAAGCACTATAAAGAAGGGCGACGAATAAGGTAGAAAGGATTATGAATTTTTTCATTGCGTTTTTCCAGAATAAGCCTGGCAGCCGCCTCACCCATTTTCTGGAAATCCGTAGAAATTACCGCAATACCATCGTGTAATACTTCTTTCAGCGGAGTGTCATTGTACGACAAAATGCCTACATCAAGACCAATTTGGAGTTGATGATTTTTACAATGCTTAATAACATTCACTAAATCATCATCTTCTATCATCAGGTATAGATCCTTTGATTTTACACATGACGGATCAAAAACATTAGTGATGCAGTAATCAAAATGGTAATCTACACAGAAGCGCTTAAAGCTGGTGATGAGCTCCGGGCGATACTGCTTGCCATCTGGAAAAATAAAACAGATTTTTTCGTACTTGCTGATGACATCCAACGCAGAAACTAATACGCGGTAAGTATCTTGTTCAAAATTTTCGCAAACCGCTTTGTAATTGCCTTTCAGGCTATCCACATCTTTATCAATCAGCAGAAGCTTGTCGGCAGGAATCTTTTCAAAAATGGCCTGAGTCTTTTCAGAAAAATCTTTAAAACACGGTATGATGGCGTAATAATTATACTTCCCCAGATTTTCTGCTAAGATTCGCTCCAGCTTTTCAGTACTGTAATGATGCACAAACGTTTCTACAATTGCATTCTCACCAAGGGTTTCAACAAAGGCGTTTACAATCATCTTTTTGTGCGCACTGATTTTGTTAATCGCCAACAATACGCGCACTTTATGCGTAGGTTGGTCGCAATTCACATAATACCCTTTACCCGGCACGGATACGACAATACCTTGCTCCCGCAATTTATTATATGCTTTTTCTACAGTGTCCCGGGATAAATAAAAATCTTCGCTAGTCTCATTAATAGAAGGGATTCGCTCACCTCGCTTAAAAATTCCCTGTTCAATATCTGACTTAATCAGTTCTATTACCTGCTGATATTTAGGAACTTTCGAGTCTCCTTGGATTAAAGTATCGTCTAATAAGGCCATAGGTTGTAATAGGTAGTGTATTGAAACGTATTTTAAAAAATACTAAAAAGCAGGTTGAAAATAAGCAATGATTACCACAAATCAATTTTCCACCTTATTTTTTTGTAATCGTCCTAACTAAAAGACTCACGCGAAAAAGCCAATATGAGAGTTCTTAGGAAGATTATACAACACTGTTTAGAGTTTAGTTAACTCTAGCTTACCTGAAACGAACTATGCTATATATCAAGAGACATTATTCTGATTTCTTTTATGACGTACCAGGAAGCAGGTGACAGGTCCCCTATACAACTTCCTGCTGACCTCCTTAGGGAACGCTTACCTGCCCGGTCAGACAAGTATCGAGGTTAGCAAATGATTTCTTATATAATGATCAGAATAAACTTTAGAGAATAAAAAAAAGCCTGAAGTAACTTCAGGCTTGGGGTAATTCGATTTGCTCGCCGGCTCTATTATAGAAGTGGTAGTCTACCATTCCTAAGGATGAATCAACTTCCAGGCGTATCCATTTCTTATATTTAAAGAACCAGTTCATCCGTTTGGATATGAACCCGTTGGTGAAATAAGCATAAAGATACGGATGCAGTGCTATGGTTAAATCTTTTTCGTTTTGCTTACTTAGTAAGTAATCTACATCTCGCTCTACCTGGTCTGCCACCAAAATTGAAGGAGTGATCTTTCCGGTACCACCACAGGTTGGACAAATTTCTTTGGTTACAATATTTAACTCTGGCCGAACCCGCTGCCGTGTGATCTGCATAAGACCAAACTTTGTTAAGGGCAGAATGGTATGCTTGGCACGGTCAGTGCTCATCTCGTCTTTCATCTTCTGAAAAACGGCTTTCTTGTTTTCGGCACTTCGCAAATCAATAAAATCCACTACGATGATTCCACCCATATCCCGCAATCGTAACTGACGGGCAATTTCGGCAACCGCTTGAAGATTAACACTAAGAGCTGTAGCCTCCTGGTCTTTCTCAGAATTTGACTTATTACCGCTGTTTACATCAATAACGTGCAAAGCTTCGGTGTGCTCAATAATGAGGTAACCACCACCCGGCACACTTACTGACTGTCCAAATAGCGATTTTAGCTGCTTCTCAATACCATAGTTCTCAAACAGCTTAATTTTACCATTATACTGCTTTACAATTTTCTCTTTTTTAGGAGCGATTGTCCTGATGTAGGACCTTACCTCTGAGAAAATTTCTTCGTCATCAGTGATAATGCTATCAAAAGATTCATTGAGTACATCACGCAATAGAGAGGAAGCTCGTCCCATCTCGCCGATGATCTTTTCGCGAGGCTTGGCATTCTGTAGCTTTTTGGTGCCTTCTTGCCATGTTTTTACCAGATTGCGCAGGTCGCGATCCAGCTCTGCCACATCTTTTCCACCCGCTACGGTTCGGATAATTACGCCAAAACCTTCCGGTTTAATAGAAGACACCAGACGGCTTAGCCGCTTGCGTTCTGTTTTATCCGTAATTTTCTTGGATATATTTACTACAGTCGAGAAGGGAACTAGAATGAGATACCTTCCGGCGATAGACAACTCACAGGACAGTCGAGGCCCTTTAGTTGAGATAGGTTCCTTGACAACTTGTACCAATACGGATTGATTTTTATTCAGAACCTGATTGATTTTTCCTAGCTTATCAATGTCAGGTTCCGGATCAATTTTCCCGATAGGTTGTCCGTTGCTTTTCTTATTAAGTGTATTCCGAACAAACTTATTCAGCGTTCGGATTTGGGGCCCTAAATCAAGGTAGTGAAGAAAGGCATCCTTTTCGTATCCAACGTCAATAAAGGCTGCATTTAATCCAGGTACTACTTTGCGAACGGTCCCCAAATAGATGTCGCCCACTGTAAATTTGTTGGCGTCCACCTCTTGATGAAATTCTACAAGGCTTTTATCTCGTAAAAGAGCTATACGACATCCATCCTGAGTTGAATTGATAACTAATTCATTGCTCAAGGGATTTTTAATTTAATGTTATATAATATAGCTCCCTGCCGGGGTAAAATATCTGCTCGTTGACGCAGACCACGCTAGCAAGGAGGTCGTATAGAAAAGGCAGAATAAGGTGTAAAAATAAAGGCACCTTTTCTACCCATAGTCTTGTATTACTTCTTCTTATGTCTATTTTTTCTTAGACGCTTTTTGCGTTTGTGCGTAGCAATTTTGTGTCTTTTACGTTTTTTTCCACAAGGCATATTCGTAATATTTTAGTGAAACAAATAGTTTTCGTTTATAATAAGTATTAACACACATCCGTGTGATTAAATTCTCTCTAAATAGTTATCTACGTTCGCAATAATCTCCGGATCATCGCTAATTTCTTTCAAGTGCTCAAATTGCGCTCGGGCTTTGTCTGCTTCTCCTGCCTCTAAATAGCTAACGCCCAGCAAAAACTGAGCTTGTATATTATCAGGATTAATTTCTTTTACCTTCTCAAGGCGTTCTACTGCTTTGTCATATTGTCCTGATTGCATAGAAAGCAGCCCCAAATTATAGGTGGCCAGCTCATGATTTTCATCTTCTTCTACCACTTCACGAAGCATCTGAATGCCTTGCATAGGAGTGGATGAACTTACATACGTCATGGCAGCTTTGGCCTTAGCGTCCAGATTATCGGGTTGCACAGCCAATACCTTATCAAAATAGATGCGAGTCTTTTCACCTAATCGCCTTGACTGTTCAGCGCTCATAGCCATCATGAAAGCTTCATAGTACATTTCACCGGCTTTCTTTTGAGCTGCTACCGTGTTGGTTTGTTCAGCCAGAGCCTCGGCATAATAGGCGGCGCTATCATATCTCCCTGCTTGAGCAAATAGCTCAATCAAAGAGTTCGCAAAGATAGTATTTTTTTCTATACTTTCATTAGCCTCATACAATGCCCTCAGACTGTCAGCCTCAAGGCGGGCAGCAGCAGTAAGAGTCGGAAGGTGGGCATTTTCTTCTTCGGTTGAGGATACATCAGCAGTTGCAGTACTTGCCCGCTCACTTATCCCCCCTTCTTCATTGTCAACGACAACCCGAGGTAAACTGAACAAAATGCCAACAGCTACCAGGGCACCCCCTAATACAATGAGCTGCTTTTTGACCATGTTATGCGAAATATAAATGATACTGCCTTACCAACACAGGGGTGGGACGGATAGTTTAGCTAGGCTCAGAAACCTTCAGCTTTTCACTATTCTTTATTTTCTCTACGAATACTTTGGAAGGCTTAAAACTAGGCACAAAATGCTCTTCAATGACAATAGCAGTATTTTTGGAAATATTTCTGCCAATTTTTTGCGCTCTTTTCTTATTCACAAAGCTGCCAAAACCACGAACGTATATATTATCTCCCTCAGCCATTGAGTTTTTAACAACATTAAAGAAGGCTTCTACGGTCGTATATACATCCGCTTTATCGATGCCCGTCTTATCAGCAATCTGCTGAACTACTTCTGCTTTGGTCACGTTTCTGTTAAGTTTAGTTTACTGGATTACGGGGTAGACCCCGTTTTTTTTGGAAGCGTAAATTTAATGGTTAATAGCAAATTAGAAAACAAAAGAAATAAAATATCCCTTACATTGATTCTCATTTGCTAAGAATCTATCTTGTTAATAACCAATAGGTTTGGAAAAACAATTTTTTTCAGAAGAAATTATACAGTGGTATTATAAACATCAGCGCGATTTACCCTGGCGCAACACAACTGATCCATACCAGATATGGTTATCAGAAATTATTTTGCAACAAACGCGAGTTGCCCAAGGCTTACCTTATTACCACCGCTTCATCGAGGCATTTCCTACCGTATATGATTTAGCTCAAGCATCAGAGCAAGAGGTATTACGGCTTTGGCAGGGACTGGGCTACTACTCCCGAGCACGTAACCTGCATGCCTGTGCCAAAACCATTGTTACCGAGCATGGCGGCAAATTTCCAGAGCACTATAAAGAGCTAGTACGCCTAAAAGGAGTAGGTGTATACACAGCAGCAGCTATTGCCTCTTTTGCTTTTAATGAGACTGTGCCGGTAGTGGATGGCAACGTATATCGGGTTCTATCGCGGGTATTTGGTATTAAAGACGATATCTTATCTACTACCGGGCAAAAAAATTTCCGGAAGCTAGCGGAAAAACTTGTTCCTGTAGGTAAGGCAAACGTCTATAATCAGGCTATTATGGAGTTTGGTGCCCTTCAATGTACTCCGGCCAACCCTGCCTGTTTGTTGTGCCCTGTGGCATCTATGTGCTATGCTTATCAACACGGGAAACAGCGGGAATTACCGGTAAAAATTAAGAAAACAAAAATTAGAAGCCGTTATCTGCATTATCTGGTAGTTCGCATGAATGACCAGTTGTTGATGAAGCAACGCCAGCATAAAGACATCTGGACCGGTTTATATGATTTTTATGTCATCGAAACCCCTCAGCCGCAAGACTGGGATGACCTGGCTGATCCTTTTCTTGCCAAATTGCTTAGCCAGCCTTCAGCAGTTACAGTGGAAAAATCAAGTATGTACCAACATCAGCTCTCGCATCAGCGGTTGCACGTAATTTTTTACACCATATCTTTTTCTGATACGCTCCTTCAGGAGCCGATTGATAGTCATTCTGGAAAATTCTACTCTTTAGAGGAGATACACAAACTGCCTAAGCCTATTTTAATCGACAACTTTTTACGGGACCAAATATTTTAGTAAATTGTTATAAGATGAAAGATGGTTTTTCATATAACTTTTAACTATTTGCCGTTCTTCGGAACATAAAATCTATTTTATCAGTAAATAAGCTAAGCGGGTGCCAAGGCGGCTTCGCCACGCGGCACCAATACCAAGAAAAGTAATTATGGCAGGAGTCAACAAAGTAATATTAGTAGGTAATCTGGGCGCAGACCCTGAAGTTCGTCATCTGGAAAGCGGCTCTAAAGTAGCTAATATTAGCATCGCTACCTCAGAATCGTATACCAACCGGAATGGTGAGCGGGTAGAGCAAACAGAGTGGCATCGGGTAGAACTATGGGATCGCCTGGCTGATTTGTGCGAAAAGTATCTTTCTAAAGGACGCACAGTGTATATTGAAGGAAAAATCAGAACCAACGAATATCAGGACAAAGACGGAATCACCCGTTATGACAAACGCATTCGAGCTACCAACATGACGTTTGTAGGGGGAAGAGGCGATGATCAAGGTTCAGATAATGAATCTGACTATGCACCTTCAAAGTCAGAAAGGCCTACAGCACCGAACAACCCTCCTCAACAAACGGCAGCGGCAAATACCCAAAGCAGCAATGCCTCGTCTGGCGACGAAATGGATGACCTTCCGTTCTAATTGATTATCTAAAGCTAACCCATTGGAATTATCACTAGACGACCCCTACCCGGAACCGGTTCTTATTTTGCTGGCTGAACTGATCAACGCATCATCTCTACTTTATGCGAGCATTTTTCTGCTCATCTTGATGCTTCTCTTCTGCTCAGCCATGATTTCCGGATCAGAAGTGGCATTTTTTTCGCTCACCCCCAACGAAATGGCTACATGCCGAGATAGTCAGGAGCCATCTGATCGCCACATCACCAGCTTGTTGGTGCAACCTAAGATATTGCTGGCAACTATTTTAATTTTGAATAATCTGGTAAACGTGGCCATTGTCACATTATCTACTTATGCTACCTGGCAATATTTCGGGAAAGATGCTACGGGGAGCATTATCTTTATTTTAACTACCTCTATAACTATTGCAATATTGTTTTTTGGCGAAATTTTGCCAAAGCAATATGCAGTACATTACTCTCTATCTTTTGCTAAACGAACGGCTAGTGCACTAAATGCTGCCGCCAGTTTCTTTAAACCACTCTCTATGACCCTGATGTCACTCAGTAATATTGTAGAGAAGCGGCTGGATAAAAAAGGCTATCAGGTATCCGTAGATGAGTTGAATCAGGCATTAGAGATTACTACTCGTAACGACAAAACCGCCACTGAAGAAGAAAAAGGTATTCTAAAAGGCATTGTCAACTTTGGAACATTATCAGTAAAGCAAGTCATGCGCTCTCGTATTGACATTACCGCTATTGACATAGAAAACGATTTTCATGAGTTGATGGACATCGTTAACAAAACGGGTTATTCGCGCCTACCCATTTACCGAGAGACTGTGGACAATATAGAAGGAGTACTGTATGTTAAAGATCTACTACCCTATCTGGAACAGGAAGATACTTTCTCCTGGCAAGATCTGTTACATAAAGGCTTTTTTGTACCTGAAAGCAAGAAGATTGATTCTCTATTAAAAGATTTTCAGGAGAAACGGGTACATATGGCCATCGTAGTGGATGAATACGGTGGTACATCAGGGCTAATCACCCTGGAAGATATTATTGAGGAAATTGTAGGCGAGATTAACGATGAATTTGACGAGAACGACATTCGCTACAATAAGCTAGATGAGAACACTTTCATTTTTGAAGGAAAAACATCACTTAATGATTTTTGCAAGATTCTGGACGAAGATATTTCCTTGTTTGACAATGTAAAAGGGGAAAGCGAGTCTCTGGGCGGGTTACTTTTGGAAATACATTCCAAGTTGCCCCGTGCTGGCGAAAAGATACAATTTGATAAATATGTATTTACGGTGGTAGCCGTTGATAACAAGCGCATTAAGCGCATTCGGGTATTGCGCCAGCAACAAAAAACAATATCTCAAACGCAGGAAAACATTAACTCATCCGTCAACCGATAACATGAAATTACATTATCGCTCTCTGGGCGAAGGACAACCTCTACTTATTTTACACGGCATTTTTGGCACTTCCGACAACTGGCAAACCTTTGGAAAGCAGATATCCAGCGATTATAAAGTTTTTCTTATCGATCAACGGAATCATGGTCTTTCTCCTCACAGCGATGAGTTTGATTACCCGCTCATGGCCGAAGATTTGCACGAGTTTATTCAGCAACATCAGCTAAAAAACCCTATTATTCTGGGGCACTCTATGGGTGGCAAAGTGGCAATGTTTTATGCTATTGCCTATCCGGAAGAGTTCGATAAGCTGATTGTGGTGGATATTGCGCCTCGGAAATACCCGGTCCATCATCAGCATATTCTGGATGCCCTGGGTGCCGTAAATCTGGAAGCTGTCAGTAACCGCAGTGACGTAGAGGAGCAGATGAAACCTTATTTACCGGAGCGAGGGGTTCGGCAATTTCTGATGAAGAATTTGAAGCGCGAAGATGATAATTCGTTTTCCTGGAAACTCAACTTATCATCAATCAGCAAAAATATTGAAAAGGTTGGGGTGGCTGTAGAAACGTCTACCCCCGTAGAAAAGCCAGTGTTGTTCATTCGAGGAGCGAAGTCAGACTACATCCGAGCTGAAGATGAATCGCTGATTAGTAAGATATTCCCGCAGGCCCGCGTGGTTACCATCGAAAAAGCAGGGCATTGGGTGCATGCCGAACAACCGGACGCACTTTATGATGAGGTGATGCGCTTTTTGCAGCCTAGCTGAAACGCCGGATCAGATATAATACTAATGAGATTAGTACGCTTAGTAAAATACTGGTGGCCAGCGGAAAATAGAAGGTAAAATTTTCCCGCTTAATACGAATATCTCCCGGTAAGCGCCCGAGTAGCGGGATTCGGTCTGAGAAATAGACAACCAGACCAACAACGACAATAATGAGTCCTGTAATTATGATTAACTTGCCCATATTTTTTTGCTGATTGCGCATATATTATGAGTGTCTCCGCCCGAAAAGGTACCATTTATTTAATCCCGACCATCATTTCCCCTGATACTCACCATCAGGTATTATCTCCCCAAGTTCGAGAAGTAGCCAACAAGATTACGTACTTTCTGGTAGAAAACGTCCGCACGGCTCGTCGGTTTCTGAGCGCACTTAAAATTGAAACTCCCATTGATCAGCTTCAGTTCGAACTCCTCCATAAAAAGACTTCTTCTGATGAATTGCCAGAGCTGATGAAACCTGCCATAAACGGGCAAGATGTAGGCATATTATCCGAAGCGGGCTGCCCTGGAGTAGCCGACCCAGGCGCGCGAGCCGTAGCATACGCTCATCAACATGGGTTGCAGGTAATTCCTCTGGTAGGCCCGTCATCTATCTTGCTGGCTCTTATGGCTTCCGGGTTTAGCGGACAATCTTTTGCTTTTCATGGCTATTTGCCTATTGATAATGCAAATCGAGTCAAAACAATTAAAGCCTTGGAAAAACAGTCGCAACAATATCGGCAAACACAGATATTTATGGAAACACCATACCGCAATAATCAGTTATTTAGCGAAGTTATTAAACAGTGCCATCCTAAAACACTAGTGTGTGTTGCCAAAGATATTAGTGGTCCTCATGAATTTATTAAAACACAACCGGTACATACCTGGCGCAAGCAAATTCCTGAACTGCATAAAGTGCCCACTGTATTCTTATTGTTTGCCTTATAAGGTTGCAACTCTGCGGTTTGACTTTACCATCATTTCCTTAACTTTGAATATCTAATTGTTTAACCATTTTTCTATGTCATATTTATTCACGTCCGAGTCAGTTTCCGAAGGACACCCCGATAAGGTAGCGGATCAAATCTCCGATGCTATTTTAGATGCTATGCTAACGCAAGACCCCAATTCTCGCGTAGCTTGCGAAACATTCGTTACCACCGGATTAGTGGTAGTAGGCGGCGAGGTAACCACCAACGCATATGTTGAGATTCCGGATGTTGTCCGGAAAACCATTCATAAGATTGGCTACAATAAGGGCAACTACATGTTTGATTCTGAATCCTGCGGTGTAGTAGTAACCCTGCACAGTCAGTCTCCTGATATTGCTCGTGGAGTAGATGAAGGCGAAGGAAAAGAACAAGGCGCCGGTGACCAGGGAATGATGTTTGGCTACGCGACCAAGGAAACGCCTGAGTATATGCCTATGGCGCTGGCATTCTCGCACCGGTTGGTACAAGAACTAGCCCGCATCCGCCATCATCAACCTGACCTGATTCCTTATTTACGCCCTGATGCAAAAGCACAGGTTACGATAGAATACGATGATAATAAGCAGCCCGTACGAGTGCATACGGTAGTTGTATCGACACAACATGATGACTTTGTTCAGCCCAAGAGCGATTCTAAAGAAGATAAAGATGCTGCTGAAAAGCAGATGCTGACGCGCATTCGCGAGGATGTAACGGCCCACGTGGTGAAAAAGGTGATTCCGGAACACTTATTAAAAGACACCATTTACCATATTAACCCAACCGGAAACTTTGTTATTGGCGGGCCTCACGGCGATGCTGGCCTAACCGGACGTAAAATTATTGTAGATACCTACGGTGGTAGAGGAGCTCACGGTGGTGGTGCATTCTCTGGAAAAGATTCCAGCAAAGTAGACCGAAGTGCCGCTTACGCTGCTCGCCACATTGCCAAAAACTTGGTAGCTGCAGGAGTGGCCGATGAGATACTCGTACAAGTAGCATATGCCATTGGAGTAGCTGAACCGGTTTCTTTGTTAGTAGATACGTATGGCACTGCTCACGTTGATAAATCTGATGCTGAAATTGCGAAGCTTGCCAGAGAGTTATTTGATATGCGCCCGAAGGCAATTGTTGAGCGTTTTGGGCTTAAAAACCCCATCTTTTCTGCCACAGCAGCGTATGGTCATATGGGCCGGGAAGCCTATAATGATGACGTAAATATTGAAGTTATTGAAGTGCAGGAAGAGGGCAATGTGACTAAGACTATCAATACCAAACAGAAAAAAGAAGTTACTTTTTTCGGGTGGGAAAAGCTGGATTATGTAGATAAGATTAAAGAAGCTTTTCAGCTTTAAAATAAAAAAGGATTCGGGCACATCCCGAATCCTTCTACTTTTTTATCTCGCTGCCTGCTTTTCCTTATGTTTTTTTAATTGCCTTCGCAATGCTTCTACTGTCCGATCAGCTGCCGCTTCAAACGACTCGTCCTGCTCCTTGGCAAATAGCTGATTTCCCGGAATATTAAGTTTGATCTCAACAATTTTGTTGTTGATAGATCCTCCATTCTCAAGTTTTAAGAATACTTCCCCATCAATAATTCGTTCGTAAAGCGCTTCTAATTTTTCCGCTTTACGCTGAATAAAATCGATTAATTTGGGGTCCGCATCAAAATGGACAGCATGCATTTGTAACTTCATATCTAATCTGTTTAAATCAAAAATACTTTATCAGGAAACTAATTTCTGGTAAGATGGATATAAAATGAAATAGAATTTTTTAGAAAACTCAGGCCTTTGGATGCGCTTGTTTAAAGACCTTCTTCAATTGCTCGGTCGAGTTATGCGTATAGACCTGAGTAGCGGCCAACGTAGCATGCCCCAGCAAATCTTTAATGGCGTTTAAATCGGCACCATTATCTAATAAGTGAGTAGCAAACGTATGGCGTATTACATGGGGGCTACGTTTATCAATGGTAGTATACTCATCCAGGTATTTTCGTACAGTTCGATATACCATCATTGGATAGAGTTGATCTCCCTTGTCAGTAACTAACAAAAAGTGGTTTAGAGCTTCGCTATTAAAGAATTCCCGTTTCTTTTGCAGATAATGCTCAATAAAAGTAGCCAGACTTTTCGGGAAGGGGATAATTCTTTCTTTTGCGCCTTTACCATGTACTCTAATGGTAGTTTCATGCAAGTTGACGTGGGCTGTTTCCAGATTGATTAATTCTGATAGACGGATACCTGCCCCGTAGAAAAGTTCTAGAATCAGGCGATCCCGATACCCATGGAAATCTTTACTAAACTCACACTGGTCAAGCAAAGAAAATAAGTCGTTGGTTTGAACAAAGTGAGGCAAAGGGTAATTTGCTTTCAGGGCGCGCACTTTGTGCGTGGGGTTCTGCTTGTTGTGCCCGCGTTGCTGAAGGAACTTATAAAAAGAGCGTAGAGTACTAATCTTGCGATTAATAGATCGGGCTGTGTTCTGCTTATTCGCTAAATCCACAACCCATGCTCTAATTTCCCGATGATCTGCTTTTGCCACCAGTAAGCCTGGCGCATGATGCTTTAGAAAAGCGTTGAACTGAAGCAGATCTGTTTGATAAGAAGTAATGGTATGTGGGCTAGCTCTTTTCTCGTACGTCAGAAACTTGATGAAAGTATCTATCATAAAAAATAGGGCTACACCCTAATATACAAAAAAATGGAAGAAAACAGCTATCAACTAGCTGTTTTCCATTGATTGCATTCTTTGGCGGTAAGCCGCTTTAATTCGCTCAGTCCGTCGAGATACTGAGGGTTTTTCGTAGTGAGTTCGTGAGCGAAGCTCTCTTAAAGTACCAGTTTTCTCAAATTTTTTCTTAAATCGCTTAAGAGCTCGGTCAATTGACTCGTTTTCTTTTACATTTACTGTAATCATAAAATATTTTATTAGTTTTACGGTTCTGAATCAAGGCTGCAAAATTAATAAATGATTTATAGGTAAACAACCTTTATTTTTTCTAATACGAAATACATCTTACGTATGGCAGAACACAATTTATAGATATCTGGTTCTGTCCAATCGCCTAAACAGCCCGCCTAACACTATAGCACTCATTTTATTATAATAGTTTTATTTAAAAGTTATATTTTGCTAAATTTATAATACTTTTGCATTAATAAATTCTTTCCAATTAATTAATCATTGAATCCTTATGAAATTAGCAGTAGTCGGAACAGGTTATGTCGGATTAGTAACCGGGACTTGTTTTGCCGAGACCGGCAACACAGTGACCTGCGTAGATATTGATGAAAAAAAGGTAGCCAAGCTCAGAAACGGCGAAATTCCTATTTATGAGCCAGGCCTTGATGCACTCTTCGATAGAAATATTAAGCAGGGGCGCTTGCACTTTACTACCAATCTTAAAGAAGGTATTGAAGGCGCAAAAATTATTTTCCTGGCACTTCCTACCCCTCCCGGTGAAGATGGTTCCGCTGACCTACAGTATGTGCTGAGGGTAGCTGGTGACCTGGGATCTATCTTAGAAGATTACACGGTGATTGTAGATAAAAGTACCGTACCGGTAGGAACCGCAGAAAAAGTCAGGGCTAAAATTGCTGAAAAAGCTAAAGTTGACTTTGATGTAGTCTCTAACCCTGAGTTCTTGCGAGAAGGAGTAGCCGTAGAAGATTTCATGAAGCCCGACCGGGTGGTAGTAGGCACTAGCTCTCAGAAAGCTCGTGAAATGATGGATAAGCTATACGCACCGATGGTTCGCCAGGGTAATCCTGTTATTTTCATGGATGAAGCTTCGGCAGAATTAACAAAATACGCAGCCAACTCATTTTTAGCTACCAAAATCACTTTTATGAATGAGGTTGCTAATCTCTGTGAACTGCTAGGAGCAGATGTTGATATGGTTCGCCGCGGAATCGGAACTGATACGCGTATTGGAAAACGTTTCTTGTTTGCTGGAATTGGATATGGCGGTAGCTGCTTTCCTAAAGACGTTCAGGCTTTAGCCAAATCAGCCAAAGATGCTAATTATGATTTTAAAATTCTGGGATCGGTTATGGACATCAACCAGGCTCAGAAAACCAAGCTCATTGAAAAAGCAAAAGCTTACTATAATGGTGACTTGAGTGGAAAAACGTTTGCTATGTGGGGGCTGGCCTTTAAACCTTATACCGATGATATTCGGGAAGCACCAGCACTCTATAATATAGAAGCATTAGTAGAAGCAGGCGCTACCGTAAAAGCCTATGATCCAGAGGCCATGAAAAATGTTCGTGAGATTGTAGGTGATAAAATTGATTATTGCGTAGATGAGTATCATGCAGCAGAACAAGCCGATGCAATCTTCATTATGACTGAGTGGCCGATCTTTCGTACTCCTGATTTTGAAAAACTATCGTCAATTCTCAAAGGAAAAGTTATCTTTGACGGACGAAACCTATACGACCCAAATGGTTTGAAAGAACTTGGGTTCACCTATTACAGTATCGGAAGAAAAGATATTCATGAGTAAAAAACGCGTTTTAATTACTGGGGGAGCCGGATTTCTTGGCTCCCATCTTTGTGATCGTTTCCTGAAAGAAGGCTACTATGTAATAGCCATGGATAACCTGATTACCGGAAACATCAAAAACATCGAGCACCTGATGCATCGCCCTGATTTTGAATATTATCATAGCGATATATCTAATTATGTACATGTATCTGGTGATCTTGATTATATACTACACTTTGCCTCACCAGCCAGCCCCATTGATTATCTTCAGATGCCTATCCAAACGTTAAAGGTAGGTTCGTTAGGTACTCATAATTGCTTAGGTTTAGCCCGGGCAAAAAATGCCCGTATTCTGGTTGCCTCTACTTCAGAAGTGTATGGTGATCCAACAATACACCCACAGCCAGAATCGTACTGGGGTAATGTTAACCCTATCGGGCCACGAGGAGTATATGATGAGGCTAAACGTTTTCAGGAGGCCATTACCATGGCATATCATACTTACCATAAGCTTGAAACGCGCATCATACGCATTTTTAATACTTACGGCCCCCGTATGCGATTAGATGATGGGCGAGCACTTCCAGCATTTCTGGGACAAGCACTTCGCGGGCAGGATATCACTGTTTTTGGCGATGGTTCCCAAACTCGCTCATTCTGCTATGTGGATGACTTGGTAGAAGGTATTTATCGCTTACTCCTTAGCGATTATCCGCATCCGGTCAATATTGGTAACCCTGATGAAATCAGTATCAAAGATTTTGCAGAAGAGATTATTAAGCTGACCGGAACCGACCAGAAAATTGTATACAAACCGCTTCCCAAAGATGACCCTATGCAGCGGCAACCTGATATTTCCAAAGCGAAAGAAATCTTAGGATGGGAGCCTACAGTATCCCGGGCAGATGGCTTAAAAGTAACCTATCAGTACTTCAAGGAGCAGGTTGAAAGAGAACGGCAATCGCAGTAGTTTTTTTGTGGGTAATGTCCTGATTGATATTAGATCAGCTGTTTGCGGTATAATTGAATCGTGTTTTCTAATCCGTAATATAAGGCGTCACAAATCAGGGCATGCCCAATAGAAACTTCTGATAAATAAGGAATTTGCTCTTTTAAATAGCGTAAATTCTCAAGGTCCAGATCGTGGCCAGCATTAATACCCAGCTGAAGCTCCTGGGCTTTTAAAGCAGCATTTATGTAAGGTTTCACTGCTTTTTCGCGATTTTTTGTATAGTCTCGGGCATATGGCTCAGTATATAACTCAATCCGGTCGGTACCTACAGCAGCCGCACCTTCTACCATTTCTATATCAGGGTCCACAAAAATAGAAGTTCGCACACCCCATGCTTTAATTTGGGCGATAATATCCTGAAGCATAGCTTTTTTTTCAATAGTATTCCAACCAGCATTAGAAGTAAGTACATCTGGTGGGTCAGGAACCAGAGTAGCCTGAGCAGGCCTTACTTTCTCAATAATCGCCAGATAACGACTATCAGGATACCCTTCAATATTAAATTCGGTAGTCACCGCATCTTTTAACTGCATTACATCATCATAGCGAATGTGGCGCTCATCCGGGCGTGGGTGAACAGTAATTCCCTGAGCACCAAAACGTTCAGCATCTTTCGCCACTTGCAACACATTTGGGTTATTGCCACCTCGGGCGTTTCGCAAGGTGGCTATTTTATTGATGTTAACACTTAACTTCGTCATTACTCCAAATTTATGTATACTTGAAATCTAAAATGATTTTCAGGTTTTATTCTGAAAATGTTAGCGAATATTGGGCAACCAATATCGAACAACTTTCACAACTTAGCAAAGAGATCATGAGTCTTAAACAGCAAATTGAATCCGACATTAAAGATGCCATGCGCGCTAAAGACCAAGACACCTTACGTGCTTTGCGGGGTATCAAGTCTATGATTCTTCTGGCCGAAACAGAAAAAGGTGCCGGTGAAGGCTTATCGGAAGCCACGGAGATGCAGCTGTTGACAAAAGCGGCCAAGCAACGGAAAGAGTCATTGGAAACATTTGAGCAACAGGGCCGGGAAGATCTAGCAGCCAAAGAGCGCTCAGAATTGGAAGTCATCAACCGTTATCTTCCGCAGCCTATGACCGAAGAAGAAGTAAAAAAAGCTCTTCAGCAAATCATACAAGAAGAAGGTGCTCACGGCATGCAGGATATGGGAAAGGTTATGGGTATTGCTTCTCAGAAATTTGCGGGCAGAGCTGATGGAAAAACCATGTCTACCATCACTAGGCAGTTATTGACGCAGTAGTTGTGAACGGATGGGACTGGGCCATTTTGATTATTCTCTTTTTTGGAGCCTACCGCGGTTACAAAAAAGGGATTTTACTAGAAGTAATTGCCCTAGTAGGTTTTGTGGTAGCAATTATTGGCGCACTCCACTTTTTGCCGCAATCTACCATCTGGCTCAGCGCGCACTTTGATACTGAAAGTAATCTGCTACCTATTGGAGCATTTATACTTACTTTCATTGTCATTGTTGTAGCTTTTGCCATTCTCGGGCGGCTGCTCAAAAGCATTATACGCCTCACACCTATTGGCTTCGCAGACGAACTGCTGGGGGCTGCCTTGGGTGTAGTAAAGTGGGCTTTTGGGATTAGTTTATTTCTAGCTGCTCTCGATTGGGCCGATATTGAAGTAGACCTCTTAGCAGATAGTCAGTCGTACTCTTATTTACGTCCTTTTTCTTCAGCCGTCATCAATCAGATTATTCTGTGGTTTCCGGCAGTAGAAGAGATGGTTAAGACAATAGACAACTTTTTCAAAGAAAAACAGTCTTAATCATTACATTATTGTATACAATTCCGGTCATTGTAAACGTATTGGACTGGACTTTGTGTTTACTAAACAGGGTGCTTAAAATAGCAGGATTGTTTCGCACTCCTGAATTATGTATTTTTCCTGCCAGCAGAATAATATCAATACACTAAAAATGGAATATCAGATATACGAACTAAACGGATATCGTTATATGGATGAAGGCGAAGGAGATACCATGCTATTGTTACATGGTCTTTTTGGAGCATTGAGCAATTGGGATGGTGTTATTCAGCACTTCAGGCATCGTTACCGAATTTTAATACCCATGCTGCCCGTTTACGAAATGCCCGTTCGTAAAGCAGGTTTAGAGGGTCTTCATTCTTTTCTGGAAAAATTTGTAGCCCAGATGGAGCTGAAAGACCTCACCGTGATGGGAAATTCCCTGGGAGGACATATAGGTTTGATTTTTACTATTGCCAACCCGTCTTTAGTAAAACGTCTGATTCTGACAGGCAGCTCCGGGTTGTTTGAGAATTCTATGGGGGGCTCATTTCCTAAACGAGGTAATTACGAATACATTAAAGAACGCGTTGAATACACCTTTTACGATCCCGAAACAATCAGTAAGGGATATATCGATGAAATTTTTGAAACCGTAAGTAGTATTCCTAAATGTATGTCTATTGTAGCCATTGCCAAGTCGGCGCAGCGGCACAATATGGCAGATGAGCTTCATCGTATTGAAGCACCTACGTTACTGATTTGGGGCCTGAACGATACTATTACTCCCCCTATGGTGGCTCATGATTTTCACCGGCTAATTCCTAATTCTACACTACGCTTTATCGATCATTGCTGTCATGCTCCTATGATGGAACAACCTGACAAGTTTAATGACATCTTAGAAGAATTTTTGGAAGAACCCACATTTGTATGATTGCCTATAATTTTATTAGCCCCCTGATTCCGGCTTTAAAAGCTGAGGATAATATTGCGAAGGCAACTTCTCTGTTAGATGACTTAAGTGTAATGCAGTTGCCGGTAGTAGATGATGGACAGTTTAAAGGGTTCATTAATAGCGATATGCTTTTTGATGATCTTTTTGATCATAACAGTATAGGTGAGTACCAGTTAGATCCTACTAAATGTGTAGTGCACGCGAACCAGCACTTCTACGAGGTTGTGAAAGCTTTTTCTGAATGTGACCAGTCTATGCTTGCTGTGCTAGATGAAAAGAACGAGTTTCTGGGTGCTATTGTCGCTCAGGACCTGCTTCGGGCTTTTGCTCAGACCACTGCAGTTCAGTCGCCAGGCAGCGTTATTGAAATATCGCTGAAGATGATTGATTATTCTCTGGCTGAAATTACCCGCCTTATTGAGGCAGATGGAGTAAAAGTTATGGGCTGTTATTTACGAAACAATGCCACTGACCCTACCCTTATACAGGTAACATTAAAGCTAGATAGAAAAGATGCTTCCAGAATTGTAGCTACACTAGAGCGGTTCAATTATCAGGTGGTTTCTCTTTTTCAGGAAGAAACTGTTGCATCCTATGAAAAGGAGCGCTTGGATGCGCTTTTGCGATATCTGGATATTTAACCTTGCTATGAATGAGATTTGCTATCCACGGAAGAAAAGTTGATGAAGGTACCCTTCCCTGCATTCAGCATTTGCTGTCAGCATTAACCCAGCGCCGTGCCCAAATAAAAATCTCGGATATTCTTCATACACTTTTAAAAGAATCTTCTTCAGAAATTATCCCTGAATCTATCTATCTGGCAGATGAGGGTGTCTCTGATGTAGACTTCGTGATCAGCATTGGGGGTGATGGCACCCTTCTGGAAACTGTTACCCATGTCCGGGCCCAAGAGATTCCAATTTTAGGTATTAACATTGGCCGGTTGGGTTTTTTAGCCACAGTTTCTCAACATCAGATTACTAATGCTATTGAGGCTCTATTTCAGGGACGTTATTCGTATGACCTTCGCACCTTAGTAAAGACTCAGTTATTACAAGACATTCCTTCCCACCTTAATTTTGCTCTGAATGAACTAACTGTTATTAAGAAGGATTCATCCAGCATGATTGTAGCGCATGCTTATCTGGATGACCGCTTCCTTAATTCATATTGGGCAGACGGATTGATCATCTCTACCCCTACAGGTTCCACCGGATACTCTTTAAGTTGTGGTGGCCCTGTAGTATCCCCTCAATCTAATAATTTGATTATTACTCCTATTAGTCCGCATAATTTAACAGTGCGGCCTTTAGTAGTTTCCGATAGCAGCAGAATCACTATTCAAGTGGAGAGCCGTAGTGATAGTTATTTACTAGCTCTTGACTCACGATCGTACGCTATCTCTACTGAAGAGTCTTTTCAGATAGAGAAAACTTCTTTTCAGGTAAAATTAGTAAAGTTTATTGGTGATGACTTTTTGGAAACTTTACGCCAGAAATTAAATTGGGGATTAGATGTAAGAAATTAATGAGCAATTGCTTGTTTCACCATTATAATCGAAGTAAAATTGTTCTGACTGTCAGCAATTTATCATTTTTTATGCGAAATAGCCGTTTTTGTTCGTACTTCCTTAGCTACTTGTGTATAATTGTACTATTAATTTGTGCAAATCCCAGTGATAGTACAGCACAGAATCGTAAAAGGAAAAGGCTTTATCGAAACCAGAATAACCGAACAACTCAGTTTACCGGTAGAAAGCTGCGCTTTGCCAATGCAAAACAGTACGTTACGTTAGGCGTCTCTGTTAACGCGCTTAATTACTTTGGTGATATCGCTCCCAAATCAGCGATCGTAAGTACGGACATCTCGTTTACCCGCCCGGGAATTGGCATTTCATCTACCGTTCGATTTGGAAAATCTTTATCAGCACGAGCTGCTTTTATGTGGGGCCGTATTAGTAGTAATGACTATCAGGTAGCCGACCCGGATAATCGTGATGATATCTACCGCTATGCCCGCAACCTGCAATTTCGTAATAATATTAAGGATTTGTCTATTGTGGCTGTGTATGACATTTTCCCTAATCCATACACCGTAACTTTACGCCAGTCATTTACCCCGTATGTTTTTGGAGGGGTTTCTGTATTTCATCACAATCCAAAAGGTCTAGTTCCTTCAGAAGCTATTCTGTCGCCCAATGCCCCTCTTACCGCCGAAAACATTCCCCAATCAGGCGAATGGGTTCCGCTGCGCCCGCTTAAAACTGAGGGGCAGGAATATGGCAGTATTGCACTGAGTATTCCGGTAGGTGTAGGAGTGCGATTTCGTATCAATCAAGTCATGGACCTAGAGGCTGAAGTAAACTATCGCTTTCTGTTTACTGATTATCTGGATGATATTAGTGGTAATTATGTAGATAAAGGGACGCTCTCTAGTGAACTGGCCAAGATTATGTCAGACAGGTCGTTAGAGCCAGTAGATGCACAGTCGGGTGGATCTCGCGAAGAATTGTTCACACGCGATTCTAATCTTAATACTAACTTAGCTACATATACTGGCGCCGACGGCATAGAATATGTTCATTTACCGGGGTATGGTCAAGAAGGTGCCCAGCGAGGAAGCCCAAATGAAAACGATGTCTATCTCACTACCACAATACGGCTGGTTTTTATGATAGGCCGCAGCCCATTCTCTTCCGCAGGTATGCGCCCTCGGTAAGTTTTCAATCGCCTTACATACCAAAGCCGCGAATTTTTCTGTTATAGGTAAGATGGCAAAATAAATAATTCGCTAGTTTTGAATATGAAATATCATAGAGGCACGCTCTGCACTATCTTTTTTATTGTATTAATGGGTACTACTGACCTTTTTGCCCAGAAAAATGAGATAGGCGCCGGCATCGGGGGGACAAATTACACAGGAGATATTGTTCGAGAGTTTGGTATAAGAAACACCAGACCCGGCGGATTTTTGCTTTACCGCCGAAACTTCAATGATTATTTTAGTCTTCGTGGCAATCTTATGTTTGGGGGGCTACATGGCTCAGATACTCCACCATTTGATGCGCTAGCCCAGCAACGCGACACCTCTTTCAGCACTTTTGTAATAGAGTTTTCAGCGTTGATGGAATATCACTTCCTGGATTATAAAAAAAATATCAACTTACTGCGTTGGTCACCTTACTTCTTTCTGGGAGCAGGGGTTTCCTATTTTAGCCCTCATGAAGAACAGACCCAATCATATAGCAGAACTCAACCGGTAATTCCACTGGGATTGGGCTTCAAGTATATTCTTAATCGCGAACTTACGCTTTCAGCAGAAGCGGGTATCCGCAAAACATTTTTCGATTACATTGATAATATATCAGACAGCGAGTTGCCAGTTAAGAATTATGAGTACGGCAATCGTTATGATAAGGACTGGTATTACTTTATTGGCGTATCGTTAAGCTACACCTTCTGGACCATTCCCTGCCCTTATCAATTTAATTAGAGCCTATAAAGATAATTACGATTGAGGCTCGCCAATTTCGGGAATGTATAATCGTTGCCCAGGATGAATCAGGTCGGGGTTTTCTATCTCCTCTTGGTTAGCATCGTGGATAACCTGCCAGCGATTAGCGTCATTATAATACTTCTCCGCTATTTTTGAGAGAGATTCACCGTCCTGCACCACGTGATATTGTTTAGCCGCAACGCTCTCTGCTTGGCGCTTGTCATCTGCTAACGTATCTGCATCCCATGAGCCTTCAAAAGGTCTTTCTTTTTTTGGTTGCTCTTCTTTCTTCGTGTTTTTGAAAAAATCTAAAAGTCCCATATTACAAATGTTGGTGTTAGAAATAAATATGTAGCAATTCTATGCCAACCGCGCTGGGCGGCAAATTTAGCTGGATATTAATCATAGTTGAGGCGGTAAGGCAACAATAAAGTTCTCAGAGTGGATATAAAAAAAGCCAGCTGACTAAGGCTGGCTTTTATCTACTTATATATCTTTTGGCTAGGCCCTACCTTTTATAAGCCTGTATAGAAACAGTAATAGTACTGCCCCACCAATAGCCACTAAAAGGGTAGTAAAGTTGAATCCACCGGAGGCCACTCCAAGTAAATTTTGGGCTAAAAACCCGCCAATCAAGGCACCGGCAATACCAATTAAAATTGTGACAATAAACCCTCCCGGGTCGTCACCTGGCATAATCCATTTGGCAATAGCTCCGGCAATTAATCCGACGACAATCCATGCTAAAATACTCATAGCTGTGTAGTTAAGTTTGGTTAGAAATTAAAAAAATAAGTTTTGCAAAAAAATATACTTACGCTAAAGCTTTAAGCAAGCGCAACATTAGAACTCATGACTGCTATAAATGTTCTACACCTCACTACTTATTCAAACTAATAGAAGAATTCCCTTTCTTTAAAGTTGTCAAATATGCCACTAAAGAGACCAAATCTTCCTGGCTCATACTACGCTCCAGATTGTCAAACATCAGCGATTGATCCATCTCTTCTATAGAAGCAACTTGTGCTCTGGGATAGGTCTCCGTTCGTCCACCGTACATGCGTAATTGCACTTCGTCTTCGGTTTTACTTAAAATATATCCAGTCACCTCACTACCATCGGTAAGCTTTAAGATGTAGCCCTCATACCCAAAACTAACGCCCCTCGAAGGCTCCAGAATTGATACATACAAAGCATCTTTGGTAAGTTTATCGCCGATCTCAGATAAAGCCGGACCATAATCCACTCCCTGCTCATTCACTATGTGGCAATTTTGGCAGTATTGAGCAAATACCGTTTGCCCATGAGCAGGGTCGCCATCCAAAGCCACTAATTCTTTAATGGGTGGCAGGTCCGTAGTCTCTCGGTCCAGTCCTAGCAAAAGCGCACCTTCTTCGTAAATAGAGTTTCGCATAGCCATAGAAAACACTTTTGCCGCCGTTGAATCTAAATCAGCATTTAGATCGCCGCTTTTTACAATATCAAGTAACCGGTTTTCGCCACGCCAGTCGCCAGCGAAAGCCATTACCGCTTCCTGACGCACTGCTAAAGGCTTGTCAAGATCAACGATAACGCTTTGCAGGACGTCGGTAGACTTCTCGTTACTTACTCGCTTCAGCGCCTGAATAAGGGCAGTTCTTTCTTCTGGACTGCCTTTATCTAGTACGTTCTGGGCAAGCGCTTCCCCTTCAAAATCGAGCAAAAGTTTAGCGGCTTCTACCCCTACTGATTCTTCCGGCTTTTCCATTGCCAGGGCCAACAGAGCTGCCTGATGATCTTTCAGCTCGTAGCGTTTGATCAATTCAATATACTCCTGACTTCCTTTTACTTTATCCAAAGATGTTTTGAGAGCGGTTTTCAACTGAGGTGAGCGCTTTACTCGCTCGGTATCAATATGATTTAACGCCAGCAACGTAATTTCTTCCTGATTAGGATGTTGCTGAACAGCCAAACCAGCGAGAATTTCCTGTTTAGAAGGATCAAGATGAAAGTCAAAAGCCCGGAAGTAACGGAGGCGGTCCTGATAGGTATTAGCTTCAGAGTCCTCAATGAGTTCGGATAGCAAGGGGATAGTTTCTTTGTTACGCATGCGCCAGATAATATCACGCCCGGCTGAAGTATTCCAGTCTTCTCCGATCTGATTCATCCAGGCCGTAAACCGTGACTCGGCGTGCAGGTCGGCACCAATACCCAGAGCTTCCAGGTACCATCGGTCTTTCCCATCGTGCTGGGCGGCCAGTGTGGCCCACACCTCATCGGCTTCCGGTGAATCTATATATCGAAGTGCCAGAGCCACCTCCCGACGTACCTGCGGTAACTCATCTTTAACCATTTCCTGCAATATTGGCATTATATCGTCACCTCGTTCGCGAGCCATACGAATACCGGCAATTCTCAGGTTTGGGTCTTCGGATTGTAACGCCTGATCAACATACTGCTTTCCTTTTCCTTCTAGTTTGCTTAGTAACCAAAGGGCCCGAGACTGATACCGTGGATTATCTGATTTAGCAAGTTCTGCCAGGGCTGGCTCTGCCTGCTCACCCATTTCATGTAATTGTTTCCAGGCCAGGTAGCGTACGGATAGGTTCGGATTCTTTAACCCTTCAATGGCACCTTCGGCTGAAGACACATCCAGCTCCGGTACATTGTAGATCTTTTTAGATGAAAACCCCTTGCTGGATTCTCCTTTGGGGGCGATACGGTAAATACGTCCCTGCTGCTGGTCTCCCATTTGGTGTCCACCCACACCGGGATCGTACCAGTCAGCAATAAACAGAGAGCCATCGGGGGCAATGCAGACATCAGAAGGGCGAAACCATTGATCTTTACCCGTAACGATGTTGTCAATAGTAGCAGCGTATCCTGCGCCATCTACCTCTACGGGATAAGACCGCACCACATTGGGACCCGCATCCGCATGAATAATCTGATTATGAAAACGCTCGGGCAACAGATCTCCTTCGTATACTAAAATTCCCGTGGGGGAACCTGCCCCGGTTTGCAACAGGTTCGGTACAACTCCCGGATCATTCTGGTGCCAGTGCCGCTTAGGGATTTCATCATCCATGCCGGTACGGTAAGCGCGCCAGTTTTCGCCGGTCATTTCATCGCGGTAACCGTAATTACCGTACTCCATCACATAATTAATGCGTACCCCTTTATTACCGTCGTCATCATTATCCGATTGCCAGAGGGTACCGTAAGAGTCTACTGCCACCTCATAGTTGTTTCGGAAATTATGCCCCAGCACTTCAAAATTGCTACCATCGGGGTCACAGCGGAAGACCATCCCATCGCGATAGGGGTCTCCTTTAGCCGATACCGGAATACCTGCTTGCTCGGTAACCGGCTTGCCGTTTTTATCCAGAATTTGTTCTCCGGCATTCCCGAAATTAAAATATAGTTTACCATCAGGGCCAAACACCACAGCGTGTATGGCATGGTCATGTTGCTCGCCACTTAAACCAGTAAACAGAACTTCCTTTTTATCCGCTTTATCATCTCCATCTGTATCCGTCAGTATGAACACATTGGGGCTGCACGATACAATAGCCTGATTATCCATCACCCAGATGCCTAATGCGGCATTCACGTCATTTCCCTGGTAGAATACCGTACTCTTGTCAGCCTTCCCATCGCCGTCTTCATCCTCCATAATCAAGATACGGTCACCTTCAGCTTTGGTCGGATTGTTGGGGTTTAAAGAAGGGCGATAGTTGTAACCTTCGCACACCCAAACCCGGCCGCGGTGGTCAATGTCCATATTCGTAGGGTTAACGACCATCGGTTCAGAAGCAAAAAGGGTAGCTTGCAAATCATCGGCAACTTCTAAGCCTGCCAGTGCATATTCGGCCGAACGCTTTTGTTCATCAGAAAGAGAATCATAATTTACGGAGGCTTCCTGTCCTGGAGAGGTGCATCGCCATAGGCTTAGCCCTAGGAAGGTAAAAGTGAGTGCCATCAGAAAAAAAAATCGTACTGACGGGGAGTTAGGTTGTGTCATTGGTAAGTAAATTAGTAAACCGATTTAAGTTACTATTTTTTTAAAATTAAGTAAAACAGCTACTTGGGTAATCAGAATATTTACTTTTTGTGCCATAAAAAAGGCCAGCAATGTTTATTGCCAGCCTCAGTATTGAGAGTCCGGTTGTATAGTCAGAAACCGTTTCCCATATCCTCCAGATCGTGTATGCTATTGAAGTGATCCAAATCAGAAGCATCTAATTCCGCGGCCTCGATCATAAACTCCTCCTGCACCATCTCATCGTACTCATCACTCTCGAAATGATTGTCATTGTAATTCAGATCTTCGTACAAGTCCCATTTTGTGTGTGTCATAGCTTTTTCGTCTTGTGGTTAAATATTAGTTAGTATGCCCTGTTTATTACCAAATCCAGGCCATTTTATAGAAATTTGCCAATGCATGTGATGTATCCCTAATGGTTAAGTTTTTAGTGTATTATCGTGAACATAGCCTGGCATAATCCAGTTAAAACGGGCAGAAATGCGTACTGTCTGACGTAAAATCTCACATTTTTCTTTAAATTGTTTGTTACATTATTTTTTGACACACCCAAAAATTTGCTAATACAATGTACATCGGTAAACTTCACTTTTTCATAATTTGCCTGGCTTTGCCGCAGTGGGTTCTTGCCCAATCCTATCAACCTGAATTTAAAAATCAAACGCTTGATACCATTGATATCGGTTATGGGCTGGCTATTGGCGATGTAGACGGCGATGAGCGCCCCGATATTATTCTAGCCGACCAGAAACAGTTTGTCTGGTACCGCAACGGTGACTGGCAGCGGTTTGTAATTGCCGAAAACCTGACTAACCGGGACAATGTATGCCTGGCTGCTGCCGATATTAATCAAGATGGGCAGGTGGAACTGGCGGTGGGAGCTCAGTGGAATCCTGGTGAAACGTCGGACCCGACCATGTCGGGGTCAGTTCACTTTCTGGAACGTCCGGAAGATCCTACCCAACTTTGGAAGCCTATTCAACTGCATCATGAGCCTACTGTGCATCGTATGCACTGGGTTAATACAGAAGATGGTTACCGCCTGGTAGTTTTACCACTGCACGGGCAGGGCAACCGCGACGGCCAGGGACAGGGAGTAAAGGTGCTGGCCTACACCCCGCCACAAGACTTAAGCCAATCCTGGGAAACCACTGCCCTGGATACAACCATGCACCTTACGCATAATTTTGATATTGTAGATCAGTCTGACATGTTTTTGGCCGGAAAAGAAGGCGTAAAGCATTTTACCTACCAGAATGGCTCCTGGAAAAGTAACCTACTATCACAACTCACTCAAAGTGCCGGTGAGGTACGGCAGGGATATTTAGCCGAGAATGATCCGTTTTTAGTAACTGTTGAGCCTATGCACGGTAACCAATTGGTCCTATATCAAGGCGATGAATACGGCGAGCGCTCCATGTTATCAGATGATCTGGCCCAGGGGCATGCATTGGCTTGTGCCGATTTACTTGGTTTGGGGCGGGATCAGATCTTAGTGGGCTGGCGCGAGCCTAACAGCAATAAGAAAGTGGGCATTAAACTATTCGTACCGGTAGACGCAGACGGAGATGGCTGGATGCACTACTGGATTGATGAGAACGAGATGGCCTGCGAAGATTTAAAGGTAGCTGACCTGGATCAGGATGGTGACCTGGATATTATTGCCGCCGGACGGGCCACCAAGAACCTCAAGATTTATTGGAACCAGAAGGCAGATACGCAGGCGTCTAACTAATGTTGCTTTAATTTCTAAACCACCGTCTGGTTTGTACTGAGCTTTCCAAGCGATCTTCTATATCGTCTGGTAGCTCAGAAAAGAAATCAAGCTTGGTGTAGGCTTCGACATTGTCAATAGACTCTACAAATGCTTCGGGCGGCTCGGTAGTAGCTTTGTTGGGAATAAGAAAGGCAATGGCTTTAATATCCGGCTCTTGATAATCCAGTAGCACTTTGTAGAAATAAGCGGGCACAGTCACTTTATTAGGACCTATCTTTTTGGGGTTCGTTCCAAAAACTGGTCCGGTCACTACAAACAAGCTTTCATTGGCTACGGCCCAGTCGCGAACGTCCTCTTCCAATATACGCCATACGCCCCGGTTAAAAGCCTGATCCTGGGGACTCATGTTAGATAAGTAAAAACTTTCGCTCATGGCCTCGTCAGAAAAACCCATATCACCCGCCGGAGCCAGGTGCCCTCGGTCATAACCCGAACGATAATAATCTTCCAGCGAAGCCGAGCCGGTTGTAACCAGGGGATCTTCCCGGAAGTCATCGGTGCGTTCAGTGTTGGCAAGCACTTCGGCTTTGGTCAGCTCATAGGCCACCCACTCGGCCTGCTCGTGGTCTTCAACGTACGATAAGCTATAAAATTGATGCTGTACCAGTTGCCCTTCGTTCATCGTAGGCAGGTAATTAAACCCACTAAGATCCTGAGGGGCGGGTTCATTTTGGCGCTTGAGGTAGAGTAATAGCAGTATGAGCCCAATTACAATCAGTAAAGTAATGAGGGGAGCAAGCGTACTTCTTTTAGAGCGACTTTTTTTTGAGTTTGCCATAGACCCGGCTGATTATGAAGGAATATGCTCTCGCGTATGTTTAAGAATGAATTGAATAATAGGACGAGGATTAGGCAGACCATGCACATGCCCCTCTCCCTTTTTGATGATGACTTTCACTTTCCCTCCCTGCTCTTCATACTGTTTTACAATCAACTCGGCATTTTCCGAATAAGGAACGATTTGATCCTGATCTCCGGATACCACCAGTAAAGGAATCTGGTGCTCAATGAGGGTTTGTGCTTTGTTAATAGGGTTTTGTGAGTATTCCCGAGCTTCTTCATCGGTGAAGTTATAAGCATTTAAGCATTTTTGCCAATCTTCGGTACTACCCATCCCCTCCATTAACCCGCCCGGCCAGCTTTTAATATCGCAAACCGGAGCATCTGCGTAGATACAGGCTACCTTCTCCGGGTTCTCAGCGGCCCAGTTAAATACGGATAATCCACCCCGGCTCATGCCCTCCAGTGCCACTTTATCGGCAAACAGATACCGGGAGTTAAGTAAATCGTAAAAATCGTTCCAGAGTTTTACCGCCTGTGGGCTCCCGTACAGATCGGCTACATCGATGTACGCAACATAAAAACCTCGCTCTAATAAAGCTAAGTCAACTTCGGGGCGATGCCCAAAAAAGCGCGCGCGCCATAACCAGGGATTTCCTTTGGCCGGCTTCTTAGGTACCACAATACGACATTGTCGTTCATCGAACATGAATGAGTACATGGTATACCCATGAAACGAACCCATCTCACCGGAAATGAGCCCATCGGTCACAAAGCGGTCTGACTGCTGCACGGGTGTACATTGCAGCAGGGAAAGACCCAGAGATAAAATGACCATAAGACAAATTTCTCCGCGAACAGAAATTAATTTAGGCAGAGGGCAACTATTCATTTTCTACGATCACACAACGATTGTTGCGAATATCGTCTTCTACGGTTTTAAATTTTACATCTTTTACGACACGACCATCATTATATTGTACACTAACGCGCTCATTACGGCCAACAATTTTCTCTGACTTAGCAGGTTGTACAGGTTCTGCTGGAGGGCGATTAGCCGAAGGTTGTCTGGCCTGCGCGACCCCACCACCCCGGTTCAACGACGAGCCGGACTCTTCTTTAGAAGCAGTAACTCCTTTTTCCTGAGGGCGTCGTGCCGGACGTCGGGCTTCCCGAACTTCATCGGGCTGTTGTACTGGTAGGTTAGCTTTGGTCAGGAAAGAGATGGTCTCTTCGTTCACCTTAGCCAGAAACTGCTTAAACAGCTCAAAACCTTCAAATTTATAAATGATCAACGGGTCTTTCTGCTCATATACAGCATTCTGCACTGACTGCTTCAGATCATCCATCTCCCGCAAATGCTCTTTCCAGTTCTGATCAATCAGAGCTAGCACGATAGCTTTCTCCATAGATTGCACCAGATCTTCGCATTCGGTATCTACGCTTCGCTGTAGATTGGCTGATACCGTTAGCTGCATTTTTCCATCGGTGAACGGCACCAGAATGTTTTCTACCGTAGCCCCCTTGGTTTCGTACACATTACGGATGACTGGTAACGCTCGCTTAGCTAACTGATCGTTCTTACGCTGATATTGCTGATACGTATATTCGTACAGTTCCTCAGTCAGGTTGGCTTCGCTAACACTAACGAAATGATCATGATCAATCGGATGATCTACACCCAGGGTGCCTAAAACAGTAAGTTTGTAGCTCTCATAATTACCCACACCTTTGGTGCTCATCACAATATCTTCGCAGGTATCGTAGAGCATATTCATGATGTCTAGCTGTAGGCGCTCTCCGAACAGGGCATGACGGCGACGTTTGTAAATTACTTCGCGCTGCTGGTTCATAACGTTATCGTACTCCAGCAGCCGCTTACGGATGGCAAAGTTATTTTCCTCTACTTTCTTCTGCGCTCGCTCAATAGAGCTGGTCACCATAGAGTGCTGAATAACCTCTCCTTCTTCCAGTCCCATACGGTCCATCAGCTTGGCAATACGGTCGGAGCCAAACAGGCGCATCAGGTTATCTTCCAGGGAAACGAAGAATTGCGAGGAACCGGGGTCTCCCTGCCGGCCGGAACGACCACGCAACTGCCGGTCTACCCGCCGCGACTCATGCCGCTCGGTACCGACAATGGCCAGACCGCCCGCTGCTTTAGATTCCGGAGTTAATTTAATATCCGTACCCCGCCCAGCCATGTTGGTGGCAATGGTTACGGTGCCGGGTTTACCCGCGTTGGCAACAACCTCGGCCTCACGCTGGTGCTGCTTGGCGTTCAACACCTGGTGCTCAATGCCCTTCATCTTCAACATCCGGCTCAGAATCTCCGAAATCTCTACCGAGGTAGTACCTACCAGTACGGGGCGCCCCTGTTCGGTCATTTCATTGATCTCCTGCACTACGGCATTGAATTTCTCCCGGACAGTCTTAAAGACCTTGTCCTGTCGGTCGTCGCGGACAATGGGTTTGTTGGTGGGGATCACGACTACATCCAGCTTGTAGATGTCCCAGAACTCGCCCGCTTCGGTTTCAGCAGTACCGGTCATACCAGCCAGCTTGTGGTACATGCGGAAATAGTTCTGCAAGGTGATGGTCGCGTAGGTTTGCGTGGCTTCCTCTACCTTCACGTTCTCTTTAGCTTCAATAGCTTGGTGCAATCCGTCAGAATAGCGGCGCCCGTCCATGACCCGGCCGGTTTGCTCATCTACAATCTTGACCTTACCATCAGCAATAATGTATTCCTGGTCAATCTCGAACATAGCGTATGCTTTCAGTAGCTGGTTCACCGTGTGAATACGCTGCGATTTGACCGAGTACTCTTTAATCAGTTCATCTTTCTTCTGGACTTTCTCCTCATCCGGCATAGAATCATCTTTCTCCAGATGAGAAATCTCCGTTCCGATATCGGGCATGATGAAGAACTGAGGATCTTCTCCCTGCTTGGTAATCTGCTCCAGCCCTTTTTCGGTCAGGTTAATGTTATTGGTCTTTTCTTCAATGGTGAAGAACAACGGCTCATCTGCCTCGGGCATCATCTTCTGATTGTCCTGCAGGTAGAAGTTCTCTGTCTTTTGCAGCACCTGCCGCACGCCGGTTTCACTTAGGTAGCGAATAACCGGTTTATGCTTGGGTAGCCCTCGGTAGGCCCTAAAGAGCGAAAGGCCACCTTCTTTCGTATTTCCTTCTTTTATTTTTTTCTTGGCATCTTGCAGAAAATCATTAACCACTTTTTTCTGCATCTCATAAAGCTTATTAATCCGTGGCTTAAACTCATAGAATTCGTGTTCATCGCCTTTAGGAATAGGCCCAGAGATAATTAAGGGAGTTCGAGCTTCGTCAATCAGCACAGAGTCGACCTCATCCACCATAGCAAAGTGGTGGTTAGGTTGCACCATGTCCTCAGGATCACGGGCCATGTTGTCGCGTAGGTAATCAAAGCCAAACTCGTTGTTGGTACCGTAGGTAATATCGCAGGCGTAAGCTGCCCGGCGCTCGTCGGAGTTGGGTTGGTACCGGTCAATACAGTCAACTGACAGGTTGTGAAAGCGGAAGAGTGGGGCCATCCATTCAGCATCCCGCTTGGCGAGGTAATCGTTGACTGTAACGATATGTACACCCCGTTTAGCCAGAGCATTTAAGAAGGCAGGGAGAGTTGCCACTAATGTTTTACCTTCCCCAGTGGCCATCTCAGCAATTTTACCCTGATGCAGAACTATACCACCAATCAACTGCACATCGTAGTGCAGCATATCCCAAGTGATGGGGGTTCCCGCGGCATCCCACTGATGATGCCAAACGGCCTTCTCACCCTCAATTGTGATATTCGAGTACTTAGCAGCCAGTTGCTTATCGTAAAGTGTGGCTGTTACTTCTAACTTCTTATTCTCTTTAAAGCGGCGGGCCGTTTCTTTCACTACGGCAAATGACAGCGGCAGCACCTCCATCAGTACTTCTTCCAGCCGCTTGTTCCGGTCTTCCTCAAGCTGATCAATGCGGGCAAAGATTCCTTCTTTCTCCTGCATATCCATTTTCGGCTGGTCTTTAATCTGCTGATTCAGCTCGGCAATCTGCCGGTCAATATCAGCCACCCCTTCGTTGATTTGCTGCCGAAGCACTTCCGACTTGGCGCGCAGTTCATCATCACTAATGGACTCCAACTGAGCATACTCCTCTTTAATCTGATCGATGAGCGGCAGTAATAGTTTAATATCACGATCCGACTTCGATCCAAAAATTTTAGCTAATCCTTTAGTAAGCGCATTAATCATGTACTTAGTCTATTCTATGGTTCTCGATATCAATTAAAAATGAAGCATGACTAATGATTGATGAATAATAGAATTCGTTATTCATTAATCACCCGTTATTAATCATTAGTCATTAGTCATTAGTTACCAGTCACTACATTGACCAATTTACTAACCTTATTTAGACAAAAACAGTGCCCTCAAACACCATTACTGCTGGTCCTTTCATAAAGACCTGGGTAAATCTATCGCTCTCGGTCTGTTCAAAGGAAATAGTCAACTGCCCACCCTGCGTCTGTATGGTAACCGGACTATCCTGCTTCTGGGCGTAAGCCAGCGCCAACGCTACGGCCGTAACCCCTGTACCGGACGATAACGTCTCATTTTCTACGCCTCGCTCATAAATGCGCATATAGGCTTGCCCTTTAAGGGTTTGCACAAAACTGGCGTTAGTGCCCTCTGGCATGAACCGATCATCGTAACGGATTTTTTTTCCTTCTCCCACCACATCATAGTCTGACAGCATCTGACCTTCCGGCAAAACTCTGACAAAATGACGGGTTCCGGTATTCAGGAAGTATCCATCTTCATGAGTATCTACCTGCGAAACATCGGATAAGTTCACGGTTACCTGCTCACCCTCAATGCGGGCAGTGTGCACTCCGTCGTGCGCCCGAAAGGTGGTTTCCGAACCAATCATACCCAGATGATGCGCCAGATGTACCGCGCACCGGCTTCCGTTACCGCACATGGCCACTGAGCCATCGGCATTATAATAGACCATCTCAAAGTCGTACTCCGGGTGCCGGTTCAGCAAGATCAACCCATCAGCCCCTACGCCAAACTTCCGATCACATAATCGGGAGATCAGCTTGGTATCTTGCGCCGGAAATTGCGATTCCCGGTTGTCGAACATGACAAAATCGTTTCCGGTGCCCTGATACTTATAAAAATGCAGCGAATTCATTCCATTTGAATTAAACCGCCAAGATACAAAAATAACGATGGGCTTGTAGGGAGGGGGTGGAAATTATCGTGGGAGGGAAAGGAAGGCGGGTGGCAGGAGACTGTAGGTGAGGATGGGAAAGTAGAGAGCGAGGCGGTGGAAAGCGAGAAGCGGAGACTAAGTACATTCAATTTTGTAATAACGAATGCTATTGGTGGGTAGCTGTACCGCGGTAGTCAGCATACTACCGTCGGTGGCAAGTGACTGACTGAAGCTGCTCAATACACCATTGTACGATAGTGACCAGTTATTGACTAACAAACGACCTACGGCCTACCGCTTACAAGTCTATTCGTCAATTCTTTCTTGATCGTACTTGGTGTAGGTGCCTATTCGGGTTGATCGGGACTGGTGGCTTTTTTAGGTGGGTGTAGTAGTACAGCTTCGCTCCAGATGGTATGGTGGCAATTGGGGCAGGCGGGTATGGGCTGCTGAGCTGGGAAAGCCTGGAGATAGCCGCAAGCTGCGCAGCCTAGTGTTTTGGCTTCGGGTAGCGACTCTCCCTCCATCCATTCTTTGGCTTTTAGAATATCCCAGGGAGGTATTACACGCAGTCCGCTTTTCTGTTCGTCTGCCGGATAGAGGAAAACGGTGATGTACCCGCTCTGTTCCTGAAAAACGTACTCTACCTGTCCTAAATGACGCACTCCTTTTATCCTTAATTGCTCGAACAGTTTCTCGCGGTTGAGGTGAGCGCGCTCCATATGCTCCGGTTGCATAAGGCCCTCATGCACTAACAGGAAAGGCTCCCCTTCTACGGCTAACTCTATTGATTCCTGCGTATTGATCAGCCGGATAATGCCTTGGTTTAGTAAAATAACTACCGTGATTACCACCATACCATGTATCAGCGGTACATCCGCATAAAACATAGGATCACCCACTGCTGAACCCAGGGCGATGACCAGCAAAAACTCAATCATCGACAGCTGACTGATGGCCCGACGGCTGACTACCCGCACCAGAAATAACGCATACAAATACATAATAACCGTGCGAATTACCACCTCGGCTACAAACCACCACGGCAAGTCTCCTAAGAAGATGCGCTGCCAGTCAAAGGGCTGAATGTTAGGGGCAGGTGCCTGAAGCAGCAAGGAAAAAGGTTGATCGGGAAGCGCTAGCATAGTGCTGGAAAAGTAACGGAAAAACCGGGGAGTAGCTATAGAGAAGGGCAGGAAAATTTGGGTGGCGGGTGGCAAAACACCTCTTCGAATAAAATCTTGAATAGCATATGTACTTTTCGCTATACAGTAGAAAAAACTCTTCCCCTGCTTCCATGCGAGCTATAAAAAATTAGGTGAAAATACGCTCGCAACAGCAGTCTATCCATTTCTCACCGGATGTAAGGGTAAGCGCAACGGTTGTACCCTTGCGAAAAACGGTAAACCTTACCTCGCCCCCTTCGCCACTCGATCAACTATTGATAAAACATGAGCAGACACACTCTGCATACCCCCCCTTCGCCAGCCAATAATGATTACGTGCTTCTTCCTAAGCTTCTTAAGACTTTCTTGGGGCCACCGCATGGTTCGTTAGTTTTCTAAACCGATGTATTGCATTAGCCGCCCTTATCGGTTTAAGTGACAGAAGAATCTGTTTGAGAGAAGATACTGTTTGCCGATAGATATCATAACCCATCACGAAGCTTTCAATTATGGCGTATATATTCTATTTTGGAGGTATATGTGCCATATGGCGTATATACATTCGTTGGCGGTAATACATTAGACATAAATTCATATGCTTACTGATGATGAAAAAGCAAGAATTAAAGCTGAGGAGGTTTATCGCGAGGAAATAAAAAAATCCTTAGCTGATAAAAAGCAAGATTCAAACCCATTTTGGGTATTTCTAAATTCCGGACTCGGATTGTGGTTTTTATCAACAATTGTAATTGGTCTTTTCACTTACCTTTTTAATGAATATAAAGAAGATAAAAGAACAAATGCTGAACAAGAATCAAAAATCAAGCAATTGGATTTAGAAATTGAAAGTCGAATTTCTCAATTTTGGGTTCATATCGAACCATTAATAAAAAGAGATGAACGTAACTATATTGATTCGACATATTCTTTAAGAGAGGGAGTATCATATGATACTTTGAGTATCTTATGGGATGCATTTAAAAACCCACCTTCATTCAATCCCAAACTAATGACTACTATTTATAGAGAATATGACACAAGAACAACAATTTCATTAATGATTGAATTAGCAACGGTGCTTGAGCAAAAATATGGACTTACAAAGAATCATCATGTAGGTTTAGAAGGGGAGATTAGGTTCTCAAAAGAAGAGTTCATGCATAGACAAGAAATTGATAATATTGAAAGTGCGGCAATTTCTATTGGTGGAAATGGAATTTTTTCAGAAAGGCATCCTACAGTAAAAGAAATATGGATTTATTTCAATGGAAATATTATTGTTCATAGATGGGACAAACTATTTCCTTATACTGATTGCCTATTTTGTTAAATTAATACTACCGCCAACATTCGCTAGCCTCAAGCCTTGGTAGAAATGCAATTTGGCAGCTTTATGCTCCAGGTTTGCTTATCTTCAGGAGGTAGAAAATCGCTGACAAGGTCGGCCTGAAGGCTAGCCAAACCGTTATGCAGCAGTAAAAAGAATAACTTGAGAACTATTCCGACCATATTACTGATTCTGACTTTCTGTGCTTCAGTGGCAGTTGCTCAGACCGATTCAGAAAAACTATGGATTTCTGGTGAGGTAAAAGTATTGGCAGGATTAGAAATTGTAGCTCCTTTGGATGTATTCGCAGAAATAGAACAACTGCATAAGTTTGAACTGATTGATACTCTTGGGATATTCCGATTTGATGATTTAATGCCCGGAGATTATAAGATCAAAATACATGGACTTGGTTACTCAACTTTGGATACCTTAGTTAGCCTTCGAGATGAATCAATCAACGACTTACAATTAACGATTGTGGCCGATTGTGAGGTAAGCCGAAAGATGGCTGAATTAGATATTAAAAACGGTAAACCGAATTTACTACTTATCGGTGGTATTGCACCAGTAGTCTATATGGATCAATACAAGTTTGAGGACAAATATGATGTGGAATATAAGGATTATGGTTGTACCCCGCCGGCTCAGGAATGTGTAGAACAATATAACGAAAGAATCTTTGAGTATTTGGATTCCCGATATGGCAAATCATGGAGAAAGAAAGTAAGAAAGGACGTCATTGGATTGAAATAAAAGAAACCGCTGCATAACATCGGGTAGTCAGCAGCCTGGTATCCATTAGCTCGTACGTTAGTTGCACCAAGTACGAAAATTGATATTTGAAAGATAAACGCAAACAAGATTGGGCCAGCTATTCGCATTGGCCGTTATGCCGCATCGAGAAAAGAAACCTTGAATTGATAAAAGTTAAAACGAATTACTTACCTTTGACGTTAGTAACGTAATGAGTAAGTATGATAATTTCCTTTGGTTCAAAGCAAACCGAAAAGGTATGGAATGGCGAAAGAGTGCCAAGATGGCCAATTGAGATTCAAAAAATCGGTAGACGAAAACTTAGAATGCTACACAACTCTCAAACTATTGCTGATCTGAGAATACCGCCCTCTAACCGATTAGAAAAATTATCGGGAAACCTCAATGATTATTATAGTATCCGAATCAATGACCAATGGAGAATTATCTTTCAATGGGCTGATGGACAAGCATCAGAAGTAGAAATAATAGATTATCATTAATAATGGAACAGTTACCAAACATTCATCCAGGAGAAGTGCTACAAGAAGAGTTCTTGATTCCTTTTAATATTTCGGCTTATAGATTATCCAAAGATATAGGGATTCCTCAAACGAGAGTCAGTGAAATCATTAAAGGTCGTAGGAGAATTACTGCTGACACGGCTCTGAGATTAAGCTATTACTTTGGAGTGAGTGCAAAATTTTGGTTAGGATTACAAGATGATTACGATCTTGAAGAGGAAACGAAGGCAAAGAAATTAGAATTTGAAACTATCAAGAAATATGAAAATGACGCGGCATAACATTGCATAAGTGCTATGTTACGGCGAAGCCTTCGCCAGCGCCTATGCGGGCCGTTGGCAATCATAGGGATGAATTCAATTGTAACAAAGAAACAACTATGAGTTGAATATAAATTGATGAATTCTGTAACTATTGTGCCCTGCGAGGAACTTAAAGATTTTGTCAGTCATTTTTGGGCAGGCACCATGAGTGCTGATGAACAGACCAATTTTATCTACCATTTTACTGCCAATCCCAACACAGAACTAGCTTTCGCTTTCAAGTCTTCCCCTGATCGTCATCCTACGCTTGTATTTTCATCAATTCTAGGGCACACGGCAAGCTTTGGTCAAGTCTCGGAAAACAGCTTTGTCAACATAGTAGGTGTTTCGCTCTTTTCTCATGCCGTTCCTCTTTTTTTAAACGTTTCTCCTTCCGACCTAATCAATCAATTCACGGATCTTGAAACCCTGTTAGGCAATAGCGGTAGAATGATCAATGAAAAAATGGAAACGGCTCTGACGGTGAACGACTATATCAAAATCCTTTCAGATTATTTTAAATCGCAGCTATCTAAAAAATATCTTGAAGACAAACTTATGACAAATGCCATGAAGCAAATAAGAAAATACCATGGCACCGTTTCAATAAATCAGCTCGCATCAACTTGTTGTCTCTCAGAAAAGCAGTTTGAACGGAGATTCACAGCATATTCTGGCTTCAAGCCCAAATTATATTCACGAATTATTCGGTTTGAGTCTGCTTTATGGCAAAGCAAGCATTATGAAAACTTAACTGCGGTTGCCCACACTTTCGGGTACTATGACCAATCTCACTTTATTCGCGATTTTAAAAAATTCACGGGCTCCGCTCCTGGTAGTTTCATTCGCTAATAGGCAGGTAGAAATGTCTGTTTTTTACAATTTACCAGCCGCACTGTCTACTACCTTTGCAAGCCTACTATAGAATCATGAACAAAGTCATACCCCTTTTACCCTGCCCTGATGTAAGAACACTGGTGGCTTTTTACGAACAATTAGGTTTTGATGTACTTGAGCTACAAACTTCACCTAACCCCTATGCATCCTTGCAACTTGGAGCAATTGAGCTTCACTTCTGGGGAAGTAGAAGAAATGTTCCTGCCGAAAATTCATCTATGTGCTATATTCTGGTGAGCAACGTTGATGAGCTACATGATAACTTTGCAAAATTGATAAAGCAACATACCGGCAAAGTGCCCCGCTCGGGAATTCCCCGATTTACCACCGTGCGTGATTTGAAACAAGACCGAAGATTTACCTTAACTGACCCAGGAGGCAATACATTATATATCGGTACACCGGTAAACAAAGGCGAAATTGCTTTTTACAGAACCTTAGACAACGAAAAATATAAGAAACGATTCGCTGTGCTATATGATATAGTTTATTCAAAAGAAGATCCGGCAATGGCAGCAGAGAATTTGTCGAGATATGTTATTGATAAAACCTCACTGAATGACCTGGACCATGCAAAGTATCTTTTGACAGTGCTTGATATCCAGAAAAAAGCGGGACAGCTCATGGATGATGTGGAACTAAAAACGCTACTGGAAATCCATCAGGATGAAAATGAAAACTGGAAAAGAATCAAAAATAAGTATTCCGGCATTATGCAACAGGATTGAAAAAACTACTTTTAGTTTGTTATCAGTGAATACACCTTAAATCAATACAATGATACATTGCCGATACTATCATGACAACCTGGAATAATTAGTCGAGAAACTTCAAGTGTATTGAATAAAATGGAATAACGAACCGGGTCACGGTGACCGCCAACATTAGCTAAGAAAACATGCGGGCTGATACGGTAAATGAACGTTACAACACATAACAAAAATCGGTACACGGCAGACAGATACGTGTTCCGAAACGCGCACGTTTCTTATGCAATGCCCGTCATAGGCCCGTTTGTGAAAGTTTTGGCGCTGTTCGGCCTGAAGAAATGAGAGGAACGCTTTAACTATTTTTTTTGCGAGAACCTGAAAACGAAAGTGACGGCAATAAGCAACACAACTACATATGCCCCGACAGCGGGAACACTAAGGTTTATGGCGAATTTGCCATGATCCATGGATAACGATAGCCCCAGCATAACGATTAAACTGAAGACCAAAACTGCAACTGCTAATAGAGCAGGAACGGAAAGCGATAATTTAACGCGCATGGTTAGGATTTTTAGGGTTGTGCTATGAAATATAGTGAAATGCCCGAAAGGACACAACGCGCTGCATAAATCCTGCGGAAGATTGGCTTAATGTATATGCCGCATTGCCATTTATTGTTTAAATTGAAAGGGAAATGCCGACGCGGCACATCCTAATCAATAGCCTGAATTTTACAAATCATTAGCGACCTAATGGTTATGTTTCAACCTAAAACTAAGCTTATGAAAGCGCAAAAACTCAATCTTCTGTTTCTCATGTTCCTAGCTCCTGGAATCGTTTTGTTTAATGGCTGTAGCGAGGACGAAGCTCAGCCCGGTCAGTTATTAACCAATAACGACGTAGAAGCAGGCTCGGGGCGGCCCAATAACTGGTGGAATCATACAGGCGAGGACAAGTACAATGTAGACTGGGCCGACCAGGAATCGTTCTCCGGAAGCAGGTCATTAGCCATCTCCACTCAGACTGCAGATTCTGCCGACTTCGCCTTCTGGGCGCAAACCATTAGCACCAACTTACCCAGGGGAAGGGATGTTACACTGAATGTGAAAATAAAAAGTAATTTAATAGGTGAAGGGGTAAGTATAGCAATACGAGGAGATGATGCGGTTCAGCCAACGGGTAGAGCCGAACAGTTTGCCACCACCCAAGACACTTCACCCATCAGTGGCAGCTTCGATTGGGCAGAATATAGTGTTAGACTTGCTAATGTTGATGCCAGTACTCAAAGCCTAACGGTATATTTAATATACTTAGAAAGCACTACCGGAGAAGTTTATTTTGATGACATCTCCCTTACTTATTAAAGATAATTACAGTTAGGTAGTAAGCCGATCAACAAAGCTAAAAATCACAGTGTATTTTATACTCAGAGTCCTCTTCGAGTGACTCTGAGGAGGACATGACCTCTTCGAGCGCCCGGTGACTCTGAGGACGCACTCCGCAACATTGCCTAGCTGAAATAATCGTGCACACCAACGCTCACTAAAACTACTTCTGCCAACCTGGCCGTTACAAGTAAAAAGAAGCCTAATGCTGAGGTTTAGCCTGAAATTCTTCCTACTGACTCTTTTGTTTTTTATGGTAGAGGTGCTCATCGCTTTATTCGTTCGCGACAGGTTTATAAGACCTTATGGGGGAGACTACCTGGTAGTCTTTCTCGTCTACTGCGCCGTAAGCACTTTTCTGAAGGCACCTCCCTGGAAGATTGCCCTGGGAGTACTATTATTCTCTTATGCTGTGGAGGCGCTACAGTACGTTAACTTCATCGGCTGGATAGGCCTGTCGGATAATCAGCTCGCAAAAACAGTACTTGGCTATGGGTTTGAGTGGCTCGACCTGCTAGCGTATACCTGCGGAATAGCAACGATTTTGATCCTGGAAAGACTGACCGGAACATAGACTGCCCCTGAGTATAGAGTAAAAAAATGATGCTTCGCGGATATTATACATCACTTCTGAGGATTCCTGAGAAAATGAAGATTATAACATCATTTTGATGGGGAAGGAATGAAGCCCGCACCCATTGTGTGGTCATTCCTCATGGGTTATCTAAGAGGTCGCACCCATTGCGCACTCACAAAAAAACCATAAACCTTACCTCGCGCAGCCCTCGCGATCTGATAAATCATTAGCAAGACTTACTACGGAAGCGCTGCATCCCCCCTTGGCCAGCCACTGATGATTACGTGCTTCTTCCTACGCTTCTTAAGACTTTCCTGAGGCCACCGCATGGTTCGGTTAGCTTATTAAACCGATGCCTTGCATTAGCCGCCCTTATCAGTTTAAAGGTCAATCACGAAGCTTTTAATTATGGCGTATATATTCTATTTTGGATGTATATATGGCGTATACCCACTCGTTACCGCACATAAAAATCAAAACATGAAAAAGCTCGTAGTACTTACCGGATTTAGCTTCCTATTCGCTATGATAGGATTTTACTTATGGGGATGGTTTTTCAAAATATCTATTCATCAAGTAAATGTTCCAAATCTTGAAATTGATGCATTTTCAGGTCAATTTTTGACACATCTTACTTTTATCATCACCCTTGGGTTAATTCCACTCATTTATACGATAACAATTCGACTGGGACAGATTGAGGTACCTTGGAAAAAATTAGTGGCTTTGGGTGTAATTTTAGCTGCCGGAATATGCTTTTGGCAACTACGGATTCAATTTCTTCAAATGGAACTACTACAAATTCCTATTGATAGCTATTTGATTTTGGGCAGTTTAAATTTTCAGTTTTACCTGCTTACCGGTTTGATATTTGGTGCGTTTTTGAGCGGAGTAACATTTAAGTTGATTCAAGAAAACGTGTAGTAACGTTGTTCAGCCGACAAGCACAGATATTGGTACTCGGAAGTTGAAATCTCACAAGTCATTTTGGATGTATATATGCCATATGGCGTATACACATTCGTTACTAGCAATTTAAAAATATAAATTGACTAGCATAGTAAAACATGATTCTGTTGATTGGATTGTTTCCGAAGATTTGGATTCAAAAAATATAATATGGTTACCCATTTTCACCATCGAATTTGATAAGGATTACAAACGAATTTTTGGACTCACATCAGAAGGATATTGGATGAATCTCATAATAAGGGATAAAGATGAGATGATAACCGTAAGTAGGAATAAAAGAGAATATCTGGGGATAATAACAGCTTTACATAAAGACAGAGATGAGCTTGAAAAATTAGTAAAAGAAGGATTAGATAAATATACGTCAGGGAATTATTCAATTGATATCTTTCCGTTTGTAGATCTAATCAAATTTGCATTTCAAGACTTTGGATTTGGTGGCTTTTGGGCAGATAGAGCATTGGATTGGTTAAGACAAGAAGATTTAGATCAGGAACTATGTCTACTTATTAAGGAAATAATTGACAAAAAGGGAATGGACCAAAAAAGCCGCCATTATTTATTCAAGCTTATGAAGAGGTATGAACGTAGCTTTCAATGAGAAAAAAAAGCTGGTAACAAAATGCAATAGCTAGCCCTGTTTAAAAGTACTTGGAAGTGTATTTCTCTAAGCACGGAAATAGATAATTTGAAATATAAATGCTAACAAGATCGGGTCAGCTATTCGCATCGGTCGTTAGACAAGCTCTTTTCTAAACACTGCACTCGTATACAAACCAACCTTCACTTCAAATCGTTACTCCACTGAATACGGATTGATTCCATCATTCACTCACTCAATAATTCATTCTAACCTTAGAAATATGAACTGGAACGATGTTATAAAATATGCTAATCAGGGAAGTCCGGAGCCGCCTCGTCGGGTAGAGAAGAGCGATGCGGAATGGAAAGAGCAACTTACGCCAGCGCAGTACCAGATTGCGCGGAAGAAGGGTACCGAGCCTGCCTTTTCAGGAGCGTTGTGTCATGCGCACGAGCCGGGTAAATACGCCTGCATCTGCTGCGATACGCTGCTGTTTGATTCGGAGCTTAAGTTTGAATCGGGCAGTGGCTGGCCGAGCTTTACCGAGCCGATCAAAGACAATGTGATTAAGTATGAGAAGGATACCTCTTACGGCATGGTGCGGGTAGAGGTGATGTGCAACGTATGCGACGGTCACCTGGGCCACGTTTTCCCCGACGGGCCAGCTCCCAGCGGGTTGCGGTTCTGTATTAATTCCGAATCTATTAAACTGATAGAAGAAAACGAGCCAGCGGCAAAATAAGCACTGAATGAATACGGAGGCTTATCTGGACCGTATCGGGTATACCGGTTCGCTAGAACCTACCCTTTCTACATTGAAGGCACTGCAACGGGCGCATCTGTTGCAGGTGCCCTTTGAGAACCTGGATATTCATCGCAACGAGGAAATCCGCATTGATACGGCCCGTTTTTACGATAAGATTATCACCCGGCGGCGGGGCGGGTTTTGTTTTGAGGTCAACGGTCTGTTTAATGAGCTGCTCACCGCGCTGGGGTTTTCTACGCACTTTATCAGTTGTAGTGTTTTCTCGCATCCTCACAACCAGTATGCTCCCTATTTTGGCCATGTGGCCATCATCGCCCATCTGGAAGACGACTGGCTGGTGGATGTGGGCTTTGGCACTAACTTTCCGGAACCACTCCGGCTAAATACGCCAGCCCCCCAGCGGCAGGATGGCACCTATTACCGGCTAACCGCCCTGAACGAAGAAGAAACGTTGCTTGAGCGGTCGGCGGATCATCAGGAATACATCAAAATGTATAAGTTCCGCCCTCAGCCCCATGCGCTGGCGGACTTTGCCCAGATGTGCGCGTATCACCAAACCTCCTCTCAATCTCCTTTCACCCAGGGCAGGCTCTGCTCCCTGATGACACCCACCGGACGAATTACCCTGACGGATAAAGCTTTCATTGAAACTATTCAGGCCGAAAAAACAGAATACCCTATTGCTGATCAGGCTGGCTTTGCAAAAAAATTATACGATCGTTTCGGTATTGCTTTGTAAAACTTCTCTTTTTGCCCGCTACTCATTATCTTCCAGTCTTGTTTTAGAAGCGAGGTTTCCTAAATTGTTTCTTTTCCTTGTTTCTAATTACCTTTACCCACCTAAAACTCAGGGATGATATAGAGCCTACCGTAGGTTTCTTCTATTATTCTCACGTTCAATTTTTATGTATGGAAGAAGATCTGAAAAAAGTTGCCCTGCACAACGTACACCAGCAGCTAGGGGCTAAAATGGTGCCCTTTGCCGGCTACCTGATGCCGCTGCGCTACAGCTCCGATATTGAAGAGCACCTGACCGTTCGCCAAAGTGTGGGGGTATTTGACGTATCGCACATGGGCGAATTTTTTGTGCGCGGCCCTAAAGCCCTGGGGCTCATCCAGCGCGTAACCAGCAACGATGTCAGTAAGCTGGTAGATGGGAAAGCGCAATACAGCTACCTGCCCAACGAAAGTGGTGGCGTGGTAGACGACCTGCTCGTGTACCACCTGAGTGAGGAAGAGTACATGCTGGTCGTTAACGCATCGAACATTGAGAAAGACTGGAACTGGATACAGCAGTATAATACCGATAACGTAGAGATGGAGAACGCTTCGGATCGCATTTCGCTCTTCGCGGTGCAAGGTCCTAAAGCCGCCGAAACGCTGCAATCTCTGACCGACATCGACCTCTCGGCGATGAAGTTCTACACCTTCCAGCAAGGGCGTATGGCTAACATTGATGATGTCATAATCTCGGCAACGGGCTACACCGGAGCCGGGGGATTTGAGTTATACGTGGCCAATGAGCATGCTGAAGCCCTCTGGAAAGCTATCTTTGAAGCCGGTAAGGTGCACGAAATCAAACCCATTGGTTTAGGTGCCCGGGATACCCTGCGGCTGGAGATGGGCTACTGCCTCTATGGTAATGATATTGACGAACAGACCTGCCCTATTGAGGCTGGCTTGGGCTGGGTTACCAAGTTTAACAAAGAATTTACCAACTCGGTCTTTTTACAGGGACAGAAAGAGTCTGGCGGTGAAAATAAGCTGGTGGGGCTGGTGATGGTAGACCGGGGCATTCCGCGGGCGGGCTACGAACTGTTTAACGAGCAGGATGAGAAGATTGGTCGGGTTACTTCTGGGTCGCAGTCGCCTTCACTTCAGAAGGGCATTGGACTGGGCTATGTGGCCAAAGACTACGCTCAGCCGGGCAGCAACATCTACGTAGGGGTGCGCAACCGCCGCCTGAAAGCCGAAATCATGAAACCACCTTTCGTAACTCCAACGACTAAATAATATGAACACAATAGAAGTATGCTTAACTCCCGAACTGCTGAAGCAGCATTCGGTAGCCGAGAAAGTAGTGGTCGTGGTAGACGTGCTTCGCGCCTCCTCGACCATGGTTACGGCCTTTGCCCACGGACTGGAACGCCTGATGCCAGTCGCTTATGTAGAAGGCTGCCTGGCTTTGCAGCGCCTGGGGTATCTATCCGCCGGTGAGCGCGATGGTGCCAAGGTAGAAGGTTTTAACTTCGGCAACTCTCCCTACGATGTGATGGACAAGAGCCTGGAGGGAAAATCACTGGCGATGACTACCACTAACGGAACGCTGGCTATTGAACGAGCCAAAGACGCCCGAAAATTACTGATTGGCACCTTTTTAAACATGAGCGCGGTTGTGAAATATCTGCAAAAACTGGATGAACCCGTGCTTGTTATGTGTGCCGGATGGAAAGGCTACATCAACCTGGAAGACACGCTCTTTGCCGGCGCATTAGTTTCTGCCCTTAAAGAAACCCACGAGATTCAGGGTGACTCTTCCCTGACCGCCCAATTGCTGTACGAGTCCTCTAAGGACAATCTGCTGGAGGTGGTTTCCCAGGCTTCTCATGCTCAGCGCCTCAAAGATCTTTCGGCCGATAAAGATATGCGGTATTGTCTGCAAATAGATGAATACGATGTAGTGCCCGTGCTGGAAAGCGAGCACCTGGTGGCTCACACGGTGTAGTCGCCCAGAATTTTCCATACCACATCTGACTCAAACCCTTTGCCCAAGGCATAGCGAGCTGTTTTGTGTTTTCGGGCATAGGGTTCTTCGCCATCCAGCGATTCCCATTTCTTCTGAATCAGGGATTGCAACGTTTCCTGGTAGGCCTCTTCACTGATTTCCTTCATTCCGCTGCGAATGCAATAGTCCGATAAGCCTTTCTGACGCAGCCCCATTTCAATCTTGATACGTCCCCACTTGTTATTGCGGAACTTTCCTCGAGCAAAAGCCTGGGCAAAGCGTTCTTCGTTGACAAACCCTTCGCTAATTAGCTCAGTCAAGACCTCCTCCACTGCATCAGAATACAGTCCGTAGCTATACAGTTTATCCCGCACTTCCTGCTGGGTCCGCTCCTGGTAGGCACAGTACTTCGCCGCTTTCACCTTGGACTGCTGTTTTAGCGTTGTAATTTTATTATTGGGCATGTTGGGCTGATTGTTGATTGTTGATTGTTGATTGTTGATTGTTGATTGTTGATTGTTGATTGTTGATTGTTGATTGTTGATTGTTGATTGTTGATTGTTGATTGTTGATTGTTGATTACAAAATAGCACCAGCGCTTAATCGTTCCAAAAAGAAGAAAATTTCCCGCCTATAATTTATCTCCTACCAACTGCCCACAGCTTCCCGCTTCCATCTCCGATCTGCAAGTCCCCGCCTCCTCACTTCCGTCATAACTTCTTCCCACCTCCGGTCGTTGTCATGAAAGTCACTTTTTAATTTTACCGCTTTTGCGCTCACATCAACATACGCTGTTGCTGCTGTTTACTGCGAATGGCATTTCCGGCTTTGCTCAGGGTATTACTATGCTGGCGGTGCCCTGGTATTTTGCACAACAAGGGCTCTCGTCTCAATTCAATCTTACCTACGGCATCATCACCTTTATGACGCTGCTTTGGGGGCTGACTGCCGGCACCATTGTTGACCGCTTTAACCGGAAGCAAGTATTCCTGCTTACCAATACGGTAGAAGGAGCTATTTTGATCCTGGTTGCGGGCTACGGATTCTTTAACGGCGGCCTATCGTCGCTGTTGATCATTATGGTGTTTGCCACAACCGTCTTCGGCTTTTACCTGCACTACCCCAATTTATACGCTTTTGCCCACGAAGTTAGTTCGGAAAGTGAATACACCAAAGTCACCTCGTCTATAGAGATTGTCGGTCAGTCTACCAATGTGCTGGCCGGAGCCTTTGCGGCCTTATTGCTGGAAGGGTTGTCGTGGTCGCCCTCCTTTTCGCTGGCTGGGCAAACGGTGTCTTTCTCGCTGACCATTGAAGCGTGGAGTATGCACGAGATTTTTATGATGGATGGCATCACCTATATCATTTCTATTATTCTGATTGGCCTGATCCACTACGTTCCCCGCCATGCGGATACCATTGAACGCGGAGCTTTTCTGAAGCGTCTGAAATCAGGATTTCGTTACCTAAAGCAACACCCGACTGTTTTCCGGTTTGGCTTTTTCTCCCATAGCATCTTTGTGATCATGCTGGTGCAACTGCACGCGCTAATGCCGCTGTATATAACTCAGCACCTAAAGGCTGGGGGCCATGTGTTTGGCGGGGTAGAAGTGCTGTATGGGCTGGGCGCACTCTCAGCAGGCATTGGGGTAAGCCGACTGTTTCGCAAGGTAGATACAATATACTCTATTATCATCCTGATGGCCATTACTACCGGTGCGCTGCTGTTAAGTGCCACTACCCGCTCGATCGGACTGTTTTTATGTGTAGGCGCCCTAATAGGCTTTACCAATGCCGGGACGCGGGTACTTCGCTTGGCCTATCTGTTTAAGTATATTCCGAATGAAGTTATTGGGCGAGTCAACAGTATTTTTAGCATCCTGAATGTTAGCATGCGGGTGTTTTTTATCATGTTGTTTTCGGCGCATTACTTTGGAGTAGATTCCAACGTGATCTTCGCTTACCTGATCTTAAGTTTGTTTACTACCTTCTCCGCACTGATGCTGTTATCCCAAACCCGGCGTCAATCTTTAGTGTAAATAAAAAGGCACCCGCTTTTTTCTCAGCAACTAATTGCGTATTTTATAAATTAATCTTTGGTTCTTTCAGTATCTACATAGTAAAAGTATATATGTCTGATAAATTTTTATTTTTTAAAACTAATACGTTTTTAACACGTTTTTTTCATAGATTTAACAACTATATTAATTTGAAATCTTTCGGAGGAACGTCCTATGATTGACTTGCTACTTATGGGAGCAGCGTACGTGATCATGGTATACTTCATGGTTGTCCTGATGAAAAAGCGAAATTTTCGCTTTCGTGACGATGATGATGATGATGATGATGGTGGCATTTCTATGACTCCTACTCCTGACCTCGATTTACCCCCAGGAGTGACGTTACCTGACGGCGACGGTCCAATCCGTCACCGCCGCATTAAGGAGGAAGAAGTGTTTGCCTGATCTTTTTACTATCTGGCCTTAAGCTGTATATCCATCTCAATTTTATTATTCGCCCACTATTCACCTACGTCGGGCAGCGGTGCAGTATGTCTGCACTGATGAAAGCTCTAAGCAACTTTTCATAAGCGAGAATCGTTCTTTTTCTCGAACCGCTTGTATCTTGCCCATCCGGCATGCCGACAATCATTTTTACGATGCAGACACGATACGTACCTTTCCTCCTTACCCTTTTTCTTTTTACCATAGCTGGCAAACTGCCCTTGCAAGCGCAGATATTAAAGCCCGCTACCTGGCAGGTTGCCTGGTCAGAAGAGAAAGCAGCCGTTGGCGAAGAGATTGACCTGGTATTTACCGTAACCATTGACCCCGACTGGTATTTATATTCTTCGGATTTTGACCCGGATCTGGGCCCTATGGTTACTGAATTTACCTTTGAGCCAGCCGAAGGATACGAGCTGGTAGGCGATATTAAACCTATCGGCGCCAAAGAGAAGTATGATGAGTTGTGGGAAGGCACCTATACGTACTTTACGGGAAAAGCGGAGTTTCGGCAAACCGTAAAAGTGCTGAATGAGAAGCCAAATAAGATCAGCGGATCTTATAGCTACCAGGTATGTACCGATGTAGACGGCCGCTGCATTCCTTTTGACGATGAGTTCGCCTTATCCATACCTTTAGGAGGAAAGGCCAGCTCCCCTACGGAAGGTTCAGATGAAAGTACCTCTACATCTACCCCCACCATAACTAATGATTTTAACCAGCGGGAATCCACAACTCCCTATACGCTAATTACCTTTTTCTTTATTTCGTTTTTAGCAGGGCTAGCTGCCTTACTCACTCCCTGCGTGTTCCCGATGATTCCGATGACGGTTACGTTTTTTACTAACGATAGTAAGAGCGGAGGAGCTATCCGAAAAGCGGTAATCTACGGCTTATCCATCATCGCGATCTATACCATTGTAGGCACGCTGGTTTCTGTCATTTTCGGCCCAACCTTTGCTAACTGGCTGAGCACCCATTGGCTGCCCAACCTGTTCTTCTTTGCTGTGTTTATCTTTTTCGCTTTATCCTTTTTAGGCTTATTTGAAATTACCCTACCCAGCTCCCTGGTAAACAAAGTAGATCAGGAAGCTGACAAGGGGGGATACTACGGTATTTTCTTTATGGCCTTTACGCTGGTGCTGGTTTCTTTTTCCTGTACCGGACCTATTGTTGGTAGCGTGCTGGTAGAATCCGCGGGCGGGCAGTTTGCCAAGCCTATTGTAGGGATGTTGGGCTTTTCTCTGGCATTTGCTATTCCTTTTGCGCTGTTCGCAGCCTTTCCCCAATGGCTAAGCAGCCTGCCAAAATCGGGTGGGTGGCTGAATTCAGTGAAAGTGGTGCTGGGTTTTCTGGAGTTGGCACTGGCATTAAAATTCTTGAGTGTCGCCGATCAGGTATATCACTGGAATATCCTGGACCGGGAAGTTTACCTGGCACTGTGGATCGTAATTTTTGCTCTTATCGGGTTTTATTTGCTGGGCAAAATCCGACTTCCCCACGACAGTCCATTGGAATCGGTTTCAGTTCCTCGGCTAATGCTGTCGGTGGTTACTTTTGCATTCGTGGTGTACCTGATTCCGGGCTTATTCGGTGCCCCGTTAAAAGCATTGGCCGGTTATCTTCCTCCCATGCATACCCATGATTTTAATATGCCAATGCTTATTGCCCAACAACAAGTCTCTAACAGCGGTACCCTATTGACCAGCAATGAGGAAGCACTCTGCGAAGAACCTAAGCATAGTGAGCTACTGCATTTTCCGCACGGCATTCAGGGATATTTTGATTACGATCAGGCCCTGGCTTGTGCTCAGGCTCAGAACAAACCCATATTTATTGATTTTACCGGGCATGGCTGCGTTAACTGCCGGGAGATGGAAGCTCGCGTATGGTCTGACCCCGCTGTGCTACAACGGCTTAAAAAAGACTTTGTGGTAGTGGCCTTGTATGTGGATGAGAAAACCGAATTGCCCGAATCAGATTGGTATACCTCTGAGTATGACGGTAAGGTTAAAAAATCCATTGGTAAGCAGAATGCCGACCTCCAGATACGCCGGTTTAACAATAATGCTCAACCGTATTATGTACTGCTGAATGAGCAAGGAGAGTTACTGGCGAAGCCAAAAGCATACGACCTGAGCGTGCCCAACTTTGTAGAGTTTCTGGAGCTTGGCAAAAAGCGCTTTGCTGCGGGCGAAACCGTAGAGGACCCGGCTCTGGCCCGAAAATAAATCCGTCGTTAGCAGTGAGTTGGCCAGCAGGCCATAAACGCTTACCGCCAGTAATGTTTGTCAATCTTGCTAATACTAGTTCAGATATTTTTTAGCTTCCTGTTCCACCACCTGATACCGGGCAGAAGAAAGGGCTTTCTCGTATAGGTTGCGCGCCTGAGCATATTTCTTTTCCTGATGAGCAATGCGGGCCAAGCCAGCGTAAGCATAGCTACGGTAATTCTCCGCTTCCTCACTTTTCAAACCAGTACCAATTTCCAGGCTTTTCACATATTGCTGTTCTGCTTCATCGTAGTTGTGATCTCGTTTTTCCAATAGCATGCCTTCAAAGAGATGCCCTGCCATCTGGTAGTAAGGGCGATCATTTTGGACTAGCCTTTCAATGGGGGCTTCCAGATTCTGGTAGTTATCCGCAGTCAGTGCAGCATTCAGGAAATTAGCGTTGAAGTACAGATTCTTCGGATACTGGTTGACCAGCTTACGGGCATAAACCAGCGCCTGCTTCGGCTTATTTTCGTAGTAGAGGTAAATATGGGCCAGGTAATCTGCTGCTTCGGCCTCCATGAAAATGGACTCCTGCTCCGCTTTTTTAACCTGCTTTAACCCCAATGCTTTATCTCCGCTTTTGAAAAACCACATAAACGGTCTGTAAAATGAGTGAACTTCCGGATATCTTTCCCGATAGTAATTGTACAGGCCAGTAGAAAAGTAAAACTCAACGTACTCGTCTTGCATCTCCATACCGTTTTTCAGGTAGCCATACGCATCTTTCGCCTGCGACAGTGCCTTCATAGAGTTACCACTCTCTTTTTCGTAAACTGCCAGCAGACCGTACCCCGCCATGGCAAAAAAATTGGCTTCTGGGTCATCATCGTCCTTATCCAGCATAACTTCTGCTTTCTTTATCACCTCATACAAGTCCTTTTTAAGTTCAGCCATCTCCGGACTTTCGGGCTCCATCGGTTGATACGCCGCCCGAATAGCCAGGGCTTCCAATAGTGGGTTCACCGGGTGATCAGGCAAAAGCTCCCGTATTTTGGCATTTAACCGTTTACTTTCTTCTATCTCTGTATTGTATAAATGCTGAATATCCTCTTTAATCAATCGCTCTACTTCCGGATTCTCAATAGAAATAGAACGCTGGGCCAGGCTTGCAGTAGCCACAGCACACATGATCATAAATAGTATAATTCTCATCCCCTTCTTCATATCTTATTCAAAAAAATACCAACGTTAAACGGCTATATTAGTTATCATTGCAGTTGACTCATTTTCAGCATGTATCATCAGTCTATTGAGTACCTTGATCATCAACCGCCATCTCACTATACGTTGGATTTTGAGCCGCATTTATATAACCAGGAATCTTTCCTTCAGTTAAAAAATTATTCCATTCAATCGTTTTATGCTACTGATCGTAACAGACAAACGGTTATAGCCCGTATTCATTTTGCAATATTGTCCTCAGGCGACAATACACGTAAAGCAGTTAGTTTGCCAGAGCTTCCCTTTGGGTCGTTAGAATATAGTACCGACTTTACTCTGGATCAATTACAGTCATTTATCAGCTATGTAAAGGAGCAATTAGCCTTTCGAAAGGTCACCACCATTGAGATCAGAGACTGTATTCCTGAGTACCGTGGTGATTACGGAATATCACTACAACAAGGCTTATTACATCAAGGATTTAGCATTCTTGAAAAACAGGATAATCATCACATTCCGGTGGATGCTGTTCCCCTTCGAGATAAAGTTCATACAATGGAAGTGCGAAGGCTGAAGAAGTGTGAGAGTGCAGAATTTACTTTTCGGCAGGAACCACTCACCAACACCTCCTCTATCTATCAGTTTATTCTTGAATGCAGAGCAGCCAAAAGCCAATCTCTCTCATTGTCACTTGAAGAGTTACTGCACATGACGTACCGCTTCCCCCAAGCTTATCAACTTTTTGCAGTATATGATCAGGCACGGCTTATAGCAGCCAGCCTTGCTATTTTAGTAAATGAACGTAGTATATACAATTTCTACCCTGCCTCACATCTGGATTATCAGCCGTTTAGCCCAATGGTTTTTTTGCTAAAAAATTTATATAATTTAAGCTGGCAACGTGGTGTACAGCTGATTGATCTAGGGACTTCTATTTCACCATCATTAGCTGCTTTTAAAACGCATGTGGGCGGTATGCTTTCTCATAAAAAAACTTACTATTTGGAGGTATGAGCAACCCGCTGGTCTCTATCATAGCGCTGAGTTATAATCACTCAAACTTTATAGAAGAGGCACTAGATTCTGTTTGCAGACAAACCTACCTCAACCTGGAACTTATCATAGTAGATGATGCCAGTACTGATGATAGTGCTGCCCTAATAGAAGCGTATCTGCAAAAACAAGCCGTTTCATTTCCGGTAAAAACCATTCTTCTAAAAGAGAACCTGGGTAATTGCGCAGCATTTAACCGAGGGCTAGCCCTAGCCCAGGGAAAATATGTCATCGATTTTGCTACAGATGACTTGCTTCTTCCCCAGCGAATTGCCCAGCAAGTAGCCTGCTTCGAAGATTTATCATTAGACTATGGGGTAGTTTTTACCGAAGCAGAATACATAGACGAAACCGGTAAGCATCTATGGTTTCATTACCAAGAACGGCTTAAGCAATTGCGACCCATTCCTACCGGAGAGATTTATGCCCAGGTAGTTGCCCGTTATTTCATTTCCTCTCCCACCATGATGATCAGAAGAAAAGTATTGGATGAAATGGGAGGCTATGATGAGCGGCTAGCCTACGAAGATTTTGATTTTTGGGTGCGCTCTGCCCGAAAGTGGAAATACGCTTATTTAGATATATGCACAACTAAGGTGCGTAAGCATTGGCGCTCTATGTCGACCCAACAGTACCAAAAGGGAGACTCTCAATTATACTCTACTTATCTGGTTTGTGAGAAAGTGCAAGCGATAAACCGCACAACCGAAGAAAATCAGGCGCTAATAGCAAGAGTAAAATACGAAATCCGACAGGCTTTTCTCTATGATGCCAAAAAAGAATTTGAACTACTGTTTCGCTTATTACAACAATTAAACAATCCAACTATATGTTATTATCTGTTACGGTGGATGATTTCAAGCGGTTTATCTGTTGGTCCCCTTCTAAAAAAGTTAATATATCAATCCTAGGCCGCTACGGTAACTGAATATTGGGAAGAGGGTGATCTGGACGTAACCACTGTAGTAATTGGCGATGAATTTTTATTTTAGCACGATGGGTTTGCCTGATAACAGCAGGTAAATTATTATAGTAAATTTGGTAAAAGGGGGTAGGAATGCTACCGAAGCTCGCATAGAAAGAAGATATACTTTCTTTCTCTGGGCTTTCAAAATCCAGCACATAATCAGTATTCTGATATTTACGAATAATATGGTCAATAATTAAAGTTCTTCCATTTTCATTACGGGCCTCATTGGTAGCCGCATTGAATAAGTAAATGATTGTGTGATGATAAAATACAAACCAGCAGCCACTAGTATAGTTACCGGCTTTATCTTTGGTATAGTACAGCTCATACCGACCATTAGCCTGAACTACCTTAAATACCCTCCTAAATAGCGAATAATTATGATCATCACTGGCACCAGGAATTTTTTGAGCGGTATCTTTTAGAAAAATATTAATTAGCGGTTCTATATCATCCGAAGCTTCCATATCTAAATTTTGCTTTATAGCTCGCTTCAATCGATACCTTCGGTCACGATGATAATTGCTTCGTAGCTGTTGATAAGGTTTATTCAAAGGAAGTAGGTGAGTTTCATGAGTGAATAATCTTAATTGTGGTAATCGCATGAAAGCAAATGTATTACCCACATTAAAAGACATCCGTGGAATGTAAGCGAATTCTTGGAAAAGCTTTTCTAAAACCTCATTTATCAATAATTGAGATGGTACTTCCTGATAAAACAAACCTAACTGCTGGCAAAAATATGGATGAAGAATGTATTTTTGCTTTAGTTTTCTTTTGACAGGTAAAGGAAAACATACAGAATATTTCCCTCCCTTAACAACAACGATAGCTTCCCACTGAGGCGATACGACATCTAAATACCAGGATAGTGCATAAACCAACCTATTGGAGGCTTTACAGATACATTGATCCCATTGATCTTTTTCTATTTTGCTGTGTACTAAATACTTTACTTCTATCATAGGCAATATATCAACGAAATTCTGGCCACTCGATGAATGACAAGTCGGTAAGTTTCTTAAGGGCCTCTACATCATCATGATAATAGTCAGCTACCCATCGCCTGACTTTATGATCTATTATTGGTTTTCCATTAGAGCTATTAGATGGACCTTTTATACATATAAGTGAATTGACAAATTTCCTTCGTAGCACAATCCTTAATTGAACAGGTAGTTTTTGATAGATACTTTTAAAAGTATTATTTCTTTCTAGTCTATTCATCACATCTTTATATAGAGAAGAGTAACTTGCCGACCCAGAACTGTTCAGATAAGGCACTTTAATAGTATTTAATAGAGGAAGATCTAAAAAGGAAAAACACGAATTAATTACTTTAACAGGCACATCTTTTAATGACTCTGTAGTAATGATGTGAATATTCTGACTTCCAAAAATAGCTTGATAATACTTTATCCACTTTCCATAACAACTTCCTGCATAGTAGTCTGGCAGCTTCACTTCCGTTTCAGGATTTAATGTAAAACTACTTTCAAAAGCTTGATTAAAGGGTTGATGCTCAAACCCCTTACTTTGCCAATAGTAATAATGTGAAATAGCTCGATCTATTGGATTGCGTAATATGAAAATAAATCTCGGACTTTGAGCCAGATGCTTAATTCTGGTAGCCGCTTTTAAACTGGTCATATATGAAACACTTGCTTCACCACGGTACCTATGATCCCGACCACACAGAAACAAGGGCTTATAATATTCATCCTGCAATTGAAATGTGTTGTCATTGGAAAAGAAATCAGGCTCTTTATCCTTTGCCATGTAGATATCAGGATGTTGATTTAAGCAGTTGAAAAGAGTAGTAGTACCAGATCTTCCTGCCCCTGGCACGAACAGATTGGGAAACCAAGCTTCGGTATCTGAAAAAAATAACGAATGCTTTCTCAACACTACAGATGATTTATATAAAGTCTTATCAGAAACTTGCAATCTAACAGATACTTTACAGAAGAATAATATGCTTTTTTATACGGGAGACATTTATTAGAGCTTGCCATTCTTTTAAAAGCGTAGTAATAAAGAAAATACTAGGATTTCATGAGTTTAAAAATGCAGTAAATGGAAGAATATTCTCTGACTGGAGCAACTCTCACCCACGTCAGAAAGATAAAGAACAATCACTCTCTGATCTTCATATGATGCGATTCTCGCATCATAACGCTTCAGCGTAACGTTCCAATAACTATTTCATGGCTCAGAATGGATACTAAATCTTCACAAAATTCTCACAAACTGTTTACATTTTTCTAACATCGATCTGATAAGCAACCTTCCGAGGCTAACATTGGTATTTTGTATAGCAGCCGACAAAACAGCACGTTATAAACAGCTGGTTGCGAACGGAAAAGTACTAAAATTTTATCAGGAATAGACCACTCACACCATGAAAGCTGAAACAAACCTTTGGTTCTTTGAAGAAAACAATTTTGTCAATATTTTCTGCCCTCAGAAGATCGTAGAGCTTGACCACCCGGTTGAGCAAGGGACTTATCATAAAGGAGATCATATCTATACTATTGGAGAACCATCGGAGTATGTGTATATCATCCAGCAAGGCCGAGTGAAGATCGGCATGTATTCGGATGAAGGAAAAGAGATTGTTAAGACTATTCTTGGTCCGGGCGAGGTGTTCGGAGAAATGGCGCTTACCGGTGAAGAAAACCATCGGGATTTTGCCATGGCGTTGGATAGCGAAACCCGCGTGTGCGCTATGACACTAGACGATATGCGAAACCGCATGGCTGACAATCAGGATCTGAGCATGAACATTTTTAAAATGGTTGGCAAACGCATTCAGAAGCTGGAACGGCGCATAGAGCTGTTAATCTCTAAAGATGCGCGCACCCGGGTGATAGAGTTTCTGCGGGATATGGCCCGGGAAAAAGGACGTAAGGTTGGCTTTGAAACGCTTATTCCTAATCATTTCAAGCACCAGGATATTGCCAGCCTAACCGGAACCTCGCGCCAAACAGTTACTACTATTCTCAACGAACTGAAAGAGAAAAATATCATCAACTTCGACCGCCGCAAAATCCTCATTCGCGACTTAGAACTGCTGAAGTAGACAGGGTGCAGGGTGCAGGGTGCAGGGTGCAGGGTGCAAATTTAAAAATCATGGTTGTTAACTATTATAGCATACATCCAAATTGCTCATTGCTAATTGCTCACTGTTCACTGTTCACTGTTTAAAGCGTACTTTCACGGTAACTTGCTGGGGCTGAGGTTGCCCGTCTCGGAAGGCGGGTTGCCAGGCAGGACCTTCCTGGATCAGGCGGATAGCTTCTTTATCGCAGCCAGCCCCCAGGCTTTTTTTGATCTGAAAGTTAGTTAATTCGCCATCTTGCTCTACTGTGAACTGTACCTTCACTGTTCCTTCAACACCGTTTTGTTGAGCTTCCGTTGGATAACGAAGTTGCGCTTCTAAATACTCACGGAATGCCTTTCTAGAAGGAATAGGATAGGCTGCCTGAGATAAAGCGTGATCACTGCTGCCATATCCAACGATAACTACTTCACTCAAAGCTTGTACGTCGGGTTCCATAGCGATGGCTAGCGAGTCTTGCTGGTCAATAGCTATTTCTTCGGAGAGAAACCCAACCGAGTGGAATAGAAGCGTGGTTTTTGTGCTATCTGGAACCGGTACAGAGAAATGACCGTCTACATTGGTGACTGTTGCTACCAGCGTTCCTTTTACTGTCACATTCACTCCGGGCAGAGGCGCACGATCATCCGCAGAATATACCAGTCCACCCACCCGATGGCCAAACGGGTCAGCTGGCGGAGCTATACGGGCTCGCTTCTGAGAAACACTCATTTTTCTAGATAAAACCGGTGCCTCCAACACATATTCACCTTCCTGATCGTTCTCTTCTTCTACTTCTACCTGATCAGCCAGGGCCAGATTTTCAACTGATTCGGGAGAAGATGCCGCCGAAGGCAGAGAAGGTACTTCGCGCTTAGGAACTGGCACTGGTTTTACCGACTGCTGAACCTGAGCGATATAAGATTGATCAGCCAAGGTAGAAATTCCCTCGCCGGGCACTTTCTCAAGAGAGTCCGGTACCGACATGAAACTTTCGCTCATCGCGGGTGCCTCAGGCTGCTGGTAAGGAGCGATTGGTACGGAAAAATCATCCTGAAAAGCAAAACGATAGGTAAACCAGCCCACCGTAATCAGCAAGGCCAAAGCAGCGGCATAACGACTATACACTCCCCACATACTGCGTTGCCTGGCAGTACGTTCCCCTAAACGTTGCTGTAACTCGGCTACATCCTCCGACCATTGCGGAGTTTCGGCCAACCCCTCCAAAGCTTCGGCTTCAAACGGGTGCTCCTGTAGCCACGCCTGCTCCTCTTCTGAGAGCGTTCCTTCGCGGTAGCGTTGCACCAAGGCTTCGTCTATATTGTAGCGTTGCTTATTCATGATTTCTCTCCACAAAGATTTTCAAATTTCGTCGGCCGTTCTGAATATGGCTTTTTACCTGTTTTAGCTCGTAGCCCGTTCGCGCCGCAATATCCTGATACGATTGTTGTTGCCAGTAAAACAGTTGTAAACATTGCTGCTGCTCTTGTGGCAAGCTACCCATGCCTTCTTCTAACAACTGCCACTGATCTTCCGATAAATTTTCGTCATCTGTTTCTTCCAGATGTTCCGTGTGCCCATTTAACGGAATATGATGTACCTTAACTTTTCGTAGCTGCATCAGGCAGTAGTTGCGGGTTACCACATACAGCCAGGGCTTAAACTGCCGTACCTCCTCGGTGCGCAAACGCTCAACCAGCAGCTCAAAAATCTGCATCACGGCATCCTGACTGTCTTCTTTGTTTTTAAAGTATTTCAGGCTCACCCCGTAAACCAACGCCATATAGCGATCGTAGAGCTCACCCAATACCGGGAGCTCACCCGTAAGCTGATACTTCTGTAACAGCTGGGCGTCATCCAAAGCTTTATTACTACGTCGTTTAAAGAGCATATTGTTGCAACTACACTACTAGGATGCAAACGCTTGTCCAATTCCACACAAGAAGATAAAAAATTTTTTTTCACCATGCCGTGTGGAATCTCTCATTACACTGCATCTCCTAGGAAACGAAACGATACTCTTATGAAAACTATGATGTTAATACTAGCCGGATTGCTCACAGGCTTCAGTCTGCAACCTGCTACCCAAACCATTACCGGAACGATTACCGATGCTCAGGATGGCGCAGCTATACCGGGAGTGAATATTATTATTAAAGGTACTAAAGTGGGCACCGTCACTGATAGTAAAGGAAAGTATCGCCTGGAAGATGTTTCTGAGAAGGATGTGCTCGTCTTTAGTACCATTGGCTATATTTCACAAGAGATTAAGGTAAAGCAGCAATCGGTAATTGATGTGCAAATGGAAGCAGATATACAGCAGTTGTCTGAAGTAGTGGTGACCGGTTACGGAATACAGAAAAGATCGGCTAAAACTGCTGCGGTAGTCCGCATTCGAGGAACACAGTCCGTAGCTTCGGCACCTATGATGTACGAGATGGCGGATGAAGAGGAAGTGTACTACCCGCCTTACGATGGTGAGATGCCTGAAGAATTTAATACCGAAGAATATGCCACCATTCGGGAAAATCCGTTTCTGGCGGCTACCCGCAATCCGCTGTCAACCTTTTCTATTGATGTAGATGCGGCATCCTACGGTAACATCCGCCGGTTTATTAACCAGGGCGAGATGCCCCCTACCGATGCGGTACGCATTGAGGAAATGGTCAACTACTTCACCTACGATTATCCTCAGCCTACCAACGACGTTCCTTTTTCTATGGGTACCGAACTGGCGGTATGCCCCTGGAATCCGAAACACCATCTGTTGCAGGTAGGCTTGCAGGGAAAAGAAATTCCAACAGAATCACTTCCTGCTTCTAACCTGGTTTTTCTGATTGATGTATCCGGTTCTATGCAGGATGCCAGCAAGCTACCGCTGCTCAAAAAAGGATTCCGCATGCTGACTGATCAGTTGCGTGATGATGACCGGGTGGCTATTGTAGTGTATGCCGGGGCCGCTGGGGTTGTGCTGGAGTCTACTCCGGGTAGCGACAAAGCCGCTATCAAAGCCGCAATTGATCGCCTTGAAGCGGGTGGTTCTACTGCCGGTGGGGCCGGAATACAGCTAGCCTACGATATTGCCAAAAAACACTTCCGCGAAGACGGTAACAATCGAGTGATTCTAGCTACCGACGGTGATTTTAACATTGGCGAGTCCAGCAACTCGGCTATGGAACGTATGATTGAGAAAAAACGAGAGGATGGCATCTTCCTGACCGTACTGGGCTTTGGTATGGGCAATTACAAAGATTCTAAAATGGAACTACTGGCCGATAAAGGAAATGGCAATTACGCGTATATCGACAATATTCAGGAAGCCAAAAAAGTGCTGGTTAGTGAGTTTGGCGGCACCATGTTTACCATTGCCAAAGATGTAAAATTCCAGATTGAGTTTAACCCCGCCAAAGTGCAGGGCTACCGACTGATTGGTTACGAAAACCGGGCACTGAAAAGTGAGGACTTTAACGATGATAAAAAAGACGCGGGCGAACTAGGCTCAGGCCACACCGTCACGGCCCTGTACGAAATTATTCCGGCCGGAGTAGATGCCGGTGATTTATTAAAATCAGTAGACAATCTGAAATATCAACAGCAGAAAACCGAGCGTACCGCCAACCGCTCCGATGAGTGGCTTACTCTGAAACTGCGCTACAAAGCTCCCAACAGCAACACCAGCCAGCTCATCGAGCAACCCCTGACCAATGAAGTATTGCCCCTCGAGCAAACCTCCGGGAATTTCCGCTTCGCTGCCTCCGTTGCTGGCTTCGGCATGCTATTACGCGATTCTCAGTACAAAGGCGACTTAACCTACGACACCGTTGCCCAACTGGCCCGCGAAGCTCAAGGAAAAGATGAAGAAGGCTACCGCCAGGAGTTCATCCGGCTTGTAGAGTCCTGCAATTTACTGGCAAGCAATTGAAGTGATGAGTGATGAGTGATGAGTGATGAGTGATGAGTGATGAGTGATGAGTGATGAGTGATGAGTGATGAGTGATGAGTGATGAAAATTAATTATTTCTTACCAATCATTCATCATTACTCACTAATCATCACTCATTATTCTTTTGTAGTCTCTTCAGCACGCTTTCACTACGGAGTTCTTTCATCACGTCTCGGTATATCCATTGGGCAGGTCGGTTGTCTTGGGTGGATAGGCGATTGGCCAGAGCCAGGGCTTCCTGGTGGAGGGTTAGGTTGCGCTTTCCGGTTTGGCGGATCATCCAGCTAATGGCTTTCTTCACGAAGTTACGCTCGTCGTGGGCTTCAGCTTCCAGGTATGGAAAAAACGCCAGGATTTGCTCATCAGTGGCTTTCTTGTCGTGAATGACCAACTCTACCATCAGCACAAAACCAGCCCGTTTCACAAACTCTTCGGGACGCTGGCACCATGTAATAGCCTTATCATACGCATAAGGAGTATTCCAGAATAGGTTACCGCAGGCCTGATCGCATAAATCCCAGGACCGGATGTCAGTCACCCAGGCTTCCATCTGACCATCGGTTACCTGCTTTGGGTCATCCACCAGCGTAGCCAGTAGGCGGGCTTCGTGAATAGGCTGCTCCCACAAATCCAAAGCAAGCTGATGCTGCTTACGATAGGGTTTAGCCAGTTGCCGAAGCAAAGGCATCCGAATGCCCAGTGCCTGCTCGGTCGGAATACCAAAACGTTGCATCTTGGGCAAATAAGCCGGGTCGGCCAAATGGTGTAATTGGGTGAGCAACTCTTCTATCTCCATTCACTATGTGTTTTAATACTAGAAAGCAGCGCCAAAACCAATATAGATAGTCTCCGGATAACCTATACCTGTTCTAAATACGAAATGACCACCGGGCTTCTGGTACCTGTATCCCAGCGCACCCGCCGGATAGTAGTATACGAACTGTGATTTTGGCGGCGGGGGTTCATTATTGTTAAATAGCAGATTGGACTCTATATGACCCTCATATCCCAGCCGGTCATACAAGCGGGTTAGTCCGGCATTGAACTCTACATGCCCTTTTCGCGATCCCGTCAGTATACTAACTCCCCCTACTAGATGGGAACCACCTACTGCCCAGGCGCCCCATTCTCCCCCGCCTACTCTGAGCAAGATACTATTGATGAAACTTTTGGACAGTTCTGCAATCATCCTTTCATAATTCAGATTATATGCGCCCCGAAGCGGCACGAAGCCAGCCGAGATATGAACGACATTTTTCTTCAACCCTACATGCACCGAATCTGACACATCTCCCTGAGCATACGAAGTAAAGTAATACGCAAAAAGGGTAATAGTAATTAGTAATTTCTTTGTCATGATACACTACGGTTTAGCAGTTGATACACTTTATCGCACTTTTATACTGGAGCGATACCGCAGGTAAACCTGATATGAGGAATTATCCTTCTGGCCCGGCATGGTTTGCCTGCCAGAGCTTTGAAAAAAAGCATGAGTAAGCTCATTATTTATAAAGACTACTTTTAGGATTAATATATTTAGATTACATTTAGGACTTAAATAACCAAGTGCTATGGAAAACTACTCAATGGGAGAGTTTGAAGAGATTGTACTGCTGACGGTTGCCGTGCTGTACGACAACGCCTATGGAATTTCTATTAAGGAGGAGATAGAAAACCGGCTGAACCGGAATGTAAGCGTAGGAGCTATGCGAACGGCACTGAAACGGCTGGAAAAGAAAGGCTTTCTGACCTCAGAGTTTAGGGAGGCAACCGCCGTGCGGGGCGGCAAGCGCAAACGCTACTTTAAAGTCACGCCCTACGGCAAACGAGCCCTGGAGCATGTCATGGATACCCGCAAACAGCTTTGGGCCGCTATTCCTTCTATCGCTTTCGAGTTTAATTAAATACGACATCTTCAAATGGCTTAATTGCTTGATGGCCAAATGGCTAAGAACCTGCAACCTCAAACTGCCCAACTACTTAACCCGACAAAATTACTTCAAGAAGAACTCATCATATAAATCAGTAACCATCAAATATTTACTCACTCATTCACCCCTTCAATAATTCACTCCTTCAACCCTTTTACCTGCTATTGAAAAACCCTCATCCCATATCGCCTCCCACACTCCCACGAAAGTTCCTGCGCTGGTTCTGCGATCCTGATTTGCTGGAAGACGTAGAAGGCGACCTGCAGGAATTGTATGAGGAGCGGCTTACCGAACAACCGGCTCAGGCCCGACTACTTTATTACCGGGATGTGCTCTTGCTTTTCCGCCCTGGCATTATTAGAAACATAACCCTTAACCCATCAAACACTCCTGCTATGCTACGCCACCACTTCAAAACTGCTTTTCGCCATGCCTTACGCTACAAAGGCTATACGGCACTTAACCTGCTGGGCCTCATCATCGGGCTCACCGCCAGTATCATCATTGCCCTATGGGTGAAAGATGAGGTAAGCATGGACCGCTTCCATGCCAAATCAGAGCGAATCTACCAAGTGTGGCGCAATATGTACCAGGGCAGTGGGCAGGTGATGACGACCTCCTCCATTCCTCAGCCACTGGAGTTCGTGCTGGAAAACGAGTACCCCGAAATAGAAGAAGTTACCTTATTCAGTTGGAACATGCCTTTGTTGTTTCGGCACGGGGAAGCGTCAACCATGGAATCGGGGCACTTTGCCTCGCCTGAGTTTCTGAGCATCTTCTCGTATCCTTTGGTAGTAGGTGACCCGAAAACCGCTCTGGAAAATGTAGACGGAGTGATTATCTCGGAAACCCTGGCTCAAAAATACTTCGGGGATGACTGGCAAAGTGAGGCGTTGGACCAAACCTTTACCATTGACGGACAGTACGAAGTAGTGGTTACGGGAGTCTTTAAAAACCCGGGCACCAACTCATCTTTACAGTTCGACTGGCTGATGCCGGCTGATCCGTTTGTGCAGCAAAGCGAGTGGATGCAAAGCTGGTTTAACGGTGGCTTTGAAATATACTTTACACTTCGGGAAGGGGCTGATCTGGCTGCCGTGCGCGAACGGGCCGAGCCGGAAATTAATAACCATACCGACCATGCGGCCGACGAGCGCATTTATCTGCAAAAGTACGCAGAGCATTATCTGTATTCTACCTTTGAGAATGGCTTACCGGCGGGTGGGCGTATTCAGTATGTAAAAATCCTGTCCATCGCTGCCATCTTTATTTTGATCATTGCCTGCGTGAATTTCATGAATCTGGCGACTGCCCGCTCCAGTCGGCGCGCTAAAGAAATTGGCCTGCGGAAGGTGTTAGGCTCACCTAAAGGCTCCCTGGGCTTGCAGTTTTTTGCCGAGTCTTTCCTGCTGGCCTTCGTTTCGGTGCTGGTGGCCCTGCTGATGGTTCGTCTACTGATTCCTTTCTTTAATGATCTTACCGGCAAGTCGCTGGGGCTAGATTTTACCAGTCTGCAATTGTGGCTGGGGATTGTAGGTATTACGTGTATCACTGGCTTTCTATCGGGAAGTTATCCGGCGCTGCTGTTACCGTCTCTTCCGCTGGTCAATTCATTAAAGGGTATTATCAAGCACTCCCCTACCAGCCGCTTTTTCCGCAGTGGTCTGGTAACCTTCCAGTTTGCCCTTTCTATGCTGCTGATTATCGGCACACTGGTTATCTCTCAGCAGATCAATTATATTATGAATAAGAATCTGGGTATGGACAAGGAAAACCTGGTGTATATGGATTTGTCCAGCAGCCTTCAGGGACGGGGTGAAGCCTACAAAACCCAGCTTCTAAATATTCCCGAAATAAAGAGTGTGACGCTTACCAGTAGCAACCCATTACAGGTTCGTAACTCTACCGGCAGTGCCGAGTGGGAGGGCAAAGACCCAAACTACGAGGTAGAGATGAATGTAATCAATACCGATCCTGAGTTTTTTGAGACCATGGGGGTGGAGATCATTCAAGGTCGTGCCTTTTCTCACGAGTTCTCTACCGATACGGCCAACTACATTATCAACGAAGTAACCGCTGACATCTTAGGCTTTGAAGACCCGGTAGGACAGGACTTTTCCGTTTGGGATATGCCGGGCAAAATCATTGGCGTAGTGCGCAATTTTCATATGAGCAGTATGTACGAACCTATTGAGCCGCTCGTGATTCGTTATGACCCCGCCCGCACATTGTTTGCCTTTGTGCGCACGCAAGATGATGTGCAAGCCGCATTACAGGGCATAGAGCAGGTGGCGCAACGGCTCAACCCGGAGTTTCCTTTCCAGTATAATTTCTTGGATCAGACCTATGCCGACTCGTACCGTAGTGAGATGACCTTAGGACGACTCGTAACGATTTTTGCTATCGTATCCATCTTTGTAGCCTGCCTCGGGCTGCTGGGTTTATCCTCCTATTCCGCCGATCAGCGGTCTAAAGAGATCAGCATTCGCAAGGTACACGGTGCCCGAACCGGCCAGTTGATCATGATGCTGGGGCAGCAGTATGCCCTGCTGATGGCATTGGCTTTCGTGATGGCCGCCCCCATCGCCTATTTCTTCCTACAGCAGTGGCTGGATAACTTCGTCTTCAGCATCAATCTGCAAGCCATAGTATTTATAGCCGCCGGTCTGCTCACCTTTGCCATCGGTATGCTTACGGTTGGTCTGAAATCCTACCAGGCCGCTGTAGCCAATCCGGTACAAAAACTAAAAAGTGAGTAACAGCGTCTATTCTAATCACTATGTAGAAAGTCGTTTTCTTTTGAAAGTCTACTCTATCCTGGTAGGTAAATGTTGCTGGAGGCGATTATCAGGAGGCTATCCCTCTGTACAACCTCCTGCCAGTTGATTCCTGTCATGTCTATAAAAGAGAATCAGAATAATGTAAAGACAGTACCACGTTATGCAGCCATAGGCCTTCGTGATGCCCACCGCGTGGCGCCCACCGCGTGACGCGATTAGTTTAGTAAGCCAATAAATAAAGCTAAAATTCACAATTTATTCCTCACAGTCCTCTTCGAGTGACTCTGAGGAGGTAGCAATTCTTCTGCTTTATATAGTGTAGAACGTCAGCAAATAGTCATTTGGTAATCAGCTATTTACCAGCATACGCTTATGCTCAAACCATGGGGCGAGCCACATAACTTCTCTCAAATTAACATGAGTGTAGTCCTTAACCTTTAAAATCACTTACTTTGCCCCTACAAACTCTAACATTTACCTATGGCTTCAGGATTTTTTGCACTCTTAGATGATATCGCTTCGCTGATGGATGATGTGGCCACCATGGGCAAAATTGCGGGAAAGAAAACCGCGGGTATTTTAGGTGATGACCTGGCAGTAAACGCCGAAAAAGCTTCCGGCTTTATGTCTTCCAGGGAGTTGCCGGTACTATGGTCAATTAGCAAAGGCTCGCTACTCAATAAAGTGATTATTCTGCCCATTGCTTTTTTGCTCAGCGCATTTTTTCCGTCGGTCATTACCATTATTCTGGTAGTTGGCGGGCTGTACCTGGCCTACGAAGGGGCCGAAAAGATATACGAGTTTTTGGTACCGCATGCTCACCATTCTGAGTCGCCCGCGAAAAAAGAACTTTCAGAAAGTGAAATACTGGCTCTGGAAAAAGAACGAGTAAAATCGGCCATCCTCACTGATTTTATTCTCTCTATCGAGATTGTGATTATTGCCCTGGGCTCAGTAGCTGATGAACCGCTGAAAATACAGATCCCGGTTGTGTCACTTATTGCTCTGGTAGCTACTATTGGCGTATATGGTCTGGTGGCACTGATTGTGCGCATGGACGAATTTGGCGCCAAACTTATCAACCTTAATGAAGAAGATAACACCTTCTCTGATAAGGTAGGCAGGTTTCTGGTATGGGCTTTACCCAAAATCATCAAGAGTCTGTCGGTGATAGGAACCATTGCCCTGCTGCTGGTTTCCGGGGGTATTTTTGTGCATAATTTGCCTTTTATGCATCACCTTGAAGAAAGCATCCATATCCCGAGCATCATATTCGAGTTGCTGGCCGGGCTTATTATTGGTGCAGTCGTGTTGCTACTGGTCATGCTGGGCAAAAAGCTGTGGAAATCGGTAAAGAAATAGAGCAGGTTTTAGGTTGTCAGGCCTTTATGTCGGGGGTATTTTATGGAACTAGCGGTAAGCGAGGGTATTCAAGTAGCAAAGAGGCAGATAGCAAACTTCAAGAGGGGCCAAGAAGGATTATCAGGCTTAAGATGTTATACTTTTGGCAACCATAAAGCTGCTGAAGCCCGAACGGTCAACTTTACCCGTGAAGCTCAAAACTGCTCCGCAAAACAGAAGCTCCTTTAGCGAATACGCATGTTTAATGTGGTCTACTGCTAATAGTTTGGTCTAAAAACTGGGATACCTGAAGCTACTTTATCCTCAGAGCAGAATAATTTGTTGAGAGCGTTTATAGTCAGTGATCGGAAACCCGCTTACGGTGGGGAGAAGCTTTCTTTTAGTCTGGCAAGCTTGCCTACGCTGTTGGGAAGCTATCGAGTAACCCTGCAGGTCTGCCCACGCAGTTGGGAAGCTATCAAGTAACTCTGAAAGCTTGCCCACGGTGTTGACAAGCTATCTAGCAGTTCAGCAAACTCACCAACGGTGTTAGGAAATAAGGTAGCCCCTGTGAAAATCAGCCTACGTTGTGAGAGCCCTGTTCAACTACAGTGAGAGGGCTCTAAATCGGGATTGTCCGTGTCGCAAGCCTATCCTACACGCCTAAGCGAGTAGCTGGGCCAGTTGTTGACGTTTTCTTCCGAGTAATAACTTTCGTACTTAGGGGATTCGTGATCGGACTTTCCATGCGCTGGCTTAGCCACGAGGCGCTTTATCGACCACCGTATGTAAACCTATTCCGGAATTCCGGAATTCCATAAACTTTGAGCCAATATCGTTTATTTGCAAACAGATCAATCAATACGTAAAACAACAAGAAAATCCAGAGGCTAACCCTACGTTTTATGCCTATGATTGTGGCTAGTTTTTATTTCTAACTATTTTTAAAATTCTGCCATACATTACTTCTGATAAATTCCAGTTGTAGCCTGCGAAGTCGACAGTATTGGTGAATTGAATGACTACCGCATCGATGTCCGGGTGGTATTTGGCAATTGTTTGATAGCCCGGAATCAAACCGGTATGTTCATACTCGTAAATGGAGGAATAGATCTCCTGTTCTTTTTTATCTTTAAAGACAGAGCCATCATTCAACGCTCTAACAAATTTGCCCAAATCTTCGGCGCTAGCCAGCATTACACCATTATCATTGGTCTTTAAATCGTGTTCGTAGCCAACATAATAGCCACTCATTACATCCTCCAGATTGACATCGTGAATAGAGCCGTAGGTGTTTTTAAGGTTTAGCGGTTCTAAAATTTCTTCCTCAATGTATTGAAATTTGCGTTCGTTGGTTACTCTTTCTATGAGCTGGGAAAGCAATAAGTAATTCGTATTACTATACTCATATTCTGTATCGGGTTGAAAGTTGGCTGGTAAATCAAGTATCAACGCTAGTCGTTCTGGATCGCTTTGTTTCGGGTGTGCCCAGTAGCTTTTAGTGTCGGTATAATTGGGAATTCCGCTGCGATGTTGCACCATCATCCTCACGGTAATCTCATTGGCATTTTCTATCCGCCCTACCAGCTCAGGAAAATAATCAGCCAACGTGTTATTCAAAGATAAGCGGCCATCGCTGACCAATTTGGTGATAGCAACGGCAGTATACAGCTTGCTAACACTGGCAATTTTGAACAATGCGTGAGGGTCGGCAGGAATTTTACGCTCTCTATTTTTGTAACCTGAAGTATAGAATGCTGGCTTCTGGCCCGGTTTATCTACATAAACAACAATGCCGTCAAACCCATAATCAGCTGCTTTATCTACTTGTTCCTGTACTGTTTTGGGTAATGGTGCTATCCATGCTTTCACAATAGGCCAGGGCACATAGAACAATGAGATGGCTGTTCCGATAAACAAAGCTATTCTTATAATTCCTTTGGTCTGCTTCTTGGTCATAGTGTCTCGAGGCGGAAACCTGTTAATTGGCTACTTCAATGACTACGTTCCCTTTTTTTTGTCCCTTATCAACATACTCGTGTGCGGCCACCATTTCAGAAAGGGGAAAACATTGATCTATATATGGTCTAATTTTTCCCTGTTCAGCAAGTTCACGTAGTTTATTTAGATGCTCCTGTTTCGGGCTGGTGAGTGACGTTACCGAAACAAACCTACCTCCTTGCTTCAATACTTTCTTGGCTTTCGATTTTGATGTTTTTCCCACGGCGTCAAACACGATATCAAACTTTTTTGTGAGCAGCGCGTAATCCTCTTTCCGGTAGTCAATCGTGCTGACCGCCCCAAGTGATTTTACCATGTCGAAGTTAGAACTACTACAGACCGCCACCACGGTGGCACCTTGAGCCTTAGCAATTTGAATAGCGTAGCTTCCTACACTTCCTGAAGCGCCATAAATTAATACATCCTGCTCCTGGCTGAGATTAGCTTTGTTTAACAGAAATAAGGCGGTCATCCCACCCACGGGCAGGGCTGCCGCTTCTTTGAAGTTAAGGTTTTTTGGTTTTAACCCGAGTACTCCTTTTTTTCTTTCTTGTGGTATGCATATATATTCGGTGTACGAGCCGGTTTTAAGCATGGTAGGGGTGCCAAAAACTTCATCGCCAACTTTATACTGGGTAACGTCTTTTCCGGCGACTTCCACAACACCCGATAATTCATGCCCTAATATTTCTTTTTTTGGCTTGAACAGACCAAACACCAACCTGACCGGAAGCCAGGCCAGAGGTGGAAAATCTGAAGCACGTAATCTAGCATCTCCTGACGTGACGGTTGTTGCATATATTTTAACAAGAATCTCATCGTCCTTTACTTGCGGCTTTTCGATATCTACCAACTTTAAGACATTGGGGGGGCCATATTTTTTGTAGGCAACTGCTTTCATATTTGTTGTTTCAGAATTAGCCACAACGCTGGTATATAAAACGTAGCGATTTAAGAGCTAAAGCCTAATGACAAATGAATGGCTTTAGCGAACGGCTGCGTTTTGTCTCACAACACCGAACGAAATTAAGAAACTGAAACTACAATGCAACACTGGGCCAGCGCTATGTTACATACACACGGTTGGCAGTAGTAACGCCGTTCTTCTCATTTCCCGTTTTTTTCACTTCTGCCTTTTGTGATTTTCACATTGGCAAAATAAGCAATAGTGCCCCCACCTACCCACAAAGCAATATCGCCTGAGGTATTCTTATTAAGCATTTCACTCACAATGAGGGTGGGTTGACTTTGATTAGCCACGTAGAGTTTAGCTGTTCGACCTTCCACTACGATTTTTAGTTTTATCCACGCATTGGGCACTACATCTACATAGGTTTCATACTTTTCAGGGAACTTCTCTCGTAGAACTGGAAAATGGAAATCAGGTAAAGCGAAGTATTGTACCGTATGGTTTCGCCGTACCTGGTCTTCAGCCCGGCCGTTGGTAGCTCTTAGGTAAATGCAATCCAATGCGGAATTATCCTCTGACACATGAAAGGCCATTCCGGCAAAACCCCTGTTTTCCGGATGTGCATCGATAGCTCTGTTAGAAGCCATTTCAAACTCAATGATACCATCTTCAAAGTTGGAGTTGGGTAGTTTTACAATCGCTAACTCACTGCCCACTATTGCCTTCACTTTCAAGGCGTTTTTACCTTTAAATTTCACTTCAGATATCTCAGTATTATTTGGCGTTACATTGGCCTTTGAAAGTTTTACTTTCTGGCCAAACACAAGCGAGGTGAATAACAACAATAGGACAGTGGCGTTTAGAGTTTTCATATGTCAACTGATTCTTTAGGTGATCCTACAACAATCAGCGTTATTTTACCTCTGTCCTACATTTTACCGTTTCAAAGTTGTTCAAGATTGTTCAAAGTTGTTCAAAAGCAGCTCATTTATCCTGACGGGAATGTTTGTTAGTAAAGCGTCACACCGATTAGATGACCGGATTGTCTGGAGTCTGTCGCTGCCAGCGCGAGCCAACGGCCAGGTTTATAGGCGCTTGTCTTTTAAATTATTAATTTTCGTACTTGGCACAGCTAATGTTCTGGCTTAACTTTCGCCAAGCTAAGAATTGCCCGATGTTGCCTGCTGGCTTTTCTATCTTTTAATCGGTTCGAGTGGTCAAAATATTATTGTCTCTCTTCTCTATTTTGAAAGTATTCCCATGCGTAACCCTCGATCTCTCCGCCTGTCAACTCGTTATTGTCCTCATCTAACAGTTTGTAAGTTTCTTGTCTATCACCAATGGCAGCTTCTCCATCAATCCCTAACAAAATGCTATACATTACATCTCTGATCACACCGTTCACAATCAATTTTAGCGCCTTTGCTTTTTCTTTATCTAATTGCAGAGATTGTATCAACTGCCCTATGTCAGTTTCCGATTTAGGATGAAAGTATAAATTCATCAGATTTTCACGTTCTCTATAGAATCCGAGTACAAATTCTTCTGAAGTCATTTTTCTAATTTAGCTTGCAGGCAACACTAATTATGTGCAGTTTAAATTTACCTTTAAAATTATTAATCAAATTTAAATTGCCCATACACATTGTTGGCAGCCGTTCACTCTCCCTTCATAAATGGCTGCCAACTAGTGTATACACGCAATATACTCAGGGTTTAAAGGCCTTTCAAGTGGGGTTGGCTGGTGATGTATTTTTACCATAGCGTAGTTTTGTCATCTTACGGCAAGTAATATTCCTAGGCTAATGGTTTTTATTTTCTGCTCTGGTTTAGCACATAGCAGCGCCTTAGTTCTTCATCAGGTATTCGTTGGCGTCTACCAGTTCGTAGGCGGGGTCGTCGCGGAAGATGCTTTTTAGGGAGCCGATATGCCCTACCCCAATGATGAGCAGCATGCGTTCCGGTTTTTTACGTAGCTGGTTAGTAACAATGTTAGAATAGATCTTATAGTCTCGGTTTTTGAATACGGAGATGAGTTCAGCTCCAATGTAGTGGGGATCAATAAAAGCCGTATCTACCATCTCGTCCGGATTGGTAAAGGTGCCGTTGGTGACCCGGGCCGGGGTCAGGTAGCGCAGGTGGTAGATCATATTGTAGGCCTCGGGCTGATTCAGGAAGGTGAGGTATTCGTTGAACGGTAGCGTGCCTTCGCGTAAAGCAGCGTACTTGGCTCCTACTACTTTCCTAAACTCGGTGGTTTCGTTCTGGTAGAGCTCAATATTGTCCCCATTATCCAGTATGTTTTGGGAAGTGCCACCTTTAGAATTCACGCAGACAATTTCATCCAGCCCCTGGCTTTTTCCTATTCTGAAGGCCAGTTGGTATACCTCGCTGCGGCCATATTCCAGGCTACTCACATCGAGCTTATCCTGACGGTACAGAGCATATAAGCTATCTACCTCGGCCTGAGCTTCGGGCAGGCTTTCAATCATGATCATATCGGGGTGATACTGCTCAACTGATGAAGTAAACGCCTGTATCTCGACCTGATTCTCGTGGGTAAGCACATCGGTTTCCGGATTACCTTCCTGATACACCTGGAATAAATGATCAGAGCCCAGCAACAATATTTTCGTCTTATCGGACTGGCTATAGGCTTGGCAATAAAGTAGAATAAATACGAGGCTTAGTAGTAGTTTTGATCTCATTTTCCTTTTGTTATTTATGATACCTGACTTAATAGGTAACCATCTCCCATTAGAGGGTTTCTTACTAATCTGAAAACTTCAAATCTACTAAAAATTACGTATTGCTCAGGCTAAGCATAGAGAAGGTGTTCGCGCAGTAGTGCTTTTACTCAGGGCATATATGAAATTAAAGAATTGCATGAAATGCCTTTTTTGGGCCGTAACAGAAACGCAATAGCCTCTTTTACTGCTCACAAAAAATTCTACCTTCTACAATCACCTGTTTTTCTTGAGCAACAATGGCCATTTGGTGATTTTGGGAGGTCAAAATAAATTTTAACAATCCGATTTGTCATATTATTGTGACATTTTTCGTATAATTGCGACATGAAAGATACAAAGCAGTTGATCATTGACGCAGCGATTCCCTGTTTTAACCGAGATGAATCAGTCACTTTAGAGATTATTGCGGCCAGCGCCGGGGTGTCGCGCCGGACGTTGCACCGTTATTTTAACGATAGACAGGAGCTGATTGAGTGCTGTAAAGAGGAAATGCTTCTGACTTGCAATACTGCCATGCTGAACGCCTACCACAGCAGTGATAAACCGCTGGTTAAACTAGAGCAAATGCTGTATGCGGCAGTAGATAGTGGAAGTAAGTATTCTTTCCTGAAGAAGCTGTACCAGCGCAGTAATTACGCTGAACTGGATACTGAAAAGGCTTTTGAGTACGACGATGTAAAATCAAGATGGTTTAGATTGGTAGCCCAACTACAAGCCGAAGGTATTATCAGCCATCATCTCACTATTCCCTGGATCTTTAATTTATTCGGAGGCATCATCGATGCGACCATTACTGCTTTAGAATCCGGTGATGTGGCTCCTAACGATATCAAGAAGTTCTCCTGGTTTTCCTTTAAAGGAAGTATAGGTATTAAAAACGAAAATTAGTATGGAAGCGCATAGAGCGTTTAGCAAAGACACCATTACAGACGAAGCCCTGGTAAAACAACTGCCGGGTTTTTCTTCCAGGCATGAGATAGCCAATGAGATAAACCTGCATTATGTCATTGGAGGAAAAGGAGAGCCCTTAATTCTACTGCCCGGCTGGCCCGAAACCTGGTGGAGTTTTCATAAAATAATGCCCCGGCTGGCCGAAAAGTATCAGGTAATAGGAGTTGACCTGAGAGGAATGGGAGGTTCTGCAAAACCTCAGGAAGGGTATACAAAGAAAAATATGGCGAAAGATATTTGGGCGCTGATTAACCAATTAGGGCTCGAGAAAGTATCCATTGCCGGGCATGATATTGGTGCTAATGTAGCGTTTAGCTTCGCAGCCAATTACCCTGAAAGAACAAGTAAGCTTATCATGCTGGATACCCCTCATCCTGACGAGAACATGTATAAACTACCGATGCTCCCGGTGGGAGGCCCAATCTTTCCCTGGTGGGTAGCTTTTAATCAGGTAAAAGAATTGCCAGAGCAGCTACTGGAGGGCCGGTATCATATCATGCAGGATTGGATTTTTGATAATTTACTGATGAATAAGCAGGCCGTTGATGCATTTGACCGAGCGGTTTACAGACATGCTTATGATCATAAAGATGGCATTAGAGCAGCTAACGCTTGGTATCAGGCTTTTACCCAAGACATTCAGGATATGAAAGAGTATCATAAAATTGAGGTCCCGGCCCTAGGGCTTGGCAGTAAAACCGGTTATGAAATGTTTCAGTATAGCTTACCACCGTATATTACTAATCTTGAACTACAGAAAATAGAGAGCACCGGCCATTTTCTTCATGAAGAAAAACCTGAAGAAACCGCCCAGGCCATCATTGATTTTCTTAACTAAAGCTGAAGACCATACGCATATTAGATACTGGAATAAATCCGTTTATGACGCACGAAGGCTTCGGTAGATAAAGCATTCTTCAGTTGGATAAGATCCATTCTTTGATAGTGTCTAAAACTTCTGGGGCAATGGTTTCTTCCACTTCTGCTAGATCTGCCCCTTTTGCATTCATAAACAAGTGACCTAAGTCGGGAAAGACCTTAATTTCATGTTTGGTCGAATCAAGCGCCTTTTCTATAAGGGGTAGGTTAGTCGGTACGTCAACGGAGGTATCCTGATCGCCATACATCACCAACACAGGAATTCTGATTTTAGCCAGTGTCTGTTTAGGGTCGTTGTTCAGCCGGTACATAAACTTTGGGTCTAAAAACCCCTGAATAAGCCTATCCGGATCTCCCATTCTCCTTGCTATGCCTTTATACTCCGGGCTTGCCTGTCGGTCTACCTGGGCAATCAGGTTATTCATTTTAAACCGCGCAACATCATGGTCTGGCTCGGCTTTTACGATTTTAAGGAGGCTGTCCAGCGTTGCCAGCATCTTCTTGCTTATCTCTTGAGTAGCTCCCATGCGTTTCAACCTGGCACTTGTCTGATACAGCAGGCTCTCATCCGCAGTTGAATTGTCGGGGGCCAATAGTACCAGGAAATCTGTTTTTGTTAGTAAGGCAACCGCCAGTGCCATTCCGCCTCCCTCGCTGTGCCCGATGATGCCGACCTTTTTACACCCATTTTCAGCCAGATACCGTGCTCCGCCCGCCGCATCTGATACCAAATTTTCGTAAGTCGCGTCCTTATAATTACCCTTAGATTTCCCTACACCTCGTTCATCATACCGCAAAACGGTAATTCCCTGCCTGGTGAGGTAATCGGCCAACACTAAAAAAGGTCGGTGCCCAAACTGATTTTCATAATCCCGTCCATGCGGACCCGAGCCGTTTATCAGAATCACGCCCATTTTTAAGCTGTCGTTGGCAGGCCTTGTCAATGTACCGACTAATTCATTAATGCCATCCAAAGCGGTGAAGGTTACCTCATTAGACTCATAGGGATATGGTTCCTCAGGCTCCTGAGGTCGTCGGCTCTCGCAGGAGGTCATCGCGATACTGACGAAGAGGATCAACAATCTTCTCATGAGAGAGCCGTTTTTGTCATAAATGACCGCTTCGAGTTGTTGGCTTTTTATTCCGTTTGCCATGCGTACTATCTGAAAGAAATATTGAGATTATATCTTTGTCTACTTCTTTTCCATCCCATTTCGTAAGGATATCTCTCAAATACCAATCGTAACTTATCTCCGACATTTTACCATATTCCTGAGAGAATAAAATAGCGCCACTGCCATCGGCTGGCGGGTTTATGATTTCATATTTAGACAATCTATAACGCTCTTTTTGCTTGCCCCAGCTTTGTAGATGATATCCTCCATTACATAAAAATAATTATGTATGTAAATCATAAGCCGCCAGGCAAGGGCTATTTTTTATGAATTTCATCAACTTAGGGTTTAAACCCTAAGTTGACAAAGCATTAAAGTAGTTTGTAAGTCTTTGGTAAGATAATATAAATCACAGCTTATCGCCTACGGCTTGTGATGGTGCTCTTCTACCACGCCCGTACCGATAAAGCAGCCAATGGCTTCGGTTTCGGCAACCGGAATGGGTTCTCCTGTCAGGTAAGCTGCCAAAACATCTTCTACATAATGTTCGGTGATGACGCGGCGGTAGCGGCCCAGTTCGTAGAACCAGTTGTCGATAGCACCCCGGTAGCGTACCTGCCCGAGGGAATCGAGTACGTAGGCTTCGGGCGTGATGCGGGCCTGTAGGTGTCGGGCCAGGCGCAGCTTGGGGTCAAGCACATGGGTGAAATCGTAGTGATAAGCCGTAGCAAATTCAGCCACTGCGGTACTGTCAATACCCACTACAGGGTAGACGGCCACCACATCAACATCTTCCTTCTGCCACTTTTGGTAAAGCTGGCGCAGGGTAGCTCCGTACTTTTGCGTGACCGGGCAATCGGGGTCCAGAAACAGCACTACCGTAGCCGGGTGTTCGCGGATTTGCTGGAGCGTGAATGGCTGGTGGGTATAAGTTTGAAAAGTATCGGCGGGCCAGTGCAATTCCTGGGCCTGCAACGGTAACCCTTGCGTTAATCCTAAGAAACCAATCATGATAGCCAGCGCGTAGTGCATAAGGATTAAGGAGAATTTTGTATTTTTCGGATTGAACCGCAGGATGCAAGGTAAAAAAAATGTTAGGTTTCATAAAATATGGCGACAAGTCCTCGAAAACCCTATAGTGAAAGAACAGATCTGGAGCGTTTACAATCTAGTTGGACGAAAATCAATGGGCTTATGAAGCGAAAAGAATGGTCGGCAGCAATAACTAGAGCAGCTACGGCAGCAGAAATCGCAGCAAATTTCGCAGTACGTCATGAATTACAAAAACAAAGACAGTTAGAACCCCAATTTGTTGATCATTTGTTAAAATGGGCAAATGGTCTTTATGGAAAATTGGATAAGCTTCTTTGTCCATTACATACAAACCAAGAGCGAAGAAAAATATTCAATTCACTTAAGAAAAAAGCAGCAAAAATTAATACTCACAGAAATCTGATTGTTCATTCAGGAAATTTCATGAACCAGCAAGAGGCGGAAGAAATCACAAAATTAGCGGAAGAATTTATTGAAGCATTAGTGGGAGATTATCACAATGGCTTTAAGCTAACAAAAAAATAAAACTGTAAATCGCACATCCATTTAGCTAAGTTGTACTACTTCGTTGATTTGCTCTTTGAAGTTATTAACACAAAGAATAAATAGAAAAAATTGAATAATGAAGGGCACTCATATCTGCTTCCTTCTGGGTATTTTCGGATGGGTTAGCAACAGCTATGCGCAAAACCAGATTACGTTCAATGATCATATTGTGCATATCATCCACCAGAATTGCGCTCCCTGCCATCATGAAGGAGGCATTGGTCCGTTTCCGCTGATCACCTATCAGGATGTGGCCAAGCGCTCCAAATTCATCCAGCACGTTACCGAAACCCGCTACATGCCTCCCTGGAAAGCCGACCCGACCTTCCAACGTTATAAAAATGAACGACTGCTTAAGCCCCACGAGATTAATCTGATCAAAGTATGGGTAGAAAATGGAGCCCCCCAGGGCGACTCAAAGAAAGCTCCTGCTCCCCCGCAATTTGCCAATAACCCGCACCTGGCGATGGAACCGGATTTGGTCCTGACGATGGATAAACCCTACGAAATCAGCGATACCGGCATTGAGGATTTTCGCTTTTTCAGCGTGCCCACCAACCTGAAAGAAGATGTGTACCTGAAAGCTATTGAGTTTGAGCCGGGCAACCGCCAGTACGTACACCACAGCCGAGTGATGGTAGATACCACCAACCTGATCCGCGGTATTGACGGCTTGTCAGAATATGACCCGAAGATCAAAGACTTTCAGCAAACACCGCTGGCCGACGAGTTTATGTACGGCTGGGTGCCAGGCAATTTGCCCATCGTGTTTCCTGATGGCACCGGCAAACCTCTGAAGAAAAATAGCGACCTGATTTTCAACGTCCATTACGCTCCGTCTGGGGTGCAAGCTACTGATCAGTCAACCGTAAAACTGTATTTCACCAAAAAACCGGTACACCGGGAAGTAAAAACCTTTGCCCTTCGGGAAAACGATATTGTAAACCAACCCTTTGTGATTCCGGCCAATGAGTTGAAGACCTTTTATATGCGTTCGGCACCGCTCAGCCAGGAAATCCAACTGATCTCGGTACTGCCACATATGCACACGCTGGGCAAATACTTCAAGGCTTACGCCATTACCCCCGCTGGTGAGGTAGTCCCGCTGGTACGGGTTAACGACTGGGATTTTAACTGGCAGTCGACGTACGTATTTCGGGAACCGCTTACGCTACCGGTAAACTCGGTGATTTATGCGGAAGGAGTTTATGACAATACCGCGAACAACCCCGGCAACCCCAACGTGCCACCCAAAGATGTAACCTACGGCTGGAATACGACCGACGAGATGATGAACCTGATCATGTACTACATGGACCAGATGCCGGTAGGCCCAGTGAGAGCCGGGTCGGGTTACTAACGCTTTATTACCGTCCGCCGGTAATGTCAATGAAGGTTCCGGTGGAGTAAGAGGCTTCGTCGGATAATAGCCACAGAATGGCCTGGGCAACTTCTTCCGGCTGGCCGCCCCGCTTCATTGGGATCTGTTCTTTGATGCGGTCTACCCGGCCTGGTTCACCACCGCTGGCGTGAATATCGGTATAAATAAAAGCCGGTCGGACACCATTCACCCGGATACCTTCCGCCGCTACCTCTTTTGCCAAACCCAACGTTAAAGCATCTATGGCTCCTTTGGATGCCGCATAGTCTACGTACTCGTTAGGCGCACCGGTGCGTGCGGCAATAGAAGATACATTCACAATAGCGCCTCCCGAGCCACCGTAGCGGGTAGACATGCGTTTTACAGCTTCTTTAGCACACAGAAAACAGCTTACAATGTTAGCATTAAAAACCCGCTGAAGCCGTGCAGCATCCATCTGATCTACTCTGGCCTGGGTCTCCAGAATACCCGCATTATTAACCAGGGCCGTCAGTCTCCCAGCCTCTTTATCCACTGCCTCAAAAAGGGCGATTACCTCCTTTTCGGAAGAGACATCAGCCTGATAGGCGGTAGCTTTCCCACCTTGCTGCCGGATGGCCTCAACCACCCGCAATGCTGCTGCCTGATTTTTCAGATAATTTATACAAACGTGATACCCCCTCTCGGCAGCCAGCAATGCCGTTGCAGCTCCAATGCCCCGACTGCCTCCGGTAATTAGTATTGGCTTGGTCATGGTTGTAAATATAAAGGCTGGAAACTGGAAAATGGAGTTCAGTTAGCTATTTGAATCTGGCAAAAATACCAGCGCAAAAAAATAACCGGAATACTGCGTACCCCGGCTAGTCTGGTTTGATTTAGTTCAGCTTGATTAAGGGGCAGAGAATGTATAGGTAAGGGTGTGTTCGGTTCCGCTAATATCATAAACCCCACTGTACTTCAACGTGGTCTCCGTTAGTGTCAGGATGTTGTAGCTTGAGTCCCAACCACTGTTTTTATCATAAGTGGTGTTCAAAATACTTTCTGAACTGCTGAACGACCAGTTGCCATTCTCGGTAGCTCCGTAAGGAGAGCAAATGCTGCTGCCTTCATTCTGAATAAATGCTCCGTTGCTAGAAAAACTTTGCGAATTATCTTTATAACAAGGCTCAAGGGAAAAAACATCGGTACTTCCATCAATAGCCGGGCTTATAGTTAAGGCGGTGAGTTTCCAGGCATGGGCAGTAAGTAATTCAGTTTTGGTTTTATCGCCCGTTGGCTGCTCGTCGTCTTCGGTGCAGGATGTCCAGGTAAAAGCCACCGCGGCTAAAGCGATGACACATAAAATCTTTTTCATTTTAGTTTAATGTTGATAATGATTGGGTTAAGTATACTTGTGAAGTGAATTTTGCGGTTAGCACCATATCACCAACTTAAATGGTGTTATGCGTGCTAACCGATGAATAAAGCTAGGGGATCGCTTTACTGTTATATGCTTACTTTTTGAATGAAAGGATTATCTTACCGGACCACTCAAAATCATCTTCTTCTATATCCCAATCCTGACTGATTTCAAAATTACTATCAGTTAGTTTTTCTATTTTGGCTGTTTCGGCAACATCGTCTGACGGATCTATAGTGATACTGGTTTCGCTTTCGTTGAATTGCCAAGTTCCATTGGTGATAATAAGCTCATCTTCTGAACAGTCGCCACCATCCGAGGTGTAAGTGTTCGCGGAAGAAAATGTAATCGCAAACTTTTGTAAGCATTCATCCCAATCATACAAGTCTGATATGATAACCGTAGTGTCAGGTGTTTCCACAGTAATTGGCGGATCAATACGAGCGCTGGTTAGTTTCCAGGGGTGGGCGGTTAGTAAATCTTTTTTTGTGTTGGGTTTTACATCATCCTTGTCTTTGTCGCAAGATGTCCAGGTGATTGCCATTACAGCTAGGGCGAAAATGAATGATAACTTTTTCATGGTGATTTTTGGGTTAAATTGTTTTGTTGTTAATGTTGATTTTTTACTGATAAAACTTTTGGGTTTTGTATCTGACGTTTCTTGTTAGTGTCAGATGTTCTTGATGGAACGATACAAAGGTCATCATAAACCAAGGGCGGGAAAATACCAGAAGGTGGGTGTTTTGACTACCGTATTCACGGTATTTCCAGTAGCACTTTAGCAAGGGTTTTGGAGTAGGCTTACCACTCCGTAGGGCTGAAATAACTAGGTTCGGCATTTTCAGAATCAATACGGATGACCATGTACTCTTTACCATAATCATCTTTTTCAAAACCGTAATAGAACGTTTGCTCTTTCAGCTCACCCGGATTGGGCTTACGGTTGAAGTTACTGCTAGGCGCACAGTTGTAGAAGCCGCGGAAGTTGCCATCGGCCGGATGAATGGTAAATGAGTTGTTGCTATTAAACTCTACCGTGCCTTTGTGGTAAGTGAAGGCATCGGTTTTGCAGCCGTAACTGTTGGCCTCAGCCATAAAATAGTACTCATAGTCGCCCCCCTGCTTGAAGTCAAACACCACGGCCAGTTGAAAGCCAGGGCCATCGTAGCTGCCGTCGTAGTTCCAGAACTCAATCATGTTAAATGAACCGTACATCCATTTGCCTACCATCTCGGTAGGTACATTGGTGCGAGGCGCTTCCGGTTCAGGATCATCTTTTATACAAGATGAGAATGCTGTGATACCAGAGATCATTAAAGAAAGAAATACTCGTTTCATGGGTTAAGTGGTTTGTGGTGAATATCAGTGGGTAGGTTGACAGCCCACTGAATTGGTTATGAACAGCACAAAGGTCTTCATTCACCGCCCGCAGAGAAATACCCTATCTATGGTGTATTAACTACCCTAAAGGCGGTATTTATGCCCAGCCACTAATACCTTACATCTGTTAAATTGAGCATGACAATCGGCCTTTCACGCATGCTTTATGAGGCGTGGAGTGTATTGTCTAGCTATACAGAGCCAGAGCACCGAGTGTAAAAATTTCTATTTTACAAGCTCTGCTTCCTAAGCAACTGGCTTCTGTATGCCATTTTGGCTTTAAATAAAGGCAAGAACCTCTCTATCCCGGCCTGTTAATAAAATAGCCGGGAGATGCTATGTACCCTCCCGGCTATATATATTTCTCACCATGCTACAGGCTATGAGTACCAAGCTTTGGTTGTATAACTAAGCAAGGTGTACCCATCGGAAAAGTTCGTTACTGCCCTGCCTCATCAGTATAGGTAGAGGGCAATTCTTCCAGCGTCCAGGCGGTGGTTCTTGCAGCGGTTTCTTCTCTTAGTTGTTTCACCTCTTCCGGGGTCACTACCGGAGAAATAGTTTTTCTGACCGTAAAACCAGCATTCCGGTTCTCAGCGGGTAGCGCCATACCGGGAATGTATTTGGGGTTGCGCGGGGGGCGGCCACCAAATTCGTACCGGATGTAACTTACTACCGAAGCGATCCACTCATCGCTGTTATCATGCATCGCGGGCATCACGCTGGAATATTGCTTTCCGTCGATGGGTCCTTCTAACCCATGTAACAGAATCCGGATTGTGTTGTCTTTCTCCAGAAAGGCCAGACGAGGCGAACCTTCTAACGGGGGAGCAGCCGTTGTGGCACCACCAATGGCTAAACCCTTACCATCCGCACCATGACAGCTGGCACAGAGCGACTTGAAGATATTGGAGCCCTGCAAGATAAGCTCACGATCGGCCTTAGCCAGGTTACCCAGCTTATTGCCAAATTCTCGCACCCCTTCGTTTTTATCCAGTGCATCTTTCGTGGCTACAAGCATTTCATGATCGGGGTGCTGATCCAATAGTTCCTGAATGGTCGCCTGTGCCTGATCAGATGAACTGGAATACAGGGAAAGCAGTAATTGAACCCGTACATCATCACTGGGGTCATCTTTTAGCTGGGCGGCTTTTTCTATAAGGGCGGCGTTATTGGCTTCTAATAAAGGCTCGCTAACCCAGATTGCCGTTCTTCGTACCTGGGCGTCTTCATCATCCATTGCACTGATTAAGACCTCGTTATCCAGTGTACCTAGTCCTTCCAGCGTCCACAAAGCATGTATTCTGCCTAAGGTGCTGGGACCTTTTGAGAAAAGGCCATGATCACCCATCGCCATGTCGCTCAGGGCAGGTACTACCGACTGATCTCTGCGGATAATAATTTCTTTTTGGGCATTATCTCGCCACCATCCGTTGGGGTGGTCAAGGTAGGCTACTAAGTCTTCGGTAGATTCATTTAGCATGTTTGGCTTAGGCCCGGGTTTGAAACCATCGTGTATTACGCGGTAAATTCGCCCGTGTCCCACATTTTCGGCTAAACCCATGCTGTCTATCTTATCACGCAAAAAAGAACCGGGTTGGGTCCAGTTGCCCTGCTGGATGATGCCCCGGTGCATATCCACAATGTAAAGATTACCGTCGGGCCCCGTGGCCGTATTTACCGGACGGAAATTCATGTCGGTAGAGGCAATGAATTCGTGCTGCTCATAGACATTTTTTAATAGTGTTTTGCCTTGTTCATTCACTAGCTTGGCTCGCCGGATGGCTCGGGCTACGGGTTCGCACACAATGTAATCACCTACCAAATCCTGCGGCAGATTATCTCCCCGGTAGATAGATTGGCCGCAGGGTGCCGTAAAATGGTTCAGGGTTCGGTCGGGTCGTAATCGTAGAGGGCCGCCCTGTACATCGGGAGTAGCCATCAGCGGCCATACTTCTGAAAAAGAAGCACTGTACTGATCGCCAAATTCAAGCGTACCATACACCGGGTTGATCTGAAAACCGATTGCAGGTATCTCGCCCCCGGCGCGGGAATAAAAGATGCGACCATAGTTATCGTGCGTGACGCCCCACTGTCCGTTTGAACCACTGACCAGCGTATCGGCTTCTATGGTTCCATTGGTGTAGCGGAAGCGAACCGGGTCGTAGGTGAGGTACATCCAGTTATCAAGGTTCCAGTCCAGGCCGCTTCGTTGGTGCTCCATGTTGGCGTCATTCACATTATAGGCATCATTCCTATACAGCAGTTTCTTTTCGTCGGCTTTCCCATCACCGTTGGTATCTTTATAGCTGTACAAATTGATGGTATTTGTCTCGTTCACCAGTAATTCATCGCCTACGCTCTGTATCATCCGGGGCAACAGCAGACTGTCAATAAACACCGTGCTTTTGTCCATTTTTCCATCGTTGTCGGTATCTTCCAGCAGCGAAATTCTGCTGATGGGTAGCTGTTCACCGCTTGCATCGGCATCCTGCATGTAGGTGCGCATTTCAGCAACGTACATTCGGGCATTTCCATCCCAGGCAATGGCAACGGGCTCTTTAATCATCGGCTCGCTGGCCACCAGCTCTACATGGTAGCCCTCCGGCATGTAAATGGTTTCCAGGCTCTCTTCCGGCGACAGATACTCCGAAGTGGGGTTTGGATTAAAGGCTGGAGTATTGAATACCGCTTTCTGGTTATTTTCCTGAACACTGCTGCACCCAAATATGAACGAGGAAGCAGTGATAATCAGGCTGGCGCTAAGAATTTTTCTGGTTGTTGTAGAATACATTATCGTAGTAGGATTGAGTAAAACCTGTGTTTTTCAGGATTAATGACAGGTAAGCAAATTTTCAGCATTCGTTGTCTATAAATAAAAGGAAAGAAATCATAAAACGATACTTTCCTGAACCAGAAATTTTCTCTTCTGAGGAAATTTTCGCCCCTGTATTGCGTAGGTTCAACCACTTTCGGCTGTCTTCAGGTAACGATTCGCGAAAACTCTCATCAACCAACTCAAGAAACAGGCACTACTTGTGGAAAGGTGTTCTATCTTTGCCGCATGAAATTTACGCTACCATTATTTTTGCTAATCTCACTTTTTAGTAGCCGTCTTGTTCAGGCTCAAACGAATAAACCTAAGCAATATGTAGCTTATCAAGCCAGAGCACCGATTGTGATTGACGGAAAAGCCGATGCTGCCTGGGATGCCGCCCCCTGGTCGGATGAGTTTATTGATATTGAAGGGGACAAAATACCGACCTACCAAACCCGCATGAAAATGCTGTGGGACTCGGCCTACCTTTACTTTTATGCCGAACTGGAAGAGCCCCATATATGGGGCGATATAAAAGAGCGCGATGCCGTGATCTTCTATAACAACGATTTTGAAATCTTCATCGACCCCGACGGTGACACCCATAACTATCTGGAGTTTGAGATGAATGCCCTCAATACCGTATGGGACCTGTGGCTTACCAAACCCTACCGAAACGGCCCGAAAGTAATTGATGCCTGGGATATTCAGGGTCTGAAAACGGCGGTACAGATAAACGGCACGCTAAACCAGCCGAATGATACCGATCAGGGCTGGTCGGTGGAGATTGCTATGCCCTGGGCTACGCTGGCCGAAGCAGGCAGTTCGCCTCGTGCCCCTAAAAACGCCTTCTGGCGCATCAACTTCTCCCGCGTCAACTGGAATTTTGAACTGGAAGATGGAAAGTATAGTCGCAAAAAGGATGACAAGGGAAAGTATTTACCGGAATATAATTGGGTATGGTCTCCGCAGGAAGTCATCAATATGCATGAGCCGGAGCGCTGGGGCTACGTGTATTTCTCCGAAAAAACCTCCGGGCCAGACGAAGCCTTCCAGCTTCCGACGGATGAGTCCTTAAAATGGCAGCTCTACGAGGTGTACCGAAAAGTAAGAGGCCAGGCGACCCAACCCGACTTCATCACTCCTGATCCACTACAGATAGATGGACAGACAATCCCAGTCCGCTTTGAGAAACATTTGTCTGGCTGGAATCTTTGGGTTATCAGCCCGGAGACTGGACATAGGTTGCTTCTGAAAGAGGATGGTGAGTTTGTCACCCAAAGTATTAATAATGGGCAGTAGACTTTGTCAATACGCAAGGTTTTGACCGCTTTGGGCTATAAAAACCATCAAAAGTAAAACATAACTAAGTTCTTGCCCGAGAAGGATCTATGCAGTCTGGTTAGTAAATACTTCGGCATTTTAGCAGATCCTTTGGTCACCCGCTTATCATTCCCAATACTTCATTCGTAAAAGCCCGGTGAGCTTTCCCGACTGACCAGATGACTGCTCGTAGAGTTTTACATCCAGATCAAAGACAACCTCCATAGTTTTCACACTTCCCCGGTCAGGGTCTGTTGCCGTTCCTTCAATCAATTCAATAACCTTTAAGTAGCTATTATCCTGATCGGTGCCTTCAGATGTGAATGCTACGTAATCTTTTTGATCAACCACCATCACCCTAAAGTTATTGACAGGTTCAGGTGCCTGCGATGATAGAATAAATTTATCGCCCACTGAAAGTTTTTCCTTAACAACCGGGTAAGGGTAATAGTCTTTCGCCGCACGATCTACAATAGAGTCATTCGGTGTATTGTAGTTGTCACTAAATTTAATGTAAGGCAACTCTACTTCAATACTGACGCCAGCGGTTGAATCTAAAACCGACAATACATGACTAATGTAGGAGCCTTCTGCGGAACTTGCGCTGCTGACAAGGTTATTATCGGATAGCACTCCTTTCTCACCAAAAGTCCTTCCATCCGGCAGTGTTCCTGAAAAACCTACCGCCTCCAGTCGAAGCTGAGGATTTGCCTGATCATCTGAATTGCACGCGCTAATGGTTAATACTAGCCATATACATAAAAATGAGTACAGAACGGGTGTTTTCATAGTAGTATTGATTTTAGTACTTAAACGGCTATTGAAAAACTAAGTACATTACTTTACAAGACTATTTTTACCCGAAATCCGTTGGAATACTACTTTCTATTAGGTGTTGGTCTCCAGCTTCATTTGCTTATCAAAATTGCATACCCAATACTCCTGCTAAATACGACCTCGCCCTGTTGTGCAATCAGAACCACGCCATTGAAATCATCTTGCCTATCATACACATTGAATAGGCTATCCAAAGAAGCGAAGCTTTTCTGAGCGATTCCTTGCGCATTAATCAGGAAATAAAATGCAGTCAGACAGATGTACCTGGTCTTCATCCGCTGATTGTTGCAAACCGTATTTACTCTTTCCAATCCTGAAGGCGGTCCAGGTATAAATACGATTCTACAAACTTCCTTTGCTCCTTACCCGCTAGCTTTTCCAGTAACTCCAGAGAGGAGATGTAGCTTGCCAGATTTCCGTTTGATGAAAGGAATTTACCGTCTTCTACGTAGCTCACCCGTGAATCATCCTGAACAATCAGGTTTGGATAGTTTTTTTGAAGTTCTTCTCCTCCGCCTATCCAGGTGACTATTTTCTTTCCATCAGCAATACCCGATTCTCCAATCAGCTGGGCACCGGCGCAGTTGCTTACGGTATACTCCGTGTTTTCATTTTGGGTTCTTATAAATTCTACAATGGCTGTATTATGCACCTGCGTGTACATATCGTAGGCACTGGGCACGAACAGAATATCCAGTTCCGGAGAATTCTCAAAGGTATAGTCGGGCACCAGCGTTAGCCCTTCCTCGCTTACAATAGGAGCGGTCGACTGGGCAATGGTGATTACATTAAAAAGCTGCTCTCCCGCTTCCGAATGCTTTGAGAAAACATCCATTGGTGCGGTAACCTCCGTAGTAAGTACACCATCGTACATGAGCAGCCCGATTGTGGGTAAATTGTCTTGTAGCGGCTTAGGAGTTTCCGTTACGGATGAGTCTGGTGCATTCTGCGTGCTGCCTGTGTTTTCGGTCTGGCAACTGCAAAAAACAATGGCTAATGAAATGATAATAGGATAAATGATTTTCATGAATCTTAACTGGTCTAATCTGCTATTGGCTTATGGGTACTTATGGCAATTCGGTTCCACATATTAATGGTAGTAATGGCCATGATGATCTGAGACAGGTAATTTTCGCCAAACGCATTGAGCGCTTTTTGATAGGTATCTGCTGATAGCCCGCCCTGATGAATTAACGTGACCTCTTCGGTTACCTGTAAAAGTACTCTTTCTTCATCGGTAAAAAGGTCGGTTTCCCGCCAGGCATCCAGTAAAAATATTCGTTGCGGTGTTTCACCGTATTTCAGGGCATCTTTGGTATGCATATCAATGCAAAAGGCGCATCCATTCAGTTGCGAAGCTCTGATCTTGATAAGCTCTTTATGGGTTCTGCTTAACTGGCTTGTTTGCAGGTAACCTTCCAGAGCATACATGGCCTTAAAGGCGGCTGGTTCTATAGCATCGATTTGAATTCTCTTTTCCATGAGTGTGATTACTTTGATGTTGATACAAAGGTAGGTGCCAGCATCCGGGAAAAAGTTAAGCTGGTTTAAGAACGCTTTTTCTTTCTTATCTCACTCACATATTCGGGGGTAAGCCCTAAGAATGAAGCAATTAGGTATTGAGGCACCCGTTGTACAAACTCTGGGTATTGCTCGCTAAACTGGAAAAATATTTCTTCTTTGGAGTAATCAAGTAGGTATTTCACCCGCATTATGGAAGCCCCGTAAGCAACCTGATAGATGTTTCTGAAGTACGTTTCCATCAGGGGAAAGGCTTCCAACAGTTGGTTCTGACGGTCATAGTCAATGTCCAGCACGTGAGATGCCTCAACTGCCTGGATGTAAAAATCTGTTTTTTGCCGGTGATGATACGCCAGATAGTCTGACAACCACCAGTTTTCAATAGCGAACTGAATTGTTTTTTCTACCCCCCGGTCGTTGACGTAATACATATGGAGGCAGCCTTTCAATACAAAAAAACTATGGTTACACAACGGACCCGCCTCCATTACCATCTCTTTCTTGTCCAACGCTTTTACCTGAAAGTATGAAAGCACGTCAGCAAAATCATCTCTTTCTATTGCTACGAACTTTCTGATGTGTTGATAGAATGATTCGGTCATTTTCAGTAGTGGATGCAACAACCCGTATAATTGTCGTACGAAGTTAGCAGTATCAACCCACTACCCATGACCGTAGGCTGATTTTTTTACTGTTCGGTCATAAGCTGAAAGTCATCGACCTCAAGCACTTCGCCCGAGCGCAATTTATTGAGAGTGACCGTACCAATGCGCACCCGGATTAAACGTAAGGTAGGAAACCCCACCGCCGCCGTCATTTTACGCACCTGCCTGAACTTCCCTTCCGTAATGGTGATGGATAGCCAACTGGTGGGCCCGTGCCTTTCATCTCTTATTTTTTTTGCGCGCGACTCAAAGGTGGGAGCCGGATTTAAACGAGCAGCCTTACCGGGTAGGGTCTTGTACTCCTTACCTCTTATGCTTATTTCTACACCACCCTTTAGCTGCTCTATGGCTTCATCTGTAATTTCGCCATCCACCTGAACATAGTATTCCTTTTCAACCGTCTTGCTTCGCACCTGCGCGCTCACTTTACCATCGGTGGTGAGCAACAGCAAACCTTCCGAGTCTTCATCTAAGCGACCAATAGACATGGTGCCTTCCGGAAAGTCATGAAGCTCGCCCAGCAATTTTTTATTCCTTCGCCGCTTTTGATTGTTAATAAACTGCGATAAATACCCCAATGGCTTATGAATAACGAAGTGACGATGTTCAGACATGTAACGATTGCCCCCGGTGAGGGGAGATTATTTTTTATTTGGATTATGTGGGGCTCTCATATGGCTTGTAGCAGTTTTAGGAGCACTATCCAATTTAGCCTAGAACGGACTTGGTTATGAGCCTAAAACCTCGAGTTTAGCATTTCATTCACCATAAGATATATACATTGTTATGAGTGTTTTATTTCAGTTCAACTAACCAAAAAGCTTGGAGCCGATCGCAAAAGCACCTGAGACTAAAGCTGCTATCGCTACCAAAATTGCCCATAGTTGTGATGGCCTTAATATCTGAATAAATTCCCCTACACTTAATTTTGCTAAATCTTCTTGGTTGAAAGACTTTATTTTTTTTGTTTGATAAGATTCTACTTTCCTTTTCCAACTAGATAATACTCCATTGAACTCATTTGAATTAAGTGTAGATGGGTCTGACTTAACAGACATAACATACCAATCATACCCTTTTTCTAATAGACCTTCTTCTTGCACACCCTCTTCAACAATCACCATTATTGGCAATCCATTGGAATATGCCAACGCTGCTTCAATTTGATTCCATGGTGTAGCATACTTTTTTTCGCTTAGTTCTTTTTCCTTTGTCCCCCCTCGCTTTTCCAGACCATGGGGAAAGTATGTCCTTTCGAGTGCAATTATAATAGCTCCTGAACTCTCATTCATGCATTCTATCACAGCCTTAATGGGTGAATCTGAGCTGAATGTATTTCGGCCTACAGTTGTTGGAACCAAATTTTCACTCCTCAAACGGTCTTCAATTGCTTGCACAAAAGACTCCTGTTTTTCAGTTGCGGTACCTCCAACACTTACAAATATATTTCTTTCATTCATTCATTAGACTTTATTACGGTTGGTTTACTAAGTCGGTAAATTGAGTCAAAAGTCATTACGATCTCTCCTCAGAGTCCTCTTCGAGTGATTCTGAGGAAGGTAAACTTCCGATATATCTTCATATTCTCCGAATCCTATACAGCTTCATTTCCATTTATTTTTCAACTCGTTCCATTCTGCACAAAACTGATAAAACCCACTCCTATCAAACTCTTCATCAGGAATAATTTTATTTTTTGGATCACCATAGAAATCTTCAATTTCGCTGATGAAATTGAAAACCAAGCTTTTATATTTAGTAAAAAGCAACCTCCCCTCGGCACCTTTTTCAGACTCAAAAATCACGGCTCCATTGGAATACCTTATTTTCCAATCAATACCGTTCGGACACCCCATGATTAATACATCATTCCCACCTTTTTCATCTGGAACCATAAAATGCCCGCAACACGGGACTAATTGATTTGAGAACTGGCCAATCTCACAATCTTGCTCTAATGATCTTAATAAATAAAGTCCCGTTGCACTTAATGTCCAAGAGCCTGATTCTTTTGTCGCAAGTTCTTCCGTTGCGATACGAATATAAACCTCTCCATGAGAGCAAAGATCTTCTTTATCATCTTGGCCGTCATCTTTAATCCAATGCTGGCGTAGTATCTTTACTTCAAAATCAGTTTGGTTCATTTCTCAACTATACACCATGATTTATGCGCCTGTTTTTGTTTTCACAAATTTCTGGTCAGCCATTTAGTCTAATGAAGAAAGTATTTTACTCATAATGTTGTACGACCTTCGGTGGCCGTATCCTTGCCCGTATGCGCTGGATGTTAATGCTATGACCATCTCTTCTTCAGGAATGACTATTAAATGATTTCCCCCATTTCCAGAGGCAAACAGGTAGTCCACTTTTTTCTTTCCGAAAGTTCTGTGAGACGTGTACCATAGCATGCCGTAAGCGTCTGCATAAGGGTTACTATCGGTAAGATCGAAGGTTTCCTGCGACAATTGCTTAATGTAATCCGGGTCAATAATTTGGGTACTCTTCCATTTTCCCTCATTTACAACGAGCATTCCGATTTTAGCGAAATCCAGTGTTGACAGATACAAATTACCCGCCGCTCCGGTCTGGTTTGCTGCATTTGTATACCAATAAAACTGTGTTATTCCTAAAGGGGCAAACAGCTTTTGCTGGGCATACTCTTTCAGGCTCATCCCGGATGTCTCCTCAATGATAGCAGCAATTAACAAGGGATTGATATCAGCGTAGACCCACTTTTTTCCGGGCTCAGAGGTTAGAGGAATGTTCAGGATATACTCTTTCCAATCATCTCTCGCTACCCAGTTTACAGCATGCCCCATAGATTGAGCGTTATCTGTGTCAGCATCCAGCCCTGATGACATAGTAAGGAGATGTTTGAGTTTAATTTGCTTATAATCCTCATTCAAGGGTGGGTTGTTGCCTTTAGGGAAAAACGAATAAACATTTTGCTCTACATTCTGCACCAAGCCATCTTTCAGGGCAATTCCTAATAGCAACGAAGTGATGCTCTTTCCTGCTGACCTGATATCGTGAATTGAGTTCCTCCAAAAAGTATTAAAATATTCTTCAATGACTATGTGGTTATTTTTGACAACAACCAATCCTCTAAAGTCATTGGGCGGGGTTTCGTTTATAAACGTTAGAAGGTTTTCAATTGAATCTTTGTCAAAACCTGAATCCTCCAACGAAGCAAAAGGCAGCTCAGGGATCGCTTGTCTCAGATTATCGGGCGGTTGCGTTTGTCCACTCGAACAAGAAAACAGGAATACACTTAGTAATAGGATAAATGGCTTCATGAATTCATTTTTGTGGGCATCAATGTTTTGGCTAAAAGTTCGGGCGGATGACGTAATGCATTTAGAATTGAACTTGAGCAATTGAGCCTTAAAATATCAAGTTACCCAAACCCTGCGTGGCTTTTAGCTATTGCTGCATTTCGTTGTTTATTTATCTCAAAAGTTGTTCTTCTGTCATTATTTTAACTGCTTTCTCTGTTTCATTTTGTCCGCCACTCATTGAGCCAGGAAGCATAATTAAGCGCTTTTTAATTTTTCTGTTTTCATCCTCGAACAGCACTTCAAACCTCGAACGTGTTATCCCTTTAATAGCTTTTTTAAGCTTTACTTCTCTAATTTTATGTCGGTCGATAATTGGAGTTGCTGAATTATTAAGGCTACTAATAATTCCATAGATAAGATAAAGTCCAATCAATCCAAATAGAATTGACTGTAAGGTCTGTCCGTTTTGAAATGCTTCAAATGCAAAATAGAAAAGCCCAATAATTATTGTTCCATAAATTATTAAAATTCTTGCGATGTTATTTCCCACAGTCACTTTAGATATGTTTCCAACAATTCCATCTCTTGTTAAAACAATTTTGTCTGGCAGAATGTGGCAAAATCCTGTTTTCGTTTTGAAAGTCTTTTCAGTTTCCATTTCAGTTTTCAATGAATGCCAACGGCCTTTGCGAATAGCTGACCCGGTTTTATTTGTGTCTCTCTTTCGTTTATTAATTTTCGAGTTTAGAGATTTAAACTCCTAATTGTGTTTCCAACAGAGCCATCTACTAAATTTTGGTGTCAGCCGTATTCTCATCCTATCATAAATTTATAAAAGTCAATTGGATGAAAATATCCAAAATTCTCATCTGCTTTCTTTAGCTCTTTGAATACCATCTTTAAGATTTTACTCTTTCCAATATATTTGTTCTCATTAGCATGTCGTGATCCCAAGTAGATAACAGCTAGTTCGTAGCTAACAATCAGTTTGATAATTACCTCAATTTTTTCGTCCTCATCCTTCAGATCCAGAAACAATTTGTAAAGTGTCGCACCTTGCTCATCTGAGATCAAATCGAATAAGCTTCTAGTTTTAATTATTTCAACCTCTTTTAGTTTCCGTTTTAAGTCATTGACGATCGAGTCTTTTAGGTGGTTATCCCATTGATCTAAGATGGATTGATTAATCTCATCCAAATTAATTATAGGGTTCATTGCATAGTAACCTTTCTTCTCAAGATACCTATCAAGGTCAATTATCGAGTCTTTCGTCATTTTTTATGGCTGGCAACGATTAGGGCAATCGTCGCCCGACTTGTTAGCTTTTTTACTTTCGTGTATCAATTTTCGTGCTTAGCGCGACCAACTCACGTTTAGTAATTTTGCTAGGGAGAGGACTGAGCGATGCTACAGTCCATATTAATTTAATTTGTTCATCGTAATTTTTAGACCTCTGATTTCAGTATTTTCCATCTCTACTAAATCCTGCCCTTTAATGAGAAAATAATTTAGCGTATCACCATTATAGAAACCTTTTTCTGAAGTAGCTTTTAATAAAATAGTATCTCCTTTTATATAAAGTCCGAGCCAATAAGCTCCAATCGGGGCTTCTCTGAACGCAGTTAGTACTAATTGATCCTTCTTTTGATTAACAGGGTAGAGTGAAAGTTCCATCAAAGTGATGACTATTATAACAGTCACGGTTGAACCGAAAACTATTCCAGCTTTCTTCAGTGATCTAGAGTTCCTTTTAAACGCAAAGGAAATTAGATATATAATTGTTGTAGTCAATCCTATAAATCCAATCAAAAACTTAATCAATCCTGCAACTATCATTTTATAGTTCTATGGGCTGTAACGGCTAGAGCAGGCGTCGCGGCGGCTTTGGCGCAGTTTTCTGCCGAGTTCTGTTTTCAAGCTTGTTGGCTTTGATGCAACATTTGCTCATTTACCAGCCGTGGCGCTTGCTCTTTGTTATGCCTCGTTTTTATATTATCATTATTGTCAAAGGTACTTTTTTCACTGTTTCTATTCTCTCAGTTATTGACAAATCTTCAATTGGTTTGCCAGTTTTTTCTTCCAAAGTTGACTTGTAATCCAGGGCAATCTGATTTGCAATCTTCTTCAAATCAATTACCTTCAAAGCATGAGTATCAATTACAAGTGATTTGTTTTTATTTGTTGAACCTTTCACATCTTCAATCTTCCTGATAACTGTGACGTCTTTAATATTGATATCAATGATTTCATTACAGTAATAGCTTATCGGTAAGTAGGCTACTTTTGAAATTTCAGAAAGTTGAATAAAAAATATTTTGTCGCAGTAATTTTCATTAATCAGTGTTTTAAATGAATCCATAGATTTGATGCTATCCAGGTTCAACAGTAATCCAAATCTTTTTGACTCTTCAATGCCTTTGTTGTATTGTTTTTCATTGGATGTAAATTCAACTCGAGAGAATAGTATCTGCTCATAAGATAAGTTCTCTGTGGAACATGCACTCGCAAATAAAGACAGTAATATTGAGAGTTTTATTTTCATTCGAATGAGGCATAACATAGGGATAGCACACATATGCGGCTATCTCCTGTTAATTGAAACTGTCGTTACCAAGAGAATAATTTACCAAGGGTAAGACAGTATAATATTACTACTTCCTTCAAGTTAGCCAATTTGGCAAATATTACCACCTATATCTTACCATAGCTTCGCGCGACAATAAGGTGATCTATCCTTCTATTCTACTTAAACGATAATACTCGTTTCTCTTCGCTTCAGCACAAAAAAAAGGCTGATTCGTGAAGAACCAGCCTCTTTTCTGTTTGGGGTATTTTTACTTCCTACCCTATCCTTCTTCCAGGGTTTCTACTACTTCAATAGTCAGGGTGCAGAACTCTCCCTGATCGGAGAATCCACCACAGTAATCTGAAGAGGGCGTACCAATAGCGCGAATTTCGCCGGTACTGTTGGCATCAATATGGTACTCATAGGTTAATTCAAATACGTCGCCATCAGCCAGGTCTTCTACTGTTAATCCCTCAAAATAGCTTACCGCATCCTGAGGAGTAATGTTAATGGTAACGGGGAAATCTTCCGGCATGTATTCGCTAAATACGACCGGATCGCCGGTGTTTCCGGAATAATCGATGAGTAGCGTAAAATCTACCAGGGTAGAGGTGGGGCCTTGCCGGCCTTTAAAAAAGCGGTGGCCATCTTCGGCACCATCAAAATCCTCCAGGGCCAGAATAAAATCGTACACCGAGTTATCCAGATCCGTGAGGATAAACGGATCGTCTACTGCTACCTTCGCTCCGGACCCATCGGGCTCAATGGCCATCGGAATGACCGGTGTCACCCAGTCAGGCTGGCGAATAACATCCTCGTCTCGGCAGCTCGTAAATACGGCCAGCGTTAACAGCATGCCTATGATATATATATTCTTCATGATGTGTTGCTTAGTGATTAGTATAATTAAAGGTTTCCATCAAAACGAGCCGGGTAAGGCTTGGTATCCCAGAATACCGGATCACGACGCCAGTCTATATCACTGGGACGGGGGGCGTTGGTGTTGGTATTCACTTCATCCTGCGGCAATGGCAAGCGGCGAGGGAATTTGTTATTCGGAATGATAGACATGGCCTGGATGTTATTCTTCCCTACCGGCACATACGGATACTTGGTACGCCGAAGGTTGTTATACGACTCAATCGGGTTGCCGAAGTTGGCTAACTGAAACTGGCCCATGATCACATCCAGCTGAGCTTCAGCCACCGAAGCGTGGTAAGCATCAGGTTGAGCGGCATCGTACAATTCCAGTATGCGAGCCATATACTCCGCTACGTTCGTTTCGGTTGGTTCAAGAGCCGCATCATAATTCGTAGCATTGTTGCGGCCAAAGTCCATAACTTTGTTAATAGACTGCTCTATTCCCTCCTGTAGCAGAGTTCGGGGGTCTCCATCCGTATTGTATAGCAATGCTGCTTCGGCCAGGTAGAACTTAGTCATATAGCTGGTGAGCATCGGAACGACACCCGCTCCGGTGCCATCACTCTGCGTTACAATCTTACCCGAGTTGTCATCAAACAATCCCATGACCGGATATACTCCATAGGTAGTCCGAGAGCCTCCGTCGTTCGGTCCGCCAGTACCATCACCGTGGTCGCGTCCGGTATATCCATCACCTACATAACCAATGGGGCAGGTGGCTGTCCAGGTTTCTTCCAGATCCGGTCGTGCTCCAAAACCGTAGCAGGGAAAATCATCCGGCACTACGCGCCCGGTTCCCAGTGCATCACTAAACTCACCAATTTGCCGGTAGAAGTAATACCGGATACGCGGGTCAACAATTCCGTATTCGTTCTTCATGCGGTTCATCATGAAGTTACTCATATAGTAGGTCTTATTACCCTGGTAGTGCGTCTGATGCCAACGGTGGCGGTTTTCAGGTGCCAGCCCTGCCCCGTATTGCAGCTGAAAATCCTGCGAGTAGTCTTCGATCAGGTTTCCACTCTGGGCCAGTTGATTAATTGCGGCCACCGCTTCTGCCCGACGCCCTTCCAGCATGGCCAGGTTGATATACATTTTTAGTTTCAGCGTGTTACCCATACGCACCCAACTATCTACATTACCATCATAGATAATATCGGTAGCCGGTACCAGGGCATCATCAGGCAGACCGCCCAGCGTAGCCAGTGCTTCATCAATCAGAGATAACACACTATTATAGATCGTTTCACCATCCTGAAACTGCGGATTATCCGGACCTTCGGCTCCGACTACCGCCTCATCGTAGGGAGCTGTACTCCACATATCGGCAATAACCACATACACGTAGGCTTTGTGCAGCTTGGCAATGGCTCCGTAGGCTGGCAGCTCCTGTTCAGCAGCATCATCGATAATCTTATTCAGGTTGACTAACGAGAGGGTAAAGAAATCATTCCAGGCATTGTTAAAATCCGAGCCGGTAAACTGGTACTGCGATATGGTACCTTCGGCATTATGCCCCAAAGCCTGCACATCACCCAGACGCCCGTTTTCGTGGATCAATGGCTGAGTAATACCTAACTGGGCCGCCGGAACTAATAAATCCAGGTCAGGGTCAGTCGGGTTATTGGGGTCAGTATTTACATCCAACCAATCTTCTCCGCACGATGAAGCTACGAGTAGCAACACCGCCGTACTTAGTATAGAAAGTATATTTTTCATGATCATTATCTTCTTTAGGATTAGAATGTGAAGGATAAGTTCACACCGTAACGTCGGGTGGTGGGGATCCCCATGAAATCAAAGCCTTGCGCTGTTCCGGCCGCGCCGCCACCCAACCCACTCACTTCCGGGTCAAAGTCTAACGCTTCCGGGAAGTTAGGGGCTTTGTACCACAGGTTTCTCCCGGAAAAGGAAACACGGGCGGTGCCAAACGGTGTTTTCTCCAAGAACCCTTGAGGGAATCGGTAGCTCAGCGATACTTCCCGTAGGCGGATGGTTGTACGATCGTATACTGAAACCCAGTCGGCCCCACCGGCAGCCCAACCGTCAAAGAAGTACCAGTCGTTGGCAGGAATCATCACGTTGTTAGGAATGGTGTTACCGTCCTCATCCAGCGTTGGACCTTCGGTGGTGCCAATGATGCCCGGCCCTAAACGAGGGGTGCGGTCGGTTTGGTTGCCCAAAGCTCCGCGGCTTTGCATCTGGTCAGCCGAGTAAGAGTACATATCGCCTCCGTGCTGGTAGTCAATAAGGAACATGAATTCAATGCCTTTCCACCCTAGAGTGCTGGTTACCCCTAACAGGTAATCAGGGTTCGGATCACCAATCACCTGTAGCTCAGGGTTGGTCAGCGGCTTACCGCTGGCAGCGTTCACTAATACCTCGCCGTTAGGATCACCCAATCCATTTTCGGCACTCCAGCGTAATACATCCGTACCCAGAATCTGCCCGAAAGGCTGCCCCGGTCGGTGAACGATGGCCAGGTTGGAGAAGCCACCCAGGATTACCTGATCCAGATCGCCTAATTCTTTCACTACATTCCGGTTTCGGGTAAAGGCTGCATAAATATTCCAGGTCAGGCCGTTGGGTAGTTGTACCGGGGTCAGGTCTAAGCCAATTTCCCAACCGAAATTATCTACCCGACCAATATTGGTTACTTTACTTCTATAGCCAGTAGAAGGAGCCACGTCAATCTGGGCAATCTGATCTGTACTTTGGCGGTTGTAGTAGGTTACATCCAGACCAATGCGGCTATTCAGGAAAGCCAGTTCCGCACCGATCTCGTATTCAGTAGTAAATTCCGGTTTTAGTACGGGGCTGCCCAGAGTGCTTTTGGCGTTTGCAATGTTGTACGTTCCGTCGGGGTTAGTGAACGGAAACTGCAAATCTGCATACTCGGTGGTCACATCCGTATCGTTCAGGATAAACGGCGTTTGGGTCAGGTAAGGAGATGCCTCGTTCCCCACGGTAGCAATGCCTCCGCGTATTTTCGCAAAACTCACTACCTCGGGCAGTTCAATTGCTTCACTAACCACTCCTGATAAGCTCACGCTTGGATAGAAATAGCTATTCTCACCGTCGGGCAGAGTAGACGACCAGTCGTTACGAGCCGCTACATTTAAGAACAGGTAGTCCTGGTATGAGATTGACACGTTGCCAAACGCTCCCTGGAAGCGGCGGCGGCTAACAATATCGCGTTGCATTACCTGACTGCTGGTATTCACGATGTTGGTAATACTGGCATCAATAATACCATTACCCAACACGGTGGTTTGCTCAAATACCCGCTCATTAGCATTGTGACCGAACTGGGCCTGTAAATTGAAATCAGCACTTAAGCTTTTGTCAATTGAGATCAGGAATACTCCATCAAACTCGCGGCGGTAGATATCATCTATAATGTACTGCCCGGGAGGAACGTTCTCACCACCCGGTGGCACTAAGCTGGAACGACGGTCGGTGTAAGCGTTAAACCCTATCTGATAGGATACCGTCATCCAGTCAAACAAATCGTACCCGACCTGGGCTTTTCCGAACGAGCGGTCTACACTACTAGTGATCGGTGCAAACTCAGATACCCAATACGGATTGTCATATCCATTACGGTAATAAATGCTCCCACCCGTGCGGCGGTTCACATACGGATAGTTGGTAAGATCATAGGTAGGGCTGAGCAGATATAACATTCCGATCAAGGAAGAACCCGCAGAGTTGCCCGCAATCAGTTCAGCGCCTTGTTGAGCAGTACGCTGGTTGGTTCGAACATAGTTGACACTTCCGTTCACGAACAAACCATTATCCAATGTGGTAGTACCACCAAAGTTAATACTGGTTCGGTCCAGTTCTGAAAATGGAATAATACCCTTATTATCCGTACGCGATAACCCGGCGGTCAATGATACTTTTTCACCTCCGCTGTTGATCTGAAGGGAATGCTCCATCAGCGAGCCAACATCCCAGAAGTTTTTCCAATTATCAGTATGGGGTACAACTTCGGTCAGATTTTCCAGAATTTCGGGATACTGGTCTCCGGCATAGCTAGAGGTAGTAGGGTCGCCAAACTTGTTCTTCAAAGGGTGTGGCACGGTGATCTCTCCATCCTGAATCTGGCGGTTTATTTCGTAATAGGGTGGTCCCCAGGTTCCGAAGAACCCACCGTTGTAAACGAAGTTATTGCTTCCGTAGGTAGCCCCCTGAGCAAACACTCCCTGATAGTCGGGGGTCATGGCTACTTCTTCCAGAGAGAAACTTCCGTTGTAAGATACTTCCAGCCCTTTTTTGCTTCCGGTTTTGCCAGCCTTCGTGGTGATCACGATTACCCCGTTGGCAGCCCTTGAACCATACAGGGCAGCAGCAGATGCGCCCTTTAGTACGGTGATAGATTCAATCGTGTTTGGGTCCAGGTCAAACGCCCGGTTAGACATGGGGTTTCCCTGCTGGAAGTCATTACCGGTCCGGTCTACTGAGTTGTCAAAAGGGACACCGTCTACTACGAATAGCGGCTGGTTGTTATTCAGCAGTGAGGAGTTTCCACGAATGGTGATATTGGTTGCAGAGCCAACCCCTCCCCCAGAGCCTGAAATGTTCACTCCCGGCACTTTTCCGCTCAGTGCCCGAACAGGGTCAGGCTCGGAGCGCTGCTGTAATACTTCACCTTCCACTTCGGATACGGCATAGCCGAGTGCTTTCTTCTCTCGCTCAATACCGATGGCCGTCACTACCACCTCCGAAAGTTGCTTTACATCCGACGATAGCGTCACATCAATTACTGACTGACCATTAATTTCTACCTCTTTAGCTTCTAGACCAATGAATGTGAAGGTGAGGATTTCAGCCGTTTCCGGTACACTGATCTGGTAATTTCCTTCAATATCTGTTACGGTTCCCTGGCTGGTGCCCTTTACGATGACATTGACGCCGGGCAGAGCAGTTCCGTCTTCTTCGGCGGTTACTTTCCCGGATATGGTGCTATCCTGAGCCCACACCGGGGTTGATAAAATGATCGCCAAGAGAAAACAGCCTATCCCCTTTACAAGCGATAGCGGATTTCCTGACGAGGTGGTTTGTGTAGAGTTGTACCTCATAGTCTCACGTTTATTTTAAATTAAATTGAACATTCTTCTCAGAATATCTGATCACCCTAGTATGCTCTCAATGGGCATAAATTCTAATAGCATTTCTTTGATTGATAATGTTGAATCCTTTAACATAACCTCTCAAATACATCTTTACTTTTAAAATGTAAGGCAATATTTTATCATTATTCTAATAACTAACGTGTTATATTATAAAACTTGAATTATGAAGCCAATAATACGAAATAAATTCTTAATAAGAAGGGTATTACATTATAAAGTATTCTATTAATATATAATTTCAATATTTTATATTTAAAAATCTCATATTATCATTATAAAATATCTAAAAATAACAAAAGTAAAGTTTTATAAAACTTTACTTTTATTGATGAATTATAACTGCTGATACTAAGAAGTTTGATTTTACCTGAAACAAAAAAAGCACCCCTTAAAGAGGTGCTTTCTCAGTTATGTAATGATTAAATTAACGCTACTCGGCTGGGGTATAGACCGTTGTTCCCCCTTCCTCATATACATTTTTCCATGTAACCGTAATTACTCCGGTATCAGGATTTACTGATCCGCCGGTAACTTCATATCCATAAATGTATTCAAAGCTGGCTGCGTCTAACTGAATGCTGCCGCAGGCATCTATAAGAGTAGCTGCCACCGGAGGGTTTTCCCACACAGTAGGCTCCATTCCGCTGCTTAAATCTGTAATGCTGTATTTACCACCGCCTAACGCTACAAATGTTTCAGTACCGGAGGTGTTAAACGGGCCGCGCCCATCAGTTTGTCCGGAAGAAGTGTAGGTATAGGTACCGGCTAAATCAGAAGTACAGCTCATACCCCAAGCCACCTCGCAATTGGCTCCGGGAAGTTCAGTACATACACTTGGCGACCAGGAATCATACAGTAATCCATCAGTAGTTGTTAATTCCCAGCGAACGGCAAAATCATCTCCTGGTACAAACGGAAACCTCTGAGCATTGCGGGGATTATCAGGATTATTAAATACATCTGTAGCTTCACCATCACCGTCATAATCGTAAGTTACACCTTGATATAATTGATAAACCTCGCTTTGAGAAATACTAAAGGATACCGCAGTTCGATTGCCGGGTAAATCTCCGCCTTCAATTGTTTGAAATAACACTCCCTCAGTCCCTCCGTGCCTGGCTACTCTTGGATTTCCATCTGCATCCGTATAGTTTTCATTGAATAATATATAAAGATCAATTTTGCTTACTTCAAGCTCCTGATCTACAGAAATCCATTGGATATCGAAGGGAATAGCCACTTCGGGTTCAAGATAAACGAAACTTGAAGGTTCACCATCGGGGACTTCAGCAAAAGCGTGTACCCCTGGCAATGGCTCAAGGTAGGGACTTAGCTCTTCATCCTCACAGGCTGTGTTCACTAACAGTAAGCCGGTAAGTAATGCGATATATGATACTATTGATGTCTTCTTCATAGGTCAGAGATCTTGATATTAGTTAAACTGATATTTTAGCACATCCCAGAATACCGGATCACGATCAAATGCTGTATTCTCTACCGCATCGGTTACGCTCTGGTTAAAGTTCAGGTCGTCCTGGGCGTATGGTAAACGAAGGGCAAACTGACGCTGACGGTTCAGCGGCTCTTGCAAATCGTTGGGATACCCGGTTCTTCGGAATGCATTGTAGATCTCAAACCCATTGCCAAAGTTGGTAAACCAGGCTTGCTTCAGTGCTACATTCAGTTTTGCTTCATTGGTGGGTGCGTTATCAAAACGAGTCAGAAACCGCTCTACATACGCATCTGTAGCTGAATCCAGAGTCAAGTTTATATATGAATCAATAGAATCCTCAGGAGATGGAACGGCACTGCCATCTATCTCCTCACCAAAAGCGGCCACTTTGGCGATATGATCACGCATAATCTCTTCCAGCAAGGTGCGTGGATTGCCGGGTACACCTAAAGTAAGCATAGATTCAATCATGTAAAACTTCACTATCTCACTGGTGATCATCGGGAAAAGACCTGCACCGGTAGCTTTGTTATTATTTGCTCCTTCGGGGCCATCGTCAAACAAACCAGCTACCGGATACACCCCTAGTGCTGAACGCAAAGATCCGTCTAACGGTATACCAGACGGGTCAGAACGATCCCGACCAAAAATACCGGCCAGAAAAGATTCTTGCGCACCATCAAAGTCTTTTCCTTTGCTAGTATACAAGCGATCTATCATATTATTATTTAAAACCAGGTACCCGTAGATACACCCGGTAATTTGCGAGCAAGGTGTATTCTGCCGGTCAGATGAGTTGTTCTGATCCAGTATGGATGATGTTTGCCGCTTTACGTAGAAAGGACGGCGAGGATCTTCAAAATCCAGCATTTCTACCATAAACTGGTTGCCAAGGTAGGTAAACCCATACTCACTGGTAGTGTACCCATCTATGTACCAAGGGTGACGGTTATCATTTTCAGGATTGTTGATGCCGCTGTACTGAAATGTAAAGTCATCTCCCCCCTCAAGAATAAGGTCACCTTCGCTAATTAGCTCGGTGATGGCCGCCGTGTTATCCTGTACGCGCCGCGTATTGAGGAGTAACCGTAGCTTTAATGATTTGCCCATCTTAATCCACTTATCAATATCGCCATTGTAGATAGGGTCACCTTCTACTGTTACCACACTGTTCTGGCTCAGGTTAGCAATACCTTCATCAACCAGTCTGAATAAATCCTGGTAAATTGCCGCATCGTCATCATAAGCCGGGTATTTAATGATTTCTTCAGCATCGGCCCGTAACGCTTCTGAATACGGAATATCACCCCAAACATCTACCATTAAGCTGAAATAGTAAGCTTTTAGCAGTTGGCCTATTCCTAAGTAATAAGGGTTATTTCCCTGCTCAGTAGCAATGTCAATGATACCTTGTACATCTTTTAGGGGCTCAGAGTATAACTGTTGCCAATCTACATTATAGGTCTGGTTGGTCAGGGCAAATCCATCAGTGCCCTGCTCGGCCAGAATTCCCACAAAACTATGCAGGTTGGAATTGATATTATCGGCAAATCCGTTTACGCCAGAAGCCGTTGAGATAGCATTTGCCAAAAGCAGATCCAAAGAAGCTTCCCGTGGATTGTTGGGATCTTCGTTGATGTCCAGATCGGTGAGTTCGCAACCGCTGATCCAGCCAGCCAGTGCCACCGTGAGGATAAAAGAAATATATTTAATTTTCATAGGAAAATCTTTGTGTTCTTGGTTTAACATACCCAGCCCTGTCATAAAGGACTGGGTTATTAATTAGGATTTCTTATGCCTAGAAAGTAACTGTTAAGTTAACACCGTATCGGCGAGTGGTAGGATAGGCACCATAGTCAAATCCTTGCACGTTGGAACCAGCCGGCTCGGCTAGTACTTCGGGGTCAAAATTCAACCCTTCTAAGAAGTTAGGTGCTTTAAACCACAGGTTACGGCCGGTAAACATGAGTCGTACTGAACCAAAAGGAGTACTTTCGAGCAATGTCTGGGGCAAGTTATACCCTAAGCTTAATTCCCGTAAGCGAATAACGGTGGCATCATATACATTCACCTCATCCTGACCATAAGCACCGAATCCATTGGTAAAATGGTAGTCAAAGGCCGTTACCGGAGTAGTATTAACAATTTTGTTACCCTCGTCATCCAGAATAGGTTCATTGGTTTGCGGATCTCCGTATACCCCTGGTACTACGCGCAGTCCTTCTCGTTCTTCAGAAATCTCTAACTGACCGCGTAATAGTAAAGAAGCAGCCGTGGCCGAGTACATGTCGCCGCCTTGTTTCCAGTCAAATAATGCTCGTAAAGTAAAGCCCTTGTATGTAAAAGTATTAGTTACCCCTAGTACAAAGTCCGGATTAGGATTTCCGATGATATCACCGGTAGGCAGCGCGAAGGGGAGCCCGTTGGTTTTATCAATCAGCAGGTTGCCTTCATCATCCCGAGCATTTATTGAGCCTAAAAGCTGTCCGTAGGGTTCACCTGAACGGTGAATAGTTCCTAGCGTTGAGAAAGGACCACCAATAAAAATTTCTCCGGCCGGACCAGCATCAATTACTTCGGTGCGGATGCGGGTGAAGGCCGAATAGATATTCCAGCTAAACCCGCCAGGTGTTCGGACAGGAGTGAGGTCCAGACCAATTTCCCATCCCCGGTTTTCTAGCTCACCAATGTTAACAATTTCCGTATCAAAGCCACTGGTTACTGGCAATTTTGCAGCGGCAATCTGGTCGGTAGACGTTCTCTTAAAGTAAGTAACATCCAAACCTACTCGATTATCCAGCATCTGCAACTCTATTCCGGCTTCAACTTCCGTGGTAAACTCTGGTTTCAGGTTAACATTACCCAGTTGGTCACTTAAGGTAGCCCGATTATAATCGGTACCATTTACTGTAAGGGGCTGTAGAATATTATAGTAAGTGGCCGTTTGGTAAGGACTAGGCTCGTTTCCTACCTTAGTGATAGCGCCCCGAATTTTACCATAGTTAATAATACTATTGCTTAGATCGAGTGCTTCAGTAAATATGAATGAAGCACTTACTCCTGGATAGAAATAGCTGCGATTATCAACTGGCAGGGTTGAAGACCAGTCGTTACGTCCTACTACGTTCAAATAAAGGTAATCATTATAAGAAAACTGTAGGTCGGCATAAGCAGCATAGAAACGGCGCAGGTACCGGTAATCATAGTTCACCGTGGTTTGCGTGGTAGCATCAGTATTATACAAACCTTCCGAGATCAATCCTGATCCGGTTACTTTTCTCCGGCTATTTTCCCGCTGGTTAGCATTCACCCCAATAATTCCGCGGAAAGCAAAAGATTCAGTAAAATCCTGGCTAATGGTGGCAATAAAGTTATAATCCTGCTCAGTATAGGTGATGTCTTCTGTCCAGATCTGGCCATCAGGAATACCCACTCCGCCTGACCGGACAATGTTTCGGCGAGCATCATTATACGTGTTTACTCCGCCTTTGGCTGTTAGGTTTAACCAATCGCCAATGTCATACGAAAGGGTCATGTTACCAAATACCCGGTTTACATCACTTCGGTAGCGGTTATATTTGGCAATCCACAGCGGGTTGTCTAACGGACGATAGAAAATGTTAGAACCATCGATAGGACTTTCAAACGGGTAACCGTTCAGGTTGTAGTTACGAGGCAGGTAATACAAACGCTGAAAGATAGAAGTAGATGTAGCTGTGGTATAGTCACTAAAGAAGCTACCGCCTGATTGTGGTGTCTCCTGGGTGGTATTTACGTAGTTTACATTCCCGGAAAGAAACAGTCCATTCGATAGCTGCCCGTTACCTCCGAAGTTGAGTGAAGTACGAGAGGCTTCCGCATTAGGGACAATACCCTGGTTGGTCATTCTGGATATCCCCCCCGTCAGGGTTGAATTTTCACCACCCGCCGTAACATTGACGCTATTTTCAATTAGTTGTCCCTGATCAAAGAAACCACCCACAATATCGTAAGGCTGGAATGGTACATCAATACCAATCGCGGTGCCACCATCAGCACCCCAACGAGGGTCGTTACGATCGGTAATAAAAACCCCATCGTTAGCAAAATAATATCCTTTTACAAAGTCTGGGAATAAAAGATCGTAACGGTTTGATACTCCAGTAGAGGTCATAATCAGTGGGTGAGGAATGAACCCGGCAGGTGTTTCCGGAACAATTACGTTTCCGTTATCGTCGGTGATAGCTCCAAAAATAACTTTATCGTAATTAGTACCATATTCGGCATTCAGCCGATCTACATGGTTAGGAAAAGGCGCGCCCCAGTTTCCGATAAACCCGGCATTGTACAGCTGATTAGAACCTTGCGAATACACATTCTGGTAGTCAGGAAGGCTGGCAACCCTCTCTACATTATACGAACCGCTGTAGGTTACCTCTAGTCCTTTTTTCGTATTCTTTTTCGCTGACTTGGTAGTAATTACCACTACTCCGTTGGTTGCACGAGATCCGTACAACGCGGCGGCGGCAGCTCCTTTCAATACCGTCATAGACTCAATATTATTGGGGTCAAGGTCGAAAGCCCGGTTTGAGAAAGCCGAGTTGTCTACGGACGCACTGGCATCTGGGTTAGTCGGGTCAAACGCGTTCGTTGAGTTGTCGAACGGAATACCATCTACCACAAACAGCGGCTGGGTGTTTCCGGTTAAAGAAGACATACCCCGAATGTTGATTTTGGTAGATTGGCCAGGTGCACCACCACCCCCGGTAATATTGACCCCCGGCACTTTACCCTGAATAGCCCGCAGTGGGTCAGGCTCGGAACGCTGGGCGATATTTTCACCAGAAATGTTTGACACCGAATAGCCCAGTGCTTTTTTCTCTCGCTCAATACCAATAGCGGTGACTACCACTTCGGAAAGCTGCTTGGTATCAGAGGTCATGGTCACATCAATTACTGACTGGCTTCCAATTGCCACTTCTTTTTCGGCCAGACCTATAAAGGTGAATGAAAGTGTTTCAGCATCGCTGGGAACACTTAATCGATAGTTACCATCAATATCCGTTACGGTACCAATGGTGGTTCCTTTTACAATAACGTTAACCCCCGGTAATGTGGAACCGTCTTCTTCCGAGGTTACTGTACCTGAAACGGTACGATCCTGAGCCCAGAGTGTAGTGCTCATAAACAAAAAAAGTATCAGACTACCTAGCCCCCTCTTAGGGAACTTCGGGTTAGCTGATACAATTAAACTGGTAAAGTTGCATCTCATAAATTTGGCGTTTTAGTTTACATTGAACATATCTGACTAAGAGTGATGCCTTGTTCGAAACGAGCGTAGCTGAACGAGTTGCTGTGCACTTCACGGATAGGTGGCTAATCTATCTTTCTTTTTGCACAATCAACCTGCAATTTTGTTAAAACACTTTTCTGGAAGCAGTTCGTAAAAGTAGTTTTTTAATTCAAAAAGTCAAATATTTATGACTATCCTAGCCAAAATATTACATTACATTTTTTAAAGTGATTGGGGTAAAATATTTAAATTATTATAATAATATATGGCTTAATTCAATTTTTCGCATTATCCATCTTTTTATACTCATATTTCTGCTGAAAAAAACTGTTCTACTATACTTCCTTAAGCTATTAGTAAAGGATAATCAGCTCTGAAATACTTTACTTTATTAAGCATAGTTTTCACCCTGTTTCCGTGCTCTATATTGCTGAAGAGTGTCCTCGTTATTAATGAAAAAAGCTACCTCTCTAGGGTAGCTTTTAAGTTGGTAGATCCACCTATTTTATTTTTGAATAGAAGTGATTCAGCGTTCCAAGTTAAAGTCTAAAATATAAAAAGCGTACACCTTCCGATATACGCTTTTTAGTATAAACCAATACCACACAGTTTCTTATTCGGTAATAAAGGCTCTCACTTCTGTAGGAATAATGACCTCTTGATTAGAAAGTTGTATCTCAAAAATAAACTGGATTTCATCATCTACTACCAATGAATCTCCAATTGCCAGATTGACGTCTGCAATGGTGGTGGTAAACGTAGCCTGATTTCCATTTCCAGGAATTGGTGTATTCTGATAGAAGACAGAACTATTATCCGCTGTAGGATCTAAATTATTGACATTAACGCTAGGCCCACCGGCTACCTGATTTATTTGAGTAATGGATAACCCACTTTCTTCTGGTATTTCCATCACGAACTCTATGGTGCCATTGCTAATAGGCACCTCAATAAATGGGGCATACCCATAGGTAGTTGCATTCGGAAAAGTAACCGGAACTTCTGGCCGATTATCTTCCAGGAAAGTACCGTAATCATCTTCGCAAGAAGAAAACCATACGACGGACATAGCCAGACATAACTGAAATATTTGCTTTTTCATGAATATCTTAATTAAGTGCTAGTAGCATTAGTTATTTACATCCCACCAAACCGGCACATTTGACCTGGGTGGGTTATTCGGAACATTTGCATTGTTGGCAATAGTCTGCGAAGTATACACAACTCGCAACGGAATAGTACCATCTATCCCAGAGGCATTTAGAGCTACCGGCAGATCAGGATAACCTGTTCTTCTAAAATCATTCCACGGCTCATAACCGTACCCGGTAAATGCAATGTATTTTTGCTCTATAATTTGGGCTAACTGCTCATCTGCGCTCCCTGAGAGCGTTACTATTGTCGGGTTTGCTAGAAAATATGCATCAATTTCTTCAGCCGTAAACCCCGTTAACTCCATAGATGCCCGAATCCCCTCTTGATACAACTCCTGGGCTGTGCCCGCTGCCGTAATACCAAAGCGTAGGGCAGCTTCAGCTAAAATAAATTTAGTTTGAAAGTTGGTAAGCAGACGAACCGGTCCTTCGCCGTTAGCTCCGGTGATATAAGAGTTAAATTGAGAGAAGGTATTAGAAGCAGGCAACGTAACAGTAGCTCCATTTTCAAAAGAGACATACTCACCCGTAGGCCGAGTGTAGAATATTGGTAAGCGAGGATCGTTGTAGTCTTCTAAACGCTCCTGAAACCTTGAGCTTAGCATCATATCGCTTCTGAATAAGCTCACATTCGTATACGAATAAATCGGGCTTTGACTTCCAATGCTCCCTCCAAAATTCACATTTAAATCCTGGGCATTATCATCAATGTAAACATCGCCCTGGCTTACCACGGCTTCTATCTCCTGCTGGGCTCGCTCCGGTGCCACTTCGCTTAGCTGCATCGCCAGTTTTAATAATAGCGTATTGCCGGCACGGGTCCATAATGCTAAATCGCCGCCATACACAATATCATCCGCTCCGGGAGCCACCGCACTCTCCATCGTTAAATCACTCAGACCTTCTTTCACCAGATCGAACAAACTTTGCACGTTTCTTCCGTCTGTTTCACCACCCAGGTAGATCAACTCCTGAGGGTCTAGTTGCGGCTGAATCACTCCACTGTCTCCCAGTAATGCTTCAGAATACGGAATGTCTCCCCAGAAATCAGTGGTAAGGGCGAAGGTGTACGCTTGCATAATTTTGGAAATACCGACATAGGCATTACCGTTTATTTCTTCAGCAGCACTAATACACTCGCGAGCATTAATTAATGCACCTCCGTATATTTCAAACTCCCACTGGTTGTTAAAATCACTACCGCTAATATCATATTCATCGTAGGATGCAGGACCTCCGCTAGCACCATAATTATACTGCATAGTTACGGTAGTAAAGCGGTTTAATTCATTGGCATTGGCAAAAGCGGCGCCCGCTAATACCGTTGGCAATAATACATCAGGAGTAACAGATAAAGGGTTATTGGGGGTGTCGTTTACGTCTAAGTAGTCTTCACAACCGGAAGTCCACAGTAACACAACTGCCGATAGTATTGTGGTGATAATCTTATTCATAGATAATCTATTTCTAATTTTTAAAGCGTAAGTCTAACATTGAAACCGTAGTTTCTGGTATTGGGAGGACCATTCAAGTCCAGTCCTCGGATGTTACCTGCTCCTTGCTTGTTAACTTCAGGATCTGCCGGAAAGCCCGGGGCATACAACAGCAAGTTTCTACCCGAAACCCCAATAGTAACTTCGCCAAAGGGAGAGGCTTCCAATATACTTTGAGGCAAGCTATAACTTAAGCTCAGTTCTCGCAGACGATAGCTGGTTGCATCAAAAGCAGCCCCTTCGTCACCTAACCCTCCTAATGACTGCCAGTATTCCTGAGCACTCAACTGAATATTGTTAGGCCGGAACGTTCCGTCTTCATTCTCAATCACACCAGGAAGAATGCGAGGCTGATCACGATCCACGCCAGTGATCTCCAAAGATCCGTTTGAGCGCTGATCAGGAATGGTAAATGAGTATAGTTCACCCCCTTGCTGGGTATCCAGCAATACGGAAAGGGAAAGGCCTTTGTAGCGGAACGTATTGGTTAGACCAGCCGTCCAATCTGGATTAGGGTCAGCAACTACCACACCCGACTCGGTAGGCATAAAGTCTCCGTTGGTAGGGTTTATAAGCAATTCTCCGTCGTCGTTTCTAGGATTTCTGCTTCCGATAATTACTCCGTACGGCTCACCTACTTTAATAGAAGGCGCAATTCCGATGAAGCTGTTTCCGTCCAACGTAGATGACTCGTCTTCAATCTCAACTCCCTCAATAATGTCAATAACTTTGTTTCGGATACGGGTATAGTTAAATGATAGATCCCATCTGAAATCGCCTACCCGAACCGGGGTTGCATTTAGCAGGAGTTCTATACCACGGTTCTCCATTTCCCCGGAGTTCGTTGTTAGTGTGCTAAATCCGGAACCGGCCGCAATCGTTACGTCCAGAATCTGATCACGAGATACGGTATAGAAGTACGTAGCATCTATACCCACCCGGTTGCTGAACAATCCAATATTTACTCCTCCTTCATACGAGGTAGTAAATTCAGGAGTTAAGTTGAGATTTCCTACACGGTCGCCAATCTGAAAACCGGGAATGCTAGTACCACCCACTGAAAGAGGAAACTGAATGTCGGCTACGTTATTACCGTATGTGCTGGTCACGAACACTGAGTTCAGTAAATACGGATTAGCATCCCGACCTACCCGGGCAGCACTTCCTCGTACTTTCAGATAAGATAGCAAATCAGATTCTATGCCTAAGGCTTCGTCCACAACGAAACTTAGAGCGGCTGAAGGATAAAAGTACCCGCTCTCTTCCACCGGTAGCGTAGAAGACTGATCGTATCTAGCAGTTAGTTCTGCGAACAGATACTCTTTGAAGCTGGCCGTAATCTGGCCGTAGTATCCCACCAACCTTCTTCGTTCGGTAGATTCGCCACTTCCGGTAAAAACTGATGCATTGTTTACATTATAAAAATCAGGGATTGTTAACTCATCGCCTACCACATATTGATTCTGGTAATCGCGTTGGTTCATGTTCCATCCCAGTAGTACGTCAAAATTTAAACCCTCGGTAAACAAATCTGACTTGTTGGCGCTGACGAGCAGGTCGCCGTTAAACTCCGAACGGAAAAACAGCTCCTCTGTCACTTGTCCCTGCGGTGCCCGTGATGCTCCAATGGCTTGCTGATATTTACGACGATCAGTGTACACATCGGCAGTTACCCGATAGCGCACGTTTAACCAGGGGGCTATGTCATATCCGAGGCTGAAGTTACCAAACAGCCGGTCAACCCGAGAATCAATCGTCTCATTATATAAACTCCATATGGGGTGGTTCTGGGTGGGTGAATAGTAGATACTCTGTCCGGTATTGGGATCTTGAAAAGGCCGCCCTACCAGATCAAAGCTACGCGGTATACGAGTGATTTGCCCAAAGGCACTTCCGCCGTTTCCTTGTATCGAGCCTACATTAGTATTTTGCGAATAGTTTACTTTACCATCCACCATCAATCCATTGTTCAGCTTACTGCTTCCGCCCAATGACACATTATACCGATTCAGTGAGCTGTTTCGGACAATCCCCTTCTGGCTGGTATTTCCTAAAGATATAACGAAGCTGTTATCTGCATCACCAGAAGCAATGCTCACGGTATTTTGAATGAACCGCCCTGTTTGGTAGAAATCTCGAATGTTATCCGGATACGCCTGGAATGGCACTTGCTCGCCCTGAGGTGTTTCTACTGTAGGTTGTCCGTTAACCACATTCACTCCCGTGATTCCGGGGTAGGAATCCAAGCCAAACCGGGGGCCCCAAGAGTTGCTAGAGGTATTTACAAATCGGTTCTGAGTACCCTCTCCGTAAAGATTTTGCAAACTGGCCAGATTAGAAGGGTTCTGGAAATTAGTAGAGTGGGTGACCGTCACTTCTGTTTTTCCCTGTAGTCTTTTTCCTGACTTAGTCGTGATAACAATAGCTCCACTAGAAGCGCGGGAACCGTAGAGAGCGGCAGCGGCTGGCCCCTTCAGCACGTTGATGGAAGCGATATCTTCCGGGTTGAGGTCAGCCAGTCGGTTAGAAGGTTGGTTACCAAAGAGGGTATTGATACCATTATCAACGTTATTAGAAAAGATAATTTCGTCTACTACGATGAGTGGCTGGTTACTTCCGTTAAATGAAGTAAATCCCCGGATGTTGATGTTGGTAGACGCTCCAGGCGCGCCACTTCCTGAGGTTATATTTACTCCGGCAATTTTACCCTGCAATGAATTTAGCACATCAGGAGCAGATCGTTGTTGTATTTTTTCACCTTCCAGCTGCTGTACAGAATATCCTAGTGAGCGCTCATCCCGCTCAATACCCTGGGCTGTGATGATTACTTCCTGCAAAGACTGTACGTCTGCATCCAGGCTTACATTAATAGTGCTTTGGTTGCCCACAGTAATTTCTTGTGATGCAAAGCCAATAAAAGAAAACTCTATAATACTTTCGCTGCTAGGAACACTCAATCGGTACTGCCCTTCAATATCGGTTACCGTACCACCGGTAGTACCCTTTACCACAACATTCACTCCCGGTAGTTCTTCTCCGGTTTCGGAAGAAGTTACCGTACCTGATACGGTTTGCTGCTGGGCCTGCAATGTGGTGGCAATACCCAAAAACGCAAAAAAGAGCAGGAACCTACCAAAGCCTATACTCTGGAAGATCCACCGCCCTACGCTGTAATTTGTAGAACTGTACATCATAAATCACTGGTTAATAGAAAAGTAATTGCTATTGAATGAGACTGGTTAATTAGCCGGCACTTAATAAAAATGTAGGCATGCCGAATAAAAGAATAAGTTGGGCAAACATAATCTGCATTCGCCCAAAAGTCAACTTTTTATGTTTATAAGTTACAAAAAAATGGAATATTGTTATTTACCTTTTTATAAATGTATTCAGGAAGACATTTGTCTTTCTTATTTGAAAGAATAGAAAAGCAGCCCACTCAGAAGGGTTTATAAATAATAATAGAAAAAATTGGCGAATAATTATCGCTTTTTTATATAAATTCTTCTTAGTGACATCTTCAATTAAAGTACAGTTATTTCCTCGATTTGGAAAGCATTTTTTTACTTTTCGCCATGGTAACTTGCTTTCTCTGCCTGGTTACTAAAATCATGTAAATGCAGGTAAGCAATAGGCTATTATGTGGTTGACAGTATCATAAAAAAGCACGAGATTTCTCCCGTGCTTTCTGTTGCCTGATAAGTCAATGGCTTACCAGGCTATGGTAGTTTTTATTCTACTCAACATCCCACCACATACGGGAAGCCATAGTATTACCATTAGATAAGCGGCTTACCGCCTCGTCATAATTCGTTTTATTCAGGTCAAACTCTATCTGATCATAACCACGGCGACGGGGAATATCCCGGCCCTCTACCGCATCAGGGGCGGGGGTTAGTTCAGGATAGCCAGTACGCCGCCACTCTGACCAGGCTTGTAGCCCTTGCATGTAAAGAGCTAACCATTTCTGCTCTGCAATCTGCTGCATGGCAGTAGCCGGGTTAAAAGCCACCCCGGGCTGTGCTAGGTAGGCCGTCATTTCTGCGTCAGTAATCTCAGCTTCTAATGCTTCTTTCACGCCAGAAACAGCCTGCCCAATGTCTGCTGTGTAGATAGCATCAAAGTTGGTAGCCGAAACCTGTCCGTTCCAGAAATTCATAGAAGCCATGATAGCCTGCTCATAAAGCGCCTTGGCATCTCCGCCAATCCAACCACGAGCAGCCGCTTCAGCCTGAATAAACAGCACCTCGGGGTAGATCATCATCAGACTGGGAGAAGCTGCGGAACGTACCGTTGCTCCTGGAAATGAGATAGCAGCATTGGTAATACTACCCGCAACATCTGAACTTACCCCATAAGGCATACCGTTAATGGTCAGTTCAGTGCTGGGGTTAGCAGCAAACGCAGCCAGATCAGCACCGGTAGGGCTGGCATACACCGGCAGGCGGGGGTCGTTTAGACTGGTCATGTATTCATCCATCACATTACTGATGGCGTAGTCGGTACGAGTCAGGAAGTGCTGATAGTACTGATTATCATTGGCTGCATCCGAGAGGTTCTGGAATACTGCATTATCATCGTTGCTGGTAAATACCCCAGCCGTCAGAGCGCTGGTAATGGCAGCCTGCGCCTGATCGGGAGCTACCTCAGACATCCGCACACCAATACGCAATTTCAGCGACTGGGCAAAGAGCTTCCATTTCTCCATATTGCCTCCGTAAATAGCATCTCCGACAATTCCTGGCTCAGCAGTGTTAATCTGGGCAGTAGCTTCATCCAGTTCACTAATGAGATCAGGGTAAATGTCCGACTGCATATCATAAGCAGGCGAAAAATTCTGACGCCCCTGCAACGCCTGACTATAAGGGATGTCGCCCCAAATATCAGTAAGTTGATGATAGGTCCAGGCTTTCAGGATACGGGCCACCGCAATCTGGTTGGCATTGCTACCAGAAACCGATACAGTCTCCATGGTTTCTTCATCTGAGTTAAGCCGGATAATTTCCTGAAGGTCATACAAACCTCCCATACCAGTGGTGCCATCGGTAGGCTCGGTACCCCGGTAGTACTGGCTGAAATCCAGGTTCTCAGTTTCATATCGGCTGGTATTGGTGTACTGAGTTTCAGCCCACATCTGCGCATATAGCAGCCCAGATGTATTCAAGATTTCCTGCAAACCACGCTCAGCCTGGGTAAAGAGATATGAAGTAGGAACTTCAGTAGGGTTGTTGGGGTCAAGGTTAATCTCCTCAAAACCGTCCGTACAAGCGCCTGCAAGTACGAGCAGTATCATCGCTCCCCATAGTTTCAATGTTTTCATAGAATCAATAATATTTATGCAGAGGGATGGTAACAACGCTTAGGCGTCAGACCATCCTTCCGTGGTTGATATTTCTTACAATTTGATATTTAAGTTAAAGCCAAGTGAGCGAACGCTGGGTAGCTGTCCGTTCTCAAACCCCTGAATGTTGCCAGAGCCCAAAGCAGATTCGGGATCGATATTTGGAACATTAGAGTGAAGCAATGCCAGGTTACGACCCACAAAAGCCAGGGAGATAGACTGCACCGGAATATTCTCGTAAAGAGATTTAGGGAAAGTATACCCTACCCGTACTTCTCGAAGCTTGATAAAGCTGGCATCATAAGTATAATTCTCCCGGATAGAGCGAATACGTTGGAAGTACTCGTTACCATCGGTTGGGATAGTGTTCTTTTCGTATACCGGATTTTCTTCAGTACCCACGTTTATAACGCCATCTGCAATAACACCCCCACTTTTAGGATCAACCGTGCCGTCATCATTGATAAGTACCGGATCGCGCTTAGGGTTGCCCAGGCTATTGGTTCCAGCAGTGGTTGCTAACAGTCCGGAATATTCACCATAGCGATTGGTAGTTGAATAGAGCGCACCACCTTTCTGGAAGTCAACCAAGGCACTAAGGTTAACCCCTTTAAATGAGAACTGGTTGCTCACCCCACCAGTAAAGTCTGGCAGGATGTTGCCAACCACCTGGTCAATTTCCCGAAGGAAGAAACCATCATCACCGACAATACGATCTCCGTTTTCGTTGCGAACGAACGCCTCAGTTACGATGGTACCGTAGGGCTCACCTACCCGGGCGTTAATAGAAGGTCCCCAACTGGCAATTAAATAGTTGGTTTGTCCTTCGGCTAATTCTACTACCTCATTGCGGTTACGCGCCCAGTTGGCAGTAATATCCCAGCGGAAGCCATTAGCCAGTTCTATCGGGGTTCCGGTCAGCATTACTTCCCAGCCCTGGTTCGTTACCAACCCAGCATTTACGATTGCATCTTTAAAGCCACTGGTGGCAGAAACGTCCAAAGGCAGAATTTGGTCGGTAGTTTCATTGTCGTAGTACGTTACATCTATTCCTAAACGGTTCTGGAAGAAACGCAAGTCTACCCCTATTTCATAAGAGCTGGTAATCTCCGGCCGTAGCTCGCTGTTGTTTAAGCGGTTAGGCACTGAGAAGGCAGGCTGCGCGCCATAATTACTTTCTGAGCGGTAAACACCGGCTAACCGGTAAGGGTCGGTATCATTACCTACCTGAGCCCACCCGGCACGTAATTTAGCAAACGATAATACATTTGAGTTTGGAAACAACTCAGAGAAAACAAAGCTACTGGTGACTGAAGGATACAGATACGAGTTGTTATCTTCTGGCAGGGTAGAAGACCAGTCATTACGTAAGGTCCCTTCCAGATAGATAATATCACGGAAACCTACGTTGGCCGAACCATACACACTGTTGATCTGCCGCTCACTATAGAAATCCTGAATTAACGGACGGTCTACTGATGCTTCCAGACTGAAGAAATTAGGCACGTTCAATCCACCCTGGGTACGCCCGGTGTTGCTGAAAAAAGTATTGGTTCGTCGGTTCGTTCCCAGATTAGCTCCTAATGAGAAATCGTCATTGAGTTGCTTATTGTACTGCACCAATAACTCGAAGTTGTTCTCTTTCACTTCGCGCACTTCTTCAGTATACATATCCTGTGGGATAGAGCCGGTAGCAATCCGATCGTCGCGGCGGTCAGTGTAATAGTCAGTGCGGGCCCAACCAGTTACTTTCAGTGATGGAGCTATTTCATATGACAAGGAAATATTACCGTAAAGTCGCTCGCGCTGGCTAGTTGCGTAACTGTTATACAGTACATAATAAGGGTTTTCCCAGTACAACGGATCTAAGTTTGTCGGGCTTTTAATATTCCAGGTACGATCTCGTCCATCGGCAGTCTGGTAGTTGCGCAGTTTGTCCATATCAATCTGACGCTGAAACCACTGGTTGAAAGAAGTTACTACGTTACCGGCATCATTACCATATCCGGTGCCGGGTACTCCATCTACCTCATTGCGTACATAGCTCATGCTGGTAGATGCAGTGAACTTATCGGTCAGTTTGGTGCTGGCATTCAGGCTAACGGTGTTCCGCTCCAGCGTACTGTTAGGGATGGTCCCGTTTTGATTAAGATTGGTATATGACAATCGGAATAAGGTGGTTTCATTGCCACCTGAAAGCGCTACACTGTTGGTAAAGCTTTTACCAGTTTCGTAGAAGTCGCGTACGTTATCCGGGTGAGGCAAGAAGGGAGTCATCTGTCCGTAATCCGGATCATCAGGATACCAGCTATACCACTGACGCACGGGTTGGCCGTTCATGCGGGGCCCCCAGCTTTCGTCAGCTGCATAGTTCACCACTGGTTCGCCCTCGTGCATTCCAAATTCCTGTACATATCCTCCGCCGTATTCATTCTGATAGTCGGGCAGGATGTATACGTTATTGAATGTCAGGTTAGAATTGATTTCAACACCAATGCCCTTACGGTTAGAGCCTTTTTTGGTAGTGATTAGAATTACCCCGTTGGAAGCCCGAGAGCCGTAAAGTGCAGCGGCGCTTGGACCTTTCAAAACTGAGATAGAAGCAATATCATCAGGGTTCAAATCCTGAATGGTATTACCATAATCCCGGCCACCATCGCCCGATTGGGTATTTTCAGTATTATAGTTTGAGTTATCAAGGGGGGTACCGTCTACGACGAAGAGCGGTTGGTTATTGCTATCCTTAGAAATGGAGTTGATACCCCGTAGAATAATGCGGGATGAACCACCCAGGTTACCAGAAGCTCCGGTGACCTGTACACCAGCTACTTTTCCGGCCAGTGAGTTTACTACGTTGGTTTCACGGGCTTCGGTAAGCTCTTCTCCGCTCACCTCCTGCACGGCATATCCTAATGAGCGTTCTTCACGCTCAACGCCCAGGGCTGTTACAACAACTTCGTTTAATTGTTGAGCATCTTCCTCCATGGTCACATCCAGTGTAGATTGGTTACCAATAGCTACTTCTTTAGACATGAGGCCAATAAAAGAGAAAACCAGGGTGCCCCCATCGGATGGAACGGACAGGCTAAAATCTCCCTGAATGTCGGTCACTGTTCCCTGAGTAGTTCCTTTTAAAATCACGTTTACTCCTGGTAGGGCTTCACCATCATTAGCACCGGTAACGGTTCCGGATACGGTTCGCTCCTGAGCCCAGGCACCGAAAGAGAGCAACGTAAATGCAATCCCACACAGAAGGTATCGCTTTAGCGAATCTCCGCGTAGAAAAAATAAATAGTTTGTAGAGTTTCTCATAAAATGTAAAAGATTAGGTATGGATTAAAGAAAGCTTTTCCAGCATGGTTAGGGCTGGTATATAGTTATTCGCTGGTCAAAATCGCAATGAATTAATCTGCGTGTGGTCGATAGTGCCCGACATGTCAAAGAGCTGGATCTTAGCTGCTTAGAGCTATCCTACAAAGACTTAAGCAGCCAAAAATCAATTTGAGCCAGCTAAAATAAATTTTAAATTCTACAAATACAATTATGTTTTATTATTTGCCTTAAAATATTACTATTTATTATATAAATCTTTTTTATTTAGAATAAAATTTCTTTAAAATATATTTTAATAGAATATTATTCTGATTTTTAATACTTACAATAAGTCAACTTTTCATGTATTATAAGTCTACCTGCGGCGAGATGACTTTGTGATGGTTTATTACTATATACCTCTGGTGATTGCCGACTAGCCTTAGTAAGAGGTGTATAAACAAAAATGCCGGGCTGATAAACCCGGCACTTCTGAAAGCTGACTTTAATGCCAGCCTTTTCAAAACTTAGTAACTTTTAATTACTGCACATCCCAGAACACCTGAGTTGCAATATCGTCTCCTCCTATTCGAGAGGCAGCAGCTTCGCGATTAGCGTTATTTACACTTCGCTCCTGCACTGGATAGCGAAGCCGTACCGGAATATCTTCCTGGCTTAATTTCACGGGCGCATTTAGCTGAGGATAGTCCAAACGTTTCCATTCAATCCATCCTTCCATTCCCTGGTTATATAAGGCAATCCATTTCTGAAGGGCAATAGCGTTCATCACATTTCCTCCTTCAGCCGTAGCCAATGCTACCTCTGGCATAGCCAAATACGCTGCTGTCTCTGCTGTAATGGTTGCAGGATCTGCTTCACTGGCCGTGCCCCAATAAGCAATAGAAGCCGTGATAGCATTGTTATAATAGGTTTCAGTGTTACCACCAACATTCCATCCACGTTCAGCAGCTTCTGCCAGGAAGAAGTTCACCTCTGCGGCATCTAGCAATACTGATTGATAGGTTTCATCCAGCACCAAGGCAGGCAGTTGAGCATAAGGGCCCAAATCGCCACCAATACCAGACTCCAGGCCGTAGGTAAGCCCTACGTATTCTCCATCATCGTTGGTAGTCATGTAATATGATCTACGTGGATCTTCCAGCATATTCATTTGATCCACAATGGTATTGCTAAGCACATAATCACTACGACCGGAAATGACAATATCTTCATATACCGGATTAGGATAACTACCGCCTACATATTCTAGAGTCGCGTTATCAGCATTTGTCAAAATGGCATTTGCATAGGCCTCTTCTACTAATGTTTGTGAATTAAAACTGGGAACATCGGCTACCCGCATGGCTAACTTTATTTTCAGCGCATTGGCAAACTTTAACCAAGATGCTACATCTCCATCATAGATCAGGTCTGCACCTGCAAAACCATCAGCCGCTGGGTCCATCTGAGCAATGGCGCTGTTCAACATCTCAATCAGACTACCATACACTGTCTGAGCATCATCATAAGCCGGAGAGCGACCCTCTGCTCCTGCGAGTGCTTCAGTAAAAGGCACATCACCAAAGGTATCTATCAGCATCTGGTAAGAGTATACTTCCAATATAGTAACCATAGCCAGTTTGTTATTCAATACTGCCTCATTAGTCTCAAACTCGGGTAATAATCCTTTGGCTGAGTTAAGGTTATTTAGCACGTCTCGGTAGTGGTTTTCCCACAGAGCATCGGCCAGCTCTCGATCTTCCAATCCATAGCGGCTTTCAGTAGTATAAGTCGTTTGTGACCAGTACTGCGCCAGTAGCCGTCCTACGTTAGTATTTACGCTAGACGTAGCCAAATAGTCAGCCAGCTCTATTTCAGCATAAGAGAATAGGTAATCCGGATTTGCCGAACCGGGCCTTTTAGGATCTTCCCGTACGTCCTCCAGATCTTCGCAGCTAGCCAGCACAATCAGCCCGGCGAAGAGCATCATCCATATTTTATTATTAAATAATTTCATCCTTTTCGTTGATTAGAAGTTGAATTGAACATTAAATCCGTAAGAGCGAGGTGTAGGATAGGTACCAGACTCATATCCTTGTACATTGCCCGAGCTACGAGATACTTCAGGATCAAAGTGAGTAACGTTGCTATACAGAATAGCCAGGTTACGACCAATAGCTGAGATCTGAAGGTTTTGGATCACATCGCCCAAAAGGCTTTGAGGGAATGTATAGCTCAACGAAAGCTCGCGTAACTTTACATACGAAGCATCAAAAACGTATAATGCTGCGGGTAAGTTATTATAATTATAAGCAGTACCCCAGGTATTAGCTTCTATGTAGATGTCGTTCGGCGTTCCGTCTTCCAGCACACCATCAAAACGAATACCACCGCCATCGGCTACCAGGTCACGCTTAGGGTTTCCTTTATCGTTCAGTCCGGCAGTTTCTTCATACAGTCCCGTTGCTCTACCAAAAGCTGTATTAAGCGAGAATATGTCACCGCCCTGTTGCATATCAATCAGCCCACTTAAAGTGAATCCTTTATAGGTGAATGAATTGAACAAACCGGCATTCCAGTTAGGGGTGGCATTACCAATTACTTCTTCATTTTCAGAAACCAGATAGAAACCATCTTCTCCGATGATCCGCTCACCGTTATCGTTATACACGAAATTCGTTCCTCGGATGGTTCCGAACGCTTCGCCTTCCGTAGCATTGATGGAGGCAAAGAAGTTTGATCCGAGCTGGTAATTATCCAGATCATCCGTAAGTTCCACTACCTCATTCTGATTTTTTGCCCAGTTGAAGCTCACATTCCAGGTGAAGTCTCCTTCAACCGGAGTTGCATTCAAAGCCAGTTCAATACCTTTGTTCTCAATGTTTCCGGCATTAATGTACTGGAAGTCATAACCGGTAGCCCGAGAAGTAGGAATATCAATGATTTGATCAAACGTATTCTCTTTATAAAGCGTAATATCCAAACCTACTCTTCGGCTAAAGAACATTAACTCGGTACCAACCTCCATGCTACGCTTGGTTTCTGACCGCAAGTCAGGATTCGCCAGCGTGCGGGGTTCGCGATAGATTGGGCTAGAGCCAAAGCTGTTTTCTGCTTCAAAGTACTTACGTGTATTATATGGATCGGTGTCGTTACCTACTTCCGCATAGTTCACTCTCAGCTTACCAAATGACAGTATGCTGGAATTTTGAAGAGGAGCCAGTTCAGTAAAGACAAAGCTAGCCGAAGCCGAAGGATAGAAATAGCTGTTTTTACCTTTAGGTAAGGTAGAAGACCAGTCGTTACGAGCGGTTAAATCCAGGAAGATAATACCTGCGTATCCTAAGTTAACGTTGGCATATACACTGCGCTGTACTTTTTCCGAGTAATCATCCTCAAATTCAATTTCCGGTGATACCGAGTTGCTTACTGAATATACGCCTGGGTTTACCAATCCGCGGAAAGTAGATATTTCTGATTCTTCCGTAGTAGTATTTCGACGGTTAGCTCCAACCAAAGCGTATAGAGAGAATCTTCCGCCGAAGTCTTTATTGTAGGTAAGAAACAGGTCATCGTTTCTTTCTTTGAACGTGCGTACGTTTTTGGTATAGTCTGACTCATTGGTAACAGCACTTCCTAAAGCAATTCGTTCTTCTACAATGAAATCATAAAAATCTACCGAAGAACGTCCGGTTACTTTAAGACCTTCGGCCAATTGATATTCTAACTGAACATTTCCGAATAAACGATCCCGCGTGTCGTTCTCGTAGTTTTCGTAACGTACCCAATACGGGTTATCAAAGTAATAAAGGTTCAAATCGTCATAATTACGATAGTTCCATCCGCGCTGCTCACCAACCTCATTTTTATAATTACGCAGCCGGGCAACATCTACGTTGGTTTGAAACCACTGCCCGAATGATTGCATTACATTGCTTCCGTCATAACCCGTACCATATCGTCCCAGTACATCCTGGTTGATATAGTTGGCCGAAGCCCGGGCGGTAAATTTATCAGAGAGGTCTAATGAACCATTGAAAGACAAAGCATTCTTGTCTATTTCTGAGTTAGGGACAACTCCAGTAGAGTTTTCATTGGTATAAGAAAGCCGGAATGAGGATGTTTCGGTACCTCCAGTAAGGGCAACGTTATTAACCCAGCTTACTCCGGTTTCAAAGAAATCTTCAATACCATGCTCACCAGCTACCCAGGGGCGGGTTTCTCCGTAGTTAGGCGCATTCGGATCTAGTGCATCCCAATGAACCACCTGACGGTTCGGGTCAAAACGATACCCCCAAGAGGCATCATCATAGGTAGGCACAATTTCTTCCATTACTCCATCACCGTCTAAATCAGCTTCTTCAAAATAGCTTCCATAACCGGCACCGTATTCTTTCTGGTGTTGCGGTAATGTGTTTTTATTTACCTGGCTTAAGGTCACGGCAGAGTTAATAGACACTCCAATGCCCTGGCGCTTGCTTCCTTTTTTAGTAGTAATCAGAATTACGCCATTTAGGGCACGCGATCCGTACAGCGCAGCTGCCGAACCACCTTTCAGTACAGAAATAGACTCAATATCCTGCGGGTTAATATCCGCCGCCGGGTTACCTAAGTCAAATCCACCGGCACCTCGTTGCTGATCGTCAGAGTTATAGTTAGAGTTATCGATGGGCACCCCGTCTACCACGAAAAGTGGTTGGTTATTACCCGCAATAGTGGATGTTCCGCGAATGTTGATGTTGGCCGAACCACCCAGTGTATTGGATGAGCGCACTTGCACACCGGCAATTTTCCCGGAAAGAGAGTTGATCACGTTGGTTTCTTTGGTCCGGCTCACCGACTCACCGTCAATTTCCTGTACGGCATAGCCTAACGCTTTTTCATCCCGTTCAATACCCAGGGCGGTTACCACAACTTCGTTAAGTTGCTGGGCATCTTCTTCCATCGTAACGTCTATGGTAGACTGGTTACCGATTTCTACTTCTTTAGATGTAAGGCCTATAAAAGAGAATACTAATGTGCCCCCATCGGCAGGTACACTTAATTGATAACTTCCCTGAACATCCGTTACAGTTCCTTCGGTTGTTCCTTTCAGAATGACATTCACTCCTGGCAGAGCTTCACCCGATTCAACATCAGATACAGTACCGGACACTGTGCGCTGCTGCGCCCAGCCGGCTGTAGAAAGCATTAAAAAGAAAAATCCACTGAAGATACACCTCCTCAGTCTCCATCGCCCGGCAGGCGACCCATTGTGTGTAGCATTTTTCATAGTTGACTTTATTGATTAAAAAAAATTATATACACATCAGATCTTCTCTGACTTTGAGCCTGAGAAGGGACAAACAAAAATCACCAGTTACTAAAGGGATAAGCAAAACCGGAGAGGACCATTCGCCACATAAATCTTTGCAATTGTATTGCTCATGACCTACAAATGTAATTTTTAGACTTTCTAAAAGCAATTTTTTGCTGAAAAAGAGCCCTCGCCCGTAAAAAAAATACCAGAATTATTCTATTTCTAATATATAAGAGCCTAGTAAGTTGAAAAATATTGAACGAATAGGCAGTATTTTTATTCGTTTCTTAAGGTATGCTAGTTATATGGTAAGTAGGCTCAATAACTTTTATTACTTAACAAAGTTAAATTTTTTCTTGAATTGACATGTAAGGTTTGCGTAAAAATTTACATTTTACGGTTCATCATCCAAGAAAAAGAAGGTTTAGTTTAGTTTTTTTAGCATCATGCAGTCTTCCTCTAGCACTGATTCTATAAAGCAGCGAGTCTGATTTTGATAATAAGATTTTTCCCTTAAAAAGCTATCGCATCTGCGAACTATACTCTTTCACTGTGTCAATAAAACATTGTACATGATCTGCAGAAATGTCGGGGTATACCCCATGTCCTAGATTGGCAATGTGCTGATATGGGCCAAAAGCATCTAACATCTGCCAGGTAGCTTTTTTAATGTGGTCAAAATCGGCGTAAAGAGCAGCGGGGTCTAGGTTACCTTGCAAAATTTTATCAGGGCTCAGGATGGTGCGGGCGTGCTGAATGTCGGTGTTCCAATCTATGCCTACCGTAGCACAGCTCAGTTGTCCAATGTGCGCCAGGTTAGCATAGGCTCCCTTGGCAAAAACTGTTATTGGCACTTCTGTAATAGCCTCGCAAATTTGCCGGATGTAGGAAAGAGAAAACCGTTCGAAATGAGCGGGTGGCAAAATACCTGCCCAGGAATCGAAGACCTGCACCACATCGGCTCCGGCGGCAATCTGTGCTTTCAGATAACGGATGGTGCTATCGGTAATCATTTGCAGTAGCTTATCAGATAATGCCGGTTCGGTGTATAGCATGGCCCGGGCTTTGGAAAAGGTTTTGCTGCCTGAGCCTTCTATCATATAGGCAAAAATGGTCCACGGCGCTCCGGCAAACCCAATGAGGGGCACCCGGCCATCCAGTGCTTTTTTGGTCACTTTAATTGCCTCAGGAGTGTAGGCGAGGTCATCAGAAATATCGGCTACTTTGAGGCGGCGAATGTCTGCTTCGCTGCGCACGGTGCGCGGAAATACCGGTCCACGACTTTCTACCATCTCATACGGCAACCCCATGGCCTCGGGGATAACCAGAATATCAGAAAAAATAATAGCAGCATCTACGCCCAAAATATCAACTGGCTGAATAGTTACTTCGGCAGCCCGTTCGGGAGTTTTCACTAGTTCTACAAAACCACTTAGCTTCGCCCGTACGGCCCGGTATTCCGGTAAGATACGTCCAGCCTGTCGCATAAGCCATACTGGAGTACGTTCGGTTTTTTCGCCACGAATTGTCCTGAGCAATAAATCGTTTTTCAGAGGGGGATATTTCATACGATAACTTTCAATATATATAAACCTTTATGCTTGTAAATAGCTTTTCCTTTAGTAGAAGGAAGCTGTAGGCAGTCGGCCGGAGACCGTTGGCAGTAGTGTTGTATAATGATAATAAGACTTAAAGTTTCCCTTATCAAAACCTTTAGCTTGTAACTCATCTCATTACTGCATCCATACTGCCGCCGACCTACCAAACCAATCAGAAGAAGACTGCTTTTTACAAATATTTTCGTCAAAGATAACTTTTTTACCTATGCCTATCCAAAGTATTAACCCACTCACCAACGAAGTCATTCAAGAGTTTGAAGAACACACTGATCAGGATATTGAAAAAGTGCTTACCCAAGCTGAAGATACCTATGAGTGCTGGAAGGAAATGACCTTTGCTGAAAAGTCTGAGCGCATGTATGCGGCTGGTCGCCAGCTTCGCCAGCGCAAAGAGCACTACGGTCAGTTAATGACCGACGAAATGGGAAAAACCAAAAGTGAGGCTATTGCCGAAGTAGAAAAATGCGCGCTAGCCTGCGATTATTACGCCGAACATTCTGAGAAGTTTCTGGCAGATGAACCCCTAAAAGCCCCGGAAGGCGAGGCCTATATTGCGTATGACCCTATTGGGCCAGTACTGGCCATTATGCCCTGGAATTTCCCATTCTGGCAGGTTATCCGTTTTGCCGCTCCCAATATTATGGCCGGCAATGTAGGCATTCTGAAGCATGCTTCTAACGTACCTCAATGCGCTATGGCACTGGAAGAAGTTTTTCAGGAAGCCGGTTTTCCGCACGGCGTTTTTCAATCGCTGCTCATTCCCAGCAAAAAAGTAGATACATTACTGGAAGACCGACGCATTAAAGCAGCCACGCTTACCGGCAGTGAAGGAGCCGGAAGCAAAGTGGCCCAGAAAGCCGGGGAGCAAATTAAAAAAACAGTATTGGAGCTGGGCGGAAGTGACCCTTTCATTGTGCTGGCTGACGCCGACGTGGCCAAGGCCGCAGAGGTAGGCGTAAAAGCCCGTATGATTAACTGCGGGCAAAGCTGTATTGCGGCCAAACGCTTTATCATCCACAAGTCGGTAGCCGATGAGTTTATTGAGCTTTTTGTGCAAAAAATGAGAGATCTCAAGCAGGGTGACCCCAATGAAGCTGGAGTTGACTATGGCCCGATGGCACGCGCAGACTTGGCAGACAGCTTGTTAGATCAGGTGAAAAAATCGGTAGAAAAAGGGGCTGAAGTATTGCTGGGAGGCGATCGTCCCGATCGGGATGGGGCGTTTTTCAATGCTACGGTGCTATCCAATATATCTCCTGGTATGCCCGCTTATGATGAAGAAATGTTTGGTCCGGTAGCCTCTCTTTTTGTGGTAAATAGCGACGACGAAGCCGCTCAACTAGCCAACGACTCACGATATGGCCTGGGAGGTTGTGTCTGGACGCAGGATATTGAACGAGGAAAAGATTTTGTCCGGCGGATTGAATCCGGAGCGGTATACATCAACAAGATGGTGGCTTCACATCCGGCAGTTCCTTTTGGCGGAGTAAAACTTTCCGGTTATGGGCGTGAACTATCACATTTGGGTATCCGCGAGTTTGTGAATCAGAAAACGGTTTGGGTTGGTTAATTTTTGATTTAGCCCTTTATAAGACTTTTTTCTTTATTAAACCGTTTTCATGGTAGTGCTACATTAAGTATTAATTGCCGGATGGGTAGGCGGTAGGTCGTCAGAACGCGATGGGTTCGAGCGAATGCTTACAGCCACCTGCCTACCACCAACTAGTTTCTCTCATAGCCTGTCAATTTGCTTTTGACAAAACAGTAGTCTCTAAAAATTAAATCAGAAATAATTAGCGTTTCTGTTTAGTAAAAACTGAACAAGTAAGACTAAAAAGTGATTATGTAGTTACCCTCATGTGTTAACACTTAACACCTCATAATTATGCACCAAGGATTTAGCATATGTGCTCTGATGATCCTGGGGGTGCTGGCAGGTTGCGCAACTCAGCGTTCTCCGCAGATTGAAGAGGGGATGTTAGATTTGCGGCAATGGGCGTGGGAAAAAGATGGTTCTTTGTCACTTGACGGAGCGTGGCAGTTTTACTGGGGGGAGCTCATTTCGCCTCAGCATTCTCAATCCGATACATTTGTCCCATCATTCACACAAGTGCCTGGTACCTGGATACAGCATACCAATTCGCAAGGATCATTGCCAGGCACCGGTTATGCCTCATACCGGTTACAAGTACAACTTCCGGCTGACTCTATTCCGCTATCGTTAAGAGTCAATACGGCTGCTACTGCCATGCATATCTGGGTAAATGGAACCTCGGTGTACCAAGCCGGTCAGGTAGGCACTTCGGCTGACCAGGCAACTGCCAGCTTCCATCCGGCGGTTATTTCGCTTCCGTCTTCCTCTTCTTTAGATATTGTCATTCACATTTCTAACTATCACTACTGGAAGGGAGGGCTATGGGATACATTTGTACTGGGACCTTCCAGCATTATTATGCGTCATTGGATACGGGATTATGCCATTACGTTTTTTCTTATTGGCAGCTTTATCATCATGGCGCTATACCATCTTATCCTATATTTTCATCGGCGCAAGTTCGCCTCATCTCTTTATTTCAGCATCTTTTGTCTACTGATTGTTATACGCGCCCTTAGCACCGAATTATACCTGATTGCTGACTTACTGTCCTGGGCCTGGGTTATAAGACTAGAACTGTTAAGTTTCTATGTATGTGTACCCGTTTTTGCTGCCTTCGCCTACCAGCTTTACCCTGACGTTATTCCCCGGCTATTGGTTACAATCAGCACTGTGGTCACTGGCCTGGTTAGTATCAAAGTACTCATACTCTCGCCCCGTTGGTCCTCATTTACGGTTATTCCTTTTGAGGTTTTTACGGTGGGTATCTGTAGCGTTGGCCTTTACTGCGTACTGCGTGCTCGATGGTATAAGCTAGATGGTATACTTATTTTTTTAGCCGGTTTTATGTGCGTATTTATTACCGTGGTAAATGATTCTTTATACGCCAATAACTTTATCAACACTTTTTACATGACCCCTTTCGGGTTATTCTTTTTTCTCTTTTCGCAATCTGCTTTGCTATCTCGCCGATTCTCACGCCTCGCAAATGCTTTAGAACGAAGCAATACGCAATTAGAGCGAAAAAGCCAACAGATTGAAGAGAAAAACGAAGCCCTCATTAAGCTTAATCAAGATTTAGATGTGTTTGTATACCGCACCTCTCACGACCTGCGCGCTCCGCTTACCTCATTATTAGGAATTATTAACCTGATACGCAGTGAAGATGTCTCTCCCTCTATAGACAATTATCTGGATTTGCAGGAGCGCTCTATTCACAAGCTGGACAGTTTTGTACGTGAGATCCTTGACTATTCGCGCAACGCACAACTAGACATTACACCCCAGACTATTGATTTCAGAACACTTATAGAAGATACTTACTCGCTATATACCCACTACCCTCAGTTTAATGATATTGATAAACGAACTTCTATTCATCAAACTACTCCTTTTGTAGGGGACATTAAACGCCTGGAAGTAGTTTTCAATAATCTTCTCTCTAATGCACTTCGTTATTATAATCCTTATCAAACGAATCCATTCATACAGATTGAGATTCAGGTGAATGAAACTCAGGCTCTTTTACGAGTGCAAGACAACGGGTTAGGGATTGCCCCGGAACATCTTGACCGGATTTTTGATATGTTCTATCGGGCAAGCACCCATCTTGAAGGCTCTGGCCTGGGTTTATTTTTGGTGAAAGAAACGGTGAAAAAGATGAGAGGAACGATACAGGTTCAGTCTGCAGTTAATGAGGGGACCTCTTTTTTTATCAATCTGCCCAATCAATCAGTCTCTTCTCTAGCTTCTGTTGAGTAAAATCTTTTATCAGCTTATGCATACTTTATTTAGGCAAATCCCATCGCCTGTTTGGCTTTTTGCAGGTCGGCGGGGGTATCTACGCTCAGGCTTTCATGATGAGTAATTCCCACCTTAATGGTGTATCCGTTCTCAATCCAGCGCAACTGCTCCAGCGACTCTGCTTTTTCCAGCGTAGAAACAGGCAACTTGGTAATTTCCCGTAAGATATCGGCCCGATACGCGTATAGGTGTACATGTTTGTAGAAGGTGTGACGTTGCAACCACTCATCAGGGGGCACATCCCGCAGGTATGGAATGGCCGTGCGGCTAAAGTAAATAGCTTCGTGCTGAACATTAAAGATCACTTTCATCATATTTGGGTTGCTTAGCACTGACGCATCGTGCACTTCAGACACTAATGTGCCAAGTTGAGTTTGTCCATCCAGCAGACTCGCTAATTCGTTGATGGCCTCTGGCTGTACAAAAGGCTCATCGCCCTGAATATTCACCACATAATCATAGGATTCTGACTGCAGATCTAAAGCCTCACGACAGCGATCGGTACCGGAAGGATGGTCGGGGCTTGTCATACATACTTCTCCCCCAAAGTTTTTTACGTGCTGCTGAATTTCAGGGTGATCCGTTGCAATAATCACTTTCGATAATTTTTCCGACTGCAATGCCTGCTCATATACCCGTTGTACCATGCTTTTACCGCCAATATCGGCTAACACTTTTTGAGGAAACCGAGACGAGGCCCAACGCGCCGGAATAATACCGAGAATTTTCATAGTGAATGTGTGAATGTGTGAATGTGTGAATGTGTGAATGTGTGAATGTGTGAAATTACTAGGAATACTAGATAGGAACAATTAGGAACTCTACAATCCGTAAATTGTACATTCGCTCACTCTACCATTCGCGCCTTCGTTTACTCTTCAATCGTCACTTTATTCGGGTAAAATGCCACATAGTCTTTAATCTGTTGGGCAGCCTCTTTTGGGTTTGGATAGTACCAGGCCGCATCATTAGCAGTTTCGCCGTTTGCTTCCAGGCTGTAATAAGATGCCTCACCTTTCCAGGGACAAGTAGTATGAGTGTTACTGCTTTTAAAATACTCTTGACGGACAGCACTGGGCGGAAAGTAATGATTCCCTTCAACCACTTCGGTTTGATCACTTTCGGCAATAATCTGATCATTAAAAATGACTTTCATAAGAAAATATGGTTATAGTAGTATGATAATTTGTGAATGTTTTGTTAGTGAAACTCCAAATGTATCTTACTGTTGAAACTTACCGTCCTTTTTTGATTTTTACTGCTTTTTTGGTCTGAAATAGTGAACAATTCAGGGTAGCAAACCTTATCAATGATAGATACTTATTCTATACCCAGCACTTATGAGCCAATATGAATTACGGATACCTGATACCACAAAAAAACGAATTGTAGTGGTGGGAGGCGGCTTTGGCGGCATGAATCTGCTTAAGCATTTAGATGATAAAATCTACCAGATCGTTCTTTTTGACCGTAATAATTTTCACACATTCATTCCTCTACTATATCAAGTCGCTACCTCCGGTATTGAACCCGACTCGGTGGTAGACCCGCTTCGCAACCTTCTGAGAAACAAGATTGATACTCATTTCCGAATGATGAAGGTGCTACAGATTCGTCCGGAAGATAAAATGATTGATACCGCTATTGGGCCATTATCATATGACTATCTGATCATTGCTACCGGCACCGATGCTAACTTCTATGGTAATAAGGCTATGGAAGAGAAGTCGCTAAAATTACAGACACTACAGGACTCGCTGAATATGCGAAGCCGCATTTTACAAAACTTCGAAATTGCTACACTTACAAACGACGATGCCGAGCGCGACCGGCTCACAAACTTTGTGATTGTAGGGGGCGGCCCTACCGGTGTAGAACTTGCCGGCACCATGGCCGAGCTTCGAAGCCGGGTACTGCCTCGCGACTATCCTGAGCTGGATTTCGACATCATGAAAATTTACCTGGTACATAGTAGAGATTATCTGTTGCCTTATATGCCTGAGAAAGGCGGGCGCCAGGCTGAAAAATTTTTGCGAGACATGGGCGTAGAGATTATCCTTAACACTAAGGTAACCGACTATGATGGGCGCACTGCTAAGCTTAGCGATAACCGGGAGTTGGAATCGGAATGCCTGATCTGGTGTGCCGGTGTAAAAGGGATGAATATTCCCGGCCTATCGCTGGACTGTGTAGAACGCGGCAGCTATCTGGTAAATGAATACAATCAGGTAAAAGGATATGATAATATATTTGCCATTGGAGACATTGCTTTACAAAAAACCGAAGCCTACCCGCAGGGCTATCCGGGAGTGGCTCAAACAGCCATTCAACAGGGCAGGCAATTAGGTAGCAACCTGATGCGGCTTACCCGACAACAAGATATGAATCCTTTCTATTTTACAAACAAAGGTACCATTGCTACCATTGGTCGTAATAAGGCCGTGGCCAATTTTCTGGGAAAGATACGCGCCGGCGGCTGGCTGGCATGGTTTGCTTGGTGGGTTGTGCATATCTACTATCTGGTAGGTTTTCGTAACAAATTAGGTACAATCGCTAACTGGATACTTAATTACTTCTCTTTCCAGTACAGCAGTCGCCTGATTGTAAGACCGTTTATACGCACAAACGATACAGAGGAACAGGAGCTATTTGCTAAAAATATGGACTCTTAGGAAACCGGATATGTTCAGAGATCGTACGCGTACATACAGCTTATGTATATGAAAGGTAATTTACTCGTTATTGCATTTACGATCATCTCACTATCCGCGTGCGATTATACAACAGAAGTCTCAGAAGATTTAACTCAGGAACCTTACTTTGACCTGCCTTCGCTCGTGCAACAGCAATTAGATCGTCTGGACTCTTTACAGCCATCCGTGGAAGTTGTTGCGAAGATTAATAATCAGGAAGAAAAAGAGAAAGTAAAAAAAGACAGTACTGGCTGGGCTGAAACACTAAAATTATTTAGTGATGCCGATATCAACCGCCCGGTATTGCAAGGCAGCTATATTGTGTCTGACAGTACGGATCAGCAACATCATTGGAGCGTACGAACATACCGCGCTAAACAACCCCAGGAAGTTGAGGTACCCTATCTTACAGTATACTATCAGGATTCTTTAACGAACGTACGTCGGATTGAAACGAAATTTCATGAAGAGAATTTGCTATACAGCACCTCTCGCCAGCTAGAAATGCAATTTGAACCAACTAATTCGGGACCACGGCTTGTCGGCTACCGTAGTGAGGGACGTCAAAAAATGATTCTCCGAGACAGCGTTCACTATCAGCTGCAAGCTACGCTTCAGTATCTTTAGTGGTGCTTGTTTTTCCGGAAAAGGTTACCGATACGCTTTTTTACGCTTGGTGACTCTTCTTCCATAGTATAGTAGCCGTACCCATACCCATATTTTTCGTAGCCATACTCACTAATAGCATCTACACTATTAAGTATTAGTGCCAGATGCTCATAGTTACGTTTTGTTTTCAGGCGTTCCAATGTTTTAATAAATGCCTTCCGCGAGAAATCAGCTCGAAATACGTACAGTGGCACATTTACTTTCTCCATCACCAGCACCCCATCCGTTACTAAGCCTACTGGTGGTGTATCAATAACCACAATATCGTAGCGTTCTTTTAACTCTTCTAGCATCTCAGCAAAATAGTGGCTACCAATAAGTTCAGACGGATTGGGCGGCACCGGCCCGGCCGGAATAAAATCCAGGTTATTAACCTCAGAAGTCTGGATACACTCATCCACCTTATATTTACCAATCAGGATAGTACTAATGCCTTGGGAGGAATTGGTAGCCTGAAAAGCCAGGTGGACTTTAGGCTTACGCATATCCATATCAATCAGTACCACCTTCTGCTCAGACATTGCCATAATACTAGCCAGATTAGCGGCTACGAATGTCTTTCCTTCAGTACTCACTGTTGAAGTAACTGAGATTATCTTCTGATTTTCATCCAGCCCCATAAATTGCAGATTAGTACGCACAGTTCGGAAAGCCTCACTAATGGCTGATTTAGGTGCGTCATTTACTACTATAGCTGCAGGTAGGGATTTGGCCTGCTTGTATTTAGGAATACTACCTACAATTGGAATCTGTGTGTGGCGTTCTAACTCATTTTGACTACTGATTTTGTCGTGCATTACATAAGCAATGAGCAAAAATGCCAAACTTAGTACCACCCCACTGACACCACCAGCCATTCGTATTACTAACTTTTCAGGAGCTACTGGCGCGCCAGGCATTGTAGCCGGTAATAGCACAACAAAATCTGTAACAGTACCGGCCCGGGCAATTTCCAGTTCATTTTTCTTCTGAACCAGCGAAAGAAATATATTTTCGTACAGTGCGTAGTATCGCTGATTACGATTGTAGGCTGTACCACGGGAAGGAAGCCGCACAAACTCCTCTTCTATTTCTTTCCTATTTTCCGTGATATCATCAACTTCTTCTTTCAGACGGTTACGATAGCTGTCTAACAAGGTAACGACATCTTTTTTTATTAGCGCAATACGTTGATCTTTCCGCTGAATGGCAAAGGTGCTTTCTTTGTAGGATTCAGCCAACAGGATACGCTCGTTGATAAGTTGATTTAATTGCTGAATATATGCCAGTATATCGGGTGGGTATTCAGTAAACATACTTGGCTCAGTCGGAATCACCTGTTCATTTTGAACTTGTTTACTTAAGCGAGTTACAGCATCCAGCATCTGAGATAGCTCAAACCGCCTTGTTTCCAGAGCTTCCAGTTTATTGATAGCTTCTCCTATTTCCGACCTGAGATCATTCGTTTTGTTCTGAATCGTAAAATTCTCAAAGTAGCTTTCGTGCTCACCCAGCCGATCTTCTATTGAAGCTAACTGGCTATCCAGAAACTTAATTTTCTGTTCGGTTGCTTGGTTTTTCTTTTCAGTGGTATATTTCAGATATACTGAGTCAATAATAGCTACCAGATCACGAACTTTCTGGCGATCATATCCCTGAAATCCAATGCGGATAGTGTTAGCATTCAGATTAAGTGGCTGAACGTTCATATTGCGAGCCAGATATCCCACTAATGCCCGATTGCTGTTAATCGTAAAATAGTATTTTATATTATCACGTGGAGAAAGGTAATGATCAGTAAGAGTGATTACAAACCGGAAATTCTCATTGTTAATCTCTTCACCAAAAAGGTAAGCTCTAGAAACTAGTTTTTCACCTGCTGTGTAAGACAGCACAAACTGCTCATCATTAAGAATTTCTATATCAATGGCACGATCATAGAATGAGGGGTTTTTAACTGCATACTCCACTCGAAAAGGAGCGTTCTGGTACCGTTCCTGATAAAGCACCCTTCCGTAAGCATAATAACTCACATCCATATCAGCAACTTCTACCACTTTGCTAAAAAACAGATCTGATTTGAGTAATTCTATTTCTCCGGCCAGGTTATCCAGGTTCTGCGACATGCCATTAAATCCCAGCATATTTGCTTCACTCTTGATATCAAGCTTAATTACTGAATGTGATTCGTATACGGGCCGAGTATACCGCACATACAGATATGCTGCCAGATTAGTGATCAAAAGTATTAGGAAAATCCACCACTTTTTCTTCCTGAGAAGCAACAGGAACTTGTTAAGATCAACCTGATCGGCCGCATTGCCAGTATAATATGAAGACAGACTGTTTTCGGTAGCCATATCCTTATTCTGATAGTCGATTTATTAACAAAATAAGTGTTAATGTACTGGTAATCAAGCTAAAGATCGGAGATATATCGCGGACTGCTTCTGAAGTGATTCGTTGTACTGGCTGTACATAAATGATATCACCCGGCAATACTTTTAAAGATGCTTTTTTCATGCCATCAATGGTAGATAAATCAATTATCCGAACTTCTGGGTCATCTAGATTGCCCCGAATTAGCCGAATATTGTCTGTTCGGGAGTTCACATCTACACCTCCAGCTAAGGCTAGTATTTCTATAAGACTGGTATTCTCATTGGCTAAAGGAATTACCTGCCCACCTACCGACCCCAACACAATTACTCGCTTGTTTGTATACGAAAGCGTTATGTAAGTATCTTCATAAAATTCTGCAAACCGTTCTTCTAAAAGATTGGATGCTTCCTGCAAAGTATACCCCACGATTTCAATCTCGCCTATTAGAGGTAATTCTACTATACCCGAGCCTTGAACTAAATACCGGGGCTGCTGTCGCATTTGGCTATTCTGATTCATCATACCTACTTCCCGGGCAATTTCCCGGTTAGGATCAATAAGCAACTCACCATCATTAGTATATACCTGTAGCTCGAGATAATCGTTTGGCTGAATGGTATAATTCCGATTTGCTTCTTCCACTGCTATTCGTAACTCTTCTTTAATTATTTCCTGATTAGTGCTAAATAAAATACGATTACGATAAGCACTACAAGAGCTGAAGAGCAGTAGGAGCAGGATGAGTATTTTAGCAGAAGGAGAACTGGGAAGAGCTTTCAATAGGGTGTGGTGCTTAAAGATGCCGCTGCTTAAGTTCGGCCAGGCTCAGCAAAGCTAAATCTTTTTCAGAAATTATAGGTTCATCAATGCCATAGGAATCAAACTTCCAGTCAATGGCCAGATCAGGATCATTCCATAGAATTCCCTGCTCCGAAGGTTTGTGATACACATTTGTGCATTGATAGGTGAACACACTGTCTTCCAAAGCCAAAAACCCGTGAGCAAATCCTTCCGGCACATAGAACTGATTACACTTCTCACTGTCAAGCACTAACGTTTCGTATTGACCGAATGTCGAAGAGTCCTTCCTCAAATCCACGGCCACATCTAACACTCGCCCTTTACTTACACTAACTAATTTACCTTGTTGATAAGGAGGTAGTTGCAAATGCAAGCCGCGTAACACTCCTTTGGTAGAATAAGATTGATTGGCCTGAACAAACTGCTGATCAAGGCCTGCCTCCCGATACCTCTCAATATGGAATGTTTCCAGAAAAAACCCTCTATTGTCCCGAAATACATTCGGAATAATTTCGATTAAGCCTGCAATTGACGTTTTACGTATCTCCATAGCTTCCTACCCTTAGATTACATTACCGTTTGTTATTATTAATAACCTCAGAAGGCAATGTTATCACTTTAATTGATAAAAGTAAATTAATCAAACGAAACAGATGCGTACTTTGCGTCCATAGTTTCTATAGCACGCACATACTTATTAATTACTACCTGCTGGCTAAATTTAGCTTTTACCATCTCGCGCCCGCGCTCACCCATCACCTGAATCTCTTCTTTGGTAAGTTGCGTGATCATAAGCATTTTTTGAGCCAGATCTTCAGCGTCCTGCACCTTACAGAGCAGTCCGTTGACCCCATCTTCCACTACGTGCCGGCACCCCGGAGTATCAGTAGTTACAATAGGTTTTTGTAGGCTGGCAGCTTCCAGCAACGTACGAGGCAACCCCTCCCGATATGAGGGTAGCACCACACAGTCTGCCTGATGGATAGCCGAGCGCACATCATCGGTAGTTCCTAAATAATCAACCAGGCCATTTTGAATCCACTGATCTATCAGGTGAACGGGAATTCCTCGTTTATGCACCGGATCTTTAGCCCCTAATAGCTGGAAGCGCACTGGTAGCCCTTGAGCACGCAATTGCCGGGCAGCTTCTACATACTCTACAATTCCTTTATCGTAAATTAGCCGGGAAATGACCAGAAAGGTAAATGTTTCGGATTTGGTAACCAGATGAAAAGCCGGCTGAAATCGCTTAGTATCAATACCAGAACCGGGTACTACATCGGCTTGATTTTCTTTTAGTAGTTTTTGCTGAATGAAGAGGTGGTAGTCGTCCGGATTATGAAAAAACACCTTCTGAGCAAAGCGAAATGATACTCGGTAAAGCCACTTAGCAATTACCGACACCATACCTTGTTGTAGAAATACCGTACCTAATCCGCAAACATTATTAATGACCGGAATTTTCAGGTGACTGGCTGCTAGCGTACCGTAGATATTGGGTTTTACAGTAAAATGTAGTACTAAATCTAACTTTAGTTTTTTATACAGATGATATAGTTCTACTGTTAATGCAGCATCTTTTACTGGATTTACTCCACGGCTATCCATTTTAACCTCATGCAATACTAAGCCTAATGCACGTAACCGTTCCGAGTAGCTATCACGAGGGGCGATAAGAATAACTTCGTGCTTTTGGGCTTGTAAAGCACGAACCAAATCCAGGCGAAAATTAAATATGTTCCAAGAAGTATTAGTAACAATCGCTATTTTCATCCAAGCTGGTATAAAATGATCGCAAGTCTTATAGCTATCCAAAATGGCCTATCCATATAAAACTGCGGGTTAATGTTTTGGCGCAATATACAATATCTGCCTATTTAACCAACATTAAATCAGACTGTTAACTTCTATCCTTCATGTACTTTTTTGCTCTTAATCTTCTACCTGGCAAAAAAAACAATTGACCGAAAAACGGTTGATATATGACTTAAACAATAATTAATTATATGTAAAAAATATAAGCACAGGTGATCGTTATATTAGCTTATTGTAATAAAAGGTAATATTCTTCCTGTCAGCGATAAATTTCTTTAAAGCGGTTGGGGTCATATTCGGCCATAAGCTGATATACTGCATCAAACACTGTTTCCTGATTTGGCTTAGAGAAATAATCTCCATCGGAACCGTATGCCGGACGGTGCGCCTGACTGGCAATGGTTACCGGTTGAGAATCTAAAAATTGATACGCTCCCTGCTCTTCCAATACCTTCTGCATCATATAGGCTGACGCTCCGCCGGGCACATCCTCGTCAGCAAATACAACCCGGTTGGTTTTTTGAATAGAGGTTGCTATCTGGTGGTCTATATCAAAAGGAAGCAACGTTTGCACATCAATTACCTCACAAGAAATACCAACTTCCGCAAGCTCTTCAGCAGCTTTCATCACGATTCGACACATAGAGCCATAGGTAACTATAGTGACATCATGACCTTCCCGCAGCGTTTCGGGCCTGCCCAGCGGGACAGTAAACTCGCCTATATTTTTAGGTAGTTTCTCTTTGAGACGATATCCATTAAGGCTTTCAATAATCAGAACCGGATCGTCTGATTGAAGCATAGTATTATAAAAACCCGCCGCCTGTACCATGTTGCGAGGTACTAGTACGTAAATCCCTCTTAGACTATGTAAAATAGCTCCCAGAGGTGACCCCGAGTGCCATATGCCTTCCAGCCGATGCCCTCGCGTGCGAATAATCAACGGCGCACTCTGGCCATTCATAGTACGATAGCGCAATGAAGCAAGGTCGTCGGTCAAAGTCGCCATAGCGTAGAAGATATAATCAAGGTACTGAATTTCTACAATAGGGCGTAAACCGCGAAGAGCAGCACCTATTCCCTGACCAATAATGGTAGTTTCCCGAATACCTGTATCGCTTACGCGCAAAATACCGTGCTTGGCCTGCAAACCGGCAAAGCCCTGGTTTACATCACCAATGATGCCCACATCCTCGCCAATAGCAAATATGCGCGGATCGCGGGTTAGAGCAGCATCAAAACAAGCATTCAGCACTTCTCTTCCATCCAGCATTTTGCTGTTTTTGTCAAACACTGCCGGAATTTCCTCAATTTTCAGGGCTGACTTTTCTGTTTCACTATACAGGTGACTACTGAAACGCTCTTCATTATCTCTGGAATATGTTTTTAACCAATCAATTAACTGGGTGCGCGCGTCGTTATCTTCGCCCCTTACCAGGCGCAGTACTTTTTTCGCCAAACGCACTGCATCAGAGCGGATAGGATTGGGTTTCTTTTCCAATTGTTGAGCTAAGGTGCGAATCGTTACGTGTTGCGGACTTGTGTTAGCAACATTTGCTACAATCTGCTTTACCTGCTTAATTTCTTTAGTTAATTCACTCCGATAGGCTTTCCAGGCAGCATCCCGAGCTTGTTTGGCTGTATGTTTAGCCGTTTCCTCAATTTCATCCAATCGTTCTTCTGAGGCAAAACCATTTTTAATAATCCACTCCCGCATTTTTAGATTGCAGTCGTACTCCCGCTCCCAGGCCAGCCGTTCTTTAGACTTATAGCGCTCGTGCGAGCCGGAAGTAGAGTGCCCCTGAGGCTGGGTCACTTCCTCTACGTGTATTAACACCGGGATGTGTGATTTGCGCGACAGTTGCACAGCGGCCTGATAGGTTTCACAAAGTGCTTCGTAATTCCAGCCTTTTACTTTAATAATTTCTATACCCTCTTTTTCTTCCGTACGCTGAAACCCTTCCAGTGCCTCTGAAATGCTATGCTTGGTAGTATGGTATTCAGTAGGCACCGATATTCCATAGCCATCATCCCATACTGATATAACCAGCGGCAGTTGCAACACTCCGGCAGCGTTAACCATTTCCAGAAACATGCCTTCCGAAGTGGAAGCGTCGCCAATGGTGGCAAAGGTCACCTCATTGCCATTGACCGAGAACTGCTCCATATCCTTTAGATCCGGATTATGCCGATATAACTTAGACGCATAAGCCAGCCCTAAAGAGCGAGGAATCTGCCCGGCGGTAGGAGAGATATCCGACCCCGTGTTGTATTGATCAATTTGAGGATAGAACTCGCCGGTTTGAGGGTCAATCAGGCGAGTACCAAAGTGTGAGTTCATCATCCGCCCGCCGGAGGAGGGTTCGACCTCTACATTGGCGTGAGCGTAAATCTGGGCGAAAAACTGCTGAATGGTAACCTGTCCGGTGGCAAACATGAATGTTTGATCCCGATAATAGCCCGACCGAAAATCACCTTTACGAAAGGCTTTAGCCATGGCAATCTGGGCAATTTCTTTTCCGTCACCAAACACGCCAAATTTGGCTTTGCCCATAAATACTTCTTTCCGGCCCAGCAAGCTGGTATGACGGCTCTCCCATGCAATACGGTAGTCGTTAAGTATTTCTTCTATAGATAAATCCAGGGTAATGTCGTCTTGTGTTGTTTTTGCTTCCACGCCCGTGAGGGTTTTAAGGTTGAACCGATTTCATTTCTGGAGCCCGTCGTAGAAATCGCCACCAAAAATAAGAAAAAAGCCTACTTTTCTCAAATGAGGTTTGGTTGCGCACCTGTATGCTAAAGTCATTATTAGTATAACAAAGAAATGTATACAATTTATTTAAAAGTTAATGGATATTTTTTCTACCATTTGTGTTTAGGTAAAGAATCTCTAATTTTGCCACTCATTTTTCAAAATGAAGTTGATTCGTACCATATTAAACCAGCAACCCCGGGTTGCCTCTATTTTAACGGGAATTCTCCTGTTATGGGTTACCATTGGTATGGCTACTCAGTACTCCAGCGCCTGGGATGTATGGGATGATGCGGATGTTTCGCAGGAACAGGCAGTTCCGGCAGATGATCATCATGATCAAAAAACGACCACAACTTTATCGAGTTTCAATGAGGCAGTCCTTCCGATTGTTAAAATTCAGATTCTCTTCTTCTGCAATTTCTTTCAGGAATTAGAGTTGATCGAAGAGGATGCTGCCGTTACTGTTAAAGACACTCCACTACCTCAGAGCCGTTTTTTTCTAACACTTTTCCGGCAAATTATCTCGCCGAACGCTCCCTAACCACTTTCTAGTACTAGTATAACAGTGTTTTTGAGTAGTATACTTTATTATTATACCTCAACGACGCAACTCCATATTCTATATTACTGATATAAGTATCCTTTCATTAAAAAACGATTACTACTATGCGGAACCGAAGTGGTATTATTATTCTTACCGTACTCGTTTCTTTTCTCTGCATTTATTATCTATCCTTTACCCTGGTTTCTAATCAGGTGCAGAAAACAGCAGAAACGTATGCGACTGATGCCGATGGCAACATTGATTTTGCTAAAAAACAAGAGTACCTGGACTCGGTATGGACCGAACCAGTGTACAATCTCTTAGGTATTGAATATACCTACGAGGAAGTAAAAGAAACTGAACTTAACCTGGGTCTTGACCTGCGGGGTGGGATGCACGTAGTGCTGGAAGTATCTCCCACCGAAATTATTCGCGCCTTATCGGGCGATAGTAAAGACCCTGATTTTCTACGCGCACTAGAACTGGCCAATGAGCGCCGGGTAAATAGCCAGGAGCGCTTTACTACTCTGTTTGCCGAGGCTTTTCAGGAGATTGCTCCTAATAAGCAATTAAGCCAGATTTTTGCTAATGCTGCTAACCGGGGCCGGATTAGCCGAAGCTCTAGTAATGACGAGGTTATGTCGATGGTTAACGAAGAAGTTGAAAATGCCATTGATCGCTCCTTTAATATCCTCCGCACCCGTATTGACCGTTTCGGTACATCCCAGCCTAATATTCAACGGTTGCAGGGTACCGGGCGTATTCAGGTAGAATTACCGGGGGTAGATAACCCTGAGCGGGTTCGTAAGCTGTTACAGGGAGTGGCTAAGCTGGAGTTTCTTCAGGTATACAATTCACCGGAATTAGGCAGCTCTTTCCAAGAGATCAACAATCTCTTGGTTTCTGAGATGGAGCCTGGTGAGGGGGAATCGCTGGCAAATGCTTTGGGAGACGAGGGAGAAAATGATCTCTCCGGTCTAACCGAAACCGAAGATTCAGAAACGATTGAAGGCGCTATTGATCAGGACGACACCCCGGAAATTGCTGAAGGTGATGAGGATCTGGAATCTCAATTAGCTGGTGAAGGCGCTGATTCTACTGCTCTGGATTCTATGCTAAACTCTCAGGTTTCTCCTTTATTCAGCCTGCTACAAAGTGGAGCTGGTTACGGTGGACTGGTTTACCGAGTAGAAGATACTGCCCGCATTAATGATATTTTCCAACGGGAAGATGTACAGTCCATGCTACCCTCAGATATGGACCTGGCCTGGGAAGTGAAACCCGCCATCGCAGAAAACCCCGTGCTTCAACTGCTTCCTCTTAAGCGAGAACGAGGTGGAAAAGCGCCATTAACCGGAGAGGTAATTACCAATGCCCGTCAGGATTATGATCAGGCCTCTCGCCCGGCAGTAAGCATGCAGATGAATGCTGAAGGAACGCGCCTATGGCGCCGTTTGACTGCTAACAGTGTAGGGCAGCAGATTGCTATTGTGTTGGACAACCGGGTGTATTCTGCACCAGTGGTGAACGAAGAGATTCCTAGCGGAAACTCCATCATTTCCGGAAACTTTACCATCAATGAGGCTCAGGATTTAGCGAATATTTTGGAAGCTGGTGCGCTACCGGCCCCTACCCGTATCGTGGAAGAAGCGATTGTAGGACCAACTCTGGGTCGGGAAGCACAACGACAAGGTATCACCTCCATTCTGGCCGGCTTAGGTATTGTTGTATTGTTTATGATTGCTTACTATGCCAAAGGTGGTTTAGTAGCCAACGTAGCGTTGCTGTTCAACATTTTCTTTGTGCTGGGTATTCTGGCTCAGCCTACCATCAACGCAGCCCTGACCTTACCGGGTATTGCGGGTATTGTGTTAACCATCGGTATGGCCATTGACGCCAACGTGCTAATCTTTGAACGTATCCGGGAGGAGTTGCGTAATGGGATGCGGCTAAAGGCAGCTATTGCTACAGGGTACAGCAAAGCCTATAGTTCTATTATTGACTCCAATGCTACTACGTTCTTAACAGCCCTTATCTTATTCATCTTTGGGCAAGGTCCGGTGCGAGGTTTTGCCGTTACGCTGATGATCGGTATTATTTGCTCATTCTTCTCAGCGGTTTTCATAACCCGGGTAATTATTGAATGGATGACCCGCAAAGGTGATGATAGTAAGGTTTCCTTCTCTATGCCTTTCTCTAGAAACCTGCTGAATGACCTGAACTTTGATTTTATGGCTCGCCGGAAGATGGCTTATATCTTTAGTGGAGCATTCATTGCCTTAGGGTTGGTCGTTCTGGTATCTCAGGGCCTAAACCTGGGAGTGGATTTCAAAGGTGGCCGTTCCTACGTAGTTACTTTTGACGAACCAGTAGTCCCTTCTGATTTGATGACCTCATTTTCTGATAATTTTGAGGGTACCCCGGTTGAGGTAAAAACTTTTGGTGCTAACAACATTTTGAAGATCACCACCAGTTATCTGGTAGGCGATGAATCGGATGAAGCTGATGAGGACGTTCGCGGAAGGCTCTTGAGTGGTATTGAAGAATTTACCGGCGACAGCTTTGTAGAGAACACGGCCACACTGGGCGAAAATCAGTTCACCATTTCCAGTTCTTCCAAAGTTGGGGCTACCATAGCTGATGATATTTTAAATTCGTCATTGGAAGCCATTGTGTTCTCACTCATTGTAATCTTCCTCTACATTCTAATTCGGTTCCGCAAATGGCAATACAGTGCCGGTGCGGTTATCGCATTGTTTCACGATGTATTGTTTGTGCTAGGGGCTTATGCCATTGCCGGATTATTAGGATTGCGGTATGAGGTAGATCAGGTGTTTATTGCCGCCATGCTTACTATTGTAGGTTACTCTATTAATGATACCGTGATCGTGTTTGACCGTATCCGCGAGACATTGGGTCTGAATCCTCGCTTACCTTTGGCTCAGGCGGTTAATGAATCGGTTAATAATGTGATGAGCCGTACGTTGATCACCTCACTCACCACCCTGATGGTAGTATTTATACTATTAGTGTTTGGAGGAGAAGTGCTGAGAGGTTTCTCGTTTGCATTATTCATCGGTATTCTGGTGGGTACTTACTCTTCAATTTATATTGCTTCTCCGGTAGTAGTAGACCTTACGCAACGTAGAGTTAGTGAAACGGCCCGCAAGCCGCAGAAAGCATAGTCTAAAAGTTAATAATGATTCTAAAGCGTCAGGGAGAGTCTCTCTGGCGCTTTATTTTTTTTGGAAGATCATCAAATGCTGCTGAGGTAGCATCTCTTTATTCTCTACCAACTGCAACCCTACCTTTTCCATTTCTTTTACCGCTTGTGCTTCAGTCATCTTGTGTTTTGGCTTGATCTGGATAGAAGGATCTTCGGCCCGATACTCTACCAGGGCTACTTTACCAGTGGCAGACAGTGCGTCAGCAATATTGGACATCATTTCGTAGGGGTGAGAAAATTCATGATAAGCATCAACCAGCAGCACCCAATCTACTGAATCAGCCGGCAGTTTAGGATTGTCTATAGTCCCCAAGATTGTTCTCACATTGTCTATTGACTGATCTGCCTCTTTCTCTCGGATCATATCCAGCATCTCGGGTTGTATGTCAACCGCTAATACTTTTCCCTGTGGCACCAGCGGACTCATACGAAAGGTAAAATACCCGGAGCCGGCCCCAATATCGGCTACTACGTCATCCGGTTGAAGCTCCAGGGCCTTAATCAGCAAATCAGTACGCTCTTCCTCTTCCCGGTTTGACCGCTCCAGCCATCCCGCTCCCTGATGCCCCATGACCTGAGCAATCTCCCGCCCCAAGTAAAACTTCCCGGTACCATCGGCACTGGTAGATGCTCCAAATGTATAAATACTATCCGCTGCCTCTACTTTTGCCACCGGCTCCTGCACCGGCTGCTGACTTTGAGCACAGCTACTTAATATGAGACAAAGCAGGTAAATAAACCCGGTCTTTTGATATTGATGCATAGTCCATCCTTTTATTTATCAACTCCTCAATACCTAAATAGTTAGAAACTATACCAGTTCAGCCGAGGGGTCCCAGAAACGTTCGGCAAAGTCTTGTACCTGATCTTCCACCACCACGACCCCTTCCTGCTCTAGTAGATGCTGCATGGTAGTAGGGGTGGCAAAATGATGCTTTCCGGTGAGCAACCCCTGACGATTGACTACCCGATGGGCCGGAACTTCCGGATCAGCATGTGCCTGATTCATGGCCCAACCTACCATGCGGGCACTCCCCTTAGCCCCCAAGTAGTTTGCAATAGCCCCATAGCTGCTAACTTTCCCTCGGGGAATGAGCTTCACTACTGCATATACGTTTTCAAAAAAGCTATACTGATCTTCATGTTTTGCCATAGTACAGAAAGGTTGGAGTAGAATTTGCAAAATATAGCATATAAGCTCTACGTTAGCCAAGCAAGATACATTATATTGACGGCGCTATTATTTTGGTGTTCATGATTCGTAAACTAACTAACTCACTTACTACGCTTACGCTTATAGTACTATTAGCAAGCTGTGCATCTCATAAGAAAGCGGTTACCCGCTCAAAACCCGCTCGACCACCATTACACCGCCCGGCAACTCCGTTACCAGAAGAGCCCTCACGCGCCACTAGCCGTGTCAACCGGATTGCTTCTCGTCAGCACCAGGTTATTGAAGTTGCCCGCTCATTTTCCGGTACTCCCTACCGCTGGGGTGGCACTACCCGCGGGGGTATGGATTGTTCGGGATTGTTGATGATTGCCTTTCGGGAAGCGGGCATTGATTTACCCCGCACTTCGGCTGAGCAAAGCCATGTAGGACGGTTAGTAAGCATTCACGAATTACGACCGGGTGATCTGGTATTTTTTGCTACCAGAAGCAAATACAGTAATAAAGTAACCCATGCTGGTCTGGTCACCGAGATCCGAGGCAAACACGATGTTCAATTTATTCATGCCTCAACTTCTCTAGGCGTAGTAGAAAGCAATATTTTTTCTGATTATTATAGGAGAGCCTTTGTAAAAGCGCGCCGACCGTTTTGAGAATTGCCTTTTTTAGCTAACTTTGCTCGTCCTTTCCAGATGGGGAATTAGCTCAGTTGGCTAGAGCGCTTCGCTGGCAGCGAAGAGGTCATCGGTTCGAATCCGTTATTCTCCACTCTTTTCTTTTTTACTATTACCTTATCTTTTAAATAACCTGGCGATATGCTGGTGGCCTAGAGGCAGAACTCATCAGCAGCCACCGTATGGCTCAAGCCCGGTAATCTCCCTCTTTTCTACTTAACTTCTGTTAACCGAAGATATCCTCACCAAGCAAAACTAGACCTTTGCAATTAATAAGGTATTACTACTTATTATTGCATAAGTATTATTAGCCATCATTCCTGTAAGCCATATCCTCATATTCCTTAAATATGTTTTTTCGTCTCATAATTACCTTACGAAGCAGTAATCGCACTCGTATTTAAACATTTTTCTTCTAAAAATTGAAAAAAAGCAAGTTTCACATTTTTGATTATAGTTTAAAAAACTGCTTTTAGGAATACTATATACTTCTTTAGTTTTGGTTACCGCTTATTTTTCATCATCGAGATAATATGTCAATTTAAATCTTAGGATAATTTTTTGGTTCTATGCTAAAATTATTACATGAACTATGTTTTTTCCACAAAGCGTCAATAACAATTCATATAGTGATATATTTATATTTCGTTTTAGATAAGTAACAATTTGGTTTTATTAGCTTATCGAAATTGCATTCTTTTTCGTATAACACTGGCTTAATTATTACTTAATTCTCTGTATCTCAATTTCGTACTGCCATCTTGAATACTATTAGAAGTAGTAAATTTTCATTAATATTGTTTATGTTTAATTTCTAACAAAGGAAAGCAACTATCATAAATTCACGATGGCGAAACTAAAAAACATTATTAAGCAGTTATCCGACTCTGACTACACGTCCATTCACGAGTCGTTGATCGAAAACAGTGCGGAGAAGTCAGCGTATCTGCTCAAAGCCATGCGCGAACGCTCATTATCCGATAATAAGATTATGGACGAGCTAGGAGTAAACACCAATGCTTACTATACCTTGCGCTCTCGCCTTAATCAGAAAATCGAGGAGTATTTGCTTCAGCAAATGGAAAACCCTCGTACTGATTTGATCAAAAAGGTAGCTAATATTAATGAAGTAATCTTTACCAAGAAGCGTGCTATTGCCATTGCTACCCTGAAGAAGATTGAAAAGGAGTTGTTAGATTATGATCTGCCAAGTGAGTTGACTACGATCTATAAGACACTTCGTAAGTTGCATATTAATACGCCCGATCATTTTACCTATTCCCAGCTTTATAACAAGCATGTAGCCTACACGCTTGCGGTTGACAAAGCAGAGGAGTTACTGGCACAATACTTTAAGAAGTACGGTGAGTACACCATGTCACGTGAAGAAACTACTCAGCTGGAACTTACCTTATTGACTGATGAAATGAATAATCTGTGTAACCTGTATGAGTCGCACCGGTTGTATATTTATCAGAGCTGCCTGAATATTTTCCACCGATTATTTGTAGAAGGCGAGTCGTACAACAACAATACGCATGAGCCTATTGAGGATATTCTGGATAAAATGCAGGAGATCCTGAGCAACTACTACTTAGATTCTATTTACCACCATTTACAGTTGGTATACGAGCTACTGCGCTTAGAGTACTATAACCATTATAAAGTATACCGCAAGGCTGAAGATTACTACGAAGAAGTAAATGATGCAGTAGATACTCTATTGACTAACTACAGCCTGCACTCATACCCAGGGCAGTACCTGATTAGCAAAATAGAACGTGCTCAGCGCATGGGTAACGAAGAAACCCTATACGAGGAAAACAAAATGCTTTTCCACGATTATGAAGGCGATAATGAGGATGTTCCTAAATATGTTACCTACATTATGTACCGAGCTCTTGCTTGCTACTATGCCGGTGAATATAATGAATCAGCACGTTGGATCAACAATTTACTGAATGAACTAAGCCTTAAGAAGTATCCGTATGCTCAACTGGAAGTAAAAGCTGTATTGGCACTTCAGTACTGCCTGATGAATGACTATGATCTGTTTAACCAGCTAACGAACAGTATTCAGCGTCAGGTCCGGTTGTTAGGAAAAGACAACTGCGAATCGATTGTAGTCTTTACCAAGATTCTTAAGATTTCAGTATCTGATGTGAAACGGGACAAATACAACAAGATAAAAACATTAGCCGAGCGATTTGATCGCTTCGATATGAAACATTTTGCACCTACAATGCTGATTAAGATGGATGATGCATTTGTTAACAAACTGTGCTAATTTTATACTCTTCATACAAAAAAGGAAAGCCGGAAACTAAGTTTCCGGTTTTTTTATGCTCATATCTTTCTCAACTCTTACTACAAACGGCCAATTTGGTTTTGAACAAGCAATAGCCAGTGCGGAAAGTTCTATTAAACATGAACGAACTAAAGAAATACATTTGGGGAAAAGCCAACGAAGTAATTAGCAAGGTCAATAATGATGACGTATATGCGTATTCTTTCCTTATTTATAATGATCATGATGACCCTAGGAAACCAGTGCTGACTATAGGATTCAACACCCTTAGTAACTAACTACCAGAAAGAGATTATAAACGCCTCTGGCTCAGAAGAAGCGAAATGGAATTATGCCTTTTGGCTTTAAAATGAACTTGCCTCTATCGAAACCGCGGAAGATGCCAAAGGACATAGCATTATCCAACACTGGCTTACTGAAACAGGATTGAACTTTACTACTAATGAGGAAGAAGTAGATTTTGAGAAGTGCTTAAAAAATGGAGACAAAATAATTTTAGCATTTACTACTGCATTGATAGAAATAGTGCAGCTGCTCCATGCTGCCAACGTAAGCAACCTACCCATTATCATTCATGAATTAGAGTATTATGCAGTGGTATCAGAACAGAACGATAAAGCAAATGGCACTGAACGAGTTCAGGAATTTATTGACTGGATAAGTCAAATGAATAATGAAGATGAAGCCTACTAGCTACCTTATTTAAAGCTACCTACCTCATTTCCATGAAACAATAAAACCGCACCTCGTTAGCCAAGACACGGTTATATAGCTTATATGACTAGCCTATTATATGGCGAGCTTCTCTAAGTTCTTCTGGGTAAGCGGCTTGTTAATATACTGCTTTACGCTAGAATACTTGTGAGATTTGTTTACATCCTGAGGGTTGATAGAAGAGGTCAGCATCACAATTTTGCAGTACTCTTTCGTTTCATCAGAAAGCTTCTCAAATTCATCCAGAAACTGGAAACCATCCATGAGAGGCATATCTATATCCAGAAAGATAACTTCAGGCAGCACTTGAGCTCCGGTATCGCCTAGTTTTTCTATGTTTTTTAAGAACTCTATGGCACTCTTGGCTCCCGAGTGCGTGTAGATATGATCACATATACTGGCTGCTTCTATCATTTTCTGATTGATAAGGTTATCAATCTCGTTGTCATCAATCAGCATAACCGAGCGATGTTTTTTGGCTTGTTCTGACATATTATCTTTATACTTATTAATCTGAGAAAATTGGAGTATGTATTACTAGTAGATCTATTCTTTTACAAGTTAATTTCCCGCAAAAAACTATGATATTGATACTCAGGTAATTTTAACCTCAAATATGATGCAAAATACAAACTTGAACTGAAAAAAAACTGAGTAAATTAAGATTATACTTACTTTCCGAAAAGTAGATTTTTTACAGAAAAAGCAGAACTAAAAATATAATTATTTGACATTCTACTTAGTTTTCCTCCACATTAGGAATAAAAAGTACTTTTAGGAATAAAAAATTCTATCTACTGCTCAATATTGTTTTCCTTTCTACCAACCAGTACCATAAAATGTTTTCTCTCCGGTAGTAGTATATCCCTCGATTAATATCCCTCCTTGCTTTTCCTGCATCACTTCTTCCAGCTCTTTTGCACTACGAATAGCACTCTTATCAATAGAAGTAATAATAAAACCTTCTTCAAGCCCCGCTTTCTTCCATTTACCATCCTCCAATTCCATGATCTGAGCGCCACCTTCAATATTAAATTCCTCCAACAGATCGGGAGCAGGGTCGCTGAATACACCTCCTTCAAAGTTTACCGGTTGTATTCTCTGCACTATGTCGGTATTGCCCATAGTGTTCTTTAAAATAGCGTATACTGTCTCTAGCTCCCCATTGCGCCAGAAGGTAACTTTCACTTCATCGCCGGGGCGATTTCTGGCCACTAATTCCTGAAGTTGGGCTACATTATTAACAGAACGGCTATCAATCTCCACAATGACATCACCGGCCGTCATACCCGCTTCGGCAGCCGCACTTTCCTGATTCACTCCGTCCACAAAAACACCAGATACCATATCCAGCCCTTGCTCTTTAGCCAGCTGGGCATTAACATCACGAATGCGCACTCCCAATAGTGCCCGTTGAACCGAACCAAACTCCAGCAAATCGTTCATCACTTTCTGCACTAAAGAAACCGGAACAGCAAACGAATAACCAGCATAAGAACCGGTAGGGGTAGCAATGGCGGTGTTGATTCCTACCAGTTCGCCTTTTAAGTTCACCAGTGCCCCGCCACTGTTGCCCTGGTTTACAGCGGCATCTGTCTGAATAAATGATTCTATCTGTCGATTGTTTATATCATGCAGAATATTAATGTTGCGAGCTTTAGCACTAACAATGCCGGCGGTAACTGTTGAAGTGAGCGTTCCGAATGGGTTGCCAATGGCCAGCACCCACTCTCCCACTTTCATATCATCCGAGTCACCGAAGGGAACAAAGGGAAAAGCAGTTGAACCATCCTCTATTCGGATCAAAGCCAAATCAGTCGTTGGGTCAATACCAATTACTTCAGCCTCATAGTACCGATTATCATCCAAGGTTACTTCAATACGATCAGCATCTTCAATAACATGGTTGTTGGTTACAATGTAACCATCGGCTGAGATAATTACCCCGGAACCAGAAGACCGGGAAGGTCGTTCAGTATCTCGCTCGCCAAAGTAATCATAAAAATCTTCTAGTAAACTTCCGCCTCGGGAGCGGCGGGAGCCATCGTAGGTAGACCGTATAAAGACCACACCGGGCTTTACCCGCTCGGCAGCATATACAAAGTTGATCCCATCAGGAATGGCAAAATTAGTGTCTGCCAGAAAGTTGACATTCGGATACTGCACATTCTGCTGTTTTTCTTCAAAACTAGAATACGCAATAGGATGGAAACCCAGGTAATTTGTAACTCCTACGGCTACTAAACCTCCCAATAAGGCAGCAAGCACGATTCCCAATATAAATTTCCTCTGACTCATTGGCGTTGTTAAATAAAAAAGCGATTATAAAAAGCTGTTAGTTATTAACGGCGTCGATTCACTTGTGTTATGAAATGAGAAATAATATACTTTTTATTGACTGATAATGCAATCTTGCACGAAAAATCTCGTAGAGCCTTTCTAATTACGTATAAAATAAGCTGTTAGTTAAGCCTTCTTTTTTTCACAAAATTTATCAGTAAAATAATTGTAATTTTCATCTTAACCCACTAATATTGCATTCCCAAAATAAACACACTCCTCCTTAGCTCAGTTGGTTAGAGCGGCTGACTGTTAATCAGTAGGTCCTTGGTTCGAGCCCAAGAGGAGGAGCACAGAATGCCCGGTAAATCAAACTTTGCCGGGCTTTTTTTATCCTTCAACTCTCTCTACTCCGCCAAATAACTTAGATTAATATACTAAGTGCGAGTCATACCCTCAGCTCTTTTTAAAATCAAGACCCAAATAGGGTAATTATAAAGTTTTCAGAGCTGGTGGAGAGTGCCGATTGTAATCACAAAAGCCGAAACTGGCATATTATGAGGGTATTTCTTGATTCTATCTTTACCGTTCACAATAATCTCACTTAGGTACTGCTGAAACCTTCATCTGATTTACACCGAACAAACCGGCTAATGGAAGGTTAGCCAGCAAAATTTTTCTTACTAATTGCGTTTTTACAAGATTACGTGGCTAAACTTTGAGTAAATATTAATTGAGAAAATTCCCATGTACAATTTTAATATTTAGTTACACTATTAATAAAGTGAAACGAACTTTCCGAGCTATGGAAAACCTAATCAGATTGTTTATGATAATAGGAGTTGTGGCTATGTTTGGCCATTGTACTTCAGATAAAAACAATGCAGGAGAATACCATCCAGAAAGGTATATTTCTGGCGAAGTGCGGCAAATTCAACGAGGGAAGGACGGTTATACGGCAAAAATAATGACAGCTGACTATCAGGTTTATTTTGCTACTATCAGTATTCCCAACTTAGGCAAGAATGCTGCCCAGTATCGGGAGGTTGAAGTTGGCGAAACTATTGGCGTCAAAGGTGAGGTTTGGGAAATGAATGGTGAAACCCACATCACGGTGCGTGAACTAAAGTAGCCCTCATGCTTTTTCACAAAAATAATAGGGATACCATCACTTATTCTTAGCAAACCTTAACCTTTGAGTAACAGAACATTCCCCTCAGAAAAGGTAAACCCTCTCCATGAGTTGCTGAAGAATCTTTGAAAGCAGTTTTTTTGACATTATTATACAGACTAGGAGTCTGGACGATAGTATCCCACTAGCAGAATAGCTGCCTTTAATGAATACATTGTGTTGAGTGAGTGTTTGGCGCCCTCCTATCCAGGCAATCCGAATTGGTGAAGGGGTTTTTGGGCATTGAGAGAGGATTTTTTCCGGAAAACAGCCTTGCCTTAAAGAATGTGAGAGTTTCTCATTACTTTACCATCTGTATGGCGAATGGATACATCGGCTACTTACCGCCTAACTACAAATTAAAAAAGGGCGATTATAAACCTTACAGCGCCTCACCTTCTACTTTGAGAGGAACACTGAAAAACTGATCTGTAAAAAGCTGATATAAATCGAATACTCTTCTAAACGAGATACCTTGGTATGATGACGAAAGATAACATGACTACAGACACTTGGTACACCATTAACAATGTGGATAAACTGGATTCCCCCGCACTAGTTGTCTATCCCGATCGCGTAAAGGAAAACATTCGCATTCTGAAAAGCATGATCGATGACCCGGCTCGCTTGCGCCCACATGTAAAAACTCATAAAACCAAAGAGGCTACTTTGATGATGATGGAAGCAGGCATTAATAAGTTTAAGTGCGCCACCATTGCCGAAGCTGAAATGCTGGGTAGCTGTGAAGCACCCGATGTGCTGTTGGCTTACCAGCCTGTTGGCCCTAAGCTGTTACGCTTCATTCAACTCATTAAACAATACCCGAAAACCAAATATTCTTGCCTGACTGATCACGCCCAAGTGGCTCAACACATTTCTGAGATTGCTCAGCAACACGATGTCACTATCCCGTTATTTATTGACCTGAATATAGGCATGAATCGTACCGGTATAGCTCCGAACGAAAGAGCCATTCAACTGTATGAATTCTGCTCTCAATTGCCAGGAGTTCAGATAAAAGGATTACATGCATACGATGGACACATCCACGAAACGGACATGGAAGAGCGCACAAAAATCTGTAATGAAGCCTTTGCCCCGGTAGAACAGCTACGTGATACTTTAGTGAAAAAAGGATATCCGTCGCCCCAAATTATCGCTGGGGGCTCGCCTTCGTTCCCCATACACGCCCAGCGAGAAGATGTTGAATGTAGCCCTGGTACTTTTGTTTATTGGGACAAGGGATATCAGGAAATGTTACCAGACCAACCCTTTTTGCCTGCAGCGTTGGTAATTACCCGCATTATTTCATTACCTGATGATCAGAAAATCTGTCTGGATCTGGGGCATAAGTCAATTGCAGCAGAGAATCCCTTGCCCCGCCGGGTTTATTTTCTTAATGCGCCAGAATTAAAGACTATTGGCCAAAGTGAAGAGCATTTGGTGGTAGAAGCAGAGGCTGGGCACCGGTGGAAAATAGGTGATGTCTTGTATGGAATGCCTATTCACGTATGTCCTACCTGTGCTTTATATGAGTCGGCCCAAACCATAAAAGCGGGCAAGGTAGCGGGGAGTTGGAGCATTCTGGCCAGAAACCGATCTATAGCTTTGTAAATAGCTGAAAAGGTTTTGTACTAAGCCAGCACATCATGAATTATATTCCCGTGCACATCCGTTAGGCGAATATCGCGGCCGCTGAAGTGGAAGGTTAGCTTTTCGTGGTTAATACCTAACAAGTGCAGCATGGTGGCGTGCAGGTCGTGGATATCCACTTTGTTTTCCACTACCCGATAACCGTACTCATCCGTTTGGCCGAAGATCGTCCCGCCCTTAATACCCGCTCCGGCCATCCACATACTGAAGGCGGAAGGGTTGTGATCGCGCCCATCGGTACCCTGAGCAAACGGAGTGCGGCCAAACTCACCGGTCCAGATGACCAGCGTTTCATCCAGCAAACCCCGACCTTTCAGATCTTTAAGCAGTCCGGCAATGGGTTGGTCTACCGCGTGGGCATTGCGTTCGTGTCCGTCCCGCAGGCCCTCGTGCTGGTCCCAGCGATCGGCTTTTACACTGGGGCAGGTTAATTCGATAAATCGCACACCTCGTTCTACCAGCCTTCGGGCCAATAGACACTGAGCGGCATATCCGCGAGTGTGCGGGTCATCCGACATGAAGCCGTAAAGCTGCTTGGTGGCTTTAGTCTCCGAATCAAATTCGGTGAGTTCGGGAACTGAGGCCTGCATACGATAGGCTAGTTCGTAATTAGAAATGGCTGATTCTACCGCATCGGCGTGTCCCAGTTTACCCATCAGTCCTTCGTCCATCTGTTTCAGGTACTTCAGCTTCTGATCCTGAATCTGCTGATTTTCCAACGGTTGTATATTGGCCAGAGGCACTTTTTGCCCTTTTAGTACGGATGCCTGATAGGAAGCAGGCAGGAATCCACTATTAAAATTATCCAGACCACCGGGCGGAACCAAGCCACCGTCCAGCACTACGTAGCCGGGCAGGTTATCGTTTTCGCTACCCAGCCCGTAGGTTACCCAGGCTCCCATGCTGGGGCGTCCCTGCAAGCCGCTGCCAGTGTGCAAAAAGTAATTAGCGTTGGTGTGCTCGGGAAAATCCGACGTCATCGATCGTATGAGAGCAATATCATCCACGCAAGTGGCGATATGCGGAAACAGATCGCTGACCGGCATACCGCACTCCCCGTATTGCTTGAAGCCCCAGGGGCTTTTCAGAATCCTGCCAATGTTGTCAAACTGAGTGGCATCTACTTTAAATTTCTTGTAAGGGTCTTCCCCATTTTCCTGGGCCAGCCGAGGCTTAGGGTCAAACGAATCAACCTGGGATACTCCGCCGTCCATGTACAGAAAGATCACGTGTTTGGCTTTGGGAATATAATTAGGGGAAAAACCAGTTGATGCAACCACCGAAGCAAGTTTCTCTGCCTCTGAGCAGGCTGCGCCCAGACCACCAAACAGACTGGCAAACGCCATAGAACCAAACCCGCAGCGGCAGGCTCCCAGCATCTCGCGGCGACTCATCGGGCGGTGTATGATGTGCTTGTTCTTTCCCATAGCTCAGATCAGATAAATAAATTCTTTCATGTTAAAAATCATATGGCAGTAGTCCGTCCATACCTCTACCGACTGTAATAGGTTTTCAGCCTGATGCGCCTGAGCCTGCTGTTGAAGAAAGGCTTTGGCTTTAGCCACTTCATCTTCCTTGGCCTCCCGAGCGAAAGACCATTGGTAAATCCACTGAATACGTTCATCCAGGTTAAGCTCCGGTTTCGCAATTACCCGTTTAGCCATCACCTCCGCCTGTTTGGCCACAAATGGATCATTCATCAGCATGAGCGACTGAGCGGGCACGTTGGTAGAGTTACGCTTCCCAAAGGTTGAAAAGGGAATAGGGCGATCAAAGGCCAGCATCATAGGTGACAGGAAGTTTCTCCGCACCTCCAGATAAATACTCCGGCGACCTTCACCATCCAGTGGACCAGACCTCCCCGGGCGGCCTCGCCCCTGCATAAAATCAGTCAGGTGAACTGGAACAGACGGGCCATACAGGGTGGAATCCAGTTGACCGGATACGGTGAGCATGGCATCCCGGATGGCTTCAGCCTCCAGGCGGCGTAACGGAAAACCTGCCAGCCAGAGGTTCTCCGGGTCTTTGGTTGATTCGCTAGTCACCACGGCTCGCTGAAATGTGTTGGACATCACAATGTACTTGATCATCTTCTTGATGGAGCCGCCTTCTTCCTGAAATTTGATGGCCAGAAAATCCAGCAAGGCCGGATGGGTCGGCAGTTTGCCCTGCAGGCCGAAGTTATCCACCGTTTCTACAATGCCCCGCCCGAACAGGTAGTGCCAGAGGCGGTTGACCATCACCCGGGAAGTAAGCGGATTATCAGGATTCACGATTGCCTCAGCCAGCTCTTCCCGGCCACTGCCCGATGAATGGAATATTGAATCTTCGGTAGGAATGCTGCTAAGAAAGCGGCGCGGCACCTCTTCTTCAGTCGGGGTTTTCGGGTTCCCCCGCACAAATACCGGATTGTTGATGCTGAAACCATCAGTGATGCCGGCAAAATAGGACGAGTCTGTAAAGTTCTGTGATAGTCTCACTTCCAACTGATGCAGCTTCTGAACTTCAGGCGAGACTGTCAGTAACCGTTGGTTCTTTAGTGCCTGATTCATCAGTTGAACATCCGCGCTGGTGCTTTCGTCTTTTGCCCAATCGCGAGTAGCCTGGTAGAAAGTAGAGTTATCGGCTTGGGTTGTAAGCGGTAAAACCGGCTTCTCACCATTGTAGGCGACGGCGTAAGCGACTTCTACGTACGCTTCGGGAGGCAGTTTGTAGATATGCCGATCGTAGTAGCCGGGAATGATTTCAATGTAGGCTTTGTGACCTTTCCAGGGAGTTAAATCCACGGTATAGTCGTGCCAGTTGGGCTGGTCTACCCGCATATCCAGCTCCCCGTAGATGGGATCCTGGATGAGTTGAAAATTATCGATGATGATGCGAACCGAAGACTGCTGGCCCAGTGCCCGAACATTGATAAAATCTTTAGTAATGGTAAAATCAGGGGAACGCAGCGCCCCAATCACGCCAGTATTGATTTGCCGACTGGAAGCTTTCCCTTCAGACAGGCGCATTAGTTTATTCCCTTGTTGGTTGAAAACCGGATTGCCCAGTGTGGTCTTCTCGCCAAATGCCAACCCACTGCTCTGCCAACCATCCAGACTCTGTCCCCGAAAGTCACCGATGATCTCGTAAGGAATATTCTGATCCAGTTCACTCGCTCGCTCCTCAAAACTAGCTTGGTGTACGGGTAGCACTTCATTTCCGGTCCACTCTTCGGCCAGCATGCTTTTAATGCTTTGCCTGATCTTGCCGAGTTCTTCCAGGTTATCAGCTTCTTCCAGCCCCAGGTCGGCATTCAGAATGCTGAACCGGCTGCTTTTCATCACTCCGTACAGGGCGTAATAATCGGTGGTCGGAATAGGATCAAACTTATGGTCGTGGCAGCGGGCGCAGGCTACCGTCAGGGCCTGAAAGGTTTTGGTGGTTACGTCAATGATATTATCTACTCGGTCGGCTTCGTCAATGGTCAGGTCTACCGGGCTGTGTTTCCCTTCCGACATAGTGAAGAAAGTGGTGCCTAACCGCGATTCATTTCGTCCGCTTTCGGCATTCCAGCGGGGAGATTCTAGCAGATCACCAGCTAGATGCTCTTTGACCAATTGTGGGTAGGGAACATCTTCGTTCAATGCCCGGATCAGGTAATCTCGGTATTGCCAGGCACCCTGCACGGCATAATCAAACTCGTGGCCTTTGGTTTCGGCAAAGCGCACCAGATCCATCCAGTGCCGGGCCCAGCGTTCGCCAAACTGGGGTGAGTTCATGTACTGATCCACCAGCTTCTCGTAAGCGTCCGGACTGGGGTCAGTCTCAAACTTCTGGATGTCGGAGGGATGAGGAGGCAAGCCAGTTAGCAGATAAGACAAGCGGCGAATTAAGGTTTGCGGACTGGCCTGGGGGGCCGGAGCTATTTGCTGCTCTTCCAGTTTGGCCAGCACGAACGCATCGATTTCATTGCTCACTTCCTCCTGCTGCTCTACTCGAGGGACATCCGGCTTTTCCGGTTGAATAAAGGCCCAATGTGGTTTCCATTCGGCTCCCTGCGCAATCCACTTCTCCAGCAGGGCCTTCTCTCGCTCACTCAGCGTCAGATTGCTTTCGGGAGGAGGCATCATTTCGTTGGGGTCATCCGCATAGATGCGTTTGATAACCTCGCTTTTTTTGGAATGCCCGGGCAGCACCGCGTAGGTATCACCTTTCCGTAAAGCGGTAGCACCCTCAAACGTATCCAGCCGAAGCTCCGCCTCCCGGCTGCTGGAATCAGGGCCGTGGCAGAGGTAGCAGTTTTTTACCAGGATGGGACGAATATGGAAGTTAAAATCTACGGTTTGAGGTAGATCAGCGGTGGGTTTCTCAGTACATTGATTGCACAGCACGGCCAGCAGGAAGAGCAGAATAGCAAGCTGTAAAAATGGAATGCCCGTCGCTTTCATAGAGTATTAGTAGCTTTGATCAATAAGCATTGTGGCGGTCAGCATCTCCAGTACGGATTTCTCCCTACTTATTATGCATTAGGTTGTTGCGCACACTTCTCTAATATAATGAGAATGAGTTTTCTCCTCAAATAAATCCGGGAAGAACTTTGCAAAGCACCATTTAGTATAATCCTAATCCCATGCTAAAATAAACGGCTATAAACGTAAATACTATATAGATAGCAACCCATAAATTACCAATCTTTCTATTATGATTACTTTCACCTTCAAACTCCTTAATAATCTTTATAAAACGCTTGTTATGAAGCAAAACAAAATGGTGAAAGGCATAATAAAGAATAGCTAATAATGCCAAGTACTTAATATTCCAACCACCAAACCATAGAAACTCTATATGAGTGATCTTTTGTAGTATACTAAATATTGTAAGAATATTACAATAAGTCAAAAGAGAAATTATAAGCGCGGCATTGTGATGCGGACCATCCTTTTCACCAAAGGTATTTAGATACCAGCAATATAATTTATAGAAAAGGTATTTGTATACTTTGTACATTTATAATATGAACTCTCTCCTCTTTGCCAGATCGTCTACCGGGAATCAGGAGGTCATTTGATGGTATTGATCTACCAGATCGGCCGAGCCAATGATCAGGGGAGTGCGCTGATGGAATTCCTTGGGCGGGATATCCAAAATGCGCTGCTTACCATCGGTAGCCTTACCACCCGCCTGCTCCACAATCATAGCCAGAGCGTTGGCTTCGTACATGAGGCGCAATTTACCATCGGGATATTTGGGCATGGGTGGATAAAGATATATGCCTCCTTTCAGCAGATTACGGTGGACATCTGCCACCAGCGAACCAATGTAGCGCCCGGTAAGCCCCTGCGAGCGACATGCCTGAATAAAAGACTGTAATTCGGGAGTGAACTCATTCCAATATCCATCATTGATCGAGTAAGCCATCCCACGAGAAGCCGTTTTGATTTCAGGATGCGACAGAAAGAACTCTCCGATGGTAGGGCCATAGGTAAACCCATAAACTCCCCGGCCGGTAGTGTAAACCAGCATGGTAGATGAACCGTAAAGCACGTACCCGGCCGCTACTTGTTCTTTTCCGGGTTGTAGAACATCTTCTTCCGTAACTTGAGTGCCTTTCTCGCTTTTGCGTCTATAGATAGAAAAAATGGTTCCAATAGAAACGTTAACGTCAATATTGCTGCTACCGTCTAAGGGATCCATAGCAACCAGATAATTGGCATCGGGGTTGATGGTTATGAGTTCGGGTTCTTCTTCGCTTACCAAGGCGCACACTTGCCCCCCATTGGTGAGGGCGCGCTTAAAGCGAATATTCGCGACCACATCCAGTTTCTGCTGCGATTCGCCCTGTACATTCTGAGCACCAAAAGCGCCTTCCAGGTCAAGCAGTCCTGAACGGCTGATTTCCCGATTGAGAATTTTAGCGGCCAGGCCAATATCGCGTAATAGTTGGGATAACTCTCCGGTGGCATAAGGAAAGGCATCCTGATTACGTTTGATGAAACGATCTAAGGTAACGCCTACGGGTTTTCCGAGATCATTTGACACAGATGATGACATATACAGCTTTAAGTTGAAGCAGCCTTTCTATATCGTCACGTTCCCTCTATTGAGCTATGCACTCCCTTATACCATTCTCAAAATTTATAATCGGAAAGCTGCTGGTTCGTAAGTATTTTACACGTAATTGCTAAGCATCACTGGCATCACCAGCATCAACACTTCTTCGTTTTCGGTGCTGTTGTTAGGAATAATGAGTCCGGCCCGGTTAGGCTGGGAGAATTTGAAAGTCACCTCTTCTGAGTCCAGATTATTCAGCATCTCAATCAGGAAGCGAGCGTTAAATCCAATTTCCAGATCCTCTCCCTCATGATCACAAGGTAATGACTCATTAGCCTCGTTAGAAAAGTCCAGATCTTCCGCTGAAATGTGTAGGGTATTATCATCCAGCTTTAAGCGAACCTGGTGGGTTGTTTTGTTAGCGTAGATGGCAATTCGCTTAAGTGAGCTCAGGAAATCCTGCCGGTTAATGGCCATTTCGTTTTGATTGTCCTGAGGAATCACGTTTTCGTAATCGGGGTAACGCTCGTCAATCAGTCGGCATACCATCTGCACATTTCCGAAATGAAAGTATGCATTAGAAGCATTGTAGCGCATACTGACTGCGGTATTTTCGGCAGGCAATACGCTCTTCAGCAGGTTTAATGCTTTGCGAGGCACAATGATAGACGACTTGCTGGAAGCGCCTCCGGACACATCGGTACGCCGATAACGAACTAACCGATGACCGTCGGTGGCTACAAAGGTGCTTCCCGAGCCGTTTAAGTTTATATACACACCGGTCATGGCGGGTCGCAATTCGTCTGTGCTGGTAGCAAATAGGGTGTTGCTCACGGCATGGGCTAACACATCCGCGGGCACTTCTATGGTATTGCCATCTTCTACCGCCGGCACTTTGGGAAAGTCGGTGGCATTTTCGCCGGAAAGCCGGTAATGCCCGTTTTCCGAGTGAATTTCAATGTTATATGAAGCCTCGTCAATGGTAAATGTAACGGGCTGCTCGGGCAGGTTGCGCAGTGTTTCAATAAGAATTTTAGCCGGTACGGCAATGCTGCCGCTTTCCTGAGCATCTACCTCCAGTTCTGTAATAATAGTCGTCTGCAAGTCCGAAGCAGTGATTTTCAGGGCTCCGTTTCGGATTTCGCACAGAAAATTTTCCAGGATAGGCACCACCGGGTTAGAGGCGATCACTCCGTTGATGGCGGATAGTTGTTTCAGGAGTGTGGTAGAGGAGACAACAAATTTCATAGGACAGTCATACTTAAAGTAAGCACTAAAAAAAGCTCGAGAAGAGCACTTTGTCGAAAATTTTAGAAAGTAAATATAAAAATTTATCCGAGAACCTGAGGCGCGAAACCGAATTATTCACGGCAAAGCAACAAAAAGCCCAACCGCAGGCGGCCGGGCTTATTCTGTAATATCTCAGATGCAATAAAGCATTAAGCACTTACCGAAACTCGCTTGAATTTCGTTACTTTCATGCCTTTGTTTACGCTATCCAGATACTGGGAAATATTCATGCTGGAATCTTTCACAAATGCCTGATGTACCAGCGTATTATCTTTGTAAAATTTATTTAGTTTTCCCTGAGCAATCTTATCTAAGATGTTCTCAGGTTTACCTTCAGCGCGAGCTTGCTCCCGGCCAATTTCCAGTTCCCGGTCAATTGTTGCTTGATCTACTTCGCTTTCATCCAGGGCCACTGGGTTCATCGCGGCAATTTGCATTGCTACGTCTTTTCCAGCTTCTACGCCCTGATCGTTGGTGTTTTCCAAGGCCACTAATACTCCTAGTTTGCCATTAGCATGGATGTACGATACAACCAATTCGCCACTCATTACTTCGTAAGCACCGATCTCAATCTTCTCACCGATTTTTCCAACCAGTTCTGTCAGCTTTTCTTCAATGGTTAAGCCACCTAGCTGAAGTTTCTTCAGTTCTTCTACTGAAGCAGGCTTTTCTTTAAATGCAACATCCAGAATTGATTCGCCGATGCTCAAAAATTCATCATTTTTGGCCACAAAGTCGGTTTCGCAGTTCAATGATATCAGCACGGCCTCTTTGTTGTCGTCGCTGGTTTTGACAAACACAACGCCCTCGGTGGTTTCCCGGTCGGAACGAGAGGCTGAAACTTTTTGCCCTTTTTTTCTAAGTATTTCAATGGCTTTATCAAAATCGCCATCTGCTTCTACCAATGCCTTTTTGCAGTCCATCATGCCGGCCCCGGTCATCTGGCGAAGTTTGTTGACTTCTTGTGCAGTAATTGCCATAGTCGTATGAGTTTCTAGTGAATAATTAAAATGATCTAAAAATGAAAAGAACATTGATCGATACGCGAATGAAGCGCTGAAGACGACCAATGTTCCTTATATATCAAGAAAGCTTTCTGTATTTACGAGTTTGCTTCTTTGTTTTCTACTTCTTCCTTCTCGTCAGCCTCTCGCTTTTTCGTTTCTTCTTCTTTCAGCTTGGCCTCTTCTTTTTGCTGCTTTCGCTCAATCAGCCCTTCTTCTATCGCTTTTCCGATATGCTTCACAATGATCGAGATAGATTTGAAAGCATCGTCATTAGCCGGAATAGGGTGCTCTACCTGGGTAGGATCCGAGTTGGTATCTACCATAGCGATTACCGGAATATTCAGCTTGTGTGCTTCTTTCACCGCAATATGTTCCCGCTTGATATCTACTACAAACAACGCAGCTGGCAATCGTGACAGGTCAGCAATACCGCCCAGTACACGCTCTAGTTTTTCTTTCTCCCGGGTAAGCATCAATCGTTCCCGCTTTGCCAGGTTCTGATAAGCTTCTTCTTTCATCATCTTATCAATGGAAGAAAGCTTACGCAGTGACTTACGGATGGTTGAGAAATTGGTCAGCATACCACCTAGCCAGCGATTGGTAACGTAAGGCATACGAAGCCGCTTAGCTTCTTCAGAAACGATTTCCTGCGCCTGCTTTTTGGTGGCTACGAACATGATTTTACGGCCTGATCGTACGATGTTTTTCACCGCGTGGCTGGCTTCATCTACTGATGCCAGGGTTTTGTTCAGGTCAATGATGTGGATACCATTGCGCTCCATAAATACATAAGGAGCTATTTTCGGATTCCACTTACGCGTAAGGTGACCGAAGTGGACACCGGCATCTAATAATTCTTTATATTCTAATTTTTCCATGAATGTCGGTTTTCAGAGGTGAACAAGAGATTATCGTTTACTGAACTGGAAGGCTCGGCGTGCCTTACGGCGACCGTATTTCTTACGTTCCACCATACGAGGGTCACGGGTAAGAAATCCTTCTTTCTTCAGAGGACTACGATGCTCCTCATCTATTTCAACCAGGGCCCGAGACACTGCCAGGCGAATTGCTTCGGCTTGTCCTTTAGGGCCACCTCCACCAACATTAATGTTAAGGTCATAACTACCATCAACTTCCACTAAGGTAAGTGGCTGCTTTACGATAGTTTGTAATATTTCTGAGGGGAAGTATTTAGCAAGATCGCTTTTATTAACGGTGATAGCACCATTGCCAGGTTTCAGATACAACCGGGCTACTGAGGTCTTGCGTCTTCCGATAGTGTTGATAACGTCCATAGTCTACTTCTTCAGGGTTACAGTTTGTGGTTTTTGCGCTTCGTGTGGGTGCTCGCTACCTTCGTATACGAACAGGTTTTTAAAGACCTGGCGCCCCAAGCGATTTTTAGGCAACATTCCTCGTACGGCGGATTCAATAACCCGGGTAGAAGATTTCTGCATTTCCTGACGCGGGGTAGTTACCCGCTGCCCACCCGGATACCCGGTGTGGCGGATGTACTCTTTCTTATCCATTTTCCTTCCGGTCAGAATAAGATCATCCGCATTGATGACGATAACATTGTCTCCGCAGTCTACGTGAGGCGTGAAGCTGGTTTTGTGCTTGCCGCGTAAGATACGCGCCACTTCGCTACACACCCGGCCCAACGGGGCTTGTCCCGCATCAACCACATACCACTGCTTTTCGATGGTCGATTTGTTGGCCGCTTTTGTTTTGTAACTTAAAATATCCAATTTACTATTTGTTAAGTAGGTAATAGACCCCTCTCGTTAAAGAGGCCACAAAATTAGAAACTATTTATTTGCAAAGCAACCTTACCCGATTACTAATTTTGTTTAGTATCGATTTTTTGCTAACTGTTTGACTAATACGGCAAAGTCTTTCGGGTACGGAGCCTCTATACAAACCCGTTCTCCCTTTAAAAGTTCGATTTCCAGCGCCTGAGCGTGTAAAGCTACCCGCCGTATCAGCGGAAGCTCTTCCGTATCCTTCTTCAAGTTGTAACGCCGCTTAATAGAAGACAGGTAAAATGGTGCACCACCGTATTGCTCATCCCCGGCAATTGGGGCCTTTAAGCTAGCCAGGTGCACCCGAATCTGGTGGGTACGCCCAGTGACCGGCTGGCACTGTACCAATGTATGCAGCTTATAAGCTTCTAAGGTGTTAACCAATGTTTGGGCGGGTTTTCCCTCCCGATGGCTAATACGCACGGTGCCCCGGCTATTGGAGTAGATGGGAAGGTCTATCTCAACATTTTGAAAATTATGGATTCCATCGCATACCGCATGGTACACTTTTTTGACACGCCGATGCTCAAACTGCAAAGCTAGCGCGCGGTACGCATCCGGATGCTTGGCTAACGCCAATGCGCCGGTTGTTTCTTTATCCAACCGATGGCCAACCTGAGCATCAGCCAGATATTCGCGAGCCATCTCTATAATACTATAAGGATCATTGCGGTCTTCTAGCGTTGCAACATGCGACGGCTTATTGATAATGATGTAATCCTCGTCTTCGTACAGGATAAGATCTTTAAATTGAATTTTTGACATAATGCACGAATTCACCCTTTCAGATGAGATTTTAATAGATAAAAAGCGTCATCGTTTCTTAAAACTCCCCCTATAACGCTTATTCTGCCTCTTGAGATTCAGCCTGGGGTTCGGATAAAGATGAGCGGGAGATTTTCTGCCCTTTCGGTAACATAAAAGAAAAAGTAGAGCCTTCGCCCACTTTACTTTTCACATGCACCTTTGATTGATGTGCTTCAACGATGTGCTTAACAATAGCAAGGCCCAATCCGGTTCCTCCTTTATTACGGGCGCGGCTTTTTTCTACGCGATAGAAGCGTTCGAAGATACGGTGAATGTCGTTGGCCGGAATACCACGCCCCTCATCTTTTACAAATACATTAATCCCCTCTACATCATCATTAAAATAAACAGTAACCGTTTTACCGTCTTTTTTAGTGTACTTGATCGCATTGCCTACCAGATTTACCAATACCTGATAGATCCGCTGCCGGTCGGCATACACATAGGTAGGCTTGTCTTTATTTTGCAGGATGAGGGTAAGATCTTTTTTATCCGCTTCTGACTCCAGTTGCTCAAATACCTCACGTACGGCTTCTTGCAGGTTAAAATGCTCATAGTGCATCTTAATGCCTCCGGTTTCCATTTGCGAAAGGGTCAGTAAGTCCTGCACAAGCAGGTCCAGTCCATCCAGGCTACGGGCAGCCTTCTTGAGAAACTTCTTCCGGATTTTTGGGTTCTCTGCTGCACCATCAATTAAGGTATGAACAAATCCCTGGGCAGCAAAAATGGGTGTTTTCAGTTCATGTGAGACATTGGCTACAAACTCACGACGAAATTCCTCCATCTTGCGCAGATCGTTAATTTCTTTCTGCTTATGAGCGGCATAATCAAAAATTTCTTGGTTGATGCGGCGCAGGGGGTTTACTGAGCGCTTTTGCTTGGTCTCTTCCACAAAAGACAAGTCTTTACGACGCAGTTTGTGGATCATCGCGTAGATCTTATTGATCTCTCGGAAGACCAAAAAATCTAAGGTAACCTGAATGAGAATATAGGATGAAGAAAACGAGAGCACGAAACAGACCAGCAGGGCTTGCATGGATACTCCATCAACCAGCGACAAAAAGGCCGTGGTTACCAGAGCAATAGAAATACCCAGCAGCAGTGCTACTCCTTTCGAACTAAAAAACATAGATCAAAAAATCCGATCGTTACTCGTCCATCCCAAACTTGTACCCTACTCCCTTAACCGTTACAATAAAGTTGCTTCCGATTTTCTCCCGCACTTTCCGGATATGGACATCTACGGTGCGTGCCAATACATATACATCCGACCCCCAGATATTCTGCAACAGTTCATCCCGGCTGTGCACCTTATCTGGATTCTGCGCCAGATAATATAATAACTCAAACTCTTTCTTAGGCAAATTGATCTGCTGATCTTTCACCATTACCGTATAGCTAGCCCGGTCGATAGAAAGACCATTGATGCTGATCTTGTTGCTTTTCTTGCGCTTCTTGGCCTCCCGCCGGAACATAGCACTGATCCGGCTCATCAGGGCCCGAGGCTTAATCGGCTTAGTAATATAATCATCGGCACCGGTATCAAAAGCAGCCACTTCGGAATACTCTTCTGATCGGGCGGTAAGGAATACGATGAATGTATTATATAGGTCGGAGTTTTCCCGCAACTGCCGGCAGGTTTCCACTCCATCCTGATGCGGCATCATAATATCCAGAAGAATCAGGTCAGGAACAAACTTTGCGGCTATATCCACCGCTTTTTTGCCATCGAGGGCAGTTTTCACTTTATACCCTTCCTTCGAAAGATTATATTCTAACAAGTCCAGAATATCCGGCTCATCATCTACTACCAGTACCTTGTGCTGTTTCACTGACATAGGTTTTATCTCCTATTGGTTCATCCAAAGATACCAACAAAATTATATAATGAAAATGCTAATTTAAGTGAACAGTTTGTGCCCGAAAGAGATTAAAATACAAAATGCTTTAAATTTAGTTTTACATCAAACTTTTCTTGTATCTGTAACCTAAGGTCGGCTATTTTTTCAGATGAGAAAAACCATCGCACCTATCAAGAACACCTATATTCCTGTCTATGCCATTTTGCAGATATTGAGGAACTGATCCTCAGAATAAACCATTGTAGGCGATACATCGCATTTTGTAGCAACAAGTTTATATCTTTGCTTTTTTAAAATTTTGGCAACTGTTTCTATGATTTTTTTATCATAGATCGTTGTTCCTGTTTATAACAATGTACTGAAACATGGCGCTCTCTAGCAAATACAATCCCCGCGAGGTAGAAGATAAGTGGTACCAGCAATGGCTGGATAAAAAATTTTTCCATTCTGAGCCTCATCCTGATAAAGAGTCTTACACCATTGTAATACCCCCACCCAATGTAACCGGGGTACTGCATATGGGCCATATGCTAAATAACACTATTCAGGATGTACTGATCCGCAAGGCCCGGATGGAAGGCAAAGAGGCCTGTTGGGTGCCCGGGTACGACCACGCCTCCATTGCTACCGAAGCTAAAGTAGTAGCCATGCTGAAAGAGCGCGGCATTGAGAAACATGACCTGAGCCGGGAAGAGTTTCTGGAATATGCCTGGGAATGGAAAGAGAAATACGGAGGCATCATTCTGGAGCAACTCAAAAAACTGGGCGCTTCCTGCGACTGGGATCGTACGCGCTTCACCATGGAAGATCACATGACTGAATCGGTGATCAAAGTATTTGTAGACTTCTATAATAAGGGATACATCTATCAGGGCTTCCGGATGATCAACTGGGACCCCCAGGCCAAAACTTCCCTTTCTGATGAAGAAGTGCTTCACCGCGAGGTGCAGTCCAAGCTGTATTATGTCAATTACCCGATTGAAGGCGAAGACGGACACATAACGATTGCCACCACGCGCCCCGAAACTATTTTGGGAGACACAGCCGTGTGTATTAACCCTAACGATGAGCGTTACCGGCATCTAAAGGGTAAGCGCGTTATTGTACCACTCATTAACCGTTCTATCCCGATTATTGAAGATGAATATGTGACCATGGAGTTTGGTACCGGCTGCCTGAAAGTAACGCCAGCCCATGATGTAAATGACTATGAACTGGGGAAAAAACATCAGTTAGATACCATAGATGTCATTGCTGACGATGGCAGCATGAGTGCCGCCGCCCAGATGTTTGTAGGAGAAGACCGTTTTGTGGTGCGGAAGAAGATGGCCGAAAAGCTGGAAGAAGAAGGTTTTATTGCCAAGATTGAGGATTACCAGAACAAAGTAGGTTTCTCTGAGCGTACCAACGCAGTGATTGAGCCCAAGCTATCCAAGCAGTGGTTCGTCCGCATGGATGACCTGGTGAAACCGGCTTTGGAGAACGTAATGAATGATACGGTACAGTTCTTCCCTGCTAAATTTAAGAACATGTACCGCATCTGGATGGAAAACATCCATAACTGGAATATCTCCCGCCAACTCTGGTGGGGGCAGCGCATTCCGGCTTATTACCTGCCCGATGGAGAAATTGTGGTAGCTGAAACCCCGGAGGCTGCTCTGGAAGCCGCCAAAGAAAAAACCGGCAACTCAGCGCTTACGATGGAAGATCTGAAGCAGGATGAGGATGTGCTGGATACCTGGTTTTCTTCTGGTCTTTGGCCAATCTCCGTATTTGACGGCATTCGCCAGCCAGATAACCCGGATATCAACTTTTACTACCCCACCCAGGTGCTGGTTACTGCCCCCGAGATTATTTTCTTCTGGGTGGCCCGGATGATTTTGTATGGTTACGAATACCGGCAGGAGAAACCTTTCCATGATGTATACTTCACAGGTATTGTTCGAGATGCGCAAGGCCGTAAGATGTCCAAATCGCTGGGAAACTCTCCTGATCCGTTAAAGCTGATTGAGGAATACGGGGCGGATGGTGTCCGTACCGGCATGTTGTTTAGCTCTCCGGCAGGCAATGACCTTCCGTTTGACATTAAACTGTGCGAACAGGGGCGAAACTTTGCCAATAAAATCTGGAATGCTTTCCGGCTGGTGAAAAGCTGGGAGATAGACAAAAACAAAAGAGACCAGAACAATGCTACGGCTATTGGTTGGTTTGAGGCACGCTTCAATCAGGCACTGTTAGAGGTAGAAGATCATTTCTCCAAATACCGCATCTCTGATGCTCTGCAAGCAGTATATAAGCTGACGCGGGATGACTTTTGTTCTTGGTACCTGGAAATGATTAAACCCGCGTATGGTGAAGGTATTGATGCCATGACCTACAATGCTACTCTTACTTACTTCGAGAAGATCATGAAGGTACTGCATCCTTTTATGCCCTTCATTACCGAAGAGTTGTGGCATCAGTTGCGGGAACGCGAAGAAAACGATTACATCATTGTGGCTGAATGGCCCAAAGCGGATAACCGAGCCGATAGGGAGCAGGTTGATAACACATTATTGCACGGAGGCAAAGCGGTGTTTGACGTAGTAAGCAACATTCGCAATACGCGAAATAATCGGCAAATTTCACCCAAAGAAGCCTTACCACTGTTGGTTAAAACTGACACTCCGCAGGTGTATCATGAGTTTGAGCGCATTATCCAGAAATTAGCGAACGTATCTTCTATTGAATTAACTAATGACAAAGTAGAAGGTGCCGATAGCTTCATCATCACCACAGCCCAGGGAAAACCGGACACGTTTTTCATACCTCTCGGAGATGCTATTGATGAGGAAGCCGAGCGGGAAAAACTGGAGAAGGAGCTAGAGTACCAAAAAGGGTTTCTGGCTTCAGTCAATAAAAAGCTCAGCAATGCGCGTTTTGTTGAAAATGCCCCTAAAGAAGTAGTTACGACTGAGCGAAAGAAGCAATCTGATGCTGAGTCCCGCATTCAGGCTATCGAAGAGCAACTTAAAAGTCTAGGATAAGCGGATTAAATGGCAAACCGGGCAGGTGATAAAATACTTTCTCGCAACCTGCTCCGGTTTAACATCTGTATTTCTCCGTTATACCCATTTCTTCTAATTACCATGAGAGGTAAATGCTTCTTTAGATGCTCAGCATTGGTAGCCCCACATCTGTCCTTGCCTGATAGATAGAAGTCTATTATTTCGCTCCTTTTAAAGGAGGAAGTTCGGTTAGAAATTCTGGAGCACGTCGGATCTGCGTAGCTTGTTCAAAAGCATAAGCAATCCGAATAAGCTGCGGTTCCTGATAAGCCGAAGCAAAGAATGAAAGTCCAATGGGCAAACCGTGAACAAAACCTGCCGGAACGGTGATATTCGGATATCCGGCCATAGCCGCCGGGGACGAGCTACCGCCCAGAAAATGATCGCCATTCACCACATCAATGGGCCAGGCCGCACTACCCGTAGGGGCAACGATAGCATCCAGTTGATGCTCTTTCATTACCTTATCAATGCCATCTTGCCGGGAAACGCGTTGGGCGGTCGCTAGTGCTTTCTGATACGCCTCCTCGTCTAAGCCCCCTTTCTCCTGAGCGGATAAAAAGATTTCCTGCTGGAAGTAGGGCATCTCCTCATCAGCGTGTTCTTTATTGTAGGAAATAAGGTCTTCTAGGGTCTTGATCGTAGGATGCTTACGCTCCGCCAGGTACGCATTCAGATCGTGCTTAAATTCGTAAAGCAACACCTGGTAGCCCGCACCATCCAGTTCATCCTGCGGCATCACTGATTCCAACTCTATCAGTGTAGCACCCTGTTCTTTCATTACTGATAAAGCTTCATCCAGTTGAGCATCTACTTCTTCGTGAAACCCAAAATAGGATCGGCCTACTCCAATCCTGGCACCCTGCAGACCATCAGCTTCCAGAAACTGGGTGTAATCCTGATAGGCCTTCTCCTCGCTCTCTTTGGTAACCGGATCACGGGAGTCGGTACCCGTAAGAATACCCAAAAGAATGGTGGCATCGGTGACGGTTCTAGCCATCGGCCCGGCAGTATCCTGGCTATGCGAGATAGGAATAATGCCTGAGCGGCTGACCAGCCCAACCGTTGGTTTAATCCCCACAATGCCATTAGCCTGCGAAGGGCATACAATGGAACCATTGGTTTCCGTTCCGATTGCAATAGCGCAAAGATTGGCCGAAACGGCTACGCCTGAGCCCGAACTGGAGCCACAGGGGTTGCGGTCAATCACGTAGGGATTACGTACCTGCCCACCCCGACCACTCCAGCCGCTGGACGAACGTGATGAGCGGAAGTTTGCCCATTCGCTCAGATTGGTTTTCCCCAGCAGCACAATGCCTGCATCACGCATTTGCCGGACTAGAAAAGCATCCTGAGTAGGAGGAGAACCCACTAAAGCCAGCGAACCGGCGGTGGTATCCATCTGGTCGGCCGTATCAATATTATCTTTGACCATTACCGGAATACCGTGCATAGGCCCCCGGACTTTACCTTGCTGACGCTCTTTATCTAACTGTTCGGCGATTGCCAGGGCTTCAGGATTCACTTCTATAACCGAGCGCAGCGTAGGCCCAGCCTGGTCAATTTCTGTGATGCGGCGCAGGTAGGTTTCTACCAGATCCCGAGCCGTAAAATCGCCCGCTGCCATGCCAGCCTGCAAATCAGCAATGGAGGCTTCTACCACATCTACATCTGCTCTTGAGCTAGGTTTTATGACAGAAAATGGAAGCCAGGCAAGGGCTGCCGCTGAGCTGCTTTGCTGAATAAAAGTGCGCCGGTTCATACAATCAATAAGTTAGGCTAGCTAGCAAGATAATGTGCACTAAGAGGAAAGCCAAAGATTATTTTACTCTATAAGTACTCGGCGCTGATAAGTTTGCTCTCGCGTTTGAATTTTCAATAAATAAACTCCCTTCTTCAAGGAAGAAATATCAACACGGATACGAGCCGATTCCTGCTGGTTCAATTGCTGGGTGCTGACCATCCGGCCCTGTATATCCAGTAACTGATACGACTGTAAATAAGCTTTCTGACTTTCCAGGAATAACTCTCCAGAGGCCGGAACCGGATATACTCCTACACCTTCCGTTAAATCATTCTCCAGACTGGCAACAGGGTTTTCTCCTTCCGCTGTTACAGTAATAGTAAATTCATCACTCACACTGGCAGCCGCACTGTCAGTGGCTGTTATCCGAATATCCAATGTAAGGCCTGCCTTAGGCGGAGTGCCACTCAGCGTATTAGTTTGAGGGTCAAAATTGAGCCAATCCGGTAAATCGGTGCTATCAGTAAGCATAACACTAAGAGTAAGCGTATCCCCTTCATCAGCATCCTGAAATACACTATCGGCAATGGTAAAAATAAACTCTTCATTCACCGTAACCTGCTGATCCTCGATAGGGTTGGCCACGACTGGCACCGAGTTTTCCGGAGGAAACTCTTCTCCATAGGCATTGCTTTTATACCAGGCAAGTTCAGTATCGGTTAGTATCACCAGATCAGTATCAGTATCCTGATCAATATCATGGCTATACAAGCGGAAGTTGGTATCATTGAAACTGTCAATTACTGTATATCCGCTGAAAGTAGTAGTACCATTGGTATTCCGAAGAAATGCTAACTTTCGGTTAGCGCCTGTATCATGGATAAACACCAGGTCTTTATCCTGATCATTGTCAATATCTATAAGTAACCAGGGAGTAGCAGTAAAATCATAGTCTCCCTCAAAGGTAAGGGTCTGCTCCTGATAAGATTCATCCTCACCAGCCAAATAAAGGGTCACTTCAACTTCAGAGACCAGTAAAAAATCCAATAGACTATCACCATTAATATCACTGGCATGGCTAAAGGAGAAATCAAGCGAGCGGATAAGCTCAAACTCACCTTCCTGGTTCTGGCTATAAATACCATCCTCAGTAATAATATCGGTCTTGCCATCCCCATTGATATCATACACTGCCTGTATGGTTCCAATAATTTCTGTGTTAAGAGCCTCAAAATTTTGGTTGAGTAAAATAATAATTTCTCCATCCACACTTTGCTCTCGCTCGCTAAAGGCAATATCCATTCTGGTATCGCCATCAAAATCACCGATCATTAATTCAGTATCTGAAAGTCCGGAATATAATGTATCCTTAACTTCCCAAGAAAAGTCTTCCTGGGTGGTATAGCGATAAATGTCCAGCCCTTCTAATACATCGCCCCCAACAACAATCACGTCATTTTCTTCATCTCCCGATGCCTCAAAAATTGCCACATCTGTTGGTTTTAGAGTAGTTAAGGTAAGCAGGCTGGGTGAAGAAGCTAACATCTCACTATCATTAGCAAAATACTGAATCTTATTACTGATACCTTCAGACACGATCAATTCAGGCAAGCCGTCCTGATTAATATCTCCAAAATTTATATTAGTAACCTCCTCATCGAGAAAAGACGTTACCAGCGGAGACTGGTTAGTTAAATAACCAGGGTCCGCAAACACAGCCTGACCTAAGTTTTCCATCCAGATTAGTTCACCTGAAGCATCCAGTATGATATCCAGCTGCTGATCACTATTCAGATCTATGTAGCTTCCTTCCAGCAATGCATTGTCTAGCAGGCGGGGCGCAAACTGAAAATTTCCGGTATTCTCGTACCATCCTACATATTCATCATAATCCGACTCAATCCGGGAAAAGGCTAATGCGAATTTAAAACTGGCCAGCATATCCAGATCACCATCCTGATCAATGTCGTTAACTGATACATTTGAGGGCGACAGATTGAAGGTCTCGGGGTCTGAAAGGCTGCTTTGAAAAATAAACTCTTCATTTTCATCAAAGCTGTATAATTTGGGAGCTAATGTTCCGGTTTCTCCACCCACAGGGTATGAGATAATCAATTCGTTAGTTGCGTCACCGGCAAAATCAGCTACCAGGATGTTAGGAGTTGCGAAAGGACTTTCATTCTCTACGTTAGTGGTGTTTGCCGTGTAAGTGCCGTCACCATTATTGCGATGCCAGATAATAGTGCTGCCCTCAGAATCTAATGTGAATAAATCAGGCAATCCATCGGCATCGAAATCGGCTATATGCACCAATTCACCACTGGCCACTACCTGGGGCTCTGAGAATGCTTCGTTTCCCTGATTTTCCTGCAATAATAGTTGGGGTTCATCATCAAAATTCATATACACTATATCATCCAGGCTATCACCCGTCACATCTTCAATTTCAAAAACACCTCCCAGATAATTGGTCAATAGTGCATCTTGTAAAGCAAAGTCACCGGCCCCCTGATTGCGCAGCCACACCACCTGCTCATCCTCAAAGCGGTAGTAGATAATATCCTGAAGACCATCGTTGTTCAAATCACCAGTGCGGATATTTTCCCAGTTCACACTGTCAGTGCTTACCAATAGTTCTTCGGAAAAATCGCCTTCCTCGTTATTGTATAACAGATAATAGATGCCGCCGGCTTTATCAGGATCGTTAGAAGGTTGAAGCACCAGCAAGTCCTGATCACCATCATTGTCAAAATCGTCTGCCAGCAAAAAATCGCGTTGCCCGGCTCTGGTTAACAGGGTAGTTTTGTCCTCAAAAAGAGATTGCCCATATAAGGTAACAGGAGCACTTAGCACAAAGAAAAGTGCAATAGAAAAATGGCGTTTCATAAAGTCAAGTTAGGTACTATGCTAAAATTAACAGCAAAAATATGCAAATTCTGCTTGCGCTATAAATCACTCACAAAAGTACATACAAAAAGTCGCCTAACAACTTTAACCTTCAGACAAGCAGTATTATACATAAAAAAACGGGTATAATACTACCATTATTTTGATAGCAAATACCCGAAAATCATTTTCTGCCAGCAGTTGCTTAGCGAAATATTACAATGCTACTTGTTAAGATTAAGGTACTGGAAACAATACCAATTATTGTATTAATACACGTTGCCGCCAGGATCCATTATTAGAATGTACTTCCAGAAAGTAGATACCCCGGTTGAAAGCGGCAACATTAATGCGAATGCCATGCTGCTCTCTCTGACTGAGTGTCTGCTCCTTCATGACCCGGCCCTGTGTATCTAACAGGCGGTAAGACTGAAGCACCCGGGAAGGCCGATCTATTTCAATGTGCAACAGGCGGTCGGCCGGTACGGGGAACACCCGGATCTCGTCCCTCATGTCGTCACCAATAGCCGTAACTCCTTGCACCGATAGGATAAACTCATCGCTAACGCTGCGGTTGCTTGAAGGGTTTGTTGCTGTAACCTTAATAGTTAAATCTACTCCTCCTTCAGGCGGCGTGCCGCTCAACGTGTTATTTTCAGCATTGAAGGTAAGCCAGCCAGGCAAAGCAGCGCCATCGATTAAGGTGACAGACAAGCTCAGAGAGTCACCCTGAAAGACATCATCTGAAATAGCCAGACTAAAAGGTTCGCCTACCGCCACTTGTTGATCTTCTATAGGGTTGACAACTGCCAACGGAGTAGCCTCGTCAGTATTTGTTATGTTGATAACTAATGTTTCTTTGTACGTACCGCCTTGCCCATCGTCAGTCTGCACTCGGATAATATACTGGCTCTGAGTTTCATAGTCAAAGATTTCTGCTGTGAGCAACTGATCTCCATCAATGGAGAAGTTGGCATTGTTATTCTCTACACTATCCTCTACCAGTCGATACATATGTTCATCATCCGCATCGGGGTCAACTGTGCTTAGGTTACCTACCAATGTGCCAACCGGCATTTCTTCGGCAACCGTCTGGTTACTTATTTGTATATCTGTAGGAGAACTGTTTTCTGCATCTTCTACGTCGGTAATCAGGATGGTAAATTGTTTACTAAAAGTACCTCCTCGCTCATCTTTAGTTTGGATGCGGATAGTGCGCTGATTAAGCGTCTCATAATCGAAACTGGCGGCGCTACGTAATTCGTCACCGTCAATATAAAAAAAGCTATTGTGAGCATTTCCTTCACCGGCTATTAAGGTGTAAGTATGCGCATTGTCATCTGGGTCTGCAGTGGTAAGCGTTCCGATGATGGTGCCAGCCGGTTGATTTTCCGCGATAATATTATTGCTTAGTAGCAGGTTAGTCGGAACCTGATTGGAATCGTCCAGATCCTGTACGGCTATTTCAAATACTTTGATAAAGCTTTTTCCTCGAGGATCAGTGGTCTGTACCCGGATACTATACGTTTCGGTAGTTTCAAAGTCCAGTTCTTCAGCTGTTATCAGCGAGACATTATCAATAGCAAAAGCACTATTGCCGCTATCCCCGTCTCCTTCTACCAAAGTATAAGTAAAGCCTTCGGTATTGTCGGCATCCTGGGTAGAGAATGTGCCAACCAGCGTACCGACAGGATGATTCTCACCTATAATATTACTAGTAAGGTTGATCTCATTAGGAGCCTGACTTTCTGCAATACTAATAGTGGCTGTTTGTGCTTCCAGTTCAATGGTTTTACCTTCGGCATTAGTTGCTGATTGAACTACCGGCTCGTCACCAAAAGTAAGCTCAGTACTACTTTGTTCTTCTCCGTTAAGTGTCAGACGAAGGGTAAATAGAGTGCTCTCTTCGCTAAGGGTAACTCCGCTCTCGCTGGTCCACTGCACTCCTAACTGGCCACTCTCGGTAGACTCGGTATTGAAATTAAACGCTCCTTCTTCCTCTACTGAGGCGTAGGTAACCACTTCAGGGTCCCAGGTGAGTGAAAAGGCCAGCGAGGTAATGTTCTCGAACCCGCTCTGCACTTTAACAGGAATGCTTACCTCATTATTCTGTAAGCCCTCGGCATCCTCCAGTGCTAGTTGCAGAGGGTTAGCTACTCCACCGATGCTCAGGTTTTCATATTTTACGAAAGGTCTATCACCCCCATCCTGCCGAACAGTTGTGTATAGATCAGGGTCGGAATCGTCATCAGTATCGCTGAAATAAGGCAAACCAACATTCTCATCTACTACCAACTGAGGGTCGCTAAAATCTCCTATTCCATCCTGGTTTTCCAGCCACTGGAGCTTAGAATTTGAGAGTAAAACACCGTCTGCATCTCCGTCCCCGTCAATGTCTTTGAAAAGAACGTTCTTCACCACTCCTGGTTTATTAGCCAGCGCGGGAGCGTCAATTGGCTGTTGGGTAAATGTACCCACACCATCGTTTTCATACCATTGTTCCGGTTCTACTAGATCTATATCTCCATCTCCGTCAAAATCTATCGGGGTCCCACTCACGCTCTCCCGCACCGTATAGTTACCGTTGCCAGTATTTTCGTACCACTGCCCATCATGAATCAAATCAATGGTTCCATCGCCATTGAAGTCGGCTACTGCCTCAGGGGCAGGAATATTTTCCGTTTCCTGAAATTCGGCATTGTTGTTTTGGAAGACACTGGTGAAGGCCGCTACCTCCGGGTACCCATCCCCATTGCTATCGAAAATTTTTAGCGAACTGTTATAGTACCCTAACCCGTTACCAATCAGTTGGCGCTCACCAAACACTCCATCACCTTCATTCTCATACCATACAATCTCCCACTTTTCTGTTTCGGGGCTGCTAGCGCCCGTTTCTACAAAGAATGAAGCTACAGCATCCTGGTCACCATCGTTGTCAAGGTCAGCAAAACGAACGGACTCCGGATAGGTGCGGGTTTCTTCATTAAGTGTCTGGAGGTTGTAACCACCTGAGGACTGAGACAGTAGTACTCCCACACCACGAGTACCTTGGGTAAAAAGAAAATCAGTTACTCCGTCTCCATTGATCTCCGACATTTGCACCTGATCGATGACAGCACCGGTCCGGGGGATAAGTAGTTGTTTCTCATAATCGCTACCTGCGGGAGTAAAAAGGTAATGTCCATTATTATTAACTGTAAGAAGCTCCTGGCCTTCACTCTGTTTATATTGACCTACATCAAGTGCCAGCTGATATTCAAGCAGTGCGTTTTCTCCTGAAAAAGACCCGCTCTGATTTTCAAACCAGATGGTCTGGTTTGAGCCTGCTGAATTAAGCCCCATGCCCGGATCATACGTGCTACCGCTTACAATATCTGTATATCCGTTACCATCAAGGTCTACCAACTCAAACCTTATGGCATTATCACTGGTGCCTAGCGTACCAGACTCATTATAGACTCCACCGGCGTTCTCGTATATATGAAAGGTTCCGGTTCCTCTTTCCCACTCTACTCCATAAAACAGCATATCCAGATCATCGTCGTTTTCCAGATCAAATGTTTGGAGGCGCATCTGGTTATAATAATCAGGAGCTTCATTAATTAGTATTTCTTCGTCCCATGTAGCATCAGTCTGATACTCATATTTTCCAATTGACCTCTTTCCATCCTTCAAAGTCATGGTTAATACTTCCACGACACCATCTTGGTCTAAATCATCCACTGACAGTATCTGAATAATATTATCGCTGATCGTAAAAGATTCGTTAAACTGCCCTACACCACTGTTTTTATACCATAACTTACTACAATCGCAAATAAAATCAGGATACTGGTCCTGATTAATATCCTGAAATAAAAAGCTGTCATCTGTTAGGTTGCTAATATTCACATCGGTTAGGATATCATACTGCCAGGAGAAAGATCCGGATGGTCCGGTGTTTTTTAGCCAGACTATTTTTTGGTTATCACGCTGGTACACGGCCAGATCCAGAAGGCCATCGTTGTCCAGGTCTACTGGCATAATCTGGGTCCACGGGGTATTGTCTTTTTTGATTAACTGCTCCGTTGTGAATTGTCCGTTACCGTCATTATACTTTACATAGTAACCACCCGCAGACGCCCCCCCCGGGGTCTGAGGGTAGATGGTATCCGGACGAAATACGATCAAATCCTGATAACCATCCTGGTTGAGATCGACATTACCCTTTAAAGACTCATTGGGAATGTTACTGTAAATCGGTTGTTTTTCGCCAAACTGGCCGAAGACTGGATAGGAACATACTAAGATACATAAAATTAAATTAGCTAGATTGTGTAGATAAGCGAACATACAAAAAGTAATTTTTTAAAGAAAAAAATAATTATATGTCACAATATATTGTAAAATTTAATAAATAAAAAAATATAGTTATATAAATTAACATCCTGCTCTCTTTATCTGCTACAATTACTTCTAGCCTTAATTGTAGACATAAAAAAACCGGAAGCAATTAGTATCACCTCCGGTTTGTAGATTATTGTATTAGAGTAATGTTATTTTACAACTTCGCCTAAAGCTTCCAGGTATTGGGGCTCGTCTTTCAGGGCTCGGCGGGAAATATAACGCAGCTCGCTGACCCACATCATAAGATCGGTGAAGGCTTTGCGGCGACGTTTGGTGGCTACCTGGGCATTACTGCGGCCCATTGCCTGTTGTACCCGGGCTTCTTCAATAGCTTTTACCATCGCTTTTCCCTGCTCAATAGCCTCCTGACTGATACTATACTGAGAAAGCACTTCTACATATCGGCTGGCATGGTTATAAAAGGTAGATACTTGGTTGATCCAACCGGCAATATCCCGCTGCCGGGCACCCCATAGTTTAAGCATATCCCCGGCGGTAATATCTTCTTTCAGGGCTATCCGGGCTAGTGACAAATGCTTTAGGTACATGTCTTGCAATAACTCGCGGTACTGCTTATAGCGGCTGGTGGCCTCTTTCTGCAAACCAAGGCTCTCATCTTGCTGAGTGGTATACTGCTTGATGTCCTCAATCATATCCAACCCCTCGTCTAGCCGCTTGTCGTTATAACCATAACGGGCGAGCCGCTTTTTAATTTCAGGATGATTTTTTGCGCCAACAATCGTTAGTCGTGCACCCTCTACTTCAGTACTTACTTTTCTTGACATATATTGAAATTATCATGTACAGTCTGTCTATGGACCTAGCTCAAAGGTCGGTAAATTGCGCCGTTATCTACCTGCTAAAAAGAGATGGATTCTTACTTCTGTAAGTTTGGATGATTTTTATCTTTCCCACTCCCCATCAAAGTTTTCTTAGAACCATTCTTTTTACTCCTAAGGCAGAAACATACCACTTACGGGTGGGTGCAGCACAGGCCCACGGTAGAGGTTTCTCTTCCTACATAAAGATGCAACCCGGCAACCTGCCTGATCATATTTTGCCCAACCAGGTTGTAAGGCTGCAACTACCTGAGTGCTTGTGGCCCGCTTGTGTTACAGCCCTGCAATAGGGTGCGAAAAAGTTTCTCAAGCAGCTTGCAGCCTTGCAATATGAGCGGTGTGGGCTATCTTAAACAGGTTACATGGCTACAACATAATACGTCAGAGTAGACCCAAGCAGGTTGCAAAGCTGCAATAGGGCGGGGGTAGGTTACCCGGGATAGATTGCAGGCTTGCAATGAGGTTATAAGATGACTACCGGTGAGACCATTGCCATTGCTCTGATGTTGAGGTCAGGCAGTTTTAAAGCCACTGCCTGGTATCCCCGGTAATGCAAAAAATCTTATTGAGATAGATATATTGGGTATACGCCACCGAGAGATACCTCCCTGTTTAGAGAAAAAATCTACTGCTACCCCTCAAGAGAGAGTCTTATTCGGCCAGTTTTCTTTAATAGTTTTCTGAATCTCACCTAGCATTTCTCCCTACCACCCTTGGGTAAAGCCTGCTTTTGCTGATTTTACACTATTGGGTCCATTCTTTGCTAGAACCAACATAGTGTTACATCAAGGTTGATTGATACGGGCTAATAAGCCGTGTGGGAGGTCATAAATCTAGGGGCATTGCTCTGCTTATGGCCACCGACTAGCCACCTTTGTATGAGTCCGTCAATATACTTTTGATAGATACCAGGCTGTATTTGATAAGTGCCCTTTTGAAAATGTGCAGTATTGATTTTGTAACTTATTCATTTTACCTGATATGACAGTCCATTCTTCTTCCCCCTACGTTTTCTTTCTGCTTGCGCCCTTCTGGTTTGGTTGCCAGGCAGATGAGGCCTCTGAGCCTTCTACTCCTTCTAGCTCTGACTTCCCCTCCGTACCGGTTGCCAAGATACATACTACTACTAGCGATCTGGTGCCTGTTTACACGCCGGAGCCTGACCAGCGGCTGGATGGTGAGTTTTTCCTGGAAGCGGGCTATTTCGTTGATGATACTGCCCGCCATTTTACTTTAGCACCCGATTTCTTTATGGCTCGGTATGAGGGCGAGGCTATTCGTTGGAGTAAGGTGTTTTCTGAACGCATGTGTGCAGACGGATACAAAAACTGTACTACCGGAAACCACCTCGCCACGCTATGGCGCCTGAATGGCCAGACTCCCGACACTGACACTCTACAGTGGGAGTACGTAACGGCAGAACAGGACCAGAGGTATCGGTTTGAAATGACGAACCTTCCTCAGGCTATACAAAATGTTCAGATACCTCGGGTACTGTCGGCTGACGAGGACCAGGTGATCACTTACCAAAAAACTTCTGAAAAGGATAGCTTATGGTTAGAGTTGGTCATTATTCCTAAAAGCGAATTGAGTACCCCGCAGGCAAACTCCTTCGTTGATCATGGAAGGGTATTCTTTGTACCGATTCACCAGGAAGAAGGTAAGATAAGGGTGCCCAAAGAAACCCTGACGCCTCTCTTCGAAAGAGACTTTGCCCCTACTGCTGATGATACCGTATTCTGGAATGTAGCCTCGGTGCGCAAGGTCATTAAAACCGTAGATGGCAAGAATATGCAACTTACCTACCAGCACAGTTGCTTTGTGCCAATACGGATTGAGTAACACCTTAATCACCTTGAAGCATCATTCTTCGAGTTTCTGCTAAAATATTTTGTGGATCTTCACCGACAGTTCTGCTCGCCGTTTGTTTACTATGATAGTAAACATCCATAGAATAGAATGAGCACACTCACTGTAAAGATCACGAAATCTTATAAGAGATTTCAGATCAGCAAAACTCCACAGATGAATCTGGTTTGGGGTTTTTTCCTTTATACTGTCCTTGGGTTCGGATTGCTGAGCATTCCGCTGTTTCACAAAACCAGTATCTCGCTGGTAGACCATCTGTTTATTTCCACGTCGGCCATCTCAACCACCGGGCTGGTCACCATCAGCGTATTTGACTCTTACAATTTCTTTGGTCAACTGATCGTCATGCTTCTGTTTCAGCTTGGTGGGGTAGGATACATGACATTGACTGCCTACTACCTGCTGTTTACCACCCGGAGAATAACCCATTGGCACAGCCGGATTATCGGCGCGGAGTTTACCATGCCGAGCACTATCAGGGTAGATGATTTCATTAGAAGCGTAATACTCTTTACCGTTATTATGGAGGCCTTAGGCACTGTATGCTTTTTAATAGCTTTTACCAGTTCGGGTATGGGCTTTCTACAGGCATTGTGGTTCGCGATATTCCACAGCGTGTCGGCTTTCTGCACGGCCGGGTTTGGTTTGTTTAACGATAGTTTTGAGAGCTATCAGGATGATTGGTTTATGAATACTATCATCTCGGTCTTAGCCATTGCAGGGTCGCTGGGCTTCATTGTGATTACCGACATTTGGTATAGACTGTCCGGCAGGTCAACGGCTATCTCATTCACTACTAAGATTATCGTCTATGGCTTTATTATACTGCTGTCGGTGGGCACCTTGCTCATCTACTTTTTTGAACCTCTGGTAGCGCAACCCGGTGATAACACCCTCATGAAATCGTTCTTTCAGGCCATGACCGCCATGACTACCGTAGGCTTTAACACCATTTCAACCGGCGCCCTCTCGCTCCCCATCTTGCTATTAGTGGTTTTTCTGATGTATATAGGCGCTTCTCCTTCCGGCACCGCGGGTGGTATGAAGATTACAACCCTTACGGCAATGATTGCCATTTTGAAAAGCCGGGTTCTTGGTCAGAGGAACATTACGTTTATGAACCGGAAGATTCCGTTTGAAAGAATCTACGTAGCTACGTCTACTTTCATTCTATACACCAGCCTTATTTTCCTGTTTACCTTTTTGCTTTCTTTTACTGAAACATCAACCTTTGATAGGTTACTCTTTGAAGTAGCTTCAGCCCTGGGAACAGTTGGCCTAAGCACCGGTATTACCGGAAGCTTAACGCCCCTCGGTAAAGTAATGATCATTATTCTGATGTTTATTGGCCGAGTGGGGGTATTAACTTTTGGCTTCGCCCTGCTGGAGCGTAAACGCAAAGTAGAACGAGAGATGCTGGAAGGTGATTTAGCCGTTTAAGCTAACTGCCCAATAAAGCAAAAGAGGAGAAATGCTCTCCTCTTTACTATCTAATATGTCTTTAAGCTTTCGTACCAGGAGGTGGAAGGCAGGAGGCTGTGCGGGGTAGCCCCAGCCTCACGCTACCTGCCTCCGGCAAGGCTTAAAAGACGCTCACTAAAGCATTTTTACATCGTAAGCGAAATGATCCCCCCCTATTGCGACCATTCGGTAGGCTCGCGGTCCCAGCGGTGTTTCTTCAGTTCATCCAGAAGGCTTCCTGGTAGAGGCGCACTATCGCTGCACTCGATATTAGAGCGCACGTGCTTCACTTTACGCATACCCGGAATGATGGTGCCTACAGTAGGGTTAGCCAGAATAAACTTAAGGGCAGCCTCGGGCATGGGCAGGCCTTCGGGCAATGCTGCTTTTACAGCATCGGCATGATCTACACTGGAGTGCAGGTTTTCGGGTACAAAATAGGTAGACCGCCAGTCATCTTCCGGGAAAGTTGTCTCGTGGGTAAAAGTACCGGTGAGGGTTCCTTCGTCAAAGGGCACCCGGGCAATTACCCCAATGTTGCGTTCTTCACACAAGGGGAAAAGCTGATCTTCAGGGGCTTGGTCAAAAATGTTATAGATCACCTGCACCGCATCAATCAGGCCGGTGCGGATGGTCTTTAACCCGTTATTAGGCTCCCAGCGGTTCAGGCTGATACCCATACCCTGAATTTTTCCATCTTTCTTGAGTTGCTCTACTGCCCGTTGCCATTCTTCGTGCTCAGCCCAGGCATCTTCCCACACATGAAATTGCAGCAGATCAACCGTCTCTGTACCCAGGTTCTTCAAGCTTTTTTCGGTATACTCTATGATATGATCGTAGGGAAACACATCTTCCAGCTTAAACTCTGGCTTTGATGGCCATATAAAGTTCTTGGGCGGCACTTTAGTGGCCATGTAAAGCTTCTTGTCAGGGTGCCGCTTTACTAATGCTCCCAGTAGCTCCTCGCTCTTACCTTCCCCGTAGCCCCAGGCAGTGTCAAAAAAGGTGCAGCCTAGTTCTACGGCCAGGTCCAGTGAGTTTTCGCTTTGGTCATCGTCAGAGCCTGTCCAACCGGCCATGCCCCACATACCGTAACCAATTTCGCTGATCTGCCAGCCTAAGCGGCCAAATGTTCTGTATTTCATAGGTTAAATAATGATTGAATGAAAGAATTAGTGAATTAATAGAGTTTATTCCGATAATTATGGAAGCAGCTATTTTCTTTTGAAAGTTTTATCTGACCGGACAGGTAAGCGTTACCGGAGACAGTCGGCAGGAGGCGGCACAGGGGACCTGCCTCCTGCCACCCCTTTCCTGGTATATCATTTAAATAAATCAGAATAATGTATAATGAAGGATTGAATGAGTGAGTGACTGTCATTGATTTTTATTTTTTAAAAAAACTTACCTATGAAAAAGAGTCTAGGCTATGCACTCTTTGGCACTTGCTGAGTTCATCCACTTACTCGCTCATTCATACATTCATTCACTATTCGCAAAATTAATTAATAAATCGTAGTACTATATAAACAACTTATTGTCTGATAGTTAGAGAGGTATTGCTGACGTAAGATTATTTACACAATTTAGTAGTTACGTGTGGATGTTTTTCTACTACTAATGAACTAAAGAACAGGAGATTTGGTAATACATCGGAATCTGAAGTTTTACGACCAAATCAACCTTCACTTCAAACGTAAACCATGCAAAGGAACCTACAAAACCTTACTTCATTTCGACTGAAGCTACGTTTTCAGGCTAACCCTTTCGCTACTGCGCTGGCCTTTTTACTTCTTTATTTAGGAGTACCCTTTTCCATTTCTGACTCGAGCCAGGCAGCCTGGGGAAATAGCTATGAGGATTATCTTCGTTCTGTTGAATTACTCACCAATGAACATTCGGATGCTCCGGGCTTCGTAGAAATCGATAAAGCCATGCAAGACTTCGTGCAACGACAGGGTATTGTTGGGGCTTCTATGGGCATTGTAAAAAATGGTAAGCTGGTATATGCCAAAGGGTTTGGTTACGCTGATGAGGAAACGCAGGAAGCCGTAGAGCCTTACCACCTTTTCCGTATTGGCAGCGTGTCCAAACTGATTACGGCAGTAGCCATTATGAAGTTGAGAGAAGACGGCCACTTGCAAATGGAAGACCACGTATTTGGTGAGGACGGCATTCTTAGCTCAGAATTATATCAGGGTATTAAAGACAAAAAATATAATCAGATCACAGTAGAGCATTTACTGACTCACACCGGTGGCTGGAGCAAAAGAACCTACGGCGATCCTATGTTTATCCCGCTTAAGATTGCCACGGCTATGGAAACCGACGGGGCGCCCGACCTGGATAACATCATTCAGTTCATCTTATCCAAACCTCTGCCATACCGCCCTGGCACCCGCTACGATTACTCTAATTTCGGTTACTGCTTGTTGGGCCGGGTCATTGAGGAAAAATCTGGTATGTCTTACGAAGAATACGTTAAATCGGAGATTCTGACTCCCTTGGGTATTACCGGTATGCGTCTGGCGAAGAACCGCCCGGAAGACCGCTGCGAAAATGAAGTAAAGTATTACGACCTGTCTTCTAACAACGTTCGCCAAGATATGTACGGCTCCGGTGAGCTAGTTTCTAATGCCTACAGTTTTAACATTGAAGCGCTGGCTGCGGCCGGAGGTTGGTTAGCCACCTCAACCGATCTAATGAAGTTTCTGGTTGCAGTCGATGGGTTTAAAGATAGCCCCGATATCCTAAGCAATGAATCGCTGCTTTCTATGATTGAGACCAAAAGCGGGCGGCCTTATGGATGGCGAAGTGCTCAGGTAGGCGGCACCTGGTGGCGTACCGGCACCCTGGCCGGAACATCAGCCCTGATCAAACGGCAGCAGGATGGTACCTCTTGGGTAATACTAGCGAACACCAGCAACCATCGCAGCCGCTACTTTACCGGACGTATCAATTACATTATGGAGAGGGAACTTAACAAACTTGAAGAGTGGCCCGATCACAACCTGTTTACACTTAGCTATTACCAATAAGCAAAAAGACCATATGTGTAGAAGCCTGTCCGTTTTTCGGTCAGGCTTTTTTTATGGCAAACAGACTCGGCGTGCTAGGCAGTTACAATGGCTATGTAGAGTCTCTTTATTCTTGACTATCACTTATCGTATTGTTAATAAGTTAGATGTGCTATTGTTTAATACTCAACTAATCTGGTGAATAATGTATATCCGTATGGATTGATAACTGGTTGATAGTGATTTTATTAGTGGCATAAATACCAGAGAATCACTCATAAAGGTTTCAAAAAGTAATAAAATTATGCATCTTTAGTAACTGTTGCTGTTTCCCCCCGGTCGTTTTTTTGTGAAGTAGCTTTACCGGAAGGAGCAGGACGGAATTGTCTGCAAAATTTGACTTATACCCAAAAATTTATTTTACGCTATGCGCCTGGACCAACAACGAATTGCTGAAGAAAATGAAATAGCCGCTCAGAAGCATAAAACTCAATGGGATTTTTTCCAGTCTACTTCTTCTCAATCAGAAGCTTATTGGGAAAAACGAATAGCACAGTTAAGCGCCATGCAAATTGCTATTCCGAGTTGGGCCTTAGGCACCGGGGGCACTCGTTTTGGGCGATTTCCCGGTGGGGGCGAGCCTCGAAGCCTGGAAGAAAAACTGGAGGATGTTGGTCTGTTACACACACTCAATGGCCACTGTGGAGCTATTTCCCTGCATATTCCCTGGGATATTCCGAATAATCCCTCTGACATTCGCATACTGGCTCAGGAGCTAGGGCTGGTTTTTGATGCTGTTAACTCTAATACCTTTCAGGACCAGCCTGATCAGAAGCACTCGTATAAGTTTGGCTCTCTTTCTCATACCGATGCCGTAGTGCGGAAGCAAGCAGTGGAACACAACCAGCAGGTAATTGATTATGGGAAAGCATTGGGTTCACAGTCCATTACGGTCTGGTTATCCGATGGAGCCAATTTTCCGGGGCAGCAAAACTTCCGCCGGGCCTTTGAGCATACGCTGGATAGCCTGCGAGAGATTTATGGGCACTTACCCGAAGACTGGAAGATGTTTGTGGAATACAAACCCTACGAGCCAAATTTTTATACTACGGTTATTCAGGATTGGGGCAGTTCGCTATTGCTAGCCAGCAAGCTAGGTCCCAAAGCCCTCAGTTTGGTTGACCTGGGGCACCACCTGCCTAACACCAATATCGAGCAGATCGTCAGCCGGTTGATGATGGAAGGAAAACTGGGCGGGTTTCACTTTAATGATTCTAAGTACGGAGATGATGACCTTACGGTAGGAAGCATCAAACCCTACCAGCTATTCCTCATTTTTATGGAACTGGTAGAGGGTATGGATACTCAACAGTTTGCCTGGATGATTGATGCCAGTCATAATGTGAAAGACCCTTTGGAAGACCTGCTACAATCGGTAGAAGCTATTCTGATTGCCTATGCTCAAGCGCTGTTAGTAGACCGGGAAGCCCTGTATGAAGCTCAGGAGACTAATGATGTAGTGCAGTGCCAGGAAATCCTTCAGGGAGCCTTTCGTACTGATGTACGCCCCCTGCTGGCTGAAGTACGAAGGCGGGCTGGTGCCGCGTTGTCTCCTATTTCTCTATACCGGCAACTAGAAGTGAGGCAAACCCTGATAGATGAGCGAGGCTCCCAAGTATTTGCCACCGGCTTGTAAGCTTTACCTACTTAACACATACGATAACAACCTAATAAGAAAAGATGAGTCAGCCTGTTATTGCTGTATACGATATCGGAAGAACCAATAAGAAATTATTACTCTATAATCAGGAATATGAGGTCGTTTACCAAGACCAGGCAAGTTTTCCGGAAATAGAAGACGATGATGGTTACCCATGTGATGACCTTGATCTGGTGTGCCAGTGGGTCAAGAAAAGTTTTAAGAACGTAAAGAAAAACAGAGACTTTGACATTCGAGCACTCAACGTTTCAGCCTACGGGGCATCCTTCGTACATCTGGATGAGCGTGGCAACCCGGTCACACCTCTTTATAATTATTTAAAACCTTACCCTGAAGAACTGTCTCAACAGTTGTATGATCAATATGGTGGTGAAGCAAGCTTTGCACAACAAACTTCCTCTCCGCCTATGGGCATGCTTAATTCAGGCCTGCAATTGTATTGGCTTAAGTATAAAAAACCGGAAGTTTACCAGAAGATCTGGCGATCCCTTCACCTACCGCAATTCTTTGCCTACCTAATTCATGGGAAGTTTTTTAATGAGATCACCAGCCTGGGGTGCCATACTGCCTTGTGGGACTTTGCTAATGACCGGGGACACGACTGGGTGTATGATGAAAAAATTACGGCTGTGCTGCCGCCAGTAGTGGCTACGCATTCTTACGAAGAAGTATCGAATAAAAACAAAAATATTCTCTGCGGAGTAGGCATTCATGACAGTTCAGCTTCGCTAGTACCCTATATGCTGGGCATTGAAGAATCATTTATGCTTCTTTCATCAGGTACCTGGAACATCACACTTAACCCATTTAATGATGAGCCTCTTACCGAAGAAGAGCTTCATCAGGATTGTTTGCAATATATTAATTACCGGGGTGTACCGGTAAAAGCGTCCCGTATTTTTATGGGAAGCGAGCACAATGCTCAAGAAACACGTTTGGCCGAGTATTTCAATAAATCACCCGATTACCACTGTACTCTGGTTCCCGATGAAGGGCTGATCCGCAAGTTACTCTCTCAGGGTGATCCGGCTCGGCGGTTTTATCCACAAACCATGCAACACACCGGGCCTTTCCCTAACCTGAATGGCCCTCTGACCGACCTTAGCCTGTTCTCAAACTATGAAGAGGCGTATCACCAACTACTGTTAGATTTGGTAGGAATGCAGGCGGTTTCTTTAAAACTGGCAAAAGGTACTCAGCAACCAGAAAAAGTATTCATTTCAGGCGGCTTCTGCGATAATGCATTATTTATGCAGTTGTTAGCTTCCTACTTCCCAAAAATGAAGTTTTATACCACCGAACTCAGCAATGCGTCGGCTTTAGGTGCTGCGCTAGTGATGCACCGCCACTGGAACCGGGAACAGTCTATTGATCATCTGTTTAGTTTTCAAAAAGTTACACCTCTGGTTTTGCCTACACTTTCATCTTACCCATTAGCAAGAGTATGAGCGAAAATAAAGTTGTTAACAAGCTAAACAGCATCAATGAGTTTGAGCGAGAGCCCGTACCAGCTTCCCGACTGAAAGGACTGAAAAGCTTTGTGGGAATGTATGCCGGAGAACACACCGCTGGTACTGAGTTTGTGATTGGTCCTCTGTTTGTTGCCCACGGCGTATCAGCCGGAGATCTGATCTAGGGCTTAATCTTTGGGAATTTACTGGCAGTAGCCAGTTGGGGCCTGATTTGCGCCCCTATTGCCACCAGCGTTCGAGAAACCCTGTATTATAAACTAGAAAAAATCTGCGGCCGCAATCTGGTAGTTTTGTACAATCTGGTTAACGGTATGATGTTTTGCTTTCTGGCTGGTTCCATGATTGCCGTCTCAGCTACGGCGGTAGGTATTCCCTTTAATATTGCCATGCCCGAGTTGGGTGACTGGCTGCCCACCAGTGTTGGATGGATTATCACTGTATTTGGCGTAGGCACCGTCATTACCATAATAGCCATGTTGGGATATGATCAGGTATCGCGCTTTGCTAATATTGCGGCCCCCTGGATGATTCTGGTCTTCATTGCCGCTGCCTTTGCCGCCCTGCCCGACTTGGGCGTTCGCTCACTGGGTGACTTCTGGCAGGTAGCCAATGAAAAAATCTGGACGGGAACTCCTATGGCGGGCCAAAGTAAATTTACCTTCTGGCACGTCATGTTTTTTGCCTGGTTCTGTAATATGGCCATGCATATCGGGATGGCTGATATGTCTATTCTTCGTTATGCTAAAAAATGGCAGTATGGATTCTCTTCGGCAGCGGGTGTTTTTCTAGGGCACTTTGTTGCCTGGCTAGCCTCCGGAATTCTCTGCGCTGCCGCCGCAGGTTCTATAGCTCCGGGGCCTATCGCCTATAGTGCGGCCGGAATAGCCGGTGCTATGTGCGTAATCATTGCCGGATGGACCACCGCCAACCCTACCATTTATCGGGCCGGCCTGGCCATTCAGGGTATTATGCCAGCGGTACGCCGATGGAAGGTTACCCTGGCCGTTGGCCTGGTCACCACACTAGCAGCGTGCTTTCCGGCATTGGTTATGCGTTTATTGGATTTCGTAGCGCTCTATGGACTAGTGCTGATGCCTATGGGAGCCGTTATCTTTGTGGATTTCTATCTACTACCTAAACTAGGACTCAAGCAAAACTATGCAGCATTGCAAGGATTGCGATTCTATGGTGCCCCAGCCATGGCATGGATTGCCACGCTGGCCTGCTGTTTACTTCTTAACCTGACTATGGGCATTGATATCTTCTTTTTAGGGCTGCCCGGCTGGTTTCTGGCGGTATTCATTTATGTGGTTGCCAGCAAGGTACTTCAAAAGCACACTTCTGTCACTCTAGAAAAAGCGTCATGAAAATAATCCTTCAAATTATTTCGCTAATCGGCCTGCTACTTACTCTTATTCCTTCCATTTTATATTTTTCTGGCACTCTCGCTTCGTCTACTCAGAAATGGCTTATGTTTATTGGCACAGTATTATGGTTTGCTAGTGCCCCTTTTTGGATGAATAAACACTAAATTCATCCCCTCAAAAGCGTTTTTAAAACTGAAAATCAATTGATTAGATTTGGATATTATTCCAAATTCCTAATAACATTTTACATTTTATCTGCTACATTCATTAACTTGCAGTTTTAATGTACAGGTTGCTGCCTTATATTACCCAAGCAATTCATGCTAGAGCAATTAGAACTGCTTATTAATGCGATTACCACTGTAGAAAAAGGGATTGGTGTTATCAACAAAGAGGGAAAGTTCGTATGGGTGAATGAAAGCCTTGAAGAAATATACGAATGCCCGCCAGTAGAACTCATCGGGCAATATTTTACCAATGGATTCTCGGAGGAAGATGTTTTAAAGGCCTGGCAAAGTCACTGGGACCTGTTTAACAACAAGCGACCATCCTTCCCAACCTTTTCAGTTACATACTATGCTGGTAGCATTACCAAGCAATTTTCGCTTTCTGGTCAGGCAACAATCTTAAAAGATAAAGAGCGATACTGTCTGTTATTTATGCAGGAAATTCAGCCTCTACACGAACATACTATTATCCGCGAGCGTCAGAATAGTTTGTTCTATGCAATGTTAGAATCTCAAACAAACTACCTGATCGGTATTGACCTGAGAGGGAACTATAGTTTTGTGAATAGGGCGTATCAACAGAAATTCGGGCAAAAACGCTCTTATAAAGGAGACCCTTACCGCACTCAATTGCATCCGGCTGATATTTCAGCATTTGAGAAAACATTTGAAGAATGTTTGAAGCGACCAGAGAAGCTAATAGCGCTTAAGCTGAGACTGTCTGACGAAGATGGTACATACTATATGATCTCCTGGGAGTTTGTGGCAATAACAAATGAGCAAGCACAAGCCATAGAAGTACAAGGGGTTGGATATGATATAAGCAGCTATCAGGAAATAGCACCATACTCTGTCCCACCCCCCCCAATATCCCAGCTCCATAACATTCTCCTTAATACTATTGATCGGCTGGCACAAACCGAAACTAATTCTGTAGAAGATTTCCTCCAGAATGCCCTGAGCGAAGTGGCAACGTTTACTGGAACTAAGTGGGGGTTAGTATATAAGATAAAAGAAAAGGGAATGGTAGCGCAGTTAGTATACACACACGCTGCCGCCGCAAATTTCCCGACTCTGAAAACAATTCACAGAATAAGACTTGAGTCGTTAGACTGGTGGAGACAGAAGGTACATTGTCATGCGCCTATAGAAATACAGGATATTCAGACGTTACCTGAAAACGCCACCCATGAAAAACAACTGCTTGACCGGTTGCATATAAAATCGCTAATAGCAATACCGATGATACACCAAAAGGTGCTATCGGGATATATTGTTTTTGCTCATGATGCCCCCCTCAACTATCACCCTTCGGAAATAACGGTACCGTTAACGCAGCTAGGTACAGTTTTCAGCCAGGTTTTTCAAGAAACGGAGCTTTCTAAGGCCTTAATTGAAAATAAGCGTAAATATGAGTTGCTAGCAGTTAATATGACCGACATGGTTAGCAAACATGATTTAAATGGTGTTTATAAATATGTTTCCCCATCCTGTAAAATACTCGTCGGATATGAAGACTGGGAGCTGATAGGAACTTCGGCTTTCGATTATGTGCACCCTGACGATCATGCAGGAATGGCAAAGAACTTGGAGCAGGTCCTTTCTGGTAAAGTGACTCAGGCTCATTACCGCAAACGCCGCAAAGATGGCACCTACTGCTGGATGGAGATTACGGCCCGCCTATCTGGAGAGGGATGTCAGCAGGAAATTGTTGCTTCTATTCGCACCATTCATCAACGCAAGATTACAGAAGATACCAATGCTGAATTATTACAAAAGAGTCAGCATCTGAATAAAAAGCTTCAAACCAGCCAGGATGAGCTTAAACTCACCTTAGACCGCACCCGAGAGCTTAATGAACTACTGGTGAAAAGTGAGAAAAAATTCCGCAGTCTCACTGAAAAAAGTTTTGATGCCATTGTTGTATACAATGAAGAAGGGCTGATTACCTATGCAACGCCTTCCGTTTATAATGTGGTAGGTTATACGCCTGAAGAATTGGTAGGCACCTTTCGACATAGTTATATTTTTTCAGAAGACTTACCGCTAGCGAAAGAGTTCTTATCCAATGTTTTGCAACGACCCCAAGAGCGTATAGAAGGCTTTTTCAGGCTTGTGCGGAAAGATGGTGAGACAATATGGACGGAAACGATTATGACCAATCTGCTACTTGACGAAAGTATTCAGGGGGTGGTTTGCAACTTCCGTGATGTAACCGAACAGCGACAAGGAGAACAGGCTCTTGCTGAATATTCGGAGCGCCTTGCTATTGCTACTCAATCGGCTAATATTGGAATCTGGGACTGGCATATCTCTAAAGATTACCTGGTGTGGGATGAACGGACGCTAGACATGTTTGGGCTCACCTTCGGTCGGTTTGCTCATAATAAACAATCCTGGTTACAAATTATCCATCCGGACGACAGGGCTCGCGTTCAGTCTGAAATTGATCTTGCTTTACAGCAAACACAGGATTTTAATACAGAATATAGAATTATACTGCCTCAATCGCAGGAAGAACGATGTATTAAATCATACGCAAAAGTTACCCGGATATATAATGAGCCTACCCGCATGACAGGCGTCAACCTTGACATTACCAATATTAAGCAGGTAGAACAGCAGCTACGAGAAAACAATGAAGAACTGCGCAAAACCAACGCCGAGCTAGATCAGTTTGTGTATAGCACTTCCCACAATCTTAGAGCACCACTGGCATCAGTGCTCGGCCTGATTTCAGTATTAGAGGGAACCACCGATTCTGAAGAGCGAACACAGTACCTCCAGTTAATTGAAAGCAGCATTCATCGGCTTGACGAGACAATCCATGAGATTATTGACTATTCTCGTAATGCCCGCATTGAAATTAAAAGAGAACCTGTGAAGTTTCGGGAAATCATTGCCGATATTCTGGATGGGCTCTACTTTCTGCGAAGCTCTATTGATATTGATGTAAGGCTGGATATTGCTGAAGACATTGGTTTTGTTTCCGATCCAAATCGGTTAAGAACTATCTTCAATAACTTACTTTCTAATGCTATCAAATACTTCAACCCGCATGTAGCTCAACCGTTCGTTGCTATCACTATTACTCCCAAAAACCGAGGTGTAGAGATCGTTGTGCAGGATAACGGGGTAGGAATTAACAAAGCGGCTCAGGATAAGATATTTGATATGTTTTACCGAGCCAGCCACCATGCTTCCGGGTCTGGCTTAGGACTTTACATTGTAAAGGAATCTGTTCAAAAGCTAGATGGTACCATATCGCTGGTCTCTGAACCAGGGCAGGGTGCCACCTTCAGGCTGCACCTTCCCTCCTTCAACTAAACCTTATTAAGAAAGTAGCCTACATTGCGTTGACGGCCAGTTGGTACTCTCCCAGCACTCCTTTATGATCTGAACCCGCCATATCTACTGATTGAAAACCTAAACAGCGCAATTCGTTAGAATGTAAAATATAATCAATAGGAATACCGCCTACGTTCCAGTCGGCAGGGTAAGTAGGGGTAAGCCCTTTACGACTATCTAAAAGATTAGACTGCCGCCGCATTTGCACAATGTAAGGATTCCAGGGAACAGCATTGAAATCACCTATTGCCAGTACGGGCCCATTGATACTTTTTAAATAGTGCGCCATATGCTTAAGATGCTGATTACGCTCAGCGTATCGCTCTTCACTGCGGGGTGATAAAGTATGCGTAGCTACAAAATGCACTGTGGTATCTGGTAACATAATGTTCCCAGTCAGACTAGGCTCCTGACCCCAGAAATACGTAGTAAAATCTTTAACGGGGTATTTAGAAAATACAGCTACTCCGTGCACCGGACTGGAAGCCATCTGAAAATAAGGATATTCGGCTTTCAGACCATATATCAAGTGATTCATCCAGGTGCTATCTACTTCCTGGAACGATAACAAGTCGGCCTCAGTGGCTAGGGCTTGCTGTATGGTCTGGTCATATAAAATGTTACTGCCTAATACATTATAGTGGGCTACCCGAAATGAATTACCTTCAAACTCATAATCTTGAGTAGTAGTAAGGTTAATGTAAGGAAGTAGATATACCAGAATGGTTAAAGAGGCCAATACGAACGGAACGCTAAATTTATGCTGTTTCCACAAAATCAGCACAAATGCAATGATAGCATACCCTATCATGGCCTGTAAGGCAAATGACTGTAATAAATCTATAAGAAATATCTCGGAAGGTATGACAAACAATAAAGCTGAACATAATACAGCTATTGTTATAATAAATTGTAGAATTTTCACCGTCTAGATAGAATTTAGTAGTATAACTGTTACTCAAAACAGCCTTGGCAAGGAAGGTACCACTTAATGCTTTGCGACGGCAAAAGCGTTTATTGTTTTATAAATTATAATTAATTATAATAAAATACTAAATATAGGTGATTTACAAAATAAAATTTTGCTGAGAGATATTTTTCAAACTGTATTATATTCCTCAATGTGTAGCATAAGTCAACACATTATCCCTTGCTTTTGAGTAAATATTCTCCCACTACTCCCCGGTGGTCAGAACCAAAGCTGGGAAGGGCTTCAAATTTCTTGCAATAAAAGTCCCGGGAATGAAAGATGTAATCTATTGGAATACCGATGGATTGCAATCTCGCAGGGAAGGTGGGTGCCCAACCGGTGTGACTATCCTGCAAATGAGTAGTCGCTCTCAATTCTTGAATTACCGGGTTCCAGGGCACTACATTAAAATCACCAATCGCCAGCACCGGATCATCTACTGTTTTGATATATCGGGCAATCTGGCGAATATGTTCATTTCGCTGTCGGTAGCGCCATCGGCTCCGGGGCGATAAGGTATGAGACGCCAGAAAATGAATCGTTTTATCTTGTAGCTGAAGATCCCCGGCAATATTAGGCAGGCCTTCCCAGTAAATAGTTTGCAAATTTTCCAACGGATACCGGGAAAATACTGCCAGTCCTCGCCCCGGTTCCTGTTCATAGGTTACAATATGAGAGTATGGATATTCCTCTGATAATCGTTTTTCCAATTCCTCACCCCATTGGGCTGTTACTTCCTGAAACGACAGTAAGTCTGCTTTAGTAGCTAACGCTGATGATATTGTTTTCTTAAATTGACTATTGTTGCAAAGCACATTGAAGTGCGCTACCCGTACTATGGTATCGCCCTCATAGGCTTTAATATTTGCAGTGCTCCCAACATTAAACGACTGAGCCATATACAACCCACAGGCAATGAGCAGTGCCGCACTTAAAGAAGCCCCCGTGGTAACCATCCGGTGAAATAATGCGGCCAGCAGCCCTATCAATAAGTAGCCGATCATGGCCTGCACGGCAAACGATTGTAATATATCGTGGAAATAACTTTCTGGCGGAAGCACAAAAATGAGTGCGGTAGACAAATATAAAACCACTCCTACTTTCTGTTTCATAACTACTTTTCTTCTTAAAAATTCACACAAATTAATACACCTACCGTGGCTGCCGACAGGCAAATGATCAACACCGCTCCTGCTGCCACTTCCTTACTAGTTTTATCTTGGATCATAGGTGGGCGTCAGCCGACCCGAAAATTTTCCAGTGCTGTATTCGCCCGTTCTGCTTCGAGGACCATGCCTATTGCCAGAGCCAGCAGACACCAAACCTCCCAGGTAAACGACTGCTCTGTTCCAAAAATTATACCTGCTACAGCTATAAACATGCGTACTCGGATATTATTTTTCAGCCTTATTACCTGAAGAACCCCTTGCAGCAGGGCGAAAACTTCGTATATACTTCTGCAAAGACATCAGCCTATTCTTATTCATGAGCCAGACGGTTTAGCACCTGGGCTTCTGCATAATTCCATGAGCGCCAGTCCTGTTGCCTCTTGGTTTTCTTAAACTGACTTATTTTATTCACTATATAGCTCTTATTTCCTCGCGCTAGCTGATACTTAGGCTGTTGTATTGCAGTGGCCAGCAAGTCGAGGTTATTGTCTGATAAGCGGCTGAGGTAATAAAAATCAATGTGCTGGGCCGGAAAATGCGCCAGATTATACTGGGTAATAAGCCGGGGCCAGTTTATTAAGGTCATTCCACCTAAAACCAGGTACCAGACCCACAAATTGCAGCGAACTAAAAACATTGTGCTTTTGATTTGCCCAACTTTCACATAGGTACTAGCCAGGCCAGCCAGCGCCAGCAATAAATATACATACACTCCCACTCGCTTCTGCGTGAGGCCATACGCATCAATATATAAGCTGTTTTTGTACGCCGTAGTAAGAACGAGCAGCCCATTCTGAACGATCCACCCGTAAGCTGCCATTCTTAGCTGAGCGTTTCGGTGGTAAAAGTTGAGGTTGCCCCGGAAGAAATACATGACAATGCCAATGGCTAGCACAATGGAAATGATCAGGGCCGTAACCCCCTGATGTACATACTCGGAGTAAGTCACGCTCTCTGGCAAACGTCCGGAAGTTAGATAATACAGGTCGATGCCATTAAACAGAAAGAGCAGCCCATTCAGTAAGGCAAACAGCAGCCACCCGGTACGGTACTCATACTTCAAACCAATCATACTAATTGAGCGCTCCCGCTTATACAGCACTCGCTGACGTGTTAGGGTATCCGAAATACGCTGATCTGCCTCTATGAGACCAGACATACCGCTAGGGTAGAAAAAGGCCAGCAACCCGTACGCAATGCCTAGCGTGAAGATGAGTCGGCCGGGAGAAATGATTTCCCCTCCGGTTTGCTGTACCAACGCAGCAAATGCTGGGTTTGCACTTATGTAAAGCAGTAAAAACAAGCTAGTCACCATAACCGGAATTATCCAGGACAGTACCCGAGCCATACTTAAGCCCGTCCGGGTTTCATGTTCGGGCTGTACTGACCACCATTTTCCTTTCCAGAAGGATATCAGAGCTGCATAAAGTCCATTGGGCAAAGCAACCGCCAGCGAGGTGCGAGGGAACACACAGAATCCGGCTAGTGCCACAAATGAAACCCAGTTTAGCAAAATAGCCAGCCACGTATGGTGCCACACCACTCCCACAGCTGTCAGTAAACAACCCACTACCATTAACTTACCCTGCCTGGACTGACGCAGCGCCGGATATAAGCCTACTGCAATACTCACCACCAGTAGGTTAAATACCAGAAAGTTGATACCAGCAGCCTGTTGGTAAAAGAGGAAACTGCTCATGAGCGAGGCTCCCGCCCAAAGTCCGATTTTGATCTTACGCTTTCTCATATTTGAAAGTACTTTGTATTTCAAAGTTCATAAATAAATTTTTTTATTCAATCTGCTTTTGTGCTTTCAATAGGGTTTCCAGAGCATCTAAATGAGCACTGAAGGCTTTTTTCCCTTGCTGGGTAGCAGCATATTGGGTGTTTGGTTTACGCCCCACAAACTGTTTCTGCACATCGATGTATTCCACTTTTTCTAATGCTTTTAAATGACTAGCCAGATTCCCATCCGTTACCCCCAACAAATCCTTCAGGGTATTAAAGTCCAGCGAATCGTTAACCATTAAAGCTGACATAACTCCCAGACGCACTTTATTTTCAAAAGCTTTATCGAACTGATGTAATAGATGCTTCACCGCTCATATTTGTAGTACATGGATGCACCATACACAATGTGCAACACTCCGAATCCAATCGTCCAAAATAGCAGACCATACCCGATTACAATAGCCGAAAGCAACCCTAACCCCAACTCGGCTAATCCCAGGTACATTACATCGGTAAGTGTGTACTTACTGGCATTGATCAGCGCCAGCCCATAAAACATGAGCATACTAGGGGCTACTATTCCGGTATACCCCTGCCCGACCAGCACCAGACAGAATATACCACCTGCCACCAATGGAATTAACAGATGAATAACTAACCGACGAACGGTGGCATCCCAAACCTTAAGTCCCTGCCGCCTGGCTCTGCGAGTAGTAAGCCAGATACCGGTGCCTATGGCTAGTAGCAGTACTACCGAGGCAATTAGCGCCAGGTACCCTACGGCATCCCGATAGGAACCCAGGTATCCGGTACGATATTGACTAAGGCACCACTGCGCTACTCCTGCCCCGACCAACGCATACACTCCGGCCATCACTCCTGACAACCCGCTCAACGAGATAAAGCGTGATGAACGCTCCATCATAGAACGGATTTCGCTAATGTCTTGTAAATAATCTGTTTTCTGCATACCAAGAAAGTACTTTGAATTACAAAGTAAATAAATTTATCAGTATCCACCTAAAATTATATTCAATATTTTTTTAGTAGTGTTTTAGCTTAACCAAGCCTAGTGCTTCTTCTACACGAATTTTAGCACCTCGCGTGCTTTACGCTGGGCCTCGCGAGGGAAAACCAATAGTGATTCGCGAATGATGAGCGAAAGCTTTTTGATAGCCGTTCGGTTAGCCGATACCCGCAACTCGCGGCGAGATAATCCTTGTCCGGCCATAGCGTAGTAGGCTTTGGTGATATAGCCCACCCGTAAAGTCAAAAAGGCATTTCCAGTACCTTGCAGGATGGAGGAAGATAAAGACCCTAAGCCAGGAATTACTCCCAGAAAACCCCGGCTGATCTGCGGGAAGATTTCAGCAAGTTGGGCATCTTCAATGCCATCGGCAATCAGAGCAGCGGCCATCACTTTGGTATACGTTTTAATTAGCTGCCCGTAGGTTGGCCGATATCCATAGTTGCGGACCAGCTCCTTCATCATGCGGAAGTTGATCATCAGTACCAAGATGGCATCCAGGCGGCCATTTTGAGAAAGTGCGGTAGAAATAAACACCTGCTTGGCATACCGGTGAATGATGTCATCCATGCGCTCCAGCCTTCCGTCAAAAATTTTGCCGAGTGCCTCCGAAGGGTCCTGATCACTTTTGAGCAGGCGAGTCAGTTCGTTTTTTTCAGTTAGATCTAACTGCCCCTGGCTGATGAGCTGCCGGGCCACTTTTCGAGATACTTTAGAACCAGGATCACTCTTGTCTTCATCCAAAAACTGCCCGGCCTTAATTTCCGGTAAAGAGAAAACGCTGAATAACGGGCGAATAATTAAGAAAAAAAGCAGCAACACCGAAACAACATAAAAGGAGTAGCTAAGGTAAGGGTGCACTTCTGCCAGATTATCACCAATGGTGAGGATATTACCGATAATAATGAGCAGTAGAATAAAGAGGATACCGCTTCCCAGCAGCACCCAGAATATCATATTTTTGTTTCTCATTTTTAGGTTAATTAGTGGGCTTAGCAGAGCTATAACCTATCTAATTAGACATAAAAGCCCGAAATTAAGTTGCACTTAGTGAGAATTTAGAGGCAGAGCTCAAATGATAATCACCCTGATTTCCCCAATCAAGCCACTCTTGAAACTAACTCAGCCAGAGTGAAAGGGAGCCAAGCATATGAACTATGGAGGGTGGGTAGGTTCATGTTAAGAGATAGGGTTTTCTTAGCTTTCGTCCCCCTGTGTTGATGCTACCACGAAGGTGTATTCTCCAGTGAGTACGGAAGGAATTTCATAGAAGCCGTCCAGTAGCTTTACGCTTACTTTCTGCCCATTCTGATGAATTTGTATGTTGCCGCTCAGGTCTAGACATGGCAGGCGAACCAGCGCCTCGACGTTTCCTGGAACTTGAAGCTGAAGCTTATACGAAGTGTCCTCCCGCTGGTAGTGTACCATAAAAGGCCCTCGTATGCTCGGAACTTTCGCCTCAAACTCGATTAATAAGCCCGGCTGGGGCTGAATTAATACTTTAAAAAAACCGGCCGTCAGGGGACGTACTCCTACCAGATAGCGGGGAATGATGTTAGCCGGAGCTGCTCCCCAGGCATGGTTCCAGTCCTGGTTGGGTTTGAAGCGATCGCCCCAGGCTTCCATGGTCATGGTAGAGCCAGCGGCCAGCATACTATGCCAGCTACGCTCTTCGGTAGAGGTGAGTAATTGCAGCGCGTATTCTGCCTCATTGGCTTCGTATAACCCTTCCAGCAGGTACTGCGCACCATACACACTACATGCCATTCCCCGAGTTTTTACAAACGCTACCACTGACGGTTGCTGCTCTGTCGGCACCAAACCAAATGCCAGTGGAAACATATTAGCGTGCAAAGAGGCATGTTGACTCCCCACTCCATCCACATATATCTGCCGTTCGGCATCAAAGAAGTGCTGTTGAAACGCTCGGTATACCTTCGCCTGCCGCTCTTTCCAGAACTGATGCTCCTTTTCTTTACCAATAGCCTGGGCCATTTCGGCCATTAAGCGTAGTGCATAATAATGAAACGCATTTACTACAATATTTAACTCGCAAAACTCAAACCCGTCCGTTTCGCCCGGATCATCTTCACTCAGGCCCATCCCGCCGGTTTGGGGCCAGTCGACAATATCTTTTAGAGGTTTTCTCTTAAAAGAAGTCCGATCATAATTTACGCTGCGTTCAGTACGGCGACGCGAACGGCTACTGCTGATCAGCCCCTGCTCATCTGCCAAACTTACCAGGGTACGATTTTTTAGCAGAGGATAGTAACGCTCAATCATTTGCGTATCGCCGGTATACATCCAGTCGGCATAAGCTACTAATACCCCATGCAGTATCCATTCAGTAGGCCAAGTGGCGTAGTGCATCAGATACTCCAGGGTCCGCCGGGCCAGGGAGTATTCGGCGTCTACCCCATAGTGGCTTAACTGGTTGATGTAGGAGTCAGATTCGTAACACACCCGCTCCCGATCACCATCCACGTAGATGCCGGCGAAACTGGTGGCTTTGATGGTATATTTACATAGATCCCATACCTGATTTAATACTTCACTCGAACTACGGAAATGAGCAGCGTCTTCCTGAAAAGGGTAATGCACTGTTATACGCTGTAGCTGTAGCTTATCTAGCTCATGAGGGTAAGAAGTTATTTCTACATAGCGGAATGGCATCACTTCGCCAATATATTCGGGCATCTTAACCGCATGTTTACGGGTATTTTTCCGGTCGGGCGTAAGTTGCAGTTGATAGGTGTGAGTACCTTTTTGTAGCCGAAGGGGTATGGCCCGATACCTTCTGCCGCCCCCTGGCTCACGGTGTATTTGCTTTGGCTTTTTCAGTACTTCTCCCAAGTGAACTGTTATTTCCCGTCCTTCCGCATCACTTTTAAGGGTCAGTTGCAATGTACCAAACGCGGCCTGCCTAAAATCCACAAAATAGTGATCATCACTCACTGATTGTATATACTGCGGAAACTGAAGCTTTTTCTGTATGGGATAATAAGCCGGGGTATACTTTCTGCTCAGTGCTCCCGTCATAAAAGATTGAGGCGTTGCATAGCCACTCATCTGCCCCTCATCATCCCACACCCGGACAGTCCAGTGATACACTTTTCTAGCCCGAAGCCGCGGCCCGGCATACACAATCATCGGCTGTTCTGAAAAGACTTTTCCACTGTCCCAGTAATTACCTTTACCTTGTAGCAGCAGTTCGGGCTGATCAGAGACTATAAGCTGGAATGCCTGCTGACGGGTGCCTGAAGGAAGATTCCAGCTTAACGCAGGCTGCCGATTATTGATGATAACCAACTCTACTGGCGTAGGATACTGATCAATTTCCGAAAGAGGAATATTGGTGGAAAAGCCACGGGAAGACACATATTCAGGATGCGCTATCAGATCACAGCGTAGGTTAAAGGGCAATGATTGCATTGAGATCAGCTTTTGAAACTACTATTAACGATGAGAAAGCAGGGGGGCAGTATGAGAAAAATAGAACCAGTCTACTGTTACCAGATTTTCTCGTTGCCGTTGCCCATTGCTGAATACAAAATACAGATCGTGCTTATCATTTGTAGGGTTAACCGACATCGTTTGCTCCTGCCAGGCTTGCCAGCTTCCGGTGGGTGCCAGGGTGGTTTTACCCGCCACTTCTCCGTCGGGGCTATCCAGATGCAACTCAACGGTTCCTCCGGCACTTTCGCTGGCATAGCGAAGCACAATACTGTAGACATTCGTCAGATCAATATCTTCGTAGACCGCGTATGATCCGTGTTTGATGTTTTCTATAATACGATCATCACCATCTTCTACGGCTCCGCCAATACGCAGATTTTTCACTTCATTAAAGGCTTCGGCCTGTATGCGGGCCGGCCGTAAGGTACGATAGACTTCCGCCGTTTGTGGTGGTACTCCTTGCCCTCCCTGATCTTCGTATCTGGCAGTAATGCGGTACAAGCCATCTGCCTGAAATTGGCGAGGTGAAATCTGCCCTTGCGTAGCAATACGTTGCGACTTCTCTCCTTCATCCGCTAAAGAGAGAATATAGTTCACCATTTCCTTTGCCGCTTTTTCAGACAGATCGGGGTGGCCTACCATCACAAAGTTTTTGTCCCATACTCCGCCACCGCCAGCAATCACCTTTTTGGCTAGTCGATCCCGGGCGGTAGTATCATCCTGATAACGCAAAGCGACCTCCTTATACGCCGGACCAATAGACGTTTCATTTACTTTATGGCAGTTTTTACAGTCATTTTCATCAATCAGGCTTTTACCTACCAACACGCTACTTACTGCTCCCATCGCCTCCTGATGCCCCGTAACCAGTGGTGACAAGTTCTCTCCAATGCCCCGATCCCAAAAGACAAATACTTGCGCAGTATCAATACTTCCACTTGCTAAATCGCCATCTTCCTGATCAGAGACTCCCACCCGATACGCTATGGGTTGATCGTGCCAGTAAAACGTTTTGTTTCCGGTAAGGTCTATCGCTACCTGAGGCGGGGCATTCCCGGCCAGAACCGTCAGGTGAGTAGTGGATTGCTCGCCATTCGCATCGGTTACTACTAAGGTACAGGGATACTCGCCGGGCTCTTTAAAGGTAAATGTAGCTTCTGCTTTATCTTCCACCACTTGATCATCCGAGCCAAACTCCCAACTGTAGGTCAGCGAGTCATTATCCGGATCATAGGATGAAGTAGCCGAAAATTTCACTTCTAATGGAACTGCGCCTGCCCGGGTAGAAGCTTCTACCTTTGCCACAGGTGGACGATTACCTCGCGTATAGCTGATGCGGCTAAGCTTAGCATCACTGTTGTTGCTGTACCAAGCACTACCGTACTCCAGCACGTACAGCGAGCCATCCGGGCCAAACTGCATATCCATAGGCTTCTCAAAATTAGTATCTGGCATAAAGTCTTCCAGTTCGGTCAGTTCGCCATCATCATTCAGGTGAGCTACTTTAATCCAGTTGCGCATCCATTCGTAAATGAACAAACAGTTATCATAGTATATCGGAAACTTCCCTTCCGTATTGCTGTAGCGCTCAGAGCGGTATACTTCGCCAGCCATGATAGATCGCCCTCCTTTGCCCAGGCTGGGCCATTTTTCACTTTCCTGATAAGTATAGTAGAGCATAGCGGGTCTGGCGGGAGGCAATTCCCGAGCTCCGGTATTGTTTGCTGATGTGTTCAACGGATGGTCGGGGTTATTTACCTCACCATAGGTTTCCGTAGCAAAATTACGGGAAGGATACCCCTGGTTGTCGCCAATAAAATAGGGCCAGCCATAGTTGCCTGGTTCTTTGGCAATATTCAGTTCATCGTATGAGTTAGGCCCCATTTCACTGGCAGTACTGGCATCTGGGCCAATGTCTCCAAAATACAGGTATGAGGTTTTAGGATCGATAGAAATTCGGAAGGGGTTACGCGCCCCCATCACATAGATCTCCGGCCGACCGGCTGACCCATCTTTCGGAAACAGGTTGCCTTCAGGAATCTCATACAGAGGTTTCCCAGCAGAGCCATCGGCTAACGGACGGATACGTAGAATCTTACCCCGCAGATCATTGGTATTACCGGCCGTCTGCTGAGCATCGTACCCTACCCGCCCCGGACGAGAATCTATTGGAGCATAACCATCCGACTCCCAGGGATTCGTATTATCACCCGTGGCCACGTAGAGCAGCCCGTCAGGCCCGAACTCCAGTGAACCGGCCGAGTGGCAACAGGTTTCCCGCTGGGTAGGAATCTCCAGTATTACCTCTTCTGAAGACATATCTAGTTGGTTATTAACCAGCTTTATGCGAGAAAGGCGCTGTTTAGGTTCATCACCGGCAGGAGAGTAATAAAAATAGATACATTGGTTTTCGTAAAAGTCAGGATCGAGAGCCATTCCCAGCAAACCATCGTTGTTACCGGAAAATACATCAATTTGCCCGATCAGGTCGGCTCGGCCGGTAGCAGGGTTATATAGTTTGACCTCTCCTTTACGCTCCACAAAAAAGACACGGTGATTCCGGGTCACCTCAATTTCCATAGGTTCCTCCAGATCTTCAATTAGTATGGTTTTGGTAAAGCGGTTGGCGGGCGGTGGCTCAAGCAAATTAGGGCTTTGCTGCACTGAAGCATCGGGCTGACACGCCCATAGGCTAATACTTAACAGGAAGGAAAAGTAGTAAGCAGGTTTCTGGTTCATATCAGGTTGTCTTTCCAGGCCAGAGTCAGGCCGAAAGTAATAAATTCAGAGTATAGCGACTTAACAAACATAGACATAACGATAGCAATTCCATAAGCATTGTGTCTGTTAGAAGATGATAAAGGGGTAAAAAAATGTTCAATCATTATGTTTTGATTACCACCCAAATTGTGAATTCCTTCACCATCTCTTCATTCTCAATCAGCCTTGATTAAGCGTTAACTGACGGGCTGGTAAACAGTTGATAGTAGGCAATAGGTGCCAAGCTAGAGCTGCCTGACAATAACCGATCTGTTAGCCCGTCAGCGTGTGCTACCATGATACTGAAACCTCTTTGCATCAAGATAGTACAGGACGGTAACCTGTGCCGATTTTTTGTATTTTTGTTTTGCGTAAACTAATTTTTTATCCTCATAAAACCTATCCTGTATGGAAAGCGCAGTGACTACTTTCAAACATGTCAATTACCTGTGGGACGATGAAAAAGCCAAGTCGTTGGAAGGTGATGAAATCGCTCTGTTACTCTACCGATCCAATATTCTGGGAGCCGACTTGCGGATCACTAACTACGGCGGTGGTAATACCAGCTGCAAAACAATAGAGAAAGATCCTCTCACTGGTGAAGACACCGAAGTGATGTGGATAAAAGGCTCCGGTGGTGATATTGGCTCACTAAAGCGAAATGGTCTGGCCGGATTGTATCTTGACCGCCTGCATGCCCTGAAAACCCGCTACCGGGGATTAGAACACGAAGATGAAATGGTAGGCCTGTTTTACCATTGCCTGTATGACCTGGACTCGCGCGCTCCTAGTATTGACACTCCACTGCATGCCTTTCTTCCTTATAAACATATAGATCACCTTCACCCCGATGCTCTTATTGCTATTGCCGCTGCTAAAGATGGCAAGCGCATCAACGAAGAGCTTTTTGAGGGGCAACTAGGCTGGGTTGACTGGCAACGACCGGGCTTTGATCTGGGGCTTCAACTGGAAAACTGCATTAAAGAAAATCCTGGTATACGCGGCATTACGCTGGGCAGTCACGGGTTATTTACCTGGGGAGATACCGCCTACGAGTGCTACATGAATAGCCTGAACGTGATTGAGAAAGCATCAGCTTACCTGGAAGAGCATATGGGGAAAGACCGGCCTGTATTCGGCGGTGTAAAGCTGGAATCCCTTCCCGAAACTGACCGTAAAAAGCAGGCCGCCACGTTGGCTCCTACTTTACGTGGACTGTGCTCCAGCCACAAACCGATGATCGGCCATTTCACAGATGATGAACGTGTGTTACAGTTTATCAATAGCGAGGATCTACAAAAGCTGGCCCCTATGGGCACTTCTTGCCCCGACCATTTTCTGCGCACCAAAATCCGCCCCCTGGTACTGGACTTTCTGCCAGCCAATGCGGACATCTCAGATGCTAAAGCATTACACGAGCAACTATACGGCGCTTTCCAGGAATACCGAAAAGATTACGCTGAGTACTACGAACAGCATAAACACGACAACAGCCCCGGCATTCGTGACCCTAACCCGGTAGTAATTCTCTGGCCAGGGGTCGGGATGTTCACCTTCGCCAAGAATAAGCAAACAGCCCGCGTTGCCAGTGAGTTTTATATTAATGCCATCAATGTAATGCGTGGGGCTGAAGCCGTATCAGAATATACTTCTTTACCACTTCAGGAAGCTTTTGATATTGAATACTGGCTGTTGGAAGAAGCAAAACTCCAGCGTATGCCTCCGGAGCAACCTCTATCTCGCAAAATTGCGTTGATTACAGGTAGCGGTGGCGGTATCGGTAAAGCAATTGCCGAAAAATTTGTGCAGGAAGGCGCGTGTGTCATTCTTTCGGATATGAATCAGGAGCGGGTAGAAGAGGCGCGTCAGGAATTCATCAAAAAGTACGGAAAAGATGCAGCGGTGGGAACCGTAATGGATGTTACCAAGTCGCAAGACATTGGCCAGTCCTTTCAGGAGGCCTGCCTTGCCTTTGGTGGTATTGATATTCTGGTGAACAATGCCGGACTTTCCATTTCTAAAACATTAGAAGACACTTCGGAAGGCGACTGGGATGTACAGCATAATGTGATGGTAAAGGGGCAGTTTAGAATGACCCAGGCAGCCGTGGATATTATGCGTAAGCAAGGTATGGGCGGCGATATTGTAAATATTGTAAGCAAGAACGCGCTGGTATCCGGGCCTAACAATGCCGCTTATGGTTCTGCCAAAGCCGCTCAGCTGCACCTGTCGCGCCTGTTAGCTGCTGAACTTGGAAAAGATAAAATACGGGTTAACGTGGTGAATCCTGATGCCGTTATACAGGGTAGTAATATCTGGTCTGGTGGCTGGGCCGAAGGGCGCGCCAAGGCTTATGGAGTGCCGTTGGAGGAACTACCTAACCACTATGCGCAACGTACGCTGTTGAATGAAACTATCTTACCTGAAGATATTGCCAATGGAGTATTTGCCTTCGTAGGAGGATTAACCAACAAAAGCACAGGCAATGTACTCAACGTAGACGGTGGATTGGCCGCAGCGTTTGTACGATAAGTTTTTTAACAGATATAGAAGAAGTGAGTACTTGATCAGTAGCAGACTGCTCCTGATTAAGTGCTCATTTTTCTTTTAAAGACATGCCAGGAAGCGTTTGTCAGAAGGCTGTACAGAGAACCTGCCTCCAACAGCACTTTAAGGCTTACAATATAAAAATGGCATTAATCGGAGTAAACTCTAATTATAGTGGATTTCTTCTGAGCAGACTTCCCCGTAAGAAACATACTGACTTTTGGAAGGCAACCACTCTTCCACAGACGATAAATACTTGCTCCTTAAATACTCACTCCGAGTTACTTTAGCAGCTACTACAGTTACTGCCTGCTGATGTTGCAATTCACGTTCATGAATTAAAAGCAGACAGGCTAGCACGATTGAGTTTACATTCTCGTTTGCAATCATAATAAGATTATTTTTGTATGCTTACTGCACACCTGCAAAATAATCTCAATATATGCTGCTTTAATACAATATTAGTTGAGCACCCCTAAATGCTCGCTCAATTGCCATATCGGACCGATCAATAAATTCACCTTTTTAGTCCCAAACAGGTGCCCAAGAAGGATTAGACAGCCGATGATTGCGATTCAACTGATGTATTTGGCTCATTTCATCTTCCGTTAGTGAGAAATCGAAGATATCCAGGTTAGTTACCCGATGTTCGCGGCTAGCGGCTTTCGGGATGGCCACTACATTTTCCTGTTGCACCAACCAGCGTAAAGTAATCTGCGCGGCGCTTTTTCCATACTTTTCACCAATCTGCTTCAATTTATTGTCTTGCAGCACTTCACCTTTCGCTAGTGGGCAAAAAGCAGTAAGCATCAGACGGCGCTTCTGGGCTATATCTAACAAAGCATCTTGTGCCAGATAAGGATGATACTCCACCTGATTACATACTATGGGGGCGATACTCAGGGCCTCTTTTAATAAGGCTGAAGGAAAATTGCTCACCCCAATCAGGCGGGTCTTGCCCTGCTGCTGCAATTCCATCAGGGCTCCCAGACTTTCTTCTAAATTCATTTCAGGAGTAGGCCAGTGAATCAGGGTTAGATTAACGTAATCGGTTTGTAATTGGCGGAGGCTGTCTTCTAAACCATGAATAATATCTTGGCGAGCAAGGTCCGTATACCATATTTTTGTAGTGACAAATACATCATCCCGGTTGACCGAACTATCACGAATTCCCCGGCCAACCTCAGCCTCATTATCGTACATCCGGGCAGTATCAATATGGCGATAGCCTAATGAGATTGCGTCTGTTACGGCGTCCCGGCAATCTTTTCCTTTAAGACGATACGTACCAAACCCCAAGGCCGGAATCTGCTCCTGATTTATATCAATATGAATCATAAGAAATATAAATGCTTTTTTAGTTTAAAATACTTTACAAGTAGGTAACACCAGAAAGGACAGCAGGTTTACGATCAGGCTCGCCTTACACATTTCAGCAGAGTTGTTTGCAATATAGCTGCACTAGTTACAAAACTGTTCGCTGACAGGATAAACAGCACTAAGTCTTTTGTCTCAGTGCAGGCATTTTAAAAACGAAACATGTCTCTTCATCTGTTGAGATGGCATTAATTTCCCCACCATGAGCCCGGGCAATCTCGGAGGCAATATAAAGTCCCAGCCCCAACCCCTGCTTGCCGGGCTTCATCTTTTCCCGGGAAAAAGGTTGAAAAAGACGACTCATTATCGCTTCAGGAATTTTATCGCCGCAATTAGTGACCGAGAGTCTAAACTCACCACCACAATTTACTGCGCTAACAATGATAGGCTTATTTTTTGCTCCATGAGCAACAGCATTGCCTAAAAGGTTAGAAAATAGCTGGGCGATACGGTCTTTATCGCAAACTACAGACTCATTTAATTCAAAGTGGGCATCAATATCCCGGGTGGATACTGAGAGCACTTCAGAGATGACTTCAAGTAAAGCGTTTTTTAAAGAATCGCTATGGGCATCAAGCTCTAGTGTAATTCCTCCCCCCAAACGTCCTCTGGCAAAATCAAGCATATTTTCAACCAGTCCTTTCATCCGAAAAGCCGTTTTCTTGATGGCACTGATAACGCGTTTAGAGTCTTCATCCAAGGGCTTCTGAAGCAAAACTTCCGCTCCCATCATGGTAGAAGCTACCGGATTACGAAGATCGTGCCCTAAGATTGCAATAAATTGTTCTCGTAGCTCTGCAGTTTGACGTTCTTCTAATAGCTTAGCTTCGGCCAGATCAAGCTGCTCAATAGCATTAAGATGGAAAGATATGAGATCGGCAAATAGAGTAAACATACCAATGATCTCGGGAGTATTTAGTTTGGCTGGTTTTGGATCAATAGAACACAATGTGCCAAAAAAAGTACCATCCTTCCGAAAAATTGGTATAGAAATGTAACTTTGAAAACCATACATCGCCGGAGTATGATGAGAACAGTAGACCTTATCTTTTTCTACATGATCAATAATCACGGGCTTATGGCTCTGCCGTATTTCATGGCAGATGGTGGTTTCTACTTTTAATTCGTCTCCTGGCTTAAGCCCAAAGGAAATTTTATCAAGAGCCTTACAAGTAACCCAACGGTCTTCTGTAACTCTGGCAATAGCAGCAAACCCCATACCTGTAGAGCGGCAAACAACATCAAGTAGCGAGGGCACTATCGAAATACGATTGATCGCCTCAATGTCGGCTTTTATATTTACTCCGGTATCTAACACGGTATAGATAAAATTTAAAATTATTGCCTTTTGCAGCTATATGAAAAGTAAGGGAGAAGCTACAAAAGCACTAGAACTACCACAGTTAAGATAAGCATTTTTACAGAATGGCTACAGAACTTGACTTAAGTTTACTATATACGACTTCTTCTAACTTAGAATAGCCCTACAGAGTATATTTCAGATTATGATAATCACTTAATAATTTTATGCTGGATATTTCTGCTTACTCTGTAAAAATAATGAACAACATTGGTACATTGAAATACTACTAGCAATTCTTATATGAAATTACGAATTCAAGGAAATAGCCTGCGTTTACGACTTACCCAGCCAGAGGTACAGCGTATTAGTAGGCAAGAAGCGGTTCAGGAAAAAATGTATATAGGTATAAATCAGCCTGCGTTGATCTATACGCTTGCTGTCCACGCCAGCGATGATCCAATGACCTTAACTTTCCAAAATTACGAAATAAAAGTGAGTCTGCCAGTATCAGAAGCATTGCCCTGGGCTACCTCTGACCAGGTAGGCATTGAGCATCGCCTTCCGGTGGTAGATGATCAGACACTTCATGTATTGATTGAGAAAGACTTTCAATGCCTGCATCGGGATGAACAGGAAGAGCCCGACCAGTTTCCCAACCCAGCAGCATCAGAAGAGTAAACCTTGTAGTTAAGTTGCTAGCTATTAGGCTACTGCTTTCTGAATAATAGCCAGTGACTCGGGAGACATGGATAATTTTAATGCTGCTTCGTGTCCTTCATCCGACATCTTTCGCCAGGTCTTCGCCACAATATCAATCAGCTTTTCTTCGGAATGCTTTTCCCGAAACTCATCAAAATAGTATTGCAGGAAAACCAGGCAGATCACATCCTCCAGAGCTTGTACTTCATCATCCCGCTTTAACTGTTTTTTATTGACCAGCATCACTACCCGATCAATGGTTTCTTCGTCGTAGCCGTGTCGTTGCATAATTTCGGCAGCTCGCTCGCCGTGCATCTTCTTTAGATTGCTGCGCCAAAGCAGATAGCCTTTCCGGTCCATCGGGTAGTCTTCCCGGGGAATCTTCCACCGCTCAATATGCTGGCAACGCGCCGCCAGTTGCAATGCTTCTGATGCATCAGGACGAAAACTTTCCAGGGTTTGGCTCATGCGCTGAGCATACAGCAATTCCGAAGGCACTTCATTTCCCTGCTCATCGTGGTCAACGCGAGGGTCTTGTCGGTTGGCTTCGTCAAAGGCAGCCAGCGTTTGGTTAAGTCGGTCAGTATTATTTGGGTTTGTCATGTTCTTTGGAAAGCCAGTCAGCCGTTACTTCGTTCAGTTTTTTCACTTTGTACTCAAAATCTCCGCGCAACTGGTTACGTACCTCCAGCAGGTTGTCCAGCAAGCCCTGCACATCATCGGGAATAGCTTCTTCTAGGTATTGGCGAATGCGTTTGGTCAGCGTCGGTGATTTACCGTTGCTGGAGATAGCAATTTTCAGATCGCCTTTCTTCACCACCGAGCTTAAGTAAAAGTCACACAGATCAGGAGTATCGGCCACGTTGGTCATGATGCGCTTGCGACGAGTGCGTACTTTTATTCGTTCGTGCAGACTCCGGTCATTGGTTGCCAGAAAAACCAGATCTTTACCTCGCAGATCGCGCCACCGGAACCGGCGCTCAATAACACGAATGTTAGGATGTTTGCCCGCTAACCGGAAAATATCCTCCTGCAAAATTTCCTGCCCTACCAACGTAACGCGGGTTTCCGGACTGTTTTTCAGGATGGCTTCCAGTTTCTCCAGCCCCACGTAGCCGCCACCTACAATCAGTACATCCAGTTCGTGCAGCTTAAAAAATACCGGAAAGAGTTGGTTTCCCTGATCCATATAAAAAATTGGTTAGATGTGTTTTTTAGGGCTGCCTGTGCATTTTACCTCAAATACTCAAACACCTTCTTACGAAGGTAATCAACCAGAAATTACGGAAAAAATCTGAAGATACTAAGGCATTGGTTTTGTCAGGCCACCTACTTGGTGCTGCACAGAGGCCCAATGTTTGGTTACCACTGCTCCGATAACAATAATGGCCGGGGAAGATAGTTCCTTTTCCCGGACAATTTGCTCAATTGAGCTTAGGCGTCCAATAGCAGATCGCTCATCCGGGCAGGTACCATTCTGAATAATAGCGATAGGTTCTTCCGAACCTCTATGTTGGGTGAATAATTTGGTAATGGCGGCCAGTTGCTTCATTCCCATGAGTATCACCACGGTTGCTGATGATTGAGCCGCCAGAGTCATATCTTTGGAAAGGGTGCCCGAGCGGGTAGTCCCGGTCACTACCCAGAAGCTGTCGCTGGCTCCGCGAGAGGTAAGCGGAATTTCGTTGGTGGCAGGAACAGCCAGCGCACTACTCACTCCCGGTACTATGGCTACTTCAAGGCCGTGCTTTAGAGCGTACTCTTTTTCTTCCTGTCCCCGTCCGAAGACAAAAGGGTCGCCGCCCTTCAACCGTACTACGTGCCCGTGTGAGTGCGCGTACTGCACTATCAGTTGGTTAATACTACGCTGTTGTACCTGATGTAGCCCGGCCCGCTTACCCACAAAGATTTTTTCTGCTTCTACAGGTGCATAGCGCAGCAAAGCCGGGTTAGCCAAGGCATCATATAACACCACATCGGCAGTCTCCAACGCGCGGATGCCTTTTAAGGTAATGAGCTCTTCATCGCCCGGTCCGGCTCCTACTAATGTTAATCGCGGATTCATAGTATTTCTACGGTTAGGTTTTCGAGTAACTTTCAGTAAAAGTAATTTTTTTTACGTAAAATTACGTAATTTACATTTATTTTTCCGTAATTAGCTCCCGTACTCAGAAGCAAAATACGAAATTATACTCAAAACCATAATCTCATGCGTAAGATTGTTGTCATTGGAAATGGTATGGTCGGTTATAAGTTCTGCGAAAAGCTGCGGAAACTGGCTGCCCCCTCTCAGGAGGTATCGGTTACGGTATTTGGTGAAGAATGCCGCCCGGCTTACGACCGAGTCCACCTGAGCGAGTACTTCAGCGAACAGAATGTTGACAAGCTCACCCTGGCACCTTCCGTCTGGTACGAGGAAAACGGTATTGAATTGAGAACCGGCGAAATGGTAGCCCGCATAGACCGGCAACACAAAACGATAGAAACCCACCGGGGCACCACGCTTGCTTACGATCAACTCGTGCTGGCAACAGGCTCCAGCGCCTTTGTACCCCCAGTACCCGGCACGGATAAGGGCGGAGTGTTTGTATACCGGACCATAGAAGATCTGGACGCGATCATCGCTTACGGAAAAAAAGTAAAGTCAGCCGCTATCCTAGGCGGGGGACTACTAGGACTGGAAGCCGCCAAAGCTATGGTAGACATGGGCTTGCAAACGCATGTAATTGAATTTGCCTCTCGCCTGATGCCCCGCCAACTGGATGAAGCCGGCTCGCGCATCTTGCAAACCCGAATAGAGGCCCTCGGCATTCAGGTGCATTTGAATAAGAACACTCGGGCTATTGAGGGCAATGGAAAGCTGGATGCCCTACACTTTGCTGATGAATCCGCCTTACCGGTAGATATGCTGGTGATCTCGGCCGGGATACGCCCTCGAGACGAACTGGGCCGACTCAGCGAGCTAGCGGTAGGCCCCCGCGGTGGAGTGATCGTCAACGACTATATGCAAACTTCCGACCCTGACATCTATGCGGTAGGGGAAGTCGCATTACACAAGGATATGATCTACGGGCTGGTGGCTCCGGGGTACGATATGGCGGAGGTTGCCGTGCAACACTTATTAGGAAATACTGAAAAAACCTTCCCGGGTAATGATATGTCTACCAAACTCAAACTGATGGGAGTAGACGTAGCCAGTTTCGGAGATGTATTCGGCACCAAAACCGACCATCATCCCATCATCTTTGAAGACAAGGTAAAAGGGATTTATAAGCGTATTAACGTTTCTGCTGACGGAAAGAAATTGCTCGGAGGAATGCTGGTGGGCGACGCCGAAGCCTACAATATGCTGTTACAAACTGTACAAAACGGCATTACCCTGCCTCCCAACCCGGAAGATCTTATTCTGGGCTCCCGGGGCGGAGAACAAGCTGGTATGGGATTAGACAGCCTGCCGGATGATGCCCAAATCTGCTCCTGCGAAGGTATTACCAAAGGCATGATCTGCCAGTCAGTGCAAAACGGGGAATCACAAAGTATCAAGGATATTAAAAAGTGTACGAAAGCGGGTACTGGCTGCGGCGGGTGTCTTCCTATGGTCTCCGATCTGTTTGATCAGACGCTGGCTAAAATGGGTAAGCGAATCCGTAAAACGATCTGCGAACACTTCGACTATACTCGTCAGGAGCTACTGGACATTATTCAGGTGAAAGAAATTAAATCGTACGATGCTTTGCTGAACGAGGTGGGAAAAGGAGATGGTTGCGAAATATGTAAGCCTGCTGTCGCCTCAATTCTGGCTAGCCTCTGGAACGAACTGATTACCGAACAGGATACTATTCAGGATACCAACGACCGTTTTCTGGCTAACATCCAGCGGGGCGGTACCTACTCGGTTATTCCTCGTGTTCCCGGTGGTGAGATTACTCCCGAACAACTGATTACTATCGGGCGAGTGGCCAGAAAGTATAATCTGTATACTAAAATTACGGGTGGACAGCGTATTGATATGCTCGGCGCGCACCTGCATCAGCTACCGGATATCTGGGAAGAGCTGATTGCGGTAGGCTTTGAGAGCGGCCATGCCTACGGAAAAGCCCTGCGTACCGTAAAAAGCTGCGTTGGATCGGCCTGGTGCCGCTATGGGCTGCACGATTCGGTATCCTTTGCCATAGAAATTGAAAATCGCTACAAGGGATTACGCTCGCCTCACAAGCTGAAGAGTGCTGTATCCGGCTGTGCCCGCGAGTGTGCCGAGGCGCAGAGTAAAGACTTCGGTATTATTGCCACCGACAAAGGCTGGAACCTATACGTATGTGGTAATGGCGGAGTAAAACCCCAGCACGCGCTGCTGCTGGCGCAGGACGTAGACAAAGAAACCTGTATCAAGTACATCGACCGCTTCCTGATGTTCTACATTAAAACGGCGGAGCCCCTAACCCGAACGGCCCCCTGGCTCAATAAACTGGATGGTGGCATCGATTACCTTCGCGATGTAGTAGTAAACGACATTCTGGGCATTGGCGAGCAACTGGAAAAGGAGATGCAGCAGACGCTGGCGGTATACAAATGTGAATGGACGGAAGTTGTGAATAACCCCGAATTGCGCGCCAAGTTTACCCACTTCATTAATGCAGAAGCTGAAGATCCCAGTGTACAATTTGATACCCTGCGAGGGCAGAAAGTTCCGGTAAAATGGTAGCACGGAAAGCAGGTAGCCGGAGACAGGGACATTGGCCTCCTGCCTCCACTCTCCAATCCCTAACTTCTAAAACCTAAAAGATCATGAACGATATATTAGAATATAAAACTGTTTCGCCTGAAAATGTCGCTCACTGGTTTAAAGCTGCTCCGGTAACTGCCTTTCCCGCCAACGGTGGAGCTTGTGTATTGTATAAAGGCAAGCAAATTGCTGTTTTCAACTTTACCCGCCGCAACGAGTGGTATGCCTGCCAGAACCTTTGCCCGCACAAACGGCAGATGATCCTCTCCCGGGGTATGATCGGCTCGGAGCAGGGCGCGCCGAAAGTAGCTTGCCCGTTTCATAAAAGAACTTTTTCTCTACGATCGGGTGAGTGCCTGAATGCGGATGAATGTGAAATTGCCACCTACCCGGTAAAAGTGGAAGATGGATACGTATATCTGGGCTTCGATGCCTAATTTTCTCTTTTGCTCACTTCAATCACTACTCTTTCAGTGAACCGACTGGATAAATATGGATAGAGTAATATTCTTTTCCCCGTATTTTAACGTACTTTGTCTATCATTTTTTCCGGATGAAGTCAATCGAACGCAAGCATGGTTTTGAGAAGTTAAGCATTCTATATGCGTTGGCCTTATTTGGCATTGCTGCGTCTATTATTGTCAGCCAGTTATATATACAGCGTTACCTGGTGAAACAGGAAAACGACTCCCGGATTATCAACATTGCTGGCCGGCAACGCATGCTCAGCCAGAAAATCAGCAAGCTGGCTCTACAAATCGGTAATACTACTGACTTTGAGCAAAAACAGCTTTACGCACAGGAACTGGATGAAGCCGTATCTCTCTGGCAACAATCCCATCAGGCACTTCAACACGGCGATACCACCCTGCAAATTCAGGTAGATAACAGTGCGGCGATTGATTCTATGTTTCAGGCGATCAGCCCCAAGCATGAAATTATTGCGCAAGGTGCCCGGCAAATCATCAGCCAGCTTCAGGCACAACACGCGGTTGATACCGCTACCCTGCAAGCTTCAATAGATACCATTCTCAAGAATGAATCCCTCTTTTTGGGAGAAATGGATACGATTGTATTTCAGTACGATCAGGAAGCGAAGGAGAGGGTTCTTTACCTGGAAGAAGTCGAGTTACTGCTATTAGGGGTTTCCCTATTGATCATTCTGTTTGAATTATTATTCATTTTCCGCCCTACGGCACGCCAGATACGCCGCACCATCAGTGAACTTACGCAGTCTGAAAAACGGGCTAAAGGAATGGCCCAGGAACTAGGCATACTGTACAACTCGCTGGAAGCATCGTACCAGGAGCTAGCCGAAGTTGACCCGATTGAAGAACCCCCTACCTTATACGCCAAAACCAATCCGGATGGTTGGTTTACCTTTGTTAGTGATGTTTTTGATCATGACCTGGAGTACCGGGTGTTTGAACGGCATGAGAACCTTTTCTCTTGGTTGGAGCAGGAAGGCTACAGTTCTGAGCAGGTAGAGAATATCAAATACCGGGTTACCAGCGGGAATACCTGGGTAGGAGAAATAAAGGCAACGTCTGAGTCGGGCGATTTCATCTGGCTACTGGTACACATTGTACCTACCCTTAATGCCCAGCAAAAGACCGAGACACTGAATATGATCTGTAGCAACAAAACGGAGTTGAAGGAAGCGCAGGCCCGTTCGCACGAGATCACCCGGGAGAAAATTGACAAGAAAGTGAAAGAACAGCGATTCCGATCCAGCCTGATTCTGGAAGGACAGGAAGAGGAAAGAAGGCGTATTTCCCGCGATATTCACGATGGCATTGGGCAGTTGCTCACCGCTCTGAAATTTAAAGTTGAGGCCATTAACCTGGCTCCCAACGTACCCGAACGGGAAACCGAAGTGCAGGAAGCCCAGTCTTTGCTCAATCATATCATTCGCGAAGTACGGCGCGTATCCTTTAACCTGAACCCCAGCGCCCTGAATGACTACGGTTTAATCCCGGCCACCAAGCGTTTTTGTTCCGAAGCCAGCCGATTGTCTGACAAACAGATTATTTTTGAGAATCAGACCGGCTTTATCAATCGTCTGGAAAAAAATGTAGAAACGAATCTGTACCGTATCATTCAGGAATCAGTGAATAATGCCATAAAATACTCGGAGGCGAAGGAAATTAAAGTAACCTTTAGCCACAACGCCCATTATCTTAATGTAGCGATTGAAGATAATGGAATTGGGTTTGCCTACCAGCAATATGCCCAGCGGACCGCGCCGGTTAGTAAGAACGGATCGGGCCTGGGTATTTTTAATATTCGTGAGCGAGCCAGCTTTATTAATGCCACGCTCGATATTCAGTCTGCCGAAGGAGAAGGAACCCAGATCAACATACACCTACCCATAAATGAACGAATCAATGGAGCGTATCAAAGCCATCCTAGCCGATGACCACGGAGTAGTCCGTAGTGGAATCAAATCTTTACTGGAAAGCGAAGGAGATATTCAGGTAGTAGCCGAAGCCGATAACGGACAGGAGGCCCTTCAGCAAGTAGAGAACCTTCATCCCGACATTGCCATTCTCGACATTCGAATGCCCGTGATGAACGGGCTGGAAGCTTCTCAAAAAATTACCCAGGCAGATGAAAATGTGAAAGTGCTGATTTTATCCATGCACGACGACGAAGAATACATTTTGCAGTCTGTAGAGTGCGGTGCGGCCGGTTATCTGCTGAAAGGTTCCAGTAAAGAAGAATTTTTAAAAGCGGTACGTACGGTATACACCGGCGAACGGTACTTCAGTGCAGATGTCTCCCGGGTGTTTGTCAACAATTACCTAAACCGGAAACCTACGGCTGTAACAAAACCCAATGCTGACATCCAGAACACCTACGAACTCACCAAGCGGGAGAAGCAGATTCTGCGGTTATTATTTGAAGGCGTGGGTAACAAAGAGATTGCCGAGCAGCTTAACAAAAGCATACGCACCGTAGAGACGCATCGCTTTAACATTATGAAGAAGCTAGGTGTTAATAATGTAGTAGAACTGATCAAAAAAATAGAAGAAGAGCAGGTATTGAAAGATGAATTGTATGCCTGAATAGTGTTTTATTAAAAGCGAATCACAAACTGCCTTTACTGACCACTAGAGGAATTTTGCTATGAGCATTAACACGGACACCATTTCTGCCCTCATTTTATGCGGGGGACTAAGTTCCCGTATGGGAACTGATAAAGGCTTAAAAGAAGAGCAGGGTACGCCCTGGGCACAGCAATTGTACAACCGCCTGTCTGAGTCAGGCATCACCACGTACCTTTCAGTACGACCCGACCAGCAGAGTTCTTACACTCGCCGCATGCCCGACATTCCGCATATTGTAGATGAGGTGCTTACCGAAATTAACGGACCACTCCGGGGCCTCCTCTCCGCTCACCGCTTTCGTCCTCAACAACACTGGTTGCTTACCCCCTGCGACGTACCTCGCTTAAGCACTGAGGTTTTTACTTACTGGATCAGTACTTTTCAACAACAATACCCTCAATCCAACGCCGTAATCAGCCATACTGAACAGCGATTACAACCGGTTTGTGGTATCTACAGCCAGGAAGCCCTTAGCACGCTGAATACGCTTTACCAACAAGGACGGTTGGCCAATCAGAGTATGCATGCTATAGTGGAGGATAATCTGAACAGTTATTTGATGGAAATCCCTGCGGAAATGGCCAGCCAGTACAAAAACTTCAACACTCCGCACGACGAAGATTAATTACTGTTCTCTCTTACCTGATTTTCGGTAGTCTACCGGGATCAGGTTTCCGGCTTCATCCCGAACGTGGGTCTCCATAGCGGGAACAATGTCCGTATTTTGCGCCGCTGCGCAGCTCCACTGCTCTCCTTCCCGATGAACAACAAAGGTAAAGATCGTCCGCCGCACACCGGGGCTGGATACTTCCGTAGTAGGCGTTTGTCCCGTCAGTTTCATCTTGGCATGCACTACTGCTACATTTTCTGCTAAGTACCGGACCTTCGTTTGAATAATGGATAAGGTGGATTGATTAAAAATTGTTCGAAGCCCGTAGTCATGCGCCTGCTCAATAGCTTCTCTCCGGTGCCACCATAAGCCGGTAACATTTACAAACTCCGCTTCTTCATCAAATAATGCCGCCAATTGCTTCGCATCACGTTGGTTCCAGGCTTCAACAAAGTGCTGAGGGATGCTTTCTGGTTGGTCTAAAAGAATCATTGACATAGGCTTTATGAGTATTTAATAACTGACGTAATAGATACATACCGTAGCTCACCAGTACGTAGAAATTTTCTTCGCGCTTTTTTAGCAAACACCCCTTTTACGTGAATCAAGCAGCTTTTCTAAGTAATTATTCTGAATTACTGAAATTATGAGAAATATTTTTACGTAATATTACGTAAAAACAAATTTTCTTTCTTACATTTGAAAAGTCAATCCGGATGATTCATGTGTCTTACCTAAACTGTATCAACCATGCATCAAACTTTTACCAAGTCTTTTCTTCTGGCTCTAACGCTGGCGGTTGGCATCATCAACGTATCCTACGGTCAGTTCACCCTAAGCAGTGAGATTCGCCCTCGGGCAGAGTTTCGTAATGGGTTCAAAACCCTGAATACGGAAGCTAATGATCCGGCCTTCTTTATAGAGCAACGCTCCCGAATCAATTTTGGCTACAAAAACGAGAAATTAGGCTTCCGCTTATCACTACAGGACGTTCGCATCTGGGGAAATGCTGGTCAGATTTACAAAGATGATCCGGCACTCACCAATGTATACGAAGCTTACGGAGAATATTACTTCACTCCCAAAATAGCTATCCGGGTAGGGCGGCAAGCGCTGGACTACGATAATGCCCGTTTTCTGGGTGATTTGGATTGGGCCCAGCAAGGTCGGAGCCATGATGCCGCCTTGTTCATGCTCAATGATTCCAGCGGTTGGAAACTTCACCTAGGAGCGGCGTTCAATCAAAATGTTCCTTTTGAACCCGGTCAACTTTCCGGCACGGTGTACACCGGGGTGAACAATTACAAAACCATGCAATTCGCCTGGGTACACAAAGACTGGACGACTGCCAATGCTTCGTTTCTCATTCATAATGATGGACAGCAACTTGCTGATTCCACCATCGCCTTCCGGCAAACCTACGGGTTTATTGGCACTAAGCAATTGAAAGGTATCTCGCTAACCGGGGAACTCTATTACCAAGGCGGAAAAGATCAGGCTGACCGGGAGGTAAGTGCCTGGCTGGTCGCTATAAATGCCACGCTAAATACCTCAGTCACCCCACTAACGATCGGAGTGGATTACGTATCGGGATCTGATGCCAATGCAACCAGCAATCAATCTTTTAACCCACTGTATGGTACCAACCATAAGTTCTACGGATTTATGGATTACTTCTACGTAGGCAATAATCACGGCCAGGGCGGTCAGACAGCCGGACTTTTGGATTTTTACTTACAGTCTAAGTTTAAGCTAGGCAAGAAATCGGCTTTGATTGCTCATTTTCACCACTTCCAGTCACCGACTACAGTGTATTCTATGGAAGGAACAGGCGAGGAGCTTTCCGGTACACTGGGTGATGAACTAGACTTGGTTTACAATGTAAACCTGAGTGAAGAAGTAAACTTTAAACTAGGCTACTCTCACTTATTCTCTAGCGAATCATTGGAAGCTTCTAAAGGCGGTGTAGAGCGACAAGGCCAAAACCAATGGGCCTGGGCCATGCTCACTTTCACACCAACCTTTATTTCTAAGTAATCATACGTAAAATTTTAATGAATAATGACTGATGAAAAGCACGACTCATCATTCATTATTCATCACTCACTAGTCATAACTCATCAATAATTAGTCATGAAAACTTCCAACAAAGCAACATCGATTAATCTGTTTAGCTTGAAAACGATACAGATGCGCACGTTCCACCTGAGCTGGTTTGCCTTCTTCCTCTGCTTCTTTGGCTGGTTTGGCATTGCCCCGCTAATGGCTGTCGTTCGGGACGAGCTGGACCTTACCAAAGGGCAAATCGGAAATATCATCATCTCATCCGTAGCGATCACCGTCTTCGCTCGCCTGGCAATAGGCTGGTTGTGTGACAAAATTGGTCCCCGTATCACTTATACCTACCTCTTGATTCTGGGGTCTATCCCCGTCATTCTGATCGGGTTAAGCAACAGCTACGAAAGCTTCCTGCTGTTCCGCCTGGCTATTGGAGTAATTGGAGCTTCTTTTGTGATTACGCAGTACCACACCTCTGTAATGTTTGCGCCCAACGTAGTAGGAACGGCCAATGCAACTACCGCAGGCTGGGGTAACCTGGGAGGTGGCGTGACGCAAATGGTGATGCCGTTGATCTTTGCCGGCTTTGTAGGATTAGGATTTATTGATACCACTGCCTGGAGATATGCGATGGTTGTTCCTGGGATTGCTCTTATTCTCTGCGGATTTCTATATTACCGTTACACCACGGATTATCCGGAAGGTAATCTGAAAGACCTGAAAAAGACGAACCCTGATTTTGCCGCTAAAAGCAAAGGAGCCAAAGGTTCTTTCCTTTCGGCCATGAAAGATTATCGAGTATGGGCTTTATTCGTGATCTACGGTGCCTGCTTTGGGGTTGAGTTGACGATCAATAATATAGCCGCTATTTACTACCATGACTATTTCCAATTGGATCTGAAAATGGCGGGACTCATTGCCGGACTGTTTGGACTGATGAACATCTTCGCTCGCTCATTAGGTGGTCTGTTCGGTGACCGTGCCGGTATCAAGTGGGGACTAAAAGGACGAGTGGCATTTTTGGGAGCTGTTTTACTATGCGAAGGTATCGCTCTGATTATCTTCTCTAAGATGGCTGTATTACCACTCGCCATTATCAGCATGATCGTCTTCAGCCTGTTCGTGCAGATGTCCGAAGGAGCTACTTACTCGGTAGTGCCCTTTATCAATAAGAAGGCCATCGGAGCGGTATCCGGTATTGTGGGAGCGGGTGGAAACGCCGGAGCGGTTGCGGCTGGTTTCTTATTCAAAGCAGAAAATATCACCTATCCTGAAGCACTGACGATCATTGGAATAGTCGTGGCCTGTGTATCCGCCTTATCATTACTTGTTCGTTTCTCAACCGTTGCTGAAACCGAGGCAAAGGAAGAAATGGATTATGCACTTGCCAGCAAACGGGAAGCATTATTAGAGCCCGTTCCGGTGAACGCGTAATTGAATTCATTTTCCCTATACCGGAGGGTTGAATTATCAAGTAATATCAGCCCTCCTCTTTTCTTAAGTTAAGAACCCAATCAAGGCGACTATGAACTCATCCACAACCTTTCGTTCTACCTGTTCCTATTGCGGAGTGGGCTGCGGCATTTTGGTCAACCAGGATGCCCGCGGTAATATCAAGGTGAAAGGCGATCCTGATCATCCGGTAAACCGGGGCATGCTTTGCTCCAAAGGGATGAACCTGCATCATGTGGTGAAAGATCATAGCGAACGTATTCTGTACCCGCATATGCGGTGGAGCCGTAACCACCCCATGCAACGGGTTTCCTGGGATACTGCCCTAGACCGGGCTGCCGCCGTCTTTAAATCTATTATCAACCGCTATGGCCCTGATTCGGTAGGACTTTACGTATCCGGTCAGTGCCTGACTGAAGAGTACTACCTGGCTAATAAGCTGACCAAAGGGTTTTTAGGAACCAATAATATCGATACCAACTCCCGACTGTGCATGAGTTCCGCAGTTGTGGGCTATGTAAAGTCGTTAGGCGAGGATGCTGTGCCTATTAGCTACGAAGATATTGAGCTGGCTGATTGCTTCTTCATTGCCGGAGCCAATCCTGCCTGGTGCCACCCCATTCTGTTCCGGCGAATTGAACAGCACAAAGAAAAGAATCCGGATACGAAGATTATTGTCATTGATCCCCGTCAGACCCAAACCTGTGCGCAGGCAGATTTGCATTTACAGATTCGTCCGGGTACGGATACTACCCTGTACCAAGCCGTAGGGCGTTGCCTGATTGAGCAGGGCGACATTGACTTGTCGTTTATTAATAACCACACCGATGGTTTTCAGAAATACCGCAAGGAGGTGATGCAAACGACTGTAGAAGAAGCTGCTGCCATTTGCGACGTAGCGATAGATGATATCCGTCAAGCTGCTCGCTGGATTGGCGAGTCCAAAGGGTTTCTGACGATGTGGGCGATGGGGTTGAACCAGAGCACCTCCGGGGTTAATAAAAACCTGGCGCTTATCAACCTGAACTTGATTACCGGCCACATCGGTAAGCCCGGTTCCGGTCCTTTCTCCCTAACGGGTCAACCCAATGCGATGGGCGGACGCGAAGTTGGAGGAATGGCAAATCTACTTGCCGCACATCGTAATCTGCTTGATCCGGCGCATCGACAGGCAGTGGCTGACTTCTGGGGGATCGAGCAAATTGCGGACAAGCCCGGGCTGACCGCCACGCAGATGATTGATGCTTTGGAGGATGGTCGTATGAAGGCCATTTGGATCATCTGCACCAACCCACTGGTAAGTTTGCCGAATGCTCGTCGGGTAGAAGCCGCACTAAAAAAAGCCTCTTTTGTCATCGTACAGGATATCTCCTATCGTTCCGATTCCGTAGATTTTGCTGATCTGGTACTGCCCGCCGCTGGATGGCTGGAAAAAGAAGGCACCATGACTAATTCAGAGCGCCGAATTACGCACTTAAGCAAAGCCGTGGATGCTCCGGGTGAAGCCTTACCCGATGCTGATATTCTGTGCCGCTTCGCTCGGAAAATGGGATATACCGGGTTTGATTATCCGGATGTAGCTTCTATTTATGCTGAGCATTGCGCATTAACCCAAGGCACGAACATTGACATTTCCGGCCTTAGCTACGAAACCCTTAAAGCTCGCAAAACCGTGCAATGGCCCGTACCGCATGCCGATCATCCCGGCACCGCTCGACTGTTTACGGACCATCAGTTCCACACCCCCAATGGAAGAGCGCAAATCCTACCCAGTGGACCGTCTACTCCGGCTGACCCTACCACTCCCGATCATCCTTTAATTCTCACCACTGGTCGGATTCGGGACCAGTGGCATACTATGACCAAGACTGGAACGGTGCAAAAGCTAAACCAGCACCTGCCAAAACCCTTTCTGGAGATACACCCTAACGATGCTCAGGAACGAGGTATCCGGGATGGTGATACCGTTGAGATTCGTAACGACCGAGGCGATGTGCGGGTACATGCAAAAGTGACTCCGACTATTAAACCCGGAGTGGTCTTTCTGCCGATGCACTGGGGGAAAATGCTCCAAAAAGACTTCAGCCGGGCTAATAACCTGACTAGTGGCGTATATGATCCGGTTTCTAAAGAACCTGATTTCAAATACTCTGCCGTGGAGGTTGCCAAATTCCGAAAACCTAGGCAAAAGGTTGTCATTGTGGGTGCTGGAGCGGCGGCTTATCGTTTTATCAACACCTACCGGGAAATGAATCAGGAAGATGAACTGCATGTGTTCTCCAAAGAGGCTCATCCGTTCTATAACCGGGTACTATTGCCGGAATACGTGAATAACCACCTGGGTTGGGGTGATCTGGTAAAATTCAAAACGCCGGATGCTTTTGACGAACTCAATGTGCAATTACATCCTTCCAACCCCATCATGTCTATTGATCGGGAGCAGAAGACGGTAACTGATAGCAAAGGTGAAGAACATACTTACGACTTATTGATTCTGGCGACGGGTAGCCGGGCCTTCATGCCGCCCGAGGTGCCCTTCCACTATCCGGGTATTTTTACCTTACGGGACCGAGAGCATGCTGACAGGCTGAAAGCGTATCTACCTGCCAACAGCCAGGTATTGATTGTTGGCGGTGGTTTACTGGGATTGGAGCTGGCAGCGGCGCTGACTGAAATGAACGTACAAGTATCCATCGTACAACTTTCCTCGCGCCTGATGGAACGGCAACTGGATACTACTGCCAGTACGCTACTTCGGGAGCAGGTAGAGTTGATGGGTATTAATATCTATACCAACGATAAGGTGCAACTGATTGAGCCACATAAACCCCAGGACCCCATCCAGGTGCGTCTCAAAAGCGGAAAAGCTCTAACCTGCCACGCGGTAGTGTATGCAGTAGGCACACGACCCAATAGCGAAATGGCAAAAGATGCTAACCTGGCTTGTGGGCGAGGAGTAAAAGTAAATGACTATATGCAAACTTCTGACCCTTCTATTTTTGCCCTGGGTGAGATTGCCGAGCATCGGGAAAAGACCTTGGGTATTACTGCGGCGGCAGAAAAACAGGCGGATGTATCTGCTCGCTTTATCAATGGCGATTTACTGAGCCAGTACGATGGCAGTGCGCCGATGAATATTTTAAAGTTCTCTAACCTAAGCCTGTGCTCCATTGGGATTCCTGAAATTCCTCATCCGCAGCGCGACGAATATGAGGAAGTCATTTTTATGGATAAATCCAAAGCCTATTATAAGAAATGCATCATCCACCACGACCGGCTGGTAGGAGCCATTCTGATGGGTGATAAGGAAGAATTTGCGGAATTTAAACGACTTATTGAAACCCAAACAGAACTCGGCGATCAGCGAGAAAAGCTTTTGCGCAGTGGCGGCGAGCGTAAAGAAGTTATCGGAAAAATTGTGTGTTCTTGTGGCAACATTGGTAAAGGCAACCTTCTGCAAGCCATCCAGAATGGTGCCACCCAACTTAATACGCTTTGTCAGGCTACCGGGGCAGGGCTGGGGTGCGGTAGCTGTAAGCCCGAAGTACAGGCTCTTATACAAGAGCAAACGGCAGTCGTAGTTTCTTAAGCTTCTAATCAACGTAAAATTAATGGGAAAGATGGGGTAGGCTTATAGAGCTGATCACCCTTGATATGTCCATTGTAACTCCTTTAACCCATGAATAATCAGTTATTCTGGAAAGAATCCTCCGGAAATCCTATCTTGCCTATTATGCTCGTTCGTATCTTTGTTAAAGGAGGCATTGTTTCTCCTGGCGACCTGCTGGGAGTACTCAAAGTAGCCCAGGCATTAGGGTTAGACTATATTCACTTAGGCTCCCGGCAGGACATTTTGTTTCCAGTTGAGCAATCAAAGACTGATATACTTCCTCTTCTGTTAGCCTCTTTACCGCTCCCCTACGAGTATCAGGCAACCCAGCATCAGAATGTGGTTAGCTCTTACATTACCCGGGATATTATTTCTTCAACCCGCTGGCTGGCTCCCCATATTTACCACTATGTGCTGGATAGTTTTGATTATATCCCTACGCATAAAATCAATATTACTGATCCGCTACAGGGCATGGTGCCTTTGTTTACCGGGAACATCAACTTTGTTGCTTCACCGATTGATAATTATTGGTATCTCTATCTCCGTTACACAGCGCTAGACCCAAAGCCCTGGTGTTGCCCGGAACTCATTTATGGGTTTGACCTGGCGAAAGTGGCTAAAGCAATTGAAAAGATTAATCCTCAGGAGAGTGGTCTTTCTTTTCCCAAAATCTATCAGCTTCTCAAGAAAGAAGTACATTTTAATACTCACCGGATTGATCAGCCTTTGCAATACCCGGAAATGGTTTTTCCCTACTACGAGGGAATTAACTTAATGGAGGGTAATAAGTATTGGATGGGATTGTATTGGCGCAATAACCGTTTTACTATAAAATTTTTACAGGCCCTTTGTCAGCAGTGTCTGGCAACCAATATTGGAAATATTGGCATTACACCCTGGAAGTCGCTGGTGGTGAAGGGAATTACGGAGAAAGATCGGCTGGCCTGGGAAAAACTGCTGGGCAAATATGGTATTAACATGCGGCACTCTTCCCTTGAGCTAAACTGGCATATTCCGGTAGCGGATAACGAAGCACTAGAACTAAAAAACTACTTGGTAAGGGTGCTGGATCAGCGTGATATTAGTACGTATGGATTGACGTTTTCTATCAAGACGAAGGCCCACAAAATTTTATTTACCTCGGTCGTTATTGAGCGGGTTTTGTTTGATAATGAGCAGGCTCCGGCCTCATACAATATTATGTATGCCAAGGATTTTAATCCCAACCTGTTCGAGTTTATTTATTTTGCCAAGGGGGTGAGTAAAGAAATTATTCCTTCATTACTGATTGAGTTAAGCATAAATTATTATGAACAGCTTAACGCAAAGTCTTCTCCACTGGAGAAGCAAAAGCAGAGTTCACCCCAATCTTCTGATAAGCTGGTACACCAATGTATGTATTGTATGGGTATCTATGATGATGAGATTGGCGATATGACCGCTGGCATCCAAGAGGGAACAAGTTTTGAGGATTTGCCCGAGGATTATCAATGCTCAGTGTGTGGAGCTGGGAAAGATAATTTCAACGTGATTGCGCTATCCAAACTAAATTAGTTCTCTCATCACTTCTTCTTAAAATCGCCCCGTTTGATGGATTTTATAAACTCACCCCAGGCAAATGGATTAAGTAAAGGATTAGGGCGAGGGCCCGCCCGATACTGTACCTGATTAAATTGCTGATCCATGAAGTAACGGTGGTTCATGCTACCGTCCATCGGCATAGCTTCAAACATACGCGCTAGCAGATCATCTGCCAGATTATCTCGCATGTTAGCATACTGATTCTCATCAGGAAGATTTAGCGCTAAGAGTGCTTCTTTAAAAATTTCTTCGCTGGGATAGGGGAATACCGTAATGGCTGGCAAGTAAGTAGTATCAGTCTGTAATTCTACAATAACAGTCATACTCTCTACCCGATTTTCAGGTACCAGATAGTATTGTCTTTTATGCCCTACGGTGCTAAAGACCACGCTATCGCCCGGAAGCACCGGCATGGAAAAGTACCCGTACTGGTTAGTAGATGTACCACGGCCGGCCACCGGCACATATACATTTACTCCTGGCAATGCAGTAGTACTGTCTTCACCCAAAACTAACCCTGATAGTTGGATAACCTGACTTCTTCCCTGTGCGTGTACCTTGTCTGCTACAACCATCACAAGCAGTATTCCAACGAAAATGCTGATATATTTCAAACCAATTATCGTTTCTTCGTATCTTCTAACGATATTTTTACAAAAATAGTCACTAAAGATTCTGTTAAGGCCAAATTCTTTACACCCTGATTGAACCACTTAATGAGTCTCATTTAAAGATAATACAAAAAATTGCAATTTTCGAATAATAATCTTTAACATATGCGCGTCAAAAATTTTAGCCTTAGCTTTGGTCTACGTCTGTTCAAAGCCTTTTCGGAAGAAGCTCGTATTCGCATTCTGCATTTGCTTTACCAGGAAACTGAAATGTGCATTACTGACTTGGAACAGGTGTTGGATTTTACTCAGACTAAAACTTCACGCCATATCAGTTACTTACGCAATGCCGGATTGGTTTATAGTCGACAAGTAGACCAATTTGTGTACTACCGCATACGCCATCAGGCTAAAGACGTAATTGAGCAGCTTTTTCAATATATGAATAAAGATGCCGTACTGCAAAAAGACCACGAAACCTATAAAGTGCTTTACTCAAACCGCGAGCTAGCCGTTAGTAAACTTCATCAGAAACAATGGCACAACTCCCTTTAAGCAGTTACACCTCGATCACGAATAAGCAATAAGCCCAGGAAAGTAAGGGCGCCATTCACAATCAGGATAAAAAAGCCAAACTGAAACCCGTTAAACCAGGTAGCTGAATTTGAGTCAATGATGAAGCATAAAATTGGGGAAAGCACAGCCACCCAGGGAATGAGCCGGTCTTTGACTTTCCATTTGGTGTATAGGCCAAAAGCGTAAAGCCCTAATAAAGGGCCATAGGTATAGCTAGCTACTCGGTACACAGCCATAATCACACTTTCGTCATTAATAGCCTTAAAAATCAGAATGACAATGAGCAACAACACCGAGAACATAATATGAACTCGGGTACGAACCTTGTTATCAATTCGGTCTTTTGCTACCTCTCTCACTTCATCTCGGTTCCGGCCAATTCCCAGAAAGTCTACGCAAAAAGAGGTTGTAAGAGCGGTGAGTGCTGAGTCGGCACTAGAGTAAGCGGCGGCAGTAATACCCAACAGAAAAACAATACCCGCATAAGCATCAAAGTGATTGACAGCCAGGGTAGGAAGTAGGTTATCAGATCGTTCAGGAATTGCGATGCCCACCTCATTGGCATACATGTACAGTAAGGCGCCTAACGAAAGGAATAGTATATTAGCGAATATCAATACTACAGTAAACCATAACATATTTTTCTGAGCATCTTTTAGGGTTTTAATCGTCAGGTTTTTCTGCATCATATCCTGATCCAGCCCGGTCATTACAATAGCAATAAAAGCTCCCGAGATAAACTGCTTGAAAAAATTGGTATTCAGTTGCCAGTCCCAGAAAAACACTTGCGACATTTCACTCTCATGAATGGTTGATACTAACTGTCCAAATGAAAGCCCTAATTCATTTTTAATTAAATAGATACTTATGACCACCGACGAAAGCATGAACATTGTTTGCAGAGTATCCGTCCAGACAATGGTTTTAATACCACCCCGGAAGGTATACAACCAAATTAGCGCAATTGCCACAAACACGGTTAGCCAAAATGGCAGGCCAAAGGCCCTAAAGAAGGCAATATGAAGCACGCTGGCCACTATAAATAAGCGTAAAGAAGCTCCGATCAGGCGCGACAACAGGAAGAAGAAAGCGCCCGTTTTATACGCATAAAAACCAAAGCGCCGCTCTAAGTATCCGTAAATACTAACCAGGTTTAGTTTATAGTAAAGTGGCATGAGCACCAGTGCAATAAAGGCATAGCCCGGAATAAACCCCAGCACCATTTGAAAGTAAGAAAACTGCGTATTCCCTACCTCTCCTGGCACTGAAATAAAAGTTATTCCCGACAGGCTGGCACCAATCATCCCGAAAGCCACCAAATACCAGGGCGACTGCCGGTTACCGGTGAAGAAGGTTTGGGCATTCGCGTTGCGAGAAGTAAAATAGGATATACTTAACAACAATAGGAAGTATCCCGTAATAACAATAAAAACTAATCCTGGCGACATGTGTTACAGTTTATAAGAGTGTCAAAAGTGACAGTTTTTTTTTAAATTTGCTAGTTGATAGAACGTTCAACACTATGGATTACGAAATACAGGAAGATGTTTTGGTGGAAACCGCAGTTAACGAAGAACTGCTGGACCTGAGGGACCTGGTTGTCTTGAACGATGACTATAACACCTTTGATCATGTTATCAACACCTTAATCAAGGTATGTAAGCACACCAACGAACAAGCTGAGCAATGTACTTTAATTATCCACTATAAGGGCAAATGTGCGGTAAAAAAAGGAACATTTGAAGAGTTAAAACCTATGTGTGATGCCATTCATGATGCAGGGATTGGGGCTGAAATTCAGTAAAACATATTCTGCACTTATCTTTGCCAAAAGGTGTTATCTTAGCCTTTAGACACACCTAATCTTTGTATGGAATACCCCTCAAAGCTTATTGAAGACGCTGTTAACGAGATTTCTAAGTTACCAGGCATTGGCAAGAAGTCTGCCCTACGCCTGGCCTTACATCTCTTAAAACAAGACGAAGACCGTACGCAATCTCTGGCTAATGCGCTGGTAGAGCTACGTACTAAAACCCAGTATTGCCAGATTTGCCACAACATTGCGGATGCTCCTGTGTGCGCTATCTGCAAAAACCATCAGCGCGACCGAAGTATTATCTGCGTTGTTGAAACTGCTACCGATTTAATTGCCATCGAAAATACTTCGCAGTATAGAGGCCTGTACCATGTGCTAGGCGGTGTAATCTCTCCCCTGGAAGGAGTTTCTCCCAGTGATTTAACGCTAGAAGGTTTACTTCATCGTGTTGGTGAGGAAAAGTCTGAAGTGAGCGAAGTCTTGTTAGCATTAAGCTCTACCATGGAAGGAGATACCACCGCTTTCTTTATTACTAAGAAATTAAAGCCATTTGACGTAAAAATAACCAGTATTGCGCGTGGTGTGCCCATTGGCAGCGAGCTTGAGTATACTGATGAAATTACCTTAGGCCGCAGTATTGTGAGCCGGAAAGCCTACGAAGGATAAAATTACAGACTACTCTTGGCTACAGATAGTAGTAATAGTACCCAGCCAACAATAAATAATAACCCGCCTATTGGAGTAATTGCACCAAGCCAGCGCACTCCGCTTAGACATAGAATATACAGCGAGCCTGAAAATACAAGAATACCGCCCATCATAGAATAAGCGGCATAATCCAGTAATCTGTCCTGTAGCCTGAACATCAGCAGCCCTATCAGAAATAGGGCTAATGTGTGATAAAACTGATATTTGACCGCCGTCTCAAAGGTTTCTATTCTTCCCTGTGCTTCTAAGGTTGTTTGTAGGGCATGCGCTCCAAATGCGCCAATCATTACGGATAGTCCCCCAAGGGCAGCCGCTGTCATTAATACAAATTTCTGCATTTTACTGGTTCTGGTTGTAATTTCGTTCTCCGAAAATAGTGGTACCAACACGCACCATAGTGCTTCCCTCTTCAACAGCAATACGATAATCGCTGCTCATGCCCATAGAGATTTCCTCCATCTTTACCTGATCGGGTAAATCATCGTTATACTTTAGTGCATCGAATAGCAACTTAAGGTGTTCAAATTCCTGCCGTACCTTCGTCTCATTAGGAGTAAAACTCGCCATACCCATTAAACCAACTACCTGTACATACTTTAGGTGCTGAATTGTTTCATCACGGATAAGTTGAAAAAGCTCTTCATCTGAAAAACCATATTTGCTTTCTTCGTCAGCAATATGCGCTTGCAATAGACAGGAAATAGTCCGCTGGTTTTTTGCTCCTTGTTTATTGATTTCTTCCAGCAACCGTATGCTATCTACTGAGTGAATGAGATGGACAAATGGAGCTATGTACTTCACTTTATTACGCTGTAAGTGCCCAATCATATGCCAACGGATATCTTTAGGCATTTGCTCGTATTTACTCGCCAACTCCTGCACTTTGTTTTCTCCAAAATCTCGGATGCCAGCCTCATAAGCGGTCATAAGAATTTCTACAGGTTTGGTCTTGCTTACAGCTACCAATTTACATTTAGTGGGTGCCAGCTCTTTCTGAACTCGCTGTATATTTTCTGCAATATCCATAGGCAACGCTATAAATTACATTTGTAACAATTAACATAAAGATGAGTTCTCTTTGTGCAATTTTCGTACTGTAACGCTTGTGTTGTATGATTAAAAAATGGGTTTTCGTCTTTTCATTCTTATTAACTGTTGACTGTGTATGGGCGCAATCTAATGAGCTAACTTCTTACAACCAACAGCGATTGCAAATTACCCGTATTGGTATGCTTACTTTGGGCGGATGGGCGGTGGGAAATATGGCAATCAGTGGAGCTTTGTTGGTTCATTCTTCGGGGCCTCGGTACTACTTTCACCAAATGAATGTATTTTGGAATGTAGTAAACTTAGGGCTATCTGGTTTTGGCTATTATCAGGCTTCTACCTCTGACCCTACAACCTTTTCCTTGTCAGAATCTATACAAGAGCAATTTGGTATGGAAAAGTTACTATTGTTTAATGCTGGACTGGATGTAGCCTATTTGGTCAGTGGTTTTTATCTACTTGAGAGAAGTCGAAGGAACACATTGCAGGCTATTCGTTGGAAAGGTTATGGCCAGTCTATTATCTTGCAGGGTGGTTTTTTATTAGCTTTTGATACTATCTTATATCTTATCCTCCATCAGCAAAACAGTATACTATTTTCTTTTTTAGCACATATAAAACCGACATTTTCAGGCGTTGGGCTCATATGTAGTTTTTAGTAAGTTACACTGAACCATAGAGTGTTAACAACCGCTTCTTAGTCTGGTAGAATCCGGCTATTACATTTTATCTGATTATGGAAATACCTTACTATACCCCTGATCAAGTTAACTTACTTCCTGATCAGCCTGGTGTTTATAAATATTATGATACTGACCGCAACCTCATTTACGTAGGAAAAGCTAAAAATTTAAAAAAGAGAGTTAGTAGTTATTTTAATAAAGTAAAAAATACTAACCGAAAGACGACCAAAATGGTCCGGGAAATTCGAACCATCGAGTTCACCATTGTGAATTCTGAATTTGATGCCCTATTACTGGAAAACAGCCTGATTAAGAAGAACCAGCCTAAATACAATATTCTGCTAAAGGATGACAAAAGTTATCCGTTTATTCTGCTAACCAGCGAGCGCTTTCCTCGTATCATTCCAACCCGCCAGCGTATTCCTGATGCTGGAACCTATTTTGGTCCATTTGCCAGCATAAAAGCTATGAACAATGTGTTAGAGCTTATTCGTAGTCTTTATACTCTTCGTACTTGTCGCTATGATCTTTCAGAAGAGAATATTAAAGCTGGTAAATATAAGGTATGCCTTGAGTTTCATATCGGTAACTGCAAAGGACCTTGCGAGGATTTACAATCTGAAGATGATTATAACCGTGATATTGAGCAAGCTGCCAATATATTAAAAGGTAATATGGGAGTGGCTCGTACTTATTTTAAAGAAAAGATGCAACAAGCAGCTGAGGCGCTAGAATTTGAAGTGGCTCAGCAATACAAAGAAAAGCTTTCGCTACTAACCAAATATCAGGCAAAATCGGTAGTTGTTAATACCCACATTGGTGATACCGACATATTCACCATTGTTTCAGATGATCAGATTTCATATATCAATTACTTAAAGGCGAATAAGGGGACCATTGTTCTAACAAAAACTATTGAGGTTAAGAAAAAACTAGATGAAAGTGACGAAGATATTCTTACGCTTATGATTGTAGAACTTCGGGAACGCTATTTAAGTGTTACTAAAGAAATTCTTACCAACATTGAAGTTTCGGTAACGCTTGAAGGAGTAATCATCACTGTACCTAAGATTGGTGATAAACGCAAGTTAGTAGACATGTCAGTGAAGAATGCTCTTTATTATAAACGGGAACGAGTTAACCGAGTGCAGGAGTTTAAGCAACGCGTCAACCGGGTGATTTTAAAATTACAAGAGGATTTACGATTGAAGCATCCGCCCATGCATATTGAATGTTTTGATAACTCAAATTTACAAGGCTCTAACCCCGTGGCCTCAATGGTATGCTTTAAAAATGGTAAGCCCTCGAAGCAAGATTACCGTAAATTCAATATTAAGACTGTTGTTGGACCCGATGACTTTGCTTCTATGTACGAAATTGTGTTTCGTCGTTATAAACGTTTGCAGGAAGAAGAAGCAGAATTCCCCAACTTAATTGTCATTGATGGTGGTAAAGGACAGCTAGGCGCTGCTTGTCAGGCTTTAAAAGATCTAGGCATCTATGGCGATATTCCCATCATCGGAATTGCCAAGCGGCTAGAAGAAATTTACACTCCGGGAGACCCTTACCCTTTGCATATCGATAAAAAATCGGAATCCCTGAAGCTAATTCAACGCATCCGAGATGAAGCGCACCGATTCGCCATTACTTTTCACCGGAAGAAGCGCTCAAATGCAGCCTTACGAAGCGAATTGGAAGATATTAAAGGTGTGGGCAAAAAAACAGTTCTATCATTACTAAAAAACTTTAAGTCAGTAAAAAATATCCGCGAAGTGCCCGAAGAAGAGCTTGCCAAGTTAATTGGCTCTTCCAAAGCCAAAGCTATTAAAGAGGCTCTAGCTAAATAAAAAAGGAGCCATAAGGCTCCTCTTCTAAAAAACATTCGTGTTATGAAAAGACTAGTATTCCCACAATTCGTGCTCTCGCTCCAATAATTCGTATTCGTATTCTAATGATTCTAATAATGCCTGACGTTTATTTCCATCAGCCATGTCTACAATACGCTCATCATCCGGATTTGAGTATTTCACTACGTGCGCACTAAATAGGCGTAGATCAAAAGCATGTTCCAGATTCAAATGCATTGCGCTATTCTGAGGATTAACCCATACAGCAATTTCTGGATTTTCTTGGAAAATGCGGACTAAATCCTTGTATCGGAAAGAAGCTACTTCTTTTAGCAATCCAGTATTAGGGAAATTTTCGGGCGGAAGAATCATCGTTACAGCTTGAACATCATAATATTGACGCCCTCGCTCTTTATCAAAGATAATATCTTCCATAATCTCAAGTACCGAAACGTCCCTTGGAGAGAACATATAAGTATCTCCCTGAGAAGCACTTGCTTCTGCACTGCCTAAGTCCGTTCCTTCAGCGCCTTCTCCAGAACCGCTATCGCCCCAACCACTGCCACTATCGCCGCTGCTGGCATCATCGCCCCAGCCGCCACCCCAGCCATCATCAGCAGTAGACTCCTCCTTACCGAAGCCCATAGCAATCTCTTCTTCACTAAGAGCAGGACCATCCATAGGAATAGTCATATTCTCAATGAACTGCTCTTTTGACATTCTTGTAATCAATGAATCATTCGTATAAGGGTACAGTGTTCCATTCATTACTGATTCAATAATGACTCGAGTAACCCAGCGATTTTCTGAAAAGAAAGGTTTATTTTGTTTTTCGCGCAAATCCATCCGTCGCCAAACTCGAGTACGGTATAGTTGATCGGATGTATGAATAGGACGAAGGGAATTATCATTGTATCCTTCTTCGTTATACCCATCATTTTCCTGGGCATGCACCATGAGCGATGCACCAAGCACCACCATCGTAGCTCCCACGAATCGTTTTACGGTCTGATTAATACTCTTCATAACACCTGTTTTTTAAATGTAGTAGACTGGCACACATACCAGTCTACAGTTGTATTGTTTATCCTAGATAATAGGAATAGTAATAGTTGAAGCTGAAGCTCCTAAATTTATGTCTTCTTTCTCACCTCGTGAATTCATACGCTGCACTTTTTTTACATCTACAACAATACGATCACCTGGTTTTGCTTTACTGATTACACTATTAAGGTTAGCTGATTCATTGCTGAAATTAGCTTTTCCTACTGGCCGGCTGCCGCGCGCTAAGATGATGTCAGCTTCTACTACCCGATAGCGAGCCTCTTTTGGTAATACGCTAGCAAAATCTGCATCAGGTGTTGCTTTAACCGTAATGCTCCTCAAGCGATTTGCTGCCTCACCTTGCTTCAAGTTAACGGGCTTATTGCCTGGTCCAAGTACCTCAATGCTAGGCTTAGGAATAGGCTTAACCCGAAATGATTCCGTTCCAATTTTAAAACCACTACTGCTTACTGTCAGGTCTACCTTAGCTGCTTTAGGAAATACGGTTACTTGTCCGGTTTTTGCACCGGCAATGGCTGTACCACCATTAGCAGTAAATGAAGGATTGTAGCTAGTACCTAGTGCAGGAACGTTCACTTGTAAGTCATTAGCGCAATTTAAGTATAATGCTTGCATAGCTTGTGACTGTACCTGAATTACTGGCTTTGTTACGAAGTATGAGAATGTTTCCTCATAAGTCTCTGACTTACCACCCTGATCAATCTGAATCGTGGCTTTAAATTTCTGCTCTGCTCGGTTATCTTTATCATAACTGCTTGCGCTAGCAGGAAATTTAATCTTACCCATACCAGCCTCTACAGGTACAGGCTTGCCATTTATCATCATTTTAGGAGTAACTGCACTAGAAGAAGCAGCGATAAATAGATCAGCTTCGTAAGTAGTTCCTGCTGCAACTACATTAGATTTCGGCCGAACCATTACTTTGATATCGTCAAACTTCAGGTCAGCAGCTCCTACTTTGCGAGCTAAATTATCTAATGCAGAAGTTTCGCGAGCAAGAACCTTTGTTTTCAAATCGTTAAGAGTAGCTAAACCAGCTACCATGGGAGTGTTTTGAAAATTAAGTTCCGCGAAGCTCTTCTTATTCTGATCCGGATCATCTTTAAAAACCGGATTTTCGCGTCCGTCTAATGCCAATGGTACAAACTCTGCATCGGCCTTGTCAGAAAGAAACTTTGCATAGTCATTAAGAATTTGCTTCAGTTTATCGCCTTCTTTTTCGCGTACCATCAAGTTAGCCAACTCGTCTTCGTTCTTACTGCCTTTGTATGCTCCACCTTCTTCTTTACCTCCAGTAATCTCTACAAAAGTAGTACGGTATTCGTCGATTTTGTTGACAACCTCATTGGTTTTTGCCCGAACTTCCTGGGCTGTTGTCAATACGGCTACATCTTCTTTTCGGTTTCCAGCTTCATCTACCGCATCCCGAATTCGGTCAACTGTATTGCTGTTCTTAGCCTTATAACTGGCTGCTGACTGATCTAAACTTTGATCGATAAATACGAATCGATCAAGAATTGTATTACTTACCTGTAGGGCGAGAAGAGCAGTGAGTACTAAGTACATCATACCGACCATCTTCTGCCTGGGAGTTTCTTTACCTCCTGCCATGTTGTCCTGTTTTAGCGTTTAAAAACTACTTGTGGTCAAATTACGCTTTCATTGCGTTAAGCATATTCCCGTAAACCCGGTTCAGCGACGCAATATTCCCATTCAATGATGAGAAGTTGCTACGAAATGCTTCGGCATCTTTGCTAGCTTCCGCTACATTTTCCATAGCACCACTTAAGTTTGCATAAAACTTATTCATAGACTTTAGATGGCTGTTAGCATCTTGCAATTCCATTTCGTATACTGCATTCAGAGAAGCTAAGTTTTTGGTTACAGTTTGAACCTGAGCATGATACTCCTTGGCATCTTTACTAGCAGTAGTCATTTCTGACATAGCTGTAATCGTAGTCTCATATGATTTATTCATACTAGTAAGTGATTGAGATGCAGCTTTCACGTTTTTAGCGTACTCATCAGTAGCTACTGCAGCGTTAGTCAAAGTTCCCATTTTGTTCACTGACTCAGACAAGTTACGCATTCCACGCCCCAAGCTATCAATCAACTCGGTGCCTACTTTAGATTTTTCTAACATTGAATCTAACTTGTGGCTTACCGAATCGCCTTTTCCGTTAGCAATCTGCTTACGAGAAACCGCAGGAGCCTCTCCAGCCAATTCAGGATATACTAATGACCAGTCGTACTCCGCATGCTTAGGTTCAAATGCACTTAAGAAAAAGATTACAGCTTCTGTAGTAAGACCTACACCTAGCATAATTGCTGCTCCTGGTAGGTGCAGAATTTTAAACATCGCACCTACAATAACAACTGCTGCCCCAATTCCATAAATTTTGGGCATGATGCTACCGTATAATAACTCTGAAAATCCACCTTTTTTCTTTGCCATGATTGTAAAAGTTTTAGAATTAGAATGTTAATATTGAATATTTGATTAGTTAAATTCATTTCCTGCAGATCGACCAATGTATGTCATTGCACACCGGAAACCGATATAAGCAGTAGTAGAGTCTTTATACTCGAAGGTACGAGTACCAGTTTGTAAGAAATAAGATACATCTTTCCAAGATCCACCGCGAACTACTTTCCGGAATTCGTTAGGATCATTGTAGGTAGGGTTCAAATCCCAGACGATGGCTGTCGCTGCGGGGTTCCATGCATCTTCGCACCATTCACCTACATTACCAGACATGTCATAAAGACCAAAATCGTTTGCAAAATAAGAGGCTACTGGTGCTGTATAGGCGAACCCATCATCAAAGTAGTTTCCTCGTCCAGGCTTGAAGTTAGCCAGCATACAGCCTTTAGAATTACGGATATAAGGACCGCCCCAAGGGTATTTGGCCATATCACGGCTACCCCGGGCTGCGTATTCCCACTCTGCTTCAGAAGGCAGTCGGAAATCAGGCATCACAAACATGCCATTACTTTCCCGATAGCTATTAAGATATGCAGTTCTCCACTGACAGAACACTTTGGCAGCTTCCCAGTCAATACCTACGACTGGGTAATTATCAAATGCAGGGTGAGAATAATAATATTGCACTAGCGGATCACCCATATGATGAGTGTAGTTTCGCTGCCATACTGTAGTATCAGGATAGAGTTCATCCTGAACAAAGTTGGCACCTTTTCCGATGAGGAATTCATATTCCCCCTCACCTTCTTGAAGCTCCTGAATGAATTGGCGATACTCATTATTAGTGATCTCAGTATCATCCATGAAGAAAGCGCCAATGGTGATCTGCTTGTTAAAGCTTACCTGGGTAGCAATAGGATCTTCGTCAGCCTGCCCCATATGGAACGTTCCACTGGGAACCCGTACCATGCCATAGGGTGTGGGCATGCCATCGTATTCACGACCTTGCACACCGACAAGCTGGCCATAATCTTCGCCACCGCCACCGAAAAGACCGCAGCCTTGCAGCACGACTAGTACGCAGAGCGACAGAACGGCGCTGCTGCATCGAATAGTTTTACACATAACACAAATTGTTTTATAACATACACGTCAACACGAACACAAATATTGTAAATGTTCTTCAATAAGAACGAGTCAAAAATACGCGATTTGTTGCTTTGTAATGTTTTAGCACTTTTTAAAAGTAAATTGAAATATACTTATATTAAATAAAATTATTCAAATAAGCTACTGACGAAACCTAGGCGTTCTAATGATCTTTTTCTCGCCAGCCGAAGACACAGGTAAGCTATAACTTACCATAACTTCGTGTGAGGAAGTTGCTTTTGCCTCTTGAGCAATAATGGTATAATCAAAGGCGTACCCTAATTTTAATGATTTTTCACGGAAAAAACTATATCCAATCATACCCACTAAAGATTCTTGTTGTCGATAAGACAACCCACCCCACATTGTATCATTATAAGTAGCCATTACACCAATATCAAACGAATAAGTATTTAAGTCTGACTGTACCAGAAATGATGGTGTTAAGCGAACTTTATATGTAGGCTCATAATCGAAACCACCCGTTACAGTCATATGGTTCTGTAAAGGGTTATTTAATGTATCAATTCCAAAACTAAATTGCGTATCTACCAAATGCTTGAATCCAACACCTGCATAAAATTGCCGAGCGCGGTAAAATACACCTGCGGAAAAATCAGGACGCATTTGCGAATCTTTTCCAGCTTGCCGCAAAGGATCATTCGGGTCTACCCAACGATATTGATCAAAATCAACTGTTTGAGAAAACGCACCAACTCTTATTCCTAAACTTAATTTAGCTGCTCCTACTCCTAAGTGATAAGCAAATGATGCTTGGGCTTCCTGATTGGTAAGAGGGCCAATCTGATCATTTACTACATGTAGACCAAAGCCACTTCTTAATTTTAAGATAGGGGTGTTAAGGCTAATTACCTGAGTGTTAATCCCTCCGCTAAGATCACCAGTAGTAGGTTGGTATCCAGCCCACTGCGTACGGTGGAATGCCGTAATCGTGGTAACCCCCTCTACTCCAGCGTATGCAGGATTGTAAAATAAAGTATTGAACATGTACTGGCTAAACTGTGCACTTTGTTGAGCATAGATGACAGTGCTACCTACAGTTAATAAGCAAACGAGTACAAGTAAAGCTTTTCTCATGCTAAAAGTCAAATCAGGCCTAAAAGTAGAATGTTACCCTATTTTTTCCTTTACATAATTCTACTTTTTCATACAACGTACACTTATTCACTGAATTGTACTAGCCTTTTACTATTATTTTTTGACTTCCTGCTGATTTTTATTTGCCTCTTTAATATAGTACTCCAGAGCGCCTGTCATGGATGGTGCATTTGGCATAGGAGCCTGAATATCCAGAACTAATCCTGCATCGCGCACTGCACTGGCTGTAGTAGGACCAAAAGCAGCAATTCGCGTTTTATTCTGCTTAAAATCAGGAAAGTTGACAAAAAGAGAGTTGATACCGGACGGGCTGAAGAAAGCGATAATGTCATAATAAACATCCTCTAAATCTGACAAATCAGCAGCAACAGTTTCATACATAACCGCTTCTGTATATTTATACCCATTGGTTTCTAAAAAGTCGGGGATATCATTTTTGCGGATGCTAGAGCATGGAAACAGATACTTTTCATCTTTATGCTTTTTCAGTATCTCGAGCAAATCTTGTGCTGTCCGGAAACCTGTAAAGATTTTGCGCTTTCGGATGACGATATATTTCTGAAGATAGTTAGCAGTCTGCTCAGAAATACAAAAATACTTCATATCTGAAGGCATCTCTATTCTCAACTCACCACAGATTTTGAAAAAATGATCTACCGCATTACGACTTGTAAAAATGATGGCGGTGTGGTCTAAGATTTCAATTTTTTGTTTACGGAAGTCTTTTACATTTACGGGTTTAACTTCTATAAACGGACGAAAGTCAACCTTAATACCATACTTATCTGCTAAGTCGAAATATGGCGATTTACCATTTTGTGGTTCAGGCTGGGATACGAGGATGCTGGTTACAGGGAAAAGGCGGTCTTTGTTAATCTTGCTATCACTCATGCGTATTCCTCTTATTGATATTTATTGGTAAATGATGAAATTGGTAATGTATTTTTGCTTAACTCTACTTAATTAGAAACCATAGGGAATAAGACTTCCAATTTTGGAAACACATAAAAACCCAATTAAATTCTAATTTTTTAAGGAATAAATACTTAGCCAATAAGTAATTCTAGTCCTGCTAGTAGCGGAATGATTTCTGCAACGCAAATGTATGAAAATAAATATACATTTCTAAATGAAGCATTTTTTGAAAGACGAAAATACAGCACTGCAATACGAAGAAGAGCGAACAGCAAGAAACCATAGATAAGGCCTTCTATATATGTATCTTCATTTATAGCAGCGTTAGGAAAAAAGCACATTATTACTATAAATACTCCTGCCCAGAATACTAGTGACATCCGCATAAAATCGAACATATGAAGATACTTTAAACCTCTTAATTTAAACAGAGAGCCTAGCAACATTAACAGTATATACTTTACCCAAATAGTAACGAATACTATAAGTGCTACTTCACCCCACAAAAGCATATACTTGGAAAACGTTTGAAGCGGAAATGAAATATAGGGTATCACAAAGGGCAAATCTATCGTAGGTGGTACCATGATGATTAGCAAAAATGCGATAAGGAGGCAATGTTGAATTAAGAAAGCAATGTGTGCTTCATTAAGCAGTTTGATCCGCACATCATCCTCTCGCACCTTGGATGATAAAATACGCGGAATATTATAAATTACTCTAAAATTTTTAGTATACTGATTTCTTAGCGTAGCATAAAATACCAGGAGAATAACTAGTCCAAGTACAAAAAAATCCATCTTAGCAGTTTTGGCTCTAGCTAAAACTGGATTTTTCTCAGCCAGATGTTTTCCAAAACTAACTATTTCTAAACTCACTCTGTCAAAATCCTTTTCAGGCTGGAATATAGTAATCAGTATTTTTTCCTGATATTGCTCACGTAGGCTGTCGATATCCAGAAAAAGACAGGTGGAACGGTCGAAGTTTTTAACAAGTTGTTGATTAATAAGCAACGCACTGTTTTTAGGAACGCAATAGCGAAGTTTATTACCGCTATAGCGAGCCAAATCTAATTGTACACCAATAACAGGGCCTTTTTTCTGTTGATCTGAGACGTAGGGAACGTAGCGGTTGTCTTTATCTACTGTCAACCACTCTTGACGCAAATCTTTTATTACGGAATAATCATCCGCAGATATATCAGTCCCCTGATTTTGTCCAGAAGCCTGAAAGCTCCATATAAGTAAAAAAGCTATTAATAGTTGATATTGCCTGTTCATTCTAACCGCGTTTATACACGAATCATACCGTTATCATTAATGGCCGCAATATACGGCGTAAGTTTTAAAAACGGGTGTTATCAGAAACGACTAATATAGCCAAAATGTACCTTAGAAGTGCTTAAGCTCATCGCCTGATTTTTAGATTTTCCCAGAGCATAGGCTAAACTGAATAACCCAGCCCGGGTACTTATACTAACGCCGGCACCAATGCCAGTTGGATAATCTCTATTACTTTTGTTATGATATTGCTGGCGCATCCAAGCTTGATCGTAAAACGCAAAAAGGTAAGAAGGGATTGCGATTTCAGGCTCAAGAAGCCATCTTAGCTCTAATTTAGACAATGCGTACTGAGATGCATAAAACCAATTATCTGCAAACCCGCGTAGGCTTTTTAACCCACCTAAACGGTACAATTCATTAAGAAAAAGAGAGTTGTCTAGTAGTGCGGCCCCCTGTATCTGATGAGATATCCCCAGGTTTGACCCGAACATGTAATATTGAGTAAAAGAAAACTCACTTGCCCATTGAGGACTTACCTGCGTTTGATAGATAAGTTGATCATTTTGAGTACCCTCTCTCTTCCAAAACGATACAGTTTTTCTCCCACTTCGCCCCATTAAAGTAAAGGCATAACCTCGGCGAGGAAACAACAACTGATCTACCTGAGTCCAGTCGTACTGGAGGCCTCCACCGTGCACTGATACATCGGCAAAATCAGAAGATCCGTTTCCTACCATAGTAGCCCGCTCGCCAGTAAGCCGACTGGCTCTCCAGTCTCCAAACAGTGTAATGCGATGATTTTTGCCTGTCAAATACGATGCTGACAGGTTTGCTTTGCGGTTTAGGAACAGGATATCTTCTTTAAGCAGATTAAAGTTAAAGCCAAACCCAAAAGGAGAACGTAGCAAATTAGGATGATCGTAGGATATAGACAACTGTTGAGAAGCTACCTGTAGACGCTGCCAATGCAAAAAAAAGGTTTTTCCTGATTTTGCCAGGTTACGTAGTAAAATATTTAGCTCACCGGTTAACAGTAATTTTCTATCATCGCGTCCGACATCTGGCAAAACTGACAGTACTCCATCAATTTGGTTAGAAGGCTGAACTGTGAGTGGCAGATAAAGGTCAGCCACCTCATTCTGAAAGCGAGTTTCTACCGGGCCATCTAGCGTAAGAAAAGGTAGCAACTGAAGACGTGAGGTAATTTGAGCTACTTTCTTTTCACTATACACAGTTCCTGTGCGCACTCCCAGATAAGCTTCCAGAAACTCAGGTTTTATATTATCAGCTCCTATTATATTTAATTCACCAAAGCGGATTAGAGGACCTGATTGATAATCCAGCGTAGCTGTGATTGCTTGATCTTCTACATCAATATCTTTTAAACGGACAGAAGCAAAAGGAAACCCATGTTCTTCAGAATAATCAAGGCAATTCTCAACCATTTGCTGAAAATCAGCATAGTGGAAAGGTTGCTGAAGGAATAGCTGCTCTCGATAGCCTGATTGTGCCTGCAAAGCAGCATCTAAATTTCCCGGTTTGAGATAAGCCCAATGAAACGGATTGCCTACGGATAATTCTACTGCATAGAGTAAGCTATCCTGTGGAGGCAACGGTGTAGCATACGCTTGAAAGTACCCTGATTGCTGTAATGACGTAATCATTTCTGCCACTGCCGTTTGAGCAGAAGCTAGGGTTTCATGCTGCGTTGATGGAAAGTAAGGCTCTGCGATTTTCTTCTCCTCGTCAGTTATATTAACCTGCACCTGCCATTGCGCATAGGTCACCCCACTTCCTAAAATAAGCCAGTAAGCTACCCCTAATAAAAATATGCGCATATTCCCGATTGATCGCTTATGTCAAAAATCTAACAAAGCGATCACAAATACAACCTAGCTACCTGTAAATGAAAGGTTTAGGTTAAGATTATGCTTTTTTTCTCCAGAGACTACTTAAAGAAATCATTGGTATAGAACATAGACGTATCAATCTGCCCTAAGTTCATAGGTACGCCATCTACATCTTTCAGAACTTCCGTGTTCACCATCCACTCTACAAAATCCAGCCAGCGAGTGCCATCCATAAAGCCCCAGCGGCCGCGATCTGATAAAATGAAAGGGGAGAGTAACCGAAGTGATTCTTCCAGCATTTTTAAATTCTGAAAATCAACATGACTTATATGTTTATGCAATAATTCGGCTGCCTGTTCTGGATGATCGACTACGTAACGCCACCCTTTTTCTGTAGCTTTTATAAATGCCTGAAGAGTTTCTGCCTTTTCTGTAACAAAATCAGCATGGGTAATCAGTAAGGGAGAATAGCCATAGGGAATATCGTACTCTTCAAAGCGAAAAGCCCGGAACAACAGATTGCGCTCGTGCTTTGCCTTAGGCCCCTCCCAGGGCATAAACACCCAGGTAGCATCAGCAACCTGATCAGCCACAGCATGCCACATTTCCAGTTTTTCAGGGTTAACCACTTGAAGGTCTCCCTGTCCACCATCACTTTTTATTAGATGACGAACAATATCGTCCTCGAAGCGGGCATGATAAGAAGCAAAAGTTTTACCATCCAGTTGAGCCGGCCGCTCAATACCACTATCCTCCCGAACGATAATGGCACTGGCATCTTTCTGCAAAACAGCCGCAACAGCAACCAAGGGAATCGATTGTTTCAGCGTATTAAAGCTGATGACGCTTTCCGAAGGAGCCACGGCCAAATGTACCTGCTTATTGGCCAGTTTCTTAGCAGGAGTGGTAGTGTAATTATCGTCTTCCGGATTAACAAACGTAACATCCAGATGCTCATCTTTATAATACTCTTTTGCTTCGGCTACAAAATAACCGGCGTGCAGTGTATTAGGCGACCAGTCTAACGCTATGGATATTTTCATAGGACTTTTAGACTAACAACCACCAGTGGCAGGTAATGTTAGGATCACTCTAATAGCTCGTTTGTAAAAAGGGGTGTTACATCTAACTGTTCAGCCTGTAAATGAGTATTATTGTGACGTTTAAGTAGATGGTGCTTGCCTAGCCATTGAACATAGGCATCCCAACGTTCGGCTTGCATCATTCCCCAATGCTTTTGTTCATTTAAAAACGAAGGAGCAATGACCTGCATGGCACGGGTAATGAAAGCAAGGTCTTGAAAGTTAGGATGATCCACATGGTCTACCAACAGTTTGGCCGTTGCTTCAGGTCGCTCGGCAGCTTGCTGATACCCTTTACTTGCAGCTGCTAAAAAAGCCTGGAAAGCTTCTTTTTCCTTTTTCAGCACTTCTTCCTGAGCCATCAGTATGGGAGAGTAACCGTAGGGAATCTGATAATCGTGCAGATGAAACGCATTAAGCTCATGACCTTGCTGTTCGGCGATTACTCCCTCCCAGGGCATAAATACCCAACATACTTCAAATTGTTTCTGCAAAAAGGCATCAAAAACATCCAGGCGTGGTGGCGTGACTAATGAAATATCTCCTTTTCCACCATCTTGCTGAATCAGGCTGGTCAGCAGTTCTCGTTCCAGCTGGGTGCGATATCCGCCGTAGGTTTTCCCGTCCAGTTGCGCGGGGTGGGTGATTCCACTATCGGGTAGGGTTACAAAGGCACTGGTTTCGTACTGCATAACGGTGGCAATCGCTTTGAGCGAAGCAGTGTTTTCCTTTAATAGACGATAATCCAGCAGATGTTCCGAAGGTCCTAAGGCAACATGCACTTCTCCTTCGGCAAGCCGCTGGGTGGTTTTCTTCTGGTAATTATCAATTTCAACGGAGATGTATTCCACCTCCAGACCGCTATCTTTCCAGTAATTTTCAATCTGAGCAACGTACAATCCGGCATGGATAACGTTGGGGGTCCAATCTAAAGCTACTTTCAATTTCATAGGTTGATAGGTTATAAGATGAAAAAATTAGAAGCGAAGCCGTAAGATGGCGTAAAAGTGACGAGGCGGCTGCACAAAGTAGCCAGGAACAGTTTCGTCGCCGTACATCACCGGCTCGCCATAGCTATAGTACTCCGTATCAAACAGGTTGTTCGCCTGAATACTGAATTCATGCTGACGGAAACGGGCGGTAACCCGGGCATCCATCAGGAAAAACGAAGGCAGTATCAAATTCGGCTGATTAGTAGGTTCCAGGTAAGACTCGCTGACGTAACGCCCACTAACCGAAGCTCCCAGCCAATCTATCAACTGATAGGCCAATGAACCATTCACCAGCCAATCCGGGCTGATAACCGGTTCCACATTGCGAAAAACCTGATCAGAGCCTTCTGGAGCGTATTCATCGATATTACTCTGCATATACGTGGCATTGCCGGAAAATGACAGTTGCGCAGTAGGTTGATACGTCCAGTCCACTTCTATACCACGGCGGTAGCTATTGGGCACATTCTTTCGTAACTGCACAAATCCTTCGGGAATAGATTCGCCAATGGGGGCAATCTCGTTTTCAAACTGCATATAGAAAAGATTGGCCTGCCCGGCTAATTTACCCCGATGGATGCGCACTCCAGCTTCCAGATCATTCACATATTCGGGCTGCACGGCATTTACATCCTGAGCACTGGGCAAATTGAAGGTGTTGATTTGAGTAGAACCCAGAATGTCATAGCGCGTAGGCTCTCGGCCACTGCGGCCAAATGAGGCATAAGCATCCATCAATGGGGTAAAGCGATACGTTACTCCAACTTTTGGGTTAATGAATGTCCAGTCTCGGTCCGGGACGCTGGCAGATTGACCCAGGAAGTCCTGGTCGGGAGTCAGGCTTAGTCCAACGCTACGAAATTGAATATCACCGAACAGCATCAGTTGGTTCCATTCATAACTCACCTTACCAAACACACTCAGCTCATTTTTCCGGGATTTATCATAATAGTAGGGTTCGTTGATGGTAGGAATAATAGCCTCAATGTTTTCGCGTCGGAACGTATACGCATGCACCCCGCCATTGATGCTGAGCTGCCCATCGTAGGAGGTATGGTTAAGATAGGTCATAAACCCAAAATGGTCATTGAACAACGGATAATTTACCTGGCTGAAGTTACCGTTCTCATCGGTAAAACCTGCCGGAAAATCACCTCCCGCTCCGCCGTAGTACACCGAGGATACCGAAGATAGACTGGGATTGATAATACGCGTATACTGTAGCTGAATAAATTCCTGCCCAAAGTCATCGGTATCGTTATCTGATACGTAGTTGGTTTTTGGGTTCTGCTGAATGTCTGGTAGCGCAACCGGCAGGTAGGCTAGCTCATTTTTAGTCTGCCCGGTAAAAGCAGTTAATTTGAGCAAGTCCTTTTCACCAAAGTAGCCTCCTGAGAAGAAAAAGGAGTAGGAATCCGTACCGGAATGGTTACGGTATCCTTCCGACTTAGTCCGGGAAAAGCGACTATAAAAAGCGGTATTATTGCTTAATTTGCCAGTTTTAACCTCTCCGCTGGCTCGTATTGTCCGGAAAGAACCGCCGGAAAGTTGCAGTTCGGTGCTGGCTACACTATCGTCAAGATTCACTGCTTCAAAACTGATTGAGCCGGCATAAGAAGCGGTACCATTGGTACTGGTGCCCACCCCTCGTTGCACCTGCACGGAAGAAACACTATTACCCAGATCAGAAAAGTTAGAGAAAAACACTCCCTGATCGATCATATCATTTAGCGGCACCCCGTTCAGCGTGATGTTGATACGGGTCTGATCAATACCCCGCAGCCGCATCTGCCCGTAATTCGTCAATTGCGTACCCGACTCCGAATAGGTAAGAATAGACGGAGTGATTTCTTCCAGTACATACAGAGCATCCTGACCTACGTACAATTCTTCTATTTCTTCTCGTTCAATGGTTTTCTGCGTTACCGGTGCCTGCTGATCAGCCCTGATGGCCTCAATAATCACTTCTTCCAGCGAAGAAGATGGGGAAAGCTGTATGGACCGCTGAATAGCTTGGCTTGTACCATTAATTTTGATATTTCGTGATTGATAGCCCACATAGCTAATTTGCAGCATGGCTGAATCCTGACTGAGTTCCAGGCGATAATTTCCTTGAGTGTCGGTGGTGGCGCCTTGCTGGGTAGACACAACCCGGATGTTGGCACCGACTAAAGGTTCATTAGTGGAGGCATCGGTCACTGTGCCGGATACCGAGGTTTGAGCCCATACCGATACGGGGAACAGGCATCCTACCAGCAGGAGCGTGGTTAGGGTTTTCATAGTACGTTTGATAAAAAAGTTAAACAGTAGAAGCGGTTTTCGCTTCCGAATTTTCCCTGCGCTGGCATTACCCAGATCAGGTAGTAAGGGTATAATCTCAGCCCGTTATGTTGAGGCACCCCTTGGTTCGTGCAGCTAGAGCCTAAACGGCGAATAGCTTTTGAAAGCTCAAATGTATATGGGAAAAATCAGGAAAGCAACCGATCAATCGCATTCTTTGCCTGGGCTATCCGTTTTGGGTAATTACCCCGAATTACCACCGTAGGTTTTCCGGTTAGTGATTGTTGATACATATCGAACAGCACATCCCGATCTAGTGGGTTCTCTCGCAGCGGGTCTGGCTCCCAAGGAACATCAGGAAAACACAACAGGTAAAGATCAACTGGCCGTAGTTCAATCTGCTGCAAAATCCAGGGATGGCAACGGTGATACACGTATTCGCTCCACACTTTCAGCACCACCATACTAGTGTCGCATATTAGCAACTCAGGCTTTTTTTGAGCAAACGCATCTTCCCGGGCTACCTGCCCGTTGGCAATAGTCAGCAAATCTTCTTCCTGGTATTTACGGTCCAGTTCCAGCAGATAATCGCGGGAATATTCGGGCACCCAGGGCGCTTGATAGTGTTCGGCCAATAGCTCAGCCAGCTTTGTTTTCCCACTGGATTCGGGACCGGTGATTACAACTTTAACCATGAGCGTAAGACATGGAGCGTTTCCAGTTCAGATAACCATAGGTAGCCAGCCCCAGATACAGAAAGTAAAGTAGCGCCAGTAGATACAATTCTTTCACCACGTAAATACCCGAAGCAACGGCATCCACGATGATCCAGACAATCCAGTTTTCTATTTTCTTTTTGGCCAGCATATACTGCCCTACCAGGCTAAAAGCAGTAGTAAAGGCGTCCCAGTAAGGAAGATCGGCATCGGTAGTATGCGCGAAAAAATAACCGATGCCCGCCGTTCCGGCAATTCCCGCTACAATTAACCAGACAATGAGTGGATTACCGGTTTGGCTTACCTGTAGTTCGGTTTGGTTCTTCCCTCCGTACAGCCACTTATACCAACCGTAAAAGCCCAGCACAAAGTAGACAACGTGCAACCCCAGATCAGCGTAGAGCCGAACCTGAAAAAAAAGAATCCCGCTTAAAACTACTCCGACAATACCGGTGGGCCAGCCCCACACATTTTCCCGGGTATTAAAGAATACGGCCACCAGTCCGAAGACTACCGCAAAAAATTCGATCCAATTCCATTCCATGCTGCAAGATTAGCAGGTATTTTGCCAGAATTCAAATATTGAAAGTTTCTTTACCTCCTTGAACACCAAGACACATAACCACAATTTAATTTATTCTCGAAGACACTGCTCTAATCGGAACGCCATAGTTGGCTGGGATGTTTATGCGCTGTGGCTGGCATTTATCTTCATATACCTTTTTGCAAGCAGGCGTGCTTTTACTGCGATTTTCATTTTAGCACCAACCAGCAGCGTAAAGCTGACATGGTGAAGGCTATTGCTCATGAGCTGGTCATGCAAGCTGATTATCTGAGCGGCGCCCCGGTTAATTCTATTTATTTTGGCGGTGGCACTCCTTCCTTGCTGACCGAAGCAGAACTTCAACAGTTGTTAGAAGCCATCTACCAGCACTTTCCGGTGGCTGCATCCCCCGAAATTACGCTTGAGGCTAACCCTGACGACTTATCTCCTGAGAAGTTGCGTAGTCTGAAAGAAGCGGGAGTCAACCGATTGAGCATTGGTATTCAATCGTTTTACGAGCCGCACCTCCGCTACCTGAACCGGGCTCATTCGGCAAGCGAAGCGCAAGCCTGTGTTCAGCAGGCTCAGGATGTTGGGTTCACTAATCTAAGCATCGACCTCATCTACGCCATTCCTCACCCCGACCATAGCATTTGGGAGGAAGATCTAGCAAAAGCCACTGCTCTTAAGCCTTCCCATATTTCTTCCTACTGTCTGACGATTGAGGAAAACACGGTGTTTGGGCGCTGGCTACGCCACAACAAAATCCCACCGGTGGACGAAAGCTTTGCCGCCGAACAGTTTGAATTGCTCATTGATCGACTGGAATCAGCAAATTACGAGCAGTATGAAGTGTCTAATTTTTGCCAGCCTGGCTCAGAATCACAACACAATAGCAACTATTGGCGCAATGTGAATTATTTGGGTGTAGGGCCGGGCGCACATTCGTTTAATGGCGCCACCCGGCAATATAATGTGGCGAATAACGGAAAATATCTGAAGGCGCTGGCTGATCAGAAAATTCCTTTTGAGCGAGAAGTACTGAGTCGGGTTGATCAGATTAACGAATACCTGATGATGGGACTGCGCACCAAGTGGGGTTGCGATCTTGACTGGCTAAAATCAGCGCATCAGTATGATCTTTTGACGCATCATGCTGCCTATATAGAGCAGTTGGTTGCTACCAAAAAAGCCACGTTAGAAAACCAGCAGTTTGTGCTTACAAAAACTGGAAAATTACTGGCTGATGGCATTGCGGCTGAATTATTTATAGCTGATAAATAAAATTTTTTCAGCTAACTTACTGTATATCAGCCTTATAAATATTACCTATAGCAAAAATCATGCATTTTTTTAGTTTGCAACTCATTTTCTGCACAGAAATTGCCTACGTAAGGTTGTAATCATGTTCACAACTTTACTAACCGATATTATGAAAAAGTTATTATTCACTATATGCACATTAATCGTTATTCATACCGCCTCACATGCTCAACTTTCAGTAGGAGTTAGCGGAGCTCCGGTTTTTCCGATGGGTAACTTTGCTAACATTTCTGATATGGGCTACGGCTTTGGGATTGAGGGAAAATACCAGGTGAGCCCCAATGTACTGGCGGGCGTTTCATTCCAACGATTTTCTTTTAGCGCCAGCCCTTTCGGATTAAACATTCCTGGTTTTGATTTTTCCCTGACACCCATTGCTGCTTCACTGGCCTTTACCCCCATGACCGATGGTATTAAACCGTATGTTGGAATCAAAGGCGGAGCTTATAATATGAAAATTAATTCTTTCATTGATATTTCCCGAACCTACTTTGGCTTTGCCCCTACAGCAGGCATTCTGATCCCTATTAATAAGAATATTGATTTACATGCCAATGCCGAGTATCATACAATCTTTATGAATGAATCTCTTCCATTTACTGAAGTGCAATTCAAAGAAAATATAACATTAGTGCCTATTAATATAGGCCTCTCATTTAAAATAGGACAATAGTTTATTAGGTAGCTGTTACGATGAAAAAAGCTATTCACCCCAGGTGGATGGCTTTTTATTTTTTTGATCAGCCTACTTTTCCCTTATCTTTATCCAAAGTGCTTGTTATATGAAACCATTATTCTTTTCTGCCATTTTTGTACTTGGATTTATCACCTCCAGCTTCGCTCAAGTCTCGCTAGGCGCTCATGTTGCCCCGGCATTTCCGTTGGGCACTTTCGGAAATACTGCCCAAACCGGTTTTGGTTTTGATGTAGAAGCTCGTTACTCCTCCTCCTCTGTTCCTACCATGGTTAGCGCCAGCATTGGTCTTCATTCTTTTGCATTAATGTCGGGGGGAATGAACAGCGGTTTGAATTACAATATCACTCCTATCACCTTTTCTCTTTTATATTTATTAAGCGAAGAGGCTATTCAGCCCTATCTGGGTCTGGGCGTGGGTATTAACCGAATTGCATACGAAGCTGGCGGATTCAATGTATCAGACTCTCACTTTGGTGTCGCACCCACTTTTGGTATTCAGTACGCATCAAGTGAACAGATACGCTTTGATGCTAATATTAAATACCAGCTCATTTTTGCCAATGAGAATGGAAGTAACCAGAGAAGTATTGATTACAATGTAATATACGTCCCTTTTAACCTAGGGGTATTCTACTCATTTGGGCAGTAAATAACAGAAAGCCTCCCTATTATTCTCTTTGTCCGCTCACCTCAAAAGTTTCTTTGTGCTCATCGTTACGGTGACTTTCTTCTTCTTTCAGCTCCTCTTTACGATGAGACACTGTTTTGCGATAGTTGAAAGGGCGGATGATCAAGCGAGTGCCTCGATCATAGGTAAAGTAGTTCCACATCCAATTGCCCAGAGTGATAAGTTTCTGGCGAAAACTCACCAGGAACAAGAGGTGAACGAACATCCAAGATAACCAGGCAAAAAACCCGCTAAACTTGATGTTTCCCGGTAAATCTGCTACGGCTCGATTTCGGCCAATCGTAGCCATATAGCCTTTATTGAAATACGAAAAAGGCTTGGGTTCTTTTCCCTTCAGAATTTGGCTCAGGTTTTTGCCCAACTGCTCTCCTTGCTGCATAGCTACTGGTGCCACCTGAGGATGCCCTTTGGGATATTCTTTGGTGTACATTGCAGCAATGTCGCCTATGGCATAAATATTATCGTAACCTTTTACCTGGTTGTACTCATTCACTTCGTACCGGCCTTTCTCAATGGTGGCCTGATCTAAACCAGGAATGATAGCTCCCTGCACACCGGCAGCCCAAACCAGCGTTTCACTACTAATAGTTTCTCCGTTGTTCAGCTTCACTTTGTAGCCATCATAGTCTTCTACCATGGTTTTCAGTTTTACAATAGTATCGAACCGCTCGGTAAGATCTTTCTCAGCCCGTTTACCTGACTTCTCTGACATAGTAGGAAGCAACCGCTCCAGCCCTTCTACCAGATACACTTTCATGACCTTAAAGTCAATTTCAGGATAATCGCGAGGCAACACATACTTTTTTAGCTCGCCTAATGCCCCAGCTAACTCTACGCCCGTAGGGCCACCACCTACAATAACAAAGTTGGTAAGCCGGTCAATCTCTTCTTCTGAATCAGAAGTAACGGCTTTTTCAAAGTTTTGAAGAATATGACTACGCAGGTTTAGAGCCTGAGGCACTTGCTTAAGCGGGAATGCCAGGCGCTGAATGCGTTTATTGCCAAAGTAGTTCGTTTTGGTGCCTACTGCTATCACCAGATGGTCGTAAGTAATCTCTCCGATGGTGGTATGCACGCTTTTGCGCTCGGGGTCAATCCGGTCTACGGTAGCCATCCGAAAGAAAAAGTTCTTGTCGTTATCAAATATCTTACGTAATGGGCCAGCAATAGAATCCGGCTCCAGTCCAGCAGTAGCAACTTGGTACAATAGAGGTTGAAAAGTATGATAGTTGTGCCGATCCAGCATAACTACCTGCACTTCCTTCATATTCAAATGTTTTACCATTTGAATGCCAGCAAAGCCACCACCGATGATAACCACCCGAGGCTTGCCAATATCAGGCAGTTGGGTGGTAAGGTGACGTTGTGATACTGTATATTCGGTAGGTTCTTCAATGACTGCCATAGTGATAAATAGGATTAGATTACATTGATTTAACGAGTGACAGAGGAAGGTGTTTGAATAAAAGAAAAAGGTTTGCAACTTAACGCTGCAAACCTCTTTTTCAGTGAAGCAAAATAAATTACTTAGTTTCCGTTACGTTTACCTGTTCCGTAGTTAAAATCTTTATTAAGCCCTGTAGCACCTGGTTTTACACTAGATACACTTGGCTTGCTTGATTGAGATGCATTCTGACTTTGCCCTCCATCACCGTCAATATCATTAATATTTGCAACAAATCCTTCGCCACCATTAGTAACAACAATGCCAGAAATGGACCCATTATAACTATTAATTGTGCTGGTAGCAGATGCAGATGTTTCTTTACCATCTATTACCGAGCGAATAGTGATCTTGGGTGCTGATGTATATCCTTCTCCAGCGTCATAGTAACCAATATTAGTGATTTTACCATTCGAGAAAGAAATGTTGCTTGGCTTTACAATTGCTTTTCTTATGGTAGGTGCTTGCACCGTTAACTCCGGAACACTAGCCAAATAGGCTGTAGTTGCAATAGTATCTGCATTAACCCCATTATCTGCAACAATTTTACCATCGATAATAGCTACATCATCAAGGATATAAGATACAATGTTAGAAGACCAGTCATTCAAATTATTATCAACTGTACTTGTTAGAGTGTACCCGCTGTAATACATCGCACTACCTGTTACAATTGGCAAACTATAATATCCTGAACCTTGGTTTTTTACAAAAACATTGTAAGTAGTTACAAATCGTAAGTCAAAAGTAGCTCCAGAACCGCTACCTGAGGTAGAAGCAACACTAGGCTCTTCGCTATATGCAGCAAATGAGTTATCAATGTCATCAATATCATTGTCTATACCGCTGACCCCTAGTATTCCACCATTAGCATCTATTGAAGTAACTCTAAATCCAGCTTGTTCACCATCAGAGTCAGCAGAAAAGAAGATCGTGTCATTTACTGCGTATCCAGAACCCCTAGTGGCTATATCAATTGCACTATTGCTCAAAGCAGACCGATTTGCTTTGGCTCCTAGCTCAAATCCACTAGCAGAGTTTACAGGTTCTTCAACCTCAACATAAACGCTAGGTAAGGATTCAACATCATAGTTAGTACCGTCACCAAAAATTGCAGCCCTGCTGATTACAGCTAGTGAATCACCTTGCTCTACCACTAATGTCTGCTGAGCCTCAAAAGGAAGAAAATCCATGCTCAGAGCTGGTCCAAAAATTCCGTTTCCACTGTCAGCATTGCCATTAGGAATAACTAATGAGTAACTACCGCTAGCATCTACTGTGTCAGTCACAATAAAATTGCTATACGAAGCAGACTGGATTTCACCTTTATCGTTACCAGTATTAATTCCATAAGCGCCTAAAGCATTACCTACACTAAGGGTAGCTCTTACTATTGCACCTTCAGCAAATTCAGGCTCATCGTTGGTCAAATCTAATTCAGCCCAGGCAGTACCACTCACTTCTGAAGCACCAGCCTCTACTGTCAACGGGAAAATTGGCACTGTTGTCCCTACGTTATCTTCCTGCAAGCCTGAATTAGGGTAACCTAACATTGTAGTATATGTCATGGTAGTATGATCAGGGGCTTCTATAATGACAGTAGCATTACCAATACGCAGATCGCCAAATGTTGCCACACCACCCGCATTTGTAGTTGCGTCTTGAGATACTCCTCCCTGAACCACAGTAACAGTAGCTCCAGAGGCAAAATTTTCCCCTTCGGTTCTAGCGCTTGTATTAGCACTGCCACCCGCCATGACCGTAACAGAATAATTTACGATAGGTCCAATGCGCTCTAAAGAGTCTTGATACCTTTCATAAGCCATTTCCTGCTCATGATCAAGCTTATCTTTAGCAATGGCATTTTCATTGTCTAATTTTTTTAGAGCAGTTAATGTTGAGTCTTGCAGAGCGATGGCATCTGCTTCAGTGAACTCATCCTCGCAGGAGGTAAGGGCTAGACTACCAGCAATGACACCAGCTCCTAACAGGGTGGGAAACCAATTTTTCATGTTCAAATTTCGCATGTTAATTTAGATTAAAGGGAGATAATTTGGTAATAAATTTATTGTTAAGTGGAGATTATAAGGTGATACCTATGGAGAAGAGAAAAGTATTAGAGCGGATATCAGTTGCATCTCGCAATAAGTCATTAGGATCATACCCATTGTTGATGGCATTCACGCCGTAACGATATCGGGCATCAAAAAAGAACGTATTGCTTCCACCTTCCAGCGGAATCTTAGCGCCCAGCCCAACATTTAAACCATACTGCATTGATCGGTACTCAGACCGCACATTCTCAGTGCCACTTCCAGTACGAGCAAATGTTTCCAAACCAGCAGGAGTTTCATTGAAGGCATCTACAAAATATGTAATATCCTGTGATTGAATGGCTGCAACATTAAACCCTACTGATGGCCCAAATACTAATTGTGGACGAATCCCTAATACCGGATTTGGCATACCTAAGCGCACCAACACCGGAAATTCTACATTGTGCAACTTAACATTACCTGTGGTTGTAATCAGAGAACCATCTACTATTGATTCTTTCAGTTCTACCCGGGTCCCTCCCTGCTGCATATACATAAGCTCTGCAGACACATCTAAAAAATCCAGTAGGCTGTAAGAAGCAAAACCACCAACAGCTACTCCGGTAACACTACCCGTATGCTGCCTACCATTTAAAAATCCCTCGTAAAAACCGCTAGACGTTAACCCGATTTTTGGTCCGTACACCAAAGGCTGGCCTGTACCTGAATCAGCATCCTGAGCAAATGCATCTGGTGCGCTGAGAGCCGCAATGACGGGTAGTGTCATCGCGAAACATCGTGCTTTATTAAGCACGCGATTGAAATACTGCATCATAAAAGTAAGAGTTTGTTGTTCGTTGTTAGTCTATTTGGTATGCATTTTCGGCGTATGCCTTACGAATTAGCACTTTCGAGTTTAAGCAAAACAACATGTTTTTTTAAAGACACTCTTACTTAACTTACTGGATTTATTACGTGTGTAGTGAAAATAATGCTCAAAAGAGCAGAGTAGCTTTTTTTTATGTACGTAAAAAACTAATAGAAATAATGGCAACTAGAAATTTATCCCTGAATTAACACAATAGCGGCAGGATTAAAATTTAATTTATATTTTTCATTGAAAAAGTTTAAAAATTCAGAAAGGTGGAAAAACTCTTCTTGTCGTAACTTCTCTCAAGCTAAATGAAAGCTACACATGTAATTTACTTGAGGCAGACCACCTTATGGAAACGATAAATCTTTTGAATTATATTAAAAAGCACTCTTTTCTGACATAGAAAAAAATTTCTTATTTACATAAAAATGACCTTTTAGAAACTATTTTGCGGTATTTCACTCTCATGTGAGAGCTACAAGATAAAGTTCAACACCTGTTTTTTGAGATAAACTAACCAAAATTATAGTAAGTTTTTATGATGACAACTCTGCTTTAATAAACCGAGCGGTATACCCTTTAGAACATTGAGCAACAACTTCTGGGGCTCCTTCACAGATAATCTGTCCACCTCCACTACCACCTTCTGGCCCTAAGTCAACGATGTAATCTGCAACCTTAATAACGTCTAGATTATGCTCTATAATAAGTACGGTGTTACCTTTATCAACCAACTTATTGAGTACATCCAGCAAGTGTTGAATATCCTGGAAATGCAGCCCGGTGGTAGGTTCATCTAATATATAAAGTGTCTTTCCGGTATCTTTTTTAGAAAGCTCAGTGGCTAACTTCACTCGCTGAGCTTCTCCGCCCGATAGTGTTGTGGCGTGCTGCCCCAATGTGATATAACCCAAGCCAACATCTTCCAGCGTCTGAATTTTCCGCAAAATACGAGGCTGATTCTCAAAAAATTCTACAGCCTGCTCTACGGTCATGTCCAGCACATCAGAAATAGATTTTCCTTTAAACCGGATCTCCAGTGTTTCACGATTGTAACGCCGACCTTTGCAGGTTGGACAAGGAATGTGTACGTCGGGCAGGAAGTCCATCTCAATCAATTGCATTCCGGCTCCTTCGCAGGTTTCGCAGCGGCCACCTTTTACGTTAAAAGAAAAGCGTCCGGGTTTATACCCTCGTATTTTGGCTTCGGGTAATTCGGAAAATAATGCTCGAATATCGGTAAATACACCGGTATAGGTAGCTGGGTTCGAGCGGGGAGTCCGTCCAATGGGTGCCTGATCTACCTCAATTACTTTATCAATATGTTCTATTCCCTTTATCGTATCGAAGGGACAAGGCTCAGCATAGGAACGATAAAAGTGCTTGCTTAATAAGGGAAACAACGTTTCGTGAATTAAGGTAGACTTACCACTACCGGATACTCCGGTAACACATACCATTTTTCCCAAAGGCAATGTGAGCGTTACATTTTTAAGATTATTGCCCCGGGCTCCGGTTAACACCAACTGCTCTCCGTTACCTTCGCGCCGCTGAGAAGGCACCTGAATGGCTCGACTACCTTTCAGGTAATCAGCCGTCACGCCACCCCGATCAAGAAACACACTTGGGCTTCCTGATGCGATGACCCTACCACCGTGCCGCCCAGCTCCGGGACCAATATCCAGGATATGATCAGCCTGAAGCATCATATCTTTATCGTGCTCTACTACAATCACCGTGTTACCTAGATCGCGCAAGTCATAAAGGGCTTTGATCAGCTTCACATTATCTCGCTGATGCAGACCAATACTAGGTTCGTCTAATATATAAAGTACACCTACTAGCTGAGTGCCAATTTGAGTAGCCAGACGAATCCGCTGCGCTTCTCCTCCGGATAGCGTTCGTAATGGGCGATCAAGCGTAAGGTAGGTCAATCCAACATCCACCAAAAAGCCAATGCGCTTACGAATCTCCTTGAGAACTTCGCCACCAATCAATCGCTGCCGGTCGCTTAAACGCTCCTCTACATTTTCAAACCAGCTTTGCAGATCATCAATATTCAACTGGGCCAGTTCGGCAATATTTTTACCGGCAATTTTAAAGTAGCGTGATTCTTTTTTGAGGCGAGTTCCTTCACACTCCGGGCAGGTAGTGCTGGTCATAAACTGCTTCACCCACTTCTGAGTTTTATCCGTTCCGGTTTCACCCTGTTTCTCCAGATATCCGGTAATTCCCTCATATACTACATCATACTTAGAACCAGGATATTTTACTGAGTTTACGGCTACCGGTTTGGGATCACCGTACATGATCACTTCCATCACCTTATCTGAAAGTTTATGAATGGGTGTGGTAAGTTTCACATTATGCCGCTTCAGCACGCCCTCCAGTTTCTTAAAAATCCAGATATCGCGATACTCGCCTAATGGGGCAACCCCTCCGCGGCTAATGCTAAGCTTTTTATCGGGGAAGATCGTTTCTTCAGAAAATTGCTCAATCACTCCCAACCCAAGGCATTTGGGGCACATTCCGTAGGGAGAGTTGAAAGAAAAAGTGTTGGGTGCCGGTTCGTCGTAGGCTAAACCGGTTTCCGGGTCCATTAGAAATTTGGAGAAGTGCTGAACATTACCCTGGGTGTCGTCGACCATGATGATGCCCTTACCATGCTGCAAAGCCGTTTTGATAGATTCGGCAATGCGATAGCGGTCGTCTTCCCGTACAATTACCCGGTCTACAACAATCTCTATATCGTGCGTTTTATAACGGTCTACCTGCATCTTAGGCGCCAGATCCAAAATCTCTCCGTCAACCCGCACCTTGGCAAAACCCATTTTGCGCACTTGCTGAAAAAGCTCTCGATAATGACCTTTTCGTCCTTTTACGATTGGAGCCAGAATAATGAGTTTACCATCCGAGAAATCATCCATAATCCGGTCGATGATCTGTTCTTCGGATTGGCGCTCCATTTTCTTTCCGGTTTCGTACGAATACGCCTCGCCAGCACGGGCGAAGAGCAAGCGCATAAAATCGTAAATCTCGGTTACGGTGCCTACTGTTGAGCGAGGGTTTTTAGAAGTAGTTTTTTGCTCAATGGAAATAACCGGGCTCAACCCATTAATTTTATCTACTTCCGGCCGTTGCAGGTTGCCGATGAAGGAGCGGGCATAGGCCGAAAAACTTTCCATATAGCGGCGTTGTCCCTCAGCATAGATAGTATCAAATGCTAAAGATGATTTGCCACTTCCGCTAATGCCGGTAATCACAATTAACTGATTGCGCGGCAGGGTTACATCAATATTTTTGAGGTTATGTTCCCGAGCCCCGTAGATCTCTATTGTTTCGTGGTCGTATGCTAACGAAGCAGGTAGATCAGGTGCGTGTATTTCTTCTACGATCTTTTCAGTCGCCATAACAACAGCCTTATGTTCTTATAATAAGTATCTCTAAACAGAATTCCGAAGGTACAAAAAACGGCGCAAGGATTACAAGCGCCGAAAATGAATTTATCCGAATGAGTGTATGAAACTCCTAATCACTAAGGCGAGGTCTGCCTTCCATAAACTGTTCGGTTGGATCTTGAGAGATGAGAATTTCGTAGGTATTTCGCTTCACCGTTAGCTCATCTTTCCGCAGCCAGGGGTTATACCGCTTCAGAATTTTGTAGCTCACACCGTGCGTATGGGCGAAATCAACCAGATCATCAATAGTTTCAGTAACTTCTACTACTTTAAACTCAGGCTGATAGTAACGTTCTTTTTCCTGAATATAAAACCCGAAATCTTCCGGATTTTCCAGAATCATTTTCATAGAAACCAGACGAAAAAAATATCGGGCCGTCTCTTCATTCAGCAGCATATCAAAGTACGAATCAATCTTTTGCTCCTCTAAGCGCCGCTCAAAACCCCGCATTCCTATATTATACGATGCGGCTACGTTAATCCAGTTACCAAACTTACTGTGTGCTTTCTTTAAGTATCGGCAGGCCGCTTCGGTAGATTTTACCGGGTCGTAGCGCTCATCAACTTCTTTGTTTACCTCCAAATCAAAATCCTTGGCAGTGCCTTTCAGTAATTGCCAGAACCCAATAGCATCCGCAGGCGACCGGGCATCTTCTACCAAGCCACTTTCAATAATGGGTAAGTACTTAAAGTCTTCGGGGACACCGTTTTCTTTCAGAATTTTCTCAATGGTTGGTAACCAGCGATGAGCCCGCTTAATCATCAGAATGGTGTTAGAGTGCCAGTTAGCATTGACATGAAGCTCGCGGTCTAATCGCTCTCGTAAGTCTGGCTCCTGTAGCGGAATGGTTTCTCCTACGAACTCAATTTGCTGGGGGATAGGAATGGTAAAGGCTTTGTAACCTTTTGAAGCAACAATTACTTCGGGAGTACCCTCTATATCTTTAGGCGCTGTAGTCACGGAGGGTTCTCCTTCAGACATCATAGCCATCTTCACATCATCACGCTGCGCGTCAGAGAATTCCTGCCAACCAATATAAATGAGCAACCCTACAATAAGTATTGATTGTATGGCTACCTGGGTTTGAATATTTTTGAACATCAAAAATTAGGTGAAAGTAGATATTTCGAGTAAAAATTATCAATAACCTCAACCGCTTCAGAGGCTGAATCTACTACGTTAATTAATTTGAGGTCTTCTTGGTTCACATTCTTTTCCTGTTTTAGCATAATTTCCTCGATCCAGTGCAAAAGCCCTTTCCAGTAATCACTGCCAACCAGCACAATGGGGAACCGACCTACTTTCTTGGTCTGAATCAGGGTAAGCGCCTCAAAAAGCTCATCTAACGTACCAAATCCACCGGGCATTACAACAAACCCCTGCGAATATTTCATGAACATCACTTTGCGAACAAAGAAATAGTCAAACGTAATGAGTTTGTCCGGGTCAATATAGATATTGCTGCTCTGCTCAAAAGGTAAAACAATATTAACTCCCACTGATTTGCCCCCTTCTTCTTTGGCGCCTTTATTCCCGGCTTCCATAATACCCGGTCCTCCTCCGGTAATCACCCCGTAACCGTGGCGAACAATCTTAGCGGCAATATCTTCCGCCATTTTATAGTAAGGGTGATCATTTTGCGTACGAGCCGAGCCAAAGATAGTAACGCAGGGGCCGATTTTAGAGAGCTTCTCAAATCCTTCTACAAACTCTGACATGATTTTAAAGACTGCCCAGGAATCGTGCGTCTTAATCTCATTCCAGTCGCGATCCATAAAGGCTTGTTTGATACGGGCTTCTTCTTCAGTAAGGGTATGTTCAGGTAATTTTTTTTGGGTTCCGTTAACTTGACTTGTTGTATTCATGTTCTTTTGTGGTTTTGTCTGGCTGCGCTCTATAAAACGCAGAAAATATATTTTTAATACGTTAAGTTAGTAAGTCAGCAAGGGCAGGATGTAATGCAGGATGCTCAAATTCAAATCCGGCCTCTCTTATCTTGTGGTTACTCACTCTGCTTCCTCCCAACACAACCTGCGCCATTTCTCCAAACAGCAATTTTAGGACAAATGATGGCACATTCGGCAGAAATAGTGGCCTATTTAGTACATCAGCCGCCGCTTTAGTAAGTTCCTGATTAGTAACCGGATGCGGACCGACCGCATTATAAACTCCCTGCATATTTTCGTGCTTAATAGCGAAGATAAAGAGTCGGCAAACATCATCCAGATGAATCCAACTCATATACTGCCCACCCCGACCTAATGGAGCACCTGCTCCCAGCTTGATGGGCTGCGTAAGTCGAGGGAGAGCGCCACCTTTTTCGCTTAACACTACCCCGATACGGAATTTTACAACTCGTAGGTTCAACCGGCTCATTTCGTCTGCTGCATTTTCCCACTGGCGCACTACCTCTGCCGCAAAACCATCTCCCATCGGGCTATCTTCGTTCACCCAGGCATCGCCAGTATCAATACCATAGTAGCTCATGCCCGAAGCTGAAATAAACGCTTTGATGGAATGAGATCCTAGATTAGCAATGGAACGCTGAATCAGGCGGGCCGACTCTGTTCGGCTTCTGATGATTACTTCTTTCCGCTGATCAGTCCAGCGTTTATCAGCAATGCCTGCCCCTGCCAGATGAATAACATAATCCGTCTGTATTAACGCTTCCGGGTCTATAGTTTGTTCCTTAATATTCCATTGATAAGTCTTTACCGGCTCATTGCCCGACACCGAGCGGCTAAGATGAATAACAGTGTATCCTTTTTCCTGTAAAAGATGGGTTAGGCGGGTGCCAATCATGCCGGTGCCGCCGGTAATAAGTACTGTTGCGCTCATAATGTTAAGGTTCTTTCCATTGAACAAAACCTCTCACCGCTTATTCTGTTCATTTCCATGGGCAGCAAGAAAGGGTTAGGGGTTACCCCAGGCTAAAATACGCTTTGTATGATGGTGAGTTATCCTCAGGAACAAAAAAAATGCCCCACACAAGGCAGGGCATTTGTCGCTGTTAATTTACTATGTGTTATATTATAGTTCTCGTCGTTCGGTATCGTAATCCAGATCTTCGTCATAGTCGCTGGCAGGCCGATTGGTGCCGGTGCCTACCATAGATTCTGATTCAAAATCGTTACCTAAACCGGTGCGGTCACCAAAGTTACTGCGGTTGGTGTAGAACGACTCATATCCATAATAGGAATATACATCATCTATAAATTCGCGCTGAGGTGCCGTAGGCCAGTTATCTTTATCAAAACCAGGAGAATTTTCCAGGCGTTCTTCATTAATATCCAGGCGGGCAAATTCGTTTTTGGTATCAAACTCTAAGGCTTGCCAGGGAATTGCAAAGTATTTGCTATCCAGATTTAAGAATCCTTCATGAACTGATAATACAGCGTAGACAATGCTACCGCTTTCCAGATCAATCATGATGTCTTTAATAGTACCTAACTTTTTATCGTTGAAATTTCGCACTTTCGTACCCTCAATCGTGGTACCTGAAAGCAATAAGCCATTTGCATAATTCATAGTTGAAAAAGTTTAAGATTTAAAAAGTTTATGCTTGCCTATGTATACGAATTCGGGTTAATTCCAGTTGAAAAATTTATTATACTCTCTAGATAGCGGCTTTCTTATTTAAGCAAAATAGAGAACAAAAGCATGCTAAATTTTCAGCATTATTCTTTAGTTAATATCTGATCTGTATTTTTTTGAGAGAAAAACAGCAAAACTGGAAAAAGAGCAATCCGCATTATATTTCCTTAAAAATTATATACTTTATGGGATACATGATATAAATTAATTCCATGACAAGGCAATTTCTAATAATCGGCTTTTTAACTCCTTTCTCTAATGCTATGAGAAAGAGAGAAAAATGGATGTTTGATAAAAGGATGGGATAAGAAGGGAAGTTGAACAAAAAAGCTGGCGAACAACCAGCTATTATTTGTTTAATCCAATCCTGAAAACTTTTGCCCGTAACGGGTGCCCATTAACAAAGCACTAATAGTATTATTACAATATTTCCTTAACAACACCATTTTCAATTATGCATGAGGTGCGGCAGTAGAATGCTGTTTGGCATTTGAGTATTCTGCCAATAGTAAAAGAGGCAGAAAGATCTCTTCTTAAGCGTAAAATCCGATTGCCCTTTTTCAAATTAGCTGGCAACGACAATACCCAGCATCTCTAGTTGTTGAGGGTTTTCGTCTAACGCTATCTTTGCAATACGAAGGAAACGACGCATCCATATATGCATTTCGTTCAGCGCTTTATTTTTAGCTTGCGTTGCTATCTGGGCCTGACCTCTCGCTTTTTTCTGTAAGCGCTGAAGATTTCCAATCTGCCCAATCAGTTTGCGGGTTTCAATCAACTCTTTTTGGGGAACGTTATATTTCTCCATTACATTGGCCACTACCACAACGCGGTTATAAAAGCGGTGAATCTGTACCAACCAGTCAGCCAGATTGCGCTCCCGAGCCTGCCCCAGCTTAAGAGCATTCCAGAAGGTGTGATCATCTTTAAACGCAATACGAGCGATAGCCAGATGCGAGCCAAACATAGTATCAGCCTGCTGACGCACTTCGTTAAGTATACGAGTAGCATCTTTGGCCGCCAGATGAGCATCCTCCTGTTGTATTACCAGCCCATCAATGGCTCTTCGCATCTCTTGCGACTTCTTCAACTTCTTTACATCATACCCATAAATCTCCAACTGCTCCATTATTTCAGGCGTATTCAACGCGTTATCAATGGCAATGTCTACCTGATTCAAAAAATGGGCTTCTTTCACTTTAATCATCTTCTATCCTTTTTGTGGCTTATGCATGTATCCTTACAAAAATGATGTAATTCGCGACCTGGTTTCCGGACATTCACTCTCAAATCTTTCCCAAGTACTATTTATCCTTTATTAGCGAAAACCTGCATTATAATGAGCTTCAGAAACCATAAATCCCCCTGTTTTCACTGGTTTTCAGATGCATGTTAAGAAAAGGGTAAGCTGCAATTACATGTTTTACTCAGCCGCAATCATCCGGAGGGCTTGCAAAGTACTTCCCTGAAGGCGGGGAATCACTCAGAGGGGCCGCAATAAGGCTCCGCAGTAAGAGGGAGTGGCTCCGCGAGCCCGCGCTAAGGTTCCCGATTATGGAGGAACAGCTCAGAGGGTCTCCAGTAACCTTCCCCACTAACTGGGAGGGCCTCTGCGGGCCTGCCGAATGACGCCAACCTAACCCGGAATACCTCAGCGGGGCTGCAACAGCAGTCTATGGGAACCGGGGGCCTCTTAATACCCCACCAATATGCTATTCACTCACTGGAATATTAACGAAAAAGCCTTCGGCACATTTCCCCCGTAAGCTGGAATAACCAGCAGGCGGAGCTTCGTATAAAAATCAGCCGAAAGGCAAACCCAACGGCTTGTTCTTCTTACCATATACTTTGGAAACCCCTCATCATATTACTGATCACTTACCCTAACGTCAGTTATTGTACACCATAAAGGGTTAGTAGCTTTGTATCCGTCACCAAAGGGGAGTTTATACTAGCTTTTAGTGTCTGCATTTAACAAGACTAACAAAAACTTCAGAAGAGAAATACGGTATAGAGTATCAACAACGTATTGAGGCTAGTAATTAGAGTTTATTCCGATCATAATGGAAGAAGTACTTTCTTTTGAAAGTCTTATCCGACGGGGCAGGTAAGCGTTACTGTAGATAGTCAACAGGAGGCCGTACGGATACTTGCCTGCGGCCACCCGCTTCCTATCATCTTTCTAAAAGAAAATCAGAACAATAGCTATTATATCAGAAAATATCTGAGGTTAGAAGTTGAGTTATGCACTTTATAACAGAAGATTGCAGCAAGATATGTGAGCAACATATTCTGAATATCAGACCTTACACAAAAAAAGTATACGGCCAGGTATAGAAATACAATAGAATATTTACTATACTAGAGCCCATCTTGACTGAAGAATGATCAGCGCGGAGGGGCACTATCCACTAATACAATTAGAAACATCCGCCCCATTGTATTTTTTGTACTTGCTGCCTAGAAACCAACCAACCTTGAAAAGCAAAATATCCGGCATATTCCTGCTTATTTGTCTTGGGTTACCCTTGCTGGTGACTCATACGTGGTTGCAGCATCAAAAAGTAACCATAAGAAGGCAGGTAAAACGGCGAATTATTGCCGGATTACACCGCGATGAACTGGTATTGCTCACCTTTACCAAAAAAGAAGCCCAAACGCTACTGCGGTGGGAGCATGCTCATGAATTTGAGTATCGGGGGCAGATGTATGACATTGTAGAGTCTGACGTTGAGAGCGATACTCTCAAATACTGGTGCTGGAGCGATGATGAAGAAACCCAGCTGAACCAACAACTTTCTAAGCTCTTAGCCATTGCCCTGGGGCATAGCCCGCAGAACAAGGAAAAGCAAAAACAGCTAATCCAGTTTTATAAATCACTGTATTTTCTGAAGGCATCTGACTGGCGGATACCATCCATCCCGACCGAACAAACCTTTTGCCTTTACTATTTAACCTATTCCTCCATCTCGCTCAACCCGCCCAAGCCTCCTCCCCGCCTCGCCTGATCCATTCTACAGGCACATATAAGTGTGCTTATTTTCTGAATACTATAATTCAACATCGCAATGATCAGAATCATAGCATTGTGGTTGAGTATGGGACTTTTTATGCCGGTTGCTTATGCACAGGTGGTTACGGTGACAGATGCTTCTAACAATGAGCCGCTGCCCTATGCCACCATTGCCAGCCCGGATACCGATACATCCGTGACAACCGACCAGCACGGGCGCGCGGACATCTCCGCCTTCCAGCCCGGCGACTCTCTCAGCATACAGCTGATGGGATACCAGCCGCTGGTGACTGGATACGCGGCGCTGAAAGCAAGCGGCTATGCCATACAACTTGCTGAGGTATCGGTCGTGCTTGATGAGGTAGTGATTTCCTCTTACCAGGAAAACGCTCCCCAGCAAACAAGTTTGCATATTGAACCACTGCCATTATATGAAATAGAGCAGCAGGGCACCTTTAATCTGACGGATGCACTGGCCCGGGTTCCGGGCGTCTCTCAGCTAACTTCGGGCATCGGTATATCCAAGCCGGTCATCCGAGGCTTGTTTGGGAACCGAATCCTGGTCCTTTTTTCCGGCCTAAGGTTTGATAACCAGCAATGGCAGGACGAGCACGGCCTGGGACTCTCGGATATCGGCATCTCTCGAGTAGAGGTGATCAAAGGCCCCTTATCCATGCTGTATGGCACGGAGGCGGTGGGGGGCGTAATCAATATTATTGAAGAGCGACCACCCGCCGAGGGCACATCCGAATCAGATGTGAAGATGGAGGTACATTCCAACACTCGCGGAGGTACCCTACAGGCAGGGACCAAAGCCAATTACGTGAACAAATGGTACCGGCTACGCATGGCCGCAACGAACCACGCCGATTACTCGGATGGAAATAACACGCGGGTGCTGAACAGCCGGTTTAATGGGTATTATCTGAAAGGCACGTTTGGTTTCACGGCCAACCGATGGCGATCGGAGAACCATTACCACTTCTCGTATAACAACTTTGGGTTCGTATTCAGTGAGGATAACAGTTTGATGGAAGTAGATGAGCGCTGGAGCCGGCAGATGGCTGGCCCGCACCACATCGTAATGCTGAATATGCTTTCTTCCGTCAATCATCGGAAACTCGCTAACTCAGAACTTCATCTGAACGCCGGGGTGCAGTCTAACCTGCGCTCGGAAGATGAAGGTGGAGGCGAACTCAGCCTGGTAATGCACCTGCTTACTGCTCAGTACGCCCTTAAGTGGGATAAACCTTTAGGAGAAAACGTCTCGCTGGTGATTGCCAACAACACCAGCCTGGAAAACAATACCAATTACGGACGCCGGAAGATTGTACCGGATGCGTGGATGGCCGAGTCGGCCCTCTCGGCGTATCTCAAACATCAGTTTGATCAGGTTATTCTGGAATACGGGGTTGGTGGAGGGCTGCGGCATATTAAAACGCTGCCTACGCCCACGGTGAACTCTGCCGAAAAGGATATTCTCCCCTTCGAGCAGACCCGGTGGTTTTCCAATGGTATGCTGGGAGTCAGCGTGATCCCCAACGATCGGTGGAATATGAAATTCAACCTATCGAGCGGGGTGCGAGCGCCCAATCTGGCCGAACTTTCTTCTAACGGATTGCATGAGGGAATCTATACCTACGAAATTGGTGACCCCAACATGAAGAATGAACAGAACCTCAACGGCGATGCAGGCTTGTACTACGCCGGCGACTTTTGGGATTTCAGCTTGTCAGGGTTCTACAACCAGTTCGACGGGTATATTTACCTGGAACCCACTTCCGAAGAATGGTTCGGATTCCCCATCTATCGATTCCGGCAGCACGACGCCCACCTGTACGGTGGCGAAGCGGCAGTCGGCATCAATCCTTCCCAGATAGAGGGCCTTATGATCTCCGGCAGTTATTCCGGGCTGATCGGTCGGCTGGATAATGGCGAATACTTGCCGTATATCCCCGCCCAAAAGCTCAAACCGGAGATTCGCTATACGATGGACCGAAGCGCAAACGCATCATTCTACGGCTTTGTCAATGCCGACTTTGTGCTACAGCAAGATCGGGTAAACTCAGAGGAAAACCCCACCCCCGCATACCAACTGCTGAATGCGGGATTAGGGCTTACCTTTCACCAGCGGGACATCCGCTATAACCTGACGCTGGCAGGCAATAATCTGCTGAACGAGGCCTACTATGATCACATGTCGAGGTATAAAAACTTCGGTCTTTTAAACCTGGGAAGGGATATTACCTTGACGCTAACCATAAATTTTACAAAAAACTTAAAAAAACCATAACATGAATAAGATCACTAAAAACATCATTTTACTTTTGTTATTATCTATGAGCATTGCCTTTGTATCGTGCGAAGAAGAGGACGAAGGCGGCGAAGAAGAGATGGACATTGAGTTCAAGACTGGCCCCGGATTTGTTTTCTCAGACACCACATTGGCGGCGGGCACCGACGTTGAGATTGGGATTGAAGCCGAAACCGAAAGAGCCAAAGATCCGCTCATCCGCTTTAATATTTCAGAGTCGGTGGATGATGGAGCAGCCAGCACGGTCTACACCGAAGACCTGGATGATACCAGATACGAGTATGACTATGACTTTACGCTTGGTAGCACCTCTGGTGAGACACACGAGTTCACTTTTACCGTGACCAACCGGGACGGTTTTAATGCTCAGAAGAGCCTGACCATTACTATTGAGTAAAACGGAAAGGGAAAGTGCCCGGTGGTACTTTCCCTTCTTTCATATTGAAATAACTTCTAGTTTGAATATCTTAGATAGACGATATGTAAAACCACTCCTCACTCTAAACCCGACCAAACGCATGATCCGATCCCTCATCCGCCTTACGCTGGCCCTCGGGCTGCTCTACGGTAGCTTTCTACCCTCTACCGCCCAGCAAATAAATACCGAAGAGCCTTCCTTCGTGCAGTCTTACCAACCGCCCGTCTTTATCAATGATAACCGCATAGCTCAGATCAGCGAACTGGCCCCCGAAATACAGCAATTAATAGAAGTTCATGCTCAGGCCCGAAAGATTCCCGGCATCGCGTACGGCATTGTAGTAGATGACTCCCTGGTGATTGCCTCCACCACCGGATTAATTAACCTGGAGAAAGAGATTCCGGCCTCTACCGCCTCGGCTTTCCGTATTGCCTCCATGAGCAAAAGCTTCACCGCGATGGCCATCCTGAAACTGCGGGACGAAGGGAAGCTTTCGTTGCTGGATACCGTAGCGCAGCACATCCCCGAGATGGCCGACCTTACCTACCTCACCCGCGACTCGCCCCCCATCACCATCAAAAACCTCCTCACCATGACGGCCGGCTTTCCCGAAGACAACCCCTGGGGTGACCGCCAACTGGATGAACCCGATCAGATGCTGATGGATATGGTAGCCGGAGATCTGTCCTTTTCCAATGCTCCTGCTTATGAATTTGAATACAGTAACCTGGGTTTCGCTCTGCTGGGCAATATCGTTTCCCGAGTGTCGGGCCAACCGTACCAGGAATATATCCGTGAGAACATTCTGCTACCTTTAGGCATGGAGCATACTTACTGGGAATACGCCGATATTCCGGCCGATACGCTGGCGCTGGGCTACCGCTGGGAAGATGAGCAGTGGAAAAAGGAACCCCTGTTGCACGATGGCTCATTCGGTGCCATGGGCGGGCTGATTACCACCATTGAAGACTTTAGTAAGTACGTCAGCTTCCACCTTTCGGCCTGGCCGCCTCGTAATGAAGAAGAAACCGGCCCGGTGAAACGAAGTAGTCTTCGTGAGATGCACACCCCCAACTTTCCCCGGCTGTACGCTAATGTCACCAACATTCACGGAGATACCTGCGCCCTTATGAGCGGCTACGGCTACGGACTAGGCATTACGCAGAATTGCGAAGGACGCACCTGGGTCTCCCACGGAGGGGCACTACCGGGTTTTGGCAGCAATTATGTGTTCTACCCGGAATACGGAGTAGGCCTGATGGCTTTCGGCAACCTCACCTACACCACCCCCTGGCCTTTGGCCCAGATCGAACAGCTACTTTTTGAAGAAATTGACCTGCCTGTGCGGGAGCTGCCCGCCTCGGAGATCCTCGTACAACGGCAAAAGCAAGTCGTAGAGCTAATTCAGCACTGGGATACTGAACTGGAAGAGCAAATACTGGCCGAGAACTTTTACTTGGATCAATCCCGGGATCATCGTATGGCGAAGGTGCAAGATATACTGACCCAGGCCGGTGCCATCGAGCAGACTTCACCTATCAAACCCAATAACCAGTTACGCGGAAGCTTTGACATGCAAGCCGAACACGGCATAGTGAATGTTTTCTTCACGCTCACGCCCGAAATTGATCCGAAAGTCCAACGCCTGGATGTATCCTTTGAGCCAACCGATGCTGCAGCGAGGAATAATGATTGATGATTACTGATGAATGAGTAATGATTGGCTGTGTAGCCTTTATCATGAACGATCAATCATTCATTTAACAAACCTTGAGAGGCGCCCCCTCAGAATTACTCGTAGAGAACTCTGAGCACCACAGATGATTAGATAGACAATGAGTAATAATGCATATTAGTCATCCATTATTCATCAATCATACTATAACAAACAGTAGTGGCGGCGGTTCACCCTGTAGTATTGTTAGACTTTTACTTTAATCAATCACATGAATTATAGACAGTTAGGAAAAACGGAATTTACTATCTCTGAAATATCATTAGGTACCTGGCAGGTAGGCGGAAAGTGGGGGCAACCCTTCAACGACCAGAATGCGGATAAGATCATTAATACGGCCATAGACCAGGGCGTAAATTTTATTGATACGGCCGATGTATACGAAAACGGATTAAGCGAAACGGCAGTTGGCCGCGTGGTACGATCCCGCTCGGAGCGCATCTACGTGGCTACGAAATGCGGACGGCAGATTAACCCCCACGTCAATGAAGGGTATCAGCCCGACGTATTGCAGCAATTCGTGGAAGACAGCCTGAAGCGAACCGGACTGGAAACGCTCGATCTCGTTCAGCTACACTGTCCGCCTACGGATGTGTATTACCGCCCGGAAATCTTTGAGCGGTTTGACCGCCTGAAAGAGCAGGGCAAGGTTCAGAACCTGGGGGTGAGCGTAGAAAAAGTAGAAGAAGCGTTAAAAGCCATTGAGTACCCCAACGTAACGACCGTACAGATCATCTTCAATGTATTCCGCCAGCGCCCGAGCGAATTATTCTTCCAGGAAGCCAGTAAGTGTAATATCGGTATTATCGTCCGAGTACCTTTAGCCAGCGGATTACTCACCGGACTTTACGATGCTAATACCAGCTTCGGCGAGGGCGATCATCGCAACTTTAACCGAGAGGGCGAAGCTTTTGACAAAGGAGAAACCTTCTCCGGTATTGACTACCAGCAGGGGCTGGAAGCAGTAGAAGAACTCAAGAAGTTGTTTCCTGAGCGTAAGAACCTGGCCCCTATCGCACTGCAATGGATTCTGCAATTCCCGGAAGTGAGTTGTATCATCCCTGGCGCTTCCAAGCTGGAGCATGTACAGTCCAACCTATCCGTCTATGATTTACCACCTTTGGACGCTGATAAAATAACCCGTATGAACGAAATCTATCAGCAGTACATTAAACCCAGCGTACATCAGCGATGGTAGAATCATTTAGCACTTTATTTCTGCGGATACCCTGACGATAATTCGTCAGGGTTTTCTTTTCTCTTTTCTATCAGTCTACCGGATAGATAGGAAACTAAAAATCTATTTGATACATTAATCACTCATAACGATGAGATTTAAAAAGCTGGTAGATGCTCTCAAAAAAGACAAAATATGCGCTTAACGCCTTGGTGTATCTTGCTAAAGAATATGAAAAGGGTCCGGTACTGATCAGCCAGATTGCCGAAAGCGAAAATATTCCTCAGAAATTTCTGGAAGCCATTCTGCTCGATCTTAAGAACGCGGGCATCCTTCGCAGCAAGAAAGGCCGAGGTGGCGGTTATTACCTGTTGAAAAAACCTGAAAAAGTAAACATCGCGGAAGTCATGCGTTTGTTTGACGGCCCCATTGCTTTGCTCCCCTGCGTGACCTACAAGTTCTACGAGCGTTGCGAAGAGTGTGAAGATGAAGCCACCTGCGGCATCCGCAATGTGTTTCTGGAAGTAAGAAACGAGACTGTTCGTAAGCTGAAGAGTGCCACCCTAGCCTCCATCATGGAGCGAGAGAATAAGCTGGAGCAAAAAGTTAAGAAGCTGGTATAGAGAATCATTGCCTCAGATCGTTTCTATCCTGAAGCAAAAATAAGCACTACCTCCTTACTTCAGAAAGGGCAGTGCTTACCACATCAGGATCATCAATCCTACTTCATCAATAATCCATCAAAGGTAAGAGCCAGGTAATACATGGCGCCGATGGTCGGGCCACCCTCGTACTGGTAATAACGCTGATTAAAAATATTAGATCCACCCAGCTTGGCTGTAGCCAGTAATGAAGGGATTTTAGCAGTCACCTGGGCATCAAAGGTGTGGTAGGCCGGGACAAGCCCATCGGCTAGCGGAGCACGCCATACAAAAGCATCCTGCCAGCGCCAGGCCATATTGAAGCCTACATTTTTGAACAACTCCCGGTTGCCAAAGGTGACATTCACAATGTACTCCGGAGTGTTGAAGGGAGTCTCCAGTCCGCTGTCTTTTCCGTCAATTTTGTCTAGTTTGGCGTAGCTGACGTTGGTGCTCAGGCTGTATTTCTTGTAAAAGTTGTAGAAGACACCCAGCGAACTGCCGTAGTTGTAGTAGGTACTTTTAGAGTTGGTCCACATGCGGTAGCGGGTGTGGCGCGTCCGGTCTTCCACCTCAAAAATGGTTGGGTCTACGCCATTAACCAGTTCGCCAATGGCGCCTTCGTTGGGAACGGCAATTTCTATCTGATCAATGAAGTTATTGTAGACATTATAGTAGAAATCGGCATCAATAAATACCCGGTTGTTCCACAACGAAGCCTTATACCCCAGATCAAACGCGTTAATTTCTTCCGGAACTAAGTAGGTATACGTGTTTCTCGCCAACAGTCCCTGATTGTCCAGAATGGCCTGCTCCCGGGTTTTTCCGGCATTATTAATATCTCCCGTAACCGCAGCCTGAAAGGCATCTACCGAACTACGCAGATACGAGTTTTCAAACAGCCTCAGGTTCCTTGACATAATGTCTATCCCGCCAAACCGGATCACTCCGCCATTATTGACCGTAGAAAACCCTTCAAACAAGGTGGGGAACCGGTAACCGTTCTGGTACGATGCCCGGAAGTTGTGTATCTGTTTAAAGGTATACACCCCCGCAAAGCGAGGGTTTATCTTTGCCTCGTAGTATTGATTCTTATCCAGACGTACGGAGGCCACCAGCTTTAGTTTCTCGTCCAGCAGGGTTTTGGTTCCCTGGGCAAAGGCTCCGTATTTGGCATTGTGCAATGTGGCCAGCGGGTCATCTCCGTTGGGATTGGCAAAGCTGTTGCCTTCCGGCTTGATCAGAAAATCCCGGTAGTCGGCACCCACCAGCACATCCATCCAACGGATTCTGTCCTGGAAATCATATTGCCCTTCTACGTGGTAGAACTGATGCTCCATTAGCAGTTGTGCTCCAACATCCCAGTTGTTGATATGGGCAAGTTCGTCCAGTTTGTTATCAAAAGTTGCCGTACCCTGTTGGAACCGACCGGCATCGGCAAAATCTCGGGCCTGCCGGTGACTTTCCGCAACCGGTACGCCCTGGTCATACTGCTGATTGAAAGCCGTCTGATAATCGGCGTACCAGGCATCGTCAGCTTTGAAAGCTCGGTCCATGTTCTCGCCCATAGGCCGGAGGTTGTAAGAGTCTTCGGTATTCTCAATCACCAGATAGCCCCGGAGCAGGTAATTGCTGCCCTTCACTTCGGCTTTGTGTTGCTGTATCAGGTAGTTATCCAGCCGGATGCGATTGCCCCGCTGGTAGTTGGCATCCGAGGTACCAATGCGGTAGGCGTAGGAGGCTTCTATGTTCTCCGTGATTTTGTAATGCAGTGCCGCGTCAAACTTGAGGTTTTCCACGCCATAATCATTATTGACGAGGTATTTCTCATAATAACCGGTACGTCGCACTTCATAGCGTTTTCCGTCGGCCAGGGTGAGGTTTCTGCGGTTGGCACTCTCGTTACCGTAGGAGTTTAATGGGTCCGATGCCGGGTTATCACTACCCAGCAAACCCACCGAAGCATTCGCTTCCGGATTCAATTCCCGACGGCTATCCGCTACCCAATCCGTGCCTTTCAGGTAGCCCACATTGATCTTGAAGGCAACGCGGTTATTAAAGGCTTTGGCGTAGCGAACCGCGCTTTCCGAAAACAGGCTGGGCGTGTGATCAATGCCGTCGACATGGTTTACTCCAGTACGCTGGTAGAGGCTTAGCCCCTGGTAGAGAAAAGGACTTTTGGTGATCAGGTTGGAGATTCCGTTCAGGGCATTCATGCCGTAGAGCGCGGAGGAAGCCCCAGGGGTGATCTCTATACTTTCAATATCCAGTTCGGTTGGGCCTACCGTATTGGCAATAGACACTCCCAGACCGGGCGCTTGCGTATCAGCTCCGTCGACCATTTGCAGGAAGCGGGCGTTGGTGGTATTGGCAAAACCGCGGGTGTTCGGCACTTTAAAGCCCAGGCTCAGCGTAGTCATCTGCACTCCTTTTACGCTTTCCATAGCATCGAAGAAGTTGGGCGAAGGAGTTTCTTTAATAGCCCGAATATCCAGTTTCTCCACGGCTACCGGCGATTTGCTAATCCGTTCCTCTACGCGAGAGGCGGTGACCACCACCTCGTTGATCAGCAGAGTTTGGGTTTTCATTTCCACGTAAATATCCGAGGTTAGATCTTTTACCAGAAACTCTTCCGGCTCGTAACCCACATAAGAAATGAGCAGGGTAAAGGGAAAGCTCACTTTAGTATTAAACGAGAAATTTCCGTCTGTATCGGTAATTGTGCCAGTAACAGTATTTTTCACTGCCACCGATACCCCGATGAGGGGATCGCCTGTCTCCTGGTCCTTCACTTTACCGGATACTTTTATGAGTGAGGATTGGGCCTGCACAGTAGAGGGCGATACCAGAGGTATTAAATAAAGTAAGAGCAGAAGCGATAAAATATTTTTCATATCCTTTTTGTCTATAGGGTTTATAGGCTTTTAGAGTATAAATACTTTAAGCCTGATGATACTCGACTGATTTAAAAATTATTACGGCTAACTTATTAAGCTTACAATACTACGTTAACATAGCTTTTTGCTCTCTGCCTTCTTTTAAGTGATGGCCACCGCGGTTGGCGTCCCGATAAAAAGGGCAGAATCTAACGAATGAATGCTTTGCAAAGATATAGCTAATTAATACTATAAGTCTATAGTTTTAGTAGATTTATTTTTTATCAATAGGTTCCTCCAAATTTTTCAAACTTAAAACACTGCTTACAGCACACTGCTAAAATTGAAAAATAGTATCTTCACTCGCATGATTACTTACCGAGAAGCAACCTCAAAGGACGCCGAAGCCATTGCCCAGTTACATGCTCAAAGCTGGCAACAGCACTATCGAGGTATTATGAGCGATACCTACTTAGATCATAAGGTACTTAATGATCGTATAGAAGTTTGGCAGGAGCGATTCCGTAACCCTAAAGCAACGCAGCATATTATTGTGGCTACGGAAGATGAAAAGCTCTGCGGATTTGCCTGTACTTATACTGACGACGATCCAAAATGGGGTACTTTACTAGACAACCTGCATGTACTACCACCCTGGCAAGGGCGCAGCATTGGAAAGGCATTGATCTGTCAGTCAGCCAAATGGGCCCAACAGCAAGACGCTGAAACCGGATTTTACCTTTGGGTATTTGAAGAGAACACGGCCGCCCGTGCATTTTACGAACGAATGGGCGGCATTAACCAGGAGAAAGTAATTGTCAACAATCCCGATGGAGGAACGGCCCCGGTCTTCCGCTACGTGTGGCCTGACCCTACCGTATTAATCAACCACCTGCAAGAGTAGCCACAGTAGCTTCTACACCCACAATTTCCATAGCCAAAACAAACCTCCCAAGCCAAGCATAATCACCGGAATCAGCCAACCCACCTTCTGCGGTGGCCGCTGGCTTAAGCCGATCATCATCCCCTGAAAGGCAACTACTGATAGCCCGGCTAAAATAATTAACGTGATGGCCTGCCAGGGTACCCGCCCGTAAAGGCGAGCAAAATCCGTGACCGAGCACATTAGGGCAATAATCAGGCACCAGGCCGCCGGAATTACCAGGATGTTTCCAGTCGTTCGTCTACCGCGTGCCTGCAATACTTTAGCCACGACCGATAGTCCAACACCGAAGAATAACCAGGAATAGATTGTGTTACTTTCCAAAACAGTACTATAGATAGAGGTTTGACCAAAGGTAACAATTTGAAGCAGTGCGGGTTTATTCCATACATTTTTATTGTTATCCATTCATATCGCAAATATGTACACACGACCACTTTTAAACCTGTTCTCTTTTCCCGCTTTTACGCTGGCATCCTTAGCCTTCCTTCTATTCTCAACCTCCTGCCAGCATGTAGATGACATTCTGGACGAGCTAAGAGACCGGGATATTGTTGCGGATTTGCCCGAGCGTATTGACGTTATGCAACCCGGACTATTCCCCGAAGGGGTGGCCTTTGATAGGAAGAAAGAAAAATTTTTAGTCACTTCAGTAGGCCAGGGAACGATTGGTCTGGTGGATGATGAAGGAACGTACGAGCCGTTTATTGAAGACGAACGTTTCCGATCTACCATCGGCATCGAGCTCGATGAAGCTCGTAAGCAAATACTAGTACCAGTAACCCAGAGCGATGGCAGTTATGGTGCATTAGGTATTTACGATCAGTACAGCGGTGACCCTGTTCACTACGTTGAATTAACTGATCTTACTCCGGAACACCCGGTGTTTGCCAACGATGTAGCCGTAGATAAAAATGGCAATGCCTATGTTACCAACAGCTACAATGGGGTTATTTACAAAGTGGACCGAAACGGCGAAGCTTCTCTTTTCTTCGTGAGCGAAGACTTCGTGCCGCCCAGTGGAGCATTTGGCTTTAATGGCATTGTGTACCACCCCAAAGGCTTTCTGATTGTAGCGTATTCTGCCGAGAATGCTCTTTATAAATTTCCTATAGATAATCCGGAAAACTACAGCAAAATCACGTTAGACACTGAGCTGCAAAACCCGGATGGGTTATTTCTTAGCCGCAACAATCAACAACTGGTTGTCGTCAACAATGCCGGTGGTTCTGAGGCCGGGAAGGTGTTAGTGATGGAAAGTGGTGATGCCTGGGATAGTGCCTACGAAGAAAGCCGCTTTGAAACCGGACCGGTCTTCCCCACTACGGCTACTCAGCGCAGCAACGAATACTATGTACTCTATGCCCACCTGAACGAACAAGGCAGCAACCCCGAGTATGCCGACTATGCTATCGTAAAAGTATCAGATGATTAAAGGTCACCGGTGAAGGGTAAAAGGTGAAGGGTATGGGGTTGGCTAAGTGCTTTCTCCCGGTACCTTTCACCATATACCATTTACCGTAAACCATTCCTACCCCTCCGCGCTCCATTCGCGGTAAAACTGGGCTAGAAACTGCTCCATAAAAAGGTGACGTTCCTCGGCCATACGCTTTCCGGTTTCGGTATTCATGCGGTCCTTCAGCAGCAGTAGTTTTTCGTAAAAATGATTGATAGTAGGTGCTTCACTGCGCTTGTATTCCTCCTTGCTCATATTCAGGTTGGGCGGAACCGACGGATCATATATAGGGCGATTGCGGAAGCCCCCGTAATGAAAAGTCCGAGCAATGCCAATGGCACCCAGGGCATCCAGTCGGTCGGCATCTTGCACTACGGCTAGTTCGGGCGACTGAAAGGCCTGATCAAAGTTTCCGCCTTTAAAGGATATGTGCCGAACAATTTTTCCTACATGTTCTATTACCGCTGAGTCAGCGCCCTGCTCTTTCAGAAACTGCTGAGCCACGCGTGGCCCCACTTCTTCATCACCTCCATGAAACTTAGCATCGGCAATATCATGCAGCAATGCACCTAATTCTACTGTCAGAAAATTCACGTTTTCAGCCTGAGCAATTTGCTGCGCGTTTTTCCAGACCCGATGCACATGCCACCAGTCGTGGCCGGCTTCTGCCTTGGCTAGTGTGGTTTGAACGAATTGAACGGTGGCAGAAATTAAGGCAGGTTTATTCATGAAAAACTGGGGCTTTTTCCGGACAAAACTGCAAACATTTTTTGGAAAGAAATAGCATTTTTCTGGATGATTTTGCTAAATTGATTAGAAGGATAACTTTTATCATCTACATTAAATTTTTTGTGCTATGAATTTACACGATGCGCTCATCAAAGAAGATCAAAAGCGGCAGAGAGTAGTGAATGACCCTGCCCGGGAAGCACAGGTACTGCTTAAAGAGCAGGGATTGAAGGAAGAGAATGCTATTAAGCAACTAGGGTTGCACGAAAGTCTGTACCACATTCATGATCCTAAACAGGGCTGGATGCGGTATTTGCAATTAAACAAGCAGTTCAAGGGCGAAGTATATCATGTAGATGATATCAGGAAAGTATGCGTTAATTACCGAATGCGTATGCTGCCCAGCCGTTTGTACCGCGGCCCTATTGATCCGGAATTTGGCACCAAGCTAAACCGTTTCCAACAAGAGCAGGAACTTACCAAAGAAGATCTGGAATATGATTTCTACATTGTAGCTCCGTCAGAAACCTTTGATCTGGAAAAACGGCAACGCCCTATTATTGACCCGTTGCTGCTGTATAAGATTGACCATGATCATTATAAGCTGGTACACCAGTGGGGTGCCGATCTGCATCCGCTACGGTACATTCAGTCCTGGCGGCACCGCAACCTGGTGAACATGACGGTTTACTGGACGGCTATGACCTTCCTTATCACAATGGTGTTGTTTGGCTTTCTGGCCGAGTCTATGGCTAACGCTTTTACCATTGCATCGGTGTTTACCTTCCTGGTCGGCTGGGGGTTCTATTCTACCCTGCGCGATAACTTCGAGGAACAGAAGCACCGCTTTAGTTGCCATAATTGGAACCAATGGTGGACGTTCTAGAAATAATATCTACTACAAACAAAAAGACAGGTTTTTTTCCTGTCTTTTTTATTTTTACGGCTTTCCAACATGACTAACCACAGATAGAACCACTTCTGATAATGCGCATCCTCCTGTATTCACTCTTCCTGTTCGCTATACATTTAATCCTGATTGGCTGCACCACTTCCGAGACTCCGACCTCAGTCTTTTCTTCTATTGATAGCCTAACCATAGACAGTATTTATCAGCAACATGGCGTCACTGGCTCGCTGGTATTGTATGATCAAACCCAGGACACCTACCAGACCTACCATGCTGAGCGCACACAGCAAGGGTATATTGCTGCTTCTACCTTCAAAATTATCAATGCCCTGATTGCCCTGGAGGATAGTATTGTAGCGGATGAAAATGAAATGTTCCCCTGGGACAGTGTTGAGCGAAGCGTAGAAGTCTGGAACCAGGATCATAACCTGCGCTCGGGTTTGAAGTACTCGGTGGTTTGGCTGTATCAGCGCATTGCCCGGCAGGTAGGTGAAGAGCGCTACCGCAAATGGCTCACGGAAGCATATTACGGCAACCACAACCCCGGCGGTGGGGTAGATATGTTCTGGCTCAATGGTGATTTACGCATCAGCCCGATGCAGCAGATTGACTTTCTACGTCGGCTTTATCATAACGAACTGCCTTTCTCTCAGCGCTCACTGGATATTGTGAAAGACATCATGATTTATGAGCAGACCGATCAGTACACGATTCGGGCCAAAACCGGCTGGTCAGATGCTTTCACCCCGGGAGTGGGCTGGTTTGTGGGCTACCTGGAAACCAACGGCAATGTCTATTTCTTCGCCAATCAGCTTGATATCCGCCACAATGAAGACATTCAGGCCCGAGCGCAAATTGTTAAAGATGTGTTTGAGAAGTCGGGATTGTTAAGTCTATCAGCCATGTAGTTACTCTATTTGAATCAAAACTTGCCATATTTTTTAAGGTGGCTCAGCAATATGAACTACAGATTCGCGATAAGATAACTATCATGTATTTTTTAGCCTTTGGTTTAAACCCAAGGGCTGATTATACCCGCATAAATAACATGCTCTATGCCTACTCTTGATTTATATAAGAAATAAATAATTTTTTCTCCGCCTACCTGTAACCTTTCCCTATTCTCGAAGTATCCCTGCACAAAAACACCCTGCGCTTGGAACCTTACTCTGACAATGCTCTGATGCTAAACGTAAAAGCCGGCCAACGCGACTCGATGGGCCTGCTGTTTGAGCGCTATCACCGCCGTTTGTTTGGCTTCTTATATCATCTCTCTGGAGATGCGGAGTTGAGTGAAGATCTGGTGCAGACCGTTTTTTACCGCATGTTGAAGTACGCGCATACGTACCAGGGCGATGGCGAATTTATCACCTGGATGTTTCACCTGGCCCGGAATGTTTGGGCGGACCATTACAAAAAACAGAAGCGCTTACCGACCGAAGAAATGACGGAAAGTTTGCCCTTGTGGGAAGAGTCAGACGAAGGATCAAAAGATCAGCTTATGCAGCTTCGGAAGGCCCTGCGGTTTCTGAGCCCCGAACGAAAGGAGGTTTTACTGCTTAGCCGGTACCAGGGGCTGCGCTACCGTGAAATTGCCGAAATGCTCAATTGTTCGGAAGCCAACGTAAAAGTGCGGGTTTTTCGGGCCATACAAGACCTGCGTAAAATTTTTCGTCAACTGGAACAGCAACAGCTATGAAAGAACAACATATTGTATTAATCATGGATTACCTGGATGGTCATTGGGATGCAGAGAAGGACGCCCGGCTCCAGCACCTCATCGCCAGTGGCGAGATTGACCCCGCTGAGTTATCGGAATGGAAACAAGCAAATCACCGCAGTAGTGAGCTGCCCACCCCGGTTCCTTCGGCTCAACTTCGGGAGAACTTCTATACCATGCTGAGCCAGTGGGACGCTACTCCGCAGCAAAGTTGGTGGCAGCGTATGGCCCAGTCACTAAATACGTCCATACGTTTGTCGCAACTAGTGGCCGGGGCAATGATTTTAACAGTAGGTATTCTCCTTGGGTTCTGGCTCAGCCCGGCCCAGCGTTATGAAACCCAGATTACTCATCTATCCACCGAGGTGCAGCAAATGCGGGAGGCAATGGTACTAACGCTACTGGAGCAGCCCTCAGCTATGCAACGCCTGAAAGCCGTCAGCATCAGCACCGATTTACCCTCTACCGATGCCAAAATTCATCATGCTCTACTGCGCACACTGAACGAGGACCCTCAGGTAAATGTCCGTTTGGCGGCCCTGGAAGCACTTATTCCTTATGCGCAGGATTCGCTGGTGCGGCAAGGGCTGGTGCAATCCATTGCCCATCAGGACGACCCGCTCCTACAGATTGCCCTGGCCCAAACGATGGTCGACTTACAGGAAAAGCAGGCAGTAAAGGGGCTGGAAAAATTACTGGAACGAGAAAACCTAAACCAGGATGCCAAGCAGAGCATTGAGAAAAGCCTGCAAGTCTTAATTTAAAAAAGTTACGGGTTAGAGGTTATGGGTTTCCGATTAGAGGTTGCGAGTTCGGCCTCAAACCATCTACTCATTCACTCATTCACTCATTCACTCATTCACTTAATCTATTACTATGATACTTTTATCGCTATTCATTCTTATCATCCCCAGTCTGGGCTTTTCACCGCCGCCCCACCGGGAGACAATCACGCGAAGTCTGCAATTTGCCGAGGACGATGCTAGTAATGAGCTATGGCTAAAAAACATTGAGGGCAATGTAAAAATTATTGGCTACGAAGGCGAAACCGTAGAAATTACGGTAGAAAAAACCATTGATGCTTCTACCCAAGAGCGGCTTCAGAAAGGCATTGAAGAGGTGCAACTTGCTGCTGAGCTCGACGGTAATATTATGATGGTATATATGGATGCTCCCTTTGTGGATGCCCACCGCAAAGGCGATCATTTTCATTATCATGCCGACCGGCACGACGATGATTACGATTATCGCATGGATTTTACGGTGCGTGTTCCCCGAAGGGTTAATCTAGAAGTTTCTACCATTAACGACGGATCACTTACCATTGAAAATATGCAACCCCAACGTATTGAAGCGCATAATGTCAATGGCCCTATCAGTTGCACCAATATTAGTGGTCAGACCTCGGCTATTACGGTAAACGGCAATGTAGATATTTCTTTTACGAAGGCGCCGGATGATAATAGTCGTTTTAAAACCATCAATGGCGACATTACACTATTAACTCCTAAGGATTTCTCGGCAGATATATCCTTCAAAAGCATGAATGGAGACTTCTACACCAATTTTGAGCAGATCGACTATTTACCAGCCGAAGTCTCCTCCAATAAAGAAGAAGGCCGAAATCGCACCACGTATCGTATTGACCGCTCTACTAAAATACGCATTGGCCAGGGCGGCACCACCGTTGAGACCGAAACCCTCAACGGAGAAGTTTATTTGAAACACAGTTAAACCCAAAAAACACATGAATGTATTGCACAATTTATCAAACGACACTATGAAACTGATTCGCGTCCTTTTCATTATCCTGATCGTGTACCTGCTGGCCTTTGGCATGGCTCGTGCCCAGTCTGAGTCACTGGCTATTCCCCTGAGCAACCCCGGGCAGACCGGTGAACTTCGCATTCAGCTAGTCCGGGGCTCCATTACCATTCGGGGGTACGATGGGAAGGAAGTCTTGGTTCAGACTACCGATGAGGATGAAGATGAGAAGGAAAAAGATGAACGAGCCAGTAACGGTCTGCGCCGGATTGGCAGCGGTGGTAGCTTGTCGATGGAGGCTATTGAAGAGAATAACCGCGTTACGGTCCAGTCTAAATCACACGGGAGCTCAGCCAATTTTGTCATTCAGATACCACGCAATTTTTCGGTCAAAGCCAAAACCGTTAATGATGGTAAGCTTTACATAGAAAACGTGAACGGCGAAATTGAGGCCTCTAATGTAAATGATGATGTAGAACTTAAAAATGTTTCCGGCTCAGCGGTAGTCAATACAGTGAATGGTGATATTACCGTTGCTTTTGATAAGGTTACGCCCGACACTCCTATGTCATTCACCACCCTTAACGGTGATATTGAGGTTAGCTTTCCGCCAACTATTAAGATGCTGACCAAGATGAAAACGCTGAACGGCGAGATATATACCGATTTTGATATGGATGTGAAGACGATGGATAACCGGCAAACGTCTAATGAAGGTGGCATTTATCGGGTTAAAATTGACAAAGAGATTTCGGGACAAGTAAACGGTGGTGGCCCCGAAGTATATTTCAAAAGCCACAACGGGGATATTATTATTCGGAAGAAGTAATTTTGGTTGGCGGTAGACCGTAGGCAGAATACTTATGTGTTGACTGCTTACTACCTACCGCTTACCACCTCCTGCCCACTGTATCTATTTCTTCACAATTGTAAATTCTACCCGCCGATTTTTACTGCGCTCTTCTTCAATGGCATTGCTGGCCAGTGGTTTAGTACCGCCGTAGCCTTTCGCCGTAATCCGGGTGGCATCGCCTCCCTGGTTAACCAGATAGTCCCGCACTGTTTCAGCTCGTTGGCGAGATAATTCCAGGTTCAAATCGGCCCGACCCTGATTGTCTGTATGTCCACCAACCTCGATAGACACATTAGGGTTTTCCTGTAAGAATTCAACAACTTCATCTAAACGCTCGTCAGAGCCAGGAAGCATGTGAGCAGTACCCCTATCAAATAATACATTCTCCAGATTGACCGTTACCCCAACTTCAATGGGAGTTAACTGGTAATTGCGAACGATGACATCCGTCTCATCTAATTCCGTTACAGAAAGCAACACCTTATCGCGTTTTCGAATAAACCCTTCTGATTGAACCAACATACTATAATCATCATCCCGCGGTAAAGAGACACTGAATTCACCAAGCGAATCCGTCTGTACAGTTTGGAGTAGAGTCGTATCCTTCTTTAAAGACTGAAAAATAACCTCAGCCGAAAGTGGTTGCTGACTTGATTCTCCGGCAATGGTTCCGCGCACCAAAATCATCGGTTCTGACACTTCATCTACTTCAGTGTCGGGTGCTTCTTCGGGTATTTCCGGATCAGTATTGGTTTCTACCGGTGGCTGCGTAGTAGCGATCGGACGCTCTTCGGGAATAGCCAGTGTGGAATCAGCCTCTTCCAGCACTTCTTCTTCCTCCGGACTGATTCGCACCCGCACGATATCTGCCATGCCATCGCTGTTTTGGGTAGAAGAGAGGTAGGCAAACTCGCTGTTTTGAGGAATCCGGTAGTATAATTCCGTCCCCGGAGTGTTTACCGTTGCCCCTAAGTTTTTAGGGTTAGACCACCGCCGCCAGGAATCATCCAGCCGGACCGACATAAAAATATCGCGGCTGCCAAAGCCTTCGTAGCCATTGCTGGCAAAGAACAAAGTCTTACCATCTGGTGCCAGAAAAGGGGTCATTTCCTGATAAGGGGTATTGATATTATTCCCCAGGTTTTTGGGCTCTGACCAGGAACCATCGCTTTGCTTAAATAACACATATAAGTCTTCGGCACCGCGCGTATCGTACGATTGCAGCGTAACGATCATAATGTTATTGCTAGAGTGCAGCGAGCCGCTGAGGTGGTTAGACTTGGTGTAATAGTAAGGAATATTGACCGATTCGGGAAAGCTCCACTGGCTTCCCTTTCCCTGAGTAGTAGAAATTCCCTGCGTAGTCGGCTTCTTTTTCCCCTTCACATAGTGCCCCTGCACATAGGCCGTTTGCGCATTAGGAAAGCCGAGGATGGCATTATAATAACTATTATTGATTGTTTTTCCGCTGTGTTGCGCTTCGCCCCAGCTGCCATCAGCTTGTAATTCGCTATACCAGATATCACCGGGGTCAGCAATGCCGCCTACATTCTGCGGATGATATTGACGTACGAAATAAAGGGTTTGCCCGTCGGGACTAACTACCGGATCTGCCTCATTGGCAGAAGAGTTTGTACCACCTTCAATTCTTTCGTGTTCTTCCTGAGCGTAAGTGCTGAGGTTAATAAATGTGAATAAGCAGATCAGGAATAAGCAGAAATTATATCTCATTGTTTAGGTTTTATCAATCGCAATATAGAAGGCTATGGTCAAGATTACCCATGAATGCCACCCCAATTTTACGGCACAATAATCGTACAACCAAGCTTTTAAAAAATCAATTCATTTTAATACGCTGGCAATCCTGACGGGAAGTGATATTTTTGAACAACCGAACCAAACCTCTGTCCGCCTTACCTATGGATTTATTCAAGCTACGAGAAAACCAAACCTCTGTCCGTACTGAAGTTATTGCCGGGTTAACAACCTTCTTCACGATGGCCTACATCATCTTCGTGAACCCCAGCATCTTACAGCAAGCCGGCATGAACTACAACAGTGTGCTTATTGCTACCTGCGTGGCTGCCGCTGTGGGAACGCTGATGATGGCTCTCGTAGCTAATTACCCATTCGCCCAGGCACCCGGCATGGGGCTAAACGCTTTTTTTGCTTTTACCGTGGTGCTGCAAAATGGCTTTACCTGGCAGCAGGGGCTGGCCATTGTGTTTATTTCAGGTATTCTATTTATCATACTGACGGTAACCGGGGCGCGCTCGGCCATTGTAGATGCGCTACCCGATGCCATCCGCTATGCCATTCCCGCTGGAATCGGGCTATTCATTACTTTGATTGGCTTTAATAACGCGGGGCTTATCCGGATGAACCAGGGGCCGATTATTGATATTATTCTGGGTGCTGAAACGCTGGAAGCCGGCTCGCTCATTGAGCAGATTCAGCAAGCGCCCCCGCAAATTCTGGAAATGGGAAACCTAAGCGATCCGTCCGTGTTGGTTGCCTGTATCGGACTGGTCATTATCGGGATTTTATATGCCTTGCGGGTGCAGGGTGGCATCTTGTTCAGCATTATTCTGACGACTATCGTGGCATTGCTGTTCGGCGTCACCCAGTTTCCCGAGGATTTAAGTTTCACCGATGTCAGCCTGGCAGGCACCTGGTTTCAACTGGATTTTGCCGGACTATTCAACACCGAAAGCAGCAGCCTGGGTCAAGTAATTGCCACCTTGCTCGTAGTGATTATTTCCTTTTCTATGGTTGATCTGTTTGACACCATCGGCACGCTAATCGGCACGGCTGATAAGGGAGGGTTTCTGGATGAACAAGGGCGATTGCCCCGAATGAAACGCTCACTGCTATCCGATGCTCTGGCTACCACCTTCGGCGCTCTGCTGGGCACCTCTACCGTAACCACGTACATTGAAAGCAATGCCGGAATTGCCGCTGGTGGTAAGACGGGGCTAACCGCACTGGTCGTAGCAATCCTCTTTTTGCTATCCATTTTTCTGGCACCACTGGCAGGCATGGTTCCGGCGGCGGCTACCGCACCCGCACTTATTCTGGTAGGCATGCTCATGATACAGTCTATCCAAAAGGTCAACTTCAACAATTTTGACGATGCCCTGCCCGCTTTTTTAACCATGGTGCTCATGCCCTTTACCTACAGCATTGCGAACGGTATTGCCGCAGGTATCATCTTCTACGTACTCATCAAACTTGTTAAGCGAAAGTTCAGCGAAATTCCTCTGACACTTTATGTGCTGACGGGTTTGTTTATACTAAAGTTTGCACTGTAGACTTTAGATTAGTCCGACTTAATAATAGCCTAAAAAGCTTCTCCAATAAAGAAATAGTAGCCAGGTCCTTCTTCGGTGAAAGCAACGTCGATGCGAGTGTAGACATCTTTGGCCGGGAAGATGAGGAAGCGGACCCCGGCCCCTCCTGCTACGACCCAGTCGCCCAGGTTAATTTTACGAGGGGAGGGAGCAACTCCTCCGGCACTCAGGAAAGCAGCCGCTCCCCAACGGCGGCTAAACGGAAAAGGAAGAAAGCGGTATTCTACCTGCGTGGCGACTAACGTATTATCACGATAACGCCCCAGGTAGTAGCCTCGCATCAGGCTTTCCCCGCCCATCAGTGCCAACTGGTTGAAGGGAACATCACCGGACATATTAGCTCCATATAGCTGGTACGCAAGCACCTGATTTTTGGTAACCGGGTAGAAGTAGCGGGCATCCAGAAAATAATGCGTAAAGGAAAAATCACTACCCCAGGCATCATCATAGCGAAGAAATCCCGTTTCGCCGAAAAAGCCCTCTCGCACGTTGAGCACGTTATGGCGATTGTCGTATACCAATCCTACTCCAATGCCGGCATTGGTTGAGCCTTGGTTTCCGGTAGGTAAATCAAGAGGCTCTTCGCTAAGAACATTGAAATTTACTTGCGTCAGTCGTTGGTAATCCAGTTCTACTCCCAGATACAAACCACCCGTAATATTGCGCAACACCCGCTCCCGGATGGCAATGCTGTTGGCATCTACCTGGGCCAGTTCCTCATCAGGGGTGTCAGGTCCAATGCCGTAGTACAACAAAGGAAATCGCTGATAGCGAAGGCGCCCCAGAAAGAACCATGTGCTTTGGTCAGAATACAGAGCATGATCTAACCACAGCCCATACTGGCTCTCTAAGGTTAAAAAAGTAAATGCATTCAACTCACTCAGTCGGTTGGCAGTGTCGCGCTGAGCGTAGTATACATATAAGGCACTGGCTCCAATCTCCCAGCGGGTTTCAGGGGCGTAAGCAACCGTGGGATAGGCGACAAACTTAGGCTGCTCAGAAGAAACTGTATCATTGAAAACACTATTCACCGTTCGTTTGGTCCAATCCCACACCTGCGCGGAGCTTTCCGGAGCCACCGTAATACCGAATAGCACAAACAACCATCGGCACTTCTGAAATAATTGCATAAGGGCAGTTTTAAATTATACCTGAGTTGTTACGAATTTTATTACGGTGAGGATGTGCCCATCAAGAAGCTGCTAGTTTTACTCCCAGAACTTCAACGTTCTTTTCTTCTTCCGGGATTTTTTCAGTGGTGCTGAGGTATCAAGTAAAGGATCAGGGTTGTAAAGGGCCTGGTACCAGGCGATGGTAAAAGCAAACCAGGTCCAGGCATTGAGGGGAAGATACGCTCGGGCAAGTTTTGCGTCACCTTCCCGGGCCAGTCGATAGCTTTGGAGGGCTACCAAGGCATCTGCCTGGGTCCATAAGGCAGCCAACCAGGGGCTTCGTTTTCGGAAATAAGCCCAACCGAAAGTAATGAAGATGAGCCAGTGCATTCCTTGTAACTGCAATAAGGAATCGCGATTGGGGAAACGTTTACGGGCATTTAGCAAGCGAATGCCAGCCCAGGTAAGAAAGATATTATTAATCGGCCACGCCACGCCAAACAACCAGGAGGGTGGCGACCAGGGCGGAGTTTTTTCTTCTTCGTATTGCTCCCTGCTTTCTTCCGGATCACCGGTGGCAAGACGCCCTATAATGCTAATGGCAATTAAAAATAATGTTCCCTGCCACCAGGTAAACTTCTCTCGGCGGGATGTGAGCTTTTTGGTCAAAAAAATCGGGTTCCGTTTCATAACAGGTAAGAAAAGTTCTTGTACCTATTACCAAAACAGAACCCGATTGTTTAGCAATGAGCCCTAATTTTCAGGTTATGATTAACCCTTATTATTCATTACCCACGTTGCGCTCGGCGGGCTCTTGCGCTATATTTTCGTCTTCGTACTTTTCCTTATATTTCTCGTATAACCGCTGTTGCAAAGCTGGCAAAGTTACTTCCCGTCCATCTACAAAAGCGTACGATAAAATGTTGGTTCTCATATCCAAAGCATCACCTTCTGATACAAATAAGGTAGCACTTTTACCTTCTTCCAGCGTGCCGTAACGGTCGCTGATACCCAGAATCTGAGCATTGTTTTGCGTGATAAGCTGAACGGCCGCTTCTTTTTCCAACCCATGAGCGGCCGCGGTTCCGGCAACAAATGGAAGATTACGAGCACTGGCATTCATACTACGTTCATAGCCCAGACCGACCATTAGTCCGGCCTCCTGTAGCAGATAGGGCAACTCATAGGGGCGTAGTACCGGATTGTCAGCCTGGTTAGGCAGTACATGCGTATTAGCTACGATTACCGGGATATTGCGATTTTTCAGAAAATCTTTTACTAGTAGAGCGTCGCCTCCGCCTACCAGCACAATATTTTTTACTCCCTGATCTTCAGCAAAGCGAATGCTCTCAATGATCTCTTTGGCGCCATCGGTATGAATATGCAGAGCTTTAGTCCCTTCAAACAAACCGACCAGCGCTTCCAGCTTCAGGTTAAGCTCCTGAGGGTCAGTCACCTGATGGTAAGCAGTGGCATCAGCAAAAAGTTCTTCCAACATGCGGCGCTGTTCATCATACTCTTCGTTTTTCACCCGCTTCACGGTGTAGGTGGCGTAATCAAAATCCTGACGGAAGCGGCCCGGCCAGTTGAGGTGCATGGCATCATCGCCCTGTACCACAGCATCTTCCCAATTCCAGGCATCCAGTTGCATTACTGATGAAGTGCCGGGAATCATCCCTCCCTGAGGAGTAGCCTGGGCCAATAAAATGCCGTTGAAGCGCAGCGTCGGGATAACTTCCGAATCGGTGTTATAAGAGATCACAGCCCGAACATTGGGGTTAAGCGTGCCTTGCTCACTATCATCCACTGTAGCCCGAACAGCACCGATTTCTTTTAACCCCAAGGTAGTATTAGGCAAGATAAAGCCAGGATAAATATGCTGGCCTTGTACAGAGATTTGCTTATAGGCTGCCACGTCCATATTCTCCAGCACATCTTCTTGGGCTACCATTTCAATTTTCCCTTCCCGAAACGCCACGGCAGCATTCTCAATAACCTCGCCATTGCCAATGTGGACCGTAGCTCCCCGAAGAATGATGGGTTCTGATTGCGGCTCGCCCGGTGAGGGAACCTGCGCCAAGCCATGCAGGCTGGCTACAAGAACAGTGAATAATGTTATGTAATATCTCATGGTTTAGTATTTATTGCTGATTGATCTATTGTTCAATGGTTCGATTGTTTGATTGCTAAATGGCTGATTGTTACAAGTACAAAGTTCGGGTTTAAGCAGCGGCTTTCTTCAACCTTCTGCCGCTCTTTCCATTAACCGTTTACCTTATACCCTTCACCATCAGTGTACATGTTCAGTGTGGCCAAAATCAATGTCATCACAGTGGAATAGTTGCTGGATCGTTTGACTGGGCATCTGCGTTGATGCGCCGTTTTTCTTGGCCTCCTGCATCTTTTGAGTCAGACGAGCCCGCTCTTGGGTAATCCACTGTTCTTTCTCCTTATTGACTTCGCGGTCGTAATAAACCCGGCCATCGACGATGGTTTTTTCGGCCTGAGCGTAGATCGATAAAGGATGATCGGTCCACAATACGAGGTCAGCGTCTTTACCCACTTTAATGCTGCCCATGCGGTCATCGAGGTGCAGTAGTTTGGCTGGGTTCAGGGTTACCATCTTCCAGGCGTCTTCTTCACTCATCCCTCCGTACTTCACTGATTTGGCCGCTTCCTGATTCAGGCGACGGGCCATCTCGGCATCATCTGAGTTGATGGCTACGGTTACGCCAGCCATGTCCATCAGGATAGGGTTGTACGGAATAGCATAGCGCACTTCAAATTTATAGGCCCACCAGTCGGCAAAAGTACCGGCACCTACACCGTGCTCAGCCATTTTATCGGCCACTTTGTAGCCTTCCAGGATGTGCGTGAAGGTGTTTACGTTGAAGCCAAACTTTTCCGCTACATTCATCATCATATTAATCTCTGACTGTACGTAGGAGTGGCAGGTGATGAAGCGTTCGCCGTTAATAATCTCCGCCAGGGTTTCCAGAGCCAGATCGCGGCGGGGAGCCGGTGTGTTTGCTTTCTGACGGGAAGATAAACCTGCGTATTCTTTTTGGGCCTGATCGTACTCTTTTGCCCGGGTGAAAGCATCCATGTAAACCTGCTCTACGCCCATCCGGGTTTGAGGGTAGCGAATAGAGTTGTCGTTGCTGGATCGTTTTACATTCTCACCTAATGCAAACTTGATGTATTCATCGGCTCCGTCAATCAGTAGGTCCTGTGGAGAAGCTCCCCAGCGCATTTTAATAATGGCTGACTGACCGCCAATAGGGTTGGCCGAACCATGCAGCAGTTGCGAGGCAGTGACTCCACCGGATAGCTGACGATAGATATTGATATCATCTGACTCGACTACCTCCTTCATGCGGACCATCGCCGAGTTAGTCGCTACATCGTTCACACTGGAAAGGGCAATGTGCGAGTGTTCGTCAATAATTCCGCTGGTTAGATGCTTTCCGCTTCCGTCGATGACGGTAACTCCAGCATCGGGCAGATTCTGACCTATCTGGACAATTTTCCCATCGCGCACCAGTACATCGGCATCTTCCAGTATACCTTGTTCTTCATTAGTCCAGACAGTAGCATGCTGGACCAGGAAGGCTCCGGATTCGGGCATCCGCTGCTCGTTACCGTAGGGAAGGAAAGGATAAATGATATCAGCCAGGTTATCAATAGAGATTGTAGTATCGTTCGCTGCTACTTTCTTGGTATCCGTTTCTACCGAGTCCTGGTAGGTAGCTTGCCAGTCTACCCAGCTTCCATCGGGTAGTTGGCCTTGCCCTTGCAGCTTTTGGTCTACTATCCAGCCAGACAGGCGGATACGTTCTTTTTTATCCGGATCAGGGGTGAAGGCAAGGGTTACCGTTTCGTTAGAAATTTCCGAAGAGACGTCAATTTTAGTAGTATCCTGAGCAATCTGAAATTTCAGTTTACCCGGTTTACCACTCACTTCCAGCGGATATATCTGATCGCCAACCGCTAAAGAGTATTCCCCCCGCAGATCGGTGGCGTTCATATCATTGATCACGAATGACTTTCCCTGTATCCAGTTCTCGTAAACCACGGCATCATCCTGAAAGATGTTATCCGAGGTAATAATAAAATTGGCTACGGCACCCTCTTTCAAGCTTCCCAGCTGATCGCCCGCTTTGATGAGTTGGGCAGGAGTATAAGTCAGTGCTTTTAGAGCTTCTTGCTCGGGTAAGCCATATTTTACCGCTTTGCGCAGATTCTCCCAGAAGGTCTTACCGCCGTGGGTTCCCTCGGCCGTAATGGCAAACGAAATACCCTCTTTGGCCAGCAGGCCCAGGTTGGCCGGAGCCAGCTCCCAATGCATCATATCCGTCAGGGCTACGTTTTGCGCATCGTAGGGGTCTTCTACATCATAAGCATCCGGAAAATTTACGGGTATGATTAGCGGTGCGTTGGTAGCTTTCACCTCGGCCAATCGCTGGTACTCATCACCGCTACCTCGGATGATGTACTGCTTACCAAACTCATCGCCCAGCTTATCGGCCCGCAGGATCTGTAGCCAGCCGGGAGCATCAAAAACCTGGGGCAGATCCTGGATTTCAATCCATTCTTCCAATGATTGATCTTCATAGTCCTGGTTATTAGCTGACTGGTACCAGTCGGCATCCAGATAGGTTTGGCGCAACAGAGCAATAAAGCCCATTTTAGACCTCGGGTAATACTGGTTGGAGCTTCCCCTATCAAAAGAGTAATGAGCGGCAGCATCTGGCATCAGTACTACTTCGTTGGCTACTTCATCAGAGAGGGTTACCAGGGCAGAAGAACCCCGGGCCAGCCCATCCCGCTTATTAGTCAGCACTGCCCCGAAGCCCGCTTCCCGGTAAGGTTTGGCTTCGTCGTTTTTCACAGAAAAATCATCGGCCGCGTCGTACTGTGATTTAATTGCGTCGTTCTGGCTGTAAGGCCCTTCGGTTTCGGGCTCTAGTTGTTCTTTAGATCCCCATCCGCCACCTTCCGACTTAGGCACTTCTGACAGGCCATAGTTGCTGTAAAGGTCAATAAAGGCGGGATAGATATACTTGCCTTGCAGATCAATCGTACGTGTACCGGCAGGGGCCTGCACGTTGGTTCCTACGGCTACAATGGCTCCGTCTTTAATTAGTAAAGAGGCATTTTGCAGGGTAGTCTGATAATCTACTACCACGGTAGCATTCGTAAACAGGTACTGCCTGAGGCGGTCATCGCGCACCCCGTTGACCGTATAAATTTCATCCTGGGCGTAGGCTGATACGATAGAGAACCATCCTAGCAGGCTCCATAGCCAAAACTGCTTTCTCATAGGTATAATAATGTAGAATTAGTAAAAAATTATGTCAATTAATTTTGCGATTGAAGTAAGGTAGTTTCTGGTGGCACGTAATGATATTATATGAAAGGCTTGCAAGGTAAAATAATATACTACGTATTTTATAAAATGCGAAAGTTACGTAATTCGCCTTAGAAAATAAGGAAGTATTTCTCCAAAATCCAGAAAGTGATTAATTTGTGTGATAAAAAGTAACCTTTTAGGAAGACGGGAAATAAGAAAGCACCGACTTATACAGGCCGATGCTTAATTCATTAACTGCTTATAGGAATTTTTACAAGCTCTAAAAAGGCTATAATTATACTCTTGGGTGTCATTCTCGCGTAAAGAGATGTAAAAAAATGTCATGGGGGAGTAGGGATGGAGCACGGAGGCGGGAAGTGGGAGATGGGAAACGGGGGGCGGGAGTAGATGGAAGTGTTGAATTGGGGCTTGGGGGCTCTGAATGCAAAAAGCTGAGTGCCGGGGGTAATTAACCATCAGCCATTGAGCCATTGAGCCATTGAGCAATCTAACCATTGAACTATAGAATATGATAAGAGAAACCGTACTGGGACGTAGGAAGTTAGACCTACTTCCATTTCAGATTGATGATGCAATACAGGCTTCTCAACTGGCGTCTTTTACCCGTCGGGCCTCCGCTTTTGCTATTGACTGGGTGATTGTAATCCTGTGCACCAAGCAACTATCGCTACTTTTGCCTCTACTGTTAATCTTCTGGATTGTCCGGGGGCGAATGAAAAGCACATTGCGTAAAGGGCAGCGGATGGTGAAACGCAACATACTGCTGGCCGACCGCCACCTGTCAGCCTACGATATTAATACCAACCTGCGCCGTCGTTTTACCCGCCATATGGTGGTTTATCTCTATATTTTAATGTATTTGCCCATTGTGCTTGCCGTTGGCTGGCTGATTATCGGCATCGTTCGCCTGATTAGTCCTGAGCAGTACGGTACGATCGGAGAGCAGGTTAACCAACTGTTTGATGTAGCCTTTCAGCCCATTAACAGTCTGAACGATGCTTTTCACCTGGCCATTCGGTTTTTGGGTGCTATTCTCTATTTTGCGCTCTTTACCTGGCAGTGGCAAGGGCAGACTCCCGGCAAGCGAATGCTGCATGTCAAAGCAGCCAAGATCAATGGGAAGCCGTTCACGTTTTGGTCTAGCCTGGAAAGATCTACCGGATACGCCTCTTCAGCTGCCTTTTTTCTCTTCGGCTTCTTTCAATACTTCTGGGACCGCAACCGCCAAACTACGCACGATAAGATTGCAGAAACCGTAGTAATTGAAATATGATGCATTTCTACAAGGCCGATTTGTAGCCTGGTCATCGGCTGAGCCACTCAGTGTGTGACAACCATTTTAGCATCACACTTCTTAACTTTATGTTCCGAAGCTTTTAAGAGAGCACAATAAGCCTCCTCTCGCTGAGATGATCAACAGCGTTAATATACCTGCTCGGCTACCCGGCGTACAAGTTCAGATTTACTCATAGTATAAAAGTGTAAACCCGGCACTCCAGCGGCTTTTAGTTCTTTACATTGTTGAATACACCATTCAATACCTATTTCGCGTGCATCCTTATTATCTTTGCATTTGGCTACTTCTTTACTCAATGCTTCAGGGATATCGAGGAAGAAATACTTGGGTAAAGCCGTAAGGTGGTTCACAGTAGCCAGCGGTTTTAAGCCGGGAATAATAGGCACCGTAATACCATTGGCCCGACACTGCTCCACAAACTTGAAGTACTTCTGGTTGTCAAAGAACATTTGAGTGACGATAAACTCTGCGCCAGCGTCTACCTTTTGCTTGAGATAGAACATATCCGTATCGGGGTTGGGCGACTCAAAATGCTTTTCGGGGTAGCCCGCGGCCCCAATGCAGAAATTGGTATGTGTATCGGAGGTTTCCTCATACAAGTACTTGCCCTGGTTCATGTCCGCAATTTGCCCGATTAGCTGGTTAGCGTAGCAATGCCCCTCGGGATGCGGGACAAAACCGGGATCACTTTTTACCGGGTCACCCCGCAATACCAGCACATTATGAATGCCCAGGAAATCCAGGTCGATAAGCATATTTTCGGTATCCTCCTTAGAGAACCCACCACAAATCACGTGGGGCACAGTATCTACATTGTAGCGGTTCTGGATAGCAGCACAGATACCCACTGTGCCAGGCCGCTTGCGCGTAACATACTTCTTCAGCATGCCCTCGCCAGCCTCCTTATAGACGTACTCCTCCCGATGGTAGGTTACATCAATAAAGGCCGGTTTAAACTCCATGAGCGAGTCAATGTGTTTAAACAGTGTATTAATATCTTCGCCCTTTCGGGGAGGAAGAATTTCAATGGTAAACAGCGTATCCTGTGCCTGAGCTATGTGGTCAATAACTTTCATGCTACAAATATACCGTTGTCGCGCAAAAGCACCACGCTTCAGCGAGGCTATTTAAAGGCGTAGCCTAAAGAGATACCAAACCAGGAAGGACTAAACCCGGCAGCATTGAAGGCTGGCGTCCAGGTAAGACGGAATATGGGGCCATTGCGAAGAGGCTGAGCCCGGTAGCCCACGTTGAAAAAGCCGCTGGCACCTACTCCATTTTCAACGAAGTCGTCTACCTGCCCGTCAACATCGGCTGAGGAAGAAACCGACAAGATGGTGGCACCGGCCCCCAGCTCCAGACCACTGCGCCGGTTACCCACAATATAGTTAAGCATAATAGGTATGGTCACTAACCCAACAGTTACGTTATTGCCCTGATCATCTGTACCAGAAAGGCCTAAACCACCGACACCAATGCGAGCCTCCAGGCCATCATTTCGGCCTTTGGCAAAGCGAGTATCGTAGTTTAATGAAATAGTAAGGCCATTGCCTAATGCTTCTAAGTAAATGGATTTTGCCCGCCGGTCATCAGGAATGGTGGGCGTACTTGAGATTTCCTGAGCTATCAAGGTGCTGCTAATCAGCAAGCAGGTGATTAAAGAAAAGAGTTTCATAGACTGGTTAGTGTTGTTTATTAAAGTAAAAAGGTAAAAATTGTTAGAAACCTTACCTTAAAACGCATTTTCCAAAATTTATGCCAACAATCTTACTCTCTGCCTTCTTACTTACTAACAATTATATACGGGCCACTCACCTGGTTTAGCCGCTCTCGTTGATCGTAATCAGGAGAAACCGTAGTTTTGTGAACAGAAGTTATACCAAACCCATCTACTTTTGAGACTTGCCGCTATTGATATTGGCTCCAATGCCATCCGCCTTCAGGTAACCAATATACTGGACTACCAGAACAGTATTATCTTTAAGAAACAGGAATATGTGCGCTTTCCATTACGCCTGGGGCAGGACGTATTTGAGGTAACCGAAGAAAACCCAACCCACCGGATTGGCGCGGAGCGCTCAGCCAAATTCATGAAGCTCATGCAGGCTTTCAAGCTGCTGATTGATCTGTATGAAGTAGATGACTATATGGCATGCGCTACCTCGGCCATGCGAGAGGCGGAGAACGGTATGGAGCTGGTTAGCCAGGTAAAAGATGAATTTGGGCTCGACATCCAGATTATTGATGGTGATCAGGAAGCAGAGATTCTCAATAATGCCCTGCGTAGTTTTCTGGGTGACGGCGCCTATCTGCACATTGACGTGGGCGGAGGAAGCACCGAGCTTAATATCTACATGAATCAGGAAAAGATACTGGCTCGCTCATTCCCGATTGGTTCGGTGCGCCGGTTAAACACCCGGGTATCATTGGAGCAGGTTTGGGGGGAAATGCAAAAGTGGATTCGCACCAACGTGAAGAAGCAGTACGGCAAAGTAACGGCCATTGGCACGGGGGGAAACATTAATAAAATATTTGACCTGGCTAACAAGAAAGTCGGAAAAACCATATCTCTCAATAAAGTGATTGCCATCCGAGATTTTGTAGCGGGTCATACGCTGGAAGAGCGTATTAATAAGCTGCAACTAAACCCCGACCGGGCCGATGTTATTATTCCGGCTTCTGATATTTACATCTCGGCCATGAAGTGGGCCAAAGCCACTAAAATTGTGGTACCGGATGTAGGATTAAAAGATGGGGTAATGCAAATGCTTTTTGAGCGACACCGTATTAAAGTGTCGTAATCTTTTCCAGCAGCTTTTTACGATACGATTGGCTCACTGGTAATATCTTCTTCTCTACCTGCAGATTATTCTGATCAATGTTCACGATCTTATCCACCCGAACAATATACGAACGGTGGATACGAATGAATTCTTCGCTGGGTAGTACATCTTCTACCGACTTAAGTGTGGCATAGACTGTATGTAGCTTATCAGGCGTTTTTACGCGTACATAATCACCAAAGGCTTCAATCCAGTGAATATCTTTCAGATCAAATTTGACCAGTAAGGAATCTACTTTCAGATAGATTTCTTTTTGCTTACCAATAGAAGGTTTGGGGGAAGGGGCTTCCTGCTCATGCTTTTCCTGCGCTCGCTGTACAGCCTGAAGAAAACGGGCATACCCTGCTACGGGCTTGAGCAGATAATCAGTTACCTGATAATCAAAGGCATCCAGCGCATACTCTTTCTTGCTGCTGATGATGATAATCTGCGGTTTTGGGTGTAAAGTTTTAATAAGCTCCAGCCCCGTCATGCCCGGCATCTCAACATCTAAAAATAATAGATCTACCGGTTGCTGTTGTAGGGTATTAGCCGCTGCCACGGGGTCTTGGAAGGCTCCTACCAGTTGCAGCGAATCCGTTTTTTTAACCAGCGATTCAATAATTTTAAGAGTCATTGCATCGTCATCAACGATAGCACAGTTTAGCTTTTTATCAGATGCCATGAGGGTTGTTGCGCATATCAGTCCGTGGATTCTTACTTAATTAATATAGAAGTTTTTTACTGTCTCTGTCAACCCTACAACGCTTTATATTTCTAAGACAGCAGGTTTTTTCTTTCTTCTTCTAACAGACGAATAGCCTCAGTTGTTAGGTTATCCAATTGCTGAATCATAGCCTCATACGGTTGGTTCTGCTCCTGCTGCCGGGTGTAGTCTTCTAACTGACTGAGTTGCTGCTCTATCGCTTTTGCCCCCACATACTGAAAACCTGGCTTTGCCTTATGAACCGCTCTCTGTAACCGCAACTTATCCTGCGATTCCCAAGCTTCCCTGATTTGCTGAATTGAAATAGGCGCCTGTTCAATAAATGTATCAATCAGTTCAATCATCAGATCCGACTGGTTGTCGGTAATCTGGTAAAGATAATGTAAATCAATGGGTGGTACCGGCATCGTTTGTTCTAAAATCATGATTTTTTCTTGTAAAACCTGAGGTAACACGGGTTTCGCTAATACCAATATGGCCCCACTTTCACGCTGGGGCAGAACCAGTTGCGTGGTATCACCCGATAATATGAGTACCGGAATATTCTGCTGCGCCAGCGGAAGTGCCTGAAGCACCGCAGCACCATCCATTTCCGGCATTTGATGATCCAGGATCAGTAGATCGTATGAATGAGCTATGATATGCTCAAGTGCCTGTTTCCCGTTTTCTACTACAGTTGTCTGCAACTGCCACTGGTTTAGCAACTGAGTTAGCACTTTCCGGTTAACCGGATCATCTTCCGCTACCAGCACCTTCCGGATATGCTGAAAAGGTGAAAGATGTTCTTCATCTTTCTGGGTGGGTAACGTCCCTACTGGTAATGGCAAATGTACGGTCACGTTTGTGCCTTTGCCGGGCTGGCTCTCAATGGTCCAGGTGCCACCCAAGCGTTCTACCAATTTTTGCACAATACTCAGTCCCAGCCCTGTACCCCCGTACCGACGGTGGACCTGATCATTAGCCTGCACATAGGGATTAGCGATCCGCTTTTTTTCTTCTTCCGACATGCCAATGCCAGTATCAGAAATCAGAAAGCGAATGCGGGCTATTTTATGATCCTGCTGTTCAGCTTTTCGCAACAAACCTTCACCCGAAGTGGCTTCATCCGAAGCGACTTCATCCAAAGTGGCTTCATCCGAAGGGATATCTACTAAAAGTTTTATACCGCCCTGATGGGTAAACTTTATAGCATTACCCAGAATATTATACAAGATTTGATTGATCCGGGTAGTATCTCCTATCAAACAGACAGGTACATTATCAGCCACATTTACCGCCAGGGTAATGCCTTTTTCTCGACAGTTCTCTAAAAAAGACTGAACGATATTTTGTATGAGCGACCGAATCAGGAAAGGCTCATTATGAATCTCGATAACGTTATTTTCCAGTTTTCCCCAATCCAGCACATCATTTACAATGGCTGAGAGGTGCTGCGCTGTTGTTTTCAGTGCTTCTACTGAATTCATCACCGATGGGTCTGCCTGCTTGGCCAGTAAGTGAGACAACCCAACAATACTATTTAGCGGAGTGCGCATCTCATGGCTTACTTGAGAAAAAAAAGCGGTTTTCATCTGTTCTATCCGCTGGAGTTCTTCATTCTGATACTGAAGCAGGTTTTTCTCCAGCGCGCTTGCCCGCTGTTGCAACCGCAAGTATTCTCCAGCAATGGCTTCATCATTTTTTTCCTGCTGCCGAGGTTGCAGGTAGGTATAAAACTCGGTAAGGTCGTATACGAACCATTTCAGCTCGTTTTCGGCAGACCGTTTAAGAAAAAAATTATAGTATCCTTCCCGGCCCAGTAAATCTGTTTTAATACACAAAAAAGAAATGTCGGCCTCTATAGCAAGTTGGATAAACACATCGCGCATGGCCTCCATAAAGGGGATAACATCAAATAGTGAAACGGCTGGCGGAATGCTAAACAGGGTTTGACAAGAGTCCTGTACATAACCAGCATCATCAAAAATGACGTACTGTGATCGGTGATGGAAATACGCTAGCTTTTCTTGTACAATTGAGTCATTCATACCATTTGCCGGGCCAATTCGGTAAACGTCTCATCTACACTATCGCCAGTTTTTGCACTGGATAATGCGAATGGAGACAAAGGTAACTGCTTCACCAGATCGCACAGGTCTTTTTCGGTGAACAGGTCTTTTTTGTTGCCCACTACCAGTATTGGTACGTTGGGCAGGTATTTTTGCAGGTTGGCAATCTCAGTATCCAGCTCCTGGTAGGTATCAGGTCGGGTAAGGTCTATCACATAGATAACCCCATGAGCACCCAGCTTATGCGATTGAGGCACTTTTGTATGAGATGATTCCCCGGCAATATCCCAGATGATCATAGATACTTCTTGATCTTCCAACGCTACCACTTTTTTCTCAATAGCTACACCGATTGTTGTGCTGTACTGCTCGGAAAACTTCCGATGCACAAACCGCCGGGTCAATGAGCTTTTTCCTACTCCGTAGTGCCCCAGGAGTATCACTTTCTTACTGACTGTCATGCCGTGGCTTTGGTAAAATAGCGTTGTAAAGGTTCCGACAGATAATCTTCTTTGCCCTGATAGGTAGTGTTATAGAGCGTTGGGTTCATCACTTCATGCACAAATTCCAGTACCTGATCGTCTAGCTGCCGTTTGAAAGCCGGGCTTACCACCCCCGATATTGTAATGGCTATATAAAAAGTCTGGAAATTCTTTATAAGTATCTGATACGTTTCATACTCGATTACTTCCAGGTTCTGATTTTCTTTAGTAAAAGCTTCTTTTACAAAGCCCTTGATGGCGGTCAGCATACCGGCAATCATATCCTGATCCATAATATTTTGCCTTGAGTAGCTGCCCAGCAGCATGCTGGAGTGTTGTTCAATAACAAATACCTCCTCTATGGTAGGTGCCATAGCCTGGGCAATAATTTCCTTTCCCAGGGATTCGCCAGTAAGCCAGGCTCTGACTCGAGCTGCCCATATCTCCCAGGAGAATGCCTGCTCTAACTGGCGGTCAATTTTTTCAGACAGCGCGGTTAGCTCTACTACAATGTATTTTTTAATGAGCTTACCCATAATCGGGTATAGAGCGTCGATAACTTCATCGCGCGAATCGCGGATTTGCTGTTTTATAGCCTGGGTTAAGGCTGAGCCAAACAGTTCGGGAAAATGTTCGCGTACATAGCTCAGCTTTTCGTCAATAATCGGGTCAACCTTTTGCTGAAGCTTCTGCCGGGTGTTAATGTCATCGCGCAATTCTACTACCTGCTGAACCAGCTGTTTATGTTCCTTCTGGTCATCTTCCAGTAGCAAGCTGCGCAGGCGATCAAACGCCTTTTGCTCCTTCACTGTTCTGTCAGTTCTTTCCTTGGTATCCATCAGTGTAAAGATTGAAACTACAATGCTATTTTCCTAAAAGGCCAGCCTTGAAATACGTTGTATCCATTTCCAGACTCAGGTAGATTGTCTGATTTAACCAAAAACCGGACAAATAAAATACAAATTAATTAGAAAAGGTACCTAACCCTCAGCAGGTTATTTGTGCTCAGGCCTGTAGTTTTTTACCAATCTCTTCCAGCATTTTTCCTAACGAAGAACGGTTAGCCGAGCTGTCTTGCAACTGGCTGAATCTTTGGCTCATCTCTTCTTTCAGCGTGGCAACATGATTGTCCAGATCCTGCCGAAGTTCTTTCATCATCTGGTCCATTGTTTCTCGAAGTTGAGCCACCTGCTTCTCCATGGCTGCTTTTTGCTGCTGAATAAGGTGTTGGGTATCATCAAACTCTTGTTCAATTTCTTTGATAGTATCTCCAAAGATAATTTCTTTAATGGCATCAATCTTTGGGTCGCTCGTTTTAGTCGGTGCGGGTTGCTTTTTATTATCACTCATTTTATGGGTAGTTGATAGCGTATATTATGGATTTACAGGAGACTTATCGGCTTCAACAAGACTTCTCAGCGAATTTTCGTCCACTTGACCAGAAGGGTAATGCCCCTCGGCTCTCTGAAATTCTTTAAGAGCATCTTCCGTAATTTTACTGAAAATACCGTCTAATGGAATATCTTGCCCCTGCTGACGGAGTAAAGCTTGTAACTCCCATACTCCAGGGCCTTCATCACCCCGGCTCAACCCTAGCAACTGCTTTTTGCGAAACACCTGAAACAGGCGAGGCGACATTCCCTCTGCCTCCATTATTTTAATATCATTGTTAGCATACCCAGCCTCTTTTAGCTCTCGCGAGCGGACCAGCCGGCCTTCCAGATAAGTAGTGGTTTCCCATAATTGCTGGTAATAGGAGGCGGCTCGCACTGCTTCAGGATTATCCTGATCAGGATAGCGCACATCTACCTCTTGGTTATGCCATACCTGCCGGGCAAAGGCACCTATCTCATACACATTTTTGTAGTAGTGTTGAAGCACCTCCGGGTCGTGGTAATGAACATCGATGCTATCTTTCACAACGTAGTCGTAGGTAGAAGGAGGATGAAAGCGACGAAACTTCCGATATTGATAATACGCAATAATAGGTAATGTAATGATGATCACCAGCAGCGCCAGTCGTTTCATAAAAGTAACGTAGTATAGGTTTTTGTTTATCGAGGGTTTTCGCTCATACATCCGGTGCCCCCGCCAGTTCAGCGAATATTTAAGGAATACCTCTTATTGTTTCACAAATTTGCTCTACTACAATCCTGTGAAAGGGACAATAGCCGCATTAAGTAAAAAAAATATTCTCTAAATAGTACTATGAGGACTATTATTTTTGTCGCTTTTTTTATGTCTTATATGGCAAATTTCATTTTTATATCAACTTACCAGTATGAAGCTCTAACCGTCTGGCTCATTTCTGTAAACACTATTTTAAACAATCACTGGATTCTCTGGCTGACGTTGCTCACGTTTGGCAGCCTGCTGCTTTTACTCTGGATGTATTGCCGGAAAAATTACCAGGAAATATTGCGTAAAGAACGCTTAATGATATCAAAATTGGAAAGCGAAGCTAACTTATCAGGAAAAAAAACCAGAGAAGAACATGCTCCGCACCTGGTACAATTATATCAGGAACTAACCCTGGCCAACCAGGATATTGAGATATTTCTTTATAAAGCTTACCATAACTTTTTAGGGCCTATTGCTACTATTCGGGGTATTTGCAATGTGGCAGTGCTAGACGGACAAGAAGAAAATGGGGACACCTATTTTTCTCAGGTAAGCCAGGTAGCTAACAATATGCAGACCATGCTGGAAAAGCTGTTAGAAGTATCCGTCATTCATGATCACTCTCTGGATGTGGCACCTCTCCCCTTATCATCTTTTTTAGTAGATTATCAGAAAAAGCAACCCCGCACTGAACAAAGCATACAAGCTCATTTTCATTTATCTTTACCCAATACGGTGCAGGTGTACGCTGACCCTTTCTTGTTGTCTACTACTATTGAGAAAATTATCTCTAGTGCTCATCATTTTCGTGCCACCAAAGCACATACCTTAGCCGAAATCTTTGTCACCTATCATGAAACACCCGACTATGATGTTATTCACCTGAAGGAGTATGACCTGGCTTTGCCCACGGATACGATAGATAACTTATTTAAAATGTTTTACCGAAGTACCTTCTCTCCCGACGACCATGGTCTGGGCTTCTATGCTTCCCGCTATGCCCTACGGCGAATGGGCGGCGACATTGCTATTGAATCCGGTGCCGGATACATCATCTTTTGCCTGAAACTACCGAAATTCAGAATTCAGTCTACTTATGGTTTAGACAAAATCAGAAGAGCCTGACTTTATCCAGTTCTTCGCGAGTTACCCGGAAAAACTCTTTGTGAATATTAAATGCTGGTTCTTTTCCGCGCTCTTTCAGCACATAGCTTCCGTCTTCCTGCATTACATAGGTATTCATGTTATCGCGCAGGTTATAGGCCAGGATATTCATCGCCTGTTTTTTAACCGTGGGATTCACAAACAGAAACAGCGATTCTAACCGCCGGTCGAAGCTGCGAACCATCACATCGGCACTGCCTCCGTATATTTTAGGTTCGCCATTATTATGAAAATAGTAGATGCGTGAGTGCTCCAGAAAATCTCCGACAATCGAAAGCACCGAAATATTTTCGCTCAGCCCTTCTCGGCCTGGCCGCAGACAGCAGATGCCACGCACAATCAGTTTAATAGGCACTCCTGACTGCGAGGCATGGTACAATTCATTAATAATTTCCCGATCTTCCAGTGAATTTATTTTGATGGCTATGCCAGTCGCTTGCCCTTTCTTGGCGTTTTCGGCTTCCTGGCGGATCAAAGAAATTAACTGTTCCCGCATACCATGAGGAGCGGTAATCAGATACCGGTAATCCGTAGGAGCTGAGTGGCCCGTAATTACATTGAAGAATTCGGAAATGTCGTGAGCATATACATCATTCGTGCTCAGCAACCCTAAGTCCGTATATAGTTTAGCGGTTTGCTCATTGTAATTACCGCTCGACATGTGCACGTAGCGAGTCACCTTTTTTCCTTCTTTTCGCACTACCAGCAGCAGTTTGGTGTGGGTCTTAATGCTGCTTACACCGTAAATTACAAAGCAACCGGCCTTATGTAGCCGCTGCGCCTCCCGCATGTTATTCTCTTCATCAAAGCGAGCTTTTAACTCAAACAGCACCGAGACGTGTTTCCCGTTTTCCGCCGCTTTGAGCAGGGCGGCGGTAATTCGTGATTCTGACGCCAGGCGATAGATCGTAAGCTTAATCGCCAGCACATTAGGGTCTTCAGCTGATTTCTCAATCAAATCCAGCAACGGCTCAATATCGTTGTAGGGGTGATGCAGCAGAATATCGCGGTGCTTCAGTACTTCAAAAATATCCTCATTCCCCATTTCAGGATACGTCACTGGAGGGACCGGAACATGCGTACGAGGCATACGGTTGCGGAAATCGGCATGTTTAAGCACTTGCCAGAAGGCTGTAAAATCCAGGATTCCGCCCGGTTCCACCTCAAAAATATTGTCTTTATCGATATTCCAGCGGTTGATGAGTTGGCGCATCATCCAGCTGCTATAGCCACTTTCGGTTTCTACGCGCACCACGCGCCCAGTTTTGCGGGTTTTCAGTTTTCTTCGTACTTCCTCTACAAAAGAAGATTCCAGGTCATCGCTTTCATCCAGCGTGAAATCACCATTACGGGTAATGCGGAACAGATTAATAGCCTGAATGTCAATATTCCGGAACAGGCGGTGTACATAAGTGCGCACGATTTCCTCAATGGGCACAAAGGTGATATGATCATCTTCGTCTATCTCATAAAACCTAGGCAAATTCTGAGGAATCTGGACGAAGGATAGCTTTTTATTGTCTTTCTTGTCTTTCGGATCGCGCGTTACCACTCCAAACACCAGCAGCTTGTTCATGAGCGTCGGGAACGCATGGTAACTATCGTAGGTCATGGGGGTGAGCATTGGGTAGATAGTCACGTTGAAATACTCTTCAATCTGTTTACGATGCTTGTCCGGTAGCTTATTTAGATCTTTTACAATGCTGAGGTGGTTTTTTTCGAATTGCGGTACCAGTTCTTTAATGTAATACTGGTTTTGATCCTGAAAGAACTGCTGGGTTTCCTGCAATAGTTTTTTACGGAAAGGCTTCTCCCGTAAACCTGAATAGTCAATACGCTCTTTGCCGTAATCAATATAATTATACAAGCTTCCTACCCGAATCATAAAAAACTCATCCAGGTTGGAAGAAGTAATAGCCAGAAATTTTAGTTTCTCAAAAACATTACGCTGAGGCTTCTTTGCCTGATCTAATACTCGATAATTAAACTTAAGCCAACTGAGATCCCGACTGATAAACTCGCTGGTAGCAATGGAAGAAGAAATTCGATCTTTAACTAACATAGAAAGCGATACATTTACGATCCGTTAAACTAACTTACCGATGGCGGTGGTGGTTTGTAAAAATTGATAATACGCCTCGAAAGTAAAAAGGCTATCTGAAACAGACAGCCCTTTCACCATATATTTTTTCTATAAAACGCTAGATGTCCAGATTAGCGTACTTGGCATTTTTCTCAATGAACTCCCGGCGCGGGGCTACTTCATCTCCCATCAGCATGGAGAACAAATGATCTGCTTCAGCTGCAGATTCAATGGTTACCAGTTTAAGGCTGCGGGTTTCAGGGTTCATGGTGGTATCCCACAGTTGCTCGGGGTTCATCTCACCCAAACCTTTATAGCGCTGTACGCCTACTGATTCCAGTTTGCCATCGCCAGCCAGCTCTTTTACTGCGGCTTCCCGCTCTTCTTCAGTCCAGATGTAACGCTCTTCTTTCCCCTTTTTCACCAGGTAGAGCGGAGGTAAAGCAATATATAAATAACCACTTTCAATCAGAGAGCGCATATAGCGGAAAAAGAAGGTCAGAATTAACGTACGAATGTGGCTCCCGTCCACATCAGCATCCGTCATGATGATGATTTTGTGGTAACGCAGCTTCTCCATGTTCAACGCCTTATCATCTTCTTCGGTACCGAAGGATACCCCCATAGCGGTGATCATGTTCTTGATCTCTTCGTTATCGTAGATTTTGTGCTCCTGTGCTTTTTCTACGTTCAGAATCTTTCCGCGAAGTGGAAGAATAGCCTGATACATACGCTCGCGCCCCTGCTTGGCACTACCCCCCGCTGAATCTCCCTCTACTAGATATAACTCACATTTGCCCGGATCATTATCCGAACAGTCGGCTAGTTTACCAGGCAGGCCGGTGCCAGTAAGCACGTTTTTGCGCTGCACCATTTCGCGGGCTTTACGGGCGGCATGGCGGGCCTGAGCAGCTAGCACCACTTTGCCGATAATCACTTTAGATTCTTTCGGGTGCTCTTCCAGGTACGTGGATAAAGCCTCGCTTACACTAGACTCTACCGCACCCATTACGTCAGAGTTGCCAAGTTTGGTTTTTGTCTGCCCTTCAAATTGTGGTTCAGCCACTTTTACCGAGATTACGGCCGTAAGCCCTTCCCGAAAGTCATCGCCGCTGATCTCAACTTTCACCTTATCCAGCATACCTGATTTATCGGCATAAGACTTCAGCGTGCGGGTCAGCGCTCTACGGAAGCCGGATACGTGCGTTCCACCTTCAATCGTGTTAATGTTGTTTACGTAAGAAACCACATTTTCTGCGTAGGAGTTATTGTAGGTGAGGGCTACCTGTACTGGTACTTCATTCCGCTCAGTATCAATGTAAATAGGTTCCGGAATCAGTTTTTCACGATTGTTGTCCAGATAGCTGACAAACTCAATCAGTCCGCCCTCAAAGAAAAACTCGTCTTTTTCCGGCTCGCCGTCTTCGTCTTTATCCCGCAAATCAGTCAGGGTAATACGGATGCCAGCGTTCAGAAACGCCAGTTCGCGTAGGCGGGAGGCAATGGTTTCGTACTTATATTCGTGTACGTTAAAGATTTCTTTATCGGGCTGAAAGTGCACGGTAGTACCCGTACGTTCGGTTTCACCAATTGCTTTTACGTCATACAACGGCACCCCACGGGAATACTGTTGCTCGCTGATCTTTCCATCGCGATATACTGTGGCCGTCAGCTTTTCAGATAGGGCATTCACACAGGAAACCCCTACTCCGTGCAGACCACCGGATACTTTATACGTATTTTTATCAAATTTACCTCCGGCGTGCAATACGGTCATTACTACCTCTAGTGCCGAACGGTTTTCTTTTGTATGAATATCTACCGGAATACCGCGACCGTTATCAGACACGGTAATAGAGTTGTCTTCGTAAATGGTTACGTCAATATGATCACAATACCCGGCTAAGGCCTCATCAATAGAGTTATCCACTACCTCATACACCATATGGTGCAAACCCTTCACATTAACATCGCCAATGTACATGGCCGGGCGCTTCCGCACCGCTTCCAATCCTTCCAGTACCTGAATGTTATTCGCTGAGTACTCTCCAGCGCGGACGTTGGCTAAAGAATTTGTATCTGTTGTTTCGCTCATAAGATATTTTATAAAGGCTTAAAATTACGATAATTTTGCGGTTTTTCTATTAGCAAAACCTCTGAAAAACCGGCAAGCCGCTAAAACGGTTAATTAACGGTTTAAATATCTGAAAGCCAGTATAAAAACGATGAAAGATGATCAGTAAGTTCCGGTTCGAAGCATGACCAGCGTGCATCCCTGCACCACTTCAATCTCTTGCTCGCGGATTAATTGAAAAAATTCGGAATTTTCCGTACCCGGGTTAAAGATGAACCGCTGAGGTTGCAGACTTAAAAGATAATCGTACCACTCGGCCTGATGAGCCGGACCAATATATAAAGTGACGGTATCTATATCTTCCAGGGCTGGCTTTTGACGGAGGTCCAGTAGATCTACCCCGGCCACGGTGCCTCGCTTTATACTTAATGGAATAATAGGGTGTCCATAGTCGGTCAGCATGTTGGCGGCTAAATATGCGTAACGAGAGGGGTTCGGTGTAGCGCCTACAATCACGGTTTTCTTTTTCTCTGCCATATATGTTGTGTTTCTTTAGATGAACGAAGATGATTGTTGAGTGGTTCGATGGCTGGATGTTGATTGCGCGCTACGCCTGATTAAATTGCTTAATTGTTGAGAGTACTTAAGTTCAGAGTTCAGAATACTTAATTTAGAGTCACGGGGGTGTGATTCAAAATTTAGAGTTTCAAGCTGCCGCGGCCCGCTTTTAGATTACAAGTGATATTGCTTCATCGCTCCTGACTTCAGACTCTCTTCTCTGTCTAACTCCATGCGCCAACCTCCTGGTCCCCAGCCATAACTCCGGTTTCCTGACTTCCAACTTCTATCCCTACCCAGCTTTTCAAAACGCGTAGCCAATGGTAGTGCCTAGGTAGAAAGGAATATGAAAATGAGACTGATCTAGTTGCTTCATGGCCTCGTTATACAGGGTATTGAACTCATACTGCTGGTGCAAGATGCGGTAGCCTACTCCTATTCCCAGAAACAGATCGAAGGTGAGTCCCTGCCCGGATCTGTCTTTGGCGGTTCTTGGCTGAATGAGGTCAGGGTCTTTCATGAGGCGAGTGCCCACAAGCAAAGCATAAGATATAGACTGTTCTTTGGCCAGCAAGGCCGTTTGAGGGCTTTGTACGGCTACTCCATCTCCATCTACCTCAGCCACATTTGCGTAATGGTACAGGTAATCCAGCCCTAGCTGATGCCCAAAATAGAACATGCCCGAGCGGGTATCGTTGTGATAAAATTTTTGCTTGAAGTTAACGAAAAAGCCCCGTTGATAAGGCTGACCCAGTTCCACCTTCTGATCTAAGGTGAAAAAAGGGTCGCGTAATACGCCAACTTCCAGTTCGTGCCCCAGCCGTTCCTGTATATAATATTCCAGACTGACCGGCAACCTGTTTACCAGCAGAGCTACCGGGTTTACTCCCAGGATCATCCGCTTCATTTCGTTGATCTTTGGTGAGAAATAGCGCAGGTTTTTCTTCTTACGATAGAGGTAATCGGGGTTGCGCACTTCTACTTTGGCAGAATCTTTCACTTCAGTCTTGTTCGGCCCATCCAGTGCCTGAAAAACGGGCTGATCATTTTCATAAACACTTTGGTAGTAACCGGCCAGTTGCCCGTCGGGCTGATACAACTCCCATACCCCAATCCGCTCTCCGTTCTCTACCGTGCCCTTCATTTTCTTGGTACCATCCCGGTAATAGCCGTAGTAAGTACCTTTACCGTTGGTAAAAGCAGCTTCACCTTCCAGGGCGCCATCTTCGTAAAAGTACTGCCACTTGCCCTGATGAATGCCATTGCTAAGTTGCCCTTCTACCTTTACAGCTCCCCCCGGATAGTACTCCCGGTAGGCACCTTCGCCGTGGTTAAACACAGCTTCGCCTTTGAAGTCGCCATTGCTATGGTAGAGTTTCCAGTAGCCTTCCCGCACCCCGTCGCGCTCGGCTCCTTCGGCACTTATGGCACCGCTTTCGTAGTAATATGTCCACTTTCCTACTGACGAGCCATCTAGAAAATCACCGACTGAGGAAACCTGCCCGTTAGGATAATAAAACTTCCAGGAATCCTGTCGTTTTCCCTGCTCGTAGCGACCTTCAGCTCGTAATGAGCCGTTCTCGTAATAGTTTTTCCATAACCCTTGCCGCAATCCTTTAACTTCGGCACCCTCCAGTTTAAGATCGCCCGAAGCATAAAATTCCTGGTATTGCGTTGTATCGCCCTGGTAGGTAGCTTTTACTTTAACTGCCCCTTCTTCGTAATATTCTTTCCAGAGCCCTAGTTTCTGCCCCTGCCTGAACGGCCCCTCGCTTTTTAGAGCACCGTTTTCGTAATAAAAAGTCCACGGCCCCTCTCGCAGGCTGTCGTTCACTACACCTTTCATTTCCAGGCGGCCGTTTTCAAAAAAATACTCCCATACACCCTGGTTTCTCCCATCTTTCAACTCCCCCCGCATTTTGGGCTGGCCATTTTCGTAAAAATACTCCCAGTAACCGTTAGCCTGGTTTTGCTGGTATGTCCCTTTGGTTTTAACCGCGCCGTTAAAAAAATATTCGGTATAGTCGCCTTCTAATGTCGAAGGGTCATTGGCAGCTACCTGAAAGGTCTCTTTAGGTATCCGGGCTTCATGATCGTAGTACAACGTCACCGTGTCCTGGGCCCATCCGCACTGGGAAAGAGCGAGGCTTAGCACCATTGTACCCAACCCGATTACGCTAATAAACCACCGTTGTTTCACCATATCCTGTTTTTAGGTGAGTAGGACAGAAACTATTGATTCTCAGTATATAAAATTATGAATCAATCACCAACCACATACCGGCCCGGATCTGCTCTTTCCTATCGAAACGCCAAAAATGATGAAAAAATTGACAGAACGGAAGGGAAAAGAGATAGTAACCCTACATTAAGTAAATAGAGATTAGTTGTTTGGTTTTGGATATTGGGCTCAACTTGGTGCCCAATTTCTAAAACCTACTTAGTGCATGCGGTCGGAACGCACCTCCATGTTTTGGATGATGTTAGCCTCAATTTCTAAAAGTTCGGCCCAGCGGGCTTTTACCACCTCTTCGGGCATATATTCCTTAGCCAGCTTGATAAAGGTGACGTAATGCCCGGCTTCGGAGGCCATTAGGTCATAATAAAAGGCTTTTAATTCTTCATCTGACAGGTTTTTCCATAAGATTTTGAAGCGCTCGCAACTACGGGCTTCAATCATGGCGTTGATCAATAGTTTATCCATTAATTGACGTTCAATCCGCCCGCCTTTCCGTTCGTGTTTACTTAGTTGCACCACGTATTCGTCAGTACGCTTGCGCCCCATGGTAAAGCCTCGCTTACGAATCTGCTCCAGCACCCGCTGAAAGTGCTCCCATTCCTCCGCCACAATAGGCGACAGCACATCTACCAGCTTCTGACGATCGGGGAACTGCACGATTAACGAAATGCATGAAGATGCCGCTTTTTGCTCGCAGTAGGCATGGTCAACCAGTACGTCTTCCAGATTTTCATCAATCAGCGATACCCAGCGTGGGTCAGTGGGTAATTGTAACTTAAGGATGGTATCTTTTTCGGTGATCATGGTGGTCAATAGCAGATTACAAATGTCAGACTACAAAATACGTTCAGAACATTTGTCAATTAATTTAATGGCTACAAAGGTAAATAGCCTAACAAGATATTTCAATAGTTATGACCTGCCTAAAACTCGTAGCCTGCTTACTCCGCTTTAATAATTTCTGAGGGTGAACCTACGCCATTTTCATTAAAAGCCTCTACCGAGAAATAGTACTCCTGACCCACGTTCAGGCTACGAAGGTCTAGGGCATTCTCGCCGTATACCAGCCAGGCGCTGTACAGTTTATCAGGAGCAATACCCCAGCGCACATTGTATCCTTGGCAGTTGGGTTGGGCTTTCCAGGTAATTTTAACATTACGACGGTCTTCTTCTCGAGCTACTTCCAACTGTTTCACTTTGGCCGGTTTCTTTCCCGAGCCGTTACCGAAGATGCGAAGCCCAGAGATAGCCAGGTGGGGAGTAGGCACGTGAAGGCTACGAAAGCGCACATACCGTGCCTGCGCGGGTTGAGCCAATTCCACATAGTCGTTAGGAACATCAGCTTGGTTTTTACTTTTATCCAGAATGGTACTCCAGGCTTGTCCATCATCTGAGCCTTCAATGATATACTGATGATAAATACCCTCTTGCCGTCCGTAAATATCCGACTGATAATCATGATAATTGACCTGAATAGCCTGAATAGCGGATTTTTCTTCCAGATCAATCTGTAACGAAGATTCGCCATCAGTGCTATCGGCTACCCAGAACGTTTTTACTTGTTCATCAGCCACGTGGTTGGGAGAGAAATCTTCCAGTTGAGAAGAGGCCGTCACTGGTTTCTTGTAGGACAGGAGCATCCAACCAGTAAACTTACCTTGCTGCTCCGGATCGGTGGGTGCATAATGAGGGTAGTCACCGAAGGAGGTGTTAGTATGCATGAGTCCGTCGTCATCAAAAAATGTAGGAAACATAGCCAGTCGCCGCTCAAATTTATAGTTTACCGAAATAGCCATAGTACCAAAATGCCAGTATTGCCCAGCCGGACCTTCCACTGTGCTGCCGTGCCCTGCCCCATTGATAAACCCGCTCGGTTTGTAGCTTACCGGATTATGAGGAGCATATTCGTAAGGTCCTAAAGGAGAATCAGCCATGTACACTCCATCAGCATAAGTATCCCACTCGGTGCCGGGTGCCCCGTACTGCATATAGTATTTGCCCTGGTGTTTGGTAAGCCAGGCCCCTTCCATATAGCCTCCCAAGGTAGGGTGATCGTGATTTTCGCCGAAGCGTTCCCAGCCGTGCTGATCTTCGTGCAGGTTAAATAGCTCAACAGTCTCGCCCTTCGGAATGAAGCGGTGATGAGGGTCTAGCTCGTATCCCCGGATGGGGTATGTATTGGATGATCCCCAGAACATGAAAGCTCGCCCATCATCATCTATGAAAAAGTCAGGGTCTTGCAGATCCCAGAGGATGGCCGGAACTGCTTTCCAGTCGCCCTTCTTCGGGTTGTCAGTGTATAGCAAGCTCATAACACCAGAAGGATCGCCCGTTACGTACAGCACCGAATCTTTATAATTATGCGCTGCGGGAGCGTTAGATCCCTGAAAATACCATTTCTCGGGAGTGATAAAGTCCCACTGTGTCAGATCAGTGGAGTGCCAGTAGCCCATAGAGCGGGTTACGAACATGTAGTATTCATCTCGAAAGCGAACCACCGCCGGATCGGCCCCCGAACGATACGACATATCATTATGGGAGTTTACGATCATATAGGTATAATCCAGGTCCAGCGGATTACAGTAGGTGGTTGGGTTTTCTGCTTCCTGGGCCAGTGCTGGTACTGACATTAGTGCAACGGCCCCAAGTATCCTGATTTTGGATATAATTATAGTACGCAGTGCTCTCATAGTGGTACAAAGATAACCCTATTGCGTAGAGCGCTGAACTTCTAACTGTATTTTTCAAATGGGTGTATATGACTACATTATCTAGCTTGCTTAAAAGCCTTTTCGTAAGAATAGAGAAGGTTAAGCTCGCGTTCGCACATATGCAAATACTACACACACGCGGTAGATGATGGATATTAAAACCAGAAATGCCTAAACTTCTTTTTTGAAAAATGTGCATGAATGACACTTTCAAGAAATTTGCGACACATAGATATTAAATTGAGGTTGGAAAGGCGATTTTATTGACTTCTATTTCTTTGAAAGGAGATAAAATTCTGCTGTTGTTAATAAAGGTTCCATAAATTATATCGAAGAATAGCACCTCTTTTATTTGTTTTTGATCAGCGTCGTGGATCAGCGATATTTCATAGTAATAATGATCTTCTACGAAGGAGAAAGAAAATATAACGTACTTTTCTTCTTCTAAAACTGCATCAAATTTCATGAAATAGTATGATCGATCCTCGGTATCAAGTCTGTAGCCGTCCTTATCATTAATATCAAAGATTTCACTGGTTTGTGCATAATAGATACCTGCCATCTCTTCCAATGAATAAGTTTCACCTGATAGATCATGGTTAATGGCAGCAAATAGCTTTTTTTTATCTGTACTGATATCAGGAGTTACATCCGCTAAGAAAAGACGATCTTTGGCTTCATAATATTTCCAAAGACTGGGTACACTTACTGATAAGGAGTCGTCATTTCTATGGTAGATTTTCCAATCAATAGTATAAAGGCCCGAATCTAAGTGATATTCCCAGGTCCCGATTTTCTGCCCGCGTTCAAATTTCCCTTCCTTTAACAGAGAATTTCCTAAATAGTATTTAAAGTCATCTTCTTCGTAATTATCAGAAACTTTTCCTATTGCTTTTATTGCACCTGAAGATAGAAAAGCAAGATCATGAGGGCTGTATTCTGATTTGCAACCGAAAGCAAAACAGACAATTAAAAGAATAAAGCTTTTGCTCTTCATCATCATACATCCAAGTTCCAACATAAATAAAAAGAACTGCAACGCGCATTAAGCCAGGAAATCAACCAGCCATTTAACCATTTAGCAATAGAACACTAAACTACACCTTCTTCACTCCTAAGCCCGGCTGATCAGTCAGGTGCATCATGCCATCGCGGAGTTCGAAGCCGCCGGTGACGACGTCGCGGGCTAGGTCGAAGCTTCCGTCTAGGTCAAGGTATTTGGTGTTGCTGGAGGCAAGAGCAATGTGCAGGGCGGCGGAGATGCTGATACGACTTTCGTCATTACAGCCCCACATCAGGTCTATTCCGGCATTTTTGGCGATGTTCGCAATCTCCCGAGCGTGACCTATGCCACCGCATTTCATTAATTTAATATTGAAGATGCCAGCCGCCCGGGGCCGGCAAGTCATATTGTAGGCATCGTTGGGGTTCACCAGGGTTTCGTCCAGGGCAACCATGTTCTTGATCTCAGTAGGTAGTTTGCGGTATTCGTCCACGGCATCGGCCGGTAAGGGCTGCTCAATAAGCTCAAGGTCCGGCCCAAAAGTAGCGTAGTAGAAGTCTTCCAGTTGCAGCAGGTTGTATCCCTGATTGGCATCTACCCGGATGATAATATCCTTTCCTACGCGCTCCCGCAGTTTTTTCAGCAGTGCGACATCTTCCTCCTTAGATTTGCCCAGTTTTACTTTTAGAATGCGGAAACCCCGGCCTACGTACTCATCGGCCTCTTCCAAAGCCTCATCCAGGGTTTTAATTCCGATAGTGATAGAGGTTGGCAAAGCCTGATGCTTTTGTCCGAGGAAACGAGCCAGCGGAATGTCCAGATACTGGGCGAACAGGTCGTGTAGGGCAATATCCAGGGCGGCGCAGGCTCCAGCTTGTCCGGTGAACCGCTGCTGAACTTCAAATACCAACTGTTGCATTTCCCGCACATCCTGGCCGATAAGCCAGTCGGTGCTGTCTTCACTCAATGCCTGCATGGTATCGTCTACATCCACACCTACCACATACTTGCCTGGGTTAGCAGCACCGTGACCGAGGGATCCGGTATCGGTTTCAATCTCCACAATACAATTGCTTACTGCGGTAACGGTGCGGTAGGCAATGCTGTAAGGACGCGTGAGGTCGAGGTCTTCTTTACGGACACGAATTTCTTTGATCTTCATAGCATCTCGCGTATGGTGGTGGTCAATTCGGTATAATCATCGTATAGGGGCAACAGGGTTAGAATACCCAGTTCTTCCTGGTAACGCTTCTGATACGTGCGGGCTTCTTCCAGGCTTAGCCCATTGATGTTCAGCGTAAGGGCAATGACCTCGGAGCCGTATAGGCGGATGAGTTCTATTTCGCTTTCTAGCGTCGGAATTTCTACCTTCAGGTCTTCGTAACCACTAAAATATTTCCGGCCCGGTGCATGTTGTAGTATCACGTGTTTCGCCTGTCCGGATACCAGAAACTCCGAGCCGCCCGGTCCGCCGGGGTTGCGCAGCGAGCTTTGACCTTCCAGCAGAATAACGTCTGGCTGAGCTTCGCGGTAGCATTTGACAATAGCGGATTCTATCTCCCCGGAAATGAAATCGTTCAGGGTAGAGTCGAAGATAAAGCCAAAGCGATTGTCCTGCATGTAGCCGGTTTGCCCGGTGTAAATCATCTCGGCTTTAATATCCGCGTTGCGTAGTGCGTGCAATACAAGACGGGTAGAGGTTCGTTTGCCCAGATTACAATCGGTGCCCAGCATGGCAATCTTCAGGGCGGGAATATCGTAAATATCGCCTTCCCAGAAGTGCAATTCCGATTTGGGTTTAGCTTTACGAATATCGGTGATGGTCACCTGATTGGCTTCGGCCAGGGCGGCAATTTCCGGGATATCACTCATAAACTCGTGCAGCCCGTTAACAATATGCATTTTGCGGTTTAGCACTTCTTTCACTGTTTCCAACATACCGGAAGGAATTTTCCCACCGTGACCAGCCACGCCCACCAGGCAGTGGGTAATTGGCTCGGAAATCTGCTCAAAACATTCGGCCAGTGAGGCGTAAATAGGAATGGGGCGAGGTGCCTGCGAGACAATTTCCCGCACATCGCGACCGGCTGAAACATGATCAATAATGGCTAGTACACGATAGCGAGAGGTGTCCCGCACCAGACCGTGCGCCGTTTTGGCCTGATTGGTATCTAAAAGGCCATGAGTGATAACGATAGCATTTCCGTCCATAGGTATAGGTAGTAAGCTGCATAGATACTGAAATTCACTAGAAATGGGAAACATGTGTGTGATTGTTCTATTGCTAAATTGTTAATTGCTGAATTATTATTTGGTAGCAGGTTTCAGGAACACTTTCTGTTTAACTTTGAATAAGATTGCTCTCCTTCTTAACTTCGGTCTTCGGTCTTCGGTCTTCGGTCTCCTGACTCCGTTAACACTTTAAAACTTTCAACCTTCAAAACTTTAAAAACCGTGACTAATTCTTCAGACATTGACCCTACATTCATCACGTTAGAGCAGCAACTACGCAAAATGGGACTGGTGCGTATTCAGTCGCTGGATGCTTCTATCCGGGTAGATTTACGCTACGGCACTACTGATAATATTGTAGGACGAGATTTGTACCAGAATTTTGGCGAGGCCTACCTGCAACCTGAACCCGCGCAAATGCTGATGAGTGCTAATGCGCTATTGAAAGAAAAGCACGCTAATTTTACATTTTACGTGTATGATGCCCTGCGCCCCCGCCGGGTGCAGCAAATTTTATGGGATGCGCTGGACCACCCGCCCGAGGAGCGGGTAAAGTATATTGCCGATCCGCAAAAAGGTTCTCTGCACAACTACGGTGCCGCTGTGGATCTGACCATCCTGAATACCACCACGAACCAGCTTCTGGATATGGCAACGGATTTTGACCATTTCGGTATATTGGCGTATCCTTCCGAAGAAGAGGCTTTATTAGCCAAAGGAGAACTTACCGAAAAACAGGTGCAGAACCGCCTCCTGCTGCGGGAAGTAATGACGCAGGTGGGCTTTATCATTTCTCAGTCTGAATGGTGGCACTTTGGAGCGTTGACGCGGGAGGAAGCAGCTAAGCGCTACTCAATTGTGGAATAAACTACCTTCTTCCGTCGTTACCAACACATGGCAGGTCTTCGGATTATCGGACTGTTTTTGCTAGCCCCCCGGCTGTTGCTGGCTCAGGTGCAAGTAGATACTTCGTTTACCGAAGATGTGCTGATCAAAGAAGTCTTTCTGCAATCGGCGTTAAAGGTAAATGCCATCTCCTACCGCGGCTCTTATCAGGCACTCGGCCTTTTCACCTGCGAGCACCCCGATTTTCCCTTGCCCAAAGGCATCATTCTTTCTACCGGAAGAGCCACCAATGCCATTGGGCCGAACAAGAGTCATGGCCGAAGCACTATTTTTCGTAAAGAGGGTGATGCCCAGCTTTCTAAGATAAGCGGTGCGCGGGACACCTACGATGCTGCCGTGCTGGAATTCACCTTTTTCCCTACTCATAATACCATTGCCTTTGATTACGTCTTTGCCTCCGAAGAGTACCCCGAATACGTCAACAAAGGATTTAACGATGTATTCGCGTTCATTCTGACTGATCTGGAAACCAAAGAGCAGCAAAACCTGGCGGTTGTTCCTGGTACTAAATCTCCGGTTCATATTGACCAGATTAATGCTTATCGTAATGCTGAGTGGTTTATTGAAAATACGCTGAAAGAAGCGCCTTACCGACAGTGGATAGAATACGATGGTCTTACTCAGATGCTAACCGCCCAGGCTCGCGTGGTACCCAATCGCCCGTATCATATTAAGCTGGCCATTGCCGATGTGGATGATTACAAGCTGGATTCCAGTGTGATCTTGCGGGAAAAATCCTTTCGCAGTTTTGATCAGCCAATAGCCAACACTCCGCAAGCCGAACCAGTGATGGTGTACTTCCCGTGGGACAGCAGTGAACTTTCTGAACAGGCAAAAACGGAGCTGCGCACTTTTGTCAGCCAGATACTCAAAGCCTCTCCCCAGGCCATCCGGGTTAGAGGGCATACCGATGATCAAGGCACAAATGACTATAACCAGCAGCTCGCCCGGCAACGAGTGCAAGCGGTAGTCAATTTTTTAGCATCGTTGGGACTGCGCGGCAAAGTCAAACTGTATCGGCAGAGCCTGGGTGAAAGCGAACCAGTCGCCTCTAATGCTGAAGAAACCGGACGCGCCCGGAACCGCCGGGTGGAAGTTCAGGTACAATTCTAGTTTTTAAAACTCATAGTCTTTAATTTATCGGTTTACAAGATTCGTTAGCCGAAAGAAAAAATGACAGCCATTGAACAATTAAAAGCAATTCTAGACAATCAATACGAATCAGAAGATGGTGAGCGGTATAAAGTCGAGCTGAAGCCAGGTTTGACAGAGAGTGAAATTCAGAATCTAAAAGAAATTCTGCCCAACAAATCACTCCCAATCGAAATAGAAGACCTTCTACGCTTTACCAGAGGATTTGATTTTTTCGGATTTGAAGAAGTGACTTTTGATGGAATTGGCTTTTTCGGATTTGAAGAATTCTTTCCAGATTCCTGCCAGCTAGCAAGCGACGGACTAGGAAATTTCTGGATTGTGGATATTGATAAAACGGGAAATTGGGGAAACGTATTTTATGTTTGCCATGACCCACCCGTCGTAGTTAAGCACTCCCAGCATTTGAGTGAGTTGATTAGCCATATTGATGAATTCGGGCGAATAGGTAGTAGGTCAAACCTCGACATAATTCACAAAAAAACTGTAATGGAAATCTGGTCTAACAGTGAGGGTGTGATAAAGAAAGAAATAGCTCTAACATCAGACAAAGAATTGCAGGATTTTGCCGAAAGCCTTCCGTACAATTTCCAGATAGCAGACTTAAGAAATGCTCCCAATGGAAAAGGATTTGCTTATGGAAAAGTCAAAATTGAAAGTGTTATCAGGCATGACACTGAATTACTATGGGCTTTTGAAAAGAAAAAAGGCTTTTTTAGCAGATTATTCAGTAAATGAAAAATCAGACTACCAACACAAAACTTCATCACCGCCATATGCCCCGCTACCTGACCGCCTTACTTTTGCTGTTCTCTGCCTGCATGACAACTGCCACTGAAGATTCCTCCGTGTTTGCTGATAAGATCATTTGCCTGGATGCGGGCCATGGGGGCACGGCCGATACTGACGCTTACCGGGTAGGACCATCGGGTGAGCGGGAAGAATGGATTAACCTGCGGGTGGCTAAGCAATTGGCGACTCTTCTGGAAGCGCAGGGTGCCACCGTTGTGATGATCCGCACCAGCGACACGACTGTTAGCCTGGATGAACGAGCAGCACTAGCTGTTGATCAGCAGGCGGACGTATTTCTCTCCATTCATCATAATGCTACCGCTGATTCGTCCGTGAACTTTCCAATTGTGTATTATCACGGTAATGCTTCGGAGAATCAAGCCAGTGTTGCGCTGGGCCAACAGGTGACGCAACAGTTGCGAGCCGCGTTGTTTCACGACAGTGTTTCGGTGAGCCTAGCATCTGACCATACCATCTTTCCTGAAAGAGGCACCGCCGTGCTACGGGGCACCTACGGCATTCCCGCAGTGATTGGGGAGGCTACGTTCTTCACCAACCCATCGGAAGAAGAACGGCTGAAAACTGAATCTTACAATCAGCGGGAAGCGCAAGCCTATCTACAAGCTTTAGAAACCTTTTTCTCAAATGAAATTCCAGAGATTTCAGAAAAATACAGCACTGTTCATCTACCACCTTTTGCTGCCTTGCAGGAAGCAGAACGTATGCGTCCGGAAGCGCGGCTTTGGCGGCAAGACATTCAGCGAGGAAAAGAACTGTACGAGCAACAAGCCTGGGAAGAAGCTTATGAGTACTTCACCCGCAGCGCCCGCTCCTTTCCCGACTCTTACCTAGCCCAGGAAGCGCACCGCTACCGGGCCAATATTCTGGAAGCTCTGGACAGCCTGGATGCCGCTAAAGTTGCACGGCAGCGGGCGAATGAGTATTATGTAGCTGTTGAATAAGTGCTCATTTCTGATACCATGCTCAACCTACTACTTTACCTGTTTATTTACCTGATCAGCACATGCTCGGCGTTTGCTCAGTCGCCCATACACACCGGCCAGGGAATTATGGCGGGGGAGGTAACCGCCACTTCCGTGATCTTACAAACCCGCCTCACGACCAGTGATACTCTGATTGACAATGATTTGCCGGGCGCCAGTGGAATAGCTTGCTTTGAACTGGCGACCGACTCATCCTTTACCAATGCCTTTCGTACCACCTGGCAGCAGTCGGTTCCATCCTGCGATTATATCGTTAAAATCCCGGTAACCGGACTGCAACCCTATCAACGCTATTATTATCGGGCACTTTATGGTACCGATCCCTCATCAGCAGAGAAAACGCGTATCGGTACTTTCCGCACGCTGGCTGATACCCTCGCAGTAGATTCTGTAAGCATGGTGATTGTTACCGGAATGAATTTCCGGCGTTTTCACTACGGACGAGAGCAGGATAATATTGGTTATCAGGGGCCGGATAAGGATTTGGGGTATCCTGCGTTAGCAACCATCACCCGGATGCAGCCCGATTTTTTCATCAGCACGGGTGATAATCTGTATTACGACCATCCGCCCCCGGGCATGGATACGGCCCAAACGGTAGCCACCATGCGGCAGCACTGGCACTGGCAGCTCGAGCAGCCCCGCTACCGCCAGCTTTTTGCCAAGGTGCCCACCTACTGGGAAAAAGACGATCATGATTATCGCTGGAATGACGCCGATACCGCCATGGTAGGCTTACCTACTCATGAAGACGGCATTCGTCTGTTTAAGGAGCAGTTTCCAATCGTTGACCCGAATGACCTTAACCCGATAACGTACCGAACCTACCGACTTAACCGTGATGTGCAAATCTGGCTGATAGAAGGCCGGGATTACCGCAGCCCCAACGAGATGCCGGACGGGCCGCAGAAATCAATCTGGGGTGAAGCTCAGAAGCAATGGCTCAAACGAACCTTGCTGGAAAGTGACGCCACTTATAAACTCATGATTAGCCCCACGCCTATGGTTGGCCCGGACGATGCCTACAAAAACGACAACCACGCCAACCCGAAAGGTTTCCGGCACGAAGGAGATGAATTCTTTGCCTGGCTACAGGAACATCAGTTGCTGGACAAAAACTTTTACATCATCTGTGGAGACCGTCACTGGCAGTATCACGCTATAAACCCCGACGGAATAGAGGAATTTTCTACTGGAGCTCTGGTAGATGGCAACTCCCGCCTAGGCCGCAAAGCCGGAGACCCCGAGTCTACCGATCCGGAAGGCCTTATTCAGCAACCGTATCTGCAACCCGAAGCTTCCGGTGGCTTTCTTAAAGTAACCATTACTCCTCAAACCCAAGGAGTACAGGCTACATTTACGCATTACGACGAGAATGGCGTTATTTTATATGAACACCAGAAGATGGCTCAGTAAGTGAGCTCAGCCAGCGACTGGTCAAGTTGCCGGATATGCTTGCGCCACCGCCAGATCTCCATTCCGGTGCGGATTCCGATGCTGGCGATTAGCAGTAGAAGCAACAAACCGATTTTCTCAGGAGAGTACGAGCCTCGCCAGGCGAGAAAAAGGAATACACTTCCGAAGAATACAGCAGAAAAAACACCAGCAAACAATATCTGCTGCCACAGTTTTTGTCTGGTTTTCTGTAAAGATGTCTTCAGATCATCACTTCGGTTGTTGACGGTTAGGCTGCGGTAGAGCCAGAGGTTATTGAGAATTCCGATTCCGGCCGCCATGCAAAGGAAACCGTTAACCCAAAGAGGTTTATTCTCAGCATCCAGCCCGGTCATAAAAACTAGCAGTGCCAGTAGAAAGACGGCGGTTTCGATCCACACTTTTAGTTTGGTTCGGCTAAACACCGAGTCGGTTTGTTTGGCAACCGTTTGCTGAATGTCTGCCTCACTTCGAGAAGTTGGATTTTGCTGCCATGTTGATTTTAGTTCATCAAGACTCATGGGTATGGGGGTTTAATAAATGAGTTAACTTTTCTTTGATCCGGTGGAGTTTCACGCCTACATAACTGGTAGTAACTCCTAGTATTTGGGCAATTTCTTCGTAACGATAATCGTCCAGATAGAGAGTCACCAGGGCTTTTTCGGCTTCGCTGAGGGTACCGATGGCTCGGTATAGCCTTTCCCGCTCAGGATGTACTGTAGCTTCGCCCTCCATTACTTCCACAGAAGTCAGGGCGGTGGTAACAAGTCGTTTTTTTCGATAGCGAGCTACCGCAGTGCTAAGTGCAATTTTATACATCCAGGTGGTTACTTTGGCTTCTTTCCGGTAAGCAGGATACGCTTTCCAGAGTTGATAGACCATCTCCTGAAAAAGATCTTCCTGATCTTCGGTAGTATCCCGGTAAATACGGCACACTTTATGAAGGATACCCTGATGCTGCGAAATAATGCGCGTAAACTCCTGTTTTAGTAAGACCATTTGCCCCATGAGTTGCATTTACTGGTCAATTTATTACGGCAGATGATTTTTTTTCAGAAATAGGTTATATTGTATTTAAACAAGGGTAGAATGAACACAAAAACTGCAAAACGCTGGGCACAAACCCGAGTTCAAGGAAAATGGGGATTCACTCTCTGCCGGGGAGTGTTGGCGTGGGGGCTTCCGGTAGGCATTATCACTGGCATGATCCGGGGATTTAACTATAGCACTCTCCAGATAAGCTACGCCCATTTTATGACTTATCTGTTGCTGAGTATGGTCGGTGGCGGATTGGTCTTTGGTTTAGCAGCCTGGTATACAGCTGAAAAGGAATATCAGGCATATATAAATGGAAGGAGTAACCGATGAATACCATGCGTACTCTCTCTTTCCATAAGGTTTCTACTAATTCGTAACCTCTAGTGTATAGCCTTGCTCCCGCAATAAGGCAATTATTCCGTGAGGCCCACCTAAATGTCCGGCACCTACTGCAAAAAATGTGGCGTGCTCCTGCGCTAATTTCTCTATCACCGGGATCCATTTTTGGTTGCGGTCATTCAGCAAGATAGCCTCAGCCTCTACCATTTCTTGCATGGATTTATGAGTCAGGGCATACAACCGGTTCACCTGCCCCATTTGGTATGCTTTCAGCATTGATTCTATTTCAGCTACTGTTTTATCATAGTGCTTGATTGCCTCAACCAAATAATCGGCTTGTTCTTCCAAAGGAAGAAAATCAAAGGCTCTTACCTGATCTTCTATGGTTTCCAAACCCATTACTTCTATATTCAGAGCTTCTGCCCGCTGAGTCAGGGCCATTTCATAAGAGCCTGGCTGACAATTTAAAACATCCATATACATGAGCATACTCAGCATCATAGGTTTCATGGTATTCACACCCTGAATCGGAATGCTTAGCGAGTCTTGCAGATATTTTCTTACCAGTTGATATTCTTCTTTACTAAGTAAATCATTCAGGGTAGTCCCGTCTGTCATTATAGCTGCCTGTTGCATAGCCTTTATCGCGCCAGGTTCGTCAAAATCTAATTCCAGTACCAGCCGCTGAGAATTTTTCAGAGCAATCTCCATTCCTTCCGTAATTTGAATATCATCCGGGCACATCAGATGAATGGTACCGAAAAGATAAGATGGTTGTTCTAAACCACTGCCTGATATTTGCCAAAATAGCGAATTCTCATTTTCTCGCTTACTTACTGCACAAGATGATACAATCGCGATGATCGCTAGAATTACTAATTTTCTCATAGTTCAGGAAATGAGTAAGTTCGAAGTGTTTTACTCTCTTAGTTCTAACATGGGCAGTTTTATTACACAACAACATAAAAAAATTCATCCTTTTTGTAAGAAACCAAAAATGTGGTCAACTAACCCAGTGTAAACACGGAAACGATGCAGCACAAGCAGGAATTTCATGGGTTTCTTAACGAGCATACGGCCATTATCCGAAAGGTATGCCGCTTATACACCGATAATCAGGCTGACTTTCATGATTATTTTCAGGAGGTAGTACTGCAACTCTGGAAGTCATTTACCTCGTTTCGGGGAGAAGCCAAAGCCTCAACCTGGATATATCGGGTGGCACTGAACGTATGCCTCTCACAATTAAAGCTCAAAAAGCGCCGCATTACCGCTACTACTATTGACCCGGAAGCTGCTAAGCACTGGGCTCACGAACCCTACGATAACACGCAGGAGGAACAATTTCAGCGATTATATGCCGCCATCCGGCAATTGAAAGAATTAGACCGAGCGCTTATCTTGCTGTACCTGGAAGAGCGGAGTTATGAGGAGATGGCAGATATTCTGGGCATGGGCATCAGCAATGTGGGCGTCCGTATCAACCGGATTAAAAAACAATTAAATCAACTCATACATGGAAGAGCTGCAAGCACTATGGCATAACGCTTCGGACGAGGAGAACACCCAAGTGAGTAAGGAAGAACTAGATGCATTGGTGAGCCAATCGTCGTCTAACGAACTTGCTAAGTTGAGAAAGGTAATTTACCTGGAGTATGTGGCTACCTGGTTTGTATTACCTATCTTGGTTTTTAGTATGTACTGGCGATCGGTTTTCCCGTTACTAGCCATATCTCTGTTGATTCTTACGGTATACCTTCTCTATTTCTACCGGAAAGCTTTGCGGCAGTTTGATCAAATTCGTTACGAAGATAACATCCAAAATTATTTACAGAAAGCTTTGAGTTTTGTAAAGACTTATGTTCGCCGTTATAAAATGATCTATTGGGTGACTATTGGATTTGGGATAATAATTGGATATTCCGGCGGATATTACTCTGAGGGAAAGGAAGAATTACAATTCACTGCTTCCTCCAAATGGAATTTAGCAATTATTGGCGGGCTCGTCATAACTGCAATACTGTTCACTCACTTTTATATTAAGTATCTCTACCAAGCCCGCATTAATAAGCTGGAAGAGCTGTTACAGGATTTCTCTGAGAAATAAACTTCACGCGCTATGAAAGATTTATCCGTACCCATGGCTCGCGTACAAGTGTTAGTGCTTCCATTTATCGCAGCCAGTAGCCTGTTGCTTATTCCGTATGGTCTTATCTGGGGCTGGGAAGGTATCGCTAGTGGTTTCAGCCAGTTCTTTGAACTTATCTATTTTATTCCCACCATGCTTCTGGGAATCATCGTCCACGAGGGGCTGCACGGGCTGGGTTGGAAATATGTCGGAAAGCTACGTTGGAAGGATATGGCTTATGGCATTCAGTGGAAATCACTTACGCCCTACGCCCATAGCAAGAAGCCGATGCTAAAGTCAGCCTACGTTATGGGGTCGTTACTACCCGGCATCATACTGGGGTTGCTTCCTTATTTGGCGGCACTAGCCATTGGTCACAACTGGCTGGTGATATTTGGAGTGGTTTTTACCTTTTCTGCCGGAGGTGATTTCTGGGTGGTGTATACCCTAAGAAATATTTCCGAAAAAGCATTAGTTCAGGATCATCCGAAAAACGCTGGCTGTATTGTTTTTGATAGTGAAGATCAAGAGTTACCTGTAATTTTCCACTCTTGAATAAGAGCTGTTTTCCAAAGAAAAAAGTGGGCTGAAGTAGCCGATGACTCTTATCGGCGTATTCTGTGCTGGTCTTCCAGATATTCTTCTTTAAAAATTTTAATAGGGTCTTTGTCATCATCGGCAATTGCCACAGCTTTTGCTATCCGGTGAATGACCTGATCTAATTCTTTAGAAGATCGAACGATATACTCGATAAACTCCTGCCTTTGCTGGTCATTGTTAGCATACTCCAGCGCATAGGCCGAACCTAACACCCGGGTAAGGGGGCCCCGCAGCTTATGAGCATTTAAAAAGGCATATTCGGTCAGTTGTTTGTTGCGGAATTGAAGTAGCTCGGTTCGCTCTTTGACCATCTGTTCCAGGTTGTTGTTAATAGCCGTTACTTCCTCATTAGCTGACTGAAGCTCCTCACTATACTGCTGTAACTCATATTTGATCTTTTCCAACTCCAGCTCCCGTTGCTTTGCCGGAGTAATATCTGCAATCCTGATCAACTGATAACAATTATCATTTAAGGCAAATGCGTGCATGGTGATTTGCCCCCAAAAAATTTTTCCTGTAACCGTAATACACTGCATTTCAGATGAGAAGATATCTCCATCCTGGCGCAGCTTACTCAATATGGACAAAGATTCATTTAGACTGGTAAAAAACTCGCATGAATGAATATTTTGATGCGTTTGCGTATCAATGTCGCATAAACGCAAAGCCATTTGATTGTAATGTTCAATTACGAAATCATTAGTGCGTACTAAGAATACAGCATCGGGATTATACTGTAGAATGTTGAAAAACATTTTTTCACTAGCCACGATGTGCTCTCGGGCCTGCAACTCTATACACTGCACTGCCCGACCGATGATATAGGCTGTTGCCGATAGCACCCAGGGAGCGGTATCTACTACATAGTGAATTGGATTTATCTGATGAATTTGAATGACTGAAGAAATGCTAAAAGTTAGATGGTGAAAAAATATATCAATGATGATAGACAGTGTGGGAAAGCAGAGACCAAATAAAAAACCTGCGTACACAAACTTTTTCAACGTAATACGCTGACTTCCAAAAAAATACTGATATAACTTTACATTGCGTACCATGAACCAAACTCTCCCGTATTCTAACTATAGAGGTGTAAAAATACCAGTAGTATATATAAATACTCCGTTCGTTGTTACGGCAACATTACAGGTGTTATATTTCAATGGTTTTTAGTGTAACTCAGTAACCCTACTCTCATTCATGAATCGGATTGATCGACTAACCGCCATTCTCATTCATCTGCAAAGCCAGCGTATTACCCGCGCTCAGGCATTGGCCGATCGCTTTAATATTAGCCTCCGCACAGTTTACCGGGATATTCGGGCACTGGAGGAGGCAGGAGTGCCTATTGGGTCTGAGGCGGGAGTGGGTTATTTTCTGGCTGACGGCTACCGCCTACCTCCGGTCCGGTTTACCCCGGAAGAGGCCCGCGCGCTGTTTGTAGCCAGTAAATTAGTTGGAACACTTACCGATGCCTCCGTACAGGAACATCACGAAAGCGCCCTGTTTAAGATAAAATCGGTGCTAAAAGTTGAACAACAAGAAATGCTTGATGACCTACAAAGCAAAACCGCGGTGCTAGGGTCTTTACCTCAGGCCAAGGAACCCAACGATGTACACCTGGAAAAAGTACAGCAGGCCCTGCTCAGCCGAAAGGTACTGGAAATGGATTATTACTCGCCTGGCAGCGGACAGTTCACCCGGCGAGGCATTGAACCTATGGGCATGGTGTATTACGGCGATGCCTGGCACATTATAGCCTATTGCCAGTTGCGCCAGGATTACCGGGACTTTCGCCTGGACCGTATGAGCAAATTACACATCACCGACCAACGCTACCACCTGCGAGACCGCATGACCCTGGAACAGTACCTGAACCGGCAGAGTCAAATGACTGACTCCACGCTTACCAAAGTGCGCTTTCACCCTACTATGCTTAAGTATACCGAACGAGACCGTTACCGCTATGGCTTTATGCGAGAAGAACCTACCGAAGAAGGAGTAGAACACTGGTTTATGGTCTGGCATATGGGATATTTTGCCCGCTGGTTGCTGATGTACGGCAATAAAGTTACGTTGCTGGAACCGCCGCTTCTAAAAGAAACTATGCAACAGTTACTGACCGAACTCAACGAGCACTATCAAATTCCTGAACCCTCCTGACATAAGGCTGTCACTATCGGATACTACATTTAAGTATCATTTAAACATTGATGCTATGATAGTACACACCGGATTTGTCACCGAGAAATTAACCGAAAGTAAAACCTTCTACACCGAGTATTTCGGCTTTGAGACCATCTTTGAAAACGAGTGGTTTGTAATGTTGAAAAAAGGACCTTATGAACTGGCATTTATGCGCCCCCGGCAGCAAAGCCAGCACTCGCTATTCCAACCCCCGTATATTCAGGGAAGTTGGCTGGGACTGGAAGTTGATGATGTAGACGAGGTATACAGTCAACTACAAGCAGTAGACGCGCCTATTCTGACAGAGGTGAAAGCTGAACAGTGGGGTGACCGGCATTTTGTGCTGAAAGACCCGAATGGAATAGGAGTGGATGTGTTTCAGCGCATTGCCGTGATGGCAAACTAGTATTACAAAATACTGTAGGGTGTTTACCTGACACCCTACACTTGCCTAGTTCGGTCACTCTTCTTCTCCTAAGTAAATCCACATAGCCTGGGTTTCACCAGCTCGTTTGAAGCCGCATTGCTGATAAAAATCAATAGCCTCACCCTCGGATACCAGAATCTGCTGATGAAACCCCGCATATTTTTTGGTGAACACTTCCATAATCTTTTTACCAATTCCCTGGCCCTGATAATTAGGCAGCACCAACAAATGTGGATAATATACCACCAGATATCCATCAGTGATAGCGTTGCCTAAGCCTACAAGAACATCATTATCCCAGGCTGAAACCAGCGCATCAGAATTCATCAATGCATTATACAGTGCATCGGGCTTTTGAGCAGAAGCCCATTCGTTTGCTTCGTAAAGCGCCAGAATGTCTTTTTTCTTAATTCCTTTTGTTTCTTTAATGACGATATGCATACCTAATCAAGCCAGTTTACACCATATTTTGCTAGCCAAAACACAAGCAATATACGCAAAATTAGGTAAGATATATGGCTAAAGTTCAACTAAAACACCATTTACTACCGCAAACATTGTTTTATTTTGTTTCTTCAGGATGAAATTTGGCCGATTACCCAACAATAGCTCATGGTCGTACCGGGCATCATCAGTAATTACATCTAATAACAAAGTAGCACGAAGTTCCTGCGGGTAGTTTAGCTTCTCTACGCGCACGGTGGTATACCCCTGCCTCAGCAAGCTTTTGGCATCCAGTTCGGCAACTGCTGCCAGATCACGGAGTGTCTCCTCATATACTTTACCCGGCACCGCTACCATGGCTTCGGCATTGAAGTCTTCGTATCCATAATAAGTAGAAAGATCACCGATATTCTGAATGCTGCTGAGATAATAGAACTGCTGATGATCATCAAAATCTATATCGTCCCGGTTAATGCCCACATCCACCGTATAATAGTTTCCGTTTTTTTCCCGCTGCACGTTGCGCACTACCAAATCATACAGATAGCGCTCGTTTTCGGGAATCTTATAGTAATCTTCTACCGGGGCTTTCTGGTAATTTTTCTCGGCAATGGCATGCAAGGCGGTCAGGATCAGCACAAAATTAACTTTTCGGATTTCCTGTTTTTCTGGGTCATTGGTATAGCCACCCGACTCGATCAAAACTGTGCTGGTACCCCATTTTTGAATGTTGTCACCAAAGGCGCGAGGTTCAAAATCGTCATCGTAGCGAGCTACCTGCTTCGGAATGAAGTTCTGAATAGCATCGTTAAGCAGCACAATCAGTTGCAGAGCGCGCTTTCGTATGTCATTCACCTCTTTCTCATAGTTGTAGGCCGGAGCCAGAAAGGAGATAGTGGCCGGATGCGAATTAACACCCGCAGTATAATAGGTGCTTTGATCATGCAAATTGAATCCGAAATCAGCCTGTAAGCTGTCTCGCAACTGCTTTAAAAGGCGAGATTCGGGCGATTGTCTCCGCAGTGCATCCCGGTTCAAGTCCATATCGATGGCATTGTACCGCTGAAACTGCTCTGCTCCATCCGGGTTCAGCATAGGAACAAAATGGATAGTGAGATGATCCAGAATTTGCTTACGCAATGGGTCTAATTCATCGCTTTGAGTAAAAAAGTTAAATAGATCCAGCCCTGCCATGGTTGCCGTAGTTTCGTCACCGTGCATTTGCGACCAGAGCAATACGGTAGTTTCACCGCTTCCGAAGGATACATCATAGATTGCTCGCCCTTCAATAGACTCGCCCAGTTTGGTAACCTTAAAGGTAGGATGATCGCGCAACGCCAGCAACAGAGGCTCTATGTCGCGGTGTTTAAATCGCCGATGGGTAATTGTAGGCTCCCGGTATTGTTCGTACGACTTATAAGCGGCAGCAGGTACAGAAAGAAATTGGGCAGAAACATTCACAGAAAGAGAAAGAAAGCTAAAAAAAAGAAGTAACCATTTCATCCGGGAAAATTACCAAATTCACCGGGATTGAGCTGGCCCTTTTGTAGTTTTTTGTTTTCTAACGGTTGTATATGATGTGAATCAAGAGTGGGTAGACTAAACCTCGTTTATTGATTCATTTTGGTAATTTTGCCAGCACCGGGCTTAGACTTAATGTATAAGAACGCATTACAGTTGATTTGTTAGGTGTATATTGTGAACCTTGGGTTGGCTACTATGAACGATGTTTCTATACCATGCCTACCCCCTACAGAAAGATATTTTTTTGCTTGTCATATACCCTTCACTCATCACTCAAACCCAGGCTGGGCTGCTCGTACATGACCTGCACCCATCCTTTATAAACATGCGGCTCGGGCTGAAGCTCATAAAAATCCACATCTGCCTGATAATAATAAACGCCCGCCGATACTTTCTTTCCAGTGCCCATGCGACCATCCCAGAATCTATAGAGGCTGGTCTCCTGCCGCTGCTGTTCTTCACTATCATAGGAATAAACCTCTTTTCCCCAACGGTTATATACTGTTAACTGCACTCTTCGGACAAACCGAGGGCAAAAGGGTTCTTTCAGCGCTTCAAAATATTCATTCACGCCATCATCATTGGGCGTGAAAACATTAGGCAATGCAAAGTAAGGGCAGTTATCCTGGCAAACAGGCTCTGACCACTCACTCTCATTCCCCGACTGGTCTACCACCCGCACCCGGTAACAGCCGGCAAGCATCGGCAAAGGTCCATCTACGAAGGTGGTTTCGGTCACCCGCTCGGCTATTATGTGGTATTCTTCCAGACCCAAGGTATCCGAAGAAGCAAAGTACACATTAACTCCGGCTATATCCGACGAACAGGATTCAGCATCAATCTGCCAGGTAAGTGTATTGGTCCAACCCTCATAATCGCAAGGTTTGCCATCAAGAAGCGTTTCACAATCCTGAGCGTCTCCGGTTAATGCAATGGAAGCTACCGGGCAGGGCGCAACAGTATCATAGGGAGCAATACAAACTGTCTGAGAGCGATTAAGCAATGGTGCTTCAATCGGTAAAGAAGCTTCATAACGCCCCTGGGTAGTCACCTGATAGCAGTAAGTGATCTTTTCTCCATCTGGTACTTCTACCTGGGTATCGGTATATGTAAAGCCATTGGCCGTAACTAACACACTATCTACCAATGTAAGGGTTTCATCGGTATCCTGCCCCCGGAAAATGTAATGATAAGGGTAATTGGCACTTTGGTTGTTCCAGGGGACATCTGCCTGCCAGGTAACCTGAATTTGCGTTGGCTGAGCCGAGGCAGTCAGCCGTACTGAAGAAGCAGCAGCTGAAGTATCCATCACATTCCCTTCGCCATCAAAACCTACTACCTGATAGTAATAAGTTTCAGCTTCGGTATTCAGGCCGGTATCTTCAAAACGAGTAGTGGCAAGTTGTTCAGCCACCGAACTGAATGAACCGGTGCTGCCTTCACTGCGCCGCAAAGTGTAAGAATATGGCGGTGGATATTGTATTGTATCTATCCCTAACGGTTCGGTCCATCGGATAATGATCTGCCCATCGGTAGCACCAGTAGTTTCCGTATCTACATGGGTAAGGAAAGGAGCAGCAGAGGGGGTGGTTACGCAAACCTCTTCGGAGGCAATGCTTTCACTGCCATCGGGAAAAGTAGCTACCAGCCGATAACAGTAGGTTACCCCCGGTAAAAGGTCAGAAGATGTGCCATCTTGAAAACTTACCAGTTCTGGAGAAAGTGAAGTTACTAATGAATAACCAGCTTCCGGTGGCAGACCGGTCAGGCAGGGATCTTCTGGTAAAGAGTAGGCACCAATACGGCGATAAAGTTGCACCGATTCGGCCGTGGTGGCACAGGTATAATCATTCCAGCGTAGCAATACTTCTTCTCCCTGCAAAGAGGCTTCTACCTCTTCTACCGGCGGGCCCAGCACTCTAATATTCCATAGAGCATAAGTAACCAGCGGTGGGCGCACCGAAGGCACATCTGTTACTTTAATATTCACCTGATACCCTTCCTGACGAATATGCTCGCACTGGGGTGTCCAGTTCAGCACCGCCTCGGCAGGAGTTGGAACTCTAACGGTAGAGTCAGGAGTAAGCGTTGCGGCAGCGTTTCGCAGGTTAAATATTTCTCCAAATCCCTGAAAGGTCACATCATTGCCATCGGGGTCGGTGGCAGAAACAGGAAGCGCCAGCGGCATTCCGGCTATAACGCACGTATCGTTAAGGACTTCAACCACAGGAGGTCGGTTCATTCCGTCTTCCACAATAATTTGCATATCCCGGGTTACGTAGCCCAGGCGATACCACTCTCCATTCACTTGTCGCCACTCTTCTATAATAAAAGCAATATTATACTCTCCCAGGTTACCCGGTGCATCCCAGGTTAACAGGCCAGTCAGCGAATCCAGCGTCATAGTCACCGGGGTAGAGCCATCCTGCCGTACCGGATTGCCATTGGTACCTAATGTAAGATCATAAACATCAGGGTAACTATAATCATATACTTCCAGGTCTCGATCTTGTTTGGGGATGACCAGATGATACGCCAGACTATCGCCATCCGGATCATAAGCACTGGGATTATGGGTGAAGGTACGGCCAATCACCGCACCGTCTACCGGCGGGCTATCCAGAATAGGGGTGTTATTGCAAAACAGCGGATCAATAACCAGTTGAGTCTCAATATAAAAAGCAGTATACACTGATTCGGACATATTTAGAATCTCGGCATTGCGGTTTTCTTCCCGATAGCTTATTACATAAGTGCCACCGGCCGGAAAGGTATGCTCAACCACAAACTTGGTAACACGCACCTCCTCATTACCAATGGTTGTATACTGCCGGTCAAAATCTTCAGAACTAACCGTAATTTCCGTATCTCCGTACCCAAAATGTAATCTTCCTCCGTCTCCAAACAAGACACCCGATTCGGTATCCTCATAACCGGTGATCGTAAAGCGATAGGTGTAGCCCTGGCATGATAGCAACTCTGCCGTAATTTCGCCCGCCCGTATGTGTGTGGCATGAAGAGAAGAAACCTGTAAAAGTAGCAAGCAGGAAATTGAAAAAGACAAACGTAGGCCCATAGTGATATTGGGAAAAAAATAATACCTCCCCGTGCTTCCCCCGCTCTTAAAAAACGATCGCTATATGCCAATAGTGTGCCTATAGTGTCTTATTCTTAAGGAAAGAAACGTTGGTTTGGCAGCAGGCAGGCCCCATCAACAGACAAGGATGCTTAAGCAAAAAAAGCCTGGGAATACAGGCGCTTATCTAAGCTACTTCAGAAAAGTTTGAAAGGCACACAGACTAACCGGAACTAGCGTTTCACGAATCGGAGCACGTTTTGCAGCTCCCCTTGCCGTAATGTCAGGAAGTATATACCCTGCTGATAATCCGTAATATTGTACGCATTTTCTCCCAACGACACCTTGCGTTGGTCCATCTCCTGACCAATAATATTGTGAATGCTGGCCGTAGCTCCCAGCCAGGTATCATCATTGATCTCCAAGGTAAACTCACCTTGCGTGGGGTTAGGGAATAATTGCACTTTCGGTTTCTCCGGTTCAGGATCATTAGCCAGAATAATATCGGTATGTGAAAGCTTATTGACAGTATCCAGTACCTGCACAGTCAGGTCGCGGGTGATATAGCCTAACGACTGCCACTGGCCATCTACCTGTCGCCATTCGTTTACGCGCACGGCCAGTGAAAACTCTCCGGGCAGGTTAGGTGCATTCCATCGCAACTCACGGGAATTAATTGTTAAAGTAGGCTCGCCGGTTCCTTCGGCATTGGTAGGATTATCAGCATAGCGCAAATCAATATCCAGCGGAGAACCCAGGTACGAAACAGGTTGATCCGGTGCCTGACTGGGAACTACCAATTCCAAAGATAGACTGTCACCATCGGGGTCGCTGGCCTGCAACTGCTGTAGAAAGGTTGAACCAGTGTAAGCGAAATAATTAGCGGTATCGGATAATTGGGGGGTGCTATTGCACAGCAGGGGATCAATGAAGAGTTTGGACTCAGTATACAACGCGGTGTTAACCGAATTTCGGATATTTACTACATCAGCACTACGGTTAAGCTCCTGAAAATATACAGTATATTCTCCTGGTCCGGGGAATGAGATATCGCTGATCAATAATTCACTAACACGCAAAGAATGGTTTTCGTCAATGACAATCTCTTTTCTGACAAACTTACTTTCAGTAGATAAATCAATTGGGTCACCAAAACCAAGATGTAAAATACCATTGCCAAACTCTACCTCCGAATTGACATCTTCATATACTGAAATGGTAATCTCGTAGCTATTAGACTGGCAGGATTCGACGGTGGCGGTGATCTCAGCACCGAATATATGAGTAGCATTTGCCATCAACGGCAAAAGAATCATTCCTAAAAAACCGCTTATGTAAAATTGCTTCATAGCTCCTTCTGGTAGTTATCCCTGAAAAGTTTACTTTTCTTTCTTTATCTTAGACACACAAAGTGGGCCAATGGTTGAGTGGCCTCACTCAAAAAATTGTAAAAATTTTATCACTACGAATCTACCTGACCTTATGACGCGATTTTTACTCTATTGCTTCGTATCTATCTGCTTTCTGCACCCGGTTTTTGCTATCGATACCATCTCGGATAAAACCAAGGACATGGAAAAATCGGATGGTTACTTTCCCTTTTACTGGGACGCCACTGAAGGCAAAATCTACCTGGAAATAGACAAGCTCGATACTGAGTTTCTGTACTATACCACCCTGGCTGCCGGAGCCGGTTCCAACGATATTGGCCTGGACCGGGGGCGCCTTGGGCGCCCGCAGATTGTGGAGTTTCGCCGTATCGGCAACAAAGTGCTGATGGTAGAAGCCAATCAGGATTACCGGGCGGTATCGGATGATGAAAACGAGCAGCAGGCCGTAGCCGAATCCTTCGCTCAGTCGGTAGCGTATGGGTTCACCGTAGCAGCCGAAGAAGATAACCGGGTGCTGATTGACATTACAAAATTTGTACTGAGCGATGCCTACGGGATCAGCGACATGATCAAAGGCAGTAAGCAGGGCAGCTTTAAAGTTGACGACACCCGCTCGGCCATCTACCTGCCCCGCAGCAAGAATTTTCCCAAAAACACTGAGGTAGAAGTTACGCTAACGTTTACCGGAGATGATGCCGGGGCTTACCTGCGCTCCGTCTCTCCCGACAGCAAAGCCGTTACCGTGCGTCAGCACCATTCTTTTGTAGAATTACCCGATGACGATTACGAACCTCGCGCCTTTGATCCGAGAGCGGGCTATATGTCAATGCAGTACATGGATTACGCTACTCCGGTAGATCAGCCCATTACCAAGCGGTTTATCCGCCGCCATCGGTTAAAGAAGAAAGACCCGTCGGCCCCAACCAGCGAAGCGGTGGAACCTATCATCTACTATATGGACCCCGGCGCGCCCGAGCCCATCCGCTCCGCCCTTATGGATGGTATACGCTGGTGGAACCAGGCATTTGAAGCTGCCGGTTACGAGAATGCTTTTCAGGTAGAACTTTTGCCCGAAGATGCCGACCCGATGGACATCCGCTACAATCTGGTACAATGGGTGCACCGCTCTACCCGGGGCTGGTCCTACGGTGGGAGTATCTACGATCCCCGCACGGGTGAAATTATCAAAGGAAAAGTGACGCTGGGTTCGCTTCGCGTACGACAGGATTTTCTTATTGCTTCCGGCCTGGTAGCCCAATACGAAGAGGGCGAAGAGGTTTCGGACGAGATGATGAAGATGTCCTTGCAACGCTTACGGCAGTTAGCCGCTCACGAAGTAGGCCATACCTTAGGACTGGTTCATAACTATTCTTCCTCGTTCAACGACCGCGCCTCCGTCATGGATTACCCTCACCCTAAAGTAGATATCAATGATGGTAAGCTGGACCTATCGGATGCGTACGATGACGGTATTGGCGAGTGGGATAAGGTAGCTATCACCTATGGTTATCAGGATTTCCCGGATGGCACCGACGAGAAAGAAGCCCTGGATGAGATTCTGGAAAAATCCATTAGTGATGGATTGCTTTTCATTGCCGACCGCGACGCCCGCCCGGTCGGCGGAGCGCATCCTACCGCCCATCTGTGGGATAATGGCACCGATGCCATAGAGGGACTGGAACACGCGATGGAAGTGCGAAAGATTGCCCTGGAAAACTTCTCCGAGAAGAAAGTTCCTTTCGGCGAACCGATGGCCACTCTGGAAGAGGCGTTAGTGCCTATCTACCTGTTTCATCGCTATCAGGTAGAAGCCGTGTCCAAGCTTATTGGCGGCCTCAACTACACCTACGCCGTGCGAGGCGATAAACAGGAACCACTTAAAATTGTGGATGGCCGTAAACAGCGAGAAGCCATTGATGCCCTGCTGGCTACGCTCAAACCCGAAGCACTAACCATTCCCTCCAAAACCCTAGACCTTCTTCCGCCCTACCCGCTAGGGTTTGATGAAAACGAGCGGGAGCTTTTCAAATCCCGAACCGGCCTTACCTTTGACCCCATCACCGCAGCTGAGTCGGCAGCCGACCTTACGCTGGGGCTAATGCTGAACCCCGAGCGAGCCACCCGTATGATAGACTACGCTGCCCGCGAAAACGGCGTACCCGGCTTCACTGACCTGACCAGCAAACTGATTGACAAGACCTTCAAAGCTCCTCGCTCGCCGGGGTATGAGGGCGAGCTTCAACGGCTGGTAGAACGGCTGTTGCTAAACCACCTTATTCAGTTGGCCAGTAACGAAAACGCTTCTGGTCAGGCCAGAGCTATTGCCACGCTCCGCGTTGGTGACATCAAGCAATTAGTCTCTGGTCAGGATGTGCGTGATGAAAACCAACAGGCGCATCTTGTTTTCCTGTCCCGGCAGATCACGCAGTTTGAGAACAATCCCGAAGATATGACGCTTCCCGATCCGCTGAGCCCGCCTGATGGTTCGCCTATTGGTCAGGATGGGCCAAACTATCTGCCTGATAGCCAGTGGTGTCAGTATAATCGAGGCTACTGATGCGACATTTATTACTCGCAATCATCAGTTTACTCCCGATAGTAGCATGGGGCCAGCAGCATGAATCACTGGCAATAGAAGGCTTGCAGGATTCTGTACAGGTGTACCGCGACCCTTGGGGCATCAACCACATTTACGCTCAGAACGAGCACGATCTGTTTTTTACTCAGGGCTTCTGCGCCGCCCGCGACCGGTTGTTTCAGTTTGAAGTCTGGCGGCGGCAGACTACCGGCACCGTGGCGGAGATTCTGGGTGAGCGAGAATTAAAGCGGGACATCGGCACTCGTCTCTTCCAGTTTCGGGGCGATATTCGCCGGGAAATGCAACACTACCATCCCCGCGGCATTCAGATTATCACCGCCTTTGTAGATGGAGTGAATGCCTATATTGGTGAAACCGAAAAGAACGCGGACTTGCTACCAATGGAGTTTGAGCTACTGGGCATCAAACCAGATTACTGGACTCCCGAAGTAGTCATTTCCCGCCATCAGGGGCTGCTGGGAAATATTGGGGATGAACTGGACTACGGTCGTGCCGTGGCGATTGCCGGACCGGAGAAGGTCAAGCAGTGGCTGAACTTCCACCCCGGTGAACCGGATATCACGCTGGATAGCACCTTAAACCAAGAATTGCTGATGGACGATATTTTAGAGCTGTACAACGCCTACCGCCAATCTCTAAAATTCAGCCCTGAAGACATTGTGCTGGATGACCGCCGGGCCGATGCTCGTTCCTCAGAAGAACTCAGGCTACTGGCACAACAAGCCGAGGCAGTGCAGGAACAGGAAAAAAGCAGCATTGGAAGTAATAACTGGGTAGTGAGCGGCGAGCATACCCAAAGTGGCTTCCCCATGATGGCTAACGACCCTCACCGAACGCAAGCGGTTCCTTCCCTACGCTATTGGGCGCATCTGGTCGCACCCGGGTGGAATGTGATTGGCGGAGGTGAACCCGAAATTCCCGGCATCTCTATCGGCCACAACGAATACGGAGCCTGGGGCCTGACCGTCTTCTCTACCGACGGCGAAGACCTCTATGTGTATGATACCAACCCGGATAATCCGCAAGAATACCAGTACCAAAACCGTTGGGAGTCCATGCGCATCATCCGGGATACCATTCCGGTGAAAGGAAGTGAGCCCCACCTGGTAGATTTAAAATATACCCGTCATGGGCCGGTGGTGTACGAAGATACGGCAAACCATAAAGCCTATGCGGTACGCTGCGCCTGGTTAGAGATCGGTGGCTCCCCCTATTTAGCCAGTCTGCGGATGGATCAGGCCAAAACCTGGGAAGAGTTTCGTGATGCCTGTAGCTATAGTCACATTCCGGGCGAAAACATGGTCTGGGCTGACCGAAAAGGAAATATCGGCTGGCAGTCGGTTGGCATTGCGCCCATTCGCCCCAACTGGAGTGGGCTGGTTCCCGTGCCCGGCGATGGCCGCTACGAATGGGACGGCTACCTGCCTATCAAGGCCAAACCGCATCTGTACAATCCGCCGGGAGGTATTATTGCTACAGCGAATGCCAACCTCACCGACGAAGATTTTCCCTACCGCAATGCGATTGGTTACGAGTGGGCTGCCCCCTTCCGGGTAGACCGGATTTACGAAGTGCTGAATACCGGGCAAAAGCATTCGCTGATGGATATGGCGAAACTGCAAACCGATTACCTGTCTATTCCCGCCCGCAATCTGGTACCACTGCTGAAAAACATCCCATCCAGTAATGCTCGCGTACAAGAAGCGCGACAATATTTATTAGACTGGAACTACCGGCTCGAGCCTAACTCCATTGCGGCGACCATTTATGCTGCCTGGGAAACCGAACTCAAAACTCAACTGTATGAACAAACCATTCCTGCCGAAGTGCAACCCCATATTTCTTACCTACCCATGACCAACGTAGTAAACTGGCTGGTTGTGCCACCCGCGGACTGGGGAGATAACCCGATAGAGCAACGCGATCAGATTCTGAAATCGTCATTAGAAAGTGCCGTAGCAGAACTGAGCAGTCGCCTGGGTAAAAATATGGATGAGTGGCAGTATGGGCAGGAAGATTACAAGCATATTGTTTTTCAACATCCGTTAAGTACCGCGGTGAATGAAAAGACTCGGGCTATGCTAGAAGTAGGCCCTCTGCCCCGGGGTGGGAACGGCTATACGGTAGGGAGCACCGGAAATAATTTGAATCAGTCGTCGGGAGCATCCTTCCGCCTCATCACCGACACCGGGGACTGGAGTCACTCACTGGGCGCTAACGCTCCGGGGCAGTCTGGCGACCCGGAAAGTCCGTATTACCAGAATCTGGCAAAATCCTGGGCGAATGATCAGTACTTTCCGGTATACTATTACGAAGAAGACGTAAAGCAGGCCGCACAGGAAGAATTGCTGTTAACGCCAGGGAGGTAAGCAGCAGTCTTGCTCTTATCATGGATCGGCTAATTATGCCACTCAAGAGTTCACTTAATACATAAGCTTTAATACGTTTTTCAGCCTTGGGTTTAAATCCAAAGCTGATAAAATGACCAAAATGAACTCGCAAACAATACTTCTTCTGCCGAGCCTTGATTCGCAATAATTATGAAAAGATACGCATTGACCGTATCTTTTTAGCTTTTCAGGCAAACCTTAACCTAAATACACATGAACGCAAAACACAACCTGCCGCTATTCCATCAAACCCCTAAAAGAAGAAAGTTTATAACTGATTTGGGAAAAGTTGCCGGGGCTGCCGCTTTTCTTTCTTCCCCATTTGTAAGTATGGCAAACACATCACTGGCGAGTAATGCCCCAATGACAGTGGGCGATGTTATGGATCTTTTTATTGCTGAAATTCCGGAAGGCCCATTCAAACAAACCGTAGATACGCTGAAGGCCGGAAACCGGGATATAGAAGTGACCGGCATTGCCACCTCCATGTTCGCTACCCTGGATGTTATCCAGCAAGCCATTGAGATGAAAGCTAATTTTATCATTGCCCATGAACCCACCTATTACAACCATTTAGATGATACCAATTGGCTGAAAGGCGATGAGGTCTATCAGTATAAAGCAGAGTTGCTGAAGAAAAATAATATGGCGGTATGGAGAAACCATGATTATATCCATACGCACTTTCCGGACGGCGTCCAGACCGGAGTGGTGAAAAAACTGGGCTGGGAAGAATACTACAATCCTAAAGAACGCAACCGCTACCAAATTCCGGCTACGAGCTTAAAAGATTTAATCGACCACGTTAAAGAAAGCCTGGGCATCGATACGGTGCGGTACATTGGCGATCTCTCTCAATCCTGCCAGAAAGTGCTGTTGATGCCAGGGGCCTCAGGTGGGAAAAGGCAGATCGAGATGATCAGTAAAGAGAAACCCGATGTATTGATTTGCGGAGAAATATCCGAATGGGAAACCGCCGAGTACGTGCGAGATGCCCGGATTAAAGGCGAAAACCTATCGCTGGTAGTGATGGGCCACATTGACAGTGAAGAACCTGGTTCGGAATTTATGGCCGAATGGCTCCAGAAAAATGTGCCTGATATAAAGGTTACCCACATTCCGGCAAAAAACCCTTTATCATTTTACTAGCCGACTTCAACAGCCATTATTTAGTATAGCTTGGTGCTGAATTGCCCTGTTTCTTCCATAAGCCGCACTACAACTCATGAGCGTTACCTTATCAATTTCTTTCATTAGCCTTATTATTCATTTACTGATCGAGTACAATCCTTCGCGCCAACGAACAAACCTGCCCTCTATGGATTCCACCTATCAACTCGTATGGCAGGACGAATTTGATGTGGACGGAGCACCAAATCCTGATAATTGGGCGTTTGAAGAAGGTTTTGCCAGAAACCGGGAGGACCAGTGGTATCAACCCGAAAATGCCGTTTGCCAGGATGGTTTTCTAATTATTGAAGCCCGGAAAGAACGCAAGCCCAACCCCAACTACCAGCCCGATAGCGACGACTGGACGAAGAACCGGAAGTTTAGCGAGTACACCTCCAGCAGCCTGATGACACGAGGCCTACATAGCTGGCAATACGGACGCTTTGAGATGCGCGCCAAGATTGACACCAGCCCCGGCATGTGGCCCGCTTTCTGGACACTGGGGGAAAAAGGTTTCTGGCCGGTCTGCGGAGAGATCGACATCATGGAATACTACCGGGGCATGATCCTGGCCAATGCGGCCTGGGCAGGACCGAAAGGAGAAACCAGGTGGGACGATCTGAAAAAGCCCGTAGAAAGTTTCAATAGCCCGAACTGGGCCGACCAGTTTCATACCTGGCGAATGGATTGGGATGAGACAGCCATCAAGCTGTACGTGGATGATCAGTTGCTTAATACCATTGAGCTGGAAAAAACGGTGAACCAGCGTGGTGAGATTGAAAACCCCATGAAACAGCCGCACTACGTCATCATCAACCTGGCTGTTGGCGGCACCAATGGGGGTGATCCGTCCTCAACCGAGTTTCCCAGAAAATACATCATCGATTACGTAAGAGTGTATCAGAATAAGTGATTGATTACTATTTGGGCATTTTAGTTTAAATAAAAAACCCCGAAATAGACATCCGGGGTTTCTTTCTATACACCAGTAAATAAATTGTTTCACTAGACAGCCGGATCACCGGGAGTATTAGGGTTATTAGCCCGCTCTGTATCGGGGTAAGGATAGAAGTTACGGGTACGGCTAGGACTGCTAGCTTCGGGGCCGGGACGGCTGAACCGCCGACTGTCTTCCAGACGAAGGCCAGTCATAAATAGTTCTAACGCACGGTTTATATAGATATCCTCTAGAATAGCAGGTTGGGTAACCGCTCCGGCATATGGAGTAAGATCAGCATTTACTCCGAAAGGATCATTCGTTTTGGTGCGTACCTGATTCAGCGTAGTCACGGCAGCAGGTAGTTGATCCAGTCGGGCCTGGGCTTCGGCTTTATTGAGCAGTACCTCTCCCGTAAGGTAGACCGGTAAAGAAGCCGTTTGTTCTGAAAAGTACCCTTTCAAATCTTCTACGGGCAGTTGCAGCGCCGCCGAGAACGTATCGGCAGGTACCAAAAAGAAATCAATGCGACCATCTCCAGCAGGTATCTGACTTGCCTCCAACCCGAAATTATCCAATGGACGAAAATCGTTGCTGTTCACCGTCAACGACCAGATGGGGTTGGGCTGCTCCGACTCATAGGGAAACTCCGAAACTGAACTCAGATCTACTGCATTGGCGGCATCAACGGCTGCTTGGTAATCGCCCGCTTGTAGATAGTAGCGGCTTAGGTAAGCCTGAATCATGTTGGGCAAATCCAGCGTAGTACCGATCTGCTGATAGAAAGCGTCGGAAGGAGGATTGGCACTCAGTTGCTGTAGTGCTTCTTCCAACAAGCGAGTAACTTCCTCCAGTACAGCCGTTCGATCCAGAAAAGGGGCTTCGCCATCTTCCATCGTAGTAATGGGTGCCTGCTCAAACGCCTGAATAATATGGCCCAGAGCCGCAGCTTTAAAGAAAAGGGCGTGAGCATTCAACCCAGCCCGGATACCCGCATCAGGAACCACTTCCGGTGTATTATTTTCCAAAATGGATTCAGCCAGTCCCACAATGCGATACAGGCGAGACCACAGCCCGCTAGTCCAGGAGTTATCGTTCTGAATGGCATTACCACCCTCTTCCAGATTTAGGTAATTTACGAAGGTAGTGTAAGCTCCTAATTCTCGAGAAGTCACTCCCGGCGTGATAATGATCCGGCTCAGGGCGTCGGTAGAATAATTCACTCGCATCCCTACCGAAAGGGCAATCAGCCCTTGCTGGCTGCTGAGGGCTTCCTCGTCGGTGGCCTGGTTTGGGTTCGGAATATCCATGCTACAGCTTGAAACCCATAGCAGGAGTCCGGTCAGGAAATAAATAATATATGTAGTACGTATCATGTTCTTATCTTAAAATGTTGCCGAAATACCTAGTGAATACGTCCGAGGAATGGGTACCTCGTTAAAGTCAAATCCACGGGTGGTGTTGCTCTGACCGGCAGCGTTGGTCTCAGGGTCCCAGCCAGAGTAGCTGTCAAATGAGATCAGGTTACGCCCGATCAGACTAATTTGCAGACTGGCATTGCCCATGAAGGCTGGTTGCACCCGATACGTAGCCGAAAGTTCTCGCACTTTCACAAATGACCCATCTTCAATATGCCGATCAAAGGCACTAAAAGTAGCGGCATTGTATCCTTTGGGCACTTCACCCCGCAGCTCCTGCTCGTACAGCTCGCCACCTCCGAAAGGATAGAAGGAAAGCAGACGGTTGGTGAAGTTGAACACATCATATCCCTGAATGGCATCCAGTTGTAAGCGGAAGCTGAAGTTACGGTAACCTACTTCATTAATAAGTGACCAAATGTAAGATGGATTCGGATCGCCGATTACTTTTTCGGCCAGCGTTCCGGTAGGTTGCCCGTTGGTATCCCGATCTACGCGATCTTGCTGAGGCAATCCATTGGCATTCAGTAGTAGCGAACCATCGGCATTACGAGCTAAATAAGTAGTATAAAAAACTCCAATCGGCTCACCATTCAGCACCGCTGATTGACCGAAAGAGCCATCCAGTAAAATAAAATCTTCTTCAATACCATTCACCTCATTGCGGTTGCGGCTAAACGTACCAGTCACCGACCAGGTTAGGTCCTCTTTTTGTATCGGTACTCCCCGTACCAGTAGCTCTATTCCCTGGTTGTCTAACGTACCTATATTCTGACGTGTATTGGTAAAGCCCGTAGTAGGCGATAAGGTGCGGTTAAGCAAAAGATCTTCAACCTGCTTGGTATAGTAGGTAAACTCGAAACCTAATCGATTATTAAACAACGCAATGTCCGTTCCTGCCTCAAATTCTTTCTGTCGTTCAGGGCGTACGCCTAATGTACCTCGTTGCGAAGAAGGTAATAACCCAGTCAGTCCGGCAATACTGACGGGGCTTAGATTGGTGAAGCGCTCGTAAGTACCAATACCGGTCAGGTTACCAGCCTCACCGTAAGAGCTGCGAAATTTCAGTAGGCTCAACACTGACCCCAGCGATGAATTCTGAAAGAAGTCTTCCTCCGACACTACGTACGAGCCACTGACTTTAGGGTAAAACTGGGTACGTTCTTCTTCAGAAAAGAGCGAGGAAGCATCTACGCGGATCGCGCCAGTCAGGAACAGTTTTTCCTGAATATTAAATGTTTGTTGCAGGAAAGCTCCCTGTACCACTGTTTCTCCTCGAAAATCACCTCGGGCATTGGCTGTTCCGGCCGAAGCAGTCTTTACGAAAGGCGGCAGGTCAGTACTTTCCAGAGCAATAGACTCTATCTTCTCATACTGTACGGTTCCTCCCAACACAGTGGTAGAGGCAATCGCCTCTGAAATGTCAAACTGGTAGCGAATAGTCAGGTCGTTGTTCATCTGAAAGAAGCTCCGGTCAGACCGACGAGAGAACCCATTAGGATAAGAGTTGGAGGTATTAGGCTGCGGAATAAATGCCGTACCCGTTGAGCTGTAAGTATCTACTCCCAGCACATAATCAATACCCAACCCCTCAACAGGAGTAAGATTCAACTGCATATCACCAATAAAGCGATTGGTCTCATTGGCAAACTCATATTCATTAATTACCTCCAGATGGTTGGCATTTGCATTAGTGTTAGGATACAAACCGGTAGCCGGATCAGGGTGAGGATCAGTCACGTTGTCGGAGAAGCTGAAACCGGTAAGGGCGCCATAGGCCGCTGCAATTCCCCCGTTAGGTACATCATTACTATGGCTTAAAGAGTAATTGGCACCAAATGAAAGGGAAGCCCAATCACTCAGAGACTGATCTAACCGAGCGCGAGCGCTATAGCGTTTATAATCTGAGTTTTCTACTATACCCTGGTTTAGAAAGTACGAACCGGATACAAAGTAGCGGGTGTCAGCATTTCCGCCAGATACACTCACATAGCTATCCGTACCATAGCCGGTGCGAAAAATATCATCCTGGTAATCATATCGGGTGACTTCTTTAATTTCGTTACTGGCTAAATTGGTAGGCTCTGTAAAGGCGAAAGGAGCCTGATTATACCCGATCTTTTTTCGTAGTTCATTTACCCGCAAAGATGTGCTCACCGTCACGCGGGGCTTACCCTGTGAACCCCGTTTGGTGAAGATCTGCACAACCCCGTTATTGGCTCGCGATCCGTAGATAGCCGCCGCCGCTGCTCCCTTGATTACCTCAATACGCTCAATGTCGTTAGGATTAATATCCGACAACCGGTTCTGAGAAGCCCCACCGATGTCTACCAGTTCAGCCGAGCTATTGTTTACAATAACCCCATCCACGATGTATAATGGGTCTGAAGAACCCGCCAGCGTACTTACGCCCCGCAGACGAATAGAAATTCCTCCGGCCGGGTTACCGGTATTTTGCTGGATCAACGCTCCGGATATTTTTCCGGCGAGTGCCTGGTCTACAGATTGCGCGCCTGTCTGGGCCAGTTCCTGCCCCGAAACAGTAGAGATGGCATTTCCCAGTTGTTTCTTACTGGTTGCTACCGAGGTTCCCGTCACCACGACTTCGCTCAACCCGATGAGGTCGGTGTCTAGTATTTGATTAAGGATGACGTTAGACTCAGAAGCCGAAAGTTCTACAGTTTCAGTAGTACTAGCATAGCCTACAAAACTGAAGATTACATTGTAGGTGCCAGGTTCTCCCGAAAATTGCAGAGAGTACTCACCATTAATGTCGGTAATGGTGCCAAGTGTACGGTTTTCCAGACGAACGGTAGCGCCAATCAGCGGCTCTTCAAACTGATCGGTCACCGTGCCGGATACAGTAAAAGTTTGGTTTTGGGCGAAGGTCGCTGTTGTTACAAAACAACACACGATCCACCAGCAAATCACCGATCGGTGACTTCCCCCAGGTGTAGGTTTGAACATAAACTCTTCGGTTTAACTTATGAAAAAATAATTGGGTGAATATAGAGACTGATGATTCAGAATACAACGAAACAGAAGTATGAAGCAAGCATTATTTGGCAATACCAACAAACTTTATAATAAATGCCGGGTTAAACATTTCACTCCACCCAGATTATCTACAGGCCTTCTTTACCATCACATAAAAGGTTTCGTTGTTTTTTGCGAACGGATAAAAAGCTTTATAACTTACCAAAAGTATACCTAACCTTATTACCATGAAATACCTACTGTTTTTTAGCCTGATACTATTTATAGTTGCCTGTGGCGGATCTGGCACCCAAACCGAAGAGGCCCAGCAAGAACCTATGCAATCTGATGCTTCTGCCCAAAGCATAAACGTAACTATTGAAGAAGAATGGGCCACTGACACCATCATGCGCACTCCCGAATCGGTACTATACGATGACGAAAGCGATATGATCTTTGTAGCCAATATTGGCACCTTTACTGCCGATAGCAAAGACGGCGACGGCTTTATTAGCGTGCTGGCTCCTGACGGGGTAGTAGAAAGCCTTAAATGGGTAGAGGGACTAAATGACCCGAAAGGCATGGGTATATTCGATGGTAAGTTATATGTGGCTGATTTAAACGAGATTGTAGAAATTGATATTGAAGGAGCTGAAATAGCCAACAAATACCCCATTGAAGGGGCGGTCTTCCTGAATGACATTACGGTGAATGGCGATGGACAGGTTTATGTATCTGATTCTGAAACCGATAAAATTCATATGTTGGAGAACGGACAGGTAAGCACCTGGATGGAGGACGCATCCCTGGAACGCCCCAACGGACTACTAGCCGAAGATGACCAGATGCTGCTGGCCTCAGCCGAGGGCGGGTTTCTAGCCCCGATTGACCTGGACAGCATGCAGGTGCAGGAGGCATGGCTGGAAAATATCCCTAGTGCTGACGGCATCATTAAGACCAAGGATGGTAACTATATTGTGTCTACCTGGTCGGGCGAGGTACACTACGTGGATGCTAAGAACAACCAGACGCAAAAACTGCTAGACACCAAAGATCAGGAGATTAACTCGGCTGATATTGGGTACATTCCCGGACAAGATCTATTGTTAGTCCCTACGTTTAACGATCACCGTATAGTAGCCTATAAAATTTCCATGAATTGATGAGTTGGTTCACCCTCTGTTGCTTGCTAAGCGGGTGGGCTGCCCCAAATGTAGTCTCTAATTCTATAGAGGCTACATCCGTAGAGGCTACATCCGTAGAGGCCGATACGCTGTATGGCACTTATATCCTTTCTAAAGAGAAGCTTAGCCTGAATCTGAGCCCCCCTAATAATTATACACTGTTTGTCATGCAGTATAATGATCAATCGGAAGCAGTGACTAGCCAGGAACTTTCGCGGGGTGTATTTGAGATGAAGGCCGACACCCTGGTGCTGGAAGATATGGCCAGCGGCAAAGCCATGAAACTGGAGGTAGCCTCGGAAGAAAAACTCCACCCCATGAACGTACCCAACCTGGACGACGATCTGTTATTCTTAGGCCACAACCAATACTACCCCAACGGCGAACTGAAGTGGGAAGGCGAATGGCGCAAAGGCAAGAAACACGGCAACTGGATTTACTACGACGAAGACGGCAACATAGTAGAAACTATGCACTACAAACGAGGAAAAAAGCAGGATTAAAAAGGAGATGGTGAAAGCTGAATGTTAATAGCGCATGGTAAAATCACAAAGAAATTGCCAGGTGGCCTTTCATCGTTCATGTTCTCTGCTAATTGTCAATTGTTTCTAGTAACTTATTTCAACTTTCTGTACTTTTACGCCCGTTTGTCAATTAACTACTATTTGTATGGAATCTGCTGTAGCACAACCGCTATCCGAACGTCTTCAGAAGTTGGAAGAATCAGCCACCATTGCGATGGCTCAAAAAGCACGAGAATTTAAAGCAAAAGGTATTGATGTGATCAGCCTGAGCCTGGGCGAACCCGATTTTAAAACCCCCAAGCACATTCAGGAAGCGGCAAAACAGGCCATTGACGAAGGGAAATACTTTGGCTACTCGCCGGTTCCGGGTTATCTGGATCTGCGAGAGGCTATTGCCGAAAAGCTACAGCGCGATAATGGACTTACTTACACTCCCAACCAGATTGTGGTTTCTACCGGTGCTAAGCAGTCTATTGCCAATGTGTTCATGTGCCTGCTTGATCCGGGCGATGAAGTGATCGTGTACTCTCCTTACTGGGTAAGCTACGCGGAAATCATCAAAATTGCCGAAGGTGTGCCAGTGCCGATTATGGGTAGCCTGGAAAATAATTTTAAAGCCACGGCTGATCAGTTGAAAGAAGCCATTACTCCTAAAACAAAAGCCGTAATCTTCTCATCGCCCTGCAACCCAACCGGGGCAGTATTCACTCGCGAAGAGATGGAAGCTATGGCCGAAGTACTGCGGCAGCACTCAAACATCTTTGTAGTGGCTGATGAAATTTACGAATACATCAACTTCCGCAATGAGCACGTAAGTATTGCTTCTCTTCCCGGTATGTACGACAACACCATTACCGTCAACGGCTTTTCTAAAGGTTATGCCATGACCGGCTGGCGGCTCGGATACATTGCCGCGCCTGAGTGGATCGCCAAAGCCTGTGGAAAAATTCAGGGGCAGTTTACTTCCGGCACCAATAGCATTGCCCAACGGGCAGCCATTGCCGCCTTGAAAGGTGATATGTCGGCCTCTCAGGAGATGAAAGAAGCCTATCAGCGTCGTCGTGACCTGGTGTTGGATTTGCTAAAAGACGTTCCGGGAGTGGAAACCTACGTGCCCACCGGAGCTTTTTACCTTTTCCCTGATATTAGTGCTTACTTTGGTAAGTCTGATGGTGAAACGACCATTGAGAACGCGGATGATTTCTGCATGTACATCCTGAACAATGCGCATGTATCTATGGTAACGGGCGATGCTTTCGGAGCTCCCAACTGTGTGCGTCTTTCGTTTGCCGCCTCAGATGAGCAATTGAAAGAAGCTATGAAGCGTTTCAAAGAAGTACTGGCTAAGCTGAGCTAAGCTTGGATTCTTCGGTATGATTTGCGTTACTTTGCCGCATGCCTTACCAGCAATTTTCGGAACTGTTTGATGATTTTCACCGGCTGAAAGTCCTGATTGTGGGCGATGTGATGCTGGATGCCTACGTATGGGGTAGCGTGCATCGTATTTCTCCCGAAGCACCGGTTCCGGTGGTCAATGTGAAAAAGCGAGAAAACCGGTTGGGCGGCGCAGCAAATGTGGCGCTCAACATTCAATCTTTAGGTGCTGAGCCTCTGCTTTGTGCCGTTATTGGTGAGGATACTTACGGAGACACCTTTTGCCAATTACTCGAGCAGCATCAGATTGCAACGGAGGGCATTGTTCGCAGCCCATCACGTCCTACTACTGTTAAAGAGCGGATTATCGGTGGTTCTCAACAAATGCTCCGGATTGATGCTGAGCACAGCCATGTGTTGAATGCCTCGGAGCAGTCTCATTTACAAGAAACCATGCAACCGCTCATTGCTCAGGCCGATGTCATCGTCTTTCAGGATTATGATAAAGGGGTGTTGAGCGAATCGCTAATCCATTGGATACAGCAGGAGGCCGATCGCAAGCATATTCCGACAGTGGTGGACCCCAAACGCCGTAATTTTCTACACTATCGTGAAGTTACTCTGTTCAAACCGAATCTGAAAGAGCTACGCGAAGGGTTGCAGCAGGAGGCTATTGCGCTGCATCAGGAGGAGTACGAACTTGAGCCGACTATTCGTGAAGCATCGGATCGCTTACGTCAGCTACTACAGCATCATATCACACTAATCACTTTGTCGGAAAAAGGGGTATTTGTGGATGATGCCCGGCAGGCTACGTTTATTCCGGCGCATGTTCGGCAGATTTCCGATGTTTCCGGCGCGGGAGACACTGTAATCAGTATTGCTGCCTTATGCCTGGCATTGAAGCTACCTTACCCACTGATGGCGGCTCTTGCCAACTTAGGCGGCGGCATCGTCTGTGAGTACACCGGTGTGGTTCCTATTGATGCCCAGCGCTTACTTAGAGAAGCAACTCAATACCTTACCCTGTAAATGACTTTTCTCAATCCGCTGATCAGCCGTTTAAATAACCGACTCTATGATAGTCGCGATCAGGCGTTGCGAATTATCCGGGCCATTATCCTGATCACCTCAATCACCGGAATGGGCCTCGTTATCTACATTTATGGTTTTGAGTATGATGATGACGTGCGTATCTGGCTGATCAACAGCATTATAGTTTTGCTGGTTATCTTCATTCTTTGCTATCTGGCGCGTTTTTTATACGCTTTTCAACATGCCGAATTTTTAAAAGATACCCGCTGGGAGGCTCTGGTCTTGCTGTTAGCTTCCCTCAGCATTTTCATTTTTTTTAATAGTGCCTTTCATTACTGGTTTCCTTCGTTACGCCCGGAGAAAGTGAAGATGTATTCAGAAACGCTGATTACCGGCCTGCTCCTGCTACTGATTTTATTTGAAGTGGCCCGAGCATTGCTCAGTATTGGTGAGGTTAAACTGCGGCCGGGAGTGGCTTTTGTCGTTAGCTTTTTACTGCTTATCAGTGTAGGTACGGGCTTACTGATGCTACCCACCATGACCACCCAGCCGGGTAGTTTGTCAGTTATTGATGCGCTATTTACTTCAGTAAGTGCCAGTTGTGTTACCGGACTGATTGTGGTAGATACAGCCACCGATTTTACCTTGCGGGGTCAAGTAGTTATTCTACTGCTGATGCAAACCGGGGGGTTAGGTATGCTAACCTTCGCTACCTTTTTTGCTACGCTATTAAATTCTGAACTGGGCATCCGTCAAACCCGGCTAATACCTGATTATCTGGACAATCAGACTCTTGGTGCCGCTCGCCCTCTTCTTCGACGAATTGTTCTTCTTACCCTTATGGTAGAAGGAGGAACGTTTCTGGCACTGATGTATCTGTGGGGTGATTACCCTTTTGATACATGGGGGCAGAAAGTGTTTTTCTCCCTGTTTCATGCCGTATCAGCTTTTTGCAACGCGGGGTTCAGTCTGTTTAGCAATGGGTTGTATGAGCCGATTGTTCGTAATATGTATCTGCTGCATACAGCCGTTGCCCTATCGTTAATTTTGGGTTCCTTAGGATTTTCTCCGGTATACAATATCTTTTCTCCCCGCCAACTGCGGCAGCGCCTGGCCAAACCCTGGATTGATTGGACACTCAGCACTAAAATTGCCGTTAACATGGCTATTATACTGTTGGGAGTAGGGACACTAGGATTTTATTGGCTAGAACGGACTAATACTTTGCAGGAAATGAATCTGGCTGAAGCCATGGTTACCAGCTTTTTTCAGTCGGCAACAACCCGAACTGCTGGATTCAATACGGTTGACATTAGTCAGTTAACCCAGCCAACTGTTGTACTATTTATGTTTTTAATGTTTATCGGAGGTTCATCCGGTTCCACGGCGGGGGGTATTAAAACATCTACTTTTTTCCTATTGGTTGCCTCGGTCATATCTACCAGCCGGGGAAGTTCTCGGGTAATTATTGGAAACCGCTACATCCCTAATACAATTATCTTTAAAGCCCTCTCCATTTTCTTTTATGGTATTGCCATTAATCTTATTGGCGTATTTATACTAAGTATCAGCGAACCTGACCTGAACATTATAGACCTAACATTTGAGCAGGTTTCCGCTTTCGGCACAGTGGGAGTAAGCCGAGGAATCACCGCGTCGCTCACAAGTGTAGGCAAAGTGGTGCTTATTGTCTCTATGTTTCTGGGCCGGGTAGGAACGCTAACATTTGCCGTAGCTCTGAGTACGCGCGCTGCATCTCAAGCCTATAAATTACCAAAAGATGAACTCATGGTGGGGTAGCATAGTACCTTGGTATAAGATTTGTCTGTATGCTTATTAATAGCAAGATTTCTATTCCCGTGAACCAATTTACCCGCTTAAAACCCGTCCGCCAGCTTCAGACAATATTTACCCGAGGGGCCACTCCACGGGAGCTTTCTCTGGCCATTGCGCTGTCGGTTCCATTGGGCATTATACCTATTTTCGGCTTTGTCACTCCGCTGGCTACTGCTCTTGCTATTCGTTTTCGGCTAAATGTGCCTCTGGTACTAGGCTTAATGTATCTGGCTCTGCCGTTACAGTTGCTAATGTTTGTTCCTTTCCTGCGCATGGGTGAGTTTCTATTTCAACTTCCTCCTCTGCCATTTTCTCCTTCCGAGATTATGATGAAAATAGAGACCACAGGTTGGGGATTATTTCAACAAATATGGGTCAACAACTTAGCTGCAATAGCCGCCTGGATGTTGTTAGCGATCCCCTTAGGATTTTTATTTTTCTATTCTGTACAGTGGATTTGTATCCGCTGGCAACGAAACGCTCGGCCGGTACTGAATTAATAAGCAGGCTTTGAGCTTCCTTCTTTTCTGACACTTATCTGTCAACCAACCAAAAAAGTATATGTATAGTCATGCCTTATAAGTAGCTGATGGGGCTGGAAATAATGGCAATCTGAAAGGGGGCATCTACCAGTTATCATTAAGCATTAATGATAAAGAAGGACGACCACTTCTTTGGTTAATTTAGAGGGAATTACATTCTGAACTTCTGGATTTGGCTGAAATGGTAAAAAGAAAAAGCCTACAAGAACTGAGAGCTTTTGTAGGCTTTTTCTTATATAACGGGCTAGCGGATAATCGTAACTCCGCCGCGTTCTTCTAATAAATCACCGCTGGTATCTGTATCTGATTTATAGGTAATGATATAAGGATAAGAGCCCAGCGGGGCCGGACGTCCATTATAGGTACCATCCCAGCGGAAGTCTTTGCTGTTAGACTGGAAGACTAGCTCACCCCAGCGGTTATAAATCCGGATTTCAAAATCTTCATCAGCCACATAACGAGGATATACAAAGAATTCGCTATTCACTCCACCCGGACGGAAGGCATTCGGCGCTACGATGCTAGGTGTACAATCCTCAATAACTTCTACTGAATCTATTATAGTACAGCCAAACTCATTGGTGATTTCTACAATATACATTCCAGGCACCGAAGCTGGAAGGGTCGTTGTATTAGAATCAGAGCCGGTAGGAGTAATCCAGTTAATAGCCGAAGCCGGGCTTACTTCTAATACAACGTATTGTTCATCAGGGTCTGCAGAGGTATCAGTACAAATTATAAAAGGCCCCTCGCCTAAATTAGTTTCTGGAACCGGATTACGGGTTACGCTAGCTGCCGCATCAGCACTACAGCCATTGGCAGTCAGTTGAGTTACAATAACACTATACTCACCATCAGGCATATTAGGACGAAGGAGCAATGTGTCGCTGCTGGCGGGTAAGCGGGTACCTTCCGCATTGTACCATTCATAGCGTAAGCTATCAGTTCCGTCTGTGCGTACCCGAGCAACGAGTGGAATATCGGTGCCATCAGCACAGGCACTACCGTACAAAATAGTAACTGATAAGGGTTGATTTACAACTACAGGTTGGGGGCGACTAGCAATTGTACAGGCAGAGTTTCCGCCTCTTCGCCGAACAACTACTGAATATTCACCGGTACGATCAACAGTAATATTTTGAGAAGCGCCAATGTTGGTCAGAACAGTACCGTCGGCGAGTTGCACCGACCACTCGTAAATCAGGTTATTACCACTAGCCACATTTGGGTCTACGAACTCCACACCAATGACTTTTTCCCCAGCTTCGCAGCTGTTATCTTCCAGTTCTACAATAGTCTGAATGGTGGGCGGCGTTTCAAAAGTAACCTCCACCTGCCGTGTAGCCGGACAAACAGCACCTATTAGATCAGTTACTTCTACTTCGTAGATACCTGATTGAGAGATTTGAACTGGATTTCGGGTTCGGCTCGATAAGCCTGCATTTCCAGCAACCCCTCCGGTAATATTTGTCCAAACAAAACTGTAGGTGTTATTTCCTGGATTTAAAGGCTCCCCTGTGGCCGGATCTAAAGCTGCTACCGGTGTCGGAATATCACAAGCGTTAATAAATCTGGGTAAATCGAAGTCTACTGAATCAGGCTCGGGAATTTCTAAATTGTCTAATGCCCGGATACATCCACCCGGAATACTCTCGAATTCCAGACTGTAAAAACCTGGAGCCAGTCCATTATTAGGCGAAGGATTTGTCTCAGGAATACTAAATGATAAGCTGGATGTATTTGTTCCATTATAAACAGCAAATCCATTCTCATCATAAATAGTCCAATTCACGCCATTAAAATTTGGTGGATCATTTGGATTAATTTCTATAGCAAATGTTCCGGTATCATCACAACCAGATTGAGCAAGAGGATCGGCAACATTAAAGTCAGCATTTGCATCACTAATAGATATATTTTGATTAGTGGTACAACCTAGAGAGTTTGATACGGTAGCTGTATACACTCCTGCTCCAAGAGAGGAGGTAGTAAAGGTTAGTCCGGTACCGGAATCTACCATAGTACCAGAGCGATCCGTAAGTGTATAGGTATATGTTTCATTCGGATCGCTGGTGACATTGACTGTGATTTCGCCATCATCTGTTCCACAAGATGACTCAATAACACTGGACTCAATGGCGGGAGATTCTAAAATTGTTACTACCACCGTATCCTGGACAAAGCAGCCGATGTCATCGGTAACGGTGACGGTGTACTGGTAGATACCGGCATCGGGAGTAATTTCGCTCACTTCAATGACTGGTTCGTTGATGGAGGTAACTACCTGATCGTTCTCATCCAGAATAATCCACTCGTAACCTGGGTCACCTGCGCTAGGGACTTCTACATCCAGTTCTCGCTCTTCGTTCTGGCAGAGGGTAAAATCTTCCGGCAACGCAATCTGCGGGCGGTTGTCCACCACGAATACTTCCCCCTCGCTAATACAACTGTCGGCATTCATCACAGTTACATTGTAAAAACCGGGTTCCGTTGCGGTGATGGTGTTGGTAGGAGGCAGATTACCACCACCAACCGCTCCCTGCTGTATCCACTGGAAGGTGAGGGTTCCGTCGTCATCAGCCGGGTCTACGGCAGTTAAGTCAACTCCACCATTACACAGATTTACGCTCTCGGGCAAGGTTACTTCCGGAGCTACTCCCATGGTAAACGCCTGTACCATAACAGTGTCTATATCGCATTCGTTAGAGAGAGTAACCCGGGCTTCGTAATCACCCACGGTATCAATTGCAAAAGAAAAGCTCTGTTCGGTTCGCAGTGAGTCAGTCAGGCCGACAAAGCTTTCGGTGCCATCTTCATTCAGGCGAACAATCACCCAGTCGTAAGTTTCAATGACATCGTCGCGACCTTGAGCAGAGAACATGGTCTCGTTGCCCACGCAGGCATCATCTACGGTAATGTTAGGTTCGGGAAAGGAGTTTCCACCCTGATTGACATAGCTAGGTAGACCACGAGTGACCGTGGCCCCATTAGGTAGCTCAACCTGATCAGTCTGATACGTATAGCTGGTAGGGTCATTCGGGTTTCCTGACACAGTACCTAAGGACGTAGCCCCATCCTGCGCCACATACACCTGTCCATCCGGCCCTTGCTGAATGGCTCCGAATACTCCGGTAGCGTTACTGACGGGGGAAATATTAATAATACTTCCTTCTTCCAGCGGGCGATCTACGCTGGCTACATAAATGCCATTGTCAGTAGAGACAATCACTACGGTGTTTCCGGTAGAATCTGTTTGGAACTCAATACCGTAGGGTTGGGCACCTACTGAAGAAAAATCGACCACCGTAGGATCGGTCATTTCCAGGGTTGCCTGATCAAAATTGAACAGTTCTACCCGATTATCAGCCACAACACCCACGATGGTTCCGGTACTGTCACCGCCAAACTTAATGTAGCCTTGCGCGTCCTCCGCCACAGTAAGATCATGGTTGGAGCCTACGGATGAAACAACCGGGGTACCAATTCCCTGCTCGGTAATAGAGTAAGCCCGGAAGTTATTGTTACCGTACTCGTGCACAATGAGGGTAGCCGGACCACCGCGCCCTCCCTGAATAGAGATACGCTCGGTGCTGCGAACAAATAATACGTTATTGCTGGAGGTAACCACCGGCCCCGGTTGTCCGGTTAATGGGTTAAGTCCATTCAGGTTTACGGTAGCGTAACGGAGCGCGTAGCCACCTTCTTCTACCGGAGTAGCCGTAAAAATGTAGTATGAGGCATCCGTGCCCGGTATCTGCACCATACCAACCATCGTAGCGGAACCTGTTGTTCCGGCGGTAAGATCTGCAGGTACTCCAGTGGCATCCGGAACCTCTGAATGATTACCATTATTGACAAAATATAAAGTATGCCCGTCCGTGTAAAATAAGCCATCACCGTTAGCATCCGATATTGCCTCAACTCCTTCAGGAGCTGTTGATTGCCCACCAGAAACGGCCACTACCTGACCATCATTATCTTCACCATCGCCGTTATCGTCGGGGTTATTAGGATTGTCATAGAGGTTATTAAAATCAATACCGGCCCCATTACCAAAGTACCACACATTGTAAGTCTGGTTTTCTACCTGGTATTCTTTCACATTGGATTCTGCATAGGCAGTGCAACCGGTTTGCGGATCGGATACCAGCACCCAGTAGACTCCGGCTTCGGTAACGGTAATATCAGGAGTAGTAGCTCCAGTGCTCCATAAGTACGTGTAATTGCCCGGGTCGCAGCTATCACCTCCACCCACACCGGGAATGCTAACTCCACCGCCACCAGGCTGTTGCCCCCCCTGACCTTGCCCACTTTCGGGAGCCGCACAAAGTATGGTTGAGTCACCGGGGCAAATGGTGGTATCTTGTACAATCGGAATTTGTAGTTGAAAATCTTGCAAGTTGAGAGGCACAACCTGAAATACCGCTGAATCGCCCCAGTAGGCTACCACTGGAACGCTCCCTCCTGCCTCCTCAGGAGTAAAGGCTGGACTAAACCCATTAAAATCTCCGCTAGGAAGTGCCCAAATGATACTATCCGGTTGAGGAGTGCCCTCAGGAAACTGAGGAATCAGCTGGACCGGGTTGTTCGTGCATTGCCCGATTTGCTGCACATTAAACACAAGATCACCCTGGGCAGCGTAGGCTACCTGGGGAAATTGAGAGCCACCAAAATTTGCCCCATTCAGCAATTCGTTTTCGTAGGTAACCAGCGTGGCGGCACTATCTGCCATCGTGATGCGACCTAAATGATATTCGCCTCCGGCTGTTTCGTATAAATGATATACACTGCCATCTGGGCCTTGCTGCAAGCCAAAACTGCCATTGCCGGTCACCCCAGGCACAATGGCAAACGTTCCGCTAGTAAAGTCGTGCTGGAAGATTGTGGCTCCAGTACTATAGTAGAGTTTGGAACCATCGCGCGACCAGGCCACATCGTTTACTGCAGGACCAGTACCCACCGTTTCGCTAAAGGATAAGCCGCCTGCTCCATCAGTATTCAACACATGCACTCCTCCGCCGTACGCTACTGCCAATTGCCCGGTAGCTGGGCTGTATTCCATATTCGTTGCTGCAAATGGCGCGGTAATATCAGGTGCAGTAGTTACTAATGTTGGAGTAAGAGTGGCGGCATCAATAACCTGAAAATTTGGAGTGCCAGCTTCCTGGGTTACTATATAATAGGTGCTACCATCAGCACTTGGTACCACCGTCATTCCCGGAGCTACATTAGAAATACCCAGGTCGGTAGGGCCGTTGTCTACTGTAACGCTTGGATATCCTCCTCCTGTTAGGTCTACCAGAATGGTGTAATAATATAAGGTACCACCGTCATTTACGAAAGCGTAGTATTCGCGTACACCATCAATAATATCGTCACCGGGCATGGGTACAATCACTACCGGTTGGTTACCCGTGCCATTGCCAATATCCAGCCCCGGAATGGTCTGTCCTTGTCCATCATACAGCACACTTCCGTCGGTATAGAAATAAATATCGCCGGTAATCGGGTCAACAGCTACCGCACTTCCAGCATTGCCCAAAGTTTCGGTAGGAATTGTGTTGTCGGTTAATGAGTCGTCACTAAGCCCGAATTGCAGGCCCTGTCCGGTGCTGCCGAAAATCCAGAAGTTATCGGAACGGCCCTGCCCGAAGGTGTTGGCGACACAACTGAGCACCAACAGGATTAATAAGCCTGTATAAATATGTTTGTTTTGGTTCCCCATAATAGCCTTTGCTTGCTTGGTATGCGAAGATATATGTATGAGAGTAACGAAAAAACCATGCATTTCATGCACGATGTAAGCAAATAACGTGCTTTCTACGTTTTAGTATGTTATACACCGTTTTGCTACGTCGGCTGTAGTACAAAAGCAAGAAAAGAACGGATATTTTACGGCAAATACACAAAGGGAAATAAAAAAGGGAACTTCTCTGCCTTTGTAATATATTCCTTTGAAGCCCCTTATCTACCGAGAGGGGAATGTTCTATCTTTGAACGTGCAACGAAAAGTTGTCCTTTTCACAATAATTTATGTATTTATACGCTTTTACTGAAAACAGGTGACCGATACTATATTACTAGAATTCAGGGGCATGCGACGTGTAGTTTTACTTCTTGCTGGCGCTCTTTGGCTATTATCTCAATCCGCGCAGGCGCAGGATCCGCAGTTTTCGCAGTATTACGCGGCTCCATTATATCTAAACCCCGCCTTTGCCGGCTCTACCGAGCTAAGCCGGGCTGGTCTTAATTTTCGTAGCCAATGGCCTTCGTTGGATGCTAATTTCACCACAGCTTCAGTTTACTTTGATCACTTCTTTGAAGATTATAACAGTGGCGTAGGAGCAATTATTACCGGCGACCGGGAAGGCTTATCCGGCTTACAATCTATTAGTGTAGGATTACAATACGCTTATCAGTTGCGCCTGACCGACAATCTGACTTTTCGCCCTGGGGTGCAGGCCGCCTTCTATAACCGGGATTTAAATTTTGATAAGCTTTTATTTGGCGATCAGCTGGATGATTCCGGCGTGATTTCCCCGGTTACGGGTGAAAATCTGAATACAGGCCTTAGTAAATCTTTCTTTGATCTGACCTTGGGTGGGATTCTATATAGTGATAATTTCTACTTTGGCTACTCAGCCGGACATGTTACCACCCCAAACCAATCAATTACTGGTGAGGTAAGCCGTTTGCAGATGAAGCATTCGTTTCACGGTGGATACCGCATTATGCTTCCTTCAGGCTTTGGCCGGGTAGGCGAAGATGAAAAAGGACGAGAACGTAGTGTTACCCCAACTGCCCAGTATAAGCGGCAAGGCAATTTTGACCAGCTAGACCTGGGTACATATCTTACTTATGAACCTCTCGTTGTCGGTCTTTGGTACAGAGGTATACCCGTTCCACAATTAGAAAATTTCCCGAACAACGAGTCGGTGATTCTGCTGCTGGGCCTTCTAATAAATGATCTGAATATTGGTTACAGCTTTGACTATACCATTTCAGGCTTAGGCATACAAAGTGGCGGGGCACACGAGGTATCTCTGGTATATCATTTCTCCCTACGCGATCCGCGCAAACCGCCTCGCAGTATTATGAAAATACCCTGCCCTAAGTTTTAGCGCATGTCTGTGTTGGAGGATTGTTGTGTCTAAATAGTAGAGTGTTTAGAGCACTCAAAATATCTGCTTTTAAGTGTCAAGCAAATTTTTTTGGTAGATTTGACGTTTGTTTTTGGTTATGGAAGCACAACTAATTCTATTTATCATTCTTACTATCCTCACGGTCAATTTTATGATTGAGCGGGTGCTGGATTATCTTAATCGCCAAAACAAAAAACACGATCTGCCTGAGGAACTTAAAGGGGTTTATGACGAAGCCCGTTACCAGCGTTCGCTGGAATATCAGCAGGCAAATGATCGCTTTGGCGCTATTACCGCTACTTTTGGGTTTGTAGTCTCCGTGGTATTGCTACTTAGTGGCCTCTTCGGCTGGCTTGATGATCAGTTACGCAGTTGGATAGAATACCCTGTTACCTTATCACTAGTATATTTTGGGGTGCTTTTTATAGCCTCTGATTTAATTAATTTGCCATTTCAACTTTATCATACTTTCGTGATAGAAGAGAAGTTTGGTTTTAATAAAATGACACCTCGCCTCTTCTTTCAGGATAAACTAAAGGGGTATGCACTTACTGCTTTACTGGGCGGGTTGATTATCGGAACATTCTTATACCTGGTCATGGAATTGGGTGAGCAGTTCTGGCTTTATTTCTGGGGAGTTGCTACGGTCATTATGGTACTGCTTAATATATTCTACACCAGCATCTTTGTGCCAATGTTCAATAAACTTACCCCGCTGGAAGAAGGTGGGTTAAAGGAGGCTATTACCAGCTATGCGCAAAAAGTCAGCTTTCCGATAACCAATGTTTATGTAATTGATGGCTCTAAGCGTTCCAGCAAATCCAATGCATTTTTTTCCGGCCTGGGCAGTAAAAAGAAGGTGGTGCTTTACGATACCCTTATTGAGCAACATAGCACGGAAGAACTGGTAGCTATTATTGCTCATGAAGTAGGCCATTACAAAAAGAAACATATTATCTCCGGCTTACTTATGTCTGTTTTTCAGGTTGGGTTCACGCTGTACGTCTTATCCTTACTGCTATTCAACGAAGAGCTTTCCTTCGCTTTGGGTGGGCAGCAATTATCCATCCATCTTAACCTGATAGCATTTGGCATTTTGTATTCGCCTATCAGCACGCTTACCGGCTTGCTTATGAATGTTATTAGCCGTAAAAATGAGTTTGAGGCTGATGCTTATGCTACTCATACGTATGGTGGCGGACCACTACAAACAGCGCTCAAAAAACTCTCGGCCCATAATATGAGCAACCTGCTTCCGCACAACTGGTATGTGTTCTTCCACTATTCACATCCGCCTTTGCTGGAGCGCCTGAGGGCAATCCGCCGCGAAACAGTACTTTCTCGCTCGTAGTTCTGCGCATTGTATCTCAAAAAATTACATGTCTGCGTTTTCGTAAAAAGTAGTTTTTCCTGACTACCAAATCTCTTTAGCTTTCGGGCAAATTTCCTGGGTATATTATATCCGGTCCAATCACCAGTAAATCTGCTAGATATGATTGTAGGGACTGATCGAAAACCACTGAGTATAATGTTTAATTTTACCAACTTTCAAGGTTTAACCTTGCACTTACGCTCCTGGACACTATTGCTACTTATAGTAGTACTCCTGCCAGCCACCACAATGGCGCAAGGTTCGGACGACGCATTGGTTGACCGTGCAAACAAATTCTTTCTTCTGGCTAAAAATTACGAGGCAGCGCTTCCTCTCTATCAGCAAGCGGTAGAAAATGGCGTGAGCGATCCTTTAGTGCATTATCGTTTGGGAGTTTGCTACACTCAAACTACAGATTTGGCAGATCAGTATAAGGCATTGTCTTATTTAGAATATGCCAAAGCCCAGCAGGCATCTGCCGATATTCCCAACGAAGTGCATTACTATCTGGGGCAAACTTATCATCGGGATATTCAAATCCAGCCAGCCATCAAATCTTTTGAAACTTATAAGAAAGGGTTGGCTGCTGATGATAAACAAGCACTGAAGGACGTAAACCGCCAGCTGGAAATCTGCAAAAATGCACTTTTCCTGCTAAACGAAAAGAAGAGTATCGTTATCAATAGCTTTCAGGCAATTAACAGTAATAATACAGAATACAATCCGCTTATTACAGCCGATGAAAGCATGCTGGCTTACACCGCTGTAAAAGAAGAAAAAGGACGTATTGTAGAGCAGATTTATATTGCTCAAAAAAATAATTCCGGACAATGGGAAAGCCCTCAACCATTGAACCTGAAAACGAGTGCCCCTTTAGGTACGGCGGGTATTTCACCCGATGGACGGGAAATGTTGGTGTTTATTGGCGGAGATAATAACTCGGGAAGCATCTATAGCATTCAAAATACCGATAAGGGCTGGTCTAACCCAGTTACCTTAGGAAACACTATTAATTCGCGCTATCTGGAGACAACGGCTAGTATGACTCCTAACGGGAGAACTATTTATTTTGCCAGCAATCGCCCAGATGGACTAGGTGGTATGGATATCTATAAAGCTGAGAAGCAAGCTGATGGCAGCTGGGGAAAACCTGTTAACCTTGGCCCTGAGGTTAATACCGAATACGACGAAGATGCTCCTTTTATCCACCCCGACAGCCGTACACTGTTCTTTACTTCTAATGGGCACAATACCATGGGAGGGAATGATATTTTCAAGTCTCATTTTGTTGGTGGCAACTGGAGTACTCCTGAGAATCTGGGGTATCCTATTAATACTCCAACAGATGATAACTACTTTACGTTAACTGCCAATGGCAAAATCGGCTACTTCTCTTCTGAGCGAAAAGGAGGCAAGGGTGGTCAGGATATCTATTATTTTGAGATGCCAGATAGCGAGGCTAATATTCCGCTTACGCTAATTAAGGGGCGAATATTAGCTGGAGAAACTGAGCCTAAGCCCATTCCTACCAAAATTAAGGTAGTGGATGTAGAAGCCAGCCAAAAAGTAGATTATGTGTATAGCCCTAGTGCAGGTAGCGGTAACTATCTGATCATTTTACCTCCCGGCAGAAACTACGACCTCATCATAGAATCCGAAGGGTATTTGCCTTATACTGTTAATGTTAATATCCCGAATCAAACGAACTTTTACGAGTTGTATCAGGAAATTGTGCTGAAGCCCATCAAGCAGTTTGATGTAATTGTAGGACAGGAAATATCAGTAAAAAACGCTTTTTTCGATATTAAAAATTCTAAAGAGAAATCAGTAAGAGTAGCCAATGAAGCCATGCTAGTGCAAAATGATAGTCTGGATCTGTATGATATGATGGAGTCTATTATTGCCTCAACGGATACTGCGGCTTATAATTACCTCTTGGATCTGATGTATAAAACAAGCCCTATTGAGGATGTAAATTTTGATGCGCTGGATACGGAGAAACTAGAAGCAGCCGGTGTATCGTATTTCTATGATGAAACTGGTGAGGATAATCTGGTAGCTAAAAAAGTTGGTAATGAGACTGTTTATACTCTCCCTACCTTTTATGTTACTGAAGAAGCTATTAAGCAAAAGAATCAGAAGGTTGCGGCATCTAACTATGATAAATCGCTGCTAAACGAAACGTATAAGGTTTACTTCTCGGTGGGTGACAGCCATATTGATGACTCGTATGCCGAAACGCTTACCAAGATTCTCGATCCTTTGAAAAAGCATGCCGATCTGGGCATTGAGATCACAGGTTATGCTTCACCGGAGGGAGATGCGGAAACTAACAACCGGCTCTCGAATGAGCGAGCCATTGAGGTACTAACTTTCTTTAACCAGCGGGGCATTGTCCGGCGACGTATTCTGGCTCGTGGACATGGGGCCTCTGAAGCGGTAAAAGTGAGTGCTGAAGAAAGCCGCCGGGTAGAAATCCGGTTAGTAGATTTAAATAAATAAATCAGAGACAAGCAATAAGATAGCCACTCGCAAACCGGGTGGCTATTTTTTTATAAGATGCCTACATCTTCTCCTTCTCCCAGCGGGATTTTCATTAAACCTTCTAAAGCTCGTCGGGCGGGTAAGTCTTCGAACAACATCCGATGAAGCATACGAGTAATAGGAGCTGGAACCTGGTAGTAATCCGTCAGTTGTTTCACAACCCGGGTCGTGTTCACACCTTCGGCCACTTCCTCCATGTCCTGCACAATACCGCTCAGCGTTTCTCCCTGGGCTAACCGGTAACCTACCGTAAAATTGCGACTATGGGTGCTGAAGCAGGTTGCCACCAGATCACCCACCCCGGCCAACCCCATAAATGCTTCGGAGTTGCCACCCAGTGCTTTACCGATAGCCATCATTTCCCATAACCCTCTGCTGATCAGTAGTGCTCGAGCATTTTCTCCCAGCCCGAGCCCACTTAGAGCTCCTGATGCAATTGCAATAATATTTTTCAGAATACCACACAGCTCAATTCCAATAAGATCATCGTTACCATAGACCTGAAACAAATCGTTACGAAGCAGACGTTGTCCGGTCTGAATAACCTCGTCAAAATGGCTAGCAACAACGGTAGCCGCGGGTTGCCCTTCGCCCAACTCATGGGCCAGATTAGGGCCTGCCAGGCAGCCGATTCGCACGGCAATCGTTTCTTCACGAATGACTTCACTCATCGTTTTTACATGATCGCGCGTAAGGGGAGAAGATGTTTCTGCGGAGACATCCAACCCTTTGGTGCCATGAATGACGATATGATAAGGGTGAAGATAGGGCGACAAACTACGCATGGTATCCCGGAAGCCGGAAGAAGCCACAATTGGAAACAGTACAGAACACTGTTCTACCACCGCTTCCAAATCATTAGTAGCCTTTACTCGGGCATGCACACTATACCCGGCACTACGCCGCTCGTGGATAATCTCTTCTACTACTTCTTCTCGGCGGGCATAAAGCAGAACCTCACTATTTTGCGCAAGCAAATTAGCTACGACCGTTCCAAAGCTACCGGCCCCAATGACTCCTACAGGGTTATTCAACGACTTCAAACAGTTTCTTTTTCTTTGGATGGAGTATACGTTGCAAATCGTACCCTTCCAAACGGTTATGGTAGTAATACAATATATTAAGGTCAGGAATAATAATATTACCTTCCCTGTTTTTGAGCAAAGGCCGCCTAGCATGGTACATGCCGACATTGGCGATGCCGTGCGAGATCACTTCATCAATATCATGCTGCATATGTTCAGCAATATCAACCTTTCCCTGCTGGTGCAGCCGAAAAATTTCCTCCCGTACCTGTTCACAGCTCTCGCGAAATAATTCATAGGGAATAACCAAATCTTCTTCTGAGAGGCGCAATAGGCTGAATAAATCAAGATAAGCGTATTGCTTCTGAATAAGCTCAAAAGCGACAAAGGCTACCAAGTGGCTCGAGAATACCCGGTTAATACGATAATATTCCTGTAAAATAGCTTCACCCAGCATACGGGTATATTCATTCTCCCGTTGCTCATCCCGAGTAAGCTTACTACCCGTGCAAAAATATTCGCGCATGCTAATGTATCGCCCCTGCTTGTCCAGGCTATGCCCCTCTTCATCCACATAATTTCCCAGCAGATCCATTCCTTTGCCAATGCTTACTGAAATATCTGATCCCTGACGGAAAAATTTTAGCAGAAACTTAACAATCTTGGAAGATTTAGAGTATTCATCGGCTTCAATATAATAGCGTTCTTGTCCTTCCTGTTGCAGATAATCTCGGATGAGGCTGGGAGCTTCCAGCACAAAATGATAATTCAGCACTACCGGAAACACAAAAATCTTCTCGGCAGGCTCACCGGTTTTCTCGCTCTCCATGTAGTTGATGCGCTGAGCTTCCATTGCCGTACCTAATAGCCCAAGTTTAAGTTTGTTTTCAATACGGCCCGAACGGGAGCGGGTGCCTCCCGGAAAGAAGAGGCTATGGATGCCCCACTGCATGGCCTGACTGGAATAGGCTTTCAGCGTTTCTATATAGATGGTATTCTTTTTCCGGCGGTCTACTTTATAAGCTCCTAGACTATTCATAAAGTAAGCAAAAATACCAATATTAAACAGGTTGAGGCCAGCACCGTAGATGAAAGGCGGTAATCCTAGCTCGTGAATTACCCAACCGATCAGGATAGAATCCAGGTTACTGAAGTGGGTAGGAACCATCACTATAGTGCCACGTTGCGCCAGATTTCGCAAATGATCAATCTCCCCGGTTATTTTTATTTTATCGCGCAGCGAATATTCGTTACTGAATAAGGAGCCAAACCCCTTAACCCGAGAAGTATTAAGCAGGCGGGAAAATCCAAATGTAGCTACCCGGCGAGCAAACTGATAATATGAGGGACGAAAATTGCTGGCAATTTCGTTGGCATAGCGAGCAGTAATTTCTTCTAACAATTGCTGAGCTTTTTGATACGCCTCCTGATCCAAGTTATCGGTTTGCAGACTAGAAATTTCAACCAGCCTCTTTTTCACCCCACTCCAGAAAGCATGATCATCATCCGGGTCTACCGCCCAGGGATTTTCCCGGATACGGTATTTTTCTTTATAAAGGGTAGCCTCCAGTTCGTCTACCAGAGAATTAACATCCGGGGCCATTTCATGAAGCTTAGCATTACTATTCCGGATGACCGTATCCACAAATGATTTGCGGCTACGGCTTAACTTCACGACAGGCCATTCTTTCCGCTTGGGCAGAATAGGTTCGTAGCTTTTATTTTTGGTGGTTGGGCGTTGCATCCTAATGAGCGTCATGACGTTTGCATTAAACTAAGATTTTTTCGGTAGAATTGTGCGAATCTTATTACGATAACTGCAAAATGTTACCAACAGTTAGCCAAATGATTAACTGGGCCGTATAATTACGCGTTTACATTTTACCTAACCAAATAATTAAGATGGCTTCAGTAACATTAAAAGGAAACACAACCGCCATTAAAGGCGACATTCCCACCTCCGGATCAGCTCCTGATTTTTCATTTGTTAAAGATAATCTGAGCGATGAGAAACTATCGGCTTTAGAGGGAGTAAAAGTGCTAATTGCAGTGCCCAGCCTTGACACTTCTGTCTGTGCTATGGAAACCCGCCAGTTTAATCAGCAACTAAGCGGAAAACCCGGTGTCACCGGATTGGTTATTTCCAAAGATCTGCCCTTCGCTATGAAGCGGTTCTGCGAAACAGCGGAAATTGAAAATGTTGTAAATGCTTCGGATTTTCGCTACGGTGAGTTTTGCCAGAAATACAACACCGAAATTACGGAAGGCCCCATGAAAGGATTGTCTGCCCGCGCCGTGTTCGTTGTGGACCAAAATAATCAGATCACGTATGCCGAACTAGTGCCGGAAATTGGACAAGAGCCAGACTATAGCAAAGTAATGGAAGCTATTGATAAGCTTTTGTAAGTCAATTAATCAAACACTTGCTACTACATACGGTTGTGTTTTTACTGGTATTTTTTTTAACTGTAATCACCCAATCGTATGTCTATACCACTTAACGTTACACAACAGCTAATTCAGTCGCATCTCAAAGACGGGGAAATGACCCCTGGTAAAGAGATTGGCATCAAGATAGATCAAACGCTAACCCAGGATGCCACCGGAACGCTTGTAATGCTTGAGTTGGAATCTATGGGTATCGATCGCGTATCCACTGATGTATCGGTACAATATGTAGATCACAACCTGCTTCAAACCGACTTTAAGAATGCAGACGATCATGTTTTCCTAAAATCTGCTGCGGCTAAGTTTGGAGTTTGGTACAGTCGTCCGGGCAATGGAGTTAGCCACCCTGTGCACATGGAGCGTTTTGGTGTGCCCGGCAAAACCATGGTAGGCTCGGATAGTCATACTCCGGCCGGAGGAGCGCTAGGCATGTTAGCACTGGGAGCCGGTGGCCTTGATGTAGCTTTTGCTATGGCGGGCGAACCGCTCTATTTCAAAATGCCTAAAGTCTTGGGAGTGAAACTGACTGGTAAACTTCCTGATTGGGTTAGCGCTAAGGATGTAATTCTGGAAATGCTGCGCCGCTACGATGTAAAAGGCTGCCGCGGTAAAATTGTAGAGTACTACGGGCCTGGTCTCGACTCATTACGGGCAATGGATCGCCATGTGATTGCCAATATGGGGACTGAGCTAGGAGCAACCACAACTGTTTTTCCTTCAGACGAAGAAGTGAAGCGTTTTTTAAAATCGCAGGGACGAGAAGATGTATGGAGCGAATTAGTACCCGACGAAGGAGCTGAATACGACGAGTACGACGAAATAGTCTTAGACGATTTAGTCCCGATGATTGCTTGCCCAAGCAGCCCCGGAAACGTAGTAGAAGTAAGCGAAGTAGCTGGGAAACCAGTGCATCAGGTAGTTTTAGGCTCTTCAGCCAATCCTGGCTTCCGAGATTTCTGGGTAGTCAGTGAAATTATAAAAGGGCAAACTATTAACCCGGATGTATCCTTTGATGTGAACCCTACCTCCCGGCAGATGATTGAGAACTTATCAGTTACTGATGCCTTTAAAAACCTTATTCATGCCGGGGCGCGTTTTCATCAGGCTGGCTGCATGGGCTGTATCGGAATGGGGCAGGCTCCAGCTTCCGGAAAAATCAGCTTGCGCACCATGCCACGCAACTTCCCCGGCCGCTCTGGCACGCTAGACGACCAGGTTTATCTGTGCAGCCCCGAAACTGCCGCCGCAGCCGCTCTGACTGGAAAAATTACTGACCCGCGAGATTTGGATAAAGAACTTAGTATTTCCTACCCAGAGTACCTTCCCGCTGAAAAGGAGATCATCAATACGCACCTTCTGGTAGAACCACCCGAAAACGGACATGTGATGAAACTGGAAAAAGGTCCTAACGTAAAGTCTTTGCCAGATTTTGATGAGCTTCAGGACGCTTACGAAGTACCAGCATTGCTGAAGATGGAAGATAATATCAGTACTGATGAAATTCTAAAAGCTGGTGCTGACGTACTGCCTTTCCGAAGTAATATTCCAAAAATCAGTGAGTGGGCTTTTTACGTGGTTGACCAAACTTTCTTTGATCGGGCGAAGGAAGCTCAAGAGCAATTTGGTGGGCATGTGGTTGTGGCTGGCGATAACTACGCCCAGGGTTCCAGTCGGGAGCACGCTGCTTTGGCGCCTCGCTACTTAGGCCAACGGGCTGTATTAGCCAAAAGCTACGCCCGTATTGGCTGGCAAAATTTAGTAAACTTTGGCATTGTCCCCCTCGAGTTTGTCAATAGTGAAGATTACGACAAAATTAAGCAGGGAGATGTTATTCAGCTTAGTGGTTTGCGAAGTGCGCTGGAGAATGGAGAAAATGTGCGGGTGAAGAATGTTACCCAGGATCAGGTATATGAAATGACTTATACGTTAAGTGATCGCCAGATTAAAGCGATTTTAGCCGGTGGAGTGATCAACTACTTTAAATTGAAAAACCTTGAGGAGGGTGTATCTTAGGTAGAAAGAGCAGTGCTATTGTAAATCCAATAATCCTTCGGGAAGATTGGTATGTACAATTTGGGCAGATTTGTCAACGCGAGGTACCAACTCATCATTGATGGGGATGAGTACCTCTTGGTTTTTATAATCCATCGCAATCAGGTCTTGACCGCTTCCGGCATATACATCTTTTACGCTGCCTAGTTCGCCCAGTTGCTCATCAACCACGCGATAGCCAATAATTTCATGGAAGTAGTATTGCCCATCTTCCAGTTCAGGTAATGTATCGAGTGGAAGGTACAAATTGGCTTTGACCAGCTCCTGCGCCTGCTCTATGCTATCAATATCTTCAAACTTAATGAGTGCTCGCTGGGCCTGAATATCGATGGTATCAACAAAAAAAGGAATCAGTGTTCCAGAGTTAGGTAACTCCAGAAATACTGATTCCAATTCTTCATAAGCTTCGGGTACATCTACGTCTAGTATGACGCTGATTTCCCCTTGCAATCCATGCGTCTTGCTAACGTATCCTAACTGATAGCAATCTTCAATGCGCATGAATGCTTATTTTTTTTCTTCGTCTGCCTTTTCCTCTTCAGAAGGCTCTTCCTTCTTAGCTTCATCTGAAGACTTGTCTTCAGTTTTTGCTTTAGGTGCATCAGCTTCAGTTGTTTCTTCTGCTTTTGCTTCCTCTTTAGGAGCTTCTTCGCTAGCAGTTTCCGCTTTGGCTTCCTCACCAGAAGCTGCTTTGGCTTCCTCAGGAGTAGTAGTGGCTTCAGTTTCTTCTGCTTTAGCTGCTTCGGCTTTCGGCTCTTCAGCGGCGGCCTCTTCTTTAGGAGCCTCCTCAGCAGGAGCTTCTTCAGTAGTTTTTGCCTCAGGTTCTTTTTCAGTTTCAGCGGGGGCCTCAGTTGCTTCCGCCTTTTCTTCAGCAGGAGCAGCTTCTTCCTGAGCAGGTGCTTCCGCTACTTGCTCTTCAGTCGGTGCTTCAGCAGCTTCTGCGGTAGCTTGCGGTTCCTCGGCTGGAGCTTCTTCAGATGCTTCCGCCTCTGCGGTTTCAGCTTCTGCTTCAGCCACTGCCGCAGCATTAGCTGCTTCCAGTTCTTTACGGCGAGCTTCGTTCACTTCACGCTCACGCTTCAAACGCTCAGCACGCTCTTGTTCTTGCTTCTTCGTCAGTGAATCTTTCTTGCCTTCAATCTTCGCGTCTTTGGCATCTTTCCACTCATTAAAGCGGTTGTCAGCGTCTTCCTGAGTAATAGCGCCTTTGTTCACGCCAATTTGCAGGTGTTTGCGAAGCATAATTCCCCGATACGAAAGTACTGCTCGTACTGTATCAGTAGGCTGGGCACCTTTCATGACCCAATCCAGCGCCTTTTCATCGTTCAAGACGATAGCGGCGGGGTTCGTGTTAGGATTGTATGTTCCTAACTTTTCGATAAAACGACCATCTCGTGGTGATCTGGCATCGGCTACGACCACGTCGTAAATTGCCAGTTTCTTGCGTCCTCGACGCGTTAATCTGATTTTTACTGCCATAATTTTGTTACGTTAAACATATATGGATCTCGTCCATTTGCTGTAAAAAGATTGCAAAGATAGTGATTTTGGTATAAATCCTATCATGAATTCCCTTTTTAACCTATTTTCGGGCACGCATGTTCCCGGCCTTTTTAGAATTAAGCATTTCCCTGTAAATTAACCTGCTATGAGCACTACTAATCGACGATCATTTTTATTAAAAGGAGCTGCGGCTGCTACCGGCGCTTCGTTAGGGGCCTGCACAGCAAACTCTCCGGAAAAGAAACAGCAAGGGCCTTACATCAACTTCAATAATACTTTCCGCTGGAAAATGGTAACTACATGGCCACCCAACTTTCCTATCCTGGGCGAAGGCTGCAATAAATTTGCCCAGTGGGTAAACGAAATGTCCGGTGGCAGGTTGGAGATTACGGTATATGGCGGTGGCGAACTGGTACCGGCTCTGGAAGTTTTTGATGCGGTGAGTAACGGTGCTGTTGAGGTTGGGCACGGAGCCGGATACTACTGGGCGGGAAAAATTCCGGCAGCGCAGTTTTTTGCTACGGTTCCCTTCGGCATGAATGCTCAGCAGATGAATGGCTGGTTAATAGGGGGCGGAGGAATTGACCTGTGGCGAGATACCTACGCTAACTTTAACCTGATTCCGTATCCGGGTGGCAACACGGGTATGCAGATGGGCGGATGGTTTAACAAAGAAATTAACAGTATCAGTGATATTCAGGGGTTGAAGATGCGGATTCCGGGAATTGGGGGCAAGGTATTTAACCAGGCAGGAGGCACCTCAGTGCTGGTAGCCGGTGGTGAGATTTATACCAACCTCGAGCGGGGTGTAATCGACGCCACCGAGTGGATTGGCCCTTACCATGATTATCAGATGGGCTTTTATCAGGTAGCAAAGTACTACTATTACCCCGGTTGGCATGAACCAGGAACTGCTCTGGAGTTATTCGTCAACCGAGAAAAATACGAGCAGTTGCCAAGTGACCTGCAAACAATTATCGATGTAGCCACTTCCCGGCTGAATATCTGGTCGCTGAGCCAGTCGGAGGCTTTAAACAGTGAATATGCCATCAAGCTGGCTGAGGAAGAAGGAGTAGAGTTTCGGCGTTTTCCTGATGATGTACTGGCTACTTTCCGGAAATACAGCGAAGAAGTGGTGACTGACATGACGCAGCAGGACCCGCTGGCAAAAAGAGCGTATGAGTCGTATGCAGCATTTCAAAAGCAGATGAGCCGGTATACTCCATACGGCGAGCAAATCTACTATGCAAATTTCGGATCATTGGCGTAGCTATACATGGTCCAGCACCCAATGCCCTATATCTGAGGCGGCCAGGCCCGCTACGAAAATAGCAATACCTAACTGGTACTGCTCAACCCAGGGCCAGATGCTCCAGTTAGCCCCTGACAGGTTATGGGCCGTATACTGCACCAACACGGCTATTCCTAATAGATACAGCACCCGGGTGACCGTGCCGATCAATGGGGTATGGCTGACTCCACGGTGCCGGAACAACATGGCATAAGGATACCACAGAAAAATCCAGATATAGCCGATACCCAGGGACCAACGAAGCAAGGTAGTTTCCGACACGGTACGCTGCCGCATATCCAGGTCGGGGCTGATGAAGATACCGCAAAAGCAACCAATACCCGCCAGCCAGGCTGTCAATGAGTCATGCTGGCTTAATTCCCAGGCTGCCCAGGCAGTAATGGGAGTGAGTACTAATGTTCCTACGTTATGGGTTCTTCCGGCGGCCATATCCTTACATTTTGCAAACCAGCGCTGGTAGCTTTACAACGCTGTTATTGGTAAAATCATTGTTTCAATTCTTTTCTTTACCATCCAAGTTAGAACGGTTTATAAGGTAGGTGTGATTGCAAACGCTTCTTTCTTTTCCAACATAATCCTGCTTCAAAACTATGCTTTAGTTGCTTGTGCGCTGGTTTTGAATGTGAGCAGCAACCGTGCCAATTGGGGCCAACCAAACGCCATTTTCCGGGTTTTCTGCATACTGAAATAATGCCTCCAGCATAGCCGTCCGGGTAGTTTGCCTTCCCGATTCACCAATATCATGTCCTGCAAATACTATCCATTGCCCATTTTGTTTCGCATTCTCAATAATCTCCCGGATCGCCGGAAAATCCTGTTCATCTGTAGACATACCCAGCAGCTGAGCCATATCACAAAAAGCCGGGTCATTCGGCGATTCATCCAGCCAGCCCCGCCCCGAGGTGAAGAGTTCGGCAACGACTGGCACATAGCTTTTAGTATCCCGGCCTCGCCCTACAAAGGTTTGCCCACAGGGGTATGCAAAAACCTCAGGAGCTACTCCAACCAACGCTTCAATCTGCTGATTAGCCTGCACCAACTCCTCTCTCATCTGCTCCAAAGAATATTCCTCAATGGCTTTCTGCCGAGACCAGGGAAAGTTTCCACTACAGGGGTGATTAAGCGAATGGTTGCCCATTTCGTGTCCGGCTTCAGCAGCCTGCTTCCACTTGGCCTGTCGCTGCTCTACGCTACCCGGAACCAGAAAAAAGGTAGCTTTCACATCGTATTTGTCTAATAAGGGAGTGCCTACATCTACCTGACTGGGGCGAGCATCATCAAAACTCAGGCTTATGGCAACCTGATTTCCTTCCGGCCAGGCTATGGGTTGTTTGGAAGACTGAGCACTGGCAAAAGTGCTGGCCATTGAAAGCAGCAAGAATAGGTGAGTATGCATTGGTTAGGGGTTGTACGGCCTTATAAATTGCAAAAAAGCCGTGAAAAGAGCAAGTGCTATACCGAAGCCTCAGACCATTGCTCACTAATTTTTTCTTGTATAGCTTTGTTTAAAGCCCGGTTTGAGGACCGCTGCAATAGTTGTTGAATACGCTGATACAGATTCTGCTGATCAACCGAACTTTTCACATTCAACTGTATGTGATCAATAAGGTCAGATAGGGTTGATGTCAGGATAGATGTGTAGTGATGCGTTGCATCGCTGTGTACCATAGTTTCCAGCCATTCTATCAGTTTGTATAGTACAACTGTATCTTGCGCAGCATAATCCTTAATGGCGGTCCAGCACCAAGTAAAAAGCTCTTCAAATGAAATGGGCCGGCCAATCCACCGCAAGCGATTCTGATTATCCTTGATAACCGGAACCTCCTGAGCCTCCATCTGCCGGGTGAAGAGCGTCGCTAACTGATCAATGGCTTCTATGGCCGTTCCGGGATCATTAATACCCGGACTCAGGGCTTTCACTGCAATTTCGGTTAGCTGTTTAAATCCAACCGCATAATTTTGCGAGAGTATCTCGTCGCTCTCGAAAATAAAAATATTGACGAGACGTTTTTTTTCCTCTTCGCTCAGTTGGCGGCTAACCCGAAGCAGTGGTTGCCAGCGGTGCACGTATACTCCCCAGGGAAGGGCCATCCAGACCATGATATCTGTTTCTTGGCAGAATTTTTTCAAAGCACTCTTATTCATTCCAAACAGGTAGCCCGATACAGGACAGTTAATGGACACCCAGGTTTGCGCGCTCGGAAGTTCATCTTCCGTGATAGATTCAGTATTTTTTAGGTAGCTGCTCAGCGATTTCAACGTATCGCTATACAGGTTTCGAATGATACTGCCTATCTGAATGTGCTGAGAGATTGAGTGAACAAAAGCAACAAACATGGCCAGACTAATCAGGCCAAACAATGTAGACAGCACAATGGATAAGTGAGGTACGTCAAAGGCGTACAACTTAGATTGAATACTGGACAGGACGATGATTGTATAGAGAATCGTGCCCAGGTACGTTCCCATCACTACCTGATGAAAGCGCTGCCCGATCAGGTTTGGAAGCACTCGAGGCGAATAATTAGAAGCAGTCTGGCTTAGGACAATCATTACCATTGAGAAGCTGAACACCATCAGAGAAATCATCCCACCGGTAATAGCACTGAGCAAAGCACGGGCACTGTCTGGGTGAATAATATTTTGCACACTAACCGAGTAGCTGATCAACTTTTCGGGCGACGACTCATCAATGTACAATGTCCATAATGACAGTAGCAAAAAGCCACAAGCCAGTAATGAAGGAATAAACGCAATGCTCGTAATTATTCTCAGATAACTTTTCTGCAACCAGCGGTGAATGGTATGTAAGCTCATAGGTAGGTAAAAAATCTGTATACATAACCTGACTTTTGCTTAGCTGTTTTTTTAATAATGATTAATGAGGAATGACTGATGACTAATCATGCATCCTTGTTAACCACTCATCATCAATCATTTGTCATCAAGTAATATTGTGACGATGCCCGGAAAGGCAATAACCAGCGCGAGGAAAATAAGCTGAATAACAATAAAAGGAATTATACCCCGGTACAGGTGCCCGGTGGTGATTTCCGGGGGAGCGACTCCCTTAAGATAGAATAAGGAGAAGCCAAAAGGCGGCGAAAGGAAAGATGTCTGTAAATTGAGTGCCAGCAAGATACCGATCCAGATCAGGTCAGTGCCCATCCGGCTGAAGATCGGAGCAACTACTGGTACAATAATGAAGATGATCTCAATAAAATCGATGAAGAACCCGGCGATGAAAACCACAATCATGACAATAGCCAGAAAGACCATGGGTGAAAGGTTAGCGCTCTCAATCAGCCGAACCAGGTAGCGATCGCCCTCCAGTCCTCGGAAAACCAAAGCAAAAGCGGCAGCTCCTACCAGAATGATAAATACCATACAGGTAAGGTGAGTAGTTTCGCGCATCACTTCCTTAAGCACCTGAAGAGTGAGTTTCCCTTGCAAAATGGTGAGTACGGAAGCACCGAAAGCTCCTACTGCAGCGGCCTCCGTAGGTGAGGCAATACCCGCAAAGATAGACCCTAGCACCGCCGCAATTAGCAAAAATGGCAATACAAAAGCTTTAAGCACCTGTGCAACCATATTTCCTTCCCGAAAGCGGGCTATTTCCTCAGCGGGCATAGGCGGCGCCTGTTGTGGTCTTAGATAGGCCATTCCGATGACATACAGCAAATAACAACCCACCAACGCTAACCCCGGAATCAGGGCGGCAGTAAACAGGTCGCCTACCGAGACATTGAGCACCGAGCCCAGCAATACCAGTACTACCGAAGGCGGGATAATCTGCCCCAGCGTACCCGAGGAAGCAATAGTGCCGGTAGCCAGTTCCGGGCTATATCCGCGCTTAAGCATGGTCGGTAGACTGATTAGCCCCATCGTGACGACCGTAGCTCCAACAATACCGGTAGAAGCCGCCAGCATAGCCCCTACAACCACTACGGCAATGGCTAACCCACCCTTGAATTTCCCAAACAGCAACGCCATAGTCTCCAGGAGACTCTCCGCCAGCCCCGACTTCTCCAGCATGATTCCCATATAAATAAAGAGTGGCACAGCAATGAGCACGTAGTTATTCATGGTGCCATATACCCGTAGGGCCAGCAGGTAAAAGAAATCCACATCAAAGACCAATAGGCCGAACAGCACGGAGACTCCGCCTAGCGTGAATGCCACCGGAAAGCCAAAAAGAATAAGAATAAAGATGAGAACAAAAAGAATTATCGGCAGCGCATCAATCATGTTCAGGACGAGTTTCGGAAGGTTCCAGCAGAGTAAGTAGTGAATGTATTAGTAAAGAAATAGCTTGAAGTAGCAGTAAAATAAAGCCAATGGGAATAGCCGCTTTCACAATGTACCGAGCCGGTAAGCCGCCGGGGTCGGGTGAACCTTCCTGAATGGCCCAGGAGTTACCCGTAAATTTCAGGGAAGTGACGATCACCACAATGCAGAAAGGTATCAGGAAGAACACAGAACCTACCAGATTAATCCAGGCCTGCCGCCGGGGGCTGAAGTTTTGGTAGAAAACATCTACCCGCACGTGCCGCTCGTGTTTCAGCGCATAGGCTGCACCCAGAAGGAAAATGAAAGAAAAAAGATACCATTCCAGTTCTACAATGCCTGCTGAAGAAGTGTTGAACAGATAACGCGCCGTTACATCGTACATGATGACCAGCACCAGTGCCGTGGTAAGCCAGGCCACTCCGCGCCCAACCTGCTCATTCAGTCGATCGATCGCATGGCTAATAGTGGTGAGTAGTTTTTTCAAAGGTAATTGTATTGGTTAGCGACCGTTCAAAGATAGCATTTATTTCAATGTACAAAGAACCGTGAGAACTGAGCAATTATCTTTATTCAGCAATACGATAAAAGGGACTTAGATCAATTGCACATTGTTCTCTGCTCATTGTTAATTGTTTTCAGTACTGTCTTTTTCCTAACTTTCCGCGGCTAATCAATCAACTCTAGTACTTATGGAATTTAATGTGAATGATGCGCTGGCTACGATTATGGAGAAACTGGAAGCCTGGCTGGAGAGAATTACCGCCATGTTGCCCAATCTGGTGCTGGCTATTTTTGCTTTTGTTGTCTTTCTAAACCTGGCTCGATTGGCCCGCCGCCTGTTTGCTCGGGTTATGGCTCGAGCTACTAATGATGTGGGTATTCAACGGTTGCTTACCCAACTGCTGTACTACGTGTGCCTGAGCGTGGGCATGTTTGTTGTGCTGGAAATTCTGGAGCTAGATAAAGCGGTGACTTCTCTCATTGCTGGCTTAGGAGTGGTAGGTATTGCGCTGGGTTTTGCCTTTCAGGATATTGCCGCCAACTTTATTGCCGGGGTAATTCTGGCATTTAAAAAGCCCTTTAATGTGGGTGATGTGGTAGAAATTGACGGTACTTCCGGCGTACTGGATCGCACCGATTTCCGCCTTACCGTCATCCGCACATTTCAGGGGCAGGAAGTCTATATTCCCAATAAAGACGTGATTCAGAAGAAGATTATTAATTATTCCATTACTGGTGAGCGACGTATTGATCTGAAAATCGGCGTTTCTTACGGAGAAGATCTGGAGCAGGTCATGCAGGTAACGCTGGATGCCGTGAAAACAGTGGAAGGGGTGAGACTGGATAAAGATATTATCTTTGATTATTACGGATTTGAAGACAGTTCCATCAATTTTAACCTGCGCTTCTGGATTACCTTCCCGGGCGAGCCTACCATTCTGACCATTATCAACCAAACCATCATCGCTATTAAAAAAGCCTACGATGCCCAGGGAATCACCATTCCGTTCCCCATCCGTACGCTGGATTTTGGCATCAAAGGAGGCACCAAACTCTCGGAGCTCAACCTGGGCGCGGCTCTGAATGGAGATGGTAAAAAATGATGCTTACCTTAGCGGAACATCAGATAGTTTCATCATGAAAATCAGATTAGAAGGATTTAAACGATTGCTGGTAGAAAGTGCACTGATTGTATTCAGCGTTTTATTTGCCCTGTTTATCAACCGCTATGCTGAGAACCAGAAGACACAGCAGCAAAAACAAGTTGCTATCGAGCGCATCGTGCAGGAAATGAAGGTTAACCGAGAGATTATTGATTCTGCCATGCAGATACACCGAGGGGCCTTGACCCGTTTGCAGGAAGCCGCTGCTAATGAAACCGATTCTTTCCGCGTCTATCTGGGGCAGCGTAGGTATTTTGATGGAAAAGCGTTTGGGCTATTGTTAGATGAGCAATCATTCTACCCAAAATTTCCTAGCAATACCTCATGGCAGGCCGCCATGGCTACTGGAATTGTTTCGGAGTTCGATTACGAGGTGGTTGAGAACCTGGCTGAAGTCTATAACATACAGCGATTTTTTATAGAGGAAACACTGGAATCTATTACAGAGATTATCTACGCCCCGGTAGATGATGATGTGAAAAGAACTATTAATACTTTATTACTACAGGTAAATGAGTTAGCAGAACAGGAAAGAACAACCATAGCTGCAATTGATGAAGCCATGGAAGCGATTTACCCACCTGATACAGTGGTAGTTGAGCAGTAAGCGAGAATATTCCCACTGCACCAAACTTTTCGGAAAGGCTTCGGTGTTGATACTACAGACTTTTTTCAGCATGACGACAGTAACAGCAGCAAAAAAAGATATTCGCAAAACCAAGCCGGAAGATGTACGAGCATTCTTGTTGGAAGCCGGTGAGAAACCCTTTCGGGTGAAGCAGGTAGAAGAATGGCTATGGAAGAAATCGGCCACCAACTTTGCCGAGATGACCAACCTCTCCAAGCAAACCCGCGAACTGCTGGAAGCCAACTTCACCATCAACGCGGTGCAAGTCCACGAGCAGCAGGTGAGTAGCGACCGGACCATCAAATCCATGTTTCGCCTGCATGATCAACATCTGGTAGAGGGAGTGCTGATTCCTACCAAGTCGCGCATGACGGCCTGTGTTTCGTCCCAGGTTGGCTGTTCACTGGCCTGTAAGTTCTGCGCCACCGGCTACATGGACCGTAAGCGTAATCTGGATGCCGCAGAAATCTACGATCAGGTGGTGCTGATCAACCGGCAGGCTGAGGAACAATACAAAATGCCGCTGTCTAATATTGTGTACATGGGCATGGGCGAGCCACTATTGAATTATGCCAATGTGCTAAAATCTGTTGAGCATATCACCTCCCCGCAAGGGTTGAACATGTCGCCCAAACGCATTACCGTATCTACCGCCGGGATTGCCAAGATGATTAAGAAACTGGGCGACGATCAGGTGAAGTTTAATCTAGCGTTATCGCTGCATGCCGCCAATGATGAGAAGCGCAATCAGATTATGGCGATCAACGAAACCAATACGCTGGAGGTGCTGAAAGAGGCTTTGCAGTATTTCTACCAGAAAACTCAATCCCGCATCACGTTTGAGTACATCGTCTTCTACGATTTTAACGATACCCTCGATGATGCCCGGGAGCTGTGGCAGTTCACCAAGTACGTGCCCAGTAAGGTTAACCTGATTGAGTACAATCCCATTAAAGAAGCTGACTTTAAAAATACCGAAGAAGACCGTTTGGACCAGTTTGCCCGCTTCTTAGAAAACAAAGGAGTGACCGTGAATGTACGCCGCAGCCGGGGCAAAGACATTGATGCCGCCTGCGGACAATTAGCCATCAAGCAGAAATAATTCTAGTTAGGTTGTTCCTGCTCTTCCTCCAACTTTAACATAAAAGCGTACTCCAAGGCAGTTTCTTTATATTGCTGAAAGCGACCTGATGCACCACCGTGGCCGGCATCCATATTGGTTTCCAGAAGCAGCAGGTTATCATCCGTTTTCTTATCCCGTAGTTTCGCCACCCATTTGGCGGGTTCCCAATACTGTACCTGAGAATCAAACAGGCCGGTGGTGACTAGCATATTTGGATAAGCTTGCTCCTTTACATTGTCGTAAGGCGAGTAGGACAGCATGTATTCGTAGGATTCCAGGTTTTTGGGATTGCCCCACTCGTCAAACTCGTTAGTAGTGAGTGGAATGGACTCGTCCAGCATGGTGGATACCACATCTACGAATGGTACGGCGGCAATAAGACCGTTGAAACGATCCGGTGCCATATTAGCAACGGCACCCATCAACAGGCCACCGGCGCTACCGCCCAGCCCATACAGATGCTCTTTAGAAGTGTAACCTTCAGCCATGAGGTGATCGGCGCAATCGATGTAATCGGTGAAGGTATTTTTCTTGTTAAACATCTTACCGTCTTCGTACCATTCGCGCCCCAGGTCCTGTCCGCCTCGTATGTGGGCAATAGCCCAGATAAATCCGCGATCCAGCAGGCTCAGACGGGCACTGCTAAAGCCGGGGTCAACAGAAAAACCGTAGGAACCATAGGCATACAGCAATAAAGGAGTGTCATTCCCCTTGCGCATGCCCTTTTTGTATACCAGTGAAATGGGAATCTGCTTACCGTCCCGGGAGGCGGCAAAGATTCGTTCGGTCACATACTCATCCGGATTATGCCCGCCGACTACCTCCTGCCGTTTCTTTAGGTCCTGCTCGCGCGTGCGCATGTTGTAATCGTAGATGGAGGTAGGAGTAGTAAGCGAAGCATAGCCATAGCGCAGAATTTCTGTGTCCTGCTCTGGGTTGGTCGCCGAAGAAAGAACATAAGCCGGTTCGTCAAACTGAATATAGTACTCTTCATTTGATTGCCGGTCCATCACCCGTAGTTTCGGTAAAGCATTGGATTTTTCGGTAAGTACCAGATATCGCTGAAAAACATCCATATCATCCAGTAACACATCTTTGCGATGCGGAATCACCTCTTTCCAGGCTTGTTTGCCGGTAGCATTCACCGAGGTTTCCATAAGTCGGTAGTTCGGCGCATCCCAATCGGTGCGGATATAAAACTTGTCGTCCACATGTTCTATGTCGTAGCGATGCTTGGTTTCTCGAGGGGTAAACTCCTGAAAATCGCTATCGGGCTGATCAGCCTTTAATAAATGATAATCGTTAGCCAGGGTACTCTGATGCCAGATAATGATATATTCACCAGAGGTAGAACTTGCTACTCCGATGTAGAAAGCAGGATTTTTCTCCTCATATTTCAGATCATCATCGCTTACCTCCTCACCTAGCTGGTGCCGCCAGATTTTGTTGGAGAGCAGCGTTACTTCATCCTTAGTGGTATAAAAATACGATTGGTTATCTTTCGCCCAGGCGCCATCACCCTGGGTGTTTTCAATCTGATCGGGCAGCATCTCGCCGGTTTCCAGGTTTTTGAACCGGATGGTGTAGACCCTCCGGCTCAGGGTATCTTCAGCAAAGGCCAGCAATTTATTGTCCGGGCTTACTTTTAAGCCAACTGCATTATAATAATCGAAACCTTCGGCCAGTTCATTTACATTCAGCAGAATTTCTTCATCAGCATCCAGGCTTTCTTTTTTTCGAGCGTAGATCGGGTATTCCTGCCCTTCTTCGTAGCGGGTGTAGTACCAGTAGCCATTTTTAAAGTAGGGCACTGATTCGTCTGTCTGGCTGATACGACCTACGATCTCATCATAAAGTTGCTCTTGAAGTTCTTCGGTATCCTTCATAGCCACTTTAGTATAAGCATTCTCATCCTCCAGGTACTGAACCACTTGCTGGGTCTGTTCGTCGGGCTTGGTAGCCCGCTTTTGTTCGTCGGTAAGGCGCATCCAGAAGTAGGGGTCTACGCGGGTATCACCGTGGATAGAAAGTACGGAATCTTTTTTCTGAGCAACCGGAGCTTCGGGCAATTTATCTGACATAGTATCGGGATTGGAATCACAGGCCAACAACCAGCCGATGCTCGCTGTAAGGCATACTGTTTTTGTAAGGTTTATGAGCATGGTCGGAGGGTTGTGGGGTGATTGATCACATAAATAATTTACAAATATACAGTAAGGCCGAAGATTGTACATGTTTTCCCTGGCTTTTAGTATATGCTATAATGCCAGACTAACAAGCATAAAAAAACCGGACATTTGAGGTCCGGCTTGGTGTATGATCGTAAGATTTACTAATTATCCCTTCCGTGTACCTGAGCGGGGGGCGAGGTAGCCTCAACGGCGGTAAACGGTTCCAGAATTTTGTACGTATGCTTGGCATCTTTGGGTACCAGATACGAATCTCCCGGTTGCAGAGTCACCACCTGTCCTTCGGAGTGCAGTTCTGCCTTTCCTTTGATGACGTATCCCACGGTTTCGTACGGGCGGCTCACTTCTGGCTTGTTGTCATTGGGTTGTTCATCTTCCCACATACGCATAGAAAGCGTACTTCCGGAGGCCAAAAACTTCTCAGCACCCTCGGTAGGAGAATGCGTTCCGTCTATTTTCTTAATGGTGCTATCAGCCATAAAAAAAGTGGTTTAAGGTTAAAAAATAGTTTTGTCCCTTATCAACCGATCTGCCCAGGCAGATGTTTACGGTGTTATCGTAATTGCATCCGTAGTAAATTGATAAAACTCCCCGTTGGTCAGGCGATAGTGTACGGTAAACTGATGTTCGGCAGCCTCGCGCGGCTCAGAAACTAACTGTAAGGTGAAAGGATAGTCCGATGCCATTAGGTTTTCATCCATAAACAGATCAGGCAGGCCGACGATTCTTCCACTGTAAGGCTCGTAAATTTTGATGATGGAGTTGAGCGTATCGCCAGCGGCAAAAACTTTACTGCTGCTTGCCTGGGCATAAGGAGAGGAACTGAAAACCGCTATATCGGCAATTTCTTCGGAGGGCTGGGGTGCTGGAGGAGAGCAGGCAAAAGCTTGGAACCCGCCTGAAACTTCGGCAGTTTCACTTCGGTAGGTAGTTTCAGGCATTGCCCGAATACCAAATTCTGTATAGGCTACCGTAGCTCCTTCTCCCAATTCCACAAAATTTGAGTAACTGCCGCCCAGGGCCACATTTGCCCCGGTTAGTCCCTCAATATCTACAAACTGTTCTTTAAATGAGCCGCAATCATCGCCACCAGAGCATCCTACATTCAGTAATAATAATAGGGTTAAGCTTACTCGGAGTACATCTTTCATAGTCATCTTCCAACATTTCTGGTTTTCATACAGAAATTGTACCCGTTTTATCTCAGAAAAAAGGTTTTTGACGACTGATACTACACTGCCTAGCAGAACTCTTAAACCTGGACAACTTTCTGATTTATAAGCTATTGCGATTTCAGGTGAGCTAGTAATACGCTCTGAACTTCCGTAGGAGATAGTGAAGACGTTTCCAGCAAATCGCTTTGTTGCGTGATGAACACGGGTCGGTCAGCCACATCAGCATTTATGCGGCCGTGCGAGCCTTTTACTAACGTAGCATCCAGCGGAATCACATCCATCAGGTAACGGAAACCGAGCTTCTTTTTAAGCACCTTGAGTCCGACTTTCGCCATTGGGAATTTAATCTTAGGGTCAAGAAACATCTCTACCGGATCGTAACCGGGCTTTTGGTGGATGTCTACCGTTCGGGCATAATCGGGGGCTTTGGCATCGTCCAGCCAGTAATAGTAGGTAAACCAGGAGTCAGCTTCGGCAACCGCTACCAGTTCACCGGCTCGGTCATGGGCTATATGGTGAGCTTGCTTTCCTTCCGCATCCAGTACTTGTTCTATGCCTGGGGTGGCTTCTAGTAAAGCTTTTACTTTAAGAAGGTCTTCTGGGTTTTGTACGTACACATGGGCCAGTTGGTGATCGGCTACGGCAAAGGCCCGGCTTACCCCGGCATCCAGAGTTTCCAGTCCCAGTTCATTCTTCACCGTGATGTATCCTTTATCCCTCAGCACCCGGTTAATGTGCACCGGTCGGCTTACCGAGGTAATTCCATATTCAGACAACACTATTACCCGGGCGCCCTGGGCTTCGTAGTACGTGATCAGGTCTTCGCAAACCGCATCAATTTCTCGTAAATCTTTCTGAATATGCTCAAAGTCAATGCCGTGGCGTTGCAGATTGTAGTCTAAATGAGGCAGATAGATCAGTGATAGCGTTGGGTTATGCCATTGGTCTATTTTCTTGGCCGATTCGGCAATCCATTTGGTAGAGTTGATGTTGGCATTTGGTCCCCAGAATTCGAACAGAGGAAAGGTACCCAGTTCTTTTTGCAGGCGATCGCGTAAATCCATCGGCTGGGTGTGCATGTCCGGAAGTTTACGGCCATCAGAAGGGTACAGCGGGCGCGGAGTGGCGGCATAATCAACTGAGGAGTACATATTGTACCACCAGAAGATATTAGCACAGGTAAAATTTGGATCGATTTCCCGAGCCATATCCCAGATCTTGGGCGCCTGCACCAGTTTGTTGGACTGCCGCCAGAATTTGATTTCACATTCATCCCGGAAATACCAGCCATTCCCGACTACCCCATGTTCGGTAGGCCACTTTCCGGTAAGGTAGGTTGCCTGGGCCGAACAGGTGACGGCGGGCAGCACCGGTTCAATAGAGGCTTGCTTTCCTTGCTGGCTCCAGCGTTGCAAGAAAGGAGTATGTTCTCCGATGACTCTGGATGAAAGAGCTACTACGTCTATGACTACCGTTTTTTGCATGGGAAAACTAATGAGTGAATGATTGAATTGTTGAATGAGTGATTGGTTCCTGTTGGAGATTTATCGGTCATAGTGGTTTTGAACCCATTGTAGTTCGCGAACGATGGACTGGGCTAGGCCGACCTGGATTTCTTTGGGCAGCACCTCCCAGGTGTAGGTTTCTACTTCCAAATGATTGGTGGTGGGTGTTTCCTTCAGAATATCCAGCACTTCCTGAATGGATTGCTGGGTGGAGGTAAGCGCACCGTAGCTGGGAACGAACAGCGGCACGTGGAAATGGGTGCGCCATTCGGCTACTTCCGGCTGATGTATATGTTCCAGCGCTTCGGGCAGATCGGGATAGTGCAACAACTGCTGATCGTTTTTTCGGGCCACTACCTGATGCAGGTAGGTAGACTCCACCAGCGATTGAAAGGCCTGCACTACGGGGGCTCGCTCTTCTTTAGAAGCGGGCAAATCAGCTTTCAGCGCAGCACTGATCTGGATTTTTCCCACCCGGATGCCTTCGGTGGCCCAGCGTTGAAATACCTCCTGAGGCTTTTCATAGACTACCGCAAAGTGGCACACATCGTAGCAAAGCTGGATATGGGTTTTCAGACATTCTTCGGCCTCGTCGGGACTTAGCCCTAGCTGTTCCTGCAAAATGGGAATGCCAATTGGAAGCAGCCAGTTGTTAAAATAATCAATCACCTCCTGGGTGTTCTCCAGCATGCCATCTGGCTCCGGTTCAATATCCAGGTGCAGGAGTTGCCCGCTTTCCTGCCGATTGCGGTAAAGTCTTGAAGCGATCTCTACCAGGTGCTCAGTGGATTTTTGCCACACCTGCTTCTGAGCCTCCTCACCGGAATGCCACCATTTGTACGACAAAGGTGAAGTTGAGATACCACCATCCATGTCAGAAGGCAGTAGTTTAGAGAGAATGGAGAAGAGTTGTAGCGTATAATTGTAACGTTCGGGAGTCGTCCAGTCGGGCTGGTGTACCTGGTCTTTGACTACCTGCCGGTGAAATCCACCGTAGGGAAAACCATTCATGGTAAAAACGTAGCAGTTATTTTCTTCCAGCCAAGTCTGAAACTCATCCAGTGCGGTAGGTTCAGCTAATTGCTCACCGGCTTGTTGGGAAAGTCTTAAGCCGATGCCGAAGGGTTGATCGGGTGAAAGAGCTGAGTGCACCGCCGGGACATAAGTTTCCAGGCTTTTAAGTACTTCTTCCCAGCTTTCGCCGGGGTGAATATTGGTGCAGTAGGTAAGGTGATGTTGGTTGGATAACTTCATGGTTGTTAGGTTAAAAAGTATTGCTAAACCTTTGGCTAATTTGATTTATGCTTTTGATGAGTAACACTCGCTGTTTTTGACTTTCTAACATTTGCCCTCAAGCCGGGCGGCTCATACCGCGCCGATTTCTACGGATTAAGCAAGCGCATGAACATAGTTTTTTTCATATTTCCGATCATCTCGAACACAAGCGAAGACTCGGTGGATAATCTTATTACGCACTGCATTTAGCACCGCCATCTTCGCCTTACCTTGAGCTACTTTCCGTTGATAGTAATCGGCTAGTTCTCCCTCGGTCGCAACAGCAGACATAGCTGCCATATGCAACAGCTTTTTCATTTGTTTATTGGCCAAATGACTTACTCTCATTTTGCCCCGTATGCTGATACCAGAACTGTGTTCGAAAGGAGCTACGCCAGAGTAGCAAGCAAACTTGCGAGGGCAGGTAAAGAACTTAAATTCATTAGTTGCGGTTACCATTTCCCAAAAAACTACCTCACCCACGCCATCTACAGAAGTGACAATCTCAAAAAGATGAGCTAGCGTATCATCTTCTTTAATGAGGCTTCTAATTTTCTTCTCTACCTCTTTTATCTGCTTATCGAGGGCCTCTATAGGTTTTTGATTAAGCTTCTGTAATTCTTTTTGTAGCTTCTTGTCTTGAAAAGGGCCTGCCTCTTTGATCGGCACATTTAATGCGTGTTTAGTAGTGATAAAACGCTTACGCATGGCAACTAACTGCTTCAAATGGGTCAGCACGCTTCGTGCAGGTTGCCAGATCACTGCTTGATCCACATGACGGTTAGCGTATTCAGCAATACGAATAGCATCTACTTTATCGCTCTTACCCCGCTGTAATCCCATTGAGCGTTTAATGCGCATAGAGGATTCTAGCCAAAGAGGAATATCACGTTGAGTAGCAAAGGAAAGTAGCACGTGACTGTAGATACCCGTATGTTCGCAACAAAGTAGACTCCTCGTAAGATCAACACCATTGTCTCGGCATGTTGCTTCAAACTGATCCAACCCTGCTTCATTATTCTCAACAGAAATATGAAACAGAACCTGTTGTTGATCTCTTATGGCCAAGTCCAGCGAGTTTTTACTCACATCAATACCTACATAAAAAGAAAACTGCATAACATAGGGGTTAAGTAAGATAATATATCAGGATACTTTCAAAGCCTTACTACTGGGGTGTTATCCCAAATTTCTACTTGAAGCTCGTCCTGATAAACTAGTTGAGTACTGAATCGGCGCATAAGTCTCACTTAGCGACGGCCGTAGGTCACTCAAACTAGTTTTTTTCCGATGTGAATATATGGATAACTCTACCAAGTTACCCACATATTCACACCTTAGTAGCAACTACTACATTCTTAAAATTTTACTACTCTACAAACCTAAAGGCGGCGGCTTTTTTCATCGATAAAAAAGTATGTCCAGCGTGGAACGCAAAAAATCTAGGAAACCTTGAAACCGCTCTGGCGGCCCGGTCGCTTCGCTCAAACAGCAAGCTTTCCCAAATTAGTAGACGGATAAATTTTTTAACTCCATAGTATGCATTGAGTTGCAAAAATTATGAGAGTACGCCGGTGTTCTGTAGGGTGGCCAATTGATGAATGGCTTGTTGGATGACGTTTTTGTCCATTTCGTGTACTTCAACTCCTTTACCGATTTTTTCCAGCAACATGACCGTTAGTTGGCCACCCAGGTGCTCGCGGAACTCGTCTAGTCCTTGAAGCAGCTCGGGAGTATCCAGTTCGGGAGTATAGATGGCAAAACCTAATTGAAGAATCAGCTCGATGATTCGGTGAAACTCTTCCTGGGTGAGCATGCCTTGCCGGAAAGAATAAGCCACATCCAGAGCAATACCAATAGCAACGGCTTCTCCGTGGCGAAGCTGATATTCCGTAAGCTGCTCTAGTTTATGGGCTGCCCAGTGGCCAAAATCCAGCGGACGGGACGAGCCGCTTTCAAAAGGATCGCCTCCGGCAATGTGTTGCAGGTGTATTTCAGCACAGCGATGAATCAGTTCCTGCATAGTAGCCAGATCGCGGTTGACTAAAGCGGGAGCATCCTGTTCAATCTTTTCCCAGAAGGCAATATCCTTGATTAATGCAACTTTAATGGCCTCGGCAATACCGCTTCGCCAGTCACGATCGTCCAGCGTGAGCAGAAAGGCTGAATCGTTGATGACGGCGTAGGGTGGAGCAAACGTGCCCAGGAAGTTTTTCTTTCCGAAGAAATTCACTCCGTTTTTCACTCCCACCCCCGAGTCGTTTTGAGAAAGCACAGTGGTAGGAATACGGATATGGCGCACTCCCCGGTGGGAGATTGCGGCGGCAAACCCTGCCATATCCAACACTGCCCCACCGCCGATGGCTACGATGTAGGAGTGCCGGTCGATGCAGTACTGATCCACTGCTTCAACAATCTGTTTTAAGTACAATGTATCATTTTTCACCGGCTCACCACCCGGAACGATCAGTGGGTCCGCAAAAAGGGAGAGCGAACCCTGATGGGCTTGTACATACTGTTGAATGTCGGACGACAGTTGGGGGTGCGCTTCGGCTACTCCCTGGTCAATCACAAAATACAATTTAGAGATGACTTCTTTCGGGAATATGTCTCGTAACAGCGGGTTTTCGGCCTGAAATAACTGATGCGTGAACTGTACCTGATACTGGAAAGCGACGGAAAAGGATTGTGTAATGGGTCTCATATAAACTTACTACTCAGCAAAGACAACAAAAATACGACAATTCGCCGCAATATTGAGTTCCCATTCTTAGGTTACTGCAAAAAAACGAGCCAGTCCGAACGATAAAGGTAATAGCAGCAGCACCAGCAAGCCATATTCCCAGGATGCAAACACCGCGGCTAGCGTAGCATCCAAAATAATCAGCGAGATTACCCCGGCTTTCACGGCTTTGCCTACCAATTGGGGCTTCAGGTAATGGATTGCCTTCATGAGCGGAGGAAAAATTTGCGAGGCAAAGAGGACAAGAAACAAAAATGCTATCCAGTTTATCTCACTCGAGAAGCTAATCAGCAGTACAATACTGGTAATGACTAAACCATACAACACGGCACCACCCCATAAGGCTGAGCGATTACCCCCATGTACCTCTCCTCGGCTGATCATGGTGATGGCGGCAATGTACACTACCGGAATAATGCTTAGGTACCAATAAGTAGATATTGTTTCTGGAATCAGGCTCATGCCCAACAGAAGATTTCCTCCCCGGCACAGCCCCATATTGAGCGGGCCAAAGATCAATTGATGCTTTCCCCAGGCATCGTATAATAAAGCACAGAGCGCCACTGCCAATGCAATGATAGCACTCATCCTCGATACCTGAAGGGCCATCAGAATACCTCCGCCCAGTAAAACTCCCCCCAGTATCCCAGCTTCCGTCACAGATACATCTCCGCGAGGGATAGCTCGTTCCGGTCGCTCTTTGCGATCCAGTTCGGCGTCAAATACATCGTTGAAGACTACTCCGCCACCGTACAGGCCAATGGTAGCTCCGATCAGCCAGAACAAATACGTGAGATAGTCGCTGTTCCAGTCATTATTATTGGTATACAGGGCGAGCGTAAACACTCCGGTAGCAGCCGCTCCGGCCATAATATCGGCAATGGCCGTCACAATGTTGGCCGGACGCATAAGTTGTAAATACGCGAAAAGTTTGCTCATCTCTTCCTTCCCTGCCGATCTACCTTATTGGTTTGAGTTTGTGGTAGGCTCATCTACCCGTGGGGTCTGACCACCACGCAGTACTGAATTGCCGGAGAATTTTTTGCGTTGGTCGATGCCTTCGGGTTGCAGCCAGTCTGATTCTTTCATTTGTCCGCTTTGGCCGTAGGCATCCAGGGCGTTCTGATAGCAGGTAAGCCGGATATGTTCTTCGGGAATGCCCTGCTCTTTCATCAGCGCCGCAGTTTTAGGTACCGAAAGCGGGTCGCTGATACCCCAGTCCGCTGCGCTGTTCACCAGGATGCGCTCCGGGCCGTATTGCTTTACGATAGCCACCATACGATCCGGACTCATCTTAGTGTGGGGATAGATAGAAAACGCTGCCCAGAATCCCCGATCCAGCACTTCTTTAATGGTTTCTTCATTGTTATGGTCCACCACCACTTTATCCGGAGTGAGACCGTGTTCTTCGCAAACATCCATGCTGCGGGAGGTACCGGCTTTTTTATCGCGATGCGGGGTGTGAATCATCACCGGCATACTCATTTCGCGAGCCAGTTCTAGTTGTTCACGGAAGTATTTGTCTTCGGCGGCGGTCTGGTCGTCGTACCCGATTTCACCTACGGCCACTACGCCTTCTTTATTCAGGAAAAGCGGCAATAGCTCCATCACCTCCTCGGCCAGCGCTTCGTTATTGGCTTCGCGGGAGTTCAGGCCGATGGTGCAGTAGTGTTTGATACCGAACTGGCTGGCCCGGAAGCGTTCCCAGCCAATCAGGCTACTGAAGTAATCCTGAAAGCTACCCACCTGGGTGCGGGGCTGGCCCAGCCAGAAAGCCGGTTCAATGATGGCCACAATACCCGCCTTCTGCATGGCTTCGTAATCGTCGGTGGTGCGGGAGGTTACGTGAATATGGGGATCTATAAAGTTCATATTATTAGGCTGTTTTTGTCTTTTGTAGAGCGAACTGTTGTCCAAGCGAGTTCCAGTCGGATAGTTGCGGGGAGAGTGAGTATTGTTCTGCCAGTGATTGCAACGTGCTGTTGCCACTCTCCTGAATTGCTAGCAAGGCCGCCTGTTTTTCCAGATCGGTTCCTTCATCCAGCAAATGCTTAATGTCAGGCTGATGTTCTTCGGTGAGGTACGGAGCAACTCCGCGCCAGAGTTCGGGAGTCACGGGTCGGTGAGCGGCCCATCGTTCGTGAGCGAAGTCTACCAGCATACGCGCCTGGGCCGGATTTCTGCGCTCATTCAATTGCTGAATCAGGTATAAGGGACGCTCCATAAAAATAGCTTTCAGCACCATCTGGTTCCAGGGTGCTTCGTCCATGTAATCGCCGGGGTACGGGTTGCGCAGCGCGATGGCATCAAATACGCTGGTGATATTCGTGCGCACCCCTTCGGAAGCCCGGTAAGCCAGTTGCTCCGAATACGATAAAACCGGCAGAGCCGCATATAAGGTTGCCTGCTCATCCATATCAGCGGTTTGGAACAGGCGGTCCAGTACTTTGCGGTAGTCCTCAAACGAATCGGCTGATAATTGCAGCAGCCAATAGGTGCGGGCCGTCTGTAACAAGGTCCACTGGCTAAGGTCCCAGCCCTGGCGAATGCTTTGCGCTTCTGTTTTGGCTTCCGGGCTTAGCGTCAGAGGTGTTTTATCAAAATGGCGGGACAGCGTGCTAAACGTGAGATAAAAACTTCGGGGGCGGGGATTTTCCTGGTATTGCGTGGTTTGCTGACTTAACCATTGCACAGCCTCAGAGTCTGATTGCTGGCTGATCAGTTTGTACAAAAATTGTTGAGCGGCTTCTTGATACGATAGGTTGTCCATGAAATTTGCTTGGAGGGTCTAAAGTAATATATTCTACAGGATAGAAAAAATTTCCGGCTCAAATGATTCAGCTTGATAAGAGGCTGTTTTTCTTCTCTAAAACATGATGAATGATGTTCTTACTTATTTTTACCGATGAAGTGTTCGCTTTTCATGTGTAAAATAAGAAATTTGTGGCCCATATGTCAGATCACCTACTCACGCTCCTAATCTTTACTCCCCTGGCGGTAGCGCTTGTGGTGTTGTGTATTCCGGCTTCTCAGCAAAAGGCCCACCGTATCAGCATGATTGTGGCTACTGGCCTGCAATTGCTGATTGCTATACTGGCTTATCTGCAATTTGATGCTAACACCGCAGCAGAAAGTGCGGGCTCTTCCGCCTATTATAACCTACAACTAGTAGAGCGAACCGACTGGATTAGTTTGAACCTGGGAAACCTGGGGCAGTTATCCATTGATTATTTTGTGGCAGTGGACGGCATTAGCCTTCCTCTGGTAGTGCTGGCTACATTGGTATTGCTGGTCGCAGCCATCTCCTCCTGGACCATTCACCGGCAGGTAAAAGGATATGCACTATTGTTTTTGCTGCTAAGTGCTTCGGTCGTTGGCTGTTTTGTGGCGCTCGACTTTTTCCTTTTTTACCTCTTCTTTGAGTTCATGCTGCTCCCCATGTATTTCCTGATTGGAATATGGGGTGGAAAGCGGCGAGAATATGCCTCTATCAAGTTTTTCCTGTATACGCTGGCTGGCTCCATCTTCATTCTCATTGCCATGATTGGCCTGTACATCAGCGTAATTGATCCGGTAGCTACCGGCGAAATGATTGGCCTGAGTGATCAACCTTCGGCAGAAACCATTGCTGCGGTGCAGGAGCGGTTGCAGCAGGGTCAGATTGATGGTAAGAACCTGGTGCGAACATTTGATATGGTGGCCATGACGAATATTGGAAACTACCTGCCCGGTAGCAGTCTGGCGATTGAGGGGATGCAGTTTACGGATATACCGCTGCGCTGGCTGGCTTTCTGGGCGTTGCTGATCGGCTTCGCTATCAAACTACCCGCAGTACCTTTACACACCTGGTTGCCCGATGCCCACGTAGAAGCGCCCACGGCCATTTCCGTAGTGCTGGCAGGCTTACTGCTAAAAATTGGTGGGTACGGCATTTTTCGCACGGCTTATAGCATGTTTCCCGAAGCAGCGTTGCGCTTTGCGTGGTGGGTAGGTTTTCTGGGGGTGATCTCTATTCTCTACGGAGCTTTCAACGCTTTGGCTATGCGCGACCTCAAGAAAATGATTGCTTATTCGTCAGTATCGCATATGGGATTTGTGTTACTGGGGTTAGCCTCGCTAACGTCGGAAGGGGTCAGCGGAAGTTTGTACCAAATGTTTAGCCACGGGTTTATCTCACCGCTTCTCTTTCTGTTGGTTGGAGTACTTTACGACCGCACACATGACCGGATGATTGCCCACTACGGCGGACTCACTCAGAAGATGCCTTACTTTACAGTTATGGTGATCGTGGCTTTTTTCGCTTCTCTGGGTTTACCAGGTTTTTCGGGCTTTATTGCGGAAGTACTTACGTTGCTAGGAGCTTTTAATTCGGCAACAGTGAATGAGCTTCTACCTCGCTGGATGGCTGTGTTTGCTACCTTGGGACTGATCCTTGGTGCGGGCTATTACCTGTGGACTTTGCAACGTATGTTCTTTGGCCAATACTATGTGCGGGAAGAGAGCTGGACCACACAATTGAAAGATCTTACAGTACGAGAATATATTATGCTGGTGCCCTTGGCACTGGCAACATTCGTTTTCGGGATTATGCCCAGCTTATTTTTAGATATCGTAGGCGAGTCGGTACGACACTGGGTAAATTTTATTAACGAACAGGGGATGTTGTATCTGGAACAAATGATGAGGCTGTAAACTACCCGCCATCTTACTTATGGAAATCACTGCCAACTTACCAAATGATTTACGACTGATTCTGCGCAGCGCAGTCTGGCTGTGGCCAGAAGTGGTATGGTTAGTCGGAGTAGTGGTAATTCTGTTGGCTGACTTACTTTTCCGTCGAAAATCCAGTGCTTTATTTATCTCCCTGATCGTGCTGATTGTGTTGAGTAACGGTTTTTTCCTGTATCAGCAGTGGGGAGTCTTATCTGTGGATGAATCGCTGCCGCGCTTTCTGGGTGCGCTGGTGGTAGACCGGTTGGCTATCTATCTGAAGGGGCTTTTTGGGCTAGCACTTTTATTTGTAGTGCTAATGGCCTTTCATTATCGTTCTGGCTGGCATGCTGAAGATTCTCAAAAAGTAGGCTTTGAACGGCTGGACCGGATTGGAGAGTATTTTATAATGCTACTGGGCATTGCCCTGGGAGCGTCGCTGATGGTGAGCACTACGCATCTACTCACTATATATCTGGCTATAGAGCTGGTATCGCTTAGCTCATACATACTAGCCAACTTTAATTTTGATCGTAAGAGTGCCGAAGCCAGTGTCAAGTATATTTTATACGGTGGAGTAGCTTCCGGGCTGATGCTCTACGGCATGTCTTTACTCTACGGACTTACCGGAACGCTACAACTATCTTCCGATGCTTTTGTAACCGGATTAGGTTCAGCATCCCCTTTGCTTAGTAGTATCGCCATTGGGTTTACCTTATGTGGTTTTCTATTTAAAATATCGGCAGTGCCATTTCATATCTGGGCTCCCGACATTTACGAGGGTGCCCCGACTCCCATTGCTGCTTTTTTCTCGGTTGTCCCCAAATTAGCGGGCATTGGCCTTTTACTACGAATTGTACCGGATTTATTTTCTGCTGCTCCTGACTTTCCTGGTGAGTGGTTATTGAGTATCATAGCTATGGTTACTATGATTGCTGGCAATGTAGCTGCTCTGCACCAGACTGATGCTAAGCGGATGCTGGCGTATTCTTCTATTGCTCATTCAGGCTTCTTATTGGTGGGCGTGCTAGTAGTTAATAGTTGGGGAGTTTATAGTGTATTATTTTATGCTGCGGTATACTTATGCATGAACTTGGCAGCCTTCTGGCTTATCAAGCAACTTAGGACACATACTGGCTCTGATCTTATAGCAGATTACCGGGGGTTAGGATTGGACAATCCCTGGTTAGGAGTAGGTATGCTGCTGGTGATGATTGCCCTAACCGGACTACCACCCACGGCAGGATTCACCGCCAAACTATTTATTTTTTCTTCTTTGTGGGATCATTATCAGCAGGTAAATGAGTCTTATTTGCTGTATTTGTTCATTGTAGGGCTGTTTAATACGGTAGTGTCTTTATTTTACTATCTGAAGATTCCGTACTATTTATTTTTTAAAAAGGCGACTGGGCCTGCAAAAATGCCCTATATAACTCAACAGAGAGGCTTTTTGTATTTTTTAGATAAAATTGGGACAAGTTTGCTAATCATTCCGTTACTATTGTTGTTCTTTAAAGCAGACTGGTTATCAGCTATTATTAATCAAATAATCAGCGTACTTTAGTACTAATATCGAACGAAGTCCATTACGTTTATGAGTGAACCAATCAAACACGAATGTGGCATTGCCCTCATTCGCCTGCGTAAACCTCTACAATACTACATTGACAAATACGGAACCCCTTTGTATGCCGTCAACAAACTCTACTTGTTGATGGAAAAACAACATAATCGGGGACAGGATGGAGTCGGTGTGGCTAATATCAAAATTGATGTTCCGCCCGGGTCTCGTTATATCAGCCGTTATCGTTCGGTTTCAGAACGGCCGATTTCCGATGTATTCAAAAAAATCAATAAAAAATATAAAAAAGTGCGGCAACAGTGGGGTACTGAGCGATTGCTGGATGCTCCTTGGTTGCAAGAGAATGTTGCTTTTACCGGCGAAGTCTGGTTAGGGCACCTTCGGTACGGCACGCACGGAAAGAATTCTATAGAGTATTGCCACCCCATGCTGCGGCAAAACAACTGGCGAAGCCGGAACCTGGTAATGGCCGGAAATTTCAATATGACCAATGTGGACGAATTGTTTGACATTCTGGTCAGTTTGGGGCAGCACCCGAAAGAAAAGGCCGATACCATCACCGTGATGGAAAAAATTGGACACTTTTTAGATCAGGAAAATCAGGATTTGTTTGATCAGTTCAAATTCACTCATACTAATCAGCAAATTACCGAAATCATTGAGGATAATCTGAATCTTCAGCGCGTGCTGCAACGCTCCTGCAAAGATTTTGACGGCGGCTATACCATGGCGGGTCTAATCGGTAGTGGTGCTTCTTTTGTGGCTCGCGATCCGGCGGGTATTCGTCCGGCATATTATTATGCTGACGACGAAGTGGTGGTAGTTGCTTCGGAGAAACCACCTATTAAAACCGCTTTTAATGTTCCTTACGATGAAATCAAGGAAATTAAGCCCGGCCATGCTTTAATCATTAACAAGCAGGGCGAATACGGTGAATACCAGTTTATTGATGAGCTTGAGAAACGCTCTTGCAGCTTTGAGCGTATTTATTTTTCCCGTGCTTCAGATCCTAATATCTACAATGAGCGCAAAAACCTTGGGAAGCTGCTCATTCCTCAGATTCTCAAATCTATTGATTACGATTTGCAGAACACAGTTTTCTCCTATATTCCTAACAGTGCTGAAACGGCATTTTTGGGCATTTTAGAAGGTCTGGAAGATCACTTAAGCAATGAACGAATTCAGACTATCAGCGAGCGCGCCAAAGGTGGAACGGTAGACCAGGCGTACCTAAATCAGTTACTCTCGTTTCGGCCCCGAGTAGAAAAACTGGTTGTAAAAGATGCCAAGCTGCGTACGTTTATTACCGATGATGACCACCGAAATGACTTGGTAGCGCATGTATATGATACCACGTATGAGGTCATCAGAAAGGGCGTGGATAATGTAGTGGTGATAGATGACTCTATTGTGCGTGGAACTACCCTCGAGAAGAGCATTCTGCGGATGCTGGATCGTCTTAACCCTAAGAAAATTGTCATTGTATCGTCAGCGCCTCAGATTCGCTTCCCGGATTGCTACGGTATTGATATGTCCAAAATGAACGAGTTTGTAGCTTTTCGGGCAGTGTTACGGTTACTGAAAGAGAGTGGTTTGGATAATCTGATTGACGAAGTTTATGATCTGTGCGTAGCCGAAGGTCTAACGAAAGGGTCGCCTAATTTTGTAAAACGGCTGTACGAACCGTTTACTTACGAACAGGTCTCTGATATGATTGCTGAAATTACGCGTCCATCAGATCTGAAGTCAGATTACGAGGTGGTGTATCAAACCGTAGAAAATCTGCATAAAGCCTGCCCGGATCATAAAGGCGACTGGTATTTCACCGGAGATTATCCTACCTCAGGCGGTAACCTGGTAGTGAATAAGTCTTTTATCAACTTCATGGAAGGGAAAACTGTCCGAGCATATTAACTTCTAGTCCACCGTCTGTAGGCGGTGGACTCCTACTTAGTAACTTTCTGCCGAGAAACGGAGTTTATATTGATAAACAACGTTTTATATGGCAAGATCAACAACAACAGCAACACGCAATACATTTTTCAAGGAAGTTCCCGATCTTAAGTGGGTAGACCGCATCACACGATTGATGGACTCCAAATTTAAAGTACCCGGCACAAACTTTCGTTTTGGCCTGGATCCTATACTGGGGCTGGTACCTGGTTTAGGTGATGCTGCCTCAGTAGCGGTTTCAGGCTCTCTGATTTATTATATGGCTAAACATGGCGTGAGCCGTAAAGTAGTCATTATGATGCTAGGTAATGTGGCACTGGATGCTATTTTTGGCAGCATCCCGATCCTGGGTAATATTTTTGACTTTTTCTTCAAAGCGAATCAGCGAAACGTTCAGCTGCTTAAACGCCACTATGAAGAGAAAAAATATCAGGGAAAAGGGACTGGACTTCTGGTCAGCATTGGTGTTATCATTGTAGGCACTATCAGCCTGATTATCTACGGAACCTATGAGCTCATTGCTTATCTGGCTACTATGCAAGTAGGGTAATTAGCTAAACAAGTAGTCCGAACTCCGTGTTGTATACTTGCTATATTTTTTACAACCCAAATTTTTTGATATGAATACGAATGAGCAAGTATCACAGGCACTTAAGAAAATAACCTACGGGTTCTATATTGTTACCACTCGGAAATCCAGCGAAGAAATGTCAACCCGAGATCAGGATTATGTGGCCGCTGCTACAGTAAGTTGGGTCAGTCAAGCCTCCTTTGATCCGCCGTTGGTAACCGTCGCCGTTCGAAAGCATTCTGATTTGCACGAAACTATTGAGAAAAGTCGTGTTTTTGCAATTAATATTGTAGGAAAGGATGATCAGGACATGCTAAAGCCCTTTGCGGAAAAGAGTAAAGTAGAAGATAATAAAATAAATGGGTTTGCATTTAAAGATGGCGAGACGGGTTCGCCTATACTGGATGAAGTTCCCGCCTATTTTGAGTGCAAAGTAGTAGAAGATATCACTCGCGGTGATCACAGTGTTTTTGTTGGTGAAGTGGTTGCTGGTGGTACCCGCAATGCCAATGCTGTTCCTCTGATTGAATGGGAAACCAATATGCACTACGGCGGATAATGTATAATAGACAATAAAAAAAGCCGTTGGCGATAGCTTATTGCTATTTCCAACGGCTTTTTTAATGGCAATTAGTGGTTAGCGAAGTTCTCCGCTGGGAATAGGAATAACCGGAAGAGCCTTGCTGCTGGCGGGGGCGGCAGCATCCAGATTCTTGCTGTTATCCATCTTTTTTACTGTCGGCAAAGTTTTAATAGGAGCCGGAACCTCTTTAGCGCTGGATTCTTCCGTAGTTTCGGTATCATTCTCCATATTTGCTATTTTGTCCGGTGCTTCTGCTTTTTCTTCAACAGGGGTAGTTTCCTCTTTAGGAGTATCTTTAGCTGCGACAGTTTTAGGTTCCTCTACTTTTTTAATTACTTCTTTTTGAACTGGCGCATCCTGCTTAGGAGTAGGCTCTTCAGAGGCAGGCTTAGGTTTAACCGGTGCTTTCTTAGTTGATGACTCTACTTTAGGATCCACTTTCTTGGTAGCAGTTTGGCTACTCGGTTTAGCCTTGGTAGGGCGATTTTCTGCCAGTCGTTTATCGCTTTTTGTCTCGCTCGCTTTCTCGGTATTTGCGGCTTTTGATGGCTTTTTCTGGCTGCTCAGGGCTGGTTTTTTTTTGGTCTCAGCCGTCTTAGTATCAGGCTTGTAATGGGTCACCTCTTTATTAATGATGGTTTTCACACCGAAAAATGAGAAGATGAACAATGCAATAACCGCTGCGGTAGCCCGTAAGGCACGAACTTGGAAAGATGACAACAGTTGCCGCTTGGCGATCTTCTGCTCTTTGAGCTTACCTTTCAATCGCTTGGCATATGTATTATATTGATCAGCTTCTTCGGTTTCAATATAGTTCACCAGAGAGGCAGAGCACTGGGCGCAATGGGCCAGATGAACTTCTACCTGACGGGTTTCTTCCGGTCCGAGTTGCTCATGCAAGTAGCGACGCACTCGAGAGCGGGAAAGGTGGGTACTGAACTCTGTGGTGTTGGAACTGTGGTTCATTGAATACGAATTTTAGAAATCGTGAATCTTTTATCTAAAAGCTATATTTCAATTTTTGTACCTTTCCAGTATATCCCACCGCCAGAACAGTCAACATTTCGTAAAAAACGTTGTAGATGATCACGAAAATCTATTATTCTTCAAATAATAATTCTATTAATATAATTTTAGTACATTTAAATATTAAATAAGTGCAAATAAAATTAAGTTGCAAGTTCATGCCTAAAATTACTGATAGTCAGCAACTTACAACGCTTATTTTCATGGCAATAACGTATGTGAACTGTATAATCCTTTATTTCTAGTACGAAAGTACCTTTTTCTCCTTTTTAAGTAGTTCATACCCAACAGTTAACATACTAAGAGCATGCTTATAGTGCCAGGATAGTACGAACTTTATACTTTTTACGGATTTGGGATTATTCCCACATAGGTGAAATTAAGCAAAGGGCGAAGATCATCAGCAGGCTTATTTGGATTTACACAGCTGACTGCATACATTTTCTACCAGGTAATCCAGCCTTATCATATTATGCTTCATAAATCATTTTCACAGTCATGCCCCCGTCAATTATGAAGTTCTGACCGGTGACAAATCCCGCTTCACCCGAGCATAAAAAAACGGCGGCTCTCCCTATGTCTTCAGGAGTACCTACCCGGCCTACCGGGTGCTGTTGGCGGTCAGCTTCAGTATGTTGCACTTCCGATCGTTCCGAAGCTTTTTTCCAGTCCCGCACTTCAATCCAGCCGGGACTGATAGCATTTACTCGCACCTCAGGCCCCAGACTTACAGCTAATGCGTGCGTCAAGGCTACTAACCCGCCTTTGCTGGCTGCATAAGCTTCTGAATCGGGTTCTGACATTAAAGCACGAGTAGAGGCAATGTTTATTATAGCGCCATGCTGTTGCTTCAGATAAGGAGCAGCAAGCTTTGTACAGATAAAGGCGCTACGTAAATTAATTGATAGCACCTCATCAAATTCCTCTATTGTCAGTTCATCAATGGGTTTAAAACGTGAGACTCCAGCATTGTTGATCAGGAAATCAAGCCGATGATAGCGCTCCAGCGTCTGTTCAATAAGCGACTTTATGGAATCGGCTTTGCTGACATCACAGAAGATAAAGGAAGCGTCACCGCCTTTGGCCTGAATCCACTGCTCGCACTCTTTACCTGCTTCTTTGTCATTATCGGCAATAATTACCCGCACCCCCTGGTGCGAGAAGGCCTGTACAATGGCTTTACCAATACCTTGTCCCCCACCGGTGACTAAGGCTACTTTATCATGAAAAGGATTCATACATAGTTAACCTTGGCCACCGGGTTCTGTTTTAACAACCCAGAGGAAATGCTTTTTTCGAATAGAGGCTATATGGCTTTTTTACGAAGGGCTGGTCGTAATTTCCGGTAACTTACGTCACTTTGAACTTCGTCATATTGTTTAACAGCTTCCTCCCATCCCTGGGCGTAGCTGCGTTGAATAAGACGAACAATGTGCTGGGCAGTATATCTTCTTCTCATAATGTTTGGGCGTTTATATTATCAATTAAAAGCGAAGCCCTACCTGAAACCCAGCCCACATTTGCAGATTGGTCTTTCCCTGGTAGGTGCGATCAAAAAAAGTATAAGGGGCTGACAGGTCACTTCCGATCGTTCCGTCTTTTCCCTCTACTTCTGATACGAATACATTAAAGGTTGGTGCAGCAAATAGACCAAAATGTTGAGAAAATTGTTTAGAAAAACCGAGCCGAAGGGTATTGAGTAAGTTGAGACGGGTATTGTTATCAAATATAGGGTTGCTTTCTTCATAGATATGTTGAGCGAGCAGATCTACAGAGAAGTCAATTGTTGGGGCAAGAGCGGCCACAGTTCCAATCCCATATCCCAAACCATAGCGGAAGTCGGTATCGCCGAACTGAGAGCCGAACGAAAATATATTGTAAAATTTACGGACGCCAATTTTATAGGCGATGTTGGCGTGCAGTGTTTCACCTCCCCATACCTCTAAAGCACGATAGCCGTTTTTCCGAACAATACTCAGAAAGCCAATTGGCACTCCATCTACACTATCAGCCACGTTGAATACGCCAAGTTGCACTCCCTTTACCGTACGAGCTACGTTGATAAACCCGCTACCCTGAAAACCTTGCACATGCCCCGCGGCAATATTGGCAAACCCGGCAAACTGGGCGCCTTTCACCTGGTAAGCATAGTTACCAAACCCAGCAAACTGAGCTCCGGTAAGGTTACCAGTGACAATATTGGTGAAACCAGACCCTTGCACTGCTTTTGCATGGTCAGTAATGATGCTACCAAATCCGGAAAATTGAGCACCCTGGGTATGGCCCGTAGCCAGATTCAGGAAGCCCGCCCCTTGTATTCCTTCTACTTCTCCGGCATGGGTATTCAAAAAGCCGGCAAACTGCCCTCCTTCTAAAGTGCCACCACTTAAGTTCATAAAACCGGCAGCCTGTACTCCTTCTACCCGATTTTTCACAACATTGAAAAAACCAGCAAACTGAGCACCATCGACAAAGTCATTCTCTATGTTTCCCAACGCCGAAGCCTCTAATCCATCTAATCCGGCGGCATAACCCACCAGTAGGTGAAATGATAGCTGGTTGACATACTGCCCGGCCTGCACACCATTACTGCTAATGGGATAGATGACTCCAATGTGTATGGGGCTTTCTTTATAGGGAGACTCATCCGGCAAATGATCAAACAAGGCAAAATCTAATCCTTCATTAATAGCTTCAGATATTTTTCTGGAGATAGAAGGCTCATCTTCTGTAAGCTCAGGCTTGCGGCGGTGCACCGGCGGCGTTTCATTTTGAATTTTAGGTGTAACAGCCGGTTTCTGTTCTTTTATTGCCACCGAATCTTCCGTTTGGGTTAAAACTTGCTCGGGCACTTCAGTATTAGGCTTGGATGATACAATCTGATCCGCCTCTTCTTCTGCAATGTGTGCTGTAGAATCTTCATTCAAGTCTTGAGGTTCTTCCGGTCTTTCTTCCGAAAGCACCGTCATACTTGTTGAGGCCGTAGCTTCGGACGAGGGTGCCGATGGAGAGCCAGTAGATGAAGAAGGTTTGGTTGCCGGAGGTACAGGCGTATTTTCTTCCTGTTCGGATGACTGGCGTTTAGCTTGTTTGGGCTTTTTGGTCAGCACAATCTGCCCGTTCATCACCTGATAAGATAAGGCTGTATCTTCCAGCAGAACATCTAATACCTCATATAAAGGAGCATTTTGAAAATTTAGTGTCAATTTCTGATGAGTAGGCAGCTCGTTGTTGAGGTAGGCAAATCTAAGATCGTATTGCTCCTTTAAATCTACCAGCACTTCGGCCAGTGTAGCATTTTGATAAGTAGCGGATATCTTTTTCTGAAGGATATCGAGCTGAGGAGGATGAAAGCTGGTAAGGCATAGCAGTAGCAGCCCTCCGAAGAGAGAATGTATTTTCATGGCAATATTACGTTTAATGCTTAAAGACTATTACTCGCAACCGGGTCCGGTCAGGACGTAGTGGTTGCCTTGCTGTTGGTACGACAGGTTGCCAATGACTGATAAAGTGGTCAGAACATCTTCTAGCGCAGCATTATCAAAGGAGGCTGTATACCGGCAATTGGCTAAGGCTGGCTCAGCTAACTCTATAGTAATACCGTACTGTTCTTCCATCTGATGAGCAATCTGGGTAAGGCTGGTATTATCAAAATGCAGCACCTTGTTTTGCCAGGCTCTAAAGTTCGGGTCGGTGATTGTCTGCGTTCGGGCTGGTTCCGTGTTGCTGGCAATCAGTGCCTCCTCGCCGGGTTCCAGAAATACGGCGTTATCCTCGTTGGCTGGAGAAAACGCTACGCGTCCGGTCACTACCTGCACCTTCACTGGTTCGCCCTGATAGGCTCGCAGATTGAAGGATGTGCCGATAACTTCTGTTTTGGCCGGGCCACTGAAGATCGTAAACCGCTTCCCTTCGGCTTCTTTCACTTCAAAAAAACCTTCGCCTTCCAGATACACTACCCGGTTGTTTACATTAAAATCAGCAGCATACCGGAGCGAACTCAGACTATTGAGCCAAACCTGACTACTATCCGGCAGGGTCAGTAATTTTGTTTCGCCATCAGCCGTAGCAAACTGCTCCCAGCCCATTTCAGAAGAAGCACTTCTCCACAAATACCCGATCGTCACCAGCAACGCTAAGGATGCTGCCACCCCTGTCAACCAGACCAGTGTTCGTGTTCTGGGGGTATGCATGGGCTTAACGGAGGTTAAAGGCCGTGGCTCACCCTCTTCCTCATCACGGCGAAACATAAAACGTTGCCAACCTTCCTCTACGTCCGGTTCGTAGGAGGAATCACGTTCCTTGCTTCGTTGCCAGAGGCTCTGAACCTGTTCAACAGTAGCCTGATTTTCCGAACGTTTCTCTTGCCAGTCAGCTAATTTAGTAGCTTCTTCGGCTGTCAGTTCACCCGTTAACTGTTTTGCAACCAGGGTCCAGATTTCATCATTGGGCTCTCCCATAAATCGTACTAACTATTACTAATACCGATGAGTGGCATGGTACCCTACCTCCGGCAGAAAAAAAATTTAAACAGTGTGCTGAATATAATCTTTTAATTGCTCTCGTAGAATTTTAAGCGCTTTACCCATGTGTTTTTCTACTGCTTTTACTGAAATATCAAGTGCCTGGGCAATTTCGGCGTAGCTCTGGTCTTCAAACCGGCTCAGCATAAAAACCACCTTACATTTGGGCGGCAGCGTATCAATGGCTGCTTGAATGCGTTGCTCGGTTTCCTGATAGGCGAGCATGTTATCTGTATCATTAGCACTCCAGGCATGCTCAAATGTATCGTCCAGGGAGGTATTGGGTTTGGTTTTTTCCAGATAGTTAAGTGCCGTATTAATGGCAGCCCGGTACAGATAGGATTTAATGGATTGTTGCTGATCCAATTGTGCCCGATTGCGCCATACTTTCACGAATACATCCTGCACAATATCTTCGGCGATGGCTGAACTACGTACCATTTTATGCACGGTTTTGCACAATGGCGCATAGTAGTCTCGAAAATATCTTTCTACCAGAGACTCATCAGGTGAATAAGACGTGGGCGGAGAGGAAACCGTAGGTAGGGAAGCTGATTTAGAATCTTGCTTACCTTGAGTTAGCCAGTAATAGGCTTTCCATAAAGGCGCTTGCCATGTGGTGCCAGCAGTGAGCATATCGTAGTGGAGGTCAGTTATTGCCCGTATTGCAACTTATATGCCATTAGCTTTATCCTGGCTACAAAGATAATAAGCTTATTGTAAATTGTACGACATCGGGCAAAGCTGTCCGTTATCGGACATAAAAAAAGCAGCCATAAGCTGCTTTTTCATATTTTACCTGGTAGTTAGCGTTAAGAAGTCTTCCGGCGGCCTCGGCGTGGCTTAGGCTCTTCTACGATTTCTTCCTCTTCTACATCAGCCAGAATACGTCCGGAGTATTCGTCAAAGATGATGCGTTTGCGTTCTTTTATTTCTACGATACGCTGAGGCGGAATAATGATGTTGCAACCCTCGGCGGCACCTCGTACTACTTTTACTACGGCCAGTCCGTTAGACAGGCTGTTACGTAGCTTCTCGTAATAGTTAAGTAACTTCCGGTCAACACTACCGATGTCTTCGGCTACTTTTTCGCGTTCATCCAACAGCTTTTTCTCCTCATCTTCGCTTTCTGCTACAATTTTTTCCAGTTCCTGTCGCTTACTTTCCAGATCTTTCTGGCGCTGATCAACCAATTCTTTGGTATCCTCTACCTGTTGGTTAATTTGGTCAATTCTGGCGTACGCTTCTTTAGTACGTTTTTCAGAGATCTGAATTTCCAGGTTTTGTAACTCAACCTCTTTCGTGATTGCGTCATATTCCCGGTTATTGCGAACATTCATTTGCTGCTCTTCGTACTTTTTGATCAGCCCTTCGGCTTCTTTAATAGCAGACTTATTATTCTCAATGTCTTGCTGTAGTTGCTCAACATCGCTCACGTATTTATCGTGTCGGGTCTGGTAACCGGCTATTTCGTCCTCTAAATCGCTTACTTCTTCCGGTAGGGCCCCCCGAATTTTCTTTATCTCATCCAGCTCCAAATCAATATTCTGTAGCTCCATCAGAATATCCAATTTCTCGGCTACGGTTTTTTGCTGCGTGGTAGTACTTTCCATACGTAATATTAAAAGTAAAAAACAGGATTGGTGTTGGCATTTGCCAAACGGACTGCAAAATTAACAAATTTTTCGCATAATAATTCCTGGATTAGCTCTTTTGTGTATACTTCACTTTCGTAATGCCCAATATCGGCAATCATAAGCTGACCGTCAGCATCAAAAAACTCATGATATTTAAAATCCGCTGTAACATAGGCATCGGCTTTTTGTCGTATAGCCTGTGGTAACAGAAAACTTCCGGCGCCCCCGCACACCGCTACGGTCTGAATCGGGCGATCGGGCCGAGCCGTATGGCGGATCATCGGTAAATCCATTTGTTTTTTCAGGTAAGCCAGAAAATCATCAGCAGGCATAGCTTCAGGTAACTGGCCGATCATGCCAGAGCCAACCTCCTGGTTTTCATTCTCCAGACTGTGTAGATAATAGGCCACTTCCTCATAAGGGTGTGCTTCCCGCAGTGCTCGTAACACGTTTGATGTTTGAGGGCTAGAAAAAATGACTTCAATGCGTTGTTCATCCACCCGCTCCAGCTTTCCGGCTTCGCCAATATGCGGGTTAGCCTGCGCATTCGGTTGAAAAGTACCGGTGCCACCCACCTGAAAGCTACAGTTTTTATAATTCCCGATATTGCCAGCTCCTGCTTCGCTCAGAGCATTTAATACGGCTTCAGCGTTCTCCGGAGGCACGAAGGTGGTGAGTTTGCGCAGCGTCTGCGGTTTAGGAACCAACACGCGCGTTTTCTGAAGAGTCAGCTTCTCGGCAATTTTGGCATTTACTCCATTATACACATTATCCAGGTTGGTATGAATGGCATAAATGGCAATATCGTGCTTGATGGCCTTGATGATGGTGCGCTCTATATAATTACGCCCGGTTAGGCTCTTTAGGCCGCGAAAAATAATGGGGTGGTGGGCAACGACCAGATTGCAATTCTGTTCAATAGCTTCGTCTATTACGCTTTCTATAGCATCAAGGGTTACCAAAATGCCGCTCACTTCTGTTTGGGGACTACCCGTCAATAAACCGGCATTATCATATGATTCCTGGTATGAGCGGGGAGCGATGGTCTCCAGGTAGGCGGTTACGTCGTGCACACGGGTCATGGCAAAATTGGTTATGCGATGAGCATTCGTTTACTTCGCGTAAAGGTAACCGCATATCTATCATTTGGCAAATTCAACCAACCCAAAACAGACATCTGCAAGCAAAGCCGGGCAAGTATTGCTCTGGCCACTGACAGCCATATACGGGGGCATTACCCGCCTGCGCAATCATCTGTATAACATTGGTTATAGCAAAAGCCTGTCGTTCACTCCGTTTATTATTAGTGTAGGAAATCTGAGTGTGGGGGGCACCGGGAAGACCCCGATGATTGAATACCTGACCGATTGGCTTACCAATGCTTCGTACTCGGTAGCAATCCTTAGCCGAGGCTATGGGCGGAAAACGCAGGGAGTTCGATTGGCCACCTCGGATGATTCGGCCGATACACTTGGCGATGAACCTTATCAGTTTTATCGCAAGTATCATCAACAAGGGGTAGTGGTGGCCGTAGCGGAAGAGCGTGTGCTGGGGGTGCCGGAAATTATGCATCATCACCCAAAGACACAGATAATTTTGCTGGACGATGCCTTCCAGCACCGGGCCATTGCGCGTGATCTGAACCTGCTGCTTACCCGCTACTCGCGTCCCTTTTATCAGGACTGGGTGCTTCCGGCTGGTCGGCTGCGCGAATCACGTTCGGGAGCTAAGCGCGCTGATGCGGTTATTGTCACCAAGTGCCCGGATGATCTGGATCATAACCAGCAGAAAATCATTACAGAAAATATTAGAAAATATACGAGAACGGATACTCCAGTATTTTTCACAGGCATCCATTATGGTGCGCCCCGGCCGGTTTTTGAAGGAATTACCATGCCGGAGCAGGTCATCGCTTTTTCGGGAATTGCCCACCCGGAGCTGTTTCAGCAATACGTACGTCAGCATTTTCTTACCAAAGAATGTATTACTTTTGCCGATCATTACCGTTATACGGAAAACGATATTAAAAAACTGAGCGAACGTGCCCGGCAGGAAGATGAGCGGGTTTGCTTTATGACGACTGAAAAGGATATGGTAAAAATGATCAATAGCCCTCTTGCCGACCAGTGGAAAGCACTTCCGCTGTTTTATCTTCCTATCCAGTCCTATTTTTTGCAAGAAGAAACCGCATTTCAGACGTGGGTCACCCACCAAATGACAACGTCTACTCAATCGTGAAAATCATGACGCTTCATAAGCTATTTACTATACTATTTTTGGGATTGGCTATGGTCTTAAGCCATACCGAGAGCCTGGCTCAGCGACCGGGCGGAGTACGCATTCCTACCGATACTACTGGAACAAGCAAAGAAGATACCGTGCAGTATGGCCCCAAAACCTCTCAGTATATTGTAGAGGCTGACCTGAAGAATAACCGCGTGCGGTATCAACCCGTGGACACCACCTTAACCGGTGTACATCAATTTAGCCGTGTAGAGAATTTTCTTAATTACCAGCAGTACCTGGGCACTCTAGGAATGGCCAGCCGCCCCATTTATCCTACCGTACCAAAAACTATCGGTACAGATATCGGACTGGATGCGTATGATATTTATGTAACCGAGCCGGAAGATGTACGGTACTACGATACCAAATCGCCGTTTACGCAAATGTATATTGCATTTGGCGGGCAGGGGCGCGACATGGTAGATGTTACCTTTTCTCGTAATATTGGCCCTAACCTCAACTTCGGTTTTAATGTGCGAACCCTTTCTGTAGATAAGCAGGTGGGGTCCTCCCGGCGGCAGGGCGATAAAGTTGTGCGCTCCAGCTCCATCAACGTTTTTACTCATTATCGGAGCGAAGACAAAAAATACCAACTGATGGCCAACGCCACTCGCTTTGGCCATACGGTATTTGAGTCAGGCGGGATTATAGAAGATACTACCCCAGATACAGGCTTAAGCGAATTCTTTCGTGGCCAGAGCACCCCGGTCTGGCTTACCGGGTTTGAAGGAAAAGAGTTTCGGTTTAATTATCACCTCTATCACCAGTACGAATTGAGCGAACTGTTGCAGGTGTATCATGAGTTTGACCGACGGCATCAGAATAACTTTTTCTATTATCAGTTGGGCACCGATGTGATTGATACAGACTCGGCTACCCAGTATTTTCAGCGAGTGCTAATTGATACTACCCAAACAGCGGATAGAGTAGATTATGATGTGTGGGACAATGAAATCGGTCTGAAGGGAAGCTTAGGAAATTTATTTTACGCCGTGCATTATCGTATCCGCCGCCCCATTGTACATTATAATAATTATGAGTTGGATTCTACCCTCGTTCTCCCCGTCTACGGCGTGAGCCGAGTAGCCGATCAGGCAGCGACCGAACTATACGGCGGGTTTGACTTGCGGTTAGATCTGGGCGAGAACACGTACTTGGGAGGTGGAATAGACTACCTGAACACCCAAAGTTACCAACTGGAAGCTGAGTTTAACAACCCTATTTTGAAAGCTAAGTTTGTGCGGGCCAGGGTGCTGCCTACTTATACCGACCGGCAGTTTGTAGGAAACCACAATTACTGGTATGAATCATTTGACCCTACGGCTATTGATCAACTATCGGGGTCTATCGAATATCAGTTTCCCAACATTTATCTACGTCCGTTTGCCACATTATCCAATATCAACCGGCATATTTATTACCAACGTGATACGGTCGCTAATAGTCGGCAGGCGTATCCGGTACAGGCGGGTGGTGCCGCTCAACTTCTATCACCGGGAGTAGAACTCCACCTTGATTTTCTTAAAAAGCTCCACTTCCGGGGGCAGGCTATTTACACTCTTAAAAGTGGGCGGGCCGCCGATGTATTTCCGGTGCCTGAGCTCACTGCCTTTGGCCGCCTGTACTATGAAAATATTTTTCTGGATGGTAAAATCATCCTCCAGATTGGCACCGATATTCATTACACAAGTTCATATCTGGGGTACGACTATGATGTAGCTACTCAGCAGTTTTTCCTTCAGCCTAACGGAGAAGATAACTTGGGTTTACTAGGCAACTTTTCCCTGCCATACGGCCGTCAAAGTTACCCCGTAGCCGATTTGTTTGTAAATCTGAAAGTGAGAACGGCCCGGCTGTTTATCCGTATGCCCCAGGTGAATCAGGGCTTTTTATCTGATGGTTACTTTACGGCCCCCTTCTATACTGGGCAATCACGAGTACTGGACCTGGGTATAAAATGGCAGTTTTTCGACTAGGTCCGCTTTTCCTCCAGTCCATCATTCCTCTTCTATATGTCCGGTAATGCACAGCGCTTGTTCGTAATTGAACAGTACTGGCTGCTAATACCTTAGTTTTTACGCGAATTTCACCTTGGCACCCTCCTTGTCTTTAATAGATAGACAAAGGTGAAACAAATGAATCAACGAAGCCACTTAGGTGAATTTGAAGAAATCGTCTTACTAACCGTGGGCATCCTGTACGGCGACGCTTACGGCCTGGCCATTACTGATGAGATTGAGCAACGCACTGGTCGTAATGTCACGCTGAGCTCCGTGCATAAGACGCTGATGCGATTGGAACAGAAGGGGTATCTGCACTCTCATATGGGCGGAGCCACCGACGAGCGAGGCGGGCGGAAGAAGCGGCTGTTCACTATTACTAATTCCGGCAAGGAAGTACTACACGAGGCCCGACAGCAGCGCAATGCCATGTGGCAGGCCATTCCCCGAATTGTGTGGGAAGGTGGAAATATTTGATGAAGATATAAATGAAGAAAGGGGATATGCCATATTGCCCAGAACCACCGCATTTAGCCACCCAATTCCTGCGATGGTACTGCCGATCGGAGCTACTGGATGAAGTCGAAGGCGATCTGTACGAACTGTTCCGGCGCAGGATAGAAACGAAAGGCAAGAGGCGAGCCGAGATGCTTTACTGCCTCAATGTGCTGATGTTTTTCCAGCCGGACTATATCCGCAAAAGAAAAAATTACAATGCTACTAATGCTATGGCTATGGTTGAAAACTATTTTAAAATCGGTTGGAGAAATCTTTTGATAAACAAAGGTTACTCCCTCATCAACATTGGTGGATTGGCGGCAGGTATGGTAGTAACCCTACTTATTAGTTTGTGGATTTACGATGAAGTGTCTTTTAATACGTATCACCAAAACTACAATAGTATTGCCCAGGTGATGCGGCATCAGGGTCGGCTGGATGGGGAAAGAATTACCAGTGGTTATCATCCAAGTGCTTTAGGCGAGCTTTTTCGTTCATCTTATGAAAACTATTTCGAACACGTCGTGATGAGGAGGGGGTCAGAAGAACATATCATTTCTGTAGAGGATAAAAGCTTTGTGCAACTGGGTGATTTTATGCAACCCGAAGGCCCAGCGATGTTGACATTAAACATGTTGCACGGCACACGAAACGGTCTTAGAGACATGAGTTCCATCCTACTCTCAAAAACGCTGGCAGACAAATTATTTGGCGATTCAGATCCTATGAATAAAGTATTGACCATTGATGGCAAATCAGTGGTAACAGTAACCGGTGTTTATGAGGATTTACCGCACAATTCTGATTTTCGGGAGACGTCCTATATTGCCCCGCTTGATTTATTTTTTTCAATGACTGGCCTCGATCCGAATGTCTGGGATAATTTCAATATGTTTCTCTATGTCCAACTTCGCCCCCAACATAATTTTGACGCGGCATCTGCCCTTATCAAAGATCAATTACTGAATCATATACCCGAAGAATTGGCTGCTACAGGACCTGAGCTATTCCTGCATCCTATGCGTAAGTGGCACCTGTTCTCCGAATTTAAAGACGGGGCCAGTGTAACGAGTAATCGATTAAAGTTTGTGTGGCTTTATGGTTTGATTGGCCTTTTCGTGCTATTGCTCGCCTGCATCAATTTTATGAATTTAAGTACTGCTCGTTCCGAAAAAAGAGCAAAAGAAATAGGAGTTCGCAAGAGCATGGGGTCTATGCGTTATCAACTGGTTAACCAGTTTCTTAGTGAATCATTGCTGGTAGCCTTATTTGCTTTTATTCTGTCAATAGCTATTGTTCTGTTGATTTTACCCTGGTTCAATGAAATTGCAGGAAAAGAAATGCGTATGCCGTTTACCAACCCGTGGTTTTGGATGGTAGGACTGGGATTTACTTTCTTCACGGGAATGTTGGCGGGTATGTATCCCGCACTTTATTTGTCTTCTTTCAATCCTGTTAAATCCTTGAAAGGAACATTTCGGATGGGACGTTATGCAGCCCTGCCCCGTAAAGTGCTAGTGGTGGTTCAGTTCACCGTTTCAATGACCCTTATCATCGGTACGCTCATTGTTGATCAACAGATTCAGCATGCCAAAAATCGTCCTGTGGGCTATACTCGCGATGGTCTGTTAATGATCCCCAAAAGGGTAAGCAGTTTGTATGGAAAATATGAAATTTTTAGAGATGAACTAAAAAAAACGGGAACCGTGGTCGAGGTGGCAGAGGCCAACTATCCGCTTACCAACACGCTGGGCAACAACGGTGGTTTTGATTGGCCAGGTAAAGATCCTTCGTTCAATCCTTCTTTCAATACCGTTAGCGTGAATTATGAATATGGTCAAACAGTGGATTGGAAACTACTAGAAGGGCGAGATTTCTCAAGAGATTTTCGCACGGATATATCAGGAGTGGTCATCACTGAATCTGCACAAAAATTAATGGGGCTGGAAGACCCCATTGGGGTCAATCTGAAATATGCATATGGTTACTCAGGAATTTACGATTTCACCATTTTGGGTGTAGTCAAAGACATGATAAAAGGTGATCCTTTTCAATCACCCTACCCAGCTATCATGTTCCTTTCCGAAACAGAACTGTCCTGGATGTTCATCAGGCTTAATCCTCAAGTTAATGTCAGCGAAGCCCTATCGAATATAGAAAATATTTTCAAACAGATTGCTCCCGCTGCGCCCTTCGATTACAAATTTGTAGATGAGGAATACAATGCCAAATTCCGTGCTGAGGAACGCATTGGGAAATTAGCTACTTTCTTTGCTGTCTTGGCCATTTTAATCAGTGGTTTGGGCCTGTTCGGGTTAGCTGCTTTCGTAGCTGAAAGACGCACCAAAGAAATCGGGATCAGAAAAGTGTTGGGGGCATCCGTATCCCAACTCTGGCAGATGTTATCCCAAGATTTTGTGATACTTATTGTCCTCTCCTGTTTAATCGCTATTCCGGTCACCTATTTTTTCATGCACAATTGGCTACAGCAATATGAATACAGAACTGAAATAACCTGGTGGATATTTGCAGCAGCCGGTTTAGGGGCCTTTATCATCACCCTATTGACAGTCAGCTTTCAATCCATCAAAGCTGCACTGGCCAATCCGGTAGATTCTCTACGCAATGAGTAATGAAAGCAAACACATTGAATCGCCTCCCTCCTGGGCCAACCGCTTCCTGCGATGGTACTGCCGCCCGGAATTGCTGGAGGAGATAGAAGGGGACTTACACGAAGTATTCCAGCGAAGAATAGCTGCCAAAGGAGTACGAAAGGCGAAAACATTTTACTGGCTGAATGTACTGATGTTCTTTCAGCCCGCTTATATCCGAAAAAGAAAGAATCACACCACCAACCATACCGCTATGTTTAAGAACTATTTTAAAGTGAGCTGGCGAAACCTGACCAGGCAGAAGATGTATTCGGCTATCAAAATAGGCGGGCTAACGCTGGGTGTAGCCGCCTGCTTATTAATTGCTCTCTTCATCCGACACGAGCTCAGCTACGATCAGCAGTACCCGGATGCGGACCGTATCTACCGGGTGGTGGGAGTCTACAATATTCAGGGTGAAACGACCAAAACCACCTATTTCCCGGCTCCGCTGGCTACGGTGTTGCCGGAGGATTTCCCGGAAGTGGAAGCTGCGGGCCACTTCATTGGCAGTGAACTGATCGGGCCGAAAAGTAAATTGGTACGACGAGCGGATAAAGCTGAAAATATTTACGAAGAAGGCTTTGTATATGCCGATCAGGAGTTGCTGAACGTTTTACAACCTCACTTTTTGCAAGGAGATCTGTCTCAGGCACTTACCGAACCGCATACCCTGGTCCTCTCCCAAAGCAAGGCCGATAAATACTTTCCTCGTGAAAACCCACTGGGTAAAACCCTTATCCTTAACGATGATGAATCTCAGCCTTACATCATCCGGGGAGTTTTTGAGGATTTTCCGGCAACCTCCCATTTCCAGTATGATTTCCTACTGACCCTCACCGACACGGAGTCTTTTACAGGCGATCACACTGTCTGGAGGAGAAATATTTTCCATACCTACGCCAAGGTTCGGGCCGGAACCAATGCCACCCAGTTGGCGTCAAAGCTTACTGAGGGTATCGTCAAGACATACATGGTGGCTGGTTGGAAAGAGGGAGGCCTCGCCAATGCCGAAGACCTGGCTAAGAACGTTTCTATTGAATTACAGCCTATCAGCGATATTCATCTCTACTCAAAAGGAATACAGGATGGATTTAGCCACGGCGATATTCGCTTCGTTTGGCTATTCGGGGCCATTGCCGGGTTTATTCTGATCATTGCCAGTATCAATTTTATTAACCTGTCTACGGCCAAAGCAACCAAGCGAGCCAAAGAAGTGGGACTGCGAAAAGTAGTAGGTTCCTTCCGAATCAATCTGATCAGCCAGTTCTTAACCGAGTCGGTATTGTTTAGTGTAGTATCCTTCATCCTGGCTGGCTTACTGGCCTGGCTGCTCTTACCTTATTTTAATGAGTTAGCGGCAAAATCATTGGTCTTTCCCTGGAAGGAATGGTGGTTCCTGCCGCTTATGGCCGCTGTTGCGGTGCTGGTCGGTATCTTAGCGGGTTTGTACCCCTCATTATATCTTTCCGGTTTCCAACCCATAAAAGTACTAAAGGGACGCTTACAGTCGGGAGGTAAAAACTCGAGAATGCGCAGCACGTTGGTTATTTTTCAGTTTACTACCTCCATTGTGCTGATCATCGGCACCTTCATCATCTACCAGCAATTAGATTTTATTCTAACTAAAGATGTAGGCTTTGATAAAGAACAAGTACTGCTGATCCAGGGAGTAGATGCTTTGGACGAACAACTGCCTAGCTTTAAAAATGAGCTCCTTACTCTATCCGGCGTAGAGCATGTATCAATCAGCAATTTTTTGCCAGTAACCGGTACAATGAGAAGTGGCACCAGCTTCTGGAAAACAGGAAGGGAAGAAACGGACAGCCCACTTGACGGACAGTTATGGCAGGTAGACCCTGATTATATTTCAACGATGGGCATGGAGCTGATAGCTGGTCGGAATTTCAACTCCGAAATTGCCAGTGATTCTCAGGCCGTGGTGATCAACCAGACAATGGCTCGGGAATTGGGTATGGATGACCCCGTAGGTCAGGAGATTACCGGTGGTGGTTGGCCAGCAATGCCGGTCATCGGAGTGGTCAAGGACTTTCATTTTGAGCCGCTTACCGAAGATATTAAGCCGCTGTCCCTGAGCATGGGTCGGGGTGGCTCGGTGGCTTCGGTCAAAGTCAATACTTCCGATATATCAGAAGCGATTGCGGCAATTACTGCGGTATGGGAGCGATTTTCTCCCAACGAGCCATTTCAGTACAGCTTTCTGGACCAAAGCTACGCCCGAATGTACAGCGATGTGCAGCGGATGGGGCGCATCTTCACCAGCTTTGCCGTTTTAGCGATTATCATTGCCTGTCTGGGGCTGTTTGCCCTATCCGCTTTTATGATTGAGCAGCGGCGCAAAGAAATTAGCGTTCGGCTGATATTGGGCGCTTCGCTGAGTCAGGTATTTCGCTTGCTAACCCAAAGTTATTTAGCTCTGGTGCTGATCTCGCTGTTGATTGCTACGCCCATTGCCTGGTACCTGATGCAACGGTGGCTGGAAGACTATGCGTATCGCATCCCCATCCGCTGGGATGTGTTTCTGCTGGCCGGGCTGATCGGAGTCGTCATCGCCGTGCTTACCATCAGCTATCAGTCTATTCGGGCGACCCTGATCAACCCGGTAGATAACTTGCGGAATGAATAGCTTGAGTAGTTACGAATGACTAATGATTAGTGATTAATGTCCTGACTATCTTATTACTCATCAATCATTAGTCATGAACTTATCATAAATGAAAAATAGTGAAACACCACCCAAATTAGCTACCCGCTTTTTGCGCTGGTATTGCCATGAGGACTTAGTGGATGAGGTGGAAGGAGACTTGTATGAGTTGTTTCAACGCAGAATAGAGACGAAGGGTGTAAGGCAAGCTAAAGCACTTTACTGGCTCAATGTGCTGATGTTTCTGCATCCTGATTATATCCGAAAAAGAAAATATAACCCGACTAATCCTATTGCTATGTATAAAAGTTATTTCAAAATTGGCTGGCGCAATCTCAAGAAGCAGAAAATGTACTCGGCCATTAATATTGGTGGCCTGGCACTGGGCCTGGCAGCCTGCTTGTTAATCGCTCTGTTTATTCAACACGAACTTAGTTACGACCAGCAGTACCCGGATTCTGACCGTATCTACCGGGTGATAGGTGCCTTTAACGACCATGGGGAGATTCAGAGAGGTGCGCATTTTCCGGCACCCCTGGCCCGAGCACTGGAAGATGATTTTCCGGAGGTGGAAGCCGCCGGGCACTTTCTGGCCAGCGGGCTATTCGGCGCAGGAAACAAAGAGCTTCGACGAGCCGATAAAACCGAAACCCTATACGAAGAAGGCTTTGTATTTGCCGATCAGGGATTACTTGATATACTGCAACCGCACTTTATAAGCGGCGACCCAAAGCACATCCTTGACCAACCCAATACGATTGCTATCGCTAAGAGCAAGGCGGATAAATACTTTCCCGATGAAGACCCAGTAGGTAAAACGCTGATTCTGGATAACAATGAGGAAAAACCCTATAAAATAAGCGGAGTGTTTGAGGACTTTCCGTCAACCTCTCACCTTCAGGCGTATGACTTTCTGATGTCCATTGTGGGGGCCAACTTTTATCCCGGCGAGCAAACCAACTGGGGTGCTAACAACTACTACACCTACATCAGGGTACAACCAGGAACGGAAGCCGAACCCTTAGCAGCAAAATTTACCGAAGGAATTATCAAGCAGTATTTGTTGCCCACCCTATTGGAAACAGGCAGGGCCGATGCTGAAGAAATGGCGAATAGTATTAGCCTCCAGCTACAGCCCGTTAGCGATATCCACCTTCGGTCGGTCGGCATTCAAGATGGATTAAGCCATAGTGATATTCGTTTTGTGTGGTTGTTTGGTGCCATTGCCGGATTTATCCTCATCATTGCCTGTATTAACTTTGTCAATCTCTCCACCGCCAAATCGGCCAACCGGGCTACCGAAGTAGGTTTGCGAAAAGTGGTAGGGTCGCGCCGGGCCCAGTTGGTTAAGCAGTTTCTGACCGAGTCAGTCCTGTTTAGCGTATTGGCGTTTTTATTAAGCCTCCTGTTAGCTCAGGGACTACTGCCTTATTTTAATGATTTGGCGGGCAAAACATTGTCTTTTCCCTGGAGCAGCTGGTGGTTAGTTCCGCTCATTGCGCTAGCTACTTTACTTATCGGAGTGCTGGCGGGTGTTTATCCCGCTTTCTACCTGTCGCGCTTCAAGCCCGCTCAGGTGTTGAAAGGAGGACTGAGTCGGGGAAGCAAAAGCTCCCGGATGCGCAGTCTGCTAGTTATTTTTCAGTTTGCTACCTCCATTGTGCTGATCATCGGCACTCTTATCATCTATCGGCAGATGAATTTTATTCTGAATAAAGAAGTCGGTTTTAATAAAGAACAGGTGTTGTTAATCCAGGGTGCTAACACCATTGGTGAGCAGTTGCCTACTTTCAAAAATGAACTCTTGGCCTTGTCGGGAGTAGAGAACGTATCGCTGAGTGACTACCTGCCTATTGCCGGTACTAAAAGAAATCAGAACCCTTTCTGGAAAGAGGGAAAAGTCAATGAAGATGCTGCAATAGGCGGGCAGATCTGGCGGGTAGATACTGATTATATCCCTACTATGGGAATGAACATCGTAGAGGGGCGCAACTTCAAAGTTGAAATGGCGAGCGATTCCCAGGCGGTCATCATCAACCAAAAAATGGCTGGCAAACTTGGTCTGGTTGATCCGGTGGGTCAGCGGATTGTGAATGGCCGGGAAGGCTGGCAGGTAATCGGCGTAGTAGAAGACTTTAACTTTGAATCGCTGAAGGACGATATCCAGCCGTTGTGTTTGGTTTTGGGCCGTCAGCAATCATTGGTGTTAGCCAAAGTTCGCTCTGATGATATGTCTGGCCTGCTGGCTGAAGTCACCTCTCTCTGGAATCAATTTTTGCCCAATCAAGCCATTCGCTATACCTTCCTGGACGAGAGCTTTGCGCTGATGTATGACGATGTACAACGGATGGGACGAATTTTTACCAGCTTTGCCGCACTGGCCATCATCGTAGCCTGTCTGGGGCTGTTTGCCCTGTCGGCCTTCATGGTAGAGCAACGCAGTAAGGAGATTAGCATCCGGTTGGTACTGGGAGCTTCGTTTAACAATGTCTTCCGTTTACTCACCCAAAATTTCCTGTTCCTAATCCTGATTTCGCTCCTCGTAGCCGTTCCGGTTGCCTGGTACCTAATGCAGCAGTGGCTTAAAGATTACGAGTACCGAATACCCATCCGTTGGGATGTGTTTGTGCTAGCTGGCGTAGTAGCTATCGTTATCGCTTTATTGACCATCAGCTTTCAATCGATCAAAGCCGCTTTAGCTAACCCAGTTGATAGTTTGCGAAATGAATAATTTTAATGATGAATGACTGATGACTAGTGATTAATGCTCGGACTTTTTTATTATTTCATCAATCATTAGTCATTCATCATTAACTAATCATAGATAGGTAGAAAATAGCGGAACACCACCTACGTTAGCTAACTGTTCTTACACCGGAAATGTATACGAACTGTTTCTAAATGATCAGAACGCTGGCTTCACCGGCTCGCTGTTTTAAGGCTTCTTCTACTCCGTTAGAAATTTCCTGGACGATTTTGTCTTGATTTTCTTTGGCTTGGCGCTCTTTTTTTTCACGGTCGGGGTCTTTTTCCGGATAACCTCCCAGAATGCTTTTCATAATTTCCGTATGAATTTCACCATCTGCTTTGCTGGCCTGTCGGCGAACATTGCTTTCCAGAAAAGAGCGAGGATACATTTGTCGTACCAATCGGGGCAAATTCATGTCCATCACCCGTTCAATGGCTAATTCCTTAGCAGTCTCCCCAAAAATCCATAAGACTACTCCCGCAACAATCACCCCCAGGGGCCCGGTAGGAGTAAGTAAAACGATGCCTCCTCCAAATAAGAGCGAACTAACAACAAAGCTGATCGCTCCCAGCACCGCACTCATAATGATACGCGCTGTTCCGAACAGAACTTCTTCCGGGTCGGTGGTGGGGTTGGAATGGGCCGGATCAAAAGGTGCTTTGGGGATGTCCAGGACGTCAGCATCCAGGTTGTATTTGATACAGATGGGAGCGGTAATTTTATGAAGATCATTTTCAATCTGCCGATACCAGCCGGTGAGGGCTTCCAGAATGTGTTTATGTCCTTCTTCGGAGTTGTGCCAGGCTTCCATACGATTAGAAATGTTTTCCGCAATATCGCGGAGGGTGCCTTCCCCCGAACTACGCCAACTCAAAAATTCCGGCAGGAAAAACCTCTCAGTCGTGTCGTTGGCTACGGCATCGGCAATGGCCTGGGCGAAAGAATCCATACGCTTATGAATCACGTCATCGACCACACCAGTATTAATAAGCTCATTGATCTCTTTAAGGAAAGACTGAGTACGATACCGGATGGATCCAGCTAAAGCTAACCCAATGGAAATGGTATGTTCAGGCTCCGGGGCTCGCCGGACTGATGAAGGAGAAGGAAAAACCTCTTTGGTAATTTCTTCAATAAAATCCATCCGTGCTGCACCGCCGGTCAGTATCACAATGCGCGGGGGTGCTCCGGTAAGCTCTTGAATATTCCGTGAAGAAGCCTGAAGATCGGCTCGAAAGCGTGCCCGCCACGAAATGGGAGAAGCTCCTAGTGCCTCCTGAGGAGTATCCAATGCCTTTTCAAAATCATCGGCCGTGAGTTTAGCTTCCAGCTTCAGCGGTTGATCGGGGTTGGACCAATACGTCATATTAATTTCAATAGGTGGCCCGGGTTGCAAGGCAGAAGGGTCGCGGAAGTAATCTTCCTTGGCTTCCCGAAATTTCCATACTGTGCGGTGATACTCGCCGGAGTGTTGCTGTAGCCACTGTTCTATCGCTTTCCGCTCAGGACTGGCCTGTAGGGCAATTTTTAGTAACTGATGCTCAATTAATGATGCGCCCAGAGAGTAGACATTACCCACGGGCAGCTCGCCGGGATCCAGATCCCAGACAAAGGTAAAGTCAGTCGTGGAGGACCCCAGGTCTATAATCAGGACTGATTCCCGGATTTCGCTGCTGTTCAGTTGCTTTTCCTCCTTCATGGTGATAAACGCCGCTCGCGACTCCCGCACCAGCATAGCCTGCATATTAGATACCTGTCCGCTAAGCAAGCTGCCGTAAGCCAGCCGCTGAGCATCTGACCAGGCGGAGGGGCAACCAAACACCATGAGGGTAGTCGGGTTGAAAGCAATAGTACTGTTATTGGTTCTCAGCCGGTTTACGGCTTCATTCACAAAGGTGCGCAGGGCCACGGATACCTGAGGGTCGTTTACCTTAGCACTTTTGAATTGTTGTACCGAATCTTTGACATCCTGCCGGAAAGCATCTTTCCCGATAACGATAGAGCCATCAGTCCGCGTACCCAGGGCGGTAGGAATAACTTTTGTACCCTTCACTAGCTCTAGGGGTTGAACCCTCCCCCCAGTAGCCGATACCCGCGCGGCTGAGGTATCTCCGTGCCCCAGGTCAAACCCGACAACATCTTTGGTTTCAGAAATTAGCTGAGGACGTTCTAGTTGCTCTAAAGACTGTATGTTATCCATGTTTTCCTTTTTCAATACTTAGGCGATAGGAGTCAGCACGACTCCTTCACAAACTAATTCACCGTGTTCGTCTATTAAAGCGGGTAATAATGTTCTGGGTTCGGTGATTCCGGCTGGCCGCTGCTCAAAAAGATGCGCCTGCTCACCCGTATACTCTACTGGCTTTACTTTCGCATTAAAAAGAATTCGGATGGCGTCACCCGCTAAGTCACTGGCTTCTTTTTCCTGGAAAGAAGCCATTCTATGAGAGGCCAGCGCCTGAAGCAGCTCAAAGGTTCGCTTGGGTTCAAGCTGAGGGCGATCATCTTTTTGCCCTTCGGTTTTGTAGGCCAGGCTAGCTGCCTCCAGAAGTTCATCAGCTACGCGAAGGGCATGGGATATTTTTTTATCAAGCGTAGCTACATCTACAGAAAGCGTTATTTTGGGCGTAAGCGTTGGTGCTTGTCCTGAGCCACTTCCCGAGGTTGTTGCACCCACCGTGGCCAGAATAGCAATAACGATAAGCGAAACAATGGGTAACACCGCCGGGTCAGGATTATTTGTAAGGATAAGGATGACGGCCAGCACGCACGCTATAATTACCCCGAAAAGATAGAATATAGGCGTTGACCGGATATAACCAGCGAATTTTCCAGATGAATTACTACCTGCGGCAGGTGTTTGATACTTAGCATTAGCCACCGAAGCCTCTACTGACACCAGAGACTGGCTGGCTGCCGCCACCGTATTAAGCACATGATGTACGAGATGAGCGGGAGTGCCAATGTCCGAAGCAATATCGGTGTAAGGGCGTTCAAGCGCTCGGATAAAGCTACTTATCTGATCAGCCGCTTTATCGGGAGTACGTTTGGGTAAATCGGTCAGGAGTTCTTCTTTTTTTCCCAGATAAAGGCCCAGTAAAGAAGCCACACGAGTACCTTCAGGCTGATCTTCTTTCATTATGTTGGATAGGTAGGATAGACAAAAGTTATGTAATACTTATATCATTTACAATAATAACACAATGGCCTTTGTTTAAAGAAACCGTGATATATAGCGATGTTTTTATACATAAGTGTTGCTGGAGGCGATCAGCGGGAGGCTGTATGGGGGAGCCTCCAGCACCCGCTTCCTATCAGGTCTTTAAAAGAAAAAGGAGAGACAGTATCGTCCCTCCTTTATAATTTTAGCTATCTCTTGTCAGAGATATTCTTTCAGAATCGTCAGGCTAATTACTCTGCCGCATTAGCTCCAATGTCTCCTTGCGCCACGATAGTGCCCAGGTCATCCGGGCTTAAATGTACGTTAATGTATCCATCAAAGGCAATAAGCTCTTCATAGGTTATCGGTACATTGTTATTCGTAATCATTACCGAGGTTTTGCTGAGTCCGGTAGCCCCGTTTACATTCGTGAGATCAATGGCAATGTCTCCGCCTTCTTCGGCCGAGTTGTAATGAATATGGGCCGGATGGTTACCATCACTAGGAGTTCCGGTGAGCATCAGGGTAATCAGGGTAGAACCGTCATTTCTTTGAGCAAAAGTTGCCGTACCACTCACACCTGACATCCCTACATCGTTAAGCGCATACGTAACTGATTCTCCAGTTAGCGCATTAGCGCCAATATCGCCTTGTGCTACAATAGTGCCTAGTTCAGTTGCACTAAAATGCACATTAATGTATCCGTCATACTCTAACAATTCTTCGTAGGTCACCGGAGTGCCATCATTAAAGGCACCTACCTGAGTTCGGCTTATGCCAGTAGCTCCATCAACACTCGTTAAGTCAATCTTAATTCCACCACCTTCCGCGGCAGTATTAGCATGAATATGGGCCGGATGCATACCATCAGCCGGGGTTCCTTCAATCATGAGCTCCACCAGGGTAGTTCCATTATTTCGCTGGTAGAAGATAGCTTCACCTTTAATGGTAGGCACGGCTACTGAATCTAAAGTATAAGTTACCATTTCGCCCGTAAGAGCATTTTGCCCTATATCTCCTTGCGCTACAATTGTGCCCAGTTCAGCTGCACTGAGATGTACATTTACATAGCCATTGTATTCTAATAGTTCTTCGTAGGTAATCGCCGTTCCGTCATCGGTTGTAGCCACATTCGTCATGCTCATGCCAGTGGTTCCGTTAACCGGATTAAAAGTAACGACAATACCGCCACCTTCAGCCGCTGTATTCATGTGAATATGAGCTGGGTGTTCTCCTCCTTCCGGTGTTCCTTCTAATGAAAGGGTAACTAGTGTTTCGCCATTGTTTCGCTCCTCAAAAACAGCTTCTCCCATAATACCTTCTACTGCTCTTTCCATCAGCGAATAAGTAACTGATTCACCGGTTAGCTCATTCGCTCCAATATCTCCCTGTACGATAAGCGTACCTGAATTAGCTTCGCTTTGATGCACATTTACGTAACCGTCAAATTCTAACAAGCCTTCGTAGTTGATAGCCGTACCATCGTTAGTTGCTTCAATATGCGTAACACTGGTGCCGGTGCCGCCATCTACCGGGTTAAAGTCAATAACAATAGGGCCGGTTTCTGCTGCCGTATTAGCGTGAATATGGGCCGGATGGCTGTTCCCTTCTGAAAGTTTCTGCAAGCTATCCAAGGTGATAGTCGCTAAGGTGTTTCCGTTTTTTCGTTGGGCCAAAAGCAACGTACCGGTATTTCCGGAATTGTCGCGGCCACCCAAAGGGTAAGACTTAGTGGTACCGTTTAATTCATTGCCGCCAATATCGGTTTGTAACAAAACTGTTAAGTCATCTGCGCTGCGGTGTACATTTACATAGCCATCATAGTTGAGAAGCTCATCGTAAGTAATGCTGGCTCCTGCATCGGTTTGCGAAAAAGTAGTAGTACTTTGGCCGGTAGCACCGTCAATCGGATCAAAAGTAATAACTATGTCTCCTCCCTCAGCAGCTGAGTTAGCATGAATATGAGCCGGATAGGTATTACCCGATTCAGTACCTGCTACATAGAGAAGTGCCTCAATAGAGTTATCGTCGTTTTGGGAGAACCTAACGTATCCAGCCAGGCCAGAACTATTTAATTCTTTAAAAACATAAGACTCACTGGGACCTTCATTAACTGGGGGAACGAATCCTTCGTCATCATCACAACTGCTTAGAAAAAGTAGCCCCATGCTGGCCAAAAAGAACAGGACTGCATGGATGTTAGAAAGTTTAAAAGTGTGCATAAAGGATGGTTTATCAATCTTGGTAAATTTTTAATATCAACTGTAAATCAGCTATTGTGTTGATAAATATATCTTTTTATTTAATTTTTTTTCTAAAAAGTTATAAAAATTATTGAGAACAGGCAGTATCTTTTTAGTAGATATTTAGTATTAACATCAGTAAATAGCTTATTACGGCAGGGGAACCAGTAAACACAAAAAATATTGATAAAGAAATATGAATCCGCTTGAGAAATTGCCATGCTTTTATGCCAACCTGATACTTTAGCGTAGTGTTTCTAATGCGGGGCATCACAAAAGTAAATAGTTGCGTTTTTGAGCGAGAGAAACTACTTTTCAGTGATTCAAAAAATTTCTGGTAAGTAAGAACAATAAGCTTTAGAATACATTCCTAACTAAGAAATCCTTTACTAGTAAGGCTATAACCTATGTCATTGTATCCAGCTCCGGTCATTTACCATGTAGATGATAGTTCGGTAGACCGGCTCGTCATAAAAAAAATGCTTCAACAGGAAGCTCCTCACCTGGTCATTCATCAATTCCCTTCGGTATCAAAAGCTGTAACGGCCTTGTTTACCGGAGAGAACCCCCTCCCTCATTTATTAATCATCAACCTGTACTTGCCGCAAGTAATGGGTTGGAATTTACTGGAAGCTCTGGAGCAGATCCGGATCGTGCCGGTAAAAATAGTGATTGTTTCCAGCTCTATCATTCCTGAAGACGTACAACGAGCTCGGCAATACTCAGTAGTCAGCGATTATAAAACCAAGCCATTATCAAGGAGAGATATCCACGATTTGCTGGCGTATCTTCCATAAAGCGCAGCTTTTTTAAGAGGTTAATATCGCATCAACTGCTGGTCAATGTAGCACCAGGCCCACCGCTCGCCTGGCTCGGCAGAGATAACTACTGGGTGCTGCGTGGCCATAAAATGCTTGGTGGCATGCCGATTAGGCGAACTATCACAACAGTGAACACCCCCGCAGGTCTGGCAAACTCGTAGATGCACCCAATGGCCACCCGTTTTAATGCATTCCTGGCAAACTAATTCGTTAGCCGTTTTCAGAGTAGAAGAATCAAAATGTTTGCAAGGGTCAGCCATAGGGTGTCAGTTTAAATGAATTATTTATTTAGCGTATCTGAGTCTGGGAGTGCACATCGCGGGCAAGCTTCACCCTTAGAGAAGAACCTTCATCACTGACCACAATTACTTTTTCTCCTTTGTTGATATAGTCGCCTCGGGTATACGCATCTAGCAACTCATCATTAATAACGATTTTTCCGCTGGGGCGCAGTATGGTATAGGCTTCACCTTCCTTACCCAGAAACGATCCTACTTTAAAATTAGAAATATACCCCTCGGTACTAGCCTGCGTGCCCTGGAGTGCCACCCGCTTGAAGAAATCCGTGTTGGTGAGCCGGACCCCGCCGAAAAACATGAGCAAAATACCTCCAAACAGCCCGGCCAGCGCCGTGGCAATCGCTTGGGTAATCTCGTTCAGGTCTACAAAAAAGAAATCAAAATCGTTGTTATTGAGCATGATCAAAATGAGCGAGCTGATGACCAGAAAAATGCCGCTAATACCCGCGATACCAAAGCCGGGAATGACAAATACCTCCAATGCAATTAGCGCGGCCCCCAGAAAAAAGGCGGCAATCTCCCAATGAGCGGCCAGACCGTTGAGATAATAAGGAGTCAGATATAACACCAAGGCAATAAAAGAAGCCAAAATCGGGAAGCCCACTCCCGGTGTTTGCAACTCAAAATAAATACCTCCAATAATGACCAGAATTAATAGCCCGCTGATAAATGGGTTTAAAAAGAAGGCAATAACCTGCTCGGCCACGCTTTTTTCGTAAACCGTGAGTTCGTAGTCTTCTACCCCGGCCCGGTCCAGCAGTTCTTCAATGCTGTTCACCTGGGCTTCACAAAAGCCGTATTTCAGGGCTTCAGAGGTAGAGAACGTAATTACTTCACCGGCTTCAGACACCCCCTCAACTTCCAGATCTTCATCCACCATCGCCTCGGCAATGTCTGGGTTTCGTCCGTTGGCTTCGGCGGTAGAGCGCATAATACCGCGCATATACGACTGGTATTTATCAGGAGCGGCTTCTCCGGTGCCTCCGGTCACTACGGTAGCGGCCCCAATGCTGGCCCCCGGGGCCATGTAAATACTATCGCAAGCAATAGAAATGAGAGCACCGGCCGAAGCAGCATCTTTGTTGATGAAGACATATACGGGTTTATCGTACTCCAGCATCTTGGTACGAATTTCATCAGCATCATAAAGAGCACCACCATAGGTGTCCATATCAATGACAATATAGTCGGCATCAAGTTCTTTGGCCTCTTCAAAAGCCAGGGTAACATAGCGGCTGGTGCGGGCATCAATTTCCGAACGGATTTCCATCACCATCACCTGGGTTTTATCAGAAGACGTTGATTGCGCTTTGATGCTATAAGGCAGTATGCTTAATAGAATCCAGCCTGTCAGTGCAACATAAAGATTGTTTTTCATAAGTCCGGCACTCCTTTCTTTCAGCCAGGCTAGCCCGGCATATAAATTGGATAGTCCTTTTTCGTTTGTAATCCTTCTTCTATCTTGAGCACTTTCGCCAGTAAGCGAAAGTTTATCTAGTATACGTAAAAAACCGCAGTCTTGCTGAAAAAGTTGACTCCCTCTTTTTCCCTTACGTTTGATACCCCAATATGGAAAATAGAAGCCAGCTCCTCAGCTAACCGGCTTTTTCTGGAGCTCCGCGATGCTGACCAGCATCAGGTACGGTTTGCCGCCATTGACCTTCTCTCTGGGCAACTGCTGTGGAGCGACTTCACACTACCCGAACCCTGGTGGGTTACCCTGGCTTCAGCTAGTGACGATTATCTGCTGCTTCAATCGTTTACAGATACCCACAACCCCGAGAAGAAAACGTATTTTGCTATAGATGCAAATACGCGTAAGCTTTTGTGGCAATCTTCTAATTTTCAGATAATTAGATTAGAAAAGAGCCAGCTTATAGGGTATAATACGGAAGATGAATCAAGAACGCTGATGCAGATTGAACTGCCAGGGGGTGGTATGGAGAAATATCCAGCACAAAAAATGCCGGATAGAAAGAATAAAGACTTTCTCCAACCGTTTTTTTATTCAGAGAATCAACCTTACTTTACTACTGTCGCCAACTTTGTAGAATCTCTGGAGTTGCCGCGGCCGGTGGGTAGCTGTGAATATCTGGAATATGGTGCGTATATCTGCATCGCCTACTATGTGGCAAACGAAGATTCTGAATTGGCGAACTATTTGCTTATTATAGATCAGGATGGAACGATACTGCTACATGAATGTTTGGAAGTATCGGTACCTAACGTAGGATTAGGTACGTTTTTCATCGCCCAAGATCAGCTTATTGTTGTTCAACACAAACTCCAACTGGTGAGTTATGCTTTATCGTAATTTGTATTCTCTGTTATTGATCGGACTAAGTTGCTTGCTATCTGTGGCTGGCTTAGCCGCTACATCTTCTCAGATAGATTCAGTCGGGATAGAGCGGCGCAACGGCGAAATTTTTGTGCGGCATATGATTGATCAGGGACAAACCCTGTTTTCAATCTCACGGCAGTACGAAGTTTCCGTACAGGAAATCAAAGAGCTCAATCCCGAGCGGGATGTTAATCAACTGGCCATTGGCGACACGCTGCGTATACCGATGTTCCCTACCCTGAGCCGGGGACAAAAAGTCCTCCACATTGTGCAGGAGGGAGAAACACTCTACCGCCTAGCCAGGGAGTATGAGGTAACAACCGACAATATCAAATCATGGAATGCCTTGGGAACGGACCCTCTGAAAATTGGCCAGTCCATTGTAATTTACCAACCCTTGCCTGAAAAGGAAAAGCCTGACCCGGAACGTTATGTGACCCACCAGGTAGAAGAAGGTGAAACCTTATACGCCATTGCTCGGGCCTATCAGGAGCCACTGGTTGAGCTAATGAAGCGTAATGAGCTTACTACTGAAAATATAAAGCTGGGGCAGACGCTCATTATTCGCGAGAAAAACCCAATACCAGTCCCTGTGGTAAATGTTGAGCCCACCGCCAGCACAGTATCTACCCCTCGCCGCATTAGCCGCAACGAAGCCTTGCGCCAGGAGAAAGAACGCTACGAGCGCATCCGACGGGAGGAAGAGGAAACAATTGCCTCCTATAAAAAAGTATCCAGCAATGGTTTTGCCTCAGTTATTGAGGGCCATTTAAACACTCAGAAATTTCTGGCACTACACCGCTCAGCACCAGTCGGCACTATCTTACGAGTGCGCAATGAGATGAACGATGTAAGCATTTTTGTGCGAGTGGTAGGAAAACTCCCTGACACCGGAGTAAATAATAAGCTGGAAATTCGCCTCACCCAATCGGCTTACGACAAGCTAGGCGGCATCAACGAGCGCTTCCCGGTAGAGATTACCTATATTGAGTAAGTAGGCTCCTGTTCGATGGTTAAATTGCTACTATAATTGCCTGTACAATCATTAAATAATCAATCTAATGAGCCATCGGTCGTTAAACCATCGGGGAATTTATTGAGTTGTATTTTTGTATGTTCAGTACGTTATACAAACTATTAGCATTTATTCATGTCGCAAACTCCTATTACCTTTAAAAAAATTCTAGGCTGGATCTGGACCGGACTTTTCACCCTGTTTTATCCGATTATTATTGGTTTCTCACTACTGTTTGTGGGACTTGTTTGGGTTTTCTCTACCCTATCCTGGGGACTTTCCTGGCTTATTATGAAAATTCGACCTCACCGGGAAGAAGAAGAAACCTCTTCGGCGGCACCCAGTTGGCAATCATTCTTTAGTGCCGATAATTTTCGCATTGAGCGGCTGCTGAAAGAGGAAATCATGTTTGGACCGGCGTATTATCGTTTACGAGCCATATCTAACGATACGCCTAGCAATATAGAATCCTTTACCAAAGCCTTTTTCGGAGATTTTAAATATCCCTGCTTTGATGGAGTTTTGCTGCAAAAGTTTAACACGGTTATTCCCAAAGAATTACCTGATTTTGATCTGGTTTTCCTAAACCTTAAAACCGGACAGCTTAAATATATTGAAACGATAAAATCCTTTAGCTGGCGGGTTGAGGAGCAGGGCAGAGGAGTTATTATTAGCTGGCAGGATGGAAAAGAACCCTTTGAACTTCGTCTTACTCAGGAGCAATTAGTGCATGCGTGAACCGGAAGCCTTACGCGACTTTCTGGAAGAACAGGTAGACACATATAACCGCCCGGCTTTCATTGAAAGCGACCCGATTAGTATTCCGCATCAGTATCAGAAAAAGCAGGATATTGAGATTAGTGGCTTCGTAGCGGCTGTTCTTGCCTGGGGACAACGGAAAACCATTATTAACAAATGTCAGGAGTTCTTCTCCTATATGGATCATGCTCCACACGATTTTGTCCTTAATCACCAGGAGGATGACCTAAAACCTTTTCTCAACTTCAAGCATCGAACCTTTAACGCCACTGATGCGCTCTACTTCATTGCGTTTTTTCGCCATTTCTATCAAGAGCACGATTCGCTGGAAGAAGCTTTCTGCCAGGGCGTATCGGCAGAAGCTACAACTGTGGAAACTGGCCTGATTAACTTTCGTAAATTGTTTTTCAGCTTACCTGATTACCCGGAGCGAACCCGCAAGCACATTGCCACTCCGGCCCGTAACTCAGCCTGCAAACGGCTTAATATGTTCCTGCGCTGGATGGTCCGCCGCGATGACCGGGGGGTAGACTTTGGCATCTGGCAGAAACTTCGCCCAGCCCAACTCGTTTGCCCCTGCGATGTGCACGTAGACCGCGTAGCCCGACAGCTGGGCCTCATTACCCGCAAACCCACCGACTGGCACACTGCCCTAGAGCTCACTGAGAACCTAAGAAAATTTGATCCCGCCGACCCCGTAAAGTACGATTTTGCCCTCTTCGGCCTCGGCAGTGATTTTAAGATGTGAATTGGTTGTTGAATTGTTGATTGCTAAATTGCTGACTGTTGTCCCTTTTATAAATTCACTCATTCGAATCATAAAACATGCCTTTTAATACTGTAATTTTTGACCTGGGCGGAGTGCTCATTGACTGGAATCCGGAATACCTGTATCGTAAGATTTTCTCAGATGAAGCCGAAATGAACCGTTTTTTGACAGATGTTTGCCATTCAGACTGGAACCGGGAGCAGGATCGAGGACGATTGTTTGCTGAGGCGGTAAAAGAATTGGTAGCAACTCACCCCTCGTATGAAAACGAAATACAAGCATACCACGAACGTTGGGATGAGATGCTGGGCGGAGCCATTGCCGAGAATGTGGCAGTGCTAGAAGAACTGAAGAAGAAGTCAGATATCAACTTATACGCTATCACCAACTGGTCAGCAGAAACTTTTCCTATTGCCCAACGGGAATATCCATTCTTGCAGCACTTTCAGGATACCGTAGTTTCCGGCGAGCTAAAAGTGGTGAAACCTGATGCCCAGATTTATCAGACGCTGCTGGACCGCCAACCTATTGTGCCCGAACAAAGCATTTTTATTGACGATGTGCTGGAAAACATAGAAGGAGCCCGAGCCTTAGGTATTCACGGCATACACCTCACCCCGAATACTAACCTTCGCCAAGAGCTAGAAGCTCTCAAAGTTCTACCCTAGTAGCAACATCATTCATGATGCTCTTGTCCCGAAGAAGAAAAGCCCTGTATGTGCCGGGTAATCGTCTCATACACCTCCGCATAAGAAGAATTGTAGGTCTTTAACTGGCGTAGATGCCTCTCAATAGTTTTAGTGTCGTTACGGCGAGCGGGGCCGGTCTGAGCCTGTTCAGGGCTGGTTTCCAGAGCTTTGGCGATGGTTTCTTCAATCAGAGGATACAGCAACGAAAAATCCAGTTGATGATCCTGCATCAATTGTTCGGCCATCCGCAACAGGTGATTAGTGAAATTATTGGCAAACACGGCAGAGACATGCAGCAAAGCCCGCTCTTTAGAATTAATGAGCTTTACCTGTTTACTTAAACTTCTGGCCAGCTTAATAAGCCGGTGTAGCACATCACTATCGTTAGCTTCCAGGCAAATCGGAATTTCACGAAAGGATACTTCTCGGTGCCGGGAGAAGGTTTGCAGCGGATAAAATACTCCAATGTACTCGGTGGAAGTATCCGACAGCGCTTCTAGTGGTTGTCCGCCGGAGGTATGCACTACTAATGCCTCAGTAGACAGCTTTATTTGTTGTGCTATTGGAGCAATCGCATCGTCGGAAATGGCGAAAATGAACAGTGTAGCCTGACTTCCTGAAAAATCCAGATGGTCTTGGGCGTCTGCCTGATAAAGACGACGAGCTAAGTCCTCGGCTTTACTTTTCTGTCGGCTATATACTTCCGTAATTTTATGACCACTGTCTTCGAGTGCCGGAGCCAGATGCCAGGCTACATTACCTGACCCAATCATCGCTATTTTTTCGTATTGCTTCATCGCACAAAAGCTTTCATCTCCCCGAAATTACAAAAACCTGTCTATCAATCCAGAAATGTAGCGATTGCCGCTTACAAACTTTGAAAACGGCTCCGGTACTAATACCTTTGCAAAAGTATATTCCGATAGGAGACTTGAGGCCTTTTTTGCATAGCGTTCCCTCATTTAACCCTTCACTCATTCAATCATTACATTGATGAACGAAAAGATAGAAGCACTTAAGCAGGAAATCAACCAATACACCGTAAGCAATCAGGAAGAACTGGAAGAGTACCGCCTTCGCTTTATCAGTAGAAAGAGCGTGGTAGGCGACTTGTTTGGGGAGATGAAAACGGTTGCCCCTGAAGAACGAAAAGCAATGGGCGTCCGGCTTAATGACTTGAAAAATACCGCGCAGGATAAGTTTAAAGAGCTGATTGCTTCGCTAGAAAACCAAAAATCTGGGCAGCCGGATGATGTACCTGATCTGACCCTTCCACCGGTGTCGAATAATTTGGGGGCGATTCATCCGCTTACCCAGATTCGGAACCGGGTGGTCGAGATTTTTGAGCGGATGGGTTTCAATGTAGCCGAAGGCCCAGAGATAGAGGATGACTGGCATAACTTCACCGCACTGAATTTCCCGCCTAACCACCCGGCCCGGGAGATGCAGGACACTTTCTTTATTGAAAAAAATTCTACAGAAGATGGTTCTGATATAGTGTTGCGGACCCACACTTCCTCGGTGCAAGTGCGCTTAATGGAAACCCAGAAACCGCCTATCCGGGCCATTATGCCAGGGCGAGTTTATCGGAACGAAGCTATTTCTGCCCGTGCTCACTGTGTATTCCATCAGGTAGAGGGGTTGTATATTGACCGCAACGTGAGCTTTGCCGACATGAAGCAAACACTGTTGCACTTTGCTAAGGAGTTATTCGGTAAAGAATCTAAAATTCGGCTACGCCCCTCATATTTCCCCTTCACCGAACCCAGTGCCGAGTTGGACGTGTGGTGGGGCACTGAAACCGAGGCTGACCGCCGGGTGACCAAAGGTACGGGTTGGTTGGAGATTGGCGGCTGCGGCATGGTAGACCCCAACGTGCTGGAGAACTGCGGTATTGATTCGGAAGAGTTTACCGGCTTTGCTTTTGGAATGGGCATTGAGCGCTTCGCGATGATCAAGTACCAGATCAAGGATTTACGCCTTTTCACTGAGAATGATGTGCGCTTTCTAAAGCAGTTTGTGGCGTTCAACTAAGCTTCATGGCTCAATTGCTGAAGGTTAAATTGTTGAGTATATTTAGCTTTCAGCTATTTTATTGCAGCCAATGAACAAAACTCCGGAACAAACGACTGAAGAAGCCTGTGAAGAGAAGGTTGCGAGTAATCCAGCCCAGCTGAGTCATGCGGGTATAAAAAAGAAATTCTGGAGTTCCGATAAGTTTCTGAGCTTGCTGGCTTTTCTCATCAGTGTAGGAACGTTTTTTACGTTTGCTTACCAGACCTATCTTATTCAAAAGCAGCAGTATGCCAACATGATGCCTCATCTCTTGATTGAGAAGCACAATGACGGCAGAGGAGAATACTTCAAGCGTCAAATAATTTTACGGAACTATGGAGTAGGCCCGGCATTTATTAAGGATGTCAGAATACACTATCAGGATTCTACTTATCATAAAGACCCTTCAGAATTCTACCGCGACTACCCGGATACTATTGCTTCAACCATTACTAATCAAAATATATTCCCAGGCTCGGTAGTACCAGCAGGTGAGTCAGTAGTGCTTATTGGTTCTGATGATGAAGCCGCCTCGGAAAAAATGTACAGACTTTTTTATAGTGACGCGGTGATTGAGATTGATTATTCGTCTATCTATGACGAAGTGTGGATAGTTTCCAGTGATACTATACCTTATAAAATAGAACAGTAGTTTGAACCCCCAAGATTTTTTGCACCATTGCCCGGTAGAAGTCTGGCCAGCCACTTATGCCGTAGTAAAAGCTAAGTGGGTACCAGACACGTTCATAATGGTATTCAAAGATCACGAAGAAATTACGGTCGTAGTGAAAGAGGAAGATCTAAATGACGAGTGGGTGCTAACGGCAGAGCAAGGCTGGAAAATGCTTTCGTTTCGGGTTACATTACCTTTTGAATTGACAGGGTTTCTGGCAGTGGTTTCTCAGGCTTTAGCAGAAAAGCACATTTCTATTTTTGCCTTATCGGCATACTCAACCGATCACCTCTTAATCAAGCAGAGTGATATGTCTAAAGCAATTGATGTTCTACAGTCATTATGCTGCGTGATAAAGGAAGCTTATTAGTGCACTTTCCCTCTTTTTTCAGCGTTGAACAAACGAATAAGCAGCTATCTAGTAAATGATAAAATGAAACACATCCGGCTTATTATGTTTGCCAGCTTTAGTCTAAAGAGTAAGGGTTTATTAAGCACTTTGTTTCTGGTAAGTGCTTCCTTCCTATTGGAAAGTTGTGAAAGTGATGCCTTATATGACCCTATACCGTATGTGCTGGTGGATGAAACCATTAACCTGAATAACCAGGAATATTTACCATTACAACGCGATGGTGGTTATGTGGAGATTATTGGGGGTTGGAAGGGCATTCTGATCTACCGAGAAAATGCGAACACCTACCGAGCCTTTGAAAAAGCCAGTCCGCACCGTACGGATGAGGTGTGTGCTGAAATCTTCGTAGACCCTTCCGGCTTCTTTATAAAGGAAGGTTGCGATAACTCAGTATATGATTTTCAGGGCAACCCGGCGGGTGGGGTATCTCAAATACCCTTACGCCAGTACGCCACCCAACTGGATGGGCGGTTCCTGCATATTTTTAATCTTAATTGAGTGAGATCTTTTTAGAGTAGCTTCTCAATCACATTGTCTACTGACATCCCCTCCGCTTCTGCTTTAAAGTTACGGACAATCCGGTGACGGAGAATAGGTTTAGCCACCGCCTGCACATCTTCAATATCCGGAGAGTATTTACCGTTGAGTAAAGCGTTGCACTTAGCTGCCAGCACCAAATATTGCGAAGCTCGTGGCCCGGCGCCCCATTCCAGGAAATTGTTGGCTATCTCACTTGCTTTAGCGGTGAAAGGCCGGGTTTTATTGACCAGTCCTACCGCATACTCTACCACATTATCGGCAATAGGCACCCGGCGCACCAGGTGTTGGTATTCAGTGATCTGATCACCAGTAAGTACTTCCTGCACTTTATAGTCGGTATCCTGGGTGGTTGCTTTTACAATATCCACTTCCGACTCGTAGCTGGGGTATGTCAGCTGAATATCAAACATGAAACGATCCAGTTGAGCTTCAGGTAACGGATAGGTACCTTCCTGTTCAATCGGGTTTTGGGTAGCCAACACAAAGAATGGCCGGTCTAGAGGGTAATCTTCTCCGGCTACTGTTACTTTATACTCCTGCATGGCTTCCAGCAAAGCCGCCTGAGTTTTAGGAGGAGTTCGGTTAATCTCATCCGCCAGAATAATATTAGAAAAGATAGGGCCTTTAATAAATTTAAAGTTCCGGTCTTTATCAATGGTTTCCGCCCCGATTATGTCTGAGGGCATCAGGTCGGGTGTAAACTGAATACGGCTGAAGTCAAGATTAACTGCTGAAGCAATGGTATGAATCAGCAGCGTTTTGGCCAGCCCAGGTACGCCAATTAGTAAGCTATGGCCCCGGCAAAAAAGTGAAGTGATCAATAATTTCACTACCTCATCCTGTCCAATAACAACCTTACTGATTTCGTCTTTTAAGCGATGATAATCTTCGTTCAAACGATCGGCGAGGGCAACTTCCGATTGGGTGGAATCCATAAATAAGCGAGTGGTTTAAGGTTTATAGCCACGCGCCAGGCATCCCAACGCGCTGAAAGAGTAAACGCTTTGCGTGAAAAATGGTTATGAAACAGAATTTCTAAATACTACTCCCCACATTGCAATGGTCATACTCCGGATCGATCTCAATATACACTTGCTTGCGGGCATCACCAAACCATTCTCTTAAGATCCGGGTTTGCTTTTCTTGGAGAGCCACATTGTGTATTTTCTGATAATCATCCTTGAGGTTAGCCAGGTGCGGTTTAGACTTAGATTTCAGGTACAAGATTCGTACAGCCTGCTCTCCGGAGTTCATACGATACAACAGGGGCTTAGTGACAGCTCCTACATCCATAGTATCCACTGTGAAGAAAATAACGGGGTCAAGATTTTCGGTAGAAACCCGGTTAGAGCCATCAGCTCCGATAAAGAAACCACCACTACCAGCCCCGCCTGACTCTGCTTTTTCATCCGAATATTCCTTAGCGGCTTTCTCGAAGGTAATCGTATCGCCTATGATCTGATTCCGCAGGCTATCCAGAAACTCCTCAGCGTATTTTACATCCAGTTCCGACGAATTAGGTTTTATCAAAATGTGACGGCTATTGTAGCGATTTCCCCGCCGCTCTATCAGTTGGATCAGGTGAAATCCAAAATCTGATTCAATAGGCTGAGAAAGCTCGCCGGGCTGCATCTTAAGAGCAGCGGCTTCAAACTCCGGCACAAACTGCCCTCGCTCTACAAAGCCTAGCTCTCCACCGTACTGGGCCGAACCGGGGTCATCAGAATATTCCCGGGCCAATTCACCGAAATCTTCTCCATCAATAATACGTTGGCGAATATCCACTAATTCTTTTCGGGTAATTTCTTTCTGGCTGCGGCTCACAGTCGGTTTTTTTACAATCTGAGCCACGGCTACTTCTGAGGAGTAGAAGGGAAGACTATCACTTGGAATAGCATTAAAAAACTTGCGCACTTCGGCCGGAGTAACCTCAATATCCTGCGTAATCGTTCGCTGCATTTCCTGCACCACCAGTTGGTCGCGGATATCGTCACGCATTTCTTCTTTCAGTTCTTCAACTGATTTTCCAAACTGCTCTTCTATGGTCTCTTCGCCATAATTCCCGATCATGTACTGCATTCGGCGGTCTAGATCCTGAGCCACTCGGTCATCGCCTACTACAACAGAGTCTATTTCGGCTTTGGCTAGCAGAAGCTTCTCAATAACCATCTGTTCTAGTACCTGGCATTTGGTAATGTTACCCCCGCGGTTAGCTGCTTGTGCCTCGCGAAAGGCAGTTTCCAGCTCAGACTGGAGCACAATATAATTATCAACTTTGGCCACGATCTTATCAATCATGACACCATCACTGTATTGGGCCTGACTTGCAAAGGGAGCCAGGCACATCGAAAGGACAAAGCCGATTAAAAGGCAGCTTTTACTGCGGAGGATCGGTGCTTGCCGTAGGAGTGGCAGCTGAGGGGATAGGATTTGTCGTAGGTTTAAATACCTCGAAATGGTTATTATCTTTTGCATCTTGGTATATTTCTTCCTCAAGGTCTTTGGTCAGTGCAACTTTGCGCTGGTTGGTGATGATCTTGGTAATATCGTCTCGCACAAACTCTAACGGTGAAATCTGGTCGCTTATTTTGTAATCCATCACCTTAACAAAGTACACATACAGATCGTCAGAGGTTTCAATAAACTCATTTTTCTGCAAAAATTGCACTTTGTTCGGAATGCTCACCAATGGAGTGTTTGCAATGACCTCCTCAAAATTATACCAGGTAGAATCATCTAACGAATATGAGGTAGCAAAACTAAGGCAGTACGACTTAATTTCTTCTCGAACTTCATCAGTCAGTTGCCCCTGAAATAAAGACCGCAAACGTCCGGTACGGGGAGCTTCCTGAGGCACTTTAGCAAAAATACCTTTAATAATGTTATTCTTCAGCTCAAAGTTCTCCTTGTTCTCCTGATAGTATTTTTCTATGGCTCCTTCAGTAACGTTAGTTTCTACCCGTTGATTGACATAATTTTTTTCAAACTCGTATACAATTAGCGCATAACGATAGTCCAGAATCTTACGCTCCAGTTCGGCTTCGTCAATTTTCATTTGCGAGGCTGCTTCGGCAATCAGAAGCTGTTTTTTAATCCAGCTGTCGATATATCGGTTCATGATATCCGCACTATCTGATGGTGAGGCATTGTCGTCTACAATACCTTCCAGATCCTGCAAATATAGGTAATTATCGTATACTCTGGCTATCGGCTGTAGCACCACCCCTTCATCAGCCTCCTGGTTCTTAAACCGCAGAAAATCGGGCAGGCCTTGTTGTCTACAGGCAGATATCAGCCCTACAATAGCAAATAAAATAGATAATCGGCTAAGGTTCCGTTTGTTGAACCACGTATTGTAACACATCTTCATGAATTTCTACCGGATATTTTTCTCGTAACGCAGCAATCCATTGCTGGTCTAAATCATTCTGGTAGTCTGCAATTACAATGCCTTTTATCTCGTCTAACTCTTTTAATTTGGGGGGTAATACGTCATGAACAAGAATATAGTAAAATCTGCCGTTTTCTTCCACTGTGTACGTACCTGGCTCCCAGGTTATTTTATCAATCACTTCTTCTACTGAGGGTCTTTCTTCTCCTCGCTCATAAAAACCCTGATGAATTTGTAGTGCTAGTGGTGTTTTTTTGTTCAGAGCACTTTCCAGCTGAGATATTTTTTCGTCGCTCAAAGGTCCGTTAACCTCACCCAGTTGCTTCTTTGCCTGATTCAGAATGGTTTCACTTTGGGCATCCATGATAGTAGCCTGTACTCGCTCTTTCCAGCGGTAATCTTCCCGGTGGCTCTCAAAGTATTGCCGCAGCCCTACACTGTCTTCCACTGCCTTAGACCATACTTTTTCTTCCATGATATCAAACAGTAGAATACCATCTCGGTATTCCTGAAGAATGCGGCGGTAGTCATCGTACTTATCAGCCAGATGATTTTTTTCGTAAGCCAGCAAGCTTTCCGCCTCAAATGCTTGATAAAGCTGATGCGCCTCCACACTATCGGCACTTAGTCCTCCCTGTTTTTCCTGAACATAATCATAGAAATTCCCTACTTCCAGTGTGGTATCCGCTACGGTAAACAGCATAGCTCCTCGCTCGGGCGTCGTCACTTCTGCTTGGTCACCAGCATATAAATAATATAATGCCTGCTCAATAGTACCTTGGTTTGCCTCAAAGCTATTTTCCGCTTTAAGCGTAGAAACCATTTCGCTCTGCCGCACTTCTGACTGTATACTGCGCTCTACTTGCCTTTCCAGCGTAGGTCGCATTTTGCTGAGAGGCTCCAGTCCCTGCCGGTCAATCAGCTTAATAATATGCCAGCCAAAGCGTGTTTTCACCGGGCGGGAGATATCGCCGGGGTTTTTCAGAGCAAAAGCTGCGTTCTCAAAGCTTTCAATCATATTGCCGGTACCGAAATAAGGTAATTCGCCACCATTAGATTTAGTGGATACATCTTCTGAAAAACGCTCGGTCATCTCGTTCCAGTCTGCACCCATTTGTAATTGCTCATATACCTGCATAGCTTTCTGATAAGCAGCGGTATCGTTCTCATTACCCGAGCGGATCATAATGTGGGCCACCTTTACTTTTCCTTGGGAAGGTCGCTTGTCATGTACTTTAATAATATGATAACCAAACCGACTACGCACGGGAGAGGATATTTCACCTACCGGGGTGCTGTAAGCGGCTTTTTCAAAAGGATACACCATTTGCAGAGCCGAAAAATAGCTTAAGTCTCCGCCATTGGAGGCTGCTGAAGGATCATCAGAATATTGTTCGGCCAGCATAGAAAAAGAAGCCCCGTTTTGGGCCAGCGTACGCAGGCTATCAGCTAGTTGGTATGCCTTTAACGTATCGGCCGGTGAGGCGTCTTCTGGCACTTCAATCAGAATATGCGATGCCCGCACTTCCTGCTTCATTCGCTCGTAGGCATCTTCAATTAATTGTTCGGTTACCCGGTTTTCTATCAGGTAGGGTTTGGCTAGTTGTTGCTGATACTGAGCGAGCTCTTGTTTAAAGCTTGCTCTTTGATGCAGCCCCTCTTCTTCAGCGGCTTTCACTTTCAGCCGAAAATTAATGTATAAATCCAGGTAGTCTTCCATCGCCTGAATTTTACCTTCGGGCAAACGCTCAGCCACACTATCGGTGACTCGGTTCTTCTGGTACACATATAAAAAATCGTCAGCAAACACCGTATCAGCGCCTGACGTAAACAATACGGCTTTTTCGAGCGAATAGTCCACCGCATCATTACGAGCGGTTTTTTTCGTCGCAGCACAACCAATCAGCCCCCAGAGTAAAGTAATGCACATTATCTGGAGTACCCATGACTCAGTTTTTATCACGGTCATTTCCCTAAATTTTTCAAGCTGTAATGTTACGAATTTTTCAGCGTAGATTCGTACCCTGGCACCAAGTGCCTTCATTTTTCCGCTTAGTAACGTCAGAAAAGGCGATAAAATTCAAAATATTTAAGGGTTGATGGATAGAGCTGGGTGCCTGGCGCTGGGAGCAGGGAGTGAATGAAAGTCGGGAGTCCGAAGTTATGGGAAAAGTCGAATGAATGAGATAATGAGTGAAGGGTTGGAGGAGGCTTTATCGGAGACTTCGGAAGTTTAAGAAAACAAAGAAGCCAAGACGCATCATGGGCCAAAACTTCCGAAGTCTGACTCCGAAAAGGAAAACGTAGACAGGAAGCCGAAGACCGGATCATATTGAGTTGGAGGCCAGAAACATTTAGTAGACAGAAGCCCGAAGAATATTAACCTCCGAATACAAACCCTAAACTAATTCCTCAGAACTCTGAACTGAGAACTTGAAACCCTGAACTTGAGTACAATTAGCAATTTAGCCATCCAACCATTTAACAATTAAGCCATTTAGCAATCAACAATCGAACAATAGAACAATCCCCCTCTAACCCTTCTATTCTTCAATCCTTGTCCGTAACTTTGCCGACCGAATAAATTGATAGGTATGCCTTTAAGCGAACAAGAACTACACCGCCGCGAAGAACGGCAGCGACTACTGGATATGAGAATTGAGCCGTATCCTTCCGAATTGTTTGAGATCACAACCAATACCCAGGATATAAAGAAAAATTTTAAACAGGACCCCGACCGCTTTCAGCAGGTGAGTCTGGCCGGCCGGATGATGCGCCGTCGGGTAATGGGAAAAGCTTCGTTTGCCGAAATTCAGGATGAAGCTGGGCGTATCCAGGTATATATTGCTCGCGACGAAATTTGCCCCGATGAGGATAAAACCCTCTATAATACGGTTTTTAAGCAGTTACTAGATATGGGCGATATCATCGGGGTAAAAGGCTTTGTGTTTACGACCCAAACCGGCGAAACTACCGTGCATGTAAAGGAATTGAAGGTGCTCACTAAATCGCTGCGCCCTTTGCCCTTGCCGAAAGAGGCAAAAGACGAGCAGGGAAATACCAAAACCTACGATGCGTTTACCGATCCTGAGCAGCGTTACCGCCAGCGATATGTAGACCTGATTGTGAACCCGAAGGTGCGGGAAACCTTTCGCAAACGCACTAAGCTGGTCAGCTCCATGCGAAATTATCTGGATGGAAAAGGCTATCTGGAAGTAGAAACCCCAATTCTGCAACCATTGTATGGCGGGGCCGCGGCTCGCCCGTTCAAAACACACCACAATACGCTGGACATGACTTTGTACCTGCGGATTGCTAATGAGTTGTATTTAAAGCGACTGATTGTGGGTGGATTTGATGGCGTATACGAATTTAGCAAAGATTTCCGGAACGAAGGCATGTCGCGTTTTCATAATCCTGAGTTTACCCAGGTTGAACTTTACGTAGCCTACAAAGACTACGAGTGGATGATGAATCTGGTAGAGGAAATGGTAGAGCGTATTGCCCTGGATTTGCACGGCACTACCGAAGTGCAGGTGGGCGAACACACCATCAACTTCCAGCGACCCTGGAAACGATTTACCATGTTTGAAGCCATTCAGCACTACACCGATATCGACATCAGTGAGATGGACGAAACTCAACTGCGGGAAACCGCTCGTAAACTGAATGTGCCTATTGATGATACCATGGGGAAAGGCAAGCTGATCGACGAGATTTTCGGGGAAACCTGTGAGCCCAAGCTCATTCAGCCTACGTTTATCACCGATTATCCGGTAGAGATGTCGCCACTGGCCAAGAAGCACCGTAGCAAGCCAGGACTGGTAGAACGTTTTGAAGCGATCTGCAATGGAAAAGAAATCTGTAACGCATTCTCCGAGTTGAACGACCCCATTGATCAGCGGGCGCGCTTTGAGGAGCAACTCAAACTGGGCAAACGAGGCGATGAAGAAGCCATGACGCTCGACGAGGATTTTCTGCGAGCCTTGGAGTACGGCATGCCCCCTACGGCCGGTCTGGGCGTCGGTATTGACCGCCTTACCATGATCATGACCAACCAACCATCCATTCAGGAGGTAATCTTCTTCCCGCAGATGAAGCCGGAAGCCAAGAAAGAAGAGGCCTCTGATCAGGACTTTATTGATTTGGGTGTGAAGCCAGAGTTGATACCCGTGTTACAAAAGCTCGGTATCGCTACCGTAGCTCAATTACAGGAGGCTTCGCCAAATAAATTGCATAATGATGTGTGTGGTATGCGCAAGAAGATGAAGCTGAAAGATGTAGCCAACCCTACCAAAGAAGAAGTAGAAGGCTGGATTGCAGCGAGTGCATCCTAGAAATAATGCCGAATAAAGGAAAATTACTGTAGGAACATCAAAACTGATGTTCCTATGTTTTTAGCGCGCCTCATCATTTTTTACAATTTGGCTACTTCACCGGAATTTTCAGGAAGTTACCTTTCGTTTCACCGGGCAGTTGGGTTGGTGCAGTGTCAGGAAGATACAAATGCCACCTACACACAACCAAAAGCCGACCGCTACGGCATGAGCGGTGAAGATAGAGCTGCTGGTAATAATAAGTTGCAGTAATACCGGCGAGAAGAACTGTCTCAGAAATAATTTTTGCTTTTCGAGATGATTGATATGTTCTTCTGGAATTTACGGTTTTGAATAGCCTTTATTTCATTTTTTAGAGGAAGAAAATAATCGAGATGTTATCACCCATAGCAAAGTTTGAGAAAAGACGAATTGAAGACAGACGGCTAAGTTAAGATGGTTGGCTGCGAATAGAATTCTCAACGTGCTGACCCGTAAGTGTTTTCTCGTGAGTGATGGTGTGTCATGCAATAGTTTTATATCTTTGAATTAGATACACAAACCTCACTTACGTTATGCATCGTCTACTTTTTATACTCAGCGTATTACCGTGTTTGGTGGCGGCTCAGGATAATGAAGATCCTACTTGGATGCGCTATCCAGCCATTTCGCCCGACGGGCAAACCATCGTTTTTAGTTATATGGGCGATCTGTATTCTGTACCCCGCACTGGCGGAGAAGCAGTTCCGCTCACCCTGCATGAAGCGCACGATTACCAGGCTGTCTGGTCGCCTGATGGTAAGCAGATTGCTTTTGCTTCTGACCGGTTTGGTAACTTCGACGTGTACCTCATGCCCGCTGAGGGTGGAAAGGCTGAACGACTTACGTTTCATTCCGCAGATGATCACCCGTCAGATTTTACAGCCGATGGACAGGCCGTTATGTTTACTTCTATCCGCACCCCCAGTGCCGAAAGTGCTTTGTTTCCCTATCGTCGGTTCAACCAATTGTACCGCATTTCGGTAGAGGGAGGTCGACCAACTCAGGAGCTTTCTTTACCGATGGACCATGCTCATCTGTCAGCCTCGGGCGAGCAGATGTTGTATCAGGACTTAAAAGGTTATGAAGACAATTGGCGCAAGCACCACACTTCTTCCATTGCCCGGGATATCTGGCGATACGATGCCGCCTCCGGTGAACATACGCAACTGACTACGTTCAATGGTGAGGATCGAGACCCCTGGTGGAGTACCGATGAACAATCAGTGTATTATTTGAGCGAAGAGAGTGGCAGCTTTAATGTATGGAAAATGGCGGTAAATACCCCCGCTCGTAAAAGCCAGCTCACCAATTTTGATACCCACCCGGTGCGGTTCCTGTCCGTATCCGATGAGGAAACCTTGTGCTTTGGCTACCACGGAGAAATCTTTACCATGAAAGAAGGTGAAGAACCCAAAAAGGTTTCTGTCACCATCCGGGCTGATGATAAATACAATGCCCGCATGCTCAAAACTTTCTCTGACGAAGCTACCGAAATGGCGCTTTCTCCCAACGGGAAAGAGATTGCTTTTGTGGTACGAGGCGAAGTGTTCGTGACCGCCGTGGAAAACGGACTTACTAAACGAGTGACTAACACTCCCGAGCAGGAGCGCTCCATCAGCTTTGATCCCGAAGGGCGAAAAATTCTCTATGCCAGTGAGCGTGATCATAGCTGGAATCTCTACGAAACCCGCATTGGTCGCGATGAAGAGCCTTATTTCTACGCGGCTACCGTACTGGAAGAAACGCCCATTCTAGTGACCGACATGGAAACCTTCCAACCCTCTTATTCACCCGATGGCAAAGAAGTGGCTTTTCTGGAAGAGCGAACCACACTGAGGGTAGTCAACTTAGAGAGTAAAGAAATCCGTACAATTCTGTCCGGCACAAAAAATTACTCTTACGCTGATGGTGACCAGTGGTACCAGTGGTCGCCAGATGGTAAATGGTTTCTGGCGCAGTTCCTGGACCGGGGTCGCTGGATTGATGAGGTAGGGCTGATTCCCGCTTCGGGAGAAGGTGAGGTGGTAAATCTGACCAACAGTGGTTATACCGATGCAGTGCCTAAATGGCAGATGGACGGGGAGATGATGATCTGGTTTACCGACCGCAACGGCATGCGTTCGCACGGAAGCTGGGGCTCGCAGAGCGATGTACACGCCATGTTTTTTGATCCCAAAGCCTGGGAGCGATTCAACCTGAGCAAAGAAGAATACGCTCTGATTAAAGAAAAAGAAGAGGAGGAAAAAAAGAAACAATCGGAGGAAGAAAAGAAAGCTGAAGAAGAGAAGAAAGTAGCCGACCCGATTAACATGGTACTGGAAGATGTAGAAGACCGCACCGCCCGGCTGACCATTCACTCGTCTGACCTGGCAGATGCCCTGCTTTCGCCCGATGGAGAAAAACTCTACTACCTCAGCAGCTTTGAGAAGGGCCACGACGTGTGGGTGACCGACCTGCGCGAACGCTCGACCGAAATCTTAGTAAAACTGGAAGAGCGGGGTGGGCAACTGGCTCTGGATAAAAAAGGCGAAACCCTCTTCGTGATGAATGGCGGCAAGATCGTTAAAGTAGATATCAAGAAGAAGAGCAAAGACCCGGTGGCCTTTAAGGCGGAAATGGAGCTGAAACCTCGCTCGGAGCGGGAATACATGTACGAGCACATGTGGAGGCAGGTAGAAAAGAAATTTTACGTAAAAGACCTGCACGGAGTGGCCTGGGATAGCCTGAAAGCAGCCTATGAGCCATTTCTGCCACACATCAACAACAACTATGATTTTTCTGAAATGATGAGCGAACTGCTGGGCGAACTGAACGCATCCCACACCGGCTGCCGCTTTTACCCCGACCACGACGGAGCCGACGAAACCGCCTCGCTGGCGGCCTTCTACGATGAGTCGTACCAGGGCGAGGGATTGAAGATTCTGGAGATCATGGATAAAAGCCCGCTGGATGACCCGACGTACCATATTGAAGCCGGTCATATTATTGAAAAGATTGATGGGGAACCTATTGCCGCCAATATGAATGTGGCTCCGCTGCTGAACCGCAAAACCGGAAAATTCACGCTTCTATCCATGTACGACCCGGATGAAAAAGAACGCTGGGATGTGCGAGTGAAGCCGATCAGCATGGGAGAAGAGTACGAACTGCTCTACGAACGCTGGGTGAAACTACGCCGGGCCGAAACCGAAGAACTATCCAATGGAAAGGTTGGCTACGTACACGTGCGCGGCATGAACGACGACAGTTTCCGCGAAGTGTTCAGTGAGTTGCTGGGCCGCTATTCCGACAAAGAATCAGTGGTGGTTGATACCCGCTTCAACGGGGGCGGCTGGCTACACGATGATCTGGTGACCTTCCTCAACGGCACCGAATACATCAGCTTCCTGCCCCGTGGCCAAAAGCTGGGTGCCGAACCTCAGTTCAAGTGGACTCGCCCATCATCCGTCATTATGGGAGAAGGAAACTACTCCGATGCCCACATGTTCCCCTTCGCCTACAAAGCCCTGGGCACCGGTGAAACCGTAGGCATGCCTGTACCCGGCACCGGCACCGCCGTCTGGTGGGAACGGCAGATTGATCCCTCACTGGTCTTCGGCATCCCGCAGGTCGGCATGGTGGATACGAAAGGCAGCTTCCTCGAGAACCAGCAACTCGAGCCCGATCATCTCGTCAAAAACGACCCGCAACCAGTGCTGGAAGGAGAAGATCAGCAACTGAAGAAAGCGGTAGAAGTACTATACCACCCTACCGAAATTCCGAGGGGGAATGAATAGGATTGATTTATGCATCAATCGTATGCGTATTCAATAAAATAAAACGCTTTTAATCGCCATTCGGAGGCAATAATCTGAAGGTAATTTGCTCTTTTTGAGGGAATAGCTTCGTCATTTCTGCTTCTTGCTATGATGTTTTGGTATATAGTATGAAACGTGAAGCGTATTTATAACTTTTACAATGTTCAGAACAGGAAACAATTAACATATACTTCTGTATAAGTAAGTCTTTTCTTATAGAATCTCTACTGGTGTTTTTCTACTCTAAAAACTATTCATAAAGTTCTATATTTTGGAGGGTATCAGGAAGAGGATTTCCTAAGCTATCGATTAATATAGCGCCACCTACAAGAAAAGGATGTCTATAGTCTGCAAGATTAGTGCTCACACCGTAAACTTTCGCTCCGCGGAAAGTTCCACTTATTTCTGTACCCATAAACTGTGTAAAAAACAAAAGAGCAGAGTCGTAATTTCCACTGATGTCTTCTCCAATGATAGTAGCATTAAGTTTGGCCTTTCTAAAATCTATGCTAATCCCTCTTGCATGTTCAAAGGTTGCTCTATGGAGATATGCACCAAACAATTTTGTGTTGGTCAGATCTGTTCCGTAGAATGCTGCTCGCCGTAAATCAGCACCTTTAAGATTCACGCCACGCAGGCTGATATTTCTGAAGCCAGCGCCTCTTAAATCTGCATACTCGAAGTTTGGGTTGGGATATAGGGGAAACTTTACTTTAGCATCGACTAATGCTGAAAGCAAAAAACCTCGTTCTGGACTTAACACGACTGTATCAATTCTCGTGCGTTCTGAAACACCAAAAGATCTCATCTGGTAGGCCCATTCATTATTAACTTCCTCCTCCCACTCGCCAGAAGGTAAAGCATTGTCAGTGATGACAGTATCATAAGGAATTAATGCTCGAGAAATAGTCACAACGCGATACAATAATGAGTTCGGCAATTGCCAACTTCCATCAGGGCCTATCAAACCATTGATGCTATCAATATTTCTTCGTGCTTCTATGGTAGCAATGAGATCTGAGGTAATTTGGGCATTGGTGGAGCGAATGTTTTGGAGGCTTTGTTCTCTAATATAGTTATTTTGTTCTTGGATATCTTTTTGCTGTTGTGCTATAATATCATTTTGCTGTATTAAATAATACAATGTGGAAAGGGCTGTAATAACTAGAACAAATTCGAAAAAGAGCTTTATTCCATCTAGCCAGGTAAATTTTTTCTGTTTTTTATCATTTTCCTTCTTACTTATAAGAATGTAATTTTCGTTCTTTTTCGTGTTCTGTAATGCTCGTAACCCAAAAATTAAAGTAAAAATATAGGCGACTCCTCTCCAGTACTTATATTTTTTATTATACATCTTAATATATTCCTATAACACTTAGGTATTCAATATATAAAAAAGTTTATACGAATCGCAGACTCAATCAAACGAGCTCCAATACGGTGTCTGGAAAAACGATTCAGCCGGTACCCAGCTAAGTTTTACGATTTTTAAAGCGGTGTTCATGGCAATTCGGCGGCGTTTGTTCAATACCTGAGATTGGGTAGTACTTCTTTAAGTTGATCTAGAGTTAACTCTCCACTTTCCATCCTTGAGTTGATCAAATCAATAGGGTCAGGGGCATCAATCGAGTGATGGCGCTGTTCATAGGCCCATATCAGTTCATAAGAGGTCCATTACCTCTCCTTCCGAGGTTCCGGGTTGAGCATCCATCAACTCATCGATTCGGGCAAAAGCGGCGTCTAATTCCTCTTCACTTCTAATGGGCTTCGGTAATTTATTATTCATAGAGGGAATAATTTACTGTATCCAATGAGAAGATTAGCGTAGGTATCATAGGGGGAATATAACTTATGTGAAGCGAAGGTCAATAAAACCCCTCATAAGCCAACTTGCGAAAAGAGGCTTATTACTTACTCCCTGAGAGCCAAACCCTTACAGTAACCGCTTTTCCGATCCCTTCCTAAAAATATCCCCCAAATATCGGTAGAAGCTTTCGGGGAAATATTGCTAATTTTCGGTACTAACCGCTGACTGCTTATGCTGCGAAATTACCTGAAAATTGCGAGCCGCTACCTGGCTAAGTACCGGGTATTTACCTTTATCAACGTAGTGGGTTTGGGAGTGGGCATGGCCTGCTGTCTATTCATCTTCCTGTTCGTGCGCGATGAACTTAGCTACGATCAGTTCTATCCCAATAAAGACCGGCTGTATCGGGTGGTGTACCATGCTACCAATGGGTTTAGTTATGCCCAAGTGCCTCCGCCCATTGCCCCCCTTATGCCGGACTTCTTTCCCGAAGTAGAAACGGCGGCAAGGGCTTATAATCGGGGGATTAGTGTGCAGGTGCCTGACGCCCAGGGAGAGCATAAAAATTTTGAAGAAGATCAGGCATTCTTCGTGGATTCTACCTTTCTGGATATCTTCTCGCTCAACTTCATCGCGGGCAATGCTCAAACCCGGCTGGCTGATCCGAATGAAGTGGTGTTGAACCGGGAGATGGCCGAAAAATATTTTGGAGCTGAGGCAGTACAACAGGGCAACGTTATCGGTAAAACGCTGCTGCTGGATGGTAACCATCCGTACAAGGTGGTGGCCATAGCCGAAGATTTTCCGGATAATGCTCACTTGCATTTTTCGCTGCTCGTTCCTTACGAGAGCATGTTTACACTGGCCCCCACCGAGCGCGACACTGTAATGCGGAAAAATCTGGGGCAGAACTGGGTAATCTCTCACTCCCATACCTACGTCCGCCTGCGGGAAGGCACTCAAGCCAGCCAGGTCGACAATCGTTTTGGCAGTCTGCTAACCCAACATGCGCCCGAGCAACTGAATATCGGGCAGAGCTTTACCCTGCAACCCATTACCGATATCCACCTGAACCCCGATGTACAGTTAAGCCCCGAAGGCACTAATGACCGTCGCTACGTTTATATTTTCTCGGCTATTGCCCTGCTTACTTTGCTGATTGCCTGCTTCAATTTCATCAATATTGCTACAGCCCAGTCGGTACGGCGGGTGAAAGAGGTGGGTATGCGGAAGGTGATGGGTGCGCGGAAGATTCATCTGTTTGGGCAGTTTATGAGTGAGTCTATGTGGGTGAGTTTTCTGGGGTTCCTGCTGGCCCTGTTCATTATTTTTACCAGCTTACCAGAGTTTAATAACCTGACGCAGAAAAATTTCACCTGGCAGGAGTTGCTGGAGTGGCCCGTAGTGCTAACCTTCATCGGAGTATTTGTGCTAACTGGGTTGCTGGGCGGTAGTTACCCCGCGGTCTATCTCAGCCGCTGGCAGGTGATGCGGGCATTACGTAATGCCGTTTCCACGGTTCGCCCGGGCCGACGCTGGTCGTTGCGGCATGTGCTGGTGGTGTTGCAGTTTACGGCTTCTATCGCGCTTATCTCCGGTACGGTGATTATCTTCCGACAGCTACACTACCTGGAAAACCAGCCGGTGGGCTTTGACCGGGAGGCCATCGTAACAGTGCCTTTGTTCAGTCAGGATCTGAATAATATTTTTGGTGGAGTAGATGGAGCGTTGCGAAGTCGGCTGAATACTTTTGAAAACGAGCTTACGTCCCATCCGGGCATTGAAGCCAGTGCTTTATCATCTACGGTGCTGGGCATCGCGGTGGTATCCCGCCGGGTAGAGCCGGAAGGTGTAGAAACCGAAGGTCACTTATTTGCTCCCTCCTTTTCGGTAGACTATGATTTCCTGGAAACTTACGGTTTAGAACTGGTTGCCGGGCGTGGTTTCAACCTTGAAGCCGGTACGGATCATACAGAAGCTTTTATCGTGAATGAATCGGCCGTACAGGAATTTAACTGGGGCTCACCCGAAGAAGCGCTTGGTAAGGAAATTGAACTGGAAGGCAAGGTCGGAAAGGTGATCGGAGTGGTTCGGGATTTTCACTATACCTCATTGTACTTACCGATCGGAGCGATGGTGATGGACGTTGAGGTACCGATGTTCACCACACTCTCCATCCGTCTTCAGGGGCAGCAGTTCCAGGAGGCTATTGCCTATGCCGAAGCCAAATGGCAGGAGTATTTTCCGGGAAAAACCTTTGAGTATTCTTTTCTGGATGAGAGTCTGCGGGAGATGTATGAGAACGATGCTCGCATTGGCCAGATCATTGGCATTTTTGCTCTGCTGGCCATTTTGGTGTCTTGCTTGGGTTCTTACGGCCTGGCTATGTTGCTGGCGCGGCAGAAGGAAAAAGAGATTGGCATCCGCAAGGTGCTAGGTGCTTCCCTGATTCAAATTATTACTATCCTGACTCGGAATTACTTCTTACTCATCTTAATTGCCAGCGTACTGGCTATTCCACTCGCCTATTGGGCTATGAATGAGTGGCTTACCAACTTTGCTTACCGCATTCCACTGAGTGCCGGTCTGTTTATGCTGGCTATTATAGCGGTGCTACTTATTGCTGCTCTCACCATCAGCCACCAAACCATTAAAGCCGCCTTCATTAATCCGGCAGATACGTTGAAGGATGAGTAATGAGAAGAACGAGTTTGGAAAGAGAACAGGCAATTATCAGAAGTACTTAGTAGGAATGTCATTAATGATGTTCCTGCAATGGCCTGCTAATAGATAAGATTTTTTAAGCTGTTGCTCTTATCAAGAAAAAACCAGTTGTATCAACCAGCAAGTAGGTTGTTTGCTGAAAATCAAGGTCATGGGGATAGAATAATTTGGGAATAAGTAGGGGCGAAATGTTGGAAAACTTTTCTAAATCTACCAAAGCTTGTATCTTGAACCCCCAACATTTGACAACCTGCTTATGCCTACGGCTTATTTACTTGGATACGACATTGGAAGCTCTTCAATCAAAGCCTGTCTGGTGCAGGCTGATTCGGGCAAAATTATAGCATCAGCCACCTCTCCCAATCAAGAGTTGCCGATGGATGCCCCTCGCGAAGGGTGGGCCGAACAACACCCCGACTTGTGGTGGAAGCATCTGGTAGCCGCCACCATACAGCTTCGTCAGACTCAACCGGAGGCCCTAAAACAGGTAACCGCCATTGGCATCTCTTACCAGATGCACGGTTTGGTAGTGGTAGATCAGCAACAGCAAGTACTTCGCCCATCCATTATCTGGTGTGACAGCCGGGCTGTTTCTATCGGGCAGGATGCTTTTGATGGCATGGGCCACGACTGGTGCCTGTCACATTTGCTCAACTCGCCAGGAAACTTCACTGCTTCTAAATTGAAGTGGGTGAAGGAAAACGAACCCCAGGTTTACGAGAAAATTCACAAAATCATGCTTCCTGGCGATTACATTGCCATGAGGCTAACCGGTGACATTACTACGACCGTATCGGGCCTTTCGGAAGGAGTATTTTGGGATTTCCGATCGCATGCCTTATCCAAAGAGCTGTTAGAATATTATAAGCTGGATGCCTCACTCATTCCTGATTTGGTACCCACTTTCGGTCAACAGGGTCTGGTTATGCAATCGGTAACACAAGAGCTGGGGATCCCGGCTGGCATACCTGTAGCCTACCGGGCGGGCGACCAGCCGAACAATGCTTTATCACTCAATGTGCTGCAACCCGGCGAAGTAGCAACCACTGCGGGTACTTCCGGAGTAATTTATGGAGTGAGCGATCAACTGGAGTACGACCCTCAGTCGCGGGTGAATAGTTTTGCGCACGTCAATCATACTCAGGAAACCCCTCGTTACGGCATTCTGGCTTGTGTAAACGGAACGGGCATTCTGAATAGCTGGCTCAAAAACCAGATGCTACTGGGACATCTCTCTTACGATCAAATGAACCAGCGGGCGATGGAAGCGCCCATCGGTTCGGATGGAGTCATTGTGCTTCCGTTTGGGAATGGAGCTGAGCGACCACTGGCTAATGCTGAAATCGGGGCGCATTTTGAAGGTATAGAGTTCAATGTGCATACCATGAACCATGTGTTGCGAGCTTCTCAGGAGGGTATTGTATTCGCTCTTAAATACAGCCTGGATATTATGAGCGAGATGGGGATGAAGATTGAACGGGTAAAAGCTGGAAAAGCCAATATGTTCCTTAGCCCGCTCTTCCGCGAAGCGTTTGCCAACACCACCGGCACCGTAGTAGAACTATACGATACGGATGGAGCTGCCGGAGCGGCTCGCGGGGCAGGCATTGGTGCCGGAGAATACTCCAACCCCCAAGAGGCTTTCTCCCGTCTGCAACAAATTGATCAGATTGAACCAGATTCAGGCAAGCAATCTGCTTATGCTGAAGCCTACCAACGCTGGCTAGAGACTTTGGAGCGGCACTTAGCAAAACAGAATTAATAAACAGAGCTTACTATATTCATCATATTCACACATTCTAACATTCAAATAACTCTTTTTTACTTATGACAGGACAGACTTCTGAATTTTTTCCCGAGATCGGCCCCATTCAATACGAAGGACCGAAGACTGATAATGTGATGGCATTCCGATACTACGACGAAAAACGTGAGGTAGGCGGCAAAACCATGAAAGAACATTTGCGCTTTGCCATTGCCTACTGGCATAGCTTCTGCAACGAAAACAGCGATCCTTTCGGTGCCGGTACTCGCGACTTCCCCTGGAGCAAGCACAGTGACCCGATGGACGTAGCCAAAGACCGTCTGGAAGCGGCTTTTGAGTTTTTTATTAAAATACGTGCTCCGTACTACTGTTTCCACGATCGCGACATTGCCCCGGAAGGGAATTCCGTCAGCCAGTCGGAAAAGAACTTGCAGGAAATTGTGAAAATGGCGAAAGAGTATCAGAACGATACCGGAGTGAAACTGCTTTGGGGAACCGCTAACCTGTTTTCGCACCCTCGCTACATGAACGGAGCTTCTACCAACCCTGATTTTGCCGTACTCTGCCACGGTGGTGCTCAGGTAAAAGCTGCTTTAGACGCTACCGTTGAACTGGGAGGTGAAAACTATGTATTCTGGGGCGGCCGGGAAGGCTATGCCGCTCTCATCAACACCAATATGAAACGCGAACTCGACCACCTGGGTCAGTTTCTGCGCATGGCTCGCGACTATGGCCGTAAGATCGGTTTCAAAGGCAACTACTTGATTGAGCCTAAACCCGCTGAACCCAGCAAGCATCAGTACGATTTTGATTCAGCCACGGTAATAGGCTTCCTGCACCGTCAGGGTTTGGCCGATGATTTTAAGATCAACGTAGAACAAAACCACGCGGTGCTGGCGGGTCATACCTTCGCTCACGATCTACAAACTGCTTCGGATGCCGGTATGCTGGGCAGCGTAGATGCCAATATGGGCGATAACCAGAATGGGTGGGACACCGACTATTTCCCTACCAACCTCTACGACTGTATCCATGCCATGATGGTGATTTTGCAGCAGGGCGGTATCGCCCCCGGTGGTCTGAACTTTGATGCTAAGGTACGCCGCACCTCCAGCGATGCAGAAGATCTGTTTATCGCTCACATCGTCGGAATGGACACTTTTGCCCGCGGCTTGCTCATTGCTCAGGACATTCTGGAAAACTCTGATTTCCTGAAGATGAAGCAGGAGCGTTATGCTTCGTTTGACAGTGGCAAAGGGGCTGATTATGAGAAAGGTAACCTGAGCCTGGAAGACCTCAGCAGCCTGGCCGCCGAATACGGAGAACCGAAGAAGCGCAGCGGCAAAATCGAACTGTTCGAGATGCTGATCAACAACTATATTAAATAATTTCCTACCCTACGAGTAATGATTGATGAATAATGAGTAGTGAATCCCTAATTTTGCTACTCATCATTAATCATTACTCGTTATTCATTTCACTCTACAGTCTTCTCTTTTTCGCAGAAGATCATCCCTTCAGGTGTCGCAGATAATGGAAAATTGCTAACTTACTTCCAAAACAGGGTTGGCTACCATGTAAAACTACTTACTTAAATTCTAAACACTATGGGATTACTAAAAGAGTTTAAAGACTTCGCCATGAAAGGCAATATCATTGATCTGGCCGTAGCCGTGGTCATTGGGGCAGCCTTTGGTAAGATTGTATCCTCCTTCGTAAACGACGTGCTCATGCCCCCAATCGGTATGCTGCTGGGCGGGGTTGACTTCACCGATATTATGATTCCTCTGAAGGAAGGAGCTACTGAAGAAGAATCCGTGTATATTCGCATTGGTAACTTTATTCAAAATATTATTGACTTTATTATTGTTGCATTTAGTGTATTTGTTGTGGTAAAAGTGTATCAAAGAACGCAGAAAAAGGAAGAGGCGAAGCCTGCGGCACCTCCTATCTCCAATGAGGAGAAAATCCTTGCCGAGATACGCGATATTCTTAAAGACCGACCGGCCGTTGGCCCTTAAACTATTTATTTAACAGTAGCTAACCTGTTTTTTTCTCATTTTATTATTGCATTTATTAACTCATGAAAGACGTAGCACTTGGTATTGACATTGGTGGAACAAATACGAAGTTTGGATTTGTAGACCACGATGGAAATATGTACGGCGAGACTTCCGTATCAACTATTAAAACAGCTCCGGGCGATGTAGAAGCCTATTTGAAGTACATATACGAAGAGATTGAAAAGCTTCGCAGTACTATTGATGAAGAAATGAATATTGTTGGTTGTGGTATTGGAGCACCCAATGGCAACTACTTTACTGGCACCATCGAATATGCTCCCAACCTGACTTTTAGGGGAGTAGTACACCTGGTTCGCCTGTTCCGTCAGTACTACGACGTTCCTATGGTACTCACCAACGATGCTAATGCTGCTGCCATTGGCGAGATGATTTACGGTGGAGCCAAGGGCATGAAAAACTTTGTTATGATTACCCTAGGCACCGGGCTAGGAAGTGGCTTCGTAGCCAACGGTGAACTGATCTACGGGCAGGACGGCTTTGCCGGAGAGATGGGTCACCTCATGAACCAACCGGGCGGACGCACCTGCGGACTAGGCCGGAAGGGCTGTCTGGAAGCTTACGTATCTGCCACTGGCATCAAACGTACCGTATTCAAGCTGCTGGCTGACATGAATGATGACAGTCCGTTGCGCGACGTTACCTATAATGACCTTACCGCTTCCATGATTACCGAATTGGCCTTAAAGGGCGACCCTATTGCCGAGGAAGCATTTGACTATACGGCCGAGCTCTTGGGCCGCAAGCTATCAGACATAGTGGCTATCTTCAGTCCGGAAGCCATCTTTTTGCTGGGCGGCTTAGCCAAAGCCGGAGATTTCCTCTTCAAGCCCACCAAAAAATATATGGAAGAGCACATGTTTGAGATCTTTAAAAACAAAGTGCCCATTCTGCCATCAGCCCTGGAAGGCCGGAATGCTGCAGTATTGGGCGCCAGTGCTTTAGCCTGGAAAGAAATTGACCCTTTACCGACGGTTTAGACAGCTCTTTTCTTTTTGCTTTTCCGATTCCTTTACTAGCTCAGCTTCCTGGGCTACGTCAAAATTATTCTATCTCATATTGTTAGCGGATATGTAAATAAAACGTATTTAACCCCAATAAGACGCACAAATATTGAATACTTGTGCGTTTTTTGGAATATTGTTTTTTAATAAAATTTTGTTTTTACCACCTTCACACCCCTGGTATTAGTCTGTAAAATTGTGTATCTTACTAAAGGCAGAAACGCAAGCAGCTTCCTGCTATGTATGCTTATTGAGAACTAACTTGCTTGACTTATCAAGTGGGAAGCATATAATTAGGATTAGCTACGGGTTTTAAATCTGGGCTTTGATCTCCTCTTCTACACTTTTTGAGTATTGGTTGTACATACTTTTGACAAAGAGATTTTTTTATACGTAACTCTAATTGTTCACTGCTATGAAGACAACAGCCTCATTTTTATTGATCCTATTAGTTCTTACCGGAACTATCGCCTTAGCCCAGAATAGTGAAGAATCTGCTATTCGGGAGGTGATTGAAGGTGAAACCCGCGCCTGGCTTGAACGCGATTTTGACCAATGGGCCAGCTACTGGTCTCACACACCAGATGCCTATTTTAGCGTAACCATGAACCAGTATATTGAGTTTGCCGAAGGCTGGCAGGCTATTGCTGATCGCATGAAAAACGCCATGCAACAAGATACTACCGTGATGAGCAACATCAACGTTGCGCGCAGCGAGTGGCACTTTCGGGTAAATAATAATTTAGCCTGGGCTCGATTCAGCCAAAGCACCAACAATGGCCCTTTGCTGAAAGAGCAGCGGGTTATGGAGAAAGTAGACGGAAAATGGAAAATTATTAACATGACCACGGTTAATCCTTCTTCTTATCCGGTTGAAGCTCGTAACCCGGAACCCTAAAGCACAATAACACCAAGAATGTTGAAGCATATCACAAGCAGTGGTATGCTTTTTTTGTGACTTTTCTTCTGAAGAAAATGACACCATCGGCATAGCTTGGTAAATGGGGGTTATCATGACGCCAATCTTTTTAGTATATTTTCTGGTAAAGCAAGGCTGATATGAGTTTATCAGGCATGGCATGGCGTTTATATCGCGAAGTTTCTCTCCTGACTGATGCGGGAGTAAGCCCTTCCATGTCTTTCATAGCATCTAAAAAACTACGGCTGATCAATAAAGGTTATTACGGTTTACTTGTTAAGCTCACGAAACTACGCTAACATATCTTTTTAAGATACTCAGAGTCCTCTCAAGTGACTCTGAGGAAAGCAAAATCTTGCCTAAAATATAAACCGTAATAAAGTCTAATATCTGTGCTATTCTGGCCGGCGGGTCTACATTCCCCTACTGGTTTCATTTTGTTAACTATAATGCACTACTGGTCTAGAAACTCGAGTTTTATTTGAAGGTTCTTACTCTGTGCAGGAGTATATCATTGACGAATATGATATTAAAGACCTATGGGTTAGAAGTTGAAGCCGGTAACGGTCGTCAGGATTTGCAGATTCATAATTTGCAGATTATATGCTAATCCAGATGGCTAGCAAAACCAATGGGCAGAAGTTTACTATTCCTACCCAAACATTTACGCAATGCACCCTTAGCGTGAGCATTTACGGGCAGAGAAATACCCTGGAGTTTAACTATCGCCATGTGGTAGACAATAGTAGTTCTGGTTCTCATCACGAACTTAAATACCGATGTATTGCAACAAAGCAATAAGCAAACTTGATCTTCATCCATAGTTTATATGAAGACATACTACCTCCTTACTTCGTACATTTACCTCCTTTAGGATCAGGATACCGCCTACTGCCATCCTCAAATCTTCAGGGGTTTACGCTACTAAAAATACTTGAGCATATTACCTGCCAAACCTGGTCTATCCTCTTGCAAGTACCATCAACATTCAAATTTCTAACAATATGATGGACAGTCATCTTTTTTCTTGTGTTTATTTTCAGGATGCGCTTCTTCAAAGTGATCAATTTCTGTAAGGCGTACAGCACTCTTCAATCTCTCATTTTCCCAAAACAAATCTGATTTATACCTGAACTTTTCGCTAAGCACCGACGTACTATATAGGCACTGTCTTGAACAATTGGGGCCGACCGGATTTGACAGGATGAGTGATTACGTGTGTAAGCATGCAGGCGCATAGGATGCGCGCCTTAACCCTGAGTCCTAAAACACACTTGGCGAATCTAATTACGCCATGGCCGCCTAATTTTAGTCTAATAGATTAAAATTACAGGCTTAACCGGTTGAGCGAATCGCTCCCGGGCCACATCCTGCCGACCGCTGTTCCGCTCGGTTGGGTTACAGGGTGTCGACTCAGTGGAACTAGCTAAGGTAGCACTGCGATGCTTTAGCGAAATTTTAGCAGATACGGTTGCCCGCAGGTGGGCTGTTTACCTTAGGCAACTCGACAACCCAAACAATAGCTAAGCATGTAGAAGATGCGATAGTTACCTTCTCTGGACGAGGGTTCGAATCCCTCCGGCTCCACCAAGTTTATTCAAAACATCGCAAAACCCTTCAAATTTTAAGATTTGAGGGGTTTTTTGTTTCACCTCCTTTCATTTTATTCATGCTTTCTTGTATTTTAGTATACCTATTCGGTTACCTAAACAGAAAAATGCGAATAGGTAACCGAATTTGATTTACATCGCTTAAACTATTTCTACTACTATGAAACATACATTTTCGCTGCTCTTCTGGACAAATAAAGCCAAGATGAACAAAAAGGGGGAAGTCCCTATTTATGCCCGGGTAACCGTCAACGGAAAACGAGCCGAAATCGCTACCGGTGAAAAAATTAGTCCCGAACGATGGAGTTCCAAGTCAGGAAGTGTCAAGGGAAATCGCGAAGATGCCAGAATGATCAATAACACACTCGACCGAATAAACTTAAAAATTAAGAGCATCTACAATACTTTACTGGAAAAGGAGGCATACATCACTTCGGATCTTATCAAAGAAGTTTATCTCGGAAAGAATGAAAAGGAGTACACCTTGCTGGAAGTATTCAGGCAGCATAATGAACAGATGCGTGCTCAGGTCGGTAAAGAATATGCGCTTGGTACCTACAAGCGATACGAGACTTCTTTTATGCTCACTCAAGAGTTTCTGAAGTATCAGTATAAATTAACCGATATAAAACTCTCCGAGCTTCGCTTCCGGTTTATTACTGATTATGAATTTTACCTTAAAACGGTGCGGAACAACAATCATAACACGACGATCAAGTATCTGCGGAATTTTAAGAAGATCATCCATTTAGCAGTAGCCAACGACTGGCTGGATAAGTATCCTTTTTTAGCGCATAAAGCTACCATCAAAGAAGTGAAGCGAGACTTCCTTACCCAAGAAGAACTTGATAGAGTAGCTCAAAAACAGTTTGCAACCGAACGGCTCAACATGGTGAAAGACACCTTCGTATTCTGTTGCTATACCGGGCTTGCGTACGTAGATGTAGCAAAGTTAACCCCCAACAATATCTCAGTGGGTATTGATGGCGAACGTTGGCTGTTCGTTGATAGAACTAAAACAGGGAGTTCGTCCAACGTACCACTCTTACCACCTGCTATATCTATTATTGAAAAATATGAGGACCATCCTGAAGCAGTACACAAAGGGTTACTTCTGCCGGTTATTTCTAACCAGAAGCTCAATGCTTATCTCAAAGAAATTGCTGACCTATGCGGAATTAATAAACACCTGACTTTTCATATTGCCCGACATACATTTGCGACGACGGTAACACTTACCAATGGAGTACCGATTGAATCCGTCAGTTCTATGCTAGGCCACAAAAACGTAAGGACGACGCAGATTTACGCTAAGGTAGTCGAGAAAAAAGTGAGTGAGGATATGAAAAAACTAAAGCAGAAGCTGGTATAGTTGAATACCCATTTTCAAGCAACTTCAGAGGGGTAGTCTTTTAAACCTAAACTACTGAGATTACCCATAAGGGTCTGGCAGGCATTACCGGCACAGTAAAAGAAACCGTAACCCAAATCCTGGCAGATTTTAAAGAAGAACTGATCCATCTTGACCGGATGAAGATCAAACTACTGGATGAGGCCCGCCTCCTGAAAACAACATTTTGACAGTAAAACTGCTCAGCCCCGCTGGAGTAGAAAAATTATATAGGCTACGTAGCATAACAAGAACACAACACCACTAATTCTACCCACTGCTCGGTTCTTTTCCAGGCTGACTGATAGAATGAGTAGTGTGCTGGCAAAGATAATCATTAGAATGTCAAAGTTGCTTAAGACATTAAAAGGAAGAGGGTGAATCATCGCGCTGATGCCTAGTATCCAGAGAATGTTGAAGATATTAGATCCTACTGCATTCCCTACGGCAATATCGGTATTACGGCGTGAAGCTGCTACGGCTGAGGTCACCAACTCAGGCAACGAGGTGCCAATGGCGACTACCGTCAGCCCGATGAAGCTCTCGCTCATTCCTAACTGTATAGCAATAAATGTAGCTCCATCTACAGTCCACTTACCACCTAGAAATAGGGAGCACATCCCCAGCAACACGAATCCGCCGGCCCTTAGCATGGTTTGGTCCTGGTAGCTTTCTTTTGCTTCACTCTCGCTCTCTTCCCCTTCCCGCGCTACCTTAAAAATGTAGAGCATGAACAGGGCAAAGAAAAATAGCAAAATACTCCCGTCAGTACGGCTAACAATCAGTCCCTGATATTTGTCAAAGAGTGCTACATTAGCCAGAAAACCGACCAGCATCGCAGCTATCAGGGAGAACGGTACTTCGGAAACCACGGTACTCCTTTGGAGAGGTAACGGATAGATCAGCGCTGCCACCCCTAAAATCAACAGGATATTAGCAACGTTGCTGCCAAATACGTTGCCTACAGCTAGCTCAGCGCTGCCATTCAGGCTAGCCAAAATATTGACTACCAGTTCCGGCATTGAGGTTCCCATCGAGACGATGGTCAGTCCGATGACCATATCGGATACTTGGTACTTTTTGGCGATTGAGGATGCTCCACTGACCAGCCAGTCGGCGCCCTTGATGAGCAGCACAAAACCTAGGGCGAAAAGAACGTAGGTCAGCATCTTTATTCTAGTTTACAACGTCACATAGTTACCATCTTTTATCTAAAAGATAAAGACTTCAATGCCATGAACTACTATCAAAAACATGCAGCGGTGTACGATCAACGATAGGCTACCTACACCCGCCGCACTTTGGGCAAGACCACAGAGTACTTGCCTAACCTGGTGGGCAAAACGGTGCTCGACGTAGGCTGCGGCTCTGGGGCGTTGATTGAGCGAATGGTAGTCAGTCATCCCGAAGTAGTCTGCACGTGGGCTATGGCCCTTCGGAAAAGATGTTGCGGCAAGCTTGGCATAAAATGAATCGCTACCCAACAAGCTATCGCACAACGAGACATTGCAATCTGAGGAAGGTACGATATGGGCTTAGACCTGATCGTTTCTATAGACGACGTTGGCACAATAGAACTCACTACTGAAGCCGGGTAAGCAGCCATGCACCTGGAACCGTCGTCAGCAAGGTAGGGATACCAAATCTCACGATACTGGCCAGTGCACATACTGCCACAGGGCCGAAACTCGCGCCAAAAGCAATGGGAATCTTCGTCACCACAATCGCTATCAGTATATTGACAGTCATCGCTAAAGCCGCCTTCCGTCGTCTTGCATTGATATAAATATTCATAAATTGTTGAAAAGAGAAGCGTGGTAAACTTGGATTTATTTCCGTCGCTCATTCGGCTGTTTTGTCAAGATGATTGGGTTAACTTCATACGTAAGTTGCCAAGCCACTGAAGCACTTTTTGGTGTCTCGTTGTATTCCCCCTTATTAATAGCGCTTGTATAATAATAAATAGCAATTCATTAGTTTTTTGTAAGCCTCTGTCCTCTCCTCACTGGTTTGGCCATTTTTGCTACTTGCTGTTGGGGCAAAATTTTGTTATAGTCAGTTACAAACCCTTCACCTGCTCCTAAACCAACTTATTCCTAACCAGGTGGCAGCAGCAGTGAGTGCACCAATGACTAGCGAATCCCGATTCTCGGTAGCCCATAACTGCCAGCTGAAATTATGTGCCTGTTGGTTAAATTCCCCGTGAGCCCCGTGATCACCGGGTACAGGTTCCCACAGATTATCCTGTCGGTTTGGGGGAAGCGGTTCGTCGGTTTGCTGGCCTTTATACCCGTTTCGGGCCAGCACCCAGTCGGCAAACCAGGGAGCAATTTTATTCCCTAGAATAGTCTGTACCGTAGGATAGCCGACGAACACCTCCCGGCGGTCATTGGTCGCGGCAAACACTATTGCTTGTGCGGCCACTTCCGGCTGAAAGATGGTCCCCATGGGCCGAGCTTTATTGGGCAGGCGAGATTTTACCCAGCTAAACTGCGTGGTGTTCAGGGCAGGGAGCTGCACCATGGTGACCTTCACTTCGCTCTTATCGTGCATCAGTTCCGCCCTCAGAGAATCATAAAAACCCTCAATCCCATGTTTGGCCCCGCAGTAGGCCGACTGTAGGGGAATGCCTCGATATGCCAAGGCTGAGCCAACTAGTACAATAGATCCCTGGTTGCAAGGGAGCATCCGCTTCAGTGCCGCCATGGTACCGTACACCTGTCCCAGATACGTCACTTCGGTGACCCGCTTAAATTCTTCGGGGGTTACTTCCTTGAAGGGCGAGAAAACACTGTTCATAGCATTGTTCACCCAGATGTCAATGGGACCTAATTCCTGTTCAATTCGCTGGGCGGCTTCTTCCACCTGCAGGGCATCCGCTACGTCAGTCGGAATAGCTAAGGCTTGGCTGCCTAAGGCTTCAGCGTCTTTTTGAGCCCCGTTAAGCCCTTCTTTACCACGGGCTAGCAGTCCTATTTTTGTGCCATACTTGGCAAATTCTCTTACCGTAGCTCGACCAACTCCGGCCGAAGCCCCGGTGATCACTACCACTTTCCCCCTTAAAGAAGTTTCTGGTTTACGGTTGTTAAGTTTCATATAAAAATAGTTTGGTATTTAATAATAGGCTCTTACAATGAACCCTTTCCAAAAAAAGTTAATGCGAAACGTTTGGCTGCGATCTACCCTGAATCCGGCATTGGTTACCAGTTCTTTCATTTCAGTAGGAAAATAAGCCTGTTCATGCTGTTGATCTATCCACTTAATGGCCCACTCAAAATACCGAGCCAGCCACCCTGCTTTTGTATAGTCCAGTAAGATAATCCTGCCCTGAGGCCGGAGAAGTAAGCTAAGCTGCTCTAAATTTGTTTGGGGTTGAGATAAATAGTGCAATACGCTGGAAGTAACAATCAGGTCAAAGGTAGTATTGTACTCATCATCTCGCTGTAGTACTACTTTCTGATTCAATTCATCAGGAAGACTTTGAATTTTATACTGAGCCTGCTGTAACATTTCTTCGGAAGGATCATACCCCACTATCTGCTTGATCTCCGGATGCTCGACTAGCATCCTCTTGATCAGTTCACCGGTTCCGCAACCAACATCCAGAATGACTTTGCCTGTCAAAGAGTCCGGGAGATATTCCATCATCTTGTTCAGGGTTCGATCCGTATAGGTCTGCCACTGCCGATCATAGGTAGCCGCTACCTTCTTATAGTAATTTCCTGCCACGGGGTGTATTCATTAAATTTCAAAGCATGCTCTGCTAGCTAACATCTTCTTCCATGTTCATCATATCTACCACCAAGCCTGCCCAGGTAAAATCTCGGGCACCATGCCCCTCTCCAGTGAAAGGGTTATAATACTCCCGAAATCCGCTGATCCTGATGAGCTTTTTAATACTTTCTACCAACCTGCTCGCCTCATCACTAAAATTCTTTTCTATAAAGAACTGATGCATGAACCAGTTGAATAAAATCCATGTCGGCCCACGCCAGATGTATAAGGATTGTTCGGGATTGAAAGAAGGATGATTTTTGGCAACAGAAGGTATAGGAAAGGGCACCTCGAACTCTTTTTGGTTGAAGAAATGTGCATCAATTACTCTCTCACATATGTCACCGGGCATTTCCCGAATGACCACCGGAAAAAAAATGGTCGGTGTCAGTACTTTAATTTTTGTATTTTCTTTTCCATACACATCATAAAAAGCAGATGATTCATCATCATACATGATCTGAAGCATACTTTGAACAACTTTATCAGCTCTACTCTTAAAGGTTTCTGCTTCCGGGTCTTTCAGCTCACTACAAAGTATCGATACTGCGTGCAGATTCTGCACATAGATGGTGTTGAATCCTACCTCTTTGACAATAAAATAATTCTTCCGGTAAATTGTGTCTGTACGATAGGTATAAATAAAATTACGCATATCTACCCATACCACTTTCCAGAACAGCCGCCAGTCCGCTCTTTTCTCGGGAAAACCAACCACCTCATCAAACGTAGGCTTCCAGTCAAAGCCCGATTCGAAAGGGGAAATGATGGAAATTAAACCGTCCCCTTCAAAGTCCCGATTGGCGGACAGCCAGTGAAAATACTTTTTTAGTTTGGGAAGCATCTGCTGAAGAAATTTTCGGTCACCAGAGGCCTGATATACTCGCAACACCGCCTGAGCTACCAAGGGTGGTTGAATCAGCGCACTCATGTGAGACTTAAATAACCTGCTCTTTAGACTTGGCTTTGATTGAAAAATATCCGTCAATCTACTCGGCAACACATTGTTCCAGTAAATCATATGACCGACAAACCCATCCTCCTCCTGTAACGCGAAAAGGCTGATAAGATGTTTTTTCGCCATTTCCTGTTCTCCCAAGGCGGTAAGAATAAAAACGTGCAGACAGGTATCCCAAAAGAACTGATAGGGATACCTGCCGGGCGACGGTTTCGTGTAGTGAAAGTGGGTATCTGTAGATTTAGAATAACCAGCGATCATATTCTCAAACATCACCTCTCTGGCTTTCGAACGGATTTCATCTTCGGTCATGAAAAAGGTTTCAGCTGCTCTTTATATCCTAATCAGTTGAAAAAAAATTATTTTACGTACCGATCCCAAAGCCCATAGGTTTCGGTCTTCACTCCGCGCGGCAGGGCCAAGGCGGCTACGGCAAGTCCGGTAATAGCACCAGAGATGTTAAGCGCCAGCGTACTGTCCGGCAAAAACCAGGGAATTACGGCGGCCGACAATCCCAACAGGATATTCAAATAGCGTCCTCTTCGGACCACTTCTCCCATACAGATGACCGACACTACCACCACCAGCGCTCCGCCCAGATGATTGATATCGGCTGCCGTGGTTTCTATGGATACTCCGAAAGCGGCCGGGGCGAACATCAGCCATAGTCCCAGCAAGGTGGAAACAGCTAGTGTCCAGGGGACACTCATGCCCCACACGGATGCTTGAAATACGCGAGCCGGCTTCTGCGGAAGCTCCATCAACTGGGGTGATCGTTCATCCTGATTGTGCTCAAAAGGCTCGCCACCTTTCCAGAACACCTTCCAGAAGTTATCACCTCGGCGTTTGGCCTGCACCATGTGCTGCCCCATTGCCACCACCTCGTCAAACTCCAGGGGAATCATGGGCAGCATAATAGCCGCCGCCAGCAAGCACATCGTACACCAGTAACCCACGACCACCGGCTGGGAGATGACCAGAAAGATATGCACCAGGCCCAACGGGATGACCAGAATGCCAAACAGGGCCACCATCCAGGGCATGGTCCGCCAGCGAGAGGGACTGCCCATCCAGCCCATCAGAAACTCAAAAGTATAGGCTAATGCCCCCAGCATCCCGTCCGACACCGGCAACGAGTGCGACATATCGGAGTTAAGTACCATCCGGCTTCCTTCGCCAAAAAACGGGTCCCAGATTTGATCGATGTATCCTAATTGGAAAGCTCCCAGGTAGCGCGACACCACCCATCCGGCAAAAGCCAGCACGATCATGATCCAGCGCTGAGGCCAACTGGAGGGGTTATAACTCCAGCCGGGAGGCACTTGAGACCCCATCTTCATATACATGATCATGTTGGGCATGCCGGGAATTAAAATCGTTAAGGCAATGACCAAGGCACCTACCATCGTATCGTTAAGGTAAGCCGCCGCGGTAGGTGCCCAGAAAAGGACAGGAGCTATATTCAGCCAGACGCCGACGAAGCAGCAAAGCCACATACTTACCGGACGGTTAGGCATGAGCGACCGCCACCCCAGGATGATGAGCAACACCCCGCTGATCATGTCGCTCCAGGTCATAGCTGTAATTCGCCCTGACAGAGAGAGCCACACCTCCCGACCGCCGCTGGGCATTACCGTACCTTCGGCATGGCTAAAGGTTAGTGGTGCGAGGACCATCCAGACACCCAGGATCACCAGCATCCAGTAAACCCACAGCGTTTGCATATGATGCATGTGCAGCATTTGCTTACGCTGTTCATGATCCATGCCATGGTGCTGATGCTCGCCCTGCTCATGTCCGGAGGACTTGTTTCTTTGTTCCTGATCGGATGATGGGTCATGCTCGCTATGCTGATGATGTCGGATTTGTTTTTCAGCCATGGGCCGGGTCACCCCCCGCATGGCCATACCACCACTCTGATGTTTGTTTTTTTCGTCGTGGCCATTCTTTTTTTTGTCTTTGTCTTTCATGCCTTAAATGGTTAAAAAATTGATACTGGATTTTAAAGCTTTGAAAAGTACATTACTATGAAAGTGCTTTCATCAATACTATTTAGGAATGGAAACTTTTAAAAAGTAATCATCGCTCGTGCTATTCTGATGGATCAGTTGAATATGATATTCCAGGAGAACGGAACTCTCAAAAGCTTCTTCGTCAACATAGGGAAGTCTGGCGTTTTTGGCAATGACGCGCCAGGGCTCATGGTTGATTCTTCTTTTAATAATGATCTGCTCCAGGCACGGCTTATGAAAATCAATCTTTCTGGCCTGCTGCTCAGTTAAGCGAATTGTTATCGGATTTTGCTCTCGGTCTTGCGCCGGAGCATTGTTTTTGATTTCAGTCATAGAACTTCAAGATTATCATGTAACTCATTTCATTATAAAAATACCTGCACTCCCAGTCCTACCAGAAAGGTGAAAAACAGGCAAAAAATCCATACAAAGGAGACTAGCTGGGAGTAGGTAACTCCGTCGGTTGAAACCTTCCGGTAGAAGATGGGCACAATGATGCGCAGATACACGGCCAGGGATACGACACTGTTCAGTATCGCAGCAATGGCCAGCCAGGTAAAATGACTGTCAATGGCAGCTCCGAACAGCAGAAACTTTCCGGCAAAGCCAGCCAGCGGGGGAATGCCCACCAGCGAAAATAAAAAGATCGTCATGGCCACTCCCATCCAGGGATGTACCTTCCCCACCCCCTGAAAGTCTTCAATCTTTGTTCCCTGCGTCAGTACAATGGCAAAGGCTCCGGTATTCATGATAGCGTAGGCAATCCCAAAGATCACCAGCGATTGTTCCGCCAGACTACTCTGCTGCATGGCCACAACTCCCAGCAAAAAGTATCCCGCCTGAGCCACCGTGGAATACGCAAGCAGCCGGACCAGATTTTGCTGCCATAAAGCCACCACATTGCCGAAGGTCATGGAAAGCACCGCAAGGATTGCTACTATTAACGGCCAGTTGATCAGCTCCGCCGGAATTTCCCGAGCCACCTGGGCTAAGGCATACACTGCTCCTACCTTAGGGATGACCGAAAGATAGGCCGCAATAGAAACCGGAGCTCCCTCAAAGGTATCCGGGGTCCAGAAGTGAAAAGGAAAGATCGAGGCGGCATAACTAATGCCTACAATCAAGGCGACCAGTCCGAAGATCACCGGCAGGGGCTCTAATGCCGGATCATTCAACGAGGCAAGTAAGGTACTACCGGTGATGCCTACCCAGTAGGTTAGCCCGAAGATCATGATGGCTCCCGTCACTGATCCGTAAACAAAGTACTTCATGGCTCCTTCGGTAGCCCGATCGGTTTTGGGGTAAGCGGCCAGAGCGAAACCACTAAGACTGTTCATAAGTACTCCCAGTACCAGAAACATGACATCTCCGCTTCCGGCCAGCAACAGCGAACCTAAGGTGGAAAAGGCTATGAGGCTATAAATAGTACCTTCCCGATCGGTTCCTCTTAGCTCGCTTCGGGCCAGCAACGCCAGCAGCACCGAAGCCGGACACAGGATGATGACCGACCAGTGGTTGAGCGCATCAACCCGGAAGGTCTCGGAAAAAGCCGTGGCTTCCAGTCCCAGCCGGCTGAGACTCAGGGTCATTGCCGCCAGCATTCCCAGGATCAGCGCACTTAAGCTGCCGTATGGCTTTCTGAGCATCTCAAAGACCAGAGCCATCACGGCCGTAAGCAGTACGATGATCTGGGGTAATATCAGGATCAGGTCATGGCCCATCTGGCTCATAGTCCCAGCATTTTGGTAGTTTCGTGAATAACCGAAAGCATGGTCTCCGGAAAGAGCCCAATGGCTAAGATAGATAGGATCAGCGGAACGATAGCCCAGAGTTCATAGGCCTGTAAATCATCGGTCCGGGTGAGTCCCTTCGGCTTTTCGCCCATAAAGACTTTCTGTATGGCCCGCAGGTAGAGGGCGGTGGTGATCAGCAGGCCGATGATAATAAAGCCAACCGCCACCGGGTACACGCTGAAACCACCCAAGAATATCTGAAATTCCGCCGGAAAATGCGCCAGTCCGGGCAGTCCGAGGGAGGCAAAGGCTGCCAGGATAAAGAGCCCGCTCAACACCGGCGAGGTGTGCAGAAGGCCATTGATCGCCGACATCTCCCGGGTCTGCACCCGGTCCTGCAACGAACCTACCAGCAGGAAGAGTGCTCCCGTCACCACCCCGTGACTTACCATCTGCAGTACCGCTCCATCCAGCGCCTGGGTGCGGGCATCGGCCCCGGCCACAGCGGCAACCGCCACTCCGAAGACCAGATAGCCCATGTGGTTCACGCTGGTATAGGCCACCATTCGCTTGATATCGGTTTGGGCCAGGGCCACGAAGGCTCCGTACAGCGCTGAAATCACCGCAATAACCATCACGTAAGGGGCAAACTCCCGAAAGGCCTCAGGGGTCATTTGCAGGGCAAAGCGGATAAACCCGTAGGTGCCCAGTTTCAGTAACACGCCCGCCAGAATAGCACTACCCGGAGCCGGAGCTTCCGTATGAGCGGTAGGTAGCCAGGTGTGGAACGGAAATAGCGGAGCTTTGATGGCAAAAGCGAGGAAAAACCCCCAGAACGTGAGGGCCGAGGCTAGCCCCTTGAGCGCCGGGGCATGGATAAATACCCGCATATCAAAGGTGTGAGGGTTGGCATGCAGGTACAGCGACAGTAAGGCAAGCAGCAAGAACAGGCTCCCGACCAGGGTGTAAATAAAAAACGTTAGCGCCGCTTTCTTGGCATTCTCATGGCCCCAACCCGCGATAACAAAATACATACCCACCAGAGTGATCTCAAAGAACACATAAAAGAGAAGAAAATCCAAGGCCAGGAATACCCCCAGACAGGCCGACTCCAGCAGTAGCACTAAAGCCACGTACGTAGACGCCTTTTCCCTGATCTTGGTTGAGAATACCAGCGAGGTAAAGAAGAGTAAGGTCGTCAGCAGCACTAATGGAAAGCTGATACCATCCACCCCTACCCGGTAGGCCGCTCCCAGGGAAGGTATCCAGGGCACTTCTTCTACCTGCGAAAAGCTGCCGGTGATTCCTTTGACCCATATCAAAATGGCTCCCAGCAGTGCGAGTCCGGATGCCAGGATACCAATACCGTAGGCGGTTTTCGGGTGGTTGGGTTTCATCACCAGTACGAGCAAGGTACCCAGTAGTGGCAAAAAAATGGTGATAGAAAGCAGAGGCCAGGAAAAGTCTTCCATTGATTATAAGATTGAAAAAATGAGTATGATAAGTAAGACGACCATGCCGCCTACGGACCACAGTAGCTCCTGATGCACTAAGCCGGATTGAAGGTTTTTGCTATACCGGCCTAATCCTTTCACGGATGAAGCAAGCCCGGCAATCCAGTTTTCGATGCCGGCGTCGTCCAGGCTTCGGGACAGGCGGCCTAGTTGCAGGTTGAAGTTGCCGATACGCTCCACGAAATAGGTCAAGACCCGGTCTATCCTGCTCGCCCATGCCGACATTCCACCAAAGCTTTCGCCAATTCCGAGAACTGTTTGATGAAGGCCCTGATCCAGCCGGTTACACCAGAAAGCCAGCTTCATTACGGGCGGCCCGACGAGCTGCTGGTATCCGCCCCCGAGTTGGTAGTTGTTTTGTAGAAAGTGGGTGGTCTTTCCCAGCCAGTCACCCGGGTGGAGCCACCAGCCTCCTACCAGACCCGCCACCGCCACCGCAATACCGCTGATTTTAGCGATCTCATCTTTTGGAATCTCGTATCCAGTCCGTTGCACGACCGGCTCCAGCCAGAATCCACCTACGGCCACTACCGCCACCAATACCACTAAACCAGCCTGCATCCAGCTAATTTTTTCTATGCGCTGGCTCGCGCTATTACCTTTCCACAATAAGCGGATGGCGCGCCCCATGTACAGCGCGGTCAAGAGAGCGCCCAGAATTCCTACGCTGAAATACCAAACGGCGGAGGAGGCTTCCAGCCCGGTCGCCAGAATGCCATCCTTCGACCAGTAGCCAATGAAGGGCGGAACACCGGCCAGGCCGATACCGGCAATGGCAAAACCGGCAAAAGAAATTTTCAATGTTCGGCCCAGGCCTTCAATATCTTTAAAAGCGGTACTATCACGGGCGTGTTGAAAAACACCGGCCCCTAAAAATAAACTGCTTTTCATGAAAGCGTGCGCCACCCAGTGGGCAAAGGCGGCTCCGGGAAATCCGGCCCCTACCGCCAGCAGCATAAACCCCAGCTGACTGGAGGTGGAAGCCGCCAGCATCTGCTTGACGTCCCTGGCTACAATAGCGGTCAGCCCGGTAAGCAGGATGGTAACCCCTCCCACGATGCCGATCCAGGGCAGGGCTGATTCAGGCAACAGGGGAAAGGCTCGGAACAGCAGTATGGCTCCGGCCGCTACCATGGTGGCCGAGTGTAGCAAGGCCGATACGGGAGTGGGTCCGGCCATCGCACCCGACAGCCAGCTCTGAAACGGCACCTGCGCCGACTTACCCATCACCGCCAGCAGCAAGGCCAGAGCGCCCATCAGCGAAAAACCCTCCGCTGGTGTAGGAGTAATCCGGCTGCTTCCGGTGGTAAGCACGATGATAAAAATGCCCACGTACAAACCCAGGTCAGTAAAGCGGGTAAGCATGAACGCCCGGTTGGCGCCCCGCTGCGCGCTTTTCTCCCAGTGCCAGGTGCCGATTAGCAGGTAGGAGGCCAAGCCCATGATCTCCCAACCGGTAATGAACAGTATCCAGTCGGCCGACAGCACCAGCAGTTGCATGGCAGCCAGAAACAGGGACATCCCGGCCCAGAACCATACCTTTCCTTTTTCTTCGGCCATGTAGCCCCGGGCATACACAAAAATGAAAAAAGCAACGGTGGCCACCACTACCGAAAAAATCAATGAAGTTTCATCCGCCAGCAGCCGAAAAGGCATATCCGGCAATCCGGCTACTTCGATCATCAGCGGACTTTCAGCATAGACGGTAATCATCAGCCATAAGGCTGCCCCCCAGGATACCAAAGCTCCGACAATAGCCAGCAGGTCGGCCTTCTTCCTTAGAAGGTAAATGAGGATGCAGGCGATGAAGGGTGCTAAGAGTAGGGTTGCTATCATCATTATCCTTTTAAGTCGCTAGCCTCTTCTGATTCTACCGAACCTTTGGAGCGGAAGCGTTGAGTGGCAATACCAAAACCTACCGCCGCCTCCAAAGCCATCACGGTCATCACCACCAGCACGAACATCTGTAGGGAATACGTCTCCGGATGCAGAAACCGCCAGAAGGCCACCAGGTTGAGCATACTGCCCCCGAGCATCAGCTCCACTCCCATCATGATCATCACCAGGTTGGTCTGTCCCAAGGCTCCGTACAGGCCAATTCCGAATAAAATAGCCCCAATGATCAGGGTGATTGTTAGTTCCATAGCGTTACACTTGATTCTTCTTGTAGGGTAAAGCGGTAGCCGTCGCGGCGATCATCGCCACCAGGATGGTCACCCCGGCCGACTCGAAGATCATCATCGACCTTTTCATGATCTCGATGCCCAAATCGTGGTTCTGTTCCGCCGGGAAGGGTGCTCCTAAAGTCATGCCTCCCCAGCTGGTAAAGACCGCTACTCCCGCGGCCAGGATGCCCACCAAAACGCCCCCGCTGATAGAGGGTTTTTTCTGATGGCTCATATCCATCCCGCTGAGGCCGCCGGGGTCCATCATGTACATCATCATAAAGATGGCCATAATGCTCATCTCGGTTGCCATCATCATGATTTGTAGCACACCCAGAAATTCGGCTTCCATCGTAAAGAACATAGCCCCGATGGCCGCCATGGAAGCCAGCAGCGACAGGGCCGAACGCACCATCGAACTGGTCATGAACACCCGCCAGCCGAACCAGATCGCGACCAACCCAAAAAACACCAGAAAAATCAGGCTTATCGTATTCATAACAGCAACAGGATTCCTACCCAAAGAATATTTAATAAGGCGGCCGGGGTGGCGTATTTCCAGCTCCACTCCAGCAGGCTATCGTAGCGGATACGCACGGCAAACCGGCTGACCCCAAAAAAGCTAGCCGCCACGGCTAAAGTTTTTAAGAAAGTCCATAGGTAATCCGGCAGCCAGGGACCGTGCCAGCCCCCCAGAAACAGCACGGTCGTCGCCAGCGAAAGGGTCATGAGCAAAGCGAGCCTTCCGATACGAAAGACCAGCCGTCGCTCTCCGGTAAACTCCGCCCAGACACCTCCGGCTAATGTTCCCGGCGCGGTAGGCAGATCAAACGGCGGCAGAAAAGCCATCGCCATGGCCGACAGGTAGAACAACACGAAGCCGACCGGCTGGTAGATGATATTCCATAAGCTCTGCTGGGAGGCGACAATCTTGGGCAGAGCCATTGATTCGGCCCGCATTACGGTGGCGGTGATGGCCATCACAATCGGCATGGAGTAGGCGATCAGTTGCCCCAAAAAGCTCCAGCCTCCGACGATGGAGTATATTCCATTGGGAGCCCATCCCGCCATCAGCACCGACACCATGATGTAGGCCAGCGCCGCATTAATAAACAGCGCCCCGGTCGCTAAATCCAACGCCGGACTTCCTTGCCCGAAGGGCAGTACCATGGCGGCCAGCAGGGTGGCGGCGATAAACAGCGGGGGGGCCGTCTCATAAAATACGGTGTCCCGTTTGCGGGGCGTAACCGATTCTTGCCCTAAGAGCGCCAGCCATTGACGGAAGGGGCCGGCCAGGTCAAATTTCCCATCGGTAGCCCAGCGTTCCATGACCGCCAGCAGGTATACCCCTACCACGAACAACAGTACGGTGACAATCCAGTATAAGGTTTGGCTCATAGTCGTCATGTTATAAGTCTATCTCCCAGGGAGAAATATCCAGGGAAGCGATCCCTACCAAAGCATCCGCCAGCTCCTGCCCCGGGCTTATCTGGGGAATAAAATCGGCATAGGCCACCGAAGGGGCCGATAAATGGAACTCTCTGACTGCTCCATCGCTGATCTGCACGGTCAGTTCGGCGCTGCCCCGGGGTGTTTCTATTCGAGCAATACCTTCCCCGGTGCCGCTGTACTTCGGCTTTGTTTTTTCCGGATCAGTTCCGGCGATTTTTCTACTATCTTCAATAAGTTGGATGCTTTGGGTAATCTCATCCAGTCGAACCAGCAGCCGCCCCCAGGCATTGTTCTGATGCCCTTCAATAGGCGTAAAGGAAAGAGCTTCATACGTCTTATCCTGCATCCGGGCGTCCTGTTTTATCCCGGCTGCCCGGGCCACCGGACCCCGGGCGTGGTGCAGCAGCTTTTCGGGAATCTGACCGACCGGCATCAATCTCCATCTCAGATAGGGAATTTTGCTGACCTTCCGGGTGAATTTCACGATAGCCTTTTCGATTTTCTGACCGCTCTGACACTGTCGATGTAATGCCACGGCTGTTGATTGCATCCAGGGGCTGCCGATGGTTTGACTGAAGACGGATAACCAGTTCAGGTGGCTCAGCACCCGCTCCTTTTCCAAAAGCATGAGGTCCGATAAGTTTTCCTGGAGGTCATCTTCTTTTTCCAGGGCAGCGCGGACCGCTTTTTTTGCCAGCAATCGGAAGCTCATCGGCGATAGTGGATTCATGTCAGACACATGCTCGACAAAAGCTTCAGGGTCGGAAGGAAAGTGATGCGCCAGGTGACGAGCGAGCAGATTTTTCTCTATTTCGGCCTGCATGACCGAATCGCCGTCTAATTTTACTGAAACCGATAAGCCTCCGGGTAAGCCGGGAAAGAAAGGACCGAAATGCGCTTCGTTCATCTCCATGGCCAGCCCATCTCGGCTGCGGGGCATGTCCTTGGTCATGGCAACCATCGACATGAAGCCCCCCATGTCATGATCCATATCATGGCCCTCGCCTCCTCCGTGCTGATGGTGATCGTGCCCCTCATGCTGATGTACTTCCTGCTCACCGCCATCGTCATTCTTGTGCTGATGCTTGTGCCCTTCGGACTGCTGGTCTTCATCCGCATCGCTCCCCTGATTCATCGGATGATGGTGAGGCTGCTTTTCGTGGTCATGGTGTTCTTCCTGATGTTCCCCTTCTTCGGCCTCATGACTACCTCCGTGATGATGGTGTTCATGTTCAGCGTGGTTATGAGAGTGATCCGAAGACTCATGACCTTCTTTTTCCGGCTGCTTATCTCCCTTTTCTTCACTGCCTCCTTCCATGTGATGATGGTGTTCACCGCCGTGCCCGTGGTGCATATGTCCCCCTTGGTCGTTGGCAGCTTTTTCTTCCCCCTCTTTCAGTTTATCTGTCTCGAAGGGTTCTGTTTCCGGGCTCCAGGCCTGTTGAGATAAGTGCTGCTGTATTTCTTCCCGCAGGGTTTCTGTTGCGAGAGAGACCCTAATATCCGGTTTCGGAAGTGACGGGATGGCATCTACGCCGGCAAAGATAAGCAAGCGGGGTCGGGGAATCTGGGCATACGCGATCGCCGCTTTTTCGGCCAGTTGTTCCGAAATGATTCCGGCGACTAGCAATCCGTGGGCATCGCGCGGGCTATCGGCTATTCTGATGCCCCGGTCTTCCAAATACAGGCCGTAACTCCTCAGCACATCGGCACCGGGAACCGGTAGTACAGCGAATTCCTGCGCCATGGCCTGGGCGATCCACCGTTTAAGGGGGTTCCAGCTTCCTTTTCGGGCACCGTACTTCATGGTCTTTTCTTCTGCCATAGACTACTGACGTTTTAAACCACCCTGGTTCCAGGTATAGAGCAAGCCCAGAAAAAGAATCATAAGAAACACTCCCATATCCAGCAGAGCCGTGATACCCAGCTCCTTATACACCACTGCCCAGGGATACATGTAGGCCATTTCCATATCGAAGGCCAAAAAGAGCAGGGCAAAGCCATAGTAGTGGACATGATAGCGCCCCCAGGCTGGTTTGGGCGACAGATTACCGCTTTCGGCCGGAATAGTCTTCCCGGCTTCCTGTATCGTTTCGCCGAGTGATTTTTTGATCAGGTACAGCATCCCCACCCATCCAACCGTACAGGCCAACATGCCAAAAAGGATCAGATATTGCTTGAGGGGTGACATATAAAGCCAACTTATGGTATATCAATAAGTTTAGTTACGGTACTTTCCCCTTTTGTTTCTACCGGCGTTTATCGCATGTCTTTAGCTTGCGTGTGCTCTTCGTACCGGAAGTGGGAGACTTAAACTATCAATCCGACCATCACGGCTTAAAACAATTTTTAGTGCTACCAAGCGGGAAAAGTATCTGTACAACCGATTGAATATAAAGTGGTTGCAACTGTACACATGATAATCCCACCTCACCTCTCAACTTCACCGAAGAGCAATGAGGTGGGACCCGCCAGAAGAGTATTAGCCTAAGAACTGATTACAGGCTTCTTCACAGGCTCGGCAGGCTTTAGCACATGCCTGGCAGTGGTCCATGTCGTGTTTTTCGCACTCATCCCCACACTTCTTGCATAAGTCCCGACAAAATCTTACGGCTTCCTGAGCATCCCTGCTTCCTCGGGCGACAAAATTGATGGCAACATGGCAGGAGTCAGCGCAATCCTGATCGGTCCGGATACAACTGACCATTTTGGCAATGTCGTCCGAGGTCAGACACTGATCTGAGCAATACTCACAGGCCGCGGCACAATCGGCTAATTTCTGAATGAAATCTTGATGTTCTCTCATGGTAAAAAAATGATTAAGGTTAAAAAAATTGTCCTACAAAGGTACGATTCTGCTAGGGACACCCGGTATAATATTATGGTTGAATACTATGATATTCGGACCTTTTCCGGCCCTAGCCCCCTCATCCCTAGCTTTTCGCCAAAAAAAGCAGACCTATTTCCTGATCTGCTTGATCAACCACATAATGAGTAATATCAACACAATAAACACCAGTACACTAAATGTCCACATCCAGGTACCGCCGCCCATCATTCCATCTTGATTCATCATCGCATCAATCATTTTTGGTTGAACAATTACTGTTCGTATCCTTCCGGTAGAGGGGTAGATTCCATCGCACGCGACATACCCTGCTCCACAAATTCGCTCACTGCCCGGTTGGCGTGCTGCTGAATGAGTTTCACGACCTGCGGATTGTCGGAAGTCTCCAGCACGTAGACTCCATTTTCCGTATCTTCAATCTGTATCTCGATCTCACCGGCATGCTCAAAAATTTCCCGGAACAGAGGGTCCATCTGACGGATCGGGCGGTTACCTTCTACCCGGCTTTTCATTTGACGGACATGTACCCGAATGGCCTTCGCGATTTCCGGGTCAGAAGATTCAGTCCAGGTTTTCACCCCATTGTCTAGGTTTTCTACCCGGCGCTGTATTTGCTCATGGTTTATGAGCAGTTGATGGATATTTCGCATATTCTCCATCATACCTTTGTCCATATCACCTGACATCATCGCCTGCTGCATCCGTTCATCCATCATACTATCTTCTCCCATCATGCTACCGTGGTTACCACTCATCATATGGTCATTTTCTTGCCCTATTGCCTCCCTATCCTTATTTTCCTGATCAGTGCTGCTACTGCAACTACTAACCAAGAGGGTTACTGCCAATAAAATATTTCTTACGTTCAAGAAGAGTTTCATAGTGAGCTATCAGTTTGTTGTATATTATGTAACACGGTTTTGAATTGCTCTGTGATCTCATGGGCCTTTTGCTTCACCGCTTCATCGCTGGCTTCTCTCCAGACCTGCGACGGATCAATGATGGATACTTCCATCAACTGCCCATTCTCCACGTCCTGAACAATGACATTACAAGGCATGAGCACTCCTAGCTTATTTTCTGCTTGGAGCAGATCAAAGGCCAACGAAGCATGGCAGGCTCCCAGCACGACATAGCGATTAATATCTTTCCCCAAGTGCTGTTTGAAATACTCGTGCATAGCCATTTCGCTGACCACCTCAAAACCAACCTGCTCCAGGGCTTTTCGGGTGTTCTTCAGAACTTCATCGAAGGTAAGGTTACTGAATCGCTGGCTCAGACAGTAAACTGTCTCCAGGCTTTCCTTATAATTGGGCTGGGGAAGCGGATCTTCATTTTTCATTACACTATTTTTGAAGTGGTCATAGTTAAGAGCTCTTTAGTTTGACTGTTTGTTTACTAAGCGCGAAAGTGATGAATGGCAAGAGAGCAAACTGTAGTACCGGAGAAAGCCCCACATTGACCCAGGGAAGCATGGGCATAGACTCAGCATACGCCCAATCCCCTCGGGCCGTATGCCACATTTCAGAGAGCACAGCGCCGATACATCCGACCAAGACCAGCGTTACTATTCTAGAAGTCGTTAAGTGCCTAATCCAGAACACAGATTGATAGATAAGCCCAAACCCGAAGAGCAGAATGAATACCATGAGCATATCGGCTACGGAAGCCAGAGCGCAAAAGGAAATGTGTTTCCAATCATACCTAAAATCTTCGTACCAGGGTCCCTGACCTACCTCCCATAAGAAATTTAGTAAAAAGGCACTCACAGCTACAGTCAGCACGAAGTGATGGTACCTCTTCTGGTTTTCTGTCCTCTTGAGAAAGTGAAAGTACAGGAAAACCACCAGCGATAGCGCCACTGCTGGTACGACAAACACTTCCACATCAATTCTTTTCATTCAGGCGGGTAAAGGTTTAGTAGTATGAATCTCATAGAAGTCTGAATACTCAGACCAAATATGATTCAAGTTATTTCCTTAAGAAGGATGTATCTGAATAGCCTTAGTATGAATAAGATCTCAATTCTCCTTTCTAAAGACGTTCAATAGCTGATGCTAACTTGGTTTTGATCGCCTGAGCAATCTTTTCTAGAGCCTGATTTTCTACAGATTGCATAGATGCCTGAGGGTCAATCGCCGCTACTTCTATAGTATGGGCATCTAACTGCTGCACAATAACATTACAGGGCAACATAGTTCCGATCTTGTCTTCGGCTTTCAATGCTTCAAAAGCAAAGGGCGGATTACACGCACCCAAAATTTTATAAGGCCGAAACTCTTTATCCAGCTTTTCCTTCAAGGTAGCCTGCACATCAATTTCGGTGAGAATGCCGAATCCTTCTTCCTTCAGGGCTTCGGTAACTTTCCGGATGGCTTCATTGAAACTTACATTTTGTAATTGTTTCGCATTGTAATAGTCCATATTCAATATGTTGAAATTAGAAAAATGATTGCAGATATCTTGCAGATTATGAATGAGAGAAGGATCAGCCTATTGGCTCATCAGGCGTACTCCCTTTCCTGTGGGTTACCCGGGTGCTTCTCTTTGTTTTTCTTTACCATCTTGGATAGACCGATCAGCGCTCCGGTTAGACCACCAGTAGCCAGACCTACGCTCCCCCCGGTGAATACAGCTACGGTCGGACCGGCAGCAGCAAACTGCCCAAAGCTTGGGATTAGCCATAGGCCAGTAGCAATAAGGTAGGATATCAAGCCGACCGCCAAAGCCGTACCTATACCTGTCCAAAGAGCCAGCCTGCCGATAACGGGATCATAGACCAGGTTACCTTCCGGATCGTAATTCGTATTTCCTACAACAAGATCTTCGTCGGTTCTTATATCAGGATGCTTCATAGTTGTGCAAGTGTATCAATTTGGTTCGTATTATTTACTAAGGGTTGCCGTTGGTTAAAAGGTGATAACAACAGATCTACGTCCTGTTGTACCTGAGAGGTTACCTGATCCTGATCACCGATGATCCAGGCAAAATTAAGAATGGTTTCCTGCGGTCCGGTGGCAAAAGGTTTCACCATTTCCAAATAGCTTGTCACTGCTTGAGGCACGCTATCGCGAGCTACCAGAAGGATCGGCCCGTGCTTCCCCATATGACCTAATACCGCAGCCGGAATCATCCCCAGCACATTGTCTTCATTGCCAATGATGAAATTATGTCCGGCCTGGGCAATACCCCAGCCAAAGCCCCGGGGTATCCAGTTCCACCACCAGCCCAGATCACGACCATAGTCTTTATAACCCGCATTCACCGTATTAGAGGCATACACATTTTTTCCATAGATTCTACGTGTAAGTCCAAACTGCGCCAACTGCTGTGCGACTCGATCGGAAATCACATCGGGGCCACCTGTAAGATAAAGGTAGGAATCGTAATCCCAGAAACGCCGCTCAAGCATCTTCATCGTAGCCTCTGGAATAGAATCCCGGTATACCCAGGCAAAGCCTTTCCCCATATGAGCATTCCATCCCATGGCTCCCATTCCGTGCTTGATACCGTCAGGATGATCAATAGCCGATAAGACTATTTCATCCGGATAGTCTGATTTCAGCGTTGCCTGCCAGCGATCCAGCAGTTCAGCCAGTCGGATGGGATCAGCTTCGTTGAAGGCTCGCACTCGGTAGCCGAGCGTTTCCTTCACTTTCGTTATTTCTTCGTCCGGCACATTGATGGCATACACGTCGGTGCGTTCATCCTGAAGAACACCATCCGGTCGCAACCGACGCATCTCTCGCAACGTAGCTTCCGAAATATGCCCATCTTCAGTGAGATACAACATGGGGGCATTCACCGGCATGTGGGTAACGCGATGCATGGCCGTAAAAGCAATCTTTTCATCCTGAGGACAGAGAATGATGGCCCCTACCGCATTATCTTCCCGGGTAGCCGGATACACCGTCTGGGTAAGCAGGATGGCCTGCTCTTCGGGGGTTTTACCGGGAAGCCGCACGGTATAGGGGGTAAACTCCGCCTGATCCTGCAACGGCAAACCGCCCACGGGTGGGCCTTCCGTAGTACCACAGGCTCCTATAACAAAAATAATAGCTATAAAAAATATACTTTGACGAATCATACGTTTCCAGGTTTAAGGTGATTACGAATCATGAACCAGTTAAAGGGCCAGGCTATCAAAAAGCCGATAAATGAGGCAGCCCATAAGCTACCAAACCATAAAATATCATCTTCTTTGGGCATCATCGGTATATGATCCATGAGCATCCACCATGTAAGGGTCATCATGCCCAAGCTAACGGCTGCCATACTGAGTAAAGTTGTTTTAAAAGACATCCAAGCTATCCTTTTGGGTGGCATGTCCATCATCATTTTCTTCATGGGATACTGAGCTAAGCCCCAGGCGATCAGTACACTCAAAATGAACATGCCAATCATCATAATCGGCATACCTGCTCCAAGCCAGTACACAAAATCGCTTAACCACTCGTCGTAATTCAGGGGAAAACCAAACCAGACAAACAGAAAGCCGATGGCTACCATCAAAGGAGCACCATAACCAAACCCCATTACTGTGGCAGCGGCACTCTGAATATTCTGAGGGCGAAGCCAGTGCCAGGTACCATCATCCGTCTGATAAGCCGGCCGGCGATAAGAAGTTATATACAGTAATGGACCGACAATGGGTAGCATGAGTGAGCTCATCGTCCAGGCAACCTTCATTGGTACATTGACCATAGATAAGGTGTTGGATGCATGTACTCCTACAAAGATGGCCGAAGCAATTCCCAGTGCAATGAACATGATCATCAGCCCTTCCATATAGCCTAATGCAATGGGTCCTAGGCTGGCATATTCTGCTTTCTCTACAGAGAAGTCCATTCGGCTTTGCCCACCATAGCTAAGGGTAGGACTCACGACCCAAAAGTGGCGAAAAGGCCCCTCGGAGGGCGATACAAACCAATCAGCCCGCTGAGTCCAGGTGTATCGATCCGTACTGGCGGGAACGCTGCCATTTTCTGCAGTATATAGCAAAGAAGCATTATTACTTCGGGCAAACGGAAGTGCTGCTAATCCCATCAAAGCATCTTTAGGGGTCGTCACTACATAATGAAAATACCCATTTTGCCGATCCTCCTCTCTACCCCATCCAAATTCAGTCGCCTCATCGCGATACTCAGCCAGGTGCACGGCATGATCGGCCAGATCTCGCCCGGCTATCCTTTCCGACTGACGAAACTTCTCTCCCACTGACGAAGGGATCAGTTCCTCCGGGCCAATCAGATAGGCCGTTAGGTGTTGATAGCGCTGAGCCTGACTTTCCTCTATATTGCTGTCTTGAACAAAAATAATGGGGGAACCATAATAGTAAGCATAGTACAGGGCCGGTAATGACCATTGAAGAGCTTCTTCATTTTCGGAAGGCAACACCAGTACATGACGGGCATTTGGGTTAACCGGAATGCTTTGCTGAACAAAGGTTGTCCAACTGTCTTGGGTAGGCGGATTTGCTGCCAAGGTAATCCCCTCATAGTTTATAGTCTTTTTAATGTACTGGTATAAAGCTTCGGCATCGGGTTGTAGAACTCGGGTAACATTCTTAGTGTGCATGGTAAGTCTTCCTTCCATAGCACCTTTCTTGGTCCAGGGAGCTACCTGTAGATCTTCTTTTACCAGATTGGTCAGGCCAAAGCCCAGAATAAGAATTACCGCTCCCGCCAATGTAAAGTATGGCCATTTCATAGATATAATGTATTTTAAATTGTTTAGCTAGTTTTTATCATTCTGTACCTGCGCGTCTTCTGACCTGCTAACTTTCCAGATTACGCCGGTGTAGGGGTGGGCAGTCATTCCTGCCTCTTCAAACTCAACCACCCCGAAATCTACAATGTACAAGTTGCCATCCGGGTCCCAACTGAGTTGAATAGGACGTTCCAATCCTCCGGTTTTGTTGACAGAAGCGGGAAGATGGTCTTCATTATAGATGTAATCAGAAGCTTCCCCAGTAGATAGATCAACCCGCTGAATTTTAAATCCTGGCCAGTTATACTTAGCCCCGTCCGGAGCATTTTGCTCTTCAGGTACCCCTGGTGGTAACTCCGGATGATAGGCTTTTCCTTTGAAAAAGGGAACGATCGCTCCAAATTCGGCCACCAGAATTTCCTCCTCGGGAACTCCAAAATCTTCACGCCCAAAGACCATCCCCTGCGCCGCACTATGCACCGGCAGCAGGGCTATGGGCTGATCGGGTATTGCTTTTCCTTTCAATAGTTTTTTGTGGGTTTCTTCAGTTAATACGAAGTGGCGCTCAGCTTTTTTTACTCCAAAACGCTCGTCGGTGATCGGAATACCACTATAATAGTCCGGCCAGCCATACCACTCGCCTTCTTTGATTTCGTACACCGATTCGTAATCAAAATACAGTCCTCGAGGTGGCATCGGGTTAGCACTGTTCATGGTGGCTACCAGTTTACCTTCCGGCGAGAAACGATAGCCCAAGCTAGAACGTAACCCCCAGGCAATACGCTCAATGCCCGTTCCATCTGGATTACAGCGAAAGAAAGCTCCATTACAGATTTCCTGCCCTTTAACTACCTGACCAGCCTTCGTTTTCTCACCCAGAGCCGCAAAAGCACCAGTTTCTACCGAATCGTCTTTTACAATGTTTACCTTACTGGTAGGCACCCAGAAGTTTTGTCCGGTAAGCGTAATATCTTCCCCGGGTACTTCATGAGTTTCAGGTTTGTTAAACATATCGATGAGTTTCACCCAGTGCTCTTCCACCACCCCGGAATTTCCTTGAGTAGATAGAAAAAAATACATACTATCACCTTTAAAAATTGGTTTAGCATTCAGAAACTCTCCCCAGGAAGGCAGCCCATTGATGATCGTTTTAAACTCATCAGTTCTCAGATCATAGGTAGAGTAACGAGAGCGGTGAGCGATATACAGCTTTCCATCGTGAAAGGTTACTCCAGTAATCGGGGGAATAAGCCCTTCCGGCATATCCTTAGACGAACTGTTCCCTTTAATATCCTTCATTGGCACTACCTTATCGTATATCACCGCAGTAGTACCGTCCGGGCCGATCCGAAGAATACGGGCAGAAGGTGCCTGGGCTGGTTTGGTACCGTAAGTATGCCCTCCCGCTTCAGCAATATAGGTATTGCCTTGATCATCAAAAGTAATGTCTACTGGGTAAGTAAGCCCACTGGAAAATGCTTGGATCTGAAGATTTTCGGGTACCTGGACCGCATGAGCATCAATATCGCGACGATTGCTTTGGTGTACCTCAGCTACAGTCGCACTTTCATCACCCCGCGTTTTGTCTTGGGCAACAGCCGTATAACCGATGTACAAAGTGCTAAGAATGAATATTATCAAGAAGTTGAAAAAATGATTCATAAGATTAAAAAGTTACTTAATACACAAAAATTTAACTTTTCTACGGGTAGTTTATGTTTTAGATAGAATCAGTAAAATTGTTTGAAATTCTGGATATCTTGTACAAGATTACCTATTGCTTAGAACTCATCTTCATTATTGTAATAACCAATTACTTCGCATCAGATAGAGTGTATTACTTATGACGCCAATGAAGAGTACATGTATAAGCAAAAAATATCATAACTCTCAGGTACTGCTTGATTATATTAATATTGACCAACATTATGCATAGTCTAACTCATAGTCGTTTTTAATAAGACTTATTTACTAATAGCCAATTTTGTAATTCTATAATTTCTCCTTGCTGATCTTCAGCAATTTTCATTGCTAGACTCCTCATTGCTTGTGTTTGACCAAAATTTAAAAAGGATTGTGAATTATCGATAGCACTCTGGTGATGGTCGACCATCAAGGATGCAAAATCTTGATCTGAATCTCCTGATAATACACGTAAATCATTAGCCTTCATCATTTTTTCCATTGCCATCATAGACTCCCTTTCAAATTGTTCACTAATCACACCACTTGGTTGATGATTAATAAGGAAATTATCGATAATCGCTATTTCTGCTTGTTGTGCGTCAATGACTTGTTGCGCTATTGTCCTCATTTGGCCGTCATCACCGCTATTCAATTCTTCCTGAGCCATATTGATGGCTCCCTGATGGTGCATTTTCATCATCATCGCAAAATCATGATCAGGGTCCCCTGTTCGCTCCATTGAATCCATTTTATTCATCATGGCGTGCATAATATTCATCATGATGTTATCATCATGTGATTGCACAATCAATCCTTCCTCTTCATCCCCACAGGCTATCATGCCTACGGTTGAGAGGAAAAACAGAACTAAAAATTGCTTGTTCATATTTGCACTGTTTAGTTGTAAAAAATTTTAATTTTAGATAAATCATAACTGGACCACTAGCCTATCTTCTGTGCCGGAGCTGTTATCGTGACTTCCCATGAGCGAAATTTTTTTAACATGAGATACTCTAACCTCAATTTCCAGGTTACTTTCTACTAACCCTGTTGCCCTGATCATCAAAGGTCATATCTCTGGGTAGGTAAGCCCCCTGGATAATGCTTGAATCTGAAGATTTTCGGGTTCCTGGACCGCATGAACATCGACACTACGACAACTGCTTTGGTGTACATCAGCTATAGCCGTGCTTTCATCACTCCTGGTTTTACCTGGTGCAATGGCAGGGTAGCCAATGTACAGAATGCAAAAAATAAACCCTGTTAGGAAATCGAAAGAATATTTCATAGATCAAAAAGTTGTGAATACGCAGAAGTCTAACTTTTCTACGGGTATTTTATGTTTTGGGTAGGATTACTAAAATTGTTTGAAATTCTGGATATTATATGCGAAATCTTCTCAGATAAACGAGTTTTACTCATCTTCTTTGCTTTTCCTCCCGCCGAGAACGCACAAAGTTTTCCTACATAGAAGGGGGCTTTCTTTGCCGGGATTGCCAAAAGTAGGAGCGATAGCGAAAAAATCACTGTCGCAATACGGTGATCAAGATGAACTACTGACATATTTGTTTTAGCATTTTCTAAAATAATAAAATACACTATGTTTGTTGTATGAAAGAAAGCCAGTGTATCCGGGTGTTTGCTGATCAACAGCAAATTAAGCGTTGTCAGCAAAGAATAGAACAGGTAAGCCTCTCGGTGACTGGCTTATCAAATGCTTTAGGACTCGCTGGTAATGAAGTGCGGTTAAAGATCCTGTTTTTACTGCATGAGGAAGGAGAACTGTGCGTCTGTGATTTGAGTGATATTTTGGATATGAAAATATCAGCCATCTCTCAGCATCTGCGAAAGCTCAAAGATGGGAAAATTGTTCAAACCAAAAAAATAGGCCAAACTATTTTCTATCGCCTTTCCCCGGAATACGCCGGGCTCTTTCGTACCTTTTTTGCCATGATTGCCAATAACAAAACCATTACCGTATCATGAAGACTACTAAAAATTCCGCCGCGAGTTTAGGGGTATTGACTGCCATTACTGCTTCGCTTTGCTGCATCACCCCGGTACTGACTTTGGTAGCCGGAGCCAGTGGCGTAGCGGCTACCTTTTCGTGGTTAGAACCTTTTCGCTCGTATCTGATTGGACTGACCGTTCTTATATTGGGTTTTGCCTGGTATCAACAACTCAGGTCCTGGAGCGCCGAAGAAATCGCCTGTACCTGCGAAGATGATGAGAAACCCAGTTTTTGGCAATCCAAAAAGTTTCTGGCGATCGTGACCATAGTTACTGGGGCACTGCTTTACTTCCCCACGTATGCCGATGTCTTTTTTCCTCGGGTGGACAATCAAGCCGTGCTTGTTCAGCCATCCGATCTACAAGAAGCACGATTCGCGGTACAGGGCATGACCTGTGCCGGCTGCGAGGAGCACATAAAGCATACGGCTCTGCAATTGAATGGAGTGATAGAAGCCAATGCCTCGTATGAGCAAGGGGTTGCCCAGGTCAAATTTGATCAGAGCCTAATCGATATAGAAGAAATAGGCAAAACCATTGAAGAAGAAACCGGATACCAAGTAAGTTCACCCCAATAGCCCTACGTATGGAACAGGAGATTAGCTTACAATCAATGCTTACTTGTCCGCATTGCGGGCACCAGAAAGAAGAAACGATGCCGACCGATGCCTGTCAGTATTTCTATGAATGCGAAAGCTGCGGGCAAGTCGTAAAGCCTAAAGCAGGGGACTGCTGCGTGTATTGTTCTTACGGAACAGTCGCCTGCCCCCCTATACAAAAAGGTGAGCATACTGATTGTTGCCGCTGATTCTTTACCCTATGCTTTCAAAACAATTGTAGATCAAGACAATGATACGCTCTTGGGAGCGCATCTGGTGGGCTTCCAAGTGGAGGAAGTCATCAATTTGTTTGCAATGGCTGTAAAGGCAAAAATGACCACGAAGAATTTAAAAAATTGGTCTATGCCTAACCCAGGCTGCCATGGGTTAGATGGTTCCACCAAAAAGAATAAAGCATGCTACCGAAAGACATAACCAAAGATATCAAAACTCGCCTGCAAAGCATCAAAGGCCAATTAGACGGACTCATAAACATGCTGGACCAGGACCAAGATCCGGAAAAGATTCTCATCCAGTTTAAAGCGGCCCAGCGGGGATTGGATAAAGCTCATTTTCTGTTACTGGATGAAGCGTATCGCAAAGCATTGGCGATCAAGATTTCGGAAACCGTAGAAGCCTGCCCGGGGAATTGCGGAAATGAAGAACGCATAGAATTTATCCGGCAGCAGTTTCCCAGACTGGAGCTGGACAGCCTTACCGCTAAAATGAAGGAAATTTCCGAACTGAAACAAAGAATAGATTCGGGTATTGCCCCAGAAAAGTAATGTCGCTTATCTAAATCGGTTTATCCTCCTTTCAGGCTTTTCACTGCCCAAAAAATAAATTCATTTTTGTGAAATTTTCTTTTGGAGACCACCCCACCTGCGTGCCTACCTTTGACTTGTTCTTTCCGGAAAGGACAGTACCATTTCATTAGTAGAACAAAAAAGAGGTAACGATGAAACGTCAAATAGAACTATTTACGGCCAACTGCCCGGTATGCGACCCGGTGGTAAAGATGGTCGAAGCAATGGCCTGCGACCAATGTGAGGTGACGGTGTATGACTTGGTAAAGCAGTGTGATGATAAAACCTGCCTGAGCAAGCTGGATGAATACCAAGTCAAAAGAGTTCCAGCCATCGCGGTCAATGGTAAGCTACTGAACTGCTACCAGCATCAGGGCATCACCAAAGAAGCACTGGTAAAAGCGGGTATAGGTCAGCAGGCATAAAATTTTTGCAAGGCACGGCTTGAGTTCTTTTGACTTCTGCTTCCGTGTAGGCAGAAGCAATCTCAATTTTTTTACCATGAAACCATTAGATAGCAAAACTCAGGAATGTATTGACAAATGTCAGGACTGTATTATCGCCGCCCGGATTTGTCTGGACCAACACTTGGGCGAGCCGGATATGAAGAAATGCCATCAACTCTGCCTGGACTGCATTGCCCTTTGTACGGCTTGCTCGCAAATGCTGGCCTCTCAATCGGAATATGCTAGCCGGGTGTGTGCCATTTGTGCGGATCTGTGCCGGGCCTGCGCGAAGGAATGCAGCCAATTTGATAGCCAGGTTTGTCAGCAATGTGCTGCCACATGTAATCAATGTGCTGATCGCTGTGCGGCCATGGCTGCGTAATCTATTGCTTACACGATGGAAGTAGTTAAAAATATAAAACAGGATCTGATCAGTATTGCTTCCCTGTTTACATCCGTTTCCACCTTGCTCTGCTGTGCCTTACCTTCCTTATTGGTAGCCGTGGGTATGGGAGCGGTAGTAGCGGGCATGGTGTCGAATTTTCCGGCCCTCATTGCCTTGAGTAAATACAAGGAATGGACTTTTCTGGGAGCGGGTATGTTGATTGGGTTTAACTTCTGGCTGTTTTACGGAAGAAAAAGAAACCAAGTATGCGAAATAGATGACTATGGTCAAGAAACCGCCTGCGATACGGCGGCCCGGTGGAGTAAAGTCACCCTCTGGGTGTCTTTTGGACTATACCAATTGGGCCTGTTCTCTGCCTATTTACTGCTACCGCTCCAACAATGGCTAGACCTTTGAACACCCTACCCACTTATTTCATAGTCATAGCCCTGCTTGTTATAGGAATGAGTAGCAGTAAAGCGCAAGGTCATGGCCCGCTCTATGGTTTACAAACTCCCACATTGGCCAAAGGTGGAGTGGGCTTCAATGCCGCTGCGATGAGTATGGGGACAGAAAATGATCAATCCTTCATGCTTCGGTATATATGGTCTTACGGTCTCACCGAAGACATCCAACTCAATCTTACGACCCCTACCGTAATTGATCGTCTGGAAGCCCCGTCCAGAACCCGGGGAAATAGTAATATGCCGGCCAATGGCGATATAGAGGCTTCGGTATGGTATCGCTTTTTTTCCAATGCTTTTGACGTAGGGAAAAGATTTGAATCCACTGCCATACTCGGGGTTGCTGCTCCTACCGAAGAAAGCCGGGGTGGTGTCCAGGTAAGTCCCTCGCTGCATGCCGCCGTTTCTACCGGATATGCCTCACGCAAGTGGTATGCCTGGATGGGAGGGGGGTATCAATACTATTTTAGGAAAGAGAAAGAACAGTTGGGTGACTTGCCTTATGCCAGTCTGGTGGTGGGGTACCGGCCCGCTCTATTCATGGGAGATTATCCCAAACCCGACTGGCGCGTGTTTGTGGAGTCTCTGGCGGAGTTTCCTGGTAGTAATAAAATAGGAGGGCAGTTAGCCGACATGAATGAGAGAGGAAAGAAAGTGATGATAGGCCCCTCATTTTTAGGGTTGTACGGTGCCTGGGGAGTTTCTTTCGGAGCTTTATTTCCAATGTACCAGGATGTACCTATCGGCTCTCCTGAGGAAACATACAGATTGTCTGTCAATATAAGTTACTGGTTATAAAAAATTATAAACTCTTTTAGCAATGAAACAAGTAGGAATACTAGCGCTCGTATGGGTATTTAGCACGTACGAAGCGGCCGCTCAGTTGATCAAAGTAGATCAGGAAGTATTTGGGATGGATTGTGCTCCCTGTGCCTATGGTTTGGAACGGGGGCTTAAAAAGATGGATGGTCTGGAAAAAGTACAGGTCAGCTTGAACGAAGGAAAAGCCTATATTGATCTGGCCTTAGAGAATACACTTACTCTTCAACAGATTCAGGAATCGGTAAAAAACAACGGGTTTTCTGCCCGAAAGGCGGAAGTAATTTTACAGGGAGAACTGCTCCGAAAAGGAAACGGCTGGCAAATAAACGTAGATGACGAAGTTTTCCGGGTAGCTGCTGATACTGACAACCATATTACTTCTTCTTTAAAGCCGGGTAGCATTAAGCTAAAAGGGTTGATAAAAGATGAAGAAGACAACCAGCTTGATGGTCAATGGGAAATTACTGTTACGAAATTATTTCTCAAATCAACGTAGGATTTGACGAGAGATGCCGGAAATAAAGTTTTAGAAATAGACAAGCTGATAGTAATCAGGAATACCTTGATGACGCTTACAGCGTTTGACAAATTTTTTAGTTAAGCTGCTTATTCACCCTTTTTCATTATTTAAGCGGTTTTCTAACTGTTGCCAGTTTTGCTTTGATGGGCAGGGTAAAGAGCCATAAGAACAAAAAACACAGCATTCTCCAGGCTTTAATGTGATAGACGAAGAACAATTTTCACAGAAAAACTCAAAGACCCAATGATCTATGGGCATGTGCATCAAAGTTTGATGAGTACAAACCGGGCAGGTGAGTAAGGAAAACCTTTGAAGTTCCATAGTCTACATCATCTTGACTGTTTTCAGGGCGGATGCTGGATATACATCTGACCAGCCCAATGCTTCACTCTTTAGTAAATCACTTAGCACCTTTCGGCGCTCCGATAGTGCGGAAACCTCGCTGCCATGAAACGGAGGTAAGCCAGGCGGTAAGTCTAAATTTTCCCAACTGATATCCGGATAATCCACCTTCGAACCATGGCGGAACTTTTCCTGAATATGGCGAAGGAACTGATCTAAGGAACTTCTGAGGGATTGCAGTTCATGGTAGAGGGGTTTATCCTGGCTGTATAGTAGCATGCTTACCGCTTCATCCAGCACCGTCAGGTTTATACTTAGAGCACTCGCTATTTCCGAGCTGTTATAATAGTGGAGTACCGGATAGGCCTGATGATTCACATTATGCCGGTCGATCATCTGCTGTAAAGCAACAATCTGTTGGTAACTTTGTGATAAAGTCAACTCTTGCAGGCTCTTGATAACTTTGCCTGGATTTTCTCCTAAGTTACGGATTGATAGTGCCAGGGCTCGCTTGTGCGTAACCGCTGAAGATACGGAAAGTAGGTATGTCATGGCGGCCGAAAAGAAGATAAATCCGAAAAAAGAAAACAGGCTGACGAGCAGCTCAAAAAAGGGGCTACTTGGTTTGAAGTTGCCTAGCCCTAAGGTAGAAAGCACATATCCTGTAAAATAAAGCCTCTCTACGGTCGTAGCCGCTCTTCCACCGCTATTAACTACATCTTCCGGTTGAGAGGAAAAAACCAGGAATAGGCCGAACCAGATCAACAATATCCAGACGCTCAGTACGCCAAGATTCACTAGCATTCCGCTTAACTGAAATACCTTTCGCCCAAAAATACGGCTTAGACCTAATTGTATCTTATGGGAAAGGATCAGCATGGTACGGGTGATAAAAGCTGCGCCGCTACCCGACAGGGTTGTGTAAAAAAAATCATATCCACCTGCACTCACGATACAAAGGCCGAGAAGCAGAACAACACTTTCCATTGGGCAAATTGGTGTTACGTATTAAATATCTCTAATGGCTATGCGCTTCTGTTTCCAGATAATTGCCTTGGGGTCCTACTCCTTCAACATGAACTAACTGCGAACCGTAATGTCCGGCAACACTCACGGTATAGGTGCATGCTAATAAAACAATAGCAATAACCCCTTCGGCCCATCGTACACTTTTCAACAGGAAGTGGCTTGCTATCTTCAGTACCGCAGCAATACCACTCAACCAAAGGGTCCAGGCGGCGTAGGTGTCATGACGATTGTATACTTCCTGTACTCGATCAGGTAGTTCAGTCACATGGGGGTGGGTCCAGTTATTGGCAGCATAAGCGCCTAGAAACCCCAAAACCAAAATCCCTAAAACAATCCAGCTAATAGGTCTTGAGAATACAAAGAAGCCTATCAATTGTAATACTACCGCCAGGGGTAACATTACAATCGGGATATGCACTACCAATGGGTGTAAGTTAGGAAAATCACTAAATTCAGCCTGAACATCACCCGACGACTGATACGCAGATGCCTGATGACTAGCTGAATCACTTTTTTCTGTTTGCTCTCCTTCGTGGGCGAAACTTACTGTTTGAGCCAAGGCCAGAAACAGTACCAACCACAAAACTTTAACTTGGGTAATTTGTAAGTTGTGAATCATTATTTTGTTTTTATTCATTGTAATCAGCTTTGTTAGAATCGAACCGTAAGCCCTCCTCCGGCACCGAAGCGGTTATCATAGCTTCCCATCAGGGAAAAGTTTTTGGATATGAGATATTCAAGTCCCACATTCCAGGTGATTTCCTGACTTACGCTTCCGTCTTCCCTGTTCGCCCCTTCTTCGAGCGGTTCATCCAAGAGGCCGAAATCAAGTTGGTACTCATACTCACCAAACAAAAAGGTTCGGGGAAAGATCAGCACTTCTCTTTCCAGCCGCAGTTGCGGACGCAACTTGCTATCTACCCGGGCATCCAGGTTAAACAGATATGGAGTAAGGTAGCGGATACCCACTATGGCGGTTGTTTCCACTTTATCCAGATGATCAGGAGTCTCATTTTCTATGTTTACCCCACCAAATACACTCAGATAATCGTAGATAAACCTCCCGTAGGTCAATTCGGCTTCCATCACTTTGTTCCATCCGTATTCGGCCCGCAAGGTAAACTGATTCCTGATATTAGACGATACCACGTTTAAACCTGCCATATGAGAGGCAACATCCACTAACCCCCAGGTAAAATAATGGTTGCTTTCGCTAGTCAGAGCTGATACTGGAGCGTCCTTCAGCCGCTCATCTCTCGGGGTACCGTAGCTGAAGATCCGGGCCATCCCGGCATTCATATGGTAGAGAATATGGCAGTGAAAGAACCAGTCACCGTACTCATTGGCGTCAAACTCAATGGTGACTTTTTGCATGGGTGCCACGTTCACCGTATGCTTCAGGGGAGAGTACTCCCCATTCTCATTAATTACTCTAAAAAAATGACCGTGCAAGTGCATCGGATGATGCATCATGGTTAGGTTGTTTAAGGTAACCCGCGTCACCTCACCTTGGTTGATTTTGATTTTATCAGTCTCCGAAATAGGGATACCGTTCATGCTCCAGATGTAGCGCACCATGTTGCCGGTCAGGTTCAGCAGGATTTCTCTAACCGGCCGGTCTTCGGCGAACACGGTCTTTTCCGGAGATTTTAAGTAGTTGTAATTGTACTCGGAAAACATATCCATGTCGGACATATCCATGCCGGACATCTTCATAGCGGACATATCGGAATGATGCATTGACTTAGAAGATGCGGAATCCATTTTCATGTCCATACCTTTTTTATCGGTCATCTCAGCATTCTTCGGATGATTCATGCTGTGGTCCATACGAGCATGATCCATCTCTTGCTGCGCCATAGAATCCTCAGGCATCGGCTGATCTTTCATCGGATGGCCGGACATGGTATCATTCATATTTTTCATATCGCTCATATCCATGCTTCCCTCCATCTGCATACCCCACTTATCCATCATCGCGTAGGGTTCGGATTTTTTGGGATTCGCCTTCATCGCGGGCGCTCCCATTTTCATCTTCATGCCGGCCATCTGTTGCATCATCGCAATCTTATCGGGCCTGGGCACATCCGGTGCGCTCACCACCGATCCTTTTCCCAGAAAGGCCATGGTTTGGCCGGAGCCATCCTGGGCCGTTGCCCTAACTTCCATTTTACCGCTCTGAGGAATGGTCACGATAAAATCGTAGGTTTCGGCTACGGCAATAAATGTCTTGTTTCTCGGTACCGGTACGACATCCAACCCGTCTGCAGCAACCAGCATAGGATCATCCCCTCCGAAGGTTATCCAGAACTGGCTGGAAGCGGCTGCATTGATAAAGCGCAATCGCACTTTCTTTCCAGGTTCAAATTCAAGATACTCCTGACTGGGCTTTCCATTGGTAAGGAATGCCGGGTAATAGATATCGGCAATATCAGCTCCTTCCATGCGCTGCCCCCAGAAGTTAAGCTGCGCTCCCAGGGCCCCCCGAGCAATAACCCTGTTTAGGGGAACCGAGGTCCCTTTCTGTATATCGTAAATCTCTAACCCTCTTTTTAGGGTTTTCAAAACATGTTTTGGCTTTTCAAATGTCCAGTCTGACAAGACCAGCACTAGTTCGTCGTCATATGCATGGGTCTTTTCCATCGGTTCAATGACAATAGAACCGAATACCCCGGATTGCTCCTGTAAAGCGGTATGAGAATGATACCAATAGGTGCCGGCTTGTTTCAAAGGGAACTCATACTTCTGCGTTTCTCCCGGCTCTATAGGCGGAGTAGTTAGATAGGGGACGCCGTCGTAAAAATTGGGCAGAAGCAATCCATGCCAGTGCACGGATGTCTCTACATCCATGTCATTTTTCACGTAGATCACGGCATACTCACCTTCGGTGAATCGGAGAGTGGGGCCGGGGATATTCCCGTTGATGGTCATTCCTTTGCTTTTCTTACCGGCAATGCTCACCACTTCCTGATCAATGGTCAGCGTGTATTCGGTGGTATCCTGGGCAAAGATCAGGCAAGGAATACTAAAAAGAATAGCTAAAAAAGTAAATGTCTTCATATATGTATTTATATAGTGTAAGATGGTACTTTTTGAAAGTAACACCTCGCTTGTTTAAATGACACTTTCCCAGTTTTTTTTGTTCTAGCGAAAACTAGGAAAGATGTGCGAAATCCTGGATAAGTTATGTTAAATTCCATTACAGTTCATTGAAGTACTTCCTCCCGATCTGTTCGGCTTGTTTCCGGTACTCCGAGACTGACATGCCGGTCTCTTTTTTAAACTGAGCTGACAGATAATGTCCGCTGCTATAGCCGAGTTTATGGGCGATTTCACCCACATTCAGTTCGCCGTAGTCAATCAGTTCTTTGACCCGCTCTATGCGGAGGTGAATGTAATAGCGTTCTAGGGTTTTTCCTTCGTGTTTGGAGAACAGCTTACTCAGATGAGAATAGCTTCTGCCGATAGACTGCATCAAGTATTCCGAAAGGGTTAATGGCTTTCTTCTCTCTACGGTAAATTTTTCCTGGTGGTACAGATAGTCCCGAATAGTAGTTTTGACCTGCTCTACCAACACCAACTCGGGATCTCTCAACAACTCAAATCCATGATGCCGCAGCTTTTCGGCAATGAGCTCCAGATTCACCGACACAGGTACTTCTACTATGGCATACCCCGGTTTAATGGATACCACATTAGCCTTTAGCTTGTTCATTTCCAGTTGGATCACCGTTTCACAACGGGGACAAATCATGTCTTTAATATGTAGTTTTAATATTTTCATAGCGGGATGGTTTTTTTCACCCGTCGCTTCTTCCTGAGCTTTCTGATCGATGGTGAAGAGATGAAATAAAGTATAAAACCTGACAGGATGGTTAGTAGTCCTAAAATAGCAAAGCCGCGCAGCAACCCATTATTAAAGTTGTCTCGACTAGCATAATCCATTGTATGCATCATCCAGAGAAAGTCAAAGACACGCCACGAAAGATGGCGGATACTTTGAAATGTACCTAGTTCTGCCGCTACATACACCGTAGCCTCAGAAGGGTGCTCGAAATGGACGGCCCAAGCTGGTAATGGTTTACTCCGGTACTCATGATGAGTGTTCGTCATAGCAGTCGTTAAATACTCAACCGTATCTACCCGGGAAGGTACTGAAAAATGGTTCCTGGCTACCGTCACCGCTTCCTGTCGGGAAAGTGGTGGTCGTATGGTGCCGGTAGCAGATGAAGCCAGCGCAGTTTTAACCACCGACTCCTGATTCACTAAGGTATAATATTGAATTTGGTATACTGGCGTATCCAGGATCTGAATGAGTTGCAGCGAGTAAAGAGAATCAAACCTTTGCGTTTTCTTTAGCTGCTCAATAGCCAACTGAGGCGACGCCATAGGGCTGGTCAAAGGCAATGCTTTGCTTGAACGTGTCAAGTGGTCACCATGAATCTGATCCAAAGAGCTCCAACTAAAGTATAGTCCTCCGAGCGTCCAAAACAAGAATTGGATACCAATAAATAGCCCTAAATATCGATGGGATTTGCGGATATAGTAACGACTGCTTTTCTTCATTTTCGGGCTTGCCTGTATTGATGAAAATTAGCCTCGGTTTTAAAATATAATACTTCACTATCACTTCCAGGTTGTAAAGCAATAAATGCCTGTGATTTATCTACTGTTTCGCCCGTCGCTGGGTCTTTAGCGGTTCTAAAGTTCACCTCACCCTGCAATTTGCCCACGCACATTTGGCAGCATCCGTAATAGGTACGCTCGCCCACCGGTACAGGAATTTGCTTTTTCCCCATATAGGCGTCATTGACCATACACACCAGTTCGGGTTGGATACCCTCCACTGATGAGGCGATTTGCCGCGTCTCGGAAGCCTGAGCGGTGGAGGTTTCGTTGGAAAGGCTCAGGTTTACATAGGTAAACCCAATAAAGGAGGCGACAAACGCAGTAATGGCTACGATGGTGGTGATCTTTCCGATCACCTTCCCTTTTTTCTTCTTTTTCATAGTAACAGGATTTATGTACCAGAGACTAGGATTCCTTATCCCAGCCTCTGAATACAAGTTGGTTTAGTTGATTTCTTCCTTTACTGAACCACAGCTCAGCATCTTGTCGCCGAAGTACGGATTACGAATTTCTTTACTATCGCTCAGCCAGTAGGCTCCCTGATTGTTATTGGCCATAGGGCAATACTGGTAAAAGGCTTCTTCTCCCCCGATACCGAATGACTTCACGCTTTGATACAGGGCCTGGCTAAATTCCGCAAAGCTTTGCCGTTGCGTATCAATAGTACCCGCCCCGCTAATAGCGGTCAAACTGCTGTTCAGCGTTTTTAGCTGATCCATCCAGGCCATGTGGGCCTTCTCTTGGAGCAATGACATATCTACTTCGGATAAAGCGTTCTGCACCGATGATACGGCTTCTTTTACCTGGCTGGTTTCCGAGGCGACGAAGGCTTCTTTCAGATCCAGGTTGGCCTGGTACACCCCGGCCAGTTGCTGCTGAAATTCCTTCGGCGCATCGTACGACATGGTCATTTCCGCATGGTCCTTATGATCCATCTGATGATGGTTCTGAGCTTGTACCCCAAAGGCGATGATGCTTAGACCAAAGGCTACACTGACGAATTGCTTTTTCATGTTTTCTTTATTTAAAGGTTTAAGATTTGACTAATCAATAAAGTGAGTACGATGGCCGATACGATGACCCATAGGATCCATCGAACCACCTTCCTCGCTCGAGATGGGGAACGTTCGTCCCCGGTTTTGCAACATTCTTTCATAGCACTAATGGTTGTGCCCGCTGGCCGACTGCTGATTAGCCGGACCACCTTTTTCGAAGACCCGTTGACCCTTTCTGTACGTTTCCTGTACTTCTCCGCAGCTAAGCATGGCTTGCCCGAAATAAGGGTTGCTGATGCCTTCGGTTTCGCTGAGCCAGAAAGCGCCTTTGTTGTCAAAGGCCATGGGGCAAAAAGCTTTGTATGCCCTATCTTTTTCCAACCCGAATGACTCTGTCACTTCCAGCATGTTCTCGGAAAGCATGGCAAAGTGTTCCCGTAGCACTTCCAGGTTTTCTGCCTGCCGCATCCTAGCGATAGCCTTTTCCAGTTGTTCTTTCAGCGCCATCCAGTGGTCATGAACCTGCCCTTGGAGGTTTTGCATTTCTACTGTGTTAAGCGCAGCTTCCATTTTACCGGTAACAGATTTGACGGCGGGTGCATCATCTTCGACTAAAGCATTTTTTACCTCAAAGTAAGCTTCTGCTACGGCCGTGATTTGCTCCCGAAAATCCTGTGGCACTTCCATTGTTTTGGATTCCGGACGCATGAGCATACTGTAATTACCGGAAAGCTGCGCAGCTGCGTCAACGGCAAACACTCCGTTGGTCACGATCTCTTCGCCCGGTTCAAGTCCGGCTTCCACCAGGTACATTTCCCCCATGCGGGGGCCAATGGTGATCTCCCGCATTTCGTAGGCAGGAAATTCAGCATCAGGTACTTTTACATATACAATAGAGCGTTTGCCCGACCACAGCACAGCGGTACGGGGAACGGCCAGTGATGACTGCTCATCACGAAGTGAGGTTTGGATATGTGCGTTGACGAACATTTCGGGTTTCAGTGCTCCATTTTTATTCGTAGCTTCCGCTCTTACAGAGGCAGTTCGGGTGTCGGAATTAATCACAGGATCAATGTAAGTGACCCGGGCAGTAAAGATTTGACCCGGAATACCGGCTGCTGTAAAAGCTACTTCACCACCTACTTCTACAAAAGGAAGATCGGTTTCATAGGCATCGATCATGATCCACACCCTGCTCAAGTCCACTACATCAAAAAGAACAGAACCGGTGCGCACGTAGTCGCCTACGGCAATATTGCGCTGTGTTACAATACCTCCTTTGTCGGCTAATACATCAAACTGGTCTTTTACTTTGCCGCTCTCTTCAATCTGCTCGATCTGCCTTTCCGTGAGTTTCCACAACCTGAGCTTTTCTATGGCAGCTGCATAAAGCTCAGGATAGATTTCTTTGGAAGAAACCGCTTCCAACAGTTCTTTTTGTGCCGTTACCAGTTCGGGTGAATATATAGTAGCCAGTTTTTCTCCCTTTTGTATGGTCTCTCCGGTGAAATTGACATACAATTGCTCAATTCGGCCCGGAAATTTGGCTGTTATGGAAGCAAGTTGCCGTTCATCGGCTTTCACTTTTCCGGTAAGGAAGATCTCACCTTCCGGAGAGACACCCGTTACACGGGAAGTGTGGATATTAGCCATAGCCACGGCTTCCGGTGTCATTTCATGCACCATCGGATCATTGGCAGCACTTGAACTGTTGGACGAAGCCAGGATCAGATCCATGCCGCAAATGGGACATTGACCCGGTTCAGATTGCCTGATCTGTGGGTGCATAGAGCAGGTCCAGACTTCTTCTGCAGATTCATGTTGATGATCAGCACGTTGAAGATCGGAAGGTTCATTCTCTTGATGAGAAGGTTTTACGAACCATCCCATCAGGCCTCCAATTACCAGGGTTATGAGCATGGTGAGGAGGATTTTTTTATTTTTAAATAGCTCGTTCATTTTTGTTTTTTGCTTTTTGCCACTAATTCAATTCAGAAGCTGCCAGCATTTCCAACATTGCTACAGTAGTATGTTGATCCACAATGGCAGTGAACAATCTTAACTGGTAATCCAGTAGTTGTTGCTGAACCCTGAGTACTTCTTCAAAGTCACGCCCATTGGTTGTATAGCTGGTCATTAACAAGTTCATGGTTTGCCTGGCCAGCGTTGATTGTTCCCGGTAGAGGGCAGCCCTTCGGATGGCATCATCGAGGTCCCGAAGGGCGGAAGCCCACTGGGTAGAAAGTTGATTGACGGTATTCTCTCTCCGATGCTGTACAGCTTGTTGCTTTAATTCAGCCTCTTTGCGCAAGGCGCTGTATTTTTTCCTATAGATGGGTATACTCAGCCTTACCATAGGCATGATCATATCGTCACCGCCCATCGCCATGCCGTCTTCTGTGCGCGGACTGAATGGCATATAGTTCACCCCGGCTCCTAGCATGGGTCGGCCTTCCAGCCGTGCCATTTTCTGTTGCGCTTCATAAGCCTCTGTTTCGGCTCCCAGCATTCTCAGCATAGGGTTGTTTTGTGTGATGCTGTCCAACAGTGCTAAGCGCTCTAAAGACAAGGCTGTGTCTGTCAGAGAACCGGAGACAACGATATCTTCATGGATGTTACGGTTCAGCAATTGGTTGAATTCCGCCTGTAAGGGCATGCGGGAATCTCTCAGGAAAGCCAAGGTACTCTCCAGTTCTCTGACCTCCATGCGTGCCCTCAAGACATCACTCATTCCCGATCCGGTAGCCGCCATCGGTCTGGACGCTCCCATAGAAGCCTTGTTTGTTGAACTGGTATTTCCGGAGGTGCTTCCGGTATTCATCCCGCTTGCCATGCTTCCCATGGCAGCACCTGATGATGATCTGGATTCTTCCTTCATCGGAGCATTTTCCTGCATACTTCCTGAACCAGAATCTGTCCCGGCACTCTGAAAGCGGATGAGTGCCAGCCGTTCATATTTTTTCAATATATCCAGATTTTCCTCTGTAATTCTGATCTCTTCTTCCAGTCGATATAGTTGATACCAGGTACTTTTTACCTGATAGAATAGCTGGTTTTTAGCATCCTGAAATTCTTCAAACTGGGCCAAGGCCATTTTATTTGCCTCATCCTTTTGGGTGCGGAGCATGCCAAACCAGGGAAACATCTGCATCAATTGAATATCAGCCTGCTGGTTCCCCATGAAACGTTCCATAGGCTGAATAAAAAAGCCCATGCTCAATTCAGGATCAGGTAATGAACCTACCTGCGGCACCTGCTCCAAAGCTGCCAGGTATTCATTGAAATAGGCCTTGAGCTCCGGATTGTTTTCTGCTGCTGTCTTCAGGTAATCATCCAGGCTTTGGGAAAAACTGATCGTCCGTAAGCCCAAAAGGAACAGTGTAATGATTGCTGTTTTTCTCATTTTCTCGCTATTAGGATTCTGTAAATACTTCAGGGTTCCGCCTTACTTTCCGTTCCGCCCACCAGCAATAGAGTACCGGCACCAGCAGCACGGTAATGATCTCTATGATCATACCGCCGAAGGAGGGAATAGCCATGGGAATCATGATGTCCGAACCTCGTCCCGATGAGGTAAGCACCGGCAACAGGGCTAGTAAGGTGGTAGCAGTAGTCATCATAGCAGGCAATACCCGCTTTTTACCGGCTTCCAAAACTGCTAACCGTACTTCCCTGACATTTTCTGGTGTTCGCCTTTCAAAGCTCTGTTTCAGATAGGTGGCCACCACCACACCATCGTCCGTAGCAATACCGAATAAAGCGATAAACCCTACCCAAACCGCTACGCTCAGGTTATAGGTACCCATCTGGAATAATTCCCGCATGTTGGTATCAAAGACAGAGAAGTCCATGAACCAACTCTGCCCATAGAGCCAGAGCATCATAAAGCCACCGGAGAAAGCCATAGCGATACCAGAGAAAACAAATAATGTGGTAGATATGGCATGGAACTGAAAATACAGGATCAGGAAAATAACCATTAGACAGAGTGGAACAACAATGGCAAGGCGCTTTTCCGCCCTAACCTGATTCTCATAACTGCCGGAAAACTCATACCGGACACCTGCAGGAACGGTCAATTCCCCTGATTCTATTTTTTCCCGCAGGTAGCGCTGAGCATCTTCTACCACCGTAACTTCTGCAAAGCCGGGCTTCCTGTCCAACAATACATATCCTACCAGAAAGCTATTTTCTCCCCGGATCATTTCCGGTCCCGGGCGGTAAGTAACGTCGGCCAGTTGGTCTAAGGGGATGTAGTTGCCTAAAGGCGTAGGCACTAGCATATCTTCAATGACCGTCGGATCGTCTCTGTATTCCCTGGCATAACGAACGCGGATGGGGAAGCGCTCCCTACCTTCCACGGTGGTGCTGAGCGGCATACCACCAATAGCGGTTTCCACATAATCCTGTACGTCTCGGATGTTCAATCCGTAGCGGGTAATCTGATCCCGGTCAATATCAATTTCCAGATAAGGTTTACCCACAATACGGTCAGCAAAAACAGCTTCCTGCTTTACCGAAGGAACTTCTTTGAGGTATTTTTCTAGTTGAAGCCCGAACACTTCTATGGTTTTTAGGTCGGGGCCATACACCTTGATACCCATGGGAGCCCGCATGCCGGTTTGCAGCATCACCAACCTGGTCTCTATAGGCTGTAGCTTTGGAGAGGAGGTGACTCCCGGAATGTTGATTACGCCCACAATTTCATTCCAGATATCATCCGGCGTTTTGATGTGGTCGCGCCATTGGCGGAAGTATTCGCCATCCGAATCAGGAATTAATTGATCCACATCTATCTGCTCAGGCGACATGGTTTCCGGATCATAGGTCTCTCCGTTTTGCTGCAGGAAATGACCATCATCATTTACCTGGAAGCGCAGTTTATTGCCGTTGATGTCGGATACATACTCGCTCTTGTAGTTGATGGTGTTTTCAAACATGGAGATAGGTGCCGGATCAATAGCTGTTTCGGCACGACCGGCTTTCCCTACTACCATTTCAACCTCAGGAATGGCCGTCACCATCATATCTAGTTTTTGCAGCACTTCCCGGTTTACCTCAACCCCGGAATGTGGCATGGAGGTGGGCATGAGCAGGAAAGAACCTTCATTGAGGGAAGGCATAAATTCTTCACCTAATCCGGGAAATACTTCTGTCATGGCCGTCCAGCCTAAGGTTTCCCTAAGGTTCCACCCTAGATTTTCAGTGGTTTTCGGGATAATACCAAATACCCGGTCGAAACCCAGCCAGACATTGGCACCAACCAGAATGATGAAAACCGGAGCCATCAAAAACACGCCTTTGTGTTCCAGGCACCACATCAGTATCTTTGGATAGAGCCTGAGGAACAGGGCGAATGAACCAAGTACTAAGCCTAAAATCGCAGCGATAAATAAAAAGTTGACCAACAAGCTATTGGATACTCCAAGAGGCACCCATTCGGTGGTGAGAAGCCAGGTTACTGCCACTACGGTTACGCCCACCATCAGCAGGTCACGGTACTTACCCAGCTTTCCAGGAAAATGATAGAGCAGTACGTTGACCAGTCCGAAACCGAATAGTACCCAACCGCCCCATGACCAGACGGTAAAAGCAATGACAGGCCCTGCCACCAGTAACAGGTAATTCAGGTATAAGCCCGTTTTGCCTTTTCGAGAGCCCCGCCTGCCTTTTTTCATAGAAAATATCCAATGCGAAAAGGCAGGCATGATGATGAGTGTGAAAATCACCGCTGCCACCAGGGCAAACGTTTTGGTATAAGCCAAAGGCCCAAAGAGTTTGCCCTCTGCTGCCTGCAGGGTAAATACCGGAAGAAAGCTTACGATGGTGGTGCTCACCGCTGTGACAATGGCAGTGGCCACTTCGGTGGTAGCTTCATATACCGTTCTTAATTTAGATTGACCTTCGGGGGCCATTTCAAGATGTCGCAGGATATTTTCGTTGAGGATAATCCCCAGGTCGACCATAGTGCCAATGGCAATGGCAATGCCCGATAAGGCCACGATATTGGCATCTACCCCGAAGTACTTCATAAAGATAAAGCACATCAGCACCGCCAGCGGCAGCAAGGCGGAGATTAGGATGGAAGCCCGCAGGTTGTACACCATCACAATGATCACGATGACAGTGATGAGGATCTGCAAACTGATGGCTTCATACAGCGTGCCCAGTGTTTCGTAGATCAACCCGGTACGATCATAAAAGGGAACAATAGTAACTTTGGACACCGTACCATCCTTAAGGGTTTTGGAGGGTAAGCCTTCTGAGATATTCTCGATTTCTTCTTTGACGGCATTGATGATCTTGAGCGGATTATCACCATAGCGGGCAATCACAACACCACCCACCGCTTCCGCACCTGACTTGTCCAGAATACCACCCATATTGCGGGGTTGTGGGCCGATATTCACTCGGGCCACATCTTTGACCCGAATAGGTACATTATCTGTTACTTTTACTACGGCTTTATCCAGATCGGCCAGCTCTTCGACATAGCCCAGGCCTCTGACAAAATAATCTACCCGGTTGACTTCAATGGTATTGGCTCCTACATCAATATTGCTGTTTTGCACGGCTTGCATCACATCCATCAGAGAAACCCTGTGGGCTTTCAGGGCGGCTGGATCTACATCCACCTGGTATTCCTTGACATATCCACCAACGGAGGCCACTTCAGCCACACCCTCCACACTGGTGAGGGCATAGCGGATGTAATAGTCTTGGATGGTACGCAGTTCGTGCAGATCCCAGCCACCGGTAGGGTTGCCATCCTTATCCCGGCCTTCCAGGGTGTACCAGTACACTTGTCCCAAGGCGGTGGCATCCGGACCCAGCTTTGGTTGTACCTCATCTGGAAGGAGTCCGGCAGGCAGTGAGTTGAGTTTCTCTAGCACCCGGGAGCGGCTCCAGTAAAACTCTATGTCTTCATTAAAAATAATGTAGATGCTGGAGAAACCGAAGGCCGAACTGCTGCGCACACTTTTGACTCCCGGTAATCCCAATAATGCAGTAGTCAGCGGATACGTGATCTGGTCTTCCACGTCCTGCGGCGAGCGGCCCATCCACTCGGTAAACACGATTTGCTGGTTTTCGCCGATGTCGGGAATGGCATCCACGGGTACCGGGTCACGAGGGAGGAAATCGATCTCCCAATTAAAAGGAGCGGTAACAATACCCCAAGCTACAATGAGTAGCAATACAAGCACGGTAACCAGTTTGTTTTCCAGAAAGAATTTAATGATAGCGTTAAGCATAATAGAATTTCTCTATTCAGTGAATAAAATGAATAGCCGATCCCAGACAGGACAATGCCCTATCTGGATATCAGGAAAGACTAAAATGCGTAGGCTAAATAAGGAAAGACTGTACCCGCAGATACACCGCTATCTCAGGCAGAGGCGGGGAATGAAAAGCCGTCCATAGAGGTGAAACAGTAGGGTTTTCGGGAAAAACCTGAAAAATATTAGCAAATACATGCAGGGTAAGGATAGCCAGAGGCTGTAATTGCACGGTCTGATGATCAAGCTGAAACGTATCCAGCGTAAGCTGTTCAGTTTCATCGTGGCAGCAATCACCGGGCATTTGTTCTTTTTCCTCGTCACTGCAACAACTCTTTGCTTCATCACGCAGGCTTACATGCGCCAATGCCTCTCCGCAGAAGTGCTTAGTCATGGTAAGCCCGGTAGAGCTTAACAGCACGGAAAGGAGTAGCAATATGGATAGAATTTGACGCATGAATGGTAACTTGCTATTTAAAGTAACGCGGATGATCGGTGAAAAGATTTCCTAGACGGTACGATATTGTGTTTTTTTCGTATGATATTTTGGCAGTTTCGTTTCGGGTTACGAGCACTTGTATTTTGCGTTTCAATCTACTAGACCCCAATAAAAGTACGATTATACACGCGAAAACACCCTCCGTGATTAGCTCGGAAGGTGTTAGAAAATCTGCATTGCTATTGCACTTTTTCGGCCGTAAACCCGGCTTTTTGTACCGCTTCCCGGATCTTCGTGTCGTCCGTACTTCCGGTGACAGTCAGTATTTTTTGCGGGTTCTGAAGGTCTACGTTCCAGTGATCTTCGCCGGCCGCTTCATTCAGATACGGAGTAACCTGGGCAATACAGCCGGAACATTTGATATTGGTTTTAAAGGTATGAGGTTTCATCGTTTTGTAATTTAAACTGGTGATTCAATCGTTGTTTTTTCTGGTGCTACGGTGTAGCCAGTTACCGAGTATCCGGCCTTTTCGACAGTTTCTAAGAGCTGTTCGACCGAGGTCTGGGCAGTATCCAGGTTGATAATCAACTCAGTAGATTTCAGCTCCTGAACCTGAGCACTTTTCAATCGGCTCACCGCGCTGTGGACCGTCATCTGGCAATGATGACTGATCATATGGGGTATTTTTAGGGTTAATGTTTTCATGTTATAAGTAATTGACTTTTAATTTCTTATGTAAATATACGAAGTACTACCCAGGCTGGCTTTATAGAATTACCGAAGAGTTTTATATAATTTTTAAGCTTTTCTATAGCCATGTCTTTTATCTGCCGGGTCTTAATGCACATGGTTCTCCATGTTGCTGGGTTCTGCTGCCTGGGCTTTCTGCGTCACCATCTCCTGATACCAGCGGGCAATGGACTGGTACTCTTCGGCGGACATTTCCGGCAACTGCCGTACCAGAGCGGTCACTCCCCATATGGCTTCTTCCGGATGGGTCGGTCCGAGCGCCATCATCCCCGTATCTTTGATGCCGTGTTTCAGAATCCAAAAAAGCTCACCATCCGTCCATTGATCCACCACTTCTTTCCGGGTAAGATCCGGCGCTTCGGGGTAGATGACCATCCAGGGGGCAGCTTTCAACCCAGGGGCCCCATGGCAGCTCTGGCAGGCGGCGCTGTAGTGCCCGTAAAACTGCCGAGCGAAGGTAACATCCTGCAAATTGAGGGTGTCGGGCACCTGAATGTCTCGGGCATGATAGCGAATGGAGTTTTCCATGGTCGTCCGCAGTAGCCACTCCAGGGACTGTATGTGCCGGTCGGTAGCTCCTACGTGGTATAACCCGCTGAATACAATAGATGCCGAGGCGATCACGACTACCAGGAATGCCACGATCAGATAGGAAATGCGAATAAAATTTTTCATAGCCGGTGGGGTTAAAATAGTTTCCAGCGTACTTCGTGGTTACTTACCGGCACCGGCACTCATCAGGGCCGGATATAACCGCAGATATACCTGTAGGGCCAGCGGATGACTTCCGTAGAGGTCTTCCAAGGGTGACGGGCTTTGGTACCAGGTACCCTGCGCTCCCAAAGCCACATTCGTATGTAGGATCTCAGCCAGGTTCTGCTGTACCCCCAGAGAGATGGCATGAACGGGGAACAGGGCACCGTGTCCGTAGATTTCTTCGTTTAGCAACAAATCTTCCATGGACTTCTCTACCCACTCGTATTTTCCGTACACGGTGGTGGAATGGGCCGTCAGGGCGCTTTCCAGCAGAAAAGAGCTTTGGGGGTCGTGATGTCCCTGTGCCTTGTTGTATCCCCAGACTGCCGTTGAGTTCAGGAAGGTACCAGTACCTAGACGCAGGGAATGGATCGCCGAAGCGGTGGTTTTATTTACATCCTCTCTCGGCCCCAATCCGTGCACATCCTTTACCCAGGCTTTAGATACCTGTAGGGCCCAGGCGGGAGCCGGGTTATAGGATAGGCGAGTGGACCAGGAGTCGAAACGAGGGCGATCCAAGTCGTAACGGTCTTCATCTGGTTCCCGACCGGTGAAGACCGAACCTTCCAGTTTCAGCTGCTTGTAGCGCACTCCTAAGGTTCCTACCCCGAAAGTGATATGGGTAGCATCCTGCCAGTGATGGCCGATGGGGGCATCCGGGTTGTAGAGACTGGATACCCGGTGCATGAAGGCTACCGGTCCGAAAGCCGGCTCACCCGGATAACCCAGGTAAGCAAAAGCATCCACATCCTTAGAAAACATATGGGTATAGCCTACCGAAAGCTCGGAGAACAGATCATGGGGATGCTGCCGGTCTACCAGTGGCTCGCCTTCCCACGTCTCCCCGGATTGGTACAACAAGGGATATCCTTCCCCACCCACAGTCAGCGGATCTAAGGACAGCATGGCACTGAAGCGGAAGAGCCCCCGCTTGCCCACCTGGGTTTGCCCCATTCCCATTACCCAGTTGGGAGCATCAAATTTATCTCCTCCCCGATCGCCCTGCCCGCTAATGTCCTGGTTGTTATAGCGCAGAAACAGGTTGCCGTGGATCATGTACATCCAGCGGTTGGTATGCAGCATATATCCGTACATGGGAGAAGCATCGGGCAGCCATCCGGTACCGGAGCCATTGCGATTCATCGGCAGGTTACGGGAAAAAGCGTGCGACATGGGTACGCCCATCCTATGGCTTTCGTGCATAGCACTATCCGGCATCGGCTGATGGTGTTCATGCGTATTGGTGTCGTGGTGGGCCGGGTGATGGCCTTCGGTTTGGGCTAGGGCACTGCCTGCGATAAGAAGCAGACCAAGCCCGAAGAAAGATGTAATGGTTTTCATGTTATGTCGGTAAGTGGGTGAAAGGTGGCAGGTATAGCGGCTGCCGGCGGCTGGTGAATTGACTTACTTAAGTACTGTTTCCTGTATATCAGAAAGTCTAATCAAAGGTATGTAGAGGAAAGGTGCTGAGCTTTATATTTTAACTGGTATGATTTACATAATTTGTCAGGGTTCTACCGGACGAGAGAAAAGTAGAGCACCGGCTCCCCTGAAGAGGTAATTCCAATGTTTCCAGTCGGAAAGATTAGTTGACCGGTAGTACAAAGGAGGCGGTTCTCACTTGTCCCAGATGGCTAAACTGTACAAACATTTTGTAGTTACCTGCCTGTGGAAACAAGGTGTGTAACTTGATTTGTGGTCCGTGGTCGCTACTCTCCAGCGGATGCACGTGCAGGTAGTCCAACGTATTCTCGTGGATGATCACCACGTGGGCCAACGCCTCCAGGTAGTAGTCCAGATCACGAATGGGCCGGCCGGATTTCTCCGCGAGCAGGGTAAGCTCCAGCATCTGCCCCGAAACTAAAGGCTGGTCGGTGGGCCTATACAGCGAATAGCCTTGCTCCTGCCACACCGTTGGCTGTACGATGAGAGGCTGTCGTTCCCGCGTCTCTCCTTCAACCTGAAGTTCGTAGCGCGACAGTTGTTGCTCACTTCCTAAAGGAGTAAAATCCATAAACAGGATATACTTCCCGCCCGACGGAAACAGATGCATGTGTTCATAACGTGTTCCAATCGGTTGAGGATGCTCGTGGCGGAAATAGGCCAGATCTTCGCTGACAATGAGCAAATGCAGGTACTGCTCATGTATTTGTTCTAAAGTGACCGATGTAGGCCGGTGATGATTTACCGGATTCAGTATCAACGTAGCCGGTTCTCCGGCTCGTACCGGAGAAGGTACGGTTGAAACTTCCATAGTGTAGTGTTCCTGGGCCGGATGATGATGGATATGGGCTTGCATGATGACGAAAGGTTAGAGGTAAGGGATAGAGCCGGTGGTAACCGGCTCAGTTCAATCAAATCAAATAATAACTACCCGTAAAAAAGTGAATTTCAGCGCCCGATCACAGCTTAGATTTTAGCCGTTCGTAAGCGAAGGCTGTTACTGACCACCGACACCGAACTCAGGGCCATCGCGGCTCCGGCGATCATCGGGTCGAGCAGGAAACCATTCAGAGGATACAGTATACCCGCGGCAATAGGAATACCGATCAGGTTGTAAATGAAGGCCCAGAACAAATTCTGCCGAATACCTTTCACCGTTTTGGAGGACAGCTTCAGGGCTTTGGGTACCGATTGCAGATCGGAGGTAATGAGGGTCATTTTGGCCACATCCATGGCAATATCCGAACCTTTTCCCATAGCAATACTCACATCGGCCTGAGCCAGTGCCTGAGAATCGTTGATCCCATCGCCCACCATCGCCACGATCTTCCCCTGCTGTTGCAATTCCTTCACAAACTCAGCTTTGTCGGAAGGTAGCACTTCGGCTCTGAAATGGTGTACCCCTACCTGAGCAGCTACCGCTTCGGCGGTTTTCTCGTTATCACCGGTAAGCATATAGACGGCGATGCCCCGCTGCTGCAATTGCTCAATGGCTTGTCGGGAGCTTTCCTTGATCTGATCGGCAATCGCCAGCACGGCCAGCACTCGCTCCTCATCGGCAAAATAGATGACCGTCTTGGCTTCGCTTTGAAATTTCTTGGCCTGCTTCGTCAGTGCCGTATCCATCTTGAGCTGGTTCTCCACCATGAGCGATCGGTTTCCGACTCGGTATACCGACTGATCCGGCAGGACCGCCTTTACTCCTTTTCCGGTGATACTTTCAAAGGTCTCAACCTCTGCCGAAACTACGGACTCTTTTTTCAAGCGGGCGACTACCGCTTCGGCCAACGGGTGTTCCGACTGCGCTTCAATGGAGTAAAGAATAGGCAGGTAAGGCTGAATGTCATCCAGACTGCTTACCCAGTGCCACTCGGTTACTACCGGCTTCCCCTGGGTAATAGTCCCGGTTTTGTCCAGGACCACGGCGTTCACCCGTTGGCCTAGCTCCAGGCTTTCGGCATCCTTAATCAGAATATTATTTTCTGCTCCCTTACCAACTCCCACCATAATAGCGGTTGGCGTGGCCAGTCCCAGGGCACAAGGGCAGGCAATCACCAGTACGGCAATCGAGGTCAGCAAGGCATGGGTAAAGGCATCGTCGCCCCCCACGACCATCCAGACGATGAAGGTGAGAATGGAAATACCAATGACGATAGGAACAAAGATACTGGCGATTTTGTCCACCAATCGTTGCACCGGGGCCTTACTGCCCTGGGCTTCCTGCACCATCCTGATGATCTGCGCCAGAATGGTATCCCCACCTACTTTTTCGGCCTCAAAGCGAAAGCTTCCTTTTTGATTGACCGTACCGGCGAAGACTTTTTCGCCTTTCTTCTTTTCTACCGCGATCGGCTCACCGCTGATCATGCTTTCGTCCACAAACGATGACCCGGCCGTTACGACCCCATCTACGGGTATCCTCTCCCCGGGTTTTACCACAATGATGTGGCCTACCTGCACAGAGGCGATTGGAATCTCCTCTTCCTTTCCATCGATGATGGCGCGAACCGTTTTCGGCTTTAACCCCATCAGCTTTTTAATGGCCGAAGAGGTGTTGGATTTAGCGCGCTCCTCCAGCAGTTTACCCAGTGAGATAAACGCAATGATGACAGCGGCCGCCTCGTAATAAACATGGGGATGAATGCCTCGACTAAGCCAGAACTCAGGATACACCGTGTTAAAAGCACTGAAGAAGAACGCAATACCGGTGCTTAGAGCAACCAGCGTATCCATATTGGCTTTCCCAAATGTTGCCTGCTTCCACGCATTCTGAAAGAAGCTTCTCCCGAAATAAAAAACGACCGGAGCCGTCAGGGCCAGAGAGATCCAGTTAGCGTAGGGCAAGTCCATTAGAAACATACCCAGGATCACCACCGGCACGGCCAGCACCGAGGCCCAGATGGTGCGAGTTTTCAGCTCTTGGTACTGCTGGCGCTGCGCTTCTTCCTGCACCGCCTGGGGATCTTCGGCGTCAATCACCAGATCATAGCCGATACTTTGTATGGCCTGCTGGAGCGTTTTAGGCTCTACGGAAGGATCGTACTCCGCCCAGGCGGTTTGGTTGGCGAAGTTCACGCCGGCATCGTGCACCCCTTCGGTAGATTTGAGCATAGACTCCACGCTCACTGCGCAGGCGGCACAACTCATGCCCAAAACGGGAAAGGACTGACGGATATTTTGGTTATTTTGAGTAGGGGAAGCTGAAATAGACTCTTTTGCTTTTGATAAAGTATGAGGTTCCATATTCGGGATAATTTATTGTCTGATATCTACTACAAGTATACTGCCCCTACCACTGAAACGGTTTACAGAATTCCCGCTATGTTTTATATGATTTTACGAGTGGAACGAACAACCCATCCGGTAAACAGCGGGGTTTATAGAACGAGAGAGATTCTTTCAAGCGGAAGCAACTAATAAAAGTGTATGGATACGGGCTATTCTGTACGATCAGAGAGTTGTTTTTTACTGGCCTTCACTTCCCGGAAGTGGGAAGGAGAGAGGCCGGTAAGTTCTTTGAACTGATTAGAAAGATGCTGAATACCGCCGAAGCCGGTCAGATTGGCAATTTTGGTTAACGTATAGTCGGTATACACCAGCAGTTCCTTCACCTTCTCCAGTCGTTGGTTGATAAGATATTTTTCCAGGGTAATTCCTTCGGCCGCGGAAAAAATGGCGCTAAGACGCTCGTAGCTCATAGGAAACTTTTCCGAAAGTAAGGTGGAAAATTTGATGCGCAGATCCTGCTCTTCTCTTTGGGAAAATAAACCGTCCACCTCGCGCTTAATGGCCGAGACCACTTCCGCATCTTGTCCGGGCAACAGTTCAAATCCGTTTTCCCGGATGATAGTCCGAATAGGTTCCATACTCGGTAGCCGACCCGTTCCTGCCAGAGTGACGGCCCCCAACCGCATCTCTTTTACCTCCAGTCCTATTTCTTCGAACGCCTGGTTCAGTACCTTTTTACAGCGGTCGCAAACCATTCCTTTCACATATATAGTCACCGGATCTTTCATTTCCCTAAGATGAATAAGTGTACTCCAAGATAGAAAGCTCAGCTCCAACGGATGTTATATAATCCATTGGAAGTTTTACAAAATTCGTCTTTTCATACTTGATCCAGGGATGTACGCTGCTCACCGGTAAGCTTCTTAAAGGCGGAGGGGGTCAAACCGGTCACTTTTTTAAACTGAGCCGAAAGATGCGCCACACTACTATAACCCAGCTTATCAGCAATCTGACTTAGGCTTAACTCATTGTATAACAGCAGCTCCTTAGTCCGCTCAATGCGCTGAAGAATGAGATACTTCTCAATGGTCATCCCCTCGGTGGTAGAGAACACCGTACTCAGATAGTGATAATCTGCTCCTACCCTGTCCTGAATCAACTGAGAGTAATTCATCCGGATGGAAATTTCATCCGATTGGTGGATCAGTTCAATGATAGCATTTTTTACTTTTTCGATGAGTTGGCTTTTGCGGCTGTCGAGCAGCTCAAACCCATTAGCCGATAAAGTTTGGGCGATAGTTTTCAGTTCGCCAGCGGTGGGTTCTTCCATTAACTCTACCTCTCCAAGTTTGATGTTGATAATGTTAAACCCTAATTGCTCCAGTTCTTCCCGTACTACCCGAATACAGCGGTTACAAACCATGTTTTTAATGTGAAGTGTCCGAGCGGATAAGGGGGTATTCATGGTGTATGAGATTGGTGGGTGTGTTCATGGAAAGAACACTAAAGGGAGACGCTTGGTTTGGTCAATCACCCAATCGTAGGCAATAAGAAAAGAGCGCGGTTTCATTATGGTGGGAAAAATGATAATTTGCTGCTCCGGGACCTAAACCCTTTATTTAACGCCTACCTTCATCTGCTATGAAAGTGACTGTCCTAATGATTATGGTATTTTTGTCCCTGCTAACCCAGGCTCATCCTGGCTTTACGCAATCCTCGGATAAGAGGATTGCCTTAGGCAAACAGCCCCATATGGCGCTGGATACGAAGGGGATACTACGGATTGTATTCGGACGTAACGATTCGATCTTTTGTATTGCCTCTACCGATCAGGGGCAGACTTTTACCGATCCCATGATCGTCGGACGTGTAAAGGATATGCATCTAGGAATGTCCCGAGGTCCTCAGATTGCCAGTTCGGCCCATGTTACCCTGATCACGGCCACGGACAAAGCGGGCAATATACACGCTTTCCGGCTTGACCACGCCACCGAGCAGTGGAAAAAGATGGGACAGATCAATGACCAACCGGCCTCCGCTCCGGAAGGGCTGATGAGCGTGGCGGCCGACCAGGAGGATCACTTTTATGCCGTATGGCTGGACGTCCGGTCCGATCATAAAAACAAGATTTACGTCGCGTCTAGCCAGAACCAGGCGGAAGCCTGGTTGGAGAATGTGCTGGCGTATCAGTCGCCCGACAGCACCGTTTGCGAATGCTGTCAACCAGCGATTGCAGTAAGTAAAGATAAGGTTTACCTGATGTTCAGAAACTGGCTGAATGGCTCCCGGGATATGTATGTGATGCAGTCAGGAAAGGATGATCTTTCCTTTACCTCGGCACAAAAGCTGGGCGAGGGTACCTGGAAACTTAACGGCTGCCCGATGGATGGCGGAGGTATTTTTATTGACGATCAACAGCAGGTGCATACTACCTGGCAACGGGAAGGAAAAATCTACTACAGCCAACCCGGTCAGAAAGAGGTTCTGCTGGGGACAGGCCGGGGCAGCAGCATCAGCGGCGGGGCTCAACCGGTGATTGCCTGGCAGGAAGGTACTATGCTGAAAGCCCGGTTCCTTGACTCAGGGCAGGAGCTCATGGTGGGAGAAGGAAGCTTTGTAGAAGTACGGAGGTTAACCAATAAAAAAACAGTTCTTGTCTGGGAAAACGACGGTAGCATTCAGTTTAGAAAGATATAGTATCACCGGATACACCCCTGATCTACTGCATCCGTCTTGATATCTTTGTTCTGTTAGTCTGGAGTAAGGAATTTTTAATAGCTACTTCCAAAAAAGGAGAACGGAAGGGTAAATCAACTTATTTTCCTATTCCTTTGATTTTATGAGTGGGTAATCCGCCTTAGGTCAGGATGAGCACTTTGGGATATCCTGTCTTTGGCCCACCTCAAGATAATGATCATGCAGGAAAGATAAAGTACAGACATGTGCCTGTTGGTGATAAGAAGATTGCTTCTGTGAGTCTGGGATTTATCTCCTTCAAGCGGAGTGTGTGACTTATGTCAACCCTGTAAATGATATACGTCATTTTATTTCACTCTGAACCATACTATATTTATCCCACACTCATCCAGGCCTAAAGAATAGACATGATGCGAAAATTGCATGCCCATAAACAATACATTGTAGCCCTACTGCTCTCAGGGTTTAGCAGTGTATTTGTATGTGATTTTCTCTGCGACGTAGGGGTGATTTCCTGGGCACGTTTTAACTCCCATGCTGTTATAACTGATCATCCTAAGGAAGCTCACCACCACCATGATTCCCCTACGGATCATCACCACGATGATACCCATGATCATAACAAAAGTCATGAGCAGGATGACTGCTGCCAGGATGTGGTCAACCAGATCTATGCCTCATTAATCAAATTTGAGCTAAAACAGAGTACCCTTCAGGCACCTTTATATTGCTACATGTATGAGGCTTATACTGTATATGGTAAGCCTAATACGTATAGTCAACGACTACTTTCCTTCCTATACACCAATCTTCCACCACCGGTTGGTGGCTTCCATATACGTGTTTTAATTCAGTCTTTCCTACATTAGTTTCATCTGTTTCGGCTGAGAATTATTCCTTTTGCCAACCCCTTCGGCAAACCTCTCAGCCATGTTGCTTCTTTTCAAGTTTTTTTATTCACAATTCTCTGTGATGGGTTGGTCACAACCGGACTTCTTAGAAGTTTGAAATTCGTGAATCATCAATTATCAGCGCAGGTGATTTCCGGGACAGACCCATTCCCTTTTAACAGTAAAAGTTAGATCTGGGAACAGAGAAATCACCTTCAAACAGATGAAAACTATCAATTTACATATAAAAAATATGGTATGCCCCCGGTGCATCTTCGTTGCACAAAATGAATTAGCTCAACTAGGAGCCAGTATCACAACGATCCGACTTGGTTTTGCTTCCATCCAGGTGCCAGAACATATTACTAAACATATGATAGCATCCAGACTGAATGAATATGGACTCGAGCTTCTGGAAGAGAAAGAAGATATCCTGATAGAAAGGATAAAGTTAGGTGTACAACGCTATATCCAAGCGCTGGAAAAGACGGTAAAAAACGACACATTATCCGAATGTCTGGCCCAAGAAATCGGTAAGAACTACAACTTTTTAAGTAAGCTCTTTTCCAAGCATGAGGGACAAACGATAGAAACCTACTATATCCATAAAAGAATAGATCGAGTAAAGGAGTTGATTCAGTATGAAGAACTCAATCTGAGTGAGATTGCCATGAATCTCAGGTATAGTTCGGTTCATTACTTATCCACTCAATTCAAAAGGGTGACTGGTATATCTGTGTCCGAGTATAAGGCGAAGCTCCGAAATAAGTATCTCCATTATAAGAACATATCAGAGGCCCTCACTCACCTTAGAGAGCAAGGCTATACCTATAGTTTTGATAAAAAGAACGGTTGTTTGGAGTGCAAAGACCTGTGCGTCAGCTTTCGCATAGAGGACCTGAATATATCCGAATTTTATCGATTTAATGAAAGTGTTGATTCAGCCGGCAACTCTATAATCTACGGTATTGAAACGCCAGGTGGCTTAAAGGGTCTTTTCATTGATAGCAATAGTGCGTCATCTAAGTGGTTACTCAATCAGTTGACTGAAAACGCTAAGGCCAGTGAGGGTTTGAAAAAGAACGGTTAGCCAAAAAGCAATCCCCTGGCTTGCATAACCACTAATGAGTAAGCCAATGAAAGAATGTTGTAATGCAGGACCTGAGCAACCCCGATCGAAATTAAAGATATGGGCTACCAGACTTATTTGGGGAATAGTGATTCTCCTTGTAATTGGTGTAGCCATTATTCGAATATTTTATCCTTTAAAATTCAATTAAAATAAAAAAGAACATCATTTTCAGCATAGCTTTCCTTGTTGGAATGCTGCTGGCAGCGCAAGGTTTGTTTGCCCAGGCAAGCAACAAGAACCAACGACAACTCCACATCAATGAAAAAGGTGAGGTTTTAAATGATAGGGGTACAAAGCTGGGCTTCATCAAGAATGGGAAAGTGTATGATGCCAATGGCAATCTTATGGGCAAAGCCAAAAAGAACGGCCGGTATTATAATAATAACGGCGTCCTTGTCCTGAAAACAAAAAACAAGGGGGACGAATGCGAGATTCTGGATCCAAAAGGGCATAAACTCGGCATTGTACACAAAAACTATAAGCTTCATGCCTGCGATACCCATTGTTTCTTTAAAAAAGAGACCGTGAGAGAAGAGAATTAATAATAATTTTCGAATTAAAGTCCAGTAGAAGAGTGTGAGAAGTGTTTTGGGTTTCGTTCAGGTCTAGTTTTGATGCGCACACGCCGTTGGGCGCCCTATGGAAGAACCCACCCAATCATTTGACTGAAAACGCTAAGGTGTTTGATCAAACAGACAAAATTTCATACATAAAAGACAAAATCTTAGAAATAGAAAAATTAGCTTCTCTTAATTTTGAGTAACTAAAACGGAGTATCGTGAAATCCTTCATAAGTAAAATTTATCAACTGAAGAGGGTAGTGCTATTTAGCACTTTGATGACGCCTTTCGTTGCGTTCAGTCAATCCAGTGATTGGGAAGCACCAAAAGAAGCGGACGATCTACAAAACCCTCTTCACCAAAATTCTGAGGCCACTGTTGAGGGAAAGGAACTCTACGATAAGATGTGCGTCATCTGCCACGGAAAAAAAGGGAAAGGCGATGGTGTGGCAGGCATGAACCTCAGCCCCAGGCCTACCAATCTTACTTCTTCCAGCGTCCAGCAGCAAACTGATGGAGTCATTTACTGGAAAATTACGGAAGGAAGAGCCCCTATGGCCTCCTATAAAAACACGCTTGAAGAAGAGCAGCGTTGGCAACTGGTCAATTATATCCGGGAATTAGGAAAGTGACCAACAAAAATGTTCAAGCTATGCGATCACATTTAATACATACGACCATTTTACTGTTGGCAGTAGGGTTGGTCATAGGCTCCGTGCATGCACAAGCGGACCTTTCTAGTCAAGTTGAATCGCTAAGGCAAGAAGTGGATAGCTATCGTCCGGGCAAAAGCCGGTTTTTATTAAGAGGGTATGCCCATGCGGGAATAGAATACCATGAGGCGGACGACGAACTCTCTTTTGTGGGTGGGGCTTTCAACCCCCTGTTTATTTACAGGCAATCAGACAGGCTGATCTTTGAGGGTGAATTAGAATTTGGGTTTGAAGATGGCGAACTGGAAATCGGATTAGAATATGCCAATATTTCCTACCTGCTTACTGACCGGCTCACCGTACGTCTGGGAAAACTATTTGTGCCGTTCGGAATATTTACCCAAAACCTCCACCCTGCCTGGATCAACAAATTCCCGAATTTCCCGCTAGGGTACGGGCACGATGGCGTACTACCCGGAACCGATTTAGGCATTGAATTAAGGGGGGGCGCGTACTTGGGTAACTTGAAGTACAATTACTCCTTTTATACCATCAATGGCCCACAACTGGATGTAGGGGAAGACCACGAAGATGATATCGGTAAGCTGATTTACGATCGGGTGGATGATAACAATAAAAACAAAGCTGTTGGTGGTAGGATTGGCATATTCCCTTTCCATGATTCCAGTTTAGAGCTTGGTTTTTCCGGTTTGTTTGGGAAGGTGGGAGGTGATGAAGGTGACTTTAATGATGTTCGTGCCAATTTTTTTGCTCTCGACCTGAATTATGTAAAAAGCATCCCGGCACTTAAAAGTGTAGTTGATTTCAAGGTACAGGCCAACTTCATTCATGTGGATCGGGCTACGTATGAGAACTCGGAAGATCCTGCCGAAACCTTCTCTTTCAATAATGAAAGCAATGCTTATTTCGTCCAGGGATCTATCCGCCCATCCTTTGTGAGCAATAATTTTATCAGAAACCTGGAATTAGCCGTACGTTACTCGGATATGGAAACTCCCGAGGGAGCACTATGGGGAAATAGTGCCGATCAGTGGGATATTGGACTCAATTATTGGCTAGACTGGCGAACTGTTTTTAAAGTTACTTTCAGAAAGGGCGGAGAAGGTGCTGAGGAAAGCGAAGAGAAACATGAATCATTTGGAAATGCCTTTTTCTTCCACTGGGCCATTGGGTTTTAACCTTAGTTTTTAGACTTAGCATTGAAAAATGAAAAAAATAACCACACAAACCTGCAAGCTGATTGCTTTGGCAATAGTATTCACTCTGTTTGCCACTTCAATCATCAGCAGTTGTTCGTCCACCAGTACGTTATCTGCTCAAAAGAGTGGTGCAGAACTATGGGGACAAAATTGTATTCATTGTCACAATACGCCCTCACCGGAAACCTTCAGTGATACCGAATGGGATGTAGCCGTAACGCATATGCAGGTCAGGGCGATGCTTACAAAGGAAGAAGCGGAAAAGATTGCGGAATTTCTGAAAACGGCAAACTGATGTAATGAATGGTGAGGCATCCACTACTACTTCTGTAGACCGCAATGATTGATCGTGTGGTTTGTAAACTTGTGTTTTAGAAGCTTTACTAATTGATAAATTTTTTGCTATTAAAATTTTGCACATGCATTTCTACGACGGACATTTTTGGGGTATGCACCTGATCTGGTGGGTGGTTTGGGTTATTTTGCTGATATGGATATTCCTTACCCCATGGGACTTGCCCGGCCAAAGAATCAGAAAAGAGACACCGTTAAATCTTTTGAAGAAAAGGTATGCCAAAGGAGAAATTACCAAAGAAGAGTTTGAAGAAATTAAAAGAGACTTACAAAAATGAAAGAAATAAAAGCCTTCGTAAGACCAGATCGGCTCACAGCCATAGTTGATCATCTGCATCTTGAGGGAGTTTGCTGTTTAACTGTTTTTGAAGGAATGGGCACCGGACATTATACCGATGATCAGAAGGACTTCCCTTCCTTAAAGCATCCTTTTTTCCACTCGAAAATAGCAAAACTAGAGACGGTTGTTCCGGACTATCGGGTAGAAAAAACCCTGGAGATTATTCATGAAAATGGAAAAACCGGATACGCCGGGGACGGTATTATTTACATCACCGAAGTATTGGAGATGGTGAAAGTAAAAACGCTGAAACCTGATCCGGAAAATTGTGACGCATGAAAAATATATTAGTACCTACCGACTTTTCGGACACCGCCAACCGGGCGGCAGAAATTGCCATCGCCATCGCTGAAAAGTCGCAAGCAGAAATACACTTCCTCCATTTGCAAATAACCCCTGTGCCGTGGGTGAAGCTTGATAAAGAGAAAGAGAAGCGATTTCCGGATACGTTAAAAGAAATTGGTCGTGCCAGACACGAGCTGCATCAGCTGGTGAAAAGAGCTGAATACCAGGGCCTCAAAGCTAAGGAATTTCTGGTATTTGATGTGGGAAAAGAGGAAATACTGAAGCACATTCCTTTTCACCATCATGACTTTGTGGTCATGGGTTCGCACGGTGCCTCGGGAGCCAAAGAATTATTCGTGGGTTCCAATACGCAAAAGGTGCTAAGAGGTGCTCCCGTACCTGTTTTAGTCGTCAAGGAAAAGACTGCCTGGCCGGTAAAGAATGTGGTTTTTGCTTCCAACTTTGAAGAAGATGTACAAGAGCCGTTTCGCACGGTGGTTAAGTTTGCCAATTTGAATGAATCTAATATCCACCTGCTCTATGTCAACGTGCCTTTTGCTTTTGAAGAAACCGATCAGAGCCTGGAAAAATTGGAGGCTTTTCATAAAACCTGTTCCCGCGGTGGTACCTGTACCCTCAACATTTACAATTCATTGAACGAAGAACGGGGGATCTTAAAATTTGCGCAATCCGTGAAAGCCGATCTTATTGCCCTGACAACCCACGGCCGGTCAGGTTTCTTAAGTCTCATTGGTAAAAGCATCACGGAAAGCCTGGCAAATCATTCGGAGATTCCCATACTCAGTATTAACCTGAACCCATAAAAACAGAGCCTTATGAAAAATCACATGCTATGGATGCTGGTCGTCTGTCTCGGCATATATTTACTTTTATTTTTACTACCCCTGTTCGGTTTTAATGGAACCAATTCCATTTTTATTTTTATGATCATTTTTTTCGTAGCGCACCTCTTCATGATAGGAGGACATGGGGGGCACTCGGGACACGATAACGAAGAAGATCGAATAGAAAATCAGACTAAAACTCAAGAAGAACATAGACATGGAACGCATCAACATTAGAAAGTATGCCCTGGCCTGGGGGGTATCTGGTGCCGTACTTTATGTAGGTTGTATCATCCTGATGGCCAGCGTAGGACGTGAGGGGACAGTATTGTTTTTTAACAGCATCCTACACGGTCTGGATACAAGCACCATCATCCGGATGAATGTACCGTTAGTGGAAGCTTTAATCGGACTAGTGGAAATGTTCATTCTGGGTTGGCTGTTTGGGGCGCTGATTGCCTCGGTGTACAATGTCTCTTTCAACAAGCGATACAGGTGATTACGCAAACTTTTATTCATTAGTAGAATGCAGAACAGTGTTATAACCATGATGCATGCATCCACTCATATAGAGCTCTTTATTAATTCTCTTAAGGCTATTATACGCTTTGACCACAAAAGCGCCAGGCTATTTATTCAGGATGATAAGTCTAAAACTTCTAATAAGAGAATTTGAAATGATAGCCAAAATCAATACCACCCTGAATGGTTTGCTTAAAAACCAATCTGCTTCGGGAATTGTCATTTTTCTGGCAGTATTGGTGGCTATGATATGGGCCAATTCTTCGTGGAAAGAAATGTATGAGGAGGTTATTCACACCGAAATTTCTATCGGTATTGCCGGATTCTTCCTATCAGAGTCTTTTTTACTTTGGATCAACGATGGATTAATGGCCATCTTTTTCTTACAAGTAGGGCTAGAACTAAAAAGGGAAATCATAGGCGGTAAGCTTTCTTCGGTTAGAAAAGCCATCCTACCCATTGGGGCTGCGATAGGCGGTATGATGGTTCCTGCCATTATCTATCTGGCCTTTAATGCGAATAACTCCGCTATGCGCGGCTGGGGTATTCCTATGGCTACTGACATCGCTTTTGCCATCGGGGTATTGTCTTTGTTTGGCGACCGGGTTCCAGCTAGCCTCAAAGTATTTCTACTGGCCCTGGCTATCGTCGATGATTTAGGGGCGGTTTTAGTGATCGCTATATTTTATACTTCCGGTATTTCATATATTGATCTTTTATACGGAGTACTGTTCTTTTTTATTCTATTAGGAGGAAATTTGCTGGGAATTCGGAAAGCCTGGTTCTATGCTCTCGTGGGAATAGGAGGTGTATGGCTGGCATTTTTCTTTTCTGGGGTACACCCCACTATTGCTGGTGTCCTCACGGCCTTTGCCGTACCCGGCAGGGTTAAAATCAAGGAAGAGGGTTATTTAAAAAATTTACAGAAACTTCACATAGCATTTTTAGAAACCAAACCCATCCGAGGAAACTTTATTTCAGAAAAGCAGCTCAACATACTAGAAGAGATCAAACAAAAATCCGATGATGCAGAGACACCTTTACAAAAAATAGAGCACCACCTGGCACCTGTAGTTGGTTTTTTTATCCTACCCCTCTTTGCCCTGACCAACACGGGCATTCACATTCATGGCGATCTACTGGAAACAATGAGTCACCCTATAAGCCTTGGGGTTGTCTTTGGCCTTTTGGTAGGAAAGTTCATCGGTATCATGGGTGCAAGTTGGATATTGGTGAAACTGAAAATAGCAGAGTTACAGGAGGGAATCTTCTGGAAAAATCTATCGGGAGTTGCGCTTATAGCCGGCATAGGTTTTACCATGTCCTTATTTATTACAGAACTGGCGTTTGAAAGTGAAGAATTTACCTTCATAGCCAAGCTAAGCATCTTGTTTACTTCTGTTCTAGCGGGTATTTCGGGGGCAATTGTTTTGCAATTCTCAGGAAGTAAAACTGATAAATATGCACTGTCTAACCGTAAAGTTCAACAAACAAGATCATGGTGAATAAGGTGTGGGCTTTCTAGTATTATACACACTTCACTTAAACAATAAATACGATGAAAAAGAAAATTGCCCTTATCGGTTATGGAGTAATCGGAAAAAGAGTAGCCGAAGCTATTGCCCTACAAGATGACATGGAGTTAACTGGAATTTGTGATGTGATCAGCGACTGGCGCATTCAAACTGCGGTAGATAAAGGATATTCGGTATATGCCGCTACGGCGGAGGCTCAAAGGTCCATGAAACAGGCTGGCATTCCTCTGGTGGGTAGTATGACTGACCTTTTGGATAAGGTGGACTTGGCCGTCGATTGTACACCAAAGAAAATAGCAGCTCAGAATGTGGAAATTTATAAAGAGCAGGGAATCAAATTTATTCTGCAAGGGGGTGAAAATCACGAAACTACCGGTCATTCCTTCAGTGCAGAAAACAACTATGCATCGGCTTTAAACCGGGACAGTACCCGCGTAGTCTCTTGCAACACTACCTCTATTGTCAGAACTCTTTCTGCTCTCAAAAGAGCCGGACTGTTGCAAAGTGCCCGGGGCACCTTACTTCGGCGGGCTACCGACCCCTGGGAAAGTCACTTAGGGGGCATTATGAATACCTTAGTGCCTGAAAAAGACATCCCCAGCCACCAAGGACCTGATGCCCAGAGTGTAGACCCTGAACTAGATGTCGTCACCATGGCGGTAAAAGTGCCCGAAACCCTGAGCCACCTGCATTACTGGAATGTGCGACTGACCCGTAAGGCTGATAAAAAGGAGGTGTTAGATGCCCTCATGACTTCTACCCGCATCACTTTCATTAGTTACAGCGACGGTCTGGTTTCTAACAATACGGTAAAGGAAAAATACCTGGATATGGGGCGGCCCTGGGGGGATATGTACGAAGTAGCCTTATGGCAGGATATGCTGAAAGTAGAAGGTGATGAACTGTATTATGCGTATCTGGTAGATAATCAGGCAATCGTCATCCCGGAAACGATTGATGCCATCCGAGCGCTTACCGGAATTGAAACGAACGCTGAAAGTTCGATGAACAAGACTAATGAAAGTTTAGGGATAACCAAAAAATACACTCATGAGAACGATAATAGTGAACTGGTTCAGAATACAGACGGATAATGCAGCCAAGATAATCCTTGCACCACATTTTAACAGTAATGAAGTGCACGATATTCTTCGTGGCTACTGGCGAAGATACTTAAAACTAAAACCCGAAGTGCCGGCAATGCCTACTTTGGGGGGAGCAATTATGGTTCATCTAGCAGTCATGTCCACCGGTTTCTTTCAGGAATTAATCGCCAAAGGGAAGAGCGAAGAGATAGTCACAGAAATCTTTTATGATATTGCTTGGAAAGTCTACCGGATAATGGGAAGATTCTCCTGGTGTTTGGCAGGATGGAGTAGTCAAAACAGTTATAGCAGACTTGAAAAAGCCACTAAGTTGTTCAGAGCGTTTCCATTCAATAGCCCTTCCTATCAGTGGAATGATGTGCAGGCCGGCGATCATGTAGTGAGGTTTGATTGTTTAAAATGCCCGGTAGCCTCCTATTTCCAGACCAAGGGACTATCAACGTTTTGTGTGAATACCTGGTGTGCCTTGGATTACCCTTTAGCTGAGATGTGGGATGCCAAGCTACAAAGATCCGGGAGCATAGCAGGCGGGGCAACCAAATGCGATTTCCGTTGGGTAGCCCAACCGAAAGTAGACAATGTTTGACTCAGAGATACTGTCTTTCAAACCCCACTACTGTTACAAATAAGTATGATATCGCGGAAAGTGGCTTCAAGCAACCGGATTCACCCGTAAGGTATAAGTAGTGACCATATGCCAGTTCACTTTATTACACGATGAAGCATTTGAACGGTACTTTGCCCCCGCAATCAGCAGACACTTAATAAAGACATTATGTTCAACCTGCGGAAGATTGATTAAGTACTTCATGATAGAGACTTTAATACATATAAGAAGTTACCATAAACATCAAGCCCATGAGTAAACCAGCCTCTAACACCTATCAGCCCTATGGACTGGTGCATCCAGATATTGAAGGCATAAATTCTCTGGGCGAACTTGCCCTTAATATTCGGTGGTCTTGGAATCATGCTGCCGATAAGTTATGGGAGCAACTGGACCCAGCGCTATGGGATCTCACCCATAACCCTTGGATCATTTTGCAGACCCTTTCCCGGGATCAGTTGGAACGACAACTGGCGGATCCGGCTTTTCAAGAGAAAATTGATCATCTTATCTATTCGCATGAGCATGAGGCTTCCACTCCTACCTGGTTTCAGAAAAACCATGCTGGTTCCCCGCTTACCTGTATTGCTTATTTCAGTATGGAGTATATGCTGAGTGAGGCTTTACCTATTTATGTTGGTGGACTTGGTAACGTCGCAGGCGATCAGTTAAAATCAGCCAGCGACCTGGGAGTGCCGGTGGTTGCGGTGGGGTTGCTTTATGCTCAGGGATATTTTCGTCAGCAGATTGATAAATATGGCTCACAACAAGCGCTGTTTCCCTACAACGATCCGGGACAGTTACCCATTTCACCGCTGCGCTTACCCAACGGCGAATGGCTGCGATTAAAGGTGTCATTACCCGGCTACCCTGTCTGGCTGCGTACCTGGCAGGTACAGGTAGGGAGTTTGAAGCTGTACCTGCTGGATAGTAATGATGCTGCTAATCTACCTATTCACCGGGGTATCACTGATGAACTGTACGGCGGCGGAACCGAACTTCGCATAAAGCAGGAAATCATCTTAGGAATAGGCGGTTGGAAGCTGCTCACTACCCTGGGGATTAAACCGGAAGTCTGCCACATGAATGAAGGGCATGCTGCTTTTCTGGTATTAGCGCGAGCCCATGATTTTATGAAAGAAACGGGAACTTCGTTTGCAGAGGCACTGGCCATTACCCGGGCCGGCAATTTGTTTACCACCCACACCGCTGTTGCCGCCGGTTTTGACCACTTTAACCCTGCACTCATGGAGCAATACTTGGGTGACTATGCGACAAAAGAGCTTGGTATCACTTTCAAAGATTTGATGGCTCTCGGCCGCCAGAATGCCAACGACGCCTCGGAAAGTTTCAACATGGCTTACCTGGCTATACGTGGCAGTGGAGCGGTGAATGGGGTCAGCCGTTTGCACGCTGAGGTAAGCCGGCATCTTTTTAGAAGTCTTTTCCCGCGCTGGCCGATAGACGAAGTGCCGGTTGGGTATATAACCAATGGGGTTCACATGCCATGCTGGGATTCCGAATATGCCGATGAACTATGGACGGAGGTCTGCGGTAAAGACCGATGGAGGGGCGATTTGGAGAACCTGGAACAGCATATTTCCAGTATAAGTGATGAAAAACTTTGGCAATTTCGAAGCCAGTCCAGAAAGCAGCTCATTAGCTTTATCCGAACAACGTTTGAAAGACAATCGGTGGTTTCAGGTCTGTCACCTGATGTTGTTGAAGCAGCAAAACAGGTGTTTAATCCCGATGCCTTAACGCTGGGGTTCGCCCGGCGGTTTGTTCCTTACAAGAGGCCGGCTCTTCTCTTGCATGATCCTGAACGGTTTATCCGCCTGCTCACCAATTCTGAACAGCCCGTGCAGTTGGTCATTGCCGGTAAGGCTCCGCCGTATGATGAATCAGGCAAAGCATTGATACGCCAATGGGTACAATTTATCCAGCAACATAACTTATACAAGCATGTGGTCTTTTTAAGCGACTACGATATGCATCTAACGGAAAAACTGGTGCAGGGCGTAGATGTGTGGCTCAATACACCAAGGCGCCCTTGGGAAGCCAGCGGAACCAGTGGCATGAAGGTGCTGGTCAATGGTGGCATTAATTTGTCTGAGCTTGATGGATGGTGGGCAGAAGCCTACACCCCTGAAGTAGGATGGGCAATAGGCGATGTGCAGGAACATGGTGATGACCCTTCCTGGGATGCAAAAGAAGCCAAGGCATTGTATGACCTGCTGGAACAAGAGATAATTCCCGAATTTTACGAGCGCAACGCGCATGGATTACCGAAACGCTGGGTGGAGCGAATGCGGAAGAGCATGGCGACCCTGACTCCCCGTTTTTCAGCCAATCGTACCGTGCGGGAATATACGGAACGCTATTATCTATCTCTGGCTGACAACTATATTAAAAGAGTGACAAAAAAAGGATCAGCCAGTAAAAATATCATGGCTGCACAACAGCGTCTCAAAGACAAGTGGGATAAAATACAGTTTGGTGAAGTTCAAACGGAAAGTGTGGAGAATGGGTATTTCTTTCGTATTCAGATATGGTTAAATGGAATAAACTTGGAGGATATCCTGGTAGAACTTTATGCGGAAGGCATCAACGGTGAAGCGCCGATAAGGATAAAAATGGAGGCAGATTCAATCGGAGATCAGAGAAAAAATAAGTTTCATACGCTGGTTGCCACTTCCCGGCCTGCCAATGATTACACGATTCGCATCATTCCAGCTTACGAAAGCATTTCAGTACCGTTGGAAGATCACCTGATTCTATGGCAGCGCTAGCATCAGTCAACCCTTAATTTTTCTATATATGGACAGAGTAAAAAACAAAGTAGCTATTGTTACGGGAGGTGCTTCTGGCTTAGGAAAATCCAGTGCTCTTCTGTTAGCACGAGAGAGAGCAAACGTAGTAGTAACCGACCTGGATGAAGATCATGGCCACGAAGTAGTGCAAATGATCGAGCAGCAGGGCGGCGCGGCTATATTCATCCGGCAGGATGTCTCTCAGGAAGATGAATGGGAAAAGGTTATTCAGACTACGCTTAATACCTTTGATAAACTGCATATCCTGGCTAACTCGGCCGGTATTGGAGTAGGGGGAAATGTGGAAGAAGTGACGCTGGCCGATTGGAAAAAACTCATGAGCATTAACCTGGATGGCACTTTCCTGGGTACCCAATACGGCATCAAAGCCATGCGGAAGACCGGAGAGGGTGGCTCCGTTATTAATTTTTCTTCTATTGAAGGTCTGGTGGGTGACCCTAACCTACCTGCTTACAATGCCAGTAAGGGGGGTGTTACCCTCTTCACCAAGTCAGCAGCACTACACTGTGCTCGGCAGGGCTATGGTATCCGGGTCAATTCTATACACCCGGCTTACATCTGGACGCCGATGGTAGAAAACTACCTGAAAGCACAGGGAAATGTGGTAGAAGGTAGAAAGTTATTAGACAGCATGCATCCTGTCGGACACGTAGGGGAACCGGATGACATCGGCTACGGGGTGGTCTATCTGGCCTCCGACGAATCTAAATTTATGACCGGTGCCGAACTGGTGATCGATGGCGGCTATACTGCTCAATAGATAATCATCAATACATTAGACTCATGGAAATGTAACCTTGGGCGTGAGGCTAATTACTTTTCCTCCTTGTAAACGGGGCATAGCAGAAGGGGATAAATAGGGTTGAAGGGGTTTTGCTTTAGACCGCGAAAAACTCAATACGTTGGTATATCGGATCTCAAAACAATAATCAATCAATGGCAAGAATTTGAAAATAATGGAAAAACAGAATATTGAAACGCAGCAAGGGCCACTATCTCAGGAGTTTTTATCAAAAATGCACGCCTACTGGCGGGCGGCCAATTACCTCTCTGTGGGTCAGATCTATTTGCATGATAACCCGCTGTTGAGAGAGCCGCTCCAACCGGAACACATTAAACCCATGTTATTGGGACACTGGGGCACTACGCCCGGCCAGAACTTTATTTATGTCCACTTGAACCGCGTCATTAAAAAATATGACCTGAACATGATCTACATATCAGGCCCCGGTCACGGTGGACCGGCACTCGTGGGCAGTACGTATCTGGAAGGCACGTATAGTGAAGTGTATCCCAACATCAGCCAGGACGAAGAGGGGCTAAAAAAACTATTTACCCAATTTTCCTTTCCCGGCGGTATTCCAAGCCATGTTTCTCCGGAATGTCCGGGTTCTATCCATGAAGGAGGTGAATTGGGCTATTCACTCAGTCATGCTTTCGGGGCTGCATTTGATAATCCTGATCTAATTGTTTCGTGCGTAGTAGGCGATGGAGAAGCAGAAACAGCCCCATTGGCCACTTCCTGGCACTCCAACAAATTTCTTAACCCGATAACAGACGGAGTAGTGCTTCCTATTCTGCATCTCAACGGATATAAGATTGCCAATCCAACCATCCTTGCCCGCATTGGAAATGAAGAACTGGAGCAACTTTTTTTAGGCTATGGATGGAAGCCCTACTTCATTGAGGGTAAAGACGCGATGCATATGCATCAAGAGATGGCGCAGTTGCTGGATAAAGTGATTGAAGAAATACAAGCAATAAAAGCAAACGCAACCCAAAATAATAATACAGAACGTCCACACTGGCCCATGATTATATTTAAATCGCCTAAGGGATGGACGGGGCCTAAATCCATCGATGGCCTACCGGTTGAAGATCATTTCCGGTCCCATCAGGTTCCTTTGTCAGATTCTGCCAATAATCCGGAACACCTCACGCAATTGGAAGCATGGTTGAAAAGCTATGAACCCGAGGAGTTGTTCGATCAGCAAGGCCGCTTATTTCCAGAGTTGGCTGAGCTATCGGCAGAAGGTGTGCGGCGAATGGGAGCCAACCCCCATGCCAACGGAGGCGTTTTGCTGAAAGAGCTTCGTATGCCCGACTTTCGTAAGTATGGAATAGATATACCGGTGCGGGGAGAGATGGGGCCCGGTGATACCCGTATTTTGGGTGAATTTGTCCGGGATATCATCAAGCTGAACCAAAAGCAGCGAAATTTCAGGGTTTTTGGCCCCGATGAGACACTGTCCAACCGGTTAAATGCAGTTTTTGAAGTTACCAACCGTCAGTGGGAAGCACACACTGTAGAAACAGATGAATTTCTTGAAAAAGATGGGCGAGTCGTAGAGATGCTTAGTGAACATCAATGCGAAGGCTGGTTGGAGGGCTATCTGTTAACCGGCAGACATGGCTTGTTTAATTGCTACGAAGCTTTTATCCATATTATTGATTCCATGTTCAACCAACATGCCAAGTGGCTGAAGGTGAGTGCGGAACTTCCCTGGCGAAGGAAAATAGCCTCCCTGAATATTCTATTAGCCTCCCATGTGTGGCGGCAGGACCATAACGGGTTTACTCACCAAGACCCGGGCTTTATTGACCATGTAGTCAATAAAAAGGCCGAAATAGTTCGGGTGTATCTGCCCCCGGATGCCAACTGCCTTTTATCCGTGATGGATCATTGTTTCCGTAGCAGGCATTATGTCAATGTGGTGGTAGCCGGCAAACACCCTGCCCCCCAATGGCTTCCTATGGAAGAAGCCGTTATTCACTGTACCAAAGGAATAGGCATCTGGACTTGGGCTAGCAATGACCAGGATACGGAACCCGACGTGGTCATGGCTTGTGCGGGGGACGTGCCTACCCTGGAAACGCTGGCGGCGGTATCTATCCTTCGTGAAAAATTGCCTGAACTGAAAGTGAGGGTGGTAAATGTTGTTGATTTGATGAAGCTACAACCGGAGACAGAACATCCCCATGGATTAAAAGATACTGATTTTGATATGTTGTTCACTAAAAACAAACCCGTCATTTTTGCTTTTCATGGCTACCCCTGGCTTATTCATCGGCTTACCTACAGTCGTACCAATCATATCAACCTGCATGTACGGGGATACAAGGAAGAAGGAACTATTACCACGGCATTTGATATGACGGTATTAAACGATATAGATCGTTTTCACCTGGTGCAGGATGTCCTGGACAGGTTGCCACAATTAGGCGATGAAGTAGCATACTTGAAACAGGAAATGCAGGACAAGTTGATTGAACATAAATATTATATCAGGAAAAACGGCATGGATATGCCGGAGGTCAGAAATTGGAAATGGAAAAGCTAAGCGTCGCGCTTTAGCAAACTTAACATCACTGATGAAGAAAGAAATTGAAGCCATATTGTGTGACCTTGATGGGGTGTTAACGCAGACTGCCCGACTGCACGCCCGGGCATGGAAACTGCTGTTTGATGAGTTGCTTACCAAGGAAGCAGCAAAAAACCAGGCCATGTACCGTGAATTTGTCATCGCTACTGACTATCCAAAGTATATTGATGGTAAACCCCGCCTGGAAGGAATCAGAAGTTACCTTGAAGCTAAAAATATCAAAATACCTGAAGGCAGCAGTACAGAATCTATAGACACCATGACCGTCCATAGCCTGAGCAAGAAAAAGAATACGCTGTTCCACGAACTTCTGACGAAAGAGGGGGTAGAGGTGTATCCAGCATCCATTGACGCGGTAAGAGCCTGGAAGGAGAAGGGCATAAAAACGGCCGTGGTATCTTCCAGTAAAAACTGTCAGCCTATCCTTGATGCTGCCGGAGTTACCCACTTATTTGATGTGGTAGTTGATGGTATCGTAGCCGAAGAAAAAAAACTACTAGGTAAACCACAGCCGGACACGTTTCTTCAAGCTGCCAGAATGCTGAAGGTCGAACCTTCGCGAGCTGCGGTGGCCGAAGATGCTGCGGCAGGCATTGAAGCGGCGGTAAAGGCTGGATTTGGGCTGGTCATCGGAATATTAAAGGAAAATAACTCCGAACTATTAAAACAGTCAAAAACCGATATCATCATCAACAACCTGGGAGAATTAGCTTATACCGGAAATAGTCTTCGTTACCCTCAGGATTTTGCAGCCCTAGAACATGCTTGTCTGTGTGAACATCATATCGGTGGAGAAATACGATCAAAAAAGCCGGTTTTCTTTTTTGATTACGACGGCACGCTTACCCCGATTGTCCCGCATCCTGAGGACGCATTGTTATCGCCAGCCACTCGGGAAAAGTTATCTCAACTGGCTAAGCTGGCCCCAGTTATCATTATTAGTGGAAGAGACCGAGATGATGTTAAACAATTAGTAGGAATAGAAAACATTTACTATACGGGCAGTCATGGATTTGATATAGAAGGACCGCAACAGGTGGCTTTTGGCTTGCCAGAAGGTAATTCCATTATAGAGACTGTGGAAGAGGTCGCTCGTGCTCTACAGAAAAAGTTGTCATCGCTCGAAGGTATCCTTGTAGAACCAAAAAAGTATGCCGTTGCCGTGCACTATCGTAATGCTCGGAAGAATGTTGGGTCAAAAGTTATTGCTTTGACCCAAGAACTGGTAGACCAGTATCCTGGTCTAAGAACCGGGGCAGGGAAAATGGTCATCGAGGTTCGCCCTACTATTGACTGGGATAAGGGAAAAGCTATGCAATGGATTGCCGACAAGCTTTGTTTGCAGGAACTGGGCTTTCATCACTTTTATATGGGCGATGATATTACAGATGAAGATGCTTTTAAGCTGCTTCCTGAACACGGAACAGGAATCATAGTGGGCGACCACCAAAGCCCTACATATGCCGATTATCGCATTGATAGCGCAAGCGAGATGGACGAGTTGTTGGACAGCTTCATCAGGATCATTAAAAAACAGCATAAAGAAGATGAATAACTGGAAACTGGTTTATAAAGGACTAAACACTGCTCAGGAAGGACTTCGCGAAGCACTTTGTACGCTTGGTAACGGCTACTTTGCCACCAGGGGCGCGGCGGAAGAATCGGTAGCTGATCAGGTGCATTATCCCGGGACCTACCTGGCCGGAGGATACAATCGCTTACCCTCTATGATTGCTGGTAAATTTATTGAAAACGAAGACCTTGTGAATTGGCCTAATTGGCTTAGTCTCAGTTTTAAGGTAGAAGGTGATGAAAACTGGTTTAGTTTGGAACGAAGCAGGGTTATCCACTACCGTCAGGAATTGGACATGGCTCTAGGAATTTTAAGACGGGAAATGCATTTCATCGATCCGAAAAACCGTGAATCTACCATAGTTAGTACCCGGCTGGCAAGCATGGACAACCCGCACTGGGCCGCTATCCGTTGGGAGTTTCAAGCGGTCAATTGGTCAGGTAGTATCTGCCTGCGTACAGGGCTTGATGGCAGTGTGAAAAATGAAGGAGTGAAACGTTACGGCGAGTTAAATAACCAACACCTGAAAATTATTGATCAGGGGGAAACGACTGGGGATGTTATTTACTTGCTTGTTCAATCCAACCAGTCACGTATTTACATGGCTCAGGCCACCTGTTGCCAGGTTTTTGAAGAAGATAGGCAGGCAATAGCGAAACGTAAGACTACACAGGAAGAAGGAAAAATAAGCCAATACATCACCTTGGATGTCCGTCAGAAAAAAGTAACTACCATTGAAAAAACAGTGGTCGTATTTACCTCCAAAGACCAGGCGATCAGCGAGCCCTTAATAGAGGCCCGGCAAGCTATTGCTGAAAAGGTGTCATTTACAATGCTGGAAAAAAATCATGCAGAAGCATGGGCCAGATTGTGGAAGCGGTTTGATATCTCCTTTTTAGCTCCGGAAAATTCCCAGTTACTCCTTCGCCTACATATATTCCATCTTTTGCAAACCTGCTCTATGCATACCATCGGCCGGGATGTGGGGGTGCCTGCCCGTGGATGGCATGGAGAAGCATACCGGGGACACATTTTCTGGGATGAACTGTTCATTTTTCCTTTACTGAACTTTCGGATGCCTGATCTTACCCGTTCGTTATTACTATACCGCTATAATCGTTTACATGCCGCCAGGAAGCTGGCTGAAAAAGAAGGTTTGCGGGGCGCGATGTTTCCCTGGCAAAGTAGTAGTAATGGCAGGGAAGAAAGTCAGGTGGTGCATCTGAATCCCCAATCAGGCCAATGGGTACCGGATCATACGTACCTGCAGCGGCACGTGAACCTGGCCATTGCCTATAATATCTGGCAATACTACGAGGCCACCGCAGATATGGGATTTATGAAGTTTTATGGTGTTGAGATGCTACTGGAGATAGCCCGTTTTTTTACAAGTATTTCTACCTGGAACGAAAGTAAAGGACGATACGAAATCCTGAAAGTGGTGGGGCCCGATGAGTTTCATACGGCCTATCCCAGAGCCGAGCAACCGGGCATTGATAATAATGCCTACACCAATTTTATGGCGTCGTGGCTCTTCTCGCATACACTAATGGGGCTTGCCCTATTAGGTGAGTCGCGCAAAAACGAGTTGATTCAAAAACTGGAAATTGAAGAAAAGGAGCTTCAGAGTTGGGATGAAATAAGCCGGAAGTTGTTTATCCCGTTTATAGAAAATGGTATCATAGCCCAGTTCGAAGGCTATGATAAACTAAAGGATTTTGATTGGGAAGGATACCGCAAGAAGTATGATAATATTCAACGCCTGGATAGAATACTGGACGCCGAAGGGGATTCTGTCAACCGCTATAAGGCATCTAAACAAGCCGATGTGCTCATGCTATTTTATTTGTTTTCCTCAGAGGAGTTGGGAACGCAACTTGAGAGATTGGGGTATGATTTTGCTCCCACCCAAATTCCTGAAAACATCTTATATTATTTATCCCGTACCTCGAACGGTTCTACCCTTAGCCGCATCGTCCAATCCTGGGTAGAAGTTCGTGCTGATCGGGAATGTGCCTGGCACTGTTTCAGGGAAGCTTTGGTCAGTGATTTTGAGGATGTCCAGGGCGGTACCACCGCCGAGGGCATACACCTGGGATCTATGGCAGGCACCGTTGATATTATGCAGCGCTGCCTTACCGGTCTGGAAATAAGGGATGATGTACTTTGGCTAAACCCCCATTTCCCAAAAGAAATAGCTTCCTTGAAGATGCAACTATACTACAGGGGTGTGTGGTTAATGCTGGATTTTTCCCAGCATAAGTGCAGGGTTGAAGCCAAAGACGGAAACAGCCCTCCGGTAACAATTAGGTTCCCAGCCCAAGAATTACAACTACAACCCGGTAAGACCGAAATAATTGATATCTAAGTGATAAATGCTTTCAGTATAACCAATAAATTATAACTAGCAATGAAAAAATGGTCGTTATACATCGGCAGTTATGCCGGCATCAAGGTTTTCATTCACTGGACCTTCTGGATCATTATCGGATGGATCTTTCTGATGCACTATAATATGGGACATGGCATAACCGAAGGACTTTGGGGCGTATTATTTATATTGGCATTGTTTGGCTGCGTGGTACTACACGAGTTTGGCCACGCCCTCACTGCTAAGCGTTACAATATCTTAACCCGCGATATCACCATTTATCCCATAGGGGGTATAGCTAGTTTAGAGGCCATGCCTGAGAAGCCACAACAGGAGTTATTAGTTGCCATTGCGGGGCCAGCCGTAAACCTAGGAATTGCCGCTTTCCTATGGATCTACCTACAATACACCGGAAAAATGCCTGATCTCTCTACCTTACAAACCGAGAATCAAAACGTTCATATCCTTGGTCGGTCTTTTGGTTTTAATCTTTTTGCTGCTAACCTGATTCTTGCAGTGTTCAATCTAATTCCCGCTTTTCCTATGGATGGAGGCCGGGTACTACGGGCGATGCTGGCGTTTACTATGGATCGTGCCCGGGCAACACGCATTGCAGCAACCGTGGGGCAATTCCTCGCCATAGCCTTTGTATTTTTCGGGTTCTTTTACAATTTCTGGCTGGTATTCATCGGGTTATTCATCTACTTGGGAGCCGGTTCAGAAGCAGTGTACGAATCAACAAAATCTGCCTTATCAGGATATACGGCAAAAGATGTGCTGATGAGACAGTTTACCCGTTTACTACCGGAAGACACATTGGAAAAGGTAGTACAGATTCTGCTTAATAGCCAGGAACAGGAGTTTGTGGTTGCTGAAAACAATCAAATTCATGGTATCTTAACGCGTAAAGAACTGATAAAAGGTTTATCCGAATACGGCAAGGCTTCACCTGTATCTCAGGTTGTACGAAGAGATTGCCTGACACTCTACCCTGATATATCCTTACAAGTGGTATACCAAAAATTCATGGCTAGCAATTGCTCGGTAGCCCCGGTGTTGGAAAATGGCCAACTTATTGGCATTGTAGATAAAGAAAATATTAACGAATTGCTTATGGTGAATGAAGCATTAAAAAGCGAACGACTATTTGATCACTATCACCAATGAAAGCATCCGTATTTACTCAGAAAATATCATTGTTGAAAGAGAATACCAGCAAATCTACAAGGCCAGGCTTCAGCCTGAAAATTCCTAATGGTTGATAGTCGCCATCTCTAATCGACACAATTTTATACATCTAAAGTGAGAAATCATAAATGGATGCACTGGTAATACTTTAAATTTAACATCGGGTTAAAAATCACAACAAATGCCATTCAAGACCGCTTTAATGACCATTATTTCAGGCCTGCAACTTATGCCTGTTATTCTGTATGGCCAACAGAATGAAATGTTCATTGAGCAAATAGCAGGTAGAAAAATAGTACGTGAAAACTTTGACCAAAATGGACAGCGACAAGGCAAACAAGTATTTTCGATTGGTGAATTAATGCAGGAAGACAATACCTATGAGGTAGATGTTATCGCAGAGCTGTATGATGAAAATGAGCAGTTGGAAGATAAATACACAACCACCTACCAATGTAATCCCGATGAACTTGATATACTGATCAATGTATTTCCGTTTGCTGATCCCAATGAAGAAAAGATAAAAGTAGACATCACTTCGGAAGATTTCCGGCAATTATATGATCTGCAAAGTGGAGAGCAATTAAAAGACATTCATTTAAAGATGAGCGTGGAATCAGGCGTACTTAGTTTTTTTGGTTCTAAGAGCCGGGTTACCATAAAAAATAGGCGAAAGAAAAGCGTAGACGAACAGGTGAAAATAAGTAGCGATGCTGTCATTAATGCTTATCTAATGGGAATCAAGATTAAAACGATAAACTATTCCATAGAAGAATATCTTACCCGGAATTTCGTGTTGCAACGCCAGAAATTTACAGAGGATGACGCGTCACACTTCATCATGAATTATGATGATATTAAATTGTAAATAATCAAATACAACTGGATATTACTGCCTAACTGTTAAGAACATGGACAATAAACACGATTATAAAAGTAAACATGGGCATTATGATCATGAAAACCATTCGGGACATACTGCCCATGAGGAAGCACATGCAAAAGAAGAAGCGTTGAAAGAACAACTCACCGAAAAAACCAAGCATGGGCATGAAGCTGCTATGGATCACAGTAAGATGGATCATTCAAAAATGGATCACGAAGGTGGTGATGTACCTATGGGAATGGCAGGCCACGACCATCATAAGATGATGATAGAGGATTTTAAGAAACGCTTTTGGATTTCTTTGATACTCACCATTCCTATCCTGGTGTTTTCGCCCATGATTCAGGGCTTTTTCGGCTATGAGTGGCTGCTTCCCGGCAATTCTTATATTCTGTTTGCCCTGTCTACCGTAGTATATTTCTACGGTGGATGGCCTTTTTTAAAAGGCCTAAAAGATGAGTTGAAGCAAGGTGCACCAGGTATGATGACCTTAATTTCAATGGCCATTAGTGTTGCTTATTTTTATAGCGCTGCCACTGTGTTTGGACTTGACGGAGAAGACTTTTTCTGGGAGCTGGCTACGCTAATTGACATTATGTTATTAGGTCATTGGTTGGAAATGAAGTCGGTTCTTGGCGCATCAAAAGCATTACAACTATTGGTCAGTATGATGCCTTCCGAGGCACATAGGGTAAAAGGCGATACGGTGGAAGATGTAAAGTTGGAGGACTTGCAACAGGATGACATCATCCTGATCAAACCAGGGGAAAAAGTACCGGCTGACGGACTCATTGTTGAAGGGGAAAGCTATCTGAATGAATCAATGCTTACCGGGGAATCGAAGCCGGTCAAAAAAGGACTTGAAAACAAAGTGATTGGCGGTTCACTCAACGGTAACGGTTCGTTGAAAGTAAAAGTAGAGCACACCGGTAAGGACAGCTATCTCAATAAGGTAATTACCTTGGTACAAGAAGCGCAAAAATCTAAGTCTAAGATGCAAAACCTTTCGGACCGAGCCGCCAAGTGGCTCACCTATATCGCACTGGCTATCGGCTTTGGTACGCTGGCAGTGTGGTTGGTGTTAGGCTTTCCCTTTGTATATGCACTGGAACGGATGGTAACCGTGATGGTGATTGCCTGTCCCCATGCCTTAGGTCTGGCAATTCCACTCGTAGTAGCAATATCTACCGCAGTTTCTGCTCAGAATGGACTACTGATACGTAACAGAACAGCTTTTGAAGAGTCACGTAAAATCTCAGCACTACTATTTGATAAAACAGGTACTTTGACCAAGGGGGACTTTGGGGTTACGCGAGTAGAGTCCGTAGAAGCTACCTATTCCGCCGATGAAATCCTTCGTTTGGCAAGTGCTTTGGAGCAAAGCTCCGAACATCCGATTGCTGTGGGGATTGTGAAAAAGGTCAAAGAAGATAAAGTGACCATACCGAAACCCGAAAATTTTAATGCCATTACCGGAAAAGGGGTAGAAGCCGATGTGGAAGGAAAAAAAGTAAAAGTCGTTAGTCCGGGATATTTAAGAGATGAAAACATTCCCATTCCGGAAGATGCCTACCGGGATGCAGCCGAAACGGTCGTATTCGTCCTAATAAACGACCAGCTTGCTGGTTATGTTGCTCTGGCCGATGAGATAAGGCCGGAAAGTGCTGAGGCCATCAAGGTATTTAAAGATAACCATATCAAGGTACTCATGGCAACCGGAGATAATGAAAAAACCGCTAAAGCGGTAAGTGATAAACTTGGTTTGGACGGTTATTACGCCGAAGTGTTACCCCATCAAAAGGTGGAAATTGTAAAAGAACTTCAGAACCAAGGAGAATTTGTAGCCATGACCGGGGACGGCGTGAATGATGCTCCGGCCCTGGCCCAGGCCAACGTGGGTATTGCGGTCGGTTCGGGTACGGATGTAGCCGCTGAAACCGCTGATATAATCCTTGTTAACAGCAATCCACAGGATATTGCCAATCTGATATTATTCGGTAAGGCCACCTACAACAAAATGATCCAGAATCTTGTATGGGCTACAGGCTATAATACCTTTGCTATTCCATTGGCCGCCGGCGTGCTATACACAACAGGATTTGTGTTAGGTCCGGCGGTAGGTGCTGTTTTTATGAGTTTGAGTACCATCATTGTTGCTATCAATGCCCAGTTGCTGAAGAAAAAAATAGGTAAATGACCGTACAATCCTATACAAACGACAAAGTTATGGTAGTAGGTGGGTATGGTGATGTGGGTGGTAAAATATGCCAAGAGCTCAGTAAGTATTATCCGGGTAAAATTATAGCTGCGGGAAGGAGTTGCGAAAAGGCTAAAAAATTTACTCAGCATTTAGACGGAAAAATAGTGCCGGCAGTGGTGGATATACAGGGCAGGGTGGCCGAGGAGGCCTTACGAGAAGTTAGGCTAGTAATCATGGCGGTTGATTTACCTAACACCAATTTCGTACAACAATGTATGGCTCACAGGATTAGTTATATCGATATCACTGCAACTTATAAGCTCATTACCAGCATAAAGCAACTGGGCTCTTATGCTAGAATTCAAGAGGTAACCGGAATACTCAGCGTAGGATTAGCCCCGGGTATCTCAAATCTTTTAGCCAAAAAGTGTGTATCCGGATTGGAGGAAGTAGAACACATTGATATTCATATTCTCCTCGGCTTAGGAGACGACCACGGGGAAGCATCGATCGGTTGGATACTGGACAATTTACCAGGGAGTTACCGTGTAAAGCTAAAAGGTAAGCTTACTGAAATAAAGAGTTTTCACGATAAGCGGGAAACTAAGTTTCCTGGTACTCTCGGTAAACATGTCACGTACTCCTTCAGCTTTCTAGACCAATTTGTGATAGCTGAAACCCTAAAAGTTCCCAGTGTCATAACCCGTATTTGCTTTGACCGCAAACTCATAACTTCATTATTGGCATTCCTGGCTGAAATGGGCTTCTTCAAATTACTGAAGTATCATCAGATAAAAATGATTTTTAAAACGATCCTAAAAAAAATAAAGCGAGGGTCCGATATTTATTCTATACAAGTTGAAGCCTATGGTGGACAGAAAGGTAAAAGAATTCTTTCAATAGCTTCGGTGACAGGCCATCAAGAAGCTAAAGCAACGGCTATGGTAGCAGCAAAGACTGCCCGGTTACTACTTAGTAACCAATTACCTTCTGGTGTATTTCATTTACATGAATTATATGAGATAAATGATTTTAGTAACGATTTGGAAGACATGGAATTTGAATTTGATGAGTTACTCCGAGGCTAAGATTTAACCATGTCTACAAACAGTAGTCAGACTATTTACCAAATAGCTATCATTTTATGGTCTATTTTTATAGTGATGAGCGGATATGGGGTGTTAATACCCATTTTACCTTATTTCACTGAGCGGCTTGCTTACAAGGCAGGAATAATAGCTCAAGAGGATATCAACTATCATATTGGCTTACTGACCAGTATTTACCCGTTTTTTCAGTTGTTATTTGCTGTTATCTGGGGAAAATTATCCGACCGGATAGGTCGTAAATCCCTTATCGTAATGGGCCTGGTAGGTTTTGCCATGATGCAACTTCTGACAGGCTTAGTCACTTCATTAATTATGCTTTACACAGCCCGGATTATTGGAGGGATATTTTCATCTTCCGTCATTCCCGTGGGTAATGCCTATCTGAGTGACCTTACGAGTAAGCGACAGCGCAGGAAAGTACTGGCTTGGTCAGGTGTTGCAGTAAGTACGGGTGTGATTGCAGGCCCGATGATTGGAGGCTACCTGGCACAGATTGATTGGCATCTTTATACGAAGATGGGACATCTTCTGCTCGATAGATTTAGCCTACCATTTTTAGCCATCGCTCTTTTTGGAATAATCGTTCTATTGCTGGTAGGTAAGTGGCTCAAGAATCCGCAGGTTACAGAAGCAACCTTACCACTCGATAAGGCCCATAAATCAAGCTTGGGGATCAATCCCGTTTTTTTAAGATTGCTGTTACTATCATTAATTTTTCAACTGGCAGTGACTCTATATGAAACGGTATTTTCGGTCTACGCAAAAGAGGTTCTTACTTTTGGTACTTCACAGATAGGTCTGGGGTTTATGCTTTGTGGCCTGATAATGGCCGCATTACAGCCCTTATTCGCTAACGTAGGTGAGAAAATCATCGGTATAAAAAAGCAACTATTGATAGGCTTTGCCTTAATCGCTTTATCAATGAGCTTGTTCCCGCTTTGGACATCCAATACCTATGTCTATATGATGATCATTGTATTTGCAACCGGGGGTGCCATGATCACCCCTAATCTTATTACTATGATCTCTTTCATTGATGAAAATCGCAAAGGAGCTAATCTATCAACTCAAACGTCGTTCAATAGCATCGGGCAGGTTTTAGGACCCCTTGCCGGTATGTGGTTATATACTTTTGGTAACCTTTGGCCATTTCTGATTATTGCTATTCTCTTACTTGTAACCGCTTTCACAGTTCCCAGGTTAAAATTTAATACGTAAAGAAATTTGTAAAACTTAAAGAAAGATCTCATGGATGCTATTACCGAATATTTAGGCGACCAATCAGAATACCTGTTGCAGCATACCTGTCAGACCTTTGATAAATCCCGGTTAACCCTACCTGGGCCTGATTATCTGGACAAGGTATTTGTGAACAGCAATCGCAACCCACAGGTACTCAATTCGCTTTCTCGATTGTTTAATAGCGGCAATTTGGCCGGGACAGGATACTTATCCATACTTCCGGTGGATCAGGGGATAGAACACTCGGCAGGAAGTGCTTTCGGTCCGAACCCAGCCTACTTCGATCCAGAAAATATTGTACAGTTAGCCCAGGAGGCGGGCTGCAATGGAGTGGCTTCTACCTTTGGAGTGCTGGGGATCACCGCCCGCAAGTATGCTCATAAAATTCCCTACATTGTGAAGATCAACCATAATGAGTTATTGACCTATCCTAACAAATATGATCAGGTCTTATTTGGCACCGTGAAGGATGCCTGGAACATGGGTGCCTGTGCCATTGGGGCTACGATCTACTTCGGCTCTCCGGAGTCCAGCCGACAGATCACAGAAATCTCGGAAGCATTTGCCTACGCCCATGAACTGGGAATGGCTACCATCTTGTGGTGCTATACTCGTAATGAGGAATTCAAAACCAAGGAAAAAGACTATCATACTGCCGCTGATCTTACCGGTCAGGCTGACCACCTGGGCGTAACCATTCAGGCTGATATCATCAAACAAAAGTTACCGGAACTCAACGGTGGTTTCAAGAAATTGGGCTTTGGTAAGACTTCCGAAGAAATGTATTCTAAGTTCACTTCAGAGCATCCTATCGATTTGTGCCGCTATCAAGTAGCTAATGGCTATATGGGTAAAATTGGATTAATCAATTCAGGCGGTGCTTCTTCCGGTGAATCTGACTTTACGCAAGCCGCCAAAACGGCAGTGATTAATAAAAGAGCCGGGGGTGTGGGACTAATTGCTGGCAGAATGGCATTTCAGCGTCCCCGAAAAGAAGGAATAGAACTGCTGAATCTGATCCAAAGCGTATATCGAGATGAAAGAATTACTATTGCCTAAAAAAATCGAGTAATGAATTTTCTATTATTCACCTTCTATCCATGATATGCTCTCGCAGGATGTGGTAAAATGTTTCCCGGTAAGTAACTCCTAGGGGGGTATACCACTTCTACGTTTTAAAGTATCTTTGAGCAGGATTTGATTGCCTTCTATGGCACTAATCTGGTCAATGGCCACAATGTAGGATTTATGAACCCTAAGAAAATGGGTGCCTGGTACCTTCTTTTCCAGATCTTTAATATTCAATAGTGAGATAATGCGTTCGCTTTGCGTGTAGATAGAGAAGTAGTTCTTTAAGCCTTCAATGTAGAAATATCCGGAACGTTGATCTTAATCTTCTTACCTTTCATCTCCGTTTTGACTAGGATAAAGTCCTCCTTTCGCTCCACTGCAGCAGCTGTAGGAGCCGGTACGAAAGCCGTGGCGATAGAAGTAATATTAACTGCCTTTTGTACGGCTCGGAAGAACCGATCGAAGGCGATAGGTTTTAACAAATAATCGACCACATCATGCTCATATCCTTCCATAGCATACTCGGTATAGGCCGAAGTAATAATCACCTTACTTTTACCTCCTAGTATTTTTAAGAATTCGATACCCGTGAGTTCGGGCATTTGAATATCCAAAAAAATCAACTCAATCGCCTCTTTTTGCAAAAACGAAAGCGCTGCTATCGGACTTTGAAACGTGCTCATCAAAGATAAAAAGGGTGTCTTTCCAATATGACTTTCCAGCAGCACACTGGCACGCGGTTCATCATCCACAATCAGACAACTCAACATACGACACTAGCTCCAACATATATAAACCATTAAAATTATATTAATTATTAATAAAGAACAATTATCAGTAAGCTTTAAGTGCAAGCTCAGGGTCACGAAATTGCCAGAGCAAAAAGGAGAATAGGTCAGTCAACTCTTGTTCCTGCTGAGAATTTGCCCCTCCCAAATGGCCTCCCTCATAGTCTATGCGGAATAGCATTGGTCTGTTTTCTAGAGTTGCCTGTTGTAGCCAGGCAACTATTTTGCTAGGAAGCCAAGCCGGTAGCCGTGCATCATTGATACCTGCCGTAAATAAAATTCCGAATACATGGCCCCATTGCTCACATGATGATAGAGGTCCATTTCATAGAGGTAGTGAAATTCCAGCGAGTCCTGGATGGTACCATATTCCGGTTCCAGAATGTTTGCTGTGTTTTGAGTAAACTCATGGCGCAGAGGATTCATAGCTTCTACCCGACCACAGCGGCTTGAAAGAGTTCGGGTTGCTGGGTGATGGCCCGGCCTACGACTATCCCATCGGCACGGGCATTAAAGGCAGCCAGCGTTTCAGTTGAGGTGTCCTTTTTCTAAATAAGGAACACTGCGCAGGCAATGAAGTCTTTCCAACTATTAGATTTGGTTGCTTTCAACCTACCTATTATTGAGGCCATTGGTGTTGCCTACCTCTCTTGATAACCGCTTAGAAACAGCTACCCTTGTATTAGCAATTATTGGCTACGGCAATGTGCTACTACTACAGATGAAGTTACCCTCCCTTCGGGGTATGGGGCCATTGAGGTAACATTAACCTATGCCCTAACCTGGTATGGTTTCACCACAGTGGCAGCAATTTCGATTACTTTTCTGTTACGTTTTTTTGAATTTTGGGCGGTACTATTGCTCGGATTAGTTACCCTGACAGATCAAAAAGACAATACTCTGATGCGTCTTCTGCCTTCGGTATTGTTACTGAGGTTAAAGGTAGTGAATGTACTATCGGCCATCATTCTGGACTCGCTTCAGCGGTTCATGCTGTGGCAGGAATATATCCTCTAGTGGACATTATGCCTCCACCTATCTATGTTAATATAGAGTATCATCCTGTTATCGGTTGTCGTCTACCTGTTACAAGGACTGCACAATGCTCAGACTAAAGCGTTAATCATAAGCTCTTTTTCTTTGTTGGCCTCGCCCACCCGGCACCAGAGTCAAAATAGAATCCCGCCGACCTGGAGGGATTAATCGGTCGGTTTACTGACTTTTTTAGAAGCTGTTTGAGTTAATTGAGTATTCCATAAAGCAGGCAGGTGTGGAGTATATTTGTTGATGCGATCCGGTGTGGAACACTCAAGAAATACAGCTCCGATTTGCCTGCCCTTGGATGGCAAGCTATAGAAAAAATCATCGTTGTACAACGTACTGGTAAATGGGATCTGCAAGAGATCATCAATACAATTTTCTACGTGACCAAGAATGGATATGTCTGGCGGGATCTCCCCAGTGATTTTCCGCCCTGGCCTACCGTCTACTGGTATTATCAGAAATGGGTGCGAGATGGTATATGGAAGAATATTAGCGACTGTTTGACCGTGGACTACCGTATCAAGCAAGGCAAGAATGCTCAACCTACTTTGGCCATTATTGATAGCCAAAGCATTCGCAATAGCAGTACTTGTACAGCCTCTGTAGGCATTGATGGTGGTAAGTGTACTAAGGGGCGGAAACGCTTTTTTATCGCTGATACATTAGGCTGCTTGCTGGACAGTTTCGTGGTAGCTGCGAATCGCTACGACGGGGTGACGGCGGCTCAGCGATGGGCATGCTTTGAGAAGGACAACATCCTGCTGACCTATGTTAAAAAAGTATATGCCGATGGCACCTTGAATAGATAATTGCAAAGGTGTTTTAATATAGAGGTGGTGATCCCTTCAGTACCCATTGCCAGAAAAGGGACAGTGGATATTCATACAGGAAGATGGATTATAGAGAGAACTATTGCCTGGACAGAAAATAACCGACGATGTGCCAAAGACTATAAGCGAAAAACCGATAATGCCAATGCTTATATTTACATTGCCAATATCCGGCGTTTAGCTACTAAAGTTTAATTCAAACAGCTTCTTAGTTTTTCAGACAGGCAAAAAGAATAAAATGCTGTATGAACGACTCGTCCAACACTTCTTACCTTTCCATCAGCACTAATTTTTAACTTTGCAATACCATTGCATTGCATTTTGGAGTATATTTGCGAATAATGAAAATCACGTGCTATATATTGAGTTTATATTTCCTAGCCCTCACAGGGGTAGCATGTGCCGATACTATATCTCAAGATATTACTAGGGATTCTATTACAGTTATTGATAACGGCAACGGAAACCATCCTCATGACCATTCGGATGGTTGGGATGGTTGTTCACCACTTTGCGTTTGCCACTGCTGTCATATCCACTTTTTTTTAGCTCCAGAGGTGCACCTAGATTGCCCGGATAAGTTACCCCTTGGTTATACTTTTTTCTTTCAGGATTTTAGAAGTATTGAAATCTCTGAATTTCTAAAACCACCCCGCTCATAGTTCCCTTTTGCTAATGGGATAAATGCGTCTATACATAAGGGACACCTGTAATAAAGAAGCAGGTACTCTATGTACCCTGTACTCCCCTCCAGCATTCCATTCATCTATTATGCTTTCAGCATTGAAGGCACCTTTTATATCATTCGATAATTATTCAAAACATTGAATAAATATAAGAAAAAGGGAAAGAGAAGAATAACCTTGAAACAAGCTATTAAATGGTTTTTCATTGGTTTGATATGCTTACTACTAATAGCAGGTATGCTGGGTAGGGTTTATCACTTCTTCTCAGTCCATGTTCATAAATAAATCAATATGATTAATAAAATCATTTCTTTTTCTATAAAGAATAAATTTATCGTAGGCTTGTTAGTATTGGCATTGATTGGATCTGGCCTGTATTCAATGTCTACCGTTAATCTTGGCTCAGTGCCTGATATTACGAATAATCAGGTGCAAGTCATCACTGTATCACAGAATTTGGCTACCGAAGACATAGAGCAGTTTGTCACCTACCCGGTGGAACTGGCTATGGCTAATTTGCCAGGAGTCGATGAGATTCGCTCTGTTTCGAGATTCGGTCTTTCTGTCGTTACTATCGTTTTTGGTGACGATATGGGAACTTATTTACCTCGGCAACTCGTGCAAGAAAAACTAAGTGAGGTAAAAGGTCAGATACCGGAAAAATTTGGTAGCCCATCGGTAGGCCCTATCACCACAGGTTTGGGTGAAATATATCAGTATACTATCAAGCCAAAACCTGGGTACGATACAATATACTCCCCTACCGAACTTAGAACTATCCAAGACTGGATCGTTAAAAGGCAAATGGCTCTGGTTGAAGGAGTAGTAGAAGTAAACGCTTTTGGCGGAAAGATTAAACAATATGAAATAGCCATTAACCCTGAAAAGCTAAATGCAATAAATATTTCTATTGCTGAAGTATTTGAAGCATTGCAACGCAATAACGTAAATACAGGTGGTGCCTACATTGAGAAAAACAATATGGCCAATTTTATCCGAGGCGAGGGCTTAGCCCGAACATTGGATGATATCAGGAATATTGTTATTAAAACAGAAGGGGGTATTCCGGTCTTGATTAGAGATGTAGCAGAAAAGGTACATTTTGGCAATCAGGTTCGTTATGGCGCTTTCACACAAGATGGCCAGGAAGCGGTGGGTGGCATGGTATTGATGCTAAGAGGCTCTAATCCTAATTCGGTCATTCAGAATGTAAAAAAGAGGATTGAAGAGGTACAAAAGTCTTTACCTGAAGGACTAGAAATAAAGCCTTTTTTGGATCGAAGTGCATTGATTGCCCGAACAACCGAAACGGTTACTCAGAATCTGTTGGAAGGAGCTCTCATTGTTATTTTTGCCTTGGTTATTCTGCTAGGCAGTATAAGAGGGGGCATCATTACTGCTACTACCATTCCTCTGTCTTTGCTGTTTGCCTTCATCTTGATGAAGCAATTTGATGTTTGGGCCAACCTGATGAGCTTGGGAGCTATTGACTTCGGTATCATCATTGACGGAGCAGTAATCATTATTGAAGGGACAGTGTATGAAATACACAAACGGATCAAAGCTGGTAAAATAAAGTTCAATCAGAGTTTGATGGATGAAGTGGCTTATGATGCAGGCAGCACAATGATGAACTCTGCATTTTTCGGCCAAATCATTATCCTTATTGTGTTTGCCCCAATTCTATTTCTTACCGGAGTAGAAGGTAAGATGTTTAAACCTATGGCCTACACGTTCGGCTTTGCCATGCTAGGTGCTATTTTCCTTTGTTTAACCTACGTGCCCATGATGTCAGCCCTGTTCATGAAGCCCATCATGAACAAAAAAAACTGGTTTGGGAAGTTTGAGCGGTGGCTGGAAAGAGTAAGTAATAAAATTATCGGGGGAATACAATGGGTATATCTTCCTTTGCTTCAGGGTGCTCTGAGACTCAAAGCGATAGTACTGATTTCAGCCATTATACTTCTCATAAGTGCCGGGTTTATATTTTCTAGAATGGGAGGAGAGTTTATTCCCCAACTTGATGAGGGGGATATAGCCATGCAGGCTCTCATACGACCAGGAAGTGGATTAACTGAGGCAATTGATGTTTCTAAGAAAATAGAAAGCACTCTTCTTGACAAATTTCCTGAGATAAAAACTGCCGTGGCTCGGATAGGTGTAGCCGACATACCCACCGATCCTATGCCTATGGATATCGCTGACATGTTCATTGTACTGGAAAAAGATATGGAAAAATGGACTTCGGCAGATTCTAAGGAAGAACTAATTGAAAAAATTAAGCAAGTGTTAGGGAATGAATTGACTGGTGTCAACTTGGTATTCAGTCAACCGGTAGAATTGCGTTTTAACGAACTTTTAACCGGAGTGAGGGAAGATGTAGCTGTAAAGCTGTACGGTGAAGATTTGGATGTGCTGACGCAAAAGGTAGTAGAAATGGCATCCATTATTCAAACTGTCCCTGGAGTTGGAGATGTAAATCCAGAACGTACTTCAGGACTGCCTCAAATGACGGTGCGTTATAATCGAAAAAAAATTGCGCAATATGGTCTAGATATCCAAAAATTGAATGAATATGTGAGTTCTGCATTTGCCGGAGGTGTAGCTGGAGTCATCTTCGAAGGTGAGAAACGCTTTGAGATGGTCATTCGCTTTGATGAATCGCATCGGCAAAGTATTGATGACCTGCGTACCCTTTATATTGATTTACCTGATGGTTCACAAATTCCGATCAAAGAAGTAGCTGATATCAGCTACCGTCCTGGTCCTATGCAAATCTCTCGCGATAATACATTCCGTAGAACTTACGTAGGAATTAACACTCGAGGAAGAGACGTAGAGTCCGTGGTCACTGATATTCAGCAAAAGCTAGATGAAGAGTTAGAACTACCTCCGGGATACTATATTACATATGGTGGAGAATTTGAGAACCTTCAACGGGCTAAACGGCGACTGACAGTTGTAGTACCCATCGCACTATTCCTCATCTTCGTGCTCTTGTACTTTGCTCTGGAGTCCTTCTCCCAATCTATTATGATCTACATTGCTATTCCGTTGGCCGCCATTGGTGGGGTGTTTGCCTTATGGTTACGAGATATGCCCTTCAGTATTTCGGCTGGGGTAGGATTTATTGTACTGTTTGGAGTGGCTGTATTAAATGGACTTGTACTGATCAACCGATTCAACTCACTCAAAGAAGAAGGTGTTACCAGCATAAAGGAGCGAATCCTCACTGGAACCAGGGAAAGAATACGGCCTATTATGCTAACGGCCACCACTGATATCTTTGGATTTTTGCCGATGGCTTTCTCATCCTCTGCTGGTGCAGAAGTACAACGTCCCTTGGCTACTGTAGTCATCGGGGGTATGTTAACCGCTACCTTATTAACGCTGGTTGTGTTACCTGTCCTGTATACACTGGTAGAAACCTGGAAAACAAAGAGCACCAAGCCGTCACTTGCTTCAGCACATTTAATCTTTGTACTTCTTACTGCCGGCGGAGTATTGAGCCTCTCTACCCCGGCTCAAGCTCAGGAGCCACCTACAGATAGTCTGCCTACCATCGATTTGCAACAAGCTGTAAAACGAGCAGTCAGTAACTATCCAAAACTAAAAGCCGCTCGGTTGGAAATAGCCAGCCAGGAAGCACTGAATAAAACCGCTTGGGATCTCGGTAATACGCAACTATTTACTGGGAAAGAAGAGGTAAGCACCGGATCAGAAACAAGTTCCAACGGAGTTTATACTCAAATTGGTATTCAGCAGCAACAGATAGACATCTTTGGTATTGCTCCCAGGCTTAGGCTGCAAAAACAACGAGTCATATTAGCGGAAGCCGCCTTTGATCTCTCTACCATAGAAGTAGTACGGGAAGTAAGCCAAGCTTGGGGAAATGCTTATGCTACAAAGAACACCTATCTTGTTTTTGACAGCCTTGATTCTCTTTTCACAGATATAGAGCGAGCCGCCCAGGTCAGACTGGAGGTGGAAGCTTCTTCCAGGTTAGCGTACCTAGCCACTTCCAACCAAGCCAATCAGGTACAAATTCAAAAAGAGCAAGCTTACCGGAACTACCTTAGTGCTTTACAACGACTTAACCTCTGGCTGGTTAGCGATACGTTGTTTACCGTGCCGGACATACCTACCAACCAGTTGGCCGAGCCTTTACCTACAAATTTTAACAAAGGTTCTCTGACTAGCCATCCCCTGCTGGATGTCTATCAGCAGCGGGTGAATGTAGCCGATGCTACCATTAAAGAGCGACGTTCCCAGTTTTATCCGCAATTGCAAGGTCAGTACGGAAAACAAACAGTGGATGGACAAAGCGGATTTTACACCTATCAACTTGGCATTAGGATTCCTTTACTTTTTGGTCCAGAATTGGGAAGGACACAATCAGCTAAGATCAACCGGGAAATTGCCAACCAAAATCTGCGGCAAACCCAGCTGGAGCTTGATGCGGCCTTTCAGGAAATACAACAACAGTATCTGAAGTGGCGTAATTCCTGGAATTACTACCAGGACGAGGCCCTCCCTTTAGCTCAGCAGCAACGTGACGGAGCGATTCTAGCCTACCGTGAAGGTGCCATTGATTATGTTACTTTCCTTCAAAATATTAGGGATGCTATTCGCATAGAAATAGACTCTTGGAACGCATTTGGCAACTACCTAGACTACCGCTACCAGCTTGAGTACTATTTAAAAAATTCTAATTAAGAGCAATTATAGTTCAAAAATAACTTCAAAATGAAAAAGCAAATAATGCAAATATTGGCTCTGGTACTAATGGGGACGGTTTTTATAGGTTGCAGCAGCAAATCAGCCGATAACCCCGAACACCAGGCGGGAGAAAATCAGGAATCCCTGACAAGCTCAGCTGAGGAGGAAGGAGGGCATGAAGGAGAAGGTCATGAGGAAGAAGAAATAGGCGTCGTTCATCTGTCGGAGCTTAAATTCAATAGCCTGGATATTAAAGTAGATTCATTACCTACCCGCCCACTTTCCGGAGTGGTTGAAGCTAACGGTCAACTGGAGGTGCCGCCCCAGCATGAAGCCACGGTAACGGCTATCTTAGGTGCAAATGTTTCTTCTATTAAGGTGATCGAAGGGAACGAGATTAAAAAAGGCCAGGTACTGGCCTATGTCTCACATCCCAATCTTACTCGGCTTCAGACCGACTATGTAAAGGCATTTCATCAAATGCAGTACCTTGAAAAAGAATATCAACGCCAGAAAAGGCTTTACAATGAAGAAGTAGGTTCAGGAAAAACATTCCAACAAACGGAGGCTGAATACTTAGCAACGAAAGGTGAAGTGAAAGGTTATGAAGCACAACTTAAACAACTCTCTCTAAATGTCAAGAAGATTCAAGATGGCGATATTTATGAGTATGTTCCTGTAGTAAGCCCGATATACGGATATGTAGAAAAAGTTTTGGTGCAGCTGGGTCAATATGTTGATCCGCAAACTGAAATGTTCTCCATTGTCAATACGGAACATATCCACGCTGACTTGATGGTCTTCGAAAAAGATGTTTATAAGGTAAAAGAAGGGCAAAAAGTATCCTTCACGGTTGAATCTATTCCAGGGAACACGTTAACAGCTAAAATCTACTCCGTGGGCAAGCAGTTTGAACAAAACCCTAAGGCAGTACACGTGCACGCAGAGATCGACCAAAAAGAAGATTTTCTGATTCCAGGCATGTATATCAACGGCAAGATCCATACCGAAAGTGAGTCAGTAAAAGCTTTACCAGAAGAAGCTATTATCGAAGAAGAAGGCAAACCCTACATTTTTATGGCCGAAGCCCACGAGGAAGATGGGGAAACCGAATGGGCATTTACGCCCATAGAGGTCAGGACTGGTACTTCTGATGAAGGATGGGTAGAAATTAATCTGCTGGAACCGCTTCCTGAAGGCGCTCAAGTGGCGTGGAATAACAGTTACTACCTAATTTCGGAGATGCAGAAAAGCCAAACCTCTCACAGTCATTAAAATAATTAAAAACTAATCCGACGGGTACTAATAGTACCCGTCGGATCAAAAAGTGGTCATTATGAAAGCAATTAAAGCATTAGTAAAGCCAAACAGAGTACAAACTATAGTAAAATCTCTTCGGGATGCTGGTTTTAAGAGTGTAATCCTTTTCAAGGGAGAAGGAACGGGAGCCTATAAGCAAAAAGATGCCTCGCCTTCCCTGAACTATCATTTTACCGACAGTCCGATAATCAAACTAGAGCTAGTTTGCCAGAAGGAAGAATTGGAGAAAGCTGTACAACTTATTTGCGACAAGGCTCAAACGCCTGAACCAGGCGACGGCATCATCTATATTTCGGAAATTGAGAATGTTTACCGAATAAAAACGGGAGAATCTATAAATAAGCGCGACTTGAAGTAGTATACCAACAAAAAATACTTTTAACCCATGGTACGCAATCTTGACAATATTTTAAAGCAAAAAAAGATACGACCTACTGCCATACGATTGCTGGTACTAGAGTACTTGTTAGGTCAGGACGTCGCGATAAGTCTTACTGATCTGTATCAATCCTTTGAAAATTCCGATCGAGTAACGCTATATCGAACACTTAAGGTTTTTGAGGAATATGGACTTGTGCATAGTATCAATGATGGTACTTTGGCCCCAAAGTATGCTTTATGCCCAGACAGTTGCGATTCACAACAACATCAAGATGCACACATACATTTTCACTGTGATATCTGCGGTCAAACTTATTGTTTACCAAAATCAAGCATTCCTGGTTTTGAACTTCCTGAACACTTCATAAAACGGGAAGTCAATTTAGTAGTAAAGGGCACTTGTGCAGCTTGCAAGATAAATGTACAATGAAAAAGTATAGTCATAGTCTGATAGAAGTGAAGGGTGTTTACAGCATTCAACATGCTAGGAGGATAGAAGAAAAGCTGAAAGTTTTGAAAGGAGTTTTACAGGCGGCTGTTTCCGTTTCCGGCATGGTTGGGATAGAGTTTGAAACAGCAAGAATAAACGAAGCAATTATCCTTAAATCACTTAAAAATGATGGATTAGTTATCATCAACCCAGAAGTGAGTGTTGAGATATATTGAGAATACCTCACATGATGAGATGTGAAATACAGAGAATTTAAATGATTGTTAATCAAAATACTAAGGATACAATGTAGGTTAGGTTTTCTGGTGAAATTTACTTGATCTGGTAGATTACCTAGCTTCTGTTTTTAGTAAGGATACTTTTATTCTCTATCCTACCATAGGCAGAACAGCACAAAATGATAGAGTTCTTGAAATACTAAGAGATATGCTAGCTATAGTGAAATGATTAAGCATGGTTTTGTCAAGCGAAAATGATGGGTTTTTTATTAGAAAATGTGGTCAACTAGTCTAAGCGCTGCTTATGAATTATTTGACAAGTATCAGCTGAAATAGTGCCCAGTTTGGGTTATTGAATGTTGTTGTCTTAAAAATAATGGTCTGATGTAAGAATTTTCAGTTTATGCCAGAACTACGAAATAGATACCGAATGCTCAACTTAATCCAAAAAGGTGAAAGTCATCATATATGCTTCCAACCAAAGCTACTATGGGATTTGAAAAAGAATATACCCGATGAAGCACAAGCTTTAGTAACGGCTAAAGCTATGGCTGGACTTATGAATACGAATGGTGGACATCTATTCATTGGTGTAGACGACGAAGGAAGACTCATAGGATTGGAAGAAGACTACCAAATCTTGAAAAGTATGGGTTGGTGCTACTCATCCTCAATGAATACAATACTACAGGAGACATTCCTTTCAAAGTTATCATGTTGGGAAAGTTTCCTTCAGTATGTTATGCATATGGTAGCGACTATTTTAAATGCAGGTCATTGTCTATTGGTGAATGTTGACTTCTGTGATATTGAAGGAAAAGATCTTTGTCATATTCAAGTAAAACGGTCTACCTCACCAGTGTATGTGCACCTTAATGATCGTGCTCATTTTTTTATGCGTAAGGGAAATGTTACTAAAGAATTAGAGGTTAGAGAAGCCTTAGACTATATTGAAAAGCGTTTAAAATGAATGAATATTTACTGGTACTGCTCTATACCTCCATGCCTGCCATGGGTAATTTTTTAGGTGGTGTTTTAGCAGAGGTTACCCGTTTTTCCAACCGCACTCTAAGTTTAGCATTACATGCTGCTACAGGTATTCTGTTAGCGGTAGTGGGGATAGAGATCATGCCTAGAGCTATAGAAATCAATAGGCCATGGCTCTCCATTCTGGCTTTTTTCCTTGGTGGAATTGCCTATATAGGCATGGAAAAGGGCTTAGGCGCCATAATAGACAGATACAGTAACAACAGAAAAGGCACCAGTGGTTGGATCATTTATATGGGAACTGCCCTTGATCTGTTTAGTGATGGTTTAATGGTAGGGAGTGCATCCGCCTTGAGTGGTTCCCTAGGCTTATTACTAGCATTAGGCCAATTTCCTGCTGATATACCGGAAGGTTTTGCCACCATTGGCACCTTTAAAAAGAAAGGATATTCTCAAAAGAAGAGATTACTCTTATCTGCTGCTTTTGCTATTCCGGCTTTCCTGGGAGCTACTATTGGGTTTTGGTTGCTGCGCAATAGTGAAGAGCAATATAAACTAATTTTTCTAGCCTTCATTGCTGGCATTTTTTTCACCATAGGCGTAGAAGGGATGCTCACCGAGGCTAATAAGTATTATGACAAAAGCTGGGCGGTAGTGGCGTTGATTGGCGGGTTTGTCCTATTTACTTTCTTATCAGTGTATTTAAACTAACGTTAATATGTATGAAAAAGACAAAGATTGATATACCTGTTTTACTCCCTAAGGTACCGGATGAGAAAGACCAATGTGTACAGAAGCTCATACAATGGCTCCAAGATCGGGAAGGGTTAGAGAAAGTGCACGTATCCGATGAACTAGGCAATGGGATACCCCAGCTCTGCTTTCACTACGACCCTGAAGTGATATCTATTGATCGGATTCAAAAACTTGCGAGGCAAACCGGAGCCGAAATCACTGAGAAGTTTGGCCATAAACTTATTAAAGTAGAAGGTATTCGGCATACCCGCCACGCCCGTAGCATAGAGTATGATCTTCAACGGATAGAAGGCGTTCTGGAAGCATCAGTCTCTGCCTCCGGCATGGTGCGCCTGGAGTTTGACACTACTCAGACCGATGAGGCGGAAATACTCAAAGCCTTGCGAAAAGAAGGGCTTGACATACCGGACACCCAAGTGAGTGCCGAGCGCTTTCTTCAAAAAACACAGAAAGACGACAAGGCAGAAAAAGGAGAGCAAGTAGGTGACAAAGAACATGACCATGAGGAAGAGGAAACGGAAGCGCACGACCACACCCACGGAGGCATTTTCGGCAAAAATACAGAACTCATCTTTTCCATCATCTGCGGAGCGCTATTGGGAATTGGGTTTGGGCTCTCCTTTATTGAGGCCGTACCTTCCTGGGTAAGTCTGGCCCTCTATATTGGGGCATACTTTTTTGGTGGTTTTTTTACGGCTAAAGAAGCCATTGAAACGGTTGCCAAAGGAGGCTTTGAAATAGATTTTCTCATGCTGGTGGCGGCTATCGGGGCGGCTATTCTGGGAGAGTGGGAGGAAGGTGCCTTGCTACTGTTTCTATTCAGTCTGGGTCATGCCTTAGAGCATTATGCTATGAACAAAGCTCGTAAATCCATTGCCGCTTTGGCGGAGCTGGCCCCGAAAACGGCCTTGCTTAAGAAAAACGGCAAAACTGAGGAAGTGGGCATCGAGCATTTGAGCCTGGGAGACATCATCGTGGTAAAGCCAAACAGCAAAATTTCGGCTGATGGTGTAGTAGTGGATGGCACAAGCAGTGTAAATCAGGCCCCCATTACCGGGGAGAGTGTACCGGTGGATAAAGAACCGGTGGATGACCCTGACAAAGACTGGTCGCAGGAAAGTGAGATTAAGGATAAAAACCGGGTGTTTTCCGGCACCATCAATGGCAATAACACGCTGGAGATAAAGGTGATCAAGGAGGCTAAAGATTCTACTTTGTCACGGCTGGTGAAGCTGGTTAATGAAGCACAAACCCAAAAGTCGCCTACCCAGCGTTTTACCGATAAATTTGAGAAATACTTTGTGCCTTCGGTACTGGCCTTGGTAGTACTTTTGAATTTTGCTTTTCTGGTTCTTGATGAAACTTTTAGTGAAAGCTTTTACCGGGCGATGGCCGTGCTGGTGGCGGCCAGTCCTTGTGCTTTGGCCATTTCTACTCCGAGTGCGGTGCTAAGTGGAGTGGCCCGAGCGGCCAAAAGTGGCGTGCTCATTAAAGGTGGCCGACCGCTGGAAGACCTGGGTGTGCTCACGGCCCTGGCTTTTGACAAAACAGGTACGCTAACCGAAGGTAAGCCAAAACTTACCGAAGTAATTGCACTGGGTGAAGTGGGTGAAAAAGAACTGTTAAAAACCGCCATTGCCGTAGAAAATCTCAGTGATCACCCTTTGGCTAAAGCCGTAGTGCGTGATGGAAAAGAGCGCCTGAAAGGTGCCGATATACCTCAAGCCGAAAATCTGGAAGCCGTACTCGGAAAAGGTATCAAAGCAACTTTGAATGGCGATAAGGTTTACATTGGCAATCTAGACTTGTTTGAGTCGCTGGATGATCACAAACCATCTAATGGCATTGAAGAAAAAGTGAAGTCGTTGGAGTCTGATGGTAATACCACCATGCTGATCCGGCAAAATGACAGCTACCTCGGCATTATCGCCCTGATGGACACCCCACGGGCAGAAGCGAAAAATACCCTGGAGCGGTTGAAAAAGATCGGTATCAAACGCATGATCATGCTTACCGGAGACAATCAGAAAGTGGCCGATGCGGTAGCAAAAGAAATTGGCCTTACGGATGCCTGGGGTAGTTTGCTGCCGGAGGAAAAAGTGGAGGCCATCAAGGAGCTCAGAGAAAAGGAATCCAAAGTAGCAATGGTGGGTGATGGCGTAAATGATGCCCCGGCCATGGCCAACAGTACCGTAGGAATTGCTATGGGAGCGGCAGGAAGCGATGTAGCCCTGGAAACAGCAGACATTGCCTTGATGGCCGACAAGCTGGAAACTTTGCCCTTTGCTATCGGGCTAAGCAGGAAGTCAAAAGGGATCATTAAACAAAACCTGTGGATGAGTTTGGGAATAGTGGCCTTGTTGATACCCGCTACGATTTTCGGATTTGCCAATATCGGTATTGCGGTACTTATCCACGAGGGTTCTACCCTGGTGGTAGTATTTAATGCGCTTCGTTTGTTAGCTTATAAGAGAGACAATTAAGCTTTGGTTCTTATTGATAAAAGCCCTTTGAAGTATAAATCAGATTGATATGAAGTTAAACACTAAAATGCCCGATAAGCTTAAGCCCTATTTTAAACGAGAGCTGGATGAATATGGTAGGAAATTTAAAGCAGGAGACCTGACTGGTGCCTGGAACCAACTGGAACGGGCGCATATACTTGGCCAGGCATATCCGTGGCACCACAGCTACGTTCATTGGAAGATGCTGCTTTTTGGTATTCATATAAAGAGTGCTAAAGAGATATTTGGTCAAATTCCGCGATTACTCATTGGAGGCGTTAAGTCGTTTGTGGGAAAGATTCCGGTTGGAAACACGGGAGGGGCCAATGTGCCGCCTCTTAAGTCAATGAAAATAGAAGGGGATCTAATGACCATATTCAAAAGTGCTGGTATTCAACCAAACACACCATTTCATGAATAAAAGTACATTCAAAATTAGCAAAATGGACTGCCCCTCAGAGGAGCAAATGATCCGAATGAAATTGGAACCTCTCAGTCAGGTAAAGCATCTTGAGTTTGACATTCCGGCACGCAGGCTGGAAGTATTCCATCATGAGGCAGTAAAACCCATACATGAGGCTATAAGTGAGTTAAACCTCAATAATCAATTGGAGGGCACCACGAATGCAGAATTGCCTATGGAGGTGGATGATGCACATCAGCGGAAGATATTATGGTGGGTGCTGGGCATCAACTTCGGATTTTTTGTAGTTGAAATGACCACCGGATGGATTTCAAGGTCTATGGGACTGATAGCCGACTCGTTGGATATGCTAGCTGATTCCATCGTTTACGGTCTTAGCTTATTTGCGGTGGGAGCAGCTATTTCCCGCAAGAAAAAAGTTGCCAAGATCAGTGGTTACTTTCAGATGGCCCTGGCCCTGCTTGGATTTTCGGAAGTATTACGCAGATTTTTTACCCAAAGCGAAACGCCCCTGTTTCAATGGATGATCATTGTTTCGGTATTGGCACTCATGGGTAACCTTGTCTCGCTATGGCTGATCAATAAGGCAAAAAGTAAAGAGGCCCACATGCAAGCCAGTGCGATCTTCACCTCCAATGACATCATCGTCAACGGAGGGGTGATACTGGCCGGGGTACTGGTTTATTTTTTGGAAAGCAAATGGCCTGATTTGATTGTAGGCGGGATCGTTTTTGCCTTCGTGATGCGTGGTGCAATTAGGATTTTAAAGTTAGCAAAGTGATACTTAAACTCTATATATATGAATGCATGGTTATGGGCAGGAGTGCTAGTATTGGCAGCATGGGCGGCTCACTGGGGAGCAGATCAACTGCTGACCCCTTTAAAATTGCTGCGTAAACAATGGGGGCTTACTGCCTCGGCAGGGGCAGCATTTCTCGCCATTGTCACCGCCAGTCCGGAGGTGGCCATTAATATTACCAGTGCAGCACGCGGAGTGTCGGATATTGGTTTGGGTAACTTGCTGGGTTCTAATATTATTTCTATTCCCCTGATGATTACCATTGCCTATTTCGCCTCACGTAAGCAATTCAAAAATAACCCTAAACATCAGGAGCATTTGGATGCCAATATGCTGGCACTCAATAAGCGTTCTGTGTCCGTTTTGTCATTGCCCTATTTAGGAATAATCGCCTTAGTAGCCATTTTGACCGTACCCAAAGCATGGCGTGGGCTACAACCGGTGGATGGCTGGATTATGCTGGGGGCTTATGCCGCATTTTTGGCACATGCCATTATCAGGGGGAGAAAAGAAGGCGAAAAAGTGGAGTGGACCCAAAAGAAAATATGGCTTTCCATAGCCGGGGCAATTGCTATAGCAGCCGGAGCTTTTTTTATTGTAAAAGCGACAGAAAACATCGTTTCGGCTTTGGGTATTTCCCAGATTGTTGGAGGGCTGTTCATTACTGGTATCATGACCACCGCACCGGAAGTATTTAAGACCTGGAGTGTAGTCAAAGGGGGAGAGGTGACCGCAGGTACCACAAGTGTTATAGCCGATAATGCCATTACCATGACGGTTGCATTCTTTCCCCTGGCACTGGTCAACACCCCGGTACAGGATTTTCAACTGTATTGGGTCAATCTTGCCTTTGTTGCATTGATGCCTCTGCTGTACAGCGTGTTTGTTCATCAGAGCAAAGACCTTCATGGTTTCAGTAGGTGGCAGGTATTTATTTTTGATGCGACTTATTTAGCCTATTTGTTAGTCATGGCATTTTTCGTCTTACAACTTTTTTAGCCGATGAAAGAAGAACTTTTTAAAAACTACCAAAAACGCCTGAATGCCCTGGAAGAAGATATCAGGGATGTAGTCCTGAAATATGCCGAAGAACTATACCTGAACCAAAAATGCTCAAAAGATGAAGCCATAGACCGGGCGATAGCCAGGGCTGAAATAGAGAAAAGAAAATTGCAATCGGTAGTTGAAGTGGATCATCCTTCAATTCAATCAGATGTACTCATCGTTGGAGCAGGATTGTCCGGACTGACAGCCGCTTCCCGATTGGAACAAAAAGGGTTGAATGTGCTGATTCTGGAAGCCAGAAACGAAGTTGGTGGAAGGACAAAAACCAAAATGCTCAACAGCATTCCTTTCAATATGGGTGGTCAATTTATCGGGAAGAGACACATCAGAATGCAAAACTTATGCAGAGCCTTAGGATTACACCTAACCATCAATAAGTTGAATAAACCCATCGCATGGTTCTCAGGGAATAAAACTTGGGTAAGATATCTCCCCCCTATTAGCCTTATGGATGCCGCCAAATGTATCAGCATATTTTTTAAGCTTAATTTCATGGCTCGTGGCATAAACTATGAACAACCTTGGCTATCACAAAAAGCGCTTCACTATGATAGCATCTCGTTCGAAACATGGCTACAAAAACAGAATGTAAGTCAACGCCTTTACGATTTGATGAAGGGAGTTATGGAAGGGTATGCCAACGTACCTATGGCCGATATATCTTTCCTACACGCACTCTGGTGGATATCTCGTTCTGGCGGTGTCATAAGAGCGCTGCAAAATGGTACTAAAATGACAGTAACGGAAGGCGCGCAAAGTATTTCCCAAGCCTTGGCCAAGAAACTTAGAGAAAGGGTTTTTTTAAATCATCCGGTTACCAGCATTGAACAGGATGATGAAAAAGTGAAAGTATCTACCAAAACGAGCTATTTCATAACAAAATATGCCATCGTTACCGCACCCATTGGTACATTGCACCAAATAGACTTTTACCCTGCTATGCCCGAAAGTCTACAGGAGATGATCAATACTATAGAAGCAGCCAAAGCTTCTTCGGTGGTTACCTTATTAAAAAGTAAAAAAGAAATCTTCTCAGATGTAGCGATCAACCATAAAGTTTTTCCTTTGGCCTGGCGAGATGATGCGTTAAAGCTAAAAGGACTCACATTATCTGATGATTTGCCTGAAGCTGAATATCCTCATGCGTTATCTTCCTGTTTCACTGAGCAGCAAGATAATGTTGAGGCATGGGCTATGGAAAACTGGGGGAACAATCCTTATTTCAAAGGCACCTACATTGTTTTCAGACCTAACCAATTGACAAAATTTGGTCCACTGCTCCGACAACCTCTTGACCGTGTATTTTTTGCCGGTGCTGAAAGAAGTAGTTGGGTGAACAATATGGAAGGAGCGGTTGAAAGTGGTGAACTAGTGGCAGATCTGGCAATGAATCTGCTTATAGAGCGTAAACCAATATAATGAAAATCTCCGTTAAGTCGGTTGATCCAAATACCCTAATACTTACAGGAGTTACGCGAAGTCATGAATGAATTGTCGTTGAGCTTCTAGAAACAAGAACTGCTTGAGACTATAGAGTGAGTCCAGATACCTGGAATGCGTTAAAGAAGCGAGTTTCTGAAAGGCTCGCAATACGCTGAACAAATGCATTTTGATCGCTGATGTTTGTCTGACGAAGAATTTTTCGGCCTGACAGCACTGTTTGATACACCGAAAAAAGCTCTCTACCTGCCAATGCTGTAAGCGGACTTGTTCAAAAATTTCTTTGGAAATCAGCTCAGGCTGGGATAGATCAGTCTGTGGTTTATAGATCATATAATATCGCACGTTGCCATCTTGGGCTACTGTCTGAAATACTTGTATGAACCCAAACCCTTTCAAGTGGGTATGAAGCCCTTCTGAAGGAACCTCTATTTGGCTTACCTGCTGATAAAGATGCGGCTGAGACGAGATGATACGGTTCTTTTCTGGCCCCATGTAGATACTTATTTCCAGGTTTCTCAAGAATTTCAAGTTATCTAAGGAGCTATACCAACTGTCTGCGATGACCCAAGCCGGACGTAATCCCTGATTCCATACTTCCCTGACCATCTCCTGGAAGTAATCATTCTTGGTCTTCCCTTCGCTATGACGGTATACCCGGTAATTGACCGGAACACTATAGCCATTTGCCATCGTATAGACCAGAACAACTAATGAGATGCCTTTAACGCTTTTATGATGCTTCCCCGACCAAAAATAACCGACTAACTCGGTACTGGCTGTTTGGCTATACGGTTTATCCAAAGTAGAATCGTCTACTGACAGCGTGCCTCCCTGCAAGTCAATATGGTCTTTTACGGCATGGAAAAGCTCTGAACCACTATGATGATCAGATAGTAAAAAACGATTGACCATATCATGAGATACCTCCAGAACCTCGGAAGCCTAACACAACTGCTCCCTGTAGGACTGCTCATCAAATAGGCAATATATTTCTCAATGTCCATCGCTTGGTCTTTTTCTTAAGTTAACATCTTTGCGTAACTCCTACACTTATTTAAGCTACTAATTTGTAACCAGTATTGAGCTGCCATTTGCACCGGGTCCCAGGGACTACTCAGCGGAGGGGTATAGCTCAAGTCTAAATCATTCAGCTCGGAAACTTTCATGCGATGATGCAGGGCAGTAGCAAAAACATCCATCCGCTTGGCTACTTCCGACCCCACCTGTCCCAATATTTGCGCTCCTAATAATTCACCGGTCTGCGGGTTGCCGGTAATTCGGATCGTCATCTTTTGGGCATGCGGATAATAGGCTTTGTGATCATCATGTTCTGATTGTACGGTCCGATAGGGAATATGCTGCTTGGCGGCATCCCGGTCATGTAGGCCGGTGCGGGCGGCAACCTGGTCAAATACTTTCACCACTTGCGTTCCCATTGTTCCTTGAAACAGAGCCTCACCCCCGGCCATATTCTCCCCGGCAATGCGTCCCTGTTTATGGGCCGTCGTGCCCAGGGGCAGATAAAGGTTCTTCATCAGATACCGGTGGTAGGTTTCGGCGCAGTCTCCGGCTGCATAAATACCAGGCAGGGCAGTTTCCATTCGTTGGTTGACCCTGAGTGCTCCTTGATGACCGGTTTCCAGGCCAATCGCTTCGGCTAATGTTGTCGCCGGTTTCGCCCCTGTCACGACCAATACCATATCTACCTCCTGGACTAAATCGGAAGTGCCGCATACCTGTAAACGCTTGGTACCGGCTAAGGGTTCGATGGACTGCACTTGCGTATGCGTATGAACTTGCACCCCTTTTGCTTCCATATGTCGCTGTAGCTTTTCGCCCAATTCCGCGTCCAGGGTTTGCAGCACGGTAGGCGCATATTCTACCAACGTGGTTTGCAACCCGCGCAGCGTGAAAGCATCCGCCAGCTCTACCCCAATGTAGCCACCGCCGACAATGAGGACCGACTTGACCGAATGCTGCCGGGTATAGGCATCAATGGCCAGCATTTCGTCCATCCACCGCAGGGTAAAGACCCCGGGCTGATCGATACCGGCAAGGGGCGGGCGAACAGAAGACGCCCCGGTGGCCATTAACAAGGTATCATAGGCAAAAGCCCGCCCTTTGGCGTATATGGCTTTCTCCCCTACATCAATGGTGGTCACCCGGTGTGAGGTTTTAATGGTGATACCGGCGGCTTCCAGATCAGCTTTTTTCCGATGCGCCAAGTCCTGCCAATGTTTCACTTCCCCGCTTAGGTAAAAGGGAAGACCGCAAATGCTGTAATTCGGATACTCATCGGCCAGCAGTAGGGTAACCTGATGGGCCGGGGCCAGTTCTTTGATACGTAACGCCGCACTGACTCCGGCATCACTGCCCCCAATGATGACATGTTTCATGACGTAGCGGGTTGGGGTAGAAAAGCATTGACCTGTTCTACTGTCATTTTAGCACTGCGGCCCACGCCAATGAGGGTCGCCGACGCAAAACCCGTCCAACTTCCGTAGCCGACCAGCCACAATCCTTCTACCTTCTGGGCTTTGGTCCCCTGAGTGGCAACTTTTCCATCCGGCTCGATCACGCCCAGGGGGGCCAGATGGTCAAGGCCCGGACGAAATCCGGTACAAAAGATCACGGCATCAAGGCTTTCTTCCCGCCCGTCCGGCCAACGCACACCGGTCTTCGTGAAGCGCTCAAACGGTCGGGTGGCCTGATATACGCCTCGTTTCCGGGCTTCTTTTACCGAAGGCACCATCACAATATTTCCCAGGGAAGGCGGCATATAGGATTTACCCTTTTTCCTGGCCTCATACGCTGCACTGGCGTAGTCAAACAAGGTTCGCCCCGTCACCTCTTCCGGCAGAAACTGGGGTTCTTTCAGTGTCGTCCAGAGGGTTTGCGCCACCTGGCTTACTTCGGCCAGGATCTGCGCACCCGAATTTCCTTCGCCGACGATAAGCACCTTTTGTTTCTGGAAAGGCTCAGAACTATGGTACTGGGCCGAATGGATCATGGTGCCCTGGAAATTCTCCTGGCCCGGAATAGATGGAACATAGGGATGCTGAAAGGAGCCGGTCGCACTGATCACCGCTCGGCTACGGTAGTCGCCCTGGGAGGTGGACAGGATAAAGGTTTCACCTTCCTTACGGACCTGTTTTATGGTGACCGGGCGCTCGATGGGAAGCTGATAGCGTTTTTCGTAGTTTTGCAGGTACCGAATGGTATCATCGCGGCTTGGATAGTAATCTGCGCCACCGGGCATTAATACTCCCGGCAGCGAGCTGTACTGTGCCGGGGAAAACAACCGAAGCGACTGCCAGTAGTTCGGCCAGCTTCCTCCTGGCTGAGGTTGCTGATCCAGGATGCGGTAATCCAGGGCGGTTTTACGCAGATAATAGCCCACTGCTAAGGCGCTCTGGCCTCCGCCGATGACAATAATATCGTTAGTCGTTGTTTTCATCCCTTGAATAGAGTTTGCCTTTGAACCAGAACGCCAGATTGACCAATAAGATCAGGGCCGGAACTTCAATCAGTGGACCGACCACGCCAGCAAACGCCTGCCCTGAATTAATCCCGAATACTCCCACGGCCACGGCAATCGCCAGCTCAAAATTATTGCCGGTAGCGGTGAAGGATAACGACGTATTTTCGGCATAACTGGCCCCCAAGCGACGCGCCAGTAAAAAGCTCAAGATAAACATCAGCCCAAAATACACCACCAGGGGCAAGGCAATTCGCAGCACATCCAGGGGGATATCTACGATCATTTTTCCCTTCAGGCTGAACATCACTACAATGGTAAACAGTAGAGCGATTAGGGTTAGTGGACTGATTTTAGGAAGAACCTGAGCCACATACCATTCCTCCCCGTACGCCTTTTTGAAGAAATAGCGCGTAAGAAACCCGGCCAGGAACGGCAGTCCCAGATACAGCAGCACGCTTTCGGCCACTTCTCCCATGCTGACATCTATAGCGGCCCCCTGAATGCCGAATACCGGCGGCAGGACGCTAATAAAGAGCCAGGCCAAAAAGCTGTAGAACAGTACCTGAAAGATAGTGTTGAGCGCCACCAGACCGGCAGCATATTCCTTATCACCTTGTGCCAGATCATTCCAGACCAGCACCATCGCAATGCAGCGGGCCAGGCCGATCAGGATCACCCCGATCATATAGTCGGGATGATCCCGCAGAAACAGCAGCGCCAGGCCGAACATCAATAGCGGGCCGATCAGCCAGTTCAGCACCAGGGACAGGGTCACGACTTTCAGGTTGCCAAACACCTTCCCCAGATGCTCATAGCGCACCTTCGCCAGAGGCGGGTACATCATCACAATCAGCCCGATGGCAATAGGAATATTGGTCGTTCCCACCTGAAACTGCTGCATCCAGGTTCCTATGTCAGGAATGAGATTGCCCAAAAGAATACCCAAGCCCATCGCCAGAAAAATCCACAGGGTCAGATAACGATCCAGTAGGGACAGCCGGGCTTGGGGTGGACGTTGTTGCGTAATACTATGACTCATGGATCATGTCTTTCCTTTAGTTGATACCCACTATTTTTTGGCTTCCATCTGCTGGATTGCGGTGTTTTTGACGTAATCAGCCAGGTACAACATCTGCCGGGCGATTTCGCGGGTTGTCTCATCGTATTTCTGAGCTTCCGAAGGAGTGCCATCGTAATAGCGGGGGTCTTCGTAAGGCAACGGGACCCGCACATCGGCCCCCGGTACCACCGGACAGGATTGATCGGCTTCTGAGCAGACCATCACGGCGGCAAAGGCGATAGAAGGGTTCTGTGTATCCTGATAGGCTTTCGAGTAGTGAATACTGGTCGGATAGCCATTTCCCGGACTGATCACATAGCGGGGGTTTCCGCTCTGCTGCTGCGCGGCATTTATTTGAAAACCGGCGCGGTCCAGGGCATCGGCAGCGCGTTCGTTAAAGGTCGAGGCTTCCAGCCCCCCGGAATACACCCGGATACCGTCCAGCCCGTAATACTGCGCGGCTGTTTGCAGCCAGATTTGCCCCAAATGGCTGCGGCGGGAGTTCTGAGTGCAGATAAACAGCACCTGCGCCTGTCCGACTTCCTGGCGCTGCCGGGCGATATAATCGCCCAGGGTTTGCAAGGCTTCTTTCCGTTCGGCTGAAATCTGCTCAAACTCATTGGCAGCACTTTCTACGTACTGTTGCAGTTTCCGGGTAAAGCGCGGGTTCTCGGTAGCGATTGCATCATTACATAACAATGTAACGATGAAGATAAACAGGGTACATCGGATGGTTTTCATGGTTAAAAAGCTAAGGGTTTTTGATACGTATTATTCGGCCTGCATTTTGGGTTGTACCTGGGAAAAGCAATACAACATTTCGGTAGCGATTTGCTGGCTGCGTTCGTCATAGCGGTTTGCTTCCTGCGGAGTGCCATCGGCCTCTTTGGGGTCTTCGTAGGGTAGAGAAAGGCGCAATTCCGCACCCGGTACATAGGGACAGGCTTCATCGGCCTGAGAACAGGTCATGATGGCGGCAAAGCCCTGCCCAGGGTTGGCCGGATCATCGTATTTTTTGGAAAACGCTTCCTGCGCCGGAACATCTGAGGCAAAGGTAATGTGATAACGTGGGTTCTCCCCGTCGCTGATTTTTTTAATTTTCATCCCGGCGCGTTCTAATGCGGCGACGGCGCGGGGATTGAAGGCGGTCGCCTCCGTGCCGCCGGAATAGGTTTGCACCTGGGGTATCTGGTAATGATGCGCAGCCACATTGGCCCAAAGCTGGCCCATATGACTGCGCCGGGAATTATGGGTGCAGATAAAAATCAGTTGGGCCTCTTCTCCGGCTTGCGTTTTCTTCTGAACGAATTGCGCTAATTCTTTCAGGCTTTCTTTGCGCTCTTCCGGGATGTTATTAAAGCCTTTCTCGGCTTCTTGGATATAGTGCATAACCGTTTTATTCAAGGTGGTATCCGGTCTTTTAAAGGGAAAGATGGCGGCTAACACCACCAGTATTATTCCGCTAAGGGCCAGGGTGGATAGTAAAATTTTCATCCTTTACTATATTATTACAATATTACGATAAAACTAGCCAAATTTTTTTTAGCAACAAGGGCCTTCTGGGCCGTCAAACGAAGCAAAAATCGCTTCAAACTGGCTCCGCATGGAGTGCCAGGTTTCAGGATCAATACAATAGTTCATGGAAGTCCCCTCAACGGTACCCTGCACTAACCCTATGTTTTTAAGCTCTTTCAAATGCTGAGAGACCGTTGCCTGGGCAATGCCCAGTTCCTGAACCAGATCACCGTTGATGCATTGCTTCGTTTTCAATAAATGCTGAATAATAGCAATACGGGCCGGATGGGAAAATGCCTTGCCCAACATTGCCAGTCGGTTCTGTTCATCGGTGTAATTCTGTATCTTCGTAATGCCCATAACTATATTACAATATTACGATAAATTTTTGTAAAGCAAAATGGAATAGGCTCTTATGAAAGAACTTATTGGCAACAATTAGTATTCCCGCCTTCCTGTATAGGGGGCAGGCGACTGTTCCGTAAGAACAATACACGCAGCAGTCCCCTGCTTTGGGTTTTACGACTTGCCCGCAGCTTTCGCATTCATAGAAATACTGACAGGCATCGGTCGGCATCGTTTCTTCTTTCTGGTGCCCGCAATCGGACAGGTAAGGGTTGGAAGTAAATTACTACTTCCTTATCTAGCCATCCTCTTGAAGGAATCATGTATTGTTGGTAGAAATTAACCGAAATGCGACCTGCTTCTTTTTTGTCAGTGAACTTCCCTATTTTTTAGAACCTAATTCCTATCCATGATATGCTCTCGGAGAGTATGATAAAATCTCTCACGGTAGGTAACCCCCAAGGGTATGCCATTCCTACGATTCAATGAATCTTTCAACAAAATCTGATTGCCTTCAATAGCACTTATCTGATTTAAGGCAATGATGTAGGATTTATGCACTCGGAGAAAATGGGTGGCCGGCAACTTCTTTTCCAGATCTTTAATATTCAGCAGCGCAATGATCCGATCACTTGAGGTATAGATAGAGACATAGTTTTTCAATCCTTCGATGTAGCAAATATCCCGAACGTTAATCTTGATCATCTTTCCTTTCATCTCGGTTTTAACCAAGATAAAATCTTCGGCTCGCTCTACCGGAACAGCTATAGGAACCGGTACGGAAGCTAAAGATATAGGAGTCACGTTAACTGCTTTTTGTACGGCTCGGAAGAACCGATCAAAGGCTATTGGTTTTAACAAATAATCGACCACATCATGCTCATATCCTTCCATAGCATACTCGGTATAGGCCGAAGTAATAATCACCTTACTTTTACCTCCTAGTATTTTTAAGAATTCGATACCCGTGAGTTCGGGCATTTGAATATCCAAAAAAATCAGCTCAATCGCCTCTTTTTGCAAAAACGAAAGCGCTGCTATCGGACTTTGAAACGTGCCCATCAAAGATAAAAAGGGCGTCTTTTCAATATGACTTTTCAGCAGCACACTGGCATGCGGTTCATCATCCACAATCAGACAACTCAGCATCATAATCTAGCATTGACACATACAAATCCTACAAAAGTATATTAATTATTAATAAAGTACAATAATTAATAAGCTTTTGGTGCAAAATCAGGATGACGAAGCTGCCAAAGTAAAAATGAGAATAGGTCAGCCAACTCTTGTTCCTGCTGAGACGCCGCCCCACCAAAATGTCCTCCCTCGTAATCTATACGCAACAGGACTGGCCTTTTTCTTGAGGTTGCCTGTTGGAGCTGGGCGACCATTTTCCCCGGAAGCCAGGCTGGAAGTCGGGCATCATTAATACCTGCCGTAAATAGCATTGCCGGATACGTGACCCCATCGCTCACATGATGATAGGGGTCCATTTCATAGAGATAGTAAAATTCCAGGGAGTCCTGGATGGTGCCATATTCCGGAATATTAGCTGTGTTTTGAGTAAACTCATGGCGCAGAGGATTCATGGCGCCCACCCGGATCATGGCAGCTTGAAATAGATCCGGCCGTTCAGTGATAGCCCGGCCTATAGTAATTCCGCCGGCACTAGCACTGTAGGCAGCCAGTATTTCTTTTGAGGTATACTTTTCCTGAATCAGATACTCTGCACAGGCGATAAAATCTTTCCAGCTATTGGGTTTGGTGGCTTTTAAGCCCGCCTGATGCCAGGCTTCCCCTCGCTCTCCCCCTCCCCTTACATGGGCAATGGCATAGATCCCTCCCCGTTGAAACCAGGAAAGCCAGTAGGACTCAAAAACCGGATTGAAAGAAACGCCATACGCTCCGTATCCTCGCAGCAACGTCATGTTATTTCCATCTTTCTTAGTATCCCGATGATATACCAGGGATAGTGGGACCATAACTCCATCATGAGAAGGCACTTCCAACTCTTCTACGACGAGCTCCTCCAAAAGCGGAAATTGAGGCTGCGGTTGAAGCGGTGTCTCCTCTACCTGATTGCTTTTGCCATCCAAGCGATAGATATCGATGGGATGATTCCAGGAGGTCATCTTGAAAAAAAGATCACTTCCGTAGGAAAAAAATTTACCAGGAAAGAACACCGATCCTTCAAAAGGCAGGGATATTTCACTGACTCGATCTGTTTCTACCTCTAATTGGGTGAGTTGTCCCAAGCCATTCTTGGTAGATTGCACCAAGAGAGTTTCTCCGCTAAGATGAATATCTTCAATGACCGCCTCACCCTGATCAATCAGCGTTGTAGCACGGCTTATGTCTGAATCAAGTAGGGTGGTTTTCACCACTTTAAAGGTAGGAGCATTTTTATGCGTTAGTAAAAACAAGGCATCATTCCACACAGCAAAATCCGTAACCTCATCTTCCATCGTAAAAATGGATTGCCACGCTAACTTACTATTATCACCGGCTAATACATTGGCCAGCGGGGCTTTGTATAGCGTCAAGTCATCGGCTACTCCTCGGTACACATAGATAAATAAATCCGAAGAGGTGGGAAAGAGCACAGGGAAAGGAAAGTCAATAGCGGCTAAGGGTAAGGAAGCCTGTAGCCTTCGCGAAAAGACTTCCTGATCGCTCTCCACCGGAGTATTCAAGCGGTGAAGCCATACCTTACTGTCCTGATACTTCTCCGAAGGAGGGTCACTGTCGGATAACGCTTTCATCTGACTATAGAAAAAGCCTGACTCATCGGGCAGCCAGGAGGGATTGCCGTACATGGCCCGTTCCATAGCTTCCGGCAACATCGTTTGATCATCGACACGTATGACGTGCAACGTTGCCATCTCCGCTCCTTCCTCCGATACCCCGAAGGCCACCAGACTTCCGGTCGGTGAAGGCTCAAAGTAATCAATTGTCGCACTATGAACGCCTTTGGATTGGCTGTAGGTTTGCGTATCAAACAGGGAAATTTCTTTTCCATCCGTTTCTGAGCGGTAATACAGTACCTCTTTATCTTCCGCCGTCAAGGTTTTGATATAAAACAATCGACCAGCCACGGCTCTGGGAAAGGACATTTGTACTTTCTCTTCCTTTCCCCATGCTTGTATTTCCGTTAATAAACTATCCCTGCCTGAGATACGACTGAGTATGTTTTGGCTATGCTCATTTTGTGCTTTCAACCAGCCCCGCACGTCAGCATCTTCCAAATCCTCCAGATAGCGATACGGGTCTTCTACTGTCTTTCCAAAGTACTGTTCATAGACCGGTTTAGGCGGTGCTAGATAGGAAGAGTCTAAGCGATACTGAGCCAGTAATTGACTACTCATGAATACGAGCCAAATGAGTATCCGTACGTTCATTGGGTTGCGGTTTATTCGGAATGCTATTGCTAATGGTTAACTGACAAAGATAGCCCTGCGTATCATTTTCAATATTTAACTGGTATCTTCCTGGATAGGCCAGCTCCAATCGTCTGAGCAGGTTTTGATGGCCGATACCGTACGAATTCACTTTTCGGGAAGTATTTTTCATATTGTTTACCGTAAAGGTTACTTCGTTCGGCGAAGCGTTGATACCAATGAATAGGGGATAGGTCGGATCGTCCAGTTTCCCGTGCTTAAAGGCATTCTCCACCAAAGAAACAAGCACCAGGGGAATTATTCGCTGAGTAGATACATCCCCTTGTATCTCTTGTTGGATATACAGTTGTTGATCTAGCCGTAACCGATGCAGGTCGATAAAATCCTGCAGATAATCTAATTCGGCCTGTAACGACACCTGATGATTTCGATCTGCTTTCTGTAAGGAGTAGCGCATCAGGCGGGAGAGCAGCATGACCGCATCGGCCAACTCCTGGGACACGGGTACTGCCTTGGTATACATATAGCTGAGCGTATTGAAAAGAAAGTGAGGATTGAACTGCGCTTTGAGAAACGCATATTCGGCTTCCATCAGGGATTTTTCCAAGGCTCTTTTTCTTTGGAGATGGGTAAGATTTCGCTTTACTGCAAAGTAGGTGGTAGCCAGAAATCCGTACAGTAGAAACCAGTAAAAACTTACAATGGTAAATGTCTTATAGGGAAAGGAACGATCAAACACAAAGTTTTCATCGAGGCTGGGCAGCACTACATAAAACATCAGGATACGAAATGTCACAAACCCCGAAAAGAGTATAGCCAGGCTCAGGAGAAGGCTACCTATTTTCCTGGGCCAGAACTGAGGAAGAATCCAGAGCGCAATGCTATAAAATACGACCAGATAGGCCAGGAAATACTGGATAGGAGAAACAATATATAAAACTAGCGAAGGACCTCTAAATGGATAGAGAAGCGACTGGATGATGATCCAACATAGCCAGGCTATCACGTGGAAACGGATCTCTTTCTTCTCTAGCTTCATCAGTTGCATAGTATACGATGGCCTTTCATTTTACCGAGATTACAAAATTAGTCTGGTAAATATAGAAGGAAGAACCTTGCCGTCTCAAGAAAAATCATCTATTACACCAATGGGACTATTCCCAAGATCAACGGAATCCCCGAGCATACACTTAAAATTTAGAGCATTGATACTTACGATCGCCTCATTGGTACCTTCCATAGGCTTACTGGTGTAATTTATTTTCTTTCACCAGCGGCTCATGCTATGATTACCCCGTTTTTTACACCTAATCTATCACATAATGAAAAAGTCTTCCACTCCTCACCAAAAGCTTTCCTTAGAAAAAAGAACCGTGAAAAAGCTGAACAACACGGAAATGAAAAAAATCTTAGGAGGTAATTCCGGGGGGCGATGTACCGGTCATACTGATATTATGATCACCAAAAAGAAGTAGCTAGAGCAAAGCCTACTGTTCCGGTAGGCTTTATTTTTTCTTTTCTCATCGTTCAATTATTTGTCAAGATAGACAAAGCCCTCCGTGTCCAAATCCTCCTTCGCTACTACTTCGTTTCAGCCCTATTGTGTGGTCAGAGCAACCACGATGCCCGTTCCTACTTCAAATCTTTTCCAGGATGGTGCCTGGTTACAGAATCCTCTTCTCCAAGAGGGACTGTATATCGCTTCTCATAGCCTTTTTAGGCAGTATCTGCATCGGCTCGATCAATCTTTGGGTATGAAGGAATATCATGCCATCCTGCGATATTATCTACGGATGTGTACCCGCTCGACCCCTTTTGGCAATTTTGCTGGTTGTGGGGTGACCACCTGGAGTGATACGGTGCAAATTCCCCTTCAACAATCCAAGCTTCATGTCCGTCTGGATCATGGGGTGGTGCAACAGCTTGCGGAACAAATCTTAAAAATTCCGGCTGTTCAGCAACAGGTGCGCTATTTTCCCAATAACAGCGCATATCGCATCCAGGATGAAATTCGCTACGTTGAGTATACTTTCACTAACGGAGAAAGAAATTACCAATTGAGCTCGGCGAAAGCTTCCTCAGCACTTTTACGGGTAATACACATCTGTCACCACGGCGCAAGCTTATCGGATATAGGCCAAGTGCTCATGAGCGACTTTGGAATAGGCCGGGAAGAAGCGCAAGCCTATCTACAGGAGGTGATAAAAAATCAAGTGCTGGTAAGCGAACTGGAACCTGCGATTACCGGACAAGCGTACTTACCCAGACTCCTTGAGATTTTATCTGACCGGTTGCAATCCAGTACCCCTGATACAGATGTGGTCTTATCTTTCTTAAAGAAGCTGACGAGCTGCCTGGAAAAGATCAACCAAAGAGTATGCTCCCTACAAGAGGAGGGTCCTTCAATTACTGCTTTACTTTATCCTTTCTTACCGGATGTCACTGAGCATCGTCTATTTCAGGTAGATACCATCTTTGCAGGCATTTCCAATAAAAGGGTATCCAAGCGAAACTCATTTCCACTAAACAACAAACAATCAACCTCTACAGGCCCAGGTAACTCTCTGCGCCAATTGTCCGAAGTGCTTAACGTGCTTACTAAGCTGACTTCAGCTAGTCCCCAGCCGCAACTCCACCGGTTTAGCCAGGAATTTTATGATCAGTACGGTGACCGGGAAGTGCCACTTTCGGAAGCACTTGACACTGAAACGGGGATAGATTATCTCCAGCAAACTCCATCCACTTTCTCGCCCCTGATCGATGATTTAACATCTCCCAGGCAACCGCAGGAAGAAACCATTTCCTGGCATGAGCATCAAACCTGGAAGTGGGCCCTCTTGCAAACAGCCTTACTTCAACAGCAGTACTCGGTTGAAATTACCGATGCCCTGGTCGAGCAGTTTTCCACTTCGCAAAACGATCTTCCCCCCTCCATGTCCGTGATGTTTAGAAAAGTAGAAGGCGACAGGCTGTACCTGGATCAGGTGGGTGGAGTTAGTGCTGCAAACCTACTGAACCGCTTTGCCTACGCTGATCCCGCCCTGCATCATATTGTCCAGGATATCTGTGAAAAGGAGCAACAAAATAACCCTGAAGTGGCCATAGCCGAGATTGTTCATCTTCCGGAAAGCCGAACGGCCAACATTCTTTTTCATCCTGTCAGCAGAAGGTACGAAATTCCTTATCTTGCCAAGGCGTCGGTAGCGCCTGAATCCCAACTTCTCATTTCGGATTTACAGATTTCCATCCAGGGCGGACAGATTATTCTTCGCTCCCAAAAACTTGGCAAGCGTATCATTCCCCGATTGAGCACCGCCCATAATTACCCCTTGAGTGGATTACCGGTCTACCGTTTTTTGTGTGACTTGCAGACTCAGGGACTACGTACCCATCTTAATTTTCACTGGGGTGAACTTGCGAATCGGTTTAAATTTCTTCCCAGAGTGTGCTATAAATATATCATCCTCCGTCCGGCTACCTGGCAGCTTAGTACAGCAGAAGTTGTTGGATTAAAGGCAGCGAAAGACCAGTTGAGTTTTCAAAAAGCTTTTGAAAGTTTCCAGCGACAGTGGCGATTACCTCAATGTTGGGTACTCGCCGATGGCGACAACGAACTGTTTGTCAATAGTAATCAACCTGCCACGGTGCTAGCGTGGTGGGACTTGATAAAAAACCGAGAACAATGGACCCTTAAAGAGTACTTCCAGCCTATGGAAGGGACTGTCATCAACGAGCATGGAGAAACGCATGCCCATCAGCTGGTAGCTACCTGGATCAAGTCTCAGCCCACGTATTTTGATGTTACTCCTCCTATCCGTAGACACTCCATTCAGCGAACATTCCTACCCGGATCAGACTGGTTGTATTTTCAGATTTATTGCAGTGCCAGTACCAGCGACCGTATTTTGGAAGAAGCCATACAGCCCCTAGTAGAGAGGTTATCCAAACAGCAACACATTGGGCAGTGGTTTTTCATCCGGTATAACGATCCTGGATACCATCTGCGTTTGCGATTTCATGTACTAAACACTATGAGTATCTCGGAAGTGATGCAGCAAGTTCAAACCACCCTTTCTTCTTACCAGGAGTCCGGGATGATTTCTGCGGTTAAGCTGGATACATATGAGCGAGAACTGGAACGCTACGGTGGATCAGCTATTACCGAGGCTGAAGCATTGTTTCATTATGATAGTGAGGCTATGCTTCGGTTTTTATCGCAGACGGAAGGTAACGAACGGGAAAACCTGCGTTGGTTGTGGGGTTTGAGCTCGATAGATGCGTTACTAAAAGACTTTCAACAAGGCCCTCAACAGAAGTTAGCCCTAATACAATCCTTGGAAGACGCCTTTGCTCAGGAATTTGGGATAGATAAGTCCCTCAAAAGGCAAATAGATAAGCAGTACCGGACTCATTGCTCGCTTATTGGTAAAATGCTTACCCTCACTACTTTAAATCAGGATGCATGGTCACCACTTGTAGAGATTCTCCAATGGCGTACAGCAAGGAATAAACCGGTCGTTAATCGCCTCTTTGACCTTCAACAAAGCGGTAAGCTTTCGGTACCGATTCCGGAATTACTGAAAAGCTACATTCACATGCTGGTGAACCGGCTTATTCCTGACCAGCAACGGTTTCACGAATTGGTCCTGTATGATTATCTCTCCCGGTATTATCGCTCCAAAATTAGTAGAAAACAAAGAAGTCACCGGCAGGATGCCCTGCATGATTCGCACCGGATGAGTATTCCTCACAAGTAAACACCCTATATTGAAGCGCTTTCCGATATACCGTCAGCTAGACTTTATGGACTGTGGGGCCACCTGTCTGCAAATGGTCGCTCACTTTTACGGGCAACGGTACCCAGTGGAAACCCTGCGCGAAATAATGGTTACAGGCAAGCAAGGAGTCTCGCTATTCAACTTGTCTGAAGCGGCTGAACAGTTGGGGTTCCGAACGGAAGCCGTGGCGACTCCCTGGGACACCTTACGTCAAGATACAGCATTGCCATGCATTGCCCATTGGCAAGATCAACACTATGTGGTTCTTTATCACATCACGTCCAGGTACGTTTATGTAGCGGACCCAGCAGCCGGAAGGATGCGACTGGATAGGAATACTTTTTTGAGGAGATGGCGAAACTATAAAGACGAAACCGGCGTGCTATTACTCCTGGAACCCACTCCCTCATTTTATGAAAGGTCATCCACCTTGACACCGAAGCAGCCTGGTTCCTGGCGTTTTCTGCTTTCCTATTTCCGGCCCTATCAACGATATCTGTGGCAACTGCTTTGGAGTGTTCTTGCGGTCAGTATCATTCAGTGGGTCTTTCCGTTTTTGGCTCAATCGCTGGTAGATGAAGGAATTCAACACCAGAACCTGCCCTTTATCTACCTCATTCTTGCCGCTCAATTGGTTTTGTTCGTCTCCCAGACAATCAGTGAAGTGATCCGTAGCTATTTGCTTCTTCACCTAGGAAACCGGGTGAGCCTTTCCCTACTATCCAGCTTTCTGCAGAAGTTGATGCTCCTTCCACACGCATTCTTTGAGCAGAAAAACCTGGGGGATCTGTTGCAGCGCATAGAGGATAATCAGCGGATTGAAAACTTTCTCACCTCCCAATCCCTTCATGTGCTGTTTTCTGCTTTGACCATGGGCGTGTTTAGCCTGACTCTGATCTACTATAATCCGCTCATTTTTTCCGTTTTTGCCGCGGGCTCTATTCTTTACCTTCTCTGGATAGGGTTGCTCTCTGGCCGCCGGGCCCAACTGGAGTATCAGCGATTTGAAGCTTCGGCGGATGGCCAGGTAAAACTCCATGATCTATTATTTGGGATGTCCGAGATTCGGATCAATGGTTCGCAGCAGCGACGACGTCAGCGATGGGAAGCGGTTCGTATCCGGCAGCATCAGATAGCTACTCGCGCTTTATCCATTGATCAATTACAGCACCGAGGCGGTTATTTTATCCATGAACTAAAAAACATCAGTATCACCTTTCTGGCCGCCACGCTGGTCATGGAAGGAGCGTTGACGCTTGGCATGCTCGTGGCCATCCAGTATATTCTGGGGCAACTGAATGTACCTCTGCTCAGTATGATTGACTTCTCACAGTCGGCTCAGGATGCTAAGCTAAGCCTTGCCCGACTCACCGAGGTGCATCAAAGGTCATCCGGCAATCCAGAGGCAGATCATTTCATGCTGTTACCGAGGCAGGCCTCTCTTCGGTTAAAAAACGTTACGTTTGGTTACGAAGGTGCCAAGTCTACCAAGGTACTTCAGCATGTAGATGCAGTTTTTCCATGGGGTAAGGTGACGGCTATCGTCGGAGCCAGTGGAAGCGGCAAAAGTACGTTGCTCAAACTCCTATTAAAACTCTACGAACCTACCGAAGGTACCATGTATGTTGGCCATCAACGGTTAACTCAACAGTCCAGTAAACAGTGGCTTACCCGGTGCGGAGTCGTGATGCAAGACGGATATATTTTTGATGATACACTATTATTCAATATCACGGAGTCGGATAGTAGAAGCCCACTGGATAAAGAACGGTTAGCCCATGCTGCACGAATAGCCAGTCTGGAAGAATTTATAGATAGCTTCCCGAAAGGCTATCATACCCGGATTGGACAGAACGGTATAGGACTCAGCGGCGGGCAACAGCAACGCATCCTGATCGCCCGGGCGGTGTATAAAAATCCGGATTATCTGTTCTTTGATGAGGCAACCAGTGCTTTAGATGCAGAAACCGAACGCTCTATTGTCAACAATCTGGAAAATTTTTACCAGAATCGAACGGTCATTATCATCGCCCATCGCCTGAGCACCGTCAAGCATGCTGACCAAATCTTGGTCATGGACCAGGGAAGGATCGTAGAGCGAGGTACGCATCATGAATTGACCTACCGGAAGGGAAAATATTACCACCTGGTAAAAAACCAACTAGAGCTAGGAGCATGAGCAAGCTTCCCAAATCCGTCGCGGAACTCGACCAGCCTACGGAATACCTACAAGTGGTGCTTAATACTCCTCTCCAATGGGTACTTCGTTGGGGAGAAAGTATCGTATTACTACTGATTTTGATACTATTGGTCATAGGGTGGTTGATTCGATACTCTGATCGAATTCCTGCTCAGGTAGTGATTACTACTCCCCATCCGCCCCTGCCGGTGGTGGCCCGCACGGACGGTCCGCTGGCGCGGCTCCTAGTCCAGGATCATGAATCGGTCAGGAAGGGCACGTTACTAGCCGTCATTCAGAGCCCAGCGCAGTATGAGCAGGTACTCCGGTTGAAGGAAACAATGAACTCCCTTGACGCAACAGTTTCTTCCGAAGTCTCAAACACCCTATCCCAGGACAGTATTTACTCCCTGGGCTCGCTCCAAGAAGCTTACACTCAACTACAGAAGGCGGCACAAGCCTATCGATTACACCGCCAAATTACCTCAGAAGATCACCAACGACGAGCTATTGAACGACAACTCCAACGTTACCAGGACCTGCTGATTCAACAACAAAACCAGCAGGAACTTTTAAAGCGCCAGGAAGAACTAGCCGAAATAAATTATCGGCGACATCAGGGCCTTCATGCCTCCCAGACCATTGCGGACAAAACCTTGGAAGAGCAGGAACAAGTGTGGCTGGAAGCTCAGGAATCTTACGAGGCAGTAGGCACGGCGCTATCCCACACGCGGGTTCAGATCGCAGAATTAGAACGGGAATGGCATAAGTTTCGTGATCAGCATACCCTACAGGAAGAACAGCTTCGCTCAGCATTCCTGTCAGCCACAGAGCAAATGCGATCCGATATCCATCGCTGGGAAGAACAGTATCTTTTATATGCCCCTCAATCAGGTTATGTATCGCTTTTCGACTTTTGGAGTGAACAGCAGTTTGTGAAGGCCGGACAAACGGTGATGAGCATCGTGCCGAACGAATCACAACCGGTGATCGGGCAGTTACGCGTACCCATCCAGAACTCAGGGAAACTCGCCCAGGGGCAATCCGTCAGGATATACCTGGATAACTATCCTTACCAGCAATACGGAACGTTATCCGGTATCGTTGAAACGATCTCTTTGCTACCCCAGCAAAATCAGTATCATGTGACCATTTCCTTTCCCCAAGGACTAACTACCCAATACCATCACACCATTTCGTTTCAGCAGCAGCTTCAAGGGCGCGCGGAGATTATCACGGACGAATTGCGCTTGCTGGAACGAATTTTCTATTCTTTACGTGCAGCTACAGATAGCTTTCATCTTTAACTTGATTTTCATTCGTCCCAGGAAAAGAAGTGTACATGGTTCTATTTTCATAGAATAACCATCCCATCGTACTAGGTTCAGAGATTTATCCATCCTCAAGGGGAATTGGTGTATTAAAGTTTCGCAGTGGGTAACTAGACTCTACTTTAGGGCAATCATACATTCCATTGTATACCCTAAATGATAGAAGTTTGATCATGATGAAAGGTCAACTACCTACGGAAAAGACTGAACCGGATGATATCCAATTCAACAAAGAAACAATACGCAAACCGGACCTTGCACCGATGACGTGTCCCCATCAAGGCCCCCTCTGTGAGGTAATTAAGACTTCTAATCGCTTATCTGAAGAACTGAAGCAGCTTCGGAAAGCCTACCGACAACTTGAATTAGAACGAAATATGCTGCGAAAAGCCTTTTTCATATTCCACGAGGACATACCCCCTCAGCAAGTCTTTCAACAGCATATCAACACCTCACAGTAATTTCTTGGTGAAGCATACCGAGGCCAAGCTCATAGATTAAAAGGTAAAACAACCACTATATTGAGCTGCCACTCCATCAAAGAAACCCACCTGATTGGCCGTAGCCTGATCTTTGTAAAAATAATAGGCATTCCATCCAGCCACCAATCTACCTTGAGGATCTAAAATCCATTGAAGTGGTTTTCTACCCAGATAATACCCGCGAGCATAGCGAGGCTTTTGATTGGATTTTGAGATATACATACTACCTGCATAACTTGGATTTCCTGAAGGTTTGCCACAAGGGTTCTCAGGCCGTACGTAGAAGTATAAATCCATCTGGTAATAGTGAACCCGTCCGATAGAGACGACACCTTTAAGTACTCCGTGGACGGTATTACAACTATACAACCAGCCGGGTGATTGTCTTCGCACCAGGCCAATAAAAGGCTGACAGGACGCGCTTTGCTTCTGTTGTAGATAGTAGGTATTCAACCATGCTACCACATCGTTAGAAGAAGGTTTTGAGGATGGCGTTGGATGTGTATCCGGACAATCATTTGTTTCACAGGCGGCAGGCAGTTTGACTTGGATATCCTCTTCACTACATCGGAGGGAAGAGAGACCTACCAGCATCATCGAGATAAAAAACAGGGATTTTTTCATGGCTATTGAATGGTTTGGTTAAAGTGCTTATTAAAGAAGTTGGGAGGGAAAGGGAGTATGTTTACTGAGCGGTATAGACATTGGGATAGCGTCCGACCACGGCAGCTACCTCTTTTCGTACCTGCCTGAAATTAGCGTCTACTAGTTGAGTTAAGTCTGCCCTTTCCCCGGTAGCAAAAGCCTGTAATGGATCGCTGGGCTTGATGATTGCAGGTCTGGTTTGTGCCCGAAAGTAAGGGATGCTACTTTCTACCGTCTGGCCTATAAATTCTCCTGGGCGTAACTGCATGACCTCTTGGGATTTGATCAGATAACGTTCCTGCTGACTGATGCTGGCATTGTAGGAAAGGTTATACCTTCCTTTACTATCGCGGCTGTTTCCCCGAGAGTGATTGGTGATCCTTTGCTCTTCCTTCCCGATCATCTCACTGACCATTTTGGCCGTCGGTAGTGAACTGGCCTTTCCATAAAACTGATTGGACAGGTTGGCGATGATCACCTCAGCCTTCTCTTTGCCAAACATATCCACCATCTGGGCAATGTCCTGGGCCATATAGACGCTGGCTACCTGATTACTTCGAGCCGTGGCGGGAATCAGTTCAAACTTTGGGATGTAGAGGGTAGGGGCTTCATCCAACAATACAAAGCTTTTGCATTTGGCTGGCTGGTTCATCTGCTTCAAGGCTACGGCGATGATCAGTGAGATGACCGGCCGGAACGTATCGACCAAGGCTGGATTTGAACCCAGGCACAACAGCTTCGGATCATCCGGATCATTAATGTTCATCGTAAAGTCATCTCCGGTGAGTACCCAGACAATCTCCGGGCTATTAATCCGGGTCACCATGATCTGTAGAGAGGCAATCACACCGGCAATCTGCTTATCCGCTTTATTGATTATCGCTGTGGCAATACTGCGGATCAGATCGGCGCTGCCCGGATTAGCTTCCAGCATACTGATCACATGGGTATAGTCTTCGTAAAGGGCAGTATTGATGACATGCGGTAAGGTGCAGTGTTCTGGATGCTCACAACGGTAAAACCATATTAGGGCGGCCAGCCAGGCGGTAGCCGAAGAAGAGAAAAATTCCTGATGCTTGATCGTACCCGTATCCAGGTTATTGACAATCGTTCGGGCATATTCCTCGGCATGGGCTAGGGTCGGAATATTTTCTGGCGAGAGTGGATTACACCGATGGGATCGGGTGAGGTCCTGAAAGTTAACGATGTAGTAAGTCAAATTAGTCATGACTTTCTGATATAATGTGGTGTGAACCACCTCAGAAAGGGTGGGAAACTTAAAATCGTAAACAATCCCACTGTAGCCTTTTTGGACAAACTGATGCAGAAAAGCATTGCCGATGCTCTCGGACTTACCAGATCCCGAAGAACCGATCACCAGCGTTCCCCGGAAGGGGTTCACCACATTGATCCAACCTCTTTTACAACGAATATGGATGCTATAGTCGCTTTCTAATTTCCGCTTCTCGACCTGTTCTCTGCTTCTTCCCATGACACGTTGTACTTGGTGGATCAACATGGGAATAAGTATCAATACTCCGGTAAACGAAACCGGATATAACCAGACGATGATGGGAAGGGCATAGTCGTGGACGGTGATTAGTACGTACAGCCCCATCAAGAGCAACAAAAAAGTGGTGATTAGTCGCCACCTTCTTAAAGAGCCTTGGTGTTCTGTAGGGGATTGGGTAGATTTCAATAGCACTCCAGAAAGTCCCGCGTACGTGAGGGCAGTGAAGCCCCGGAGAAAAAATCCGATTTTTCGTATCCCGGCTATTCCACCTGCCGCGATTTCATATGTGCTCAGCCATGATAACAAGTCTACCTGGATAAGCACCAGATATTCCAAGGTTAGCAATACCAGCAGTCCTACCCAAAAGAATAGGAGTGCCTCTAATGAAGTCGTATCGTAGGCTCTCATCGCTCCAGGGATTGATGCTTCCAGACACGGTGTTGCTTCTTTTTAGGATGACCAAGCGGCTCTTCGGGTTCTGCTACCTGGTTGCCGAGTTGCTTCACGCTTTTCGCAAAACTCATGACGGGTGGTTCCGGAAATCGGACCGGGGTATCTTTTCCCGTTTCCAGCACCTGGTAGGGATCATGGATGAGTTTCCCTTGCTGAAACTGCTGGGTGAGATGGTGCAAGCGAAAGAAGAAGCCTTTGCCGTATTGCTGCTCTTTTCCCATCGCTAACGCTTTTTCTACCGATAGCTTTGGACTGCTTATCAAGTACTCATTGAGATAGGCAATTTTGTCCCGGATACGCTGCTGATGACGCTGTTTGGTTTCTTCCGGCATGCCCGCCGTTAATTTCTCAGATACCGTAGGCTTACGGTAGTCAAACATTTCCTGGAAGGTCTTTCCGTTCTTTACCTGCCAGTCCTTAAAGATAAAGTAACTTTTCCGCCCTTTGGGATTGAGCCGGTACTCACCGGTTTTGTCCTTGGCACTGACCAGGATATGCACATGCTGATGCAGTCCAGGCTTGGTCTTTCCCTTCGCTTCACCCTCTTTTTCTTTACGCTGCTGGTGGATGGTGGCATACCAGAGGAGATCGGATGCCGAAAGACGCCTGCCATCGTTGAGGTGGAAGTTCGCCGCATAGTTTTCCATGACTTTTACGGTGTAAGCTTGCAATTTCTCTGGGTCATTCTTGATATGCTGTAGTTCGGCCTGAGAAGGAGAAAGGACCAGCGAATAAAATTTTTCCTGTTGCTTGCGCAGGCCTTTCGTATTGGCATCCATTGTTTCTTTTACTTCTTCGGTCGGCACCTCGGTCCTTTCCTGGTGGAAAAAACGTACGGCTTCGCCTCGCTCCCGGGCTTCGTGACCTAGATAGCTAACGGTCTTGCTACAGGAACCGCGATTGGCAAAGACAAACCGTCCGTCGCGTCGGGGGTCAATAATTTTGCTGTGCATAAGTTAGGGTTTGGGATGTGGATTTTAGGTTTTAGATTTAGAAGCGTCCAGTTGATCAGCGACTTGGCGTAGGCGTTCGGCGAGGTACTGCTGGTCCTGGTGCTGAAGCGCCTGTAATGTCGTATCGTCTTCGGTGATGAGTGTTAACAAATGATTCACCGCTAGCTCTCCCATGATGCGAGCTTTACTTGCTTCGGTATGCATGGCCCGCAGGATGTGCTGCTCCTGAAAGACCAGATACGAGAAGATGCGGTCTACGGCCAGCCGTAGCAACTGGGCAAACTCTTCGTGCTGTCCGGCCTGGTAGGCACGAGGATCAACCTTGCGGGCGATGAAGAATTCACCGGCGGCTTCCAGGTACTCTTTGTAGGACAGCTTGAGCCGCCCAGCTTCCTGATCGAGTCGCCGATGAAAAGCGTTCGAAACGTTGATTTTTTTGGAGGTACTCATGGGGAAGTGCTTATGTAGGTTTGATACTCAAGAGGTTACGGGATAAAAGTAACCGAAAGAAAAATTAGCCATTGATAAATTATTGATAGTCAGATGTTTGCAATGAATTTACACAAAGCCATCTAGCTGTAATCTTGCTGTAATCTTGGTTAGAACGCTACATATACCGCTGCGTCCACAGCAGTCTCGCTACGATGGATCGCCGGAGTGCCGGTCCCGGCGGGGAACCGCACCGGGTTGCCGGCCACCGGTACGCTGGCCGCCGGTACGACGGTCGGGTGCCTCAGCCGGAAAGCAGATCAGGTTGCACATTTCCCGCAGGCGCGAGCGAACCCGGTCCCCATACAAGCGTTCCAGTTCATCGGCGTTCAGGTTGGTGGTCAGGTGCGTGATCATGCCGTGACGGATAAACTGCTCGTAACGGTCCAGCAGGATTTCGGCCATCACGTTGCAACCATTGCCGTACAGTTTGGCGTTTTGCTCCACCCCTAGGTCATCAAAGCAATAGGTGATGGGCTGATCGTACTGCACCACCGGACCGTAGCCCAGGTGTTTAATCCGGTAGGATTTTGTACCATAGTGTTCCAATACGTTGTTGCCTTCTTTCACAAACTTTCGGGCAATATCCCGGGTCGCCACCAGACGAACTGGCTGCGAGGCCAAGCGCTGCATGATCGTGGTTTTCCCACAACCTACGGGCCCCACCAAAAATAAGCCCTTCTGCCGCTTAATACCCCTCTTCCGGCATTCTGCCTCATTGCCTAGGAAATACGCGCCTACCGCTTCTAAAATGGGCTGATTCGTGGCATCTATGACCAAGGACGGTAACCGGTGTCGTGCCTCCTCCATCCATTGGGTCAAAACGAGTTGCTGTCCCGGCTGAGAGGGCATGCTGTTTTCGTTCGGTTTAGAGCGGGATGCTGTAGTCTTTCTTTCCGCCGCTGTGTAGTCGTGGGGCATAGGGATCAAAGTTAGGAGACATAATATCATTGCGGGAAGCACTGAGTGCTTTATCTGAGTACTCTTTGACGTTCAGCAGCCAATTGTTGGCTGCCGCTTTCCAATCCTGCATAGCATTTCGGCCGACCTTCCAGCCGTTGGATTCGTAGTAGTTCACGAAGCGTAGAGCATGGGCCCTAGCCGTCAGTACATCTGGACACAGCTCTTTCTGCTGCTGCATGTACTCCTCCACCTGCGGGACGGCTGGCTTGATAAAGGGTTGATTCACCTGCCCTTGTTGGGGCGGGGGGGGCGACGGTATTCGGGGGGTGGGGCTTTTGGCTTCCTGGCTAGGGCGGTGCTCCCTATTAGGATCGGCATGAGAGGATACGAACTCATCCGGCAAACCCGACGGGTGCTCTGCTTTTTTTCCAATCGGCGCCCTTAACTTTTTAGTAGATGAATCAGGAGTAGATACACTATATATTCGATCATTATATTCGATAAAATTACCTATAAGGAGTGAATCGCCTTCCCCTCTATCTTCCGGTAGATCGCCGGTCACTTCTGGTTGGATGTCCTCTACCAAGCAAGGGGGTGGGCTATCCTTTTTGGGTGGATCGCTCAGCACATAGATTTTGCGCTGATTTCCTTTGGTTACCTCCACTTTCAAATACCCTAGGTTCTTGAGCTGGCTGATCCATCGGGATATGACTTTCGGCTTTACTTGATACAGACTGGCCAGGTACTCATTCCCGGCCCAGCAGTAGCCCTGCTGATCGCACAATGCTTTGATCTCTCCGTACAATAACCGGGTGCTAATCGGCAGGCTTTTATCAAACCGGACACTCGCCGGAAGACTGATCTGATAGGTGGGTAGCTTCATAGGGTGGATGCATTTTGGAGATTTTCTTCCATCACCTTGACGATCCCTTCGTATGGGTAAAAGATCACCCCTCCTACTTTGCTGTAGGGAAGCGTGCCGTTGATCCGTAGGTTTTGCAGGGTTCCCGGGGAGAGGGTAAGCATCTTCCGCACTTCGGAAGAGCGCAGGTAGCGCTTAGGCTGGGAAGTACTTTGAGCAAGCACTTCCTTGAGTTCGTCCAGTAATTCTTGTTTGAAGACCAGCAGGTCTTCGGTAGTCACAATGTGGGCAGGCATGATTTTGTGGGTTTTAGTTAAACATGCCTCAAAGATGAAGTAGCGGAGATTGCTAAAACAGTGACAGGGGTCATGCCACCCCCCTGCAACCCCATGGCAATCAACACCTTACAAATTCATTTTTTTTAGTACTGCTTACCAGATTATCGTGCGAAAGCAGGATATATCGCCCTGTTTATCGCAAAATCGACGGCTGATCTGAAGAGTACAATGATATACAATGAGCATATCACAGTGGGTGGCTAATAAAATCCCTTATTTGGGTAGCTGGTTGAGGTAATTCAGCATGGCGATCACTTTTTCTTTGAGTACCTGCACGGAGCGGCGATCATGTTCGTAGTACTTTCCTCGCAAACTTTCTGCGGATATATCTTCCTCTTTGAGCGAGTGCAGGATACTGCTAAAGCGCCGGCAAAGATTACTGAGATTCTGTTCCGGGAAAATACCTACTTCGCTACATAGCCTGAGCAACAGAGCAATCTGAGCGACCGATAAATTGGTTTTAACCTTATCCTGGGAAACTGAGGATTCCGTAGCGGGGAAAGGTACATCCGCTCTCTTCTCACGATAGCGTATCTCCTCCTTGATCCAGGATAGGATGTGCTGCTGTAAGGCGGGTCCCATGGGGTCATAGGCTAATCCCTGCGGTACTGGTTGTTGGTGATACCACTTTTCGTAGTAGTACAGCAAGGATAATGGTTGCTGCCGATTCTCCTGGGTATCAAGTTGATTCTGTAGATGCTTAACCAGCCATTGTCGCATGGCAGGGCTATTAAAATTCATGTGAAGCAATACTGAGAGCAATGATTCATCCGTCACCGTTTTTTGCTGGGTGAATGCCTCCAGTTCCTGCACCAGTCGCTGGTAGTAGCGCAACTGCTCGTAGGTGGTTGGCTTTTGGGCTAACTGTTGGATTTCAGTGAATAGCCCTTCCAATACGGTGAGAAGATCTTGATTCATCGGTGATCCATCCAATACCGCTTGTAGGGCCTCTAAGCGCTCATTGAGCTGGAAGGTTTGCACCACTCGATGGCGGTACGGCAAGGGCGCAGAGGCATCCAGGTACTGGGCAAACTGCTGCTCTAACATAACCATCAAGGCTTCCAGACTTCTAAAGATCAGCTTGTATACATCCACCAGACTATACTGTTCGGAGATAGTATACAGTTGATGCGATTCTTCCGCCAGGTGAATCAGTACTTGGTCAGACAACGAGATAAGAACCTGTTGATGGTCCTGCACGTACTTTTCCGCCTTTTTAGCGGATTGCGTATCATGCACTGTCTCCACCATGAGATGTTCTACGCTGGCTACCTGTTCCTGTAATAGTTGCTGAAAGTACACATATCGCATTTCCTCAAAGCTTAGGGTGTCCAGGGCATAGGCTGCGTAAAGTTCTAGGTGACCCTGCCCCTGTTCATCCTGCCAGTGATACCATTCCTTGACAGCCTCTGTTGCCAGGGAGTAGTGATGGAGCACCCCAGTGAGCAAGACCTCACCAGAAACGTTGTCCACCGGTTGAACCTGATGTTGAAAGGCTAGAAATGAGGGCAACTGAGAGGAATCTACTAAGCGTATCTGCGAAGAATCAATAGATATTTCTGGATGAGTCTGAGCAAACTGCACATGAATCTGCTTGGTGCAGGTGGTGGGAAGGCTGGTTAATAGTTGATACCATCGGGGTAGCTTTAGCGCATTTTCCGGAAAAGATAGCGGAGACAAAGGGCCACGAACCACCTGTTGAATGATCGTTAACGCGTACGGCACAGTGAGTTGGTTAAGAATTAGATACTAATGAAACGGTCCATTCGTACGCCGAATATGACGTTATGCTGGTAATGATACAAGGTTTCTATTTTATGGTTTGCTCAGGGGTTTGCTCAGGTTCCATGGGTTGTACGAGTTGATTCAATGTCACGTCCAACGCTTTGGCAATACGATACACCAGCACAATGGAAGGTGCATTCACTTGTTGCTCAATGCGTCCGATTTGCCGGGTATCAACTCCTACGCGTACGGCTAGTTCCAACTGACTTAACTTTTGTTTTTCTCGGAAATAGTGTACCCAATAGGCCAATGCTTCCAGGATTTCATCCCTATTTTCCATAAGGACGAATTTGACCTATCTGACAAAACGAACACTAGACGTATTTGTCCTATTTTATGTCTTTATGAAAAATGATACGGAAATATAATACTGCGAGGTTACTTCCGCTTACTTTAGGCTTCTATTGTGCATGAGAAGAAGAAACACTTTGGGTAGCATTTTTCTTAGCTTTTCGTTGCCGGATACACAGATTGCAATCGCGCTTGTAGCGGGAAAGCTGCTGGTAACTATCGGCTTTGAAACCACAGGTAATACACATGCGGTTCTCCGCCACCAGTTGTAGCTCCTCCTGGTGGGTGCGTTGCTGTTTGGTAAGGGTTTGTTGCAGCTCGGTTAGCGCCTGCTTGCTTTCCTTCAGTTCTTCGTTACGTTTTGTAAGCTGAGTCTGGTGGCTAGTAAGGGTTTGGTGGGCCGTGGTAAGTTCTTCGTTAAGACGGGTTACCGTTTGCTCGGCTTGTTGTAGCGCCTGGTTATGAGCTTGTGCTCCCTTTAACTCTTTCCATTTCCCCACGAACAGGTACACAAACAAATAGTTGATTACGGCAATCAAGAGGCTAAATAACTGGCTGACAAAAATACCTTTGGGGGGCTTTCCAAAATTCCAGGCATCAAAGAAGAGTGTGGTAATAAAATAACCAGCCATCGCGAACAGTACCGGAAAGGCCTGATGGACCAACTTGCTGTTAGCGGCCGTAGTGAGGATGGTTAGGTGGATGGCGACCGATAGAAACCAGGCGGCTGCTTCCCGATGCCAGCCTGTCAGCGTTATGGGCAACTGAGTAATTAAGAGGGCCTGGCTTTCGTAGACCAGATAGGCGTACATGGCAAACATCCCGACCATGATGGGTGGCAGGGTGAACAGGCTTTCGGCAATCTTTTCAAAAAAGCTATGGATTCGTTTTTCCATGGAAGCTAGTTTTTGGGGGTTAGGTTTTAGGAATTAGAATTGGGAGTGGTATGATAAGCGGCGCTAACCTCCTGAACGGTGTTGTTCTGCCGGGCATAATAGATACTTTCAAACAGATCCAGTTCCTTGACTCTGGAAAGCAGGTACCGGTATTTTCGTCGCCCTTCTTCCATGAAGGGGCTGGCAGCGTACTTTTGCACAAAGAATAGGCGTTTGGCTTGCTTACTAACCCCAATCAGACAGACTTCTTTCGCTCCGATGCTATCGGCGTAAAAAGCCATCTGTCGGTCGTAGTGGTACATCTGGCAACACTGAAGGAAAGCTGACAGACTGCGAGCCGAAGTAGTTTTGAAATCCACGACTAACGGACGGTCGGATTCCTCATTGACGATTATATCTAACTTACTCTTGCAAGCAATGCCCGTGGTAGGTTCCTGCCACAAAATGACCTTTTCTTTTTGAGATTGCTCCAGCAGGGCTTTGCAATAGTGATTGCTGAGCACCGTGCGGTGCATACGGTATAGCAGATTAATATCTAATCCATGGCAGCTTTCGGTTCGGAATTTTTCGGGCTCCAGCAGCAGTTCGTGAAAGACACCACCAAAGCGGAAAGCGGATTCCGGTTTCTCATAGGGAGCGCCTGTTAGCATATGCATCGCAATGGACAAGTCGCTGTTGCTGATGCGGGGAAGTTGATAGTAACTCATGATAGTTTGTTTGGGACAGGGGGTGGGGAGCATGGGTTTGAGGAGGAAGGTTATTAAGCCTCCTCGTCCAAGCTCCCAACCCCATGCCCTGCTCCTAGCGATAAACGGTTCGGTGTTGTTGGTAAATTCGGATGCCCGAAATGTGGCGCTCTCCATTTCGTATAGCCTCTCGTACCTTTTGAGTATCCAAGACCAGATATTCACGAGGTACTAACGCAAGGTCTTCTACCGCAAAGGTCCATACCTTTCGCACTCCATCGGTGCTGTGTTGAGCCATCGCCACCTGCCGTTTCAAATCACTTTCAAGTTGTATCTGCTCAGCATTACTATCGTTTTGTAGTCGAATGCGCTCTTCCTCAGCAATTTTGTGCAGCACCGCTTGCCGTTGGGCAACGACTCTTTCGTTATACTGCTGAATCAGTGTATCGGCTTGCCTGATGGCCGTCTCTATTGGCTCAACGAGTTCCTTTTCCTTAGCAACCCATCGTTTGACTTCCTCCTGCAAGGGGGTGGTGATCGCTTTCCGTGCCGCGCCGATCTGCTTGATCAGTTGCTTGGCTTCTCGGATGGCAGAGGCTACAACAGCTTTATCGCTTTCGTCGTTGACCACTTCCACCATTGACATGATATGAATTAGATGATTGATTTTTCCGTGTACTTCGCGCTCAAAGCGCGTCACGACTGAAGGTTTCAATTTGGGCAACATAGGATAATTGTTTTGAAGATTGGACGGAAAATAAGATGGGAAGGAGAAAGCAGTTCTCTCCTTCCCTTGATGTTGAGTTTACCCGAGGGGGTACTCGCCCTCAAAAATCTTTTCCAGATCACAGGAGAGCTCTCCCATCTGCTGGACAATAGTTTCTGAAAGTGGTTTGGGCGGGCTTACGATCAGGGTATATTCCGTATTTAGGTTTTCCCCGCGTTTTTCCAGGGTAATGTCATAACCTGCTGGATGTCCATACTCTTCGCTATCCACGTAGCTTTTCAGGGCCTTCAGGATGGACTTCTGGGTAATTTCCAGCACTTGGAGCTTTTCTTTCTGGTAGTTATACACCAGACTCAGCACGAAGTACTTCTGCGCTTCCATCTCTCCGCCTTTATTTAGCCGGGCATTGCGGTTGATCATTTCCTCTAGGGAGAACTCTCCTTCACTCTCACGCCGGCGGTAAGGCTTGACCGTTTCGCTGCCATCCTCGCGGGAGACTTTACCAAAGAAGAGAAAGCCAGAGACAGGATGACCGATAAAGCGAAAGCGGTTCTTGCCAGGTTCCAGTTTCATAAACTGGCTGCGCTTGTCGGGTATTTCATGTCCCTTGTCAAAGAAGGTGACCCTGTTTTGCTGAGCGACCAGGGTGGTGGCTTCGGTCACTGAGGGAGCATGCCCACTAGTGGACAGTAGTTTTTTTTCGTTTGCCATGACTGACAGAATTTAAATGGATAAAAGGTAAATGATGCGACAATCCAGCGGTGCACTTCACTGACTGACTATACCATAAATATACTATTTATATACGTATAATCATAACAAAAATACTAACTTATGTATTATAAACTGAAGATTATAAGCCATTTTTAATGCTTAAAGTTAAACTTTATCATGAATATAGCTGCTCTCAAGCTCAAGTTATAATAAATAAATACGTATTCTATGAGGTTTTGGCATTTATCTTGCATCGCGGTTAACCTTTTCCCCACAGAAAAGTGAAAAGAAGGCGCCCGGCTAGGGGTGCTCGACTAGGGAAGAGAACCCGCCGTCGCTGCCAGCCTTCCCCCACAAGAGTTCAGCAACCCGCCGATTCAAACGGTCAAGGCTGCCGAGGCAAAGGTTGCGCCGCACGAGGCAATTTATTTTGCCTTGAGGGTTTGAGATAGGACCCCGAGTCAGGCAAGGCGGGTTAACTTGGTAAGGATGGAAGACGGTGGGTTTATGGAGGCGACATATGTCTATCCGCTTTGAAGGCAGGCATTCCGTGAATAGGTAATGGCAATCTGAAGGCGGATAGCCTATCAAGCGCTATCTAAACAATTTAGCTGTGAGTTCCTGATTTTGAGCTTCCAGCATGGCTACTTTTTGCTCCAAATGCTTAATGCGTAGTTGTGGTAGATCGTCCAATGGCTTCGGTGAAGAGGGGTTCGGGTGAGGTTCTTCAAACATGGGGACATCCTCTTTAAAGTAGTAGTTGACATTTACCTGCGGGTAAAGGCTAACGATTTGAGCCAGCGTATCAAAGCTGGGCTTCACCTGTCCTTTCTCGATCTTGTAGTACTTATCCGGACTGTTCAGGCCCAAGCGTTTGCTAACTTGGTAAGCGTTGGTATCAAGGGCTTCTAAGACTTCGGCAAATTTCTGGTGAACGCTTTTCTTTTCCTCAGACATGGTACGTATTTTTTTCTGCTAAGTAATACATTTATCGGAGTATCCATAGCTTTTGCTACGATTTGTAGTATACTCTATCTTACCCTGACCGGGATCAATCTAACCTAGCCGGAAAGAATCGCTTCCACCTTTGTGATGGGAGAACCTCTGTGTACTAAGTACTTGGTGGTGTGCGTAAACGAAAGTGGGTGCCTAGTTGTAGGGATCAGTGAAGGAAGTGCGAAATAGGCACTGGCTTTCGCGACGGGATAATCATTCATGCGACTCTTTCTGGCTACACCTCTGAAGGGTGGGTGGGTTATATATTAGTGATGCAGACAGGCAAAGCGATAATTGAAACAAGAGGTTAACGATGATTGATTGCAAAAAAAAGGGAGGTTAGTCCGGGTCACGGAGCCCCCTCCTGATAGCCCATGATGTAGTCAGTAGCACGCTGGGCTTTCTGGGCGGCTTCGATGACGAAACGCTTATCGTTCTTCAGTACCTTGAGCCACCCTTGGATGTAGGAAGCCGCATCATTGAGTTCTTCCTCGTTTTGCATTCCCATCAGGTTAGAAAGAAAGCTGGCACCCATCTCGGCGATGAGTTCTTCCTGGCTGTAGGTCCAGGAGCCAAAGGGTTGAGGTTCACTTACACCGCTACGATTGAGTCGCTTGGAATGCCCGGTAGCGTGGATCAGTTCGTGGTAGAGTACCTGGAAGTAGGCTTCCATGCTGGGAAAGGCAGTCATGGCGGGCATATTGATGTAGTCGTGCCGGGGATGATAGTATGGGCTATTACTCTGTGTTTTGACGGCTACGGAATGAGGCATACTGTGTAAGGGTTGAAAGCCTTGCATAAGCTTATCGTTCTCCAGGGAAAAAGTATGTGTCGCGGGAAACGTCAGGTCAATGCCTTCGGTATCCTGGATGTTAAAGACCCGGTAGTAGCGTAGAAAAGCGCTGCGTTCTACTTCGGAACTGGGAAGGGCCTTGGCTTCTTCCTCGGTCAGCTTGCGGCCGGTTTCCTTATGTGTATAGTACCACTGCCAGTACACCACCGGAAGCGATTGTGCGCCTTTTCGAATCATGCCTCCCAGCTTTTGAGCTTGTCGGAAGGTAAGAAAGTAAGGATACACCGCCCCTGGACTGTTCAACAATAAAGCATTGATACCCCGGTAGGCCTTTTTAGTGAGGTAGTTGGCCGCGGGGCCTTGTGAGCTCCAGCTTTTCTTCCAGGGAATAACGCCCTGCTCTAACTTATGGATGATGATGTCAGTAACAAGTTGGTAGGCATCTTGACGAGACTGAGATTTGTGGGTCTTTTTCATAGTATGGAAGATTTATGTCCCGAATGCGAGACGGTGTAAAAAATTGATAGGCCACTTCCAGACTTAAGGGCGGATTTAGGGCAATGAAGCAACGGAATAAACTTGCCAGGCATAGAGAATAAGCTTTATGCCGGAATTTCTTGCCTATGTCCGGCATAGTAAGTCTACCTTTGCCCTTTCCATTTGTAAAAACTTTGTGTGGGGTAAAAAAGCATTTGAGCTTAAAAAAGAGAAAAAATGCTACTAATAGAGGAATGAAGTATATGCAAAATAAGCCAGTACCAAGCCACTCAATAATTGAAAATTATAATACATAAGAGAAAAGCTTGACATACTATATAATTCCTTTTTAAGAAATAAATTTCGGGTAATTTGATATTTATTTAAATTATTAGAAATAAATTTCTTATAATTGGAAATTGAAAGTGAAAACTAATATCTTAAATGGTCAAATACTTTAATATTATACAGGCTTTATGTAGATCAGCACTTGCAAACCCTAATGATGCGATCACCCATCAAGTCAACAGGTTAAAGGTTAGCCTAGAGAAAGATGGTTATACTAAGGAGGCAAAATCCTTGGAAGGGTTATTGACTTCTTCACAAGCTAGTACTGATATGTCCCCCAGCAAAATTCAAAAATCCTTTGTTATTGCCACCGGCGAGGAGCTAACTCCGAAAGCTCCTATTCCTGTTGATAAGGAAACATCCACTCCTTTGGCAGAGGTTTTCTTCATTTCTGATCTACCAGATGATGTGCCTTCTTTTAATGATAATATTCAATTAGCAATTCAGTCCCTCGTAAATGAATGGAAGAAGTTTGATCAACTCTTGGATATTAATGCTGCCCCAGCAAGCTCATGCTTGATTTATGGCTTGCCTGGGACCGGAAAAACGCACCTGGCTAAATGGATAGCAAAACAGATTGGCCTACCAGTGGTATTAGCTCGACTGGAAGGGTTAATGTCTTCATTCCTAGGTACTACTTCAAGAAACATTGGAAATCTATTTGCTTTCGCCAATAGGTACAAATGCGTTCTCTTGCTCGATGAGTTTGATGCCATTGCCAAACTTCGCAACGACCCACAAGAAGTGGGTGAAGTAAAAAGGGTGGTGAATACGCTATTACAAAGTTTGGATTCGCGAGATGAAAAAGGGTTTACAATAGGTGTAACCAATCATGAAAGTCTTTTAGATCCGGCAATTTGGAGAAGGTTTGATATACAAATTGAAATACCTAAACCTTCTCCTGAAGTCATGATGCTTTTGCTGAAAAAATTCTTGAAGCCTTTAGAGTTCAATGAGAGTGAAATTAAATTCTTGGCATGGTGTCTTGAAGGATCTTCGGGGGCGGATGCTGAAATGTTATCAAAGTGGTTAAAAAGGGCATTTGTATTAAAGAAAAATATCAATATTGTTTTCGTTTTGAAGCAGTTTGCATTATTAAACTCTGGAAGAGTAAATGCTGAAAAAAGGAACATCATGCTGCACAGTGATGAAGACTTTATTATGATGTTAATAAATGACAAGAGTTATTCTTTTAAGCAAAAGGATGTAGCACTGTTATTTGGTATGACACCTTCATCCTTAAGTAAACAACTGGCGAAGCTAAAAGACGGGTAAAAATCTAAAATGTAAAGTTATGGCAAACAGCCCTGTTCAGATAATTTTAAATACCAATGACTTCATTGAATCTTGGGATCGTCGCGGTGGAGGGCCAGCAAAAGATTTTTTTGCTGGTAACGATATAGAATTTGTCGAGCACAGAGATCATCTCCAAAAGCAGCTGAACGAAATCAGAAGTATGCAGCTTATTAGTAGTTTTGCACCCGTCTCTTATGTAAAAGTGACATTAAAACAAGCAGCATTAGCTAAAAGCCATCGTCCAACTTCTCAAATATTCAAGCCAGATATAGCACCGGTCGTTGGCGCAGGTGATCTTGGAGAGTTATTTGTTGAACTGACGCCGGAAAGTATTGACCAAATAAATAAAAAATTTGGTCAAGCTGAAACCGAGACACGCTACAAAGAGAAAGGTGGTAAAAACGAACCTAGCCCTTCAAGGCTTAGGAGTGAAGTCGGGGCAATTCAGGAAATTACACCCTATACTGCTGATGATAAGCGAAATTTTTCAGTTAAAGAAGCAATAGAATGGCTTGCTAACCCTCAGACAGGAGGTTCGTATATAGTTGAATTGTTTGATGCACCACCGGCAAGACAGAATTGGGATGTTCTAAGTCAATATAAATTTAATTTATTTAAAAGCTTTTTTGAGGGGTTGGAAGCATTTGGTAGTGGCTTATTTGCATCAAGAATTACTAGTGGCTCAGGGACTGATGTTATTTTCGGTGTTAAACTAGAGAAAAGCTCAACCCTACCGGTCATCCAGTTATTTCCAGCCATTTCGGCCGCAAGTAAATCTGGCGTAAAGAAAGATATTGATTTAGATTTAAATAAACATAGGGAGTTACTTGATTTTTTAGGGAAACACCCATTAGTCAAGAAAATTATTCTGCCACCAACTATTGCCAAAAGCAATATCAAGAACTCTCTGAAGAAGGGAGAAAATTTTTTAATCCCTAAGTTCAATGAGAAAACAGGTTACCCTAAAATATGTATAGTTGATGGTGGAGTATCTGATGTGTACGGTCAGTGGATCGAGGATCGGTGGGGATTAATAAGCCCTTCGGATAAAGATGAAGATCATGGGACTTTCATAGCGGGGCTCTCCATTGTGGGACAGACGCTTAATGGAAATGCTATATGTAGAGAGAACGATGGCTGTAATATTATCGATTTGGACATTTTGCCACGTTCAGACAGATATGTCTCTTATTATTCAAGACCTCTTGAATTTTTCAATGAGTTGGAAATTGCTGTTCAAGAACTCACTGCTAGAACAGGTGTTCGGATTTTCAATTTTAGTTTGAATATAGAGGAGCATGCGTCCACTACTGGATACAGTGTTCCTGCACAAATTTTGGATAAAATAGCCGAAGAAAACGACATAATTTTCATAATCTCAGCTGGTAACACTAAGCAGAACGATGTTAGAAGAGAGTGGCCTGCTGATAATTTCGAAGCTTTAAAGATTCTTGCATCATCAATAAACGATACCATAAAAAAACCTGCTGAAAGCTGTAGAAATATTAGTGTAACTGCCTTAAATCCGCCTCATGTAGACGGAATTGTACCTTATGCTTTAAGCAACTATAGCTGCAGAGGGCCAGGATTAAGAGTCGGACTTAAGCCAGACCTTGCACATGTCGGCGGTTGCGGAACGAGTCATCCCTCTCTGGGGCATGGTTTACTTTCATTAGATACTACCAGTAAAATAGTTGATGGCTGCGGTACAAGTTACGCAGCCCCCAATGTTGCTAAAACACTGGCGAGCCTTGATCATGCTATTGAAGGGGTCGTCTCAAGAGAGACACTCATAGCGCTTGGTATTCATCACGCCGTCCTACCTGATGCTTTAAATGATAAAAATCTTAGAACAGTAACAAAACATCTGATCGGTTTTGGTATACCCAAGGGATCAGAAGAAATCTTAAATGGAGATCCTTCAGCCATCACCCTAGTATTTGCCAACAGAGCTATGAATGGTCATAAAATGAGTTTTAAATTTACATGGCCCTCCAGTTTAGTGCGAGATGGAAAATGTTTTGGTCACGCTAAACTTACTATAGTCAGCACTCCCCAGTTTGATTATAGATACGGCTCAGAGTTTGTGAGAATCAATATTGATGCTGCCCTACGTCAGTTGCAAAAGAATGGGAAGTATTTAGGACGTTTAAATGCTATATATACTCCAGAGGATGGTGATAGCAGCTTGTATGAAAAAGATCAAATACAACATTCGTTCAAATGGAGTCCCGTAAAAGCTTACGAAAAAACCTTTCCAAGAGGGGTAGGGCCGACAACAGATTGGACATTGGATGTTGAGTATTTAGCACGGGATGGAGTAAGTTTACCAAGAGCCGGTGTGCCGTTTACAGCTATACTAACAATCTCTGACCCCAACAGGGAAAAACCAGTATTTAATGACATGCGACAGATGCTTCAGTCTTTAGGAGTACAGGCAGTAGATATCAAAACAGCAACACGTGTTGTTCCAAGAGTATAACATCAAAAATAAATATAGTTATGGCTAATTATCATGTAACGCAAAAAAAAGGACAGGACAGTTGGAATGTCCAAAAAGAGGGAGGTAAAATAGCTTCTGCTATTGTAGGCACTCAGAAAGAGGCTGAGAAGCTAGCTAAACAGTTTTCGTCGAATAATGGTGGAGGTGAGGTCAGAATTCATCGACCCAATGGAGGCCCCATTAGGGATAGCGATACGGTGAAGCCAGGAAATGACCCAAGGTCAGTGAAAGATACAAAACACTAGATACTATGAACACCAAAAAGAAAAAATAAAAACCAGGCGAAAACCACCTGGCTTAATTCCATTAAGGAAACAAAAGCCCTTGCTAGGCTCTTGGTAGTATTGTTTTGCATCTCAAAACTACCTCCTTTATTTGAAATAAAAAAGCTTTCGGTGATTTTAAACTTACCATCTGCAAAATTCTGGTGGTAAAGCTTGATGTTAACAGATTAAATTTTTTAAGAGCAGCTAATTGAATCTTCTCCATCGGCCAAGCCGATTTATTGCTGAAATGATAGGCAATAGTGTCCACTTATAATAACATCAAATTAAAATCACATGAGTTTTTATAATCATGAAGGGGGGAAGCATGCCCCTAATCAAAGAACGCCTTTAAAGTTTGTAATCGAAGGCAAGCAATACGAGACTGTTGATCAATATAAGACGGGTGCCGAGTTGAAACAACTGGCTGGAATACCGCTGGAAACAGAATTATATCTATCAATCAGCAAGCCTTACACTGATGAACTGATTGAGAACGACAACCAAGTAAACCTAGCCAGGCCAGAAACTGAGTATTTCTTTGTAAAGAAGAAATTGCATTTCTCCATTAATAATAAGCCTTTTACCTGGTACAAGCAATACATCAGAGGAATTCAGATCAGAGAGCTAGGAAATATTCCGGACGAGGATAATATTTTTCTTTATATCAAAGAGGGATGGCAGGATGATCAAATACTAGAAGATGAAGTGGTTGACTTGGCTCGTCCCGGCAGGGAACGTTTTTTCTCCAAATCCAAGAAATTTTTCATTATAGTTAATGCTCGCGAAAAAGCTTGGAAGGAAACCGCTATCTCTTTTGAACAGGTAGTTGTGCTGGCTTTTGGCTCGTATGACAACAATCCAAACAAAGGCTATACTGTTACTTACAGTCGTGGTCTGGATTCTAGGCCGGAAGGCACTATGATAAAGGGTTCAGTAGTTCCTGTTAAAAATAAAATGATATTTGATGTTACAGCAACTGATAAATCATAGTTCCGACCTTAAACGTCTTAGAGACGAAGGTTATGAAATTGAGGTACGTGGTGGATATTTATTTATCCACCATATACCTTATGTCAATCAAACCAGACAAATACAGTATGGTACGCTGCTTAGTACGCTTACCTTAACAAGTGCTAACAGAACCGGGAGACCTGATAATCATGTTATTCATTTCATTGGTGAAAATCCATGTGAGATTGATGGCTCCGTGATTACTGCGATTCAACATAGTAATGCTGCGAAAACACTCAATAATCATATTACTGTGAGCAGGTCTTTTTCCAATAAACCTGCTGGGGGATATCCGAACTACTATGAAAAAGTTAAGCGGTACTCCGATATTATTTCTGCTCCTGCAAAATATTTGGATAGAACTGTGACAGAAAAAACGTTCAAAGTTATACCAGATAGTAATAACGAAACTGTTTTCCAATACATTGATACCAATGCAAGCCGCGCAAATATAGAGTTGATTAATTCTAAGCTTGAGGGGCAAAAAATTGCTATTGTTGGATTAGGTGGAACTGGGGCATATGTGTTAGATATGGTAGCTAAGACACCCGTTAGAGAAATACATATTTTTGACGGAGACAGTTTTGATCAGCATAATGCGTTTCGGTCTCCAGGAGCGGCATCGTTAAGTGATTTGGATAAAAACCTTAGAAAAACGGAATATTATCAAGGCCTGTACTCCAACATACATAAGTTTATATATGCCCATGATTACTACATCCAGAAAGAGAACCTGACGGAACTGGATAAAATGTATTATGTTTTCATATGCGTAGATAAAAATGCGGTGAGAAAACTGATTGCAGATTATTTGGTAAACGTAGGTATATGCTTCTCTGATGTTGGAATGGGTGTAAACATTGTTGATGACAAGCTTACTGGTGCTGTAAGGGTTACTTCTGCAACGCAGAAGAAGAATGACCATCTTCCACTTAGAATTTTTTCAGAGGACTCTGATAATAATGATTATGCAACGAATATCCAGATTGCTGAGTTGAATGCTCTTAACGCTATTCTTGCGGTCTTAAAGTGGAAAAAGATAAGTGGTTTTTATGTAGATCTGGAGAATGAGCTTCATAGTTCATATTCAATAGGTGTATCTAAAATCTTTAATGAAGATGTTACAGCATAGGTTTGTTGAAACTATTCCGGATCACATTGAGGAAGGTGTTCTTTACATTTCTGTACAATATTGCACAGCCATACACAGATGTGTGTGTGGTTGTGGCAATGAGGTAGTAACTCCACTTTCGCCCACTGACTGGAAGCTTACCTTTGATGGAAAAACAGTCTCCTTAAATCCATCTATTGGAAACTGGAACTTTGAATGCCAATCCCATTATTGGATAAAAAACAATACTATTGAGTTTGCTGGTCGCTGGACCGAAAAGGAAATTTCTTTGGGCAAAGAAAATGACCTTAAACGCAAGATGATATTCTTTGAAGAATCTGATGAACTACGAAAAAAGGCAGCTTTTAAACAGGAGGCTAAGCACAATCTTTGGAAGCGACTACTCGTTTTTTTAAGAAAATAGCCAATTGGATTTTATAGTTAGAAAGCCGGGAATAATTCTTCGAGTTCTCTGTTGACGTAAAAATGAACTTTCTGTGTAATAGAATCAGGATTTTAGTAGTACACTAATCGCTTTTTCAACTCACGTAACCGCTCGATCAACTGCTGAAAAGTTTTCGTTTCTCCGTAAATCATACTCTCGCGCATCGTACGATAATCATTTTCCCACTCCTTCCTAATTTCTGCTGGTGGAATAAAATTAACCCGATCCCTAGCGTGATTAGCATAATCAATACCACGAACCACATTGAATTTTTGCCGGTGAGCCACGATGGAATTGTAAAGCCCCTGATCCTTCAGCGCCTCCTCACCATGCTCGGTATCCATCAGCCGTTCCAGGTCATAAAGATGGCGGCTCAACCGATTAACTCGAATGGTTTCCAAAGGCTTTTGAAACTCTTCGTGCAACAGGAATATTTTCTCTAAGAACGTTCTTTTGGGTAGCACCGTTGGTACGGCAAAAGGATCATCGGCAAAAGGTCGGTCACGGTACTGCTGTCCTACGAAGGATTGAATTGATCTTTCCTCAAAAGGTTCTCGTAATGATCTTGAACCAATTTCAATCAGCACCCGAGGTTGAAGATAGGCAGATGGTTCCGTCAGTGCTCTGTACCGTACTTCAATGACCAACGGATCAACATCAGAATCGTTGATATCCTGAACTACCAGCGAAATGTCCGGAATACTTATTTCCTCCAGCCTTCCCACCAGCAATTCCAGAAACTCTTCAGAGATATAGCCACATGAGGCTTTTCTCAATTTCTTTACTTGAGTCTTGCTCAGATCGCCTTCAAATCCCAAAAAGTTCCGATCCAGGGCCAGATCAATATCCTCTGAGAACCGGTCAATCAGATTCCAGCCTTTACTGAGTGAGGTCCCACCTTTGAAAACGAGGTGATCAGCCACTGGCAAGGTGAATACGACTCGTAACACCAGCGTGACCCACCAGTCTTTTTCGATGGCCACACTAGGCAAGCCCGTGCGATTACTTACCTGATCAAATAGCCCTTTTCGCTGCTGCTCGGTCAATGAAAACCACGCTTCCATATCAAACTTTTGGTTTTGTTGATTCCAACATGATTTTTCTAATCCAGGCAGGAGCTAAGGTTGCATCATGCCGCAATGTAGCAGGATCTTCTTTTTGTAAGAGTTCGTAGATTTGGTCTCGTTGTGATGAGGTCATCTGGTCCTTGCCGATTTCTCGTAAGGCCTGAATCACCAGCCCACTAATTTCTCCCTTTACCGCCAGATTCTTGGGAGTCGTTCTTTTAAATTTAATGGTACTTTTCCCTACCTGTATCTCCCGAGCCGCACCATCCGTTAAGTACACTGCTTTCATTGGAATCTGGTTGGAGAGACCCAGTTTATTGAGTGCCTGTACTCCCGTTGGTATAATACGAGCTCGATCCCGCTTGGCAATCGCTCTGGCTACCTCATCTAAGGAGGGGTAGAGAACACCTAGTATATCATCTTTTTTAGGGTATAGATAAATTCCCTGGGCCAACCGGATTAGAACTCCGTTTTTCTCTATCCTATGCAGTGCCTGCCGTACCGCTTCTTCACTACCCAAGTCTTGAAAGTTCTCCGGAAAGAAAATTTTCCCTTGAGGCAGGTTAGATATATACGAGATCATCTGCTTTTCCACCGAGATAGACTCCATAGTGATTGCATTCTGTCACAAATTTAACAAAAATTTGTGACAGAATAAATACATACATCACCACTTTTTACGCTGTAAGTAGCTACTCTCCTCAATAATTAAGGTTCTTTAAAATTGTATTTTACTGATATTTTTCGCCCCTACATGAAAAAATCATTTATAGTTTTTTTCTCAACCCACAGAATACATTAAAAGTTTATTTATTATAATTATCTATAAATCAGGTAATTATAAAATAACGATTCATAAAATTTGTATTCATTTATGTCAATTTGCTCATTTGGGTAAAATTGAATTATAAAAAGCCAAACCAATATGACACAAAGTCTATCAAATCTTATGACATCACCATTCGCAGTAGCAGCGCTTTTTCTATGGGTGTTGCTAGCCTTTTTAGCCTTTCGGCAGTGCCGAGTCTGGGCAAAAGGCACTCAAAAAGAAAAAATTATTCAAAAAAATCACCCGGCAATTCCGGTTAAAAAATATGAGATTTCCCAGATAGATGTATCTGAAAAGCCCATCAATAAACCTTTAAAGATTCCTGGGCACCCGAAGCTTTCTTCCAAAGATCAAGCCCGTAGGCTGGCTTCGCTGCAAAAAGCATGGGACACTTAAGCGGAACACCTAAGATCGTACAGACCTTGCTTGGTACCTACTAAACTTTCCCTATACCAAATCTTTCTTTATCATGAAACACCCTTATTTCTCTTTTCCTCCTGCCTGGATGAACGTGGCTCGGAGAGCTCGTGGCCACAAAGCTTTCCAATTCATGCTTCTATTCATGCTTTTTGCCATATCCCCTTCCTTTGGGCAAGCCCTGGTAGAAAGTGCGATGACCAGCATTAAGACCTGGATCATCATTATTCTGAATGTGGCCTTTCTGATTGGCATTGCCATTGGCATCTTTAAGGCGGCCATGAAGTTCTTCACCGGTGCTCCCGACAAAGTGGAGTTTATGATCGGCATGGTCATCGCCATTGCCCTGTTCGGTGGCTTTCAGTTTATCGTCGATGACCTGGCAGGCTTCTTAGGAGGTGATATCATGCTAGATCCTTGATCCTGATTATTTAACTTATGAAAACCTTCAAAACTATGGAGAAAAAGGCCCAACTGCTGGGCCTTCCCATGCAGGATCTGTTTGCCTTGCTCTTTGGACTTTCTCTGGCCATGGTGTTTGGCATTGTGGTGAACTTCTTTGTTCCGGTGACTAAATACTACTTTCTGGCCGTACTGATTGTTGTGGTTGTGGCTTTCTTGCTGTTGAAGCGCATTAACCGGTACAAACATCCGAGCTTTCTGTTTTCCTACCTATCGTACCATTTCTTTCAGTCCCGAAGGCTCGAAGTATGGCAATACCCAGCAGGTAGTAACAATCAAAAATTTGCATCATCCCCCTTTACCAAGAAACCCTAATCTATTGTCCTTACACTATGTTTTTAACCAAAGCTGCAAAGCTCTCTAAAAAAACCGCTTACCTACGGGAAAAGCTACCGGTGTTTACCCTGGAAGACAATAAAGTTATCTTCCGGGATGGGAGAGTAGCCGTAGGCTTTCGGGTTCTTGGTGCTCCCTTGGAATCCTGGACTGAGTCTGACTATCAGCGAGCAAATGAACTGCTTTCTCAACAGCTAAAGATGCTTCCGGTCGGAACGGTAGTGCAAAAAACGGATATCTATTATGATCATGAGTTTAAACCCGACCAATCACCGTCGGGTGCCGCACCATCGGGTGCCGCACCATCCGGATATTACGAGGGTAAGCTCTACGAGCACTTTTTTGCCCGACTGGCCCTGCTGCACGAAGGCTATCTGTTTCTATCGCTTCCCAGTAAAGCAAAGCATCGGCTTAAAAGGACCAATCCGGTGACCACGCTGTTTGCCAAGGGCGGTAGCCTGATCAGGAATCCCTTTGATCGGATAGACGAGCTATTACAAGTGGCGGAGACGATGGCTGCCGAATTTATCGGCGGACTCTACAGCCTGAAAGAAGTGCGTTTTGAACGCCTAGAAGAAGATGCTCTCCGCTCACTGCTGATCCGTTACCTCAATCTCTCGTTCACCGAAAAAACAAATCGGCTCAACCGGGTACTCTACAACGATCAGTCCAACCTGGTGGTGGGAGAGAAAAAAGCCAACATCATTACCATGACCGGGCAGGGGAGTGAGGTGTTTGCCAGCGTGAAAAATCAGTATCAGGTCGCCAGCCCTTTTACCTATCCCCTGTCCCACTACCTGTCTTTTCCTCATGTGGTAACCCAGTGCCTGCTCATAGAAGATACCGAAGATACGCTCAAATCCCTGGACTTTGAGCGAAAATTAAACGACTCGCTGGAGTGGCTGACCACGCAGGATCATGCACTGAAAGCCGAAGAACTCGATGAGTTCACCGCCTATGTCCGATCGAGCAATACCGGACTGGTGAGCCTGCATGTCTCGGTGATGGTTTTTGAAAGCGATGAGCGTTTACGGCAGTCGTATACCGAGCGCAGTGTGGCGGCCCTGCGGCAGATGTACGGGGCGGAAGCCCTGATTGAATCGTACGATACCGCTAATCTATTTTTTGCCTCCCTTCCCGGCAACGGCTTTCAACACTATCGCTGGCTCACGACTGCCTCTGAGATTGCGGGATGCTACCTGCACTGGATGACTTCTTTTATGGGTGATTCATACGGCGACTTTCTCTGTGACCGCTTCCGGAACCTGTTGCAGGTAAACCTGTTTAACACGCAACTAGCCAATCAGAACTGCGTGGTCATCGGTCCTTCGGGTTCGGGCAAGTCCTATACCATGGGTAATTTTATTGCCCAGCGATTAGAACGGGGTGCCCGGCAGATCATCATTGACAAAGGCGGCACCTATCGTAACGTGCTGTATGCCTTAACCGGAAAAGACTTTGCCCAAACCTACTTTGAGTACAGTGCCGATAAGCCGTTGGCTTTTAATCCGTTTCTATTAGAAAAAGATCGAAAGGGGTACTATAAGCTTACCGCCGAAAAAAGCAACTTTCTGATTGCTCTGCTCTCCAGCCTCTGGAAAGGCGGCAGTGCATCGCAAGACTTGTTGCCCGCCGAACGGGCCATCTTTAAAATGATGCTACCCCGCTACTATCAATACTTGGACGAAGATAAGCATATCCTACCCGGTGCTACTTCCTTCTACCAGTTTTTGTGTGACTACCACGACCGTCATCAGCATGACCCGCAGTACCTTTCGGAGATTCGCTATTTTGATATGGGGCAGTTTCTCATCGTGCTCAAGCCTTTTGTAGAGGGGGAATACCGCGAGGTGCTGAATGCCCGCCACGAACTGGATATCAGCGAGCAGCCCCTGGTCTGTTTTGACCTGGATAAAATCAACACCGATCCGATTTTATATCCGATTGTCACGCTGCTGATCACCGAGCTAGCCCTGGATCAGATCCGTAAGTATCCGGACCAGATCAAGTACCTCTACCTGGATGAGGCCTGGGCCATGCTGTCGGGCAGTCTGAAAGCCTTTATTGAAGATCTATTTCGCACCATCCGGAAGAACAATGGTTCGGTCGCGATCATCACCCAAGGGCTTTCTGAGATCAAACAGTCCAGCGTCGGGGAAGCGGTGCTGGTCAACGCCGATACCAAGATTATTCTCAAGCATCAGGATAAACGGCTGGTGGAGGACCTCTCGCGCCACTTGGGGTTTACCACCCATGAGGTAGAGCTAATCCACTCGATGCGGGTAGCCCAGGACTATCGGGAACTCTTCATCAAGCAGGGTGAACAGGCAAGGGTCTACGTGCTGGAAACGTCTTCCCACCTGGATGCCGTACTTTCTTCCAAGCCCCAGGAGCGCAATTACCTGCGCAAGCTCATCGAGCACTACCAGGGGAATTTACCCTTTGCCGTCAATCAGTTTGTCCAGAGCAAGGCGCTGGGCGGCATCCCGCTTGGGCAGGGTGCCGGGAGCTTGGAGCGTGGAGATATTGGTGAAGCGCATGAAACGAAGAACAACTCCCATACTCTTGTAAAGGAAAATGCCCCTTCAGCTACTACATTACCCCAGGCACCCTCCTCCCAACTCCCAGCTCCAAACGCCAAGCCCCAAGCTCCAAGCACCTCGCTCAACCATGAATAACGTCGCTAGTAGTCCTGAATTCCTTGCCGCCGTCAACTCCCTGCTGGACAAGACCCATGCGATTGGCCTTGCCATGGTGCCGGTCTTTTTGTTGATCGTACTGTTCAACCAGGTTTTTTCGGCTCTCGTTTTCAGCCAGCGTTTTCGCCTGGATGTGTATCCCATTGTAAGAGGACTGGTCATCATCATTGTCTTGACGTTCTATACCGACTTTCTGGAGGTGATCAGTAGTACGATCAAAGCCCTGGCGGATTTTATCGGTCCCGACAGAAGCTTTATGCAAAAACTCGCTGACATGTGGAATCTGCTACTGCCGGGAAACCAGGACGGGCTGCCCAGTAACATGGAGGAGCTCTATCAGTCGTTTACCCGATTGATGCAGTTTGATATCGTCAATTGGCTACTGGCTTTACTGGAAGGTTCGTTTGTGCATATCGTGCGCAAAGGAATTGAATTAATCCGACTGGTGCTCTTAGGCTTTCTCTATGTGGTGGGGCCACTGGCGATTGGACTCTCCGTCATTCCAGGTTTTAACAGTCTTGCGATGAAGTGGCTGCAAAGCTACCTCACCGTGCAGTTCTGGAGCGTGACGCTGATCATCCTGGATACGCTGGTGAGTCAATTTAATAGCCTCTACTTCAATGGGCTCTTGTTTTCTAACCAGCTGGGTGCGGCCAACTTTGTGCTGGTCAGCCTAGTGATCGTGATTCTGTACTTTATGGTGCCCCACCTGACCAGCTACTACCTGGGGCACTCGCATGCGGCTATCTTTCAGAGCCGGGTATTCAGTACGGCTCTTCTGGGAGCTGGCATGGCCTTTCAGGGCGGACGGGCGGTCGCCATGGGCGGAAGAGCTGCATTAGGCGCGGGCGGGGCAGCCGTCAACCGGGGTAGCCAGGCGGTACGCTACGCCTACAACCGCTATCAGTATCAACGGCAATTCCGTGGCGGGATTCAGGCTGGTAAAACGTATGAGCTTTAGTTCAATGTATAGTTAGTCATGAATAGAAGTCCTTAACCATTCAAGAAAAGAGCGCGTGACAATGTCAAGTCATACTCGTAGAGACCAGGACTAGGCAACAAACCAAATAGGGGCTGGGTAGCGATGCTGCTAAGCATCACTCAACCTGCCCCGCTGCGCTCTACTTCCCCGCTATCAAACCTTTTATGCTCATTGTTCATTGCAAATTGTTCTTCCATGTCTACTTTAAAAGATTTTAACAAAACGTTTAATGCCATGCGATTGCTAGCCCTAATCTGTATCCTGGGCTTTATGACGACCACGGTCGTCTTTTTCATCTTGTACCACCGGGTGCAGGAGTACTATCAGCACCGAACGTACGTGATCACCAACTGGGGAACGTTTCCGGCCAGCTATTATGATGGGCGGAAAGTCTCGCGCATTGAAGTGCAGAACCATATTGAAACCTTTGTCAAACACATGTTTGCCCATAGTGCCGAGACGTACTACGAGCATATCAATTATGCGCTCAATCTCATTGACGAAGCATCCGGCAAGCGCATCTACCATGACTTTGAAGAAGGCGAAGTGCACAAGAACTATGTTCGCTATGGCTCGCATACCGAGATCCAGTTGGATTCGGTCATCATTGATATGAATCAACTGCCGATCGAGGCCAAATTCTATGCTTTGCAGGAAGTGCATATTGGTACCAACGTACGAACGCTACCCATTGCGGCGAGCTTTCAGATCGTGCAGGACTACCGACATGAAAAGAACCCCTACGGTCTGCTGCTCACGGGCTTTGACTTTATCGCTTACCCACGTAAATCCGAAGAAAAATGAAAAACCTGGTTTACATTCTCTTGCTATATATCACGCTAAGTTGTCAGTGGGTGATGGGCCAGGATACCGTTCTGGTGTCTCATCAAGGGAAGTCTTATCTGCTCTTTGATGATCCGGTCAGTCTGGTGGATGTAGGCAATCCTGCCTGGTACGAGGCGCATATTGAAGGCAGCACGGTGATGGTGGTGGCCCGGAACGATAGCCTGCCCCCTACTCCGATCTACGTCCAGGTGGGTGAAAAACCCTTCACCGGTATGCTGGCCTATCATCCAAGCCCAGCACCGTTCTATGATTTTCGCCAAGGGACTTCTTGGGAAGAAAGCAAAGTTACTTCCCAAGCAGCGGAAAGACTCAAGTCGATGCAAGCCCGGAAGGATCTGAATTTTGCTCAAAAGAAAGAAGGCGGTGTGACCTTTCGACTAGTCGGGATTCTGCACGATCTCTCGGCTACCTATCTGAAGTTCAAAATCAGCAATCAGTCTTCGGTGATTTACCAGACGGACTTCATCGGCTTTGAGCGAAAGCAACGCTACCGAAAGGGATTCTTTGCTAAAGAAAAAGAAGCCACCTTTCCTGTGCAACCCCTAGCCTCTCAAGCCATGAAGCCCATACTACCCTATTCCGAAGGATATCTCTACTATGCCCTACCGCTGTGGGCCTTGGATGCGAAAGAGCAGATCCGGGCCACCTTACGGGAGAAAACCGGAAGCCGCTCCCTGACGCTGAAGATTCATGCCCGATTCATTCGAAGAGCTGACTTATTTTGAAGGGTATATGGTCAAGGGGCAGTTAACGGTATTACCGTAATAGAAATACATTATTTACCCTTTTATCCGCTCTAAGTATACATTGACCCTCTTTTATCTTTTCACCTTTAACCCTAAACGTTCAACCCTGAATCATGAAAGACTTTCAGGAACATATTGACGAGCCTAACACTACCCAATCAGAAAATTCATGGGAAGACTCCAAGACTCGGCAGCCGTTTCTTCAACAGATCGGTAAACTGCTCTGGCGCTACAGCCTGCTGATCATCGTCGGTATCGCAGCCTTATCCATTACGTTTTTACGATTTCAGGGCCAAAGCGTATGGGATTCTTTGCGGGCCACCCCGTTGCCTCAATTCTTTTTGGAGGAAGAGATTACCCTCAAGGAACTTCCCGACAAAACCGAAGTGTATGATCAGGCTCTAGCCGAAGAATCCCGGAAAAGACGCCCCCATGGAAAAGACAAAATCACCAAACCTAATTGGCTGGGTCACAGCGCACCGGATACCGTGGTAAAATCACCGGATACTCTACGACTGGTCCAAGACACCGTCATCTCAAAGCCTAAGCGGACAATAACTCGAAAGAAACGAGGCAACTTGCTTCCTACAGCTAAGCCGGTGAACGCTGTCCCGGATAAGGTTAATCTATCCGACTCGTCGGTAACCTTGACTATCACTAGCTTCTTCCAACCCGTGCGAGCTAATAGTCCCACGATCGACCAGGGGTTTATCCGCTGTGTGGTGGATGGTGATCAGGAGGTGAAGAGTAACGATCGCATTCGTCTCCGCTTAGAAGAACCGTTAACCCTAAACGAGCGAACCGTCCCTGCCCATACGCTGGTATATGGAGAAGTACGGCTTACCCAAAACCGTTTGCAGATTACTATTCCTCGGATCGGTCCTCAGCTAGTATCACTAGCTGTGTATGATCACACCTACCATCCAGGATTACTCTTACATGAACACCTGGAGGTTGTACGAGAGGCTACTCAGACCACCGCCTACCGGCAGGGGAATCGTTCGCTAAGCGTATTACCCAATGTCGCCTCAGAACTGGGTCGCAACCTGTTACAACATAGCCGCCGATCCTCGCCAACCGTCTTTCTACCCGATGGATTTCCGTTATTTATTCACCCTTAAAATAGCCCCTAAACGATGAAAAAAGCCTCTTTTTTCGTATCTTACTTACTCTTAACCGCTACTTTCCAACTTCAGGCCCAAGGGGTTCCGGTGATGGATATCGCCCATATTGCGATGACCATTGCCAATGGAGTCACCCTGGACGATCAGCTTGATAAACTCACCGAGCAGGTGGGGATTTCGTATTTGATCGAGCGGAAGGTGTCGGATATTTACAACTTGCAAGAGCAGTATCAGGAACATTTAAAACAAACCGAAACCGTGCAGGATCTTCGCTGGGCGAACCTGGTCAACAGTCAGGCCCATGCCCTGTCGCTGGAGCCGCGCATGGAGGCCTATGTCCCGGGCTATGAAAACATCGGAACGCTCAAGCAGGCGTACGCCACGCTGGAAGGCATGGAAGGAGCGCTGGCGTTATATCGGGAGCTGGATGGCTTTGGAGCGGATACGCCCCTGCCTCCCAGCTATGTCGCCTTGCAGCAGATGCTAGAGGATCTGTCTGTGAATCGAGCCGCCTTTGATGAGATGGCCTACAAAAAGAAGTTGCAGGTAGCACTCTCGTACAATGAGGTGGCGGGCGATTTGTTAGAGAAAGCGCAGGAGTTAAGCCAGGCGCTGCTGGTGAACGAACGCTTTTCCATGACCGAGGGTGAACGGCTCACGGGCATCAAGCAGGCGCATGACTATATCCTGAAAGGCATGGATTTGAAGCTCGCTTCCGACCAGCTGGTGCTCGATGTGATAGGCGAAGCTAAGCAACAGCAAGTAGGCCCCATGAAGCACTACGAGCAACAACTGGAGCGACAAGTAGTGGCAGAAACCCCCTTATATCAATAATAAATAACAAGCATGATGAAATACCTGATGTTTTTCATAAGTCTTATCCTGCCCTTCAATACGATCAGGGCTCAGAACCCGATTCCGGTGATGGACATGATGCTCCGGGATAGTATCAATGAAAATATCCAGCGGAATATAAAGCAACTGGGTTTGCTGGAACTCATCCTAAGTCAGAGCGAAACGATCCGGGACTCGGTAGAAGCTACCCGAGCGCTACAGTACGACTACCAGGCCTTTTTACGACAAACCGCCAGTACTTCTTCCTTAGCACTTATGAATGAGGAAATCACTCAGCAGACGGTAGGGCACGTTCTAAGCACCGCCCATCATTTGGGAGACTATTCATTTTCAGCAACCCTGAATCAGCTCTATCAAGGACTGACCGAACCGATGGAAAAGAGTCAGGCGTTGTACGATGTCCTCATTCCCTTCGATGAAAACAGTGTCATGACGGACCTGCCCTCATTCCAGAATGATCAGAAAACACGGCAGTTGAATATGACCGCCCATACAGAAATGAGCCGTCGTCGCAGATTGCAACTGGCTAGCGCTTATAGACAAATAGCTCAAAAGAAGATCACACAAGCGGATGAATTGCGTCGCTTTTTGCTTACCTCATCGCGATTTTCCATGACGGAGGCCGAGCGGCTTAAAACCTTTCAGAACATGCAGGAATACCTGTTACAAAGCCAGCAATTCACCGAAAAAGCGGATCAGTATATTCAAAAGACTCGTACGCTTTCCTTTTCCAAAAAGCAAGTCTTAACATCGTTTGAGCATCAACAGCAGCGAGCCCTACTAGCCAACACTCCTCTTTTCTAGCCCGAAGCATCATGAAAACACTCTGTTCTTTCACCTTCCTGTTTTGGCTCGTATCGCTAACGCTAAAAGCGCAGCCAGTGATGGTCATCGATAAAAAGGCGATCGCCACCAGTGCTGAGAATTTTGCCGTCAACGTAGCCAAGGGGCATACGTATGGAAAAAACCGGGAGCTCACCGAAGATATTCACAGCCAGTACTTCGCTATCGAGATGTTACAACGACAAGTGCAAGAAGCACTCAAACAAACCACCTCGGTGCGTGATCTTTATTGGGCTGATCTGTCTAAGTCCCTTTACCTGGCTACCGAACTCATTCAGGGAAGTGTTCAGCCGGGATTAGAGATAGATTTTGTCGTAGAACATCCGCTATTTTCAGAGCATCCTTTTGAGACCTACCGGGATCTGTTTATCGCCGATGGTACCAGCCCATTACCAGCCAGTCACGCTGCTTTTCAAGTAGCTAAGCAAGGGGCTCATGACCTTTCCATCGGATTTCAAAGGCTCGCTGCTGAGCGCAAAACCTATGGGGCTGTTGCTTTTCAGTATCTCTCGGAAGACCTGCTGCTGAAGGCCGTAGAAATGAACGAACTACTCAAACAGCCTGGTCGCTTCTCGATGACCGAAGCCGAGCGTATGCGCCTGCAATCCTACGCCGAAGAATACCTGATGCTCTCGGCTGAGCTACTGGAGCGATCGGACCGGCTGCTGCTGGAGGTCGGACACGTGCCTGCTTTACAAGAACTAGCGGATCATACGCAGCTCCAGTTAGAACGGACAGCGGCCGCTCAAACCCCATTGTTTACCTACTAATCTCTTTGATCATGAAACATTTCGCACAACTATCGGTGATTTTACTATTGCTCATGGGGCTGAATGCCTGTCATCCGGAAGAGGAAATCTCTCGAGAAGAAAGCCGTATGAAAACCCTGCTGCACCAGAAACGCTGGCAACTCATCTCTCTGATGGCCACCATGCAGCATCCACTGGGGGATACGAATGAAAACAACACCCAACCTCAGGATTGGTACGCCCTTCTGCCGGATTGCGTCAAAGACAATGTTTTTATCACTGAAGCTGCTGGTACCGGTATGGTGGGCGAACTCGGTGCCGAGGAGAGTAATTTACGATGCACTACCAGTGATCTGTTCTATTACCCGCATATCGCTGGATGGAAGCTCTATCAAGAAGAAGAACTATTTTCCATCACCTTGTTTGATACCGGTCATCGGATGCTATATGGCTATGAATTAGAGGAATCGTATCACACGGAAAACTGGCAGGTAGAAATTTTGGACCAGCAGACCTGGCAGGTAAGGGTAGATAAAATCCGGGACAGTCTGGCCTACACGGTTGTGTTACGTTTTCAATCCTTACCATAATCATCTAACCTACACCTACTTCTTTTTTTATTCTCCTACGATGAACCAAACCAACCGATGGAAAAAGAACAAGACCCCCGCAACGAGCTACAACGTGTAGGCCCACAAGCAGCCGATGCTCTTCGAGGCTACGGCTATCCTGACCTGGCTGGGGAGTATGAATGCACTTTGCACCGATCCACTCTAGATCCCCAAGCCATGCTCGCCCATAGCCGGATCGCTAATACGGCGCTTAAAGAGCTTAACAACTTGGCAGAAGTTAAACAGGGAAGACACCCGGCTTTACAACGAACCATTCAGCTTCAGGAAAGACTAGAGGCAGCGCTACCATCAAACCAGCAAGCAGAAGCAGCTCGGTCAACCGCAGACCGTTCTCTGCCCACAAAAAGCACGTTGAAAGAAAATAGTGAGTCTTTGGGAACCGCTGCTCAGGAAGTAGCCAATTATTTGCGGGAAAAAAGAGGATATAGCCAGGCCAGCATCACCGAGTTGGAAGAAAAGCTGGGTACAGAATTAACTACCTATCGTTCTTCACCTAACGTTCAGACGCTGGAAAAACTGGAAACCCACACCCGAGAGGGAATGGCCGTAATGAAAGCGGATTTTGGGGCAGCCAAAGAGGCCATGCAGAAAGAAAATGAAGAGTATGTACGCGAGCGAAATTACCTTTCCGAAGAGGGCAAAGAATTTATTTTAAAGGAATCCGAACGGGGTGAGTTTCTCCTTCCCAACGGGCAGAAGGGGCACTCGATGGAATCCCGGATTACATTTACCCAGCAGCAACTGGAACAGTATGCTTCTATCAAAGATCAAATAATTAGTAGCGATCGACAGCAAAATGGACAACTTCCCATAAAACAAGCCCTATCCAACACTACGGAACATCCAGAGGTCGGGGCGTCCACCATAGATTCTCAACGTTCTTCGCTGGAACAGAATTACCCCCATCTTTCCTCTGAACAGCAGGACCGCTATGTTTCTCTACAAACCAGTGTCCAAGAGAAACAAACTACGATCAACAAAGAGCAAGAAATCGGCTAAAGTATAATAGATAAATTCACGATAGGGATTAGGGTTCTGGTTCTTGCTAGATTTTTGGAAACAATATATACAGTGATAAATATAGCTACATGAGTAAATTCTTTGCAGTATACTGGTGCCAAAAACTGCCTACAAAAGGCACCAAAACTACGCAAATAAATCGGTTACTTTTTCGGTTACTAACTTGCTTCATTTTAATGTATAAATCTGAATATCAGTATATTATAATATAAGTTCAGGAGCCTCCGGCTCCACAAACATCTTTTAAACCCTCTCAGAAAAAAAATCTGAGAGGGTTTTTGTTTTATACTTTAAAACGATACAGATAAGGAGCTTTATTAGCGGCGCCGGTAAACTTTTTATCTAGTCGTTCTAACACATTAAGGTCAAGTATTTTCTTTTGAAAATTGTTCCTGCGAAATGGTCGGTCGTATACCGTTTCGTAAAGCTGCTGGAGTTCTTTCATGGTAAACGTTTCCGGGAGAAGGTTGAACCATATGAATTGTTGATCAAAATCTTTGCGGAGTGTTTCCAGTGCAATTCCTACCTGCTCATTGTGGTCCATGATCATGCCTGGTAGTTCTTTGATATTATACCACTTAATGGATTCGTCTATCTCTATTTTCTTTGGGATCACCCTATTGATATCTACTAATGCATAATAGCCAATGGAAATAAAACGGCGGGTAAACCACTCAAACTCGGTTTTAAAAATTTTACCTTCCGGCACTTTTTCAATGTTAAGGGCTACTAACCGCTCCATGAACTCAACACTGGTTCGTTGGGTATTACCAAAAACCCGATACTGCTCCAAAAAAATATCTCTGATACCGGTTCTGTCTTCCAGAATTCTGCGAGCTGCCTGGTCAATTCCTTCATCCTGAAAAATAAAACCACTAGGTAAGGCCCAAAAATCGCCTTTAAAATTAAGTTTAGGAACCAGTACTTTAAGCTGCTTTTCCTGATAGCCAAATATGACACAGTCAATTGAAAGTTGTTGAATAAAATTCTGTTCACTCAGTGGCTTCATGTCTTATAGGAAATTTACAAAAGGTAGAAAATCAAAAGCTAAACTTAATTGTTCTTACCTTTTCGTATTCATAAGCAGACATCCGTTTTCTGAAAATCTATTGGTTCGTCCATCGCAACCTTAAATAATGAGCCGCTGCCTTGGGTTTTCTATCGCGAGTGAAGACTCCTTTATAGTTAACCCCACCGAAACGGATCAATCCCTGACTGGTTCGGAAATCGGAGAAGGCCCATACGTGCATACCAGCCATAAAATCGCGAGCCTCGGCTACATCCAGATAGGCTTTTATAAATTGGGTTTGAAATTCTTCGGTAAACATCTCCGGCTCTGCCGCATGCATACCCGGGTAGGTATCTGCCCCAAACTCAGTGATGATGATCGGCTTTTTAAATCGTTGATGCAGTCCATCCAGTTCCATTCCCAGTAACTGAGTAGCTCCTTCCAAATCACCCAGATGGGTATACCAACCATAGTAGCGGTTGATGCAAATAATATCGGCTAATCCTACCCACTCGGCCGGGCCGCCCATTACTCCAACCAGCGTAGCCAGTCGGGTAGAGTCCAGTTGCTTAACCAGTGCGAACAGTTCTTCAAATAGCTCAATACTTTTGGGCGTGGCCTCCCGAAACCCGGCCCCCGGATTCAGACTTTCCGGGAACGGTTCATTGGCAATACACCACATAATAACCGATGGGTGATTTTTATCCCGGGTAATCATCTCGCGAATGTACTGTTTGCACATAGCTTGCCGTTGAGCCAGCTCCGTGGTATCACCGTGAAAGTATAGTCCAACGGCAGGAGTCTCATCAATCACCAGAAACCCTTCTCGGTCGGCCATGCGCAGGTATTCTTCATCGTAGGGGTAGTGGGAGGAACGAAACGAATTGGCTCCGGTCCATTTCATTAAGGCGTAGTCTTTTACCATAACCGGATGAGCAGTACCCTTGCCAAAAATCGGGAAATCCTCATGTTTACCAAACCCTTTCAAAAAGATAGGCTCACCATTCAGCAGTAGTTCATTCTCGGTCACGCTAATGGTTCTTACTCCGGTCTCTAGCGTATAACGGTCAAGAATGGCATCAGCATCACCAATAGTTACTTCTACGCTGTATAGGTAAGGATTATCGGGCGACCAAAGGCGAACGTCAGGAATGGATATAGTCGCATTTGCAGCATTATCAGCAAAGCGCAAGTCGGCTTCATACTGCTGCCCTTCTCCCGAAATAATTACTTTGCCCCGCTGGGCGCTTCCTTCAGTTTCTACCGATACTGCTACACTACCGGTAGTACTTTCAAAATCTGTTTTAACGGTAATATCTTTGATAGAAGCCTCATTAGGAACAGAGTACAACCATACATCCCGATGCAGCCCGGTGTAGGGAAAGAAATCATAATTAGACTTAGGGTAACTTTGAAAGGGACTGCCTGCTACGTTGCCGGTGGGTACGCGCGAAGGCTTCAGGTGATTTTCTACCTGAATGCTAATCCGGTTATTAGCCCCCCATTTCATGAGGCTCCCGATCTCAAACGCAAATGGCAGATGCCCACCTTCGTGCTGTCCTACTGCTTGCCCGTTTACCCAAACTTTCGCTGCGTAATTAGCCGAGCCAACTCTGATCAAGATGCGCTGCCCCTGCCAGGAAGCAGGCACAAAAGTTTCAGTCTCGTACCAGGCCATACCCAGGTAATTACGACTGTCGGCAAACTGCTCATTCCAGCTACCCGGCACGGCAATGGAGCGGGTATCTTGAAGACCATTTTGCCAGTTTTCCGATTCACCTATTTCTAGAGAGTCTTTTTTGAATTTCCAGATCCCGGATAGATTAAGGACATTCCTCAGGTCATTCTGCTGCGGGTATAGTGCAATGTCAGCGGGGTTAGCAGTAGCGAAGGTCTGGGCTGAAGAATTTGAGATGCAGCTTACTAACAGAAGTAGTGATAAGAGGATACTATACAATTCTTCATGTCTTTTTTTTCTTAAGTAGGTCATGAGTTTTATTAATGATAGGTTGTTGGAATCAGTATTCACGTTAAAACGACAAGCAAAAGTTTACCAAGAAAACGCTCTAAGTCTCTCAAAGATAACCATCAAGTTTTTATTGTCTAAATAATAGACAATAAAAATTATTTACTATATTTGGAATGCCACCTTCAGAATAAAGATGAAATTACTCAACCTATCTGCCGCTTCCCAAACTTTTGTCAGCACCAACACTTTTCTGCCCAAAGACAAAGAAACCAGGCTGGCAATATTCTCTCTGATTTACATCATCCAAATTGGCACTAAGAGTCTAATAGAGAACCTTCGCCCTATTTCAGGTGTGGCAATACTTATTAACCATGTACACCCCATTAAGCCAAACTCGTTTGCCAGACATAACATTCGTGCCATTCATCAACACTCAATCAGGTAGCTATGAAGGTTGATGGTAAAACGCTGATTGTGACAGGAGCCGGAAGTGGAATAGGGCAGGCACTTTGTTGGCAGTTGCTTGAAGCAGGGGCTAACATTGCTGGTATTGATATTCATTCTGAAGCACTCGCAGAAACACAAAGGGCGGCTAAGGTTGGGGAAGACCGCTTCAAGGCGTTTGTTATGGATATTACTGATAAAGCCCGAGTAGATGCTTTACCTAGTGAAGTTATAAAGCACTTCGGTTCGGTAGACGGCATCATCAACAACGCAGGTATTATCCAGAAGTTTATTGCTGTTAATGACCTGACGATAGAAGAGATAAATAAAGTAGTCGATGTTAATTTTTACGGCACGGTGTATATGACGAAAGCATTTTTACCATTGCTCTTGGAACGTCCGGAAGCACATATTGTCAATGTGTCAAGCATGGGTGGGTTTATTCCGTTTCCGAGGCAGACAGTATATGGAGCTACAAAAGCTGCCGTAAAGATTTTTACCGAAGGGTTGTATGCCGAACTTAGAGATACTCCGGTACATGTTACCGTGATTTTTCCAGGAGCGGTGGCGACCAATATTACCGAAAATTCGGGTTTGGGGCCTCCCAGGCAAGAAGCCAATCCCGCAAAAGGAAATATGGCACTACCAGCAACAAAAGCCGCCGGAATGATTATCCGGGCTATGGAGAAAAATAAATTCCGTGTCACGGTTGGGAAGGATGCCTGGTTTCTGGATATACTGTACCGTATCGCTCCAAAATACGCCACTCATTTCATTCAGAAAAAAATGAGTGGCTTAACCCAGTTGTAAAATGATAGTCCAGATGATCGCTGGTATTATTCCTGGGAGGAAGTTACTGAACCGGTACTGAAAAAAGCAGGATAATTAGTAACTTCTGCCTGCTAATATGTTGAGATAATACATAACCTAAACAATAGAAATATGAAGCTACAACCTAAACTCCTACTCGTTTATTTCTTACTGATAGCTGTTCCAGGCATTGCGCAAGACTCACTTTTACCAGATTTTCAAAATCCTCCCAATACAGCCAAACCTCGGGTATGGTGGCACTGGATGAACGGAAACATCAGCCAGGATGGAATCCGAAAAGATTTGGAATGGATGAAGCGAACAGGCATTGGCGGATTTCAGAACTTTGACGCCAACCTGTTTACTCCCCTGGTGATGGAAAAAAAGATTGAGTACATGCAACCCGATTGGAAAGCCGCTTTCCAGTTTGCTACTAAACTGGCTGATAGCTTAGAACTGGAAATGGCTATTGCTGGCTCACCGGGCTGGAGTGTAACGGGTGGCCCCTGGGTAGAACCGAAAGATGGCATGAAAAAATATGTCTGGACCGAAACCTTGGTAACGGGCGGACAGACTTTCAGAGGGGCAATACCTCAACCTTCGGAAGCAACCGGCCATTTTCAGAATATAGCCTTACCAGAAACCACGCTGTTAGGCGAAAGTCACGGCGAGTTACCTACCTATTACCATGATGCGGCAGTGATTGCCTATCGCGTACCCGATACGGAAAAGCTTCTGGCTGAACTGAATCCGACCATCACCTCCAGTGGTGGCAACTTTACGCTGGAAGCACTCACCGATGGAGATCTGAACACCACGACCTACCTGCCACCGGAGGAAGTAGACGAAGAGATGTGGATACAGTTTGAGTTTGAAAATCCTCAGACCTTCAAGGCATTTTCTATCGTAGGTGCCAATGAAGTGCCCTTGCAAGAATTTAACGGCGGACCGGAAAACCGGGCTTTACAAGTAAGTGATGACGGGGTCAATTTCAAAGAAATAGCACGGGTTCCCGGTAGCATTGTTCCGCAAAACACCATCAGCATCCCCCCCACCACTGCCAAATATTTCCGATTTACCTTCACTACCCTGCCCCCCGCCAGTAGCCCGTTTGCTGCTATGTTTGGGGGAAGCTCCGAACCAGCTGAGCCGGATGGCGTACCCGTTGCCGAAATCGTTCTGCATACGACCGACCGGATTGATCAGTTTGAATCAAAAGCGGGTTTCATTCCCTGGAAAGAAAACGAAGTCGCTTCATCATCATCCGCTGAAGATGCTGTGCCTACCGAGGACGTAATTGATCTAAGCGCTCAGATGCAGCCCGACGGTAGTCTGGAGTGGGACGCACCCGATGGCAAATGGCGAATCGTTCGTCTGGGCTATTCGCTAACGGGCCGACAGAACCATCCGGCCTCACCGGAGGCTACCGGGCTGGAAGTAGATAAACTGGATGCCGATGCGGTAACAAGTTATATTAATACCTACCTGGATATGTATAAAGATGCCACTGGCGGCATGATGGGCGAAGAGGGGTTAGGCTATATGATTCTGGACAGCTACGAAGCCGGGCACATGACCTGGACGGAGGATATGTTCTCCGAATTTTCCGTCCGAAGAGGGTACGATATGAAACCCTTTGTACCTGTGCTTACCGGTCGGGTGATTCAAAGTAGCGAGGCCAGCGAGCAATTCCTGTGGGATTTTCGAAAGACGATCGGGGAAATGATCGCCGAAAACCACTACGATGTGATTGGCGAAGAACTGCACAAGCGAGATATGAAGCGATACACCGAATCGCACGAAAACAAGCGTATTTACCTGGCCGATGGCATGGATGTAAAGCGAAACGCAGATATCCCCATGTCGGCTATGTGGACTCCCGGTAGCCTGGCCGGAGGTGAAGACGAAGAAGTGCGCAGCAAAGCGGATATTCGCGAGTCGGCTTCGGTAGCCAACATCTACGGGCAGGAGTTTGTAGCGGCCGAGTCTATGACCTCTGTCGGAAACGCCTTTTCCTATCATCCGGCTAAGCTCAAGCGTACGGCCGATATGGAGCTGGCTTCGGGGCTGAACCGCTTTGTGATCCATACCTCCGTACATCAACCTCTGGATGATAAGATGCCGGGCTTTTCGTTGGGTCCGTTTGGGCAGTACTTCACCCGGCAGGAAACCTGGGCCGAGCAGGCTAAACCCTGGATAGATTATCTGGCGAGAAGCTGCCATATGCTGCAACAAGGCAGTAATGTAGCCGACGTGCTCTACTACTACGGTGAGAACCATAACATCACCTCCCGCTTCGCTGATCAGTTGCCTCCTGTACCGGCTGGGTACGAGTTTGATTTTGTAAACGCTTCGGCCCTGATCGATGCCATAGAAGTGAAAGATGGGCAGTTTGTAGCTCCTAGCGGTAATACATACCCACTACTGGTACTGGACGAAAGCGCTCGACTAATGACGTTACCCGTACTAAAAAAATTGAAGGAGTTGGTAGATGCCGGGGGAAAAGTAAGTGGCATGAAACCGGAAGAATCACCCAGTCTGGCGGATGATTCGGAGGAATTTCAAACATTGGTAGACGAAGTCTGGCAGAACTCTAACGTGCTGAAAGGTGATGTAGGCGCTGCTCTAAATGCACTAAATTTGGCTGAAGATGTGCTTGTCAGTAATGCTGATTTTGAAGTTCTGTACCGCCACCGCAAAACACCGGAGCAGGATATTTACTGGTTAAACAATCGTAGTGAAAGTCCGACTTCCGCCGAAGTAAGTTTCCGAATGTCGGGTAAGGTGCCCAAGCTTTGGCATCCACAAACGGGTGAAGTTTCTGAGGTCTCGTATACCATTGAGAGTGATCGAACCACTGTGCTGTTAGACATGGCTCCCTGGGATGCGTTCTTTGTTGTGTTTGGCGAAGAAGCCCTGGCAAACTCCTATACCGTACCCGAAATGGAAGAACAGGAATTGTTAACGCTCACCGATCCCTGGGCTGTGAGCTTTCAGGCAGAGCGAGGGGCTCCTCTTCAATCTACTTTTGATAAACTGGAATCATGGACTGAAAAGGAAGAAGAAGGTATCAAGTACTTCTCTGGTACAGCTACCTATCAAACCACATTTCAAGCGCCTGAAGTATCAGCCGAGGCGGAGCTTATACTGGACCTGGGCGAAGTTAAAAACCTGGCAGAGGTCATCCTCAATGGACAATCGCTGGGGGTAATCTGGAAAAAACCCTACCGCGTTCAGCTTAACAGCGCCCTTCAGCCCGGACAAAATACTTTGCAGGTTATGGTAACCAATGTTTGGGTGAACCGGCTGATCGGTGATGCCCAACCTGGTGTGGAAGAGAAAATCACATTTACAACCATGCCTTTTTATCAGGCCGATGCCGAACTATTGCCTTCGGGCTTACTAGGCCCGGTGGTGCTGATTCAGAAAGGGTATCCGGTTGAATCAAGGAAATAAAAATGTGCCAGCCTCTGTCTTTCTCCAAAACCCTGGAAAAGCACTGGCTGGCTATTAACTGCTTTCTAATACTAATTACATACGCCCTACGTGCGATACAAACCAATAACAATTTGATTGTCAAACGCTTAAGCAATTTGCAATAGACAATTGCTCGCGCTGTGTCTACGATGAATGTCCTACCGGGACGGTTCGTAATTTCGTATAAGAAGCGGTTAGAAAAAAATGCCGATAAATTTCTTTATCGGCACGGCTAGCTTGCACGAAGGTTAGTTGGCTAAATTAGGATTGATATTGCTCTCACTTTGCGGAATGGGCCAATGAGTACGGGTCATATTTTTTGTTGTTGGTTTAGAGATAAGGTTTTTTTCCAAAGGCGCCTGTTTACTTCCTCCAGATTAGCTGTGTGATAAACAAGATTAACACAGTTTGTCATAGGAAGAGACGTCTTATAAAGGCAGGTTATTACTTTTCATGTAAAAATCTATTCTCAAAATATCAGCTATTTTCTGAAGACTTCCCCAAAAAAATTCCAGAAAAATGCCACCAAAATTTGGGTAAAAATTAACAGCTTTGTTCTTTAGTTTTTAACTTACTTTCCAAGAGGCTGTTTATACTTCATTCTTCAGCCCACAAAGTGACAAACAACACGATACAAACCACACTGGCTATTTGTATCCTAAAGATTTTTTAACCCACTTATGGAAACTCCTATCCCTCTTTATTCTTCTCTCCGACGATGGTCGTATATTCTGGTAGGCATTGTAATAGTAGTTGCAATACTAGTACTGTTGGGCTGGAGTGTGAATCTGGATTTGCTCAAAAGAGTGTTGCCGGGTGTTGTTGCCATGAACCCCTTAACAGCCACTCTTTTCCTTTTTTCGGGTTCAGCCTTTTTTCTGCTATCATCAGCACGAACATCTTATCACATAACAGGGTATATTCTGATCACATTGGTAGTGCTGGCAGCTCTGACCAAACTCATTGAGTACGCCCTTGGAGTAGAGGGTGGCATTGATACGATCTTATTTTCCAGACAGCTTGAGGCTGACCGAATCGGAAATATTTCTAATAGTATGGCTATCAATACTGCATTCTGCTACCTGCTGTTTGGTTGTGCATTGTGGTTAGCTCACCGGCCAACTCAGTGGGAGCAAAACCTGGCAATTTACTTTGCATTGGGAAACCTTTTTATTGTTTTACTTTCTATTATCGGCTATATCTATGTGGTAGATTTCTTTTATGCTATACTAGCCCAGGTGCCTATGGCACTGCACACAGCCATTAATTTTTTACTGTTATCGCTAGCTTTATTATTTGCTTATCCAAACCGGGGTGTTATAAGCGACCTTGTCAGTCCGCTGGCCGGTGGAGTACTGGCCCGTAGACTCATTCCACCTATATTTCTGATCCCTATTATGTTAGGTGCCATTATTTTGTTAGGTGAGTGGCAAAAGTTTTATGGGCTTGATTTTGGGATTGCCTTTTTCTGTCTGGGAGTCATCTTGCTTTTTCTTCCCATTGTATGGCGGGCAGTCAATCTGCTTAACCATTTTGATGCTGCCCGCGAAAAGGCCGATACTGCCTTGCGGGAAGCTAATCAGGGACTTGCTACCCGCAGCGCCCAATTAGAAGCTACCAATCATGAATTGGAGTCCTTTTCATATTCGGTGAGCCATGACTTACGAGCTCCGCTACGGGCTATTAGTGGTTATTCCGAGTTATTTCAGGAAGATTACGAAACCCAATTGGATGACTCAGGCAAGCAGATGCTTAAAACGATTAATAGCAATGCTGAAAAGATGGGGCGCCTAATTGATGATTTGCTCCGGTTTTCTAAGATCGGGCGATCCGGATTGAAGCCTATCCCGCTGGACATGGAAAAACTGGCTAATGATACTTTTCAAGAACTTACCATGGCTAACCAGCAGCCAATAGCAATTGATATACAACCCATGCCTATGGCCCGAGGCGACTATACACTTATTGCCTTATTGTATCAAAACTTAATTTCAAACGCTATCAAGTACTCTTCTAAAAAAAAACATCCCCAGATTCAAATCGGGGTGAATATTCAGGAGGGTATGGTTATCTATTTTGTAAAAGATAATGGAGCAGGGTTTGACATGCGGCACTATAATAAGCTATTTGGGGTATTTCACCGATTGCACAAAGGAACCGACTTTGAGGGCACCGGAGTAGGACTGGCTATTGCTCACAAAATCGTATTAGCTCATGATGGTAAGATATGGGCAGAAGGCATGGAAGGTGAAGGCGCAACTTTCTACTTTACCTTGAAAAAACCCAGTTCTGCCCCCCTTTCACCGGAAAATCCTTAGCCAGCCATCAGAATTTCAACCAGAGGATTTTACATTATCAGTCCTGTTTTCAAGCAGCATTTATATGGCCTGATAACAGCTCCCACGTATTAGCATTATCACATTTTATATAAGTAAAAAAAGGTTGAAAAAATACTTTTTTCACAAAAAAATTACATTCAACCGGTTTAAGTATAAACTGGCTTTATAAGTTATAAGGCTTTTTAAATGGGCTCACCCCTTTTTCTATGTTGAGAGAAAGATGGTTACCCCAGAAAACGAGGCTATTTCTTACATCAAGAAGGATATAATTACTAATACCTAGGTAAATTCTCTTGGTACTGATTATGTTCTGCTAGAAAATAGTCATATTTTAGTATACAGAAGTTTCCATTATAGATGCATAAAAAGCAGAAATAGCTTTCAGAAACGCTAGCCTATTTGCACAATCCTACTTTTTTCTGGTAAGTATTCTTAGTTATGCTTACCATTTATAGTAAATTATAGGTTTTATTTAGCGATCTTACGCAACAAGATAATATGAAGTATATATTTGATAAAAATATAAAAATAGTTCATAAAAGGTTACCTCTAATATACCTGAGAAGTCAGAAGGATATGAATAGGGTTGGGGCACAGTATATCACTCCCAATCAATGATGAGTGTTCAATTATCGGCAGTACCTCAATATTCAGATCAGTACAGGACTGGTGTGGCTGAAGTTAGCTATAGTGCTTCACAAACCTCTGGTTTTTTTCGTTTATATAATGTCTTTAAAAAAAGAGAAAAGAAGACTTTAATGATGGAGGAAAAGCAAACAGTCTTAGAACTCATACAATTCCGGCACATGCTGACAGAGGCCGATCACTGCACTATTTTATTACTAAATAAAGCTGGTATAATTGAAGGCTGGAATGAAAGCGCCGAAAAGATGATGGGGTATGAGGCCTCTGAGGTAATTGATCAGTCTTTCGACTTATTTCTTGAAGATAAAGAACAGCTCTTGCTTCTGCTAAAGCAGGCTCGTGAGCAGAACCGTGCCGAAAGCAGCGGCTGGATCACCCGCAAAAATGACGATCGCTTCTGGGGCAAAATAGTGATTACTACTATCCCTGACAGCCCCGACAAAATATCTGGCTTTACCGGTTTTATTCAAGACTTGAGTTCTGCTCAAACTCAAACAGTAATCTCCGCTAACTCAGCCGAAGAAATTTCAGGCCAGACCGAAGACCTGGAGAAGATTAACCTAAAGTTGCAAAGAGAAATTACTAACTATAAACGGGAAGTTCAGGCTATTACCTATGCCGTATCGCACGATCTGCAAGCTCCCTTGCGGGCTATTACCGGATACAGTGACATTTTGCAGGAAGATTATAAAGAAAAGCTAGACGATGAGGGTGTGCATATATTAGGTGTTATCACCCGGAATGTGAGCCGAACAAACCAGCTCATCAAAGAAATATTAGACTTCTCGCGACTGAATCGCCGAAATATTGCCCCTCAAATTCTTGATATGAACCAGGTCTTTGTAGGGGCTTATGATAAATTGAAAGCTTCAGAGCCAACTTCCCGCATCATTGAGTTTCAACTTAACGAGTTGCCTGCCGGCTACGGTGACCCTGTAATGATTGACCGGGTTGTTACAAACCTGCTCTCAAATGCTCTGAAATTTACCCGTACACAAGAAGCTGCAACAATTACCGTAACCGGGCATACCGACAATAACGTCAGCATTTATTCTGTTCAGGATAATGGGGTAGGATTTGATGACCGCTACAAAGACAAATTATTTGAAATTTTTCAACGCCTACATAAGGGTGATGAGTTTGAAGGCTTAGGCATGGGACTAGCCATTGTACAACAGGTCATCCATAACCACGGTGGGACTGTAGGCGGAACCGGCCAACCCGGCCAGGGCGCCTCGTTCTTTTTCACATTACCTTTAATAGATAAGTAAGATATGGAAACAATGCCGGATGATACTAAAATAGAGATTGTCTTTATTGAAGATAGCCCGGAAGACGCGGACCTAGCAATGCGCTCTTTCAAGAAGCATAACATTGCTAATGAAATTAAGCTGCTGGATGATGGGCAATTAGCACTGGATTATTTGTTTGGTGAAGGCAAATTTGCCGAACAAGGACGGGCAGCCACACCTCGGTTGGTACTTCTAGACCTGAAGCTACCCAAAGTAAGCGGTTTGGAAATACTGGAAAAGATGAAGTTAGACTCCGAACTGAAACGAGTGCCAGTAGTCATTCTAACTTCTTCTAATGAAGATCTGGATATTGAACGAGCCTATGCTCTTGGAGCTAACAGCTACATTGTAAAACCGGTTAACTTCAGCAAATTTGCAGGTGCCATTCAGCAGTTAGGGGTGTATTGGCTTGTATTAAACAAATCTCCTAAACCATAAACAATGCTCAACCCAAACATAACCGACCCCTATCGTTCTATTAAAATACTAATCTTGGAAGATATACCCGAAGATGCCAAACTGATGCGGCACGAACTGGAAAAGGCCGGGTATATTATAAAAGCCAAGATAGTAGATGACGAACAGAACTTTGTATTAAGCCTTGAACATTTCTTTCCAGATATTATTCTGGCAGACTACAGCCTTCCTTCATTTTCTGGCTTTGATGCATTGCTTATTTCTAAGGAAAAGAGGCCCGACACTCCTTTCGTGTTTGTGACTGGTGCCATTGGCGAAGAGATTGCCGCCGAAACTATCGTCAGTGGCGCCTCTGGCTTTGTGTTAAAATCTAATATGTCTAAACTTCCTGAAGTAGTTGGAAACATCTTTAAGAATCAGGGGGGCTGGCGAAACCACCGGTTAGAGCACACCAGCAAGCGTATCCGCAGCCGGATTGAAGCAAACCTGGAGGCCTTAGACCGAATTTATGAGTTTTTAGAAAAATCAAAGAATACTGAACCTGGCTGGAAAGATGCTATGAATGAAGTAGAGCAGTTGAGAGAAGACCTTAGTAACAAAAACAATGCATCTCAAGAAGACAAGGATCTTTAAAATATCCATTGAACGCTAAAAGCATGGAAGCAATCAAAAATTCTAATGACAAGCCCGTTGCTAACGGCAAAGCGAATGTTAATAAGAAGAAGCTTTATATCGTAGGTATTGGAGCCTCTGCGGGCGGTCTAGAAGCAATTAATGCTTTTTTTGAGAAAGTTCCAGCTGACTCAGGGCTGAGTTTTGTGCTAATCCAGCACCTCTCACCTGATTACAAGTCTATGATGCCCGAGTTGCTGGCAAAGCACACAATGCTTAAGATCAGCAAAGTAACCGATGCAGTAGCCGTGCAGCCCAACGCCATCTATACCATCCCTGCCGATAAAAATATTACCATTTCTGGTGGAAAACTGTATCTGGAAGACCGGGGTAGCCCAAAAACACTTAACCTCCCGATCAACATCTTTTTCAAATGCCTGGCCGATGACCAAAGAGAGAGAGCCATTGGTGTAGTGCTCTCAGGTACTGGTAGCGATGCTACCCTGGGCATAGAAGCTATCAAGCAGCATGGGGGCATGGTCATAGCTCAAGACCCCGACTCAGCTGCTTTTGATAGTATGCCCAAAAGCGCCATTGCCACTGGCCTGGTCGACTTTATTTTGCACCCCTCACAGATGCCGGCCTCTATTGTCAATTATGTAAAGCATCCCTATGTAGAGCAACCAATGGTTGATGAGCCGGAAGGAGACATGGATAATGATCTCTTTCGTATTCTGACACTACTGCACCAAAAAACCAATATGGATTTTCGGCAGTATAAGAAAACAACGGTTATTCGCCGGATTGAGCGTCGTATGGGCATTCATAATATTCTGAGCCGTAGTACTTATTTAAAATATTTGCAGGAGGACAAAGAAGAGATTGAAATGCTCAGTGCCGATATGCTGATCGGCGTAACGGCTTTTTTCCGGGATAAACAGGCATATCAAAAGCTGGATAAGGAAGTAATCGAACCGATGATACGCGATCATTCTGGTGACCGGGAGCTTCGGTTATGGATTGTTGGTTGTTCTACCGGGCAGGAAGTTTACTCTTTAGGTATGCTGCTGAAGGAGAACTGCCGTAAGCAGAACAAACATGTGCCGATTAAGATATTTGCGACTGATATTGATCAACGCGCAATTGATAAAGCGAGCAAAGGGGTTTTTTATGATTCCATTGAAGAAGAAGTTCCTAAAGAGCTGCTCCACCGGTATTTCATCCATCAGGAAGGAAAGTATCAGGTAAAAAAAGAACTACGAGAAATAGCCATCTTCGCAAAGCACGATATTACAAAAGATCCACCCTTCAATAATATCGATCTGGCCAGTTGCCGCAACGTGCTTATTTATATTGAACCTGAGTTGCAGGAGAAAATCCTTTCGTTCATTCACTTTTCATTAAGTGAGCATGGTCACTTATTCTTGGGCTCCAGCGAGAATCTGGGCAACTACTCAAAAGTGTTCGACGAGATTGACAAAAAGCATAAAATTTTCCGAAACCGCTCTTCAGTCCGTATCGTCGATATCCATAAGCTATATCCTTTTGACCGCAAACATAAACTGGCTGACAAACGCGAAAAACCAGAAGATCAGGCGGCCGTTCTTTCTGAGTCAAAGATTATCAACAATTTTAAGGATGCCGTACTAGAAGATCTGGTACCCCCTACCATCATTATTAATGAAAATAATGATGTAGTACATGTGGCCGGTGAGGTAGAGCGCTTTATTAAACTTCCCAAAAAGCAGCTTACCCTCAACGTGCTAAAGATGGTCGACGAGCAGTTTTATGTTTCACTGAGCAACGTAATTGCTAAATCCAGAAATCAAAAGGGTAAAATTACCTCACCACCGGTAATTTTAGATGACAAACAACACACCGCCGTTAGCGTAGTAGCCAAATGCTATACGGAGCCAGTAAGCCGGATGAGTTACTGCATTCTTAGTTTTATAGAGACCAAGTCTATACGAACCTCATCCATAGGCGAAGAATCTTCTAATAAGCAGATGAACAAAGAGCGAAATGCTCACATCCGTCAGTTAGAAGAAGACCTGAAGGAAACCAAAGAGTATTTGCAGGCTACCATTGAGGAGCTGGAAACCTCTAACGAAGAGTTACAGGCAACAAACGAGGAGCTTATGGCAGCCAACGAGGAGCTGCAAAGTAGTAATGAAGAGTTGCAGTCAGTTAACGAGGAGCTTTATACCGTGAACAGTGAGTTTCAGGACAAAATTCAGGAAATGACTGAGCTCAACGATGACCTGAATAACTTCATTCAAAATACCCACATTCCTACCCTCTTCCTGGACATTGACTACAGCATTAAGCGTTTTACCGAAGAGATTACCCCTTATATCAAAATTACCCGAAATGACATCGGCCGGTATGTGGGAGACTTCAATCACACATTTCTTTCATTTGACCTGATAGAGGTGGCGCGGAAGGTAGTCGATACCTTTCTACCAATTGAGAAGGAGGTAATAACTGCTAAAGATGAAGTTTTCTTGGTGCGGGCACTTCCTTATAAAACTGCAAAAAAAGAAGTAAAAGGTGTTGTATTCACCTTTGTGGGGGTTACTGAACTTAAAAAGATCGAGCAGCAACTGGTGGCTAAAGCGAGAGAACTGGAACGCACGAACCAGGAACTGGAGCAGTTTGCCTATGTAGCCTCACACGATTTAAAAGCCCCTATTAGTAACCTGGTTGCCTTATTAGAGGTGATCAACAAGCGAAAAGGTATTAACGATGAGTGTGCGCCGGTCTTCAACAAAGTATCTGAGTCGGTAACCCGCATGAACCGCACCATCCGCACGCTCAACGAGGTTATTACCATTAAGAAGAACCTTGATCTGGAGCCAGAAAAATTGTCTCTGGACAATGTTCTTCAAGATGTTCTCTCATTTATTGATGATCAGATTGTAAACACTCAGGCGCAAATTAACACTAATTTTGAAGCTGGCGAGACTATTTACTTCCCGGAAATTCATCTCCGCAGCATTTTGCAAAACCTGATTACCAATGCCATAAAATACCGGCAAAAAGATAAGACTCCGATTATTGACATTCAAACACTTGAAGAAAAGGGGCAATTCTGTTTGTTAGTAAAGGATAACGGACGAGGGATTAATATGAAAGAATATGGCAAAAAGCTTTTTGGTCTTTTCCAACGCTTTCATCTGGATACTGAAGGAAAAGGAATAGGGCTGCATATTGTAAAATCTATTATTGAGAAATATGGTGGTAGAATTGAAGTGGAAAGTAAATTAAAAGAAGGCACCACTTTCAAAATTTACTTTAAACCTTCTACTACTCATGAACCATATAATTAAGCATTTTCAACCTTCTATATTACCGCAGAGGTTGCAAAGCAACTAACACAATATCATTAACATGAGGCACTGATTCAAAATTGACACTTATTAGGGGTAAAAATGAGAAAGGTTAATGTGGGAACCTTCATAAGTAAATTTATAACCCAAAATACCAGCTTAAATAACACAAGACAGCAGATATTACACGTAGCCTGGCCACCCGTATTATCTTTTGAAAAAGCAAATTACACGGATGAAAAAACTGACAAGTATTTTACTGATTGATGATGATGCTATCAGTAATATGGTAACGGAAATGATGCTGACAGACATTGAGGCGGCACGTGAAATTAGAGTTGCTTTTAATGGAGAAGAAGCCGTAGAACTACTGGAACATCACCCGGAAAGTTTTCCAGAGCTTATTTTCCTGGACATCAACATGCCACTGATGAATGGCTTTGATTTCCTTAATTACTGGGAAAAAAGTGGAATGACAGGCAAATCAAAGATATGCATGTTTACCACGTCTGCACTGCGGGAAGATAAAGAACGTGCCAAGTATTACTCTGATGTTATAGCCTACGTAGAAAAACCTCTTTCTGAAAGTAGAGCTAAAAAGATATTGCAGCTTTTGTACGAGTCAACCTTCGGCGGACTATAATTTCCTTTTCCCAAAAAAAATTACCGAACATGTATATCAGAACCAGGCAACAACTTTAGCAGTAAGTTGCCCGACCTACCATTATGCCTGCACTTTTGAATAGCCAGTATGCTGCAAAGCCTTTTTTATGCGTAGTTTACCAAACATTATTACTCATAGATCTGTTATAAAGTTGTCAACTCCTGCAAAAATCAGTAACAGCAACAGCTTTGGGCCATTAGGCACCGCATTTTTGCATAATAATTAAAGAAAAGATCACTATTATATAGCGGCAAATAGCAGATAAGATGCTATAAAGCACTTTCGCTAGAAATTGCATTTACAGTAACTTCTGGCATCGCTCCCTCCAAAAAGTGCTTATCAATTTTCTTGATTTGTCTAATTTGTTGGCTTATAACTTAAATTAATTTTATTTTTTAAAGATTTTGTCTTACATTAGAGACTTAAGTTAAGGTTGTTTTATATAAAATTCAGGGTTTATTTAAGCTTACACGCAGTCGCTTGTAAGAAGTCGCAGGAAATATGTATGCTTTTCTCTTAGGTTTTATTGCGTTTTCTGGCTAAAAGTTACTTGCCTGAAATAATTGTCTGAGTCTGAGAGTTGTATTTAACGCTGAGCATTAATCGCTTGCAAAAGCATTCCATTTCCTTCTCAGGATTACTTGCCATGATGAAGAGTACTTCTCTTTTTCCTACCTCTCCGGCTTTTCGCCTCAAAGCATTTTATTTTATAATGCTTCAGGTTGATCTATTCCGTTTCACTCCCTTCTGACTTAGTAAGTCTGCCGCGCTTTACCGGGTAACGTTACTAGGCACACTCATTACCTTAACCAGGCAGCAAAAATCCACTCGTTCGCTGGCCAGCAAATGAAGGCTAGCACAAAATTTGTCACAAAATAGTCTCAGTTTCTCAACTATAATTATCGCTACTCTCTTTATGAAAAAACATATCGGTTTTCTTACTGCAGGAATGATGATGTGCTTACTTGGGCTTTTAACAAACTGCACAGAGAAAGCTCAAAGCATCACTAACCAAGGGGAAATACAGAACCTCCCCGTGACTCAGGTTCTAATGAAAGACACTACCTTATACCGGGAGTACGTAGCTGATATACAAGCGGTGCAAAACGTAGAGTTACGCGCCCGAGTGCAAGGCTTCTTAGAAAGAATTTATGTAGATGAAGGACAGGAAATAAAGAAGGGGCAACTGCTCTTTAAAATTAATGACGAAGAATACAAAGCAGAGTTAGCTAAGGCTAAAGCTAACCTACAAAATACTATTGCCGAGGCCAAAGCTGTTGAACTGGAAGTAGACCGTTTGCGAGTACTGGTAGATAAAAATGTAATATCTAAAACCGAACTTGATGTGGCACTGGCCAGACTAGATGCCGTAAAAGCGCGCATTGCAGAGTCCAGATCTGCTGAGACAAACGCTACCATGCGTGTATCTTACACTAGCATTCGGGCCCCTTTCGATGGTATTATCGATCGTATCCCTCTGAAAACCGGAAGTCTAATTGAGCACGGAACATTATTAACTACGGCCTCCGACGTAAGCGAAGTTTATGCCTACTTCTACGTTTCAGAAAGTGAGTACCTTCAGTATATGAAGACTAAAGCGGCTAATACAAATAACAAATCTAACCAGGTAAAGCTCATTCTAGCCGATGGCTCAAATTATCCCCATGTAGGGAACATTGAAACGATGGAAGGTGAATTTAAAGCCAGCACTGGTTCCATTGCTTTTCGGGCCCGTTTCCCCAATCCTGAAAAAATACTGAAACACCGGGCTACCGGAAGAATCAGCCTTTCCAGCACTATTAAAAATGCTGTAATTGTACCTCAGAAAGCAGTATTTGAAATTCAGGACAAAAACTATGTCTTTCTGGTAGATTCAACGGACCAGGTAAAAATGCGAAACTTCGTTCCTAAAACTCGATTCTCTCACTATTACATTGTAGAATCAGGCTTAGAACCCGGCGACCGTATTGTATTTGAAGGTATTCAGAACCTGCAGGAAGGAATGCAGATTGCACCTCAGCATGTAGGTCTGGACAGTATACTCGCTCTGACCAGCCAGCAACAAAAAGCGGAAACGTTGTAATTAAGGAAAGCCACTACTAATAAAGCATGTTCGATATATTTATCCGTAGGCCAGTCCTATCACTGGTCATCTCTCTGTTCATTACCCTATTGGGGGTCCTTTCTTTTTTCACATTGCCCATCGCTTTATTTCCGGATATTGCGCCGCCATCCGTGTCAGTGCGGGCCAAATACCGGGGAGCCAATGCTGAGGTTGGAGCTAATACAGTAGCCACCCCGTTAGAAAAAGTGATCAATGGTGTGCCCGGCATGACCTATATGACCTCCGTTTCCAGTAACCGGGGTACCAACATCATCAAGATATTTTTCGAAGAAGGCACGAATCCTGATCTGGCCGCAGTAGAGGTACAAAACCGGGTATCCACTGTAGTTAATGATTTGCCCGAAGAGGTAGTCAAAGCAGGGGTAACGACCGAGAAGCAGGTGGAAGGGTTACTTCTCTACATTAATATCATGAGTGATGACCCCACGCTGGATGAGAAATTCATCTATAACTTCGCTGACCTTAACGTATTACAGGAACTGCGCCGGGTAGAGGGTGTGGGTTTTGCCGAGATCATGAGTACGAAAGATTACTCCATGCGTATCTGGCTTAAACCCGACCGAATGACCGCCTACGAGGTATCTACCGAAGAGGTAATGAACGCCATTCAAAAGCAAAATATTGAAGCTGCTCCCGGCCTGATCGGGATTAGTAACGACAAAGCTCCTCAGGTACTTCAATACATGCTGCGCTATACGGGTAAATTCTACGAACCGGATCAGTACAATAAACTGGTAATTCGGGCTAGCGATGATGGTTCTATTTTGCGCTTACAGGATGTGGCCGATGTAGAATTAGGGAACTTGAACTACGGCCGGATTGCCCGGACCGATGGGCAGCCTTCGGCCTCTATTATGATCATTCAGCGGCCGGGTTCCAACGCCCGCGCCGTAATTCAGCGGGTAAAAGACCGGCTGGCTGACTTGAAAGCCAGCTCCTTTCCTCCCGGCATGGACTATAAAGTTACTTACGACGTCTCTCGCTTTCTCGATGCTTCTATTCACGAGGTAGTCCGCACGTTAATTGAGGCATTTATTCTGGTATTCATTGTAGTGTTTATCTTTTTGCAAGATTTCCGGTCTACACTGATTCCCGCCTTAGCCGTGCCTGTTGCCCTGATCGGAACACTATTCTTCATGCAGCAGCTAGGCTTTTCCATCAATCTGCTCACCCTGTTTGCCTTAGTACTGGCCATCGGGATTGTAGTAGATAATGCCATTGTGGTGGTAGAAGCGGTGCACGCCAAGATGGAAGAAGAAAACATGGGGCCGAGGGAAGCAACCTTTGCGGCCATGCACGAGATCAGTGGAGCTATTATTTCTATCACGCTGGTAATGTCAGCCGTATTCGTGCCGGTAGCCTTCATGTCGGGGCCGGTAGGAGTATTTTATCGGCAGTTCTCACTGACACTGGCTATTGCGATTGCCATCTCGGGGGTAAATGCCTTAACGCTGACCCCAGCTTTGTGTGCTATCATGCTTCGCAATAATCACGGTAAAGAAAAGAAGAAGAATCCTTTACAGTGGTTTTTCAACAAGTTTAACCGGGGTTACAATGCCTTTGCCAGTAAATATCGCAGCAGCGTTAGCTTCCTGGCAGGGCGGCGCGTAATTACAGTACTGGTCTTAATCGGCTTTTTCGTAGCCACCTGGGGCGTGAACCGGGTATTGCCAACTGGCTTTATCCCTACTGAAGATCAAAGTATGATCTACGTGAACGTAACGACTCCGGCAGGTGCCACCGTAGAACGAACCGTAGAAGTGCTGGACGATGTACAACGCTCCGCTCGCGAACTGAGCGCAGTAAGTTCTGTATCTACCCTGGCCGGATATAGCTTAACCAACGGCTTATCCGGAGCTTCATACGGTATGGGGATGGTGAATTTGAAGAGCTGGGAAGATCGGGAAGAAACCATTCAGGAAGTAGTTGCCCAACTGGAGGAACGAACAAAATACATTACCGACGCAAAAGTTGCTTTTTTCCTGCCACCTACCGTGTCTGGTTTTGGTAACTCCAGTGGTTTTCAAATGAAAGTACTGGACCGAACCGGTAGTGGTAATTTGCCAAAAATGGAGCAGGTCACGCTGGATTTTATTGAAGCGCTGGAGGAAGCTCCCGAAATCAGTAATGCCTACACCGACTTTGACCCGAATTTCCCGCAGTATATGATTCGCGTAGACCAGGACATGGCCGCCAAAAAAGGCGTTACCATTGACCGGGCCATGAAAACGCTACAGACGCTGGTTGGCGGGATGTATACCTCAGACTTTGTTCGCTTCGGACAGATGTACGACGTTATGATTCAGGCATCTCCCGAATACCGGGCCAAGCCCGAAGATGTGCTGAAACTGCATATTAAGAATGACAAAGGCGAGATGGTACCTTACTCTACCTTCATCTCAATGGAGCGGGTATACGGACCAGAACAGCTTACCCGCTTTAATATGTACACTTCGGCTACTGTTAAAGGAGGGGCTGCTGCCGGTTATAGTAGTGGTGATGTGGTCAAAGCTATCCAGCGAATAGCTGCGCAAAAGCTTCCGCGAGGCTACAGTTACGACTGGTACGGCATGACCCGGGAAGAAGTAACATCAGGCGATCAGGCAATCTACATTTTTGCCATCTGTCTGCTGTTTGTGTATTTGCTGCTGGCCGCTCAGTACGAGAGCTTCCTCTTACCACTGCCGGTAATTCTGTCCTTACCACTAGGTGTATTTGGCGCATTCTTCTCGCTGTACCTGCTTGACTTGCAAAACAACATTTACGCCCAGGTAGCCCTCATTATGCTGATCGGACTGTTAGGAAAAAATGCCATTCTGATCGTAGAGTTTGCCATCCAGCGGCGCCAGGCGGGTCACACGGTGCTACGGGCAGCGGTGGAAGGAGCGGTATCCCGCCTTCGTCCTATTTTGATGACCTCCTTTGCCTTTATCGCCGGACTGATTCCCTTATGTATTGCTACGGGAGCCGGAGCATTGGGTAACCGGTCTATCGGTACAGCCGCCGCCGGAGGTATGTTAATTGGTACCGTTTTCGGAGTGTTCCTCATTCCCGGTTTATATGTCCTCTTTGCCCAACTTATTACTAAGAAAAAGAAACAAGAGTATCGTCCTGAACCTCACCCGGAGATGGATATTACGCTTTCCAGTAATTGAGCCACTACTATCTTATGATATTCCGTCAAACACTTATCAAGTCAGTTTATTTCTTATTAGCGCTGGCCCTGGTCAGCAGTTGTAAAGTAGCCGAACCGCCGCAAATGCCGACGATGGAGAAGATGCCGACTTCATTTGCAGAAGGGGTTGATTCTGTAAGTATCGGAGATATAGCCTGGCAGGATTTCTTCAGTGATCCTTACCTGATCGCATTAATTGATACCGGCATTAATAATAATCTGGATTTACTTTCTGCTGTGCAGCGTATAGAGATCGCCCGAGCTAATTATACTATTCGGCAGGGAGCTTTATTGCCTACCTTAGATGCGCGCTTCCGGGTACGTAGTGGCAACATCCGCCGGAACTGGCTTAGAGGGACTATTAATGGTGACAGTAATGTGCCCGGCCAGACGGAGAACCATTTCTTCGGATTACAAAGCACCTGGGAGGCTGATTTGTGGGGTAAGCTTAAAAGTCAGCGAGAAGCTGCTTATGCCCGCTTTCTGGCGACAGAAAAAGGACAGCACCTGGTCATTACATCGCTGGTGGCCGAGATCGCCCGTCTGTATTATGAGTTACTGGGCCTGGACTATGAGCTTGAAACGATTCAGAAAAACATTGAGCTTCAGGAAGTAGGTCAGAATGTAATTGAGATCCAGAAGATTGGCGGACGGGCGACGGAACTAGCCGTACAGCAATTTCAGGCCCAACTGCTGCGTACCCGAAGCCTGGGTTACGAAAAGCAACAGCGGATTGTAGAAGTAGAGAATCAATTAAATCTATTGCTAGGTCGGTATCCTCAGCCTATCGAACGGGGTGAGCCTATTGTAGACCAGCAACTCCCTGAATTTGTGGCCGCCGGTATCCCATCATCGTTGTTACGCCGCCGTCCCGATGTGCAGCAAGCCGAACTGGAATTAGTAGCTGCTAAGGCCGATGTAGAAGCCGCCCGAGCCGCGTTTTTACCCGCTCTCACTATTACTCCCTACGCCGGATTTCACGCTAATTCGCTGCCCTCTCTATTCACCACTCCCGAGTCACTAGTAGCCGGATTGCTGGGTGGAGTAACCGCACCTATCTTTTATCAGAAAAGACTGAAAGCAGAATACAGCCAGATGGTAGCCCGAAACCTACAGGCTTTTTACGACTACCAGCAGTCCATTCTGAACGGATATCAGGAGGTGCTCACTAATCTGCAACGGGTAGAAAACTATACTCTGGCCTATGAAATGAGGCAACAGGAAACAGACGTATTACTCAATGCAGTAAGCACCTCTAATGATCTGTTTGCTGCGGGTTATGCTACTTATTTGGAGGTCATTACCGCTCAAGAGCGGGTGCTGGATGCTGAGCTTAACATGATCAATACCCGTAAAGAAATTTTCCTGTCGCTCACCTCCCTGTACCAGAGCTTGGGTGGAGGATGGCAATAGGCAAGTGCTCGATTGTCAGTTGCTGGGGACTCATTGAGTATTAGTCTTGTAGCTTCCGGAGGCGGTTGCTCAATGTCCTGCCTCCGGCCTTTAGCCATCCTTTTACCTCCCTTATCCAATTTCATCATCTGAGTTTCGATTCTTTCGGAAAGAAGGGTATCTTGCTGAAGAATATCAATTTTATAATAACCAGCCTAACTCAGTTCTCATGAAAAAAGTATTTAGTGTTTTACTCGTAAGTTTATTCATTAGCGCCGCTGTGCAAGCTCAATCTAAGGAAGAGAAAGCCGTAGCCGATGCGGTCGAAACCCTCCGTGTGGCGATGGTAGATGCCGACGAAGCCACGCTTAATAAAATTACCGCCGAAGAACTCACCTACGGCCATTCCAGCGGAAACCTGGAAGACAAAGCCAAATTTGTAGGAGCATTAGCCAGCGGAAAATCTGATTTTAAAACGATGGACCTCACCAACCAAACGGTAACCGTGGTAGGAAAAACCGCTCTGGTGCGGCACGAGCTGACGGGTAGCGTGGTCGATAATGGTAATGCCGCTGACGTGCACCTGGGAGTTTTGCTGGTGTGGCAAAAGCAAGGCAGCCAATGGAAGCTACTGGCCCGTCAGGCTTACAAATTATAGCCAACGTTTTCAATACAGCTTCTTGCCTTACAAAACCTATCAATACTCATAGATATTCCCATAAAGAGTCAACTTTAGGGATTCTTTCATTCATCCTCAGTCATTACTCATTAAATAATTAACCACAGATTATGATGAGGCTTATACCCTACACCCTAACCCTGAGCTTGCTGTTGGCGATTTGCTACACTGCTAACAGCCAACGCAATCGTCGCACTACACCACCTACCGAAACCCTAATGGCAGACTCCACCTTCGAGGGGCTGGAATTTCGCAATATCGGCCCGGCGTTTATGTCAGGGAGGATCGGTGATCTGGTCATTCATCCGGAAGACCCCAGCATCTGGTACGTGGGGGTAGCTTCGGGCGGAGTCTGGAAAACTACCAATGCTGGCGTTACCTTTGAGTCTATTTTTGATGGGCAAGGCTCTTACTCTATTGGCTGCGTGAGTGTAGACCCCGGCAATCCACACATTGTTTGGGTAGGCACCGGAGAAAATGTAGGTGGGCGCCACATGGGGTATGGCGATGGGGTGTACCGAAGTATGGATGGAGGAGAGACCTGGGAGAATATGGGGCTAACAGCATCAGAGCATATCTCTAAAATTATCATTCATCCGGACAACTCTGATATCGTATGGGTGGCGGCTCAAGGGCCGCTGTGGAGCAAAGGAGGCGAACGAGGGCTTTATAAAACTGCCGATGGTGGCGAAACCTGGACTAAAACTCTGGGCGATGAAGAATGGGTAGGAGTTACCGACCTGGTGGCAGATCCGAGAAACCCTAACTGGATGTATGCTGCTACCTGGCAACGGCACCGCAATGTTGCTTCCTACATGGGAGGTGGCCCCGGAACCGGAATTTACCGCAGCAGGGATGGCGGCGACACCTGGGAAGAACTCACCCAAGGACTACCGACCGAAGATATGGGAAAAATCGGCCTAGCCATCTCGCCCCAGCAGCCTGACATTGTGTACGCAGCTATTGAGTTAGAACGACGTACCGGTGGCCTTTATCGCTCTGCTGACCGTGGCAGCACCTGGGAGAAACGATCCGATGCCGTTTCGGGTGGCACAGGGCCTCACTACTATCAGGAGTTATATGCTTCGCCTCACCAGTTTGAGCGCCTGTACCTGGTAGACGCCTCTATGCAATATTCTGACGATGGCGGAAAAACCTTCTCCCGTTTAAACAGTGCCCACAAGCACGGAGATAACCACGCCATTGCCTTTCGCCCCGATGATCCCGATTACCTGCTGGTAGGTACCGACGGCGGAGTATACGAAAGCTTTGATCTGGCTGAAAACTGGCGTTATATCCAGAATCTGCCCATTACTCAGTTCTACAAAATTGCCCTGGATGATGCCGAACCATTCTACAACATTTACGGTGGCACGCAGGATAATAGCACGCAGGGAGGCCCTTCCCAAACCGACAATGTGCACGGCATACAGAACTCCGACTGGCGAGTGGTGCTCAACTGGGACGGGCACCAACCGGCGACCGAACCCGGCAACCCAGCCATTGTGTATGCCGAACGGCAGGAAGGCACCCTCTCCCGAATTGATATGACCACCGGCGAAGTAGTTGATATACAACCTCAACCTGAAGCTGATGAAGACTACGAACGCTTCAACTGGGACGCACCTATTCTGGTCAGTCCGCACGACCCGGCCCGGATCTATTATGCCTCTCAGCGCGTATGGCGTTCGAATAACCGGGGCGATGAATGGCAGGCTATTTCCGGCGACCTGACCAAAAATCAGGATCGCTTCACGCTGCCCATCATGGGACGGGTGCAGAGTTGGGACGCTCCCTGGGATGTGCTGGCCATGTCAAACTACAACACCATTACTTCATTATCCGAATCTCCTCAGCAGGAGGGGCTGATCTATGCCGGTACCGACGATGGAATTGTGCAGGTAACTGAAGACGGAGGGGCTAATTGGCGAAGTATTGACGTAAGCAGCATGCCTGGTGTGCCTGCCACAGCTTTTGTTAACGATATTAAAGCAGACTTGCACGATGCCAACACCGTGTACGTAGCATTAGACAACCATAAGTATGGCGACTTTAGCCCGTATTTGGTGAAAAGCACTGACCGAGGCCAAAGCTGGCAGTCTATCTCCGGCACCATTCCTGACCGTACCCTGGTCTGGCGTATCGTGCAAGACCACGAAAAGCCGGAGCTTATGTTTCTGGCTACCGAATTTGGCGTCTATTTTACCATTGACAGGGGGCAGCACTGGACTGAACTTAGCGGAGGATTACCGACTATCTCTTTCCGCGATTTAGCTATTCAGAAACGCGAAGACGACTTGGTTGCTGCATCGTTTGGGCGGGGCATTTTCATTTTGGACGATTACAGTGCTTTACGGCAGGTATCCGAAGAACAATTGCTGGCTGAAGCCACACTATTTCCTACACAGGATGCCGACTGGTACATTCCCCGCTCTCACCTCAGTTTTGATGATGAAAAAGGTTCGCAGGGCGCTTCTCACTTTGTAGCTCCCAACCCTCCGTTTGGCGCCGTATTCACTTACTATCTGAAAGACGAGCTAACAACCAAAGAGAAACAACGCATTGACCGTGAAAAGACCCTGGATGCCGAAAGTCAGGACATTCCTTTTCCTGGCTGGGATGAAGTAGAAGCCGAACACCGACAAGAAGAGCCAAAAATCTGGATTACTATTAAAGACAGCGAAGGCAATGCTATCCGGCGGGTAGAAGGTCCGGTGAGCAATGGCTTTCACCGCGTAGTCTGGGATTTACGTTACCCAACGCCATTCCCTATTTTTCTGGAACAACAGCCTACCGGAGGTGACGATGAAGAAGCTCCGCAACAAGGGCTGATGGTAGCAGCAGGCACCTATACTGCCAGTCTCTCCAAACAAGTAGATGGCGAAATTTCTGATCTGTCTGAGCCTATTACCTTTGAGGTAGTACCTTTACATGAAGGGGCTTTAGAAGGAGCTACTGCCCAGGAAACAGCCCAGTTCTGGCGATCTTACGAAAGCGTGGTGCGTTCGGCCACTGCTTTACAGGTTTCTCTGGACAATACCCTTACTCGAGCCAATCGGATGGAGGCCGCTCTAAGCCAAGCCCCCATTGCTCCGGGAGCATTAGATCAGCAATTGTACCAGGTAAGACAGTCACTGTTTGAACTGGATGAAGATCTGTACGGCAATCAGTCTAAATTGCAGGTAGGCGAGAAAACCCACCCTACTATTCAGCAACGGCTGTTTACACTGGAACTGGGCATTGGCCGTTCTACCTACGGACCTACAGAGACTCATCGAAAAATTCTGGCTATTGTGCAGGATGAGGTAACTGAGTTGAAAAAGCAGTTGACTTCTACCGAAAATAAAATGTCGGATATAGCTAACGCACTAATAGAAGCCGGAGCGCCCTGGGTAGAAGGTGAACCTATCCCGCCTGTAGGCCCGGGTGAGCAATAGTTCTCTTTGTTATAATAATTATAATAAAGGTTATTACGGTTTACTTGTTAAGCTCACGAAACTACGCTAACATATCTTTTTAAGATACTCAGAGTCCTCTCAAGTGACTCTGAGGAAAGCAAAATCTTGCCTAAAATATAAACCGTAATAAAGTCTAATGAATGCGAATCAAGGCCTAATAAAACGTATTCTTAAGTGAGCTATAGTATGTTTTTCAGCCTTGGGTTAAAACTCAATGCTTGTAAAACCACAAAAATGCATGAATAATCAGCGTTTGTTCTCCTTGCTCTTGACTCGCATAACCCATTCAATTTCCTCTCATTTACTGACATCAGAAACATATACAAAGAAGAGGAAACACCTTCATCTGCTATAACTTATTGCATATAATACCTCTGCATTCCTTTTCTTATGTGCAGAGTATGCTTGTCCTCCTCCACACATTTCTGTTTTCCTTCCCATCCGGTGAGTTTGTGTATAATCAGAGTAAGTGAAGCCCCTCACACCTTACATGATGCACTTAACGCCGCAATACCACCAAACCTTACAATAATGCTATGTGCTCTCAAAACGAGGATTTATTCTTTAAATAATACCATAATTTCACTCTTAATATCACTCTGTGGTATTATACTCGAAAAGGCTTGTGCCATACCCTGACCTACCACCGATTTCTACATAAAAAATCAGAATCAAGATATGGAGCATATAATAAAAATTTTTGCCATTGAAGATGAAGTAACATTTGGCAAAATGCTGAAGCTTTCACTGGAAAAGGATGGCAATTATGACGTAACTAATTTTCAGAGTGGAGAAGAATTCTTCCAGAATATACACCTAAATCCAGACATCGTAACCGTAGATTATAATCTCCCTGGCATATCCGGGCTAGAGATTATCAAACAAATCAAACACTATAGTCAAGACATTGCGGTGGTGGTAGTTTCTGGGCAGAAAGAAGTGAAAGTAGCAGTAGAAGCTTATAAAAGTGGGGCTCAATATTATGTAGTTAAAGATGTTAATGCCCTTAAAGAGCTGGCCTGTTGTATCAAAAATCTTACTGCTCACATTAATCTCAAAAAGGAAGTAGAAGTGCTCCGCGACCAGATCATTGACCGGCACCGCTACGATACCATTATCGGCGAAAGTAATGCCGTACTTAAGGTGTTAAGACTCATTCAGAAGGTAGAAAACAGCAATATCCTTGCCCTAATAACTGGTGAGAGCGGCACGGGCAAGGAAGTGATTGCCCGCGCCATTCACTATCATTCTCCTCGCAAAAAGAAGCCATTTGTAGCCGTAAACGTAGCCGCTATTCCTGAAGATTTGATTGAGAGTGAATTGTTCGGGCACGAAAAAGGGGCTTTTACCGGAGCAGATGGACGCCGTATTGGCAAGTTTGAGGAAGCAAACGGCGGCACCATTTTGCTCGATGAGATTGGAGAAATGGACATCAACTTACAAACCAAACTACTGCGGGTGCTTCAGGAAAAAAAGATCTCCCGCATTGGTAGTAATAAGGAAATTAGTCTGGACATACGAGTACTGGCAGCTACCAATAAGCACTTGGCCCAACGGGTAAAAGAAGGCAAATTTCGCGAAGACCTCTACTATCGGTTACAAGGCTTTCTCCTCCATTTACCTCCGCTACGGGAGCGGGACAATGATGTAATTTTACTAGCTAAGCACTTTCTGCATGACGCTTGCCAACAAAACCGGATTAGTCCAAAAACATTCACCCGAGAGGCAATGGAAGCAATGCTGGAGCATGATTGGCCCGGTAATATCCGCGAACTCAGGTCCTTTGTAGAGCGCGCCGTCTTACTGAGCGACGGTGACCAGATTAATACAGAAGATCTTATGTTTTCCCCCTCTATTGCATAAATAATTTATCAAAACTTATTGCTAATTAAACATAAGGGTGCTCTATGAAAACTAAACGCACTTTAAGACATAAACCTTCTGCTAAACAAAAGATACAGGTGTGGTATATTGCTTCTGGTATTGCTTTGGCAATATTAGGAGGCTTGGGTTTGTTCTTTTATTTAAATTTAGGACAGAATACAGAAAGCAAAGCAGCTCCTCCTGATTTTTACTCGGTAGCCAATGGCTTCTGGACCGACAATGCGACTTGGGCGGGCGGTTTTGCACCAGCTACAACGGATATCGATTCCGATATCGAGATTTTCAAATTTGTAACCAGGACAGGTGATTTAAACTACAAAAGTGGTTCCAGCAATACACTGATTATTACAGATACTTTACTTATTAATGGAAACCTGAATATGGGTAATAAATCAAATATAACCATTAATGAGGGCGGCGTACTGATCGTAACCGGTGATTTTACTGCTGACAATAAAATTGTGGTAGGAAATGGCGGCATCATTGCTATTGGAGGTAATATGAGTTTTCCTAATAACAATCAGGATACCTATAATGGAAGCGATGGTGATCTTTTTGTAGTGGGCACAGTCTCAGGCAACAATGATGCTTCAACATCAGCGCAGGATGGGACCAGCCTTCAGACACAATACCCGGCCATTTATGACATACTACAGAATGGTAATGGGACTCTACCAATCTCGTTGACATATTTTAAAGCAACTGTATCAGATACTCAGGTGAAAGTGGCTTGGGAAACCAGCACTGAGATTAACAATGATTTTTTCACTATTGAGCGAAGCGGCGATGGCAAAACGTTTGAATCCATTTCCACTATAAAAGGGGCAGGAAATAGCCAACAAAATAAAAAATATTTCTACAATGACCCTTATCCACTAAACGGAGTTTCGTATTACCGTCTGACTCAGACTGACTTTGACGGAAAGTTTGAGCGCTTTAAAGTGGTAGCAGTATCTTACCAGGCCATTGCTATTGATCCTAATCCAGTCATTAAGTTAGTGGCACCCAACCCCTTCAGCGCGTCATTTCACATGGATTACGAAGTACCCACTTCAGGAACGGTCTATATACATCTCACCGATTTGAGTGGGTCGGTAGTCTTCTCAGAAGAGGCAGAAGCCACATCAGGCCACAATCAATACCGGTTTGAGCAAGGCGACCGACTGAAGAGTGGTATTTACCTGATTACGTTAACGTCAGGGCAGCTTTCTTCTAAACCCCTACGAATAATGAAGCGATGATTTAACCAAATCATAAAAAAGGAATTTCAATTTTATAATGGGTATCACAAACAAAAAATGTGGTACCCATTTTTCGTTAAAACAGGGTGACACCTGGGGGTAAAAATTTACTAATAAGTAGACTTTATTACGGTTGATTTTGCAATCAAATTTCTATCTCGCTCAGAGTTACCGGGCGCCGGCCGCTCGAAGAGGACTCTGAGTAGGGCGAAACATCACATACAAAATCAACCGTAATAATCTTTAGTGATTTACTGATACTTCTGCCACCAATACCGCCCCTAACAATGAAAACCCGCAACCGAATTACCTGGAGCAATGTCATTAAAAAGCATCAAGTAGAGCCTTTCAAATACTTAACTCCGGGCAGCTTAGAGGATATTGTAGCGGCAGTGCAGGAAGCAGAGGCTTGCGGACATCGCATCCGGGCAGTAGGTTCCGGTCACTCCTACTCAGATATTGCCATTACCGACGGCCACCTGGTAGATATGTCTCGCCTAAATCGGTTACTGGAGTTAGATAAAGATAGACTGCACCTGCATCATCAGGAAAAATACCTGGTTGAGGTAGAAGGAGGAATCACCGTAGAAAAACTCAACCGACAGCTCGACCGGCAGAGATTAGCACTGATTAACATGGGAGCAATTGATGAACAAACCATTTCGGGGGCAATTGCCACTGGCACTCACGGCTCAGGACGCAATCTACCTGCTATGTCAGGTATGGTTCGCTCTTTGATGATGGTCGCTACTGAAGGGAAAAAGTACCGTATTGAGCCAAGCGAAGGTTTCACAGACCCAAACCAACACAAAGAAGCAGACACAGAACTCATTCAGGATGATGACACATTTTACAGTGCTGTGGTGAGTATGGGTTGTATGGGTATTGTGTACTCTTACATCCTGGAGGTGCGCCCCCGCTACTGGTTATACGAAAATCGCTGCGCTGAGAAATGGTCGGAGGTACGCCAAAAGCTAGCCGATGGAAGTATGTTTGATGACTACCCGATTCTGATCAACGGCCAGAAAGTAGAGCGGCCCATTCGCAGCGTTTTTATCGTAGTAAACCCGTATGAAAAAGACGGAGACCATACCTGTATGGTTGCCCGCACCTTTGAGGTAGACAGGTTTCAGTTTCGTACCCTGCGCGACCGCACCCGCAATATTCTCGCTACCATCGTCAGTAATATTCCGCTAGCCTACCGGATATCATTGTTTGTCGTGAATAACCTTCCCAAGTTGGTTCCCGCTGCGTTAGAACGTTCCATGACAGCACTGAAGGACACTACTTATGTACATAAATCGTATAAGGTTCTTTTCCAGGGTTTCGAGTATGTAGCCAGCCAGGGACACGGAGCTGAGTTTGCCTACAACCGTCATGAAACCACCTATCTGGATGTGATGGATAAGATCTTTGCCAAAGTGGCTCAACTCTCTGAGAAATATAAACTGTATCCCAGTTCGGCTCCCACGCTGCGCTTCGTCAAAAGCTCACCCATCTATCTTACTCCCGAACATGAAACCGATGTCTGCTACATTGGCAACCCGGTGCTGGTACGCCAGAAAGGAGCTACCTTGATTCTGAACGAGTACCAGGATATTAATCTTGAGGCAGGCGGGAAACCGCATTGGGGCAAAATCACCAACCGACTGGAAGGCCGTACCGAACTCATCCGGCAATGGTATCCTAAGTTTGAAACCTGGCGACAGGTAATGCTACGCTTTAACCCGAATCGCACCTTCCTGAACAGCTTCGCCGAGCGAATGCGGCTGGATGAACCTTAGATATTATATTCCTAAATCCTGTCCAGCAATTCATCTGAATATTTTGTAAATTTATTCCAGGAATTTTGATTCCGTAACACGATATAGCAGGAATAATTCTTAATTCATAGCTTCAGGTTCGATTCCTAGTGAGACCACTTTTTAAAATCACAAACCTCTGATTTTCATATTTATAAGACAGAACATATTTTTTACACTAAAACTATACTAAAACATTTCCACTTTTTTTCTCACTATATTTTTTTGGAAGTATACCCGAGTTAATTCTCTAATAATCATCACTGATAACAATGAGGGAGCATGCAACCCTGACTGATAAGATGCTCACTCAACAGTTACCCAAATATCTCATCGGTAGACTCGTCCAGGCTTTTGTCAGTTAAATCGCTGAGGTAAATTTCTGTTTCGCGGATGCTGGAGTGTTTGAGGAAGGCCTGAATTTTAGAGATGTCGCCGATCCGGTCTCGGGCAAAGGAGGCAAAGGTATGGCGAGCCACGTGGGTAGTAATGTGTTTATCTATCTCCGCCAACTCGGCGATTTTTCTCAGATACTTATTCACCAGCGCCGTTTTAGACTCCAGTTGCTTTACCAGAAAGGTAGCATCGGAGTAGTCAGTATCATTGCTCAGAAAAGGAAAAACGAATTGATCGGGGCTGACATCCGGGTGTAGGTAGTGATTCAGAAAATAGTAAGCATCTCGGGGAATTTTGAAACTGGCCAGCTTTTCGGTTTTTTCCATCTCATAAAAGATCCTTCCCTCCTGAATCTGTCGGTGTTTTAGCATGAAAGAGTCACCAGCCCGCATGCCGTGAAAGTAGAAGTTGAGAATGAAGAAATTGCGGACGTGCCAGATCAGACTACCCTCGGGCAATTCCAGGTTCTTTAATCTTTCCAGTTCGGCCAGCGTGAGTGCTTCTTTGCGCTTTTTTCTTCGTTTCACTCGACGCGCTTCTTCCATCAGCAGATTAGGTCCGTCGTAGTAGCCTCGCCGGATGGCTTCGTTCAAAATGGGACTCATCTTTTTGAAATCCGTATTACCGTTGCGCCCCAGCTTTAGCCGGTGATTACGGTACTTATCCACAAACTCATGGGTCAGTTCATCAAACCGGAGATCTTTTCCCTTCAGAAACTTTCGCAGATTATTATACACGCTGTTGTAGCGTTTCCACCGGCGAAAATCATTCGGATTAGCCTTGAACACTTCTAATCGCTCTGCATAAAAAGCCATGAATGATTTATCGTCAGCTTCATTTTTGATTGCTTCTTTAACGCGCATCGGGGTTTTCACCGGTAGAGCATTAATTTTGTCCCGCATTTCCTCAATGGTATCGGAGATCAACTGGTTGATTTTAGCATGGTTCGGGTGCGACTTCCGTACGTGTTTTAACACTCCATCATCGCCCATACGGGGGCTATGGTTCCAGTCTTTTTCTTTTACGGAGTAGGAGATGGAAAAATACTGAGGTACCCGGCTTTGCGTCACCCGAATGTAAACAGTATAGGTCCCGTCTGCTTTGGGTTTGTTGTTGAGGGTGCTGCCGAGTATTGCCTTAAACGTTGCCATATATCTACTATAACAAAAGTAACAAACATGGTTTCAATGGCAACAGACTATTTTTTCTTTCCATGTAAAAATCTAATAATCAATTATTTACAAAAAGAGTATTGTTCATAAGGTTTGCGTGACTTAATGCCATTGTTAAATGGATATTAAAGAATTATTAAGTTAGATTAATCATGCTTCAGGTATGCGGGGCGCTCGCTAAGTTTGCAATGTAGTTTGTAGTATTTTGACTAATAGGCAAATAAGGGGAGGTACGGTGTGCCTCCCTTTTTTATGGGAAGGCATCATGAATAATGTCTCTACAATGGGGCGACCAACGCAAGCCAGCTAGTTCAGCAAGAACTTACGATACTCAAGAAAAAGATATGGATATCATGAGTGATGTTCCTACGAGATGCCCCTCTTCCTACGGTGCAATGGTAGTTTGCTGACCTTTAAAATCATAAAGGGTAATTTCTGCTTCCTGACCGGTGAGCGACAAACTTCGGCTCGATTGAGACAGGTAGGAGCTTCCGTAGTAAAACTCTTGCATTCGCTGGGTGCTATCCTGAAACGTTATTTTTACTTTCAGAATATCTGCCGGAATAGAAATGAGCTTTTCATCGCCCTGCGCCTGACGCATCTTATATGCTTGCAGCGGCCCGGAGTTGTTGGCGAAGAGATACACGCGTTGGTCTTTCTGCTGTAGCATGGCCGCTCCTTTTGAGTTTCCTTCCACGCCTAATCCGCTGGCTGAAGGCGATATGGCCGTAAAATTTCCTCTTCCATTTCCTTTTAAAAGCGTTCCGGTAGAGGCATCGTACCTCCCGCTAATGGGTTCCGAACCAAAATCGTTACCCGACAGCAGCACATCCAGAAAACCATCCTGGTCAGCATCTTGTACCAGTATGCCATAGACCGGTGCCCATTGGGCTTGCCGGGGTAATGGTGAAAGTTGGAAGCGGCCGTTTCCCATATTCTCCAGGTAGCAGGAGGCAAACTGGAAGGCTTTGGCGGTATAAGCCCGGTTCTTATCAGCGGCCGTTAGGATATCCGAAACATCTGCTTCGGCGTAGCTGGCGTAATCGGTAAACTTCTTTTTCAGTGCCGGAACCTGACGAATAATGTCATCCCGGGTGTGGATGGGAGATTCCTGATGGTTGATGTACGCGGTAATGATAGGATCGATGTAACCGTTCTGATCCAGGTCGGCAGCGTAGATGGTCATCGGCTCATTGCGAGATACTTTGTAGGTGGTATTCAGTCCCAGGTTGCCCAGCACGTAATCTATGTCGCCATCATTATCAAAGTCACCCCCGTTGATGCTGTTCCACCAACCGGCGGTGTAGGTTAGCCCCGTTTGGCCCGATACATTTTCCAAACGACCATCGGTATTTTTAAAGAACTGAATGGGCATAAACTCTCCGACGATGATCAGATCCACATCCATGTCGTTATCAAAATCAGTCCACAAAGCATCTTTTACCATACCGATCTTGCTCAGCCCGAAAGCCAGTTCCTGGGTGTTATCAACAAGTTTTCCACCATTGTTAATAAGTAGGTAACTATCGGGCGGAACCGGGTATTTCAGCGGAATAGTTCGCCCGCCCACAAACAGATCAAGGTCACCATCCTGGTCAAAATCGGCGGCTTTTACACAGGAAGAACTGATGCGCAGATCGGGCAATACATCCTGGGTAAGCATAAAATTTCCGTTTCCGTCGTTTCGGTAAAGCCGGTCCTGGTAATACTCTGAGTCGGCAAAGTGTTCGTTGCTGCCGCTGGCGATGTAGAGGTCCAGGTCGCCGTCGTTATCGTAATCAAAAAACAGCACTCCCAGGTCTTCTTCGTACTTTTCCCCGCCGGTCAGGGCCGTCTGCCGAAAAGTACCGTCCGGTTTCTGGAAGAAAAGCGTGCCGGAATGCTCGTAGGCCCCACCTACAAAAAAGTCTTCCCGACCATCGCCATTGATATCGCCCACGGCAATGCCCGGCCCCTGTTCCGACAGTTTGTGAGGCAGCAAATACTGTCGGCTAAAATCATTGTATTCCGGGTCGGTATGCTGATAATTGATGCTGAGGTTTTTCGTGGCTTCCATAAACCATTGAGCAGGATCTGCTGCGGCATTATTTGTTGGCTGCACGGCATCTTCCTGACGGATCTCAATCTGCTGATTAGCTGTCGTAGCTTCTAGTCGAGATACTTTCCCATCCGGCCACTGTACTTGTATACTATCCACCTGATCACTTTCACCTAGTCCAAAATGAAGCGTATAATCTACCGATGACTGATACCCCCGGGTCACAGACTGTTCCGCTGACTGATGCATACCGGGAAGATAAACCGAGACCTTCGCACCAATTCCCTGAGGGTTTTGACTATCTCCCAACAAGCGAATACTGACAAAGTGATTTTTACTGATTTGGCTGGTTTGGTTCTCATAGATGAATGCCGGTTCGTTAATATTATTCACCACCAGGTCCAGATCACCATCATTGTCGAGGTCGCCGTAAGCCGCGCCGTTAGAGAGCGAGGGCTGGTCGATGCCCCATTGGGCCGACACATCTTCAAAGCGCAATTCGCCTTGGTTCTCAAAAACAAAATTTGAGAGCTTGATGGAGGGCATGTTCCGGGCTCTTTCCTTCAGAATATGGTCCAGGCTATCGGCTGGAATATTGCCGCTGACCCCGGCGGTGTAATTAATAAAATCGAGGTCGGTAATGTCGCGCAGGTAGCCGTTGGAGATGAAAACGTCTTTCCAGCCATCGTTGTTAAAGTCAGCCATGAGAGGTGCCCAGCTCCAGTCGGTGGCGTTTAGGTCTAGTAACTGACCGATCTCGGCAAACTTATACTGCTGATCGTTGATCTTGCCCAAATTCAGTTGTATCGTATTCCGCATATACTGCGGCATGTAGCCCGTTTGCAGGGTATATTCAAAGAGGTTATAATTCATCGGGCCAGACATTTTCTTGCGGTGCTCATTGTCTTGCGGAAGCATGTCCAGGGTGATGATGTCGCTGAGGCCATCGTTGTTGAAATCGGCAATATCGTGGCCCATGCTGAAGTGGCTTACGTGCCCAAAGTAATCTTCAGAGACTTCTTTAAACGTACCGTTCTGCTGATTGAGGTACAGATAATCATTCGCCAGAAAATCGTTGGTCACATAAATATCATCCCAGCCATCTTCGTTTATGTCGCTGATACCCACTCCCAGGCCCAATCCGTCGTACAGAATACCCGCCTCAAGAGTTACGTCGGTAAACGTATTGTTGCCATTGTTGCGGTAAAGGCGATCGTTGGCGAGACCGCTTCCGTCGCTGATCAGCGGGCGCACCTCGTTGGGGTTGCGAATGGCATTGGTATGATTGAGCAGATACATGTCCAGATCACCATCTTTGTCATAATCCAGAAAGGCTGCCTGGGTAGAGTAACTGGTATCGGCTAGTCCGTAAGCTTCGGCCGACTCGGTAAAGGTAGGCACGCCATCAGCGGATTGTCCATTGTTGATATGTAATTTATTTTTACGCTTCTCAGCGGGATAATTGCCCGAACGGCATACGTAAATATCTAGCCAGCCATCCGCGTTAATATCGACCATCGTCACGCCGGTAGACCAGCCGGAAGTCACAACACCAGCCTGATCACTGATGTCTTCAAACCGGAGTGCTTTGCCCTGTCCAGTATTCAGATAAAGGCGGTCGGCGACCTGATTGCCGGTGAAGAAAAGATCGGGTAGCGAATCATTGTTGAGATCGCCAACTGCCACACCACCACCATTGTAGACATAGAAAAAATCTACCATGTTGAAGGTGTCATCTTCCTGCACAGTGTTGGCAAAATCCACCCCGGTTTGCCCAGCAGATAGCAATTTGAATAAGGTTTGTTTGTTGCTGGCTAAAGCCGGCTCGTCATCACCACAACTTACCATGCAAACTCCGGCCAGCAGAGTGATGAAAACCCAAAATAGCCAATGTGTAAACACTATATTTTTCATTATCAAATACCGCAATCTTCTTTGAGAGGAAGTATACACATTCTAACCCGTATAAAGAAGCCAATAAGGGTTCCGAAAATATACTTCATGAATGATCTGGAATACATTTTTCAACCTTGGCTTTAGACTCAAGGCTGATGAAATTACCCCTGATTCATATAAAGAATAAAACCTGCCAGCAGCAGGTCTTATTCTCACTAAACGCATGTTAATCAGATAATCTTAATACACTGAGTTTTGCTGTACGTTGGGGTTCCCCAGTGTTTCATTTAATGGAATTGGAAGCACATAATCGCGAGGAGACAGCTGCCGGTCTACATCATAGGTATCAATAAACTCCTGAATGTAATCTCCGAGATAATCGGGTTCTCCTCCGTAGGTACTTTTCCGTTTTAGTTCAGGGTAGGTTTCCTGCTCAAAGGCAAACTCCAGCACTCGTTCTTCTACAATCGCATCCCGCAGTTCAGACTGACTTAGCCCCGAAAGCGGAGGCAAACCGGCCCGACGGCGAACTTCGTTAATGCCCATGTAAGGATCACCCGTACCACTTTCGTTAGCCGCTTCGGAATGCCCCAGCAGCACATCGGCATAGCGGAGATATATCGTATTCTTTTCGGTAAGAGATGAGTTAGCAATCCCCACTTCCACTAACTTATTTACCCATCCATTGGAAAAGATTAACTGGTCCGGGTTATTAGGGTCGGCGTCGGCTGAAACCATACCGCCAAAGCGGCTCAGGTTGTACGAAGCATCCTCGCTCCATCGTACAATAGGATATTCTCCTGCATCGGTCATCCCTACCCGGTTGCTGGGGTATTCGGTGATAAACGTACCGGGAATTCGCTTGTCGGTGGGGTCATACTTCATGCGGAACGCTTTGGTGCCGTTGAGCCAGTGCCAGCCCACACCGCCCAGCTCGTTAGGAAGATCAGCCGGGACAAAGTGTGAGTGGTGGTTGTTGTATTCGTTAGCATTGGCCGCGGCAGAAACCTGCGCTTCAAAGATTCGCTCGCCGGAGTTTTCGTGTGCTATATCAAAATTATAGGAGAAGTCTTCAAACAAGGCAAAGTTACCGGAGTTCATGATAGCTTCGGCCGTGGTACGAGCTTCGTTCCACTTTTCATCCAGCAAGTACACTTTCATCAGCAAAGCCATAGCAGCCCACTTGGTGGCCCGTCCCACATCAGTGCCCGTGTATGATTCCGGCAGGATGTCTGCCACCGCAGTAAGGTCACCTTCCATCAGATCCAATGCTACTCGCTTACCGTTTTCGTTGGAAGGTAAATCCTGATCACTGGTAGTCTTCTTGGTGGTTACGGGTACATCATCGAAATAGCGCACCAGGTTAAAGTAGTAGAATGACCGTAGGAAGATGGCTTCGGCTTTCACCCTATCCAGCAGGGCGGTATTAGATACACCTTCTTCTTTGAGTTCATCGGCTTTTTCGATAATAGCATTTGCTCGGTTGATGTTCTCATAGGATATCTCCCAGTAAGCTTCAATGTAAATATCTCCGGGGCTTACGTTTCCGTTTTGGAAGTCTAACGGACCTTTTTCCCAACCCACCTGGTAGCCAACCCGGCATTCAAACACATAGCGATTATAGAAATGGTTTTCCCAGCGGGTTCCGTATCCAATACCATCGTATACTGAATTTACGCCCAGCTCCAACTGCTCTGCCGTTTGGAAGAAATTCTCCTGCGTGATAAAGTCCGGGTTCTCATTCAGGTCTTCGCAGGCCAGCGGAACGAGCATGGCCAGGACCAGCATTAGTTTTGAAAATTTTATAGATAACGTTTTCATATACATCAGTAATTATAGCCCTAAATTAACACCTACTGTGAAGGTTCGTGAGCGAGGGTATGCATCATAATCATCACCCCGGTTCAGGTTGTTCTGTCCACGGTTGTTCACTTCCGGATCAAACCCGCTATAATTGGTAATGAGCAAAGGGTTCTGTGCGCTCACATAAATTCGGGCTCTGCTAATGAATTTAGACACTGGCAGAGTATAGCCCAGCGAAACGTTCTGTACCCGAAGAAAGCTACCATCTTCAATGAAGTAATCCGAATCCCGGTACGAATTGGCAAAGTCGCGGTTACCGTCAATCACCGGCCGGGAAGCACCAGTATTCTGAGGGGTCCAGGAGTCTGTCAGAATGCTGCCAATCTGATTAATTTTCTGCACTCCATCGCCAATTTCAGACTGCTGAAGGTTTCTTATTTCATTGCCTTGCACCCCACGGAGGAACAAGCTGAAGTCAAAATTCTTGTAGTTCAGCGTAGTAGTAAGCCCCCAGGTGAAATCCGGGTTAGGGTCGCCAATAATAATGTAATCATCCGGAGTAATTTCTCCGTCACCATCAGTATCCTGATAGCGGGGGTAACCCGGTTTGTCGCCGGAGCGAGAGGGGTTATTGTCAATTTCTTCATCGGATTGGAAGATGCCTAGGTAGTGATAGCCGCGCCATACACCAATGGGGTTCCCGGCCTCAACCCAGCTTCCATCAACCCCTAAGTGCCCACTGGTAGATTCTGAGAAAAAAGGTGTGCTGGTACCCAGATCGGTGATTTTGTTTCGTAAGAAGGAAATATTACCCGAAATATCCCAGCGCAAATCCTGGCGGTCAATAGCAATATAATTTAAGCTAAGCTCAAACCCTTTATTTTCTAGGGAACCGGAATTTTTTAACACCGAGCTAAAACCTAAACTACTAGGGATGGTCACATACAATAGCAGATCTTCGGTATTGTTGTTAAAGTAGTCTGCGGTCAGGTTCAGTTTGTTTTGCAGGAACGAGAAGTCAAGGCCGATATTAAACATCTGGGTAGACTCCCATCGCAGGTCAGGGTTGGATAAACGCTCGTCGGCCAGACCCAACACCAGATTCCCACCGAACACATAGTTATATTCATTCAGGTTAGCCTGAGAGTTGTAAACCGGAATCTCAGAGTTACCCGTAATCCCCCAGCTAGCCCGTAGCTTTAAATCGCTGATGGCATTCACCAGTGGCGAGTTTTGGAAGAAGTTTTCCTCCACCACTCTCCAGCCTAACGCCACCGAAGGGAAATTAGCCCATTTGTTGGCTGCCCCAAAGCGAGAAGACCCGTCACGACGGATAGAAAATGTAAACAGATACCGTTCCATCAGGTTATAGTTAACCCTTCCCAGAAACGACTTCAATAACCACTCGCGCCGATCAGAAAATGGAATTTGAATATCAGTACCGCCGCCTAAGGTAGCCTGGTCTACACTGACTGCGGAAAGGCCCCGGTTAGTGGCACTCATGCCTTCGTTCACTTCTTTCTGAAAGGTGTATCCCGCCACAACATCAATAGTATGGTTATCATTAATCTGGCGGTTGTATGAGAGAATATTCTCATTTAGGATGTTTACTGAGTTTCGGTTTGCCTTGGTTAGTTCACCTGACCGGTCCCGGCCTAAGCGGGAAATGCCTACCGGAAAGAAGGTGGTCCGACTAGCATTGATAACATCTGCTCCAATGCTGGTCTTAAAATTTAGCCCTTCAAGAATCTTAAACGTAAAACTGGTATTTCCCAGCACCCGGTTGGTAGCATCCGTATCGGTAACATTCTCCAGCTCCTGAAGTGGGTTTGTAGAAAATCGTCCATCATAAGAAGCCAGTGCATATTCCCCATCAGAACCTCTGACCGGCACGGTAGGATCTAGGCCCAAAGCGGTGATAATAATACCACCCGGACCGCCCCGATCAGTGGGCGCATTGTTAGAGTTGGTGCGGTTGAAAGACCAACTGGAGTTGATGGTCAGGCGATCATTGAGCGCATCATTATCCAGGTTCAGTCGGATGCCGTAGCGATTAAAATCCGTGTTTTTAATAATACCTTTATTATTAAAATAGTTACCTACAATGGCATAACGCATACTCTCATTACCCCCGGAAAAGCTTAGCTGATGGCTATTGACTCTTCCCGGCCGGGTTACTTCATTCAGCCAGTTGGTTCCTTCGCCAATAGCATCAATTTCTGCCTGGCTGTAGATAGGAGCACCGCCCTGGCTTTCTTCCAGTGTATTGAGGTAGGTGGCAAACTCGCTACCGTTGAGCACATCAATTTTTTTCGCAATGGTTTGAACCGATACCGATCCATCGTACTCTATTTTAGCTTCTCCGGCCTTTCCTCGCTTGGTAGTAATAAGCACCACTCCATTTGAACCTCGGGAGCCATAGATAGAAGTAGCCGAAGCATCTTTCAGAATCTCAATAGACTCAATATCATTAGGGTTGATAGTTGACATGATGTTGGAAGGGCGACGATCGCCACCCACGCCATAAGCACTGTTATCGGGATAAATAGGAAATCCATCGATAACGTATAAAGGCTCACTACCGCTGTTGATTGAGTTAGAACCCCGAATCCGAACGGAAACACCACCACCCGGTGCGGCCGAGGCCTGAGTCACCTGCACGCCGGGTGCCCGGGCCTGAATGCCCTGATCGATGGAGGCAACCGGAAATTCCTTCACGGACTCGCCCTGAATAGAAGCTACCGAACCGGTCAGGTCACTTTTCTTTACGGTACCATATCCTACCACCACCACTTCGGAAAGTGATTGTAAGTCAGGCGCGAGGTCTACATTAATGGTACTTCTTCCGTTAATTTCCATCTCTACGGTTTCGTATCCTACGGATGAAAAGACCAGCACATCGCCTCCGGCTGGAACCGTAAGGCTGTAGTTTCCATCAATGTCGGTTACGGTGCCTACCGCTGTGCCTTTCACTAATACGTTTACACCCGGCATTCCGGCATCTTCTTCCAGATCTTTTACCGTACCATTTACTGTAGACTGGGCAAACACCGTAGAAAATGGGCCAATAAGCAAGAGTAGAAGCCAGACCCACATTCGATCTGGCTTTAGTTTGAATAGTAAAGGTTGCTGCATTCTCATGTAGATAAATTTTATTAAGTGGCAGATGTAATTGCTGGGGTTGGTAATCAATTACGATAACCGAAAAAATCATTTGCTATGCGAAAGTTTATCAACAGACAAACACCACTGCATATAATTTGAAAGGTATTGGCATTTCTTCCCGGAATAAATGATTCATCTTATGAAAGAATGGATTATCTTATTATTACGTAAAAAATTGCTATTATCTACCTTTTGAGTGAGACTTATTTTACCATTTTAGTAATATTACAGGCTATATTATCTATTATTAAATAATACCTCTTTTATAAGATTAGCTAGCGGTTATAGCCTGTCGGTAGAATATTGGAGGCCATTGCCTTGCTTAAGGCTTATCTCTCTTTCTATACTCCTGCGGCGACATCTGCATTACTTTTTTGAAAATGCGGGAAAAATAGTAGGGGTCCTGGTACCCTACCCGGTGGGCTATTTCTTTTACATAGAGTTGAGAAATATCCAGCAACTGGCAGGCGTACTGAATTTTCAGCTGTATAAAATGATCAATCGGAGAGAAACCGGTCTTTTGGGTAAATAACTTGGAGTAGTGCGCTACAGAAAGTCCCGACTGCCGGGCCAGCTGCTGAAGGGATAAGGCTTCGCCCACGTGACCGCGCATAAATGAGATGCTTTTAGAAATAATATCAGTATCCTGCACCTGCTGGTAGTGCATAAACTGACCGGGGTAAAGAAAGGAGGCTAGCAACTGATGAAAACCCAGGTTGGCGTATTCCAGATGCGACTTTACATACCCCATGGATAAGGTATGGATCAGATCTTTAAATAAGTTGATACGATAATCTTCCTGAACAGTATGATGTGCGGGTAGTGTAATTCTCTTTCCAAAGTAATTTTTCAATAAATCTGCTTTTGCACCATTAAAATGCACCCAGTAGATAGTCCATGCATCCTTCTCATCTGCATGATAATGATGGGAAGAATTTTTGGGAATAATGATATAATCATTTCTTTGTAGCACATACGTTTCTTTTCCAATGTTTACCTCACCACTTCCATTGGTTACATATATCAGAATGTGTTCGGCAGATCCACGAATCCTTTTACGAAAATGAAAGCGGGCATGCGGATAAAAGCCAATATCAGTAATATATAAATCCTGCATCAGCGGATCGCTCTTTATCTGCTGGCTAACCGAGGACGGCAGCACAATACTTTGCTCACCTAAAAAGCCATCTTTTTTATTCTTCGCGATCATAATAATATAGTCCAGTGATTCCGAAGATAACGCATTTTATGCTGTTTCTCAATTAACGTATTTTACGCTCTATGCTGGTGAAAGAGAAATTTAATTTTCAGTACATCTTTTCCATATCCCTGGTTTCGGCCCTGGGCGGCCTGCTATTTGGCTACGACTGGGTGGTGATTGGCGGAGCTAAGCCTTTTTACGAACGGTATTTTGAGATTACTCAACAAGCGTCATTACAGGGCTGGGCCGTTAGCTGTGCGCTGGTGGGCTGTATTATAGGAGCGATTGGCTCCGGTAAGATCACCGACGCTCTGGGACGTAAAGTTCCGCTGATCTTGTCCGCCGTACTGTTCACTTTATCGGCGATTGGTACCGGAATGGTGAACACCCTATCGTGGTTTATTATTTTTCGGATCATCGGGGGAGTGGGCATCGGGCTGGCGTCTACCATCTCGCCCATTTATATTGCCGAAATGGCTCCGGCCCACTACCGGGGACGACTGGTTTCCCTTAATCAACTTACGATTGTGATTGGTATTCTGGCGGCCCAGATCATTAATTATCTGATTGCCGAACCCATCATGGACGGAAGCACCGATGCGCAGATTGCTGCCTCATGGAACGGACAGCAGGGCTGGCGCTGGATGTTCTGGGCAGAAGCCTTTCCGGCACTGACGTTTTTCATTCTGACCTTCTTTATTCCCGAAAGCCCCCGCTGGCTGGGGCAACGGGACCGCTGGCCGGAAGTACAAAAACTGCTGTCGCGAATCGGTGGAAAAGACTACGCGGCTACGGGACAGGAAGAAATCCGGCATTCGCTGCAACAGCATCAGCAGCCATTGGGCCAATTGCTGTTAGAAAAGAAAAACCAGTTCATTTTGCTGATCGGCATTGTGCTGGCGGTCTTTCAACAGTGGTGCGGTATTAATGTAGTATTCAATTATGCTGATGAGATTTTCTCCGCCGCTGGTTATTCCATCAACGACGCCCTGTTCAATATTGTCATCACCGGAGTGGTGAACCTGGTATTCACTTTTGTGGCCATCCGCACCATCGATCAGTGGGGCCGCCGAAAGCTATTGCTGGTTGGCTCGCTGGGCTTGGCCATTACTTATACGCTGCTGAGCATCTGTTATCTTACCGACATAAAAGGAGTCTTTGCCCTATCGCTGGTGCTGATCGGCATTGCCGTGTATGCCATGTCACTGGCCCCGGTAGTATGGGTGGTATTGTCCGAAATATTTCCTAATCGCATCCGGGGCATGGCGATGGCGATTGCAACCACGGCGTTGTGGATAGCCTCTTTTGTACTTACTTATACCTTTCCGTTGCTGAATAGCGGGTTAGGCACTTCCGGTACTTTCTTCCTCTACAGCGCCATCTGTTTAGCCGGTTTTATCTTTATTCTAAGAACGCTGCCCGAAACCAAGAATAAATCACTGGAAGAGATAGAAAGAGAACTCGGCGTTGATGGCTAGGAGCGGGGCGGTTGGCGCATGGGGAGAAGGAGGAAGAGATAACCGTGTGCAATTTAACCGGGCGCCGAGCGCAATCAGCCATTTAACAATCAACAATTTATCAATAGAACAATTCAACCCCAAACCCATATCACCCACTCTACCTGACATAACAACCTATGACAAAAATGGATGTAAAAGCCTGGAGCGAATCTGTTACGCTACCTACGTATCCGATTGGAGAGCCGGAGAAGTATCCGCTGTTTCTGGAGAAGAGAGTCTATCAGGGCAGTAGCGGAGTGGTGTATCCTTTCCCGGTTATTGAAAAAATCTATGATGAAAAAACCGACCAAGCCTGGCAAGCGATCTACCTGGAAAACGACTTTCTGAAGATTATGATTCTGCCCCAACTGGGCGGACGGGTGCAGATGGCGTACGATAAAATGAAGAAACGCCACTTCATTTACTATAACCAGGTTGTAAAGCCAGCACTGGTAGGATTAACTGGTCCCTGGATATCGGGCGGCATAGAATTTAACTGGCCCCAGCACCATCGGCCTACCACCTACGATCCGGTAGACTTCACCATAGAAGAGCACGAAGATGGCAGCAAAACGGTGTGGGTAAATGAGATTGATCGGATGTTCGGTACCAAAGGAAAGGCCGGATTCCGGCTTTATCCTGATAAAGCGTATCTGGAGGTGAATGCCGAACTGTACAACCGCACACCTTTTCCCCAGACCTTCCTCTGGTGGGCCAACCCCGCCGTACCGGTCAACGATGAGTACCAGTCCGTTTTCCCCCCTGATGTGCATGCGGTGTTTGATCATGGGAAACGGGACGTGTCGCACTTTCCTATTGCCAAGGGGACGTACTATAAAGTAGATTACTCAGCCGGAGTGGATATTTCCCGGTACAAGAACATTCCGGTACCAACCTCTTACATGGCGGTCGGCAGTCAGTACGATTTTATCGGGGGCTACGAAAACGACACGCAGGGGGGACTGATGCACGTGTCCAACCATCATATCGCTCCAGGCAAGAAGCAGTGGACCTGGGGCAACGGCGATTTCGGCCAGGCTTGGGACCGTAACCTCACCGACGAAGATGGCCCTTATATAGAGCTGATGTGTGGCGTATACACCGACAACCAGCCGGATTTTTCCTGGATGCAACCCTACGAAACCAAAAGTTTCACCGAATACTTCATGCCTTATCAGGAACTAGGCGTGGTGAAAAATGCCAATAAAAACGCGATGGTTAACCTGGAGCTCGAGGAAGGGAAAGTGACTGTCAAGCTCTACACCACCGGCTTTTACCCCAAAACCCAATTACAATTATTAGCCCACGGACAAAAGGTATGGGAAGACCAACATGATTTTGCACCCGGCACCGTCTACCAAAAAGAAGTAAGCGTATTAACTGATCTATCTCTACCAGATTTAAAGGTTGTGGCCCTGATGGAGAACCAGCGGGAACTGATTGCCTGGCAAGCCGAGAGAACTACCGAAGAGGCCGTTGTACCCGATCCGGCCAAACCGGCTCTGGAACCAAAAGACATTGAAAGCACGGAACTACTGTACCTAAACGGGCTACACCTGGAGCAGTACCGTCATGCCACTTACAACCCTACGGACTATTACGAAGAAGCGCTACGTCGTGATCCCGGCGATATCCGCAACAATACCGCTTTAGGGTTATGGCTGATGCGTAGAGCGCAGTTTCCCGAAGCTGAACAGCACTTCCGCCGGGCCATCGAGACCTTAACACTCAGGAACCCGAACCCCTATGATGGTGAGGCCTTCTACCATTTGGGTATCTGTCTGAAACTGCAACATCGTGATCAGGAAGCGTACGAAGTATTATACAAAGCTGCCTGGAGCGCTGCCTGGCAAAATGCAGCCTACTTCCACACCGCTCAGTTAGATGCCCGTCGGGAAGACTGGGAAACGGGATTGGAGCATGTGGAGAAATCCCTGATCAGGAACAGTCATCATCATCAGGCCCGGCACCTGAAAACCATATTGCTCTGGAAGTTGGGCCGGGAACAGGAAGCATTAGCCTACGCCGAAGAATCACTGCAACTGGATGCCTTTAACCTGGGAGCATTGTACGAGAAATACCTGATTACGCAAGAAGAAGAGGCTCTGAATGAATTTCTTGGGCTGATGCGCAACCACTCCTTCAATTTCACGGCTTTCGCCCTCGACTACGCCCACGCCGGTTTTTACGAAGAAGCCATTGACCTGCTGTCTCATCACCAGGCCGAGAAAGATCAGCCTAATCCCCTGATTTCTTACTACCAGGGATGGTTTTCCTGGCTAGCGGGTGATCAGGCAGTCGCAAAATCTTATTACAAAACAGCCGCAGTGCAGAAGCCAGATTTTGGCTTTACCAACCGTCTGGAGGAAGTGTTGGCCTTGCAACAGGCACTGGCAATGAATCCTGAAGATAAGCGGGCGCTTTATTTTCTGGGCAACTTCTTTTATGCCTACCGGCAACATGATCAGGCAGTCGGCTACTGGGAAAAAGCGGTAGATTTGCAGGATGATAACCCCATCACCTATCGCAATCTGGCGCTGGCCTATTTTAACAAGTTGGGGGACGGACCAAAAGCCGTTCAGTTTCTGGAGAAAGCTTTCCGCCTGGACGAAGGATCAGCCCGATTGCTGATGGAGTTGGATCAACTCTACAAACGGCTCAACTACCCAGCGCAAGACCGACTGACTATGCTGGAAAAATACCCCGAACTGGTAGATTTCCGGGATGACCTTTACCTGTCGCGTATTACCCTTTACAATATGCTGGGGCAATACGAAAAAGCGCTAGAATTACTCAGTGGCCGCATCTTCCACCCCTGGGAAGGAGGAGAAGGGAAAGTTCCGGCTCAGTACGTCTACAGCCGCATCGCCTTAGCCACCCAGAAGATTGAAAATCAGAAGTATTCCTGTGCCATCGATCACCTAACGCAGGCCCAGACCTACCCCCATAACCTGGGCGAAGGGAAACTGTATGGTACGCAGGAAAATGATATTTTCTACTGGCTGGGCTGTGCCTATGACGGACTAGGTGAGCAGGATAAAGCCAAAGCCGCCTGGGAAAAAGCATCGGTCGGACTATCCGAACCAGAGCCGGCCATCTTCTACAATGATCAGCAACCCGATAAAATCTTTTACCAGGGACTGGCCCTGCTGAAATTGAAGCGAGAAGAAGAAGCCAACCGCCGGTTTCACAAGCTTATTTCCTTCGGGGAAGACCGGATGAATGCCAAAGTAAAAATAGACTACTTTGCCGTCTCTCTACCCGACCTGCTGCTGTGGGATGACGATCTGCAAGCTCGAAACCGCTTGTTCTGCCACTATTTAATCGGATTGGGCCACCTGGGATTAGAGCAAACCGAATCGGCGGTGGAATCACTACAAAAAGCCAGTGAGATTGATATCTACCATCAGGGAGTACACTGGCACCGGCAGATGGCGGTGGCTGGACGACCCGTTGGCACCATGTAAATTTATTCATTCATATCCAGTAGGATATTGCTGATACACAACCTAAAACTTTATTCATGATGAAATTCAGATTCCTGATAGTATTTCTTGGCGCTTTGGCGTGGTCCTGCCACTCTACCGCCCCGGGAGATACCATTAATTTAGCCGGTGACTGGGCCTTCAAAGTAGACTCTCTGGACCAAGGCGAAGCAGATCAGTGGTTTACTCAGTCTTTTGAAGAAACCGTCTCCCTTCCCGGTTCTATGGCTACTAACGGAAAGGGAGATAATATCACCCTGCAAACCCAATGGACCGGCGGAATACGCAACCCAGAGTGGTACAAAGATCCAAATTATGCTCCGTATCAGCCATCGGGCGATAGTATTCTCTTTCCCTTTTGGCTTCAGCCCGTCAAAAAATACACCGGAGCGGCCTGGTATCAGCGAGAAATCAGTATCCCGGATGCTTGGAAGGGTAAAACGGTATTATTAAATCTGGAACGATGCCATTGGGAATCTACCGTGTGGGTAGACGAGCAAAAAGTGGGCACGCAAAACAGTCTGTCCACCGCCCATCAATACGACCTAACTCCTTACTTAACTTCGGGCGATCATACTCTTTCCATCCGAATTGATAATAGCATTAAAGTTGATGTAGGCGAGAATTCTCATAGCATTTCCGATCACACCCAATCGAACTGGAATGGTATGGTGGGCGATATTTTCCTGGAAAGTCGGGATCAGGTTTACTTTTCTGATATACAGCTATACCCGAATGCGGCTACCCAATCGGTTACGGTACGAGGAAGTATTGCCCATCCGGCTACTCAGGAGGCTCCGCTTCAGGTAACGGCCCGAATGGCGGGTATCAACTTTACCCAATCGTTTCCAGAACAGTCGTTTACCCTGGAGACCGGTAAAGAATCTACCGATTTTGAGATTGTGTACGAACTAGGGCAGGAGGCCCGCCTTTGGGGTGAGTTTCAACCGAATCTTTATGAAATGTCTTTGATGCTGGAGGATGGCGAAGAACGCACGGAGGTCATTGGGTTCCGGAAGATTGTTTTCAAAAACCGACAGTTTCTCATTAACGGTCGGCCTTCGTTTTTGAGAGGGACGCTGGAGTGCGCCATTTTCCCGGAAACCGGTTATCCGCCTACCGATGTAGATGCCTGGAAAGAAATATTTAGCACCATACAAGCGCACGGGCTGAACCACATGCGCTTTCATTCCTGGTGCCCCCCGGAGGCGGCCTTTCGCGCGGCTGATGAAATGGGCGTATACCTACAAGTAGAAGCAGCTTCCTGGGCGAATCAAAGCACTACGCTGGGCGACGGAAAACCGGTAGATCAGTTTGTGTTGGACGAGAGCGAGCGCATCGTTAAAGCGTATGGCAACCATCCTTCGTTCATGATGATGGCCTACGGCAACGAGCCGGGCGGTGATCATTACTCCGAGTTTCTGGCTGATTTTGTTAGCAACTGGAAAGAAAAAGACAACCGCCGGATTTACACCTCCGCCTCAGGTTGGCCCGCCATTGCTGAGAACCAGTTTCATGTATTACCTGAACCTCGCATCCAGGCCTGGGGAGAAGAACTCAACAGCATCATCAATGGTCAGCCACCCACCACCGATTATGATTTCACCGACCGGATGCCGGAAGATACGACGGCCGTGGTGTCGCATGAAATCGGGCAGTGGTGCGTCTATCCTGACTTTAAAGAAATTGAGCGGTATACGGGCGTGCTTAAAGCCAACAATTTTGAGTTATTCCGAAAAAGCCTGAACGAGCATCGGATGGGCGAGCTGGCCGAAGACTTTCTAATGGCATCCGGCAAGTTGCAGGCTCTTTGCTACAAAGCCGATATTGAAGGAGCGTTGCGGACAAAAAACCAGGCAGGCTTTCAGTTACTCGATCTGCACGATTTCCCGGGGCAGGGTACCGCTTTGGTTGGTGTGCTAAACCCGTTCTGGGAAGAGAAGGGCTACATCAGTCCGGAAGAATACAGTCGCTTCTCCAACTCCACGGTGCCGCTGGTGAGGCTCGATAAAAGAATTTTTGTGGAAGGAGAAACGATGGAAGCTGAAGTCGAGATTGCTCACTTTGGTCAGAAGGCTTTTCAGAACGTTACTCCCAGTTGGGTTTTGAAGGATTCGGCGGGTAAGAAAGTAGCCGAAGGGCAGTTAGAGGCACAGAACGTTCCTCTGGGCAACGCCATACCGTTGGGAAGCCTTGCTTATACCTTTGAAGCACTCAACCAACCACGAAAACTCGTGCTGGAAGTTACCGTGGGCACCTTTAGCAATAGCTGGGATCTGTGGGTATACCCGCCATCTCCGGCCACCATTTCCAGCAGCGAAGTGCGGCATGTATCTACTTTGGATGAAAATACGCTGAATGAGCTCCAGAACGGCGGCACAGTACTATGGAGCCTCGGCAAAGGGAAGGTAGCGGCGGATAAAGGCGGCGAAGTAGGAGTAGGCTTCTCCAGCATCTTCTGGAACACCGCCTGGACCGACAACCAGAAACCTCATACATTGGGTATTTTATGCGACCCCGAGCATCCGGCTTTACAGCAATTTCCTACTGAATTTCACTCCAACTGGCAGTGGTGGGACGCCATGAGCCATTCGGACGTAGTCAACCTCAACCAGCTTTCGGATGAGATTCAGCCCATCGTTCGGGTGATTGATGATTGGGTGACCAACCGCAGTCTGGGCTTGGTTTTTGAAGTAAAAGTAGGTGAAGGCAAACTGTTAATCAGCGGTGTTGACCTGAAGAACCAGCTAGCGCAACGCCCCGAAGCCCGACAACTGCTTAAAAGCCTGCTAAGTTATATGGAAAGTGATGCCTTTAATCCAACAGTATCGCTAAGTAGTAATCAGCTATTAAGCATACAAAAGTAGTACGCAAAAAAATGCCCCTAGCACGCGTTTCCAACTCGTTGCAAACACACACTAGACACCTCGTTTTGCCAGAGGCTTTTACTTTTCCTGATCTTGTACGGTGAAATCCATAGGTATTCCCAGTTCTTCGTAGAGTTGGCGGCGAGCGGCCATGTCAATGTTCTTTTCTTCCCGGGCAGCATCGGCCACTTTAACCGCATGCTCCCGGGGTACTACAACTACCCCATCACCATCAGCAACGATTACATCGCCCGGCTGAATATACACTCCGCCAACTACTACTGGCTCATTATACGATTCTAACTCGTTTCTTCCGGGCCGAATACCGCGTCCGCGCTTGAAGTAATCCATGTACACCGGAATTTCCTGTTTGATGATTTCATCGGTATCCCGCACTCCACCGGCGGAAATGATGCCCACGGCGCCCTGTTTTTTCCAGATCATGCTGTTGTTGGAACCGACCGAGCCGGTATCACCATCATCGGCATTATCAATGACAATAACATCTCCTGGTTTCAGGTCTTCGATAAAGGGTTCGCCGGAAATGTTGGTGTACCACTGATCGCGCCATTGGGTGTAATCTCCGCGGGCAACCTCGCCCAGGTTGCGCTGTCGCTGGGTAGGTACATAGCGAACGGTGAAGGCAATCCCGACCAGTTGGTGAGAGAACTCATCAATGTCTTTCCACAAAGGGGCAATCTTGGGGTCCATAAGGCCCAAGTCTTTAAGACCGACCATATCCATGCCATCCGATACATCAGCCACTCGGAGGCCTTCGTATAATCCAATGAGTTGTTCGTTAGTAAGATTGCTGCTATCCTGAGCCTGAATGTGAATAAAACTCAATAGCAGGAGGAAAGTGCAGAGAAGTTTCATGTGAGTAGGTTTAGGTTATTATATTGTTGCCTCTATGATACAAAAGTGCCCTTAATATGCATGTTTCTATTTAGCTAATTTTTATTCATCTATGCACTAAAAAATTATCAGAGTACGCTTTAATATTCATTTATCTGCTTCAATAAATACTCGGTTAACTCTTCATCTTCTAATTCAGAAATCAGCTCAGCCATTCTATACCTTTTCTTCCACACTGCAATAGCTGATAATACGCTGGCGGCAAGTAGGGAATCCCAAGATTGCTGCTTGGCCAAACTGACTAATTCCGGAATTTGATTAATAGCCTTTTCATACTCATGCTTAAATTCATCCGGAATAGTAAGCGAATTTTTAATTCTGGTTAACTCGACGGCAGTAATGAAAGCAAATACCTGATAGTTAATCTTACCTTTGTTCTGATAAATTCTAATGAGTTGTGGTACTGATAGGAAAGAAGCTGTTCCGATATCACCCTGATGATACAACTCACTCCAAATTTCATCCCAAATTGGCTCCTCCTCCTTTTCCTTATCAAATGCCTCCAATTTCTTAAGTACCAGAGAGGCATCGTACGAAGTATGATATCCACCAGTGAGCTTTTGCCAAATCGGATCATCTAGACTTCTCATTTTTCAATTACTGGCTAATCACCGGATAAAGACCCATTCGTTTCCTGAAGATAAGGAATCGCTGAATTCGTAGCCACCGTCGGTGAAGGTTTTTAGTTGTTCGGGCTGGTCGATAGCGTTTTGGATGATGAAGTTAGCCATTTTGCCACGGGCTCGCTTGGCATAGATGGCAATCACTTTATAGGCTCCGTTTTTATGCTCTTTGAAGACCGGGGTAATTACATCGCCTTTCAACTTCTTGGTATCCACAGCCTTAAAGTATTCATTCGATGCCAGGTTTACGAGCACGGGAGTCTTCTGTTCAGCCAGGCTCTGGTTTAACTGCTTGGTGATACGGTCGCCCCAAAACGTATATAGATTGCTGCCCCGGGGATTGGAGAGCGGAATCTTCATTTCTAACCGATACGGTTGCATCAGATCAAGGGGGCGAAGCAGGCCGTACAATCCGGATAAGATACGAAGGTGATCCTGGGCAAAGGCAAAATCTTTATCAGAATATTCATCGATAGCAATATCGGTGTAAACATCTCCTTTAAAGGCCAACAGAGCCTGTCGGGCATTGTCGGCGGTGAAGGGTACCGAGAAATTTTTGTACCGTTCGTAATTCAGCGTCGCGATTTTTTCGCTGACATCCATCAACTTTTCAATGTCCTGAACTGATTTTTTCTTCAGCTCTTTTACCAGCTTCTTCGATTCGGTCAGTAAAGCCGGTTCGCTATGCGTAAGAAATGTATGGTTATGTCCGTTAGAAAAATCCTGCGTTTTGGAAGGAGATAAAATTGTGAGCATAGATATAATAAATGATTAATCAATTACCGCAAAGATAAGCATCTTGGGGAAATACGATAAATTGGAAGCAGTTGGCGGGAGGCCATTAGCATTGTTCCATATGCAGTAGTATAGCCCAATGCTAACGGCTTACTACCCCGGGCCTTCTACGAACTGCTTACGCGTGTCGGCTCCAGTAGTAAGGGGTGAAAAGCATTAGCACGGTGAATAGTTCTAAACGACCGAGTAGCATCAAAAAAGATAAGAGCCACTTAGCAAAAGCAGGAAGGTGAGCAAAATTATCAACCGGCCCAACCGTACCAATTCCCGGACCAATATTGCCTAAAGATGTTGCTACTGCACCAATAGCCGTCATGAAATCCACTCCGGATAAAGCCATCATGGCTGAGCCCAAGGCAAAGATAGTAATATAGATGATGAAGAAAGCCAGTACGTTAAAAGCAATATCCTGAGTAACTGCATTACCATTATAGCGCACCGGAATAACGGCGGACGGATGAATCTGGCGTTTCATTTCCAGTACGCTGTTTTTAAGTAAGATGGTATGCCGCACAATCTTCACTCCCCCGGCGGTAGACCCGGCCGAAGCTCCAGTAAACATCAGCAAAAAGAACAATATGGTGAGTAGTGGCATCCAAGCGGTATAATCAGCTGTGATATAACCGGTAGTACTTACTACTGAAATTACTTGAAAAACGGCATAGCGGAAAGAAGCCTCCCAGTTGTTTTCAGTTGAAATGGCAATTCCTACTGTAGTAATAACAGTCATAATGGCAACAAACCACAAATAGTTACGAAACTCTTCGTTCTGCCAGGCTTTGCGAAACTCTCCTTTCAGCATAAAATAGGTGAGCGTAAAGCTTGTGCCGGCCAGAAACATAAAAATGGTCATTACATACTGGATATAGGCAGAATCGTAGTAGGCAACGCTGGCATTTTTGGGCGAGAACCCACCCGTTGCCATAGTTGTTAAGCCATGATTGATAGCATCGTAAAAACTCATGCCACCCACCCACAATAGTACTGTCTCTACCAGGGTTAGAATTACATAGATAGCCCACAGACGTTTAGCAGTATCCCGGATGCGGGGCTTCAGCTTATCAGGAGTGATACCGGGTGCTTCCGACTGAAATAGCTGCATGCCACCAATACCTAAAATAGGCAATATAGCAACAGCCAGCACAATAATACCCATACCGCCAATCCACTGGGTAAGGCTGCGCCAGAAGAGAATGCCCCGAGGCACTACCTCAATATCAGTAAGGATAGTAGCTCCGGTGGTAGTGAAACCGGACATAGATTCGAAAAAGGCATCGGGGTAAGTTGGGATGGCCCCGCTGAGCAAGTAAGGAAGCGAGCCAAAAAATGAGATCAAGAGCCAGCTAACAGTTACTAACAGATAGCCATCGCGGCGACGTAGTTCTCGATCGCTTTGGTTGCGGGTTACCAGCCAAGTTCCCCCCCCCACAGCCAGCGTGATACCAGCAGAATATAATAATGCCGGCCAGTCCTGACTTTTATAATAAAAAGATACGGGTAGGCAGAGCACCATAAATCCGGCCATAAATACCAGAATTACCCCTAGAATATTGAAGAGCACCTTCCAGTTAAACTGCATAGTAAGGGTGCATTATTTAAAGAATTTTTCCACTTCTGGCAGGGCATCTCGCTGGCTAAGCACCACTACACGGTCATTGTTTTCAAACTCAAAATTTCCGAGTGCAATATGGCCCTTGCCATCGCGAATGACTCCCCCAATAATGGCGTCGCCAGGAAATGAAAGGTTTTTGATGCGTCGGTTGGTGATTTTACAATTGTTATTAACCTCATATTCCAGTATTTCAGCTTCTACTCCGTGAATACCGGTAATAGAAACCACGTCGCCTTCGCGGATGTAGCGAAATATAAAGTTAGCGGCAATTAATTTTTTATTGATCATGGTATCTACCCCCATGTTCTGGCTCAGGTGGATATAGTCCATGTTTTCTACCAAGGCAATGGTTTTCTTAACCCCCTGGTTTTTAGCTACCAGACAGCTTATGATGTTTGTCTCGGAATCGCCGGTTAGGGCAATGAAAGCATCCATGTCGGCCAACCCTTCCTCATTGAGCAAATCTACATCTCGTCCGTCACCATTAATAACCAGCACCTCTGGTAGCTGATCCGCTAGCTCAAAACATTTGTCTTTATCACGTTCAATCAGCTTTATCTTGTACGTGCTACTCAGCTTGCGGGCAGTGTGGTATCCTGCCTTGCTTCCGCCCAGAATCATCAGGTTATGGATATCCATTTTCACTTTCCCGGTCAGTTTCAGCACGCGGTCAATACCATCGGGTTGGGCGATGAAGTATACATGATCGCTGACCCGCAAACGGTTGTGTCCTTTAGGAATAATCGTTTTCCCATTGCGCAGAATAGCTACAATAATGTAGGAATCATCTGGATTCAGGCGGGAGGTTTCGGCCAGGGTTTTGCCAATCAGATTGCTCTCCTGGTCCAGGGTAATGCCAATAAGTGAAAGTAACCCCTGATCAAACTCAAAGGTATCAGTTACGGCGGCAATCCGAAGTAACCGCTTAATCTCTCGGGCAGCCAGCGACTCAGGTGAAATCAGTTCATCAATTCCTACTTTCCGAAGGTCCAGCGTCTTTTTATCCAGCAGAAACTCTTCGTTGGAAATACGGGCAATAGTCCGTTTTACTCCCAATTGCTTGGCAATGATCGTGGTAGCCAGGTTTACTTCCTCTGATTCTGTAACAGAAATAAGCAGATCAGCTCCACTCACATTTGCTTGTTTCAGGGTTTTATAAGAAGTAGAATTTCCTTTGATGGTTGCTACATCTATCTGGTTACCAATCTGACGAAGCCGCTCAGCGTCTAAGTCAATGATCACAATTTCCTGGTTCTCGTATGAAAGGAGCTTGGCTAAATGTTTACCTACATCTCCAGCCCCGGCAATAACAATTTTCATAGCAGTAATACTTCAATCCGCCGCAGAGAGCGCAAATATAATATAATCATACTGAAGTGTAAGGAGTTGAGAGAAATGAATGAGAGACAGGCAGCTTGAACTGCTGACGTGGACACCAGCCACACGGACTGATTGTTAGTGGTCTTTATTCCCGGCTTTGTCATTCCGGATCTTCATTCTCTTCCTTCTTTGCTTTTCGTGCATTTCAAACGAATTGGGATGATTAATAGTTTGCCGAAGGACCTCTTTTCTTCTTTGAAGAAATTAAGGGGATTTAGAAGGGGAATTTTCTAATGTAGAAACGTGTAAGAGTGTAGACAGAGCCAAAAACAAACTCATATTGTCTAGCTTAATCCAGCAATATCTTGCGGGTTAGGAAGGAACCTTCGGTAAGAAGAGAAACCAGATACACTCCTGGCTTTACATTATGAGGTAATATTATGGAATAATTCCTACCCAGGGTAGCCGCATTATCCTGCTGAATGGTTCTGCCCTGAGCATCTCTGATCCAGACAACCGCTTCCCGGTTTGTCAGAGAATTTTCTGCCACGCTCACATATATACGCCCCTCTTCGGTAACCGGCTTTATAATCAAAGCCTCCGCCGGAAGCTGAAAGTAAGCAGACACTACAGGAAACTGACTAATACTGCCATCAAGATCTACCTGGGTAAGCCTATAATAGTTTTGACCAAATGCGGGTTGATCGTCAATTGCTTCGTAATAATTGGTACTGCTGCCCTGGTCTGCGGCTGGTATTTTGATGAGCGGGTGAAACGACGAGGCATCCGTAGAATGCTCTATCAGAAAATGATCATTGTGCTCCTCCCAGGCTGTAGCCCACTGAAGCTGCACCTGATCAAAGGCGGCATCGGCATAGAAATACAGCAGTGATACTGGTAAAGGATTATTGTCTGAGTCTGCGGCGAAAGCATTATAAACCCGCATTTCATTATCTCCTTCGGCCAAAGGAGCTGCCATTCGGGTTCCGCTCACGATGGGGCGGTATAGCCGTACTTCTACGGAACGTACTGATTTTCCATCATTAGCATCAATTCTGATAAAAAACTTATTTGATCCGGGGTATAAGACGTTGGCTTCTACTAAGCTGCTATTGTCCGAGGCACTGAACGTTTCCTGACTGGCATCTGAGTACTCCAATACCACTTCCAACTGATCGTTATCAAACAAGTCAGTAGTTAATGAGACAAAATTTTCCTGAGCCACTACCAGGTAAATATCATAATCAAGACCCGCATATGTGGTTGTCCCCCCCCAGTCATACCGGGCGTATAGGTATTTTTCGCCCAATGTAGCCGATATAGGAGACACTATGCGGGCATATTCGCTGTTTGGGTCGTAATTAATTGTGGCATGATCTTGATCAGTGATAGTGCATCCTCCTAAACATAAACTAATGCTTACTGGTGATCCACCCTCATAGTATCCTACGTCTACATCTCTGGTTACAAAGTCGTAGGCAGCTTCTTGCTGCACAATGTCGTAGATGTAGCTATCTTTATTCAGTAATGATAATAAAGACCCTGCCTCAATGCGAATTCGCCGGGTATTGGCCGACGGATTAATAATGCGTATTTCAAACAGATTCTCGCTAGCATTCACCAGGTTAACACTGGCCATATTGGTGTTATCATAGGTGGTAATTTCCGTACCACTATTGTCTTGCAACTGAATAGTCAAATGCTCAAATACCTGAGAAGAAATTAAACCTGATAAGAACCCTGGCCCACTATACCCAAATGTAAGGATCAAGTTATTATATAGATTTACCGAGTTGGCAAATTCGTATACTACGTAAGCACTTCCACCCAATATAGAAGAACTAATATCAAGCGTAGCCCGACTGTCAGGATCCGCATCCCACGCATTGTCCAGGTCTAACTGCTGGCAACCTGAACATGAGATTATTCCTGAGTTACCATTGGCTATGGTGGCAGCCGGGCGCGTTTGTGCAACAGCATGCTGACTAAAAAAACCTATAGCCCCCCATACAAATAAAGCATAGATCTGGTATTTATATGCCGTGTTGCAAATAATTATCTGCATACTATTCTATTGTGAAGATATTCCCTCAAATAAAAAATGTATTAGCACTTAACTAATAACACTTAATTATAATAAAAATAGAGAGATAATGAGTGTGTAAAGAAAGATATCTACAGCCTGCTTGGCAGACGTGTACCTTTTTAAAAGAAAAGAGAGATAATTTCTTGAGAAGACTAATGACTTTAACCTTTAGCCATAAGGTAAAATGCCGGACTGAACAATAAATACCAGAAACTTCTATAGTAAAGGCAAAAGGTTATCTGCTATTAGTGCTCCCTTCTTAATTCTATGCTTAACCCGTGACTACGAAAAATCCCAAACTCGAGAAGGCGTAACCGCGTAGTTGAGAGAAAAATCATACGCATTAATATCATCAATACGCTCTACAGGCTCATCAAGTGAGAGGCCTATCTTAAGAGTATCAGGACGGCACTCCGCCAGAAAGCGATCGTAAAATCCTTTCCCATAGCCTACTCGATGGCCTCGCTTATCAAAAGCTAACAGAGGTATCAGCACCCAGTCAATCTGCGCAACATCAATAGTAAGGGTTGATGCATGCGGCTCTGGAATACCCCAGCGATTAGTTTCCAGCACCATTCCTTCCGTATAATGATGGTGGCTGAGCCGTTCTTCCGAAATATGGGTATAGGGCACCGCCAGCGTAATAGAAGGCTGAGAAAGAAAATACTGAATTAGAGGGTTAGTGTCTACCTCTCGCTTAGCTAACGACGACAAGAAGCAGTGTATGGTAAGCGGTTTAGCGATATTCTCGTAAACCGGAAAGCGACTCCGAAACTGATTGAAAATCTGCTCGTTACGTTCGGCATATTCTGCTTCAGAGAGTGCCTGACGGCGAGATTGATAAAGCCGACGTAAAACAGCCTTGGTCACGCGTTTTCCCCTTCATTGAGAATATGAAACTGGAAATCGAAGGGATCGAGCTGCTCGAGCAATTCCTCAATGAAGTGTGGATTATTGATGTAGAAATTAAGAAAGTTCTCTTTTCGCTCCTGCAGTGTCCCACCCGGAAACAGCTTTTCTTTAAGACCTTCCAGTTGTTTCACCGACGTTTCCTGGTTTTGCTCTTCAGATTTTTTCAGCCGTTTTTCAATGTTGCTCAAGCTTTTGAATGACTTGTTGGCTTCCGAGCCAATGAACCCATCCAAACTACCGTCTACCACCCGGGCTTTTTCTTTAATCCTCTCAAAGACCTCAGCCAGGGCTGCTTTTTCTTCCTTTAGCGAAAGGTTGCCGTCAGCATTCTCTTCCACAAACTTTTTGACTAATGCCTGAGTATCAAGGAAAAGGTCAGAAGAGGATATTTCTACTTTGCGCAGTTTCTTCGCATTGGTTTTGTTAATGACCAAAGCAAAATTGCGCGGCATTAGAATGGGAAAAGTCACCTCGTAGTGCTCAAAAACCGGCTTCAGTTGCAGCCAGTAGGCGACTTCGGATGGCCCACCCACATAAGCCAGATTCGGCAGTATCATTTCCTGATAAAGCGGACGTAAGATTACGTTAGGGCTAAAACGTTCAGGGTGTTCTTCTACTTCCTGCAATAGCTTCTCTTCTGAAAAAGAAAGGTCAGTATTTAATACTTGAAACGAGTCGTTTTCTCGCACGATGCGCTCTCGCGACTGCTCATGAAGGTAAAAGAAGTTAATTTCTCGCGGAAAGACCTGCGTTTTATAATTCATCTCATCCAACCGGGCTGAAGCTTCTTCTACTTTCTGCTTAGCGGTATGGTTGAGCAAATCATCTTTGATGACCGGAGCAAAGCTAGCTTTCAGTGTAGGATTATCGGCATCAATGACTACCAGTCCCTGCTCCTTAAACAGCTCATTTACGTAACAGCGTACGGCATCAGCCAGAGTTTCGTGCTTACGGTAGGCTTCTTCAAAGATAGGCGTCTTTTCCGGCAACTCATCCAGCACCTTGGTCAGTCCATTGGGGTGAAAGCGACCAACGGCTCCTGTTTGTTGCGTCTCCCAAGTATACGTCTGCCCAAAAAGGTTAAAGTAGCTAATTTCCTCAAAGTCATGGTCTTCTGAGGCCATCCAATACACTGGCACAAAACGATAATCGGGGTACTTTTCCTGCAAGCTTCGACAGGCATTAACCACCGTCACAATCTTATAAATGAAGTACAGCGGACCGGTGAAGATATTTAGCTGATGCCCCGTAGTGACAGTAAAAGTTTTAGAATCAGCCAGTTGCCGGATATTCTCGGTTACCGCTTCTGAGGTATCCAGGGATTGATATTGCTGTTGAAGCACTTCAACCAGTATAGATCGCTGCTCAGCCGAGAGTTGTTTTTCGGCCAGTTGTTCCTGGAAACTTTCCGGTTGTGGAGAGCGGTGGTAGAAAGGCTGTAACTTAGATTCGCCAGCCAGATAGTCTAAAAAAACAGGATCAAACTGTTGAGTGTCGGCTAGCGAAAGTTTTTCAAGCATCATGAGATATCGGGTGTCGGTTAAGGTTAGCAGGCTGAGCTACTGTTCCAAATAAATCAAACTCAGAAGCATCGTCAATGGTTATCTGCGCAAAATCTCCCAGTCGCAAATAGGTGTCCTGGGCCGGAATCAGCACTTCGTTGTCTACCTCGGGCGAGTCGGCTTCGGTACGTCCTACAAAGTAGCCACCTTCCTTACGGTCAATCAGCACCCGCAGCGTTTGCCCGATCTTGTCCTGATTTTTCTGATACGAGATCTGTTCCTGTAGCTCCATAACCTGGTTTACACGCTCCTGTTTTACCTCTTCGGGTATGTCATCGGCCATGCCAAATGCGTGAGTGCCTTCTTCGTGTGAGTAGGCGAAAATTCCCAGGCGGTCAAAGCGGCTTCTTTCTACAAATTCCAGCATCTGCGCAAAATCGTCTTCAGTTTCTCCGGGGTGCCCGGCGATCAGCGTAGTACGCAAGGCGATGTCCGGTACTTTGTTACGGATTTGATCAATCAGTTGTTCGGTTTTTTCTCGGGTAATGCCGCGTCGCATTAGCCTAAGCATGTTAGAGGAACCGTGTTGCAAAGGCATATCCAGGTAATTGCAGATATTAGACCGCTCGGCCATAACGTCTAGCACGTCCATCGGAAAGCCCGACGGGAAAGCGTAGTGCAGGCGAATCCACTCAATACCTTCCACATCCGAAAGATGACGCATTAAGTCGGCCAGCCGACGTTTTTTGTAAATGTCCAGCCCATAGTAGGTAGAGTCTTGGGCAATTAGCAGTAGTTCTTTGGTGCCGTTGCGGGCCAGGGTTTGGGCCTGCTTCACCAGGTCTTCAATAGGTTGGGATACGTGCTTACCCCGCATCAGCGGAATAGCGCAGAAGGAGCAAGGGCGGTCGCAGCCTTCGGCAATCTTCAGATAAGCAAAATGCCGGGCGGTAGTGGTGATGCGCTCGCCGACCAACTCGTGTTTATAGTTAGCTTTAAATTTTCTGAGCAGCAGCGGCAGCTCCATTGTACCAAAGAAAGCATCCACTTCGGGAATCTCCTGCTCCAGATCGTCTTTGTAGCGTTGAGACAGGCAACCCGTCACGTAGAGCTTATCGATACGGCCTTCCTGCTTGGCATCGGCAAAGCGCAGAATGGTATCAATAGACTCCTGCTTGGCATTATCAATAAACCCGCAGGTGTTTACAATAATTACATTGGCATCGTCTTGTTCCGACTCGTGAGTGGCATTAATGCGGTTTCCCTTCAGTTGGGTAAGCATTACTTCTGAGTCTACCAGGTTTTTAGAACAACCCAGGGTTACGATATTTACCTTGTCTTTTTTTCGTCCTTTTGTCTTCACGCGCGCACTTCTTTTTTAATTGTCTGCAAAATTAACAAAATTTGCCGCTCATTGCGGGAGGGTCCCGTAGGTTACTGAGCGCTATTGCTGAGCAACAACAACGCCCAAAAAGCGTTGGTAGGTTGAACGACCATGAAGCATAACGTATTTTTGTACGTAAAGAATCACTTTGGAGTGCTATTCGCGCTCATTTTTTTTGGATTGGCTGCCTGCGAAGAAGAAGCAAGCTGCGTGACCGACAATACTAACATCGTTACCCTACAGTTTATCAAGCTGATTAACAACGAAGGTGGCAACTCTGAAGAAGACTTTCAGGATAGTGTTATCGTAGCGGCAGAAGGCACCATTGCGGGCATACCCATAGGTGGCGCAAGCCGGATTGGCTTACCGCTAGACCCCGCCAACAATACCACTACTTTTTATGTATTCCGCCAGGTAGAAGAAGGCGTTTTTAGAGTAGATACGCTGGTGCTTAATTATCGGCGAGAACAATCCTTAATCTCCCCCGAATGTGGCCCCGATCAGCACTTCTTTGATCTGGATACCGCCTTATCTACGTTTGACTCTATCCGAGTACGCAACCCCGAAGTGCTGATATCCAATAGCACCCCCAACCTGCAAGTATTCACCTGCCGATACGAATTAACCAACGTCATGCGCCTACAATTCACCTATCAGCCTGAGGATACTACAAAAGACACATTATTTATCAAGCGAGTTTACTCGAATATTAGTAAGGAAGATTTACTACAGGATACAACCATTGCCGATGGCGACGATATCACGGTATCGGTGCCGGTAACACGCAATGATAGTCAGGTACAAGTGTTCTTAGAAACGGCCGATGCGGTTCCTGCCACCTACCAGGTTCAGGCTTATTACCGGCAAGATACCTTCCAGGTAGCCGACTGTCTGCCTCAGGATCGGTACCGCCTGGATTCCGCCCAACTCTGGATTAATCCCGACAGTCTGGCTGATCCGGCGCCAGAGGTCACCAGTACAACATTTAACATCAATACAGCAGTGAATGCGGAAGTTACTATTAAGTAGTGTAATAATCTGGCTGAGTGGAATAACCCTGCTTCATGCCCAGGTGGTAGATTCACTGGATGAAGTTGGCAAATACGAACCGCTTGCCCTGCGGGTAGGGGTGTCTCTTAACAATATCATAGAAAACCTTTCCCGTTCCAATGACACAAAGTATGGCTTTCAGGCCGATGCGGTGTTTGGCCGCTATATGCTGGCGGCTGAGTACGGGAAAGCTGAGATTACCCGCACCACCGACCCACTAGGTACTAATCAGATTCCCTACCAGTACTCCAGCCAGGGGTGGTTTTTCCGGGTAGGGCCCGATGTAAACCTGCTTGTCAATCAGGCTAAGACCAGCTTTCGGGCCGATACCGACATCATTTTTTTCGGGCTACGCCTGGGCCATGCCCGGGTGACTGACGCTATGACGCTCCAAACCCAGGACGACACGTTTTCGAGCAATGGGAACAATAACGGTTTCTGGGAATCTCAGACCATCACCGTGCAGAACAAAGGATTAGGTGTTACCTGGGTAGAAATGACAGCAGGCATGAAAGTGCAACTGTACCGGAATATTTTTATGGGATACAATTTACGCTATAAATTTGGGCGCACTTTTAATCAGAAGCAGTCTTTAATTCCCTATATGGTACCAGGCTTTGGCAAAGGTGAAAACAAGAACTCTTTTGGGTTTGATTATTACCTTTTTTACCGTATTCCTTTTCGTAAATAAGAATATCATGAATGATATTCTCACGGTATATTCGCTTTCTTTCTTGCCTTCCTCAGAGTCCTCTTCGAGTGACTCTGAGTGTCTTAGGAGCTATTAACTTTTAAGTTTGTCAGCCTAATGAATTAACCGTAATAAAGTCCAATAATATTCCTGCGATATACTGGCGTCCTATCTCTTTAACGTACCTTCTAAAGGATCAGTAATTTCTCTATATGCCGGAACTGCTGAGACGTCAGGATGACCGTGTATAAGCCCGGGGCCAGTTGATCAAGATTTTTCAGGTTTAACTTTATACTGCCGTTCAGGGGTACGGTTTGGTGATATTCTCGCACCTGCAACCCCGACATATTCACCAACTGAACTTTGGCTTGTTGTTGCGGCCCCAAACCTGAAGCGGTCAGCATGGTTTGGTGATTTTCTACCGGGTTAGGTTGAATACTGACCTGAACTCCCTGCGGTGTGTGGGTTATGATGATAACTCGGGAGAAGGTAAAACCACCATCAAAATCTACCTGCCGCAAGCGATAATAAAGCAACCCATAAGGGGGCTGGGCATCCAGGCTTTCGTAATATTCCCGGTTTACGCTATTGCCTTTTCCCGCTATGCGGGCCACAGGGGTATACGTTAGCCCGTCTACAGAACGCTCTACCAGAAAATGACTGTTATCGGTTTCAGTGACCGTTGTCCAGGATATATTTACGCCCTTATCAGTAGATACAGCCTGAAAATCAAGAATTTCTACCGGTAGCGGATTGTTATCCTCGTCGGATGAAGCCAGGGCAAAATCGCTGAAAGAAACGAAGGGTTCAGAAGTGATCGTTCCGCTCTCAAAGGTGCCTACGATATCATCCAGCAGGCTACCGATACCTCCAATATTCAACCAGTTTCCGGTCCCGTCGCTTTTCGCAATTCGCAATGTAGACGCCACATCCGAGGCATCATCCGGATGGTACTGAATCTCTACAATAGCCGCCGACACATCTGCCTCTGGCGATTGAGTAATGGTATAATGACGTACGCTGGATACCCGTACCAGATCTGAAGGTAGCACTCGAGTTGCCGGTGCTCCCGCCGTTAACCGACCTGTATAAGTGCGTGAGGTAAGGCCTATTTGGGTTACTGTAAGCGTAATAGGCCGATACAAACCACCACTCCCGAAGGGAAACAGTTTCTCAACTAATACGGGCAAATCTTCAGTATGCTGAAGGGGGCCGTTGACATAGGTTACCCCGGTTTCATCCGTCACACTTACATCACCATCCGGGCCAATAATCAGTAAGTCAGCATCGGTAGTATTTACTATGCCCTCCGTCAGGGTTAACGTGCCATTCACCGTACTACTTCCTGACAGGGTCAGCGTGTCTCCGGCCTGCTTGATCAGGTTATTGAAGAGTACCGAGCCACTAATGCTTTGCTCAGCGGTGCCGTCAAACACAAACGTGCCCACGCCAGGGCTAAAGGTGCCATTAGTGATGGTTAAATTATCAGCCAGCGTAGTGGTTACGCCATCCGCAATTGTTACGCCACTGGCATTATCCACCAGCAGCGAGCCGAACGTATTATCCCCGGTAATACCCTGGGCCAGTGCTCCGTGGAAATTGGCTATGCCGGTAGTTGAAAAAGTACCGTTATTGGTCCAGTTTCCCAGTAGATTAAAATCAGCATTTCCGGAAATAACATCATCGACAGAGATGGTAAGATCACCGCCGTTTAGTCCGTCATCCAAAGTAATGGTTCCGTTGGTTGTAACGGTATGGCCACTACCGCTTTTATTGAACGTTATGTTGGCAAACGCATTGGTACCGGCTATGGTCTGATCACTGGTGCCGATGAAAGTAATATCATGTACGTTGGTGTAGGCATTGGCACCGCTCGCGCTGGCATTGGTCCAGCTTCCGGTGATATCGATATCGGTGGCAGCGGAAAAAGCAACCTGACCAGAGGCACTGAGAATACGAAAATTGTTAATATCAAAAGTGCCTAACACTGGCGTTGCCAAGCCTTTAGAACCTATGTTATCAAACTGAAGATTATTGAAGGTGATTCCCGAAGGTACGGATTGCGCGCTACTTCCTACCAAGGCGAATGTGCCATTTCTAGGTTCTAAATTTCCGCTATTGAGCAAATTAAGATCTCCGCCTAACGAAATATTGTAGTTGTTAACATTATCTGCATCCAGCACAGAACCGTCGATAGTCAGATCATTCAATATGGTTGTATTACCCCCCAGCGTTTTAGCACCAACACCACTGATCATCAGATTATTGTATTGTAACATGGAAGCCGGCAGGGCATAAGAAGCTAGCCCGGTAAATTCTACGGTCCCATTGTCAAAGAAATTGGTTCCTACTACATTATAACCCGGAAGTGTTCCATTATGCAAAACAAGCATTCCGGTACCGGTAAACACTTCAAAATCGTGGTCGGTGGTTCCGTTAATTTCCAGCGCCCCCTCCAGCTGCATGGCTCCGGCATTCTGATCATTCGCATCGGTTGTGATGGTATGAGTGGCCTGAATCTCCACTTCGTTGAAGCGGGTAGGGGTAGCGGCATCCCCGGAGCCATCGGCGGCGGTATTCCAGGTAGTGGTTTTGCTCCAGGCATCGCTGGCTACGCTATAGAGTTTAGGGAAGAACCCGCCACTTTCACCGGCTATCCACTCCGAAGTAGCCGTTGAGATCGTGGTATTGGTAGAACCGAAAGTATTGGTTGCCTGGTTTACGAATGGATTGGCCGGTTCGTCCAATGTGGTTTCATCCCACCACCAGGCCTTGTAATAAATCTCATTACCGCGAATGTCGGCATCGGCGTAGGTAAACAGAAAGCTTCCGCTTATATCCGAAATATTGCTGAGCGTGATCTCAAAAAACCGGTCAGTTACCCGCAGAGGGTCTGCCATCGTAAAGTTTCCGTTGGCTGCACCGCTGATAGAACGCACACTCACCTGGCTACCAGTACTCACTCCATTCACTCCGGTAGCATCTATACTAACCGGAGTGTAATGGGCTCCTACGCCAATCGGGAAGGTAAAATCATACGAATCGGCACTAGCCGAGCCTTCTTTGATCACCTGGGGCCCGGAAGCAGTGCCGGCGGTGATAATCATGCGGTTAGCGTTAAATGCGCCACTCAGGCTAGCACTTGGCCCAAAAGTAAGGTCATTGCTTACCAGCGAGAGGGTACCATCATTTTGCATGTCTAGCATGCCATCAATACGCACCGGCACATTGAGCGTAAGCGTTGTCCCGTTAGCTTTGGCCAGGGTAAGATTGTCAAAATCCACTCCTGCTGCACCGTTTATCTCTTGGTTGGCCGAAATACTATTAAAGACAACCGGGCTGGCGTTGCTGACAGGCGCAGTGCTGATGGTATTATTGTTCAGGTTTCCTCCTACGGTAAGCGGCCGGTTTAGCAGATCTATTGTGCCATCGGCAAACGTTAAATCGCCCGTTATATTCAGTTGGGTAACATACTCATTATTCCCTCCGGAAGCATCCAGCGACACTCCGTTGCTATTGTTAATAATAACATTAAAGAAAGTTTCTTCTTCGTTTCCGCTACTGCTGTTAGAAATATTGATGATTTGAGGCATGCTTCCGTTGAATAGCAGAGTGCTGCTTCCCGGCATAAATGTGGCGACATTGTGCCGCGTCCAGTCTCCGCCTAAAGAAATTGTGTGGGTATTGGCATCTACCACTGCTCCTGAAAATAAGGTGAGGTCATCGGATACAGTAATGTCTCCTTGTAAAGTTCGGGTACCATTACCCTCAAAATCCAGATTACTATAATCATCGCCTCCCAGCGAAACTACCTTCTGCACATCATTTCTACGATACCGAACGGTGCTACCTGTTTGAAGGTCATACGAACCAAAGCCGGAAGGAAAGCTGTTCTCGCCTTCTACTCTCAATTCTGAGCCACCCGTTAGCGTAAGCATGCCGCTTGTAGTATTCACAAACGTATTTCCATTGTCTTCTACCCGACCAGAGGTTGATATCTCCAGGTTGCCGCTGAGGGCATAGTCGGTTCTGAGATTAAGATTTCTGGTTCCTGATAATATCAGATGGTGGTAATTGGTATGGCTTACGGGCAGGTCGCCATTATTAGTAAAAGCATATTCTATGGTTCCGCCACCAGTTGCAACGAAGTCGTTATGCAAAGCAGGGAGATCGGGCGTGGCATCTACCGTAAAGCGTAGTGTTCCGGTTCCGTCTACGGTCCCCACCGCGATGTACGTATCTCCGTCTGCTTCCTGAATATCGAGCACGCCGGTACTTTCTATGGTGGTGCTGGCTGAGGTCGCGCTGGTGAGAGGTGGTATGGTTATGGTGTGCCCGTCCTGAATAATGACCGGGTTTTCAGCGGCTGGCGCTATCAGTGCTATTGGGCTGCCTGATGGATCGGTCGACCAAGTGCTGACATCGTTCCAGCTACCATCGGCGCGGCTGTAGTAGATGGTAGGGTTAGTGAAGCCCGAACCCGCCGTGAACAAGTAGTCATCCAGCGGACCAGTCGTTGACAGGGTAATGGTGTTTGCCCCTTCATCAACATTTGCAGTGCTGCCCTGAGTCCAGGTGGTACCAGTGAAGTAGGCGTCCAGATAATTAGCGTCTGTACCAGTCACATCGCCTTCATCATAGGTATACATGTGGCTCACCGCAACATTGGTCCCAAAACCTGAAGTCTCTACTGACCATTGGTAATCCAGGCTGGTTCCGGGCGGGGCGGTGTTGTGCCGGCGGTTAACCGGGTTAATCCGAAGACTACCCAAACTACCATCTAAGTCAGTAACATTCAGGGTGGCCGGGCTGTAAACGTCGCTTCCTGCGGGGAAGGTAAAACTGCCGGGGGCGGCATAACTTTTTTCAATTCCCTGATCAGTATCTAACCCGTTGGTCTGAATCATGGTGCCGAGGCCGAACGTACCGCTGGTGGTAATAAATGCCAGGGCACCTAATGAAAGGAGATTGCTCCCTATAGAAAGCGTTCCGTCATTCAGGGCCAGTTCTCCCCGGATGGTTAGCTGGCTCATATCTACTGTAACCCCGGCACTGTTGTTAATAATGATGTCATCCAGTTCCAGAGGATTTCCGCTCACCGTCTGGTTTACTGACCCATTGAAGGTAATCGTTTGCCCATTTTGGTTGAGGGTGCCACTGGTGTAAGTAAGGTCTTTTTCAACCGCGATGTCTGTTCCCGAAGCAAACTGAAGTGTCCCGCCTGATTTGTCAATTCCCAGTGAATAAAGCGATAGATTTCCATCGTCATTGTCGGAAATTAGCTGAAGCCCTGATCCGTTAAATACTACTTTACCTTCGCTATCCTGCGGACGTGGGTAACCGAAAGTTCCGCGCTCAATGGTTAGGTTGCCACCAATGTGTAAATTAAATTCATCATTGCCCGAAGGAGATCCGCTATTGGCCCGGTGTAATTTGAAACCGCCATCAATATGTAAGGTAAAGTCATTCAGCACTGCCAGCGTATATTCCGTCACATTCCCGCCCACTGATCCGGGAAATGATGCCCCAGCTTCGCCAATTTCCAGATTGTAAAGAGGAACACCCGATGAGATGCCAATATCATCATTAGCATTACCGCCGGTATTAGCGGTTACGACCCGTAATGTGCCGCCGGTAACATCATAGGCCACACCACTTTCTATCCACAGCCCTTTGCCATCACCAACACTGTTTCTCCGCACCACTTCCAGCGCTCCTCCTGACATATTGAAAGCACTACCTGGGGCCGCTGTCAGTGAAAAGTCAGCTATGCTTTGCAGCGAATTTCCGGTTCCGTTGTATACCTCGTTGGTAGCTTTGTTGTTAGAAACCTGCACCAGTCCGCCGGATTGGGTATAGGCTAGACTAGCCGTAGCCGGATTGGGGCGAATCGCCATTCCTACAGTTAAGTTACCTCCTTCTACAGTGATGGCGGCGTTACCATCAGTATAAAAAATTGAGTTTTCCTGAACCCCACTTTGGTCATCACCAATGGCAATGGTGCCATCGGTAAGCCGTAGCAGCCCGGCTAAGGAGAGATCAGAAGAAGCAGATGTGATTTCAACCGTTGCCCCGCCGTTGTTCACCCACAGGCCACCCGTAGCCGGAATGGAGAAGTCACCTCCTCCGGTACTAAGCGTGACGGTATGCGCTTCACTAAGTTTGAACGTTCCATTTTGAATCTCCAGAGCTTTTTCTACTTCATTGGTGGGAGCCAGCAAAGCAAAAGCTGTTGCCGTCACCTCCAATTCAGAGGAAGCATCTGAACCCTTATTGACGATCAGGCGGTAAAATTCGGTAGTGGCTCCGGTACCCGTAATGCTGGCACTGGCTGCTCCGGTAAAGGTCACATTGGCACGGTGCAGTCCGGTGTCGTTCACTAAATCAATAGTGTTATTATTGGTAAGTGAGCCGCCAATGGTAAGACTATGCATTGCTGAGCCACCCGGTGCAACCTGCAAAAGCCCCTCATTCATTAAACCTCCCTCCATGATAAAACTTCTTTCCGCACCAGCCTGAAATTGCAAAGTAGCGCCCGACGTGTTGATGGTAGTATTACCTGTTATACTTACATCGCCATTAGCAGCATTGCTGGTTAGCACCGTCACTGTCTCGTCAATCAATAAGTTGCCAGCCAGATGCACATCAGCATCGGGTAGAGTGACGGTGCCGGAACCGGAAATAGTCAGGTGGCGGAATGAAAAAGGGGAGTCAGAAATAGTATACGAGCCTGCGCCACTGTACTCTACCGTGCCACCAGTTGCGCCCAAGAAATCGGTAAAAACACCTTCCGGAAAGTCTGTAGCATCCGCATCGTTTGTCACAACGCGGAGTGTGCCCTCCCCACTGACGGCACCAAAATTATGGCCGGTAGTTGCATCGCTGATCACGAGAGTGCCCGTGTTTTGCAGAGCAATGCTAGGTGCCATTGTGTTGTCAGTGCTTACGGAAATTATGTCATTATCGCCAATGATAACCGGGGTGCTTGTACCAGGAATGGTGGCAGCAGCGATCCCGCCCAAACCAGCAATAGACCAGGAGGTTGGGTCGTTCCAGTCACCGGAGGTGCGGCTGTAATAGGTGAGCACTACGCCAAACTCAGACGGCTCGGCTGCCGTAAATTGCCCTTCAATATAAGTGACGTTCTCAAATGAGATGATGTTCGCAGCTTCATCTACCAGCGAAACGTTGTTGATATTAAACCAAGTGGTTGGAGTATAACGAGCCGGAACATACGCTACTTCATTACCAAGCCCGGTGGCATCGCTTTGATCATAAGTAAAAGTCAGGTTGGCCGTCTCGAACCCAAAGCCAGTCTTGCTAACCATCCAGTAATAATCCAGGGCAATATCGGAAGCATCGGTAGTAAAAGGGTTTTCACCATCTACCGGATTTATAGTGATAGACCCGCTATTCGTAGCATTAATTACCTCAATGGTAGCAGGAGTATATTTTCCATTCGAACCAATGGGCCAGGTAAAAGACTCGGAACCCGAACCAATATAGGTTTTCTGTACCCCCGCCGCACTTACTCCTCCATCCACCTGAATCATATTGGTAGAGGAAGGGGACACTGCATTTAGGGTAGCCGTTTCAGTCAACGATAACTGATGAATATCCACATCCAATACGCCATTGGTGAGGGTTAGGGTGCCGTTGATGGTTTGGGCGGCTGAGAACACGGCCTCGTTGGCATCATCCATCTCCAGATTCTGAAACTGCCCGGCTCCGTCGCCACTAATGGTACGTTGAGCGATGCTGCCATTCAGATAAATTTTTCCCGTACCGGTATGTACCGAAGCGTTGCTGATATTCCCTCCTACGGTAAGCGTATAACCGGCATCAGCTAGGACACCTTCTATTAAGCTGAGGTTTCCCTGGGCATTAAGATCCTGATGGAGCGTTAGTATTTCGCCTTCGTTCAGAGTAACCGTAAAAGATTTGCGACCACTACCCGACCATTCTGGAGTTTGGGTAGCTTTGGTCATTCCTTCGTAGACAATGGTATAATCATTAGTGCCCTGTATGGTACCGGTCATTACGCCGTTGGTTCGCAGGATGGTTGAGGCGCTTCCCATTGTTAAATTTGAGCCTGAAGCTAATGTACCGCTTTTTAGGGTAAGGGTACTTCGTACGGTTTCGGCTGCGCTCAGGGTTTTGGTGTTACTTCCGGAGATAATAAGGTTGCCGAATTCTCCGCTGGGAAGGGCCACCAGGGCATCATCTGCTCCGTCGTACTCTATGGTGCTTGCTGCATCAATGGAGTAGGTGGAGAAAGGAGTGCCGCTCCCGGGAAAGTGGTCAGCACTATTGGTATTTCCAATGATGAGATGAGCATCAGTCGCCAAAGAAAAGGTGCCCGTACCACCGCTTTCCAGCCTGTTGCTTCCGATATTCAGCATACCAGCCGCCACGATAAGATCATCAGCCAGGGTATAGGTATTCCCATTATTGATTATCTCCACATGGCGATTACTACCCATAGGATTATTCACGATTATTGAACCATAGGCATGATCCGGAGACAAGTCCAGGTCGAAGCCATCTACTGACCCACTCTGCTGGGCAGAACCATTGCCTAACCGTAATATTCCGCCAAAAACAACCGGGCTATCTCCCGAAGGCAGATTCATTACCCCACTGACCTGATCGTTGCCATTGCCGGCTCCGCCTACTCCGTTTACTCGCACGGCATAGCCAGAACCCGAGGTAGCATGAGGGTTTATGATGGTAATGGTCCCCCCGGTAATATCTACAATGCCCTGCTCAAGGTCAAAAATGCTGATATCGCTGTCCAGATTTTGCTCATCTTGAGGGTTGAGATTGAGGTTACCGCTGCTCATCACAAAACGAGCGTTGGCATCGTCCAGATTAAGAGCTCCATTCAGGTTGAAGGTCCCACCCGTGATTTCCAGAAGGCTGAAAGCAGTTTCAGTACCAAAAGTCGGATCTTCGTTATCATTTCCAAGGGTCAGGCGACTATTACCATCCCCGACGTTAATGATGCCTCCACTGAGGGTGAGTCGGGTAGTATCATTAGGGTTACCCGCATAATTGATGCCGTTAGCACCATTGCTGGAAGAGGTTCCTATGTTTAAGTTGCCCCCACTAATATCTACTGCCGTACCGTTGTCTATTGTTAAAGAGGCAGTAATGTTACAGTTACCACCCTGCATTAGAAACTTGGCTCCGGCAGTGTTCAGCCGTAAATTCCCGATGTTTCCACCGCCAACCTGCAAATATCCATCGGTTTCAATGAGCAACTGGCTGTTCTGACCATCCATATCAAAAAGATTACGAGTGGCAGGGGTAGGTATCTGGGGTGCCAGATTGGGCGCAATGATTAAAGAGGCTGAATTGGCTCCGCCGCTTCCATCTCCAACCGTCACTATACCATCTCCGGGGGTTGCATCTTCTCCGGCATCATTATTAGTAATATTGAAAGGGTTGCGGTTAGCCAGCGTGGTTAAAGCCGGACTGCTTAGCAGATTGAAAGTACCCGTGTTAATGGCCAGCATCCCTCCATCGTATACTTGAAGCAGATTCCCGTTAGTAATGTCGGTAATACCTGCTCCCAGATTGATAATTCCACCATTCATTTCTACGCTACCACGAATCTGCATGCGTGTATCGTCAGCCGTTGTGGCATTGGGCAAAATGTCAATCGTGCCATCCGTGATGGTCAGCAAGGCTCCGGCTTCAACATCCAGGCCGGAAAAGAACGTACAGGTAGCTGTGGCACTAGCGTGGGTGAGCGTTCCGTTTAAATCAGTTTTAGCCTGATCGTCAGCCAACTCGCCTACCAGTAAGGTTCCGCTTTCTGTAATATTGACATCACCCAGATCTCCGTATCGGCCCAAACGGACAATAGCGTTATCGGCAACCGTTAGCGTTCCTTCATGATAAAAATTCGCTACATTCCCGCTGCTATTGTCCAGCCCTACCTGAAAAGCGGCGTTATCGGTCACCTGAATATTGGTGATAGAACCAGCGGTATTCCGCTGAATAGCATCTGCTACGGCAACTGAAGCACTATTGGAAATGAGTAATGATGCTGTTTCTCCACTGCCTTGCCGGAAGCGCAACCGTCCTTGCCCGCTCCCGGCATTGCCTAACGTAATGGTTCCACCCTGAAGGTCTACCGATGTATTACTGGCATCCCATACAATTGCATCCACATCCGTACCACCACTACGGTTGACGGAAGCAGCCACTTCAAACGTGCCGGCCAGCATAGTAAAGCGGGCTCCTTCACCATCCAATTGAAAAGGCTCAGGATCACCCCCATCAATAAAATCAGGAGCTACCTGTAAAACACCTTCGTTTTGCTCAATACCTGCATTCTGGTTAATGTTGACTCTTTCGTAGATAGTTACGCTGGTGCCAACACCGTCTATAATTAGCAAAGCACCGGAACTGGCATTTCCGTTGAGGGTTAGCAACCCGCCGGTATCGCGCCCTACTTCCAGGATAGCTCCGTTAGATACTGTTAACACCACGTCTGGCTCCAAGATAAGGTCATCTGTATAGCAGGTGACGCCATCCAGGCTGGAAGCACCGTTACCCGTGATCGTCAACGTGCCGTCAGTAGGGGGCGTTGTCGTGCCGGGGTCACCATCTCCGATGTTGAGAACACCGGTTCCGGAAACGTTCACCTGACCATCTATTACAATATTAGCAGCAAAACCAGAGCCTACACCACCGTGCCCCCCATTAAACTGCCCACCGGTTACAGTAAGGTGTCCATTGGTAAGTTCAATCGTCGGATCAATGTTGGTGGTATTGACCATGTTGAAGATACCATCCTGAATAATAAATGAGACATTCGTATAATCGGTGCCATCATTAGAAAGGGCTTGGTTCTGATACGTGCCACTGTTATTATGGACATAAGTACCCTGAGTGAAGGTAGAGCGACCTTCGTCTATGGCGGCGGTAAAAGCCAGCGACTGATTTTCTATCTGATTGGCAGGATAAGTTCCGCTGTTATCATAGAAAACGTTGTAGAAATTCCAACTTCCTTCTCCGGTGATAACCTGATTTCCAGTGCCCTTAAATTCCAGATCTACGCGTCTTGCCACAATGCTCTTTACCAGATCGAGAGTTCCTTCGTTAGTCAAGTTGCCCTGAATGGCAAAATTATGCGTGCGGTTTACTGCCCCACCCGGCATGACATGTCCGGCAGGATTTTCCTCCCCTCCCTCTACGGACAGAATATAGCCCTGAGAAGCAAGTGTAACATCTCCGGTAACAATTAGGGTATAGTTTCCGGCAAGTTCATTTACGTTGTTTCCGCCTAGAGAAGAAAAAGGGAAACGCAAATAACCAGTTTCAAGAGAAGTACCTATGGTTAGAGCACTAATTGTGGTACTGTCAGACGCATTATCATCTGCGTTATAATCTATTACATGCCCGGCGGCAATAATAACGATATCATCACTGGCTAATTCGCCAGGAACATTACCCGCGCCAACCCCAGCATGCCCTATGGTTGACCAAGTATCCGGGTCTTTCCAGGTACCACTCTGACGACTGTAGTAGGTAGTCTGAGCTGAAACTATGTGTGATAGAGCACAAGTAACAATAAAACTAAGAAATATTATACTTTGTGATTTCATAGCTCTCAGGTGATAGTTTGATCGCAAACTTACCTAAGTACTATTGGCTATGTATTTCTAATCTTGGAGATTCCTGTTATGTGTAAGAAACTGAAGAAAACAACTTTTTATGATCCGCTCAGCACCAGAATAAGAGCTTCAGTAGAAGGTGGATTAAGTATTACTGTTGCAGCAGGCGGCATTGCTTCTGCATTATGATAAAAATTATTTACTGGGTCAAACCACTTGACCATGTAAGTTAAACCGTGCGGATTTTTAATTTCAACCGCTCCTTCGGGCTTAGGAAGATAGGCCAGCACCGTATGGTAATCATCTGTGCGAACTACGGAAACGAAGTGATTGTAACTTTCGTCTCCTGGTTGATGCACCAGCAATTCAGAGTCGGGTTTTAATTCCCACCAGGCAAATTGCTGTATGAATGTAGCCAGATAACTTACCTGCTGGCTTCCCGGAAAGTTGATGCTCTGCTGCCAGGTGGATACCGTCTGCCGACTCAGTTCGCCATGATTCAGGATATTCTCTCCCTCCCGAATCCAGGACCAGATCCCATTGGCGCCATACGTAATACCGGCTATCGGAGTGGCAAACAAGCTCCAGTAACAAGCATCGCGTACATCGTCTGCACTGATGCGGTGAAAGATTTCTTCGTAACAGGGTTCCATGTTGATAATAGGTCGAGGCGGCAATTGATTCCATTTTTTAGAAGCCGGGCCTCGGGTGATATATTCTACTGCTGAGCTGGTATTAGTATGGCCCGACTGGTACCCGATTACATCTACCCACTCTTCTTCCGCATAAGCTTCCCCCACCCAGGAACGCCCCATCGGATGCAATGCCACTAAACCCGGATGTTCTTCTCCGAAAACTGCCCGACCAATATTCTTCCACCGCTGTTCGTAAATATTGATATACAGGCCGTCACCTCCCAACAGCCAGATTACATGATGAGCACCATAGCGAGCCACCATGTATTTTGCCAGCAGAATAGCTTCGGTCTGGGGCAACTGGTAGCCTGGGCTGAGTTCTCGCCCCTCTCCAATCGGCAAAGCCCACAACAGTACTGGAGCGGCCACCAGACCATAGGCGTTGATTTTATCTATTTTCTGATCCAGATGCTGAAAGAAAGCAGGGTTAATGCGAATGGGCCGGTTACCGGTAAATGCTACCTGTAACTGACCGTTCATATCCGCTCCTCTCCACTGCGTGGTGACTAACTGAATAACACTATAGTGATGTTCGGCTCGGTGTTTCAGATAGGTATTCCATTCTGTGTGGGTAGATTTGAGGGTACCATTCCAGGCCGTGCAGCCAACCCATAAAAAGGGAGCGCCATCAGAATAGCTAAGGTGATAATCTTCAGCATGATGGGTAATGGCTCCTTTCTGGTAGATAGGCAGCGGCTCAGTATTTTCCTCACAGGTAAAGGCACCGGATTGCTGATGCAGCCCGGCATTGTTACTATCAGAGCAGGTGGTCTGGTACCGCCAGGTTCCCAGTTCATCGGGCATCAACCGGATTTTCCAATTTGTGCCTCCATCCCAAAAACCGTTTATTTTCTTCACCTTTCCCGTAGGTGATGTAAACTCGGCATAATATGCGTCTATCTGATACAGTGGATTATCATAAGTAATGGTACTAATGAGTCTGATTTCGTAGGGTTTCCATTGAACAGCTTGATCCATTGTATATAGGGTATGCCCGAAAATACGGTAAAAATCCATAAAACAGGAACACTGAAAGGCAGACAGGCTATTCAGCGCTGACTCAGAACACTATACCACCCTATTTCTGACCAGAAGCCTCGGTAGTATTGATGGAAGTAAGAGCCTGCATTGGGATCGGTCCGTAAATTCGGGGATGCAACTGTCCTCCCTCCGTTTCGTAGCGAATGGGCGACGTAAGGTGTAATGGATCTATCATCACCCATTGCTGGGTTGAGCTAATCTCATTTTTTGTATGAAGTGAGGAGTAAGCGGGAATAAAGCCATTTTGCTGCAGAGTCATAGGCCGATACACTCCAGTTTGCAAAGCCCTTTGCCAGGCTTCAGGTTCAACCTGTATATAGAGATGCTGAGAGCTCCGCCGCAGAAAGCGGTTGGTAAACTGAACAAAAGCCTCCAGATTAGGCGTGGCGGCCGGAAGTGAAATATCCTGACGATGATGATGCTGATGAATGGCTAATACCATGTGCTGAGAAGCACCCCAGTACCACAGAAGCATAGAACCCACTAACAAACTGATTAACCACCAGGGATTATAAAGATTAAGCAAGATAGCCAGCAGGCTTAATGGTGCCAGAATACCGCCAGCCACCACCGGAAACCACCAACGACGCTGTTCAATGGCCAGCCTTTGAATCCTCTCCAGGTCAAATCGCTTGAGTTTACCTTTAGATTTTACGTAAAAATGCTGGTTGGTAAGCCAGGAACGATTACGTTCGTCTTCGTCATGATGCAAATAGCAGGTAGCAATAGGAATCTCGTCGTTCATTGTTAGTACTCAGTGTTTGCGAAGTAGCTTAAAAATGTGAACATATAAATTCTATAACGCATTAATTCTACGCCTGGCTTGTCTATACTATCTAAGTATTCTAATTTTCCGAAAAACTTAGAAGCCATGGCAAAAAAATCTACTGTATGTGTGCACGGAGGTAGTGAAACCCACAACCCCGCTCAGGGCCTTAATACTCCTATTTATACTTCGTCTGCCTTCGGCTACCTGGATACCCAGGAAAATATATACCCTCGTTACTATAACACCCCCAACCAAGAGGTGGTAGTACAAAAGCTCTGTGCTCTGGAACAGGGCGAAGCAGGCTTGCTGTTTGCATCGGGCATGGCGGCCATTAGCACTCCCATGCTGGCTTTACTCAAATCGGGGGATCATGTAGTTTTACAGCGTAACCTCTACGGTGGCACCCATCATTTTGTAACGACGGAGTTAGAACGCTGGGGCGTCACTTATACTTTGGTAAGCGAGCCGGAAACTTCTCAGTTGGAAGCTGCTATTAAACCCAATACCAAGCTCATTTATATTGAAACCCCATCCAACCCATTACTAAAAATCACGGATATACAGGCAGTGGCACAATTGGCCCGGCAGCAGAGGATAATCAGTATGATTGACAATACCTTTGCTTCTCCTATCAACCAAAACCCACTGGCGCTTGGTATAGACATTGTAATGCACAGTGGCACCAAATATCTGGGAGGCCATAGCGACCTATGTTTTGGAGCAATTGTTACCTCTCAAGAATTGCGCGGCCAGATATACCCAACGGCCATTAATCTGGGGGGCTCGGTGAATGCCGCTACTTGCGCACTGATAGAACGCAGCTTAAAAACATTATCGTTACGAGTAAAGCAGCAAAACACTAACGCTCAGGCTATTGCTGAATTTTTGCAAGATCACCCTGGTGTAAACAACGTTTATTATCCGGGTTTACCTGATCACCCGGGGCATGCTATTGCAAAGCAGCAGATGCAGGGTTTTGGGGGTATGTTGTCTTTTGAACCTGCAGTAGAGGGGGGAGCAGGGGCAGAGCAATTGATGCGACAGTTAAACATTATTACCCCGGCTATTAGCTTAGGCGGAATAGAATCGTTGATTTGTGCCCCAGCCCGCACTTCTCATATCAAGCTTTCTACCGAAGAGCGCCAGAGTGTAGGAGTACGGGATGAACTACTACGGATCTCGGTGGGAATTGAAGATACGGAAGACCTGCTAAAAGATTTGGAACAGGCATTGGCAAAAACCACAGCCGGGCAGTCAGCTTAAGACGGTACGGCCTGGCGTAAATTGTCGGCTACCCGCTTATAGAGATCTTCATACTGAGGAACAACCAGGTCGATTTCAAACTCTTTGGCTCGGGCTAAGGCTCCCGCTTTAAAATCCGGAAGATGATCGGGGCTTAAAATATATAAAGCTTTCTCTGTCATAGCTTCAATATCGCCTACCGGGCATACGAAGCCACTTTTGCCATTGGTCACTAGTTCAGGAAGGCCACCGGCATTACTAGAAATGACAGGAACTTCGCAAGCCATTGCTTCCAATGCAGCCAACCCGAAGCTTTCTTTCTCCGACGGCATAATAAACAAGTCGCTAACGGAAAGCACTTCCTCTACGGCATCCAGTTTTCCTAAAAAGCGGATATCTTCGCAAGTGCCCAGTTCCCGGCACAGGTTCTCTACATTTACCCGCTCGGGTCCGTCGCCAATCATTAATAATTTTGCCGGGATATGTTTGCGGAGATTATAGAAGACTTTCACGGCATCTTCTACCCGCTTCACTCGGCGGAAGTTTGACGTATGAGTGATCAGGTACTCGCCATTTGGGCAAATGGCTCGTTTAAAATGATCTTTCGGGTGGCGTTGAAAACGCTCCAGATCTATAAAATTGGGGATTACCTCAATCTCTTTAGCAATATTGAAATACTGATATGTTTCATCCCGCAGATTCTGAGATACGGCGGTAATGCCATCCGACTGATTGATACTAAACGCTACTACCGGAGCAAACGACTTATCTTTTCCCACCAGCGTAATATCGGTACCGTGCAGCGTAGTAACGACCGGAATACTGATGCCATCTATGGCGAGGATCTGCTTAGCCATGTATGCTGCCGATGCATGCGGAATAGCGTAGTGGGTATGTAACACATCCAGCCCCTCATGCTTTACCACATCTACCATTTTGCTTGCCAGTGCTGACTCGTAAGGCTGATACTGAAAGAGTGGATAAGTGCGCACATCCACCTGGTGATAGGTTAGATTCTCATTAAAGAAATCCAGCCGACTTGGTTGAGAATAAGTAATGAAGTGAATTTGGTGCCCTTTTTTAGCAAGGGCTTTTCCTAACTCAGTTGCTACAACACCACTCCCCCCGTAGGTAGGATAACAAACAATGCCGACTTTCATGGAAAAATAACAGTATAGTCAAAAAGATTGTTCTCCGAACGTATATTCTCATAACAACCGTTCTCGGAACGCATGTTCTCAGTGCTTCCCTAGCGCCCCTCGTAGTCCTGCATCGCCTGGTAAACGACCGATTGTATCTTTGTACGTATCCCTTCGGTAAGAAGTTTGGTATTTCGAGCACTAGGATGTACCCGGTTTGACAGAAACACATACACCAGATCATATTTGGGGTCTACCCAGACCGATGTGCCGGTAAAGCCAAGGTGTCCAAACGATGATAAAGAAGCCTCCGGAGCAGTAGGACCGCCATCGTGCAGATGCTCGGGCTTATCCCAGCCTAAACCTCGCCGACTGTCGTTATACGGACGTTTACTAAACATTTCTACGGTGCCCCAGGGAAAATAATGTTGTCCACCGTAGTAACCATTCTGTAAGTTCATCTGCATCAGAATAGCCAGATCATTGGCATCACTGAATATTCCGGCATGCCCCGCTACACCACCGTTCAAGGCAGCTCCTTCATCATGTACCGTACCTTGCACTAAAGTATTGCGGAAGTGAGTATCTTCTTCGGTAGGAGCGATCTGCTCTTGAGAAAACTGGCACAAAGGCCGGTATTGCAACGTACGCAACCCCAGAGGATCATAAATATTTTGAGCCAGGAACTCATCCATAGGCTGGTCGGTTACGCGCTCAATCAGCTGATGAAGCATATAAAATCCCAGGTCGCTATAGCGATAATTGTATGTGGGTTTCCAGGAGGGTGCTCGCCCCCGGTATCTCCGTAAGTCCGACTGTATTGTCCAACTCCATACTGAGTCCTTCAGGGTAGGGGTACCATATAACCCTACCGTAATCTGGTTGGTGAAGTTCTGTTCGGGATGAGAGCGATACAGCTCGGGGTTAAGGCCATCCCGGTCGGTGGTAAGTTGCCAGAAGGGAATAAATGAGCGCAGACCGGCTCGGTGCAGCAGTGCCTCCCGAATAGTAATATGCTCTTTATTCGTTCTTTTCAGTTCCGGTAAGTAATAAGAAAACTGATCATCCAACGAAAAGGCTCCCTGCGAATGAAGTAGCATTGCCGCCTGTAAAGTAGCTGCTACTTTTGTAACCGAAGCAATATCATAAATGGTTTCGTTTGTAATGGGAGCCAGGGAGTCATAGGTCTGATAACCGTATGACTTCTGATAAATAACCGAACCACGCCGGGCTACCAATACCTGGCAGCCGGGTGTCATCTTTTCCTGAATAGCCCAACGAGCCAATGAATCAATATGATATAGTGAATCGGGATTGATTAACACCTCTTCGGGAAATGAATAACGTAGTCGTTGTAGGGGTTGGGTGGTGATGCCAGCACCATTGGTTAATGCATCGGAAACGCGTACCGGAAGCTGCCCTTGGGCGGCAATGGCTCCAAATAACAACTGAGGTACTACTTTCTGAGATAAAGAATCACTCTCGTAAGCGCAAACCAGCGTATTGAAGCGGGCAAAATTTGTCAACCGTTCAGGGGCGCCGAAAAATACGATAGTGACATTGGTCTCTTCGTGTAAGAACTTAAGAAAAGCTAATGTCTTTTTAGGTAATACCCGGCTGCTAGCGAAATCAGCTTCGTGAATAGCCACAATTACCTGATCATAGCGGCGCAGGCGGTCGTAGGTTTTCTCGTAATCAAACCTTTCAGAGGTTTTAGGAATTGTATAATGGGTAAATGAAGTATAGCGGTTGAGGTAGTCCTGAAAATAAGCCGAGTGCTCCGGATCGTCAGTAATAGAAAGAGAGGCAAAGTTGGCGGTGTCCAGTACTTGAAAAGGAATTACTCCTTTTTCATTACGCACTAGGGTAGCGGCCTGCTCAAAAATTTGCTGCTTTAACAAACGGGGAGAATAATACAGAGGAGACAGATCTTCCTGAACGGAGTCTGGAAGTGCACGAGTATCCATGCCCATCTGGTATTTAAGCCGTAGCACCTTCGCTACTTTTCGGTTGATGATTTCCTCATCTAACCTACCCATTGCAATAGCCTGACTAATTTCTCGGATAGTACCCGGTACATCTTTAGGGGCGAAAAGCACATCGTTACCAGCCTGTAGGGCATTCACCCCCAAACTACTTCCCGTTGAACCCGTTGTTTTTTGTTCGGATAATGGCTCCGAGAATACTAGCCCCTCTAACTGAAGCGCCTGCTCTAATAAAATAGGGCCCGTTCTCGTAGGTTGTAACGTACTGGCCGGAGGCACATCCTGCATCTTAATTTCACCCAGATGTGCTACCATTGTCCCCCGTAGAGAAGGGGCCTTCGTGCTTTGTTGGGCTGTTGTCCCAGTAGATATACGTTGAAAAAAGGGAACCACTCCGTATTTTTCAAGTCCTTCCATATAGGCCAACCCTCGCTGTAGCCCGCTCATCGGCTGATCACTAAAGCTACTTCCAACGGTGTATTCTTTTCCATTATGCCCTACCGAAATGATAGGCGAGAAATTAAGATGGATACCCACCGAGCGACACTGCCGAGCTACCGAAGCACCTACCTGCTGAAGATGGTCCATATCTTTGATTGCTCCCAGCGTTTGCAATCGGGGGTACGTCCAGGCAGAATCTAACGTTGTGCCTAAACCTTGTTCAGCATTAAGGCCCATCAGTAAAGGAATACTGCTTGCCTTTTGCAGTTGTTTAATTTGATGTTTCAGAGGATTAAGTTGCCCTTCGTAGAAAATGATTCCACCCAGGGGGTGGGTTCGTGCCAAATATTCCATATCTTGGGCATACTGGCTGTCTGAGGTAGAATACACCGGCAAGAACATCAGTTGGCTGATTTTCTCTTCTACGGTTAGCGTATCCATTATTTGAGTAATCCATTGCTGCTGAGGTACCCGTTCCAGTACGTTGCCAGAATCTTCTTCAGCACCTTCGCCGGATATACCAGGAGGAGTTTTATCAGAATGAGAGGGGCCGGGCTGACCTGTAACGAAGGTCGGCAACAGTACTACCACCGAAAAGAGAAGCGCATAAACTTTTTTTGGCATGAGGGCGTTCTTCTGATACCTTTCAAACAAGACAGACTGTTGTTTAGTGCAGCTTTCTTCTAATTAATAAAATTTATGAGAATTCCTTCGCTAACCCGACTTCCCAATTATAGGAAATTTAGTTTTGAACCTCGTTATTACGACCCAGTTAAGGAGGATATTGAGGAACGGACATCTCGCATAAAGCAAGAATTGCGCCAACACTCCAGTCCTTCTTCCGGCTTGTCGTCAGGTTTTCATGGTGCTTTTGCTCGGCGGGCCAGCGCCACCCGAAGCTCTAATATGCTTCAGGCGATTATCATGGCGGCCTTATTCATCTTCATTTTTGGTTATTTGTATTTTGGGAACGACATCTTCTATATTCTTTTGCTGGTTGTACCGATTTACGTATATTTTCGATTCAAACAAATTTCGGGCAAACGAAGACAGTCTCCTGAGTGAACGAGGGGTTGCCGTTTGTTTCTTTTTATTAATACGGGAAGGGTTCATTTTTTATGTCTGATATAATCCAACTTCTTCCGGACGCTATTGCCAACCAGATTGCTGCCGGGGAAGTCGTGCAAAGACCTGCTTCGGTGGTGAAAGAGTTGATAGAGAATGCGATAGATGCCGAAAGCACGTCAATTAGTTTGGTAGTGAAAGATGCTGGGAAAGGATTAATCCAGGTCATTGACAATGGGAAGGGGATGAGCCCATCAGATGCCCGCATGTGCTTTGAACGACATGCTACCTCAAAAATCCGCCAGACAGAAGATATCTATAACATCCACACCCTGGGCTTTCGGGGAGAAGCGCTGGCTTCTATTGCGGCGGTAGCGCAGGTAGAATTGTTGACCCGCCGGGAAGAGGACGAGCTAGCCACCCGTATTGTGATGGAAGGTTCCAGCTTTAAACGCAATGAGCTAGCCACCGGCCCAAATGGAACCAATATTAGTGTCAAAAATCTGTTTTATAACATTCCGGCCCGGCGTAGCTTTTTAAAATCCAATTCGGTAGAGCTCCGGCATATCATGGATGAGTTTTACCGGGTTGCTCTGGCCCGCCCCGACCTCAGCTTTCGCTGCTTTCAGGGTGATACCGAAATGTACAATCTACCGGCTGGCTCGCTGGCCGCTCGTATCAATGCTTTATTTAATAATGCCGACTCTCAAGCACTGCTACCCTGCGATGAGGAAACACCCCATGTGCGAGTACAGGGGTTTGTAGGAAAACCAGAATTTAACAAGCGGACCCGAGGCGAGCAGTTTTTCTTTGTCAATTATCGATATATTAAAAGTAGCTATCTGCATCATGCCGTAATGAGTGCCTACGAGGCTATGTTGCCGGAAGACAGTTTTCCGTTTTATACGCTGTTTTTAGAAATTGACCCGCAACATATTGATGTAAATGTACACCCTACTAAAACAGAAATAAAGTTTTCAGATGAGCGCACAGTATACGCTATTGTGCGGGCTGCTGTAAAACGTACCCTAGGGACCAACCTGGTTACCCCAGTTTTTGATGAGGATAACCATTTTGCCATCTTCCCATCTTCATCTACTCCTCCTCCTACTGAAACGACCACCATTCCCTCTCGCTTAAACCTGAAGGAGTATAAGTCATTTAAAAGCGCTGATACCAACAAACAGTCTAATCTGGAGCACTGGGAATCATTATATCAGTCATCGGATGAAAAATCTCACTTTGATTTTCCGGAAGATCCAGCGACACCTTCTGATGAACCGGAAAAACCGGAGCCGCCACTAACGTTGCAAAGTGCAGTAAACCGTATGCCTCACCGGGGCGAGATGTTTCTGGAGTCGGAAAAGAAAGCCGCCAGTGACCCGCCCTTCCAGATTCATCATACTTACGTAGCCGTCCATGTAAAGTCCGGTATCATGCTGATTGACCAGCAAGCGGCCCACGAACGCATCTTATTTGAACAATATTCGTTAGCGTTGGAGAAAAAGTCGGCCGTTTCGCAACAATCCCTGTTCCCTCAGACCATTCAACTGCATCCATCCGATATGGCACTGATTCAGGAATTGGATGAGGAGATCCGGGCGATGGGCTTTATATTTACGGCTACAGGCAATAACACACTGGTAATTAATGGTGTGCCACCAGATGTAAAAACCGGAACCGAGCAGGAAGTATTAGAAGGCATTTTGGAGCAATATAAGAACAATCAAGAAAAACTGACCCTGAGCCGGCGGGATAATATGGCCCGTTCTATTGCCAAGCGAATGTCTATGAAGCCAGGGCAAAAACTGAATGAAGAAGAAATGCGGGCATTGATAGATCGCCTGTTCGGTTGTATTCAGTCTGACTATGCCCCCGATGGCCGTAAAACGTTTTATATACTAGAATTAGAAAAAATAGCGACCTTTTTTACCAACCGATAGCATGTTCGGCAACCTTACCCCCACTGTTAAAAACCTCCTGATCATTAATATTGCGATTTTCGCCATACAGTCGCTAGTATTCTCTGACCAGTTATTTGTCAACCTCTTCGGGTTGCGTTACATCCACGCAGAATCATTCCGCCCGTATCAGTTTATTACCCATCTGTTCATTCACGGTAGCTTGTTTCACCTGTTCGGTAACATGTTTGCGCTCTTTATCTTCGGGCCACTGCTGGAAAGAGTGTGGGGTAGCCAGCGGTTTCTGATTTTCTATCTGGTAACCGGCTTGGGAGCCAGCTTGCTGTATTCGGCAATCAATTATTATGAGGTCAACCAACTGGAGCAGGCCGCTGAGCGGGTGCTGGAAGAAACCACTCCCGATCGCTTATCCACTTTTGTGCTGGAAGAAGCCGAGTTTGCCTACCGGGGAAGCGAGCAAATAAAAACATTGGTTGATGGTTTTTACGACAACCCCAACAGTAGCTCATACGTGAATCAAAGCAGACAATTGGTGCGGGAGATTGTCCAGAGCAAAGCGAATATCCCGATGGTGGGGGCTTCCGGAGCGGTTTTCGGAATTTTGATGGCCTTTGGGCTGTTGTTTCCTAACACCGAATTATTTTTACTGTTTTTTCCTTTTCCAATTAAAGCAAAGTACTTTGTTTTGTTTTATGGATTATATGAGTTGTGGGCAGGTTTCTCTCGCAACCCCGGTGATAATGTAGCTCACTTCGCCCACTTAGGTGGTATGTTGTTTGCTTTCATTTTGCTGAAAATATGGAAGGATAAACGCGATGCATTTTACTAGCAGTAGTAGGCCATGAATAATATTTTAGATGAACTAAAGCATGCATTTCAACGCCCCAACAATGGGCTGATGCAGATAATCGTGATCAACCTGATCATATTTTTAGTGCTACTTTTCCTTAGCGTGGTGCTGACTTTGTCTGGCGCCAGCAACTTATATCATACCATTGTAGACCAGCTTACTCTGCCCGCTGATTTAGGAAAGTTTATTTATCAACCCTGGACGCTTATTACCTACTTTTTTACGCACGAAGGGTTCTTTCACATTCTCTTTAATCTGTTGTTTCTCTATTGGTTCGGCAGAATTATTTCTGAGTTTCTGGGTGATGAAAAAGTGGTCAATCTGTATGTATTGGGCGGACTGGTTGGAGGCGTTTTCTACATTCTGATTTATAACCTGATTCCTTATTTTTCCGACCGTATTGCTACTTCAGAGATGTTGGGAGCTTCGGCGGGAGTTTATGCGGTGGTAGTTGGCGCGGCTACATTTATGCCTAATTACTCTATTCCTCTCATTTTATTAGGCCCTGTCCGCATTAAGTACATCGCTTTATTTTATGTGATCGTTTCGTTTGCCGGGGCAGCCGGCCCAAATGCAGGCGGAGATTTAGCCCACCTGGCCGGGGCTGGTTTAGGCTTTCTGTTTATAAAACAATTGCAGCGAGGTAACGATCTGGGGAAACCTGTTACGCAATTCACCACTTTTGTGAAAAGCTTTTTTGTCCGACAACCGAAAGTAAAAGTTACCTATCGCAGTCAGAAGAAGACCAACGGCCGCTCTAAGCCAACCGCTGCCTATCCCACCAAGCAAGATGAGATTGATGCTATTCTGGATAAGATATCCGACAGCGGCTATGATAGCCTAACCCGCGAAGAGAAGAAAAAGCTATTTGATGCCAGTAAGAATAATTGAGATGATTGTTGAATGGCTAAATTGTTTGTGTTCTTTGATTATTCGCTCTGCCGACTCCTTTCTTCCATCTTCAGTCTCCGTTTAGCCTACTTCTCCATAAGCAGTAAGGACTAACCTGCGAGAGCCGCCATGATCTCGATGTTCGCAGAGGTAAATTCCCTGCCAGGTACCTACATTAAGCCGCCCGTTGGTAATGGGTACCGATACACTGCTGCCCATAAGCGAGGCTTTGATATGCGCGGGCATATCATCAGATCCTTCTAAAGTATGCTCATAGTAGGATGCATTCTCTGGCACCATTTTGTTCATATGCCGCTCAAAATCCCCTCGCACTGTGGGATCAGCATTTTCATTAATAGTCAGACTAGCCGAGGTGTGTTGAATGAACACATGCAGGATACCAGCTTTTATCTGCCGTAGTGACTCAAACTCTTCTTCAATTTTAGAAGTAATTAAATGAAAACCTCGAGGATAAGAGGGTAAGCGAATTTCTTGTTGAAAGAATTGCATAGGTTACGGTTTACTGTATTCATAAACTCCCAGGTCAGGAGTTTCGTCCCGGACATTACCGGCTAGATCCTTTGTAATGAAAGTATTGATGCCGCGATCAATGGCGGGAGATAGGCTATCCAACTCATAACGGGCGATAACGGGGTCCACAAACAAAGGGTCTTCATTATAGATATTTCCTTCTATCTTATCTTTTGAACCTTTGATTAAGTTTGTGTTAATACGAAAAACGCCCTCCTCAAAAATTTGAGCAGTCGCCAGTTCTTCATCCATATCTCCCCAGACAATACTATTTGTTAATTCTCCATAAAATGCGTGGGGCGAGGCTGTATAATCTAATGAGGTAGTAGTATCGGCAAAGGCTACCGAAACCCAATCTTCATCGCGCTGATACCTATATTTTAAATTTAAATTAGTATTATCAAAAGTGCAGTGTTGATACCGGTAATACCCTCGTCCTACATTATAAGCTGCCCCAAGAATGCAATCGTGTATTAAGGTATTATAAACATCTATGTCGGCTCCAATAGCCGCAATGCCGTAGCCTGCCATATTCTTTATAACACAGTTGGCCAACGTAAGGTTAGGAATAGTATCGGCATCAGGAGTGTTTATAAGAATGCCATTAATCGCATTGTGTACATTAGTATATTGAAATAAATTATTTTGACTGAGATAGGTAAATATGAGCCCTTCCCACTGGCCGAAAGCATTATCATAAGCGCCATCGGTACGGATATTACGAAAAACCACTGGCGCATTTATTGTTCCTAAGGTTTGAAGCGTCCCATTGACCAAAGCAAAAGCTCCATTGTCGAAAAAGAAATGCGCTCCTGAGTCAACCGTAACGGTTACGTTCGGGTTAATCCAGAGAGAATCCAGAATAACGAAGGGTCTTTCGCTTCGCAATGTAGTGTCCTGCATAATGATCCAGCTTCTATGAAAATGCGCGTCCTGCCCCCAGGCTTCCAATTTAACATCTTGCTGGTTACTATTGACCTGAAATACTAGGGAGTCTTTTACCAGAAAGGGCAGATTTTGATTCTGAGGGTCAATGAGCACCTCTACCATCACATACAAACTATCCCCCCCCAGTAAACGAGTATTTTCAAATCGTCGCCCCGGTTGTCCGTTAATGTATATTGTATAAGGAGAATTGCTACCGGTGCCTGTTTCAATAGAAGAGATTGTAACGGCGTTTTGGCTGGGATTATATACTTTAAGTATCTGAGAGGTACTGCCCAGGGTAGAAAATAATGTATCAAACTGAATAGTATCCTGGCTGAAATAGAGTTTCACCGACGGATCATCGGTAATAATCTCTTCTTCGGGAGTACAGGCAGCCATCCACAGACCAGTACCCACCACAAACCACCATAGCCAGCGCATGATACTCAATTTTTAACCTTCCTGTAGTTTTTCAGCATTTTCGGCAATCCGAAGCTGCTCTACAAAATCATCTAAGCTACCATCCATAACGGTAGGTAAATTGTATACAGTATAATTGATCCGATGATCAGTCACCCGGCTCTGCGGATAATTATACGTCCGAATCTTATCGGACCGATCACCACTTTTCACCATTGAGCGGCGTTGGTCACTAATAGCTTCATTCTGCTTGGCCAGTTCTTTTTCATAAATACGAGAGCGAAGCACGGTAAGTGCTTTATCAAAGTTAGCATGCTGAGAACGCCCATCCTGGCACTCTACGACAATCCCGCTAGGAATATGCGTTAATCGGACAGCCGACTCTGTTTTGTTAATGTGCTGCCCTCCTGCACCCGAAGCCCGAAACGTATCTTTCCGAATATCGCCCATGTTTAAATCAATGTCAACTTCTTCGGCTTCCGGCAACACCGCCACAGTAGCTGCTGAAGTATGCACCCGACCCTGCGACTCGGTAGCCGGTACCCGTTGCACTCGGTGTACACCCGACTCAAACTTAAGTTTGGCATACACGTCTTCTCCTTTTACAGAAGTAACAATCTCTTTATATCCACCAGCGGTTCCCTCCGTAAGGCTAATGACTGAAAAGCTCCAACCCTGACTCTCGGCAAAAAGGCTGTACATGCGGAATAAATCCCCCGCAAAAATGGCTGCTTCATCGCCTCCGGTGCCCGCACGAATTTCCAAAATAACGTTCTTACTATCATTCGGGTCTTTGGGAATCAGCATGGTTTTCAATTCTTCTTCCAAAGATTCTTCCCTGGGCTCCATCTCCTCCAATTCGGCCTTGGCAAGCTCACGGAAATCTGGATCCTTTTCTGTTTCCAGCACTTCCTTAGCACTCTTAATATTACTCAGTACTTGACGGTATTCATCGTACTTTTTTACAATCTTTTCAAGGTCGCTGTATTCCTTATTAAGCTTGGTATAGTTGCTCATATCAGACATAATGTCTGGCTGTATCATCAACTGCCCTACCTCTTCAAATCGCTCCTTAATGGCTTCCAGTTTATCTATCATAGCGCTAAAAATTGTTCTATTGAGAAAAGTTTGATAACCTTAAGGGGGTTAGACTCTTTCTTGTTGTTATGTATACATGAACAAAACTTAACCTTACTTGGTGCACCAGACTAAAAAGTGTCCCCTTAGGTGTGCCGTAGCAAAACTACATTTTTTATCTCTAGTTTGGAACAGTTCAGCCTATAGCCTACAAGCAGGTAAATATACCTACTGTTCCACTTGCACATCTTCTCAAGATATTACTTTGTAATCAAACGCACAGTATTGTTTTTTTTTATCATGGTAATCGAGTCATAATTGTATTTGATAATTTTTGAATTGCATATTATAGAGCAAACTGAAATTTAATCAGGCATTATAATTTATCATTATTGACCTTGCACCATACAGATTAAAATAAACTAGCAGGTAATTATCTCAAGAAAAAATAACTATGAAAAAAGTGCGGTTTTCAATCGGTGGTAAGATACTAGGAGGCTTCTTACTGTTATTGACTCTCTTTGCAATAACTGCCATCACCAGTATCCTGACACTTAACTCGGGGATTCGCCTGACCGAACGTACCATTGAAGTTACCGATCCGTCGGCAGATGCTATTGTAGATTTTATGGCTATGGTAAATGAGTCCGAAAAACTCATTACTAGCTGGGTATATCTACAAAACAATGAAGATAACAAACAAGCTTTGAAAGATTTGCACCATGCATATCCTCAACAGAAGGAAGTACTGATGCAGCTAAGCAAGTTATGGGATAATGACGAGCAGGTATATCAGCTTGACTCAATATTTTCTCAGTTCGAAGCTCTCTTAGAAAGTGAGCAAGAGATTATGAGCAGCTTGGTGTCATTTGATGATTACGAAGACCCTATGGCAAAGCTATTAGCTGAGAACATGATCGAGGATAGCATATTGCCCCGCACTAAAGAAATTCGCCAGCAACTTACCGAGATCGATGCCATCAAGCAACGAGAAGCTGAAACGGCTCAGAGCGAAAACATTGCATCTTATTTACAATTACGTAAGATTATCCTGGCATTAGGGCTAGCTACTATTGTGTTAGGAATTATTGGAGCTCTGGTTTTAAGCCGCATGATTACCCGCCCAATTAGCTATCTGAAAGAAGTAATTGTAGAACTGGGTAAAGGGCGACTACCCGAAGATGATATGCAGAGCAGCCGTAAGTTCAATCAAGATGAAGTAGGTGAGATGGCTGATGCTGTAAATGGGCTAGTTAAAGGATTGCGAGATACCTCTGCTTTTGCCGAAAATATTGGTAAAGGTCAATATGAGTCTGAGTTTTCTCCTCTCAGCGAAGAAGATGTTTTAGGAAACTCACTACTTGGTATGCGTGATAACCTGCAGCAAGTAGCTCAAGAAGATAAGATTCGCAACTGGGCCACCGAAGGTTCAGCTAAATTTGGTGAACTGCTACGCCAGAACAGCGAAAACGTACATGAACTGACTCAAACCATCCTTTCAAACCTGATTACATATATGCATGCCAATCAGGGGGGACTGTACATTATACAAAATGAGGCTGAGGGTGAAGAACCTTACATGTCTTTGGAAGCTTGCTATGCCTGGGACCGGGAGAAATATCTAGATCAGAAAATTTATCATGGCGAGGGATTAGCCGGACAAGCCTGGCAGGAGAAAGACACCATTTATTTAACGGATGTGCCGGATGATTATATCACTATTACATCAGGACTCGGAGATGCCAATCCTACTTGTATTTTAATTATTCCTCTGGTTGTAAATGAGCAGGTATACGGAGTAATTGAGTTAGCCTCTTTTGAAGAATTCAAACCCTACGAGGTTGAATTTATGCAGAAGATTGCTGAAAGTATTGCTTCTACTATATCCTCAGCTAAGATTAATACTCAAACGCAACAATTGCTGGAGGAATCACAACAGATGACTGAGCAAATGCAGGCTCAGGAAGAAGAAATGCGCCAGAATATGGAAGAGTTGCAAGCCACTCAAGAAGAAATGCATCGTAAACAACGAGAGCTAGAAAATACCTTGGGCGAAGCAAAACAACGGGAAGCTGGATTTGAAGAATCGGAAAACAGGTTATTTGCTATCATCAACAACATACCCAAATTTATATTCTGGAAGAACAAAGATCTTGAGTTTATGGGATGCAACGATGCATTTGCCAAGCTGGCCGGTGCAACATCATCTCAGGAAGTTATCGGAAAAACAGATTTTGATTTCTGGCCAGATAACGCCGAAGCTTTCCGAACAGATGATCAGCAGATAATTGATAGTAAAGAAGCGAAATTAGATTTTGAAGAATCTCAAACCGATAATCAGGGAAATAAAAGTTGTATGAGAGTTAGCAAGGTGCCCCTTACGAACCAATATGGTGAAGTATTGGGTGTATTAGGAATGTTTGAAGATATTACAGCTTATAAAGATCAACTGAGCGAGTTAGAAGAAACAAAGCAGCAGCTTCAGCAGACAGAAGAAGAGCTTAAGCAGATTGTGCTTCTAATGCGTGAGAAAGGTCTAGAGATAGAAGAAGTGAAATCAAAAGATCAATAGATCTTTATCAGCGCGAATCTATGCTATGAGGTATAGCCCAATACTCGTAGCATAGATTCGCTGCTTTGCTCATCTGCAAATAGTCGGTACGAAAAACTTCCATCTTCCTGCCGGTCTACTACAACATGCTTGGGTGCAGGAATTAAACAGTGCTGAATCCCACCATACCCCCCTATAGCCTCCTGATACGCACCAGTATTAAAAAAGCCAATATACAAAGGTTCATCACGTGATATTTGTGGAAGAAACACTTCGTTTCGGTGAGCTTCAGCATTATAATAATCCATACTATCGCAGGTTAGCCCGCCCAAATTTATTTTCTGGTATGGCTTATCCCATTGGTTTACCGGCAGCATAATAAATTTCCGATTCAACCCCCAGATATCAGGCAACTGGGTGATAAAAGAACCATCAATCATATACCATAGCTCTTTATCATTTTGCTGCTTCTGACCCAAAACAGAGTAGATCGTTGCTCCACTTTCACCAACCGTATAGATTCCAAATTCGGTAATGATGTGGGGTACGGGAGTATTATTGTCCTGGCACACACTTTGAATATTCTCTATGATCTGATCTACAATATATCCATAGTCATAAGTAAACCATAGTGAATTTTTCACCGGGAAACCACCACCGATATCAATGGTATCCAGCTCCGGGCAGATTTTCTTTAGCTCACAGTACATTTCCACAAACCGGTTCAACTCACTCCAGTAATAGGCCGAATCATCAATCCCCTGATTGACAAAAATATGCAACATCTTCAGCTGAACTTTCGGATTTTCCTGAATATGGGCCTGATAATACTCCAGCACCTCACTATAACGAATGCCCAACCGGGAAGTATATAGCTCAAACCGGGGAGTCTCATCCGAAGCAACTCGAAGGCCTACTTCAAAAGAGCTTTGCACATTTTGCTGGTAATACGCAAGCTCATCCATATTGTCTAATACGGGAATACAATTGCGAAAACCATCATTTAGCAGCTCAGTAATATATTGCTTGTATAAATCACGCTTATAGCCATTACAAACGATCAAAACATCTTTATCTATTTTTTGCTGCTTGTATAATTGGCGGATAATAGGAATATCATAAGAGGAAGATGTCTCCAGATGAATGTCATTTTTCAGAGCCTCAGTTAGCACAAACTCAAAGTGCGATGATTTGGTGCAGTAACAGTATCGATAATTTCCTTCGTACTGATATTTCTGCATAGCCTCTCGAAACATGCTCTTAGCTCGCTGAATGTTGTGGCTAATTTTAGGCAGATAAGTAAGCTTAAGCGGAGTCCCAAACTTATTGATAATCTCCATTAACGGCACTTCGTGGAAGAGCAAAGAGCCTTGGGAAACATCAAAATCAGGAGTGGGAAAATCAAATGTCTTCTGAATCAGATCAATATACTTTCGCATGAGGCCGCGTAAAAAATAGGTGGAGTAAATGAGGGTGCAATATTCTTATAATTTTAACATCTTTGCAAAGATTAAGGGCGAAGGATTAAACGATACCATCTATTTAGGGTTAAAGTATTATCTCACTTTCAGCAAACTTACCCTTCGCTATTCAACTTTTAGGAACCTGATATATGAATATAGAGAGTCAGCTTATTAAGGGGATTCAACAAGCATTTCAGCATCATTTTCAACACTCGCTTTCGGAAGAAGAGGTAAGCTTACAGCCTACCCGGAAGGATTTTGCCGGATCTCACACGTTTGTCACGTTTCCGTACGCCCGCATTACCAAGCAAAGCCCTCAGCAAACTGCCGAACTAATTGGGAGCTACCTGAAAGAACATACTGAGGTAGTAAAAGATTTTAATGTGGTTAAGGGGTTTCTAAACCTAGAACTAACGGATACTATATGGGTGACTGCACTTCAAACCATGGTGCAGGCCTATCAATCAGATGAGCGCCCTTATGGGTTTCAGCCAGCGAATGGGCAGAAGGTAATGATCGAGTTCTCTTCGCCTAATACAAATAAACCGCTACATCTGGGGCATTTACGTAATAATTTTCTAGGATATGCCATGTCGCAGATTTTGCAGGCCAACGGTTACGAAGTGCGCAAAGTCAATATCGTTAACGACCGAGGTATTCACATCTGCAAATCAATGCTGGCATATCAGAAATTCGGTGAAGGTGAAACGCCGGAGTCAGCCGGCCTTAAGGGCGACCATCTGGTTGGTAAATACTATGTAGAGTTTGATAAGCACTATAAAGTGCAGGTGCAGGAACTGATGGCCCAGGGCCACGAAGAAGAAAAAGCTAAGAAAGAAGCTTCTCTGATGAAAGAAGCCCAGAAAATGCTCAAACAATGGGAGCAAGGTGATGAAGAAGTAGTGGCTCTGTGGAACCAGATGAATGCCTGGGTATACGAAGGCTTTAATGCTACCTATGAAAAGATTGGTGTCTCCTTTGACCAGATTTACTACGAATCAAAAACATACCTGCTCGGTAAAGATATTGTGGAAGAAGGACTGGCTCAGGGCGTGTTTTACCGGAAAGAAGACGGGTCAGTCTGGATTGACCTGAGTGAAGAGGGACTGGATGAGAAACTAGTACTTCGCTCCGACGGCACCTCAGTATATATGACTCAAGATCTGGGCACCGCTGAACTACGTCATCAGGACTGGCCGTTTAACAAGTTGGTGTACGTGGTCGGAAATGAGCAGAATTACCATTTTAAAGTACTGTTCTCTATCTTAAAAAGACTGGGCCGGACCTATGCCGATGGTTTATACCACCTCTCGTATGGCATGGTAGATTTACCCTCTGGCAAAATGAAGTCGCGAGAAGGTACAGTAGTTGATGCCGATGACCTAATTAACGAAGTGATTCATGAGGCGCGCAAAAAGACTGAGGCCTTAGGGAAAATTGAAGGATTAACTCCGACTCAGGCCGAAGACCTGTATCAGATGTTAGGATTGGGTGCTATCAAATACTTCCTGCTGAAGGTAGACCCTAAAAAACGTATGCTCTTTAACCCGGAGGAATCAGTGCAGTTGCAGGGAGATACGGCGCCTTTTATCCAGTACACTCACGCCCGAATTGCAGCTATTTTACAAAAAGCTCGCGCCGAAAATATAGACTTTTCTAATACCAATGCGTTTGGCGATTTAGAGTCTATACAAGCGGCAGAACAAGAGGCAATAGAATTACTTACGGCGTTTCCTCAGAAAATTCAGTCGGCCGGGGCCGATTACGCACCTTCTATTATTGCCCAATATGTGTTTGATCTGGCAAAAGCTTATAACCGATTTTATACCGAAGTGCCTATCTTCTCAGAAGAGAATACTCCGGTATTAACATTTCGGGTAGCACTGTCCTTTGCAGTAGCTCAAACCATTCAGCACGGCCTTGCCTTGTTAGGTATTCAGGCACCTGAGCAAATGTAGGCTGAAGGGACGACAATAGAGGATGGAGGTCTGGAGTCCGAAGACCGGAAACTAGAAAGAGGCAATTTTAGGGGTTCCTGAGTAAAGTCAACGCGGTTTCGTATCAGTTAACAATTTAGCCATCAACAATTTAACAGCCATATTAAACTATCTATATGCCTTCCGTACATGATTGGATGATTGCTGCCCGTCCGCGCACGTTACCACTGGCACTGGCTTCTATTGGAATGGGGGCCTTCCTGGCAGCTTCTGTAAACCAGTTTCGTTGGGATGTATTTGCTCTGACCGTTCTTACAACCATATTCTTACAAGTGCTATCCAATTTTGCGAACGACTACGGAGACTCTATCCACGGGGCTGACCGGGTAGAACGCGAGGGTCCAAAGCGAGCTGTGCAATCCGGGGCTATTTCGGCAAATGCCATGCGGCGGGCCATGATCTTGCTGGCATTCTTATCATTTATTTCCGGTATTGCCCTACTTCTGATTAGCATCCGTTGGAATGTGCAGTTACTCATTGTATTTCTAATGCTGGGGCTGCTGGCCATTGCTGCGGCAGTCACCTACACTGCCGGACGCAAACCCTACGGATATGCCGGTTTGGGCGATGTATCAGTACTCATATTTTTTGGGTTAGTGGGCGTTCTAGGCTCGTTTTTTCTGTACACTGGGTATATAGCACCTCTGTTTCTGCTTCCGGCACTGAGCTGCGGGTTCTTTTCCGTTGGTGTATTAAACGTAAATAATATACGGGACATCAATACTGACCAACTAGCTGGGAAAAAGTCTATTCCGGTACGTTTAGGCCGTAATCATGCCGTTATCTACCATTGGGTTTTGCTGGCCTCAGGCGTGCTTTGCTCAGTAGTCTTTGTGTTGCTTTCTTACAGTACCGCTTATCAATGGATTTTTTTGGTCAGTGTTCCTCTCTTAATCCGGAATGGAAAAGCGGTACAAACCAAAATGCAGGCAGCCGAGTTAGACCCTTATCTGCGGCAGTTGGCCCTTACTACTTTGGTGTATGTACTTACCTTCGGTATTGGCCACCTACTTTAAAGAAACTAAGCATTTTTTAGATAAGCCCTTATATTTTTCGTATAACTTAATGATAAGTATTTATAAACCTGAAATTACACTGTTATGAAAACCATTTTGGTTCCTACTGATTTTTCCGATCAAGCTACTTATGCATTAGATATGGCTGCAGCCATTGCCAGAAAAAGTAACGCTAAAGTACACTTACTGAACGTAGTAGAAGCCCCGCACGGATCTTCTTTTAATGCTATGGGCGAAGTAACCATGCCTGATGCATCGGATAACATGTTTTTTGTACAGATGGTAGAAGCCTCTAAAGGCAAGTTTGCAACCATGGCTGAAGAAGGAAAATACGCTGATATAAAGCTAGATGGTTTAGTAGAAGTAGGCCACCCTTTTGAGCACATATCCCGAACTATCACCGAACATGAGGTAGATCTGGTAGTAATGGGCACGCAAGGCACTTCGGGTGGTATGGAAGAGTTCTTTGTAGGTTCTAATACAGAAAAGGTAGTTCGCCGGGCGAAGTGCCCCGTGCTCACCGTTAAAACTCCGGTTGATATAAGCGGGATAAAAAATATTGCCTTTGCTACTAACTTCCGCGATGATTACAGCGTGTTGATAGAACAGTTAGTAAACCTACAGAAACTCTTTGATGCTACCATCCACATGGTCAGTGTCAATACTCCCAGCAGCTTTGAAACGGACCGGTACTATAAAAAGGCTATGAAAGAATTTGTAGAAAAGTACCGGCTGGAGAATTATACCATGAATGTCTATAATGACGACCCGGAAGAAGACGGCATCATTTACTTTGCCGAAGATATTAACGCTGATATGATTGCCCTAGGAACTCATGGTCGTACCGGTCTCGGACGCTTACTTAGCAGCAGCATTGCCGAAGATATCGTAAACCACGCCAAACGCCCAGTATGGACATTTAAGCTTTAGAATAACAATTTAATTTATTGCTTCCAGGTTTCGGGAGACTTGCGCCAACTTTGTAAAGAAGACAGGTTAGAAGTAGAAATGAGATTTTGCTCTACCGCTTCTTTAATCAGTACGTCGTAATTGCAAAGAGAGATAAATGGAATACCGGCGTTAGCAAACAACTCCCGGGCCTGATCAAAACCGTAGGTGAAAATTGATACCAGCCCTAACACATTTAACCCTGAGAGATCCAAGGCAGCTGCGGCTTTAGCAGAGCTTCCTCCCGTAGATACTAAGTCTTCAATCAACACCACTTTCTGCCCGTCAATTGCCTCCCCCTCAATAAGGTTTGTCATACCGTGAGTTTTAGGTTTAGGCCGCACATAAACGAAAGGTATATCCAGCATATCAGCTACTAGAGCGCCCTGAGGTATACCCGCCGTAGCCACTCCGGCAATAGCTTCCACGTCAGCAAACCGTTTGCGGACAGCCTCTACCAATTCATGCTTAATATAGGTTCTCACATTGGGATACGAAAGCGCAATGCGCCCATCGCAATAGATAGGAGACTTCCAGCCCGAACTCCACGTATAAGGCTGCTCTACATTTAATTTTACAACACCAATATCCAGGTACATCCGGGCAATACGCTCGGCTACCGACAAATCTTTCTGATCAGACCAACTCATGGCTGCAAATTAGGTAATTATTCCGCTAGAGGCGAACACGTAAGGTGAATTTTTATTTGTGTAATATGCCTTCTTACATAATTCTCTTTTGATTTAATAGAACATCGAACGACCGATCTAAGAACAGCCTCCGTTTAATTGAGATTTTTATAGATAAAATCAAAATAAAAGTTAGAATATTACATATGTAAGTTTTTTTGTATATTTGCATTCTGATAAGCAGATATATGAAAAAAGAGAGGCTACAGAAAATATTCGAAAGCGATGATGAAGCAGTTCTTCTGCTGAATCAGCAGGGAGATATTCTGTTTCATAATTCTCTGGCATCTCAACTTTTCTCAATAACCGATACTCCCTCAACTATATCTGTTTTTTCTTATTTAGAATTAGATATTCACCCCCTGTTAAAAAATTTTCTACAACAGAGTTCTTCAGTCAACACCACCATTCTCCAAACCAAAGGGATAATAGTCTCGGCGGCCCACGTTCAGTTGCCCATTCGTCTATGGCTCAGCAGAATTGCACTTTCTCAGGGTGAGGTATGTATGATGGTAGCAGAAAAAATTACCAGTGCTTCAGACGGTGGAAAGGCTCCATTTTATAAAGCCATAGCTGATCAGACTCAAGATATTATATCAGTATATAATAAAGATTTTAATTGCCTTTACATAAACAGGCAGGCGCATAAACAACTAGGCTACTTGCTGGCCGATTATTACACAGGGCGCGGATTCCTCAAGTTTGTAGAACCGGCCTATCGGGAGACTTTACTTCATAATATAGAGAAAGATACCCAAAAGGGTGAAATATCTTCTGAGTATCGCTATATTACTCGCAAAAAAAGTGGAGAGCTAGTAGAAATAACTAATTATATCACAAGAATTTTTACTGACAATAAACAACTGTACCAGTTAGTCGCTAATGAACGCGTTTCTATGGTCGATGCTAACGCTCAAACGTATAATCAAACCTCAGAAACATTTATTCTTGCGGACGCTGACTATATGGTAAGTTACATTAGCCCGAATGCCAAAGGGTTACCCGAAAGCAGCAATCCGCCTACCCTTTTTTCTATCATTCATCCAGAAGATCATTCAAAGCTCAGGATACATCAGTTGCAGGGCAGCGGAAGGTTCAGTATGCATACCCCTCTACGTTTGCAACAAACTTCCAATACATATAAGACGATTGATGCCACTATTGATCGTTTTTTTAATGCATTTGGTCAATTGGTCTATTTGGTTATTCGCTGGTCCGCACCTAACAAAAATGATAGTGAGGAGTTGTTGGAACAGGCTGATACTGTGTATCATGAAAAGCCCATTGAGGATACGGTTATCTTTTTTTATCATGATGGCTTCACGATACAGTATGTTAGTCCATCAGTAGAAAAAGTATTGGGGTATACGCCATCTGAACTGCTCGGCCAGAATATTACTGAAGTTATCCATCCTAACTCAGTAAACACTGTTAAAAGTCGGCTACAGGCGGCTATTTCCCAATCAGTCCCTAACTTAGTATGTCAAATAAAAAGAAAAGACAGGACGTATCAGCCTTTTCAGGTTGCCTTTAAAATTATAGAAGAAGAGGGAAATGACGGGCCTAGGGCATTGTTTACTATTATGCACGCAATGAGTTCTACTAATCCACCACTGTTTCATTCCATACTTGACCACTTGCCTGATGCTGTATTTTTACTGCGATCAAATGATCTGACTATTCTGGAAGCAAACCCATCAGCCTGCGCCCTTATACGCCGGGAGCATTCTGCACTAGTCGGCTCATCCTTTTTACCCATATGGATGCCCAAACAAGCTGAACGCTTACAGGCTTTTCTTACTCAAAACGCAGATTTTGCCACGAAAGATATTAATTACACTACTGTTGAGGGACACTCCTTCTGGGGAAATACAACCCTTAAAGTAATGCCGGGGGCCGATCAGCGGGAAGATATGATTGTGCTGCGCATTATAGATATTACTGAACGAAAAAAACGCGAACTGGAGCTAAAGAGGGCTCAGGATGCCTCCCAGGAAACCATGCGCTCACACGAAAACTTCCTGTCTCAGATGAGCCATGAAATCAGAACGCCACTAAATGCGGTGCTTGGCATGACTCACCTGATGTTGCAGAGCGACCCTCGGGAAGACCAGATGAAACTACTGCAAACGCTCAAGTTCTCAGGTGATAGCCTCACCGCCCTTATCAACGATATCCTGGATTTCTCTAAAATGGAGGCGGGTCAGCTACGCTTAGAAAATAAGGAGTTTGGCCTGATGGAATTTATCCAGGGTATTAAACTAACATATAAGAATCTTGCTAATGACCGGGGCGTTATGTTTCGGTTATTGCTGGAAGACGAAGTCCCAAACTTTGTTTCAGGTGATGTAAACCGCCTGGGGCAAGTGCTAAATAACCTTTTAAACAATGCTGTAAAATTCACCGAAGAAGGGAAAATTGTACTGAGCGTATGCGTAGAAAAAGAAACGGCTGATCAGTATATATTACTATTTGAAGTAGCGGATACTGGCATTGGTATTCCTAAAGATAAGCTATCTATTATTTTTGACCCATATCAGCAGGCTGGCCCTAATAAATATGGTGGCACTGGGCTAGGATTATCTATTGTAAAGAATCTGGTAGAATTACAGGGAGGAAAAATTGCAGTGCGGAGCTCGGAAGGAGAAGGAACCACCTTTAAGGTAACGTTGCCGTTTGGTAAGTCTCAACAACAGGGGACGGTAAGAGAAAGTACCGTACAAAACCTCATTGCCGAGTTTCAATCACTGGAAGGGCTCAAAGTATTATACGTTGAAGATGTTATTCCTAACCAATTATTAATGGAGGGGCTCTCAGACAAGTGGAATGTAAAACTTGATACTGCTCTGAATGGATTAGAGGCATTACAAAAAGTAAAGAAGCAACAATACGATCTGATTCTGATGGATATTCAGATGCCAAAAATGGATGGCTATGAGGCGGCCATGGAAATCAGGAACCTGAAAGACCCTCATTATGAAAATATTCCAATCATAGCTCTGACGGCCTCGGTATCTGATAAAACCAAACATCGCATTCGGGAGATGGGAATGAATGACTACATTCCTAAACCCATTGACCCTAAGAATCTACACCAGAAACTGGCCGAACTAGCTAAAAAACGCTCCACTGCCGATTCAGCACCATCACCTATAAAAGAGGTTGAAGCTGTCACTCCCGCCATACCCGGCCCGGATTTCAGGCAGTTAAACGAACTTTATCTGGACGATACGAATGGCTATATTGAGATTCTGGAGCAGATTCGACGTTTGACCCTGGAATGCTTTCCGGTCATTACTACGGCTATCCGGCGGATGGATGAAGAAACCCTGCGGTTTAATTGCCATAAAATTATGTCATACGTTCGGCTACTTCATCTAAATGCTCTGGAAGCGTTGCTTAACCAAGCCAAAGAGTATGTAAGCGGGAACTCTCCTCTGGTATCAGCCGACCGTCTCCTGCAACAGCTTACTCGACACTTTGATAAGCTAGAACAACAGATTGCCACCGAAATTACTACACACTCTTAACCTAACATGTATTTTTAATGAACCGAAGAAATTTTCTACATCAGTCTACCTTAGCCGCTGCCAGTGCCGGGGCTTTGTCTTTCTCTCAGGCCGCCGACCAGCAATTTTATGAGTGGCGTACCTATGAGCTAAAGTCAGGCTCTAAGATGGGCGTGTTCGACGAATACCTGCAATCAGCCTTAATTCCGGCCCTGAATGCCATTGGAGTAAAACAAGTAGGTGTGTTTACCGAGATGGGAATGTCCGAACCACCTAAGCTGCACTTACTGCTTCCTTTTAGTAGTATAGAAGAATTTGCCCAAAGCACCCAGAATGTATTAAAGCAAAGCGTATATCAGCAAAACAGTAAGTCATTTGCCGAAAGTGCCACTCCAGACAATCCTAACTATACTCGCTACGAAAGCTCTCTGATGCGGGCATTTGAGGCTATTCCCCAGATGGAAGTACCAGAAGCTGGTGAGCGCATCTTTGAGCTACGAACCTACGAAGGGTTTAATGATGATGCTGTGCGACGGAAAATTGATATGTTCAATAAGGAGGAATTGCGAATTTTTAATAAAACTGGCCTGCATCCGGTATTTTTTGGCGAAACCCTGATTGGCAAAAACCTCCCTCAGTTAACCTACATGATCACTTTCCGGGATATGACCGAGCGGGATGCTAACTGGAAGAAATTTTCGGCCTATCCTGAATGGAAAGAGGTTTCGGCTTTGCCCCAATATGCCAACAGCGTCTCCCGCATCAATCGTCTCTTTCTAAAACCTACCAGCTACTCGCAGGTCTGAGCCTGAAGCAGTGACTGAATTTCATTAAGCTTCAACAAGGCCTCAATAGGCGAAAGTGTATTAATGTCTGTATTCTGCAAAATGGACTGGATCTGCGCCCAGCGTGGGTCCAGTTCAAATAACTGAAGCTGGGTCTGGCTCTTGGGAATGTTGCTGATAACTTCTTGATCAGAACTGTTAATCTTATCCTGCTCCAGATGGTGCATAATCTCATTCGCTCGCTGTACCACCTGAGCCGGCATCCCGGCCATTTGGGCTACATGAATCCCGAAGCTGTGCTGGCTGCCCCCTTCCTGCAACTGCCGAATGAACAGAATCTGCTTACCTACTTCTTTCACCGCTACGTTGTAGTTCTTCACCCGCGGCAGGTCATTAGCCAGTTGGTTTAATTCGTGGTAATGCGTGGCAAATAAAGTCTTCGCCCGGCACCGCGCGTGGTTATGCAGATACTCTACCAACGACCAGGCAATAGAAATACCGTCGTAGGTACTAGTACCTCGCCCGATCTCATCCATTAATATCAGGCTCCGGGGGCTGAGGTTGTTCATGATACTGGCCGTTTCGTTCATCTCCACCATGAAGGTAGACTCACCCTTGGCCAAGTTATCCGAAGCACCTACCCGGGTAAACACTTTATCTACCAACCCAATCCGGGCCGCCTCAGCCGGTACGAAAGAGCCCATCTGGGCCATCAGCACAATCAAGGCTGTTTGACGGAGTAAGGCTGATTTTCCGGCCATATTGGGCCCGGTGATGATCATGATCTGTTGCTCCTCACTATCCAGCCGGATATCATTGGGCACGTAGGGCTCACCAGGGGGTAGTTGCCGCTCAATCACGGGGTGCCGCCCCTGTTTGATTGCTATGCTGTCTGAATCAAGCAGTTGCGGTTTTGCATAGCGGTGCAACTGAGCCACCTGGGCAAACGAAGAGAGGCTATCCAGCCGGGCCAGGGTACGGGCATTCTGCTGAATCTGCTTAATGTAGCGCGCCGCCTCCAGTATCAACTGATTAAACAGACGTTGTTCAATTTGCACCAGTTGTTCCTCTGCGGTTAGTATTTTCTCTTCATAGGTCTTCAGTTCTTCGGTAATATAGCGCTCGGCATTCACCAGGGTTTGCTTGCGAATCCAGCCGGAAGGCACTTTATTTTTGTGAGCGTTAGAGACCTCCAGATAATATCCGAAGACTTTATTATAGGCTATCTTAAGGGAAGAAATACCGGTGTTTTTGATCTCCCGTTCCCGTATCTGGGCCAGGTAATCTTTCCCGGAATAGGCAATACTCCGCAGCTCGTCTAATTGAGCATCGAGGCCATCCTTCATCAGGTTTCCCTGATTACTGACGATGGGCGGTTCTTCTTTCAGCTCCCGTTCAATCTTAGCCAGCAACTCTTCACAGGGGTGCAGATGCTGAGCGATCTTTTGCAGAGAATCAGCCTCCGAATGCAATAACATATCCCGGATAGGCAAAGTATGCTGTAAGGCTTTTTTTAATTGAATCATCTCACGAGGGTTGATGCGCCCTGCCGCCACTTTTGAGATCAACCGCTCCACATCTCCTATGCCTTTCAGATGGCTAACCAACGTCTGGTGCAGCTCCTGATTATCGAGCAGTGCTTCTACCGTTTCCAGTCGGTCTTCAATAGCTCTGGGTGATTTAAGAGGCAACACCATCCATTTACGCAGCAGCCGCGCTCCCATGGGGGTAGCCGTATGGTCTAACACTTCAATCAGCGGTACGCCGCCTTCGTGCTGGGCATGCAATAACTCTAGGTTGCGGATAGTAAATTTATCCAGCCACACGTAGCGGTCGGCCTCAATACGGGCGATAGAAGAAATATGCTGTATTTTATGGTGCTCAGTAGCCTCCAGGTAGTGCAGGATGGCCCCTGCTGCAATAATACCTTCCGATAGTTTATCGACTCCAAACCCCTTCAGCGTAGGTGTATTAAAATGGCTGGTCAGCTTTTCGTAGGCATGATCGTGGTGGTATAGCCATTCGTCTAGGCGGTATGTCGGGTGCTCATCGCCAAAAACCTCCTGAAACTGGGAGCGACAGTTTTTGCAGTACAGTATTTCAGAGGGGGTAAAGCTCTGGATGAGTTTCTCCACATATTCCTGTGATCCGCAGGCAGTCAGGAACTCTCCGGTAGAAACATCCAGCAAAGCCAACCCTAACTCCTTTTTGCCAAAATGTACCGAAGCCAGGTAGTTATTATGTTTCTGTTGCAGTACCTGATCATTAAAAGAAAGTCCCGGAGTCACCAGTTCGGTAACGCCCCGCTTCACTACGCCCCGGGCAAAGCGTGGGTCTTCCAGTTGATCGCAAATGGCTACCCGGTAGCCGGCCCGTACCAGTTTGGTCAGGTAATTATCCAGCGCATGGTGGGGAAATCCGGCCAATTCTACCTCAGAAGCCGATCCGTTAGAGCGTTTGGTCAGTACAATATCCAGCACCTTGCTGGCGGTGATGGCATCTTCCCCAAAGGTTTCGTAAAAATCACCCACCCTAAACAGCAGAATGGCTCCGGGGTATTGCGTTTTTACCCGGTTATACTGGCGCATCAGGGGAGTATCTTTCTTAGCAGACTTCTTCTTGGTAATGGGCATGGTTGTGTTGATTTTCCACTTAGCAGATTCTACAAATGTAATCTTTCGTGCAGGGTTAGGCAAAAGAAATTCACAAGGCTTTGTCTATACTGAAGGGTTCGTAAACCGCCAAAACAATTCCTTAGGGAGTTAGCTTGATAAGTTACAAAATTTCACTCTCCTTTACAGAGAGATTTTAAATGATACTGCACCATGAGAAAACTAAAGAATGAAGAATTGGGTAGGTTGAGCGTGGAGGAATACAAAGCCGAGAAAAAGCGCCCTATTGTCATTGTATTGGATAATGTGCGAAGTATGCATAATGTAGGGTCGGCTTTCCGCACGGCCGATGCGTTTTTAGTGGAAAAAGTATACCTGTGTGGTATCACGGCCAAACCACCTCACCGAGAGATTAACAAAACGGCGCTGGGGGCTACCGAATCAGTGGCATGGGCGCACCGGGAGAAGACGATGGAAGTAGTAGAGCAATTAAAAGAAGACGGTTATAAAATTATTTGCGTAGAACAGGCCGACGAGAGTGTGCCACTACAGGATTTTATGCCTTACCACGACTGTAAGTATTGCATTGTGTTTGGAAACGAAGTATTCGGAGTGGAAGATGAAGTGGTAGCCGCTGCGGATACCTGCCTGGAAATTCCTCAGTTTGGTACCAAGCACTCATTGAACATATCGGTGAGCATTGGCATTGTGATGTGGGATTTTTTTAAGAAACTGGAGGACTAACGGTAAAAAAGAAGGAGGGTGTTTGGTTAGTTTAGTAGGTTAGCAGGCCACAAGGTACTATTTTTTCGTTGTGCTTCGCAAGTTTTTTAATACTTATTACATAGGGTCATCGCTGATTTAATGCATCGGATCTATCTTTTGCCGGCTTTTTCCGTAAACTCTCAAGGTTTTTAATTGAAAAGATGGAAGAATCGGCATCAACTCGTAATCCCTGGCAAACATTACACCGCCAGCAAATATATGACAACCCCTGGATACAGGTCTACGAAGATCAGGTTATTAACCCTCGTGGGGGAGAAGGAATCTATGGGAAAGTATCTTTTAAGAACCTGGCTATCGGTATTGTACCCGTAGATGATGAACTGCATACGTGGCTGGTAGGGCAGTATCGCTACACGCTGGATGAATACTCCTGGGAAATACCAATGGGCGGCGGCAGCAAAGAAGACGGAGCTCTGGAATCGGCCAAACGAGAGCTGAAAGAAGAAACCGGGCTTACGGCCGCTCGCTGGGATAATATCATGCGCATTCACACCTCTAATTCGGTAACTGACGAAGAAGGCTTTATTTTTCTGGCCCAGGAACTGACCCCCGGCGAAACCGAGTTTGATGAAACGGAAGACCTGCAAATCAAACGGCTGCCTTTAAAAGAAGCCTATCAACTGGTAATGGATAACAAAATTACTGATGCCATCAGCATCGCCGGCCTGCTAAAAGTAGCCCGAATATTCAATATATAGATTGTTCGTTACCTCCTTACTTCTAACTTCTGTCTCTGGCCTTCGGCTTCTTTCCTACTTCCCTCAAACCTTCAGTCATTTAAACCTTTCCCCTTGTACTTAGGAAGCAAATAACTAGCTTTGCCAAGACAAAATTTTTTGCCTCTCACCTGTATTTTTGAGCAATGTCTTTGCAATCCTATCGTACCCATATTCGAAAAACATTTCTGATTGCCTATCCGGTCATGCTCAGTCAGTTGGGGCATATTCTGGTGGGTGTAGCGGATAGTATTATGGTAGGCGAACTGGGTACCGAACCCCTGGCGGCGGTATCCCTGGCAAACAGCTTGTTTGCACTGGTGCTGATGTTTGGCATTGGTTTGTCCATTGCTATTACCCCGCTGGTAGCTGCGGCCGACGGGGAAGGTAATACCAGCCAGATCGCCCAGGTATTTCAACACGGGCTGGTGATTAATGCCGTAGCGGGCTTTGTTTTCTGTGCGTTAGTTATCGGGGGCGGGTACCTACTACCTTTTATGAACCAGCCGGAAACGGTGGTTCAGTTAACCATTCCTTACCTAAACCTGCTGGCATTTTCCATGATTCCCTTCATGGTTTTCCAGACATTCCGGCAATTTGCCGAGGGGCTTTCATTTACCCGCACTGCTATGCTGATTACGCTTAGTGCCAACGGAGTGAATATCGGACTCAACTACCTTTTAATTTACGGATACGCCGGGTTTCCGGAGTTAGGACTAAACGGAGCCGGTATTGCCACCCTGATTGCCCGCATCATTATGGCTATTGTTATGACGGCCTATGTATTACGAGCACATTGGTTCCCGGCTACTGTAAAAGCATCATTTCAGATTCGCCACGTATTACTAATCCGCATGCTGAAAATTGGCGTGCCCACGGGGCTGCAATACATTTTTGAAGTAGGTGCATTTAGCTTTGCCTCTATCATGATGGGCTGGCTGGGAGCTACGGCACTGGCGGCCCATCAGATTGCCCTCAACTTATCAGCAATCAGCTACATGGTAGCCACCGGACTGGCGGCGGCGGCGACAGTCCGCATTGGAAAACAACTGGGACAAAAAGACATTCCTAACCTGAGACGGGTTGGCTTCAGCGCATTGCTCATGGGAGTAGCCCTGATGAGTTTTTCGGCACTAGCCTTTATCACCCTAAACCACTGGCTACCTTCCCTCTATATTGATGAGGTTCCTGTGATTGAGCTGGCGGCCTCATTACTGATCATTGCAGCCTTTTTCCAAATCTCTGACGGTTGCCAGGCAGTAGGATTGGGGATCTTACGAGGTATGGCTGATGTGAAGATTCCCACCATCATCACCCTGATTGCCTATTGGGTCATTGGGCTGCCTTGTGGCTACGGTCTGGCTTTCGGGTTAGGCTGGGGACCCCAGGGAGTTTGGGTTGGACTGCTCCTGAGTCTTACCTTAGCAGCGGTATCCCTGCTCATCCGTTTCCAGCGAATCAGTAAGCGCCTACTGCGACAAAGAAAACCTGTAGTATAAGATAAACCACGTACAATCAATTTTGCAATAACGAATGATATTGGTGATTGGCCACCCCGCGGGAAGCAGTAGGCGGGTGACCGCCCCGCGGTACATAGTCAGTATACTACCGTAGCAAGTACTGATTGAAGATGCTAGTAACCGGTCATTGCCTGACAGATTACCTGCGGCCAACTGCGAGGCGGCCAACCGCTTACTGCCGCCTGCTCCACCCCCTCCCAAGTCCACTCGTCAATTCTTTCTTGATCGTAGTTAGCACTTAATTATCACTGCGCACGGAAGGTGTACCAGCCTATTTACTCATCTAACTGGCTTACTTACTTGTACTTATCTGAGTTGAGTGTTCTGATGCCGGAAGAAAAACTGATTGATCTCTCAAAAAAGCAGCAATCCATACCAAGACCATAGGAATAATTGGGTTTAACAAGGGGCCGTTATGAGAAAGCTCGGTTGCCAGCGCCCCGGCAAAGTAGCAAGACAGCAGAATAAAGCCAATCTTCATAGTTTTTGGATAAAGAAACAGGGCTGTGAAAAGAATCTCCATAAGCCCTAGCAGGATTATATAATCTCCGACGCCTACTTTGTTCATCGTGTTTACTACCTCTTCGGCCCCCAGCAGTTTCATCACACCGCTAGCTACTACCATTAAACTGGCAATGCCGGTAAAAACTTTTGTAATAATCTTTTTTGTTTTCATACGGCAATACTAATTATATTTGGTTACAAATTATCAGTAGTATACCAAAGGTAAGTAGTTACCTTTTGGTTAGTCAACTCTCTAGATTATGAAGTTCCTTGATCAGAAAAGAGCGAAACCCAACAAGCAACAGTGTAATGCCAGCATAAGAAATGTAGGAGATGCTTTGTATGCCATTGGCGGGAAGTGGACCCTGCGCGTGATAATAGCACTTTCTGAGGATAATAAGAGGTTCAACGAGCTACAGCGGGCCATTGATGGCATTTCTGCTAAGGTGCTCTCTCACGAATTAAAGGAGATGGAGCTGATTGGCTTCGTAAAGCGAAATGTGGATACCGGTCCGCCGGTTGTGGTAGAATACGAACTTACCGAGTATAGTAATACCCTGGATGATGTAGTGCGGGCTTTAAGCACCTGGGGAGCCATGCACCGGGAGAAAATAAGAAAGGAAGGGCAGGAATAAACATTATCTAGATTTTCTTTTAAAGACATGATAGGAAGTGTGTGGTAGGAGGCAGTTTTTTTCCCTGCCCAACCTCTCGCTGACCGCCTCCGATAATGCTGCCCGGTTAGATAAAACTTTCAAAAGAAAATGGCTTCGTCCATCATAATCGGAATAAACGCTAATAAAGATTTCAGAACCTGGATCAGTCTACCGGGTAAGGGCCTTCCGAAAATTTTTGGGCATGATACCCCTTGGGAGTTACCAACCGAGCCAGTGGGCTAAATGGCGTCTCTCCTGCTTTTAAACAATCAAGCGCGTACTGAAAGTCATATAGTGGTTGCCAGCCTAGCTCGGTTCGGGCTAATTCATTAACATAGACTCTATCTATGCGAGGAAACATGTTCCAGCCCCGCTGAGCATATACTTCGTCATAGTCGGGAAACTTGCGTTTTACCACTGCCGGAGCATCCCGGTGTAATTCGGCCAAGTCATTAACTGTAAAAGGAGATGTGGCACTGATAATATAGCGACCAAACTCCAGGATAGGCGCTTTTTTTAAGGCAAGCAGATGGGCACTTACCACATCGGCCAGATCTACCCGTCGGTAGAGTAGCTCATTTATCTTCACATTATCATCCTGATATCCCTCTCGAATCGCCTGCTGGTCATCTTCTTCCGGAAAGAACCGGGATGTTCTCAGAATCAGACAAGGCAAGCCATGATTTCGGTAAAACAACCGGCAAAGGTCTTCTGCCGCAGTCTTGGTGACTCCGTAAATATTTTTAGGAATGGGAGTTACCTCCTCCGTTACCCACGCTGCAGGAGCTTCTGGCGCGGGAGTCATAGCATCTCCAAAGGTGCTGGTGGTACTTGTGAAGACAAACGACTTAACTCCTGCCAAAGCAGCTTCTTCCAACAGATTGAGCGTGCCCGTTATGTTGGTATCAACAAAGTCCTGATAACTGTGAGTAACGATGTGGGGCTTATGTAAAGTGGCCGTATGGATGACCGCCTCAACGCCATCCATACACTGCTTAACAAATGCCCGGTCGGCTATTGACCCAACCAGATTAGTAAAGTCAGACGGCAATACATCAACCCCTGCCACCTGATGGTCTGAACCTTGCAAACTACGAACCAGAGCTTCGCCAAGGTGCCCACTGCTGCCGGTAATTAAAAGCTTCATATACTTACAAAAGATAGTGACTAATACAGGGCCATATCAAACTGCTTACGGTATTTTTTTGTCAGTGGGTGGTCAGTACCCATGAGTCGGAAAAGGGCGATAGTGGCCCGCCGGGGTAGTTCCTGGCAGAAAGTCTTATCCAGCACGGTAGCTTGTATCAGCGCTTGCAGCGCATTTTCAAACCGACTTTCCTTCAAGGCTGTTTGTGCTTTTTGGATCTGCTCTATCACATTGGGTGTCCCTTCTGCGGTGCAGGTCATCAGATCGGCCAAACTGCGTACATCCTCGCCCATCTCCAGATTTTTCTGCGTTTCCGTTATTACCTCTTTGGCACGTTCAGGGTGCTGTCCGGCACTTGCCGCTGCCAGCCATAATCGCCCCTCCTCGATATCCGGATTCTCCTCTACAAATTTCTCTAATTTTACGGTAGCTTCAGTATGCTGATCGGTAAATAATTGTTTACGATAAGTTTCCAGATACTCTTTCCGCTCATCAGGCAGGCGATCATCCAGCCACTTCTGAATTTGCGGTTTGGGCAAAGCACCGGTAAATTCGGCAATAACTTCGCCTCGATAAAACATCTTCACTGCCGGAATACCCCGGATACCATAGTTCGCCGATATTTCCTGGTTTTCATCGGTGTTTACTTTTACTAATTCCCACTGCCCTTCAGCCTTTTCGGCTAATTCTTCGATAACTGGACCTAAAAACTGACAAGGGCCGCACCAAGGCGCCCAGAAGTCTACAACAACGGGTACCTGTTCGCTTCGGGTAAGTACCTCTTGTTCAAAATTCATATAAGAAATAGCTTAAGGTTAGACATCAATTCGCCCTATTTTACGAGGAAGCAACGTTGATGTTTTGACTTTCTGCCCGTTGTTTTAAAGCCCGGTTCATGGCGATAAAACCCTGCCGGGTAGTTTCGGCAATTTGCTTCATTATAAAGCTACGTAAGATGCCACTAAACCTTTCCTGCTGAATGAGTTTCACCTGGGTGGGCCCTAGTTCTTCAATCACAAAAATATGGTTTCCATCAAACAGCCCTGGTACCCAGAGGCGACCAAGCCATTCCAAATGACGGTTTTCTTCAACCTTGATCAGCTTAGGGGTGAAAGTCATTACTTTATCGCCCTGCTTCATTTGGTTGGTAAGGCGAGTGCCTTCTATTGCTTCCCCGGCAGAGCCGACAATAAAAGGGTTCCACTGAGCATAGGAGGCAAAATCAGTAAGTACGTGCCATACCTGCTGAGCCGAAGCATTAATGATGATTTCGGTGGTTAATTCTTTCATGATGATCGTAATTTGTCTGTTCCAAAAATACAGCTCAGGTGAAGCAGACGACGTTATCTTTTGTTAAGAAAAAGGAGCATCTTTAAAAAATCAGATCTCCATTTTCCTTATCTTATCAACTTGATCTGCTTTTACTTTGAACCAGAGTAAGCTGTTGGAGACAAGAAGCTAACATTATCATTCATGCCATACCTAAAAATCATAGCGGTCCTAAGTAGTGTTTTGCTTATGGGTACCGCCGTTACCCAGCCCGAAAAGCCTGGCATTTTTGAAGGACATACTGATATTGGTAATCCTAAACACGCAGGCAATGCCCAATATAACGAAGCCACTCAAACCTACACCTTACGAGGTTCAGGTTATAACATCTGGTTTGAGCGGGATGAGTTTCACTATCTTTATCAACAGCGAAACGGTGATTTTACTGCTACCGCTCAGTTTACATTTGTAGGGGAAGGCGGAGATCCGCACCGGAAGGTTGGCTGGATGATCCGGGAAGCATTGACCGATACAGCGGTGCATGTAAGTGCCGTATCGCATGGAGATGGACTAACGGTGCTCCAGTGGCGAACCGAGCCCGGCGTGATGATGCGCGACCCAGAGGATGAAATATTCTTTCCGGATAAGAATCTGGAGGTTATACAACTAGAGCGCTCAGGGCAAACAGTTATCATGCGGGTGGGCCACCCAGGTGAAGAGCTTCAGGAGGTAGGTTCTTACGAAATGAAGCGCCTGCCAGAAGACGTGTATGTTGGCTTATTTATTTGCTCTCATAACCCTGAAGAAGTAGAAGAAGCCACGATTAGCCACGTAAGCATTGAATAATCAGTACTTACGAACCACACTATTCAGTTTTAATCGGGCATAATGCGCTTTCGGATTCGGCTTAGCGAAACAGGGGTGATACCTAGAAAAGAAGCGATGTAGTGCTGGGGCACTCGCTGAAACCACTCCGGCTGCGACTGTAGCAACTTTTGATAACGCTCTTCAGGAGAGTCCAGAATATACGAAGACAAAATACGCTGAGCATTGATAAACCGCTGTTCCGCCACCCGGCGCCCCATCATCTGAAAATTGACAGAATGGGCATACATTCTCTGAAAATTATTGTGGTCTATTACTAACAGTTCGCTATCCTCCAAAGTCTCCAGGTTTTGCTGGCTGGGTGTCTGCTGCAACAGACTGTCCAGGGCAGTAGCAAATAGGTTCTCTAAAAAGATGAAAGCTGTAACTTCGTCGCCCTCTTTGCTATAATAAAGGCGAAGGCAGCCTTTGTTAATAAAGTATACCTCATGAGCAATTTCCCCTTCGCGGATTAGGGAAAATTTTCGAGGTACCTCCCGGTACACAAACTGCTTCTCCAACCATTGTAGCTCTGTTGCCGAAAACGGTGCCCATTGAGAAACATACTGTTTAAGCTGAGAATACGGGCTATTTTCGGGAATTTGAGGCATGGCACTTCTTTAAACGTGGGTTTTGTATTAACTTGAACGTCCGCAATACATATCATTCACTTTTTCAAATAAAAGATATCAAATAATGAAAAAACGACCTAACAAAGGCAACAACCTGCCACGCCGTGATTTTCTGAAAGGTGCGGCAACCTCAGCGGCTTCTTTCATGATCGTTCCCCGCAATGTGCTGGGTGGCCCCGGCTACCAGGCGCCTAGCGACACCGTAAATATAGCTGCTATTGGGGCCGGGGGTATGGGTGCCTCCAATATGAGCCGGTTGACCAGTCAGAATATTGTAGCCTTAGCCGATGTTGATCACGACTGGGTAAAAAATGCCGTTAAAAATGATAATAGAGCTGACCTGCGGCAAGCCTACGAAAAAGCTACCTGGTACCACGATTTCCGTGAGATGCTTGATAAGCAAAAAGATATTGACGCTGTAGTGGTAGCCACCCCTGACCATTTTCACACCGTGGCGGCCAGTGCTGCTATGCAAATGGGAAAGCACGTATATGTGCAAAAACCGCTAACCTACTCGGTAAAAGAAGCGCGTGAGCTAAAACGCATTGCTAAAGAAACTGGGGTAGTAACTCAAATGGGAAACCAGGGCCACTCCAGCGACGATGCCCGTCGTATTAATGAGTGGGTGCAAGCAGGTGCCATTGGGCCAGTGCGTGAAGTACACGTCTGGACAAACCGGCCCATCTGGCCACAGGGCATACCCCGCCCTACCAGCGAGGTATCTGGCGACCTGGGTTGGAACCGAGGTGGGCTGGAAGGTCGCCTGATCAAATCAATGAATGGTAAATATAAAGTACCTAAAGACCTGAAATGGGATATCTTCCTGGGGCCAGCTCCTTATCGGGAATATCACCCGATTTACCACCCGTTCAACTGGCGCGGTTGGGCTGACTGGGGCGTGGGAGCATTAGGCGATATGGGTGCTCATTTGGTAGACCATCCTTACTGGGCATTGGGACTGGAGTATCCAGACACTGTGCAAGGCACTTCTACTCCCTGGGGTGGCAATAAAGAAGATTTAGCCACGTATCCGCTTTCTACTACCGTTCACTACACCTTCCCGGCTCGTGGCATGCTGCCTGAGGTAACCATGCACTGGTACGACGGCGGCCTAATGCCGCAACGCCCTTCCGTGCTACCTGATGATGTAGTATTAGATCCAGGTGGGGGAGTTATTTTTGTAGGCGAAAAAGGCATTCTGATGCATGAAACCTACGGCGCTAATCCTCAAATGTATCCTCAGTCACTGATGGAAGATTATGCGGACGTTCCACAAACCTACGAGCGTATAAAAGGAGGGCGCGACCAGCACGAAATGAACTGGATCCGGGCTATTCAGGGCGAAGAAAAAGCCAGCAGCCCGTTTGAATATGCGGCGCCACTTACTGAAACCATGCTGCTGGGTGTGGTTGCACTGCATGCCCCTGGCCAGGTATTACGCTATGATGGTAAGAAAATGGAATTCACTAACAACAAAGATGTAAACCAGTTCCTGCAACGCGAATATCGCGATGGCTGGGAAATTGCGTAGTGTTACTTTGCACTAACTAACATCTATAAAAAGACTACAGGAGCTATGGTTTTTGTAGTCTTTTTTTGTGCTAGACCTTATATCCCTCGCTATAGCCTTCCTTTGAAACTGATTACCGTAGATAGACTCTCTTTATTTTAAAAAAAGAAGACTTTATATAGTTGCCACATCCATTAGAATGAAAACTTATGGCGGGCAAAATGATTATTATAGTATAGGATTAATACCATTTTTTGCTCAAGCCACGCGATGTTGTAAAAATAAGTGCTTGAAAGTAATGCATTAATATTTTTTTAACTTATGGAAAGGATTAAGAACAAGACTGTGCCGCTATTTTGCTGGGATATCTGCGCAATGAACCGATTTGATAGTACCAATACCTCTACAATACAGATGGATGTTAGCACCCTACAGGATTTTCAGCGGAGATTTGGATGGAAGATTGAGCTAGATTCAGTACTTAGAAATCCTTACGAAGCTCTGGTGCTAACAGATAAGCATCAGATTATCCGTTGGGTCAATAAAGGTTTTCAAAAAATGACCGGTTACTCTGTAGACCGTGTAATCGGTGAAAACCCTCGCTTCTTGCAGGGGCAAGATGCTCCCCTTAAAGCCAGACGCAGAATTACCGAGAAACTGCGGCAGCATGTAGAATTCAAAGATACTATTGAGAACTATCGGCAGAATGGAGAAATGTACCTTTGCCAGCTTCATATATTTCCTATTGAAAACAGCCAGAAACAATTAACGCATTTTCTGGCTCTGGAGAATGAAATTTCTTAGAGCAGGAAACTCCGCTTCATAATTTTATTTACATCTTCCCTTAGGAAATAAAACCATTTTTTTTCTTCACCAAGGGCCTTTTTTGATATTTAGGGTAGCCTTAATGCAACCTTTTTCCACCGGATGCATCCTATCGATAGCGTGCTCAGAGTAGCAGACAATATTCTGCTGACTAACGCCTACTTGCACTCTCTGTTAACCCTGGCTACCCATGATCAAAAACTATTTGAAAATCACCCTCCGTAATCTGGTACACCAAAAGTTATACACTTTTCTTAATATTCTAGGATTAAGTATTGGCGTTGCCAGTTGTCTGCTTATTCTGCTGTATGTTTACCACGAGCTGAGCTACGACACTATACATGAAAAAGCCGACCGCATTTACCGCGTGGGCCTGAACGGTAAGATTGCCGAACAGGAGATTTTTACCACCACCACCACCCCACCACTTGCCTTCACTGCCGTAGAGGAGTTCCCGGAAGTAGAGAACGCCACCCGAGTTTATACGGGTTGGGAGAGTCAAGTAATTCGCTACGGGGAAACGGTGATCTCCGAAGAAAAAGTGTATCTGGTGGATTCTACCTTCCTGGAGGTGTTTAGCTTTCCGATAATTGCGGGCGATCCAGCCACCGCACTTATTGAACCTAACAGTGTAGTTATTCCCGCAGATGTAGCACGTAAATACTTTGGTGATGAAGATCCCTTGGGTAAAACGCTGCTTATGGGCACGGAGAAAGCGCCGCATGTCGTTACGGGAGTGCTGGCCCCGCTTCCGGATAACTCTCATATGCATTTTAATATGCTGCGGGCCATGAGCACCATGGAGTATAGCCGTAGCCAGAGCTGGTTCAACAACAGCTTTTTTACATACCTGCTATTGCATAAGGGGGCCTCAGCCGAAGCGGTAGATACTAAACTGGCAGGGTTAGTTGAGAAGTACGTGGGGCCGGAGATTCAGCAATATATGGGGGTTTCGCTGCAAGACTTTCTTCAGCAGGGCAATAAGTATGGCTACTTTCTGCAACCATTATTAGACATTCATCTTCACTCCAACCTGAAAGATGAAATGGAGCCCAACGGTGATGTTACCTACGTCTACATTTTCATGGCTATTGGTTTCTTCATTATTCTGCTGGCCTGTATCAATTTTATGAATCTGGCTACGGCCCGTTCGGCCAACCGGGCCAAGGAAGTAGGGGTCCGTAAAACGTTAGGCTCCATGCGTTTTCATCTGATACGGCAGTTCTTAAGCGAGTCGGTGCTGCTTAGCCTGATCGCTACGATGCTGGCACTGGTGGCGGCCTGGTTGCTACTACCGCCTTTTAATAATCTAGCCGGAAAAGAAATCTCACCTAATTTATTCTTTCAACCCTGGTTTCTGCTTAGCTTACTGGGGTTGATGCTAGCCGTAGGGATGCTGGCCGGTAGTTATCCCGCTTTTTACCTCTCATCCTTCCGGCCGGTAGAGGTACTGAAGGGAAAGCTGAAAGCCGGAATGAAAAGCAGCGGTATCCGCAACGGGCTGGTTGTGTTCCAGTTTTTTGTTTCCATTACCCTAATTATCTGTACCCTGCTGGTGTATGAGCAACTGGAATATACCCGCACCAAAAATCTGGGATTTGAAAAAGAGAATGTGGTAGTTGTTAATGGGGTATGGCGATTGTCGGAAGGAGAGCAGGAGGCTTTGCGGCAGGATTTGACCAGTCAATCTTCTATCGTGAGCGCTTCCATCTCGAACAATGTACCTCCGGGCGTGAACAACACAACCATCTTCCGGAAAAAGGGTACTGAGCAAGACATTCTGATCTCCACCTACAATGTTGATTATGAACACCTGCCTACCATGAAGATTGAACTGCGAGAAGGTCGCAACTTCTCTCGCGACTTCTCCACTGATACAGCAGCGGTACTGCTAAACGAAGCAGCCGTACGAGAGTTTGGGTTTGATAATCCACTAAACGAAGAGATTCTATACTTTGGCGGTGAACAGGGGCAGCATCAGAACTTAAAAGTGGTTGGCGTATTCAAAGATTTCAATTACGAAACACTACGCAACAACATCCGCCCGTTGGCGCTAAAACTTACTACAACGGGAAGCTCTATTTCCGTACGCACTGCTTCGGGTAGCATAGCTACCACACTCGGCACCATTGAACAAATCTGGGATCAGCACGCGCCTGAAGAGCCTTTCCAGTATAGCTTTTTAGATGAAGACTTTGATGCTCTTTTCCGGGCCGAGCAGCGGCTGGGGCAGGTATTTTCGGTATTTACCGGACTGGCCATTCTGGTAGCATGCCTTGGTCTGTTAGGATTGGCCGCATTCATGGCTGAGCAACGCACCAAAGAGATTGGCATCCGTAAAGTGCTGGGCGCTTCTATTACCAGTGTAGTACTGTTATTATCTAAAGATTTTACCAAGCTGGTAATTGTTGCCTTCGGGCTTGCCATTCCGCTGGCGTATTTTATCATGCATTCCTGGTTGAAAGGCTTTGCTTTTCGCATCAGCATTGGTCCGGGCATTTTTATTGTGGCGGGGGTATCAGCCCTGCTAATTGCCTGGCTAACCGTAAGCTGGCAATCTATCAAAGCCGCCTCGGCCAATCCGGTTAAGTCCCTGCGAAGCGAGTAAATCTGGCCAAGAATGGGGGATAGGGATGTTGCCTTAAACTCAATGCAGAAATTTGTGACCTTATAGCTTATTCAAGTTGGGAATACTCTCTTCTTTGCAAAAATCAGATTTGGCTTTAAAAGAAGCTAGCTCCTGCTTTTCTGTCAGTAAAAACGATTTTACCAAATTTATGAAATGACAAAGTAGAACTTCTGCAATAGAAATTTTACTGCCGGGTAAGTAAATCGAGCATCTTTCGGTCAAGTTTATGGCCGTACCAGTCTTCGTAATCTACATCTTCCCGCTCGGAGTCCAGTACGCCAAAGGAACCGGCAAACTCCCAGATAGCGAAGCCGATACCGTGAGTAGAAAGAATATCCAGCACATCGCCAAACCAGGCCAGGAAAACGTTATGCGGAGTTTTGTTCCAGCAGCCGCACTCCCCACAATGCACTCCCACTCCGGAATTAACCAGTTCAACCCACGGCTGATAATATTCTTCCAGTTTCTGACGGCCCAGAACCAGGTAGCGCTCACCGTTAGGGCCTACCTCCGGACTTAAATCTTCTTCTTTATATTTTTGTGGTTCGTTCACCAAAACTGGCTGCACATTGATTTTTGCCGGCCATGTTGGTTCCGGCAAACTATCCGGATCTTTGTTGGCCCAGGGGGCTTTATAATGAGAGATAAGCCCCGGATAATAACCCCGGCAACTTTGTGCAATGTTCAGGTCGGTAATCTCAGGAATGACTGATTTCCCCACATCATTTCCATCAGCAATGACCAGGTGGTCTGGGTTATATTTACGAATGGCTTCGGAAGCGGCTTTGGCTACTTTCCGATACACATCGCCCGGCACAGTACTTCGCAATGAGTGCTGGTCATTCATATCGGCCCGCATGCTGGGCTCGTTTACCAGATCAAAGCTGATTTTATCGGAAGAAATATTTTTATAGCGTTTGGCCCACATTTCCCAATGATAGCAAAATGCTTCCAGTGCTTCCGGGTCGGTCCAGAGATTATAAGGTTCGTAGAAGCCAGCGTTCACACAATAGCCAGGTGCCCGATGCAGATTGAGGCTTACGTGAAGCCCGTGTTTATGCGCCATGGTTACCAGTCGATCAATGTTGTCTACCGCTCGTTCGTCAATATTATATACCTCATCGGGAGTGATGTTTTTGGTGCGGTCAATATCCAGGTAAGAAGGATAAGCCATCGGAATTCGCACAAAGTCAAAGCCCCAATCAGAAATCCAGCGAAAGTATTCTTCAGTGGTAGCAGGCCGGGCATGGGCGGGATCGGGGGAAAAGAAATCCAGGAGGTTAAATCCTTTCCATTGGGGAATTTTATTTTTAACTCGTTGGGTGTTGGCAGCTAATGCTGAGGTTCCGGTAAGGCCAATACCCACAGCACTTAGGCTACTGGCTTTGACAAAATCTCTCCGGCTAATGGGCATTTTATTCATAGGTAAGGTTGTTGTTTGGTAAAACCAGAAAATCTTCAGGCTAATATAACGCTTTCCTTAGATTGGCGCGACGCCCGACTCAACCTTGTATTCACACTTGCCAGCTACTGTTTACCAGGATAGAGTAAATAGTCTACTTAAGAATTATTCTTCTTTCTGAGAATCCGCAATAGGCTCATTCCGGCGGTGCCCCGGGGGGAGGTCCAGACGATCCAGGTCGATTTCTTCATCTTCATCTTCCTGGTAAAACTCGTCGTAATGCTCAATAAGGTGGAACAGGGGCTGCTCACTTTTTCCGGCAATACCTTTTCCGTTGTCAAAGGCCATCAGCAAAGCGGGCAACACCGTGAGGTTGGTGAACATGGCAATAATCAAAGTGAGCGAGGTAAGGATACCCAGGTACTGCGTGCCGCTGAGGCTGGAGCCAGCGAAGATAATGAACCCGCAAAACAGGATGATGGAGGTGTAGATCATGCTGGAACCGGTTTCCCGCAGACTTCGGCTGATTGCTAACGGCACAAAGAAGCGGTTGCTCTTTAACTCCTGTCGGTACTTGGCCAGAAAGTGAATAGAATCATCTACCGAGATGCCAAACACTATGCTGAAGATAATGGCGGTGCTGGGCTTTAGTGGTATTCCCACAAAGCCCATAATGCCCGCCGTAATAACCAGCGGAATGATATTCGGGATTAGCGAGATAAAAATCATGCGCACACTGCCGAACAATAATGCCATAATCAGGGCAATAATGCCGAAAGCAATGAGCAGGCTCACCAGCAGGTTATCAATCAGAAATTCATTGCCTTTGGTGAACAACAAGCTGGCTCCGGTAATGAAAACTTCAGTGTCCGAATCGCCAAAAATTTCATCTACCTTCGGCTGAATCTTATCTTCTACCAGCTCTTTAATTTTGTTAGAACCAATATCGGCTACTTTCAGGGAGAGGCGTAGTTGCTGCCCGGTGCTATCCGCAAAACCGCTTAACAAGTTGAGAGGCGATTCGCCCGTAGTACTGCTTTGATTGTCTTCCGTATTCTTAAGATACCGCAGAATAAATGCCTTATCTCGACTGTTGGGCAAAGCGTAAAAAGATGAATCATTATTATAAAAGGCCTGGCGAGCCGCTTTTACGAAGCTGACCATAGAGATGGGCTGAGCAATAGCTTCTTGTTGAGCGAGAAAGTTTTCCAGTTCCTCTACCTGCTGCAACGTGGATGTACGGGTAACCGACCGCTTTTTGTGCGTATCCACCACTACCTCCATAGGCATAATGCCGGTGAAGTTATCCTCAAAAAACTCCATATCCCGCTTCAACTGACTATCGGCCGGAACGCCATCTACCAGATAAGAAACCGCGTGCATCCGTAACAAGCCTACTGAGAAAATAACTACGGCAATCACTGCGGCAAAAAGCACCCGGTAGCGATGCCGGTGGACTAGTAAATCCAGTTGGGTTAGTACCCGATCCAGCAATGAGAAGCGCAAATGCTTTAGCTGGCGGTCGCTGGGCGGTGGCAGGTAGGAAAACACTGAAGGAATGACAATGATGCTGACGATAAAGGTGGCCAGAATATTCACTCCGGCTACCAACCCGAATTCTTCCAGAATGCTAATATTCGTAAAAATCAGTACCAGAAAACCAATGGCCGTGGTTACATTGGTGATGAGCGTAGCCATACCAATTTTCTGAATGATGCTGCTCAGCGCCTTGATCTTATCACCGTGGGCACTGTACTCCTGATGATATTTGTTGATTAGGTACACGCTGTTGGGAATACCGATAATGACAATGATGGGCGGTAACAGCCCCGATAGCACGGTGATCTCATAGCCAAACCAGGCCAACGTCCCTACCGACCATACCACCATTACACCAATGACGATCAGCGGAAAAACTACGGCATCCCAGGAGCGAAAGAAGAACAGCAGGATCAGCGCCGTAACGGCTACCGACAGGATTAGAAATATCTGTAGTTCAGCCCGAATTTTTCCATTCATCACCGTGCGGACGAAGGGAATTCCCGCGTAGTGTAGTTCAATACCGGTTACCTCCGAAAAGCTCTCGCCCAATTGCTGTATATCCGGCACTAACTGCTCACGCTTGTCAGAGTTGAGCGTGCTGTTCTCAATGGCGACTAAAATGAATGTGGCTCCGTTTTCCGCGTTGAGAATCTGCCCACTGTAGAATTTCAGTTGGCGGGCCAGATCCAGCAAACTGTCCAATTGAACCTGTTCTTCGGGGATGGAGGGGAAGAGAGGCTGTAGTTCAAACTGCTTGGTCTCGGTATTCTTATGCAGGGTTTGAAGCTGAGGCAGGGAAACCGTGTATTTGACTCCGGGCAGCTTGGAAATTTCATCGCTAAAATATTTGAAACGCCGAAAGTTATCAGCCTGATAGAGCGTAGTATCCTGTACGCCGATCACCATCAGATTGGCGTCTTCTCCAAACTGCTCTTTAAACTGATGGTAATAGATCATGGATGGGTCGTCGGAAGGTACGGCTTCTATATAATCGTAGCTCAGTTGAAGGTCTGGGATTTTAGAAGCAAAAAATAGTGTGATAGCCGCCAGTAGCAGCATTAATCCAAGACGAAACCGAAAAATAAAATGAGCAAGCTTAATCCACATGTGTGTCCGGCGAGTTCTCCCTGAAGCAGTGTTGGTGCTTCCTTTCTTAGTAAAATAATAATCCGTTGCTCAGCAAGCAGGATTTTTCAGTGCAAATTACAGTAATTCAGACGACTAAAGCCAAGTAAGTCAGGTCAATAATGATACCAACCCCTGAAAGCATACGGCATGTCATCTGCTGAAGTTCAACTGAATAGTAGAAAAAGTGTTCTTTTTGGTAAGTAATAAAAATGATTGTCGGATCAGCTAGACCAGTCAGATATTAAAAAATGGCTATTTATTCGTGACTTAAGTCTTGTTTTTCCGTCTAAGAAGAAAGTTTAATTTTTTTGCTTATGTACAAATTGGTCTTCGTATTAATCCTTTTAGGATTGATGTTACTTTTTATTTTCCAGAATATGGCCCGGGTATCGGTTAACTTTTTATTCTGGCACATAGAAAGCTCCAGTGCATTTTTGCTATTTCTGGTATTTATTGCGGGAATAGCGGTGGGGGTATTGTTTACTTTATACGTCAGACGCAGAAAAAGTAAAATGATGGCCTGATTGTTTCTCTATACGTTTGTTCGTCAGAGAGTTTGAGGAAATAACACTTTGATGGTGCTAGTTTTAAAAATTTGTGTGCATAAGGCAAAAAATTATCCTCATCAGAAAGCAAAAGGATGCTCCCTGATGAGGAAGTGATTAGAAAGTATTAGCTTTAGTATCCTGGGTTCTGAACCAGATTATTGTTTCCGGAAATGGCTTGTAATGGAACGGGGAAACGTCTTAAATGCTCTTGAGACGGTTCATGATCCCACCAGGATTCGGTAGTAAACTTATTCCACCGGATCAGATCAGTCCGTCTTCTGCCCTCTCCAATAAACTCTATTCCCCATTCGTCCAGCATTCTATATTCATCCAGATTTTGAGCGGTTGCCGGGTTAGGGTCATTCCCCTCTGGGAAGTTACGCTGGCGTACCTGGTTAATAAGCATGGCGGCTTCTGCCTGGTTACCGGCTCGCCACTGGCATTCGGCCAGCATATAGTAAACTTCAGCCAGTCGGATCACTACATGGTCACCGCCCCAACGCAGGTTATCATCGGCACTGGAGGGAATAGGCACTTTCACCAGGCGTACACCGGAATTCTCCTCACCTTCCGACATTTTTGAGGGAAGCTGGTCTACCGAACTATAGTTTTTATCAGGTCCTACTTCGGAGAATCGGCCTACTCGGTCGTCAAACACAATTAATTCATCTTTGTATTCTTCAGTGCCCAGTGAAGGCTCTCCGGTGATCGGAGATATCTGATCGCCCACCAGAAACATACCTTCGTAACGGCCGCCTCCCAAGTAGGCGTAAGGTTCTTTTCTGAAGTCTCCGTCATCAAACTTTTCGTACGGCGAGCCTAGCTTAAACTCCTGAGTGTATAGCGTGCTGTCGGGTTTACGGGAGGGCTGCAGATGCGCCCCGTTGTTGTTCCCCTGATCAATGTCAAAGTAAAAGCGGGTGTTGTAATGATAAAAATTGGCGTAAAACCAGTTGTATTCCAGCTTGGTAAACTCTGAGGGCATAGACCAGATGACTTCAGGCGACTCATTATTGTAAAAATCAAATGGGCCAAACCAGTCAGCGTCCAGTTCGTAAGCGCCGTATTTGTTATCTATAATATCCTGGCAAATCTGAGCGCATTCGGCATACATAGGCTGCCCGATATAGGCTTCGGCGTTTAAATATAATCGAGCCAGCATGGCCGCAGCGGCAGCCCGCTTAATAGCGCCCTCTTCTGCCTGCCCTGCTTCTTTCATGGGAAGCTTGTCAATGGCTTCTAGCAAAAGAGTCTCAATATGGTCGAAGGTTTCCTGTTCGGTATTTCGGGGTAGGTTTTCCTGATCCAGAGAGGTGAAAATAGGTAGACCACCGAAAAAATCCAGTCCTCTTAGGTAAAAGAAAGCAATGAGCGAGTTTAACTGGTTAACGTGGTCATCTTTGTCGGCTTGCGTTAGTGCAAACTGCTCGTAATTAAGTTTTTCCAGATCCTGCTTGGTATCCAGGGCCAAAGCAACTCCCATTAAGGTGCCGCGCCAGGTTTGCCATATCCAGTTATCCTCTACTGTCCAGCGGTGGTAATGGTAGCGCTCGTTTTCGCCTCCGTTGTACCAATGCCGGCCTTTGGTGGTAATAGCAAAATGATCAGCGGTATATTCCTGCACTCGCCAGCGGTCGTTTTCTACATACCAGCGAGCGTGGGTAAAAGGGCGGTACAGTGCCGCTTTAATATTTTCTTCACTCTGGTAGAACGTTTCGGGTACTACCTTATCGTACCACTTTTCATCCAGATTGGTGCAACCCAGTACGAGAAAGAATATCAGCAATAAGGGTGTATAATATCGTAATTTCATTATTTCGTAGGTTTAGGTTAAAAGTTGGCTTTTACACCAAGCATAAAGGTTCGGGTTTTAGGGTAGACATCCAGTGCCTCAAACCCAGGCTCTAAGCCATTGATATCCACTTCCGGGTCCAGACCAGAATAGTTAGTAAAGGTGAACAGATCGCGGCCGGTGGCGTACACTCGCAGGTTATTGATAAAGTCAAGCGATTGGGTGTTGAAGGTATAGCCCAGGCTTAAGACATCGATTTTCACAAAATCTCCTCTTTCCAACCAGTAGTCGCTCAGCTCTTTCTCTCCGGTGATGTCTTTATGCTCTTCATACGCTCGTGCCAGCACATTCTGACCCGATACATTAGGCAGACTGTAGTACATATTGATCATGTTGAAGACATCGTGCCCAAACCAGCCTCGCATGTACATGGTCAGGTCAAAGTTTTTCCAGGTTAGCGAGTGGTTCCAGGATAAGATTACCTTCGGGATGGCATTTCCTACAAAGGCTTTATCCTCAATGGATTTAGACTGTTGAGTTACGTCAAAGGCGTTGCCTTCCTGGTCGTAAAGCATCCAGTTACCATCTTCGGTGAATCCGGCAAATTTCCAGATAAAAAACCGACCAATGTCTTCGCCAGGGTAAAGCCGGACCGCACTACCCGGTGAGCCAGGGGCCGGAAAGTCTTTTCGATCCCACCAGGTCTGGCTGCCCCACAGCGTTACCAGCGTGCTTTTGTTGTGCGACATAATGAGCGAGCTGTTATAGCTCAGATTGGGCCGGCTGATGGCATTCCAAGACAATTCGGCTTCAACCCCCTTGTTTCGGAGATTCCCTACGTTCATGGTGGTTTTATCATGAATAGCCGGGGGCTGGGCTACTGAAATATCATAAATCAGGTCATTAACATCGCGTTGGTATACGTCCACTCTACCGGTAAGCTTGTTGTCCAGAATAGAGAAGTCCAGACCAAAGTTATATTCCTCTTTGGTCTCCCATTGGAGCCCAACATTCTGGTTGTGTGAAAGCCCGTAGGTGCGGAACCATTCGCCATCGGATAGCCACCAGGTATCGGAGCCATACATCCGCGTAGCTACCGAACTAGAGAAGCCCTCATTACCCGTCACCCCGTAACCAGCTCTGAGTTTAAGGTCATCCAGGAAGGCGATGTTTTGCATGAACGATTCTTCAGACAGACGCCACCCAACCGAAACAGCCGGGAATGACCCCCACTTATTCCCCACGGCAAACTTAGAGGAACCTTCGTGCCTCAGACTCGCGGAAAGCAGGTAACGGTCTTTGAACGAATAGTTGGCCCGCCCGAAAAAGGCAATTAACCGCACCCGTGGGTTTTTCCAGGAACCCATCCCGGCACGCCCATCGGCCAGAAATGTGCCCGCTCCCATGTCGTTGGCTCGTAAGCCGTCTACGGCAAAATTGGAGTTATTGGCCGAGAAGCCTTGCCCGTCAAACTGCTGGAAGTTATAGCCACCCACGGCATTGATGGAATGTGCGCCGAAATCTCGCTCGTAAGAGACCAACCACTGAAAGGTTTTATCTTCCCAGCGTTTGTACTCCTGGCTGGCATATCCGTCTATACCCTCTTCACGCGAAGTTTTATGTTGAGAGGAGCGCCAGAACACCGGGTGCTCAGTATCATTCTTTATCGCCAGCATAACCGAAGAAGATAAATGATCGGTGATGTTAGCCCGGAAGGAGATATTAGCCAACAGGTTTTTATACTGGTTCTCGTCGGTGCGCAAGTTAATGTCAGCTACGGGGTTGTAGTAATCCCAGCCGCCGGTCCATACGTTATAGCCAGTTACGTCGGTGGGGTCATACGGCGTTTCAGTTGGGTTGAGGCGCAGCCCCATATTGAAGATGCCGTTGCTGGTAAAGTCTGCATCGATATTGGTGTAGCTGATGTTGCTGCTGATCTCCCCTCTACCGTCCAGCACCTGAAAATCGGTGTTGAGCCGTCCGCCAACTTCATTGCGGTTCGAGCCAATGGCAATACCTTCGGCTCGGCGGGTAAATACGGTCGCGTAAATCCGGGCCGATTCGCTTCCGCCGCTCACGTTAATGACATGGCGCTGGCTGAAGGGTAAGTCGCGGGTTACTTCATCATACCAGTCGGTGCGGTGGCCCAGGTCCTCGCCCAGGCCTACTTCCACAAATTTTTCGGGAGATAGCGTTTCGGCTCTCCGGCGGATGGTTTCGGTAAAAAACTCTCCTGTATAAGAGACCGTGGCCGGACCCGGTTTGGCATTTTTGGTAGTGATCAGAATAACCCCACCGGAGGCACGGGTTCCGTAAATAGCGGCAGCGGAAGCATCCCGCAATACATCGATCGATTCTATATCATCCCGGTTTACCGAGTTGATATTACCCCCCGGCACCCCGTCAATTACAATGAGTGGCCCTTGGGAGGCCAGTACTGAGTTTACTCCCCTTAGTTGTAATGATACCCCGGCATTCGGGTCTGTTCCGTTTGTGGAAAGCACATTCAGTCCGGGCACTTTTCCCTGCACCGCTACCAGCGGCGATACCGCTCCGCTGATCAGATCCCGGCTTTTTAATGAAGTGACGGAGCTGGTTACTTCTCTTTTTTCCATGGTTCCGTAGCCTACAACGACCACTTCTTCCAGGCTCTGTATATCTTCAGTCAGGGCCACATCAACCATGCTGCGCCCTCTTATGGGTACCTCCTGCGCGGTGTAGCCAATGAATGAGAAGATTAGCGTATCGTCATCGTTCGGAACGTTAATATTGTAGTTGCCATCCAGGTCGGTCACTGTGCCGAAGGTCGTGCCTTTCACCAGTACATTCACGCCCGGCAGGGGTGAGTTATCGCTTCGGGCAGACACGGTGCCCCTTACAATCTGCTCTATACCCAGTTTGGCAATTACATGCCGGGTAAGCAGTTTTTGCAACGGATCAGCCTTATCGTTGCGCCCAGCCTCAGCATCGTCTGACGTTTTTTTCTTAACCTTTACAGACCCCGGTGTATCCTGGGGCGAGTAGATAATGTAAGTCTCACTATCGAAGCGTTCGTGCTTTAAACGAAAGGGCTTTAGCAGAATGGTTAAAGACGTATCCAGGTCACTCTCCATTTGCTTTATGGCTTCATTGCTCACCATTTTGCCCGCCAGCAGTTCCTTATCGTAACTGAACTGGGTATGGTACTTTGTTTCCAGGCCTGATAAGACCCGTATCAGCGGGACAAAGTTATCTTGAGTGAGCCGGGTGGGTTCGCTCAACGAAGCGAGCTTTTGCCCATAGAGGGTGTGGGTCATTCCTATACCGCAAATCAGGCAGACCAGGAGCGACTTGACTAGATGGTGTGGAAGTACATTCATAGTGTAATTGTTAGATTGTTATTTTAAGTGATTGACCACAATGGTTTTGCGTATAATTTGCTTATTATCAGCTATTTATGCATTAAAAAATCAACGATTGAGGGTTTAACAAAAAATCTGAAGCGGCAGTGAGATCCTGTATTGCAGGATTATTCAGCACGTTTTTGAATAAAAATTTGCTTGCCTTTCTTTTGAATATCGGCATTAAAAATTTTGCCGAGCTGGGCTAAAAGTTTGTCTATCTCATCCGTAGACACCGAGCCCTTGAATTGCCGTTCGGCTAGTGAAGCATCTTTGATGGAGACCTGATAGCCATAGTTATCTTCCAGCAACTGGGCAATGTCAGAAAGTGGCGTACCGTCAAAAACCAGTTTGTTTCCTTTCCAGGAGGTGTACAGTTCGGTCTTTACTTCTTTTCGGCTGTATTCACCTTTCCCTTCTTCAATTTCTACCAGTTCGCCGGGGCGCATCACAATCTCTTCGCCTACTGCCTGATGCTGGTCTTTTAGGGTTACTTTACCCGTGCTGAGCACCACCCTGACCTTTGATCGTCGGTTGTTAACGTTAAATTCCGTTCCTAGCACCCGGATGTCTATCCCCCGGCTGTGCACAATAAATTCATGATCGTTTTCCTGATGCACCACTGAGAAATACGCCTCCCCATCCAGCCAGATCTGCCGGGCCGAGTCGGGATGCCAGTGATGCGAAAAGTGCAGGGAAGAGTTGGCGTTTAGGATAACTTCTGATTGGTCGGGCAGTACAATGGTTTTGGTTTGACCATACTCGGTAGCGTACTGGGTCATGCTTTCCTGTTCAACCGACTGCCATTTTACAATCCATAAGCTGAGCAGGGCGAGGATAATAAGGCCGCCGAAAACCGCCGCCATTCTTTGCCAGGGGAAAGAAGCAGGTACGTAAACTGGCTGGTGAGTAGAGGGTTTTGCCGATTGGGCGTTGGGGCGAATGCTGTTCCAGATTTCCGAAACTTCCTGCTCTTGCAGGGTGTCATCTTCAAACCGTACCGAGGCCACAATGTACCGGGCCTCTTCTATCATCTCCTTCTTTTCCGGGTGGTGTTCTATCCAGGATTTCCAGAATTGCTCGGTTTGAGCGTCGGGGTTTCTAACCCATTTAATAAAATAGTCATCTACCAGAAAGTCATTCCGGTCATAGTCTTCGTAGTTCATAAAACTAGTGCTTTTGCCTGCGTTACTAATCAAAGGAGCAAAGTGCCGTTTGTGACCCTTCGCTTAAGCACTATTTTTTATTTTTATACAAAGCGTAATAATCAATCTGTTTTGCTGATTAAATGACAATTTGAAAAACAGAATATTGAGATGTTACTAATACTAAGTGAAAATCAGTAGGAGAAAAAGAGAGATGAGAATATGCAGCAGGCTTTTTTGTAAGGTGTGGAGAGCCTTGTAGATAAACTTATAAATGGCCCGCTTACTCACCTGCATGACCGAAGCAATTTCTTCGAAGCTTAGGTTGTGGTAATACTTTAAATAGATCGCTTCTTTCTGGCGATCGGGCAATTGGGATAAAGCATCTTTCAATCGCTGGTGATATTCTTCACTGGATTGGTTACTGATTAAATCGGACTCAAAAGATGCTACGGAAATGAAGTTGTAGTCCGGTGAGATTTCGCTGCTAAGCAAATCACCGTCGGTTTTTTTAAGCTTGCTGATGATACTTCTTCGCAAAGATCGGAACAGGTAAAAGCGAATATGTTGGGTATCTCCCAAATGTTCCCGGCGCTCCCATAAATACAAAAACAGTTCCTGAATACAGTCTTTTACCAGATCCCGGTCGGGGGTGAGCTTGCTGCCGTACTTAAACATCAATCGCACATGCTGCTGGTAGATGCGGGCATAAGCTTGCTGATCACCATTTTTAAAGGCGCGCCAGAGTAGTTTGTCGTCCGATGATGCAGGGGTATCTGCACCCTTATCTTGCTCTTGCTTATCCATCCTCTTTTCAGGCAAGTTGTTGTGATCAGATCAGATGTATATTAGTGAAATTTAGCTGATCTGTCAAATATATCACTGTGGGTATATGCTTAGGGTTAAAACCCTAAGCTGGAGAAATGTATGTTCTCTGGGGACTTATCTTTGTGCATGATAAAAGCTAACGCGAGGCTCAGCATGCAATATAGTTTTTTATGAACTTAGGGTTTAAACCCTAAGTTCAGAATTCAGGAAAGCTTCTCTATCCGTTCGTCAATCAGAGAGCGGGTGGGGAAGACCACTTCGGTAGTGCCGGTTTTTACCACTACGGATACGCTGTCCATCCGTACAATTTCTCCTTCAATGGTATCCAGCCGGATTTTGTCGCCCACAGCAAAGTTTCTCCGGCTGTAGAACGAAGCCAGAATGTTTTCCAGCACATGCCGGGAGGCAATGGCAAAGCTAATGGCTACCGCACCTACTATGGCTCCGATGATCAGGGTAAGGTTGGCGGTAATCACTCCGGTATTGACGCCGGCCTGCTCCAAAGCCGTTAGAATGACAATAATAGCCAGCACATAAAACAGCAAACTGCTGATGAGGTTAGCAGCCCCAATCTGCATAGAGTGTAAGGCCGTGCGCACAAAGTTACGAACGGTTTGGGCCAGATAAAGTCCTATGAGAGCAATAACCAGAGCACTGAGTAAGGCGGGTAGGTAGTTGATCAGCTCATTGAGAGTGCGCGATACCGCGGTCCAACCCAGGGTTTCGGAGGCTGCTACGAAGAATAGAAGTAGAATAACCCAGTAAACAAAGCGGCTGATGATCTGTACACTGTCCACCGACACGTCTGAGCGTTCTAGCAAAGCCAACTGGTTGAGTCGTTCTGTTATTCGGGCCATAGTCTGTGAGGATAATATTTTTCGGATAGCGTATGCCACGGCTTTGGCAATGAGCCAGCCGATAAATAGCAATACCAATGCTCCGATAACATTGGGGAGGGCATTCATAACAGTGGTTCCGAAGGCGTTGAGAGCATTGTAGAACATGCTCTGCCATTGTTGCAGCGTTTCCATGGAGGTTAAGGTTTAGTCTTCGTCGTCTTGTTTGGTTTTAAACAGGCCCAGCACTGATCTTCCCATTTTGTCGGTAAACAGATCGGCCATGTCCATGAGCAACTGGCTGATTTCTACGCTGGTCATTACCTTATTTCTTAGTCCTTCGGGAGCTTTATGCTCCTCTTCCATTTCTTTAAAAGGGTTTGTTTCTTCGGTCATTGCAGTACGATAAATAGCCAATAAATTGCAATCATAATGCTGATAATGGTGAGCGTACGACTGAGGGCAACCACTTTTTCGCGGGTGCGCTTGAGTCGCATCTTCACGGCACTCTCTCCTAACTGGGTATGTTCCATAAGTTCTTCAATAGACAGCCCATCCTGATACTTCATCAAAAGTAAGGCTTTTTCTTCGGGACTTATTTTTTCCAGTAGCTGTTTTAGCTGCTCAATTTTCAGCTCGAGCATGGCCACCTCGCTATCAGCCGATTCGGCATATTCCTGCTCGGCTCCGTACTCCTCCTGGTCTTTACTGGTTTTTTTACGCTTCCGCACATACTCTACACACTCGTGGTAGGTAACGCTATAGAGCCAGGTAGAAAACTTAGCTTCAAAACGAAATTCGCCCAGTTTCAGGTATACTTTCAGAAAAACATCATGGGCCAGGTCTTCGGCCTGCTGCCGGTCGTGGGCAAAACTCACGCACTTGGCAAAAACCTTATCGGCATAGCGGTCATACAACAGGCCAAACAAGGCGGTGTCCTTATTAGCAATAACCTGCTGAACAACTTCCTCATCACTAAGCTGACTTTTCTCTGGGTGTGGCACAGACGTTCTTTACAATCAATTCATACAGGCAAATGCTGCTAGTATCAGGTCTCATTTAAAAATAAGAACCTGATAAGCAACTCTTGCCAGAAATAGCCTTTGGACGGTGAAAGTATGGATACGTCACCGAAGCTAAAAAAAACTTTCTGAAAATATTTTTTAGAAAATATGTGACCCCAGTCAAAAGACACCGTCATAAGGGTGAATTTCAAAATAATTGATAACCATATATAAATAAACATCATGAAAACGATAACTCATTTTTTCGTCGCTCTTTTTACTTTAACTACCGTATCGGCTTTTGCCCAAAACTATTACCCTGCCGAGCAGCAAGTGCAGTTTGATAAAACCACCGCTAATGCCTGGGTAGTAACCGTAGATAATGAACCCCTGGATGAACTGAAAGACGGCTGGTCTGATTACGTGAAACAGGAGCTGGATGTGAAAAGCAAAAAAGACGGACGCGATGCCCTGATCGCCAAAGAAGTCACTGTGCCTCGTATTGCCGAAAATATTGGTGACCTGCGCGCAAAATTTTTTAATGAAGGAGACCAGAGCAAAATGGCCGTAGCCTTCACTACCGGATACAGCATTGCGCTAAACACTACCGATAACCCCGATGAAGCGGAAAACCTACGCCGACTGGTAAAGAACTTTGTGAAGTACTATAAAACTGATAAGCTGAACGAGCAGATTGCCCAGAACGAAAAACGCGAAAAAGCATTAGAGTCATCTTACGAGAAAAATGAGCGGGAGCATAAAAAGCTAACCAAGCATATAGAAAAAGTGGAAAAGCAGATGAACTCAGGTAAAACTGACGAAAACAAAAAGTTTGATCTGAAAAACCAGAAAATTGCTGACGAATCTCGCATAGTAGCACTGGATGAAATTATGATGAACCAGAAGCACGAGCTGACCGACATCAACCAATCTATTCAGAAATACCGAGCCGACATCAGCCATCTGGAAACTTTGTTCACCGAGCCGCTGGCTAAGAAAGAAGCCAATGAAGAAATAAACAAATAATGTTGAAACACGGAAGGCAGTCAGCACAACGGCTGCTTTCCGACATAAATCCCCACAACCATGAACGCGCCTAAGGTCGCTACCGAAAACCAACGAAAGATAGCAGAGTTTGATAAAGCAATTGACTGGTGGCAAACTTCGCTGGAAGCCTCGCTGAAAAATGATAAGTCAGAATTGCAACAGGATGCCAAGCGGGCAATTCTGCGAAAATTGAAGCATGAGCGCCGCAAACTGCGCGAGCAGGAAGAAGGCACTTCGCTAGTAATTGTCCTGAAAAACATGAGAGACACCGCTATTGAAACCTACGATGATTTTGCCGGTTATGTAGCCGAAAATTTCAACGAGCTTTTTGAGGGTGAACGGAACGAGTCGCCCGAAACACCGATGCCTTCTGAATTTGATGATAGGGCAGTTAACCCTTCACCCCGGACCAATTAATATTTTTTTAAATGTGATAAAGGGCAGTACTTGCCTATCCCTTCTCAGTATGTGGACACTGGGGAGGGTTTTTTATTTCTGGGCTTGAAAGGAAACCATAGCCAGAGGATTCTGATTTAACAGCGTTGCCAAAACTTTATACAAATCCGGGTGCTGGCGGTGAAACTCAGTCGTGTTCTCAAAGAAGCACTCTACGGCTACGGCGAAAAACTCCTGAGCATTGGTAGCAGCATAGGGCCGAAAAAAGGTAATTTCCCCCGTTTTTATGCGAGGCACATAATGATTTACCAGTTGCTTCCACTTTCGCTGGGCATCGGTAGGAAAAAACTGGTATTCCTCATTCTCTATCATATTCTCCAGTTCCAATGCATGAGCCATTTCGTGCAGTCCGAGGTTTCGCGCATCGGCGGGGTCGGCATATCCCTCAACCAAACTGTACCATGAAAGCACGATAGCCTGGAGGCGAGGGTTTACCTCACCGCGGTGGTATTGCCGGGTAATGGTAGAGTAATAATCATCCAGGTAAATTAGGATACGCTTGAAGTGAGCCAGACTGACCTTCGGCAGGCCAAACGTAAGCTGCACGGCCGAGGCACTAATCATGGCTTTCATTTCCATAGTAACCGGCCGAAACCCCCGGGGAATGAATTGCTTCTGCTGAATGAAGTGTATGACCCGCCGTAAAAATATTTTCTGCTGGGCGGGTGGTAACCGCTGATAATACGTGAAATACTTTGCCAGAATTGCCTGAACCTCCTGTACGCGTACCAGAGGATACAGCGGGGGAGGCGTAGGAATATTTCGATAAAATATTCCTACGGATACTAACAATATAAAGAAGAGAGCAAACAGAAACGCCATGCTGTAGCGTTATCCAACAAGCGTACCAAGTAGGCTGTTCATAGATACACGCTCCAGCAGCGTAGCTCGTAAGTTATCAATAGAAATACGCTCCTGCTCTGTGCTATCTCGCTCGCGAATAGTAACGGTATTGTCTTCCAGCGTCTGATGGTCTACAGCAATGCAGTACGGAGTACCGATTAAATCCTGACGGGTGTAGCGCTTACCGATGGCGGCACTTTCTTCGTACACCACCTTCATATCCAGCTTCAGCGATTCGTAAATCTCTCTTGCTTTTTCCGGCAGGCCGTCTTTCTTTACCAACGGTAGAATAGCTGCTTTCACCGGGGCCAGGGCCGGATGAATTTTGAGGTAGATACGAGTCTTCTCATTTCCCTTTGCATCTACGCCCTTATCTTCAGTATACGACTCGCACAGAGTCATCAGGAAGAGGCGGTCGGCACCGATGGAGGTCTCGATCACGTAAGGCACGTAGCTCTCGGAGATGTCCGGATCGTAGTATTGCATCTTCTTCTTGGAAAGCTCCTGATGCTGAGTCAGGTCAAAGTCGGTGCGGGAGTGGATACCTTCTACCTCTTTAAAGCCAAACGGGAACTGGTATTCAATATCGATAGCCGCATCAGCGTAGTGCGCCAGTTTCTCGTGTTCGTGAATGCGGAATTTCTCTTTCGGGATGCCCAGAGCTTCGTGCCAGCGCATCCGCATCTGCTTCCAGTGGTCAAACCAATCAGCTTGTGTGCCGGGACGGATAAAGAACTGCATCTCCATCTGCTCAAACTCCCGCATGCGGAAGATAAACTGCCGGGCTACAATCTCGTTTCGGAAGGCTTTACCGATCTGGGCAATACCAAACGGAATCTTCTGGCGAGCGGTCTTCTGCACGTTCAGAAAATTGACAAAAATACCCTGAGCGGTTTCAGGACGGAGGTAAATCTTGTTAGAATCCTCGGCGACTGAGCCTACCTGGGTAGAAAACATCAGGTTAAATTGCCGCACATCGGTCCAGTTGGTAGTACCGGACACGGGGTCTTCAATGTTATACTCGATAAACAGCTCGCGCACTCCGGCCAGGTCTTCTTTCTCCAGCAGCTCGTTCATCCGCTTCAGGAGTAGCTGTGACTTTTTAGTCTCGCCTTCGGTTTCCAATTGCTCAGCTTTATTCTCAATTAGCGTATCGGCCCGGTAACGCTTCTTGGAATCTTTGTTATCGATCATCGGATCGTTGAAGCTGTCTACGTGACCGGAGGCTTTCCAGGTCTGCGGCTGCATGAAGATGGCCGCATCCAGCCCGACGATGTTATCATTCAGGCGCGTCATGGCCAGCCACCACAGTTGTTTGAGATTGTTTTTCAGCTCTACGCCGTAGGGGCCATAGTCGTACACTGCTTGCAGACCGTCGTAGATCTCGCTAGAGGGGTACACAAAACCGTATTCTTTCGCGTGCGCGATGACTTGCTTCAATGAGTTCTCCGGTTCGTTGGGAGATATGTTGGATGCTTGATTCTTTGCCATAGCCGCAAAGATAGAAAAGCCCGGTGCGGAATTACAACGAAAGAGTTGAATTATTGAAGAGCGGGGTGCCGGGTGCGGGGAGGATGGAGTGGAATGAGGGTTTATAATTTCCTGCCAAACTTCAGCAGTAAAGTGCTGGCAATGTCACCGTTGAGGTAGGGTTGGATCATCGTTTTTAGCCCAATCAAGTACCTTTTGGCGACTGTAACCTCCTGCTCCACTATCATATTCAGGCCAAGGGATACTCTTTCTTCCTGCCAGCGGTCATTTTTCCCCCATGGACTATCCGCTACAAACATTAACGACAGGCCCGTACCAAGCTTGAAATTGTACCGGCCATTATTCCCAAAAGGCGATACAAACACGTTACCGTCCAGGTGGGTTGTGAAAGTCTGCTGATGAGAGGTATGATAATCGATCGTAGGTCGGTAATAAAGCCGGTTATCTCCGTATCCAATTCCCAGCGCAAGGGATTTACTGAAAATCCGATTCCATTTTCGGGTAACTTCCCCTTCTAACTTCCCGACCAGCATATCGCCCGTACCTAAAAAGGAAAGCCCAACCCCAAGCTTTATATCGCCTTGAGATTGAGCCACTAGCGATGATACCGTCAAACTCAATACACATGCTATAAAAACCTTCCTCATTATTTATTCCATCATTCACTCTTTCAACCCTTTAGCCATACTGCTCATCGTAGTAGCTTTGATAATTGCCTGAAGTTACGTTCTCCAGCCATTCTTCATTGGCCATATACCAGTCTACGGTTTTTTCGATGCCTTCTTCAAATTGTAGGGAGGGCTTCCAGCCCAATTCGTTCATGAGCTTATGCGCGTCAATGGCGTAGCGAAGGTCGTGTCCGGCGCGGTCGGTCACATAGGTAATCAGCTTTTCGGAAGTGCCTTCGGGGCGGCCCAGTTTGCGGTCCATCACCTGGCACAGTAGTTTTACAATATCAATATTTTTCCACTCGTTGAAGCCACCAATGTTATAGGTTTCACCTACTTTGCCGCTATGGAAGATCGTATCAATAGCCCGAGCGTGATCTTCTACATACAGCCAGTCCCGCACGTTCTCGCCTTTGCCATAGATGGGCAGTGGTTTATTATGCTTGATATTATTAATGCAGAGCGGAATAAGCTTTTCGGGAAAATGATTAGGGCCATAGTTGTTGGAGCAGTTGCTGACCACTACCGGAAGTTTATACGTATTATGATAGGCCCGTACAAAGTGATCGGAGCTGGCTTTTGAGGCCGAATACGGAGATTTTGGGTCGTAAGAGGTGGTTTCTACGAAATACCCACCGTTATCCAGTGAGCCGTACACCTCATCGGTAGAAACATGGTAAAACAGGTGCTGTTCCATATCATCTTTCCACAGTTCCTTAGCGGCATTCAGCAGATTAACAGTGCCCATCACATTGGTGCGAATAAAAGCGGCCGGGTCTTTAATGGAGCGGTCTACGTGCGACTCGGCAGCCAGATGAATTACAGCATCCGGTTCAATTTCCTGAAACAATTGCTGCATCCCCTTTTCATCGGTAATATCACCTTTAATAAAGGTATAGTTATCCTGTTCTTCTACATCCATTAAATTCTCGAGATTCCCGGCATACGTCAGGGCATCAAGATTATAAATCTGGTACTCGGAATATTTCGTTACAAAAAGTCGTACGACGTGAGAGCCGATGAACCCGGCCCCGCCAGTGATCAGAATTTTTTTGTTTACTGCCATACAATACGTTTTTTAAGGGGAAATTTATCCCTTTAACTTTTTACGGTTCAATACAATAATCGGTATGTTTCATGAGATATACTAAAAAGAGTTGTGGGAAAAAAGTGCAGGTTATGTAAGATTACGCAATCATTTTTATAAACTTGTTCCTGCTTACGGGCCGTTATTCTAGCGTAGTTGTGTATCATAGGGTCCTGTTGGCAGGCCTAATAAATAATAATTGGATGAAATATATTTGTTTGGGTATTTTATTATTAGGATTGGTTGCGTGTTCGTCAGATTATGTGCCTAAGCCCAAAGGGTATAACCGGATTGATTTGCCCAGTCATCAGTACGTAAGCTTGCCTGATACGCTGCCTTATGACTTCGAGTACTCAAAACAAGCCCTGCTGTACCCGGACACTACATATGATGCCGAACGCTACTGGCTCAACATCTACTATCCGGAGTTTGTTGCCAACATTCAGCTTACCTATAAGCCGGTCAACCATAATGATACATTACTACAAACAATGTTGGAGGATGCCTATCGGCTCACGGCCAATCATCAGATTAAAGCGGCTTCTATAGAAGAAAGCATTCTGGGTACACCCAGTGGAAAGAAAGCTCTGGTAGCTGAACTTAGCGGCGAGGTGCCCAGCCAGTTTCAGTTTTATATCACCGATTCTACCGAGCATTTCCTGCGAGGCGCCTTATATTTTCGCACCGCCACCCAAAACGATTCGCTGGCTCCTATTATCGAGTACATAAAGATGGATATGATCCATTTATTGAATACCTTAGACTGGAGAGATCAAGCTACCTTGAGCAAGGCATCTAATAGTTAGCATGAGTCAATTCTTCGATACCAAAATCGACTATCTGAAAGGAGTAGGCGAGCGCACTGGTAACCTGCTGCGCGAAGAACTGAATATTCACACTTTCGCCGATCTCATTCAGCACTACCCCTTCCGGCACGAAGACCGTTCTCAATTTCATAAGATTGAGGATATTCACGAGGATATGCCCTATGTGCAGATCGTAGGCCATATTCGTAAAGCGGAGGTTATTGGCACCGGGCCGAAAAAGCGTTTAGTAGCCATTTTTGTAGATGACACCGGTGAAATGGAGCTGGTCTGGTTTAAAGGAATTAACTGGCTACTGGATAAGCTCAAAGCTTCGGTAGAATATGTAGCCTTTGGTAAACCCAGCCGCTTTGGGCAGAAGTTTAATATGGCTCACCCCGAGATGGAGCTCCTAGCCAGTATAGACCGCGAAAACGGACAACTCTTTCCGGTATACAACACTACCGAAAAGCTCAAACGAGCCCGTCTGGACAGTCGCTCCATTGCCCGGTTGCAAAAGAAGCTGATGGAGAAAGCCTATGAGCAAATTCCTGAGACACTGCCTAATGAACTCATAGAGCGGTACCGCCTGATTGCCAAACGAGATGCCCTGCGCAACATCCATTTTCCTGAGTCTATCAATTGCCTGGAAAAAGCTACGTTTCGCCTGAAGTTTGAAGAGCTGTTTTATGTACAACTGCGCTTGCTCAAACTCAAACTCGCCCGTATTGATAAGTACCCCGGGCAGGTATTTGGCGATACTAAGCTGGTACACCAATTTTACGAGAAGCACCTACCCTTTGAACTGACCAACGCTCAGAAAAGAGTGATCAAGGAAATTTACGCTGATCTGCATTCAGGCAAACAAATGAATCGCCTGTTGCAGGGTGATGTAGGTAGTGGTAAAACTATTGTAGCATTTATCTGTATGCTCATTGCCATCAGCAGCGGTACCCAGGTAGCCATGATGGCTCCTACCGAAATTCTGGCCGAACAGCATTACCGAGGCCTGGCGCCGTTTGCTCAGGCGTTAGGGCTAGAGATTGCACTGCTAACTGGCTCAACCGGCCGACGAGGGCGCCGTATTATCGACGAAATGCTGCAAATGGGCACTTTAAATATTTTAGTTGGCACCCATGCCCTGCTGGAAGACCGAGTGCAATTTGAAAATCTGGGCTTGGCCGTAGTAGATGAGCAGCACCGCTTCGGCGTAGCTCAACGGGCCAAACTCTGGCATAAAAATGCCGGAGACGCCTTCCCTCACGTGTTGGTGATGACCGCCACGCCTATTCCCCGCACCCTGGCTATGACACTGTATGGCGATTTAGACGTATCGGTAATTGACGAACTACCCGCCGGGCGGAAGCCTATTAAAACTCTCCACCGTTTTGAGAAAAATCGTTTGCGGGTATTTGGCTTCATTAATGAACAGATTCAGGCCGGGCGGCAAGTGTATATTGTTTATCCGTTAATAGAAGAGTCTGAAAAACTAGAGCTGAAAGATCTGGAAGATGGCTACGAGTCTGTTCGGCGGGCTTTTCCCGACGTACCGGTCAGTTGCGTACATGGACGGATGAGCGGATCGGATAAAGACTACGAGATGCACTTGTTCGTTCAGGGAAAAACCAAGATCATGGTAGCCACTACAGTAATTGAGGTTGGGGTGAATGTACCCAATGCCACGGTGATGATCGTAGAAAATGCCGACCGCTTCGGACTAGCCCAGTTACACCAGTTGCGGGGCCGGGTAGGGCGTGGCGCCGATCAGTCATATTGCATTTTAATGACGGATTACAAATTGAGTAAAGAAAGTAAGGTAAGACTGGAAACACTAGTGAGAACGACTAATGGTTTTGAGATTGCCGAAACAGATTTAAAACTGCGCGGCCCCGGAAATATTGAAGGCACTCAGCAAAGTGGAGTACTAGATTTGCTGGTAGCAGATTTAAGCAAAGACGGAAAGATATTGCAGGAAGCCCGGCTCTCGGCTGCCGGAATATTAAAAGAAGATCCCGATTTACGACTTCCTCAACACCAGCCTATCCGAAATCATATAGATAAAATGCGACAAAACACCTTTAACTGGAGCAGAATTAGCTAATTCTTAGCATAAAGGGGGTATATTTTATAAAATTTTTAAGAAATCAATCATTTTATAAGATTTAACAAAATGATAATCTGTAATGTAAGATTCTTACTCAACTTGTAAGATTTCTAACAAAAAGATAATCTGGCAAGTAGATTGTTATTGAGGGGTACTAAACCCGCCTACACCTTTGTTCTTATTCCACAGCTTTCTTCATCCCTTTTATTTAAAGTGTACTTAAAATTAAGTATATTGCTTATTCGCAGAATATTATTTTGGGTTATAAAACTATAAGGTATATTATACTGAAAGGTAATTTATGTTTTCCATAATTACCCTTAATCAATATAATAATCTAATAATATACAAATTACAGGAATTTAATTTTGATTTCCAAGAAATAAACTACTATCTATTTGCCTATTACCGTTTACTAACTATTTGCGAATGAAAGATCACCAACAATCACTATATGACCCCTCATTTGAGCACGACGCTTGCGGTATCGGATTTGTAGCCAATTTACAGGGTAAGAAATCCCACAGCATTGTCGATGATGCTATTATCATGCTTCAGAATATGGAGCACCGAGGGGCTTGCGGTTGTGAACCCGACACTGGCGATGGCGCCGGAATTTTAGTACAAAAGCCCCATCAGTTCTTGCAGGAGGTTACTGAGTTTGACCTCCCGGAGTTTGAACAGTATGGAGTTGCCATGATTTTCTTTCCGGCCAACACTCAAGCCCGTGAAGAATGCCGGAAACATTTTAATACTATTATAGAGGAGTTAGGATTAGAACTGATTGGCTACCGAAAAGTACCCACTAACAACCAAAGCCTGGGGCGGTCGGCCAAGTTAGTAGAACATAAAATTGAGCAGGCTTTTATCCGGTGGAAACAATCTCCTTCCAGCGATCCTATGGCTCTGGAGCGGCGGTTGTATGTGCTGAAAAATTATGCTTCGCATACGATACACAAAGAAGTAGCGGATACCGAAGACACTTTCTATATTGCCTCTTGCTCTTATAAAACACTGGTTTATAAAGGGCAACTTACTACCTTCCAGGTTCGGCCTTATTATCTGGACCTGCAACATGCTTCCTTCGTTACGGGGTTAGCGTTGGTACACTCTCGTTTTTCTACCAATACTTTCCCTAAATGGAAATTAGCGCAGCCTTTCCGGTTTATTGCTCATAATGGTGAAATCAACACTATCCGGGGAAATGTAAACTGGATGCGCTCCAAAGAGGCTTTACTAAAATCTACACTCTTCACCGAAGATGAGCTGGATAAGTTATTACCCATTTGTAATGCTGCTAATTCTGATTCAGCTAATCTGGATCAGATTGTTGAGTTGCTACACCTGGGTGGCCGCTCCTTGCCACACGTTATGATGATGCTCATTCCGGAAGCCTGGCAGGACAATGAGTTGATGGAAGAGCCGAAGAAATCCTTCTACGAGTATTATGCTTCAATGATGGAGCCCTGGGATGGCCCAGCTTCTATCTGTTTTACCGATGGCGACATCGTAGGAGCTACGCTGGACCGAAATGGACTACGACCTTCGCGCTATCTGCTTACCGAAGAACAAACCCTGATTATGTCTTCTGAAGCGGGTGCCTTGCCGGTAGACGAATCAAAAGTTATTCTAAAAGGGCGTTTGCAGCCGGGACGTATGTTTGTGGCAAATCTGGCCGAAGGACGTATTGTGAGCGACGAGGAGATTAAGCAGGAGATCTGCTCTCAGCAGCCTTACCAGGAGTGGCTCAGTGAGAACCGTTATTTTCTAAAAGATCTGCCCGAACCTCTGCATGTTAACGGACAGGACCGTCAGTCATCTGACCAGCTTCCCTTACTGACGCGCCAGCTAGCCATGGGCTATACTACCGAAGACCTGAAGGTGATTCTGGCTCCTATGGTAGACAAGGGCAAAGAGCCGTTAGGTTCTATGGGAATAGATATTCCGTTAGCCGCACTTTCCAGCCAAAGTCAGCACATAGCCAACTACTTTAAGCAGCTGTTTGCTCAGGTTAGTAACCCTCCTATTGACCCGATTCGGGAAGAACTGGTAATGTCTCTGTTCACTAGTATTGGGGGCACTAAAAACGTGCTGGATGAGACGCCGGAGCACTGTCAGCAAATTAAGTTGGAACATCCCGTTCTTACCAATGAGGCATTAAAGCGCCTGAAGTATGTACAGCACCCTGCCTTTAAGGTGCACGTGCTGAAAGCTGTCTTTTCAGCTACTGGCGAAGCCGGAGCGCTAAAAAGTGCTATTGATCAGCTAACTCAGGAAGCAGAACAAGCTGTACAAAACGGTGCTAATATTCTGATCATATCTGACCGAGCATTTAGTGAAAGTCAGGCTCCAATCCCTTCTCTAATGGCTACCGGGGCGGTCCATCACCAATTGATCCGAAGCGGACTGCGAGCCAAAACCAGTTTAGTAGTAGAGGCTGGTGATGTACGGGAAACTCATCATTTAACCACACTTATTGGTTATGGTGCTCATGCCATCAACCCTTATTTGGCCTTTGCCAGCATCGAAGATTTGCAGAACCGAGGGCTAATTCATACTGAAGAGCCTCTTGGCGTGTTAAACGAGCGCTATATCAAAGCAGTAAACGCCGGATTGCTAAAGATTTTCTCTAAGATGGGAATTTCCACGCTCCAGTCGTATCATGGAGCGCAGATTTTTGAGGCTTTGGGTATTAGTCAGCCTGTAGTAGATGTTTGCTTTGCCGGCACAGTTACCCGAATCGGTGGGGTAGACTTTGATGACCTGGCCGAAGAAGTGCTGGTACGCCATCGTCTGGCCTTTCCTGACAAAACCGCGGCTGCTTCTCGGCTTGAGGTAGGTGGGGTGTATCAATGGAAACGCCGAGGCGAGTTTCATATGCTTAATCCTCAGACAATTCACTTGTTACAGGAGTCAACCAAGCGCAATGATTATGGCCTGTATAAAAAATATGCCGAACTCATTAATCAGCGTTCCGGGCAGCTGGCTACTTTACGGGGGCTGATGAAATTCAAAAAGCGAAACTCTATCCCACTGGATGAGGTAGAGCCAAAAGAAAAAATATTTAAGCGCTTTGCCACCGGGGCCATGTCATTCGGCTCTCTATCGCACGAAGCTCACTCTACACTGGCCATTGCCATGAACCGTATTGGGGGTAAAAGCAATAGCGGTGAGGGTGGAGAAGACGAAATCCGTTTTGACCGCAAGCCAAACGGGGACTGGGAGTGCTCAGCCATTAAGCAGGTAGCTTCTGGCCGATTTGGGGTAACGAGCAACTACTTAACAAACGCCAAAGAGCTTCAGATTAAAATGGCCCAGGGTGCAAAGCCCGGCGAAGGTGGACAGCTACCAGGCCACAAAGTAGATGACTGGATTGGACGCGTGCGAAATGCTACTCCTGGGGTTGGGCTAATATCCCCGCCTCCCCACCACGATATATACTCTATTGAAGATTTAGCGCAGTTAATCTACGATCTGAAAAACGCTAATCGCGAAGCGCGCATTAATGTAAAATTAGTGGCCTCTGCCGGGGTGGGAACCATCGCTGCCGGAGTTGCGAAAGCTCACGCAGATGTAGTGCTGATCTCTGGCCACGATGGAGGAACCGGAGCATCACCGTTAAGCTCTGTGCGCCATGCCGGAGTTGCCTGGGAACTAGGGCTGTCTGAAGCTCATCAGACCTTAGTAAAAAATAATCTAAGAAGCCGTATTACCGTGCAAACCGATGGTCAGATCAAGACCGGGCGAGATGTAGCCATTGCGATTTTACTGGGTGCAGAAGAGTTTGGAGTGTCTACCGCAGCACTGGTTACCGAAGGCTGTATTATGATGCGTAAGTGCCATCTGAATACCTGCCCGGTAGGAGTTGCTACGCAAGACCCTGAATTGCGCGCATTATTTACGGGTAAGGCCGAGCACGTCATCAACCTGTTTACCTTTCTGGCAGAAGATCTGCGGGAAATTATGGCCGAGCTAGGTTTCCGTACCATTGATGAAATGGTAGGCCAGGTAGACGTGCTGGAGAAAAGAGACGATATTGAACAATGGAAAGCGAAGAAAATTGATCTTTCTCGCATCTTGCATAAGCCGGAAGCTGGCCCTGGCGTAGGCATCTACAAACAACAGGAGCAGGATCATGGTATTGATGAAGTACTGGATCTGGATCTGATTGAAGCAGCCTTACCCGCGCTGGAAGAGCTGGAGCCGGTCAATAACCACTTCCGCCTGATTAACACCAACCGTTCGGTAGGCACCATGTTATCAAACGAAGTGTCTAAAAAATTCGGTAGCCCCGGATTACCTCCTGGTACTATTCACTTTACTTTTAAAGGTTCTGCCGGGCAAAGCTTTGCGGCTTTTACCACTAAAGGAATTCGGTTTGAACTAGAAGGTGAAGCCAATGATTATTTTGGCAAAGGACTATCCGGTAGCGAACTGGTCATATACCCTCACCGTGAGGCTAAATATGTACCGGAAGACAATATGATTATTGGAAACGTGGCATTCTACGGAGCAACCTCCGGTGAATCTTACATTCGTGGGCAAGCCGGAGAGCGGTTCTGCGTCCGTAATTCCGGAGTAAAAGCTGTTGTAGAAGGTATTGGCGACCACGGTTGTGAGTACATGACGGGCGGGCTCGTAGTAGTTCTAGGAAAGACCGGGCGCAATTTTGCTGCCGGAATGAGTGGAGGTCTGGCCTTTATCTATGACCCTGACAAAACCTTTCCTCGCTACTGTAACCCTGAACAGGTTGATCTGGAGGCAATGACCGAAGAAGACAGTGATACTGTACAAGATATGATCCGAAAGCATCAGGAGTATACTGGTAGTACGGTAGCCGAACGTATGCTGGGCGACTGGGAAAATGTGCAGCACCACTTTGTAAAAGTAATACCTCGTGAGTACAAAGCGGCACTAAAAAATCGTCAGTTACCCGAAGAGGAAGAAGAGAAAGTAAATGCTTAATGTAGGGGGCTAGGTTTTAGGGCTTGGGAGTTAGGAAAAATGGGTTCAACCTAACACTTAACTCTCAGCCCCTATCCTCTACTATTCAAAACCTATTCTATCATTAATTCAACCCTTATAGTATAATGGGAAAACCTACCGGATTTAAAGAGTATAATCGAGAGTTGCCAAAGTCACGTGATCCAAAAGAGCGGGTGGGCGATTACAAAGAACTATACCTTCATTTTGATGATCAGAAAACAGGGCAGCAAGCCGCTCGCTGTATGGACTGTGGTATTCCGTTTTGCCACAATGGTTGCCCGCTAGGGAACAATATTCCTGAATTTAACGATGCCGTTTATGAAGGCAATTGGGAACTGGCCGCTGAGATTCTGCATTCAACCAATAATTTCCCTGAATTTACCGGCCGTATTTGTCCTGCTCCTTGTGAGGCTTCTTGTGTGTTAGGCATCAATAAACCGCCCGTAGCCATCGAGCACATCGAGAAATCCATTGCTGAGAAAGCTTTTGAATTAGGATATATTAAACCAAATCCACCCAAGACCCGCACTGGTAAGAAAGTGGCAGTTGTTGGCTCCGGACCGGCTGGCCTGGCCGCTGCTGCTCAACTTAATAAAGCGGGACACTCAGTTACACTTTTTGAAAAAAATGCGCGCATTGGCGGCTTATTACGCTACGGTATTCCCGATTTTAAAATGGAAAAATGGGTGATTGACCGACGTATTGAGGTAATGGAAGAAGAAGGAGTTACCTTTAAAACCGGGGTAGAAGTAGGAAAAGATATTACCGCCGAGCAACTGGACAATGAATTTGATGCCGTTGTTATTACTACTGGCGCAGGCACCCCTCGGGACCTGCCTATTGCTGGCCGAAACCTGAATGGTGTTCATTTTGCTATGGAGTTTCTCACTCAGCAAAATCAGCGCGTATCGGGTGACCGACTAACCGACGACACCGATATCTGGGCAACAGACAAACACGTAGTGGTGATTGGCGGCGGAGACACCGGTTCAGACTGTGTAGGCACTTCTAATCGTCATAAAGCAGCATCAGTTACTCAGATTGAACTTATGCCTAAGCCGCCGACCGAGCGTGGTGAAAATAACCCCTGGCCGCAGTGGCCTATGATCTTACGCACCTCTTCCTCTCACGAAGAAGGCGCCGAACGAAACTGGTCAATCATGACCAAAGAATTTGTTAGCGACGGGCAGGGTAATGTAAAAGGGCTTAAACTGGCGAAACTGGAATGGAAAGTAGGCAAAGACGGAAGACCTTCTTTCGAAGAGATTCCAGGTAGCGAATATGAGATTCCCTGTGATCTGGGCCTGTTAGCCATCGGGTTCTTGCATACTGAGCGTAATGGCTTGTTAGAGGCCCTGGGAGTAGAACTTGACGGGCGGGGTAACATTGCAGCCGAAGAAGGGCGTTATCAGACAAGCAAACCTAACGTATTTGCTGCCGGAGATGCCCGCCGCGGTCAATCCTTGGTAGTATGGGCTATCGCCGAAGGGCGAGAAGCTGCCCGTGCTGTGGATTTGTACCTGATGGGTCATTCAGAATTAGAAGCCCGAGACGATTCACCGCTGAATATTGCTCACGCTGGCTAATAATTTTGTCAAAAGTTTCCTGTTATTTATTAAACAATATGAAGTCACATTCTATTTACTGAATGTGACTTCATTTTTTTACTCTAACCACAATTTTTTATGGAAACGTTATATGCCAGTGAAGTGACCTCGCAAGGCGGGTTACACGGCCACATAAAATCAGAAGACGGATCACTAGATACGGATGTATACATGCCTACCGGTGAAAAAAGTGATAAGGATAAAGGGACAACCCCCGAACAATTATTCGCCGCCAGCTATGCTTCGTGTTTAGAAGGAACCATCTATCATGTGGCTAAATTGAACAATGTTGAGATCAACGACACCAAAGTAATAGCGAAAGTGCAGGCCGTAGAGGTAGAAAAAGGTGATTTGCAATTTAAGCTGGATCTGGAAGTAGAAATGCCGAACATAGACCATGCTAAAGCCCAGCATTTACTAAACGAAGCTTATAAAAACTGCCCCCTGACCAAGGCTACACAAGGAAATATGGAAGTGAATCTTTCTTTGAACTAAAATATTCCCACCCCTCATTTAAAAGAGCAGTTGGCGATTCGTCAACTGCTTTTTAGTTTCTGACAGAAATATCTACTTTTGGCGAAAATTCACATCGGTGAAGCACATACCACTGTATCTTCTATTTACCTTTTTTCTGAAGAGTCAATCTTTCGCCCAAATTGAGCTCGTGAAAATCCACGAAGGAAAGCGAGATTATGGTCCCTGTGAACCTTCAGTGGCCGTAAACCCGAATAAACCGACCCAGGTAGTAGTAGGCAGTGTGCTTAATGATATTTTCGTATCAGATGATGCCGGAAAAACTTGGAGCACAGATACCCTCAGCTCCCGTTATGGCGTATGGGGTGATCCGTGCTTGTTGGCTGATTACGATAACCACTTTTACTATTTCCATTTATCCTCTACCGGAAATCAGGGGCGTGAATCTGAAGACTGGCTGGAGCGGATTGTATGCCAACGCTCCGACGATGGCAGCCGTAGTTGGAGCCGGGGAACCAGTATTGGCTATCATGGTACGCACGACCAGGATAAAGAGTGGGCCACTGTCAACCCTCAAAATAATCATCTTTATATAAGCTGGACTGAGTTTGATAAGTACGGAAGCCGCGATCCGAGAGATAGCTCTTTCATTTTATTATCAAAGTCTACAAACCAGGGGCGGACCTGGAGCAAACCGAAGCGTATTAACCAAAAAGCAGGAAACTGCCTGGATGACGACCGCACAGTAGAAGGTGCCGTGCCCACCGTTGGCCCTGAAGGGCAGGTATATGTAGCCTGGGCCTATAATGACACGCTATATTTTGACCGCTCTACCGACGAGGGAAAAACATGGTTAGCGCAGGATATTGTAGTCGCTGATCAGCCTCGGGGCTGGAGCCAGACAATAGACGGTATGGATCGCTGTAATGGTATGCCGGTTACCGTATGCGATATAAGCAACAGCCCGCACCGGGGCACCATTTATGTGAACTGGACTGACCAACGGAATGGCCGTGATGATACCGACGTGTGGATCAGCAAATCCAATGATTCGGGCACTACCTGGTCAGAACCCATTCGGGTGAATGATGATGAGGCCGGACATCAGCAGTTTTTAACCTGGATGGCACTAGACCCTACGACCGGTTATCTATACGTAGTCTTTTATGATCGCCGCAATACCAAAGGCAAGGATACGGATGTATACCTGGCTTACTCTACCGATGGTGGCGAAAACTTCACAAACCTGAAATTGACCGACCAGCCTTTCACGCTGAATGATGCATCGGTGTTTTTTGGTGACTATAACAATATTGCTGCTTATGGAGGGCATATTTACCCTGTCTGGACCCAGCAAAAGGGTAAAAAACTAAGTGTCTGGACTGCCCTGATTCGGCACAAAGATTTAAGTCTCAATAGTTCTCAGTAAAAAACTCACCTAATAAGGTGTTGGTAAGTCGTGGCGTAAAGTCTAAATTTCGGGCTAATTTTATTAATTGCCTCACTACCTACTATGAGATACTTATTCAGCATACTACTGCTTACCCTGGTTACTTCCTTATCTGCTCAGGTACAAAGTCCGCAAGAGTTTTTAGGTTATAATCTGGGTGAGCGCTTTACTCGCCATGCCCGTGTTGCCGATTACTTTGAACATGTAGCTGAGCAGGTGGATCACGTAACGCTGGTTCCCTACGGCGAAACGAATGAGCATCGCCCGCTGATGGTCGCCTATATTACCGCACCTGAAAATGCTTCCCAACTGGACGTTATCCGGCAGGCCCATATGGCTCGTACTGGTTTAGTAGAAGGGAGTATTGATGCATTTGAAGATCTGGCAATTGTGTGGTTAAGCTACAATGTGCACGGAAATGAGGCCGTATCTACTGAAGCCGCAATGGGCGTTCTGTATGAACTGGCGGGAGCTCAGAATGCTCAGACTACCGAATGGTTAAGAAATACTGTTATTATAATTGACCCCTGCATTAATCCGGACGGGCGCGACCGTTACGTGAACTGGTATAACCAGCGCGTTAATGCAGTTCCGAATCCCAACCTTGATTCCTGGGAACATGATGAACCCTGGCCGGGGGGACGCATGAACCACTATTTCTTTGATTTGAACCGCGACTGGGCCTGGGTTACTCAAAAAGAGTCTCGCCAGCGGCTTGAGCTTTACAACCAGTGGCTGCCCCACATCCACGCTGATTTTCACGAGCAGGGCGTAAACAGTCCTTACTACTTTGCCCCGGCGGCCGAGCCGTATCACTCCCTCATCACCGACTGGCAGCGGGAGTTACAAACCATGATCGGTAAAAACAACGCCCGTTATTTTGATGAAGAAGGATGGCTCTACTTTACCCGCGAACGCTTCGATTTATTGTACCCTAGTTACGGCGATACATACCCCATCTTCAATGGAGCCATTGGAATGACCTTTGAGCAGGGTGGCTCGGGCCAGGCAGGTCTGGCCGTGTTAACCGAAGATGGCGATACACTAACCCTGAAAGACCGCATTGACCACCACATCACAACCAGCTTATCAACCATTGAAGTAGCTTCTCAGAACGCCAGTCGCATTGTGCAGGAGTTTACCACGTTTTACAAGCAGTCGCAGCAAGGGAATATGGGAGTTTACAAAAGCTTTGTAGTGAAATCGGGAGATAATCCTGATAAAATTGCGGCATTACGTTCTTTGTTAGATACTCACAAAATTCAGTACGGAGCCAGTACCGGAGCCCGAAACCTGATTGGATTTAGCTACCAGCAAAATGCTGATGCGGATTTTCGCCTGGAAGAAGGCGACCTGATCATTTCGTCAGCCCAGCCCAAGTCAGTATTTCTGCAATCGTTGTTTGAGCCAGAGGCAGAACTGGTAGATTCAATCACCTATGATATCACGGCTTGGTCGGTGCCCTATGCGTATGATCTGGATGCGTACGCTCTGACAACCAACATCACTGCTACTCAGCAAGCTGAAGAGGCTGAATATTCTCCCTTACAGGTTCGTGAACCAGCCTACGCTTATGTATCTCGCTGGAACGATATTCAGGATGCTCGCTTTCTGGCTCAACTGATCAAAAAAGGCGTAAAAGTTCGTTACTCTCTGCGCGACTTCTCGGTGGGCGGTCAGGCGTTTGATGCCGGAGCACTCATTATTGCCCGGGCTAATAATCAGACAATGAATGAGCAGTTTGACCAGACAGTAATAGACATTGCCAATGAATTGGAGCAGGAGATATTTCCGGTACAGACTGGCTTTGTAGAGAGTGGGTTTGACTTCGGCTCAGGTGAGATCCGGTACATACAGCCACCTAAAGTATTGCTGGCTACTGGTGATGATGTATCGCCTTACGGTTTTGGTGAGATATGGTATTACTTTGAGCAAGAAATCGGTTATCCGGTATCGGCAGTCAATACGTCTGCCCTGCCCGATGTTAATCTCTCCAATTACAATGTGTTGATTCTTCCCAGCGGACGTTACCAGAAGGTGCTGGAAGATGTAGATCTAAGGCCCTGGATTCGGCAGGGGGGCAAAGTAATAGCGCTGGAAAGTGCTCTTGGTTACTTTGACGGAAAAGATGGTTTTAGTCTGTCCGAATATACAGATGATGCTGAGAAAGATCGCCTGGAAGCATTAGCTGAAGATTACCAACAGCAACACCAGCTCTCTGACTACGGTGAACAGGAACGCCGCGACATTAGTAATTACATTTCGGGTAGTATTTTCCGGCTGCGGCTGGATAACACTCATCCTCTGGGCTTTGGCTATCCCGATCATTATTTCACACTTAAGCGAGGCAGTGACCGCTACGGATACCTGAAAAACGGGTGGAATGTGGCTACGTTAGAAGGAGAAGATGCTTTGGTAAGTGGGTTTGCCGGAGCTGAAATTAAAAAGCAATTGCCCAACTCGCTGGTGTTTGGAGTAGAAAGTCAAGGTGATGGCAGTGTGGTGTATATGGTGGATAATCCGCTATTCCGGGCTTTCTGGCAAAATGGCAAACTGTTATTCAGTAATGCTTTGTTTCTGGTAGGACAATATTAATAATAGGAGAAACGCAGCTTATAAAAACAAGAAAACTACGAAGTGAGGCTAGAAAACAGCGTCTCGCTTCGTAGTTTCTTCAATGTTAATGGTTAAAAGGTTGTAGTAGGCAATACCTGGTTTAGTCTACGGCTTCTTCCATGCTACGAAGCTCATCTAAGGTAGCAGCAATCTGGTCGCGTTGTTCTTCCAGTAGTTCCATTGTAGTGATGGGCAAACTTTCGTTCATAAGAGCTTTTTCATAATCATCAAGAGCGGCTTTCTCGCCTCGGATGCATTCTTCTAAAACCGCTTCTTCTTTATCGTTAACAATAGCTGTCTTCAGATTAATCCATGCCCGATGCAGATTGCTGGCCAGGCTGGTGCTTTCTACCGGCTCTCCATTCAGTGCATAAACTTCATCCATAATTTCCTCGGCATATCCCTGACGGATTTCTGCATTCTGCTCCAAAAAACTGGCGAGCAGTGAACTTCTTACGTTTTCCGCTGCCTCATAATAGCCTCGGATGGCATCATAGTTCTTTTTCAGCAGTTCGTTAAGAATTTTGATGGCTTGCTTATTTGTTTCCATAGCTAAAAAGTAGTTTCTGTGTTAAAAAAATCGGCAACTAAATAAGCCATTAAACGGATTTCAGGGGGCGAGGTTAATACGTTACTAGCAAATATTTTGCAGGATGGTAGCCTGCTCCTATTCACTTTTAGTACTTATAATCTTCATCCCCTGATAGTGGCAGGTATTATGCTAATGGAACTGGCAAAAACCAAAATATCCTATCTGCTCCTTACAAGACTAGCTGATAATGATAAACTCTCGGCTCGGGCATATAATCAATGGAAGAAGACCCTCTGAAGTAGACGTCTAATTGCTTGTTTGAAGTATTATAATGAATAAACTTAGACCCATCTTGAAACATGGTGTGTATGGGGTGGCCGCCAGAGGTAAGCACCACCGGAATAAATACCTTATATAGCTTCTGCCCGTCATAGAGCAATGCCGAGTTTTGGGGCGTAACCGTAGTAGTAAGATAATCTATATCAATAATGAGCATATCATCAGAGAAGTGTAAGCGTTTCCAGCCGATGCTCTTTTCTTCCGTATCCAGATCAGAGCCATCCAGCACAATGGTTGTGTTGCCAGCATCATCTAGCTTGCTAATCGTTCGGTTTTCCCGATTATACTCCAGGTAAGCGCCCTGAAAAGGAAATACCTTGATCACCGGGCCATCCGTGGCGGAAGGGTAGCTTTTAAGATGGGCTAACTTTCCATCTTTATACCGATATACATGTCTAAGATTAGACTTATCGTATGATTTGAGAGAGTTTTGTACCACACTGATAAGAAGCTCGCCGTTAATGCCTTCCATAGAAAAAGGTTCAACCCCGCCTTCTATATCTAATAAGACACTGTCTTTTGCCACCAGCGTTTCCCCTACTAGCTGATAAACATATAATTTGCGGTCTTCTTCAAAGGTGCTGCTTACCGCAGAAGCATAGACTGTGCCGTCTATTACCGCTAAATCTGCCTGATTGGGTATGCGGTCATCATAAAAATAAGTGTCAGTGGTAGTCACATCTCCTTCGTAATAGAAAAATGTGCCGGAGCGATCTACCGACCAGTATATGCTGGTGCCATCTTCTTTGATAGATTCGTAAGTAGGGTTCTGATCGAATTCATTGTAGTAAGAGCCGTTCCAGTCGTAATAATAACTAGACCTTTCTCCGGTGTAGTCTTCATTCACCATTTCCATCTGGGTTTCCACTTCTACAACACTGGAAACTTCTACTACCGGCTGCTTATCCGAGTTTATGGTGGTATCTTCTTCGGCACAGGCCATTACCAGGATGCTTAACAGTAGAGGCGTAAATCTTTTCATATTGGGTAAATTTCAGGAGTAACTAACTGTTGTCTATTTCACTGGGTAGCAAAACTGAAATAGTGATTTTTATTGAATATGGGGTGCTTCGCCTAAAACGAAATGCCTACATCATTGAAGCTTCCGCTTCTCTCTACCGGGTTGCCTTGGTAGGTGCCTTCGTATCGGAAAGACCCTGAAATGGTAGTTCCTGTCTCGCTATTTCTAATTACTTCGGCTATGGTGATGATGCACTCTGTTTGTATGAGGGAACCACCGGGGCTGTAGCGGCCATTGGTATACACTCCCTTTTCAATCAATCCATCGGTATCGCTAATGGTTAAGCCTACATTGCCCGACCCAGACCGAAAAAGGAGATAAACGGATTCGTAAGTTGCTCCGTCTGACTTGTAACTGTCATATTCATGGGTAACCCGTACACATTTACCCTGCAAAATCCCATTGTAGCCCTCCGGGCATTTTTCATCATCTTTGGTGCAAGCCGAAGAGAAAAGGCCTAACCCTACTAACAGTATAATCACGACAGTATTCTTCATAATTTTTACCTGACTAATCTTTTAACATTAATTATTTGTCGATATAATAGCGGAAAAGCTCTTCGTCTTTTCCTATTATGCCCATTTGCCGGGGGAAAAGTATAAAGTTTCCGGTAACGCCTCCGGAGCCGTAAAGGCCAGTAGGAGCATTAGTATACATAGTAGCGCCTTCTAAGTCTACTGCCTGCACATCTTCGCCATCAAAGGTGACTGTTTCGCCCGCAAGCCCACCGTACATTACTCCTTTGAAGTGTACAAACCCCGGAGAGAAGCCTACTGATATAGAGAAGTCTTCACTTCCTTTTGACCAGGCATGACTAGTAATATCGTATACATAGTGGCCGATATAGATTTTCCCCTGGTAAGCAAAGCTGTGCTCGCCTACGGTTCCTTTTATGGGTCTTTTGGCAAGCTCGGTCCAGGCATTAGTGCCGGGATCATACTCAAACAGACGATCCTGATTACCAATACCGAAATAACCTTTTCCGCCTTCTGAAACGCCCAGTACCGGGTATGCGTACTCACCTCTATTGGGAAAAGCTCCCAGGTTCAGAATAGTAGAGACTAATTCGGGCAGGGGGCCTTTACTCGTCCAGGTGTCTGCGCTAGGATCATATTCATAAAGCTGAGAATTATTTCCTATCAGGTAGCCCTTGTTGGCTATGGCAAAACCAGCGAAAGCATTAAAGTCTACGAGATTAGGAATGGGAGACTTTTCGAGCCACTCAAAAGTGAGGGTATCAAATCTGTACCATTCATTGTTCATTCCAAAACCAGCGTACACATCACCGTTAAGTTCCATCGTGACAGTTTGCTTGGTTTTTTCGCCCGGAAATCTATGTTGAGGGGGGCTCCAGATATGATCCCGGTGCACCTTGATCTCCTGACAGATTTTTTCTGATTTTCCTTCGTCCGACTGCAATTGAGCGCACAGTGTACCACTGCTCATGAACGTAAAGCCGTTAATTGAAGGAGCCGGTGAATTGAATATGGCCTCGCCGGTATATTCCCACTGCGTAGAACCTGACCCATTAAAACAGTCACCGGCAATGTAGTATAACTCGGCTGAGGTCTGCCCGCGGTAAGTAATATCTTCGGTAACCCTCAGATCATCTTGGGTAAGCGGCTCCGCCGTAACGGGGCAGTCTACATCATCTTCCCCAATTAAATTACAGCTTTGAAGCATAGAGAGGCCAGCTAGCCATAGCAAGAAACTAACCGACTGTAGCGTGCTTTTTCTGATGTTTTTCATTCTGGTAGCTGGTTTTTTATTTGAAAGGGTTACAGGGGGTTCCGACAATAACGTCGGTGGCTGCGCTTTTATAGTAGGTAAATTTACCGTTGGTATACTCAAAGGGCACGGGCGAGTCAGGACCAGAAGCTGTAAGCTCAAAAGTTCCGGCAATGCAACCTGCTTTACCTTGAGATGGCGGGTCAAAAACCAGTAGCGTGATACTTCCTTCAGTAATGGGGTCAGCACCGTAGATTCGCCCTTCCTTTACCGGGTATGGAGTGTTAAGAGCAACTCCTTCTATAGGTATAGCAAAATCTACCATCAGTTCCTTATCGCCCACCATTTCATTGCCGGCTGTAAATACTATCTTTGCACTACTGGTGTTGGCATTAAAATAACTCACCTCCACATACCCCAGACAAGCCTCTTCGCCGTTTTTAGTGACTCTGGCCCAGTCATTGTCATCGCAGGGCCCACTGGGTTCAGATTCCTTTTCGCACGAAATGCAGGTGAGTAAAAGAGCGGCAGAAAAGAGGATTGCTATAAATCTCATTATATTCATTTTATCAAGGAGTTACAGTCAAAAGGATCTTGGTAAAAGCCGTAGTTGGTTGCATTGTAGCCGCTAGCTAGCACAATGGGTCTTTTATTATCCGTGTATTTATCGAAAGCAATCATATCAATCTCAACATGGATGGACTGCGTAGGAGATTGGCGAGTAAGTGCCGGGTTAATTCCGAAATCTACGTAGGCACTCTTAGGTGCAGCCGAAGCAGTAATGGGAAAGGTTCGGTCATCTCTTTCAAACGCTGCCTCACTGCCTACTGAGGAATATAATAGCTCCAGAGGTACTCGCCCGTTTCCTTCCATTCTTGAGAAAACTTCCTTGCCGCCCACTTTATACGTAGACTTATAAGCCCCATAAATAGACTCCATCACTTTATTTTCGGGGCTCACCTGATAGGCAAAAGAGGCACTGATTTGAGCATCAGAAGAAGCTTTCCCGTCTACTCCCTGCCAACTAAACTCATTAATAATAATGCTCATGGCAATGTTGGGAGTGCCACTATCGGCAGCTTGGTGCTGTATCAGGCGCACATCTTTATCTGAGTGGGGGTTCTCAATATCAATGATAAGCTTACCGCCTTCTACACGAGCGGTGGCATCAGGGTTATTGATTTCTACTTCCCATTTTCCACAGGACGCACTAGTGTCATCTTCGGTGCAAGAAATAAGTGATAGACCACCTAAGTACATAAAAATTAACCATAGAAAATTTTTCACGTGTTTATCGTATTAAAGAGTTGCAATCAAACTGATCCAATTTAAAACCTAGGTATTCCTGGTTTTGTCCGTGCTTATAGATTGAGCCGTGAGGGGTATAATCACCAAACTGAATCAGCTCAACTTCGGCGTGCAGTGAGGCAATAGGGTTTAAGTGGGCAACGGATGGGTCAACCCCGAAATCTAAATAAAGAACTTTAGGTGCTGCCGATACCATAGGAATTTCAACAGGATTAAAATTGTGATTTTCTTCAAACTTGGCTTCGGTCCCCTTAGCATAAAATATAAAGCTGCCAGTTTGAGAATGCCACGCTTGCCTGTCATTTACAAATCCCTTGTACCAACCTTCAGAAGTAACTGATTTTCCGATGAAAGAAGCGCCATTTGCTACTTCATACCCGAAAGATGCTCTTATTTCGGCCATTACTGTATTCCCGAGCTCTATAGGTTCGGCATCTATACGTGCATTTAACCATAATCCAACCTGAGAATACTGCTGGTCTTTAGCCTGATGTTGGATCAGCCGTACATCTTTAAAGGTTTTGGGGTTAGGAATATTTACAATGAGCGAGCCATTTTCAATGCTTACTGTAGCATCAGGGTTATTGATTTCTACTTCCCATTTTCCACAGGATGCACTAGTGTCATCTTCATCTTTACAGGAATAGAGGGTTATCAGAAGTGACATTGAAAGTATAAATAGTGTTTTAGCCATTTTTTGGAATTGTTAAATAGAAGACCGGTGTATATGCATTTTTATAAGGGTTGCTATACCCATTAAGCACATTAGGGGGCGACTCTGCCGAAATGCCTGCCTTTAGCGATGATCTGAATAATGGACTGGCTGTCTCGAAGTACTGATAAATCACTCACTTTTACAGAGATTACAAAGGTGCTTTGGTAATATGATTTAAATCAAATAGACCTTATTGACAGTAAGCAGCAGTAGCTATTGAGTACAAGCCTGCTGCTTTAAATCCTCAGAAAAGGCATTTCCGAGTAAAGATGAGGTATTATTTTTCGCATACTATTGTGGTTTGGTTTTTGGCTATTGCAATATTATCAAAAGGTAAAATGCCAGATTTCTCAAAACCGCCAATAACTGCACCTTGTAAGGTTTAAAAAAGGGTTACAAAAATTAACCAACTTCGAGTAATGATATGACTCATAAATTTCAATAAAACACAGGAAAGTGAATAGGTGAGTGTTTCTATCAATATATAGCTGGAGTAGAGCAGTTTGGAAAAATAAAATATAAGGCGAAGGTATTACTCTGATATCACTGCCTACTATGGAAACCTGAGGCTGCTTGTTCATCTTAAAGCAGTTGAGTACCTGCTTTAAAGAACATGTTTATTATAGAGGGCTGTGATTCAACTATTTATTAGTTCATGTTCTACCCAGTATTTAATAATTTAAAGTAATATCCTTACTCTAGGAAGCCTTCATTATCTACTTCCGTTCGTAAGAGCCTTTTAAAAAGCAGTGTTAAATAGCGAGCGGTCCTGGCTTGTTTATGATGTAAAAATTTATGGACAATGATAGGGTTGCATAAGAGCGAAAACCCTCAAGGCTATATTAAGAAGGTAAAGTAAGTTCTTAATATGTTTAAGGAGGTAGGATCTAGATAAAGCAAAAATCCTTAAGAAAAACAACTTAGAAACATTAACCGGACTTAAGAGCTCATACGAATACGGAAGCCAGTAGAGCTGCATCAGAATAGCCTTTCCCTCCTGCAAAAGAGACATAGCTGTTGCAAATGAAGGTGATTTATGGAGGTAGTATCATTTAGTGCCTCACAACCTTCCTTTTCTTCACACCACCTTACATCCGTAAGATAAGAGTCCATATTCCACCCTGCAGAATTCTGACTTCTTACTACTTTTGGCCGATAAGCATTCAGGAAGGGAAGTTGAGTTTTCGATCAAAGACTCAAGTCGGGCTGGTAATGTGGACTTGACAAAAGATCACTTACACCCTCAGGTTACATACTTCAGGGGCGTAATCAATTCACATAAACTTTCATCCAAAATCCAACAAACAATGAAAAAAATCATCATGTCGGTGGCTTTACTGGCCCTGTTAGCCTTTACCACAGCTCCTGTAGAGCCTCTAGTGTCTGAAAAAAGTTTACAGAAGGCTGGTTACGGTGAGAAGAAAATGAAGAAGGCGCCTAAGAAGGTTTTTATTAACTCCTTCTTCGTCAATTATCAATTAGTAGCCGGGGCACGAGCTTCTAGTGCTACGGGTGTCTCTAAGACCGGGATGACGGTCGCCCTGGATGGCGTGGATTCGGATCAGCTTCAGGAAGTAACCAATAAAGCGTATAATCGCTTTGTAAATAAACTGAAAGAAAATGGCTATCAGATTGTTTCAGCTGATGATGCCGCAGGTATTGAAGCTTATAATGACTGGGAAAGATTGTCGGGAGGAACCCCTAACAAAGCTCAGTTGACTGGTTATTTATCTACCGCTCCGGCTAATTATGACTTTTTTGTAAGGCGCGTCACCAATAAAGGAAAGAACAAACGTAACTTCTTCGATATTGCCCCGAAACTTAGTAAGCAACTTGATGACGCAGTAGTGTTTGAAGGAGCATTTAATTTCCAGTATGTAGAACTGGATGCCAGCTCTAATTACCTGGTGGAAAGCTCTAAAGTAAAAGCCAAGGTAAACTTTAAACTACCCTCTTCAGCTATTGCCCAATCAGAAAAAGGATTACTCGGACAGGGTTCTGCTACCAGCAGCCCAACATTGGCTCGCTTTGTATACAAGGGAAAGGCGGCAGGGGCCGGTGCCGAATCAATCATTGCGTATTCACCTAAGAAAGACATCGAGATTCCGGGAGTGATTGAGAAAAAGAAGTTTAAAGAATATACTGCTAACCCCAATCACCCGTACAGCACTCCGGCATATTATGGAATTATGATGGAGAAAGACGTAAAAGTATCGCACCGGGTGCAGGCCGATACTGACGCCTATCTAGCTAGTGCGGAAGAGTCGCTAAATAGCTACCTGGATTTCATGGTTGATAGACTCCTGGAGTCCGCCGGAAATTGATCATTCGTTTGATAATCAATATAAAAAAAAGGTCGTGGTACACATCACGACCTTTTTTAGTTTAATGCTATTGGGAGGCTGGAACCAGCAGCCCTCGTTCGAGCAGCCAGGCTTCACAGAGGTCGGGCCAGGCGGAGAAGGCTGATCCTCGGGCACCCATGCCCAGACCGTGCCGCCCTTTTTCAAACACATGCATCTCGGCCGGGATATCATGTTTCCGCAAGGCCAGGTAAAAATAGACGCTGTTTTCCGGGGGAACGGCGGTATCTTCAGTCGTGTGTACCAGAAAAGTGGGAGGAGTATCAGCTTTTACCTGCAATTCATTGCTCATGGAAGCGACCAGTTCGGGAGCTGCATCTTCCCCCAGCAGTGCAATACGGGAACCACTGTGCTGATAATCTTCCGTAAACGAAATAACCGGATACAGCAGCACCATAAAATCCGGGCGGCTGCTGGTCTTGTCAACGGGATCGCTGGCGCTGGCATCTCCGGCATCAAAATGAGTGCCCAGGGTTGAGGCCATATGCCCACCCGCCGAGAAACCCAGTACGCCAATGCGGTTCGGGTCAATACCCCATTCCGCTGCATTGGCGCGTACTGTGCGGATGGCTCGTTTACCATCGTTCATCTGGATAGGATGCTTATAGCCGTTACTACCCAACCGGTAAGTTAGGATGTAAGCCGATACGCCAAAGGAGTTTAACCACTGGGCAATCTGGTGGCCCTCATGGTCCATTGCCAGATGGTTGTATCCGCCACCAGGGCAAACCACTACAGCAGCCCCCGTAGCCATGTGAGCCGGAGCGGGGTAGCGAATGATAGACGGTTGGTCTGTTTCTTCGGTACCGGTGGCACCGGGAGCTCCATCGGGCCATAAACGTAAGGTGTCGGGAGTAGATTGAGCGAAGGTGTTACTGAGCATAAGGCAACTAAGCAGCGATAAAAACAAAATTTTCATAGAGGTTGTGTATAGGTATTTGAACCGGCATGTTACGAATTTATGCACGAGTTTCAAATGCTTACCTGTCTTCTCCCTGTATCTATTGATGATTAAGGGGTTTAATTAGAACGAAGAAAGGCCAGAGCATACGGGGGCAAATGTAATTCTGTAGTACATTCCTGATAGTCTTTTCGCAGAAAATCGGCGGCTTGCATTGTGGCCTGCCCGAAGGTGTTTTCATCGAAAATCTTCACAGATGAGAAAAAAGCTTCGGGCAATTGTACCGTTATCGCTTCCGGTTGTAAGTTGGCCACCATTGCACACATCCCTTCCTGCGTCTGGAATACCAGCGCTTCTATCTGCCAGGGTTGACTGACCGATGTTTCCCGTATCTGAACACCCTTTTGCGAGAGCAGGAACTGAAACACAAAATACATTGGGTAAACCATGCCTTGCGAAGCCGGGAACATGTCCGGAGATAATGGCTCATGATCGCCCTGCATAATACCTTTTCTTCCCAGCGTCTCGTAATACGTAAGCGAAGCGACACTCGATTGAATCAAGTTTCGCAGGCTCCCCACCGTCCATCCGGCACCAAACAGCGACATCTGCCGGGTATCTACCGAAGCCGGTAAAGTATGCGGGGTAGCGGCCGGTTCCGGTCCGGTGGCATTGGGATTCTTCCGCATCTTCAGGCTGATGGGGGATATGTGGATTGACTTGCTGCCAGCAAATTGCCGGGTGCTATTCACCGTATACGCCTGGGCCTCTAAGGTTTCAATCAGCGACTGGTTATCGAAATGGTGTACCTGCGGATTGATGGAGTAGGTCAGAAAATCGAGGTCAGTGGTGGCTACGCGATTGCGGTTTAGTTCGGTGAAAAAGTAGTCAGTGCCACTCCCTACTTGCGCCTTCGGGAAAAGACGGCGAAGGTCCGGTACAAGCTGTTGAAGCAGTTCAGCGGGGCTTACTTTTGTGTCGCGGTGGAAGATCAGTAAGCTTTTTACCGGAGCGCCGGAGGCAGTATCGGTAAAGGCGCTGAGTTCCTGAGCGGAGTTATGGCTAAAGTGCAGAGCCAGCTCGAGCGGCCAGTCTAATGCTTCGGCTTCCTTTAAGGCTCGCTGCCAGCGAGTGAGCCAGTCCTTTTCGTACAAGCGAAGATCGACCCGGTAATGAGAAAAGCCAATGGCACGGAGCAGCGCGATATCACGATCCGTCAGCTCATGCGTGAGTATAACTCGATTGCCCCCCAGGCGGCTTATCCCTATAGGTTGGTTCGTCGGTTCAGCTTCGCTGGATTGTCCAATACCGATGGCGGGTAGTGGTAAGGCTTTTTCTGAAATGGAAAACGTAAGCGGGTTCTCGGTAGCAGAGATATTTTTTGGAGCCTGAAGCAGCCGTAAGGTGACCGTTTGCTTGATTTTCTCTCCCTTGGTAACCGTAGCCGGAAACGGTAGGGACAGAGGTGTGCAGTAGGTTTTAAATGAATCGTCGGTCCAATTGCGTTGGTCTTCGGTTTCAAAGGTATCTCCTTCAAACTCCAGTAAGGCCGTCACCCCTTCGGCAGGTTGCCACTGCATGCGCTGGATATCCTGAAATGGCTGTTGGGGTTGAATATAGGTAGGGAAATGGCCTTCTTTTCTGTCTCGGTTTACCGTATCAATCTGGCAGGGGGCTCCCGCTGCGCTGGCCGGATGCAACACGCAAAATCCAATTCGGTTCCGCTGAAATGTGCTCATGGCTTCTCCTTCCATAACAAAACGTATAGAGCCATCAGCATCGCCCTGGATCTGGTAACGGGCCGTAAAATCAATAGCATCTTGCTGGTACCGGCAATAATAAGTAATGCTGAAGTGATCTTCGTGTTGATCAATCTCCTCCTTTACAATCTGAGGAGTTACCGTGCCCCAGTTATGATCGCGCACCGCCGAATAAATCATTCGCACTAGTTCAATATCTCCTACCCGAATGTAGCGCAGGTTTCCTTCTTCGTATTGGCAGGAGAGTGCCCCTGCCCCCAGCCGGGTAACCAGTGGCGGACGATGCGACGAGCCACCGTAGTAAATGGTTTCCTGAGAAGATGAGGTTGTTGTCATAGTTAAAAACAAAAAGCCGACAAAACTATGTCCTGGTAGCTTTCACTAGGGAGTACGAGAGTTAGCCGGATTGTATTTATCCGGCTTGTTGTAAATAAATGGATTTTATCGGGCAGACTACGTAATCGCTTTGATCTGATCCATTACATTATCCCACTCAAATATGTCTTTCCAGTCATCTCTAAAGATTTTGGGGATACCGTATTTGATGGCTTTCTGAGCAGCATCGGAGAAAACGCCCCCGGGTAATTGATTGAATAATAAGGCCAGCTCAATGTTGACGTGCCCCAGGAAAAAATCATAGGCGGCTTCCTTCGGCACTCCTTTTTCTACGACGGTATCCACCGCTTCTTTCATGATGGTGATCATGGCAGCGGAGAAGGTTTCGGATAAGGCGGGCTCCAGAATACCCATTTGCTCAATGGTAATTCGGTGGGCTTTGGTAACGGGTTTGTACATTTCCCGGGCCAGGGCCTCGCCTACGGCATAATCTTCTTCCGGTCCCTGAATCAGGGCGCATACGATAGACTGCTTGGCGGCAATACCCCCGAAGTAATCGTAGTGGGCCTGTTGCTCCGGCTCCCAGTTGAAAACGGAGGGATGCGAGGGGTGAGCGGCAAAGTAGGTCACGTCTTCTCGCTCGGGCAGGTGACCAGCACAGGGAGCGGCTGGGTCCAGCGTAACGGCCATCGCCCCGGATTTCATCTGAGGAACAATAGAAGCTGTTACGCTTTTAATAGCAACATCGGGAATGGCCAGCACCACAATATCGGCCTCAGGAAGGGCCTCTTCCGGCTGGGATACGCTAATATCTTTTTCCTGCAACCGGGAGATGCCTACCTCACTAACTTCCAGATAGGACATATTATAGTTCGGATTATCCTGCAAATTGGCGGCCGTCCGTATGCCCATTTTTCCACCGGCACCGACCAGAACAACGTTTTTCATAATGCTAAGATTGATAGTTTGAGTGAATTGTTGATTGAGTGAATGTAGTGTTAAGTTTTTATAGATTCAGTTTAATATATTTCTGTTTTGATGTGTTTAATAAAGTTTCGTGATTTCCAATCTTCTCCCACGGCGACTTTCCGCATGAATAGACTTCGGAAGTTTCGGGCCATAATACGTTCTGGCTTTTTTATTTGCTTAAACTTCCGAAGTCTCCGGTCACCTTCTTCCTTTCCCCAGTCTCCCGCCTCCGTTATCCCCTCTCAAGAAATATCTCTTCCCTGCACAATAGATTCAAAATAGTTAGTTTTTCCGTTTTGTCCTCCTTTCATGGCAATTTGTAGTCCGTCGAAGCGGGGGTGATGCGCGTGAGCGGTGCAGAGCGGAACGCCCGGGGCAATTGGCATCAGGGTTTCCAGCGCGTAGATGCCCAGTTCGCGGGCAATATAACCCGATGTATCTCCTCCGGCACTCACTACTCGCTGCACCTGCGTTTGTTCTAGTAATGATTTTAGGATTTTCCCCTGAGCACTGGCTAGCAAGGCACTGGTAGAAGTTTGCTCCAGCCCCAAAGTCTGCTTTCGCTCGTTGGTTTTAGCAATACTCGGATCGTCCGGGCCCTGAGCAGTGTATAAGGCTATGTGCTTTCCTTCACTGAGGGCTGTTAGTGCCAGCGCCTCTACCCGCTGCATCTCGGTATCTCGCTCTTCAGGATGCACCAGTGCCTCACTCCGTATTCGGATATCAGCAAAGCCTTTACGAATGGCCCATTGCAGTTGCTGACCCGTAGTAGGTGAGCAGCTTCCAGCCATCACAATTACCGGTTGTGCTTCCCCGGCTGAGACGGGAGCGGGAGGTTTTTCTAACAGATTTTGCTGTTGCAGGTATTGGCACAATGCGTACTCCGTTCCGGAAGAACCAACCAGCAGTTGTCGAGCTTCTTTTCGTCTTTCCCATAAAATACGCCCCACCGCCAGCAAGTGCTGATCATGGTAGGTATCGAAAAGCAGGTATTCTCCCGCGTGGCTTAGCAGTGATTTCAATTTAGCGTTTTGGGCAGTTTCGTCGGACTCCAGCGCGAAAAGATCCATCAGTTGCACCGGGCGGTTGGTTTGCTTAGCCAGATGCAAACGAAGATCGCTTTCGTGCATAGGCGTTACCGGGTGACGCGACATGGTGGGGTGACGATCAATACGGTAAGTAATCTCATCTACCCGGGCAAAGAGGTTTCCGAATACGCAAAAGCGGTTAAGCGAAGGGGCCCCCACCAGAAGTGGTATATAGTCTGACGGAAAGTACGGGTACGCCAGATCGATGGCATGGCCGATGCTGCCTACCTGCGGAGAAGAATCAAAGGTGGAGCAGACTTTATAGTGAAAAAAAGTGCTGTCTATCTGGCTTAGCTGATCAAAGATAGGTGGCAGGTGAGCATTCATTTCCTGGGGAGACAGACTGCGGCTGATACCGGCTACTCCCACCGCAGCTAGCGTTTTTTGCGGTCCACTCACCGTATTTTTTAATCGGAATGCCTGAATTTCTTCGGGTGTGGGCGGCTCCAGAAACAGCGCTGTAGGGATACCATTTAAGGCTAACGCTTCCATCACGTCGGTAGAACCGGTGAAATCGTCACCGTAGAAACTTAAAAAAATAGGGTGGTCGTTGGTAAGCGATGGATGTAATGACATAGGTTGTTGTCTGATCCATCTAAGATACTTATGTCCGGTAAAGAATGTAAAATAAAACCTCCATTTTCTGTTAGATATTCATCAATAGTCGGATAGCGTTTTCAGAGTAAGCCTCGGAAACAAAAATAAATAATGAGCAAACACGCCTATTAAATTGCCTTATAACAAGGTTCGTCGTTTATTGAGTTTTGATACCTCTTAGCCTATTAAATGAAGAGTGTCTGGCGCAAGCCGCTTTATCAGAAATACCGAGATCGTATCAGTGTTGATCGAGCAAATATCCCATAGTATATGACTACCAACCAAATAAATGAAAGTCTGAGATCAGAGCGGTTTCTCTCGCTGGATGTGTTCCGAGGGCTAACGATCTGCCTGATGATTCTGGTAAACTCCCCGGGTACCGGAGCAGAAATGTACCCTTATCTGGTGCACGCCGACTGGTTTGGCTTTACCCTGGCCGATTTGGTTTTTCCTTCCTTTCTCTTTGCTGTCGGTAATTCTATGAGCTTTTCCATGCGGAAACTGAATCAGGCTGAGGCAGGATTGTTCTGGCGAAAAGTGCTGCGTCGTACCTTTATCATCTTTTTACTGGGGTTTCTTATGTACTGGTACCCGTTTTTCCGGACTAACGCAGAAGGTAGTCTGGAGTTAATGCCTTTTGGCGAAACTCGGGTTTTGGGCGTGCTTCAGCGAATTGCTCTCTGCTACTTCTTTGCTGCGGTGCTGATCCGCTATTGTTCTGAGAAAATGCTTTGGATCATCTCCGGTATCATTTTACTGGCTTACTGGGGTATTTTATATCTTTTTGGTGAGCCGGGGCAGGAACTGGATATAGCGAACGGTGTGGCCACTAAACTTGATCTGGCGGTTTTGGGTTTGGGACATATCTATAAAAATGATGTTGTCCCCTTTGATCCGGAAGGAATTTTGAGCACCCTTCCGGCTATTGTGAACGTCATTGGGGGCTATCTGGCCGGGATTTATATTCTACGGAAAGGAAAAACCTTTGAAACCTTAAGCCTGCTACTGATTACCGGGTTTATGCTAACCGCCCTAGCGCTATGGTGGGATTTAATCTTCCCCATCGCTAAAAAGCTATGGACCAGCCCGTTTGCATTATATACTATCGGTTTAGACCTGTCTATTCTGGCTATTCTGGTGTATGCTGTGGAGATTCGTAATCTCAGATTTGGCACTACATTCTTCAATGTATTTGGTAAGAATCCTCTGGTTATCTACCTGTTTTCAGAAATATTATACATCACCATGAGGCTGATTCATACTGCATCGGGACTGGATTTGTATGAGTGGGTGAGCGAGAGAGTTTTTCAGGCAATCTTTCCCGGCTCGTTTGGTGCTTTTATGACCGCCGTTGTATTTATGCTGACGTGCTGGCTGCTTGGCTGGTGGTTGTACAAAAGAAAGATATACATCAAGATTTAGACCGTTCCTTTAAAAACTAAAAATTGCGTGATAAAACGAGGAGTGTTTCGCTAAATCACTTCCCGTACAACGCAAGGGCCTGCCGGATTTCTTCGTGCGCATCCTGCAAGTCGTAGATGGTTTTGCCCTGCATAGCGCCTTCCCAGGCCAGTTGAATACTGCGAACACCCGCGGCCATCCCTCCCGGGTGCCCGGTGATACCTCCACCGCACAGGTACATCAAATCCACACTTTGAATCTCCTGATAGGTATCATACGCCTGCTCGGCCCACTGGCCGGAAGAAATCACCGGAGTTACCGAGTAACCACCTCCCTGCGGATTCAGGCAGGCCTTAATAGACCGGACCACAGATTCATCGCTTTCGCAGAACTTGTTACGAATACCGTTGGTATGCAGATGGTCCGCCCCTGCCAGAGAGAAGATCGTATGATAAGCTGGAAACTCAATACCAATCGCCTCCGAGCGAGAATACAGCCCCCAACCGTTGCGGTGCCCGTGAATAGGTAACTGACTATGCTGCCGCAACTTTACCATCCCGCTGATGCCCACCCAGTTGAGGCTGGCCATTACACAGGTACCGCCCTGCTGTAATACATAATCGTGGCGGCGGAGCATATCGTCTATATCTCCACTGAGATTAAAGGCGAACATGGGCTTCTTCCCGTGTCGGTCGGCATAGCGGTGAATTACCTCCATCACCGCGTCGACTCGCTTTTCAAAAGGTGAGTGTGGAGAGTCGCCCATCAATTCATCGTCTTTGATAAAGTCTAGTCCGGCTTCAATAAGGGTTTCTACCTGCCGAGCAGTCTGTTCAGGACTTAGTCCCACGCTGGGCTTGATGATGGTGCCGATGACCGGTCGGTTAGCTACATCACCGATCAATTCTCGAGTACCTGCGGTGCCAAACTGAGGGCCGAGATACGATGCTTTAAACAGTTCGGGAACCACTATGTCCTGAAGTTTGAGCGCGGAAAATGGAGCCAACTCAAACAGGTTGCCCGCTACCGTAGCCATCAGGTTAGAAAGATTCACTCCCACATTCTCTACAGGCCAGGAAAGCGTAACCTGCGCCTGCCGATAAACCGGGTTTGATACTCCTTTCGGCACTCGCGATCCGGGCAATGAAGGCTGAGCTACTTCACCCAGTTCCTGAATAGCCTCAATATGAGCCGCATGATTTTCCTTTAGTTCATCGGTTTCACCGGGAGTCTTCACAAAGGTGCCGGACGACTGCTCGCCAGCCATAATTTCGACAGCCTGCTCCAGAGGGTAGGCCGTTTCAATCAGATACGTAGCGCGAATAGGACGTTCAGTAGCCATAGTGAGTTGTTGTATTTAGGTATTTGTGTATTCGGGTGTTTTTGCTAATGCATACTCAGGTGAGATTCATTTATTTCCTAGCTTTTCGTTGGTAAGCACGCATTATGCATTTATTTATATAACTCAAACAGGATTTCTATAATGTCGCCTTTCAGAGATTTCTCCTCTTTCAAATTCAAATCAACATTGAGGATAACTTTTAACTTAGAGGTTCTTAACTCCCCTGTTTTAAAAAATATTTTGTCTTGAAAGTAATCAATTCTGATTTCATGATCTGCTACTGAGTATTTTGATACGATGGGCTCTTCGTCCTCCTTAGCAATAACAGTCGCATAGTTGATATCGGTTAGGTCAAGCACTATTAGGTCCATTCCGAATGTCATGCTACCAAGTCTGGAAGAGGGAATCCGGCTGGCTGATTTAAATCTCCAAACTTTGTGTACAGTTAGTTCGGATTCATTCTTTAAAGATTTCTCCAGCAGACTGTCCTTAATTTCTTTAATCCTTTCTTTATCTAGTTTTTTGATCTTCAACCACTCATCAAACCCAAAATACGTATCGCCTCTTGTTTTTGAATTAAAAAAGTTATCAGGCCTAAACAATGCGCTAAATACAGAATCCTTTACTTCAATCTCACTATCTGGATAAAGTAAAGAGATACCTTCAATCTTTTTGGTGCTTATCTTATAAGGAATAAACTTTAGAGTAGGAAAATAGTCTAAGATTGCCCGCTGAAGTGCCTGAAATGGTTTTTCATACTCAAGATAGGGAGATACCGTAACGGCAAGGTTTGCTGCAAAATGTTGGTCTGCGAGCTCCTCTGCTTCTTGGCCTATCAATTTTGACGCAGGAATTAATCTTTCTAAAAGTATTTCGGATTTATCAACACCAAAGATTGTGTAGTATGGACCTAACAGGCTGATAAAAAAATGTAGCTCTTTAGTATAATTGAGATTACTAACCTTTTCTTTTTTCAGAATAATAAACCCGGAATAGCAAGGGTAAAATGCTACCATTGATTCACGTATCGGCTTCTTTAATTCCTGTTTTAGAAACTTCTTGAATTTAACCCAACGGATTCTATAGTTTTTTCTGCTGAAGAAGTTGTCGTTAATAACTTCTTCAATCTCCTTTACGCCTTGATAGCTTTTTACACTTTCCTCATCGTACTGGTCTACGCTGTTAGTGGGGAAATATTTATGTATAGTCCCATGTATAGAGGTGAAATCATGATCCCTATATTCCCAATGAAGTTCGTTTGCCATAAGTATTTTATATTAGCTAAACTACCGGAAGACAAGAACACCCAAATACTCTAACTCATAAACCTAACCTCTAAGAAAATATCGGTTCTTCCAGGGTAATCACCTGTTTCATCTTGGCTGAGCGATAGCATTCGTAGACCAATTGTAGGGTGCGGTAATTATCAGCCGCGGTGGTTTCCGGTAAAGAACCAGTTTGCAGTGCGGTCAGGAAGTTTTGGTTGATATCGACCATGCTGGATTGAACCAGGGCATAATCCGGGTTTACCCAGTCATATTTTTTAGGAGCGGCTACTTTGCGATAGCTTCCGCTGCGGGTGGTTACGGTAATGCGGTAATTATGGTCCAGGCGGATAGATCCTTCGCTTCCCTCGATCAGCACCAGCGTTTGGGGAAAGGCTTCTTTTTCCAGCACTGAGGCATACGACATTTCAGCGTAGCAGTGTACTCCGTTCTGCATTTCCAGCAGCACATTTGCCACATCTTCGCCCGCAATATCCGGATTTACCCGTTTGGTCAGGCAACGGAGGTTGAGTGCTTCGCCAAACAGAAAGCGCACCACATCCAGCACATGCGATCCAATATCCGCCAGGATAAATCGGTCCAATTCGGCCAGAAAAGGCTGATTGTCAAACACCGGAAAAGCTGAGCAGAAAGAAACCCTTCCTTTAAAAGTCTTACCGATCTCGCCGGCGTCCATAATCTCTTTTACCCGGCGCAGCGGAGCTTGCCAACGAAAGTTTTCGTGCACGAACAACGGCATGCCTGCTGCCCGATGGGCCATAATCATTTGCCGGGCGGTTTCCAGGTCTGGCGCAAATGGCTTCTGGCAGATCGCCGGAAGTTGGTACCGAGCTGCCAATTGGGTGAAGGTAGCATGGGTGCCTACGTTGGTGATAATATCCACAAAGTCGAGGTCTTCTTTCTCCAGCATAGCCTTGGCGTCGGTGTAGTGCTGGGGTGCGCCAAACTTTTGGGCGGTCTGCTGGGCTTTTTCTCCATCCTGATCGCAGACGGCCACCAGGTGAACCCCCTCTAACTCTTTCCAGGCTGCAATTTGGTACTGTGCCCAAAACCCACATCCGATAACGGCAAACGATAGTTCTTTACTCATGGGTCAAATATACGGATTGAAAAGAAATGAGGACAAGCAGTAATCAATATGTAACATGAATACTTTTTTTAGGAAAGAAAAAATTTGATAGTTTCTTTTGAGATTGAACGGCTAAACAAAAAAATGCTGCGTTCTACCAGGGCTAAAAAAGAAGAATTAATATATCTCGCACCCTCGCTTTAACTCGTGGTAAGTTACGTGAAGAAAATCCGTTTAGGAAACGTAAGATGCTTTACTTCGACAGAAAGGGGCCCATATTCTCGGGAGTGATAGAGAAGGTTCCAGTATTTACCGCATGCGGGACGTTGGCGATGCCCACCGCCTGATCATCTTTAGACAGCTGATTAGTGCTATGTACCATGTCGTAGAGAAACTGGGCACCATACCAGGTAAAAAGCTCGCGCTTCTGGCAGACCAGTTGCTGAATCACTCCTTCTTCCATGAGGGTGAGTAATTCCGGCTCGTAGTTAACAGTAGTCACTTTTACTTCGCCTACTTTACCCGCTTCCTTCACCGTTTGGGCACAACCGAAGCCACTCATAGGCGTAAAGGCGCAGAACGCTGCCAGATCGGGATGGGCGCTGATCACATCGGCAGCCAGTCGGGCCGCCACCTCGGTATTGGCCTGGTCATCGTATTTGCCAATCAGTTCAATATCCGGGTACTGCTCAATCACATCCATCAGGCCGCGGTAGCCGTTTTCCATGTTGGTCATTCCCAGAATACCCAGATAAACGATCTTCCCCTTACCCCCGATAAGTTTTACTATTTCTTCTCCCATCAGCGTACCCATCTGATACCAATCGGTTCCCAAAAAAGCATGGCGCTTACTCTGCGGAATATCCGAATCATACACCACCGTCGGAATACCCGCGTCTACTGCTTTGTCGATAGCCGAGGCAATGGCTGGATCAGTACCGTTGATCAACAGGCCCGTGGGTTTGGTGCCAATAACCTGCTCGATGGTGGCAATCTGGGATTGAATGTCCCACTCGGAAGGGCCCAGGATGGAGGTCTTCACCCCTCGCTGCTGTCCCCAACGCTTAAATGCATCCTGATCGTGATTGACATACATGGGGTAGTTGACAATGGTGGTAATCATGACGTATTCCTCATTAGGATCTATCTCTATTGCTGCCTCGTTTGTTTGCTGTTCCTGATACTTTGCTCCTTTCTCTGGATCGCAGGAAATCAATCCGCTAAATAAAAGCAATAACCAGAAGCTTTTAAAAAACCACTGTAACGATGAATATCTAGTAATACTACTGTCAATCATAAATTGGTGAACTGATCTATATTTTCGGGGGTGATGATGAGCAGTCCGGTGTTAACCTGATAGGGAACATTGGTGATGCCAGCCGCGTTGTCGTCGCCCGAAAGGCGGTTGGTCTGGTGTACCATGTCGTAGAGAAACTGGGCTCCGTACCAAGTAAACAGTTCTCGCTTTTGCCCTACCAGCAAATCAATCACCCCTTCCTGCACCAGCTTCAGATGCTCCGGCTCCCAGTCTACGGTGGTGACTTTTACTTTTCCGACCTTATTAGCTTCTTTAATCGCCAGACCGATGCCCGGACCGCTGTTGACATCAAATCCACATATCCCCGCCAGGTCGGGGTAGGCGCTGAGCAGGTCGGAGGTGATGCGGGCGGCTTCTTCTACATTGGCTTTATCATCGTACTTGCCAATATATTCTATATCCGGATATTCTTTCAGCACATCTTGCAACCCCTGGAAGCCAGCTTCCATGTTGGTCATACCCAGAATACCCATACAGACAACTTTTCCTTTCCCGCCGATGAGCTTCACCATCTCCTCGCCCTGCAATCGTCCCATTTGGTACCAGTCGGTACCGAGGAAAGCGTGGCGTTTGCTTTGCGGGATATCCGAATCATAGACTACTGTCGGGATGCCCGCTTCCACCGCTTTATTGATAGATGAAGCAATGGCCGGGTCGGTGCCATTGATCAACAGGCCGGTAGGTTTGGTGCCGATGACCTGCTCGATGGTAGCGATCTGGGATTGAATGTCCCACTCGGAAGGGCCCAGGATGGAAGTCTTTACTCCTCGCTGCTGCCCCCAGCGCTTGAACGCTGCCTGATCATGATTCATGTACAAAGGCATATTCACTGCGGTGGTAACCATCACGTATTCTTCGTTGGGATTTACCTCCACGGCTGCCGCGGCGGCCTGTTGCTCCCGGTACTTCGCTCCTTTCTTCGGGTCGCAGGACACCAGAAAAAGTACTACACTGAAAAAGATCAAACCATACTTCATACTACGCTTCTACTTTTTTGGGTGAGACCACCGCAGTGGCTTGTTGAATATAATTTTTAGGAGTGGTTCCGGCTCGCTTCTTCAGCAGAATATCGATAGCAACGGCTACAATGAGGATCAGCCCTAAAATAATCTCCTGCCAGTAACCCGACACCCTCGCCAGAATCATGATGTTGCTGACCAGCCCCATGAATAAGGTACCTAACAGTGCGCCAATAATCTTCCCCTGCCCACCGAGCAAACTGGCTCCGCCCAGAATGACTGCCGTGATAACACGCAGCTCCATACCCCGGCCCGAGGTGGCTAAAGCCGCGCCCAGACGAGAGGCTAACAAGATACCGGCCAGACCGGCGAGGGAGGAAATCAGTACAAAGCCGATGATCTTGACCCGGTCTACCCGGATACCCGACAGGTTAGCCGCTTTCTCGTTGCCGCCGATGTAGTAGAACTGCCGGAAAAATACGGTGCGGGCCACCAGCACACTGAAGACTGCTACAATGATCAGCATAAACCAAACCGGCGACTGCAAGCCCAGGATCTTCGTCTGCCCGATAGCATTGAAATCTTCCGGTAAATTCTGAATCCCGGCTCCGGCAATCATCAGGGCCAAGCCGCGTACAATGCCCATCATCGCCAGCGTCTGAATGAGTGGGTTGATGCCGACCTTTGCCACCAGCAGGCCATTAGTTAGTCCGATGACGGCAGAGAACCCCAGCCCGACTAGGATGGCGACGGGGGTGTACATACCGTAGTAGTACATATAATAAGCCGCGATACTCCCAGAAAACGCAACCACCGAACCCACCGAAAGGTCGAACATACCCGAGATCAGCAACAGCATCATGCCAACCGCCACGATGGACTCAATGGACAGGTTCAGCAGCACCAGCGAGATGTTATCAAAGGTGGGAAATTTATCTGGCCAGATGAGACTGCATACCACAAACATTACTACGATAGTGAGGGCTAGCGTAACTACTCTGTCTTGCAATCCCTGAAAAAGTTTAGCTCGATCCATAACTTACGCATACATAGTTTTCGTACCCGACGCATAGTGCATAATTTCCTCTTCCGTAGCCTGTTTTCGCGACAGTTCCGCGGTAACCTTGCCGTTCCACATGACCAGAATACGGTCACTCAGCAACAGTACTTCCGGCAATTCGGAAGAAATCAGCAGGATGCTGACTCCCTGTCGGGTGAGTTCATTCAAGATGGCGTAGATCTCGGATTTAGCTCCCACATCCACTCCGTGGGTAGGCTCATCCACGATGAATACTTTAGGCTGCCGCATCAGCCACTTGGCCAGTACCACCTTCTGCTGGTTACCACCACTTAGGTTCAGTACTTTCTGTTGACTACCGGGAGTTACAATTCGGAGTTGGCGGATATACTCTTCGGTCTTCTTCCTGATCTGTTTGGGTTGTAAAAAGCCTTTATCCGCTACCGTTGGCAGGTTAGCCGCCACTACATTATCTGCTACGCTCATATCCAGAAAGAGCCCCTGCGTTTTGCGGGATTCGGGCAGGTAACCGATTCCCTGTTGAATAGCCTCCTTCGGATGGCTGATCTTTACATGCTTTCCTTCCAATAAAATAGTGCCGCCTAGCAGAGGATCAGCCCCCAGAATAGCCCGGGCCACCTCGGTACGTCCGGCCCCTACCAGTCCGGCCAGAGCCAGAATTTCGCCTTTCTTCAGTTGAAAGCTGACGTCCTGAAAACGCTCACCTTGTAATTGCTGTACTTCCAGTACCACTTCAGAGGTAGTGTGGCTTTCCGCGTCCTGTACCTGCAAATCACGTCCCACCATCGTCCGGATGAGCGTGTCTACCGTAACTTCAGAAATTGGGAAAGTACCCTGGTAGCGGCCATCTTTCAGCACCGACACCCGGTCAGCGATTTCAAAGATTTCGGCCATACGGTGCGAAATATAAATCACAGCCACTTCCTGCTGTTTCAGGCGGCGAATGATGGCAAATAAAATATCGGCTTCAACTTCGGTGATGGAGGCAGTAGGCTCGTCCAGAATCAGCAACTCCGGCTCCTGAGCCAGGGCTTTAGCAATCTCTACCATCTGCTGATTGGCTATTGATAGAGAACTGACCAGACTGCGGGGGCGAATGGCGGATAAGCCGAGTCGATCCAGCAAATCCTGTGTTTTGCGGTACAACTGCGGAAAATCAATAAGGCCCAGGCGGTTGCGAGGCTTATTTCGGATGAAGATATTTTCAGCAACGCTAAGCGTTTCGACCAAGCTGCGCTCCTGATAGACAATGGCAATACCCAGTCGCTGGGCTTCTATGGGGTTGGAAATTTGTACTTCCTGGCCCTTCCAGGTAATGGTGCCTTCGTTGGGTTGCAGGTTACCGGATAAGATATTCATCAGGGTGCTTTTTCCGGCGCCATTTTCACCGCACAGGGCATGCACCTCCCCGGCCTGAACGCTCAGGGAGACCTGATCCAGGGCTTTTACTCCCGGGAACAGCTTGGAGATTCGATCAAGTTGAAGGTTGTTGTCAGCCACGTTGCGGCAAATTTCCTATTAAGATAGAAAATTTTAGCATGGTCCAAAATGAAGGAGACATTATCCCAGAAACATTCCCGTCTGGCCTGGGCGAATCTTCGTATAAAGCCATATTCATCACTCCTTGAAAAGTAAAGGTCTACAAGGGGTGGGCGTTACTGACCGAGATTAGGCTCTACCTATGTAATGATCACAGAACTGATACGGCAGATCGTCTTGAAAATTAGGTTATCTTTAGTCTACGTATTTCTTATCATTCATCTATTTTGTAGAAGTAGTTACACCTTCCTTCGTTGCATATGGACCGTACACCCCTGTGACTTCATAGTTAGTATTTTCATCATTTAGCGTAATCACATAGTACTCTTTTCCGCCTTGTAGTACCCTTACCAGTATATGTCCTTCCGTGCTTCGATAGGCGTTTTCCAGCGAAGGTCCAATCACCTGTTTGTTGGCTTCCATGATGTTCGTGGCGAAAAGGTCCCGCTCGCCAGGGTACAGATAGTCCGAGGTAATACGCCGGAGCACTTCGTGGCCGGGATGGTCGGACGACCAGGTTTGCTCAATCCATACCCGAGGTTGAAGGGTACTAACAAAGGTCTCATTACAGCAGTCGCGGTTACCGTGGTGGTTGAGAGTCGCTATATCAACCGGACCGACTGCTTTGGCCGTTGGCGTCTCTACGTCCATCCATTCGGGTGTTCCTAAGTCGGCAATGCCGGGCATGTCACCTCCGGTGTAATAGTCAAACGGGCCGTAGCGGATGAGGATGGCGTTGCTTAATGGGTTTTCGCTGGGGCGCTCCTGGACGGGTGTCTGGCTAAAATCGGGAAAATACTCGTAGGCGCTGTCGCCCTTACCCGTCCAGAAGGTACCGTTGGATTTAATGTTACGTACTTCAAAGTCAGGGTACTGCTCCGGCTGGTGCTTGAGCACGATCTGGTTTTTGCTGCCTACTTTTAGCGATGCCGCCTGCATGCCCTGGTGCTCCCGCTGGTATTCAATAAACTTCTGATAATTATCGAATGTCTTGTACCATTCTTTAAAGGGCGGATTGAATGCCATAATCTGGCGCAGATCCTTTCCCTTCAGTGGTACCGGATACGCATAATCGGGATACCCCCGATCCAGCATCATTTTAATAAGAATCAGCTCGCCAACCTCAGTAATACCGGTCAGTTTGTAGTTTCCTTCTTGCGAAGTGGCCGAATACTGATGCACTGCTCCGTAATGATCATCGTGAAAATGCGTGATCATTGCATAGTCTAGTACAGGCTGATTTCCGGAAGGCGTGAATTGTTCAATATACTGGACGATCCACTGCGGTGGCGTCTGGGTGCTATCCGGATGAATCTTAGTATTGCGGGGAGTGCCAATTCGGGGACCTAAGGGGCTCATATCACCGGCATCTACCAGCATCGTGGTGCCATCGGGAAAGATGTAGTAGGCAGCATCGCCCCGGCCGGTGTTGATATGGTGCAAATCCAGCATGCCGGGTTGCCATTCGGGCAGTGCTTGGCCTACTTCCTGGGCCTTAGCGGAGAACGAGACAATAATCAGGATGAAAAGCGATAAATGTCTAAGGAGTAGCATAGGTAGTAAGGTTGTATGGCCTTAATATGGCAATTAGCTACAAAAGAAGGAAAAATTTGCAAACCTGATGTTACCAGTTTATTAAGATTGTGGAGTTAAATCCGGATAATGGGGCTGCTGGCGCCAATCTCGGCAAGTCTCCTGTAAAATTTAAAAGCCTTAAGGTAGATGGAAATGTCCAGTAATGAAATGACTTGGAGGGTGTGAAGAAAGGGATATGCATCAATAGCAGCGATACTTTCTACTTGGCTGATGTATTTTTTTTGGTAAGAAGGAGACGCTTAGTCTCGGGAAACGTTCTGAAATACTGACGATATATCGATATGATTATACCATTGGCCTAACTGCTGCATGGTAGGATATGATCGTATCTCTTTCACTCGATCACCCTGCAAACCGTCAAATCGAACTTCTACAAATATTTCGTCATCGTAATACAAGCAGACCGCATCGGGGCGGCAGGCATTGGGCTGTATCATGAAATCTATTAGGCGGCAGTGATCATAAATGTACTGCAGTTGGTCTTCCGGATTGAGTCGGTTGAAGTAATAACAAGTCATAATCAAAACAACCTATTATTTTTTTCATCCGGTAACCGGAATAGAGTGATACCTTACAGTGTAGTATTTCGCTTTTTTTACAGCCAAAAACTAGCCGTTTGAACCTGCTCGTCGGCAGCATTACCGATTCATCTCCCTCATTCTACCATTCAGTCAGCTTCGTTCGCAAACCCCTGCAGTTGTCCGCACTTTAGTGGCGTCAACAAAACGAACTGACCATGAATAATTTTTTAGATAACGGCCATCCTTCCAGAAATAAAAGACGCGCTTGCCAGCAAATATTGAGCTTCATTACAAGCATTCAACTTATTCTGCTCGGTGTTCCGGCTGTGGCTCAGTCAATCTGGACTGGCACGGTGACTGATGCACACCAACAGGCTGTGGTTGGGGCCAATGTGTACCTGAGAGATACCTACTACGGAGCTACTACTGATACTACCGGCACTTTTATCTTTGAAGCAGAGATAATGGATACGGCTTATCTGGTGGTAAGCGCCGTTGGCTATCAGACCTACCAGCAGATACTTACCAAAGAGGCTACTACTTCTTTGAAAGTGCCTCTTCAGGAGGCTACTCAGACCATGCAAGGAGTAACCATTACGGCTGGCGCGTTTGAGGCGGGTGATGAAAGTAAAGCCATTGCTCTGAAACCGCTGGATATTGTCACGACTGCCGGAGCGATGGGCGATATTGCCAGTGCCCTCCAAACCCTGCCCGGTACGCAAACGGTAGGCGAGAGTGGCCGGCTGTTCGTGCGCGGCGGCGAGAGCTACGAAACCAAAGTCTTTATTGATGGCATGCTGTCGCATTCTCCGTTTAATGCTTCCGTACCGGGTGTGCCTACCCGGGGGCGTTTTTCGCCTTTCCTGTTTAAAGGAACTACTTTTAGTACCGGAGGCTATTCGGCTGAGTATGGTCAGGCCCTTTCTTCGGCCCTGCTGCTCAATACGAACGACTTACCCGATCAAACCCAGACTGACATTTCGCTGATGACGGTAGGGGGCAGTGTTTCGCATCAGCACCGCTGGGACCAGTCTTCGGTATGGGTAGAAGGCGGCTATGTGAATCTGGCCCCCTATCAGTGGGCGGTGCCTCAGGATATGGAATGGGAAGTTGCCCCTCGGTCGTGGACTGGCTCAGCTGCCTTCCGGAAGAAAACTTCCGAAACCGGCATGTTGAAACTCTACACCCAGGCGAACCGCGGCCGTTTGTCACTGCACCAACCGGATGTGAATCAATTGCCCAACACGCAGTTCATTGAGTTGGAGAACGACAATGTATACATCAATGGCTCATTTCAGGAGATGCTGAGTAATAAGTGGACCTGGCATAGCGGAGTGTCCTATACCTACGACGATCAAGCTACTACGATAGACCAGAACCCCATCCGTCAGCAACAGCGAGGGGTGCATATAAAATCAACATGGATTAATGATGTGACCAGCAGCCTGGCACTGCGGTTTGGCGGTGAATACTTCCGGGATGAATACGACTGGCAAGTAAGTTCATCAAATTCTGAAGCCAGACAACTGACGCTTTCCACACAGCGAGCGGCTCATTTTGTTGAAGCAGATGTATACATGACCAACCGGCTGGTGGCTCGCCTGGGCGGCCGCACCGAATATGCCCGACTGACCAACACCTGGACGGCTTCTCCCCGATTATCATTAGCCTACAAAACCGGAAAGGATAGCCAGGTATCGCTGGCCTACGGAACATTTAACCAGAGTCCGCAAACCGATTATCGTTTAATCAACCCGGAATTACTGGACGAGACAGCTACTCATTACATTGCCAATTATCAATTAACTCAGTCGGGCCGCACGTTTCGGGCTGAGGTATACCATAAGCAATACCATCAACTCACCAAGTTTGATCCGACTCGGCTTTATGAACCGGCATCGTATACGAATGCAGGAAATGGTTACGCCCGGGGGCTGGATATTTTCTGGCGAGATCGCCGATCGGTAGATAATCTCGATTATTGGCTTTCTTATTCGTTACTGGACTCGGAGCGAGACTATCAGGATTTTCCTACTACAGCGGTGCCTACGTTTGTATCACGTCATAATTTCTCAGCAGTAGGTAAGTACTTTATATCGTCGCTGCGCACGCAGGTAGGAGCTTCTTACAATTTCGCCAGCGGACGGCCCTACTTCAACCCCGAGCAGGAAGCCTTTCATGCCGATCGGACCAAAACGTATCATAACCTGAGCCTGAATGTAGCCTGGCTGGTTCGGCAGCACATTATTCTCTACGCTGCCGCTACCAATGTGTTGGGAAGAGAAAACATCTTCGGTTACAAATACGCCAGTCAGCCTAATGAGGCCGGAGCGTATGATCGGCTGGCGGTACAACCCACCGCGCCTCGCTTCTTCTTCGTCGGCCTCTTTATCACCCTTAGTAAAGATAAAACTCAAAATCAATTGGACACACTATAGAAGGGTGGAAGGAGTAAATGGTTATCAAATGTATACACTTACCAAAAGCAGCATTCACTCATTCCTTCATTCACTACTTCAACCCTTAATCTCTTCACCTCTTAAATATTATAAAACTATGAAACGTTTACTTCTTTCTTTGATCGCTTGCTGGTTTACAGTGTTTTGTTTGGCGGGAAATCCGGCTTATGAGAAGGCTATGCAGCAGGCATTGGGGCAACTGGCGCAGGCCGGTTCACCCGAAGCTTTTGGCAGCGTAGCAAACCAATTTGAGCGGATTGCTCGAGCTGAGACCAGTCAGTGGCTTCCCTGGTATTATGCGGCGTATGCCTACATCACCCAGGCGGCTATGAGCCAGGGAAAAGAGCAGAAAGATCAGTATCTGGATAAAGCCCAGGAGTTTCTGGATCAGGCCGATGTTTTACAGCCGGAAGAGTCGGAAGTGGTGGCCTTGCAGGGATATTGGTACATGATCCGGGTGTCGGCCGACCCAGGTAGTCGGGGACCGGAGATGGCGCCGAAAGCCACGCAAATACTGGCGAAGGCCGTGCAGATGAATCCTGACAACCCGCGCGCGCTGCTGCTGCTGGGGCAAATGGAATACGGTACGGCGCAGTTCTTTAACAGCGATACTTCCAAAGCCTGCGGATTAATTAGTCAGTCTTTGAAGAAACTTGAGCAGGACGAACCGGAATCTCCACTACACCCCAGTTGGGGAAAGGAGATGGCGGAAGCCATGCGCGGAGCCTGTGAGCAATAAAAGCAGTAGTCCGGCGCTGAGTCGGACTTCTTTGTATCTTTGGCGTAATACCACGACCATTCATTGTATGACATTCAAAAGAAAGCTCAGAAGGTGGACTATTTACCTGGGAGTGAACCTGTTTATTGCTACGGCTATTGTTTTCTTCCTGACTCCCCGGCTCTTTTTCTCCATCGAGGGCTGGCGAGACTTAGTGGATGATATTCTATATTCCTTTACCCTATGCTTGGTGTTGGGCGGTGGAAATGATTTTCTGAATGCATGGATCGGCCGGCGGGTATCCTGGATTCATCACCCAACCAAGCGATTTATACTGAATACCATTGCGCTGCTCACCTATTCTTTTTTAGCTTCTTTATTGATTGCTTTTATCTTCATTCAGCTATTCTTTGCCAATAATCCTTCGGAGGTGCCCTGGCATGTGTATGTAGAGACTGCCTATCTCCCTTTGGGCATTGCCGTAGTGCTCACATTCTTTATTACCAGCCGGGGCTTCCTGCTGAGCTGGCGGCAGGCGGCTATTGAAGCTGAAAAGCTAAAAACCGAGCGGGTTTCTTCTCAGTACGAGTCGTTGAAGAATCAGGTCAACCCTCATTTTCTGTTCAACAGCCTGAATGCCTTAACCTCGCTGGTGTACGAAGATCAGGATCAGGCCGCCAAGTTTATTAAAAAGCTGGCCGATGTGTATCGTTATGTGCTGGATAATCAGCAGAAGGAAGTGGTACCACTAAGTGAAGAAATTCGCTTTGTGGAAGCTTACGTGTTTCTTCAGAAAATTCGGTTTGAGGATAATTTACAAGTAAGCATTCAGATTCCGGCTGATACACCGGCAATGGTTTTACCACTGTCGTTACAAATGTTGGTGGAGAATGCCATTAAGCATAATATTATCTCGGATGACGAGCCGCTGCATATTCAATTATACCTGGAAGAGGACGAATTCCTGGTGGTTAAAAATAATCTCCAACCCAAAACCAGTCATGAATATTCATCAGGCCTGGGGCTAAAAAACATTCGGTCTCGATACGAATACCTATCCAAGAAAGAAATTAGTGTGCTTAATAGCGAAAATGAATTTATTGTAAAACTACCCTTACTAAACTTACAACCCGCATGAAAATCTTGGTGATTGAAGACGAGAAAGCTGCTGCCAAACGATTAATCTCTTTGATTCAACAGGAAATCCCTACGGCAGCTATTGTGGCTCAAATAGATTCGGTAAAAAAGTCAGTAGCCTGGTTTCAGGAAAATGCTTCGCCGGATTTGGTCTTTATGGATATTCAACTGGCTGATGGGCTAAGTTTCGAAATTTTTGAACATACCAAAGTTTCGGCTCCTATTATTTTTACCACGGCTTACGATCAATATGCTATTCAGGCATTTAAAGTCAATAGTATCGATTATTTGCTGAAGCCGATTGATGCTGAAGAACTGGCGAGTGCTGTAAAGAAGTATCAGTCGTATCATCAGGCTCATTCCGCCCCCAAGCCCGAGCAGCCTGATCTTAGCCAGCTTCAGCAGGCCTTGCAGATGCTACAGGCTCCCGGATATAAAAATCGTTTTGTGGTAAAAATTGGTGAACATATTAAAGCCATTCCTACCGAAGATGTACTGTATTTCTTCAGTCAGGAGAAAATGACCTATCTGCAAACCCAAGCGGGTAAGCATTTTATCATTGATTATCCGCTCGATCAACTGGAAGAGGTGGTAAATCCTGCGGCTTTCTTCCGCATCAGTCGAAAATACATTGTTCGCCTTTCTGCTATTGACGATATCATCACGTACTCCAGCAGTCGGCTCAAACTAAAACTTAAGCACTCTGATGACTCCGATGTGCTGGTAAGTCGTGACCGAGTGACTGATTTCAAACAATGGCTTGATCAGTAGGGTGGGGAAAAATTGGGGATCAGTTGCCGGAAGTACCCAGTGGTGGGGAATTATGTCCCCCCTTTCCGGTATAGTTTATAATTGGCATACCCTTATGCCATTTTTGCTATAAATCAAATACGGCTTATAAACAATTGCATTTCAGTGTTTTACAGAGCCATGAGGCATCAAAGGGAAATATGAGGGTAGTTTTGGCAGTAGGTTTGCCTTATATAAAGCGAAGTGAGGGTTGGTAGATAGACTCGATTTTTTTAACTGCTAACATTTATATTTTACTTTTTTATCTAGCTAACGAGTTTATCTTAAATAACAATTAACAAAGGTTAGTTGAGGCGGTGCAGTACAAAACTGCACCGCTTTTTTTATTAATTAGCAGAAAATTCCTAATATTCGCGACAGTTCAGCTTAACACGACTAACTAACCAAATTTATGGATACTAATACTATATTACTTATCGGACTAGGAGTTGTCTTTGTTCTCTCCGCATTGGCCATATGGTTGGGCAACCGCAGCGATTAGTTAAAACGTACATTTTTTGCTATTCTTTCGGTCAGCTTATTTTCACCGCTGTATAATCTACTATTCTCAATCTTCCTTTGCTCTTGAAAATCAAATGGCTGTGTGAATGTGTGGTACGCCTACACATGTAAGTTATTTTCTTTTTATGGGCAAAAATCATGGTTTCTCTTTACTACTTTAGCCCTTGCCAACATAGCATAAATAAGGGAAGGAAGGATCTATATTACCTTATACATGCGGTAAAAAACAGGCTCGCCATTTCTGCTTTGAGTAAAAGGTTTTTCCCAGCTCCGGCTGGGTTTTTTATGCTTACACTTCTTCCACTCAATCTTCTTGAAAACCGATAGCCTATTGACAACCCACTGAGAATAATTAAATCAGTCGGGGAAAAAATGCGTGCTATAGATTGTATAAAACTACTGCATTAGATAGATTGTAGTAATTTAGCAAGCAATTCATGGGTGATTTTTGAGAGTTTGATAAAATCATCTACCAACTCAAATAAAAAGCGAATGCAACCACCTACCATCATAATCCGCAGTGTTATTGCGCTGAGCTTATGGATCATGGGTGGGTTATTTTCCTGTCAGAGCACATCTTCTGAAAAATGGGTGGTGGGCTTCTCTCAATGCGTAGATAACGATGCCTGGCGGCAAGCTATGCTGGGCGAAATGAGAAAAGAACTGGCCTTTTATCCTGAACTTCAGCTTATCTATAAAAACGCCGACGGCAGTAGTCAGCAGCAGTTGCGCGACATTCAGGCTTTAATGAGTGAAGGCATCGATATTCTGATTATTTCGCCCAATGAAGCAGCTCCTATTACTCCGCTGGTAGAAGAAATATATCATTCAGGTATACCAGTGATTGTAGTTGATCGGAAGATTGCCTCAAAGACCTATACCGCTTTTGTTGGTGGTGATAATTATGAAATAGGAAGGATTGCCGGAAAATATGCAGCCTCATTGCTCAGCCAGGGAGGGAATATTCTGGAGGTAACGGGTCTGCCCGGTTCTACTCCGGCCCAAGAGCGACACCAGGGGTTTATTAACTTCTTGGAAGGTTTTCCCAATCTCTACACATTAGACACCATCAACGGGGAGTGGGAACGGGATGTTGCCCGACGCAAATTGCAAGACTCCCTGCAGTACTATCCTAACGTAGATCTGATCTTTGCTCATAACGATATGATGGCTCTGGCGGCTCGGGAGGTGCTTCGCCAGCAGAAAGGTTCTTTAGATATTAAAGTGCTGGGTGTGGATGGCATTGCCGGACCCGGACTGGGGCTGGATATGGTGAATCAGGGTACTCTGGATGCAACGTTCATGTACCCCACCGGTGGCGATAAGGCCATACAGGTAGCCCGCAATATTCTGACCGGTCGGCCTTACGAAAAGGAAAACATCCTGCAAACTACCGTAATTGACTCTTCCAATGTGAAGGTAATCAAGCTTCAGTCTGACAAAATTTTAGAGCAGCAACAGGAGATTGTTCGGCAACAGCACGCTATAAAAGAGCAATTGTCCATTTATCGCAGCCAGCGCACGCTACTTTATGCGGTCATTATCAGCTTAGCTTCGGCCATTGCCCTGGGCGCGTATGCCCTGTACTCACTGCGGGAAAAACAATTGACCAACCAGCAGTTAAAAGCACAAAATGAAAAGATTACGGAGCAGCGCAACCAAATCATGAAGATGGCCCAGGAGACAGAAGAGGCCAATCAGGCTAAATTTCAGTTCTTCACTAATATTTCTCATGAATTTCGTACTCCGCTCACGCTAATTCTGGCTTCGGTAGACGATATGCTGGAAGAAAGTCAGGTTTCATCCATAGCTATGAAGCAGGATCTGCGGCTAATGCATAAAAATGCTTCCCGCCTTCTGCGCCTCATCAATCAGTTGCTTGATTTCCGCCGGCTAGAGCATAATAAAATTAAGGTGAAAGTCTCTAAGGGCGATCTGGTGGCTTTTCTGCGAGAGGTATACACTGCCTTTGAGCGAACGGCCTACAAGCGGGAGATGGATTTTCAGTTTATCGCTCTGCAACCGGTTCTGGAAATGCACTTTGATGCCTCCATGCTGGATAAAGTATTTTTCAACCTGCTTTCCAATGCCTTTAAATTCACTCCCGATGGCGGAAAAATTCAGGTGATTATTGAAAAAGATACCCGAAGTGACAGTGCCCGTATCCGGGTAATTGATAATGGCCGGGGAATGGCCGCTGAGCATGCTTCCCACGCCTTTGACCGATTTTACCAGGGCGAGCAGTATCAGAGCATGGGCACCGGACTGGGCTTATCATTATCAAAAGAACTCATTGAGCTGCACGGAGGCACTATTTCGGTAGCCAGCGAGAAAGGAATGGGAGCTTCCTTCGACATTTTATTACCTCTTAATTCCCAGCAGTGGGCTGATCATGAGATGACCAACTCCCCGCAGACTCAGTCTTCTAATCAATATTTTGTGGAAGACGTTGGTACCGAAGAAGAGAAAGATACTGTGGCTGTAATCCAGTCAAAAGCCGATAATACCATCTTGGTGATTGAAGATAATGAAGATCTACGGCATTTTCTGGTTCGCAAACTACAGCAAAAATACCAGGTAGTGGCTTCCGCTGACGGAACTGACGGACTGGCTCAGGCCTTCGCCCAGGTGCCCGACCTGATTGTAAGCGATGTGATGTTGCCAGGGGCTGACGGTTTAATAATTGCCAAAACTCTTAAAAACGATCTTCGCACCTCCCACATACCCATTATTCTGCTAACGGCCCGAAGTTCACCCGAACAGCAAATAGAAGGCATTAAAACAGGGGTAGATGCTTATGTAGTCAAACCTTTCCATACAACGCTGCTACTGGAGCAAATTGATAAACTGCTGTGGAATCGGGAACAACTACGGCAGCGGTTTGCTGGTGCAACGGATGAATCTATACTCGCGCATCCTTCTATGCCCGATCTTGATCAACAGTTTCTGGCGCGCCTCTCGGCTATCATTCAGCAGCACCTGTCTGACCCGGAGCTAAGCGTGAATGCCATTGCCAAAGAACTAGGGCTGTCGCGAGTGCAACTTTACCGCAAAGTGAAGGCGTTGCTGGGTATAGGCATTAATGATCATGTGAAAATTCAGCGACTGAAAAAAGCCAAAGAGCTACTGCACCAGCCCGACCTTACTATTGCCGAAGTAGCCTACGCAGTGGGCTTCTCTTCCCCGGCGTATTTCTCTACCGTTTTCAAATCCTACTACGAGCAGTCTCCCTCCGACTTTGTCCGCAGTCACCCTTCAATCTCCTGACAGCGCAGGTAACAATTTCAAAAGAGCAGGTAACATAATTGAAATTAGAGTTGCTATTGTTTAGGTACTGCTTAAGAATTTATAATAACAACCCCTCCTTGATAGTATGTATTGCTGATTTTTACTCAAAATGAGGTCTTAGTAACATTTTTACAAGCTTTCGGTACGATTTCGAAACACAAGCACTTCTGATACTGATACCTTTGGCATATACAACCTAACGCCAATCATCATGCCTCATCGAAGACTTTGGTTTTGGTCTATCACAGTAGCTCTGGGTGGATTTTTATTCGGCTTTGATACCGCCGTCATTTCGGGAGCAGAACAAACAATTCAATCAGTCTGGCAATTAAGTTCGGTACAACACGGCCTAACCGTATCCATTGCTTTAATCGGAACCGTATTCGGTGCTCTGTTCGGCGGGTTGCCTTCCGACCACTTGGGGCGGCAGAAGACGTTGTTCTGGATTGCGGTTTTTTATCTGGTATCGGCGGTTGGTTCAGCGTTGGCTACTGACTGGTACCTCTTTCTGGCCTTTCGCTTTTTAGGTGGGCTAGGGGTAGGCGCTTCATCCGTAGCGGCTCCCATGTACATCTCCGAGATTGCCCCGCCCGAGTCACGGGGTAAACTGGTGGCTATGTTTCAGTTCAATGTTGTATTCGGAATTCTAATTGCCTATCTGTCTAATTATCTGTTAGAAGGAAGTAGCGAATATGCCTGGCGGTGGATGCTGGGCGTGGAAGCTATTCCGGCCCTGGTCTTTCTGATCTTGATACTGTTCGTGCCCGAAAGTCCTCGCTGGCTAATTCTGAAGCGAAACGCCATCAGTCAGGCCCGAGCTATCTTAACCCAGATTGATCCGGAACGGGCTAATGAGGAGGTCTTGGCAATCCAGCATTCCTCACTTACTACCGAAATTAAGCCGGTTCCTTTTTTCTCTAAGAAATATAGTACTCCGGTTGCACTGGCTATTTTGTTTGCCGTGTTCAATCAAATGTCGGGCATTAATGCTATTATTTACTACGCGCCTCGCATCTTTGCTATGGCTGGGCTGGAGACCGGTTCGGCTTTGCTATCTACTGCCGGGGTAGGGTTAATTAATTTCCTAGCTACGCTGGTTGCCATGAGTGTAATCGATCGGATGGGTCGTCGTAAACTGATGCTGATTGGGTCAGTAGGGCTAATTGTTACGCTGGGGCTGGTTGCCCGCTCCTTCTTTATAGAATCGTTTGGTATGTGGGTGCCGGTTTACCTATTTGTCTACATTGCCTTTTTTGCCTTCTCGCAGGGTGCGGTTATCTGGGTATTTATCTCCGAGATCTTTCCCAACCGGGTGCGGGCTTCGGGGCAGGCACTGGGCAGCTTTACCCACTGGCTGATGGCAGCCGTGGTAGCCTTCACTTTCCCGATTGTGGCCGAAGCCCTGGGGGGCGGACTCACCTTTACCATCTTTTGCGGCATGATGGTGCTGCAACTACTCTTTGTCTGGAAGATGATGCCCGAAACCAAAGGAAAATCCCTGGAAGAACTCGAACTCAACTTATCCTATGAAAATGCCTGAGAATAAACAAGTCGTATGTTTTGGTGAAATGCTGTACGATCACCTGCCGGAAGGAAGGTTTCCCGGTGGAGCTCCGATGAACGTAGCCCTGCATCTGCACCAGCAAGGAGTGGATACCCGATTCATCTCCAGTGTGGGCCAGGATGAAGCCGGAGATTCTTTGCTGGCTTACCTGAAAGAGCGAGGGTTGTCCACCGAGCTTATCCAGCGTGATCCGGCACATGACACCAGTAAGGTCGTAGCCGACGTGACAAAATCAGATGATGTCAAGTACGATATTCTGCAACCTGTAGCCTGGGACTTTATCCGCATGACTGAAGCGGCGGCTCAGACAGTACAACAGGCCGATTTATTGCTGTACGGTAGCCTGGCCTGCCGGAATGAGGTCACTCGAAAAACATTACAAGAACTGATTCCCTCGGCCAAACGGACCGCGTTTGACGTGAACCTGCGAGCACCGCATTACTCACCAGAATTAATAGAAAATCTGCTTCACCCGGCTGATCTGGTTAAAGTAAATGAAGAAGAGTTTGCGCTGCTTTCTGAGTGGTACTTAGATGGCAACACCGATGAAGCTGCGATGCGGGAGTTTCTTCAGCGGTTTAAAATAGATACGCTTTGTATCACTCAGGGTGCCGAAGGCGCGCTACTGCTGCACGAAGGCCAACTGTACCGACAGGGCGGGTTTAAGATAACCGTAGCCGATACCGTGGGCAGCGGAGATGCTTTCTTAGGAACCTTACTGACGATGTTGCTTCAGGGAAAGTCACCTCAAGAATGCCTTCGGTACGGGTGTGCCGTGGGAGCCTACGTCGCTACTCAGCCCGGAGCTACTCCACCTCTGAACCAAAATGCCATAGAAAAAATCATCACTTCACAACCCTAAACCTATGTAACAACAATATCTTACGCTCGCTGGCTGGCTTCGGAAGCTGTGGGCTTGCCGTTGACCGCTATTCTAAAAATCATGTACTACTTAAACAACCGAATTATGAGTAAGCAAATTTTACCCAGGCTCCAGCTTCATTACGCTGGATTTTTCCTGCTGAGCTTTCTGATCAGCATGGGTACCGCTATTGCCCAGACAACTACCGTGTCCGGCACAGTAACCGATGAATTAAACGAAGGGTTACCCGGAGTAAACATTATTGTAAAAGGAACCTCTCAAGGCACCATTTCTGATATTGAAGGAAAGTATACCCTGAGCGAAATATCATCATCCGACACCTTACTTTTTTCTTCTGTAGGGTATGCTCCCCAGGAAGTGCCCGTTGGCGGTCAGAGCACCATTGATATCAGCATGCAGGAGGATATACAATCACTTTCTGAGATTGTGGTGACCGGATACGCTACCGAACGAAAGGTAGATGTAACCGGTGCGGTAGCTGTGGTGGATCTGGAACCGATCAAGAATACTTCATCCGGAAACCCTATGCAGGCCTTGCAGGGCCGAGTTGCCGGGCTGTTTGTGGAAAAAAGCGGAACTCCCACCGGCGAAAATAGCCGCATCCTGATCCGGGGCGTTAATACGCTGGGGAATAATAGCCCGCTGTATATTATTGACGGAGTGCCTACCAAAGAGGCGCGCATCTTCCAAAGCTTAAACCCCAGCACCATTGAGTCGGTACAGATTCTGAAGGATGCATCAGCGGCTTCTATCTACGGTTCTCGCGCTTCCAACGGAGTAATTATTGTCACAACCCGAGACGGATCTCAGTCCGGCGAAAACGTTAGTGTGACTTTCAACTCCAGCATATCTATGCAGACAACCCGCCCTCAGTGGCAGGATATGCTCAACTCCGAAGAGCGAGGCATTGCCCTGTGGCGAGGTTCTGTGAATGATCGAACTGATCCGGGAGTTCATTCGGCCATCTATACGTACGACTGGAATAACGACTTCGATAATCCGGTGCTGAATAGCGTAACTATTCAACCTTTTATGAATGGCGATCAGAATGTGCCGGTAGGTAATACTGACTGGCAGGATGCCGCCTACGAAACGGGATACGTTACTTCCAATGACCTGACGCTAACCGCAAATACTGAAAACAGCGGGCTGCTGGCGAATGTAGGGTACGTTAAAAATACCGGTACCCTGGTATATACTGACTATGAGCGATACAGTGCCCGACTTAACGCCAACACCTCAGCGTTTAATAAGAAGTTACGATTGGGAGTCAATTCCTTACTGGCTACCTCTAATCAGACGCTGGCCGCGAATGATCTGGGCGGAGCTCCTACTCCTTTTCTGGCTATTACCCTGCCGCCTACTATTCCGGTACGTACCGCTGATGGCGAATTTGCCGGTCCTTTGGGAGCGGGCTACTCGGATCGGAACAACCCGGTGGATATGCAGTGGCTCAACCGCTGGGATAATCTTAATCGTACATCCATTTTCGGAAATGTTTACGCTGAAGTAGAGCCTATTGAGAACTTAGTGTTCCGTACCAACTACGGTATTGAATATTCTAACGATGTCAATAAAAACATTGAACTAGCCTTCCAGGAAGGATTTCTGGGCCGTTCGGTTAACAGCTTGCAGCGCGCTACCGGAAGGCGACTAGACCGCGTATGGTCTAACACATTGACGTATGAGATTGAGCTAGGGGAGCACCGCATCAACCTGTTAGGCGGAGTTGAGGCCATCTGGCAGGACTTCCAGGAGTTCGGGGCATTTCGAGAAGGCTTTGCCGAACAAACCGAGGATTACTTTACGCTCTCCGCCGGAACCGGCCGTAGCACCAACTTTGGTAATGCCACTGGCGGAAGATTGCTGGCGCAATTCGGTAAGGTCAATTACGCCTTTAGCGATAAATATCTAGCTTCGGTCACCATCCGACGTGACGGTTCTTCTCGCTTTGGTGAAGATAATCAGTACGGGATTTTCCCTGCCGCTACCCTGGGCTGGCGGATTGTCAACGAAAGCTTTATGCAGGATGCCACTTTTCTTTCTGACCTGAAGCTGCGGGCCGGGTACGGTGAAGTAGGTAACCAGGATATCGGAGATGTGGCCCGCTTTGCGCTCTACGAACCTCGCTACGGAAATATTCAGGGTAACTGGACCAACATTGGTACGGCCTACGATCTCAACGGAAATGATTCCGGCGGTTTGCCTTCCGGCTTCGTCTCAGTACAAGGCGGTAATCCTGATCTGAAGTGGGAAACGACTCGGGAATTCAACATAGGTGTAGATTTCGGATTCCTGGACGACCGGATTATCGGTTATATCGATTATTTCACCCGGGAAACCTCCGACATCTTATTACAGCCCCCGATTGCTTCTGCCGTGGGGGAAGGAAAACTTCGTTGGGTGAACGGAGCCGTGGTGGAAAACAAAGGTCTGGAGATCGCCCTGACCTACCGGGGAAATATTGGCGACGATCTATCATACTCCATCAATGGTAATTTCAGCCGCTTCCGCGATAAGATCACCGAATTGCCGGAAGAGGTGCGTACCGCCTTCCCCGGAAACTCCGAAAAGACCATCTTAGGGCAGTCTCAGTTCTCCTATTTTGGATACAAAACCGATGGCCTCTTCCAAAATGAAGCCGAAGTAGATGCCCATGCCGAGCAGATCGGAGCTGCCCCCGGCAGGATACGCTATGTAGACCTGAACGATGACGGTGTGATTAACGCTTTGGATCAGGATTATCTGGGAACCGTGCTACCAGGATTTGAATACGGTATCCGGGTTGATCTGAATTATAAAAACTTCGATTTTTCACTCTTCGGCTCAGGAGTGGGTGGCCGAACGGGCAATGATCAGTTTATCCCCTTCAACAGCTTCGTGAATGTGGGCGCCAATATGGGTACCGGAGTATTAGATGCCTGGACACCGCAAAACCCTGGCTCAGATACTCCCAAGCTATCGCTGATTGATGCCAACAGTGAAGGGCGAGCTTCAAATTTCTATCTGGTAAACAGTTCCTACTTCAAGCTGCGGAACATTCAGTTAGGCTACAGTTTGCCGCTGTCTTCCATAGAATCGCTGCACATGCAGCAGTTGCGGGTCTTCCTGATGGGTGAAAACCTGTTCTGGTTTAAGAGCAAAGAATTTCAGGGAGCCGACCCGGAGATTTCTAACGCCGGTGGAGACCCCTGGAATCAGATTCCAGTGCCTACTTCGATTACGTTTGGGGTTAATGTCACATTCAACTAACTAATGCAATCAATCATGAAAAGTAATATTATATCCATATTGATGATCACCAGTCTGTTGGTGATGGGGGCCTGCAACGATCACCTCGACTTTCAGCCTAAAGGAACACTGACCGAAGATCAGGTCACGACGGTGGAGAATCTGGATGCTCTGGTCACAGCGGCCTACGCCAGTATTGGGAATGACTTCTGGGATGGCCCTATCACCAGCATGTGGGCCTACTCCAGCGTTCGTTCCGACGATGCGTACAAAGGAGGCGGAAGCGTGGGCGACGTAGGTGAAATTAATGCCTACGAACAGTACAATCTGACCCAACCCACCACCGGAGGTCTCTTCAACAATACCTGGACGAATGCGTACGAAGCTATTTCCCGAGCCAATTTTGCCCTACAGGCACTTGACGATGCGTCAGAAGAGGAGTTTCCCGAGAAAGCAGTACGGCAGGGCGAAATGCGTTTCCTCCGAGGGCACATGTATTTCCTGCTAAAGGTGATGTTTAAGCGCGTGCCTTATATTACCGAAGATATTCCCGATGAAGAAAGAGCGTCGGTATCCAATCGGGAATTTTCCAATGATGAGTTATGGGGGAAAATTGCCGACGACTTCCAATTTGCCGTGAACAACCTGCCCGAAGTGCAGGAGCAGGTTGGGCGAGCCAACCAACTGGCCGCAAAAGCCTATCTGGCCAAAACTCGCCTGTATCAGGCTTACGAGCAGGATGAAAGCCACAACGTAACCAGCATCAATCCGCAGCGACTAGAAGAAGTAGTGAGCCTGACCAGCGATGTGATCAACTCCGGCAGGTACAGCTTACAGCCCGACTTTGCTGAAAACTTTCTCTACGGCTACGATAATGGTCCAGAATCCGTGTTTGCTGTGCAGTTTTCTATTGATGACGGAACGGCGATCGGCCGGCTCAGCATGGCAACCAGCCTCAATTACAGCCTGGCACCCCAGTACGGTTGCTGCTGGTTCCACCTGCCCAGTCATAACATGGCGAACGCTTTTAAAACCAGCGAAGAAGGACTCCCCCTGTTTGATACCTTCAATGACGAAGTGCTGACGGATGCCGACCTCGTACCGGATGGCGCCCGGGTAGATCCGCGCATCGATCATACCATAGGAATCAAAGGACATCCTTTTAAATATCAGCCTGATATACTGTATGACCATAGCTGGGAGCGCGTACCAGCTCTGTACGGAGGTTTCGGAAATATGAAAGAACAACAAGCCGCTGACTGCTCCTGCTTCAAGAAAGTTGGCCCATTCTACGGATCTTCAGTAAACATTGACATTATTCGCTACGCCGATGTGCTGCTTATGCAGGCCGAAGCGCTTATTGAATTAGGCCGTCAAGCGGAAGCTTTACCGCTTATCAACCAGGTGCGAGCCCGGGCTAAAGTCAGTACGGGAAGAACGCGCTTTGCCGATGGTAGTGCACCTTCTAACTACAACATTGAAGAGTACCAGGACGGAGTTAATATTAGCTGGACCCAGGAGAATGCCCGTACCGCTCTACGCTGGGAACGGCGACTAGAGTTTGCCATGGAAAGCCCCCGCTTTTTTGACCTGGTGCGCTGGGGTGTTGCTGCTGAAACGCTGAATAACTATCTGGAAGTAGAGAAAACCCGAAAAGAGTTTCTTTCGGCGGCATCCTTTACCGAAGGGCGGGATGAGTATTATCCCATTCCGCAACGCGAGATAGACTTCACCAAGGGATTGTATGAACAGAATCCCGGTTACTAAATAAAAATATCAGGCTTAAATTGGCTGAGCCTGTTGCGACAGCCAACCCGGCACTTGTACCAATATTAATGTTTACTTTGTAGGAAGAGATGCCAGACTTCTACCATCTGGCATCTTTCTTCAGTTTTTTAATTTTTAACACAACCATGAAACACCTACTCATTTCACTCTGCTTATGCGGACTAGGGTTTACCATCAATACTAATTTGTATGGACAAGCCAATACGAGGGAAATTAACATCAAGCAGGGGCAAACCTATTTGAACTTCCCGGTTGACGAATCAAACCAGCTTCGGAAAGTTCGCATCATGCATGAGGGAAAAGTGCTGGACGAGTTTACCCTCCGGCTGGCCGATACCGAACCCGACTTCTGGACATTTTTCAATGTAGCTCCGTATCAAGGCGAAGCCATCACCCTGGAAATGGAAGAGACCGATGCTCAGGCAGAAGATGTAGCTCCGCAGGGCGGATTAAGTAAAGTATACGCCGACGCTAACTTTCCCGGTCAGGAAAACATATACCAGGAAACACTGCGACCTCAGGTGCATTTCTCTTCCCAGCGAGGCTGGCATAACGACCCCAATGGGTTGATCTACTACGAAGATGAATACCACCTTTTCTACCAGCACAACCCCTTTGGCTGGAGCTGGGGTAATATGCACTGGGGCCACGCAGTCAGTAAGGATTTGCTGCACTGGAAAGAATTACCCGACGCCTTATACACTCCTACTCATGAAGATATGGCGTTTTCCGGCTCGGCTGTCCTCGATCCCCAGAATACCGCCGGTTTCCGCAAAAATGGTATTGATCCGCTCATAGCTGTTTACACCAGCACCGGGCGGGGCGAATGCCTGGCCCTGAGCTATGACAATGGCCGCACCTTTGAAGATTACGAAGGCAATCCGGTGGTGAAGCACCGGGGACGAGACCCGAAGGTATTCTGGTACGAGCCGGGCAACCACTGGGTGATGGTGTTATATGATGAATCGAAGACAAAAGAATTGAGCGATGGAGAAGAAGCCATGATCCGGCAGCACGTAATGTACACTTCGCCTGATCTGAAAGACTGGACGTATCAGTCTAATATCTCAGGACTGTTTGAGTGCCCGGAGCTGTTTGAGATGACGGTGGAGGGCGAGTCCGGCACTACCAAGTGGGTGATGTACGGGGCTGATGGTAAGTACCTGGTAGGAGATTTTGACGGAAAGAAATTTACCATTGAGCAAAATGCTAAAAACTACGACTACGGTCAGGCTTTCTACGCTTCGCAGCTGTACAATAACATCCCGGAAAGCGACGGGCGACATATACAGATCGGCTGGGGACGTGGTATTGACCTGGAAGGAATGCCCTTCAATCAGTGCATGACCTTCCCTACCCAGTTATCTCTAAAATCAACCTTTGATGGCTACCGGTTGTGCCCGCGTCCGGTGACGGAAATCGCCAGCCTGCATCAGGACGAGAAGGTGATGGAGAATATTATTCTGAAGGGCGACACCAGTTTTATGGCACCCGTTAAGGGCGACTTACTGCACATCGTAGCCGAGTTTGAGTGCGGCGACAGCCGGGATTTTGGGATGAACATCAACGGGTACGAGCTGGTTTACAATAACCTGTTCCGCGAATTTAAAGGAGAAAACTACCCGGCCTTCGAGGGCGAAACACTGAAAGTAGAAGTGATCGTAGACAAAGCTATCATTGAAGTGTTTGTAAATGACGGCGAACTCTACTTTGTGGACCCGCTCAACTCGGTAGAGGCTGAAAAGGGAATCAAAGTATTCGCCAATGGCGGCGGAGACGAGAAAACCATTCTCAAAAAACTGGAAATGTACCAACTGGAATCAGTCTGGTCGGAAAACATGTAAGTTATAATGACTGATGATTAATGATGAGTGAGTGATGATGAAATAGTGACTGAAAAGAGTCTCTCTCTATTAATCATGACTCATCAATCATCAGTCATTAATCAATAACAACCCTATTGATGAAAAACACAGCAGTATATTCCGTAGCTTGGCTGGGATTTCTGATGGCCATCGCCGCCTGTAGCTCAGAACCCGCCCAGCAAACCGCTAGTTCTACGCAGGACACAATTAGTGGTGAGCAATACCGTCCGGTGTATCATTTTACGCCTCCCGGCCATTGGATGAACGACCCCAATGGTATGGTCTATTACGATGGCGAATACCACCTTTTCTACCAGCACTACCCCGATAGCAATGTCTGGGGACCCATGCACTGGGGGCACGCAATCAGCGAAGATCTGGTACACTGGGAGCATTTACCCATCGCACTCTATCCCGACAGTCTGGGCTATATCTTTTCCGGCAGTGCAGTGGTAGACAAACAAAATACCTCGGGGCTGGGCACCACCGATAATCCACCTCTGATTGCCATGTTTACGTATCATGACCCTCAGGGCGAACGGGAAGGTCGCAATGATTATCAATACCAGGCCATTGCCTATAGCACCGATCGGGGGCGGTCCTGGACCAAGTACGAAGGGAATCCGGTGGTAGAGAACCCGGGTATCAAAGATTTTCGCGATCCTAATATGTTCTGGCACGAGCCAAGTCAGCAGTGGGTACTGATCTTCGCCGCTGCCGACCGGGTACGGTTCTACAATTCGCCCAACCTGATCGATTGGACCTTTACCAGCGAGTTCGGGGAAAATAGCGGCTCCCACGGCGGCGTCTGGGAGTGTCCGGATATCTTTAAGCTGACCGTGGATGGCGAAGAAAAATGGGTGATGTTGCTCAGTATCAATCCCGGTGGGCCGAACGGAGGCTCGGCCACGCAGTATTTTGTAGGAGATTTTGATGGGAAAGCGTTTACCAACGATAATCCCGAAGAGACATCACTTTGGCTGGATTATGGTAAGGATAACTACGCCGGAGTAAGCTGGTCGGATGTCCCCGAAGAAGACGGACGTCGGATATTTATTGGCTGGATGAGCAACTGGCAGTATGCTAACGTAGTGCCCACCTATGCCTGGCGCAGTGCTATGACCGTTCCCCGAACACTGGAATTGGTTTCTACTGAGGAAGGAGTTCGCCTTGCCTCCCGCCCAGTCAAAGAACTGGAAACCCTTCGGGAAAGTAGTGCTTCCGTAGAAGCGGGTACACTGGAGGAATCACGAGATTTGACAGAGTTGCTGGATGCCCCTTCCGCCACGATAGAATTAGAAGTTTCGTTTGATCTTACGGGTGCTACCGCTTCGGAGATGGGGGTAGTTTTAGCCAACACATTGGGCGAAGAAGTGAGAATAGGATACAATCTGGCTGATCAAGAATATTATGTTGACCGGAGCAAGGCTGGAAAGACTGACTTTTCCGATGAATTTCCGGGACGGCATCTTGCTCCCCGTATTGCAAGCGGTAATACACTGACGATGCATCTGTTAGTAGATGTAGCCTCAGTAGAGCTCTTTGCCGACGATGGCAAAACGGTGATGACGGAGATCTTCTTTCCTAATGAGCCACTTAATCAGGTATCACTGTTTGCCGATGGCGGTTCAGTGCAGATCCAAGAGGGAGAAATCTATAATTTGACGGATAATTCAGTGATGTCAGGCCTTTAGAGTAGGTTATTGGAAGTACTCTTAGGTATCATCCGGGAGAATTGGTTAAATTGCTTGAATGATGCCTTCTATTACCTCTCTAAAAGCAAAGTGAGAGCTGTTCGATATAACTAAGGGAATGTAAAACGATATTTTCTTAAAAGACTGAAAGTTTCCATAGCATCCTATCCCACCGCAAAACCTTATTGACTAATAGCTGCGAATCTTTGTGGGTAAGATCATTCATCCTTCTTTTTTTTGAGTAAAGGTTAGAAGCTTTATCAAACTTAAAAGTCAAATAATAAACCCTTTACTCATAGCGACTGTGATAACCTTAATAATTTAATTAGTACAGTCTTTGATTAATCCGCTTGCAGAATCAGGAACTGGCTTAAGTGCTATTGGAAAGAATTTATTGCTAAGATTAAGGGTAATGCTGGTAAAAGACCAAAGTCTTTTGCGTTAAAAGAAAAAAAGAAGCTAAAGCAATAATCAATATATTGTGATAGATAAGAAACGCACTACAATCTACTTACTCAAAGAAAGGATGTTGAGTTCAACTCATTTTTGCCAGCTCATTATCCTAAATTGGGAAAGAGTTCCCAATTTATTGAATCAATTATAGCATTTCGTCTAGTGAAAAATCAAAAGCAAAGTTAGTCATCTAATTTTCAGTATGTTAGATATATAGAGCAAAAAACTTTATTTATAGCACATATTATGCTGTAAATATTGATATATAAACAGTATTTGTTAAAATTGCTCATTAGTACTTGAATATTTTTATGGTTACTCTTTACAATTTAAAATCAGTTATTAAGTCATTATTTGGTGCAGTTCTGTTGTCCTTGTTAACATTGATAGCTGAGGCACGTGATCCAGTTTTAGATGAAACTCCGTTAGCTGTTGTGTCAGACTTTCAAGCAGTATTTCAGGCGGGGCAAGTGTCTATCCATTGGGTTTCTTCCGCATTACCACTTCATCGCTACTTTGTACTGGAACGTGCCGGAATGGATATGCAGTTTAAGGTGGTAGCAAACCTAGCTAGTAAGACTTCGCCTCAACCAATAGAATATCAAGTAGTGGATTCTAAATCAACATCAGAGTTTGCTTTTTACCGTTTAGTATCCATAGATGCGGAAGGAAACCAATATTATCATGGTGTTATTACTAAAGGCTTACATTCTTCCTACACAATTTCCAAATAGGAAAAATGAAAAAGGCTACGCTATCAGATATTAGAAATGTCCCTTTTCTAATCACTTCAATTTCGTAGCCTTGACACTTTAGAGCAGACTGACAAATCCTCTAAAGTTCGTGCACTTATTTTTTATTCTTCCGCTACATTACTAGATTCAATAGGAACAGTAATTATAAAAAAAGTGCTATTGCCTTGTTCATCAACAGTGGCAATACCTGCTGTGTAAATGTTCGGTTCAAGTAATAAGCGATCTTGAACAATTAATTCCCCTTTAGATGTAAGAGTGGAACCAGGAGGTAAGGTTCCCATTATATGTAGTGCGCTGACAATCGGTCCATCCGGATCAATAGCTCGGGCCAATACATCACCATTTCTGAAAAAATTAATCTCGTGAGAAGGTGTAATTTTATAGAAAGCCAAGCGGTCTGGATGACTACTTTCGTCCTTAATTACCAACTCCAATTCAGTTCTCACACTTTTTTGTGCTTCATCGGCAGTTTCAACTATAAAAGAATGGCGACCACTTTTAAGCTGCGCTTTATTGCTGACAATAACTAAACCATTAGGGAACAGCGTTATACCAGAAGGTAACGTACCCGAAATTAAATGTGCAGAAAGTATAGCTTCAGTCGCCTGAAAGGGCACCGCCAGGATATCACCTGTAGATAAATTATTAATAGGAGTAGGGGGGGCCTGATAATAAAATTTATTTTTGCTTAGCATGTTACTACCATCCCCAACGTCAACTAACTCTGATTGAAGTATTGAAAAGCATAACTCATCACTCGCCCATGCTGTAGATGCAGTAAACCAGCTAGTTAGCATCAACAGCAGGCTGAAAAACAGCTTATTTGTGGTATTCATAAAATGGAGCTTAAGAAAAATACATGGATACGATTATCTACTTATAAAACTATTCTGTATAAGTAAATTTACCCTGTAAATATGGGTTAAATACGCAAATATAAAAACAGAAGTGTGTGAGCAAGCTTACAAATCAACCTATTACTGGCTATTTATATAAGTACTTATTTTATTGAGTATAGATTACTAAAAACTAATAAGTTGAGCGAGGGAAAACACTTACCAAAAAGGTAAAATATGCAAGCGGAATTGAATACTTACATTTAATGAGCAGGCACAAAAAGAGAAGAGGGAAATTTCTTACATATTTTGCATGCTCTGGAATAATAAAAAAGCGATTATATTATTAAATAATTAGAAAATATTCTCCTATTTTTTAGTTCAAAAGTCCAAAATGTATTTTTAGGTAATTCAGAAAAGGAGCAAATGCTTTAATTTTAATGCAATACCTATTAATGGGTAGATTTGGGTAAATCGATTTTCTATTTATACAAGTGTTTAGCAAAATGGGAGCAGGTATACAGATATTTGCCCCTAATTTTAGGCTTTCAACTTAAAAAAAACTTGCTATAAAAATAAAAGAAGTAAAGATCAGCCAACACTTATTTACCTCCTTTTCTGTCTTTGTCCAACCCTGCAATCGAAGAGGTGATATATAAGAAGGTTCAAAGCAAATAGTCTCAATCAGGTATTCAATAAACTATTAAATGATTTAGATGATATCTCAGCCTTATAATTATGATTGATGAAAGTGTCCCCTTTAATGTCTACGATGAGATTAGACAGGAGAAAGCTTCCAATCGGAAGGAGGCCAAAGCTAAAGCTCGCAATTAGGGTAATTGAAGTTAATCCTTAAAGTAACAAAAGCTATTGGACTAGACTTAATCCTTATCCAATAGCTTTTGTTAATTTTGATATCACCTTAGTATGCTGACTACTGGCAATATGAAGATGTGAAAGTGACCTTGACAGGATTCAAACCTGTAACCTTCTGATCCGTAGTCAGATGCTCTATTCAATTGAGCTACAAGGCCGTCCGTATAATCGGAATGCAAAGATAAACAATAATTTACCTTTTAGGCAAGAACAATCTCGTAAAGAAACATTCGTTTTTCTACGGAGTGTCTCATTCCAAGCAGAATTCTTATACCTTTGCGGACGAATTACTAAGAGAAGTGTCAGTAAAAACCATTTTGACGTGTTATATTTTATGAAACCACTCTTTTTTGCAGTTGTCTTTTTCTTTACTACCAGCCTATATACGTATGCTCAACAGAGCACTACCTACGAAGGGGCTCAGCCTGATTTGCCGGGTATGCTTTTGGTAGATTTCGGCTTTAACTTTTTGCAAAATGCTCCCGATACTATGGATCTACGCATTTGGGGATCGCGTGGATTTGATATCTATTATTTACATCCTATTCCGATCGGTGAATCTAAGTTTTCCGTTCATGCTGGTCTGGGACTTGGTTTTGAGAATTACAGCTTCAAGAATGGAGTTACATTAAATGATACACAGGACTCTACCAGTATTATCGCTTTAGATAACGCGGTTTATCCATCTTTACAGAAAACGCAACTGTCTACCCATTATATTGATATTCCGCTGGAATTTCGCTTCTTCTCTAAAGAAGATTACCGAGGATTCACGGTAGCGGTAGGAGGAAAAGCTGGGAGGCTTATTAACTCTTATACTAAAATAAAATACGAAGACAACGGTATTGCTGAAGAAGATAAGTTTAAACGCCGGTATAACCTGAACCCTTGGCGCTATGGCGTGCATGCTAAAGTAGGTTTCCGAGGAATTACCCTGACCGGACAATACATGCTTTCCGAGTTTTTTACCCCTGGTGAAGGCCCTAAGACAAATAATTTTAAAGTAGGATTGACCATCGGCTTATTTTAACAAATTGTTTTGATCATCCGATTTTCAGTAAAAACCCCACCCAGACTAGTTTTTGGGCGGGGTTTTATCATATACTGCTAGTCTTGTCTACCGGATAATCAGCTTCCGTTGCAAGGTAATATTGCCCTGCTGAATATTAACAAAATATAATCCGGATGCTAAAGAGCCCTTCTGGTTTATGGGTACCCCTCGGGATAATGCCTCACCCGTAGTTTGTGTGTATTCGTAAGTTTGACCGAATAGATCAATCAACTTCACAGTAACAGGATCATTACCAGTAAGCCCTTTCACCTGCACATTGAAAGCACCCTCGGCGGGATTTGGATAAACCCTGACTTCTACAACATGGACATTTACAGATGAGTAATCGTATACAGTACTTCGCACCTGAGAATACTCAAACATACCATTAAAATCGACTTGGCGTAAGCGATAGTAATTCGTTCCGGGTAAGGGTTCTGAATCAGTAAACCGATAATCTAGCAGTGAAATGCTATATCCTGCCCCCTCTATAGTACCAATTACCTCCCATTCTGAGCCATTACCAGACCTTTGTACCTCAAAAAAATCATTATCAGTTTCAGAAGCAGTCTGCCATGATAGTACAACCTGATCTTCTTTGGTCTGCGCTGTGAAGTTTAACAGTTCTACAGGTAGAGGATTTGCTGCAGTACCAGAGCCAAGGGTAACCACATTTTCGGAAAAAGATATCCTGGATAAGCTTTTAAAAGTTTGGGTAATTTGGCTATGGCCAGTCCCACCGAAATCATCCCAGGATGAACTACCTGAGTCCCAAGCAACAACATGCAGTTCGGAGTGGTCGGCTGAATTAGCAGATACATCACTGCTTGCATCCCAGCGCAATTCAACGTATGCCGATAGCGTACCCACCGAAGGAGCGTTGTCACCAACAATCCAGTACTCATTTTCACTAATAGTTTCGGTGGTAGTTGCATTAGTTGCCGTAAAATTAGCTACAGCGCCTTGGTTTACTGCATTAGCATTGTAATATTCTGCATACCATGTTTCTGTTACGCCTACTACTGAAGATATACCAATTTTTCCGTAACGGGTACCACTACCTACTGGGAAAATAAAACCTCCTCCACTTGCTATCACTTTATGTAATCGCCCATTGATATAGGAATTGCTACTACCTCCCGTAGGATTTACTGTAGCGGTCTGGGCCAGGGTGAAGGTGTTGCTATTGGTAGTAACAATACCATTATCTAAGATTAGCTCATCAGCTACATCAACGTTTCCAGAAATGCTTATGCCACTCGCATTATTAATCTGAAGGCGATGAAAGCCATTTGCTCCAGTAAAATTGCCATTAATTGCCTGGGTAACGCTACCATTCAGTTCTAATATGGCATTTCCACTACCTCCCTGGAAAGTTCCACTACTATAGGTTATGTCACCTCCTACACTTAATGTGTTATCTGTGCCTACGGTAATTGAGCCTGATGCAAGGGTAATATTACCATTAATTGTTTGATCGCCAGTTCCGCCACTAAATGCTCCACCATTGATGTTGAGATCGTTTGAAACAGTTAGCATACCTCCACGATTATCATATGTACCACTATTAACAATTAAGTCGTTTTGCACATTGACAGTACGGTCATTGGCATTTTCAACAATAGGGCCATCTACGGTTAAATCGTTACAGACAGTTACATCGTTGCTTGGTAGTGTACGGTTTCCCGAACCACTCAATGTCAGGTTTCTTACCGATGTAACACCTCCTAAGATATCGTAACTTCCTGTACCATCATATTCTAACCCCCCGCCTGTGCAACTGAAAAAGTCTTCATAAAAGCCAGATGGCAATACAGCACTACTAGTATTGCTCACTATTCTTATATCACCACTACCGGTCACAATCCCTAGACGGTGTCCTATGGTACCATCAACAACAATGGTACTACCCCCTTCGATCTCAGTACGATAGATACGGGCACTGTTTTCGTCTAGTGTAAGTACATCTCCGTTCTTCACTACAATGATAGCACCTAACGGCCCAACTCCGTCTGTTATTGCCGGAGCTGATCCAACTGGATTCCAGGTAGTACTGGCTGTAAAGTCTCCGCCCGTACCTGTAGTTTCGTATGTTGGCACTTCATCAGGAATAGCATTAGGTATACCAGCAGTATAATCTCCGGTAATATTAGCATCTCCTGCACTAGTAAAAGGAAATTCAATAGTGTTAGCAATAGTATTAATGTTAGTAGTTGGAAGCGTCTTATCCCAATAAGTATCGTTCTCGTAAATGTAGGCGGGGATATAATTGCTTTCTAAACCATCTGCTACCTTAACATCAGCCTGGTTATAGGTCATGGTGGCTTTTGCATTGAAACTGCTAATGCTATTTGCTTTAACAATCCAGTGATACTGTAGTACGTTATCAGCATCCACTATCTCTGTGTCTGGTGCTTCCGAATCATTTATAATACTAGGATGGATTTCGTTAGCCGGGCGAACGGTCAGGCTACCGGCATCGCTTGAAGTAATGTCAAACACTACCGGGGTATATTTAGATTGACCTACAGGAAAGATTAAAGCCGTTGTTGATGAAATTGTATTAAATTCTCTTCTTACCCCGTTATCCGTAAATGAGCTATTGGTTTGGATCATATTATTTGTACCAAATGTATTCACCTCCTCAATACCAGCACTCGCAGTAACCGTCAGTAAGCTACTTCCTACATCAAAAACACCCGCCCGAAGTCTTAAAGCTTCATTAATAGTAAAATTATACCCATTACCATCAGGAATAATAACCCCCTGACCGTTGTTAATCGTTAGCTTACCGAAAATACTGGTTCCACTGCTGCTACGCGTAAGTTGCTGCTGATTACTTCCGGCAAACACAATACCTTCTCCTCCTGTTAATGAGGTGGTATGCAAACCATTATGAACCATATTCCCTTGTAATGTAATAGTTTGCCCGCCATCGTCTAAAGTACCGTCTAACAATTCAAAATCATTAGCAATAGTAATATCTGTGCCTGATACCGTCAGCGTACTGGTAGAAGATTTAACCATTTTGTAAAAGGTTGGCTCTAAACTACCACTGATCTCTTGCGCACTGCTCCCGCCAAACGTAGTGGTATTACCATTTGCAGTAAATGTACCGTCAGTAACAAAGTCACCATTTAAATTCAAACCCCACCCATCAGCATCAAAAGTAGCTCCCGAATTAATAGTCAAAACACCATTCACCGTCAGAGGTCTTCCTGTAAGTTGTGCTATTGGATTATTAGTACTGGTATTATCAACCCTTAAATTATTGAGCGGAATAGCTGAGTTTACCGAAATAGTCTGTCCGGAAGTAGTACTTGCTCCCGCCAGATAAATGGTAGACCCGGTAATATCATAAACATCCGGTTCTAATAGCAGCGAAGCTACAGTTGGATTGTTACCGTTTTGGCGAAGGATGGTAAAGTTGCCACCTGTCAGAGTAAACTCACTACCGCTATTAAGCACTTCAAACATCCCTCTGTTGTTAAGTGGCCCACTCTGGCTTCCTACCTCAACAGTACCTCCGGTCTGGCGATACTTCAGCACCCCGGAGCTATTTGCCGTACTACGCCGAATATGAGAGCCAACAGTAAGAGTTCCAGCACTAATCTCTAACTCGGCATTGCCAGAAGAGGTATACTGAATAAAATTGTTGCCGTTATTAGAGGCATCGTCCATATCTAACTCTCCGCCACTGATGCGCAGCAAACCATCCAGCAAGATTCCAGTATTGTCACCATCCACTCTCAAAGTTCCCTGCTGTATTTCTAAACCACCGGAGCCAGAAGAAGCAGATGCATTGCTAGTATTAGGGAGATAAAAATTAGATCCATTGGCAATGGTAATATCTATATCTGTATGGTTTAATATCAAATTACCGTTCAAAATCTCTAATGGGTGAAACGAAGCGGTAGCTGTCGGTAGAGTAACATCTGTGTTAACAGTAAAGGAAGTTGTAATGTCTGATCCGCCATTCATAACAACTCTATATAATTCCGGAATAATATCATCATTATTATTCCATTCTTTGGCAGCATTAACAACCGTACTCAATTCCAAGGTGACATTATCGCCCCCCGCCAAGTTTGTATAGAGATCAAATTCGGTAGCTGTATTGTTATCAATATCAATGTTTCCTTTAACCGCTAACGTATGTTCCAGACCAGCACCAGAATCGTTGACGAAAACTCTATTTCCATTGTCACTTCTTAACAAGAAATCATTTTCCACTACTACTTCAACCTCCCCATTCGTGCCGTCAAATTGCACAAAACCTTGCCTGTATGCGCCTACCTGAAAATCACCTGTAACAGTTAAGTTTTGTATTATCCGAAAAGTAGCCCGGCTATCGACAAGCAGATTTCTTACTGTTGCCTCCCCAGGAAACTCAAAAAATCTGTCGATAGCTACGTTGTTGTTTCCTTCAAATCTGACATTGGGATATTCCGTTATCTCCGATGGCAATGTGAGTGTTCCGTCTGAGTTTCCAAAGAAGAGAAATCTAGCACCATCATCTGCTCTTGAAACAAAGTTGCCAAAATCAGTATCGTTGAATGAAGGAGTGTTTGTGCTTGTTAAAAAAACCTGGAATGTAGCATCTCCTTCTACCACCCCAAAATCTACGCTTGCATCTTCAGCTATCATTAGACGGTTGCCTGCAGTAGGGGCTTCATTTACATTTTCTTGCTCAAGAATTAATTTTGCAACTTCCACATCTACTCCTGCATCTCCAGAGTAATTCCCAATACCCAATACTACTTTCCTTTCTCCAGAAGTGGCAAAAGCACGAATAATAGCGATATCGCCTGCCTGAGGATAATCACCAGCCGCAGCTCCTGTATGAGAAGTAAAAGACCAATTGTTACCATTATTCCAGGCATCTACACCTGCCACAGAGCTACTATATCCGTTTGTAACTCTTACATAATAAGTTTCAGGAGTTCCAATAAATCTAGCAGCCACACCAGCAGTATAATTTGCCTGCTCTAGTGTAAAACCTGGCGGAATAGAAAATGCCTGATCCCATTGGTCATCTACTATAGGTCCATTCTGAAAAACATTATCACCCGTCCCATTATCTATATCATCGTTAGCATCTGGAGAGGCGTCACTACCAATACCGTTAAAAATAATGATGTTACGAGGATTAGCCCCTAAAATATCTCCTCCGTTTCCACTACCTCCTCCATCTTTTATTGCCAGATTGCTTCCCTCATCAGAGCGGGTATATAACCCGCTATCTAAGACTTTGCCAGGCACATAACTAGTTTCGTCACCTCCGCCCACATCACTATCCGCATACTGAAATAACCAGGAAACTTGCGGCTCCTCAGCAGCATCAAACCCTTCATGGTCTACATTCCAGTAATAGCTCAGTATATCACCGGCTGATAGATCCGTGGTTTGCAATTCGCTATCTACTACACGCACTGTAATATATTCATCTCCGGTATAAATTCCGTGTGTATTAATATAACATATCGCCGGGGTGTAGCGTAGAGTAGCGTTAGCATTGGTACCGATAGGGAACCATAGCCAATCACTGCTGTAATACTCAATTACTGAATTCCCTTCATATTCAGGAAAACCAGTATCAATATTTTTATCAACCTTTAATGACAATCCTCCATCAGAAGCATTACCCGCCATGATAAACATATCCTGAGTACTAAATATCCGGTTACCATCAGCCGAAAGTGTTTCACCGCTCTGGTGATTTACATCAAGAACATCTACTTTCAGATTATGTGTACCTAAGTCAATGAGACCAAACCGGAATTCAAGTCGGCGCATATATACATCACTTGTCAGGAAAACCGTATTCGTACCTGAGTTTATCCGTATGTTTCCAAACTCCGCGCCATCGATGGTATTCAGATTTATATCACCACCTCCAACTCTAAACTTAATCTGGGCATTTTTAGGAGTTACCCCATCTTCATAGATGAAAAAGGTACCATGGTTAGTAATATCGCTGCCGTAAAGTCTAATACTATAACCTAAGGAAGGGTCATCGTCAAGCTGATTTAGCACACTGCCTTCGGTCAGAGTAAAGCTATTTGTTACTAATAGTATGTTGTTGCGCCAGGAGCCAACATTCTTTCCACCACTAACTTTAAAACTGGAAGAACCGCTATTAATAGGGTTTTTCGCAGCAAGCGTAAGAGTATCGCCCGGCTTATCAATCACTATATTATAGAAAGGGTGCTCCCATCGTTGATAAGCTTCGTTGCCTTCGGGATCGTCATAACCAGTTAGACTTCTTTGGTATGTAGTAATGTCACCAATATAAAGCGTCCCTGGAAGAGACCTATTGAAGGTAACGGTACTGCTACCTACATTATTTGCAGAGCCAGAAAATATATCCAATACGGCATTATCCTCTATCGTTAAATCACGGCCTACCTCCAGGTTGGTACAGGTACCGCTAGGGCAGAAATCCAGATAGGTACCATAAGTATTACCACCGGTAGCACGGGTAGTGCCTGTTTGCAGGGTCAGGTTATTCAATATACGCAGGTCTGGATCGGTAATTGTTCGCTCACCACCTCCTGTACCCGAAGAACCCGTTGCTATAGCTATTTTAACATTAGTATTTGTGCTATTAATTGTATTGGTAACGAATAAATCGTAGAATGGTGCCCGTGAGGTAATTTTGGCTAGGCTCGTATTACTGGATTCGGCCACTATTGTACCTCCGGTCACGTTTACATTGCCAGGATCACTATTGACAAAAATTAGCCCTTTACTACTGGCATCTCGCACAGTAAGGGTTCCTCCAGACATAATAAAGCTATTATCGTTGTAGGTCAATGAGAAAGTATAATAGTCATTACTAGCACTAGCACTATTAGTGGGAAGGCCTAAGCCGGGAAAATCAGCGTTCGGGCTAAAATCACCTATAGTAACAATACCTCCACTTTGATCATAGCCGCCAATTTGACCAGCTCCCAGAATAGAGGTACGAAACTGAGGGATAGCAACTGTTCCACCGGAACACCTGAATTGCCCAGTACCTCTTGTGGTTACTCCACTGCCTGAAGTAATAATTAATTGCCCATCTGAAATTTCTACAGTTCCATAAGGCACTACCGCTGCCCCTCCGGTTTTGGTCACAGTTCCTCCGTCTATCCACAAGCGACCATTAGAGCCAATAGAATAATTTCCTGTATTATTTAATGGATTTATCACTACATCTGCCCCAATTTTAATAGTACCATTAATCAAAGCTAATGCATTTGAGTTATCGGATTCGCTGTCTACATCCGTATCTACATTGTAATTAACCGGACCGGTAAGTACAAAATTGGTTGTGCTATTCGTTTGTAAATCAAGAATATACGTTTGGTCGCTTCCTTTGTCACAGACAATTCGGTAAAAATAGGTAAGTGCATTAACACTTATCTGTTGGTCTGCATTATCCGTTAAAAAGTTGGCATCTATAATACCGTCAGTCGCTTCGCTTCCTACAATCTGGCTGGTGCGTTGAGAGAAATACGCTGTGCCATTATTAGTAAAGTCTCCATAGAAGTTAAATTCATGCCGAACATTGGCAGTGCCAACCGTTTGTTCTGCACCAGCACCAATAGTGTACTCACCATATATCACCATAGTTAGACTGGTAGTAGCACTGTTGTCATTGATCCGAAAATTCCCACTTTGTAGTTGTAAATTACCGTTTACAGTTAAGTCGCTTAACAATGTAACTACATCTGTCACATCATCCATTGCGATCACCACATCATTAAATATATGTGGCTGAGTAATAGCTACATTGGTTGAACCATAAATCTCCAGCGTACCGCCATCGGTAGCATCGGCAAAGGCAGTAGCATTGCCTGCTGGAAAATTCTCAATTCCTCCGTTGCCTGCTATCCGAATACGACCACTCCCAACAATCGTTGTAAAATTATGCCCACTAGTAGCAGCAACATTTAGACGACCAATTACCTCTATTGAAGCAAGAGTAACATTATCTAAATCTATTGTAACAGTACGACCTGTTGTAATACGCACATTATCATTAGCATTGGGTATTTCATCGTCAGGGTTAACCAATAAAGGTGAGATACTGCCATCTAACGTCCAGACATCCGGATCGCTCCAATTGCCGGACTGGTAGCTGTACCAGGTTCTTCCTGGCAAGCCCGCTACCGGACTATTAGTAGCATCTGTAGTACCTAGTGTATATTCCCCGTCAGTTAAGTTGACATTAGTGACATGAAATACAATCTGATCGCCAATAATGCTTTTATTGACTCCACCAACATTTATTGAGTCATAGGTGCCGCCATTATTAAAGAGTAAGACATAATCGCTCGCAATTTGAGGAAATTGCCCTCCTGGGATTGCTTCACCTAAATCGAAAGTCAGAGCAGCATCAAAAGCACCTGTTTCATCTACATACCAGGTGCGGGCAAACCGCTCTTCTACTCCACTTTGCAAAGCTGAAGTAACTGTTGCATTGGTCGTATTATTGTGACCAACAATTAAATACTCACCGTTGCTATCTAGGGACCCATTATAGGTAGAAACAACAAACCCTGCTGAATTAGCTATTGTATGACTATCCCCGCCATCATAGCCTATACCTGCGACATCATAATCAAAATTATCGGGTGAAGTATCGCCTGTATATAAGTCGTTGCTTATAGTAATACCATACTTGGCATTAAGATAATTTTCTATCAAAACCTTTTGAGCGTTGTTCACATAACTATTGAACATTATTATTTCCGCAATATCCCCATCCAGATCCTGATTTGTTGCATACCCACCATCAACGGCATCCTGCTCACCACCCAGTGCGAGTGTTCCGCCTGCGGAAATAGGCGAAGTACTAATATTATTAGTGCTTTCCAGAGCGCCATTAAGGCTATGCACCACTTGCCCATCGCTAGCTCTCCATTGAGAACTGAATATTTTAAATCCTCCAGTTAAATCTCCTGAACCACTGTTACTATTATTAACATAGGTTTTCAGCTCACCGGCAGAAGTGTTAAACAACAAATACTCATTACTTTCTCCACTTACCGCATAAGAAATTATGCCAGATCCAGAACCTTCTATTGATGCTTCTTTTATTACAATAAATGTGGTTATTTCATTGGAGGGCATATCACTATACGAAGGAAGAACTAGTCTTTCTGAATTGCTACCATCAAATCGTATCACTGGTAAGCCATTCAGCTCTGAAGGAATGTACTCTGGAGCATTAGGACTATTGACAGAAGTAGAAAAGATCCAAGAATTGCCAGATTGATCTTCCCAAGTCGTGATAGTTCCGCTAGTTTCTGTAATACCAACTTCTGGTTTTAACCATAATGCATTTTTGGGTTGCCCACCATCTCCATCGGCATTTCCTACTCCGCCAGGCCCAGTTTGCGCGAGGGTAAAAACCGTAGCTCCCACTAGGAAGAACGCAGATAAAATCCAGGTAAGTAAACGTATTTTCATCTTCTCACTCCTTGTTTTCAAGCATTTCACCTACAATAATAGGATCGAAATGAGTGGAAGCGAAAAAGCAACATAAGCTCAGTATGTAAGACAATAGTCTTTTGCTGAAGCTTTACCTGTTTTTAAAAATTTGTTTAGAAGCAAACAACTTTACACTCAAAGAGTCAGTTTAAAAATTTGACAAGCCGAAAAACTATAACATCTAATTTATTTAATACTAAATTGAAATAATACAAACATATAATAAGTATTTACACCTTGTGAGCGATAAGGGTATATACCTTCATTTAATAAGAAATACTTATAATATGCAATTTTCTGTATATCTCACAACGTAAGAATATCTTTGCTTTAATTACATTTTGATAAGATGTATTTGCAAAAAAACGGCTTCTGCATTAGGTTCATCGGCCCGTCAATTGATAAGATACTCCTTTAAGTTCATCCAAAGCCCCAAAGAGCTGGTGGTCCGGTTGCCAGCGATATTTGCGGGAGAGCATTTCTACGCTCATATTTTCACGGGCGTCATGCACGCAAACCTGAACTGGGCAATTACCCTTGTGCGCTTCAGATAATACCTCTAGCTGTTCAATAAGAGACTGATTTAGCTGGTCCGCCATAATGCGTACCTGGATACCCTTCGTCTTCTTCTCTCTTATCTCAGTTAAGAGCTGTACATTTTGTGGAGCTAGTTCCCAAACTCCGGGTTTGTTATATCGCTCTTGAACGGTGCCTTCCACATATACAAACTCACCAACGGATAGCCGATGTCTATTACTGAGATAGTCTTCCCCAAAAAACGCCAGATCGAGCGAAGCCTGATAATCTTCCATGGTGACTAAGCCAAAGGGCTTGCCGCTACGCGTTTGGCGCTCAATACTCTTAGTGATAATACCCGCCACCGCAATACTTTGATTTTGGTAATTAGTAATGACATCTATGGTCTTACAAAAATTTTCTATCTCCAGCTTAAACTGATCTAGCGGGTGCCCCGAGATATAAAACCCGGTTACTTCCTTCTCAATTTTAAGTTTTTCTAGTTCACTATATGGCTCACACTCCGTAACCCGCGGTTTAGGAACTTCTAATCCTCCTGAACCGCCAAATAAAGAAACCTGGGCAGCGTCTTCTTCCTGCTGAAGATTCTGGGCATATTTAGCAGCTTTTTCCAATAATGAGGCATCGCCGGGTGGTACATGCAGGTACTGACGGCGGTGTACATCAGGAAAGCAGTCAAAGGCGCCGGCCATGGCCATGCACTCTAATGTCTTTTTATTAACTGCCCGCAGGTTAGAGCGCTTGGTAAACTCAAAGATATCCTGGTAGGTCCCTTGGTTCTCCCGTTCCTCGATGACTGAGGCAATAGCGCTTTCACCGGCTCCTTTAATAGCCCCCAGGCCGAATCGGATTTGCCCTTCTTTATTTACGCCGAAGTCATAATCACTCTCATTTACATCCGGCCCCAACACTTTGATTTTCATCTGCTTACACTCATCCATAAAGATCGTAACCTTATCAGAGTTGTTCATGTTGTGCGTCAACACGGCGGCCATATATTCAGCCGGATAGTTGGCTTTGAGGTAACCAGTCTGATAGGCAACTACTGAGTACGCTGCGGAGTGAGAACGGTTAAACCCGTACTGGGCAAACTTCTCCATAATAGAGAATACTTCCTCCGCTTTATGTTTATCAATACCATGTTTCTCCTCAGCGCCCTTCACAAAGATGACGCGCTGTTTATTCATCTCCTCAATCTTCTTCTTACCCATGGCCCGACGCAGCAAATCGGCACCTCCGAGCGAGTACCCGCCCAGAATCTGAGCCGTCTGCATGATCTGCTCCTGGTAAACCATAATTCCATAGGTATTTTTCAGGATAGGCTCAAGTAAAGGATGGGGATACTCTACCACCTCAGTGCCGTGTTTCCGATCAATAAAGTTGGGTATGAACTGCATTGGACCCGGACGGTACAGGGCGTTCATGGCAATAAGGTCTTCAATATCGGTGGGTTTAAGCTTACGCAACCACTGGCGCATCCCATCCGACTCAAACTGGAAAGTGCCTACTGTTTCTCCGCGCTGGTAGAGTTGAAAGGTTTTCTCATCATCTAGCGGAATTTCATCAATGTCGATATCGACCCCGTGATTTTTCTTGATGTTTTTGAGGGCAGTCTTGATGATGGTTAGTGTCTTCAGACCCAAAAAGTCCATCTTCAGCATACCAGCCGATTCTACCACTGAACCATCAAACTGGGTTACGAATAAGTCTGAATCCTTATCCGTCTTCACCGGAATATACTCCAGCAAGTCATCTGGTGCAATAATTACTCCGGCCGCGTGAATACCCGTATTTCTTACGGAACCAACCAGTGTATGGGCCAGATTAAGCACTTCGGCCTGTTTATCGGAGCCTCGTTTGATCTGCTGTAACTCAGGAACCTCCGCGAGTGCTTGCTCAAAGGTTGTTCCGGGTTTTTCCGGTACCAACTTTGCCAGACGGTTGGCATCCGACAGAGGCAGCTCGCTAACTCGTGCCACATCTCGAATAGACATTTTGGGAGCCATGGTACCAAAGGTCACAATCTGGGCTACCTGATTTTGGCCATACTTATCAATCACATAGTTAATAACTTCCTGCCGGCCGTCATCGTCAAAGTCAATATCAATATCGGGCATGCTGATACGCTCTGGATTAAGGAAGCGTTCAAACAGTAGGTCATACTTAATAGGGTCAATATTGGTAATTCCAGTACAGAAGGCTACTACTGATCCTGCTGCCGAACCCCTACCGGGTCCTACTTTTACTCCCATCTGCCGGGCAGCATTGATAAAGTCCTGCACAATCAGAAAGTACCCGGGAAAACCCATGTCCCTGATAATCTTAAGCTCATGATCCAGTCGCTCCTGAATTTCAGGAGTGATGGTGCCGTAACGGGTTTTAGCTCCTTCGTAAGACAAATGACGAAGGTAATCATCCTGGTCGGTAAACCCCTCGGGGATGGTGAACTTCGGTAGCAGAATGTCGCGTTGCAGCGTTAGCTCTTCCGTTTTCTCAGCAATCTCGTGCGTATTTGTGATAGCATCCGGGCGGTCAGCAAAGAGCTGTTTCATCTCTTCTTCCGTCTTCAGATAGAACTCTTGGTTGGGCATACCAAAGCGAAACCCTCTTCCCCGGCCAATGGGAGAAGATTGCAGTTCTCCGTTTTTTACACAGAGCAGCGTATCATGAGCACTGGCTTCTTCTTTAGTAGTGTAATAGACATCATTGGTGGCAATCACCTTCACGCCGTATTTATCCGCGAAGCGCAGCAGTATCTCATTTACCCGGTCTTCTTCTTCCAGACCGTGCCGTTGTAATTCTACGTAAAAATCGTCACCGAATACTTCCAGCCACCAGCGAAAGGCTTCCTCTGCCTGGTGCTCTCCCGTATTCAGAATCAGGTCGGGAATTTCGCCGGAAATGCCGCCGGTAGTGGCAATAACCCCTTTGGCATACTGCTGAATTAATTCTTTATCAACCCGAGGGTAGCCACCGTAGTAGCCTTCTATATAACCCAGCGAGCAAAGTTTGGATAAGTTATGGTAACCTTCCTGGTTTTTGGCTAATAAGAGTTGTACTGAGCGTTGATCTTTAAAATCTTTAGTAAATTTCTTTTGGTGCCGATCTTCTACCATATAGATATCGCAACCGATAATCACTTTTACACCTTGCCGTTTTCCCTCGGCTACGGCCTTGAATGCCCCAAAAAGATTACCTAAATCAGTAATGGCAATGGCCGGCATCTCCCGTTCTTTGGCAGCACTAATTACTTTTTTCAGGCTGGCGGTACTTTGCAGAATAGAGAACTGAGAATGTACATGCAGGTGGCTGAAGGGAGCTGTTTTGATTTTATTTGGATCGACCTTCTTCTGCACTGGCGGCGGGGCCTGCTTTTGGGGGGCTGTTTGAGGCATGTCCCGCAGAGCTTTTTCTAAGTCGGGACGCTCATAGTTGATTTCCTCCAGCGGGGTAGTATCAAATGGTTGGATAACCTGCTCTTTTAGCAAACCAAAGAAGCAGCGAGCGGTAGCGTCCACATCAAAGGCTGAATTGTGCGCCCCATCAAAGGGAACGCCAAATAGCTTCTCATGTAGCTCTGACAACGTAGGCCACTTATATTTGCCGCCTCTTCCCCCTGGAATTTTGCAGAAATCAGTAGACTCATCTTTAGTATCTACCTTCTCAATGTCTAATAGTGGTGTTTCTATCCCAGCCCGCAGAAACTCGGCCGCTGATACATTAATATCAAAGTCTACATTATGGCCAATGGCCTGTTGGGTATACTGAAGATCTTCGTTAAATTTAGATAGGACTTCGGCTAGAGCATGACCTTCGGCCAGCGCTCGTTCCGTAGAAATACCATGCACCTTCTCAGAATTAAAGGGAATAGTAAACCCTTCTGGCTTAATAATATAGTCCTGAGCGCTACGCAAACTTCCGTCGGCATTGTGCAATTGCCAGGAAAGTTGCACTACTCTCGGCCAGTTGTCCAGATCCGAAATCGGGGCATTATAGTCGCGGGGTAAGCCGGTTGTCTCTGTATCAAATATTAGGTACATAGTATTTTGTTTCTGATAGTTCCTTTCTTCTCTCTTCCGTTCAAGTATATATTCTTTGTCTCTATTGTTGATCTTAAATCTGCTGCCATTGGTAACTTAATCAATAACGTAACAGCTAGATTCGTATTTCGGCAAAGTTACAAAACCCTTACAGAATGGAAATATAAGTTTGTATTTGGATTTATACTAAAAGGGTTAACAAAATCGTGCAATACGGAAGCACCGGAACTGAGCTAACCTCATTCTATTGTATGCTAGAAAAAACAGATAGGTGAGAGGGTCAATAAACGTATTATTGCTTAACTGTTAATTAAATAGCTATATGCAATAAAAGTAATAATTTAACTAAACAGTAACGTCCTGCTATTTAAGTAAACCATCGTTTATAAACTTTATAGCTTCGACTTGACAATTTGTCTGCAATAACCTTCGGTTTAAGAAATAAGGCTATAAAGGATGAACAGATCGATGATGGAAAGGAGTTTCAAATTGAACAAGCGAGCTCAAATTGGGAATTTATGAAGAGAATCTTTCTCCTATCCAATAAAGAAAAAGAATTGAAATACAGTTAATTCTTCCAATTTAAACGTCTGAATTTCAGACTTTTAAATTAAAAATACCAATCGATAAACCTTTAATAACTATTAACTTCGCACGAAAACTTACATCTGCATAGCATTTGATCTTAGGCTATTATTCATAGTTATATTAAATCTCATTTTATGGAAAATACCAGAATCGACTGGGTTCAGATAGATGACGCTGATTGTCTTAAATTTACATTTAAAGATATATTTACTCACAAGGAGGCTATGATTGCTAGCCAGGAATGGAAATCGTCATTTCAAGAAAGAGTAAACAATCGGTTTGTAGTTATCTTTGATGCTAAAGCAATGAAAAATTATGAACCACTGGCAAGGTCAGTCTGGCAAAAGACAATGACTGAACTGAAGGGGCAGATAGAAAGTATATGGCTTGTAACCGACTCAAAAATTATTGCAGCAGGAGCGAAGATCATGTCAGTCTTCACTTCCTTCAATATTAAAACGGTAAGTGCTGAAGAAAATATTATCTTAAAGAAAAACAGTATGGCCGCTTAACTCAATAATAAGCAGAAGTTTAATTAAAGTAGAAATTTATTTTGACACTTTTAGGATGTAATCCAAGCTTTTAAAGCGTTCTGCTGTTACAAACACCGCATTTTCTATCACTTTTCACGCAGATTACACTTCTAATTTGCAAGAATGGCCTGATATATGGTATATTCGTAAGTAGTATCACTTACGTTATACCGTTATGCAGACTAAATCATTGTTTCCAGACAATATAAATAGTGCTGACACTAGTCTATTAGAGAATATGCGGGCGATTTCGCAAAAAGCAAGGCATTTGTATGTTGAGGCGTTTTATCTTCGGCTCGAGATGCAAAAAAATATAAAAAGCTGCGTACCTACTCATCATTATCAAGTTGGTTATGATAATTCTGTCATCTTAGAGGTTGCATAATCAGCTATTTCCCTCCCTTCAATTGTTAAAAGCACTTATTCAACCCTTCAGTCCTTTTAAAATAATTATTCAAGCTAAACTTAATATATTGTTAGGCATTTGAAAAAAGGTGTTTAGGCAGTGAGCAGCTCCATGTGCAGAATAGGATATGGTTTTCCCTGCGAATCGAGAGGAGATCGTTTTATAGTTCTGAAGCCTAAATGCTCATAAAAACCTACAGCTTCTGGGTTATCTTCATTAACATCTACTTGGTTTGCATTATATTTTTTAAGAGCATAATTGAGCAAAGCTTTTCCTATTCCCCTTCCCCGCGCATCCGGGTGAATAAACAGCATTTCGATTTTCTGATCGGCTACTCCCAGGAACCCCAGAATACGACGATTTTCGCCTCTGATGCAGGATAGCGTCACGGCTTTAAGATATTCGTTTAGTATCAGTGGCTTAAAGTATTGAATATCTGCTTCGGGCAAAAAATGATGAGTAGCCCGTACAGAAGCCTCCCATAATTCTACCACCTCAGGATACTCTGATTCAGCAATAGTGTCTATATCATAATGCATATTTTTCATATTACAATCTTGCTAAACAAAATAACTCAGTCACAAAGTATTATTTTCTTGGCATAAATTCATTTATTTTATCTTGCAGGCATGATTACCCCTTCAAAGTCACCTAATCGATCCAAAGTAAATGTCAGGTACCCTTCTTCCCAATGAAAAGGAAGATTCTGCTCCTGTTTCATAGAATAGAGGTAGGCCGGTTCCTTTGGGCATCGGATACGAAACTGAAGATCTTGAACTGGCAACGGCTCAAAGTAGGTGTTACCGCTAAAACCGGTAATATTGACTAAATGAAGCACCATGCCATCCGGCTCTTGCTGACCCAGTTTTGCTGGAATGTTTTCAATATAATTTTGTAAAACTACTTCTACTCTCGGATGCGCCTCGGTTTGCAGTAATTGATTGGCATTCGGAAATAGCTCATCAAGCATGTCTAGCAAAATGTTTTTGTGCTCCTCGTAACCGTGGATGTAATACAGCCGCCCCAGGTTCATCGGAAGCAAAGCTGCCCGTCCCTGCTGGTGCTTCTTCACGCCCACAGCATAGTAGCCATTAGGCTCATGTCCGCCAATCTTCTCGGGTGGTCCAGGCCGACCGGGCGTGTAGATAGGTAAAAAGGTAGTATCGGCATCAGTAAAATCGTATAGCCCTAGGTTAAATTTCCAGAGTATCAATGTTTGCTGGTTAAAGCGTTTGAATAATTGTTTATTCGCCGGATTCAGATAAAAGCCATTTCCATCGTGGGGTGCCTGAATCGGACGAGCACCAAACAAGGTGTGCAGTTGCTCCTGGTGGGTAGTCAAGCTCTGATTAGTGGCAATAATAGCAGTACCATTGTTGCAAGCCTGGAGGATAACCTGCATGGCCTGCTCCGAAATATCCTTGATCTGAGGAAGGATGATCAACTTGTATTGTCCAACTCGTTCGGCTCGCTCTTCAATCTGACTGGCTTCTATAATATCAAACTGCAAGTGAGACTCCTTTAGCATAAGTTGAATGCCGCGGTACTCCTGCGCTTCTTCGCCACCGGGCCAGTAGCCGGGAGAGATCACGCAGATTTCGGCAGGGGAAGTGTACCGGCCAAAATAAGGTTCGTATTTTTTATGAAACCCGTAGACTTCCTCCCAGGCATCAAAATTCCGCTCATCTTCATAATTCCTGAAATCGCCCATCATGCTCATATCTAACCCTGAACCATTGGCAATATTCTCGTACAGGCGGATCACCGTTTCCTCCGGCTCAATGGCATTGTAGCGCGAGCGGAACGAGATCTGCTGAATGCTGGCATTGCTCACAATATGGTCGGGGTGAGAGTGAATGGTGTTGTTCACATTATCCGATGCCATATAGGGCCAGTAGGGCAAGCTGTTGGTCTGGGTTTCGTGCCGGATGATGTCTACGTAATCATCCATATAGGTACAGATAGCAATCTGCGGGTTTTTGGCCTTCACGGTTTCATGCATCCGTTTGATCCAGTCGTTTACCGTAAATTCCTTGAACTCCTGATACTTTTCGTAGGCCGCCTCAGCTGGGTCTTCTTCTTTCGGCAAATCCATCCCACCACTAAATTCTTTAAATCGCTGCTGATCGTGGGGGTTCTGGTCAACTCCAAAATGGGTGCCTTCGTAGGCGTTGCCGGTATGGTAGCCGGGCATATTGATAAAAATACCATCAATGGGGTAACGGTCTATCACCTCGCTTACAATCTCCATCGCTTTCTCCTGCACATAGGGCGCGTTGATAGCCGCCATATACACATCGTCATTGGTAATCCGGTCCCCGTTCGGTGAGATGTAAGCCCAGTCGGGGTGCTTCTCAAAAATGCTTTCGTGAATCCGGCTGAAGTCAAACCGGGTGATGACGCGAATGTTACGAGCGTGGCATTGTTCAATAACATCGCCCAGCATGTTTTTCTGCATGTAAGGGTTGATATACTGAAAGTCTAGCTTGGTAGGATAAAACGCCATAATGCCACCTCCATTAATGATCAGGGTATTCACTGAAAAACGCTCTAGATCTTCCATCAGCGAGTCTACATTCAAGGTTGCCTCATAGGCCGGGAGGTTGGTTTGCATGAGCCGAAGATTATTCCGCTGCCACCAGGGCAGCGAATCGGGCCACTCGGTAGCGGCGGCCGGAGAAACCGGACGAGAAGAAGAGGTCTGGGCAAAGCAGGAAAAACTGCTGATGAGTAGCAGAATGTAGGTTGTGTATTTCATCTTTCTTGGTTGGGATATTCAAATTGAAAGCTAAAGAAAAAAGGCAAAAAAGTACAATAAGTAAGATTGCTGAATTGTTGATGGCTTATTGTTCCTTCCCCTATACATTCCTTACTAGTCATTATTCAACCATCACTATTCATTACCAAAAGGCTTGTTCTAAAGTGTACATTTTTTGTCCGCTTCTGAACACCTAACTTGGTAGTAACCCGCTTAATTTCAGCAATTTGACACTTTTGTAATTTGGCAAACAAACTGCCTATTCACTAAGCAACAACATTACTTTTAAACCCATTATACCCATGAAAAAATTAACATTGATAACCCTTTTGGTTATCGCTATAACTAATGCCAACCATGTATTCGCTGCCAAACCCAAAGCAGAAAAAGCCAGTATTCAGATCACTGCCATGCAGACTTCACAGAAGAAAGTGAGCATTCGGGTAATTAATCCTGCCGGAAATCAAAATGCAATTTTAAAGATTAAAGACGAGAAAGGGCGCCAATTACATGCCGAGACTATTCACCACCGCGCTTTGTTTATCCGCGCTTATGATTTCTCTGAGATTCCAGGCGAAAAATATATTGTAGAGGTTCGAACAAAAGCAGGCACTTCTTCTCAAACGTTTAATGTAGAAGATAAACCTGCTCAAGCAACATATTTTAAACCCGTGATAAAATCCGAACCTGGCTTAATCAAGGTGGTATTCAAAAACCCACTTTCAGCGCCCATTTTCCTGAACTTGCACGATCAAGATGGTGAGATAGTGTATCATACTAAAGTACCTTCTCAGGAAGTTTTCTCTGCAGGACTCAATGTTTCTCATTTTGCAAACCAGCCATATTCGTTGCGCTTATGGAGCAGTAATTATTCATATGCAAAAAGTATTGACCCTCAGTAAATCAAAATAGTTGTTCAACCTATGTGCAGCCTCACAACTGCACTTTTTTTACGGAACTATGCATTCAGTGATACTTCACCAGTGAAATATCACCCATAGATCTCTTACTGTCTACCGCAATAGTTATATAGCCTGTCAACTTGCTCTTGATATAGCACCAGGATTGACTTATAACCCTGTTGTTACTAGGAGATATAAAAGAGTTTTACTACATTATCGTCATTTACGAAACAAATCAGATGAAAGGGACAAATCTTGGTGAATTTCAGGAGCTGGTCATGCTTACGGTGGGGTTGCTTTACGATGATGCCTATGGAGTAAGTATAAAAGACGAGATTAAGGCCCAGACCGGGCGAACAGTTACTTTGAGCACGGTACATGCGGCGCTGAACCGACTGGAAGACAAGGGATTCCTCAACTCACGCTTAGGTGGTGCTACCGAAGAGCGGGGCGGGCGACCCAAGCGATTATTCCGGGTAACGGCTTACGGTAAACAGGCCCTGGAAGAAAGCCGACGCATGCGCAACCGCATGTGGGATTTGATTCCCAAAATTGCCTGGGACCATCACTAACAAAAATGCTCACCAATGCCTGACCGACCACAACCTCCTCACTGGACTCACCGCCTGATAGCCCGCATCTGCAAGCCTGAGTTATTGCCGGAGATCGAGGGTGACCTGCACGAACTATATCAGCGGTGGGTACAGCAATACGGTCGCCATCGGGCCAAATGGCTATACATACTCAATATTATCACTTTTTTCCGGCCGTTTGCCCTCCGGCGCAAAGGTCATGTTTCACCCATCACTTCACCCGCTATGCTTCGCAACTATTTTTTAACCGCCTGGCGACAGGTACAGAAAAGTAAGCTACACACCGCCATTAACGTCTTCGGGCTGGCCATTGGCATCGCTGCCTGCCTCGTCATTGCCCTCACGGTGCAGCACGAGTTCAGCTACGACCGCCACCACCCCGACGGCGACCGGATTTACCGCATAACCTCTCGCCTGAAGTTTGCCGACGACTGGATTACCAATGGAGGCGTTTCAGGTCCGATACCGCATGCCGTCCGGGACGAGTTTACCGGCCTGGAAGCTGTAGCGGCATTTCATTCGGTAGGCTCAGGAGTAAGCATTCCGGGCAAAGCAGATTTTGCCGGGGAGAACGAGGTAGTCATTGCTGAGCCGGATTTCTTTCAGGTGTTTTCTGGTCATCAATGGATGATTGGGAGCCCGGAACAGTCGCTTTCTCAACCTTATCAGGTAGTACTCACCGCAAGTCAGGCACAAAAGTACTTCGGAGATCAGGATGCCGTTGGGCAAACGCTCACCTACTTTGACACACTGGATTTTGTAGTATCGGGCATTCTGCAAGACAACCCATACAATACAGACCTACCCTACACTGATTACCTTTCCTTTGCCACCATTGAAGCGGAAGAGTCATTATACCAGAGCTATGGTCTGGATAGCTGGGGGTCTACTAATAGTAACTCACTGGCATTTATTAAACTATCAAAAGAGACAGTACCCTCTAACATTAGCGAGCAGTTTCCTGCTTTAGTAGAAAAGTATATAGCCCCCGAAGAAAGCAGCGTTGAAAGAGCATTTGTTTTACAGCCGCTCTCAGATGTACATTTTAATGTTGAATATACTATGAGCAATCACGGGGTAGCTCACAAGCCTACCTTATACGGGCTGGTACTAGTGGCTTTGTTTTTACTATTGGTTGCTTCGGTCAATTTTGTTAACCTGGAAACAGCCCGGGCAGTACTGAGGTCGAGAGAAGTGGGCGTGCGAAAAGTGCTAGGTAGCAGCCGGGGCCAGCTCATTCAGCAGTTTCTGGGTGAAACGTTTCTTATCACCTTATTGGCAGGAATATTATCGTTGGGAGTAGCGAAGTTGGGTGTTGATTTTTTTGCCGAGAGCTTGCCACCTGAATTATCACTATCGGTTCTCTGGAAAGGAAATGGCTGGTTGTTGCTACTGGCAATTATTGGTATCGTTGGCTTGCTGGCAGGTACGTATCCGGCCTGGGTGCTATCCGCTTACTCCCCGGTTTTTGCGCTGAAAAACCAAGCCAGACAAATGTCGGGAAGAACTCGCAAGGCTTACTTCCGAAGAGCATTGATTGTATTTCAGTTTGCTATTGCCCAAATATTTATTCTGGGCACCCTCATGGTTGGTAGCCAGTTGCATTACCTGCTTAACAAAGATATGGGGTTTCGGAAAGATGCTATTATTCATTTTCGCCCTGACCACTGGTGGCAGGATACTACCCAACGCCGCATAGTGCTGGCAAATGAGTTAAGGCAACTTAGCGGAGTTTCAGAAGTCAGTCTGAGTAGCAGTCTGCCTGCTGCTAATAACTGGAGCTCGCGCACCATTGCTTATAGAACTGATACATCTGAAATAGAAGCACATGTCTATATTAAAGAAGCCGATACCAGTTATTTGAATGTATTTAACATTGAACTGCTAGCTGGTCGTAATTACTATGCCAGTGATACCATGAATGAGCTATTACTCAACGAAACAGCTGCCCGCATTCTTGGCTTTGATCCGCCCAATGAGGCAGTAGGTAAACTTATTGAGTTTCATAAGGATAAGGCTCTGCCAGTAGTTGGAGTAGTAAGTGATTTTCACGATGGCCCCCTACGAGATAAGTTACATCCCCTTATGATGGGCAGTAATGCTTATAACTTAGGAAGCTTCAACGTATTAATGGCCACCCAAGGAAAACAATCGGATGAGGTGCGGCAAACCCTGGCTCAGGTAGAACAGGCTTACAAAAAGATTTATCCAGAAGAATCATTTGAGTATGAGTTTTATGACGACACCATCGCCGGGTTCTATAGAGCCGAGGAAAGAACGGCCCGCTTGATCAATGTAGCCACTGGGCTGGCGATCTTTATTAGTTGTCTGGGTTTGCTGGGACTGGTTTCTTTTACCACCAATCAGCGGCTAAAAGAAATTGGTATCCGGAAGGTGCTGGGGGCTACAGTAACGCAGATTATCGCTTTGTTCTCTCAGGAGTTTGTCGGGCTGGTGCTGGTTAGCTTTGTGGTAGCGGCACCCATTGCCTGGTATTTTGCGCAGGAGTGGCTGGCTGGGTTTGCCTACCAGACCAACATCGGCATCGCTATCTTCCTGCTCACAGTTATCTCCGCCCTCACGCTGGCTTTGCTAACCGTAGGGTTACGATCCTGGCAGGCAGCGTTGGCCAATCCGGTAGACTCACTACGAAACGAATAACTCTGTGCTGGGAGCAGGGTGCGTGGAGAACGCCGCGCTACGGTGGTTCCGCTCCTAGCTCCCGGCCCCTAGCTTAAACCTTATGTCAACAAAACACCTTCCTCCTCAATGGGTGAACCACCTGCTGACCTGGTTTTGTGACCCTGGTCTACTGCCGGAGATTGAGGGTGATCTGTACGAGATGTATCAGCGGTGGGTACAGCAACACGGGATACGGAAAGCACAGTGGCTGTATTTTCTGAACGCTATTACCTATTTCCGACCAGCTTTTGTCAAGAGAAATCATGATCAACTTTCACCTGTTAACCACTCGGCTATGTTCAATAATTACCTGAAAGTGGGCTACCGAAATCTGTTCCGCCACAAAGTATTCTCCTTCATCAACATGACCGGCCTTAGCATCGGGCTGGCCTGCTGTATGCTGATCGTGCTGTATACCAAAGACGAGGTGAGCTACGATCGCTTCCACGAAAACAAAGAGCAAATCTTTCGGGTGACCGCCACCATGACCCGCAGTGATGGAGTTAATCAGATAGGAAGCACCAACCAGATTGTAGGGCCATCCTTTGCCAAAGAAATTCCTGAAATAGAGGCTTACTTACGTATGGAAACCGCCTCCTTCATTCTACGACGGGGTACCGACACGCATAACCAGGAGGTGCATGCCGTAGAAGATAATTTCTTTTCGGTCTTCTCCTTCCCCCTGCTGGCTGGAAATCCTCAGCAGGTCTTCTCGGAGCTAAATACGATGGTACTGTCCGAAACGGCGGCTGAGAAATATTTTGGTACGACCGATGTGGTAGGCAAGACGCTGGAATTACAGGTAGAAGATGCCTTTGAGCCCTTTGTTATTACCGGAGTGGCCAAAGACCCACCTCAAAACTCATCTATTCAGTTTGATGTGCTTATTCCTTTTAAGTTTAACCGACAGAATGATGAAGATACCAACTGGATTGGGTTTTACATAAACACCTTTGTGCTGCTGAGCCCCGATGCCGATTATCATACGCTGGACCCCAAACTGAACGAAGTATTTCTGAGCAAGGCCGGGGAAGAACTGAAGCAGGCTAGGGAACGGTTTAATTTTATAGCCGAGATTCATTTTGGATTGCAGCCCTTTCAACAAATTCATCTTGACCCTGATTATGGTGCCAACCGAAACGGACTGACCGCCGGAAGCAATCCTATCTATTCTTATATCCTGTCAGGCATTGCCCTGTTTATTCTGCTCATCGCCTGCATCAATTTCATCAACCTGACGGTGGCGCATTCGCTGAGAAGAGCGAAGGAGATTGGCATTCGGAAAGTAATCGGCGGGCAGCGTCGGCAGTTGATTGGGCAGTTTATGGGTGAGTCGTTCATCATATGCCTGATTGCCTTTGCCGGAGCCATTCTGATTGTGCTGTTGGTATTACCTTTCTTCAATGAGTTAGCGAACAAGCGCCTAAGCTTCACCTACCTGCTCGATACCAAACTGATTACGGGCTACATTCTGCTCTTTTTGCTAACTGGATTCATCGCCGGTTTTTATCCGGCTCTGGTGCTGTCCGGCTTCACCCCGGTGCAAACCCTGTACAATCGATTTCGGCTATCGGGTAAAAACTACCTGGCGAAGGGGCTGGTCGTGTTCCAGTTCTCCCTTGCTATCTTCCTGATGATTGCTACGGTCGGCGTCTACTCTCAATTCAACTACCTTATACAAAAAGATTTAGGATACAACAATGATGATCTGGCAGTTGTCTATCTGGGAAGGGGAAGGCATGATGCTATCGTAGAAGCTCTAAAGAACGATTTGGCTCAGGAACCTTCCATTGACATGATCTCCACCCGAAGTGGCGGACCGAATTATACAGTGGCGAAAGCAAATAATAAGGAGCAGGAAATAGAGTTTGCTATCAGTTGGGTGGATGAGAATTTCTTACCGGCCTTACAAATACCCCTCATGCAGGGGCGCAATTTTTCGCCGGAATACACGACTGATTCCTCTCAGTCCGTTATTGTAAACGAAAGTTTTGTTAAGGAAGTCGGTTGGGGAGGTGCAAGCGGGAAAGACCCTATCGGGCAGGAATTGGCCTACGGCGACCAACCTCTGACGGTGGTAGGTGTAGTCAAGGATTATCACTTTGAGTCGCTAAGAGAGAAAATAGGCCCCTTGCTTTTGATAAAAGGCTCCGGTGATCTGTGGGTAAAGATGCAGCCTGACCAACTGACACAGGCGCTAAAAGCTACCCAGGCAGCGTATGAGAAAGTAGTACCCTTCCGCCCGTTTGAGTATGAACTGCTAAGCACCATCAACGAACGAAACTACGAAGCCGAAGCTAAATGGAAACAGATGATCACCGTCGGGGCAGGCTTATCTATCTTTGTTTCCTGCATGGGATTGTTCGGTTTGGCCATGCTTTCTATCCAGCGCCGCACTAAAGAGATTGGCATCCGTAAAGTGCTAGGCGCTGCCGTGAGTGACATCGTGTTCTTACTCTCGCACGATTTTGTAAAACTAATTATCCTGGCTTTTCTGATTGCTATTCCGCTGGGGTATTATGCCGTAGACCAGTGGCTACAGAACTTCGCATACCAGATCAATCTATCGTGGTGGATCTTCGCCCTGGCGGGCACGGTAGCTATTATCGTGGCGGTCAGTACCGTCAGTGTGCAGTCCGTAAAAGCAGCCACGGCCAACCCGGTAGACTCACTCCGAAACGAATAACTTTAATGAGTAGTGACTAATGGTTGATGAGATAGAAGGTATGACTTTATTTATGGCTAGGTATTTTGGCGATTTTGCCAGCATTGAGTTTAAAACCAATGCTGGTTGATTTGTTAGGCGTACTTTATGATCTGCTTATTAGCATCGATCATTACTCATCATTCACCAATCATTAGATGATAAATTGCTAACTTCCTGTAGAACCAACCGATTATACCGATGCCTACCTCCCGACGAACATTCCTGACCCAAACTGCCCTGGCATCTGGAGCTTTACTTACCCCTTCGCTGACCAAAGCAGCGTACCACCAGGAAAAGAAAATGGGCATTGCCTTGGTTGGCTTGGGCAATTATGCCACGCACCAACTGGCCCCTGCCTTACAGCACACCCAGCACTGTTACCTGGCAGGTATCGTCACCGGCACGCCGGAAAAAGAGGAGAAGTGGATGAAGGAGTACGGCATCCCGAAAAAAAATGTGTACAACTACGAGACGTTCGACCGTATTGCCGATAACCCGGATATCGACATCATCTACATTGTGCTACCCAACTTTATGCACGCTGAGTACACCATCCGGGCGGCACAAACTGGCAAGCACGTCATCTGCGAGAAGCCCATGGCCATGAACGTGCCGGAAGCCAAACAGATGATTGAAGCCTGCCAAAAGAATAATGTACAGCTATCCGTCGGCTATCGGCTGTACTTTGAGCCTCACCACCTGGAAATGCGGAGGCTGGCGCAAGAGCAGGTCTACGGCCCACTGAAAGTGGTTGAGTCTGGGCTGGGGTTTACTCGCCCCGGCCCGGATTCCTGGCGGCTGGATAAAGAGATTGGCGGAGGCGGGGCTATTATGGATTTAGGAGTGTATGCCATCCAGGGTGCCCGTCGAACTATCGGCACCGATCCGATCAACGTAACGGCTCAGGCATTCACCTTTGATAAAGAGCACTTTGTGGATATTTACGAGACGGTGTTCTGGCAATTCGAATTTCCTAACGGTATCCTGGCTCGCTCCAGCACTACCTACTCCTCCTACGTTGACCGACTATATGCCACTGGCGAACGGGGCTGGTTCAAGCTAGAACCAGCATTTAATGCCACCGGTGCTCAGGGAATAACGATTGAGGGCCCGATGAATATTGAGGGACCACAGTATCAGCAGGTAGCGCAGATGGATGCCTTCGTGGAAAGCATCCGCAAGAAAGAACACCCGCTGGCTTCGGGAGAAGAGGGATTGAAAGACATGCAATTGATTGCTGCCATTTTGGAAGCGGCCGAAACCGGGCGAAAAATCACGATACATTAGAGTTTATTCCGATCATTATGGAAGTCTGTTTTCTTTTGAAAGTTTATCTGACCGGGCAGGTAAGTGCTGCCGGAGGCGGTTAGCAGGAGGCAGTGATGCGGGGCATTCGCCTCCTGCCAGCCGCTTCCTATCATGTCTCTAAAAGAAAATCAGAATAATGTCTATTAAACCCAAATGGTGAGTTTTGAGAAATTGCTTTGGGTTGGTAGATGAAACTCAGATAAACAGGTCGGAGCTGAGATAACGGTCGCCCCGGTCGCAGACGATGAAGACGATTACGCCAGAATCAATTTCTTCGGCAATCTGAAGCGCGGCGTATACAGCCCCACCACTGCTCATTCCGGCCAAAATTCCCTCTTCTTTCGCCAAGCGTTTGGTGTAGGTTCGGGCATCGTCCTCGCTTACATCAATTACCCGATCAACCCGTTCGGGCTCAAAAATCTTCGGCAAATATTCGGGGCTCCAGCGTCTGATGCCGGGAATGCTGGAGCCATCCGTGGGTTGGGTACCAACGATCTGCACGGCGGGGTTTTGTTCTTTTAGGTAGCGCGAAACGCCCATGATGGTGCCGGTGGTGCCCATAGCCGAAACAAAATGGGTAACCTGTCCCTCGGTATCCCGCCAGATTTCCGGGCCGGTGGTGCGGTAATGAGCACCGTAGTTATCAGGGTTAGCAAACTGGTTCAGCATAAAATAGCCCTCTTCAACCGCCATCTGTTCGGCCAGTTCGCGCGAATACTCAATGGTTCTTTCAGCAGGCGTCAGGATGACTTTTGCTCCGTAAGCCTCCATAGACAACACCCGCTCGCGGGTAGAATTATCCGGCATAATGAGCGTCATATTCAGTCCCAGGATGCGGGCGATCATAGCCAACGCAATACCTGTGTTGCCGCTGGTGGCTTCTATTAGCTGGTCTCCTACCTTAATATCACCCCGGTCTAGCGCGCCCTTAATCATACCATAGGCCGCGCGATCTTTTACACTCCCGCCGGGGTTATTCCCTTCCAGTTTTCCTAACAATGTCACGTTTTTCTTTACCGGGATGGTTTGTAGTTTTACTAGAGGAGTATTTCCAATAAGGTCAGCGAGTTTCATATAAAAGCAGGATAAAAGATAAAAAAGAGAGACATGCGAGGCCGGTTGTTTAGCTGGTTTTAAAGATGATCAGGTCGGTATCCTGGGTTACATCATTATACATTTTAGACTGGTAATAGATTTTAGAGTTTGGAAGCACGCTGCGGGTAAGCCACACATTACCGCCAATCACGCTATGGTGCCCAATGGTGGTCTGACCACCCAGAATGGTTGCACCCGAGTAAATGATCACATGGTCTTCAATGGTTGGGTGGCGCTTAATTGCGGCATCTTCCTTATTAACACTTAGTGCTCCCAGCGTAACATTCTGATAGATCTTCACATGATTACCAATAATTGCCGTTTCGCCTATCACTATCCCAGTGCCGTGGTCAATACAAAAATGAGTACCGATTTGTGCCGATGGGTGAATATCTATTCCTGTTTTACTATGAGCATATTCAGTGATGATGCGAGGCAGGTCCTGCACCCCCAGGCGATGCAACTGATGCGCAAACCGGTAGGCGGCAATGGCGTAAAAACCAGGATACGTCCGAATCACCTGACCGCGATCTTTGGCAGCCGGATCACCTTCAAAAATACCCGTTACATCATCCTGAAGGGTGTCATACAAACCCGGAATGGCATCAAAAAACGCTTGCGTCACCTCCGACACCCGGCCTATCTGTGATGGGCTTTGCTGTAGCAGGCGGTCAAGGTCTTTTTGCAACTGCTCCATCAGGTTAAGAAATTCGGCTTCTGATAGGTGCGCTAGTTGAGTAAAATCAGAAAAGAGCGCCCCTAGTAAGGTATCGAAGAATGTGGCTACATCGGTTGGCGATGGGCACGTGGTGCACTCCTGGTGGGTGGCATATATCTTCTTTAAGAATTCCGGGTTCATACGTCAGGGAAAAATAGTCATTTAAAAGTAACCACGGCAAGCGGCAGTAATGTTTTGATCATTGCTGATACATTATTAATACTGAGCTTACCATTTTGTTCATCTGGAAAATCAGAAGGCTCTCTGTTTTTCAGATAGTTTAACCATTGGCTCAGTTCTCATGCATACGAGCAATATGATTTAGTGTTCTTCTGCGTAATGGTTTGGAAAGAGAATCGCGGAAGTTTTATCCCTGAAGAAAAGAAGCAATGAATAAGATTAAGGAGGGGACTTGTTACGTTTTCAGTCTGATATTATCTTTCACTGTAGATTGGATTTGTGAAAAAAGCAACACCAATCAAATTAATAAAATATTGATGATCAGCATTTTGTTATATTAAAAACCACCTATTTGTGGGGCCCTAGGTTCTATGAAGTTTGGGTGACACCGGAAGCAGAAGCATTACTTAAAACAACATAGCGGCTAGAATTTGCACTCCAACCGCTGTTGTTGTGGCACTCGTTTTTTGTCAGTTTGCTTCCACATACTTTTTGAAGTTATTCAATATTGCCTGCCAACCGTTTCTTTGCATATCAACCGGGTTTTGGTTTTCCGCATCAAAGGTGGTAGTAACTTTGGTTTGCCCGCCTTGGCTTTCAAAAATGGTTGTTGAATTTCTGCCATCTGCTAAGGTATAACTCAGTTTCTTCTGATGGATAACTTCGTCGTATATGGCCTCAAAGTCAAACCCAAAGCTTCCATCTTTAGCCTCCATACGGGCGCTGTATTTTCCGCCAACGTTCAAATTGTTTTCTGCCGCTGGGCATTGCCATTCGTCGGAAGCAAAGTTCCATTGGGTGATGTGCTCGGGCTTTGTGTAGTACTCCCATACTTTGCCTGAGTCGGCATGGACGAGAGTTTCAACTGTTACTTTGGTCGTTTCCATAGTTCAAGAATTTATTGTTTGTTTAAGGCCAATAGCAAGTGATCGAGCCGTTCCAGGGTAGAGGCCATTCCGTCTTTCATTCCCATCTTGAGAACAGTCTCCAGATCTTCCAGTGAGTTATAGGTAATCAGGGTATGCACTATCGCGTTATTGTCTTTATCAGTGAAAGTAACTTTCCAGGTGGCGCGAGGTAAGTGGGTGTTTATATCACCTTTTTCATTACTGAAGGCATCTAAAGCGGTGTAGAAGTCAATAGGTTTAATTGTAAGGTATTCTGTCAAGCCCCAGTACTCTTTTCCGTTAGGCTCTACCATGGCATAGTGCCAGTGGCCACCTTCCCTGAAATCCATTGATTTGGTTCTGGTGGTTAGCGGCTCCGGGGCAAACCATTGGTCCAAAAGCTCGCTCTTGGTGTAGCAGTCCCAAACAAGTTGCCGATGGGCCATAAATTCACGCGTGATAGTGATGGTGCTGCTTTCCTTGTCTACCAGGAAATTGAATAGTAGCCTACTGCTCATTTTTCTTGTTGTTGATGGTTGTTAATAAATGATCGAGCTGGCTAAAACGGTTTTCCCAAATCTTTCTGAATTGCTCCAGCCACAGATCTATTTCTTTCATCTTTTCAAGCTCGAGTTTATAGTATATTTCTCGCCCCTGATGCTCTTGCTTCACTAGTTCGCATTCGGTTAAAACTCTTAAATGCTTAGACACCGCCTGCCGGGTAATATCAAAGTTTTCGGCAATTGCATTAGGGGTTAAGGCCTGTAGGGCAATTAGCGCAATAATGGCTCGCCTTGTGGGGTCAGCTATGGCCTGGAATACATCTCTTCTCATCTTTCTGTGTTTAAGAAACCAATTGGTTGCAAATAAGCGCGCAACTTTTCGGTTTCGCAAACTTTCTAGCAAATTTTTTTATTCACCAGAATATAGGGGAAGTGGCAAGCTTAACAAGCGTTTCAACAGTCGGGGAGGTAGTTACACTTATCTATTTGTGTTTCGTGTGGTGGGCACTTAGTTATATCAGAGGCGAATAGTTACCCTTTAACCGTATTAAAATAGTGGTTCTCTCCCTCGTCTTCAAACTCTTCAATCAGCGATAAACCAGAGGACGATAATAGTTCTTGGTACTTTTCTCGGCCAAGAGATCTAGAGCTTTGCCCCGTCATACTATCTTTCCATTCAATTTTTTGATACGGGGCCGTAAATAAAAATTTACCGCCAGTCAGCAGGGAACGGCCGACCTTCTGTATTACGAGAGTTTGGACATCTTCAGGTAAAAGAAACATGAGGCCCCAGGCAATGATAGCGTCAAAAGGGAGATTAAAAAATGCAGATTCTTCAACCGACTCACAGGCCATAGGAATATTGGGAAAGTTTTGTCGGAAAGCACCAATCATGGTGGGCGATGCATCAATACCGTAGACCTTCATGCCTGCTTCCACCAATACTTTAGAGATTGGAATGCCCGTACCACAGCCAAGATCTAATACGCTTGAACCGTAAGATAGCTTTTGCGCCCAATTTTGAACAGATAACATACCAATGCCAGAGACGGCCTTTCCTCGCCTTTCAATAAAGGCGGGTGCGATGCTCTCATAACCATTTAATTTGTCCATGATCGGTTTACTGACTTGCTTGTTTTATGATGTCCCGGATAAGCAGCTGCTTTAGTACCGCTTCTACTTTGCTATGGACGTTTTTATTCCTGGTATATATCAAATTCTGCTGAAACGGATCTCATTAGTTCAGCATCAGCAAAATCACTTTCTGACATTTCCGATAGTTTTTTCAAGTATAGATCAAACTGCCCGTTTTTAAATATGGTGAGCATTTTTCCACCCTTTTCACATCTTGCAGCATGCCAAACATTCGGAGGAACTGTGATAGTATCCCCCGGCTTAGCGGTAATCGATTCATCATCAAAAATTAACGTTACCTCACCCTCGAGAATATAAAAGACTTCTGTCATTATTTTGTGGTGATGCCTTCCCAAATAAAACCCTGGCTTTAGAGTATCTTCAACAACGCATAGTTCGCCATTAGTGCTATTTGAAGAAAGTTTGATGAAGCAGTGATCTTGAGAGTAGTCATAATCTTCGCCTTTTCCACTCCGTATTATTTCTTTCTCTTTCATTTCTATTTATTGAGTGTAATGTAACGCTTGGGCTGGTTGATGCCCGCTGTATGAGTTGCGTTTATGTACAATATACCTCTTAGGTGTTTTTAGATAGTAAAAGGCCTACTGGTAAGGCACTCTTGGCGAAGGGCATTGGATTGGATTGACCTTACTTCAGCTCAACGGTCTTCCCACTTTTGGCAGAGCGGATGGCGGCATCCAGGATTTCTACTACAATCAGGTTGTTTTCCAGGGCCGAGAGGTCGGTGGGCTTTACTTTAATGTCGCCTTTTACAACACCAGCCAGAAAAGTAAACGGATCGTTGTAGGGGGCCGGGCGGGGCTTGGCTTTTAGCGTGCGTTCGGGTTCTTTCTCGCTGGGCCGCATGCGCATGTCCAGGGCATTGATGGTGTTTACGTAGCCGGTTTTGCCGTACACTTCCATGTCCTTACGGCTCACTGGCCAGTTCCACGAGGCCTGAATTACCCCCTGCATCTTGGGGTAAGTTACAATAATAGTGGCTTCATCATCTACCTTGGGGTAAATGTCCGGCTTAATTTGCTGGGTAACGGCCGTTACCGAAGTGGGGCGTTCGCCTTCCATCAGCCAGGTAATGAGGTTGGCACCGTAGCAGCCAAAGTCCGTCAGGGCACCGGCACCATTCCATTTAGGGTCGGTGAGCCAGTCTAAAAACTCTTTATTTACGCCAATCTCTTTGGGACCGGGGTGGCCGTCGTGCACTACTACTTTACGTAAGTCGCCAATGGCATTTTCTTCGTGCACCAGCCGGTAGGCTTCGTGGTTGCTGCCATACCAGGTAGTCTCATAATTGGTCAGCAGGTGAATATTATGTTGTCGGGCCAGCTTTGCCATTTTCTGCGCATGCTCGTAGCTCACGGCCAGGGGTTTTTCTACCATCACGTGGATACCACGGGGAGCGCAGACTTCAACCACCTCCAGGTGGTCGTAAATGGTATTGAAAGCTGTTACTGCTTCGGGTTGGCTGGCATCCAGCATGGCTTCCAGATCATCATAGACCAGGTCCATAGAGTAGCCATATTGCTTGGAGAAACGCTCGGCCAGTTCGCGATTGGGTTCTACAATGCCCACAATTTCAATGTCACCCTTATCGGCCCGGCCTAGAATGCCATGAACGTGAGAGTGAACCAGACCTACTACCCCCACCCGCAGGGGGTTCGTCGTTTTAGATTGTGCTTTTAGGTTGGTGGCGCTTGCCATTATTAGTAAGATATATAACCATTTCATAGCCCAAGTTTACGAATAAATTATGGTTTTCAATGTATGTGAAAATACAGTGTAAATTTTAAATTTTAGTAAAATTTATTCTTATATGATTACAAATTAAAAGTGAATAGATACTAAAATTAAAACCATCACGCAACGGCTATGAAAGAGTTGCCACGCATTACATTTTCTTTCTTCATCTGTCAGGCTCGCCCCATACTTTACCGACTGATGTATTCTGCTTTGCTGGCATTATCGTTTTTTCGGTTAGAGGTAGGGTATGTCATAGCATCATCTGCTCCCCGCACTCATGAACTTTATGTAGCCCAGCCTGATTTTTCTCCACGCCTGGAACCGCTGGGAAGCTACGCGAAGAAAAGGATAAGAGATGCTGCCGATAAACAAAGAACAGAAACCCTGCCCATCCGGGTTTTATAACTCGCTGTAGCTTACCATTCTTTTCTATCTTTTAATGATTGAATATGGGCTACATGGTGTTTTCCGTGCCAGGCATACATTGCCAGCATAGTATCCAGCCGAATTACCTTTTGCGTTTGCGGGTGCACTAACGTTCTGGTGTATGCTTCATCATCCATAGCGCGTAGTAATAACAACCAGCGCTGATGCAACGCTTCCAGCAGTTGTAGTGAGGGTTCAATGGGAGCCGATGAAGCGTCGGGTAGTTCAGCCCAGCGGTCTTCATAATAGGCCTTGATGGTAGGCTGGTTTTCCGTTAGTGTCCAGCGAAAGCGAACGTAGCTGTTCAGGTGGCTATCAGGCACATGGTGCACTACCTGCCGGACCGTCCATCCGCCTTCGCGGTAGGGAGTATCCAGTTGCTTATCGGTAAGGCCTGCTACTACAGCGCGCATACTTGCTGGGAGGGCTTCTATCTCCTGTAAGTAGGCCACTCGTTTCTGCGGAGTGATTTCTGCTGGGGCAGAGAATTTCCCAATGGGGTAACGTAAATCTTCGTTAGTCATGTAGTTGAGGATCGTAATTGTTAGTGAATAAAAATAGTGGATTTTGGGTAAATCTGCGAGATTTTCAGATATTCCATGACCTTCAGTATGCACAAATACGTTCTTTAAACCATACTAGTTTTTCTATGGAGCAACGCGATTATTTAAAAGATCAAATTGACCAACTTGGCAAGGTGCTCGGAATGCTGCTGGGGCGATTGATCGGCACCGCCCCAGGAGAAGATTATGAGCAGGTGGAAAGAGCGGTGCAACAAGGAGTTAAGGAGCATCTGGGAATTCCATTCACTGAATTGCTCGATACTCCGCCGGAAGATCTGGTGGTTCGCTTACAACAGCACCCCGGTTTTACTCCGGAGAACCTAGAGCAACTGGCTGATATAATGGTTGAGATAGGAAAGCGAGAAAGCCAGGAGCAAATTGCTCGTAAGCACTATACCCAGGCCCTAAACATTTATGAGTACTTGGCAGACCACAGCCGTACTTTTTCGCTGCCATGGTTAGAGAAGATGGATCATTTGAACAAGCTCTTGGGGTAGTACCTACTGCACATACAGTAGCACGATGGCTACTATCGGTCTAGCTCTTGAAGGAGGTTATTCTGGGTACGATTGAAGAAGATGAAGCTCAGGAAGACAGTGCCCCTTAAGATTGACCATTGCTAAACATGCACAATTTCACGGCTGCTGATGACTTGGCCCCCTTTTCCTTTAAAAGAGGCTAAGGCTTTCTGAAAACCTTCTTCATCAATAGGTTTGGTGCCATCCTGGATCAGCACTGCCTTAAATCCTAACTCCAAAGCATCCAGTAGAGTGAAGTTCACGCAGTAATCTCCGGCAAGTCCTACTACATATATAGTATCTACGTTTCGGCCTTTCAGGTAGTCGCCCAGGCCGGTTGCTTTCTTGTGTCCGTTGTCAAAGAAACCACTATAGCTGTCAATGCGAGGGTCCATCCCTTTTCGGAAGATGGCTTCCACCTTATTCATATTCAATGTTTCAGGAAACCCGGCACCGGGTGAACCTTGTAAGCAGTGATCGGGCCATAAGACTTGGGGCAACCCCGCTAGTTCAGCTTGCTCAAAAGGCTGTTTTCCTGGGTGATTGGAAGCAAAACTACCATGATCAGCCGGATGCCAGTCTTGCGTAGCCACTACCAGATCAAAATGTTCCTGTAGTTGGTTAGCAACAGGAATAATGGCATCTCCCTGGGCTACTTCCAGAGCACCGCCCGGTAAAAAATCGTGCTGAATATCTACTAGAATTAATGCCTCCATAGGTCTTGCTATTATATTAATTGATCCGTTTCAGGTAATTAGCTTCTAAATGGCTCACACTATAAACAATGGTACACCTACCTGGGGTTCTGCTCAAAATATACAAAAAACCATTATCCAGCCTGATGAAGACGAATAATGGTTTTAAGAGGCACATCAAGTGCCTCGATAATTGATCAAACTCAAATCAATTAATAAGGAGTTTCACCTCCGGTTACGGCAATCACCTCGCCGGTCATGTAGCTGGATTCCTGAGAGGCCAACAACACATACATAGGAGCCAGTTCGGCTGGTTGACCCGGACGACCAAAAGGGGTTGAAGATCCAAACTTCTCAATCTTATCCTGAGGCTGTCCACCGCTGGGTTGCAGGGGCGTCCAGAATGGACCGGGAGCAATTGCATTGACCCGAATGCCCTTTTCAATTACCTGTTGTGCCAGTGCTTTGGTAAAAGCCACAATTGAAGCCTTGGTGGGAGCATAATCCAGCAGATTCTGAGAAGGATCATATGCCTGAATGGAAGTCGTATTAATAATAGTTGACCCGGCATCCATATGCGGTAAGGCAGCTTTGCAAATCCAGAAAAGGGCATACACATTCACCTTAAAGGTGTTGTCAAATTGCTCAGTAGTAATATCCTCAATGGATTGTTGAGAGGTTTGCCGCCCCGCATTATTGACCAGAATATCCAGTCCACCGAGCTCTTCTACAGCATTGTTTACCAGCAATTGGCAATACCGTTCATCAGAGATATCGCCGGGTAGGGCTACCGCTTTGCGTCCTTCGGCTTCAATCAATTTGACTACCTCCTGCGCATTTTCCTCTTCGCTAGCTAAGTAATTAAAGGCTACATCGGCTCCTTCGCGGGCGAAGGCAATGGCGGCTGCCCGTCCAATACCGGAGTCACCACCGGTTATCAGGGCTTTCCGTCCTTTCAGCCTACCAAAGCCCTGGTAGCTCTCTTCGCCGTGGTCAGGCAGGGGGTCCATTTGGTTTACCGAACCGGGCCTGTCCTGCGGTTGGCGAGGAAAAGGTGGCTGCGGATACTGCGTTACTGGATTCTGTTTTTCGTATTGTTTCTTTGTTTGTCGGTTACTCATTGTTACTTCACTTTAGGTAAAAAAGTAATGATTATTAAAAAATATGGATCCTGTTTCTGATTGAGAACAGTACCAAATAGTAAAAAAGATTCTGCCTAAATTGTTATCACATTTATCAAAAAATTAAGGTACCATAACCCTGATTTTATAGTGATAGCAGGTTACGTGAAATATGCTCTATTGAAGACTTGCCATAGTGAACTGATCATAAAAGAGGAATTCAGCTCGGCATAGCATCCTGGAAGCATGCCTGATCTCAACATAAGCCAATAGTAATTTCAAACGTTTCTTATAATCAGGCGTTTATATATAACCATACTTTTTAAAGTCAGAATAAAGTTAGTCAAACCACTACCCCATGAACCTGAAGTACCCTTCATCTTTTCCTGTTTTTCTGATTGGCACTTCTGGTACTGGGCTTCGTGCTCTCCGATTTTTAGCCGAGCATATTCCTTCCTCCTTTCCATCGCCACTTTTCTTTTTGTTACATCGGGTGAAAGGTAGTGAGCTTCAACGCTCTATTTTAAATGTTATCAACACGTATAGCCAGTTAGAGGTATGTGTACCCCAAGATGGACAGGAAGTACAACCGTCTACTATCTATGTTCCACCGGTGGATGAGCATCTTATTTTGGAAGGAAAAACCATGATATTAACGAAAGAACCTGCTGATACCCGCTGGCGGCCTAGTATTGATACACTCCTAATTAGCGGAGCCCGCAGCTACCGGACTGCTGCGGTGTCAGTTTTGCTCTCAGGCGGGTTAGATGATGGAATAGAAGGCTTGCGTGAAATTACTCGTCAGGGGGGAGTTACTATAGCTCAATCGCCTGATGATGCTTATAACCCTGTACTTCCCTTAAATGCTTTGCTAAAAGACCACCCTAGTTATGTACTACCATTAAATGATATGCCTGCTTTGTTTTGCGAGTTGGCGGGCCATAATTACTTCCCAGACCAGAGCAGTATCATCCAAAAAGCCGCTCTGACTGCCGCTCGGAAAAGAAAAGAGGTGCAAGAGAAGTAATAATTTTCATCTGTTCGCTGAATGATCCAGCATCTTTACCGGGTTTTGGTCAATCTCTATTACCAACATTAATACATTGAGCAATTATGCTCTAAAGTGAAGGGGACGTTCTTCTCATGCTTTAAGGGTAGTTGCTGTGCTCGGAGCTTCTGATTTTGTTTCTGACTCAGCGTGATGAGGTAATTTAATTGCAAACCCCAGTGGTTGATCTTCCAAAAGCTCCAGTCTTCCCTGGTGAAGTTCTACAATCTCCTTGGCAATAACCAGCTCCAGCATACCGCGCATGGCCCGTCCTTTAACGTCTAACATGCTAAGCCGGGAAGACCGATCCAGCACCTGCTTAATGGATGGTATGGCTAGGTTTGCGCCGGGTGCAACCATCCGGAGTTCAAGCTGGTTAGGATGAGCCGCTGGTGGCGTCAACAAGGATATGGTGCCATCAGCCTTACTACACCTCACCAAAAATACCAGCAGTTCTTCAATGGCTTTACCAAATTTCTCTGAATGCAGATGAACAGAAGCATCTTCTCGGATGTCTGTGTATGACAATGTAATTGTTTTGGTGTTAGGCTTAAGATAAAAGTTATTGATTATTTCCCCTAACAAAGGCTTAAGTGATACTTCGGTGAAGGTAAGCGGATCTTTCTGAGACTGGAGCTCTAACAGGCTGACCAGCCCATGAGCAATCGTTAATACTTCTCCTCCAAAGTTATAAATGGAATCATACAGATGAAGGTCAGTGGCAAGCCCCGCCTGAGCAGCCTTGTTTTTTAGCATGTCGGTCAAGCCCATCATGTTGGTGATAGGGGCAGATAATTCATGGGCCAGCATAAACATGACGGTATCCAGGCTCTCTACCTGATCTTGTAAGAACTTACTGTGCTCTTTGGTATGAGTAATGTCTCTAATGTGGCCGGCAATAGACTCAATCTCTTTTCCTTCATTAATAACTGGAAATGTGCTGATCTTCATCCACCGGATACCAGGTAGGTTATCAGAGGCGCAAAGTTCTATTTCGTTATGGTAATCATTTTCTTCCGTGAGCCCCAGAAAGAATTGATCATAGGCAGATTGGCTTTCCGGGTGAATATACTGTCGCAGGTCATGCCGTGAACCTTCAGACACATAGTAATCCTTAGAATGATGGTCGTAAAACTGTTCGCTAATGAAGATGGTCTCTTTTTTTTCCTGGCTCCAAAGGAAAAAAAACACCGGCACGGTGTCTACAATCTTTTTGTATACACTTTCCATGTAAAAGTCATGTTTCGTAATAAAAATCGGCAGGTGTAGTGGGATGGATAAGGTAGTAAAAATAATTGTAAAAGCACCAAGTATTCTATCTTAGTTGGGTACACTGCTGACGATTACATAGTACCATAGTATAGCCCTTATTGCTAGATATGTACTCTGTGGCAAACTCTTCAGAAAACCCAATCTGGCTAAACGCTTATCGCGGCATACTGCTGGCTGACTTTATCTAAGATATTTACATGAGAGCATAACATTATTGCAGCAAAGCTTTACCGCATACGTTGACACTATGGGCACACTTAAGAGACAGGTGCTATTCTTTGAATTCGCAGTAGAGACCAATCAGGTAGCAATATGTTACGGTTCCTGCGCAGTGGCTACCTCGTCGCCCCGCACTACTGTTTTTATGAGCGTGCCTTGCGAGACCTGTTCATTTAATTCCATACCATTCAGCACGGCTAGTTCTTCCAGACGGTCGGTGGGCATATCAAACCCCTTTAGCGCCTGCGATAAGGTGGAGGTCTGCCTCACTTCTCTGATATCGATTCGCTCAGGAGCCACATTCAGTTTGCTGGCATCAGTTAGGGGAGCAAAGTTCTTCATAGTCCGGGTAAAGGTAGACGTAAACTTGTTAAAATTTTGAGCAGTGCTGATGCCCATAATATTATAGATATTTCCCTCATACTGAATTAGATAGATTAGCGTACGCACTTGTTGCTGCTGTTGCGGCTGACCTTGCTGAGTCTGTACGTCAGCTACCATGACTAGCGCAGGCAAACCGTTTACCGATCCTTCATCAGATTCTACTATTGAGAGATTGTTATTCTGCACAATAGCTTGCGCTGCATTCTGTAGAGAGTTGCCAGGGGCCAGGCTAAGCGTCATAATGGCGGCTCCGTCGGGTTGCCCCATCTGTACCTGCTGAGGAGTGTTCTGGAAAGTCCATTGGCTAGGGAGAGGAAACTGAAACTTCAGTACCGGATGGTAGAATACTCCCTTTTCCACGTACCCTTGTTTGGGGTCTTCTCCGTACAGTAAACCATCAATCATACGCAAATAAGAATTACGCCCTACTTCCAGGGTAGCAGCGTCTGTTTTTTCTTTCCACTTCTGGGCTAGCTCCTGCACTCGTTGCTGTCGGTCGGCAGGGTCGGGGTGCGTAGACAAAAAGGTGGGCACACTCTCTACCTCCTCGCCTCGCATACGGTCCAGCGTGGAGAAAAACTGAGCCATTTCGTTGGCATCATATCCAATTTTGGTAGAATACTCTACCCCCAGTTTATCGGACTGGCTCTCATTATCACGGCCAAATTTCAAAAAGAGTAGGCTTAACCCTTGCTGAGCCACATCGGCATACTGCGCTAGTTCGGGGGCAATGACTAACCCAGCCACCAACCCTACCTGGGCCACCATCTGTTTGCTATACTGCTTGGCCGAATGCCGGGCGGTAATGTGACCAATCTCATGACCTAGCACTCCGGCAAACTCTGCCTCATTGTTAAAATGAGCCATAATACCCCGAGTAAAATAGACAAAGCCTCCCGGCACAGCAAAGGCATTTACTACCGGTGAGTCCACAATTTTGAATTTATAATTCAGATCAGAGCGATGAGATATCCGGGCCATCTGTTCGCCCTTCGATTGAATAAACCGCTGTAGTTGGGGGTCTTCGTATACTCCGAAGAATTGGGTAATCTCCGGGTCCGACTGTTCACCCATAGCTCTTTCCTGATTTTTAGAAAGTAGCATAAGTTCTTTTTTACCCGTAACCGGATTGGTAGCACAGGAAACAAACCAGGCACCTACTATAAAGATAAGAACATAAGTAATGTAGCGGTATACTCTCATAGTGATAGGAATTAGCGATGTACAGTGACTTATTAGAGGCCAAAAAGAATGCCACTACGGAAAACAGGGCTTGTGAACCTTAAGCACCTAACTTTAGTGGCTTGAAACCAACATTATCTCTGAAAATGGGGAAAAAACACCCCACTTACTTACCTCAATTTTGATAGAATGAAGAAGTGATCAAAGCAAAAAATATAGCTCTATGTTGGTAAAATAAGGTGACATTTGCTCTTAGACTTTTACTAACAATAAACTAGCTAAGCCAAACCATGTTCAGTAGCCCGGAGGTACCGGGCTTTTTTTGTTGTCCTCCATAGCTCAGAGCTAGTCTGCCTGCTCTTCCAGAAAGGTAACTATGCTTTTTACCAGAGTAGAAGCCAGTGGTAAATCGGGCTTGCTATACGTAGCCAGATTAGCTTGAGGGTTAGAGGGAGCCTCTTTTAATACGTGGTTCATTTCGTTAACAATCTGGAGCTTAGCTTCGGGTTGAGCCTGCGCCAGCCGCTCTGCTTCTTTCACTTGAACCTGCAAATCAGTAGTGCCTTGAATGATTAGTACTGGTTGAGTCAACTTGGCGATAACTTCGGTGGGCCTATACTGAAACCAGGAGATCAGATAGGGCTGTACGCTGGGGCGGAACAATGCATACAGGGGTTTACTCACCGAATCTACCGTCTTTCCCTGGCGCAAAGCAGTCAGTATCTGACGACTTTCAGTTTTTACAAAGTCCGGTTGTGTCTGTAGTTGTTCAAGCAATAAAGAATCTGCTGGCTGGGCCATTCCGGCAATGGAAATATAAGCGGCCGTCTGGGCTTCGTGAGCAGCCAGCATCCCGATCAGTGAACCCTCACTATGGCCTAACATAATCACTTTTGAGAATCGCGCATCCTGTTTTAATTGCTCTACCCAGGCAGCGGCATCTTGTACAAAGTTCTCAAAGCGTAGTTTTTCTTCAGCCTGTACCACATTTATGCTAGCACCTACTCCTCGTTTATCGTAACGCAAAGAAGCATAGCCATGCTGCGCCAGAGAATCGGCCAGTATTTTTAATGAATTGTTTTTACCCGGTAACAAAGCAGTGTTACCATCCCGGTCGGTAGGTCCGGAACCGGCGACAAATAATAGTACCGGAACCGGCGTTTCGGCTTCAGGTAGCACCAATGTGCCATGAAGCGCACCTTGGGCAGTTTTCAGCATAACTTCTTCGGTAATTGGCTGGGCCGAGAGAGGGTTTGTAATTCCGGTAAAGGCCACAGAAAAACAAAGAACCATTATCCATAGAAATAGAACTGGGAAATACCTGGAAATGTATATCATTGGGTTAGCCGTGCTAGGTAGTTTCTTAAATGAGATGTAAAAGTACAAGAAAGGAACGATGGTTAGCATCAACATTGTACTCACCACTATAAAATAAAGCAAACAGGTCGTAGGCATTATTCGGATTTCTTTACTGACATATCAGAAAGCAGGAGGCAGGTTTCCTGCACAGCCCCTGCTGACCGCCTCTGGCAACCCTTACCCATCCGGTCGATAAGACTTGAGATAGAAAATGACTTCTTACACAATCAACAGAATAACCTTTAGTCTCTATATGCTGATAAAAAATGGCTAATGATTTTTGTAGATATGTTACCAACAAAATGTGCATTTGGGCTCACAAAGCCCTGTTTTTTTAGAACATGATGATTCATTGAAATTCTTTTCAAATTATTATTTGGAATCTGAACTTTTAAAATATTAATGTTGTAAATATTATTACTTATTTTTACATGAGTGTTAACACTTATTTTTTATGAAAGACCTCTACCCTCCCCTCCAGCACGAAGAACGACGATTACAAGAATTGGAAAAATACCATATCGTTGATACCCCCCCAGAAAAAGAGTATGATGACCTGATAAAGCTAGCCTCGCAAATTTGCCGCGCACCAATTGCTTTTATTTCTTTTTTAGAGCGAGATCGGCAGTGGTTTAAAGCACAACTCGGAATAGACATAAAAGAAACACCGCGAGAACTAGCCTTTTGTCATTACACCATCCAGGATAGTAGTCCCCAGATTGTTACCGATACGCTGCTTGATAACCGGTTTCGTCGGAACCCCATGGTTAAGGATGACCCTAAAATCCGCTTTTATGCGGGATTTCCATTAATCACCTCTAATCACCATTGCCTGGGCGCTTTATGTGTTGCCGACCGGGCGCCTCGCAACCTTTCTCATGAACAGCAATTTGCTTTAGAAGTGCTGGCGCGGCAAATAGTTAACCAACTGGAACTACGCTTAAGAAACGGATACTTACAGAAAAGCCTAAAAAATATTCGGAACGAAAAACCCGAATTGCCAGCCATTGTCTCAGTAAGCCAATCATTGTTATCGATAATATCTCATGACCTAACCGGGCCGGTAGCAACGACGAAAGGGTTTCTGGAATTACTCAAACAAAAGAGTCTGTCAGCAGATGAGGAGAATTTTTTTATAGATCAGATTAACAAAACGCTGGAATCGACGGAGGTTTTATTAAGAAACCTGATTGTGTGGACCCGCATGCAGTTGCAGGAAGATGAAAACGCCACGTCTTTTTCTTTGTCTGAGCTGGTAGAAGAAGTTACAGAAAGCTTAAGCTCAGTAACACTGGAGAAGAAGAACGAGCTACATAATGATGTGGAAGATGGCTTAGTTGTGGCCAACCGTCAGCAGGTAATATTTATATTAAAAACCCTGATATACAACGCCAACAAGTTTACTGAAAAAGGGAATATTCAACTTACGGGGAGATTTGAAGAGGGAAATGTGCAAATCAGTATTGCTGATTCCGGTATTGGGATGAGCCAGGCTCAGATCATTTCATTACTTCGGAGAAAGAAAAAATTAGGTATTCTGGGTACGGCTGGTGAGCGAGGCAATGGCTTGGGGTTATTAATAACACAGGAATTTATTCAGAAGATGGGCGGCACCTTGTTTGTAGAAAGTAAAGATGGCTGCGGAAGCACCTTTCACTTCTCTTTTCCCTCCAATGCAGAACTGACCGCCCCAGACGTAATGTTTTCTAATACTATAAACGGAACCGCCTGAACTACCTATTGCCGGGCATTTATTAGTTGCAGTATACGAACTGCCAAAAGCAGATGCTATTAATCTTTACCTCCACTGCTAAAGCACAGGTTTCCCAAACTGTCTAATGTCAACTAGCCGGGCCTTGCTTTTTTAGCAGGTCTCGGATTTCAGCCAGTAGCTGGATATCTTTTGGTGTGGGTACGCTCGTCTCCTGTTCGTTTTCTGCTTTTCGTTTTAGTGAATTGATAAAGCGGATAACGACAAAAATAGTGAGCGCAACAATGAGAAAATCAACCGATACCTGCACCAGCGCGCCATATCCGATAGATACTTCTTCCTGGAGAACATTGCCCGATGGCCCAATTTCTGCCGGACGCAGCACCCATTTATAGCGAGAAAAATCCGCCTCGCCAAACAACAGGCCAAAAGGTGGCATAATGACCCGCTCAACCAAGGTAGACACTATTTTATTGAAAGCCGCCCCGATAATAATACCGATAGCCAGATCGACCACGCTGCCTTTAACGGCAAATTCCTTAAAATCCTGAATAAAATTTTTCATAGAGAACCATAATCGTTTGAAGCAAGGAACTCCAAATAATAGAGGATGTTTGGCGGCTGTTGCCAATGGGAAACGAGAAAACAAAAAAAGTGTAGGCTAGAGCAACTTAATACCAAGCGTGTGGAATGGTAGGAGCCGTTCATCGGCAGGGGCTACATCGGTGACCAAGGTGGATAGCAGATCGGCAGGAGCCACCCAAAAGGCATCACTCTGGTTAACTTTATGGATGTCGGCCAAGGCAATCACCTGTTTAGCTGAACGCGTCATGGCTTTCTTCACCAGGGCTTCTTCATAATGATCGGCAGTAATACCTCGCTCCGCGTCAATCCGGCAAACGCCTAAAAAGCACAGGTCAGCCCCGGTTTCAGAAAAGGTTTTCACGGTCTCGGCACCGACCAGCACATCATTCTTTTTTTCGTATCGGCCACCCGGAAGAATCACTTGGATGTGGGGAAAGTTGACCAGTGACTGGGCAATAGACAGGCAATTGGTGATGATAGTTGCCCGAAGATCTAATGGCAGTTGTTGTACCAGGTAGAGGTTGGTTGTTCCCCCGTCAATCATCAGTATCTGGTCGGGTTGAATCAGCGTTTTGGCTTTTTCAGCAATAATCTTTTTGGCTGGGGCATGAATAGATTGCCGTTGCTGAAAAGAGGCGGCGCGGCCGGTAATGGGTATGGCTCCACCGTGCACTTTCTGAATTTTTCCTAAGGCATCCAGTTCGGTCAGGTCGCGGCGGATAGTAACTTCGGATATACCCAGGGCTTCACTCAACTCCGGAGGTGTTACTTTCTGATGTCGCTCCAACTGCTGAAGAATGTATAAGAAGCGTTCTTGTTTAAGCATGAGGGAGAAAAGGAGTGAATGTTAGAAAGATTAGGGTTGCCAGTTAATGGCATTCAAGACCATCTGCGCGATGTTAGGGTTTTCATAATCGGATGAAGCATGGCCGGGCATGAGATAGAATATTAAACCTTCGCCATAATGTTTCCACCATACCCCGCGATCCTGCATAAAAAGCTCGCCATTGCGCGGGTCAGAATATTTGACACCACATAGCACCGTCTTTTCTCGCCCATCGGTAAACTTGTGGTTCATGTATACCTCAGTTTTTTGAAGGGCAATAGCCGGATACTCACGTTCCACAGCTGGCTCGTCAGAAGAGGTATAGGCTACCGGTGTACTCCATTCTATATGATGATTGGTAATGTAATGATGAGGATTTAGGTTGACGAGCGTATAGGTAATACCATTTTCATCATCGTGAAACCAGCCATACCCTTCTCCCGGTTTTACCGGTTTCGATGAAGACTCGGGATGATCAAGCTGTATTCCCAGAAAATCAAAATAGAACTCATTTTTAGCTTTACCACTGCTGATGGAATGATGAAGACAAACATACCGCCCGCCGGCTTCCGTATACGCAATGATGGCCTTTTCAGCAGCAACTTTCAGCTCACCATGAATAAACCCGATCACTGCCTGGTAGCTCGACATATCATCTGGCAGATGCGCCTGATCCACCACGTCTACTTTTAGCTTTCCGGTATTTTGCAAAAAATCAGACAGCACTTCTATCTGGGGCATTTCATCCTGTACTACCAGTACCTGGGCCAACGCACTTTGAGTTATCAACAGGACCGGAAGAACAAGGCGAATCCAGAGTGAGGACGCCGGATCAGGGAAGAGATTCATAAATTTTTGCAGGTTGTCGTATGATTGATAACAAGATGATAAGATAGTGTGCGTCACTAATTACTTCCGGAAAGTAGCAAAGCGAATGGCTTCTTTACTCCAGGGTGGTGCCTGCCGCAGAGCCTCCATTACTTCTTCGGGTTCTTTTACAAACGTCCACATTTGCCGGTGCTCTTCGCCCATAAACTGCTCTTCAATACTGCGCTCCAGCATGGTTTGCAGCGGGTCGTAGTAACCATCCGTATTTAGAACGACAATGGCCCCGGTATATAACCCCAAACGTTTTAGGGTGAGTGCTTCCAGTAGTTCCTCCAGCGTGCCGCAGCCGCCGGGTAGGGCAATCAGCCCATCGGCACCATCCAGAAAGCGTTTTTTGCGTTCGTGCATATCGCCCACAATATGGAAGCGGGCCACTTTCTTATGGTGAAGCTCTATGTCTCGCATAAACTGCGGCATAATGCCGATGACCTCCCCGCCATGTTCCAGCACCGTGTCCGCCAGCTTTCCCATCAGTCCGACGGCCCCGCCGCCGTATACCACTTCTACCTTGTTGTTCACCAGTTCAATGCCCAGCTTTTCGGTAGCATCAAAATATTTCTGGTCTACTTTGGCACTGGAAGCGCAGTAGACGCATACCCGGTTAATGTCTCTCATACTTATCAAAATGACCAGCGAATACCAGCCTGATTTAGTGGTGCGTTACTTGTCAATTTCTATGCTTACTAAATAACGCAAGTCTTAATGATTGGACAAGGACAGGGGCCTGATTTTATTTATTATTTCCTGGACTACTATGATTATTATAACCAACAGCCCCACCGAAACAGTGGAATAAAAGGTAAAGGCAAATTGATCTACCTGCCGAAGCGGCTCATAAAACATCTCAGAAGAGTCATTCAGATAAGAATATGAAATGACTGTACCAAACAATGCTACCAGTAAACCATACAATAGAATAAGCGCCACAACGAATGCGGATACAATATGTAATCTGGCTAGTGCGATTAATCCCTGAACCATATACTTGATCAGCAACATAAAGCACCAGAACCATAATCCAATATAAACCGGGTCAGCCGGAAATATAAAATAGGTATCGTGTAGTTGAATGTCGAGCGTATCGGTGGGCCAGGATCTGACCATTAGCCATGCGATGGATAGGCTAACTAGTAGTAAACCACTCATCCATAGCAGTTCTCTGATGATGGTTTTCTTTGATATTCTCACTAGGCAATACTTTCCTACCAAGTTACCAATTATTCGCGACGAAGCGAACAGGTAGGGTTGGCTAATGCAGACTTTATGGAATGTACACTGACGGTAGCCAGCGCAAAAGTAGAATAATCACTTATTGCTCTTTTCAATAACTTCCGAGAGTCAGGCCAATATTCCAGTAAAGAAGATATGCGGCTATCAGGCAACATGCTACAGAAGCAATCAGTGTAAAGTATTTGAGCAAAGGGTCAATCCTGATTTTCTGATAAATGGTATTGAGCCCCTTAATAAACCCTATCAGAGAGATAACGAGAAATGCCCAACCCGCCAGCAGAAATACAATAGCCCCCGGACTATGTAATTCAGATGGGTCAACTAGCGTAGTGATAGCCAGTATTCCGTTTTCCTGGGCTTTTATGGCGGCTACGGATAGGAAGGCATCCACCCGGATGATACCCTCTTGAGCGGCCAAAGCTACACCAGTTTCGGAAAACTGATGCTCCTTCAGGATTTTTAAAATCTGAGGCGCAGAATCAATGGTGTTCTTAGGTTGGGCGTAAGCACTCTGGTATAAAAGAGCCGCCGCCATGAACACGAATACGCTAAAATTAATTTTCAGCGTATTCATGCTTTTGCAGTCATAGCCAGTCACCTGAAAAAATGAGTGGCGTATAAACTGGGTGGCCCTTACTATGCACCTGAAATGGCCCATATTTTTACCGGTTATTCAGCAGATAAGAGGTGAAATTACGTCCATCTACTTTGGTGTATTTAAAGTCTTCATCTCCGTTGAAGGATACGTTCTGCATGTTAAGCGGAGTGCGGAATTTGGCATACTTGAAGTTTGCCAAGTCGTTGAAAACGGATTCTTCAAAAGAGGCACCTTGTGGAAATTCAGCATATTTGAAATTGGCCTCTTCATCAAAAACAGCCGCGGTGAAGTTTGTCTCTTCCGGAAACTCAGCATACTTGAAATTAGCGTCGTCTTCGAACACCGTGCTGGCAAAGGTGGGAGCTTCTGAAAACTCAGCGTACTTAAAATTAGCTTCTTCTTCAAAGACCGAACCGGAGAAATCGGCATCTTCGGAGAATTCAGAATACTTAAACTCGCTCGCCTGGCGGAAGGTACACTTGCGGAATATTGCATCACCTTCAAAGTGGGCAATGAAGGTGTCTTCATCATCATCTTCGTGGTAGTACGCAATCACATCATCCAAAAAAGTGCAGTTAACAAAGCTGATCGAATTTTCCACTGTGCTTTCATAGGTATCGTTGCTATTGCCGAACCATCCTTTAGAAGATTCAGTCTGACGACGGTTATCAAGATTGGTCAGGTCAAGGTCTCCCACAATCTCCACATTTTCGTAAGACACGGCTTCTCCCTGATTAATCTGCTGGATAATGTCGCGGGCATCGACACGCTGCTGAGCGTAGCTGAACGAAACACAGGCTAAAAGTAAGGCGGGTATGAAAAGTAGTCGCATGAGATAAACGGTTAAAGTGTTGCGAAATCAGATGCCTGGTATAGTTCAACCGGCGTGCCAGAGACAAAAAATGCGCCAGTGGTCGTTTTAGAGGGATTTTTATCAAAAGGGTTGTACGCTAATGGGCAGAAGTGTACGTGATCGTACACTTTAGTGCCTCATCAAAATGAAAAGTATTGCAGAAGAACACACCAAAAGTGAGCTTCGTAACACCACGGAAATCCCGAAATGACGGTTTGAGAATTTACTTCGCTTCAGCCTAAATGGTAGTTATAGTATTGCTAGGAAACAGGGGGCAGTCAGCGGGAGGCGTGCGAGCCCGGCCTCCCGCTAACTGCCTCCGATAACACTTATTAAAACTTCGACGGCAAATTGCTTCTTACTTGATAATCGGAATACACGCGACTGTATCACTGGTATATTGGAGATTGAGGGCTCGGTGAGGTGCTTCCACCATCGGGTTCTAAGGTGATAGCAAAGGATGAAAGGTTGTCTACGCCCTGCATCGTGATTATCTGAGGTAGAGAAGATGTACCGGATACATCAAAGGTCCCTAAGCTTTGTGGGTTGCCATTTACCATGCCCCAAAGCTGGTACTGTTGATCGTTGTTATTCTTGGGAAGGTTGTTAGGGTTTATATATATCTCCAACGTTTTTTCATTCCAATATACCAGTGCCCGGTTGTTAGTGTCTGTCCCCTGACTTTTAAGTACTATCGTCTGAAAGTCCGGGTCACTTACGGCAAACAGAGCCTTGGTAATCTGCTGCGATTCCTGTTCGAGGTTTTCATAACGCTCCTGTAGCCGTGCAAACCGGTCGTCGGCCCGTTGCCATTGTATCCAGAAATGAGCTGCCACGGCCATAGCTACCAGTTTTAGGGTAAAAGAAGCTGCTACGCCATATCGCAGATAATGTATTTTTTTATTCTTTTTAGTAAGAGAGGGCTTCTCATCAGCATCTTTTTCTTCTGAGCCTGAGATGGTAGCCAGGATCGATTCTCTCACGCGAAGGGGCGGCTTTATAGCCAGGTTTTCGGTGATGGCCTGCTGCGTATCTTCTATTAGTGTTATTTCCTGACGCACTTCGGGGTATAGCGATGCCATTCTTGCTACCTCGTTGGCTTCAGTAGCAGTTAAGTCTCCCAATACATATTGCTCTAGTACGCCTGACGCTATGTAATCATCTACTTTCAAAGCGAAAAATGTAAAAGTTCTCGAAGCTTTATCAGTGCAGAACGTAACCTGGTTTTGATAGTTTCTAACGAAATATTCAATTTTTTAGCCGCTTCTATCTGCGAATATCCGGCAAAGTATACCAGTTTGATTACTTCTCCCTGTTCTGGCGGTAAGTTGTCCAGCAAATTCTGTAATGGCCGGTCGTGCTTTTTTAGCAGCATCTCAATTGTGGGCCCGTTGCTAAGAACCAAATCGGCTTCGCCAGACTGAGTGTCCTTTTTAGAACGAAGATAATCCATAGCCTGGTTTCTTGCAATCTGCATTATCCAGGTGAAAAATCTATATTTTTGGGAGTCATAGGCATCTATTTTCTCCCATATCGTAACAAAAGTATCCTTCAATAATTCTTCAGCTACGCCTTCTTCTCCCACAACCCGGTAAATAATACCGTATAAGGAAGCTGCATATGCCTCATAAACATAGTCTAATGCACGAGGAGCTCGCTCTTTTAAAAGGGCAACCTGAGTACTTTCGTTCATATCCTAAACTCGAAACCTCGTTCTGGAAAAAATTTGCTGGTAAAAAAAGCAAAGAGGGAAATCAGGGTGAAAGGGAAATAAAAATCACCTTATTATAACCAATGCCAACTGAAAAAAACAACAATCCTTTCTGGCAATGTGTTTTTAAAATCATCCTGCAAATAAGCCTTTCGAATCAATCAAAAAGCATCTTTATGGTTGTCCGTATTCGCACAATCATGATCGTACGCGAACAGTCAATCAATAATAAGCAGGCCCCCAGAAGCTCTCAGAGCAACTTTAATCAATGGCATAAGGATTGAACCTGGCACAAGTGTATTATTATATAATTTACCTTCCCGCGTATGTTCCGACATGGTCTCCTACTCATCTACCGTAATTTTCAGCGGTTTAAAAGCACGTTCTTTATTAACCTCATCGGGCTGTCGTCCGGGCTGGCCTGTGCATTGCTCATTTATCTGTGGGTAAACGATGAACTAGCGATAGATGCTTTCCACCAGAATAACGACCGGTTATACCGGGTGATGGCGAACCATGCTGAAGCCGACCAGATTACAACCATGCCTTACACAACCGGACTTCTTGGAGAGGCTTTAGAGCAGGAAATGCCGGAGATCGAGTACGTTGTAAGCTCATCGGGCATTGAGGAGTTTTCCCTTTCTGCCAACGAACTGCATATTGATGCCCAGGGGCAATTCGTGAGCAAAGATTTTTTCTCGCTCTATTCTTTCAAGCTGTTGCAGGGCGATCCGCAGCAGGTACTGGCTGATAAAAGTTCTATTGTGCTCTCCGAAGAAATGGCGATGAACCTCTTCAACACCACTGAGAATGTCGTAGGGAAAACCCTGGAGTGGCAGGCGTATGTGTTTACCAAAGAAGTCATTGTAACGGGCATTTTTGAGAATGTACCCGACCAAACTTCCGAGCCCTTCGATTTTCTGTTGTCGTTCGACTATTTCCAGGATGACCTTATTGAAAATGCTAATTGGGGTAATTACTACGCTATCACTGATGTATTGTTAAAAGAGGGAACAAAGACTGATCAGTTAGACAAGAAGCTCGCGGGCTTCATGCAAACCAAGGATGAAAACTCTAACATCACGCTTTTTCTCAAACTTTATTCTGACCGATACCTATACGGAGATTATACCAACGGTGTGCTGGTCGGCGGACGTATTGCTTACGTGCGCCTGTTTTCTATCATTGCCATATTCATTCTGGTGATTGCCTGCATCAACTTCATGAATCTGTCTACGGCTAAAGCCTCGCGGCGGATTAAAGAAGTAGGGATTAAGAAAGCGATTGGCGCACGTCGTTCCACACTGATTTTTCAATATCTGGGCGAATCTACCATGATGGCTGCCCTCTCGCTGCTTACCGCGATGATTCTCGTTACATTGTTGCTTCCTCAGTTCAATCAAATCACTGGCAAGCAATTGACTTTAGGCTTAGATATACCCCTGGTGGCTTCCGTGCTGGGTATTACCTTCCTGACCGGACTGCTGGCGGGTAGTTATCCGGCTTTGTACCTATCAGGTTTTAACCCGATTGCCGTGCTGAAAGGTAAGTTTAATAGTTCGGTAGGCGAGCTATGGGCACGTAAAGGGCTGGTAGTTTTTCAGTTTACCCTGTCGGTGGTTTTAATCGTGGCTGTCCTGATCGTATATCAGCAGATCTCATTTGTACAGTCTAAAAACCTGGGCTACGACCGGGATAATATTATTCATTTTCCGGCTGAAGGAAAAGTAGTAGAGAGCATGGAAACATTCCTGTCTGAGCTACAGGAAATACCCGGCGTGGTGAGCGCAGCCAGCATGCGTCAGAATCTGGTGGGAGCTACTGCTTTTACTACGGGAGTATCGTGGCCGGGAAAAGATCCGGATGCCATTGTTCGTTTTCAGAATATTACCGTGAACTACGGCCTCATTGAAACCTTGGGTATGGAAATGGACGCCGGAAGGTCGTTCTCTAGAGATTTCGCGTCAGATTCCACTGGCATTATCTTCAACGAAGCTGCCATGAAGGTAATGGGCCTGGAGGACCCGATTGGGCAAACCATTAATTTGTGGGGGCAGGACCGGCAAATTGTGGGAGTAGTAAAAGACTTTCATTACAACTCGCTGCACGAGCAGGTAGCCCCGGCTTTTATGAAACTGGCTGAAGGCGATGCCACTACCATGATTGCCAAGGTAGAAGCGAATCGTCTGCCCGAGACGCTGGATCGCATCCGGGACTTTTATCAGTCCTATAACCCGGGTTATGCCTTCGATTATCAGTTTCTGGATGATGATTATCAGGCTCTTTATGCCGCCGAACAACGGGTTTCTACCCTCTCCAAGTACTTCGCCGCACTGGCAATTCTCATCTCCTGCCTCGGGCTATTCGGGTTGGCCGCCTTCACTGCCGAACGACGACTGAAAGAAATCGGTATCCGCAAGATTCTAGGGGCCAGCAATACCGGCATTGTCTATCTTTTGTCCGGTGATTTCACCAAAATGGTGCTGATTGCTATTACCATTGCGTTGCCCATCAGCTATTTTGCGGCTCAGGCCTGGTTGCAGCGTTTTGCCTTTAGTATCGATCTGCAAGTATGGTATTTTGCCGGAGCCGGGGTCATCGCCCTACTCATTGCCTGGCTGAGCGTCGGTTTTCAGACCATAAAAGCAGCGAAGATAAACCCCGCTCAGTGCCTGAAGGATGAGTGATGAAATTACATACTAACCTCAATTCTTTTTAAATTTCACATTGTGGAAGAAGACATCTTATATGTCTAACTGAGTGGAATTGCATCGGCCGGCTTAAGCGTTTGAGTCAAAGTCTGCATCCGCATCTAGGAACTGCCCTTTTGCCTTGATGCCATACTGATCTGACTTTCACCCTTGACTCTAACTGTTTTTACCATGAGCAGCCTCTTCACCAGAAAGTCGAAAGGTATGTAATATTGCTTCTATCTCACGCATATGAAAACGCTTTTTTCCTCCTGGTCTGTAAACAAATCCCTCAATGTAATAAAGGCGATTTAGTCTTTCATCAACAAAGGTATAACTCAAAAATCCGCCTCCCATAGAGATAGTGCTCATTCGCCATAACCCTCTGGCTTCAACGGCAAACCTGTTTTCAAATGATAAAGAATCAAAGAGAACAGGGACTTCATCTTGTAGAGTCATTCGAATTTCAGGATCATCAGCAATGTATTTACCAAGTTGATTCTCGCGAAAAGCCAGTATATTCGTAGGATTAAAAGCTTGTTCAGAAGTGTAATCCTTAAAAGTAATAACAATACTTTTATCAATATCTCCCAGTTGCCGTAGCCATACAAAATTTTCAACGGTATCACCTAAGGGCACTAGTTCGTAACCGTAAGGAACGCGGATAGAGAATCCGTAATTTTTCAAAAGTTGCTGGCTCAAAGAATGTTGCTCTTTGCTTTTGTAAATATTTTGAGTAATATTCTTAAGGGTGATTTCTAGGTAATGCTGACGAATTCTTTCACGATTTTTTTGAACATAATCTATCAACCCCTCTTCCGTTTTTCCAAATAGATAAAGTACTTCCTGCCCTTGAGCATATTCATCTTCTTTTAAATACATATGGAGATTAGGCTCTTGTTGAATTCTCTTGATAGAGCTCTCAGAAAAAAAAGTTTGCATCATTTTTCCTTCAGCCGCTTGATTATCAAGAGTGGTAACGAAAATCATTAGTTTGGCGCTTTTCAGCACCGAGTTCAATTTAGATGGGCTTACATAACGCAAATCAAAATAGGGCTCACTTTGAGGCAGCCCAGGAATAGCCTTCATAAAAGTAGATCTAAGCTCATCACCTAGGCTGCTTTCCCAACCAATTGAATCCATTACTAGAATTATTTCCCCCGAAGCGCCACGAGCTGATGGCAAAGTGCTTTGTGAAACGTTTTCGCAAGCGTAAAAGCAATTCGTAATTAATAATAGAAAAAACCAAATTCTTTTGATCTGTATATCTTGCATACATTTCTTATTAAAAGCTATTGCAGTTAATTTTTTTAGAAAGATATAAACTTCTGAAAGTTATTGGCACCAACTACAAAATCGCGTAGATATAGATAAGCAATATGACTTTTTGATAATGTCATTATATCTTCTCTATCAACTTAAACTGTTCAAAATGATTGAGCAGGTGATCGGCGAAGCGGCTAAAACCCAGGTCGGTGAAATGAACACCGTCTACCGTGCCTTCATGATCTTTGCCTAGAGCATTCTCATGGCCTATATAGAAAATATTATGCACTCCGCTTGCCTTCAATTGCTCATAGGCTTCTTTGAGGGCGGCATTCTTTCGGTTGACCAAATCATGCAGTTCCTGGTTTAGGTAAGCACTTTCATAGACCAGGTTCTCTACCAGCACAATAGGGGTATTGGGGCGTTTAGCCCGAATGAGTTCTACTAGCGGTACGGTGTGCTCGCTTACTTCATCCGGCTTCATGTTAGGCAAACAGTCAATTACATAAAACCGGGCTTCTGTCGCGGCCATCAGCTCCCCAATGGGAGTTTCCATCTTGCCGTTTCCGCTAAACCCCAGGTTGATTACATCGGTATCCAGCCTTCGGGAAATGATATTGGTATGTGCCATGCCCGGTCGAGAAGCGCAGCCCCCTTGGGTAATGCTGGTGCCATAAAATATAATCGGTAGCTTGGGGTCAGCCGCAGGCTTTTGTATGACACTTCCGGAATCTATGCCTACTTCCAGTTGGGTAACGCCATCGTACAGAGGGAGATACATTTTGTACTCTCGCATCTCAGGAGCCATATTCTCTACCAATAAGGCGGTATTTTCTTTGTCCGATGGTCGGGCCGTATTCACGTACTGCCACTGCCCCTGGTTTTTAAAATAAAGGTCAATACCTTTAATGCCCGTCTCGGCCATGTGGTTCATGGTGCTATTGTTCAGTAGCGTCCATTTCGCACTGATGCTGCTGGAATTGGATAGGAATCTTACTGACAAACCCGCAGATGATTTGGATAAATTCCATACTGGTTCTCTCACTTTTTCCTGATAGGAGGCGGGCAGACGATCGTAAGGATTTTCCTTCAGCGAGTCGGGAATACGGCTTCCTTCAAGCAGAAAATAGGGGCGGCCATAGTAAAGAATGCTATCCTGGGTTAGGGGTTTAACTACCGATAGGTTATGCTGAAAGTTCATACCGCAGAATAGTAGTATGAAGCACAGTAATGAAAGGGGCGTTTTGAGAAGGTTCAAGGTCGATTGTTTTAGATATTGATTCTTTTATCGCCATAAATTACGAGTAATTGTAAGAGCTGACTCCCAAACAATTGTAAAAATTACGCATTTTAGTGTTATATCGGCTATTTGCTGAATAACTTTATACCTGCTAAATGACTTTTAATTAGAAAATAGTCTACCAAACTGACCTGAAATGCAGATGAACTATTTTTGTGTGCTCATCTTTTGCGGTATTGCTTTGGTTAGCATCAGTAGTTGTCAGGATGATGAAGGCGAGATCATTACCACCCCTATTGCCGATGCTACCGATACAATTACTATTGGTAATGAATCGTACGTTCTCAACGGTAGCATCATCCAGAACTATAACAGCAACGGTGCAGCTGCTTTTGCTGAAATGGTCTCGGTAAGCCGCACGCCCATAGACTCTTCGGTGATCATTGATGTGATTTACTTAACCAAACACGAGAACTTGTATATTAACGGGAAACCTCAAAAGTTTGACCCAACAGATAATTTTACCCTGGTCAGTAATGTGGAAGGGAATATTCCCGACTGGGCTTTGGACCCAAATGTGCACATGACAATTGAAGTTGAGAAAGACGGGGAGCAATACTACCTGAAAGACACTCAGGTTCCGATTGAGTAAAACCATTTTTTAACCTAAACCGCAGAAAAAAGATAGTGGAAGACCTTAACATCACCATCAGTGTTATATCTTTTATCTTATTAGTTTTAGGATCTGTTTTTGCCAGAATACATCAATGGCCGCTGTCCGAACCGTTGATAGCGGTGGGCGCAGGTGTTTTGCTGGGGCCTTTTGTGCTGGATGTCTTGGATATGGATGATTGGGGCGAAAAACCTCAGATCATGCTCATTGCTACCCGGTTTACCATTGCCATGGCACTGATGTCTACTGCCCTGCGCCTGCCGCCACTTTCTTTGTTAAAACACCGGCGCAATCAGATCATTACCGTCGTGGGGGGTATGCTGACTATGTGGTTTCATAGCACCGTCATTTTCTGGCTGCTTTTTTCCATTGACTTTCCCTTGGCGGCGCTGGCCGGGGCTATCATTACCCCTACTGACCCGGTGATTGCCTCTTCTATTGTTTCCGGCAACTTTGCCAAGAAGCACTTATCTGAGAAAATAAGAAACACTCTCTCGTTTGAATCAGGGGCTAATGATGGGCTGGCATTTCCCCTAGTAATGTTACCACTACTTTTGCTAATGGGAAAAGAACAGCCCTGGCAGGAGTGGATTCTTCACTCTTTTCTGTGGGAAACGGTAGGCGGCATCGGTTTGGGCATGCTCGTGGGATACGGAGCCGGAAAGATGACTAATGCCGCCTATCAGAAAAACCTAATGACCGAAAAGTCACTATTGGCCTCCTCGTTAGCCCTCTCTTTTCTGATCATCGGAAGCTTCCAGTTGATTAATGTTAATAGCATTATTGGCGTGTTTGCAGCCGGGCTAGTGTTTAACCGCTTCATCAGTAATAAGTATGATTTAAAAGATGAAAAGATACAGGAGACTATGGAGCGCATTTTTGTAATACCCATTTTCTTCCTTTTCGGGCTGATCGTCCCGTTTGACCTCTGGGCCGAGCAGGGGTGGATTTTGTTGGTTCTGGTAGTGCTTATTTTAGTATTCAGAAGGCCGCCTTCATTTCTGGTAATGAAACCCCTGCTGAAAGGATTTGACTGGACTGACATTGCGGTTGTAGGCTGGCTGGGTCCGATTGGGGTTACTTCTATGTTTTACGTATTTTACACCCAGGAAAGACTAGAAAACGAGTTCTTGTGGACTGTTGCCAGTGCCATTATTTTTGGTTCCACCCTCATTCACGGCATCACGGCCTCGGCTACTGCCAAGTGGTATAAACGGCAGAGACCAACTACCGGAGAAAATGAAGGAGGTGATGACGAGGGTGTTATCTAAAAAGCCTATATCTGTAGGCACATCATTCCTAATGCTTCTTTAATTCTGCAACCTTTTACTGTTCAACCACATGTACGATATGGTCGGTGCGATTTATTACACCCGGGCGAATATGCCCTTTGAGCGGACTGCAATCCTGATAATCAAGCCCATCGGCAATTTTAATATGGTGGTGATCAGCCAGTAGGTTGTTAGTAGGATCAAAACCTACCCAGCCCATGTTAGGAATGAAGACCTCTAACCAGGCATGCGTTTGAGTGGCCCCCATTAGTTGCTGCCCCTGATTAATATAGCCTGATACATAGCGGCAGGGGAGCTGCTGATGCCGTAAAATACCCAACATCAGGTGGGTATAATCCTGGCAAACCCCTTTAGGAGCAGCCATTACCTCGGCCGCCGTTGTACGAAACGTAGTAGCCCCCGGCTTGTACTCCATCATACCATAAATGGCCTGATTTAATGAAGTAACGTAGCTAAACAGAGGTTGATCGTGCTGGTACAGCAGCGTGGCAGGAATCTGGTCACTGGGCAATTTAGTGAGCAGAGAAGGCATAATATGAAGGTAATGATCTACCAGAAAAGTCTCAGAGCAAAGCAACTGCTGCTCCTCTTCCAAAGGTAGACTGTCCAATACCGTATGCAGTAAGTTTTCGGTTTGCTTTTTAACGGTGCAGGAGGCTACAAACCCCAGATTAGAAAAAGGCTCAGCTACCCGGAAGCAGATAGCATCATAACCGAAGGGATTACGGGCGCGAAATGTAGGGCGATTTAGAGAGTTTTCTGCCACTACATCATCTATTGTCTGAGTATCATCTTCGCATGGCAACACTAAAAACTCAAACAACGCCTCCTGAACTACATGCTGGTAATGATTCTCAGCCTCGTAGCGAATACGATACGTCACCATATATTAAGAAATAAAATATTGACGCTCTAGGTTAGCGCCCACCGTGTATAACTCCTTTTCCAAATCTTCTAAAAAAGTCTCTCCCTGTTCCAAAATTTCATTCACTGTTAAATACTGGATATGGGAGGCCAATTTTCCAACTTTAAACTCTACGGAATCGGGTGTCATAGGTTGGCCGTTGCTGATAATTTTTAAATGGTGCCGTAGTTTTTCTAAATTATAAAGAATAGATTTTGGAAACTTCCGATTAAGGATAAAAAAATCGGTGACCAATTCACGGGTAGGGTGGGTTCCGTAGTAATGCCGGCTCATATCCAACCCCCCGGCTGACCGTAGCAAGGTGGCCCAATGATAACTATTAATAGCTGGGTCAGCGTCAGAGTCGGGGCCTCTGCGAATGTCTTCTAGTTTAGCCAATAGTATCTGTACGATCTGCATAGAGCGTTCCAAATGAATACCGGTATATATCAGCGACCAAGCGTAATTCCGTAACAAAGTATTATCAACTACGCCTTTAATGATACTGGTATTATCGATGCAATGCTTACAGAAATCATACGGGCCTTTCTTAGCCATCTCCTGCTGGGAGAATCCGTTCGTGGTATGGTAAAAGCGGTTAGTAGCCTCCCACACATCTGTTGAAATATTATTACGTACTCCCCGGGCATTTTCCCGCATCATACTAATATAGTTTTTAATAGAATATGGGTAGTTTTCGTCAATAGTCAGAAAAGCAATTACTTCATTATCTGACAGAGAAGCGCCATGTTCATGAAAGGCGTTACTCGCCCGGGTAGTAAACAGCAACGATTCCAACACTACTTTTTTATCAAGAGATGTTGGCATATCAGAAGAAGACAGGTACTGCGCGGAAATATAGCGAGCCAGATGACCGATACGTTCGCAGTATCGCCCGATCCAGAAAAGACTGTTGGCTGTTCGGGAAAGCATCATAGTAAAAGCGGTTTAGGTAGTTTCATGTTAATTAATTGCCCTGAGCCTGCCGTTGGGTTAAACCACCCATGGTTTGCTCCTGAATCAGCTGGTCACCAGAAGATGTCTGCGCCTGATCTTTTTGTTGTTGATCGGCTGCTTCAGAAGACTCCTGTAGCACCCAAGTATCTTTAGACCCTCCGCCCTGCGAAGAGTTCACCACCAGGTTTCCCCGGCGCAGAGCCACCCGCGTTAAGCCCCCTTGGCATACATACTCCATTTCGTGCCCGGTAAGGGCAAACGTTCGGAGGTCAATATGGCGGGGTTCAAACTGATCATCCTCCTCAATAAAGGTAGTATGCACTGATAAGGCCATAGTAGGCTGCCCGATGTATTTGCGGCGGTCGCTTTTAATAACCTCTTTAAAGTCTTCCAGCTCCTGCCGGGTAGCTTTGTTACCAATAAATATCCCATAACCACCCGATTCATCAACCGGCTTCACCACCAGTTCATGCAGGTGCTCCAGCACGTACTGAAAGTCATCGTCTTTCTCACAACGGTAGGTATGCACGTTATTGAGCAATGGCTCTTCGCTCAGGTAATACCGGATAATGTCGGGCACATAGGTATAAACGGCTTTGTCGTCGGCAACACCGGTGCCCGGAGCATTGGCCAGGCTTACGTTTCCTTCCCGGAAGGCATGGATAATACCGGGTACTCCCAGTACCGAGTCAGGACGGAAAACTAATGGGTCGAGAAAGTCATCATCAACGCGACGGTAGACCACATCCACTTTTTTGGGGCCGTGGATGGTCTTCATATAAAGGAAATTATTATCCACAAACAGATCGCGAGGCTCAACCAGTTGAATACCCATTTGCAGAGCCAGAAAAGAATGCTCGTAGTAGGCTGAGTTGTAAACCCCGGGAGTGAGCAATACACACAGCGGCTGATCGGCACCGGGTGGGGCAATACTTTTAAGTACATCCAGCAAAGCTTCCGGATAATTAACCACGGGCTGCACCTGGCTTTTAAAAAATAAGTTGGGTAAGATGCGCTTGGTAGCCATGCGGTTAGAAAGCACATAACTCACTCCTGATGGGCAGCGCAGGTTATCTTCCAGCACATAAAACTCACCATCTTTATGGCGAATTACATCGGTGCCGGAGATATGTACATAGATTCCACCGTAAGGCACGTTATCCATCATGGCCTTGCAGTAGTTTTTAGAGGAGAATATCAGCTCTTTAGGAACAACTTTATCTTTAAGAATTTTTTTCTCATTGTATATATCCTTCAGGAACATATTCAGCGCCCGATTCCGCTGGATCAGCCCTTGCTGTAGTTTATTCCACTCATCGGGCAGAATAATTCTTGGGAACAGGTCAAATGGAAAGATACGCTCCACGCCCTGCGATTTATCTGAATACACATTAAATGTGATGCCCTGATCAAAAGACGATTTTTTGGCATAATCGTAAAGATCACGAAAATCAGGTAGCGGGAGTTTAGAGAAGTGTTCAAATACCCCTCGGTACTGAGGGCGAATATTTCCTTCATCATCAAAAACCTCATCCAAAAAATTCTTATCCTGCGGATATGTTTTGAATAGAGAGGCTAGGTCAGGTAGTTTATCCATGGGTCTGGCATTACGTAACAAACGGTAAAGTAAGAAGAAACCCGTAGTAGCAAAATATTATTAGGATATTTTCTTACTTGAGCTGATAAAATTACAGCATTGAATCCTGTTTCTGAATGGAGTCTTTTCTCTTAACCAGGAAAGTTCGCCAGTTGTTGTGGGAATAAAGTTTAGGAGATGGTAAATTGGGCTTTATAAGCAGGCTGGGGTTATATTAGAAACATGTTGATGAGCTGGGCAGAATAGAAATGTTGGCAGTTGGCTGTAGGCAGTAAACGTTAGCACTTCTGACCGCCTACGGCCAACCGATTACCAAATCGTCACCCAACGTTTAAAAGGCTAACAAACAAAATTGCCGGAAAGTCATTTGTTGAGATATGAAGCAAAAACTCACTGAATTTACCGATGAAGAATTACGCCAACGGTTTCGCCAGCATTCTATCCGGGGCATGATTATCTCCTTGCTTCTGCTGGTGGGCTTTTTAATGGTCTATTTCTTTGCCGATACCAGTAATTCCATAGTCATTGGCGCTACTGTGGTGATCGCTACTGCTTCAGTACTGCTGGCTATCTGGTACCATGCCCGCAAGCGACAGTTTTTTAATGAATTTAAGCGCAGGCAGACCAAATTCTAGATAAGAAGATAAAAAAATAGGCAGCTCCCAGAAAGGTCGCTGCCTATCGCTCCCCACAGTGGCACCCATTGGGGAATATTCCCCGCCGGGTAACCTCTGCTTACTTCAACTTCACCCTTGTACTATCCTCGCTTTGTATTAATTACAATGGCTCCGTTTCCTCCTCTTCCACCGTACATCACCGGAGCCAGTCCTTTATGTACCTCAATGGTAGCTACATCAAATGGGCTGATCATATTCACGGCACTTACATCCACGGGCATACCGTCAATCACATACAGTGGGCTGCGGTAGCCGCGAATAAACGCATAGCTGTTCCAGCCGTAGCGGGTTACCCATACTCCCGGTACCCGGCCTTGTATAGCGTCCAGCACGTTGTTGGTTGCCACCGGAGGCAACTCATCCATCACCAGAATGTGGTCAGCATACGGCGCCGACATTGAAATGTCGCGCAGGTCTACCTTGTACGTTTCTTTCAGTTGTGTAGGGTTATAAACCCCACTGGCTTTCTTCGGCTTGGCAAACGCTCCGCTGGCCAGAGTAACCATTAGCAGCATCAAACCAAGAATATATTTTTTATAGGCTTTCATAGTATTCTATCGTTAATGATCCAACTTCTTTCCTTCTTCCTCTATCTTTTCATTCATCTATAGAACAGGGTGGTGGTATTGAAAAATTCGACGGATTTGTTAAATAATGTTAAGAATGAGGTTAGGGATTGTTAATTATTTTTTGAAATTCAATTTTATATGAAAATACCAACAAGCTTGCTCTACACGCACTTGTTGGTATAGTAACTGGAGCAGTCTTTGCCCAGGGTTGGCTCTTTAAAAAAGTAAAGAGGTTCCAATTCATCATCGGAATAGTATTGGGGCACCTGCCCTGATTTTCCCAGACAGCGTTACCCTAGGGCATTCTAGACACTCGCTAATCAGGGTTAAAGGTCTCCCCAAAGCCAGGGTGGCTGAACCGGTCGGAATTACATAAGATTCTTCAGGAAAATCCGATGATGGTTTTGTTGATAGATTGTGTTATCATTTTTTTAGGGTTAATCGTGCTTTCCGTTAGGAAGTGTTAGGGTTGTTTTCTTTAGTATGAAGCAAATTTCAGTAGAAAACCATTTTGGAAAATACCGGAAGCTGGGTGTTTAGACTACCTTACCGACGGTATTTTTGCTATCTGGCACAGGGTAAGCTCCTATTGATATTGGGAGCCAATCAGGCAAATTATTTGTGTTGCAGGGTTAGCACCAGGCCAGTACGAAAACTCGCGTTTTCATGAAGAAAAGGATTGCCCGCTACCCAGCCCTTGGACTTCCCTTCTGCCTCACCATAAGCACTCCAGGCGCTTTTGCCAAAGGGAATTGTAGTTCTGATTTTCATTAGGCCGCCCAGCCTACCCTCTGACGTAAAGAAACTTTGATCTCGGGGCTGTGCCCACAACATAGCAGTAGCCTGAATGGGGATCAGCGTATTTCCTGCTTTCAGACTTAAAGTTGGATTTTGAATTTCTATTCCCGGAAAGAAATTATCTTTATTCTGATAAGCATGCAGGCTAAGCAGCCAAGAGTAACGCTTACTATTTAAGAAAACATCCAGGCTCAGATCGTGGCCGAATGAATTGAGATAATGCCGGAAGGCAAAGTTAAAATTCACATCTTCGTTGAGCCGAATACTGTTGATACCCAACATAAAAGGAGAAACAAAATTAGCATACTGATAGGCTCCCATCAATTCCAGATAAGAACGCTCTTCTGTGGTCAGGATTGCCTTTTTAATATACCGGTCTATTCCTATGCCATTGGGGTGTACTCCTCTCTCAGTATAAGGTTCTTCAGGCCTAAATAGATCATATACCCAAGCCGAAAAATCCCACCCAACAAAGTCTCTTGTTTTTATCTCAGGGTCTACCTCATTCATTCGGTCAATGGAAGCATCAAAGTTACTGCTACGGATTTGATTCACATACCCCACAGCCTGCTGGGTCAGCAGAATGTTCATGAGAATACTGGGGTAGTCGGTATGATTAAAAAAGTTGTCTTTTTGCATGGCCCTCAGCAGTTGATAGGATGACTCTATACCCGATGCATACGTTCTGACCATCGCCTGAGGATCTTCTGACTTAAACCGGATCAGATCTTCATCTGCCACGTGAGAGACCGATGAGCTTCTGAGTTCTCCGGTAAACATGTTATATATATCATCATGAGAAGCAACCTTCTGAAGGGCTAGTCCGTTTCTATGCCATTCTTCATGCAGCCACGCGGGTCCGAGCAGCAACAAGTGATACCCCAGCATGTAGTCAATTACTCCAGCGGTTGTATTTGCGCCCACCCGGTTCCAAAATTTCTTCCTGCGAGTTACCGGTTCAACCCATTGGTTCCACAATACATTGTTGACATAATAGTTTGTGGCATGAAGATCTTTGGTAATTGCCAGTGATTGCTGCATGGAAGGCGTCTCATATGAAGCAATGAAATTCCTTATATCATTCCCTGAACGCTTTAGAGATTGTACATGAATCGCATAGCTTTGATACGGCAAATCCAATAAAGGGAAGTCTAGTACGAGTTTAGGGGGATATCTTTCACCACCTTGGGAGAAAACAGGGTTGCATAGCCACACAACGGCCAACATACTGAAACCCATTGTTAAAAAGACAGGCTTATACTCTGATAATACTTTCAGAGGGTATGCCCAGCCAGACAAGGTTTTGGGATGAGCAACGCTATTCGATGTATTAGGTAGGTGCTTGGGTTTCATAACTAATTATTTTGCTTGATTGAGAGAAGGTAGCTTAGTAGTTATTAAGGAAAATTGTAGACTATGATAGAATGAGTTGCAAATAGCGCCGCTTTTAACTTCCTGTGCCGAGATATGATTTGCGGTTCTGAGATAACCGGGCTAATGCCTGGGAAGAAAGAAGGGGGAGTGAAAAGCCGGAAGGGGGCCTTTAACTCCTCAAGAAATTATTGAGGAGAATATGTAAACGGGATGATGCAACCCTGATCATTTGCATTGGTTATCCCAGTAAATAAAATAATGTTGAGTATAGTTTCTGAGGACTCAAGGCTTCAGGTTACTGAACTTGCCTGGGCACTACCAGCACTAATAACGTTATCTTCATTCTCCGGAAAATCGGCAGGTATTCCAAAGATATCTCATCAGGACTTGCATTTTGGTTTTAGGTATCCTTTATCCTTATCATAATTATTTTGGGTTAACTGATTTAAGAGATTGTACCCATTCGGATTTAAGTTTTTTCTAACCGAAAAGGCTGGCGATGAGAAGCGCCCCTCCAAGCTGTCAATTCTCATTAAATAGAATGGGATAGATTAATTATGAAAGATCACTGATTTCCTGATCATCGGATATTGACTTTTCATGGCCGGACAATACAAAGGTTACTATAAACAAGTCATAAAGAAATACCCAAAGACAGGTATTTTACCTACTGTATGGATGGTACTTTGTTACCATAAGGCAGGTATGCCGATACCTGCCCTTTTGAAGAGGTAGATTACTAATGATCAGCTAAAAGCCCTTCTAGTGAATATTTCAATAACCTCAGTGTGTATTTTGAGCAAGTTTAACTCGAAACTTCCTGAATACTAAAAAGCAAGAGCCCAACTACAACTGTAGAGTTTCAACCTGTTATTTATTCATTTCTCAGAGAATCCACCGGATTAGACTGAGCGGCTTTGATAGACAAATAACTAACAGTAAGCCAAGCAATAACCAATGTGCCCAGGCCCGCCAGCGCAAAAGTCAGCGGGTTGATGGAGATGCGATTGGTGAAATTCTCCAGCCACAGGTTGATCACGTAATAGGTGATGGGAATGGCAATGAACAGCGCGATGATGATCAGCTTGATAAATTCGTTGGCGATTAACACGACCACACTTCGAACCGAAGCGCCCAGCACCTTTCGGATACCAATTTCTTTAAACCTTCTTTGCACCGAAAAGGAAGTGAGACCTAACAAACCCAGACAAGCCACAAAAATAGCCAGCGAACTAAAGATGGTAACTACCTTGCTTAATTGAGTTTCCGCATTGTAAAGCTTGTCGTAGTCCTGATCTAAGAAAGAATAATTGAAGGGCAACCCCGACGCCAGGGTCATCCATTTGTCATCCAACTGACTCACCACTTCCGGAATATCATCGGATTGTATCTTGATAGAAAGCACATTGTACCAGTTACTATTCATGTGGATGATCAGCGGCTCTACTGCGTAGTGCAGCGATTTATAGTTGAAATCCTGCACTACCCCTACAATGGTTCCTTTCTTACCCTGCTGATCTACTTTTCGGCCCACGGCCGCTTCCGGAGAAGTAAAACCCAGGTTTTTCACTGCGGCTTCATTGATGATAAAAGCCGTGGTATCGTCCGCCGGAAAATCGCGGGAAAAGTTTCGTCCCGCCAACACCTTAATGCCGTAATTGGGGATAAAATCATAGTCAACCCGGTAGGTGTTAATATTGGTGGGTGACATAGAGCCATCTGCTATCTCAATGAGCGAAAACAGATTGTTGGTTCCGCCACCGGGTACAGAAGACGAAGCCGCTACGGCCTGCACCCCCGGAACTTCTTTCATCTCATTTTTAATGGCATCCAGGTGCTCACGTATCTCCTGGTTACCATTGTACCAGAGCGTGAGTGTCTCTTCCTTATCGAAACCCAGATTCATATGTTGTATCAGGTCTAACTGATCAAACACCAGCAGCGTGCCTGCAATGAGGGTAATGGAAATAACGAACTGACCAGAAACCAGCATTTTCCTCAGCCAGTTATTGCCATACATTGAACGGGGAGCATTCTTAAAAATTGATAATGGATGGAAGCCAGAAACCAGAAAAGCCGGATAGCCACCCGCCAGCACTCCCAGCAGCAAGGTAAGCCCAAGTAACCCGGCCCAGACGTAGACATTACTTAGCAGCCCATAGCCCAGCGACGTTTCCAGCATATTATTAAATAAAGGCAAAGCCACTACTGCAATAAGTAACCCCAACAGCATAGAGACAAAGCTCACCAGGATAGACTCGCCCAAAAATTGCCTGATTAGCGCCGCTCTTTCAGCTCCGAGTACTTTGCGCAACCCAACTTCCTTCATTCTTCGTGATGAGCGAGCTGTAGCCAGATTCACGTAATTAAAACAGGCAATAGCCAGAATGAAGAGGGCGATGATTGACAGAATAAGAATATTGCTTTTGCTGCCTCGCTCTCCATTTTCCCACGAGCGGGGCACTTCCAGATAAATGCTGGTGAGCGGTTGTAGAGGCAAGTCCTCGTAGTACATACCCGATTTATCATCGTTAGGCATGTATTTGTTGATAAAATCCGGAATCTTTGCCTGGAGATTCTTCGCCTGATTTTCTCCCGGCTCCAGTAGTAAATAGGTGTGAAAGCCATTCCAGAACCAGGCTTCTTCCTCGGCTCGCCGGTTTTCACTGCTAAACGTGATAAACGAAAGCAACATGTTAACCGTGAAGTGAGAGTTTTCCGGCACATCCTTCATAACTCCGGTTACGGTGTAATTCTCCCCCCTTATTAACAGCGACTGACCCATGGGATCTTGGTCGTCAAAATATTTTTGAGCCGTAGTTTCGGTAAGCACCACCGTATGCGGCTCGGTCAGGGCCGTTTGAGGATCACCCTCAAGCATAGGGAAAGAAAAAATATTGAAAACGCTGGAGTCGGCCAGGAAACATTTCTCTTCGTAAAACTTCGTGTCATCTTTCTGCACCAGGGTCTGCCAGAATTCATTGAACCGAACAAACCCTTTTACTTCCGGAAACTCTCGAGCAAAGGTAGGCCCCATGGGCGGCGAGCTGGTAGACTGAAAAAGTATCTCATTCTCCGTTCGCAGGTTTTCCACAATCCGGTAAATGTTATCCGCATTTTCGTGGTACCGGTCGTAGCTTAATTCATGGTACACGTAGAGGGAAATAAGCAAAAAAGACGCAATGCCAATGGCAAGTCCCACAATATTAAGGGCAGAGTACCCCTTGTATTTCAATAGGGTTCTCAGGGCAGTAGTGAGATAGTTTTTGATCATGGCCAAGTTAGGTTTAGTGAGGGACACTTCAGAAAATAGCAAAAGTTACAGGGGGCAGCATTTTGATACACACTGCAAATAGTTATGCATCCGATTGGCAATTAGAGCAAGCGCTTAACCAATCTGCTTTTTCCCTATTTTCTAGTTTGAGATGAGCCAACATGCATGAAGATAACACCCACACATGCTTTGCTCAATATACCATTTTCATCTTTATTTCTTAGTTATTTATCGGCAGAAGGTGCAGAAAAATTATCTTGGTTCACTGATTAGAACCTTATTCGCTTCTCAGGCTGTCTACCGGGTTGGCCACGGCGGCTTTAATGGACTGAAAGCTGACCGTCAGCAGCGCAACTATAAGTGCGAGCAAGCCAGCCAGGGCAAAGACCCATCCGCTAATCTCTATGCTGTAGGCAAAGTTCTGCAACCATTGATGCATCACGTACCAGGCAATCGGTACCGAAATCAGAGACCCTATTACGACCAGCTTTAGAAAATCCTGACTCAACAACCCCACAATATTGGTAACCGTAGCGCCTAACACTTTGCGAATGCCGATCTCCTTGGTACGACGCTCCGCTGCGTAAGCCGCCAGGCCAAACAGCCCCAGACAGGCAATGAATAAAGCAAAAGCCGTGAAGTAAGTAGCCAGCGTCCCTACCACCATCTCACTACGGTAGGTCTGCCGGAAGCTCTCATCAAGAAAGTGATACTCAAACGGATATTCGGGATTAAACTGCTGGGCAATTTCCTGAAGACCGGCTACGGCTTCCTGAGCACGGCCCGGCTCGGTTCGCAGGAAAACTATCCCGGTTGATCTTGGGCGAAGTTGAATAATCATCGGTTCGATCTCGGTGTACAGGGACGCCATATGGAAATCTTCAACCACGCCCACAATATTGCCGGTACTGCCCCAGAAGCTTAATTCCTCTCCTACTGGCTCGTCAAAATTCATCGCTTCCTTCGCCTTTTGATTAATGATACAATTAAAGGTGTCTGATCCGAACTGAGGGGAAAAATCTCTTCCTTCCACCAGATTCATTTTCATCACCTCCAGAAAATCAAAGTCGGCCATTAAGATAGTCATGGAAACCTGGCTATCCGGGTCTTTTCCCCGCCAGGAAACCGAATGGGTATTGGAGCCTACATCCAGCGGGTTCTCACTCAATGATGTAACCGCAGCAATACCCGGTTGCCGACGAAGCTCCTCTTTAATCGTGGCGAAATTTTCTCGGAGAGGTCCTTCCAACGGCATATAAACCACATTTTCCCGGCTCAGCCCCAGATTCTTGGATTGGATATAATCCATCTGCTGGTAGATGATGATGGTGCCGCCAATTAGCAGTATAGAAACAGCAAACTGAAATACCACCAAGCCCTGCCGTAACTGAGAGCCCTGGCTACCCAGCCGAAAGGTGCCCCGAAGAATGCGAACCGCATCAAAAGACGATAAGTAGAAGGCTGGATAAATACCGGCCAACAGGGCAACCAGAACACCTATACCAGCAAAAAGCATTAGCGTGCTTGCGCTTACGTTAGCCAGAATGATCTCTTTTTCGGTAAGTGCATTGAAGAATGGTAGCGCCAGTAAGACGAGCCCTATTGCCAGAACAAAACTCATAAATACTAGTAGGAAAGACTCGCCCATAAACTGGCTCACCAGTGTTCTTTTTCCAGCTCCGATAGCCTTACGGACGCCTACTTCTTTGGAGCGGCGCATGGAGCGAGCCGTAGCCAGGTTCATAAAATTGATACATGCAATCACAATGATCACCAAAGCCACGATGGCAAACATTCGCACGTATTCAATTCTTCCTCCCGTAAGCACACCATCCTGAAAGCTGGAGTACAGATGCTGATCGGTATAGGGCTGAAGAAAGAGGTCGCTGCGGAAATCTTCAATATGCTGGTTCTGCATATTGAAGATTTTCGCACTCAGAGCCGCTCCATCAGCGCCTTCGTGCAGGCGGGTATAAATACGAACCCCACTGTTGTTCCAGTTAAAGAGCCAATCGTTGCGCTTTACGTACACCTCCATAGGAAGCACAAAATCGAACTGTAAGGATGACTGGTGGGGAACGTCCTCAAAAACTCCGCTTACCCTGAAATCACCCCGCCCATTTACATCGTCGTGAATCGTTCCACCTATCGCCTGCGTACGCCAGTCATCACCAAAATACTTTTTTGCCAGCGAAACTGAAATGGCTACGGATGTCGGCTCGCTCAAGACTTCTTCCGGCTCGCCCTGAATCAGGTGCCAGGTAAACATGGTAAAGAAAGCGGGAGTAGCGTACAGTCCCTGTTCTCGTAGCGAGTTTCCCCCGCTATTAATCACCAGGTTGGTCGGGTAGGTCACCGCTACATTCTGCACCTCCGGGTATTCCTCCTGAAGAGTGGAGGCAATATTCCAGGTTACCCCCTCAGCAGTATTAATATGCTCGCCGGAGTATACATGGCGCATCACTCGATAGAGGCGATCGCCACTCTCGTGAAACCCATCGTAATTCATTTCATCCTGAATCCACAGGGTAATCAGAAAGGTGCACGCCAGCCCCAGCGAGAGGCCGGTTATGTTCAGTAAGCTATAGCCCTTTTGCCGGATTAAGTTTCGGAAAGCAATTATGATATAATTTTTCAGCATAGTCGTACGGATAGGTTTATTACGGTAAGATGATTGTCGTTTAAAGACAGAAGGCCGCAGATACGCCAGCACTTCCCGCCAGTATTGTTTGCGAGCTTTGGTTTCGCCTACTCTTTGTACTTTCAGAGAATAGCGCTCATGCAGATCGCCCAGCACTTCTTCCAAAAATTCGGGTGCACAGAGCCTCTCCAACAGTTTGTCCGGCCAACGAGGGGGAAGGTATTTCTTGGACATATTTAACTCAATTAGTAATGTGCAGTTAACTGCTCACTGTTCATTGCACATTGTCTAAGTTATTCGTTTCGCAGCGAGTCTACCGGGTTGGCTAAAGCCGCTTTGATCGATTGCCAGCTTACGGTGATCATCGCTACCAGGAAAGTAGCGGCTATGGCTAAGACAAAAATGCCCGCCCCGATCTCGATCCGATATGTGAAGTTTTCCAGCCAGCTTTGCATGACCCACCAGGCTAACGGAGCCGCTATGACAAAAGCCAGAACCACCAGACGGGTAAATTCTTGACCAAACAGCCATAGAATACTTGGCAAACTGGCACCCAATACTTTCCGCACCCCTACCTCTTTGGTTTTCTGAGCCGCCATAAAAGATATTAATCCGTACAGGCCCAGACAACCGATGATAATAGCTATACTGGCAAACGCCTGAATCAGCTGGAAGATCATAGTGTCCGTTTCATAAAACCGGGCAATCTGCTCATCCAGGAAACTGTACTCAAAAACATGGTTCGGAAAGACTTCCTTCCAGGTCGTTTCCAGAGCCATGAGGGTAGATTGTAGATTGGCCGGATTGACTTTTACCGCACAACTGGAATACCAATCGTTTGAGGTGGTAATACAAAGCGGGGCAATGGTCTCGTGGAAAGAAGCATTATGAAAATCTTTTACTACACCTACAATAATGCCTTCGCTGTTGCTGAGACCAATCCGCATTTTTTCGCCGATCACACTCTGAGGAGAGTTCTCACCAAACTTTTTCACCGCCGTCTCATTGATCAGAAATTCCCGGACCGTATCGGAAGGGTATAGATTACGTCCGGCAATGAGTTGTAAGTCAAAGGTGGGAACGTACTGATCGTCACCGGCTTTCACGGTAATATCGAAGTTTTCGTCTTCCGTGCGTGAACCGAAACGTACGGTCACACTGGCCCAACCCTGGGATGCTGGGGCGCGACTGCAAAAAGTTATTTTTTCTACGCTGGCAATCCGGGAAATCTCGGAGTTAAGTGCACTTAACGTTGGTTTCTCCCTTTCAGGTACGGGAAGCATCACCACAGCATCTTTCGTGAAACCCATATCCGCTTGCCGGGAGTAACGCATCTGGCTCGCAATTACAATGGTACCGATGATGAGCAATTGAGAGATTACAAACTGAGTGACTACCAATCCTCTTCTCAATGAGAAACCGCCTACATGTTTTTGGGATAGTTTACCCTTCAAGGCTAGCACCGGCTGGAAACCCGCCATAATCAAACCGGGATAGGAGCCGGAAAGTAAGATCACGATCAGCAGCAAAATGGGCAGAAAGGTCAGCAGGTAAACATCCTGGAAGATATTGATCTGAAGCTGAATGTCTAAAAGTTGATTTAAATAGGGTAGGGCCAACTGAGCCAGCACACACGCCAATGCCATTCCCAATATTGTGATTAGCGATGTTTCGGCTATAAACTGCCAGAAGAGCTGCTTCCGGTTACTTCCCAGCACCTTCCTGACCCCAATTTCTTTAGCCCGACGAAGTGCCTGGGCAGTAGCCAGGTTGATGAAATTCACGCAGGCCGTAATGATCAGAAACAGGCCAATCAGAGACAGCGCCCACAGGTTCTTCTTGGCAAGATAGCCTCCTAGCTCAGGATTGAAGTGGATATCCGAAATATGCTGAAGTTTAAATTGAAATATCTCGGCGTTTCGTTCATTGTAATATTTTTTAGACAGTTCGGGAAAAGCTTTATTCACATCGGAAGGCAGCACATCCGGTTTTAGCAGAACAAAACAATGCATCCCTCCTGATACCCCTGTCCAACTGTCACCGGCCAACCACGCATTGTAATCTTTCAGATTGCTATACGATAAATAAATTTCGTCCCGACGATCAGTGTTGACTGGCAAATCCTGCAGAACTCCGGTAATTCTGAAATCCAACTTATTTTGTATGCGGATTATTTGATCTATCGGGTTTTGATCTCCGAAAAGTTTCTCTGCAGTCCGCTCGGTAATAATCGCCGTATTGGGTTCGGTTAAGATGGTACTCTTATCACCTCGTATTAAGGGGAAATCCAGGATGTCAAAAAATTCTGGCTCAGCAAAAGCGATAGTTTCCTTAAATTTCTTATCACCTTCAGCGGAGGGGACAGAGACCAGCCAATCCGAATCACTATATACCATGGCTATTTTTTCAGCAAAAGTATAGTCTTCGCGAAGGGCTTTCCCCATGGGTTGTGGAACATTAGCTTCTCTACTTATTTCTTCCTGGTGAAATTCAGTAGTAACCCGATAAATCTGATCTTTTTTTGCATGGAAAGTATCAAAACTCAAATGATACTTAACCAGCGTAAATATCAGGATAGCACAGGTAATTCCCAGCGCCAGGCCCAGGACATTAATCAATGAATAAGCCTTATTCCGGTAGACATTGCGTCTGGCAATATTGAAGTGATTTTGTAACATACTGGTAAAAATTGGATGGTTGTGCTGAGATGATTCGCCTTTGAAGATAGAATAGCGCATGTACGCTAAAACCTCCCGCCAGTAACTTTTACGGGCTTCCTGCTCCCCTTCTTTCTTCACTCTGAGATAGTAGCGTTCGTGCAAATCACCCAGTACTTCTTCCAAGAGTTCGGGTGCGCAGAACCATTCCAGTAAGCTATCTATCCAGGCCGGAGGTGCAGTGGGTTTATGATCTTGAGCAGGCATGGCTAAGTCAGGTTAATTTGGGGCAAGCCTTGGGGTGCAATTCGGTCCCACAGTCGGTTACGGACCGCCTGAACCTCATGCAGCATCCGGCTGCCCGCGATGGTCACCGTGAAGAGGCGTTTGCGGCGGCCGCCTCGTTCGGCGGTAGCCTCGCCCATCTGGGAGTTGACAAAGCCTTTTTTCTCTAACCGTTGCAGGGCAGCATGCACGGCTCCGGTGGTGATGGTGCGGCCGGTTTCTTCTTCCAGAGCTTCGGCAATGGCTACGCTGTAGGCCTGGGGTGTCAAAACGGCTACCGAGAGTAAAACGACCTCCTCAAATTCGCCTAAATCGCTTCTTCTCATAGGGTGTAGTTTTAAGAATTTATTATCTTAGAAGTAGGGAGTAGCTATTACTTCTATTTCGGTATAACAAATGCTTTGCCAAAACTCAAAAACTGCTTACAGCGCAAATGAAGGTGGATTTTAGCAGAAAAGAGTTAATAGTTTTTGTACGGGAACGAACAACAAGTATCCGATTTGGAACAGTCTAAGATAGTGAATAATGATAGATGACTGATGAGTAATGAAATTGAACAGGGCATTAATCATTACTCATCAATCATTAAAGTTATTCATTCCGTAAGGTGTCTACCGGGTTTTGCCGGGCAGCTCTAAGGGTTTGAGACCCAATAGTAAGGCAGCCTAGCGCCAACAAGAGAAACGAGCCCAACAGGACTGTACTCAACCCGAAATCAACGCGGTTGGGGAGGTATTGCAGCCAGAAATTATTGAGAAAATAACTGAGGGGTGCGGCAATCCCAATGGAGATGAAGAGAATTTTCAGAAACGATCTGGAAAGCAAAAGAGCCACACTGAGGTTTTCTGCGCCCAGCACTTTGCGGATACCTACTTCTTTGAGCCGCCTTTCGGCCGTATAAGTAGCCATACCCAGCATGCCCAGGCAGGCGATGGTGATGGCTAGAAAAGCAATGAAACCTACGATAGCTACAATATCAAGGATGGATTGATGCATGGAGGCTAGCTGCTGATCGTAAAACTCGTACTCAAATGGGTGAACCGGATCAATTTCCTTCCAAGCTTCCTTCAATTTATCCAGCGTACCAATCAGATCGCCGGAAGCAATTTTTACGTTGGCATACTTAAACGCATCTGGCTGATTTGCCAGCAGCATGGGGCGCGTTTCGTTCCGGTTGATAGGTATATCTACCCGGAAATCTTTGACGACCCCAACAACTTCCAGGTCCTCTTCGCCCCACTTGGAATCAAGTACCAACCCCAGCATATCGTCGGGATGCTCGTAACCTAAGGCTTTGACCGCTGCCTCATTAACAACGATCATAGGATTTAGGCCTGAGTCTGCTTCGGGCAGATTTCTTCCGGCGATTACATCAATTTCCAGGTTCTCCAGAAAGTGCTCATCCACCGGTAGCGTGATAAAATACGTGTATTCATCTTCGCTACCCGCTTTCCGCAAATCAGCCCCGTCGTTATAACCTGTGGCCGGAAGATATTTACTGGCGGAAACATCTGCTACTCCCGCCACGGAATTTAATTCATTGGCTACCAACTGATAATTATTCCCCTGCAAGGAAACGTTGATCATACCTTCCGAAGTGAACCCGTAGTCGAAGGCCATATAATGCTTGAACTGCTTGTATATCAACAGCGAAGTGACGATAAAAAACAGGGAGATGATAAACTGCGAACTACTTAATACTTTCCGCATGCCTAGCTTCCCGGCCTGCATACTTTCCAGGTTCTTAAGCACCTTAATCGGACGGTAGGTGGATAAATGTAAGGCCGGATAAACCCCGGCAACGAAGCCAATGATCAGCGCAAAACCTAGAAAAAGTAGATACACCCATCCATTTTCCTGTAAGTCAAAATGCAGGTGTTGATTGATCCAAAGACTCATGAACGCGGGTTTTAGTGCTACCAGCAGCAGCAGGGCCAATCCCAGTGCCAGTAATGCCGTGATCATGGATTCGCTCAGAAACTGATACATCAGGTCTTTTCTTCGGGCTCCGGTCACCTTCCGCACTCCAATTTCTTTGGCCCGGGTCAGGGCGCGAGCGATGGATAAATTGGTGTAGTTAAGGCAGGCGGAGAACATAATCACTAGGGCCAAACCGGCCAATATATAATACACCATCATGGGCAGACTGATACGGGTAGGATTGGATAGAATAGGACCGGGCGTAATGCCGGTGAGCGGCTGCGCGCTGAGCCGAAAACCTTCGTGTTCTTCAAGCAGTGCAATCTTTTGCGCTGCCAGCGGGACTAGCAGCGCATCTAAATCTTCCTTGGTGTGTTCCGGGTACAGTAAGGCATACGTATAGGCACTGGAATAGCTCGACCAGTTGTCGGTAAGATCAGCCATTTTCTCTTCGGCATACAGTAAAGGCAGCGAAGCCGCCGAGACCAGCACATCAAATTCTAAATGAGATTTATAGTCCTTGTCAGCAATCACGCCAGTAACGGTGAACTGCCCCCAGGGTACCGGTGTAGGTTGTCCCCGGTCGGTAAATTCTACGGATTTGCCTATCGGATCTTCGTCCGGAAAGAGCTGTTCGGCAAGTTTATGAGTAATCACCATTGCGTTGGGCGAACTGAGAGCGGTGCCGTAGTTCCCCTTTTCCAGCGCAAAACTAAACACACTGAAGAAGAATGAATCGGCAAAGTACCCCTGCATCTCCGCCAGCTTCTGATCGTAGACCGCCTCTCCATTAATACCCTGAATCAGAAAGGTTGAAGTTTCAATAATCGGGTAATCGCTGTTGAGCGTATTGGCGAGGGGAACGGGTGTGGTTGCATAATTAGCCTTGGTATCTTTCGGCTCAGAAATGACACGGTAGATCCGGTCTTTCTTCGTATGAAACTGATCGTAGCTTTTTTGGTCAGCCAGCATCAGGATAATCAGCATACAAACGGACATGGCCACGGCCAGCCCGAACACATTGATGAAGGAGAAAACTTTATACTTGAAAATGTTTCGGATGCCTACTTTTAGATAATTCTTGATCATAGCCAGTTGGTTTAGAAGGTGAATACCTGTTCTTCTCTTTAGCGCAAAGAGTCTGAAAAATTTAAGCACATGCCACGCATATAACCACCTTGCTTTTCGCTCTCCATATTCCTCTGCCCATTCTCCGTACAGCTCCTGCAAATCTCCCTGCACCTCTTCCAGCAAGAGCGGATCACAGAAGCTTTCTAAAAGCCTGTCAGCCCAGCGGGGCGGCCGGCCTTCCGGTGGCTGGCGATCCAGAGCATGGTCTTGCTTTGACATCTTTATTAATGATTCATGACGGATGGGTGATGATTGATGAGCTAGATTTACTCCTCATTAGTCATCAACCATCATTCATTAAAGTTATTCTGTTCGTAGTGTATCTACTGGGTTTTGCCGGGCCGCCCGAATGGTTTGTGATCCGATGGTGAGCAACCCCAAAACCAGTAGCAGTGTGGAACCCAGCAGGATAGTGCTCCAGCCAAAGTGTACTCGATTCGGGAAATTTTGCAGCCAAAGCTGATTGATAAAATAGCTGATCGGGGCACCAATGGCTACGGCAATAGCCAGAGTGGCTAGAAAACCACGGGACAACAGTAAGGCAATGCTTAGCTCCGCGGCTCCCAGCACCTTGCGGATACCTACCTCCTTCGTTTTCCTCTCGGCGGTATACGTAGCAATGCCCAGCATGCCCAAACAGGCAATCACGATGGCGAGGAAAGCAATAAAACTGATGACAGAGACCAGGTCGCCCAGCCACTGGTTTACCTGCACGAGTTGATCGTCAAAGAAATAGTAGTTGAAGGAATGCACTGGATCTATGTTCTTCCACCGGGTTTCCAGTGCCGCCAGAGTGCTGGCTATATCAGCGGAAGCAATCTTCACATTCAGATAACTAAAGCGCTCCGGTTCGTATCGGAATAATAGCGGGCCAATGCCATCCTCCATCACTGGAGTCTGAAACTTAAAGTCTTTCATTACCCCCACCACCTCGGCGGGTTCAGTGTAAATTCCCGTTTTCAGCAATGCCCCAATGGCTTCCGACGGATGCTGATATCCCAATGCCCGAGCGGCTGCTTCGTTCACCAAAATTGCCGGGCTGCCGCCTCTATCCATAGGGAGATTTCTGCCAGCTACCAGGCTAAGTCCGAAGTTGGATACGAAAGATGAATCTACACTCATATGCTCAAATGATACCCACTCATCTTCGCTATCAGCTTTTCTTACCCCGATGGTCCCGTTCGACATGGCCGTGGCCGGAATGTAGGCGCTGGCCGAAACAGCCACTACCCCCGGGAGGGTGCTGAACTCAGTCTTCAACTTCTGGTAATCGTTTCCCTGGGTAGGAATATTCATCAGGTTTTCTGAGGCAAATCCATACTCAAAATCCAGGTAATGGCGAAACTGATGATAGATCAGCAGCGAAGTGATTATGAAAAACAGGGAAACCACAAACTGAAACGTGCTAAGAAACTTCCGCATCCCCTGCTTACTGACTTTCTCACTGCTAAAATTCTTAAGCACTTTGGTAGGCGAGTAGCGGGATAAATACATCGCCGGGTAGGTGCCGGCCATCAGTCCGATAATTAGTGCCAGGCCCAGGAAGCCCAGATAAACCAGTCCATTTCCCTGAAGATCGAAATTCAGGTACTTATTAGCCCAAAGCTCCATAAAAGCGGGCTTCACCCCCATGAGCAGCAGGTAGGCTAGCATGAGAGCGAATAACACGGTTAGTACCGATTCGCTCAGAAACTGAAAGATCAGATCGCGCCGTTTGGCTCCGGTCACCTTGCGTACTCCAATCTCCCGGGCGCGGGTAAGGGCTCGGGCAATAGACAGGTTGGTGTAGTTCAGGCAGGCCGAGAACATAATGACCAGGGCCAGAAATCCTAAGAAGTAATACGCTTCTATCGGTAGGTGAAGGCTGATCGGGTTGCCGGCAAACTTCCCCGGATTAATAGCCGTCAGGTTCTGGGGAATCATTTGTATGCCTTTGAGCTCTTCAAACTCTCTGTACTTTTGTGCTACCAGATTATCGAGGGCAGTGGTTAGCTGTTGCTCAGAAACATCCGGCTTCAGAACCAGGTAGGTGTAGCTATGCGAGTACTGTCGCCAGTTGTCGGAGAAATCCGCCTTTTTTTCCTGTCGGTATAAGATGGGCAGCGACGCGGCTGAAACCAGCATCTCAAAGCGTATATGTGATTTGTATTTATCAGGATTGATTACTCCGGTAATCGTAAAACTACCCCATTCTACCGGCGCATGTCCCGGATCACTACCGAAATCAAGTTTCAGTAATCGCAGTTCTCTATCCACATACTCTACCCGTTTCCCTACGGCTTCCTCCTCACCGAATAACTGCCGGGCCAGTTCCTGACTGATGACCATGGTGTTAGGGCTGGCCAGCGCTTCCTGCGCATCACCTTCCTCCAGTGCAAAGTCAAATACCTCAAAGAAAGACGCATCGGCAAAAAAACCTCGCATCTCTACAGTTTTCTGCCCATACGTAACATCACCACCAACATTTGGAATCAGGTGCGTAGCAGCCTCTACAATGGGGTAATCTTCCCGCATAATATCGGCTAAGGGAAAAGGACTGGTGGCGTTAGGTACCGCTGACTCCTTTATTTTAGAAAGTATGCGATACGTTCGGTCCTTCTTAGCATGAAACTGATCGTAGCTTTTCTGGTCGGCCAGCATCAGAATGATGAGCATACAGACCGACATGGCTACGGCCAGCCCGAACACATTAATGAACGAGAAGACTTTATACTTGAAAATGTTGCGGATGCCTACTTTTAGATAATTCTTGATCATAGCCAGTTGGTTTAGAAGGTGAATATCTGTTCTTCTCTTTAGCGCAAAGAGTCTGAAAAATTTAATTGTATGCCACGCATATAACCACCTTGCTTTTCGCTCTCCATATTCCTCTGCCCATTCTCCGTACAATTCATACAAGTCGCCCTGCACCTCTTCCAGCAAGCGCGACGCACAGAAGCTTTCCAGCAAGCGGTTGGCCCAGCGGGGCGGCCGGCGTTCCGTGGGATGATGATTCTTTGGCATTATCATTAATGGTTCATGACGAATGAGTAATGATTGATGAGCTAGATTGATTCTTCATTATTCATCAATCATTACTCACTAGAGTTATTCGTTACGCAAGCTGTCTACCGGATTAGCCAAGGCGGCTTTCACGCTCTGGAAACCCACCGTCAGCATAGCAATTATCAAAGCCAGCACTCCCGCCAGGGCAAATATCCACCACGAAAGTTCAATACGATAGTCGGCTCCATCCAGCATCTGCTGCATGGCCCATCCGGCAACAGGGGCAGCCAGAATGAAAGCCCAGGCTACTGGCTGAAAGAAATCGCGGGAGAGCGAGAAGCTGACGTGCGATACGGTAGCACCCAGCACCTTTCGGATACCGATTTCCTTCTTCCGCTGTTCAGCTACAAAGGCCGAAAGACCCACTAGGCCCAAACAGGCGATAAATATTGCCAGCCCACTGAAAAGGGTCGTCATATGGCCACCGGCGCGCATCTCATCAAAGCTACGCTGATATTCGTCTTTGGTGAAGTGGAATTCAAAGGGGTAGTCAGGATTATGCGTTTTGACGACCTGCTCGATCTGCGCCAGGCGCTGCCGCCAATCCTGATCGTTCTGAAAGCGCACGAAGAAGTGACTCAACCCCTGTTTGCCAAGGAAGGCGACCATCGGGTGAGGTGCTGAATTTGGATTGTTGTAGACAAAATCTTTTACCACCCCGATCACGGCGCTGTTACCCCCGACTACTGTGCCTATTGGCTCTTTCAGTTGCATCTGTTTTACCGCGGCTTCGTTAAGCAGGCAGGCCAATGAATCACTACCAAATTCAGGGCTAAAATCCCGTCCTTCTGCCATACTCAGTCCGGCGGTCTCCACCCAGTCGTAATGCACCCAGGTGACGGTGATGTTGAAATCCTGCTCAGGGGTCTTGCCGGGCCATTGGAAGCCGGTAATGCCGCCACCCATTCGTAATAGATTATCTGTTCCTGCCGATACGCTGCTTACCCCGGGAAGTTGCAGCAGATCATGCTTTACTACCTCGTACCGCTGGCCCATATCCCCTTGAGCCGGAATTTCAATCAGATTCTCCTGCTCATACCCCAGCGGACGGTGTTGGATGTAGTCCAGTTGCTGGTAGATAACAATGGTGGTGATGATGAAAAAGATAGAAATAAAGAACTGAAAGGTGACTAACCCTTTTCTCAGCCACGCCACCTTTTTTCCGGTGGCAATCACTCCTTTCAATACCCGCACGGGTTGGAATGCGCTCAGAAAGAAAGCCGGATAACTGCCCGCTACCAGTCCGGTGATCAAGCCAAGCCCCAACAGCATAGACCAGATCTGCCAGTTGGAAAAATCCAGGCTCAAACTTAGTCCGGCCAGCTGATTGAAGGCAGGTAACCCCAGGTTGACCAGCAGTATGCTCAGGGCTAGTCCCAGGAAGGTTATGATCAATGCCTCGCTCAGAAACTGCCCAATAATAAGCCAGCGCAGGGCCCCCATCACCTTTCTTACCCCTACTTCCCGGGCGCGCCGCTCGGATCGGGCCGTAGCCAGATTCATGAAGTTGATACAGGCAATCAATACGATAAAAAAACATAGAAAACCCAACATCGTTACCATCTCAATTTTTCCACCATCCGGCTTGCCATTTTTGAAGGAACTGAACAGGTGCATATCTGCCAAAGGGTAAGCAAATAAATCCGGGACTTCTTCATCCAGTTTAGGTGTGAGTAGATCTTTTACTTTGCCAGCCAGTGCTTCCAAGTCGGTATTCGGCTGAAGCAGGACCCACGTCATAAAAGAGTAGTTATCCCATTTAGGCTTGTTCTCCTGCTCGTACAGTTGGAAAGGAAGCACCACCTCAAAGTGGAGAGTGCTGTTAGACGGAACATCGCGGATCACCGCTGCCACCTGAAAATCATGGGTATTGTTCAGGCGCACCATCTTGCCAATCGGATCTGCCTCATCAAACCAGTTCCGGGCCGTGCTTTCAGTGATGACTAATGACCCCAGGTCACGCAAGGCAGCTGCCGGATCTCCGCTGACTGCCGGGTACGTCATGATGTTGAAAAAGTCTGGTTCGGCGTAGATGCCCGAAGCATATTCACTTTTCTCGCCCAGGCTGAATAATTTTTGTCCGCCGGCCCCCGTACACGCGGCATACCTGATTTCCGGTAGCTGGTCGCGCAGAGTAGCGGCCAGCGGTGCCGGAGTGGCATCGCCCGTGCGAATTTGCCCACCCAGCATCTCATTTTTCATCATCAGGTGGATACTGGATAGATTCTGGTGGAATTTATCATAGCTAAACTCATGCTTTATCCATAGCAGGAGAAGAATCCCACAGGCCAGCCCCACCGCCAGCCCGGTAATATTCAGGAAGGAATAGAGGCGGTGGATGAGCAGATTACGCCAGGCAATGATGAGGTAGTTCTTAAGCATGTCCAGGGTATTCGTCGGGAGTATAAGCTTTTTTCTCATAGTAAAAGGTCTGAAAAATTTAATCGTGTGCACCACATACAACCACTTCGCCTTCCGCACTCCGTGCTCTGTCACCCACTCCCCATACATCTCATGCAAGTCGCCCTGCACCTCTTCCAGCAGGTGCGGAGCACAGAAGCCCTCTAACAGTTGGTCAGCCCAACGAGGGGGGATAGGGTTTGGATGATTCTGATCCATGTGGGGTTAATTAACAGGGTAGTTCTGAGGTGCCATTGAGGCGTTATTTCTCATCAAGTTTCTTCAAAAAGCGTTGGTAAGAACTCTTTTTCTCGGATATCGACATAGGAGCTGATCCATCCATCCGGCTCAGCCAACAAACCAGTTCTCGAGCCTCGCCTACGGCTTCCTGCTGATGCGGGTGTTGGACGAGCCAGTCGCCCCAGAAGGTTTCCGAAGCAGCATCGGGATGCAACACCCAGCGACAGAAATCATCGTCTAAAGCAAAGTCTTCTTCCATATAGTGATCCCGGCTTACTCCATCTTCCATTGTAGTGCCTGCGCCGGTATCTGTTGCCACAACTGATCGCGAGTCTGCTGGATGTCGTGCAGCATACGGCTGCCGGCCGGGGTTACGGTGAAGAAGCGTTTGCGGCGGCCACCCCGCTCAGCCGTGGCCCCTCCGAGCCGGGAGTTGACAAAGCCCTTTTCTGATAGCCGGTGCAGCGTAGCATGTATGGCACTGATGCTGATACTGCGCCCTGTCTGAGCTTTGATCTCCCGGGTGATTGCCACCCCGTAGGCTTCGTCGTAGAGCAGAGCTACGGTTAGCAGCACTACCTCTTCCAGTTCACCGATGTAGGTCTTTCGCATAGTCAGGTAATTAATTCATATTACGTAGAACAAACCCTTTGCCAAGCCTCAGAGCTTCTTTTAAGAGGCTTTTCGTAGATTATTGTGTTCGGGAACGAGCAATTGATGTACGGGAATGGACAGGGAAGGAGGGGGGAGGCGATTGTTGACAGGTGGCTATTAGCAGGCTTGTGAATAGTGAGGTAACCTAATCCTCTTTGGCTAAAGTTGATCGTTAGCGTTTTGCGATCTTTTAGCCCCTAATCTGCCAGTCGCCTACTGCCACCTGATAACCGCCTCCTACCTCCGTTCTGCATTTTCCCTTACCCTTGTACTATTTTCTGAATTTCCGCTCGACATCTAAGCTGTTTTTACCGATAATTTTACTTTCATTTAATTTCTTACCTAATACTATAGAAATGGATTACTATCTGGCAGACAATCCACTAACCACCGACCCTAATGATTTTAGGGGCGTCGTCATTACCAATGGCACCAAAACCCGGGCGGATATTGTCGCGAGTATTTTAAAAGATAATAACCGGCTTTCTGAGGCTGATATTTTAGCGGTTTTTCATGCTGAGAAGAATATAGTGTGTGAATTTATGGAAGAGGGTTATGGTGTCAAAACCGAACTGTTTTACGTGAGTCCCAATATGCGCGGGGTGTTTCACAACATTCAAGAAACATTTAATCCGGAAAAGCACGAACTACGATTAAAGTTTACATCTAGCAAAGTACTACGAGAAGCTATCAAGAGGATAACTCTACGGAAGGTAGCAGCCAATAATCCGAGTCCGCAAATTTCACTGGTAGAGGATGTAGTGAGTGGCACTAATAATGAGAAGCTTACTCCCGGTAAATCAGCTCGTATTTTTGGCGATAAGCTAACGTTTGATCATCAGGATGTAGAGCAGGGAGTGTTTCTGATCAATAAAGCAGGGAAGGTTGCTCGTGTGAATGAATACATTGATAAAGGAAGTAAGCGAATTTATGTTGGCTTACCTGACATCCTGGTTACAGGAACTTACACTTTACAGGTAAAAGCTAAAACACAAGGTGGAGAGGTGCGTACCGGGCAGCTAGATACACTGCTGGCAGTAGAGTAAAGAGCGCCAATGAATGAGGGTGAATAATGCCAAGGCTTCCGCTATAAGCGAAAGCTTTTTTTATGGATCAGCGTTTAGCAAAATGAATATCGTCTGAAAGCAAAACTTCACGTTTCTCCGATAAGAATCTGGATCTTAACCTGGGTGAGAATGTACTTTTAAGCCTCGTGAGTTTTGAATATTCCTAAAGCAATAAGGTTGTGATACAAAGGTAAGAGGAGCATGTTATCAGGCTGAACTTATGCTACTTCAACTAATAGGCAAAAGCCCTTTCTAGTAAGATGTTTTCAAGAAATAGTATCTGCTGTTATCAAAGGTGGGTAAGAAGCTTTCTTATGCTATATGAGATAAGTGTTCAACCTCATTTTGAAACATGAACTTAAATTTTTTTTAATAAAATCACCTATGTAAGGTACCTATGAAAAAGTAGGTGCTAAGTACTGAAATAAAGGAGATTACCTCATAAGCCTACACGATTTTTCAAGAACCATCAGTGATAATTTCATTGGTCAGACTTAGGTTTTGTACTTATCTTGGCCAAGACCAATCACTACCTGGTGTAACCTAACTATTAATACCATGTGCGCTGTAAGTATCACAAAAATTATGGTTTATCCTGTGAAATCGTTAGCAGGAGTTTCATTGCAAGAAAGCGCAGTTCTAAGGACTGGCCTCAGGCTAGACCGGCGTTGGGCGGTAGTTAATGCAAACCGGGAGGTTATCACTGGGCGGGAGTATCCTCGATTACTGGGTATCTCGGTAGATATAGAGGCGGGAACCCTGCTGCTTAAAGCTTCCGAAATCTCGGTATATAAACTTTCCTCTGAGCCAGCTCCGAGGCAAGAAATAGATGTCAGGTTATTTAAACGAAACGTGAAAGGACTCCCGCTAGGGAAGAATGTATCGGACTGGCTATCGGGTTATCTGGGAATTGCGTGTGAGCTAATTATGCTTGGAGAAGAAGGTGTTGAAATGCTATCGAAATACGGTGGGCTGGAAGGTGACCGAGTCAGTTATGCAGATACCTCTCCGATTCACCTGATTTCAGAAGAATCATTGCATGAGCTGAACACCCGGCTGGATCGCCCGGTGCTGATGAACCGGTTTCGTCCGAATATTATTATCAAAGGAGGAAAGCCTTATCAGGAAGATGACTGGAAGTATATTCGCATTGGCGATTGTGAGTTTGAAGTAAATGAGCACTGCAAACGTTGCGTATTTACTACGGTTGATCCGGTATTACAGAAGAAAGACGAGCAGCAGGAACCCTTGCGCACCCTGTCAACTTATCGGAAAAATGCCGCCGGAGCGGTAACGTTTGGGGTTAACCTCATTCCCAGGAAACTTGGCAAGCTCCATGTGGGCCAGCCAGTGAATGTGATAGAATGAACAATATTCTATTGAAAGTATTATCTGATCGGGTAGGTAAGCGTTAGGGTAGGCGGTTGGCGGGAGGCTGTGGAGGGACCCGCCTCCTGCCAACCACTTCTTTGGTACGTCTTTAAGAGAAACCTCCTCTTCACTTACTCATTCCGCAAAGATTCCACCGGATTAGCCAATGCGGCATGAAGGGATTTGTAGCCCACCGTCACCAGCGTAATCAGGATAGATACCAGAAAAGCCAGGGCGAAATAAATCGGGGTGATCGGTATTTTATCTACGAAAGTTTCCAGCCAGGCCTGCATGGCAAAATACCCTACAGGGGCAGCTATGATAAATGCCAGCAGCACCAGCCAGGTAAACTCTTTGGAAAACAGGTAAAGAATCTGCTGTATGGAAGCTCCTAATGTTTTGCGAACGCCGATTTCCTTACGCCTTTGTAGCGCCAGATACGAGATGAGACCGTATAAGCCCATACACCCAATGGCAATGGCAATAAAAGCAAAAAGCCGAAAGCCCTGGTACATCAGGTCTTCAATCACGTAAAAAGCACCGTACCTGAAGTACTCATCTAAGGTCATGGCATTGTAGAAATGATCGGGAAAGATTTCCTGCCAGGCCTCCTTCATAAAAGTCAACTCATGCACAGGTTGGGGAGTTGTCAGCTTTATGGAAGCCATCCAGACATATGTACCCCGGCTGTGCAGCATGCAGGGATAAATTTCTTCTTGAAGCGGTGCATTGATAAAGTCTTCTATCACTCCCACAACTTTTGCTTTTCTCTGGCCATAGGTATACATCATTTGGTCTAACGCCTCTGCTGGGCTGGCAAAGCCTAATTGACGCATAGCCTTTTCATTGATCAGCACATTGTACTCATTGGTAGAGTCTTCGGCTAATACTTCATCTTCTTCCCGGAGGTTCCTCCCGGCTAGTAGTTCAATCTCGAAGGTAGACAGATACTGAGGATCTACCCGCTTCTGGTTAATGCCAAAGCGGCTTTCTTCTCCCTGAGCCGGATTATAAATATCGGTCCAGTTGTTTCCGCTAGACATGGGCGGGCCAGTATTAAAGCTCACTTCGCTAATAGCCGCCTGAGCCGTTAGCTTGTTACGAAATGTTTCTCGCCCCTGTACATCACCCCCGGGCACAAAAAGAACTGCTACATCGTCGGTAGCAAAGCCCAAATCGCGCTCTCGCACGTAACGCATCTGGCTGGCTACTATAATAGTTCCGATAATAAGTAGCTGTGAGATTACAAACTGAGTAACCACCAGCGTTTTACGCAAAGAGAATTTTCCAGCAAACCCTGCCTGTTTAGCGTTGATAGACTGTTTTAGGGCTTCTACCGGGCGAAAGCCAGACAGCACGCGGGCCGGATAATAGCCTGCCATACATGTTACTACCAGTATGAGGCCGACCAGAAAATAGAGAACGCTCATGTCTAGTGTCAACCCATAATCAATCACTACTGAAAGATATTGGTTAAAAACCTGCACAAACTCCCGAGCGATAGCATAGGCCAGCACTGAGGCTATTAACGATAGCAGGAAAGTCTCACTCATGAATTGCAGCATCAGTTGCCACTTCAGGCTACCCAGGGCCTTGCGAATGCCAATCTCTTTGGCTCGTTTCACCGACTGAGCCGTAGCCAGATTAATGAAATTGATACAAGCGGTCAGTAGCACAATGATGCCCATAGTAACAAAGGCAACAATCAGAATAGCCGGAGCCGGATAGTTGGTGCCGCCATACTGCTCATCGGTATGCACCTCGGGCAAAGGTTGCAGCAGATAAGTGTGGCGACTAGCATCTTCTCCCTTAAAGTATTTTTCAGGAATGATGGCTAATCGCTCTTCAAACTGTGCCGGCGACTGCCCTTCCGGTAAGGTAACAAACGTAGACCAGTCAGAGCTGGTATTGTCCCAGTTCTGAAGCCACTCATTTCGCTTTTCGTAGTCTTTGAGCGGCAGCAGCATGTGGAAGGTAACACTGGTATTGCGGGGCGGATCTTCCAGTACTCCGGTGATCTGATAAGGACGTTGGCTGATCATCAGCGTTTTACCTAGCAGCTCTTCGTATTTTCCACGAAAAGAATTGCCATAAAATTTATCTGCCAGCTCCCGGGTCAGTACAACTTCCTCCGGAGTGCTCAGCAGATTATCCGACTGGGCAGCCAGTAACTGATAGTCAAAGGTTTTGAGGAAAAACTCATCAGTATACACTGCATCCTCCTCCTGAAATAGTTTAGGGGCACTGCTTCCCTCCTGTATTTTAACGACCTCATCCTGCCCCATAATCACCCGGGTAGCTGTTTCCATATCGGCAAACTCCTGGCGCAAAGCTTCGGCCACCGGATAAGAGACATACCCATTGTAGTCTGTACCACCATTACTCTGATACTCCGAAACAACCCGAAAGGTACGATCGGCTTTCTCATGCCAGTGATCAAAGCTGTACTCATGCTTGACAAATGCGTAGATCACAATACAGCAAGCCAGGCTCAATGTAAGCCCCGATACATTAATAACCGTATTAACGGTATTGCGCCGAAAATTCCGCAGGGTGGTAATGAGGTAGTTTTTTAACATAGTTTTAAGGGTAGAAGGGTTGACGGTACAGGGTAAAAGGTGAATTATAGGGCTAATGGTTAGTTAGGTGAATTTTTTGCGGTACTGGATCAGGTTGTATAGCATGGCTGATATTTTGCGGGTTTGCTCTTTCAAGGTTTACGCTTCTGTTGATTGAAGAATGCCTACCTTGGCAGCTATATGCAGTTGAGTTCTCACTTCGGCGCAGGAACCGCGGGCGATATACAGAAATTGTATAAATTCCTTTTGCGACTGCCGATCAAAGCCTTCAGCAATATTAGAGGCAATAGATACCGCAGCTCGCTGCATTTGATCCCTCATACCAAAATCCTTACAATTTTTTAAATGTTTATACAAAGTAACAGCTAGCTCCGTACTCTCCTGCCAAACCTCCAATTCCTCAAACCGATCAACCTTCTTACCCATGGCTTTCAATATTTTATCAAAACTTCAGTCTCGCTCCTTGCCATTCACCCTCAACCCTTTACCTTTTACCCCTCATCATTCGCTTTTTAGGCTTTCTGCCGGATTTGCCCGGGCGGCACCAATGGCTCGACTTCCCACGGTGATGACGGCAATAACTACCGCGCTAACGATAGCAAGCAGAAAGGGCAGAGCAGTGATGGGCGTTCGATAGGCAAAATCAGTCAGCCACTGCTGCGCCAGCCAGAAGGCAATAGGGGTAGCGATCACTCCGGCAATCAGCACAATCTTCAGAAAATCCATACTGAGTAGCGTGGTGATTTGCTGCACCGTAGCGCCCAGCACTTTGCGTACGCCAATTTCTTTGGTCCGTTGCTCGGCCATATAGGAAGCCAGGCCAAACAGCCCCAGTAAGGCTACAAACAACGTGAGAATGGTGGCCCACAGCAAGGTCTGTCCTAGCCGTTCCTGATCGGCGTATAGTTGAGAAAAATCATCATCCAGGAAGGAGTAGCGAATGGGATGCGCCGGTTCAATTTGCTGCCAGAACTTCTCCACGTCGGCAATAGTACTTTGCAAATCGGTGGTAGACAGACGAATGGCAGCCATGTTGGTCCAACCACCCCGCATTTGAGGAATAGCTCCGGAAAATGCCAGTGGTTCAATCTCGCGGATCAGGCTCCGGTAATTAAAGTCTTTCACTACACCAATGATAGTTCCTGTGCTTTCGCCATTACCCCCACTAAAGCTGAGTGCATGCCCAATTGGGTTTTCAATATTGTATTCTTTGATGAAAGCTTCATTCACCACAAACGTATTGGGAGTAGTGTCGGAAGGTTGGAGAAACCGTCCTTCTGTAACTTCCAAATCCAAGGCTGGCGCAAAATCATTATCCGTGAAATAGATATTCACGAACTTATCCTGCTCTACGCCACCAATTTTTAATGCATAATCTGGCTGCCCCGTGCCCGGCAGGCTGGAGGTAGCCGTCATAGCCTGAACGTGACTATTTTGCAACAACTGGGAACGTAGCGATTGTATCTTCTCGTAGGTCTGTTGCGTATTGGCCCGAACCACCATCACCTGTTCCGACTGAAAGCCCAACTCCTGCTTCTGCATATATTGTACCTGTTGGTAAATAAATGTCATCACTACCGCGGCTACCATCGCTCCGGCAAATTGCACCACAACCATACCCTGCCGCAGCATTTTACCCCGGTCGCGACGCAACCACTTTCCTTTCAGGACTTCGGTAGGGCGATAGGCCGCCAGAAAAAAGGCCGGGTAACTTCCGGAAAGCGCGCCTAACCCCAACACTACCGCTACCAGTAATGGAAGAATACGGCTCAAAGCAGCGACGTCCAGCAGCAGTTCCCGGTTGGTGATTTGCTCAAAGACCGGCAAAGCCAGTTCGGCTAACAGGATGGCGATGGGCAGTGCCAACAGACATTGGAGCATGGCTTCGGCTAAAAACTGGAAGACGAGTTGAGAGCGCGTAGCTCCATTGACCTTCCGCACGCCTACTTCCCGGGCCCGACGGGCAGCTTGAGCGGTAGCCAGATTCATGTAGTTGATACTGGCAATCACCAGCATCAGCAACCCTACCACTCCGATGATGTACACATGCCGCATATCTCCTCTTCCTTCGGAGAAAGGACCACCAATACGGGCCACCGTATTTAAATGAGCATCGCGGATGGGCTGAAGCTTCCACTCGGGAAACTCGTCCCAACTGGCCCCAAAACTTTCCAGTTCTTTTTGCAGCCGGGGATTGATTGATTCGGTAATCTTTTTTTCCAGCGCGGCCACGTCAGTGTTAGGGTTTAGCGCCACATAGGTAGCCGGACTGTTACCCGTCCAGGTACTAAAGAAGCTGGCGGTATCCCTACCCACCATATCCACATCAAAATGCGTATTCCCTTCAAAAGGAGCAAACACCCCAGTAATCAGGTAGTCGGTCTCGTTGTTCTCTCGCAGCACTTCGCCTACTGGGTTTTGGTCACCGTATAGTTGCTGCGCAATATCATCGCTGAGAATCATGGAATGAGGATTTTGCAGCGCGGTAGCGGGATCACCGTATTTTAGCGGGAGAGGCATTACCTCCAGAAAAGAACTGTCTACCGAAGCCATGCTAATGTACATGCCTTCCCGTTCTTCTGCGGTGCTGACCATCAACTCGGTATATTCAGTAGCATACACGGCACTCTGGATTTCCGGAAATTCTTCGCGCAGCGTTTCGGCCAGCAGATAGGGAGTATAAGACGTACCACCACCCGGCTCCCACTGCCGGTATACCCGGTAAATGTTATTTTCATTCGGAATCCAGCCATCGTAACTAAATTCGTGCTGAATAAATAGCAGTGCCAGCGTCGCCGTAGCCAGCGCAATAGCCAGCCCACTGATATTCAGCAGCGTATACGTCTTCTGCTTCCAGAAATTCCGCAGAGCAATAGCAAAGTAGTTTTTAAACATATTTAATTCAATTAGCAATGTGCAATGAACATTGTACAGTAGATTAATTGCACATTGTTCATCGCTAATTGTACATTGTTTTTTATTCGCTTCTCAAAGATTTTACTGGGTTAGCCATGGCAGCGCGGATGGCTTTGGTGCCTACGGTGATCAGAGCAACGGCCAATACCAATACGCCGGCTACCACAAAGATGAACCATTGAATTTGCGTACTGAAAACGAAGTTATCCATATAGGCTCGGGCCAGAAAATAAGCAGCGGGCCAGGCAATCAGGTTTGCTATCGCGATGATCTGTAGGTATTCTTTAAAGAACAAACGGATAATACTGGCATTGGAAGAACCCAGCACTTTGCGAATGCCAATTTCTTTGCGTCGCTGGTCGGTAGCAAACGAGGCCAGACCGAACAGGCCCATACAGGCAATAATGACAGCCAATATTGAAAAGTAAGTCACGATAGAACTTAGTTTCTCCTCGGAGCGGTAGAGTTGGTTCAGATCATCATCCAGAAATGAGAACTCAAAAGGCTGATCGGGGGCAAAAGCCGTCCACGTATCCTCGATGTGGCGTAGCGTTTCTTCCCGGTTTTCCGGGGCGATTCTTATGAAAATGTAGTTGTATATCGGTAAAAGCGGAGCGAAAAGCGCTCCTGCCGTAGATCGGTACAATGGCTCAAAATTAATATCATCCACCACTCCGATGATCTGCTTTTCCTGGTAATCTTCTTCCGGAAAGGCCAGATTAATGCGTACGGTTTGCCCTACCGGCTCTCCGATCAGCTCTAGTTCCTGAATGGCCCGGTGGTTAATAATAATAGCTTCCGTAGAATCAGTAGTAAAACGAGGATCAAAATCGCGACCGGCTTCCACATCAATGCCCATCGTTTTCAGATACTCGAAATCGATGTTGATAGCGGCCATGTTAGTACTTTCATCTTCTCCCATTTGATCGGTTTTTACCGGCACAATCGGCCGCAAACCACCCGGCACACTGAGCGAAGCCGTGGTAGATAAAATCCCCTGATGAACCGCCAGTTCCCGCTTAAAGGTATTGAGCTGAGCAGATACAGCATTACCCGTATTCTGCACTACTACAATATGCTCTTTCTGAAATCCAAGATCTTTGTTCTGAAGATAATCGATCTGGTTGTACACCGTCCAGGCACCGATAATGAGGATAATAGAAACTGTGAATTGGAATACGACCAACCCTTTGCGCAGCCAGGGTGAGCTGTTCATGCCTACCGCCAGTTTACCTTTGAGCACTTCGGCCGGTTTAAAGCCGGATAAGAACAAAGCCGGATAACTACCAGATACGATGCCGGTAAACAGAATAATCAACAATAGTCCGGCCCACAGCTCGAAATTACTGGTTAAATCCATCGTTAGTGCTTTGCCAGACAGGTTATTAAAGGTAGGTAGCAGGGCCTGAGCCAATAACAGGGAGACCAATGTGGCTACCAGCACCAGTAGCACTGACTCACTCAAAAACTGACTGATTAACTGCCGACGCTCCGCTCCGAGTGTTTTACGTAAGCCCACTTCTTTCGCCCGTCGGGCAGAGCGAGCGGTGGCCAGGTTCATGTAGTTGATTACGGCGATGAACAGCACAAACAGCGCAATAGCCACAAAGACATACACCTGCGTCATGCTGCCGTTGGGCATCAACTCATTCAGTAAATTAGAGTGCAGGTGAATGTCGGTTAGGGCCGTAAGTGAGCTCTCGCGTTCTAAATCTCGGGGGGTATGGTGTTCCTGATTCAGCACATTAAGCTGGGCGGTTAGTGCGGTGGGCTTCGTGCCTTCTTTCACCAGCAGGTAAGTATAGTAGCCGTCATTGTTCCAGGTAGCGTCAAAATCCAGGTCAGGGTTGAGCGATGCCAGCGTTGCCATAGATACCAGCATTGAGAAGGTAAAATGGCTATTGCTGGGCGGATTAGCCACTACGCCGGTTACCCTATATGTATGATCCTGATCATTGGCAAATTGAATAGATTGCCCGACAACATCCGTTTTGCCAAAATATTTTTGAGCAAGTTCTTCAGTCAGCATCACCGAGAAGGGCTCGGTAAGAGCCGTTGTAGCCACTCCCTCAAGCAGGGAGAATGAAAATATCCGGAAAAAAGACGGATCAGCGACGAATACATCTTCCTCTTTGTAGAAATCATCTTCAATCCGCACAATAATACCGTTTCCACCAAAGCGCGACAGGCGAACGGCTTCTTCTACGGCGGGGATCGTTTCCTTCGCCCCCACGGCCATGGCTGAGGCCACGGTTGGGTAAGAGAGTATGCCATCGGCATGGTAGGTATTATCGATGCGATAAATCCGGTCGGCCTGTTCATGAAACTGGTCGTAACTCAGTTCGTGCTGAATGTACAGGTAAATCAGGATACAGGTGGTGATCCCTACAGTAAGGCCCAGCAGGTTGATGGCGGAATAGCCTTTGTATTTGGTCAGGCTGCGCAGCGCAATGGTGAAGTAATTTTTGAGCATGATACAAGCAGTCCGGTGGTGAAGAGTCTCTTACTGTTTTCCGGTTTTCAAGATACATGCCACTTCATAAATAGTTGATTTTCAAAAATTTGCAAGAAGGCCAAAATAGTTCAGTGTGCGCTGGCGGGCAAAGGTGTTCGATTGCGAACACAATAAAAAACCCGCTCAGCCAGATAAGGCCGAAGCGGGCACCCGTGATTTGAGCATACCGGGTTTGTACTGGCAACTTCCAGCCATTATTGTTTATTTCTTCTAACAGTAGTTTCTATTGAATAGCGCTGATCTGCCAGGGTTGTATCAATTTGGAAGGTGATATATTTTTTGTCAAACGCCGGATCTACTTCCTGCTTCACCACCCGTTCAATTCGCTTTCGTTCTTTCTCAAATGTTTTTATATCCAGTGATTGACCTCTTTTAAAAGCAGTTTCAGTCTTCCGGGCTTTCAATACGTCCCTAATCTGATCATCATCTATATCGTAGACAACCCGGTCTAATTTATACTCCTGCTTGGTCTGGAACTGCTGGCTGCTGCTACAACTCGCAACCGTCAATAAGCTACTCAGGGTTAGTAAAGTGAAAATGACATTAGTTTTCATAGGGTTTAATTTTCAATATATTATTTTTTAGCAATTGCTGAGATCACTTCGCTACACCGACAGTTTCCAGCCATTGTGGTACTCAGACTGCACCATGTCCTGTGCCTCCGTATCATCCTTGAATGTGTAGGCATCGGCATCCCAGTAGACTTTCCGGCCGAGGCGATAGGCAATGTTTCCCAAATGAGCGACTACCGCCACGTGGCTACCAATCTCAATTGGGCAAATAGGTTGCTGCCGGGATTTGATGCTTTCCACAAAGTTATGCGCGTGCTGCGTCCGCGGGTCTCCCTGCCGGGACTGGTAGGGCATTTTTTCCATGATGTAGTGTTCGCGTCCGTCTTCTCCCCACTCCGTGACCGGCATAATTTCCCAGCCGCGGCGGTCGATGATCATCCGCCCCTGTTCACCGACAAACTCAATACCGTGATCCTTATCATAGGGTCCTTTGGGGTTGATCATGTTATGCTCCCAGACCATCACAAAGTCATCAAATTCATAGGCGGCACTCATAGTGTCGGGAGTTTCCATATCGCTGCCGGGAGCCGCCAGTTTGCCACCTGAGGCCATCACGGATTTCGGAGCGGTCGCATCCATGCCCATGAGTACCATATCGATCAGGTGCACGCCCCAGTCGGTCATTTTACCTCCGGCATAGTCCCAATACCAGCGGAAGGAGCCGTGGAAGCGGTTTTCGTTAAACGGCCGCTCGGGAGCCGGACCCAGCCACATCTTATAATCCACTTCCGGGGGTGGGGCCTGATCAGGTTTGGGTTGCACAATACGTGAGGGACCGCTGTGATTCCAGGCCCGTACAAAGTTGACCCGCCCCAGTTTTCCATCCCGCACTAGCTTCATAGCAGTTTGCCAGTGCTCGCTGCTGCGCTGTTGTTGTCCTACCTGCACAATGCGGTTGTGCTTTTTGACTGCCTGAGCAATCACCTGGCATTCTTCAATGGAGTTAGCCAGAGGCTTTTCCACATATACATCCAGTCCGGCCTCGCAAGCGTAGATGGTTTGTAGGGTATGCCAGTGGTCGGGAGTACCCAGAATCACGGCATCCAGGTCGGGGTGTTCGTAGAGTTTACGAAAGTCGGTGTAGGTTTTGGGGCGGGTACCGGTGATTTCTTCCACGCCACTCACCCGCTTGTCTAGCACGCGCTGGTCCACATCGCAAAGTGCAATACAGTTGACTCCGGGCACTTGCAGATGAGAGCGTAGATTGGCCCAGCCAATATTGTTTACTCCCACTACGGCAATGTTCACCTGATCGCTGGGAGCCAGGGTAGGGCGAGGTTGAGCACTCAGTATAGCAGGTGCAGCAAAGGTAGCGGCGGTTCCTGCTCCTAACTGCGAAAGAAAATTTCTTCGAGAAGAAGTCATGTATTAGGTGTTGTTGAGTATGTATGATGGTTGTCAGGTTTATAAGTTACAAAACCTACCTGTAAAAACCATTTCTCAGGCTATAGAAACCTACTGATTACTTTAAAATCATGCACGTTGCAAATCAGGTAATACCAGAAAACTGTTTTCCGATTAGACATTATTCTGATTTCTTTCAATGACATACCAGGAAGCGGGTGGCAGATCCCCTGCACAACCTCCTGCTGACTGCCTCCGGTAACGCTTACCTGCCCGGTCAGATAAGACTTGGGATAGAAAATTGCTGCTTACATAATGATCGGAATAACCTCTATTAATCTACCAACTTTATTCACCCGAGGTCTTTTGCACATATATCGGATCAAATATGCCGCTTATTTTTACACTGCTTCCGGCATAATCGCCGGTAGGAAACTCAACCGGAATACGCTGGCGCTGACCATCAGTTTTGGTTAGTATGATATGCGTTTTCTGTAGTCGGGTTGTAGGGTCACTCACTGTGATTACTTCTTTGTTCAAATCCACCATGATCAGCACCGGGTCGGCGGCAATTACGGTTAGCTCATCGCTTATCATCAGTTCTCCGGCCTGATAAAACGCCATCCCTGTAAGCTGTAGCTTCTGGTGGGATACGGCCTGAACTTCGGCACTGTTAGATAAAATGGTTACCGGTGGGTTTTCCTGGTAAGCAGACAAGGCTGCAGTATCGGTGGCTGGGACTACAATATATTCATAAGCATCACTGCGAGGTTTCTTGCCGTGGTCAAACCATAAAGAAAAAACGTCCTCGGTATATACTGTGTCTTTTCCCAATCCGTAGATACGTTGCAGGTTTCCGCTCTGCGGCTCCGCTTTAATTCTGACCGATTCACTTCCCGGAAATACATATCCGACACTGTCGTGCCATACCCAATGGGGATTGGTTAACGTTTTACTTCCTTCCTCAAACGGAACTCCATCTACTACTACGTCGCTTTTCATAAGCGTTTGGTTTACTCCGGTCACGATCGCTGCCTGATGGCTGGAGGTAATACCAGCTCCCAGAGCAACCCATTCGTCATCAAACCAAAACCAGGCTTTTTTAGCCTGAGTCTTTTCCTGAGAATAATCCATAGCCGAGATACCATACGTACTGTCACTGACGCCACCCACAAACTCGGCAGACTGCGTAAAGGCTCCTTTCCTGACTATTTCCACATGGGGGCTGGTGACTCCGGGCAGCCGAGCCCAATCCCATACCGGAAAAACCCCCAGATATTCATCGCCTCGCCGGTAGAGGTAGGTTAGGCCATACGGCAGCCAGTAGCCCAGCTTATTTTCCGAGTTCATATCCAGTTCTATGCCGGTCGTGCGGTTGGAGCACATTTTCACCGACGTGAAATAGCCGTCCCGGTGGTGGACGGTGTAATCGGATCGCCAGAAATGTTTATTCCCCGAAATATCCTGAGGATTCTCCTGCTCAACCGCCTGCTTTGACGCTTGATATATTGCGCGATATTCAGGGTCTACGATCATGAAGTGATCGAGCTGCTGTAGTAACTTATGGCCTCTCAATTGAAACCCTTCTAAGCGGCCTACCTGCCGGCCCCGTACATTATAATCCATCAGTCCGCCTCGCAGCATCCATCGTGAGCCTTTCAGGTAATAGTTTCGTAGAATTTGAATCTGCTCAGGGGTATACGCAAACCGGGTTCCGTGCACCATCGCCCCCAGCCACAACGACTCCCGCAAATAATCCGAGCCATAGTTACCATTGTAAATAAAATGCCCATGTTGATGAAAACTGTAGTCCCGCTGAATGCCTTCGTCATCGGTGATAACGACCTGATCGGTCACTCCATTTACTCCCGACTGAACTCTCTCAGTATTATCTTCCAACACCCCTCGAAACAAGGTCGATATGGCTACCAGCGTCCGGTTAGAGCCAGTCATAGATGGAGCTTCTGTCAAATCATTCACAATCTTTGTGTGGAGGATATTATCTATTTTGTCTTGCAGCAGCAGGCCGAGGATATTGAAGTAGAACTGTTTCCCAATCACATTCTTATACCAGTTATCGCAGATAGGGTTTATCTGGTACCAGTATGTCAGTCCCCTTTCCAGTCCTTCTAGCAAAGTGCCATCCTGATACAAAGCTGAGGTATCTTTTACATAGTTAATAGCCATGACTACCAGCCGGTCCAGATGGGTTAGAGGAGACCAGTCATTATCTTTATCCTGATAATTTACGTCGGCCCAGCTTCCATTGGGCTTCATCTGCCGAAGGTATTCTTCCGCTTTGCTGAAATCAGAAATGTGGTATCTTTCGGTTCTCGAGGTAAACCCTAACTGGTTAACTGCATCATCGATCAGGCGGGATTTAATGATTTGGATATCATTTTCCTGGCCATAGACCGCTGATTGTATAAAAAGAAAACTAACACAGATGAGCAGACAGGTTGTTGATTTCATAGGATGTTTTTCGGGATTCTGCTTTTTAAATGTACTAAAAAACCGCTCGCAATCTCGAAGAAGTGAAACCTTACACATAATGTTATTATGCTAACCCCACTGATAGAAGCTAAAAATATAGAAGTTAAGATTGGATCAAAGGTAGTTTTACACGATATAAGCTTTACAATTGGCGAGAGAGAAGCCTGGGCCATTACCGGGCCAGCAGGCAGTGGCAAAACCACGTTGGCGAAAGCAATTCAAAATCATTATTCAATCTCTTCCGGCAGCGTGCTCAATCATTTATCGCCCAATGCCAGGATAGTGATGGTAGATCAGCAGCATACGTATAGAAACCGTACGGATGCCTCGGCCACATACTACCAGGCGCGCTTTGAGAGCTTGAGTTCAGAAGATTTTCCGGTAGTAGAAGAAGCTTTAAAAGAGCATTTTTTAAAAGCTGGTAGGGATAAACCGGTTGATGAAGCCATAGAAAAGGTGCTGGCCTTACTACAAATAACATACTTGCGTCAGGCCAGGCTAATTCAGCTTTCCAATGGGGAAAATAAGCGGTTTCAACTAGCCAAAGCCTTATTGCAAGAACCGAAAGTGCTGATACTGGATAATCCGTTTGTAGGCTTGGATCAGGAAGCCCGGGAAATTCTGCACGAAATCATCAATCAGCTGATTAAGCAAGAGATCACTATCATTCTGATCACCGCGCCCACCGAAATCCCTGAACAGATTACCCACGTGATAGAATTACAGGCAGGGCATCTGGCTCACCTGGCTTCCCGAGCTTCTTTTTTACAGCGACCGCAAATACAGCAAGAATCTCCCATAACCGAAAGCTGGTTAAAGCAGGAAGTGCTGGAAACAATGCCGATAGTGCCCGATGAGTCGTTTGAGATTGCCGTAAGGATGCAGGATGTCTCTGTGCGCTATGGTGAAAGAACCATTCTGGATGGCGTGAACTGGCAGGTAAACCGGGGCGACAAATGGGCACTTTCCGGACCCAACGGTGCCGGGAAATCAACATTGCTAAGCCTGATTTACGGCGACAATCTGCAAGCGTATGCCAATACCATTCATTTATTTGATCAGCGGCGAGGCACCGGAGAAAGTATCTGGGATATTAAACGGCGAATTGGCTACATCTCGCCCGAACTTCACTTGTACTTCAACCGGAGCCTGTCTTGTTTCAATGCGATAGCTTCTGGCCTTACCGATACGATGGTTGGTAATAAACATCTTTCCGATGAACAAAAAGCAACCGTAACCCGCTGGCTGGATATTTTCCATCTTACACACCATAGCAATGAGTCGCTGGCTGACCTCCCACTTAGTGAGCAACGGCTGATACTATTGGCGCGGGCACTGGTGAAGAACCCACCCGTTTTACTACTGGATGAACCCTGCCAGGGGCTGGATGCCCAACAGACTCAAAGGTTTACGACAATGGTAGATGCTATCTGCCGACATTTTGATAAAACGCTAATCTATGTTTCGCATTACTCGCAGGATATACCAGCCTGTGTGAACCAGCGATTATTTTTGAAGGAAGGAAAAGCCACGATCACTTCTGTTACCAGCTAAACAATGGCCTCTTTCAGAATATAGAATCAACTGTTTAGGACCGTACTTAGACTACTGCTTAAAAGACAACTCCTTCCATAGGTTCCGGTTTTTTGGGCAGGCGGTTATCACCGTACATTTCTTTCAGGTTCTCTTCAATAGTCACACTGATGTTGGTAAGGGGTGTATCTTCCATACGATTTTCAAATGGGTCTTCGGTACGCTCTCCGATCTGGTCTAGTGCCAGAAACACAAAGTTGATGATCAGGGAAAGTGGAATATTAAGCCAGCCCAGGTCTTCAATAAAAGCCAGCGGAACCAGGGTGCCGTGCAGGAATACAAACACCCGTGAATAGAAGCTGTATGCCCGCGGCAGCGGAGTATTTTTGATACGCTCGCTGCGTCCCTGGTGGTTGTTAAACTCGGTTAATGTGGCTTCTAGTTGGGTAAATCGATAATCAGACAACCAGCCCTGTTTGTATGCTTCTCGCAAATCATCACTCTGTAATAGCAACAGATAATTGGGAGGGTTTCGCTTGGTTCTGGCTTCTTCAAATTCTTCCGGAGAGAGAAAATCCCGGATGTCTTCAAAGCGGTTACTCTCTTCAATGAGTTCTACTACACCGTTTTGGTTGTAGTCGTGCTTCTTCCGCAGGAAAACCCGCAATGCATGCACAAAGGCAATGTGGCGATAAATAACCTTTTTCTGCCAGGCCCGCAGCTCAAATTCAGTTCCCCCCATCGGCAGAACGGGCAGGGTAAGTGCTTGCCTTCCCCAGGCGCGGCTGTAATTCACCAGCAACCCCCAGATTTTACGAGCCTCCCACCAGCGATCATAAGCATTATTATTTTTAAAACCCAGGTAAATGGCCAGCGCGGTACTTAGAGTAGCCACTGCATTGAACGGAATAGATAACTGTTTGACGTCGAACTCAATGTGCAAAATATAGACCGTCAGGGAAAGCAGGAAGAAGTACAGCATACTCCTCCAGGTATAGTAGAAGACATGCCTCCACTTAATATTGCGAGATACAATCATGTTTATTAATAGTTAGTTGCCTCAGCCGCTGAAACATTTCGGCTGGGTGGTATGGAAAAAATACATTGTAATGAATATGCGCTACCCATAGTGCTTGATGATCAGGCAGCTTTTATAAAATGATTATGCGGAAAGATCAGCACGGGCACCGGGCTCAGTAGCGAGATTTCCTCAATCAGCATATCTTTCTTCTTAAAGGATAAATTTCGCCGCCTCTGCTGAAGCAATAGCAGGTCTACCTGATGGCTAAGTGTTGTTTCAAGAAAATCCCGTGTACTTTTTGCCTGCCGGTTAAAGGCAAACGACAGTTTAGGAGAAGCGGCGTGCAGGTCTAGTAAACGCCACATATGCTCCTTTAACGCGTTATGATTCTGCCCGCTGACGGCAGTCATGAACAAGGTTTCTACCGTTTCGTCGAAGAACAACGACTGTGATGCCTGTAGATAAACGTTTGCATTAAAATCATCCTGAACGATCCACCCTACTTTAGATGGATACTTACTCGTAAAGGTGTCGGGTATGAATAATAAGGGGCAAGGACAAGCCTGAATAAGCTCCCGCGCCTGCTCATCGTACTTTTTTGAGTCTTCTGACTGAGGTAGTAGTAGAAGATCAATAGAATGATTACTGCTAAGCTGCCGGATAACACCCGATAAGCTCCCCCAAAAATGGTCGTATACTACCTGCTCTATCTGGTAGCTGTGCGCCTTTTTTAGCAGGTTAATGCCTTTTCCGAAGTTCTCCCTGATCTCAATCGTAAACTGCTCTTTCTGAGAGGGAAGGAACAGCAGGTCCTGAGTATCGGTGGGTAATTCCGATATCGAGAAAAGAAGAAAGTGAATGGTCTCATTCGGAAACAGTTGTAAAGCCGACTGCATCACTCGGAGAGTCTGGAAACTAAAATCGGTTGGTACAGCGATAATTTTCATGACCTGTATATTCCAGTGTTTTTGATAAAATGATTTTTTGGCACAGCCTTTCCTCCGCTGGCCCGGTTAAGGCACAGTGTAGTTCTTCATAAAAAGACTGGCGCTGCTAAAAAACTTCTGTGATCTGACGTACCCGGTAACCCGATACCCAGCACTGAGCCATCACAGTATGTCAAACGGTGGGTGTATAAAGATGAAGTTAAGAACTTATTAGAAGTTCATTAGAATTTTGGTGAAACGGCATAAGCACCAAAACATTTGTGCCCTTGCCCTGCTCTGATCTAATTTTTAATTGGCCGCCGTGCAGTTTAATAATATTTTCTGTTAGCGAAAGACCTATGCCAAAACCAGTATACGACTTCACATTAGAGCCCCGGTACAGAGGCTGAGTCACGTAGGTTAATTCTCGGGTGGGAATTCCCACTCCCTGATCCGAAACCTCAAGCATAACCGTATTGCCGGGATTTGAAAGAGTAATTTCTACTGCCCGCTGATCAGAAAACTTGAGGGCATTATCCAGAATGTTTTTCAGAGCAATATGAATGAGCTGCTGGTTCGCTTTAATAAACACCTTTTCTTTTTTTGACTGATTATGAAAATGCAGAAGCTGTCCCTGGTACTTCTCGTCGTTTGCCAGCAAGCTGCGAACAACTTCATCCAGATAAAAAGTGTCAAAGAATTCTGGTGAAAGCTTCGTATACGAATGGTTGAGTTGGAGTAAGTCGCCGGTGAGTATTTCAAGCCTTAATGCTGCCTTATTAATATTTTTAATAATTTGTTCGTATTCATCGGCCGTTCGCAACCTGGATAATGCGAACTCACTTTCTCCTAAAATCGTAGTGAGGGGAGTCCTTAGCTCATGAGATGCGTTATTAATAAAATTCTGATGAATGTTGAAGGTCATCTCCAGGCTGGCCAGCATTTCATTAAACGTTACACTCAACTCTTTCAGTTCATCATTCTGATCGGGTTCCGGCACCCTCAGGTGTAGGTTGTGAGCTTTAATACGTTTAGCGTGTTTGGTGATTTTGCTCATGGGCATAAGCATGAGGCCGGCAAACCAACGGCCAATGATAAATACCAGCAGGGCACTCAGCAAAACCCCACTCACCAGAATGGTACGCAACCTATCGAGTTTAAGAATACCCGGCTCATCCAGCGCAGAAATCAGCACCACAAAGTCGCCTTCGTTATCATGATAGTAAATTCCCACCCAGCTCCGCTTGTTCTCACTGCGGTAATAGGCCATGCTGTTCTGGTTCAGGTTGGTCAAAAAAGATTCGGGAACCGACAGAGAATCGCGGATTGAGGCAATACTACTTTCCTCTACCCGAAAGATGTACTCCTCTTCTTCAGGAAGAATGTGCAGGTGCTCAACAATGATTTCATCGTAAATAGAAGTACTTAGATTGTCCTTTTCCAAATGAAACTTTGCCGCTACTATGGCTCGCTGTCTGATTCGCTGAAAAAAGTCTTCCTGAGTAAAACGCTCAAACCGGTAGTAAATAGACACACAAAGAATGGTCAGCAGGGTTAATGTTAGCATGGTGTACATCAGCGCCAGCTTGTTTTTAATTTTCATCCTTCGTCTTTTTTGAGCACGTAACCCATACCAAACACCGTGTGAATCAGCTTTTCATTATACGGTTTGTCGATTTTATTACGCAGGTAGTTGACGAAAACGTCCACCACATTGGTTTCAAGGTCAAAATCAATACCCCATACGTTTTCCAGAATGTTGGTGCGGGAAAGCACCCGCCGGGGGTTTTGCATAAAATACACCAGCATAAGAAACTCTTTGGATGTTAGCTTTATAAGATTATCCGCTCGCTTTACGGTTTGTTCGCGCAGGTTTATGGTCAGGTCTTCGTATTGTAATAACTCATCTTGTAAGCTCGGAATGCCACTTCGCCGGTGCAGGGCATGCAGTCGCGCTACCAGTTCCCGAATGCGGAAGGGTTTAGCCAGATAGTCATCGGCACCCATTTCTAGCCCCTGCACAATGTGCTCCAAACTATTGAGGGCAGTAAGCATTAAAATAGGAGTGTGTGGGTCAAACCCTCTTATTTCGCGGCAAACATCCCATCCCGACATGTCAGGCAGCATAATATCCAGAATGACTACATCATACCCCCCATCTTTTACTTGGCCAAGCCCCGCCTTGCCCTGATCAACCATATGCGTTGCGTGCCCATATTCGCTTAGGCTTTTTTCTATTAGTGAAGCGACCCCTTGCTCATCCTCAATCAGTAATACCTTCATACGCAAACCTTCTATCTTACATTTTTACTTTAACATTTAACTGGCTAAGAACTGAGAATTTTAGTCGTATAACAGGCATGTTCATATCAGTAGTTACTATTGCTAAATCAGTATTATGAAAAAGAAAAGCAGAGTATTGATTTAGCACACATGAATATAGTTTTGTTCCTCTCTTATCATCCTTAGTTTTGTTTATAACGAGGTTTAGGCAATTCCAGATAACTCCAGAGTCAATTTTAATAGAATTTTAATCTCTTTATCATCAGAACTATGCAGGGTGGCCCCTTCAGGAATATGGTAGAAGCTGGGAGTACCCTTTTTCGGCCCAAGAAAATTTTAATGAGATTTTTATCTCGCTCTAATCAGCGCTTAATGTGTAGGCCGTTTTACCTACTATATTCTGATATCACTAAAATATTTTTTATAAGTCTTGAAGACGATCATTACAAATAATTATACCTGCAGAGTAACCCGGTTTTGCGCAGAACACACTGCCATCATTGTTGGCACTCTATTTTTTTGCAGACAAACCACTGTAAATCAGAACGCTACTGCTTGGTAAAATATCTAAATTATTGATCTGGAAAGTCCTTAGTAAAGTTCCTTCGTGCGGAGGAGCTTTACATAAGGCACAACTTCACCGACCTTTTCAGCCGATTTAACTTCATTCCGTGCATTTTTAACCACCTTATTTATCCTCACCTATAATAATTTTTAGGAGTTTATATTTATAAAAACTACATTTAGGAAAAATATATTTGCGATGGCAAAAATTCAGCTAGGTGAGTTTGAAGAGATTGTACTGCTAACGGTAGCGGTATTGTTTGACGAGGCCTATGGAGTAGCCATTAAGCAGGAAATTGAAACCCGAATGGACCGGTCGGTGAGCGTGGGGGCTCTTCAATCGGCTCTGAGAAGAATGGAAGACAAAGGGTTTCTCAAATCCAGGCTGGGAGAAGCCACGCAGGTGCGGGGCGGCAAACGCAAACGCTACTTCACCGTGACCCCCTACGGCAAACAGGCCCTGACCGAAGTAAAAGACGCGCGTTTGCAACTCTGGCAGTCTATACCCAAAGTTGCTTTCGACTTTTAACTGATATCACTATGAAACCCTCACCTCCGCGCTGGGCACGTCATTTCTTTCACTGGTACTGCCACCCGGCTTACTACGAAGACCTGCAAGGAGACCTGGAGGAGCTTTACGATGAGCGATTACGGCAGGCAGGCATCCGCCAAGCCAAATGGAAATACGTGCGCGATGTTTTGTTGCTGTTTCATCCTACTATTATCCGTCCCGTTCATTCTTACTCCATCCTAATTCAACCGCCTATGTTTCGCAACTACCTGAAAGTTAGTTTTCGCAGTTTGTGGCGCCATAAGAGCTACGCACTGCTGAATATTTTCGGGCTCGCCACTGGCATCACGGCAGCCATAGTACTGTTTTTGATTGTGCGCTACGAGCGTTCGTTTGACACCTTTCATCCCCAGCACCAGCAGGTGTACCGGATTGGGGAAAGTACTACCAAAAATGGAGGAGAAGCTTCTTATCTACAAACCCGCCCACCGGCCGTTCCCACCCTGATAGAAGAAATGCCCGAAGTAGTCAGCGGCACTCGCTTTTTTGCTCCTAATCACATTCGCCTACGTTATCAGGACCAAGTGGTGAACCCTCTGGTGCACTACGTAGATTCCGGCTTCGTTGATGTGTTCGATTTCGGGCTGTTATCTGGTGACCTACGGCAGACGCTGACCACTGCTAACCACATTGCTTTAACGGAGTCGGTCGCCAGCAAGCTATTTGGCCGGGAAGAAGCAGTGGGCAAGACACTGGAGGTAATCAATAGTGAACAGCGGTTTGTAGTAGGGGCAGTGCTTCCCGACCCGCCTGAGTACTCATCTTTACAGTTTACAGCATTACTTCCCTGGACTAATACCCCCGAATGGCTAGCAATGAATCAAAGCGGAGGGTGGGACAATACTTTTATGGTCGGCTATATCAAATTGACCGAGCAAGCAGCGTTCCCTTCATTGGCTGAAAAACTCATAGATTTTAAAAACCGGCACTTCGTGGGTAACCATTTGGATGAAGTAGAGATGATGTTATTGCCCTTGGCTGAACTGCGCGCTTATGAAACCGACAATCGAGCCATTATGGTGCTGCTTAGCATCATTGCGGTAATAATCCTCCTGATTGCCAGCATCAACTTTACCAACCTGGCAACGGCCCGCTCGCTGCTGCGTATGCGAGAAATTGGAGTGCGGAAGGCGCTTGGTTCGCTGCGCAGTCAGTTGATTGTACAGTTTCTGACTGAGTCGTTGGTGACCTGCGGATTGGCATTGCTCATGGGCATTTTGCTAGTCCACATTGCGCTTCCGTGGTTCAACAATTATTTTGATGCAGCATTGACGTTCCGCTACTGGCAAAATCTACCCTTGCTCGGTATGCTGCTGGGGTTGGGCTTACTCACCGGGCTGCTGGCCGGAGCTTATCCGGCGTTATTTGTCTCCCGGCAAAAGCCGGTGACTTCGCTGAAGGGCCAGGGAAAACACCGCTTGTCGGGAAGACTTTTTCAACACGGGTTAATTGTTGTGCAATACGCTGTTTCCATTTTGCTGATTGCCGGAACACTGATCATCTGGCGGCAGATTCATTTTATGAAATCCCAGGATTTGAAGTTTGATCAGAAGAATGTGGTGGCTTTCTCGCTCTGGTATGAGAATTACGATTTTCAGAGTGAAGATCAAGCCAAGTCAGCTATTCAAACCATGATCAACCGTCTGAACAATGAAAGTGTGATCAGTGCCATAACCTTTGCCGACCGCATGCCCGGACAATACCGCTATAATTACACAGACTTTTATGACAGCGAATCGCCTAATCAGCAACCCGTAAACCTCCGCCAGACGACAGTAGGGGATAATTATTTTGAAACGTTGGGGATGGACTTGGTTAGCGGGCGTACCTTTTCCGGAGAGTTATATTCGGATAGCAGCGCAATTATTATTAACGAAAGCGCCATGCGGGAGCTGGGCTGGCAGGATGTTCAGGACAAATATGTAGTCAATAGTGAGGGCGTTCGTTTTCCGGTAGTGGGAGTCGTGCGGGACTATCATTACGAGTCTCTTCAACAACGTATTCAGCCGATGGTCCACTATTATTATCCGGGCGATGAATATTACTACGGCGAAATTGCCGTCCGGCTGCAACCGGGGCGTACTATAGAAGGCTTGCAAGTGCTGGAAGAAGTCTATGAGTCGCTTGAGCCATTTGAGCCTTTCACCTACCATTTTCTGGATGAAAAATTTGATACCATGTACCGGGCACAAGAGCGCTTAGGGCTAACCGCCACGTTGTTTGCCGGCATAGCGGTAGTCTTAGCTTCGCTGGGTCTGTTAGGGCTGGCGGCCTTCGCTACTCGGCAACGACGCAAGGAAGTGGGAGTGCGCAAAGTGCTGGGGGCTTCGGTATTACAGATTATCGTGTTACTGTCCCGGAATTTTGCCTTATTGGTACTGCTGGCCTTTCTGGTTGCCTGCCCGTTGGTATATTATGCTGCTGATCAGTTCTTACAGGATTTTGCTTATCGCGTTCCTATTCGCATAGACATTTTCGTGATTGCCGGAATCGCCGCTATCCTGATTGCCGGATTTAGTGTAAGCCTTCAGGCCTTCCGGGCGGCTTCGATGAATCCCGTACATTCGCTTCGAGATGAATAAAAACTTGAAAGCAAAGAAAAGTGATGAAGAACGTATTGGGAAACTAGTTTCCCTGGATGTATAAATCTTATTACCAGCAGCAAAAAGCAGGCAGCACTGGTTGAGTTACCGGAGCAGCCTGCCTTAGCTTTCTGCTGTGGAATGAAGGCATTAGGTTATGCCGTCACTGGCCCTTCATAAGCTTGCTTCAGCGTTTCCAGGTCTAGCTTTTTCATCTGAAGCATAGCCTTCATCACCCGGGCTGATTTTTCTTTATCTTCATCAGTCATCATATCATCTAAGGTGCGGGGAACAACCTGCCAGGAAAGGCCATACTGGTCTTTTAGCCAGCCGCACATCTGGGCTTTTTCATCTCCTCCTTCCGAGAGTTTGTTCCAGTAATAGTCTATTTCCTCCTGAGTATCGCAGTTGATGATAAAAGAAATGGCTTCGTTAAATTGAAAATGGGGTCCGCCATTCAGCGCTAAAAAGGTTTGTCCTTCCAGTTCAAATTCTATCGTCATAACGGTGCCCTCGGGCATGCCGTGAGCCTCCTGGCCTTCATTGCCGTAGTAGGCAGTTTTTACTATTCTCGAGTTTTCGAAAACAGAAGTATAAAATTTTACGGCGTCTTCGGCCTGTTGATCGAACCATAAATTGGAGATGATTTTTTGCATAGTTGCCATAGTTGCTGATGATTTAGATTGGGTCCTTACTTGTGTGGCTTTTCGGTACTGCCCGTTTTTTAATGTGGTTTCTGCTCCACAGAGGTGTTCATGAACTTTCATACAAGTATACGTACCCTGAATATCTCTGACACTGGGGAAAACCGACAATATGCAGGGGTAATTACGACAATATACCAGCCAGCTTGCTTTTCTAATAACCCCCTCCGATTTACACAGGCGCTTTTCTTTCCAAAGGATGGATAACTCTGTGCTTTTGTGTACCTTAGATAGACAATCACTACTTTACCCACACTTCTAACCCAATGGCCATGAGTTTATTCCAGGCACGTTATTTTATCATCGTCTTTATGACGGGGCTTTTACTAAGCCCACAGCTATCGGCCCAGTCCATTTCTATTCAGGATAATAATGGCGATCGAAAAATGGTCTTTGAAGATGGGCGCAAGAAACTTACCATTCATTACGAAGGCGAATTTACTCTTAGTGAGGATGACCGAAGTATTGCCTCGGTTTCCCCGGGCGGCTACCTGGAGGTAGAAGAAAAGACGCCGGGCACCGATCAGGAGCTGCGCATTGAGCCAGACGGAGACCAACTAGACTATCGCTATCGTAAAGATGGGCGCACTACCGAATACAACAGCGAGGCTAAAGCGTGGTTTGCTGATTTACTCTCCGAACTGGTACGTAACACTGGCCTGGGAGCAGAATCGCGGGTAGCCCGCTTTTATGAGCAAGCCGGAACGCAGGGAGTTCTAAAGGAAATTTCCAACCTTACCAGCGACCACGCCCGCACCCTTTATTTCAAACTGTTACTAGACCGCTCCATTCCTCAGCAGGATATTACTGAAGTCATTGAAGCAGTGGGAAATACCATTAACTCGGACCACTACCGTACCGAAATCTTCAAAGAACACCATCAGGTACTATTGGCCGATGCCGGAAATGTAGACTCTTATCTCAGTGCCATTAAAACAGTAGAGTCTGATCATTACAAAACCGAGCTTATCAACCTGGTGGTAGATCAACTCTCATCGTCACCTAACCAGGCTAACTTGCTGACTCTGATTGCTACCCTGGACTCGGATCATTATAAGCATGAGGTGATCAGTCGGGTGGTGCGTACCACGCTGGCAGAAGAAAACCTGGCTTACCTGGTGCGCGACCTGCTGCCCGAAATTGAATCAGATCATTACCGTAGTGAAGTAGTGAACGAGTTGCTAGACCACCAAAAAAGCTGGTCGGGCGAAGCGTTGGATTATGTGATTCAGGCTATTGGGCAAATGGAATCGGACCACTATCAGGCCGAGAGCTTTAAGCGACTGTTGCATACCCAGCCTCTTGGTAAGCAGCAGTATGATGTTCTTCACAATGCGTTAACAACCCTGGAATCAGACCATTATAAAAGCGAGGTAATGCGGGCTATGTTGCAACAGGAAGGTTTTGTACAGTCATTAGATCTCTTTCTGGAAGCTTCTCGCGCCATGGACAGTGACCACTACCGGGTAGAACTACTGCGAACATTGATCAATGAAACTGAATTGAATGATGAGCAACTAGCCAACGTTGTGAGCAGTGCCAATACGATAGAGAGCGACCATTACCTCTCCGAGTTATTATTAGAGGCCTGCCAGAAAAGCGATAGTGAAACAGTAAAAGATGCGATTATTAAAACAGCCAAATCTATCTCATCAGACAACTACTACGGGCGAGTGATGAAATGCATCCACTAAAATAGAAAAGGGGATATGCCGTAGCACATCCCCTCCTTACTAAAGTTTAGATCTTCCTAGGTTTTCATATTCTGGTCAAAACCCTGACCATCATCTAATTTGAGCATATCACCAGGAGATTCACAAATAACGGCCTTATCTCCCAAAATACCAATGGGGGTACGCATGAGCTCGGGGTTATGCTTAATAACGCCCAGCCAGTCAGCTTCTTCCATGTCTACATCCTGATATTTTTCTTTGTACAAATCAGAACGTCGATCAATAATATCTTCAATTCCTACTCCCAGCCGGTCTAGCAGTTCGGCCAGCTGCCGCTCAGTAAGGGGGTTCTTAGAGATATCGATTTCGTTTACGTGTTGCGCAATTTGCTTAGCGTAGGCGACCGCTTCACGATTACCCCGCTCTTCAAAATTATAGATTATAACGACTTCTTTTGGGTTCCATTCCATGATTAGTAGGTTTTGGATAGTAGGTGTTAGAGTTTATATCTTGCCTCTGCTGCTCATAAACACAAACCAGCATTAGCAGATAAACTCCATTGCCAAAGAAAAGTTAATTTATTTTATGTCCGTTTTATCTTCTCGCACCAGCGGGGGCAACTCAGGCAAATGCGACTGCTCATTTTCCTTAATTAACTCAAACCGCTGATCATCATAATGGTAGCGTAACAGATAAAGGCACAAGTTGGTATGAGCAAATTGGTCCATCGTGCGCAGGTCGCGCTCCAGCAGCAGACACAGAAAAATACGCATGGCGCGCCCATGCATGCAAACTAAAATCGTATCCTCATCTTTTTGAGTCAGTATGTGCTCTAAGGCGGGTTTCTGTCGTTCTTGTACCATCAGTGGACTTTCGCCTCCCTCTATAGCCACGTCTAGCTTGCCAGCCTGCCAGCCTTCCATAATTTGCCGGTAATACGAATGCTCTTCCGAAGAAGGAACCTTTCCCTCCTTCACTCCCCAGTTAATCTCGTTTAATCCTGATAATTGGGTAGTGGGCAATCCGTCTTTCAGAAACTGCGCTACTGACTGGACACTGCGTTGTAAGGTAGAAGTATACACATGAGCAAATGGAGTGTCGCGATAAGCATTATAGAATGCTTCGGCTTGTAAATGACCTACTTCGTTGAGGGGAGCATCAATACCGCTACCCTGTACTACTCCTTTTCGGTTATATTCGGTTTGTCCGTGACGAATTAAATAGATGGTTTTATACTGCATTAAAATGAGTTATGAGAAGAGTTGAATAAATGAATTTTAAGGGCATATACCCGTTGGTAGATTATGTAGGCTATTATTGTAACCACAATGGTGATAAAACTGTTCTTACGGAGTGAATGCTTCATAAGTTTATATGATATACTTTTTTGAAAAATGATAAACCAACCCAACGGCGCTTTATGATTGATCCCAATGTTACGGTTGAATCGCTCAATGCGATGGGAAAAGGCAATATGGTAGAGTATCTTGGTATTGAATTTACAGAGGTCAATTCAGATAGCATTACCGCAAAAATGCCTGTTGACCACCGCACCAAACAACCAATGGGTTTGTTACATGGGGGAGCTTCGGTAGTACTGGCCGAGACCATAGGCAGTGTAGCCTCAAATGTGTGCATTGACTCTCAGCAGCAATACTGTGTAGGATTGGATATTAATGCAAATCACTTAAAAGCTGTTACTGATGGATATGTATACGGCACCGCTAAAGCCCTGCATATGGGGCGACGAACGCACGTTTGGGAGATTCGTATTTCAAATGAGCAAGAGCAGTTAGTATGTATTAGCCGCCTCACCATGGCGGTAGTAGATAAGTAAGTTTGTAGCATGAAGGAATCAGGTGTAGCTGCATCACAAGATATTAGTTTATCAGAATTTTCGTTTACCAGCGTTCAACGCGCTTTTTTCGCCACCGCTTTTTATAAGCACATACCGGTAGCTGCCTGGAAGCTGCCTCACCAGCAAACTCGGCATATTATTCTGGATGTATCCGGGCAGGCTTCCCAGGTCGACTGGCAACTGGAAGACTTGTCTCCGGGCTTCATCGTCCACCCCTTCCTGAGCGACGAACAACGTTCACCTTATATCCGGGCTGATATTCATTATGCTTCAGGAGAAGATGAGTGGCAAAAACATCCTTCTGCTACTGCCAGCCAGATCGAAAGCATTCGGGCATCTGTTCTTAAACATCTAGAGCAGGATGTCCCCGCCGTTTTCCATGCTTCTCCACCAGCATCTTCTTTGGGGGCCATGGATCAAGAGCATTTTATGAGCGTGGTAAGCGAGGCAGTAAGAGCGATTGAGCAGGGAGAATTTAAGAAGGTGGTTCCCTCGCGCCATACACTCGTTCCTCTCCCCGAAGGCTTTGACATCGCTAATGCCTTTCAGCGATTTTGCGAAGCTTATCCATCTGCCTTTGTTTCCGTATTTTCTATCCCGGGCATTGGTACCTGGATGGGCGCTTCCCCCGAAATATTGGTCAGCACGTATCCGTATGGGCAGCACCGAATGTTTCGTACCATGGCCTTAGCGGGCACTCAGCCGGTGCAGGGAGAGAACCCATTGAAAAACGCAGCCTGGCGGCAAAAGGAAATTGAGGAGCAAGCCATGGTAAGCCGGTATATTATTGGCTGTTTTAAAAAAATACGCTTGCGTGAGTTTGAAGAGGATGGCCCCAAAACCATAGCGGCCGGTAACCTACTGCACCTTCGTACCGATTTTACGGTTGATATGAATGCTACCAATTTTCCGGAGCTTGGCTCGGTTATGCTGAAGCTACTGCACCCAACCTCAGCCGTATGCGGGATGCCCAAAGAAACAGCCCTAAGCTTTATCCGGCAGCACGAAGGCTACGATCGCTCTTTCTTCAGCGGCTTTCTCGGACCAGTAAATATGCAGAATGAAACTCACCTGTTTGTGAACCTTCGCTGCATGCAATTACTCGACCAACAGGCGATACTTTATGCCGGAGCCGGAGTTACCATTGACTCTGAACCGGAGCGGGAATGGGAAGAAACCGAGATGAAGATGCGCACCATGCAGCGTTTTCTGGAATAAAAAAAGCAGCAACCCCAAGGCCTACTGCTTAATCGCTACACGTATCTTTTATCTTTATTCAGTATCAGAAACAGAAGTAGGTTCTAACTTACCAGTATAGTAGTCTATAGCCGTCTTTTGAAAGATAAGCTGATAATCAGCTTGTACTTGGGTAGCTTGTGCTTCTACAAAAGCGGCATTTACCCGATTCAAGTCCAAGATATTACTCACACCTAGCCGAAACCGCTCCTTCTCAGCTTCTAATGCCTGCTCAGCGGCTTTGACTTGAGCGTCTGCGGAAATTACTCGTTGTTGCGCAGTCCGATAATCTGCAGCAGCAGTTTGTAGTTGCTCAAATACATTTCGCTTCAGGTCCTCCAAATCCAGTTCAGCGTTGTTCTTCAATTGTTTGTTCCGCTGTATAAGAGCGTAATTGTTTAAGTTACTAAAAATAGGAATGTACAGACTCAGGCTTAATACTGAAGCTCGGTTTTTATCAAAGACTTGATCGCTAAATGCAACGGTGTCGAGACTAGTGTATTGAGAGCCTATAGAATAACCTAAACTAAGTCTAGGGAAATAATCTGCCCGGACTACTTTGGTCCTGTATATACTTGCCTGAATTATATTTCCTTGCTGTTTAATATCTGAACGATTAGCAATAGCCTGATTATACTCCTCTTCAATGTTAATGCTTTCAGAAAGGATTTCATACTGATTAACATCAGGTTCGCTAAATACCCATTCTTGGAATGGATCTACTTGTAAGAGACGAATGAGCTGTACTTTGCTAATCGTTAGATTATTTTCGGCTTCAACCACTAAAAGAGCTACACGTTTAGTTTCGGCTTCCTGATTGTAAAGATCGGCAATGTTATATTGAGTGCCGGTTTCTACAAAAGTACGAGTACTTTCCAAAAGTTCTTCCTGTTGCTCTAAATTAGCCTGTTGGATGCGAAGAAGTTCTTGATTCAATAATACTTGCAAATACTGTTGTGATACGTTAAAGACAACATCTTGCTTGGTTTGATCTATCAGATTAATTTGTGCGCTGGCATTTTGTTGCGATAAACGTAGTTGATTAATATTTTTAAACCCATTAAAAATAGTTAGAGAAGCACCAAATCCTCCACTTCCTCGGGTAGTGATCTCTGTAAAATCTCCTGCAGTTTGGTCAAATTGTCGGCCGTATATCTGCTGCCCAGTTGCTTCAAAACCTAAACTAGGGGCGAACTGAGCATATGCTTGAGCTCGCTCAGCCCGACTTATTTCCAACAAATTACGCTGTTGCTGAATTTGGATATTTTCTCTTAGAGCAATATTAACTGCTTCTTCGTAGGTCAGGGTATTATCCTCCTGGGCCCAACTGTTGGAAACAGCAAAGCCAAAGGTTAGGAAGGATAGGAGTACAATAGTCCGTTTCATATTACGCTTTTTGTTCTTCTTTCTGAATTTGTTCATCACTCTGAACGGCACCGTCCACAATATTTACAATGCGGTCGCCAAACAGGGCATTCTCTTCGGAGTGGGTAACCTGAATGATGGTCATGCCCTCTTTGTTTAGTTGTTTGAATAGCTCCATTACCTGTCGTCCCTGTTCGGAATGCAGATTGCCGGTAGGTTCATCGGCCAGTAAGAGCTTGGGGCGGCCAGCAATGGCCCGGGCCACGCCTACCAGTTGCTGCTGCCCGCCCGAAAGTTGTTCTGGGAAGAGATCTTTTTTAGCCACCATCTGGAAGCGGTCGAGCAATTCTGCCACTCGAGCCTTTCGCTCTTTCCCTTTTATGTTCTGATATAGCAGTGGCGTTTCAATGTTTTCAAATACGGTAAGTTCATCAATGAGGTGATAAGCCTGAAACACGTAGCCAATGGTGTGCTTTTGTAATTCACTGCGCTGACGTTCCCGTAGCTTATGCACGGGCTGATCGCGGAGATAATACTCACCGGCAGAGGGAGGATCAAGCAACCCGATGATATTTAACAGCGTAGATTTTCCGGCGCCACTGGGTCCCATTATGGTCATGAATTCGCCTTCCTTCACTTCCAGGTCAATACCCTTAAGGATGAATGTTTTTTTGAAGCGGGACTGGACGAACTTATCTACGTCAATTAATTTAAGCATGGTAGAAAGGTTTTGAGTGTTTTAGTTTAAAATAAGCTTGAACAAATCAGTATTTTGAGAAAGGGCTAAAGTTACTTCTACATTACCAGGATAGCCATTCATATCTTTCATTTCGTATTTATTCGCTTAAGGGTATGCCAACAAATATGCCAAGCCCCAGATGAGCTATTATGCAAGATTTTAACCTGTTTTACGTATTTGCACCGTCCGTTTTTGAGAAGCTGGTGTTCGCTATCGTACACTCACCCATCGTAAATTCTATTATTACTTCACCCTATCATATTAAGCGACAAAGGGCATATATGCCTGATTTTATTAGCTATGTAATGAATTATACCGATCTTACATTGAATTATTTTAAGTGTATTGGTACTTTTGAAGTAAAAAAGTAAGGTGTTATGAAGAAGAAAATTTTTACGTTCGTTCTTGGCGGCATGTTATTCTCACTAACCGGTTGTTATACCCATATGTGCCCGACTTATTCAGTAAACCCGGATCAAAAGCCCAACATGAAGGTAGTGCAGAAACAGCTTGAAGACCAAATGGAAAAAGCTTCCTAGAAACAGCTAAAACAAGTGATGAATAAGCAGCCAGTCGGTTGCTTTTTTTATTTTACAGCTGTAGGGTAAAAGTAGTGCCCTGCCCTACTTCCGACCTTGCCGTAAGGTTGCCGTGGTGCATCTGCATAATGCGTTGCGACAGACTAAGCCCAATACCGGAGCCATCTCGCTTGGTGGTATAGAACGGAATAAAAATCTTGTCTAGAGCTTCCGGTTCAATGCCTGGGCCATTATCGGTAATATCAATGAAAACCCGCTGTTCATGGTCGGCATACACCGAAATATGAATGGTAGGTTCTTCTTCCTCTTCTATCGCTTCCGAAGCATTTTTCAGGATATTGATCAATACCATTTCTATCAGTTTGCTATCTACCCGCACAATCATACTGGGTGGCTCCACCGTTACGTTAATTTTGACTCGGCTATCCGCCACTCCGGCCCGGATCAATTTTACGACCTCCTCAATCACATCTTTAATCTTGACGCGCTCGAAGTCAGGTTGAGGAATATTGGTAAAGTTACGATAGGCCTCCACAAAATTTACCAGCCCTTTGCTGCGATTTTCAATGGTGCGCAGGCTCATATTAATGTCTTCATAAGCCTCCTGATCAAAGATCACGGTGCCGTTTTGGCGAGTTACATCTTCCTGGATGATGTCGATGGCAGTGCCAGCCAGAGAAGCAATGGGGGTAATGGAGTTCATAATCTCATGCCGCAACACTTTGGTTAAATTTTGCCAAGCCTCAATTTCCTGCTGCTGCAATTCCGAAAGAATATTCTGCATAGATACTAACTTATACAGGTTGCCCCGTAACCGAAGCTCCGTAGCATTAATAGCCAGATGCAGATCAGCACTGGGCTTGATTAGGGTTTTAGAACCGGCGGGCAGGTTTACAATGATGTTGTACAGTTCGGGGTTTTCGCGGGAGAGCTCTCGGATCTTGGCCAGATGGTGGGTTTTCAGATATCGCCGGGCCGTGTTGTTCAGCAACTCTACATTGCCCGATTCATCGTACGACAATAGCCCCACATTGACGTGCTGCACTACTGTTTTAAGATACTGCCAGTGTTCTTCTTTCTCAGCTCGCGCTTGCCGGAAAGCCTCAAATACTTCATTGAACATCCGATTCAGGTCGCGAAAGCTTTCGCCCAGTTGGCTGTCCTTGTTAAATCCTGCTGTAAAATCAGAGTATTTTACTGCTTCCAGAAAACGAGTAAGCTTTCGGTTGGCTTCCAGCACATACTGATATAGCTCGAAGATCTGGTAAATAACCAATAACGAGATGATTACTCCACTAACGTAGCGCTCTGTGTAAAATACAAAGTATAAACACAGCAACATGCTGGCGGCCAGTAAAATAATACGTACCAGCAGGGTCCATTCAAAGCGACTAAATATCATATTTTTCTAGTCTCCGGTACAGCGACGCTCGGGTTAAACCCAGATCACCGGCTGCTTTAGATATGTTGCCGCCATGCTTCTTAAGCACCTTACGGATCAACAGTTTTTCTACCTCTTCCAAATCATACTTTTCCAGATGCAGTTCATCCTGATCTTTTCCTGACTTGCTTGCGTCCGCATTAAAGAAGAAATCTTCGGGCTGCAAGATAGGCTTATTACTTAAGATCACCGCCCGCTCTACAGCATGTTGCAGCTCCCGTACATTGCCCGGCCAGTGGTACTTTTGCATCCGTTTAACGGCACTCGCACTAATAGAATGAATAGGCTTATTATATTTCTTGGAATACATGGTCAGAAAGTGGGTAGCCAGCGGCTCCAGATCTTCAATACGTTCGCGTAATGGGGGCAGGTTAATCTCAATAGTGTTGATCCGGTACAGTAAATCCTGACGGAACTCGTTATTCTGCACCATCTCATACAAAGGCATATTGGTAGCGCAGATAAAGCGCACGTCTACATCAATCACTTTATTGGAACCTACCGGGGTCACCCGTTTATTTTGCAGGGCGGTTAGCAGTTTAGCTTGCAATGGAAGGGATAGGTTACCGATCTCATCCAAAAACAAGGTGCCTTCGGAAGAAGCCTCAAAGCGCCCTATGCGGTCTTGCTTGGCATCGGTAAAAGAGCCTTTCATGTGCCCAAACAGCTCGCTTTCAAATAATGATTCGGTCACGGCCCCCAGATCAACGTTAATAAAAACATTGTTGGTCCGTTTAGAGCGACGATGAATGGCTCGGGCAATTACTTCTTTCCCCGTTCCGTTTTCACCCAGAATCAGCACGTTGGCGTCGGTACCGGCTACCTGCTCAATCGTTTCAAATACCCGCATCATGGTAGGGCTGCTACCGATAATATCCTGAAATTTATGGTTAATGTCGGCATTGAGGATTTCCTGCTGCGATCGCAATTGGTTCACTTCGGTTTTAGAAGCTCGTAGTTTCATGGCGGCCATTACGGTAGCCAGGAGTTTTTCATTATTCCAGGGTTTCAATACAAAGTCAGTTGCCCCTTCTTTAATAGCGCGCACCGCCAGGTCTACATCACCATAGGCCGTAATAAGAATAACCACCGCCGAGGGGTCTTTTTCCAGGATTTGATCCAACCAGAAGAACCCTTCTTTGCCACTGCTGACGTCCTTTGTAAAGTTCATATCCAGCAGAATAACGTCGTACTGCTCATTGCTAATGGTGGCTGGAATAGCGCCCGGATTTTTCTCGGTATCCACCTGCAGAAAGTGACGCTTCAGAAAAATCTTAGCGGCCTGAAGTACATCTTCATTATCGTCTACAATTAAGATTTTACCGATTTTATTAACAGTTCTACTCATAATACTTAGGTTTGCGTAAGGGGTAATTGCCAAACATTGTACCGCAAAATGTAGCATGGTGCTTTACTGCTCGGTCTGATAGAGCGAAACCAAGCTTTATGAGGCAAATAGCGGCTTTTACAAAGATGAAAATAAGTCTGTTTTTATAAAAGGGAGTGTCCGATTTCGTACTCACAACGTACAGAAGCGTACAAAGGCTGTTCGTTTCCGTACACCCTTACCCCGGTTAAAGCCTCAAAAAAACCATCTAAACCCTATTTTTTGGTTTGGCACAGTGTTCGTAACTATCTTACACGTCTGGCATGAACCCAAGAATAGGCAACCAGAAAATTTACTATACATCCAACATTATTAATTGAGATACGCCATGGGAATGGATCGAAAAATAAAGAAGAAAACATGGACAACCGGACGCATCGTAGCAATAGGCTTAGGCCTTATCTTCGTGTCCTTCATCCTTTATAGTTTTCTCTTTGCCGACAACCGCTCTAAGTTAAATGTAGATGAAGAAAAAATAACGATCTCTACCGTAGAGCACGATGTTTTTCAAGAGCGCATCCCGGAAACAGGTATTGTGATGCCTAGTCAAACCATTTATATGGATGCCGTGGAAGGCGGAGTGGTCAAGGAGATCATACTGGAATCAGGCGCACTGGTTGAAAAAGGAGATACCATTATGAAACTGGATAACTCTAATCTGCGACTGGATGTAATGAACCGAGAGGGACAATTCTACGAACAACTTACCATGTTACGTAACACCCGGCTGCAACTTGACCAGAATGATCTGAACCAGAAAGCCCAATTAGCGCAGGTTGATTATCAGTTACAACTGCTGGCGCCTCAGTTTAGACGCTACAAGGAATTGGCCAGTAAAAAACTTATCTCCCAGCGAGAACTAGAGGAAGTAGAAGAGCAATACGAGTATAACAAACGCCTGAAAGAACTGACTTACCGGTCTTATCAGTCTGATTCGTTGGCACGAGCTGCACAGTTGCGGCAGATCGGAATGTCGGAAGAACGGATGCTCATGAGCCTTGAAGCCGTGGCTAAAATTCTTGATAACCTGGTACTTACGGCTCCCACTGATGGCTTACTCACTACTCCCGATTGGGAGCCTGGCCAGTCAATTACTCCAGGTGAACGCCTGGGGCAGGTAGCTCTTTTAGACAGCTATAAAGTGCGCGTAGCCATTGACGAACTTTATTTGCCACGCATTGACGTAGGGCAACAAGGTACTTTTGACTTTGCCGGAGAGACTTATCGTCTCGAGATTTATAAGAAGTACCCGACGGTGAGCGAAGGAAACTTTGAAGTAGACATGAAATTTGTAGGAGAGGTACCCAGTGGTATCCGCCGTGGACAATCCCTGCGTATCCGATTAGAGTTAGGCAGTTCCGAAGAGGCATTGCTACTGGCAACCGGTGGATTCTTTCGGGATACGGGAGGCAACTGGGTGTTCGTCTTGAACAACGATGGTTCCCGGGCCTATAAGCGAGACATTCGCCTGGGCCGAAAGAACCCCGAAAACTACGAAGTGCTGGAAGGTCTGGAGGCCGGGGAGAAAGTCATTACCTCATCCTACGAAAACTTTGGCGACAACGAGGTGCTGGTGTTTTAGACGGATAACGGAAAAGGGCGAACGGAAACCGGATGAAATCGAGAGATGGTAAAGAGATTTGAAGATCGGGAAGTTTGGCAAGAGAGTTTTAATTTATCAGTGGTTTTATATAAACTGTTAAGCGAATGTAAAGACTTTGGACTACGAGATCAGATGCAACGATCGGCAGTTTCAATTCCTTCCAACATTGCTGAGGGGTTTGAACGAAGTATGAATAAAGAGTTCATTCATTATCTACATATTGCCAAAGGATCGTGTGCTGAACTTCGTACTCAACTTTACATTGCCCAGGAAATCAAGACTTTAGATATAGAAAATACAGATGAGATGATTGAGCAAACACGCAAAATTTCCGCTATGCTGTACAAACTAATTCAAACCAGAAAAAATAAATTTTAATCTAACTTCCGGCCTTCCGACTTCGGTTTCCGGGCTCCTTTATAAAACCTAATTCCCAATCACCCAAAATCTATTGAATCACCAAATTAAACGCAAAACATTATGATCCGCACGCACAATTTAAAGAAGGTATTTATATCCGATGAAGTGGAAACAACCGCGCTCAACGAGATTAATATCGAGATCAAATCCGGCGAGTTTGTAGCCATTATGGGGCCTTCCGGTTGCGGTAAATCCACCCTGTTGAACATTCTCGGGCTGCTGGATAACCCTTCTTCCGGCGAATACTTCTTTATGGATCACGAGGTGGGCAACTATTCAGAGCGGCAGCGCGCGCAGCTTCGGAAAGGAAACATTGGGTTCGTGTTTCAGAGCTTTAACCTGATTGACGAGCTTACCGTGTTCGAAAACGTAGAACTACCTTTATTGTATCTGAAAGTACCTTCGGCTGAGCGGGAAAAGAAAGTGAATGCTGCGCTGGAGCATATGAACATCATGCACCGCCGCAACCATTTCCCGCAGCAACTATCCGGTGGTCAGCAGCAGAGGGTTGCTATTGCCCGCGCTGTTGTCGCTAACCCTAAATTTATACTAGCGGATGAGCCGACGGGTAACCTGGACTCCACCAACGGAGAAGAGGTAATGAACCTGCTATCCGAACTCAACAAGGCCGGTACAACCATCGCCATGGTTACGCACTCACCCCACGATGCGACCTACGCTAACCGAATCATCAACCTATTCGATGGTATGATCGTGACCGAAAATATCAAGGAGAAATTCCACGTATAAGATTTTTGATAAGTAGTTTGTAGAACTGAAAAGCGGCGCTCCTCAACTAGAAGGACGCCGTTTTTTATTTTTCCCGCTCGTCAAACATATTCTCCTTCGATGAGCCTCTAAAAATTCAGTATAGGCAAAATCAAAGCTTCCGCCTTCGTAGATAGAATCTCTTTTTCCTAGTGCTGCAGCTGACCTTTATATCAATTTTTAAATCCTGCTATAAGGCTTATAGTGTAGCTTTGGGCTGCTACGACAGAGAGTGAAGGGGAGCACTAAAGTAAAATACTCCCGCGTTAAAATTCCTCCAAGCACTGCTCACTTTTCGGTAACTGTCACTTTATACCTCTGTAGTATTAAAGCAGAAAAGTGAAATAAATAACCTTAAGAAACACGGCTGTGCCTCATTAAATTCAAACAATATAATTATACAAATTTAATGTTGTGAAATAAAAACATAAATCTGTCCTTCCTACTACTTATTTCTTTTGCCTATCTGTACCTTCTGAAGACAACGCTCACTTTAATAGAAAATACAATCCTGTACTTTTAGCGAAGTTTTTTTACTAAATATTAAATAGTATGTCTAAGAAGAACCTCCATTTTTTAAGAAATGAAAAAAGACCTAGTAATTCCAGAAGAAAATTTTTAGCCTACAGCGGGGCTACATTGACTGCTTCTGGCTTATTACTGATCGGATGTAATGATGATGACGGCCCGGCGCCGGATGACACTTTAGCTGCCCCATCTAATCTGGCAGCTGATAATGGAACAGAAGGACAAATTACACTGAGTTGGACGGACAATTCTGATGATGAAGATGGATTTTCGATAGAGCGATCTACCAGTATGGATAGTGGGTTTGCCGAAGTAGGAACGGTAGCGGCTGATGTGACCACTTATACTGATATGGGCTTAGATCCAGGCACTCAATACTATTACCGGGTAAGTGCTACCCGCGGTACGGATGTTTCCGCTTATTCTAGTGTAATCAACAGTACCACCGCTGCTGTGGTGGCCGTCTTTGGCTCAGGAGATGTAGGCATACTGAATTATGCATTTGCCTTAGAGCAATTAGAAGCGGCCTTTTATACGGCTGTAATAGCGGGTGCGTATTATGACGGAGCCGCTGCTGAGGAAAAACAGATTCTAGCCGATCTGCAAATGCACGAAGTAAATCATCGAGAATTTTTCAGGGCCGCCATACCTGATGATGTAATTATTCCCGATCTGGAAGTAAACTTTGAGGCTATTGACTTTAGCGATCGGGCTAGCGTATTGGGAACGGCTAAGGTCTTCGAAGACTTGGGTGTTTCGGCCTATAATGGTGCTGGGCAGTTTATAGAAAATGCTGACTATCTGTTAATTGCAGGAAAGATTGTCTCGGTAGAAGCCCGACATGCTTCGGCCATTCGTGATTTATTGAATCCTAATTCAGCGGACTTTGCCGGAGATGATATTATCAACGCTTCGGGGTTAGAAATTACCCGCTCTTTTGCGGATGTACTAGCCGCAGCCGGAGGGTTTATCACCACCGAAATAGACGCGAGTGGCTTGCCTACCGAAAGCGGTTTTCAAGTGACGGTATAATCATTCGTATTCAGTATCCATTTTTCAAGCACTAAAGAAAATTCATAATGAGTATCATAAAATTATTAGATCTCTTTGACATTGATGGAATGCCCAAAGAGGAAATAGAAATATTAAATTCCCGAAGAGACGCTTTCAAAAAACTAGGAAGCTTTAGCAAAAAGCTCTCGTTGGCCGCTTTACCAACGGCGGTGCTAGGTTCGTTGCCTAAAGTAGCCTTCGCCCAGTCTATGGACGTATTGGGTGTGCTGAACTATGCCCTGACGCTAGAACATCTGGAGTACAATTATTATCAGATGGGAGTGGATGCCACTGGTTTAATTCCTGCCGATGACCTGCCGGTATTTGAGCAGATTCGTAAACATGAAGAGGCCCACGTTGGTTTTTTGCAGGATACCATTGAAGCACTGGGAGGTACGCCCGTAGCCGAGCCTACGTTTGATTTTACGGCGGGTGGAGCATTTCCTGATCCTCACGATCCGGCCAATTACGCTATTTTTATGGCATTAGCCCAGGGATTTGAAGATACGGGCGTCCGAGCGTATAAAGGGCAGGCGGGCGCATTACAGGCCGCAGCTGAAAGCGAGATGATGAACACAGCTCTTACAGCAGCGCTGAGTATTCACGGAGTAGAAGCCCGACATGCCTCTCAGGTAAGAAGAATGCGAGAGCAAAAAGGGTGGATTGTACAGGCACAATCGATTGCCGGTTATGAAACTGCCACCGCTCCCATCTACGCGGGTGAAGATAATGTAATGCACGGTGGTGTAGACGCGACAACCCTGACCGATTTTGGTGCAGATGCCGTGACCGAAGCCTACGATGAGCCTCTAACGATGGATCAGGTAAATAGTATTGCCTCGCTGTTTATCGTTTCCTGATAATTTATCTTGCAACAATCATTTCAATAAGTGTCAGGCCATCAGGTTCTGACACTTTTTTTTGTATTCAAGCAATCGAACCAAGTAAAATTTGTAAGAACCCTGAGCGAAGTAAAATTTTAATTATGACACCTTTGTCATCCAAGCTATCACTGGACCTATTCTCTAATAAATACAGATATATATTTCCGTACCTGTCCACTCCCGCACATATGTTGTCCGATTATGAACGGATTATATGCAACTTGTATTTATAAGTAACTCATTAACAGCATGATACACAAGGGTATATTTTTTGGGTTAAAGCTTTTGAAACAATTCGATAACCTACCCCATGCTCAAAAACCTACTCAAGGTCGCCCTCCGCAATATCGGGAAAGACCGCATCTACAGCCTGCTCAACATCCTGGGATTAACCTTAGGCATTACCTGTAGCCTATTTCTGTTTCTGTACCTGCTGGACGAACTCAGCTACGATGAGTTTCACTCTAACAAAGACCGGATTTACCGAGTAGTCACCCACTTTACCGAGCAGGACAATCAGTTTACCTGGACAGTGGGACAGATACCCCTTGCCCAGGAACTGGAGGAAAACTATACTGAGATAGAACATGCCGTTCGCTTCATCGGGGCGGGGCGGGAATTATTTGAGAACCCCGAGCGGGACGTTCGTTTTTATGAAGAGGATTTTTACTACGTAGATTCTTCGGTATTTGAGGTGTTTACTTTTCCCCTCCTGGCCGGTGATGCGGGAACGGCTCTCAACGCACCTAATACCGCAGTAGTAACGCAGTCTACCGCCAAAAGGTATTTTGGAAACGAAGACCCTATCGGCCAATCGTTTCAGAATGGAGATGAAAACTATAAGATTACCGGACTGATAGAAGATGTGCCTACCAACTCTCACCTTGAGTTTGATGCATTGCTTTCGCGGGCTTCTTTGCCTGATGAAATGGGCGGTTGGGGTGGTTGGGGCGTTTCAACATACCTGTTTCTAAAAGAAGGAAGCGGTAAAGAAGCCGGTGAGCAGGCCCTGGCAGAAGTTAATAAAAACCGGGTAGTGCCTATTTTTGAAGACTATGGTGTTACCATCAACTACTTTCTGCAATCTCTCACCGATATTCACCTGAACTCTGACTTTAGCGAAGGTGGTACGGATGGAAGTGATATGTCGTACATTTACATCTTCGCCGCCGTGGCGTTCTTCATCCTCATCATTGCCAGCATCAATTATATGAACCTGGCTACGGCCCGGGCTACCCGGCGGGCCAAAGAGGTAGGCGTACGAAAAACCATGGGTTCGTTTAAAAGGCAACTCATTAGCCAGTTCCTGACCGAATCTATCTTACTAACGCTGATTGCCCTGATGATCAGCCTGGTACTGGTAGTAGCCCTGCTCCCGCTTTTCAACGATCTGGCTGGAAAAGAAATGAGTTATTCGTTTCTGTTACAACCTCAGTTGATTGTCGGTTTCCTGGCGATTGTACTGCTGGTAGGCCTGGGTGGTGGAAGCTATCCGGCTTTTTATCTGGCCCGCTTCAACCCAGCCTCTGTACTGAAGGGAAATGTGACCCGGAGTACTGGTAATGCCTTACTGCGAAAAGTGCTGGTGGTAGCCCAGTTTTCTATTTCTATCGCCATGCTCATCTGTACCTGGGTAGTGTATGATCAGCTCCAATACCTGCGAGACACGGACCTGGGTTTTGAGCAGGATCAGGTGCTGACTGTCACCATGCCCGATTCTACCATACGGGCCAATTATCAGACCCTATACAATCGTCTGAAGGACCAACCCAACGTGCTGGATGTTTCATCCTCATCATCCCGACCAGGCACCGGTTATTCTAAAAACCTGATGAAGGTAGATAGCCCGGAAGGCATGGTGGATAAGGGCGTAGACCAGTACCGTGCTGACTATGATTATGTGGAAACGATGGGTATGACAATTGTAACCGGGCGAAATTTCTCGCGAGACTACGCAACGGATACGGCAGCTGCATTGGTCAATGAGTCGATGGTAGCCCGGATGCAGTGGGACGACCCTATCGGCAAGCGTTTTGCTTATTTGGGGGACGATGATGAGTTTAGCGCGGTATTTACGGTGGTGGGCGTGATCAAGGATTTCCACCAGCAATCATTGTACGACCCTATCGAACCGCTGGCAATCTTTTTTAGTGAAAACAATTATTTCTTGAACATCAAAATTTCTCCGGAAGATGCACCCGAAACCCTGGCCGCTATTGAAGATACCTGGAACGAAGTGAACTCCGGAAAACCCTTCTCATACGATTTCTTGGATCAGGAATTTCAGTCGCAATACAAAGCCGACCAGAAGCGAGGGCAGATTTTTACCTTCTTCTCCGCGCTTACCGTACTCATTGCCTGTCTGGGCCTATTAGGACTAGCGGCTTATACTACTGAGCAACGGGCCAAAGAAATTGGTATCCGCAAAGTGATCGGAGCCAGTGTAGCCAGCATTGTCGGAATGATTTACAAAGACTTCTTTATACTGATTGGTATTGCCATCTTCATTGCTTTTCCGCTAGCCTATTTCTACATGAATATCTGGCTGCAAACCTTCGCCTATCAGACCGAGATCCAATGGCTTACCTTTGTAGCTTCGGCGCTGTTAACACTAGTTGTTACGCTAGGAGCTATTAGTTTCCATACGTTAAAGGCGGCAATGAGTAATCCGGTGAATTCCTTGAGAAGCGAATAAAGAGCTGGGGGCCGGGGGCTTGGTGCTGCGAGTAAGGAGTGAGTACACCCGTGCGCCAAGCCCCCAGCCTCCCGCACTACCCTAGGGCAACGTCCAGGGTCATCATGATGGCAAAGCCGAGCATAGCGCCTAAGGTAGCTATGTCGGTGTTTTTATTAAGTTGAGATTCGGGGATTAATTCCTCCACTACTACAAAAATCATGGCTCCGGCGGCGAAAGAGAGAGCATACGGTAATAAGGGTTTGATCATGATGACGGCCGCGGCGCCAATCACTCCGGCAATGGGTTCTACAAACCCGGAGAGCTGCCCGTACCAAAAGCTTTTTCGGCGAGAGAAACCTTCCCGTCGTAAAGGTACAGACACCGATAATCCTTCCGGAAAGTTCTGAATCCCAATGCCAACGGCTAAGGCCACTGCTGCCCCATAAGAGGAATAAGAAATGTCGGATGCTAAAGCACCAAAGGCCACGCCCACGGCTAGCCCTTCCGGAATATTGTGCAGGGTAATAGCCAGTACCAGCAAAACACTGCGGTGCCACTCGGTTTTTATTCCCTCTGCCTCGCTGGTAGGAAAGCCCAGATGCAGGTGAGGAATAAGCCGGTCAATACCAAACAGAAATGCTCCGCCTACCAGGAAACCCACCGTAGCCGGAATCCAGGATGCTACGTCTCCCGATTCCTCGGCCATCTCAATAGCCGGTGCCAGCAATGACCAGAAGCTGGCCGCAATCATTACTCCGGCGGCAAACCCCAGCATGCCATCCAGCACTTTACGATCAATTCTTTTAAAGAAAAAAACCGCACTGGCACCTAAGGCAGTAACAAACCAGGTAAAACAGGTAGCCAGCAAGGCTTGCATAATCGGATTGAGTTCCTTAAACCATTCTTGCATAGATTACAATAACATTAAAGACGGAAAGCCGTCCGGATGACTGAATGAAAATTGAGGTTGGGAAACGCATAAGCATCCCCTCTTTTTATTTGATAACCGGGTTGATGTACATGATAGTGATTTTAGCTTGTTGGAGGGCAATATTTTTTCTTTTTATCAGGCTAACACTTTTTTTCTTTGCCGCTGGCGAATAAAATACGCTGCATCAATAATAAGCAACACCACCGCCCAGCCCAATGCTGCCAGGCGAATATGCTCAGATTCGGGCTGGGCTACCGCAATAGCGATATAAGCCCATACAAAGACCAACGGATACACAACATCGTGAGTAGCCAGTAAGATCAGCACTGCCAAAGCAACACCTACGGTAGTCATAATTACCACCCAGGTTGGTTCGCTGAGGCCAAGCACATTCCATTCGGTATACTTTGCCAGCACACTCAGGTTCACGATGGTCGCTACCGAAATCCAACCCAAATACAAGCTGAACGGGATACGCACTTTGACCTTGAGGTGGGTTGGTAATGCGCGATCCTTCACCCATTGTATCGTAATTATAATCAGAGTAGCCAGAATCACCAACATGAGTAAAGCACTAAGGGCGATATACTCTGATTGGAAAGCAACCAGCCACAAACTGTTGGCAATCAGGTTCAGGATGAGGGGAGGAGCAATGCGGTCAAATATATTATATTCAGGACTCGCCTGAAAAGTCTGATAATACACGTAGGCACCCAGCGTCAGATAAATCAATCCCCAAATGCTAAAAGCGTATCCGGCCGGAGTGATGAGTGTGCTGTATTTGTCAGAAACACCACCGATCGTTTGTCCGTCAAATAATACACTTTGGGAGAGGTAGTTCATGAGTATGGTGATGACAAAAAATGCCAGCACTCCCCAGCGTGCGGTTGATACGGATTTTGCAGTATTCATAGGTACTTCAACCAGTCGAAGTAAAAAAAGTTAGTATTATGCCGGGAACATCAGGTAAAGCTTTTGGTTTATAGGACTATGCAACAGACCGAAAAAAGCACGGAAGAAGAAGAAATTTTAGCTGCCATTACCCAGGAGCAACCCATTCAACAAGCACTGGACAAAGATTACTGGCTACAGTTAGACCTCCCGGTTCCTCTCTTGATTGTGTTTCACCAACCCGAAGCCGCCCTGGAGGTCAGTAGCCTGGTGCGGGGTGAAACATCGTACCTGATTGTGCCAGCCAGACCGGATGCAAGCGACCAGGCCCAGATTTATATTGATGAGCTGATGAAAGCACGAGCCGGTAAGTATGGTTCCTTTCTCTTACTGGATATCCTTTTTGATGCGTCGTCCAGCACTGATTTGCAAATCTCGTATTTTCAGGAGAAAAGCCAGGCCACCGTAAAGGCCCTGAAAGAAGCGCTATCCCCGTTCAAAACGCTTTATAATACGCTCACGGTTTCTTCTCACGAAGTAACCAAGCCAACGCTGCCAAATCTAAAATTACTGAAACAAACCGGAAGCATCTGGATTCAAATACGACTACCGAGCATGTTTGCCCGCCCTCAGCAGGAAGAGTCATACCCGGTACTCCTGCGCAACTTTCGCGATCTGTTTTCGGAGGCCCTTCGGCAGGCATCGTACACCTTTTTGCGGGTACAAACCACTTATGAAGTAACCCATCCCCGCACCTTGGGGCGCACTACGGTAGATGATGCCTTTTGGGAGGCTGATAAGCAACTGTATGAGATTGAGCGGTCTTTTGAGTTCCTGATGCTGGTATCGGCCATCAACCTGAATTCAGCCTGGAAAAAGTTTAAAGAGGAGGGCTACCAGAAAATGCCCACTTTTTACTATCCCATACTCCCGGTAGACCCCGAAGAACGTAAGCATGCCTTATATCAGGTGCGTATTGACGATGTACATGACCCAACGCTGGCCTTTTTACTGCGGGATAAGCGTAGAGAACTGGATAAGCAACTGGACATGCTGCGGGAGCGAGGCACCGAAGACTTTTTATACAGCAGCCTTCGATTATACAAAAGTATTGATGAAAAGCTGTTGTCGTTAGCCAACATGCTGCTAAAAGAAATTCCGGTAGAGAAAACGCAAAAAGGCACCTTTTCCGCTCGGCAATTTGCCAGCCGGGTAGAAGAGGAATTCGCTTACTTTCAGCAACAGAACCCAGATTTTAAGTCAAAAATTCACTTAAAATCCAGTATTCCAGGCTTGATGGTATCGCGGGGTGAGTTATACATTCCATCCAAGATGATCCTGCGGGACCATCGGGTAGATGCCCTGATTCAACATGAGGTTGGGACTCACGTACTGACTTACTATAATGGTTCTCAACAACCCATTCAATTGCTGCGGCTTGGCCTGGCCGACTATGATGAGTTGCAGGAAGGACTGGCCGTACTATCCGAATACCTGACCGGAGGCATGGACCCACTGCGCATGCGCCTACTGGCCGCCCGGGTAGTGGTTGCGTATGAACGAATGAACCACACCCCCTTCCGCGATACTTTTGCGCTGTTAACTGAAAAACACAAATTCCACCCTCGTACGGCCTTCAATACGGTAGCTCGTATCTACCAATCCGGTGGTTTTACCAAAGACCTGATCTATCTGCGAGGTTTTTTTAAAGTTTTACAACACTTACGGAAAGGCGGTAGTTTAGAACCTTTACTCATGGGAAAAATTGCCGTTAAGCATATTGAGGTAATACAAGCGCTGCGTGAGCGGGGTATTCTGCATCCACCGGCTATTCGCCCCCGATATTGGTTTGATGATGCCGCTCAACAACGCTTAGCCGAACTGCGTAAGAAAAACAACGTAAACGATATTGTATCAGAAATTGCCAGCTAATTTTTTAATCAACATCCATTTTTTAAACTAATCTGACCAATACCATGAAAATAGGATTCATTGTTAATGACATTGCTACCGAAATCCATACTTATACCACCGTTAATTTGGCGTTTCAAGCCATGCAGATGGGGCACGAAGCTTTCCTCATTGGCGTAGGAGAACTTGTCTACTTGCCTGACGGACATATGGCCGCCAATGCGCATCGGGTAGAAGAAGGAGTAAAATCTACCGAAGCCATGCTGAAAGACATGCAGGATCCGAAAGCTGAGCGAGTAAAAATCACCTCTGAAAATTTAGACGTGCTATTCATCCGGAACGACCCTTCGGACGACCGGGAAACACGCCCCTGGGCACAGAATGCTGGGGTAATCTTCGGAAAAATTGCCATGCTTCAGGGCGTAATCGTGCTGAACCATCCGAACTCCCTGCACGATGCGCTGAACAAAATGTACTTCCAACACTTTCCTGAGCTTGTTCGGCCCCGAACCATCATTTCCCGCGATGTGGAGGACATCCGCCGCTTTCATGAAGAATGTAAGAATAAGATTGTGTTAAAACCGCTTCAGGGCTCGGGGGGAAAAGATGTATTTCTGGTAAAAGGAAAAGAGGCGGCTAACCTCAACCAAATCGTAGAGGCTATTTGCCGAAACGGATTTGCCATTGCCCAAGAGTATCTGCCTGCTGCCAAAGATGGCGACACCCGTATGTTCCTGATGAACGGCCGACCACTGGAGAACGATGGTAAAATTGCGGCGTTTAAACGGGCAACGAAAGAAGGCGAGTTTCGAAGCAACATGCACGCTGGTGGAACTCCAGAGAAAGTAGAAATCACCGATGAAATGCTTCGCCTGGCTGAAGCCGTGCGCCCCAAACTGGTGCAGGATGGCCTTTTTATGGTCGGACTAGACATTGTAGGCAACAAACTGATGGAGATCAATGTGTTTAGCCCAGGCGGGATGATGTCAGCCGGAATACAGCAGGGCACCGAGTTCTTTCCCACCGTTATTGAGGCGATTGAAAAGAAGGTCTATTTCAAAAAAGTATACGGAACTGACATCACTAATAAAAACCTGGCCATTATGGACTAATTGTTATTTGCTAGCCATACTGGCTTATAGTATAAGCCTATAGAAGAGCACAAAATAAACCTAACAAACCAACTGTAATGTATTTTTCAGCCTTGGGTTTAAACCTAATACTGGCTAAATGAACAAAATGAATTAATAAATAAGGTTCATTTTTTCTATCCTTAATGCGCATAGTCTGCTGATGTATGTTTCAAAGTGACTTGTAAGTAGTGAAGCGCCTATTTTTATCGTAGGTGCTTCATCTCTTTCCCATACTCATGCCCCTCATTAAAAGGATTAAAATCGCAAAGCATTAAAACATTTTCCTTCAACAATTCGCTTATAATCAAAAATCTATATTGGCCTTATTTACTATATGTCTACTTGGCAAAGGTTTGTTAAGCATAAATATTATAAGCCTTTTATCCTATACATAGACTGCATGATTATAAATTTGGCGCACTGCCTGGCGAAATAATACAATATTACTGATCTTCTAACTCCAAAAATTGCTGTAAAAATTAAATCTGCGAATGTTTTTTTCTTTACTACCCAATTCTCGGTCTCGACAGATTATTATGCACAGGCTGCACTGCCAAAGTAGCATAGCAATGCGTTTTCGGTAGACTTGTCGATAGACTTATTAGAAATTAAGCACCCTAAACCCAGGATAAATTTTTAAGATTCTTCGAGTATTCCGCTTACTCACCCAACTATGAAGGAACCAAACGCGTTTGCCAGTACGGTCATTAACGTTACTCGACAATACTAGTAAGGCCAAACAAATGGCCAAAAGGAAACATAACATTCAAATATGAATCACATAAATAAATTGCCGAAACCCTCAATAAAGCAAAACGCAAAAGATCAACCGGAGGCTTCTCTTCACTATACAACTATGCTGAATGAAGAGCTTAGTCGGGATACCTTTAGTGGGCATATTGAGCATTTTGTAGGGTTGTGTATGCTTCCCTTAGGCATGGCCGGGCCACTGACCATTGAGGGAGATCATGCCAATGGCAATTTTGATATACCAATGGCTACTACTGAAGGCGCATTAGTAGCATCCTACAACCGGGGGTTGCGTGCAGGACGCCAAAGTGGTGGTTTTTGGGCGAAGGTATTGGAAGAAACGGTGCAGCGTTGTCCGCTCTTTAAATTTACCAATGCACAGGAAGCTTTTTCATTTACACAGTGGGTTGAATCCGAACAGGATACGCTAAAACTGGTGGCGGAAAGTGCCAGTCGTTATGCAGTATTAAAAAATGTTCGCTCCGTACTGGAAGGAAACGAGGTAATTCTTTGCCTGGAATACACTACCGGAGATGCCAGCGGGCAGAACATGGTGACAATCTGTAGTCAGAAAGTGTGTAGTTTTATAGAGGACTATGCCCCGTTAAAACCTCAGAAAATCTACATTGAAGGCAACGCCTCCGGAGATAAAAAGGTAGGCGGACAATCGCTCAATCATACGCGCGGTAAGCGGGTCATTGCAGAAGTTACCGTTCCCGAGCGAATAGTTAATATTGTGCTAAAATCCACTCCCAGAAATATGGTTGACTTCTGGCAAAGCTCTACCATGTCGCAAATAAAGGCTGGCAGCACCGGAAACCAGGCACATATTGCCAACGGCCTGGCGGCTATGTTTCTTTCTACCGGGCAAGATGTTGCCTGTATTTCAGAAGCTTCGGTTGGCTTTATGCGAGCCGAAGTTACTCCGCAGGGCGACCTGTACGCATCCCTAACCCTACCCAATCTGATCATCGGAAGTGTGGGTGGCGGCACCGGTCTACCTACTCAGCGTGAATGTTTACAGATGATGGATTGCTATGGGGCTGGTAAAGCCAACAAATTGGCTGAGATTATGACCGCGGTAGCTCTGGCCGGAGAGCTATCCATCGGCGCGGCTATTGCTGAAGGGCATTTTGCGCGTGCCCACCAAAAGCTAGGTCGGTAGAGAAATGTTAAGTACCCGCTTGCTTTGCTAAATAGTGCCAGTGAGATAGGAAATAGTGAATATAGACGATTATCACCGGCACACTAATTTTTTTAAAGGGAGATAGTCAGGCAACTCCTATGACTACCTCCTTTTGCTAGTTTTTTTGAATTACCGGGCTACGGTGCATATTTAGAGAATGCTTCCTGCATGTAAAATGGGTAGTTGGTTTCAAAAAATTTGAAACCTATTTCTTTCAGTTTTATCCAGCCCTGCTCCGGGTCAGCCAGCGACACCCGGTCCGAGTAGCCAAACGACATATGGTCCCAGGTAGGGGCACACCCCAGGTTGACGTCCCGCTCTTTCAAGTGGCTCATCAGGTTTTGTGCCTTGGTATCAAGCTTTGATAAACAAATGTAAACAAACGGAACATCCAGATGGTCGATGTAGCCGTCAACAAACTGCATAGGGTCTTCGCTTTGCATGAGCTTATCGGTGATGAACGGAACTACATTGGTTTGTTCCAGATAGTTACCAAAGTAACGCTGAGCCTCTTCGTACGAGTAAGGTGCCCAGAAAACTCCCTGATCCAGCGTTCCGGTCTTTTCCATAAGCTGAAGCACCTTCTGGTAGCGATCAGCATCGCCGGTTACCTTATCAATATTAAAGTAGATATCTTTACCGTCATAAAGTGTCAGAACTTCCTCTAAGGTAGGAATTTTATAGGGTAACACTCCGGTAGCACTTCCTCGCAAATAAAGCTTCTGCAAAGAATCCAGCGGATAATAAGCCACCAGCCCAGAACCAGTGGTAGTGCGGTCCAGGGTTTTGTCATGCATCAGTACGGCTACATCATCTTGGGTAAACTGCACATCAATCTCAATAACCCCGATGCCCGCATCGAAACAGGATTTTATAGCGGGAAGAGAGTTCTCACTATAGCGGTACCAGTCGCCGCGATGCGCCGAGATGACTGCCTCTTCCTGGTTCATTTTTTCAGCAAAAGACGAATAGGCTTTAGACGTCGGACTCATAGAGGCCTCTTTGACTTCGGAAGAGGTAGGGGTGCACGCCATGAGCGCTCCTAGAAATAAGCAAACAAATACGTTGTGATTTTTCATAATTAGTAACCAGTGTTTTGGGTCAGATTACCGCCGCTGGCGTCAATCTGCTCCTGCGGTACGGGAAATAATATTTGACTTTCATGAAATGTGTAGGGCAGAGCCGATGCAGAATTGACTTTATCACCGCCTACACTCTTTTCGGTCATTACGTCAACCACCTTTCCGGTTCTGACCAGATCAAACCAGCGAAGGTTTTCAAAGGCAAACTCCACCCGGCGTTCGGTCAGGATTGCTTCCAGAAAAGCATCTTGAGAACCAAAGTCAGCCATCGCAAATTCAGGAGCATTCACCCGCCCCCGAACCTGATTAAGCAACGCTAGTGCTTCGGCACTGGGGTAGTTCTGGGCATTTAACGCTTCGGCTTTCATTAGCAGAATATCAGCGTAGCGCAGCACTACCAGCTTTATATCGATCGTATTATCCGAATTTACCTGCTCGTTATGAAGCTTGTTACTATAATACGTCCCGATGTTTGAGGTGTCCACGATGGCATCCAGCCGGGGATCTTCGCTGAACGTTACCATAAAATCCCGGGAGGCGGTGTTGTTATAATCATGGTTGACGTTTAGGTAGGGAAAGCCTTCGGCATTGGTGCCACTTTTAAATAAAACCTTGAAGATCACTTCGTTGCTTTCGGTAAAGTAATCAAAAATACCCGCATAATCCGCATCCAGCGCATATTCGTCGGAGGTGATGACGGCATCGGCATATTCAATTACTTTTGGGTAGTCCGCCTGCACCAGCGAAACCCGAGCTAATAAGGCAAGAGCAGCTCCTTGGGTAGCCCGGCCATCATCAGCCTCATCTACTGTGGCCGGTAACATATCGCTGGCCTCGGACAGGTCCGAGATAATCTGGTTGTACACCTCGGCTACCGGAGTACGTTCCTGATTAATGGACTCCATCGGGTCTTCGGTTTCTTCCACTACCAGCGGCACATCACCCCAGATTTGCACCAGGTAGAAGTAGGTGAGTGCGCGCAGGAATTTAACCTCACCTTTGCGGACTTCCTTTACTTCCGGGTCCATCGTAATCGCATCAATGCGGTTCAGCACAATGTTGGCTCGCTGAATGCCTAGGTAGGCACTATGCCAGAAATTATTCAGGCGGGCATTGGAGGCATTAAGGTTAAAATTGTCAAAATCAGCGTAAGCACCTCCCGCCGGAGTGGTAGCAAAGTTATACGAATTATCGCTTCGGACTTCGGCAAAATGATCAAGGTAGCCCGGGCGCATTAAGTCCTGCACGCCATCGTAAGTGGCAGTTACGGCCTGCTCCATGTCCGAAGCAGTAGTATAAAAGTTATCGGCGCTATTCTGGCTGAGAGGCTTTAAATCAATGGTCGATTCACAGGCCAACAATGTAGCCAGGAAGAATATATATAAAAGATATTTCATGATCGTGGGAAAGTTAGAAGGTTACGTTGATGCCAATGGTGGACGTTTTGCTTACCGGGTAGTTTCCAAATTCTTCTCCAGGAGTCAGAGCATTACCGAAGTTAGAAGATACCTCAGGGTTGTAGCCGGAGTAATCAGTCCAGGTAAATGGGTTCAGCAGCGATGCATAAATGCGCATCCGGCTAAGGCGGAGTCGGTCGGTGATAGAAGCGGGGAGGGTGTAGCCCACCATAATCTCCCGTACTCGGACAAACGAGGCATCTTCTACCTGCCAGCTAGAGGCCCGGGTGTGGCTATTGGAACCTACGCCCCATACGGGTCGGGGAGCTTCCTCAGATAAATACACGGATAGGTTATTACCACAGGCTTCGGCCAGGTAACGGTGCATGGTATTGATTACTTCCATGCCTTGCTTGGTATACATGGAGGCAGAAACATCAAAGTTCCGGATGCTATAGCGAAAGTTAAAGCCCAGTTGATAGTCAGGATTATTATCGCCCAGGATAACCCGGTCGTCATCGTTCACTGTTCCGTCGTCGTTGGTATCCTGGTAAATGAAATCACCCACCTGTTGGTTGCCCAGTTTGGCGGTAGAACCAAGTTGTTCTTCTGATTCAAACGTGCCCAGCACTTTGTAGCCAAAGAACGCTCCTACCGGATGCCCCACTTTGGTCACGTGCGAGCCGCTTAGTCCGCCGGATGAAATAATCTGCTCCTGTCCTGGGCCCAGGGCCAATACCTTATTCTGGTTGACGGAAAGATTCAGGTTCATGGACAGATTGCCGCCCCCTACCTCATGGTCGGTGGTTAAAGCCAATTCAAAACCGCTGTTTTGCAGTTCTCCAATGTTTTGCAGGGATTCGCTATAACCGGAAGACGAAGGAACCGGCACATCCAGCAGCAGGTCAGTCGTGTAAGAGTGATAATAGTCGGCAGTGAACGTATAATGATCAGCCAGGACCATATCAAAACCCACGTCAAAGGTGCGGGTGGTTTCCCAGGAAAGATTCGGGTTAGGCGAGGTGCTCGGGTATAAACCCGAATGCACCACATCGCCGACGGTGTAGCTTCCGCCGGTAGACAATAATGCCATAGATCCGTAGTAGGGAATGTTGTTATTACCCGTCAGGCCGTAGCTCGCTCGAAGCTTCAGGTCGTTCACCACATTGTTTTCAAAGAAAGGCTCGTCGGATATTCTCCAACCCAGGGCTACCGAGGGGAATACGCCCCATTTGGAGTTCTTTCCGAATTTTGAAGAACCATCCGCTCGTAGGGTTGCCGTTACCAGGTATTTCTGTTGGAAGTTGTACGACGCCCGCCCAAAGTAAGAAAGCAGACTCCACTCCCGCTGGCCTTCCGAGCTATCGTGCTCCTGCGCGGTATTGATGGTTCGTACATTATCGGTAGCAAAGTTTCTTCCTTCAGCCACCGCATACTTATTCGTCTCTTTCTGGATACTATTCCCAATCACCACGTTGATGGTATGGCCATTCAGGCTCTCGTTGTACATCAAAGTATTGTCCCAGAGGATGTTGGCAAAATTTGAGTTGTAGACTTCCCCATAATTCTGATAAGAAGTAGGTGCCGGTTCGTTGCGGTAGCTCAACCCTTTTGGCCGGTAGTATTTACGCTCATTGTAATTGATATCGCTGCCGAAGGTGGTTTTGAAGGTCAGTTTTTGGGTGAGATCGTATTCGGCATTGGTGTTGAAGATGAGCCGGAACTGATTCATTTGGTTGTCTACCAGGTTCGCGAGGGCCAGTGGGTTCTGGAACTGCACCACGTTGGATTCGCCGCTCCACATCACCTCAAACAGCCGGTCTACAGCGTAAGAGCCATCCTCATTGTATACCGGTAGCTGCGGGTGCTGCATCAGCGTTCCGATCACCAGCCCTTCGTTACCCCAGTTTTTCTCCGAGCGGGCCAGGTTGTTGTGCAGATACGAAGGATTCATATTCATGCTTACCCGCAGGCGGTCACTCAACTGAGACTCCAGGTTCAGCCGCACATCGCCTCGCTGGATACCGGAATTGGGAATGATGCCTTCCTGATCCAAATAGTTTCCGGAAATAAAGTAGCGGGTTTTTCCGGTTCCACCACTTACCGAAAGATCATAGTTCTGTACCTGAGCGGTGCGGTAAAATTCATCCTGCCAATCAGTATCGGTTAAGCCGGTTTCCCCATTGATGTAAGGAATCATATACGAGGGATAGCGGTCATCAATATTTCGGGGTTCTAGGGGGTCAGAGGCCGAGTGATTGATCGGGTCTTTGTTGATCCAGCTTAGATCGCGGGCCAGCTTGGTATAGTTGGCATGCTCATAGGCATTCATCACGTCCACCTTCTTGGCAAGCTGAGAAATACCTCTGTAGGCATTGAAGCTGATGGTTGGTTTCTCGTTGTAGCTGCCTTTTTTAGTGGTGATGATAACTACTCCGTTGGAGCCCCGCGAGCCGTAGATCGCGGTAGCCGCCGCATCTTTCAGCACCTGTATATCTTCAATATCCCGCGGGTTGATAGAATTCAAAGGGTTCAGCGCATAGTTATGGTTATCATTTCCCTGGTTCCAGCTGTCGCCGCTGTTGGTAGAAAGCGGCAAACCGTCAACCACGAAGAGGGGCTCAGTGCCGCCGGTGATAGTGCCAATGCCCCGAATGTTCATCGACATGCCGCTTCCGGGTGCACCATTATTTTGCGAGATATTTACGCCAGGCAGCTTACCAATCAATGATTCTTCGAAGCTGACCACTGGTCGGTTTTCGATACTTTTTTCATCGATCTTGGCAATAGACGTGGTAATATTCGCCCGCGACTCAGTACCGTAGCCAATCACCACTACTTCCGAAAGCGATTGGGAATTCGCTTCCAGGGAAATAGTGAAATTGCTTTGGTTTCCGATTTCAATTTCCTGCGTGGTATAGCCGATGAATGAAACGATCAGAGCCTGGGCATCATCGGGAGCGGTTAATTGAAAACGACCGTCGATATCAACGATAGCGCCAATCTGAGAATCCTTCACCTGTACGGTAGCTCCTACTAGCGGGGTGCCGGTTTCTGCATCCAGCACGGTGCCCTGCAAGTTTATTTCCTGCACTCCCATTCTTTCTTCAACTGCCAGGCTTTCCTTCGCTCCTTTACTTACCATGATACGGTCATTGATCCGCACAAACTTCAGTTGGGTGTTACGGGAAATATCCCGAAGCACGGCTTCCAGACTACGATCTTTACGGATGCTTACCGTCTGAGATTGGGGGAGTTGAGAAGTGATGTATGCAAACTTAAACCCGGTTTTTTCTTCCAGCAGCGCAAAAGCCTCTGGTAGGGAAATGTTACGGGCCTGAACGTTAATTTCAATGTCTTTGATGCTGGTATGATTGAGGTTAGATTGCCCTCGACTAGGGTCGTTTGCCAGTAAAAGTGTTGCAATTGCCAGTTGCAATACCAGACCATAAAAGGCATACTTCGACATTTGATAGATTAGGTAAAATATCTTTTTTTTCACTATTTTTAAATGTTTTAATGAGAGAAATACATTGAGCTTGTTAAGACAAACAGCAGTGATCCGGCATCCGCTAAGGCCATACTCGAGAGCTGCTTGCAGTAATTACTGTGTCAGGAAGTGCCCGCCAGCACTTCCTTTCATTTTTGGTTAGTTTGATTTACCATACGCTATTTTTTGGTGAAACATTATTGAGCCAGATCACATCCTTCCCCCGCCAGGTACACGGTATGATTTCTGATTTTGTAACTGATATCTGAAATGGTAGAGATGGTATTGAGCACCTTCTCAAAGGATTCGGTTCTATGGAAGGTCGCCGTTAGCTGGCAGTGCCAAATAGCTTCATTTTCAAAAGCAATCGGTTGGTTATAATACTGCTCCAGCATCCGGGCCACCTGCTGCATGGGCGTATTTTTGAAGGTCAGCGACTCCTCTCGCCACACTAAATAGTCCGCTGCTTCAACCTCATGAATATCTGACTGATGCGTGCGCTGATTGAAGGTAAGTTGTTGGTTAGGCGTGAGCACCGCCAGTGCCCGTTCGTTTTCAGTAAGGCTATCTATTTGGTCTACTTTTACTTTTCCGGTGGTCACGGTTACTTCCAGATTTTCTTTATCATGGAAGTCAATATTAAAGGATGTGCCCAGTACGGTGGTGTGTATATCTTTCGTATGCACCACAAAGGGACGAAGGCTGTCTTCGGCAACTTGAAAGAAGGCTTCACCTTGTAAGTAAACCACTCTTTGAGCCGCACCAAATTTCTCCGGAAAGCGTAACTGTGAGCCAGCGTTGAGCCAGATCTGGGTGCCATCTTCCAGTTGAATCCCTTTTCGCTGATTACTAGTAGTATTCTCCTGCATCCAGACCAACGGGGATTGAAATAAATAATTTTTATTTATAAGAATCAGGGTTACCAAAGCAACCAGTGCTAAACTGATGGTCGCTGCTACCCTGAAGGTTTGCCGCCTTGGTTTAGCGATGAAGGTATCTTTCTTTTGTTGTGTACTAATAGCACGGTCTATCTTCTGAAAAACCCGGGTTGAGTTTTTCATAGGATAGCTTTTCTCATCCATCATAAAACGGAGAGCGGTTTCATCCAAAATGTCTTCCCATACATCCTGATAGTTTCCATTTTTCAAGATCTCACGAACTTGCCTAATTTCCCCTGCAGAGCAGTTATCATTTACGTACCTATGAAGGAGAGATTTAACCTCTTGTTTGTTCATCGAGTCAAAGTGAGCTAATTATCGACTTGCTACTATAATTACTGATGAAAGCAGCAATACATATACTCGTCAATAATTTTTTTTTCTTACATATAATTAAAGTGCTTAGAAAAGGGTTGCCTCATAAAATTCAATGAGTTCTACCAACTCTAGGTGAGACACATTGAAGGCTCCGGCAGTGAATATAAAGAACAGGGTTTATTATAAGAAAAAGTGTAATAGGTAGACAAGAATTACCGCCTCCTTCAAATCCAGATAGTCTCGAATAGATTTAAGGGCCTTTACAATTTGTATGTTAACGGTGCCTTTGGTGATTCCAAGATTTTGAGCAATCTCGGCATAGCTGAGTCCTTCTTCTCGTGAGAGCCTGAATATCAATTGTCGCTGAGGGGGAAGATTGCTGATGGCATGTTGCACATGGGTATAACGTTCCTGATATGCTATGCTTTGTTCAATCTGATGATCCATTGTAGGAAGGTGCCCGGCCATCTCCCGAAAAACTTCTGCTTCTTTGGCGGCTCGCTTAATCAGATCCAGCAAACGATGGCGAGCAATAGTAAATAGAAATGACTGGATAGCATGCTCTTCCTTCAGGGTTTCACGTTTTTCCCATATCTTGATAAATACTTCTTGCACTACATCTTCAGCCAGCATACTAGACTTGCAAATTGCAAGGCTATACTGATACAATTTCCCTGAATATAGCTCATATAATGCTTTCAAGGCCCGGGAGTCGCCTCCTTTAAGTGCAAGTACAATCTTCTTCTCTTTACTTTCCAGGCCTTGTTTCATGTTCTGTATAAATTTGAAAAAGCCATACGCCGTAAATGTACTAAAAGCGAATAATTGCCCGTAAAGATGAGCATTAAGGAATTGTTAATTTCATCACGCATTAGTTCACAAAATAATGCTCTTATCCTCAGGCAAAGTTTCACATAGAAGTGGGAGACACCAATTATATAACAGTCATTTTCTGAATAAGGTGATTTATCTTATTGACGTAAAGTCGGCTAGAATCCATGTTTATGCTTTCCCTTAGTTTAAACCAGTGTTTCTACTCAAAGAATAGTTTATACCAAATACCTGCGTTTCATCAGATAGCGTATATTGATTCTATTTCCCTTACTCAATTATTGAAGTTTTAAAAATGGAATCTGTACTAGCAAGAGTGCTTTTGTAGTATATATAGTTTTCCAGATACAACCCATCGTTCATTTCTGTCTGGAAATGATGAGGTTTAGATAAACAGATTGATCTGGTACCAGTGTTGTTGTTTAAAAGTTTTGGTTGCTATCAAATCATCTCTGCATTTTATTCTCCGAAATTGAGATCTGTTCGGGTTTGAGCATCATTGTTCGGAAAACACAACCCTGACGGTAAACTATCGGGTACATAGCGGGATAGATGGGGATCATATAAAGCGTTTTCTACAAAATCTGTCAATTGCTGCACCTCTTCTTCATTTAAGTTGAGTGGTACAAATTCTTTTGCTAATTGAGAATCAGGCACAACCGCATTTTCAGGATCAGCTTCATTTTTATACATAATTACCTCCTGTACGGAATGAAACGTACCTCCATGTCCGTAAAAAGGAGAGTCTTTCAGATTGTAAAGTTGAGGAACTTTAAATTTGTAGTCATCTTCGGACTTTCCTGTAAAGCTGCTTCGCCCCCGGTGAGCCGGGTCACTGGTAGTATTCCGGTGCACCCCATCTCCTAGCAAATCGCCCATCCCCAATGCATGAAACTCCATACTGTTCAGCGCTGGGCCGGTATGGCAGCTTGTGCAATTAGCTTTACCAAAAAAAAGTAACGCGCCTTGCTTCTGATGTTCACTTATGGCAGCCGTTTCTCCCCGCAGATAGCGCTGAAATGGAGCTTGGTTTGCTAGTAGTGTTCGTTCATAAGCCGCAATAGCTAACCCTGCTTGCTGTAGTGCATAGCGCTCTTTCTCGTTTGTTTGGCTAAATGCTCGGTCAAAATATTGTTTGTATGCAGTGTGGGCAATAAGAGCAGTGTCACAGTTAAGCCGATGCACAGTAAGTCCGGCAATGGCTTGAGTTTCTACACCTTCAAATCCCAAATGATTAGTTTCAATAGGCGTGCCTTTTTTCCACTGGTTTTCAGTACCTTCATTAGGGCCGGTTGCACCAAACTGTCCGTTCCAAAGCTGCACCACTTGATAGGCACTATTCAGTGTAGATGGCGAGCGAACTGGCTGTACATCAATGGAGTCTGTCGGAAAAAGTATATTATGCTTTCTTCCTTCGCCCGCTACCCCAAAGCCCGTGCCTCCATCACCTACTCCCTGCCGGGTGCCTGCCTGAAAACCTGCCTGAGCATGATGGCATGAGGCACAGGAATAGGTGCGCATCCCTTCAGAAAATTTAGATTTCACTGCCAGGGCAGTTTCATGATACAGTAATTTTCCTAACGCCACTTTTTCGTTGGTTAGAAAATTATTAGGATCTTGAGGAATTTGAGAAAAATCATCACTATCAGGTAGGCGAAAAAAAGATATCCCCTTGCCTCTGGAGGCTGCTTGCAAGGCCTGAGCAAGCTGCTGATCTAGCAAACTCTTCTTCTGAACAGGGGCTTCTGGGTCTTGCTGACAGCTTGACAGGAAACTTAAACAAGTTAGTGCTAACAGGAAGTATCGTTGCATGAGAGAGAGTTAATGCTCAAATATTATTAAATGATTTTCACCAGAATGATCCTACTATAGTGAGAAGGTCCAACCTTCGATCAATTTAACTTATATATACAAAATTATGTAAAAATAAGCGAAACAATATGTATATATTTAAATTAAATATTTATAAAATATAAATAAGTAACAAAAAACCTTTTTCTTTATAATTTAAAAAATACTGCAATTGGGTAGGGAATAAAGCTATTCAGGTACTCAAATCAAGTCTCACTCGTTGCATAAGTTGAACGGTCCTATGTCTATCTAACTAGTATTTTTTAAAGTATAATTTTGCTATCACTTAGTGTTGAACCACGTAACTGCTTAATAGCACAAAGTGAGATAATCTTACTGAGCGTTCTTACCAGAGATGACCTTTCTCTTTAGACTAACATCTCCTTTTGAAAGCAAGCAGCCGCTAAGACGATAGCGCATAATATCGATAAGTGTTACCCTACCTGGATTGAAGCTCTTAAATCCATAAATATGCTCTCCACGCAATCCCTGCTCTTAGTAGCTCTTCGTTTAACAGGGACAGCCATGTAATGCATTAACACAATAGATTACTATTCAGAGAATGTGAATAATCCATTGATTTGGGTTTCAATTAAGATTGGAGAATTGATTTGTCAGGAAAATCCTCTGGAACTGATGTACCAAAAGACTATTGAAAAATTAGGGTAATATTACTGCTCTATGATCGCTCAATAATTCGTCCGGAAATTATCAGAAGTTACTCAGTCATATTCATAGTACAAAGCATCAGGTATTTCTGAAGAAGAAATTGGTAAAATCACCCCACGCTATATTATCAGGCCAAAAATATTGGCTGTAAGTAATTCAGATAAACCTATTATACCCTTGGTCGAGACTTACGATATTACCAAACTGAAAGTAGGAATGATTACTTTTCGCTCTAGAGCCCAGTAAAACAGCAGTTATTTGCTTTTCGGAAAAGGGGTAATGGATATGCGTAAAGGATAACTTAAAGCACCTGACTTTTTCACCAAGAACTAAACACTTTAAAAAACTACAATTCTGCCGCCATAATATTACGATAATCAATGGTCATGTCGCGGCCGGGGTGTAGTTGCAAACCGATGGGGCCTTCTTCAGGGGCATCTTCGGAAGTATAATTCATTACCTCTTGCCCATTGAGCCATACAGTGTATTTACTGCCCTCAGCACGCACTTTCATCGTGTTCCAGTCATCCATCTTCAGCAAATCTTTCACACCTTCGGCTTCTACCGGGTAGCCCTTACCTGGGATGTAGGGCGAAGCCGTCATGTCGCGTTTAAGCGAGCCCGATTCGCCAATCTGTATCTGTTGCTCTTCGGCCCGCAGAAAAATGCCGGAGTCTACCGTACCCTCACCCATCTTAAAGTCAGCCTGTATTACAAAATCTTTATATGATTTCTTCGTCCACAGAATAGAGCCTTGCTTCTCCGGACCGCTCTTCACCAAGAGTATGCCGTCTTCTACCGACCACCATGTATTATTTTCCGGTTCCACCCAACCCTTTAAATTCTTTCCGTTGAAGATTTTCTTCATTTTCGGATCATCATTGGCTTGAATAAAGAGGGCAGGTAATAAGATTAGTATCAGAAAAGGGATTAATTTACGCTGCATGTTGGTTGTGTTTTAGTAGCTTGTCATTTATTACGTGCTCTAACTTACAATAAATCCGGCATTTTTCATTGCACAATGGGTATAGCCAGTCAGTAAAGGCTGGCACGATAGCTGCAAGCGAATTAATACAGTAAAACCTTAGCAAACCGACGGAAAGAGAATAGTGATGTTGCATCCACCAGGCCCCATCGGGGTATTTGATTCGGGCTATGGAGGGCTTACCATCTTCCAGCAGCTTACCAAGCAGTTACCTGAATACGATTATATTTATCTGGGTGATAACGCCCGGAACCCATATGGTATTCGCTCTTTTGACGTGGTATATCATTACACCCTGGAGTGTGTGCGCCACCTGTTTGATATGGGGTGCAATCTGGTGATTCTGGCCTGCAATACTGCATCAGCCAAAGCTCTGCGAACCATCCAGCAACGCGATTTACCCGAACTCAATGGCTCGCGCCGGGTACTGGGAGTTATTCGCCCCACCACTGAAGTGATTGGTACCTACTCCCGTAGTGGTCATGTGGGTATTTTTGCTACGCAGGGCACTGTTAACTCCGAATCGTATCCTATTGAGATTCATAAGTTCTTCCCGGATGTTAAAATTTATCAGGAGGCATGCCCTATGTGGGTGCCGCTGGTAGAAAATAATGAGTACAACACTCCGGGTGCTGATTATTTTATCAAACAGCACATAGACCGACTGCTGGAAAAGTCACCTGAGATTGATACCATTTTACTGGCCTGTACGCATTACCCGCTGCTGGCTCATAAAATTACCAAGTTTCTGCCACCGCATATCCGCCTGGTTTCACAGGGCGATATCGTAGCACGCAGCCTAGTGCAATATCTGAAAAAGCACCCTGAAATGAATGCCCGCTGTACCCGACAGGGACAAAAAACCTACTACACCACGGAGTCTACCGACGATTTTGATGCGAAAGCCCGGATTTTTCTGAAAGATCATGTGCAGGCATTTCACCTGCAACTGTAGGAAAAGTTAATTTTAGCTGAAAAGTACATTCTTTTCCTAAGGATTATTTTTTCTTCAGGTATTTTTCTGCCAGGAAAAGTAGCAAGAACCGCCAGTAATATTGGCATAAATCAAGCCTTTTCTAGCATAATCCAATTCTGAAGCAGCTATATAAACAGCCACTTACTATAAGCCTTCTAAAGTAATTTAAAACCTTACGTAAGCAGACCGACAAGCAGGAGTAATTTTTATCTAAGGAACGTTTAGGCGTGCGTAAGATTGGCTAAATTGGCTTCATGCAATTGACTGTGAGGTTGTTATTACTCCTTTGCTTGCTGAGTGCTTCGCTGCACGCGCAAATCCGTACTCCTAAATACAGCAATGAGTTTCTGGCCATTGGAGTAGGCGGAAGGGCCCTAGGCATGGCCGGTACCCAAACCGCTGTGGTTTCTGATGTTACCTCCGGTTACTGGAACCCCGCCGGGCTGGCTAGCCTAGAGAACCCCTACGAAGCTTCGCTGATGCATGCCGAGTATTTTGCCGGCATTGCCAAGTTCGACTATGGTGGCTTTGCTACCCGCATCGACTCGCTCAGCACCCTTGGTATTTCTGTCATTCGCTTTGCCGTAGACGATATTCCCGATACCCGTTTTCTGTACGACGCTAACGGGCGAATTAACTACGACCGCATTCGCTTTTTCGCAGCGGCCGATTACGCTTTCCTGTTTTCCTATGCTCGCCGTCTACGGTCTATTCCCCGCCTACAGCTGGGCGCTAATTTCAAGATCATTCACCGGAGCGTGGGCAACTTTGCCAATGCCTGGGGGTTTGGCCTGGATGCCGGAGCGCAATACCGCTTACCCACCTGGTTTTTCGGCCTGATGTTGCACGACGTCACCGGTACCTTTAATGCCTGGTCTCACAACTCTGAGTTGGTCATTGATATTTATACCCAAACCGGTAACCAGATTCCTGATAACTCTATTGAACTTACCCTGCCTCGGGCCTCGCTGGGGGTAGGCAAATCGCAACGGCTGTGGAAAAATCGCCTGGGTATTCTGGCCACGGCCGACGTTACCTTTACTTTTGATGGTAAGCGAAATGTACTACTTGGTTCAGATGCTACCTCGCTAGATCCATCGGTAGGGCTGGAGCTAGATTACGAAACTATTGTTTTTCTGCGGGCCGGAGTGGGTAATATCCAGCAGGTAAAAGACTTTGATGGCAGCACCTACCGTACGTACCAACCAGATTTTGGGGTAGGGGTAGTGCTAGGCAAATTGCAGATCGACTACGCTCTCACGGATATTGGTGATCAGGCCGAGTCTCTTTACTCGCATGTCTTCTCACTGAAGTTTGGGTTCGGTAAAACGGAGGAAGATGAATAAGCTACTACACTATCTAACTATAAGGCTCTTCATACTCATTGTACATTGCTCCTTGTTCATTGTTCATGGTGCCAGCGCGCAGCGCTTCGGTAACGAATGGATCGTCAACAACCAGCAGTACTATAAAATACCTATTGGAGAAGATGGTATTTACCAGATTGACTACAATACTTTACAGCAGGCGGGTTTCCCCGTAGCCTCTATCGATCCCCGACGTATTCAGTTATTCTTTCGCGGAGTAGAACAGGCTATTGTAGTACAAGGGCAGCAGGACGCTCGCTTTAACCAGGGCGATTACATCCGCTTTTACGGCCAACGCAATGACGGCACTCTGGATGCCGACCTGTACCAACCGGCCGAAGCGCAACCGCACCCTTACTATAATTTATACTCCGATACTACAGCCTACTTTCTCACCTGGCGGCTGGATACCGGCACTGGAAAAAGAGCAGCTAGTTTCGCTGAAAACAATGTTAATAATCTACCAGCAGAGCCATATCATCTACAAGAGGAGCGGCTGATATTAACTGATGCGTTTGAAGGCGGTCGGCAATACCCTCTCGGCTCGCCTACTGACGCTACCAGTCGGCTGAGTACTTTTGATTATGGCGAAGGGTGGACCGGACCACGAATTAAAAAGGGTGAATCAGTCGATTATTCAATATCGGTACGAAATATTGTGCCCAGCGGCCCTAAGCCTCAACTGCGTCTGCTACTTACCGGGCGAAATAATCGGCTGCATAACGTTACCATACAGGTAGGTAGCAGTACGGCTTCTTTACGAACCCTAACCACAGCAGAATTCAACTACTACGATAATTACTGGGTAACCGGAGCATTGGAGTGGAGTGATGTTGGCACAGAGCAGTTTATCGTACGGCTAACGGTGAATGGAGTAGATGGGAACGTTGATAATGCTTCTCTAGCTTTATTGGAATTCACCTATGCCCAACAACCCAATGCCCAAGCGCAGGATCAATACATTCATTTACCTGAAAACATTAATGGCAAATCCTATCTTGAGGTAGCCAACCCTCCAACGGCAGCTCAATTGTGGGATATTACCGATCCTAACAGCCCCGGAATTATCGGATACAATGGCGGAGCAACTTCACTCTCAGCCATTGTTCCGAATACCGACATAGCACGAACACTGTTTTTATCAGATGTGCAACCCATTACTAACCTGCGAAAAGTAAGCTTTACTCCAATTGAGCCATCAGCTAAGTTTCTGATGATAAGCCACGCTGCTTTGCGCCAGCCAGCGGGAGCTTACAGTGATCCGGTTGCGGCTTATCGCGATTACCGAATTTCCACCGGGCATCAACCACTACTGGTAAACATAGATCAGTTATATAATCAATTTAGTTATGGGGAAATTACTCCGCTGGCGATTCGCCGATTTGCCGATTATATGCTTTCCGTGGGTGACCCTCAGTTCTTGTTATTAATTGGAAAAGGACTTCTTATCTATTACAAGTACCACCGAAGTGATCCATCCTCATTTAGTGTGCATGACTATATTCCGCCCGGCGGCTTCCCTGGTTCAGATGTTGTCTATACGGCCGGATTGAAAGGAAGTGATGGGATTGGAGCGGCTATTCCAACAGGACGAATTAATGCCAACTCGCCCAGTGATGTGGCTAATTATCTGGACAAAGTGAAGCAAGCAGAAAGCCGTACCCTGGCCGATGATTATCAGGAGACAACTACCCGAGAAGCTTTGTGGAAAAAGCACCTGGTACATTTAAGTGGTGGCGTATCAGCGTTTGAGCTATCTCTTTATGGCCGGTATGTAGATAATTTCAAAACGGTTGCTGAAAGCGATTTCTTGGGCGGACAGGTAGCAACGCAAACAAAAAAGACTAATAATGCTACCGAACTTATCAATATTGCAGATGAAGTTAATAAAGGAGTTTCTCTGATCACCTTTTTCGGGCACTCATCTACTACGCGTACCGATATTGAGATTGGCTTTGCTTCAGACGACGAGATGGGTTACCGAAACCAAGGTAAGTATCCTGCTATCTTATTAAATGGCTGCAATGCTGGCAATGTCTTTAGCACCGAATATACGTATGGCGAAGACTGGATTCGCACTAAAGACCGGGGGGCACTGCATGTAATGGCACATAGCTCTATCGGTATCTCCAGCGTACTAAAAAATTATTCCGACCGATTCTACGAAGTAGCCTTTGGAGACAGTGCCTGGATAAACCAACCGCTGGGAGCTATCAAAAAAGAGAGCGAACGCCGCTTCATTGAACAAATAGGGACCTCCGCCTGGGAAATGCATGATTCACAAGTGCAACAGTTGGTCCATCAGGGCGACCCCTCTCTAACGCTGTTCGGAAGAGGAAAACCAGATTATGAAGTTGATACCGACAACATATTCATTACCCCCTTGCAGGAAGGCCCGATTACAGCTGCATCGGATTCATTTGCCGTCAATTGTATTGTTCGCAATTTTGGAAGAACACTGACTGACTCCCTGGCCCTGTCAGTGCGACGTACTTTTAGCGATGGCTCTATTGAAACCTATGGCCCGGTGTGGTACCCACCGGTTTTGTATCAGGATACGCTTCAGTTTTCGGTGCGCAATCTGGAAACTAACAGCAATGCCGGAGCCAACCAGTTGGAAGTTATCCTCGATAGCCCGGATTCCGTAGCCGAACTTAATGAAAGTAACAACCGCGCAATCATCGATTATTTTGTACCTATTAGTGGCACGGCCAATGTATTTCCGGCTAATTACGGAATTGTCTCGTCTCCTGACATCAATATACAGGTGCAACCGGGCAATCTACAGCTAACTCTACGATCAGGCACACCTCGGACCATCGTATTGGAGCTGGATACTTCTGCGACTTTCAACAGTACTCTAAAGCAACAAACAACCCTGGAAGCAGTGGCTTTAGCCCGGTGGGAGGTGACACTGCCCCTAACCCAGGACAGTGTCGTCTACTTCTGGCGCAGCAAATATGCCGATCCTCAGGCCGGTGAATTAGATGAGTGGAACCAGAGCTCGTTTACTTACCTAAACAACCCGGAAAATGGCTGGGCGCAAGCAAGCTCTATCCAATTGCAGGAGAATATCATCACCCAGCTGACCTACCAAAGCAAACAATGGGCATTTGAAGAAACCAGTGTCTCCTTTGAGGCAATTACGGCCGGAGTGGATGGAACCGTTTCTAATGAACTGATTATTGGTGGCACCCCTTATGTTTTAACAAGACCATCGGACAGCCGCCTTCGTTGTAAAACAAATGGTATTGCAGCGGTAGCTTTCACCCAAGATGGCCTGCTACCCTACGCTGTTCTTGCCCCACCCGGCTTTGACCTTGCTGATGGCAACACCTGCGGCCGCACCCCTCAGGTGATTAATACATTTAATAATAGCCAGATTAATGGAGAAGACCGCTTTCTAGAGCGCTATATTGAAGCCCTGGGCGAGAATGATCCTGTACTGGTATTCTCAACGGGTAATGTGGTATATCCGCAATGGCCCGCCGAAACTCTCAGCAAATTACAGGAAATTGGGGTGGATGTCAGCACTCTGACAGACTTACAAGAAGGGGAGCCGTTGCTGATTCTGGGCAGAAAGAATGCCGCCGTAGGGACAGCCACGGTGGTCAGAGCCGATGCTGAAGGTGAAATACCCATTACTGAGCAAGACATTTCGCTTAATGAGCAAATCACCGGACAATACAGCAGTGGTAATATCCGGGGGAGACGAATTGGACCGGCCCGCAGCTGGAATGAATTGCGCACCAATATTCAGGGCTTGGATTATACGCTTACCGTGTTGGGCGAAACCAGCCAGGGCGAGGTGGTTACTTTACTTGAAAATGTAGCGGGGCAACCGGCCGTAGATTTGTCGGGCGTTAATGCTCAGCAGTATCCGTACCTGCGGCTGCAATTAGAAACCGAGGATGCCAACGAACGAACACCAGCGCAACTTAATAGCTGGATTGTGTTATACGAAACCCTTCCCGAAGGAACACTAATCTCGGTAGATGTATCCGAAACTGTAACGGAAAAGCAGGAAGGAGAGCAACTGAATGTGACCGGTGCTTTTTACAATTTGTCTCAGCAAGACTTTGTAGATTCGCTGGCCGTCGTGTATACTCTTTTGAACCAAGAGCAGCGTCGGTCTGAAACGGATACCCTTTATATGCCCGCTCCGGCTCAAGGAGATACCGCAACCTTTAGCATTCCGGTGAATACTCTTGGCCGTATTGGCACAAATAATCTTACCGTTCAGGTAAACCCCGAGCAGCAACCGGAGCAGATCTATACCAATAACTTGTTAACCGCCGAAAACTGGCTTAAGGTTAGCGGCGACGAAACCAACCCTATTGTTGATGTGGCTTTTGATGGAGTATACATTATGGATGGCGACATCGTGGCCCCTCGCCCTTTAATTACTATTGAGCTGCGCGATGAGAACCCTTATTTGCAGAAGCAAGACACCAGCGGCATCGATATTGCGCTGGGTAAAGTTGAAACAACTGCTGATGCTTCCGTTTCCAGTGCTAACGCCCGAACGCAAAATGGATCGTTAAAAAGAGTCAGCCTCGATCATCCTAATGTTACCTGGAGTGCCGCCACGGAAGAATCTCCGTTTACTATTACGTATCAGCCAGATGCCTTGGAAGACGGACTCTACCAATTAAGTGTGCAGGCCAGTGATGCCAGTGGTAATGCGTCGGGGGCTAACCCTTACGAAATTCACTTTGAAGTAATCAATGCTTCTACCATCACCCATTTTTACCCATACCCGAATCCTTTTTCTACCAGTACCCGCTTTGTTTTTACGCTAACCGGCGCCGAAGTTCCTGACCAACTTAAAATCCAGATTATGACGGTAACCGGGAAGATTGTGCGGGAGATTACCCAGGATGAGATTGGCCCCATCCGCGTGGGAAATAACATTACGCAATATGCCTGGGATGGGCGGGATGAATATGGCGATGAATTAGCCAACGGAGTTTATTTGTACCGAGTCGTAGTCCGTAACGATGGGCAGGTAATGGAGCACCGGGAGACCTCAGCTGATAAGGCTTTTAAACAGGAGTTTGGCAAATTGTATATTTTGCGGTAGTTACATTGACTAATAAACCGCAACCGAGGAGCGCCTAGCAGCTTCCACTTCTATGTTTTCTAATTCAATGCGGGAAAATTCCTGCAACTGATCTGCTTTAAGCTGCTCATCGTAATCCTCTAAGGCAAAAGAATGCAGCGTATCGGTATAGTTGATATAATCGGCAAAGCGGATACCATTTACTTCCCGAATATTATAAGCTTCGCGAAAGCGGGTGCCTCCCTCGTTTACATGAAACTCATACGCCAGGTAGTCCATCGTATGGGTACGCTGATGAAACCAGTAGACGTATACATCTTCAAAGTCTGTTCCTCCCCCTTCTTCATCAAACGTGACACGAATCTTGTTGTAAGGCTCCTGTTTGATAGTGTCTACCCCTAAATAAGAGGTGTTCACCGCCGGGTCATCCAGTGCATACGGCAGCAGGGCAAAGTAGATTACCGAGTTTATCGAGTTGGCGTAGTTGTTTTGGTCTTCTTCCGATAAAGAGACTCTTTCTCCATCAATCTCTCGCATCAACCCCTGCTTGGTGAGCACATCGTGTACTTTTCCCAGAGAGTCTTGCCAGGTGCGCTCGTACGTGAACTGGCCCCCGTCCAGATAAGCATCATAGTGGCGGTCCCGGAAATCAAAAGAGATATGTGAGCCGTTGTACTGTTGCCCCCCATGCACCTCAATAGCCTGAGCCACAATTTCTTTGGGGTTGGGCTGAGAAGTGCAGGCGGCAACCATCAGGAGTAAAAGTAAGGCAAGAGGCCAGTAGTGCATAGTGGTATAGGTTTTATGACCGTAAGATTTAGAGCTAGGCTAGCACCGAAACTCTAAGTAAAAGGATTAATATTATTCCCACGCTATTTTTGAAACGTAACTACTCCATTCTGTACGGCTCATACGGTCAGAAGTTAGGCTACTGCCTGACACGGATGTATACAAAGTAAGCTATTGGTCTAGAGAATATGCGCTAAGTGTCGGCTGCCTGATATACGCTTACCCGGAAGTCGGTCCCTTCAGAAAACGGACCGACTCATCGATGATTTGCTGTACGGCTTCTGGCAGGGCATCCTCTTCATACGGGTGTTTGCCGCCAAACGTATGATTGGCCCCTTCAATAATCTGCACGTTGGCAGCAGTATTCCACTGCCTGATATCTTCGGCCATAGATACCGGTACGGTTTCATCATTAGTGCCGTGAAAGGCTAAAATGGGTGCAGTAAGGTTTCGGATGGCCTCGGGTACCTGAAACCGCTCTTTGTGAGCATAATAATCTTTTACAATTTGGTAATACAACGGCATATTTTGCTTGGTGCGGCTATTCTGAATATGATATACCCCTGCCTTTTTCCATTCATCCAGCAGCGACTGGGGCCAGCGGTCTTCCAGGTCTGACACAGCGGCCATGGTAATTACCTGCTTTACTCGCGTATCTTCGTGGGCTTTTAACAGCACCAGTGAACCACCCCGGCTGTGGCCCATCAGTGATAGGCGGGTCAGGTCCATCTCCTGAGCAGGAATACCAAACTCGGGGTAGGAGAGGTGGTCGATGAGTACGCCCAGGTCATCCAACTCAATGCTGAAATTATTATGACCGAAGGCTTCCAGGTCTACAAAATCTGTTGGGTGAGCGGGTGATGTTCCGTTATGCGAGAGATTAATTTTAACGAAAACAAACCCGGCCCGGGCAAAGGTATCGGCCAGTAAATTAAAGTATCCCCAATCTTTAAACCCTTTAAAACCGTGTACAAACACAATGACTGGCTTGGGCGACATATCGGGCAGGTAATGAACGTCGTAAGCAATGGGCTTATTCCCATGTAGCGAGGTTAGAGGGGCTGGATGTGAAACAGTCAGTAAGCTCATAAACAAGTATTGCTCAGATTGGTCTGATAAAGTAGTAAATGTATTCAGTAAGCCGTTAGTAGTAAACAGTATCAGTTGAGCTGGTGGAAAATAAGTAGAGTAGATGGTTAATTACCTTTACTCATGATTAACTAACTGCCAATAGCCTCTTGCTTACTGTTATAACTAACTTACTATAAACTTATTGACCTACAATTGTTTACGAACTTGCTAATTTATTGCCTTCATGCGTAGCATTTACCAACGGTTGTTTTGTATTGGCAAGATTAGGTCATAATTTCGCAACCGCACCACCTATGAACAGTATTCAAGACATCCAGGCACCGATACGACAGGAAATGACGGACTTCGAACCGAAGTTTCGTGATTTCATGAAGAGCAACGTTATGCTTCTGGATAAGATCATGAATTTTATTGTGAAGCGTAAGGGGAAGCAGGTGCGACCCATGTTTGTATTTCTGACTGCGGGTACTACCGGAGCTATTACCGAAGCTACCTTCCGGGGAGCGGCCCTTATTGAGCTACTCCATACAGCCACGCTGGTGCACGACGATGTGGTGGATGCTTCTAACTATCGCCGGGGCTTTTTTTCCATCAATGCTCTTTGGAAGAATAAAATAGCGGTGCTGGTTGGTGACTACCTACTCTCTCGGGGACTATTGTTATCGGTTGAACATGGCGATTATGACCTGCTCAAGCTTGTATCGAGGGCCGTAAAGGAAATGAGCGAGGGTGAGTTGCTTCAGATAGAAAAGGCCCGCCGGCTGGATATTACCGAAGAGATTTATTTTGAGATTATCCGGCAAAAGACGGCCTCATTAATCAGCTCCTGCTGTGCCGTGGGCGCAGCTTCTACTGGCGCCGATGCCGATATAGTGGATAAGATGCGCCTGTTTGGCGAGAAAGTAGGCATTGCCTTTCAAATTAAAGATGACCTGTTTGACTACGGTACGGCCGAAATTGGAAAACCGGTGGGTATTGACATTAAAGAAAAGAAGATGACGCTACCGCTCATCCATGCGTTGAGCAAAGCATCCTGGAGAGAGAAACGAAGGATCATTTACATTATTAAAAACCAAAGTGAGAAAACCCGTAAGGTGAATGAAGTGATTGAGTTTGTGAAACGCTCCGGGGGTATTGAATACGCCACTCAGGCTATGCATCAATACCACGAAGAAGCCAAACAGATTCTTTGCACCTTCCCCGACTCAGATTATAAGCGGTCGCTCGGTCGTTTGGTAAGCTATACCATTGAGCGGGAGAAATAACCAACCCTGTCTTCATTTTAATAATTTTTCTCTGTCCATAATCCGGGTGATCTGGATCTCCCCGTATATTCGCGCACGCAAAATACAAAGGGAAAACAGTTATGAAATCATTCATCACTATTGGGCTACTTGTTCTGTCTAATGCTTTTATGACGCTGGCCTGGTACGGGCACCTGAAATTTGCCGAATGGAAGTGGTTTAGTAAACTCGGACTGGCATCAGTAGTGCTTATCAGTTGGGGAATAGCACTGTTTGAGTACTGCTTTCAGGTTCCGGCTAATAAAATTGGGTTTAGAGAGAATGGCGGCCCTTTTTCACTGGTTGAGTTAAAAGTGCTTCAGGAGGTGATTACGCTGGTGGTATTTACAGTATTTACGTTACTGGTATTTAAAAACGAGACCTTTAGAGTAAATCATTTTATAGGGTTTCTCTTTCTGCTACTGGCTGTTTACTTTATCTTCAAGAAATAACTCATCTTCCATTCACTAGTCCGAAATTCTACAGTATGTTTCCAACATACACCTTAAGAACGGGATTGCTATGAGAGCATCGTTACTGGTATTTTGCTACTGAGAACAGGTACATCTCTACCCTAAAACTGTAGCAACACCATGCACAGCCCTCATTTAAAGTAAACAACTTCAGGATTTGCCCTGTTATTACTTATACAACATCATCGCAGTAGCCTGCCTTCCCTTTCCTGACACGCTAATTTTATGGAAGAACTTTATAAAAAAATTGTAGAGACTGTTCCGGTATTTTTTTTCCTCTGGAGCTGTGATAAGAAGGAAACTGTATTTATCAGCGAAAAATTTTATGATCAGCGATCTCACGACTATTATGATCCTGAAGAACCTCGGGAAGATCTCAGGCAATATATCGATCAGGAAAGCCAAGAAAGCTATGACCAATTTTTTGATAACCTATCCGAAGAAAATCACTTTAGCGGTGAGATAGAATTTCGGGCGTCAGACAACTTACCCAATATTAAATGGATGAAGCTCAGCACATTTCCTGTTATTGATGATGGTAAGGAGATCAATTACATTGCAGGGCATATCAGCGACATTACCCATACTAAAGAGCAAAGCAAGTTTTTAGAGGATCAGGTAGAGAGCTTAGATACTGTTGCATTTATGCTGGCGCATGAGCTATCTGCTCCTATTGCTAATATTATGGGACTTACTGAAGTGCTGAAATCACGCGCCGCTCAGACTGACGAAGTAGAATATTTACCTCTGTATGATTCTATCTACAATTTTTCGGGCGAAGTATTAACCCTGGCCCGCGGAATGGTCAGTTTACTAGATCTTCAAACTTATAAAAAGCAATTTCCTGTAGAGAGTATTTCTTTGAATCCTTTCATTGACGAACTGATTCGCGATTTTTACTTAAAACCTAATACAAAAAAAATTATTTTATCAACTGCAGAAGTAGCCGCAGATGTTGACCTGAATGTACACTCTGAAAAATTTGGAAAAGCTATTGAAGAGCTATTAGTGTATTTGCTTAAGCATATCAAGCCCAATAGCCAAATACTATTTTCTACCCCACCCGTACAACCACAAGAAGAAGTGATACTACATATTACCTCTCAGTATGTTGACTTACCAATAGAATCAACCAAACAAGTACTAAGCCGGTCTTCACGATTGAACATGCTGGATGTAAGAGGGCGTAAAATGCACGGTTTGCTGGAGTTGGTTATTGCCAAAGAGATTATTGAACTTCATCAGGGGCGCCTGACACTTTGCGACGATACAACAGCGCAAGGCTTTAAAATCACGTTGCCTCAAGCACGGCAGGCATAGCTAAGTTTATCACTACTATAGCGCAAACTCTTTTTCTTTCTTGAAGAATAGCTTGAAATGAGTACCTTCACCTGGCGTGCTGTCAATATCGATACGGCCTTCGCTGGCTTCCAGGATATTTTTAATCATATACAAACCCACTCCGGTGCCTTCCGCTTTCTGTTTATTAAAGCGATTGAACAACTTGAACAAGCGGCGGCGGTTTTTTTCCAGATCAATGCCAATTCCATTATCCTGAAAGTGCATAATAACAAAGTTATCCGTATCCTCAGTAGTAATTTCAATACGCGGATCACGCTGCTCGTCTCGGTATTTTATAGAGTTACTAATAAGGTTTTGTAAAATGCTTTGAAACAGTACGGGGACGAAGACAAGCTCTGGGGCCTGGGTAAAGTCTGTTTCAATCCGGGTATTGGTTGTGCGAATAAGCTCGGCAAGCTGATCTTTCGTCTCATTTACCGCCGTAGCCATATTAATTGCTTCCGGATCTTTTTCTAAATCTTTTTCGGCCAAAAAGACATTAGAGAAGCTACGAATCATATTATCTAACCGGTCTACACTAGCACCTATTCGCTGCACCACCTGCCCTCTAAAACCAGTATCATTTGGCTTTTGATCATACAGTTGCACTAATGACCGCAAGTTGGTGAGAGGTGCTTTTAAATCGTGCGTAATTACGTAGGCGTAATCTTTCAGTTTTTCATTATACTTCTGAAGGTGGTTCATGGCCTGAAACAGCTCTCGCTTCAGCTTATGGCGTTCCAGCGCAAACGAAATAGTTTTGGCCAATAAGGGTTGGGTATTAATTTCTTCTTTGGATAAATAATCTTCTGCCCCCTTATTAATAGCTTCTATTCCTATTGAGGAAGAGGGGTCATCTAAGCCCGTCAGGATGATGATGGGAATAGAGAGGTCTTTTTCCTGTAATTTTTCCAGAGTGCGTAACCCGGTGCTGTCGGGTAATGATAAGTCTAATAAAATAATGTCTGGTTTCTGCTTATCAATACACTTCTCTGCTACGCTGATTCGATCGCAAATTTCCAAATCGTAGCGAAAAAAAGTAGTCTCTGATAAAACTTCTTTGACTATCTCCTGATCAGCGGGATTATCTTCCACCAATAATATCCTGATATGCCTCATACAATAAAAAACTACGTGTTGCGCGGCGGTAGCTTCACGATGGTAAACCAAAAATCCTCAATAGATGCTACAATTTTCGCAAACTGCTCAAAATCCAGTGGTTTTGTAATGTAACAGTTAGCATGCAAATTATACGAACGGTAAATATCAGCCTCATCTGAAGAGGTAGTTAACACTACAACCGGGATAAACCTCAGTTGCTTATCTTCCTTAATTTCTTCCAGTACTTCTCGCCCATCTTTTCGGGGTAGATTCAGATCCAGAATAATAATATCTGGAGTTCCAACCCCTTCATACCTACCCCGCTTGTTTAGGTATTCTAACGCTTCAATTCCATCCTGAACAATTTGTAAGTTAACTTTTAGTTTACTATCCTGCAATGACTCTTCTACCATCACAGCATCAGCTTCGCTGTCTTCTACCAGTAATACATCAATTTCCATATTATTCAGTTGTGTTTAAATGTTTTTTTATGGTAAAATAAAAAGAACTACCTTCATTTATTTTAGATTCTACCCATATTTTGCCTCGGTGGGTTTCTACTACCCGCTGGCAGATAGCTAATCCGATGCCCGTACCCTCATACTCGCCCGAACCGTGCAACCGCTGAAAGATTACGAATATCCGATCAAAAAATTCCGATTCTATACCAATGCCATTATCAGATATGCAAAACTGCCAGTCATTCTCTAAGTCTTTACAACCAATATGAACATTAGGTGGAACATCTTTCCGATGGTATTTTAGAGCATTCCCAATTAGGTTCTGAAAAAGCTGATTTATCTGCCCTTTATCGCCCACAATAGTCGGCATGTCATCTTGCGTAATCTTGGCCTTGGTTCGGCTGATTACTGTACCCAGATTCTCTTTTATTTCTCCTAACAGCGTTTGTATATCAATAGATTCAAAATGGTTTCCCTTACGCTCCAACCGGGAAAAAGTAAGTATGTCATCAATAAGCGTCTGCATCCGGTTAGTACCATCTACAATAAAACGAATGTACTTCTGGGCGCGTTCGTCTAACTTATCTTCGTAACGTTTTTTAAGTAATGAGCTAAAGCTGTTAGCCGTGCGAAGAGGCTCTTTCAGGTCATGCGAAGCTACATAAGCAAAGCGTTCAAGTTCAGCATTGGAGCGCTCCAGGGCGGACTGTGCTCGCTTGCGCATACGCACTTCGCTATTTAGCTTTTCATTTAATCGTTCTAATCGCTCATTCTGCTTTCGGTACTCCTGCGCTTTAAAGACGAATATATCTTTTATAGCATTGCGCAGCTCATCGGCAATAGTGATGTGTTCCTTCTCCCAATCAAGGGAAATACCCTCTACTCGCTGCTTCCAGATATCGAAAGATTTACGGGGATGCAACTGGAGGGCCCCATTTTTATTTTCTGTATAGAATTTATCAGGCTGCCCCCCCCAACTAACTTCCTGGATTACTTCACGACGAAACCAGAAAATATAGCTCTGTTGAGGTTTGGCCACCAGCACAGCCAGCAAACCCGCCGCTGATTCAACATAATCTGCCGCTGATGGATAATGCTTCTGAAGGTTGTTGGTATGAAATAGGTTATTTTGTTCGTCCATTTGTTGAGCTACCCAACCGCAAAGTTGAGCCACTTCTTCCTCCGACGGGGTTTCTCCTAACAACGTAACGCCTCCTTCGTGGCAAATAGCCGCTCCAGTAGCCTCAGTCAGCGCCAGCATTTCCTCTGGTAGCTGCATGATGCTTTTTTCGTAGTCTTTCTTGCGAGTGATATTCTCAATCAGTATTGCATGAATACGTCGCAGTTTGAGATGCATTACCTGGTCTTCGTTCTTTTGCTTTAGTGACAGTTGCAACGACAAAATTTGCCCAAGATACTCACTGGCAATACGTAGCTGATAGGGCAATTTTGAAGGCGAACTATGGTGGCAAGCAATCAGTCCCCATAGCTTATTATCTTTAATTAGCGAGATCGTTAGCGTAGCTTGTACCTGCATGTTTGCCAGATACTCCAAATGAATGGGAGACACGCTCCGCAACATACTGTAGCTCAGGTCAACGGTTGTTTCCGAACCGGGAAGTGCCACCAGAGGAACGGGCTGGTAGTTGGCATCTGGGATATACCGCAACCAATTAACTAAATAGAGAGCCCGAGCCTGAGCCGGAATATCAGTGGCCGGAAAGTGCAACCCATAGTAGCCATCTACTGAGTCAACTCTCGATTCTGCTACCACATCCCCGTTCCAATCATCATCAAATTTATAGATCATTACCCGATCAAACCCTGTCAGTTTCCGTACCTCCCGAGCTGCTACCTGGTATAGGTCTTCTAGTTCTTCGGCGTTTTGCAATGCCAACAATGATTTACGAGACAAGTCGTAGAAGTCAATAAAGGAAACAACCCCTTCATCAGATAACTCCTCCATCTCTAAGACTAATCCCGCTTCGGTCTTATGCATTACTCCGTTAAAATTGACCTCTTTACCGCTTACGGTAATAGCCAACTTAATCGGATTGATATTCCGCAAAAAAGGATTTTGCTTGTCTAGGTTGGCGGTGGCAATATCATCATGAAGAACTCGTATATGTTCATCCCTTAGCAACACATTCAGGGGCTTCCCCAGCAGGCTTTCTACATTATGCCCTAGTATCTGACCGGTATTCTCGCTGGCCTGCCGGATGATAAAGCCCTGCTCATCAAGAACTAAAAGTGCTCCATGTGGCTGGATGCTACCCGGAATATGAATAGGCTCTTTATCACAATTCTCCAGAGTCACCTCTGAAGGGTTAAAAGGTTGATCTTCAGGCATATTAAATTGAGTTATGTAATGATTTTTGATTGAGGGTTTGTTGCTTAATAAAGCTAGTGCTTTTATTAAAAACACCAAAGGCTTGCTTAGCGGCTTCAATAGCAGACCTTTCAGTATCAGGTTGAATCTTATGCTCTAAAATCCTCAAAAAATCTTTCCAGAATGATCCAGTCTCAGCGCCATAGCCTTCCAAAAACTGAAATGAGGTATAGGGAGCAATCTGCTTATTTTTTTTCAGCGCTTTACAAATCATTCTTCCTCCTAAAGTAGAACCTTCTGTTACATAAAGTGTTCCTAAAATCTCAGCCTCCGACTGTAAACTAATATGAAAGGGCAAAAGAGAGGGCAGGGCTGAGTTGGCTTCCTCAAGATCACCGATTAGCAAAAGTTGCTTTTGCCGTTGGGCCCATTGCAGTTGCTCACGCAGGGCGGAGCTTAAAGCAGGTGTAACTGCACTCTCTATACTGGTATGAAAAACATATTGAACCTGAAGAAATTGCCGATAGTCGTCTAATGAAAGCGCCTGCCAAGACTGCCCCGGAAACAACTGCTGTTCAGTTTCTTCATGCAGAGCGCGGGTAGCTTCTTTTAGTTTCTGGTGAAAGCTCATAAGATTTTATCTTGAAAAGATCAAACGAAGTAATTTACAAATTCCTGGTAGTTGAAACCTGTAAGGGGTTTGTGGGTTACAAAATTTGAGCATATCTTACCAGTTTTTATCCGAGATACCACTATCTTTTCTTTAGTGAATGATGAGTTTAAGGGTTGACGAGAAGCAGGTAGATAGAAAAACGCAGTTGGTAGACCGTTAAAAAAGAGCGAGAGTAACTACGCTCCAAATGGCAAGTTTATGGTTACAGTTCATAAAAACAAAAACTTAAACCTGCCCTCCCTGCCAAGTGTTTACAGTCAGCTTACTTATTTATAGAGCATTAAAGCCAATACTACAGATATATGAGAAATAAAAAGATACCCGCGGCATTTTGTTTATTACTTCTTATCAATATGCTTGGCATTAGCCCGGCCACTCAGGCGCAAGTTGATTACTGGCAACAACGGGCTGAGTACACGATGGAGGTAGACATGAATGTAGAAACCAATCAGTTTACCGGTTCCCAAACGTTAGTGTACTATAATAACTCTCCCGATACCCTGACCAAAGCCTTTTATCACCTCTATTTTAATGCCTTTCAGCCCGGCAGCATGATGGACGTACGCTCGCGCACCATTGCTGACCCCGACCGGCGGGTGATGGACCGTATCCTGTACCTGGACGAAGACGAGATCGGTTACCAGCAGATTAATACGCTACAGCAAGATGGCGAAGAGGTTACCTACGAAATAGCCGGTACAATACTGGAAGTAAACCTAAGCGAACCTATTCTGCCAGGAAAGAAAAGTACGTTTACTATGGACTTTACCGGCCAGGTACCTTTGCAGATTCGCCGCTCCGGGCGGGATAGTGACGAGGGTATCCGATACTCTATGTCGCAGTGGTACCCTAAAATGGCTGAATATGATTACAACGGTTGGCATGCCGATCCCTACATTGGTCGTGAGTTCTTTGGCATTTGGGGCGACTTTGATGTTAAGATCACTATTGACTCTTCCTATGTGGTGGCCGGTACCGGAATCTTACAAAACCCTCAAGAGATCGGGCACGGCTATCAGGCACCGGGAGAGTCGGTGAAGCGACCTAAAGGTGGTAAACTTACCTATCATTTTGCTGCTGAGAATGTACACGATTTTATGTGGGCCGCTGACCCGGATTACCAGCACACTACCGCTCAAGTACCCGACGGGCCGTTACTACATTTCTTCTACCAAACTGATACTCTGGCCGAAAACTGGGAAAGACTGCCCGAGTATACCGTCCGGGCGTTTCAGTATATGAACGAAACGTTTGGCAAATATCCTTATGAGGCATTTTCAGTAATTCAGGGTGGCGACGGTGGCATGGAGTACCCTATGTCTACCCTCATTACCGGGCATCGCTCGTTGCGCAGTCTGGTAGGGGTCACTGTGCATGAGTTTATTCATAGCTGGTATCAGGGGGTCCTGGGCACTAATGAAAGCCTGTACGCCTGGATGGACGAGGGTTTTACCTCTTATGCCTCTAACCGCACTATGGCTCAAATATTTGGCGGTCAGCGGTCTGGCGGCCAGCGGTCTGGAGGGCGCCGTAGTAGTGGGCAAGAGCAGGCAGGTTCCTACGCTGGCTATTTCGGGCTGGTAGAATCCGGCCTGGAGGAACCGCTCACCACCCATGCTGATCATTTCAATACTAACCGGGGCTATGGCTCTGCATCTTACTCTAAAGGCGCGGTACTACTACACCAGCTTAGCTACGTTATTGGCCAGGAAACATTTGACCGGGGCATGCGTCGCTATTTTAATGAGTGGAAATTTAAACACCCCGATGTGGTGCGCTTCAAGCGAGTGATGGAGAAAACCTCTGATTTAGAACTGGATTGGTACTTTGAATATTTTGTTAATACCACTCGCACTATTGATTACGGTGTGCAGTCGGTAGAGGGAGAGGATAACCAGACGCGCATTACGCTAAAGCGATTTGGCCTGATGCCCATGCCCCAGGAAGCCCTGATTACTTACCAGGATGGCAGCCAGGAGCTCATGTACATTCCGCTGCGTATGATGTGGGGCGAGAAAGAAGATGAGGGTGAATACGAACGTACCGTGTTGCCCGACTGGCCCTGGACTTTTCCTACGTACCAGTTTATTCTGGCTCACCCAAAAAGCGATATCCAGCAAATTGTACTAGACCCTTCCGGACGCATGGCCGACATTGACCGATCTAACAACACGTATCCCAGCGTAAACCCTTCTACGTTTATGGGAGAAGAGAAAGGAAGAGTGAATGAATAAGTGATTGAGTGAATAGACCTTAGCATAAAAGACTTATCCATCAATCTTATTTCTCAATTACGCATTCTATCATTCACTAATTTAATACCATGCCCGAGCTACCTGAAGTCGCTACATTTCAGAAATACTTTGACCTTGCTGCCATCGGACGCCGGGTGATGGCCCTGGAGGTGCTGGAACCGAGAGTGCTGACGGTAAGCCCGGAGCAGTTGCAGCAAACGGTAGTAGGCCAGCGGTGGGAATCGAGCCAGCGCATCGGTAAGCATTTGTTGGTTGAACTGAGCGAGGGCGGTTGGATGAGTATTCACTTTGGGATGACTGGCTCGCTGCGCTCCTTCAAAGACCGGGAAGATATGCCCCGCTTCATCAAAGTATTATTTACCCTGGATGATGGATTTTATCTGGGTTTTCGCTGCCCCCGGCTGCTGGGCCGTATTGGGCTGGTCGATAGCATCGGTAAATACCAGCAAGTGAAAAGACTGGGACCCGATGCGCTAGCCGTTTCCTGGGAAAACTTTCAAGCCCAGTTTGCCCGCCGCAAAGGCTTGGTTAAGCCCCTGCTGATGAACCAGACCGTAGTAGCCGGACTGGGCAACTGGATTGTAGACGAGGTTTTATATCAGGCCGGTATCCACCCCGAAAAGCGGGCCGACCAGCTTAGCGAAGCTGAGGTAAGGGCTATTTACGATAAGATGCAGTACATTCTGGAAACGGCCGTCCGGCTGGAATCACGCTACGAAGATTTTCCCGATGACTTTCTTGTGACCTACCGCTGGTCCAAAAACCAACACCGGCAGGATGAAATTAACCTGAAACGGTTTAAGGTTGGCGGCCGAAGCACCTATATTGATGCCGAGCGACAGCAGTTGTAATTAATGCAGCAAAGCGGATTTATATACACACTATATTTCAACGCATATTCTCTCATAATCAAGCTCTTAGCTCATTGAGGCATTTATTCTCGCTCAGGAATAGATAAAAAACTGTCTTTTTTACGACATTTTATATACGCGTGCCCCGGCAAAGACCGTTACATCTTCGTGACTTGCCCTGTAACCTTACCCCTACGCACCTTCCTAAGCTGCGGACTACTAGTAGGCATTTTGTCTTGTACAAAAGATCTGGACATAACTCTGCCGGCCACGCAACCCCAATTGGTGCTCAACGGCATCTTGAATCCCGACAGCATTGTGCGTATTTCCCTGACCACCACGCTTCCGCCGAATTCATCCTCTACTGATTTTCCGGTAGTAGATAATGCAACCATTCGTCTGTATGAAGATGCGCAACTGCTGGGCAATCTCCTGTTTAAAGACAGTCTGTATACACTGGACTACCACCCAAAAGCCGGAAGTGAGTACACTATTGAGGCCGAAGTGCCCGGCTACGAAATAGTGAGTGCTACGGACAGAATGCCTCATCTGCTCAATGCTCAGGCTTGCGTTTCTAACAACCCTCCCTCCACCGGATTTTCCTATCTCTGGTTTGAGGTAACCCTAGAAGACCACCCCGAAGAAGATAATTTCTACTGGCTGGATATTCTGGTAACAAAATACCCTTATCGCCGCTGCCGATTTATAGGCGATGACTTTGTTTGCCCAGAACCTGATGGCACCACTATGTATACTGAAAAGCTATTACACCTTCATTCTTTTTCTACCATACCTGATAATTTCAATGCTTCCATTGATAATACAATGAACGGCGTAACTGATTACGACGGAACTATCAGAATTGATGGTTCTGCGCTCAATGGCGAGTCTATTTCTTTAAGCATGACATCCAATTCCGACCCCATGTTTCAGTATGGTGCATTGGGTCGTTTGGATGAGAACCAATACGCCGAGATTCAAGTGCTCAATGCCAGCCAGCATTATGATCGGTACTTAAAATCAAGCTGGATATACTTTTTGAATAACGATTATTTCTATGAGCCCAATCCTTTTTCAGAAACCACCCAGATTTATTCTAATGTGAAGAACGGTACCGGCATTTTTGCCGCCTATAACTCAGCCCATATCCGGGCTACTCAAAACCGATGTGAATAACTTTCTAATTTTCCCCCTACTATGAAACAACTATGTTTAGCTGCAATCCTTAGCTTTTCTTTCCTCACCGGGTTTGCCCAGGTAAAAATAGGCATTAAAGCCGGCGGCATGTTCACGAACCTGACCAGCGGCGGCATCGGGCTCAACACCTCTGATATCTATGCTGACCCAAAGTTATCCTACTCACTCGGTGGGGTAGCGATGCTGCCGGTATACTCCAACGGCTACCTGCGGGCCGAGCTACTTTTCAGCAATAAAGGATATGAGTCCCCTTATATTAGCACTGTACACGGAAATATAAACGGCAATTTTCTTTACGTAAGTGTACCATACTGCTTCAACACCAAATAACAAACAGGCTGGGAGTGATGGCCGGTCCTGAAATTGGGTACCTGTTAGATGCTTATCAGAAATTTGATAAGTTTGGGCGGGTTCCAATTACCCAGGAATATAAATCTTTAGAGGTAGGAGTTAACCTCGGCGTACAGTACGGTCTGCTGGAAAAGTTATCGATTGAGCTACGCTATAACCTGGGAGTGACTGACATCACCGAACCCATACTAGTGACTACTGAGGATGGCCCCACAGTATTTGATAATGATGTCTTTCACCGATCACTTCAACTGTCACTACTATACTGGCTTCGCTAGCATTTGTCCAGAACAACACGCTACAAATAAATGAAGTATCTGAGCTACTCATATATTCTGCTTTTGATATTTGCTTCTTGCACCAAAGACCTGGATTTAGACTGGCCCAGCGAACCGCCCCAACTGGTGCTGAACGGCATACTTCACCCTGATAGCGCGATTCAGGTAGCGCTGTCAACCACCATTCCGCTTACTCCGCAGTCTACCGATTTTCCAATTATAGAAAATGCTACCGTTTCATTGTACGAAGACGACGAGCTGCTGGGCGATTTAGTTTTTCGGGATAGCGTTTACGTGCTGGATTATCATCCGAAGGCAGGCCGTCAGTATACGGTGCAGGCTAACGTGCCGGGTTATCTACCACTTTCAGCATCAGATATAGTCCCGGCAAAACCAGATGTGGCAGCTTGCTATCTGGCTGAGGAGCGAAACACTTATTTTGCCTTTCCCATTCCAATTCGCACCCGTATTGTTGATCCACTGGAGTCAAACTATTACTGGTTATATTCCACTATTAGTAACTACCGGTATGTTCCATCCGAGGAACGGTACTGTGACTCACTCCGTAAATATTTGTGCCCACAATTTGACTCTACAACATTAGTGAACACCCGAATGGGGCTAATTTCCGAATCTCCTATCATTGACCCTTTTAATGCATTTACCGATAACACTTCTTATGGAGAGACTACCTACAAGACAGGTTACATTCGGTTTAACGATCTTTCTAATAACGGAGGTGCGCTTGCGCTGGAAGTAATTAGTGCCAGCCATTTTGGATACGATGAGTTGCCAAACTTAACCGCTGAGCAAGCTTTAACATTACATATTATTAGTAGTAGCACTCACTACGACCGCCACCTTAAATCCAGCCTAATCGACCACCTTAACAACGATTATTATGATAACCCAAACCCATTTAGCCAGTCCACCCAGATTTATTCCAACATAGAAAATGGCACCGGCATTTTTGCCGCTTATAATTCTGCCAGCATTCGTATTGAACAACACCCTTGTGAATAAATAGACAATTTTTTAACCACCTAAATACTCACTCTATTATGAAGAAGTTCACATTCATCTTTTTACTGAATCTCATCGTTAGTTCCGCTCTGCTGGCTCAGGTGTCGGTCGGCATAAAAGCGGGTGGAGCATTGGCAAATCAAGTTTACAAAGGTATTGGTCTTACGAGTAATGGAAATAGTGATAATCTAAAAGACGCCCATCTGGGAGGGCTCTTTGTATCGGCACCCCTATCTGAACGTTTCACCCTTCAGCCGGAGGTGCTGTACAGCAATAAGGGGTTTCAAGCGGGAAGGTATGTGCCCACGCGATTCCATCTTCATTACGTAAGCCTATCCGTGATGCTTCAGGCCCAGTTGTTGGATAAGCTCACTGTAGAACTGGGGCCAGAGGTCGGTTACCTGATAGATGCTAATGCCAGTAATCTTCCCATAAGTGTTTCAGGTTCGCCCTCGACGTACGATCAGATGCTCTACTCTTATAAAGATCTGGACTTGGCCTTGAACATAGGAGTTGGTTACTCCCTCTTTGACAGATGGAACCTTAACCTTCGATACAATATGGGAATAGCCGACGTTTTGGAAGACTTTACCATTTCGGTTGCTGGACAAGATGAACCTGTGCTAATTTCTGGCTCTACGTACAATCGCAGCTTACAGCTCTCAGTTGGTTTGCGGCTTTTTTAATTATCCAGTCAACATGAATTTCATAGCCATCGAACATGTAGCGATCTCCACCGTAGTACCGCCGAGGTTCTCTGCCAGGAGACTGCTTCGTCATTTCATTCCCCGCAGTGACGGTACTTTATTACTTGTCAGTATCGCTTTAGCCCTTGCCAGCCTTTCTGCCAATGCCCAGACCTACACAGTAAGCGGCTACGTGACAGATGCGGAAAGCGGAGAGAAGCTGATCGGGGCCTCGGTGTACCTGACCGAACTGGGTAAAGGGACAACCACCAACCAATACGGTTTTTACAGCCTGCCTCTTTCGGGCGACTCAGCCACCATTGCCTTTTCCTACATTGGCTACACTCGCCGTACCGAAACGCTGGCCCTTCGGCAAAATACCCGGCTAGATGTCGAACTCACCTCAAACATGGTGCTGGAGGAGGTAGAGATTACCGCTGCCCCGGAAGAAGATGCCGTGGAACAGGTGCAGATGAGCGTGCACAAAATTCCGATGCAGACTATTGAAACCGCTCCGGTGCTGGGCGGGGAAACGGATATTTTGAAGACCATCCAACTGCTGCCGGGAGTGAAATTCGGCGATGAAGGCTCCGCAGGTCTGTACGTTCGCGGAGGTGGCCCCGACCAGAACCTGATTTTGCTAGACGGAGTGCCGGTTTACAATGCATCGCACCTGTTTGGCTTTTTGTCAGTATTTAACTCGGATGCCATCAACAATGTGGAGCTGATCAAAGGGGGCATTCCGGCCCGATACGGCGGTCGGCTCTCGTCGGTGCTGGATATTTCCATGAAGGAGGGGAATCTGAAAGAAAGCGGAGGCGTGTTTGCGATCAGCCCTATTGCCGGCCGCTTTACCTATGAATCACCGATCAAGAAGGATACGTCCTCCTTCATTATCTCGGCCCGACGTACCTGGCTGGACATCTCTTCGGCCATCGCCTCTATGCTGAGCGACCGTACATTTGGTTATAATTTTTACGATGTCAATGCCAAGTACAATCACAAACTGAATGCTAATAACCGGATTTACCTCAGCTTTTATACCGGGCGCGACCGCTTTTTTGATACCTACAATGATGGGCTGGACCGGTACACGTTCAACTTCCGCTGGGGCAACCTCACCTCGGTGATGCGGTGGAACCATATTTTCGGACCCAAGCTGTTTAGCAACATTGCGGCCAGCTACAGCACCTATAATTTCTTTCAGGAATACCGGGTCACGCAGGAAGATACCGACTACCTGAACCGTTCCCGCTCCCGTATCCGCGATTTCCGCCTTCAGGCTGACTTTGACTATGCTCCGGCACTGTCGCATAATGTGAAGTTCGGGGCTTTACTCTCCCGTATGCGTTTTAGTCCGGATGTGGTGCAGATTGTCAATGCCAGTGCCGACACCACCTTCAACAATCAGGCGTTTATTGAGTCCACCAATGCCGAAGTGTACGCAGAAGATGAAATCAGCATTACCCGCCCGCTGACTGCCAACATCGGTTTGCGCGCTTCGGCTTTCTGGGTGCATGACAAAATGTACGCGAACCTTCAGCCCCGGCTGGCTCTGCGCTACCTGATCAACCCCAGCTTATCAATCAAAGGATCGTATACCTATATGGCTCAGTATCTACACCTGCTGACTAATTCTTCATTAGGTCTTCCAACTGACCTATGGGTGTCTACTACCGAAAATGTGGCTCCGCAACGTTCGGAACAGGTCGCCCTGGGAGTCACTAAAATGCTGAAGAAGAATACCTACGAAGTGAGCCTGGAGGGTTACTACAAACGGATGAATAACCTGATCACCTACCGCGATGGAGCCAGTTACCTGTTTCAGAACGGAGAGACCTGGGAGAACAAAGTGGTTTCCGGCGATGGCGAATCCTACGGGGTGGAACTCTTCGTAAACAAAAAGCGCGGCAAGGTCACCGGCTGGCTGGGCTATACGCTTTCCTGGACCAACCGCTGGTTTGATGCCATTGACGAAGGTCGCCCGTTCCCGTTTCGCTACGACCGCCGCCACGATATTTCCTTACTACTCAGCTATCACCTACCTAAAGATCGCACGTTGTCGTTCACCTTTGTGTATAACACCGGCAATGCCGTCAGTATCCCCACCGCCCGTTACCAGGGAGTGCGTCCGCCGGGCTGGCAGTATGATGGGGGTTATTATCAGAATGCCTTTGATGACCGCATACTGCTGGATCAGCGCAACAACTTCCGCACCCCGGCCTACCACCGACTGGACATCAGCTACCAGCGCACCAAAGCCAAGAAACGCGATCGTGAACAGACCTGGATCTTTTCTCTGTACAATGCCTACAGTCGTCAAAACCCCTACTTTCTGTACGAATCGGATGGTAAGCTGAAGCAATACAGCTTGTTTCCCATTATCCCTTCGGTGACATATCGACTGGAGTTTTAATGTGCTGCTAATCAATTTTCAGCATTGGATTTAAACCCAAGACTTATGAAATTACCATGATAAACCAAAGAACAATAACTTATTCGGTCGTCCCTTGCTTCACCCGTTTTATGAAGAAATTTCAGTTAGTTATTTTAACCTTTTTGTTCGCAACCTCTTTGGCTGGAGCACAATCACTTCATCTGGTTCCTCATTTTAACCTTTTGTATCCAACTTCTCGCCTGGTAGATAACGATCAAGGGTACTCTACTTTTGGAAGCCGTAATTTTAAGCACTCTAGCGGTAATTTTGGTGTGTTTGCTGAGTATCAGAGCAAGCAACGCTGGCGTCTTGCTTCAGGAATTACCATTGGCGGTATTGGGCTGGGATATAAAATATCTTATAGAAATCCGGGTGCTTATATTAGTCGATCTGATCAGGGCATGGGGGTTATTGGTGATTTTTATCGCGTTCCTCTCCTGTTCATTTACACCTGGAAAGATGTTCACTTATTTCAGCTACGGAACTTTCGGAAGATACCGAAGAGACGCCGCCCTGAAGCAGTGGATGAAAGTATCTTCTATGCATTATTGTTTAAAGTTCAACCTATTGTAGGAGCTAGTGTCAATTATATTGGTGCACTCTCGCGGTGGGGTGAACCTGGAGATACATTAAACAATCATTTAAGTAGCCACTATTTTGAAATAGATCGCCCGGTGAAGCAATTGCGGACCGTAAATGTGTCTTTTACTGCTGGAGTGCGTTTTCAGTTTTATAGCTTCGGCAAAGACCGCTTAGCCCTTACCGTCCTCTATCATCAAGGCTTGCGAGATATGCTGGAGATGGATGTGCAATATACCATTGATGGCAGTGACCCTTACCGTAGTATAGTGCGCACGCGGGGTTCCGGGCTTTCAGTTACACTGTCTTACCCCATTCAAATTTTCAATTTTAATAAGCAGGAACGGGAGCTGAAACGAGATCTCAAATCGCCTAATCTTTAATTAGAATGAATACAAATATCTGGTATACAGTTATTTAGACTAATGACAAACTGTACTTTTTTGTAACGCTTTTCTCATTTACGCAGTTTAAATAAGCGAAACCGATGGTTACACTTTGAAAAAATTGAACATTATGGAAAAGCAAGATATCTTAAAAAATGCCGATGTAGCTCATTGCCCTATCTGTAACGCCAACGCGGTGCAACCCTGCCAGGAGCCGCAAAAGGATGATTGCCCCCGGGGTGAGAATAAAAAATAAAGCATTTTAGCAAACGCTAAGAACGGAGAGGTCGGACACGGTCTCTCCTTTTTTATTCGAGCTTTTCTTCGTAGAATTATAATAGGCTTTAAGTTGCAAGTTGAAGGTTTTAGAACTTGTAACCACATAACTTATGCCAATCAAGAGTTCACAAAATACAGTTAATAAATCAATGATAATGCGCTCTTCAGCATTAGGTTTAAACCCAATGCTAACGAAATTGCCAACAGACGGGATTTATTCTTTCTACCCTTGATTCGCATAACTTGCAACCTGTAACCAATAACCACCAACAATCAATAACCTATGAAGACAACATTCCTTCCTACATTGCTTACTGCCGTTTTTATGCTGGGACTGGTATGGCTTTCGGGCTGCGCCTCTTCTAAAACGATGGCGAATGACCCGGCCGGAACCTGGAATTACACGGTGAATGGCACTCCCAATGGCTCAGTTAACGGGACTATGGTAATTTCTAAAAACGGAAAAGACTATACCGGCGAAATACGTTCTGCCGACGGTACGTCTAACCTGAACGATTTGACCATTGACGGGCAAACCATGAGCGCCAGCATGATGTATCATGGCACCCAACTGGAGTTAAACGGTACGTTTGAAAAAGATACGTTTACCGGAGAAGTAGTGGCCGGATACGATAGTTTTGATATGACGGCTAGCCGATCGAATTAGACTGGTTTCTCACCGATTGATTTTCCAGTGACTGAGATGTTGCCGGAACCTCGTCCAGATCGTGATGAGGTTCTTTTTCGCTTTCACCAAAGAAACGATTCTGGAAGATCAGGATAATGGCTACGCCTACAAAGATGGAGGCATCCGCAATATTAAAGATGGGCCATAGCGCCATATATTCTCCTCCCCAGATAGGAATCCACTCCGGCACTCTTCCTTCCCATATGTCCACGTAGAACATGTCAATTACCTGACCGTGAAACCAGGGGGTTGATGAGCCGTAGGGGGCGTTATCCAGTAACACCCCGTAAAAAGCACTGTCAATTACATTACCAATAGCTCCGCCCAGAATAAGAGCCACCGACCAGAGCAGGCCGGCGTGTACTTTTTTCTTGGCTAGTACATAGAGGTAATACCCAATACCTACCATGGCGAACAGGCGGAAAACGGTTAGTATAAGCTTTCCGTACTCTGAACCTAGCTGCATGCCAAAGGCCATCCCCGGATTGAGGGTATAGTGAAGTTTAAACCAGTTTCCCATTACCGGAATCTGCCCGATAATGCCCATATCCATATTGTTATGAACCAACAGCTTCACGGTCTGGTCCAGGATGATGATTCCTATACTGAGCAAGTAATATTTCCCGTACTTCACAGAGTTTACAATTTAGTTGTCTAACGCTTATTCTACTGTAATATGTATCATCAACGTAAATTCATCCATCATCACTTCCTGGCCTTCGGTGAGTTGATTCACTAAGTCTAACGAAATTGCCTGCGTTTCCGTGCCTATGTACCCCTGATATGCCTGAATTGCCTGTTGCACCGGCACGTCATCGGTTTTAATCTGCACATGAATTTTATCCTGCACATCTAGTCCCTGGTCTTTTCGCAGGTTTTGGATACGGTTCACCAGGTCGCGGGCAATACCTTCCTGCCGCAATTCTTCCGTAATGGTAATATCCAGGGCCACGGTAATGTTGCCTTCGCGGGCTACCGACCAGCCAGGGATATCTTCTGAGGTAATTTCTACATCTTCGGCAGTCAGGGTTATGCGCTCTTTAGGCAATGCCAGCTCGTATTGCTGCTCCTTCTCCAGTCGATTGATTTCTTCCTGTCCCATCTGGGCTACGGCCGCGCTAATATCTTTCATCATCGGCCCATATTGTTTACCTAATTTCCGGAAGTTTGGTTTTATTTTTTTCACCAGCACGCCCGAGGTATCGTCAATATACTCAATGCCTTTCACATTTACCTCCGACAAGATGATCGACTCCACTTCTTCCATCTGCTGCTTAAAAGTAGCATCCAGCACCGGAATCAGAATACGAGAGAGCGGTTGGCGCACTTTAATCGTATGTTGCTTACGCAAAGAGTGCACCAATGAAGAGGCACTTTGCGCCATCTGCATCTTGGTTTCCAGGTGTTCGTCAATGGCCGCAGTATCTACTTTTGGGAAGTCTGTCAGGTGCACCGATTCCTGAGCTTCCTGCTGGCTTACCTGATTAAGATCGCGGAACAGTTGCTCGGCGTAGAATGGAGCGATGGGCGAAGACAGTTTAGCTAGCGTTACCAGACAGGTGTACAGGGTTTGGTAAGCAGCCTGCTTGTTCTCATTGTACTCTCCCTGCCAGAAACGCTTCCGGTTCAGGCGCACGTACCAGTTGCTCAGGTCATCTACGGTAAAGTCCTGAATGGCCCGGGCCGCGCGGGTTGGTTCGTATTCCTCATACGCAGTATCAACCAGTTGAATCAGGCTATTGAGCTTGGAAATAATCCAACGATCGCTTTCGGTACGCTGGGCCAGCGGAATAGCTTCTTCGGAGAAAGTAAAGCCATCTAGGTTGGCGTAGAGTGCGAAGAAAGCGTAGGTATTTTGCAAGGTACCGAAGAAACGGCGCTGTACTTCTTTTACTCCTTCCAGGTCAAACTTTAGGTTATCCCAGGGGTTGGCATTGGAGATCATGTACCAGCGGGTAGCGTCCGGACCGTACTCACTGAGTGTGGTGAACGGATTGACGGCGTTGCCCAGGCGCTTCGACATTTTGTTACCGTTTTTGTCCAGTACCAATCCAGTAGAAACTACGTTTTTGAAGGCTACGCTATCGTACATTAGTCCGGCGATGGCGTGCAGGGTGAAGAACCAGCCGCGGGTCTGATCTACGCCTTCGGAAATAAAATCAGCCGGATATTTCAGTTTAAATACTTCTTCGTTCTCAAACGGGTAATGCCACTGGGCATAGGGCATCGCGCCCGAATCAAACCACACATCGATCAGGTCGGCTTCGCGGTACATTTTTTCTCCGCTGTCGCTCACCAGGGTGATCCAGTCGACGTAGGGGCGGTGCAGGTCTTCCTTGGCTAGAGCCTCGTTGTTTTTCTGTACCAGTTCGGCATCATCGGCAAAAGCGGTATTGGCTTTTTGTATTTCTTCGGTAAGCTCGGCAATAGACCCGATGCACTTCTCTTCACTACCATCCTCAGTTCGCCAGATGGGCAGCGGAGTGCCCCAGAAGCGGGAGCGGCTCAGGTTCCAGTCCACCAGGTTTTCCAGCCAGTTGCCGAAACGCCCCGTCCCGGTAGACTCGGGTTTCCAGTTGATGGTTTTGTTCAGAGCCACCAGTTGGTCTTTCCGGGCGGTTGTTTTAATGAACCACGAATCCAGCGGATAGTATAGCACCGGTTTATCGGTCCGCCACGAATGCGGGTAGGAGTGCTCGTATTTCTCTACCCGGAACGCTTTGTTCTCCTCCTTTAGCTTGATGGATATCTTGACGTCGGTAGATTTATAGTTAGGATCGTTCTCATCCTCATCATCATAATTCTTAACCGGCATATCGGCAAAGTCGGTGATCTCCGCCACAAACCGGCCGCGTTTGTTCACGATCGGCACGTCCTTACCATTTTCATCCTTCACCATCACTCCGGGAATGCCTTTCTGCTCCAGCGCTCTAAAGTCATCGGCACCAAATGTTTTAGCCAGGTGTACCAACCCGGTACCATCTTCGGTGGTAACAAAATCAGCCCCAATCACGGTGAATGCCGGATCAGGCAGGGGCACATAGGGCATAAGCTGCTCGTACTTCAGACCAACCAGTTCTTTTCCCTTGAATGTTTCCACCACTTCAAACGGAATACGCTTGTCTCCCGGTTTATAATCTTCCAGTTTCAGGTCGCTGGCTTTTTTGTCGAAATAGGAGCTCATCCGCTCTTTTGCCAGAATCACATTAACGGGCAGATAGGTATACTGATTGAAGGTTTTCACTTTTACGTAATCGATGTTCTCGCCTACGCCGATTCCCGAGTTAGCCGGAAGTGTCCAGGGAGTGGTGGTCCAAGCCAGCAGGTAATCGTTTTCGGTGCCTTGCAACTTAAACTGGGCTACGATGGACGTATCCTTTACATTGCGGTAACAGCCGGGCTGGTTCAGTTCATGGGAGCTTAAGCCGGTGCCATCGGCAGGTGAATAAGGCTGGATGGTATAGCCTTTGTATAACAAGTCTTTCTTGTACAGTTCCTTGAGCAGATACCACAGCGATTCCATGTAATCACGCTCGAAGGTGATGTAGGGATTGTCCAGATCCACCCAGTAGCCCATTTTCTGGGTCAGGTCGTCCCACTCGCTCTTGAACTTCATTACGGCCTCGCGGCACTTCTGATTGTATTCCTCGATGGAGATTTTCTTCCCGATATCCTCTTTCGTAATCCCCAGTTCTTTTTCCACTTTTAGCTCTACCGGCAGGCCGTGGGTATCCCAACCACCTTTCCGCTCAACGCGCCGTCCTTTCAGCGTGTGGTAGCGGCAGAAAATGTCTTTGATGCTTCGGGCCATTACGTGGTGGATACCGGGCGTTCCGTTAGCCGAGGGCGGGCCTTCGTAAAAGGTAAAAGCATTGTCAGCGGGGCGCTGCTCAACAGACTTTTCAAAAATCCTGTTCTCCTGCCAGAACTTCAGTACTTCTTCGGCCACCTTAGGGTAGCTCACCTGCTTATATTCGGGATATTTCTCAGATCGAGACATACAAAACCTTCCTTTTTGAATTAGAATGGGCAAAGGTACAATCTACCATCCGTTTTGCCCAATGTGACACTAAATAACGCGCTTCGCATCAAAAAGATTTATTTATGATGATGCGTAACGATGAAGGATGGATGAGCAATAAAAATGGCAATAACTTGCCGCATTATACATCATTCATCAAGATTGAGTATCTTGAGAGGCGCAAGCAATCATTAACCATACACACAACCATGAAACATGTACCCAACCTATTATTTTGCCTGGGCTTATTCCTGTTCTTTACTGTTGGAGAATCAATAGCACAGGAGTTTTTTCCCAAGAAGCCCGGCGTGCAGGCTTACACCTACCGGTTTAGTTTTGAAAAAGATGTAGAAGCCACACTAGACACCATTCAGAAACTGGGATTTACCGAAATGGAATGCGGCCTTAGTCCCTATGACTTATCTACCGAAGAGTTTAAGAAAATGCTCGACGAGCGAGGTATTAGTTCTCCTTCCGTAGGGGTGGGTTACGACGAATTAGTAAGTGACCCGGAAGAAGTAGCTCGTAAAGCCAAAATTATGGGAGCCACCTATGTGATGACCGCCTGGATTCCGCACGAAGGGGATGACTTTACGATAGAAAATGCCAAAAAAGCCGTAGAAGACTTTAATAAGGCAGGAAAAGTACTGAAAGAGAATGGACTTACCTTCTGCTACCACAACCACGGCTACGAATTCCGCCCGTACGAAGATGGAACCCTGTTCGATTACATCGCCGAAAATACCAACCCCGAGTACGTATCGTTTGAGATGGATATTCTGTGGGCTTACCTACCGGGAGCTGATCCGGCCGCTCTGCTTGAAAAATATGGCGACCGCTGGAAACTGATGCACCTGAAAGACCTGAAAAAAGGAGTGGAAAGCAATAACACCGGCCACACGCCCATTGAAAACAACGTGGTGCTGGGTACCGGCCAACTGGATATGCCGGCGATTCTGAAAGCGGCCAAAGAAGCGGGCGTTGCGCATTATTTCATTGAAGACGAAAGCCCTCAGGTTGCCGAGCAGGTACCCGAATCACTGGTGTACCTGAAAAGTCTTGAGGACTCAAGCAACTAACCCTTACTAATACGGCCGGTTTTACTCTATCGTGATCTGATGCTCAAATGGAGTAAAACCGGTTAAGTATACGCTTTGAGCTTCCATCTTATCCAACGCCCCGCGTAATTGGGTCCATTGGTGCTCGGCACGTCCTGGCCCAAACTTAATTTTGTTCTTTCCGGCTTGCAGGGTGCCGTAACCATCTTCCAGCAGATACACATCTTCTTTATTTTCTACCTGGCGCACCCCGCTTAGCTGGCTGCCCGCCCGAAAGGCCAGTTCTATGGCTACCGGTACCCGGTCAGTGCCGATAACGGTGATATCCAGCATAAAGCCATTTTTTGTCTCCCGAATGCGTATCTCGGAAAGGAGTTTTTGCACTTCGCTCTGCGGACGGTCTTCCTTCGGCATTTTCTCCCAGTCGCCATCATTGGGTAAATCTTCTGCCGGGTAAGGTTGGTAATAGGGACCTTCCAGCCACTGCCGCAGTACAAACTCATCACCCTCCCACTCTAGTGATTCTCCTTCAAACTGCCCTTTACCGAAAAAAGCCGAGGCCAGCCGGACTCCTTCCAACGCCGCTTCGCCTTTAAAGAAGGTGAAAAACAGCGGATTTTTGGCCAGAATGGTGGCATCCCGCTCACCCCGCCGAACACGTACCAGGTCAGAACCAGTAAATACTTTACAATAATCGGTAGGCAACGAAGAGGGTTGAGGCAATGGGTTAGCAAGCTCGGAGTCTTCCAGAAAGTAAGGCAACGTATAGCTAAGGTTTTCGCCCTCCTGATTTTCCAGAAATTGAGCCATCGCCGAAAAGCGGGAGTTCTGATCGTGCAGAGCCAGGTAGCGGTAGGCATAATAATAGCGGTTCAGGTTGCCCCGTTGGTACTGATCCTGCCGGCCCGAGCCTTCGGTGACACCTTCGCCATTGGCATGCAGGTAGTACAGGCTCACTTCCAGGTTACGACGCACGGGCTCCAGCAGTTCCGGCTTATTGAGCAATCGGCTTACCGTGATCAGGGCCCGGTCAACGGTAGGACTGTAGATAAGGGTGCTTTGTTCGGTAAATTGCCCGTCTATATCAATATCAATTTTTTCTTTTAGCCACTCATCCACCCGCTCGGCATAATTGGCGTTGGGAAACAGGTGATGGACGCGGGCCAATGCCATGCAGACTACCCAACGGTGATTGGGAGTATGTACTCCACCAATGCTCAGGGCTTTTCCGGCATTTTCCAGATAGGTTTGCAAGTTTTTTCTTAAGGGCTGCGTGTTTTCCGAGGCATCCTGCTCCAATAAGGTATAGGCCAGACACACCGGCTCTACCGAAAAGGCCAGGTCGGGCGTGGAGTGAAAGTTGGTTGTATGCAGATCGATGGTTCCATCGGGGTGCTGAACGTTCAGCAGATACTCGCTGGCGTGCAGCATGGATTCTAAAATGCTTTCAGCTCGATAATACTGCGAAGCTGGAGCGACAAACCCACCAATATGCCGCTGAAGCAAGCCTACCGTGCTCTGCGGATTATGGATATCGTAGCCATCCGTTACTCCTCCAAACAAGGCATGTTTTTCGTCAGTCTCCTGCCGCTCCAGCAGGCTTTTAATAACTTCATCATTATGCTTTACGAAAGAATCCAGCAAGGTTTGTATGTCAGCTGCGAGGTTCGATGGAGATGCAGATAAAATAGTAGAAGTAAGGGGTAGTAGGCAGGCCGTAGCGCCAAAGTGCTGTAAAAACAGTCTTCTTTTCATGAATAGCAGGTTGTTGTCAGTATGTCGTAAGCAGCTCTCAAAATAGCCAATGCCGGTCGGCTTCGCAATAGTAATGATGGATGACTAGTGAATAATGAGTAGTAAGGGAGTGACTGATGAGGTATTTTGGTTGGAAATTGTACGATTTGCCACTTCAAAAACATTGGATTCATACTTGATGCTGAAAATACTTATTACAATTTGTTCACCAGTGGCAACTAACAGGTAGGGATGTGATAATGAATCTTTTTATTACGGCAGAGCATCATGACTGATGTTCCTACAGAATTGCGTTGTAGACGCTTTTTATACCTTTTATCACTCATTATTCATCATCATTACTCATCAATCATTATTCCCTAACTATTATTCATTTTTGTATCTTTAACTATCTAACTACACAGCCCCTTTGGTATGTCAAAAAGAACGGACATTATAGATGGCCCTACTAGCGTTTATAAAGATTATGGCCTGATTTACACCTGCCTGTGCGGCTGGATCAACCTGGGGCAGGCCCGCCCTACTAATGTCCGCAGCCTGTGGTCAAAGCTGGTCGGAGATTCGGGAGTGCGAAGCCGGAAACACCCGGGCTTCAAGGTGCAGCACACCCAAACTATTAACCGCCACCGGTCGCACAAAAACGTATCGAAAACCTTTTATGTGCAGTCTCATCTATCATCGGTAGAGCGCGAATCGGTAGCCCTGGCTATTTTTATGGAAGTCTCCTATGGATTCCAGACGGTGCAAACTGATTTCCCCTACGGCTGGACTACCGACAGTGGTTTTACCGCCGAAGTGCTCATTTCCAACATCATTGGGTTTTACCGGGCGGTGCGGCCCGGACGGGATTATATCTCTATGTGCCAGCCAGTGAAAAAGGAGGCTGCACTGGAAGTATGGGATACGCAGGGCGGAGCCGGAAAGAAAAAGAACCGCTTTTTTGGCACGTACATCTACCCCAGCATTGCCTGTGGCAGCAGCAGCGGCCCCATGTGTGCCCCGCTGCCTAACTTCTTAAACGGAATTACCCCCGCCCAAAAAGGCACCCTCTACCGCGATTGGGACCCAAATGAAGATGGACGCTTGCCGGGGGGATAGTTATTTAGATCAATGTAAATTGTTCAAATCACACACCTAAACCTGTTAATAGACATAACTGTAATCTAGATGCGCTCTTGGCTAAGGATAGTTGGTTTCGCTTTTTTATCTTTAATAGTAACAGTTCTCACCTCCTTTTTGAGTAAAACTGAAGCTAAAAAAGAGCTTTCGGAAAAAGTTAGCACGATTCCATCAACCATTACAATCAGTAAAGGATTATCAGAAAAAACTCTTCCATGGTTATCTTTTGCGGTATCAGCTTTAACACTCATTTTGGGTTACGTAGCATACGAAAAACTGCTTGCGGATCAGGTTAGAACAGAGCAATTAACTCTTGTGATCAAGCTTACCGAGGTTATTCAAGATGATGTTATGATAATCACCAGTTATGGAGTAACCCCCTCGTTTGGTTTTCCCCCTAAACAAGAAGGAAATATCTACGCTATAAGTACTTGGGAAGAGTTTAAACTAGATTATGACATCTATTCAATCAATGCATTTGAGTGGGAGCTTGAGTCGTTCAAATATCTATACAACCCACTTCTTCCAGAAGCAATTGCTAAAAGTCTATTTAAGTTTCGATATGACTTTCAGTCATTGCCAATAATGAGTCTTGACTCTTTAGCTTACTTTCGTGTTATAGGTAACCCAATAGATACTACAAAATTTTATTCAAGTCTTAAGGATGTTATACCTGAAATAGGACTCTTTTATTGGAAATATAATGGTGGAATGGAAAACTTTGTTGCCAATGCGAAAAGTGTTCGTGAAGAAATTGTTAAGTATTTTGAGTCAAGCGGTATTGAAACAATCAATCCTTTGATCTTTGAAACCGCCAACAGACGATTTCCTTACAACATGTCTAAGTATGATCAAGTAAAAAAAGAACACAACCTTACTGATGCGCAAACTGAAAAATGGTTTGAGGCTTTAGAAAAAATGAGAGATATACCAGAAGAGCTTGACTCTGCAACTAAAGAAAGAATGCGTGACTCTATTATAAATTGGGTCTTTCAATAGTTTAAGCAGAACTAAGTATATATGCCAAGAATGATAAATTCACCACTTTAAAGAAAAAATAAATTCTATGTGAATTAATAAGACCCTCTTATGAAACGAAAGGTAATTCTCTACATTGCGATGAGCCTGGATGGCTACATTGCTAAAGAAGATGGTGACATCGACTTTTTATCTATTGTGGATACGCCCGGCGAGGACTTTGGCTACGCTGATTTTCTGCAAGGCGTGGATACCATCCTCTGGGGGCGAAAGACTTACGATAAGATGTTGTCATTTGGTATTGATTTCCCGCACAAAGACAAAAAAGTGTATGTGCTCTCCCAATCCCGAACGGGGCAGGATGAAAACGTGGAGTACGTCAGCAATGCTAAAGCTCTGATAGAACAGCTTCAGCAGCAACCCGGAAAGAATATTTACTGCGATGGTGGGGGCGAGGTAGTGGCCACTTTGCTGAACCATGCCCTTATTGATCAGCTCATTGTGTCCGTCATTCCGCATTTGGTGGGCAGCGGCATCCGTCTTTTCAAAGAGGGCCGCCCTGAACAGAATCTGAAATTCAAGCGCAGCATTTCATACCCCTCCGGGTTAGTACAATTGTGGTACGATAAAGCCGATAGTACTTAACATCAGTTGTATTCTATCTGAATAAAAATCGTGTTGGTTTTAAAAATCATCCCTAAATAATAACGTCTTCGCTGTAATACTGCATGATTTTTTCTATAATAAAATAGTACTTAAACCCATGCGAGATGCGATACCATCATATCAATACAAGCCTCATTTTTTTCTTGATGCTGATGCTGTGTGCCTGCGAAGAACAAGATGTACCAGAAGAAAAAGCCGACGACAGCGATTGGATACGCCTTGAGATTCCCGAAGCAGACGAAGCTTATGCTGTTTTTGGAGATATTGATCATACCCTGGCGGTGACTACCGTAGGCAAGGCTTATTATTCGACTGATAGGGGAAAAACCTGGCAGATGTCCCGAGATTTTCAGGGCGTAGTATATGGGCTGCACTATGTGGACGATACCCTCTTTGCGCTGCATGCCTCCGGCCGGAACAACCTGGGTGACGCAACGGCCAGCCTCCCTCAGCACTATTCGCTGGATTCAGGGAAAGTCTGGCATAATTACAAAGGCTTACGTCAATACGATCTCCGCGTGGTAGTAAGTGTTGATACAACTTCCAACGGCGATATCTACAAGCTTGAAGAACATATAGCTGACAATGGCTATGTAAACCCATCGGAAGTTCTGAAGATTAAATCAACCGGGCCAACCACACTTGATTTCCCTCCCCGCCATAACTTGCATAGCCTGTACCTGGATGCCAGCAACCGCCTCTATATTGCTGCCTCCGGTGACCGCCATAACCCGGAAGATAACACCCTGTTCTGCTGTTATGATGCCTTGGTTTACGTTTCCCGACAGCCATCTCCCTGATAAGATCACTTAACTCGTAATACAGAAAATACGGGCCGATGATCAGACGCATAGGTTTCATCAATCACCTGATGGCTTACTACTTCAAATCCAGCATCAGGTCGAAAAGCAATAAAGTCGATGGCTTTGGTAGGATTAATCACCGGAATGGTGGGTGCACAATCTTCACAACTTCTTTGAAAATGCTGGTCCAGGATATTGATGACCCCCGAAGTGGGCGGAGCGTTGAAGTCTCCGGCAATAACCATCGGCAGGCTTTCGGTAGAGGCAATTTCACCAATAGCCTTGATCTGCAATAGCCGGTTCACATCTTCTCGCTGGGCATCCAGGTGGGTGCTGCCGAAACGAAGGCTTTGACCATTGGGTAGGTTTACTTTCACCGTAGCCAGCACCCGGGGTTCTCCATCGGTTCCTTCCTGCGTGGGCAGGGCATGCGTTTGTTCTTCGGAGATAGGAAAGCGGGATAATATAGCCACGCCATACTCGCCACCATCGTGGTCAATGGCTTTGCCGAAGTAGTAATGCATGTCCAGTTGCTCGGCAATCATGCGGGCTTCATCTATGTTGCCCGACCTTCCGGTCATCACATCTATTTCCTGCAAAGCAACCAGATCAGGCTTCTGCTGGCGAATGGTTTCTACAATGGCTTCCACGTCAATCTTTTCCGGCGCCGAGGGCGGGTTGCAATGATGAACATTGTAGGCCATAACGCGGAGATCGATGGCTTCCGGGTTTTGCTCCGGTGGTTTCTGGTCGGAGGTGGCTGGTGTGCAGGAAAAAGAAACCGCCCCGAGGGCGGCTCCTATGAGTATTACAAATAAAAATGATTTGATAAGTCTATTTCTATGTATCATAAAAAGATGTTATTTCCCCCTCAGAGTCACCGAGCGCCGGCCGCTCGAAAAGAACTCTGAGTACCCCAAACGAACTATAAACGCTTAATGAATCATGACACTACTTCTAAGCTAAACCCATAACTCCTTTGTTTTTGAGCATCTGCCCTCAAGCCGGGCAGGCTTTTACCGCGCCGCGTCGGCTTTTTCCATCGATGAAAAAGTAAACAAAAAATCTAGGAAAGCTTGAAACCGCCCGGCGGCCCGGTCGCTGCGCTCAAACAGCAAGCTTTCCGACCTAGAGAGATTAATTATTAAAAAAGATTATTACGGCCACCGTGACTCTCTCAAGCGCAAATGAACCATGATAATGTCTACTCATAAGCTGAATCCATAACTCATATCCACATTTTTCAACTAGTCTTTACCAAGTTTCTACCACCCCGGATTTTGCTCCAGGTTGGGGTTCAGTAAGATTTCGGTTCGGGGTAGGGGATAATGGTAATCTTTATTTTCATCAAATTCCCGGTCGGTGATGGAAGGGTGGGGGTTGATCAGACCGTTTTCGTCCAGTACCACATCTTCTCCCAGTTTCAGGTACAGTATACCGTTTTGTTTCTCACCAGGTTCACCGCTAAAAATGATCACATCGGTGTCTCCATCGCCTTCCAGGTCGTACTCTCCTTCACCGGGGAAATACATACCGCGAAAATCCTGCACTACCTTCTGGCCTTCTTTCCAGCGCATCAAATCATCCCAGCGGTAGCCTTCCATGAACAGCTCGATACGACGCTCCCGACGAATCTCCAGAATTACTCCTTGATTGCCTCCGGCTACGTTTACGTACTGTGCTTTCAGATACGGGTCTGGGTTAGCGTTGGCGGCTTCTAAACTCATGCCGGGCATAGCTACTCGGGCTCGCAGCAAATTCACCGAACGGTCCAGGTCATCTTGCGTAAGCGTTCCCAGTTCGGCCTTGGCTTCGGCATAGTTCAACAGCACCTCACCGTAGCGGAAAATGGGCATATCGGTGATAGACTCATCGTTGCTGTCAAAGGCGGGCTCAGTGACAAACTTGGTGAGTTGATAACCGGTGATGGTCGCACCCAGGTCGGGAGGCATCACGAAGGTTTCTCCGATACGGGTGTAGCCCGGAGTACGGATGGTTTGTGACAAGCGAGGGTCGCGGTTCTGCACCTCTTCTACAAACTGCATCTGGTTGTAGTTGGGCTGATCGGTAAAGCGGCTTCCGTCCTGCATCAGGTAGCTGTTCACCAGATCTTTGGGCATGCCGGGCATCCCGTACGAGGAAGTGATGGTGAAGTAATTAACGTTGTGATCTACCGCATGCTCGGTCAGAAACTGCCGCCCCATGATTACCTCTGTGCCAATGGCATCGTGCGAAGAGAAGAAATTACGGTAGTCTTCTGCCGGGTTGCCAGAGGTGTAGACGGTGTACGTACCGGACGCTATCAGTTCGTCAGCGGCTTCTGAAGCAGCGGTTAAGAACGTTTCGCTTCCTTCCATGTCCCGATACTTGCGGAAGGTCCCTTCGTACACTCCTACCCGTGATTTTAAAGCCAGAGCCGTCCATTTAGTAACGCGGAACAGTTCGGTGCCGGTATTCATGTTTTCAATGGCGTAATCCAGATCGGCCATGACGGAATCCATCACCAGTTGGCGGGAATCGCGGGGTTTGTTTAGCGCGGCTTCATCGGTTGGGTCTACGGTGGTGGAGTACCAGGGCACATCGCCGAAGCGTTTCACTTTGTCGAAGTAGAAGTATGCCCGGAAGAAGCGGGCTACTCCGCTGTAGTGTTTCTTAGCAGCTTCGTCCTGGCACTTCTGGTAGTTTTCCAGAAAGTAGTTGATCTTCCTCAGTTCTCCCCACGTCCAACCTGCACCTGAGGCATCGGTAGGAACGATCCTGTCGCCCCGCACGCGCTCTCCGGCTGAGTTCAGGATCACGTTATCGGTCTCATCATCTTCCCGGTAAATTCGTTCGGGGATCATCAGGTAAAAAGAATTGGTATACAGTTGCAGATCACTGGCTTTCTGAAAGAAGTTCTCAGTGGTCACTTCGGATTGGGGAGTCAGGTCCAGTTCATCCTGACTACACCCGCCCAGCAGGATCAGGCATAATCCTATGATGGTGATATATATGTTTCGTTGCATGAGTTGAGGAATTTTGTGCTTGAAAGAAATCATCTTAAAAGTTTACGCTTACGCCGAAAGAGAAAATCTTGCTGAACGGGTAGCCCTGGGCCGTTCCCCGGTCGTCAGCCTGGTTGGTGTTGGAGAAGTTCACATCTCCGGAAGCCGCTTCGGGATCAATGTAATTAGTCAGCTTGGTGAAGGTGACCAGATTTTCTCCACTGAAATAAACCCGCACGTTCTCCAGCTTGATGCGTTCTATCCACTGCCGGGGCAAGGTATAGCCAATGCTCAGGTTTTTCAGGCGCAGGTAGGACACGCTTTGCAGGTAGCGGTCATTCACGGTTCCCAGTTCACCGTCACTGCTTAAGGCAGAATAGCCGCGCAGGCGAGGGAAATAAGCATCAGGATTATCTTCAGACCAGATGTTATCGGCCAGATCTTTTCGGATGAAAGAATCATACGGACGGTTATACATGGCCCAGAACAAACGGGAATCGGCGTTCGGGTACCAGTCCTGCTGGCCAATGCCCTGGAAGAAGGCTGAGATGTCGATGTTGTTCCAGTCGGCCCGGATGCCGAAGCTGTAGGGGAACTGAGGCGTGGCATTACCAATGATGCGACGGTCGCCGGGGTTCTCCAGCGTGTTATCTCCTTCGCTGATCACTCCGTCTCCGTTCAGGTCGGCGTACTTTACGTCTCCCGCCCGCGGCACTCCAAACTCACCCGGAGATGATTTGATACGTCCGTTCACCCGCGTCTGGTCGGCGTGGTTGTTGGCTTCTTCGTCTGATCCGAATAAGCCTTCAATATGGTAGCCCCAAATCTCACCCACAGTCTGTCCTTCGTAATAATCGCCCAGGTAGTTATTCGGGTTATCGAAGCGGGTGATTTTGGTGTTCTGGTTAGACAGGGTTCCGTTCACGACCAGGTTCAGCGGTTTGCCGCCTACAGTAAAGCTTTCCTGATACGAGAGCGTTACTTCAAAACCGCGGGTCTGTAAGTCAGCCGCATTTTCCTGCGGGGATGGCGTGCCCAGTACCGCAGGCAAGGTTCTTCCCTGCGTAAGCATACCAATCGTATTCCGCTGGAAGAAATCCACGTTACCCGTCAGGCGATTTCTCAGCACGGATACATCAAGTCCAACGTTAATGGTGTTTACACTTTCCCAGGTAATATCCAGTGGGTTAAGGCCGGGCGGATCAATGTATTCCAGTTTACCACCATCGATGGCATAGCTACCCGAGGTAGATTTGTTAAGCGTAGGCACGTAAGCGTAATAGTTTACCAACTGGTTACCCAATGAACCATAAGAAGCGCGAAGTTTCAGGTCGTTGACGTATTCATTGATTCCGGCAAAAAAGCCCTCGTTAGCAATAGACCAGCCCGCCGAAACTGACGGGAAGAAACCCCAGCGGTAATCTTTGGGAAAGCGGGAAGAACCGTCGTAGCGGCCATTGACTTCCAGTAGGTAGCGGTTGTCGTAGTCATAGTTCAGACGGAAGAAATATCCGTGAATGGCCCATTCATAGGCGGCACCGTACGCTTCAGGGTCACTACTGGCCAGATCCAGGGCATTCAGGTCATCCGAGATATTATTCTTCTTGCGCGTATCTACCGACTCGTAGTTTTTGTATTCCCGGTTAAAGCCGATCATTTCTTTAAAATGGTGACGTCCCAGGTTATGCTCATAATTAGCGAACAGGTTCAGTGCCGTATAATTTTCCTGAACTCGAACTTCTCTCAACTGATCGCTACCCAGATAATCGATCTGTCCGGGATATACCGACCAGGGCGCTCGTACGTTTCTTTCCATCTCATCATAAAAATCCCAACGGTTGGTAAAGTTAAACTTCACGCTTAGCCCTTCTACCGGCACCGGAGTAAGAGTGGCGCCGAAGGTGTTTACCAGTTGCCGCTGGTTGATCAGTTCTTTTGATTTACCGTAGAGCAATGAAGCGAAGATGCCATCGCCGATGGTGTAGTTGTTCAGTTCGGTGCGGAAGGTAGCGGTACCATCGGGGTTGGTCAGGGTATACGATGGCAGGGCGTGTACCCAGATCAGGCTTCCCCAAGGCTCACCCCAGCCGTACATACTACCGCCGTGGGTTAGCTGATCGCTGGTATTGACCTGAATATTCTCCGAGAGGGTAAGCCAGTCATTTACTTTCAGGTCCATTTTAACCCGGCCATTATACGACTCGTAGGTATCTTCCTGTAATTTAAGAATGCCCACATTTTTGTAATAGCGCCCGGAAAGCAAGATGCTCAGCTTATCGGTTCCTCCGGTAATAGTCACGTTGTGGTTTTGCGAAGGCTGCCATTTGCGGAACATGGTATTCCACCAGTCGGTATTTCCGTAGTAAACGTACTGATCCTCTCCTTTACGGTTATCCACAACAACGTCGGGTAGAGAAGGGTCGGCGGATCTTCTTCTGAGTTCTTCGTAATCCTCTTCGGTGTAGCCGGTGTAGGTGCGTCCTACCGAAATCTGAAAAGCATCATCCACCAGCTTCGCCGCCCGGTAGGGATCGGTGATAAAATCAGTGTTGGTGGTGGTAGTGCTCCAGGCAAAATTGTTGGTGTAGCTCACCCGGGTACGTCCTGGTTCAGCGGTTTTGGTCGTGACCAAAATTACTCCGAATGCTCCGCGCGCCCCGTAGATGGCCGAAGCTGCGGCATCTTTTAGCACAGTCACCGATTCCACATCGGCTGGATTGATTTTGTTGATATCTCCTTCCACTCCATCAACAAGCACCAATGGACCGCCCCCGTTGATGGACGTGAAGCCGCGAACGTTGAGCAAGGGGTTGGAACCCGGGTTTCCATTGCCCCGGTTAATGTTCAGACCAGGAAGCGTGCCTTGCAGGCTTTGCGTCAGGTTTACATTGGGGCGCTTGGCAATCTCTTTGGCATCAATCTGCGAAACCGCACCGGTGAGGTTGGCTTTCTTTTGCGTACCGTAGCCTACTACCACAATTTCGTTCAGGCTTTGCACATCTTCAAACAAGCTAACGTTTAGCGTGCTTTGGCCTTTTACGGCAACTTCCTGCGTTTGAAATCCTACAAAGGAGAACACCAGCACTGGCTCATTAATGTCTTCCGGTACGTTTAGGTTAAAATTCCCATCAATGTCGCTGATGGTACCGATGGATGTTTCTTTGATCAGCACCGATACTCCGGGAATAGGCTGCCCTTCCTCATCGGTAATCTTTCCTTCTACCCGGTCATTGGGCTTTTGCGCCTTGTTAACCGCGTGGTCTACCGTAACGGATACCGTATTCTCAGAAACCCGGAACCGGATTGGGGCAGCTAAGGCCAGTTTATTCAATATTTCTTCAATGGATTCTTCCTGACAGGCGATACTTACCGTCTGGTTAAGCTGTGTCACCTCATCGGTATAAGCAAAGTGGTAATTGTACTTCGACTCAATCTCTTTAAATACCTGTATCAGGTTTACATTGGTGAGCGAAAGGCTGATCTCGGCAGGTTCGTTCGGCAATGCTGCGGCCTGCACACTGCCAAAAGACAGGTAGAGCAAGGCCCCCATAAGCAGGATATGCCTGCTACCGAACGCTCTTCTTGCAAAAGGTAATTTTGGTCTCATAGGTAAATTATTAATTATAGGTTACTGAGGAATGATGAATACATGCTGATTTTCTCTGATTTCATAAGTAGCGCCTAACAGAAAGCACAGGTCATCCAGCACTTCGGGAAGGGGCTTTTGCTGATACCGGGCCGTAACCGACCGGTCGAGTAATTTGGGGTCAATGTGAATTTGAGTGGCGTAGGCCCGCTCCAGACGGGTTTTTACCGAGGTCATTGGGGTATTGCTAAAAGCCATTAGACCCTCGCGCCACAAAAACACGTCGGTAGAGATTTGATTGCTAAAGACCAGGTGATCATCCAGGCTACTTAAGGCGGCCTGCTGATTTGCCGTAAGACTCACTTTTTCTTTTTCTCCCGGCCGAGCAGCCTGTACTTCTACGCTTCCGCTGGCTACGGCTACCACATATTGATTATCCTGGGTATTTACATTAAAAGAAGTACCCAGCACCCGGGTGGTGAGCTTCTGCGTTTCTACGATAAAGGGTCGTTGCTCATCACGCTGCACCTCAAAAAAGGCTTCTCCTTCCAGATACACCCTTCGTTCGGTTTGCCCGTAATCGGCGGCCTGGTACCTAAGACTGCTTTGGTAGTTAAGATGCACCTGAGAGCCATCGGGTAATGTAACTTGCCGCTGCTCTGCCGCTTCAGTAGATACCTGCTCCCAGCTTGCCGAAGCATTAAACATGTGTTGCTTTAGCTCATCGGGAGATTCTGATTTTTTCTGAATCAGGAAGAAATACCCAAGCCCTAAAAACAAAGAAGCGGCAACTCCCTGAGCCAGCCATTTACGGGAAAATCGATCTTTAAAAGTAGGTCGAATCTCACGCTGAACATTCTTCAGCATTCGCTGCCGGATTTCGTCCAGAGGTTCCTCGGAGGTTATTTCCAGCTTCTCAGCTTCTGCCCGCTGCTTCTCAAAAAACTGATCCAAAAGTTTTCTTTCCGCGGGCTGAGATTTCCCCTCTACATAACGAGCAAACAGCCGCCTCCAGAATTTCTGTTGATCCATAGGTATCGCTTTTCATAAGCATGTCTCGGAAAACCGATTTTCTACTTAGTGCCAAACGATTATGGATATATTAAATGAAGCGATCGATAATTAACAAAATGGTAATAGGACTGATCTTGTTTTTTAACACTCTTGTAGCCTGATAGAGATGATTTTCTACCGTCCGGATAGACATGCCCAGTTTGTCGGCAATCTCGGCTACACTCATATTTTCGTACCTGCGCAGCTGATACACCTGTCGGCACCGGGGAGGTAACGCTTCCACTACCTGATCAACTTTTACTCTTAGTTCCTCAAGAATGTACTGGTCTTCAGGTGAGGACTGATGCAGCAAATTTTCCAGCAGCTCTATGTTATGCTCAGGAATAGGTGTTCGGGAAAGCGTGGAAAAGACCTTATTCTTCACCATGCGGGTAAGGTAAGCCTCCGGGTTCTGTAATTCCAGACTTTTTCTTCTTGACCAGATATCAATAAATATGTCCTGCACCACATCTTCGGCCTGCTTCTGATCTTGCAGAATGGTATGCGCCAGCGAAAAGCAGCGCTGCCACTGCTGGTTGAAAAATTCGCCAAAAGCCACTTCCGAATCGGCCCGGATCTGCTCCCAAATCATAGGACTTTCCATAAAAAATGAATTTGAAAGCAAGTAACGAAGGCTGGAGAATTATCGGAAAATTGGAAGGTTAAGCTTTTGTTATATGTTAGAGAGGGGTTGAGTGAGTGAGGGATTGATGGAATGAGTGAATGGATGAATGCGAGTGGATTGTTACTTTTGATTTAGCACTTATTCTGCTTCAATATTGGTATATTGCTGGTGCATACACGGGCGACCGTTCATAATCGGGTAAAATAAAGCTATTTATGAGATATTAATTACTCATTTAAATATTCGCTCATTCGCCCACTCAATAAGACCTTCAATTATTCACTCCTTCAAACCTTCAATCGTGAGTCAGAAATACCAACCATCGCCTACGGAAGTTGCTTCTAACATCATGAACTGGGAGTTTAATAATATCCAGATGGGGTACGCGCTTTCTACCTTTGACCAGACGCTCTCTACTTTTTCGGCAGGGAATAGTAAGGAGGCGGTTCGTTTGCATTTTGGTTTGAAGGGCGATTATGCGTTTACCTATCGGCAACTGCATCGCTCGTTTAATCTGGTGGGTGGGCATCATAACATTATGTATTCTCAGGGTATTGATATTGAGGTGCGGAACAAGACCCTGGAAATTGAAACCTTCGGAGTGGACTTTCCTAAAGACCTATTCCTTGCGTTCACGCAGGATGGCGATGATCTGTTGAAGCGGTTTACGGGAGATATTTTGGAAGGCCACAATGCCCTCTTATCGGAAAACTGGGGAACAGTAGATGTCGCTATTCAAACAGTGATTGACGAAATTCGACATAACACCTATGCCGGAAAACTTCAGGAGATCTTTTTGCTGGCTAAGTGCCTGGAATTGCTGGTACTATGCATTGATAATTATCGACAAACCAATCACCCCCCCACTCACTTAAAAAGCAACACTGACCGGGAAAGGGTAATTGCCGCTCGCGATTATCTTAACGAACGCATCTCTGATCCACCTAACCTGTCTGATATTGCCAAAACCGTAGGTCTCAGTGAATGCAAACTAAAGCGAGGTTTTAAGGAAATGTTCCGCAGCACTGTATTCGGTTACCTTACAGAGCGACGATTAAATTTAGCCATGCAGTATCTGCGCGATACTCGGAAAACTGCGGCGGAGATTTCTTACGACCTAGGCTACTCGTCTCCCCAACACTTTAGTAACCAATTTCGCAATAAATTTGGGATGCCACCCAATTCTGTAAGAAAAAATTCATAATGTGTAAGTCTGCCCGTTAAAATTCTGGCATCTTGCCCTCATGAATACATTATATACCCACGATGAAATTACGATCCAAGCCCCTGCTTCAGAAGTATGGGCGGCTCTAATAAACCCTAACCTGACTAGAAAATACATGTTTGGTTGCGAAGTTATCTGCAATTGGGAAAAGGGCACCCCCTTACTCTGGAAAGGAGCCGAAGATGGGGTTATTTATGTAAAAGGAACCTTGTTGGATTTTGAACCCGGGGAGAAGCTTTCCTTTACTGTATTTGACCCGAATGCTAATTACGAAGATGTGCCATCTAACTATCTAACTGCTACTTATACTCTGGAGTCTAATAGAGACGTAACTCTGCTGAATGTGACTCAAGGAGACTATGCAGCAGTGGCAGATGGAGAGAAAAGATACCAGGATACTATGGCCCAGGGAGGATGGAGTGCCGTGCTTCAAACCATTAAGAGTTTAGCAGAAAATAAAACCAGTCAAACTTAACCTTGGCGCTTAACTCTCTGATTATTTGCACACTAACCTATGAAATAGTTACCAACCACCCCATACATCTGTTGTTAGGCTTTAGTGTTTTGGCATACTATAATTTTCTCACTGTTGCGTTTGTTCCACGTCGGCGTAACATATCCTCCTCACCTGTAGGTCATTTGTCAACCTGAGACACCTCACTGGGGTTGGCATGATTCTTCGCTATAATATAATAGCAAATACTTAACATAATTTTTTAATCTAATAGCATAAAGATGAAAGCATTCATATCTCTTGCAACCGGAATCTCACTTTTATATTTGGTAGGATGCCAGAAGGCTGGCCAAGACAGTAGCCTTTCCGATAATGAAACAAGCATAAGTGGGGTAGATACTACTGTAATCGATTCTCAACCTTTTGCATCTTCTGATATTAACCAAACCAGCGCAGTTGATACAACGGCAACTAATGAGGAAGCAGAAGAGAAAAAAAGTACAACAGCACAGACTAATACCGTAGCTGAAGAAGACACTGCTAACTCATATATCGAGACTGAGGTGGTAGATGTAGACACTGTAGCTATGAATGTGGCTTACGATGTTAGCCGACGAACTATTGAACAAGTTGACACTATCGGTGCTACGACTACTTATGAAGTTGAGCGTAAAGTAATTAAAAGAAGAGTGTATGTTGATACTGTAACTGAAACTGTCAGTAAAGAGCAACAGGTAAATTACGAGAAAGGCGATTATAAGGTATTGAGTGAAGAAGTTCAGGAAGATACGGTTACCAAAACGTATGATAACCCAACCAAGGAACAAATTAAAGCTATCCGCGACTCAGCTAATAACAAGCTAGAAGATGAGTTAGAAACTGACGTACAGGATGTAAAAGAAGCACAGATGGATAGTGCCAATACTGTAGAGCCTAATGTAAATGAATTATCCTCTCAAGCAAAAGAGGAATCCCAATCTAGTAATGCAGTGGCTCCCAATGAAAATGAGACTCAACCGGCTAACGCTACATCAACTGAAGAAGAAAATACTTCAGCGCGAAATAATACATCAAATACCGAAGAAGATGAGCCTCAGACTAGTAATCCGGCCACTATGGAAGAAGTAGAACCTAAGACTGAACCTAGTAATCAAGCTACTACAGAAGAATCAGAAAATGCATCAGCTCAAAATAACGAGAAGATCACTGAATCTGAAGAAGTAGTGCCTGCGGAAGAAGCGGAAACTAACAACCAAACTACTGCGGAAGAAGATGAAAACACTATGGGTCAGCCAGCTGATACGACGCAACGTAACACGCCTTCTTACCAACCAGTACAACAAGATACTGTAGCATCAGATACCACTAGCGAAAACTATAATAACTAATTATTAAACTACTATCTAAATTGATAAGGCAATTCTTCTAAGAGTTGCCTTATTTAGTATCTGAATTGGATAGAGATATGTATCATCAGATTTCAACAAAACTTTTCAAAATATTCATCAGTTAAGCTTAGGCGCTCTTATATAGAGCGTCTATTATTTTTTAAACTATGGAATCATTTTTTACAATAGTCGGATTCGGACTATTTGCTTTCTTAGGCTACTGGGCATGGCAGCAAAACCGCCCGGTATACAAAGTACCTAAAGAATTTCCGTCCAAGTGGCGCGAACTGCTGCAAAAACACATTCATTTTTATCAGAACCTCGATGAACCCGGCAAACGCCTGTTTGAAAAGAAAGTTCGCAACTTTCTCCGGCAGGTGCGTATCACGGGTATTCGTACGGAAGTTACTGATCTGGACCGGCTGCTAACGGCCTGTAGTGCGGTTATTCCTCTATTTAACTTTCCTCGCTGGAAGTATACCTACCTTCACGAGGTACTGCTATACCCGGCTGCCTTCGACAGAAACTTCTCTATGGAAAACCCTGAGCAGGTTATTACCGGCATGGTAGGTAACGGACGTAATATGGAAGGGGTCATGATTCTAAGCAAACAAAGTCTGCGAAAAAGCTTTGCCAACACTACTGACAAACATAATGTAGGCATTCACGAATTTATCCATATTCTTGATAAGCAAGATGGTGAAATTGATGGTATTCCGGGTGAACTGAACGATAAACAATACGCTGAACCCTGGCTAAAACTTATGCACCGGGAAATGAAGCGCATCCGTCAGGGCAAAAGTGATATTGATGAATATGCTGGTACTAAAGAAGAGGAATTTCTGGCGGTTACCAGCGAGTATTTTTTTGAACGTCCCAAACTATTCAAAGAAAAGCACCCTGAGTTATATAAATTGTTGCGAAAAGTTTACCATCAGGATATGGTAAAACGCCTTCGTAACCCCTTCCGCAAACCTAAACGAATTGGCCGGAACGATCCCTGCCCTTGCGGTTCGGGTGAAAAATTTAAAAAGTGCTGTATGAAAAATTGATTAAGGTAGCTACAAAGAGCTTAATCTATTAAATCCCCTCTTTCTTAGCTTTTAAAACAATCATTTTGTTAACTCTGAGTGTAATTCCTCTTGCTCATAGATTTTTTACCTATGATTTCCCAATTGATTTATCACAGTATAGCTGTAGAATCATTAACTGCGCAAGATATTCAAGATATCCTGCAAACTGCCAGAAGTTTCAATACTGACCATCAAATTACAGGCTGCTTGTTATTTCACAATCGCGAATTTTTGCAAATACTGGAAGGTGAGAAAAAAGCGGTACATCAGTTATACGACAAGATTACTTTAGATAATCGGCACACTCATGTATATACGATTTTTGAAGATTTGAGTACAGATCGCCTCTATCAAAATTGGGCTATGGCTTATCATGCCTTGCGTACCCAGGATATGCAGGAGCTTGAAGGAATACTTCCCATGAAAGATTTTATAAATCTTCATACTCTAAAAGAAGCTACCTCTCATTCTCAAATGATGTTCTACTTTGTTGCTAATAAAATAATGAAACAGCAATGGTAGCTGCATAGCCCCCAGACTTATTATGCTGCTAAATATTTGCCACAAAGTAGCTGTTACTAAGCCCCCAGTAGTAGCTCAGGAAGCATTATAAATGAAGACACGGCGAAAATTCAGGTTGAGGATACAAAGCTATTGGCCAAATTTTCTCTGATGCTTAAAATAGTTTATTCCGATCATCATATATTAGACTTTATTACGGTTGATTTTGCAATCAAATTTCTATCTCGCTCAGAGTTACCGGGCGCCGGCCGCTCGAAGAGGACTCTGAGTAGGGCGAAACATCACATACAAAATCAACCGTAATAATCTTTAATAGGCAATATCTTATAAAAAGTCTTATCTGACTAAGCAGGTACCTGCCGCCCGCTTTCTGGTAAGTCTATAAAATCAGAATAGTGTATAAAGATCGTTTGTTCTCTTTTATTGCTTGCCAGATAGCATAAAAAACGAAAGCCACTTAGTAAGCGGCTCTCGTAAAGTAAGGGTTTGGATTAATGTTGTTTCTATTTTCTCATGTTCAGCGGCGAAAAGCCGGTACGTGTCGGTTAAACAGGCGGCGGAATTTGCCACTGCCAATGTTAGAGAATGGCGTAGTATCCCGCTGCATAATCACACTGTTCAACTGAAGGGTGGCAGCACTGTAAGGAATCGTTACATTCTCCTGATCTACAAATAAAGCTGGGTTAATGTTGTTTATCGTTGTCATGGGTTCTTTAATTTTGGGTTAATGTTGTTCTAAACAAATATACTATGTATTAGTCAAGCGCTGTGCCAAAACCCAAAACATGCCTAAATAGCCCAAAAACAGTCTTTCACTCTTACTTACCTGTTCACTACCGGACACTTGCCGTGCAGTAGCGTACGCTCATACTGAAGTATGATCATATCTTTACTCATCCCGCAAAATATCCGCCGGATTAACCAAGGCACTTTTCCGGGTTTGCAGGCTAACTGTTGCCAGTAGTAGCAGGCCAATAATACTCAGTGTCAGGGCGTACCAAAGTAAGGAGATATCAATGCGATAGGCGAAGGCCTGCAACCATTGTGTCACGGCCCAGTAGCTCAATGGGATAGCGATTACTCCCCCAATCACCATTACCAGCACATACTCCCGGCTAATCAACTGGATTAAGGCCAGCAGGTCGGCACCCAGCACCTTACGAATGGCCATTTCACGGGTGCGGGTTTTCAGCGAGTATGCGATCAGACTGAACAAGCCCAGAAAAGCAATAAAAATAGCCAATGCGCTAAAGATGGATAAAAGCTGTAGCTGCACTCGTTCCCGAGTATATAGCTGTTCAAACAGGTCATCCAAAAAATGATACTCCATTGGGTAAGCCGGATACAAGGCATCCCAGGTTTCCTGAATGCTGGCAATAGTTTGGGGGAGATTCCTGGTTTCTATCTTCATTAAGAAAGTGCGAAGCCAGATAGGTTCGTATACCAGCAGGGTAGGGTCTACTTTGTTTTTCAGGGTTTCCTGATGAAAATCCTGCACCACTCCGGTCACCGAGCCGTAAGCCAGGCGTAGCTCGCCAATAGACCAGCTAATATTTTTTCCGATGGCTTCTTCCGGTGAATTCCACCCCAGTTGTCTCATGGCAGTTTCGTTAATCACATACGTTCGGGGCGCTTCCATCAGATAATCGGTCAGAGTATAGTCTTCGGTAAACTCGGGGTATGCATTCGAAGGTCGGGGTTGAGAACGGTCTTCTCCGGCCAGAAACTGTAAACCCATCATGTCGGCAAAATTCGGATCCACAATCTGCACATCCATAATAGGTGCTTCTTCCGGGTCATCGTTCACGCCTTTTACTAGCACCGGGCCGGCATCGCGTATTTCCTCCGAAGGCACCTGCATACAGGCGGAAATCTGCTGAATGCCCGGCAAGGAAGCAAGACGTTCTTTAAAAGTCTGGTATTTCTCGGTGACAGCATTCGGCACATTAGGAATCGCCAGAATTTGCTCCTTCTTCACTCCCAGATTTTTTTCATGCAGATACTGAAACTGATCGTATGCTACAAAGGCGCTGCCCATTAAAATAATAGAAGCACAAAATTGCAGAGTTACCATTACCCTTTTTACATTGAACGCACCCTGGCGGCGGTTAAACGAAAACGCTTTGCCTTGCTTGATAATCTCTAAGGCCTTAAATGAAGTTAGCAGTACTGCAGGATACAGGCCCGCTACTAATCCGCACAGACCGGCAAAGCCTAACATTCCCAAAGCAAACCACCCTGGTGAAAACAGAAAAGCTATGCCAGTCATGGTCTGAAAATAGGGAAATACAACATATGCCAGCACCCCACCAATAGTTACCGCTACCAGGTTGTAGCTAATGGATTCTACCAACGCCTGGCTAATCACCTGCCTTTTCTTAGCCCCCAGTATAGTTCTCACCCCTACTTCCTTTGACCGGCCTATTGCCAGAGCACTGCTGAGATTAATATAATTGATTAGCGCAATCAGCAGAATGAACCCACCGACAAATAAGAAGATAGTCACGTATAGATAATTCCCGTTGGGGATAATCTCCCGAGCCAGATTAGAGTGCAGGTGGATGTCTGCCAGTGGCTGAAACTCAAAAGAAACACCCTGCAAATCAGAATCCTCGGTGTACTTACTAATGAATTCAGGCATTTTTGCCTGCACTTCTGAAATACTGGCTCCTTCCCGCAGTAAAGTATAGACATACGCCCAACCTGTCCGTTCGTCCGGATTGCGGAAGGAAAATAGCATTTCTACCGGCAGGTGCGTGTTAGAGGGCACATCAGCCATCACTCCGGTTACGGTATACTGAATTTCGTCGGATGAGAAATCACTGACCACATACAGGTCTTTTCCCATCGCACTTTCGTTGCCAAAATACCGCTTCGCCATTGTTTGAGAGAGCACCACCGAATAAGGCTGAGCCAAAGCAGTTTTAGGATTACCTTCAACAAGTGGAAAGTCAAACACCTGAAAAACTTCAGGATCAGTCACATATGCATAATCCGGTCTGAATTTTTCGTTATCTACCCGGATGTATTTCCGCTCCTGATTCTGAAAGCGGATGAGGCTCTCTACTTCCGGCATCTCTTGTGGCAATTCATTAATATAGTCTACCGGAATCCGTGCCCACTGCACTTCATATTCATCCCCGGACTGATAATGATAGGTTGGCCGGTAAATCCGCTCTGCCTTAGCGTGAAAGCTCTCGTAACTAGTCTCATAATGCAGATACACCAAAATGAGGATAAACGCCGTAAAGCCAATGGCCAGTCCTAAAGTATTCAGCGATGCATACACCAGATTTTTCTTAAAATTCCGAAACGCAATTTTTAGCATGGATCAGGGGTTGAAGGGTGAACGGTTAATGGTAAACGGAGCCCGGAGACGGAAAAGCGAGGGGCTGGAAGCATGGTGCGGGGAGTAAAGATGAGTGATAACAATCAGCAATCAGCCATTTAACAATTTAACCATTCTAACAATCAACATCACATAAATGCAAGCAGGCAGGCAACGAGGGTGACCAGCAGAAAGATGATGAGTAGTTTTTTCATACGACCTGAAATAAAAATGAGGAAATTGGTAATCAGTTTTTGATCAGTCTTCCCAATCCAATGGCCACTTATACGAATATAGAGAATCTTCTTCTGATGTTGGTTACGCAAGTGTTAAAGCTTGTTAAAAAGTGTTAAAGCGGGACAAATCTGTCGTTTTTGCGTTATACTTAAGAGATGAATCGACGCAAGATATATGGTATTGTGGTGCTGATGAGCATTGCCCTAACCGGGCTGGTAAGCTTTCAGGGGTACTGGATTAACCAGACCGTGCAGGCTAATCAAGAGCGGTTTGAGCAAAACGTATATGCCGCGCTCAATTCGGTAGTCAACCAGATTGAGCGGCAGGAGGCCTATGTGCTGGCCTACCAAACCCTGGAACAGCGGGTATTACAATTAGATACCAGCGGACTGTATCCTATTGCTTCATCTTCTTCGTCCCAGGTTCAGATTATTCAGCGCGGCGAAGAGGGGCAGTCATCGGTGTATACTTATAACCAGCAAAGCGGCCAGCATTCCGAAAGTCCGAAACCCGAAATTGACCTGTCGGTAGGAGTAGCCCCGGCCGATTCGCCCGCTATTCTCACTATTCGACCACCGGCACCGGCTCCGAACAGTAACCCTACATACGTCTACTGGGAACGTATTCGGAAATTGGAGCGGCGCACCGGCATGTTTGAAGATGCTATTCAGCAATTGATCACCGGCTCGCGTCCGGTGCATTCCCGGGTTTCTAATCAGCAGATTGATTCTCTGCTTCGGGTAGCATTAGGCGACCGGGGTATTCAAACGCCTTATGAGTATGCGGTGGTAGATGCCGAGGTTGATAGTATACTAATGACGAATACTCCTCAACTAGCTAATGTATTGCACGCCGATGCCCAGGTGGCTCTTTTCCCCAATGACTTTGTGCCTTCCAGCGCCTTCTTAAATATCAAATTCCCTGAGCAGCACTGGTACTTGCTAAAGAAAATCTGGACCACGCTCATTTCCTCACTCTTGTTTACCGGCATTGTGGTATACTGTTTCGTCTATGCCATTAATACAATCTTCCGACAGAAGAAGCTGTCCGACATGAAGAATGATTTCATCAACAACATGACCCATGAATTAAAAACTCCTATTTCAACAGTTTCATTGGCCGTGGAGGCCTTGCAGGATGCAGAAATGGCGCAAAACCCTACAATTCTGGAACGCTATCTGAACATTATTCGAGAAGAGAATGCCCGTCTGGGCTCGCAGGTAGAGCGGGTATTGCAGATTGCTTCGCTGGACAAAAAAGATTTTACGCTGAAGAAAGAAGAGGTAGAGGTTCATGAGCTCATAGAGAAAATCATAAAAAATGCTACGCCTTCTATCAGCAAGCGAGAAGGCTCACTAGATGCTCACTTAAATGCCGAGCGTACTACCGTTTGCGCCGACCCGCACCACCTCTCTAATGTGCTCACCAATCTGATCGATAACGCCAATAAATACTCTCCCGAAGCGCCGCACATCACGCTTCGTACCAAAAATACTCGTACCGGGATGATCATTGAGGTTGAAGATCAGGGTATGGGTATGAGCCGGGAGGTGCAAACAAAAGTATTTGATAAATTTTACCGCGCTCCCACCGGCAACCGCCACGACGTAAAAGGCTTTGGGCTGGGTCTATCCTATGTCCGTTCCATTGTAGAAGCACACGGCGGGCAGGTATCCGTACAATCGAAATTAGGAGAAGGTAGTACCTTCACCGTCTATTTACCCTACGAACATGAAGGTATTACTCGCTGAAGACGATTTAAATTTAGGAACCATCTTACAAGACTACCTGACCGTGAAAGGTTACGAGGTAGTGCTGTGCCGCGATGGTGAATCGGCTCTTGCTGCTTTTAAGAAAGAAAACAATCTGAGCATCTGCATTCTGGATGTGATGATGCCCAAAATGGATGGGTTTGCCCTGGCCGAAGAAATTCGCCACCAAAATACCCAAATCCCCATCATCTTCCTGACAGCCAAATCTATGAAAGAAGATACCATTGCCGGACTGAAACTGGGGGCGGACGATTATATGACAAAGCCCTTCAGCATGGAGGAATTGCTGCTTCGCATCCAGGCCATTATGCGCCGAACTCAGCGCCGTGAGCCCGAACGCAGCCAGTATACCTTCGGCAAGTTCACCTATGATTACGAACAGCGTCTGCTGCAATACGATGATCAGGAAGTCAAACTGACCTCAAAGGAGGCCGAGCTTCTGAAAATTTTTGCCCAAAATATTAATCAGACTGTAGACCGCACCAAGGCTTTGAAAACTGTCTGGGGCGATGACAGCTACTTTAATGCCCGTAGCATGGATGTATACATTGCCAAGCTACGGAAGTATCTGAAAGCCGATGAAAACGTGCAGATTTTAACCGTACACGGGCAAGGTTTTAAGATGATCACACTTTCTTAGTTGTTCGCTAAATTGCACTACCAGCTTCTACTGCTCTTTGACCAACAGATATTCTTGGCTTGCCACACTCGTTACGTTTCTGTCAAACAGTTCTTCTATGTTGCCTACCGGGGATAAATAGAAGTCTTTCGTTGTAGATACAATGTCCCAGCCTTCGTGTTTTAGCTGGTTAAGCACTTCGATAATCTGATTGACACTTGTACTTGAGGATTCTAACGTAAGGTCTATTGCATCGTCTCCGGTATAACGGGTGATTTTATAATCAGTGCTCGTCCCCTTATTTTTTGAGCTAGGCGCGTAAGTGGTCTTTTCTATCACGAGCATGGAGTATACACTGTCTTGAGCGCTGACAGAACAGGAGATCATGAAGAAGAATAAAAAGTACGCGAGATGCTGCATAAGTAAAAATATAGTTACTTAGTTTGATTAATTCCGGACTTAAGCTAGTCAGAATAACGAAAAATCAAAAGTTGATTAGCCTCACTTTGGTGGAGTAACGTCGCCAAACTCGTAGCCAAACGGGGTGAAACTCAGCTTCATGAGTTTAAAATGCTGCAAGCCAAAGGGGATACCAATAATAGTGATACAAAGCACCAAACCCAACACTAAATGAGTCAGGGTAATCCAGATACCGCCCAGTAAAATCCAGACAACGTTGAGTAGGGTAGAGAGCCCGGAACCGTGATTGGGGGCATCTTTCACCTCGTTGCCAAACGGGAACAGGCTAGCGCCAGCCAGCTTGAAGGATTGTATACCAAACGGAATACCAATGATGGTCAAACACATTAACAGCCCTGAAACCAGGTACTCAATGGCGATCAAAAAGCCGCCCAAAATAATCCAAAGTAAATTTCCAATAAAGCTCATTATGGTTAATAGGTTAAGTCAAGATTGTTACTATTCTGCTTCTATGTACGAGAAATGAGAGGTGATTGTTAGTGAGAGTTAAATTAAAGAGCCGTTGGTCGTTCGGCTATTTGTAGAATCATTTATGCATTTTGCCTTCTGCCAACGCTCATTTTTCGTACTAACTAGTCAAACACTTCTACTTCTTCCATTATTTATACGTTGAAATTTTCAACCATACAGAGCAACCCTCTTTAAACCAATCAGAAATCTCGTAATAGTATTGTTTTTATATTCTGATAAGAAAGCTTAATTTCAGCCATATGAACTTAGTGCAAACCTCTTGGACCAGCTTAAAATCTTGTTTGACGCTCTGATTGTACCGCCCAACGAGCGGTTTGGATTAGTTTGGGAAGAAAGCTCTCATCCGGAAACGGTCATTGAAATGGCCGAACAATTGTTCCCCGCCTTAAAGCCTGTTCCTGCGCTGGATATTAAAGGAAAGCAAACCTCGCCGGTTCATTATATCATTGAAGGTGATAACTACCACACACTCTCCTCTCTAACCATCACTCATGCCGGCCGGGTTGATGTTATTTACATTGACCCTCCCTATAATACCGGTAACCGGCACTTAACTTACCACGACCATCGTAAAGACCCGGCGGCAGCCAATCGTCACAGTAAGTGGCTTAATTTCATGTACCATCGCTTGCAGTTGGCGGTAGAGTTGCTGACCGACGATGGCGTGCTTTTTATTTCTATTGATGACCGGGAAATGGCCCACCTTAAGCTCATGTGTGATGGCCTTTTTGGCTCAGATAATTTTATTGGAAACTTTGTGTGGGTTAATCGCACCACTCCTAACGATGCGGCCAATAAGTTTGCCACGGACCATGAGTATATTCTGGTTTATGCCAAAAATCAGAAGCATTTTCGTCTTACCGGCATTCCCAAAGATTTTACCAAGTATATCAATCGGGATGACGACCCTAAAGGCCCCTGGATGCCCGATAACCCATCGGCGGCTTCAGGCACCGAAAAAGACCGTTTCCCCATAAAAAACCCACATACCGGTGAGGTATACTATCCGCCTGACGGGCGCTACTGGGCATTTGCCGAACGGCGAGTAAAAGAGTGGACCCAATCCGGTAAGATGGTATTTCCTACTGAAGTTGGAAAGCGGTTTATCCTGAAAAAGTATTTATCCGAACTGAAGAGTGAGCACAAACCTGCTTCTTCTATTATTCAGAATGTACTCACTAGCCACGGTACTAAAGAGCTAAAACAGCTTTTTGGTGCGGGAAGCCCTATTAAGTATCCCAAACCTACCGCTCTGCTAAAATACCTTTTGGGCTTAATTGATAAGAAAGATGGCGTTTTTCTGGATTTCTTTGCAGGTTCAGGCACTACCGGGCAGGCTGTTTTAGAACTTAATCAGGAAGATGGTGGCGCGCGACAGATCATTCTCTGTAATAATAACGAAAATGATCTTTGCCGTAATGTGCTTCATCCGCGCCTCAGCAAAATTAGCCAGGGATATACGGTAGAATCGCCTCGTCGGGAAGTACTGTACGAACGGAAGCTATCGGTTAATACCCTAAAAAAAGTGTCTACTTACCTACAAGAAATTGCCTCTCTCCATGAGCAGTCTCAGGGCGAATACGATGAGCTCAAACAATCATTAAAGAACAATACGCTTCGTTTAGAGGGTATTCGCAAAAAACCGGTGCAGGTCCCCGGCCTGAATGCCTCCTTTAAATATTTTCAGACTCAGTTTATTCCACCTCAAGATACTCGTATTCGGCAAGCCTGTGCTCACCTTCTCTGCTTGCGTGAGCAAACCTTTGAGCCAATCAACATCGCATTACATTGGCACATCTACCGTAATGCTCACAAAACTGTGGCTCTTTGTTTTGAAGTACCTTCCGGGTGGGGCGCACTTTCAGCCTCTTTACCGTCTGATATCTCCCTGGTACTATATGTTTTCCGAGAGAAAGATTTTGCTGATGCTCAATCCCGGTTTCCAAAAGCGAAGGTTGCGTATGCCCCCGCTAAAATGAAGCGATTATTTACATCGTAATATCACCTAGGTGATTACCGAGATTCTTACCCGGACATCTGCGTCCTTTGTACTCTATGAAAACAAAGAGTACAAACTATCGGCAAGATCGAGCATTTACTGAGTTTGTTCACAAACACTTGGCATTGCCTCAGGTATATTCATTATTAGGATGGTCTCCTTTTCATCTACGCTCTCACGAGAAGCAGGAACTTGACCTACATCATGGTATTGATCGGGTATTTTATACCGACGAGGGTTTATTAGTAACAGTGCAGGAGAGATTCAGAACGTCTGCTTATACCAAGTACCAGGATGTTACCTTCCGATACCGTCGTGACCGGCACAGTGATGCCGCCAGACGTTATTCAGAGTTTTATAAGATACAGGCAGATTATTTTCTGTATGGTATGGTTGATCGCCCCTCAAAAAATACTGATCAGCTTTCGGGTTTCTGCAAAGTGGCGCTATTAAATTTACCCCCTCTCTGGAAAAAATTACAGACCGGCGAGGCGTTCATTGATGAGGCTAGAACAGGCAGATGCCATTGGCACCATGACCGCATGATTATTCCGGTCAACCATAATCGCGATCGGTCTTCCAGCTTTATTGCTTGGGATATTCCGCTTATAGCCCAGCATTGGCCCCAGGAAATACTGGTTTACCAGCGAGGATTTATTCCATAAAAAAACCGGCGCTAGGCCGGTTTTAATATTTACATACTAAGTGTTGCGGTTGGTGCTTCAGTCGGTAAAGACTTGATATCAGCCAAAGTCAATTTAATACTTTCTAGCTGCCCGCCCAATATTTGGTGAGTAGACTCTTTAACCTCATATTTAGCTAAAGTGGCCTTCAAAGCCTGCAACTCGTGAGCTTCTATACGTAGACAACCATCCAGTGTCTTTCCAACAGTGCTCAATACAATTAGCAACGAAGGGCGCGCGAAAGCTTCCTGAATAGAACCTTCCACATGACGAAAATTTTTGGGTTCGCCTCCTAAGCTAAGAATTTCTTCTCGGATAATTTTCTTGAAATTATCACGCTGCTCGGATAGGCTCATAAATAAACCTTTAAGTGAGGGATCATCTAATTGCTCAGCGGCTTTACGATAGCCGCGCTTGGCATCGCAGTTTTTTTCCAGTAGATCATTCAGCAAATCTACGACGCTTTTCTGTGTTTCCATACGATCAATGTTGTTCTATTTAATTGGTTTAATAGGTGAATACACATACTACTAACGTGAAAACGTAAATTATGATTATAAAAATTTAAATAATAACGCAATTGTTGTAGTTGATATTGAAAATTACCTAAAATAAAATTATTTAAAGCAAAAATTGAAGAAAATATTACATAGAACATTTTCTTTAATAGCATTTATTATGATGAAAACAGCAAATTCTATGCAATATTGTATGCTTTTTTAATATCTACTTACTAAATCTATGGCATTATGTTTCAATAATAAAACATATTTATCAAAAATAATAATAATTCAATATTAAATACTGACTGAATAGATATATAAAGTACTTTATACTGAATTTATAATTTTTGTATTCTTTTCATTGGGTAAAACAGATTGAGGAATTTTAACACATGATTGAGGAATTATGGGCCCGTGTAAGGAAAATATCATCTATTAACACTTACTAAGTTAGTATCTTGTTTCTAGCCATATGTCAACATCCACGTTATCATTTCATTAATTAATAGTGCCAACATATTAAATAGTTGAAAAACTTTATTTCCCAGAAATCTCCCTTCTGGGAATAGAAACATTTTCTCTCATACAAATACTCAGAAACCCAATGCTGGTTTTCTGCTACCTATTTTCTATACCATCATTTTCGTAAATTCATCCCCTGAAGATGACTTGATGTTCTATAGATATAGTTCTCTTCACCTAATTTCTTACTTACACTGATGCCAACCACCACTATACCTGCAGGGGCGCTCACTCATTTTATAAATGGCAACCGCCGGTCTGTAGAAGAAAGGCTGAAACATCCTCATAAAGACCGCGAATGGCGCACATCACTCACCGAAGGGCAGCACCCTTTTGCCGTAATTCTTACCTGCTCTGACTCTCGGGTGGCCTCGAAAATTATTTTTGATCAGGGGCTGGGTGATTTATTTGTTATCCGGGTAGCAGGAAATGTAGTCCAGCAATTGAAAAAAGCGCAATCTATTCTTACAAGAGGGGTGAAAGAAGAAGATGCACAAATAGTATCAGCCTATTATAAGCTCAGAACCGAAGAAGTTGAATTCTTTAAATTTTGTATCAGCCTATGAAAATCCCACAATTTTTGGTTATTGCTCTACTGCTTACAAGTTGCACATCTTCTCAAGAGTCTAAAGAATTATTCAATGGACAAACCTTTCAGGGGTGGGAGGGGGATACCGTTGCTACCTGGCGCATTGAAGATGGTTCCATAGTAGGTGGCTCATTGTCGAAGACTGTACCTCACAACGACTTTCTGGTTACAACTCAGCCTTACAATGATTTTATGCTACGCCTGAAATTTAAATTGCTGGGTGATAGCGGTTTCATTAATGCAGGAGTTCAATTTCACAGCCAGCGCTTAGATGATCCCCCTTATGAGATGGTTGGCTATCAGGCTGATTTGGGAGAAGGATACTGGGCCAGTCTGTACGATGAGTCGCGCCGCAAGAAAACATTGGTACAGCCTGATTCGGTACTGATTATGGAACTATTAAAGCCTGACGACTGGAACGATTATGAGATCCGGGCAGAAGACGGGTATATTCAACTATGGCTCAACGGCCAGCAAACCGTAGATTATATTGAGGCTGATAAAGCTATTCCGCAGTCAGGCTTTATCGGGCTGCAAATTCACGGTGGAGGTAAAGCCCAGGTTTTCTATAAAGACATTATGTTAGAAGAACTACCCTAATATTTTGCATCAGGAATATTCACTAGGTCGCATATTCCGGATAGCGGTAATCTTCCAGGCACCCGCTTCGGCGATTACGATAAAAGTACTCCACATCTTTCGGGTTGTTCCGTCAGTATTCTTTATTTCGTATCGGGCATCTACAATGGCTGCTTCCGAGCCTATAAACCGTATCTTATCAACGGTTAATATTCTGTCGCCGGGGTTGCTGGAAGAACTGCGCAACATACCCTGTACCGATGCCTGAACCCCGTCTCGCCATTCGCCAGAAGAAACCAACTGGTCTATATCAGGGGTTAAAATACTTTTGAGTAACACTGTATCCCTCTTTTCTCTGGCCTGAGCGTATTGATCAATCAATGATTCAATCTCTTGCTTTTGCTTTTCTATAGTTGCGGTATCCTGAGCATAGGTGCCCAGAACGATGGCTATGCTGAACAACAATAGAAGTATATTTTTTTTCATGGTGGTATTATTTATACGCTGTACATCCGAAAAAATGTAAAATGCACTTCATGCTATCATTCAGTTAGTATAAGGAACGGTTTGCTTTTCATCAACCGTATACCCCCACTGCGCAACATATTCCATACCGGGAAGAAATTCATCATTTTGCTCGGCCAGTTTTTCGGTTAACAGTTGATCAAACTGATTTTGTAAACCTGCGTAATCCGGATTGCCTACCAAGTTAGTAAGCTGATAGGGATCAGCCTTATTATCAAAAAGTTGCCAGGGGCCATCCAAATCGCGGGTATACGTATATCGCAAGCTAACAAGGCCCCGGTACTCTTTCCCTCCGTGGTCAAAGCGGTTCCATTGACCAAAGGGTTGTACACAACTAATGAGTGTAGTAGTGTCGGGCAGTGGTGACTGTTCCCTCATGTAGCGACTATAATCATAACCCTCCACTGAGGCGGGAACCTCTATTCCAGTAAGTCCCAGTAGCGTAGGCATAATGTCGTAAGAATTCATCAGTGCCGGATATTCTCCAGCTTTAATCTTGGGGTGACTAATAAGCATAGGAACCCGAATGGATTCTTCATATGGTTGCTGTTTTTTGTAGGCATGGTGCGAGCCTAACAAATCACCATGGTCCGAAGTAAATAAGATGATGGTATTATCACGCAGCCCAGTGTCATCCAGTGTTTTTAAGATATCAGCCACCATATCATCCAAGGCGGTACAATGGGCATAATAACCTGCCAAATCAGCCCTCACCATAGAATCCATCTCCGCCGGAACATTGGGGCGTAACTCCAGACTTTGGGGATCATACATGTCTTTGTATTCTTGCGGAGCCGTCTGATAAGGGGCATGGGGCGTGGCCCAGCTCAGAAACAGAAAAAAAGGCTGCTCATCCTGGGCATGCTCCTGAAGGTACTGCTGAGCATCCCGGGTTTCGGCAAGGGCATCATACCCTTCCCAAAACTTCTTTTCCGGTGAGTTGCCGGTGTAATAGGCCGAATGGTTATAGTCATGCGAACATTCCAGCGCTTTCCAGTACTGAAAGCCCTGCCGCCGAGCTCCGGGTGGGGTGAAACTGCTGCGACCGCTGCCGTCGAGGTGCCACTTACCAATGTAGCCGGTCTGGTAACCTGCTTCGGCAAGCACTTCGGCGATAGTCACGGCAGCAGTGTCCAGTTGCACATCGTTCATAAACAACCCGTGCGTTAGTGGGTGTTGCCCGGTCATTAAAGAGGCTCGATGTGGGGAACACACCGGCATACCAGAAACAGCATTTACCAGGTTAGCCGACTGCCCGGCAAGACGGTCGATGTTAGGAGTTTTCACATTAGGGTCACCGCGGTAACCCATAGCCTGCGCCCGCCACTGGTCGGTGTGGAGGATCAGAATATTAAGAGGCTTATTTTTTTCCGTGGATGGGGAACAGGAAGTAATGCTCCACCCGACTAGCAGACAGAGGGTTGTATATAAAACAGCCTGAGGAGTACGGTTCATTCAGTTAGCGGAGTTTAGGTTGAAGTAGTGGTCATAAGATAGCACTCCTTACCCAAAAGCTGAAATCCCCGACACAAATTATCAGTTTCCTGAATTACAGTTAAAGAGCCTTCGAGAACCTTGTAAGGGATATCGGAGGCGGTCAGCAGGAGGCCGTGAAGATACCTGCTTTCCGCTGACCGCCTCCAATATATATCTTATTCCCGCACCCAGTCTACTTTTTCTTCAATAGGTCCGCGTTTGCTGGTAGGCCACTTGTCGGTTTTGGGAGTGCCAACATAGAAAAAGCCCAACAGTTTGTCTTCCGGTGCCAGCCCGAAAAAAGGTTTAGCCTCTTCCATATAAGTAACGCCACCGGTCCCCCAGTAGCAGCCAATTCGGTGGGCCGCCGCCGTCAGGTACATATTCTGCACGGCACAGGCCGTAGCCATTACTTCTTCTATTTCGGGTACACTCTCCCGAGGGTCTCGCTTCATACCTATGGCAATGATATGAGAGCACAATAGCGGCTTTTGCTTCAGCTTATCGTATTGTTTCTGCTCAAATGTACCTTTTGCCTGGGTTACCTGCTCGTACAGCTCCGCCTGAAAATCGGCAAACTTCTGTAAGCCTGCCCCGGAAAACACCAAAAATCGCCAGGGTTGAGTTAATCGGTGAGTAGGGGCCCAGTTGGCATTTTCCAGCATGGCTTCAATAATAGAATCGTCTACGGGCACATCGCTGTATACTGCCGGGTAAATGGATCGTCGGTTTTGAATAAGTTCAGTGGCTTGCTCAGGAGTAATATTCATCGTCATCATTATTATGTGGAATTTATATAGTGGGGCGTATTAGTTCAACTAATATTGTACACCTGAAATCATGGACACCCTCATCTCGAAATGTCAATCTTTACACTACAAGTATAGCAGGTTCATAAAATAATTTGTATGATTGATGAGAAAATCCGATAAACGTCAGGTTATATGCGAATTGATCTTTCTAACCGGAGTATCCTGGTGACCGGCAGTACTCGAGGCATTGGCCGCTCTATTGCTGAGCAATTGGCTGCTGCCGGAGCACGAGTCGCCCTTCATTATCATCAGAGTCAGGACACGGCGCAGCATCTGGCAGAAAATATCGGACATGGTGCCACTGCTTTTCAGGCCGATTTGAGCAAGCCGGTTGAGGTATTACAGCTTTTCCATAATGTGATGGAACGTTTCACCCGTATTGATGGAATTGTGAACAACGCTGGCATTGCCGTGAGTGCCGAGGTAGAAGGAGATGATATTGCCTTTACCGATAAATGGTCCAGAACCATGATGGTTAACCTGCACGCTACGGGGCTTCTTTGTAAGAAAGCTATTAATCACTTTCAGGAAATTGGGGGCGGGCGTATTGTAAATATTTCCTCTCGCGCTGCCTTTCGCGGTGATACCAGCGACTACATGGCCTATGCGGCCTCAAAAGGAGGGGTAGTAGCGCTCACTCGCTCTATTGCCCGGGCTTATGGGAAGCAGGGTATTAAAGCGTTTACGGTAGCCCCTGGTTTTACCAAAACAGATATGGCTGAGGATTTTATCAAAAAGTATGGTGAAGAATATGTTAAGAATGATATTGCTCTTACTGCGCTCACTAAACCCGAAGATATTGCCCCAACGGTGGTGTTCCTGATGAGCGGACTGGCCGACCATGCTACCGGAGCCACCATTGATATTAACGCGGGCAGCTACGTGCATTAATTTTGGAAGAAGATAACCAACATACCGAACAGCCCGTTACCCCGGTGATGGAAGAAGAAGTGCCCCAATTACGAATAGATCCCTGGATGCGCGGGTTGTTGCTAATAGCTGGTGCCTACAACTTAGGTTGGGGCGCGTTTATTTATTATTTCCCGGCTTCCTTTTACCAATGGGTTACCGAAGGGTACCAGGATCTGCCAGCACTCATCAAATGGCAAGGGCTGGGCGTGCTCCTGTTCGGACTAGGCTATATTTTAACAGCGGTATCTCCCCGCCGCTATTGGTGGGTGGTTCCTTTAGGCATAGTCTCCAAATGTGTGGGTGCTATTGGGTTTTACTTTGTTTTTATGGAGCAGACCATTACCCGCCCCTACCTTTTTCACCTTATTATGAACGATTTACTTTGGTTAATTCCTCTGACCATTATTTTTGTCAGGATGGTGCATATACGAAAACAAAGAATCGCTTATGAGCAGGTTACCTGAGTGGGTTGGGATGTTACTACGTTTTGCCAGTTTTGCCAACATTGTGTGGGGCTTAACACTATCGCTGGTGGCAGAAGGTTTGTTGCGATGGGCGCAAATAGAAGTGCCGACCACCCTCTTTCCCTGGCGCATGTTAGGGATGCTGGCCATTATCTTCGGCTTAGCGTATTACTTTATCTCCTTCAATCCGGTTAAAGGTATTTTGGTGCTGGCATTAGGGACACTGATTAAATTGGTGGAAACCATTACCGTTGTTGCCGAATGGATCAGTGGCTTGATCACCTACCAGATGGTGCTGTATTTTGCTGCTAAAGATTTTTTGTGGCTGGGGCCATTAATCAGTATACTTTATCTGGTTTTTCGGGAGTGGCAATCACCAGCAGATGCTATGGCTGTTAACCCTGATAAACCTCTCTCCCAAACCTTATCCCAATTTACTACTAACCGGGGCACCGACTTAAACACGCTCTCGTATCAGCAGCCAGTACTGCTTATTTTCTTACGACACTTTGGGTGCGCCTTTTGTCGAGAGGCTTTACAAGAAATTGCCGACAGAAGATCATCTATTGAAGCGCAGGGCGTCAAAATTGTATTGATTCATATGGGCAGCCACAAGCAAGGCGAATTTATGCTTCAGAAAAACCGATTTACCCAGGCTGAGCACGTAAGTGACCCCGACTGTATTCTGTACAGCTTGTTCCGACTGAGACGAGCCCGCTTTTCTCAGATATTGGGTATATGGTCGGGGATACGCGGCTTAAAAGCGGGGATTTTAAATGGATATGGTTTAGGGCAACTCATCGGCGACGGCTTTCGCATGCCCGGTGCTTTTCTGGTATATCGGGGAGAGACATTAAAGAGCTACAAATACCAGTTTGTTTCCGACCGACCGGATTATGTGGCTCTAGCAACCTGGCAGGTATAAAGCTATATAAGATTAGAGGCGGCAAGCAGTTGGCAGAACCTTACGAACATTAAAGTGCTTTCTGCCTATTGCTGACCACTAACAACCACCAATTATTTACCTTCCATTGACCAAGAGGTCTCATCAATAATAGCATCGTACAATACCTGCTGAATGTTGGTGCGAGTATTTAGCTGGTAAAGGCGGGTATTATCGCGAGTAGGGTGTACGCGGTTAGACATAAAAACGTACAATAGTCCATATTCAGGATCAGCCCAGGTAAAAGTGCCGGTGAACCCCGAGTGTCCGAAACTGGCATCGCTGGCATCAACCGCAGCATTTCCGTTAGGCGAACGCTCCAGATTCGGTTTGTCAAAACCCAGGCCCCGGCGGTTATCATTTTCGGGAAACTGATAGCGGGTAAATTCCTGCATGGTGGCTTCGCTAATGTAGCGTTGCCCGCCGTACTCCCCACCATCCAGATACATCTGCATGAGCTTGGCTAGATCGTTAGCATTGGCAAACAACCCGGCATTGGCCGAAACTCCCCCCATCATAATTGCTCCCTCGTCATGTACTGGCCCATGAATTGGCTGATGACGAAAGAGGTAATCATTTTCGGTTGGCACAATCCGGGAAAGCGAGAATTTTTCCAGCGGATGGTACGTCAGGGTAGTGGCTCCCAGCGGGCCGTAAAAGGTTTCATTAATATAAGTTACAAAATCTTCGCCCGTCAGCTTTTCTACAATAGCCGGAAACAGATAGAATGCCAACCCGGAATACAGGTACTTTTTCTCATCCTCTAAAGGTGATTTCTTAATAGCCTTATAGATTTTCTTCTTGTACTTCCGGTGCAGCCACATGTTATCCGTCAATCTGGTAGGGAACCGCCGAGAAGAATCGGCTTTTATCGTAAACCATTTGTAGCTGCCATTATCCCGTAAGGTACTCTGCCAATAAGCGATCCAAGACTTGAACCGTGCCTGATGAGCCAGAATATCGCGCATGGGTACTCCGGCTTTGTTTGAGTTTTTAAAGTAAGGAAGGTATTCTTCCAGTCCGGCGGAAAGATCAAATTTACCTTCGTCGTGCAACTTCATTAGTGCTGGCAGGGCCGATGATATTTTGGTAATAGACGCCAGGTCATACAAATCATCTGGCTGAACCTGAACCGTATCACTATACTCATGTAGGCCATACGCTTTGTACATTACCACCTTGCGGTCTTTGGCTACCAGCACCTGACAACCCGGAATAGCTTTTTTGGTAATAGCTTCGTTTACTAAAGAATCGATACGGGTATACAGGATGCGTGAGTCCATACCAGCATCTTCGGGCAGGGTGTAGTTAAAGCGAATGTCTCCCATCACATCCAAGCCATCGCCCGCCTGGTATTTGTCTCCTATGCTCACGGGAAGTTTACCATTAGCTCCCACACCTCCGAAGATAAGCTGGGCGGCTAATTCTTCTGCCTGACGGTTGTCCTGGTAGGTCATAATCAAGGCGTCGGCTTCCTGTGGGTTGGGCAGCTTGTCCAGCACATAAGGGTTTTTAAAAACGGTAAGCACCGTACGATCTCGCTGGCTCAGTTCACGCATCAGCCCCTGCACTGCTGAAGAAAGCGATAGGCGGTTTCGAGGATACTTGCTATCATCATGCAGGCTGACCAGCACAATATCGTAATCAGCCACATTTCCTTTAAGGGTGCTCACGGCTGAAGCACCTGCATCAGTATCTATCTTAAAATGATCAACCTTAGTATACATACCTAGCATCTTCTGGAAAGAGGTAATACTACCCTTGGCACCAATAGCCACTGAAGCTATCGTGAGCGTATCCAGACGGCGGATAGGCAACAGATCGTTCTTATTTTCCAGTACAGTAAGCGCGGCTTCCATCAGCTTTCGGTTCAGCAGTTCGCCGGTAGGAGTGTTTATTTCGTTAGCAATACTCTTTACCTCAACTGGCTGATATTTATCCAACCCTACCCACTGCTTTATGGCCAGTATCTTACGGCAACGCTCGTCTATTTCTTCCTGAGTAATTAGCCCCTGCTCAATGGCTTTGCGAATCTCGGCAATGGCCCGGGGCACATCTTCCGTAAACTCCAACATATCGTTTCCAGCTAGTATAGCATCTTTATCCACTACCCCCGGCTGGTTACCAGCGGTTACGCCCTTCATATTCATCGCATCAGTCACAATGAGACCTTCAAAGCCCAGGGTATCCTTAAGCAGGTCTGTAATGATCGGTTTGGAAAGGGTAGAGGGCCGCCCCGGGGTTTGGTCTAAAGCAGGTATATTGAGGTGAGCCACCATCACGCCGCCTACTCCTGCATTGACCATCTCCCGAAAAGGAAACAACTCCAGTGAATCAAGGCGGGTCCGAGGATGGTTAATCTGGGGCAGTGCGTAATGAGAGTCGGTGTCGGTATCACCGTGACCGGGAAAGTGCTTGGCTGTAGTGAGAATATGCTCATCCTGCATACCTCGCATATAAGCAATACCTTTGTGGGCCACATTGTATTTATCTTCTCCGAACGAGCGGAAATTGATCACCGGGTTGGCCGGGTTATTATTCACATCTACTACGGGGGCAAAATTCATATGCATGCCCGCCCGTTTCATTTGCCGGGCTACTTCCAGTCCCATCTGGTATAGCATGCTATCATCCTGAATGGCTCCCAGTGTCATCTGAAACGGGTAGCTAATGGTGCTATCCAGGCGCATACCAATGCCCCATTCGGCGTCCATCGCCACAATGAGCGGTACTTCTGAAGCTTTCTGGTAATCGTTCAGTAAACGAGACTGGCGGCCAGGCCCGCCTTGAAAGAAAATAAGTCCTCCAATTTTGTGCTCATTAATAAGGCGAAGAACTTCCTGTTTATGCTCTGCTCCCCGGTTAGAGTATGCAGCCGCCACAATTAATTGTGCAATACGTTCATCCGGGGAGAGCGTCTGAAAAACCGAATCAACCCAGGGGCTGTGGGTGTACTGTAAAAATGGAGGTTTGTCTGCCGCAAACACCGTGAGTATGGTAAAGAAGCTATACAGAAAAGCGAAGGAAAATCTTCGGATGCTCATAAAGAGGAAATCTTATTTATGCGAATCAATAAATATAATGCCGAAAAGGTAACGAAATTACGGTGACTATCGCATAAAAAAAAGCTCTACGTCCGAGTGGGTAGAGCTTTATTATGAAAAGCAGATGAGGGGTTGATAAATGATTATGAAATGCTAATGCGGTCAGAGATACTCGAAGTAAAAATTTACGTGAGCTTTATGTTTAATAGTTAGTATAGAACGACCCTCATATGTCACCTATTTATCTAATAAATAGTATCATTCATTCTCTCGCTATTTCTTCACTTTGTAGCAACCCTATTGTCCAAGTTTTTACCTAAGTTGATATAATTCTAAATAAAAATGAAATCATTATATAAAGAGTTTTTATAAATAGTAATGCTCATTGTTTTATAAGAAAAAATACTTAGTTTGCAATTAGGAAAACACCTAAAATATTCGGTTTTCACTACTGTCAGTTTGTTTAGAAGGTTAGAATGAAGATGATATTTTTTTATGCAGATGGACTTTTTGTTTCTTATAATCGCCGTTTTTGCGCTGTTAATAGCCACTATTGTTTTTTTGTTGGCTCTGATCCAAAAGAAAAAACGCATTGAACAGCATATTCAGAATCAACAACATACTATGGAAGTATCGTTGATGTCACTAGAGAGCGAGCGCAAACGGCTATCGAGGGAAATTCATGATGGTATTGGGCCTCTTTTATCTTTACTGAATTTATACGTACACCAACTTCAGGAAAAACAGACTGATGACTTGCTCACCTGTAAGTTGAGTGAAGTGCTGAAAAAAACCATTCGCGAAGCGCATGATATCAGTGCCAAACTTTCGTCTTCAACATTAGAACAACGGGGGTTAAATGAGGCTTTGCAAGAATATTGTGCTTTAGCAAGCCAGAGTGCCGCCCTTCCTATTGACCTTACATGCTCTATCAGTCAACACGCCCTCCATCATACACTGCTCCTGAGCCTGTACCGTATAACTCAGGAGTTAATCCATAATGCTATTAAACACAGTGGCGCTACACTAATATGGGTGCGCCTGCAAGAAGAAGACGGGTGTATTAAACTGCAAATCCGGGACAATGGCATTGGCTTTCAAATGGCATCTCCTTCAGATTCAACCAACGAGCCTCATTTAGGAATTTCTAATATTCAACATCGGCTTTCCGCTTTCCAAGGCACTATACTGGTAACTTCAGGACAGCCTCAGGGATGCCAGATTCAAATAAATATACCACTATCAAAAAATTCTTTTCATGAAAATCATCATAGCCGACGATCACTTACTGTATAGGAAGGGAGTTGTTGATTACATTAAAGATTGCTTTCCCGAAGCTACTGTAGAAGAAGCCAATGATGGGGTAGAAGTTCTGTCGCTAGCTAAACATTTTCAGCCAGATATCGCTATCCTCGATTTAGAAATGCCCAAAATGGATGGAGTAGATACCATTAATTACCTCAAACTGCATTATCCGGATGTAAAGATTCTAATCATGAGTATGCACCAGAATGAGCTACTTATGCGAGAGGTAATTGCTTTAGGGGTAAACGGCTATCTGGTTAAAGGAGAGAATGAAAAAGACTTGAAGATTGCCATAGAAACACTGCTAGACGATAAAAGCTATTTCAGCCAGACTCCTATCCGGGTTATGCAGGAAGAATTAAAATTGCAGAGCAAATTCTGGAGTAATTTTGAAAAGCTACGCCATCTGACCGACCGGGAGATACAGGTACTAAAGCTAATTTGCCGGGAAATGACCAATAAAGAAATCGCCGACTCCCTGCATATTAGCCCCCGCACGGTTGATAATCACCGGAACAGTCTGCTGGAAAAATGTGCGGTAAAAAACACCGCCGGACTGGTAAAATTTGCCATCCAGCATAGCCTGGTTGATACAGCACATTAAAATAAATGCCCAAACCAATCCCTGATAGTTACTTTAATTCATTCTCAAACAATCTTCCTTACTCGTAAATGATGCATCATTGCCTGACATAAGGCATAACTATCAAAGTATATTTTATAATTTAGGCGCTTCAAAACCATTATTCTATGACCTGTTTAAAGCGCCTTTCTCTATTTTTATTAGTATTGATAACAGCAGCGGCTCAATTAGCCTGCACCTCCGAGCCGCCAGTTGTTACTGACCTTACCCAGCAAAGCTTACTTCCCAAGCCGGTTTCTGTTACCTCAACCAGTGGTACATTTGCCCTGACCGACCAGACTGGAATTTATATTCAAAGCAACTCGGACGAACTTCAGCGTATTGGCACCTACCTCTCCGACCACCTATCTCCTGCCACCGGCTACGCCTTATCGGTCAATACAACTGACGATACCCCGGACGAGGGAAATATCTTTCTAAAATTGGATGAGACCGATACCGAACTGGGCGAGGAAGGCTATGAACTCATCGTCACTGAAGATTTAGTCACCTTAACCGCTCACCAACCAGCCGGACTATTTCGGGGCGTGCAAACCATCCGACAGATGCTGCCCGCAGCAATTGAGAAGGACTCTCCTCAAAATGGCCCCTGGCAAATAGCTACCGGCACCGTACGCGATTACCCCAGCTATGCTTACCGGGGTGCCATGCTGGATGTTGCCCGCCACTTTTTCCAGGTAGAAGATGTAAAACGATACATAGACTTAATCGCTTATTATAAGATGAATGCGTTACACCTGCACCTCTCCGACGATCAGGGCTGGCGCATCGAGATTAAATCGTGGCCCAAGCTGGCAGAGTACGGCGGAAGCACCCAGGTAGGGGGCAGTGCTGGTGGACACTATACTCAGGAGCAGTATGCCGACCTCGTACAATACGCCCAGGACCGCTACATCACCATTGTTCCCGAAATTGATATGCCCGGCCACACCAATGCCGCCCTTACCTCTTATGCCGAACTGAACTGCAACGGTAAAGCGTCTGAGCTATATACGGGTACGGAAGTAGGATTCAGCACCCTATGTACCGATAAAGAAATTACCTACCAATTTGTAGACGACGTGATCAGCGAGTTAGCTGCCCTTACACCTGGCCCATATATTCATATTGGGGGTGACGAGTCGCACGTAACGGCGATGGAAGATTACATTCCTTTTGTAAACCGAGCGCAGGCCATTGCAGAAAAATATGGCAAACAGGTGATTGGCTGGGATGAGATTGCAAACGCCGAGCTGATTGACAGTGCCATAGTGCAGTACTGGGCCGAGGCAGAAAACGTAAAGAAAGCCATGGAACAGGACGCTCGCGTCATCATGTCGCCCGCTGTAAAGGCTTACCTGGATATGCAGTATGATTCCACCACCGAGCTTGGCTTGCACTGGGCCGCCTACATTGAAGTAGACAGTGCCTACGACTGGGACCCAGCCAGCATGGTGCCCGGCTTAGGGAAAGACCAGATTCTGGGCATTGAAGCTCCGCTCTGGACGGAAACCATTACCAATATGGATGAGATCGAGTACATGGTTTTTCCCCGCCTGATTGGCCTGGCCGAAGTAGGCTGGACCCCCGCGGCCGATCGACAGTGGGACGAATACCGCATTCGCTTGGGTAAACACGCTCCTTATCTTGAAGCTTTGGAGATCGATTATTATCCTTCTAAGCTGGTGAATTGGGAAAGAGGCGATAACTCCGCGAACCAGACCATGTAAAACAATCCACCGAGGAAGGAAGTAACTAAATCATTAAACATCACCCTACAACAACCTTATGACCCGTACTACCCTCTTCCTCGGTTTACTTTTTCTACCCCTGCTGGCCGCGGCTCAAGGCTACCCGGAGGCCACCATAAAAAACAAGCATCTACAAGCCACGCTGTACTTACCCGATACCGAACAGGGCTATTACCGCAGCACTCGCTTCGATTGGTCAGGAGTAATTGGTAGCCTGGAATACGAAGGCCATCAGTACTTTGGCAACTGGAAAGACCAGCATAGCCCGACGAACCCCGAGTCTATCAGCGGCCCGGTAGAAGCCTTTGCCCCCATCGGGTTTGAGGAAGCAGAAGCTGGTGCACCTTTTTTGATTATCGGGGTTGGCATGCTTAAAAAACCCAGCGACGAGCCCTACCAGTTTATGGCTCAATACGAGATTGTAAATGCAGGACAGTGGAAAGTAAAAAAGAAAAAGGATCAGATTACCTTTGTGCAGAAGCTTGAGAGTGAAGAAGGATACGCTTATGAATACACCAAAACTGTACGCTTCATTCCGGGCAAACCACAGATGGTGCTGGAGCATCGGTTAAAAAATACTGGAAAAAAACCATTAGAAACTACCGTCTACAATCACAACTTTTTCATTATTGATGGGGAACCCACCGGCCCGAACATTGTCACCAGCTTCCCTTTTTCGGTGCAGGCCGAAGGACGAGGCTTTGGCGATATCATTGTGGCCCAAGATAGCAGCCTGATGTATCAACGCCCCCTGACCGACAAGGAAAACGTGTATACCGATGGACTGCAAGGGTTTGGCCCAACGGCTGATGACTATGATATCCGAATTGAAAACACCAAAACCGGAGCCGGAGTACACATTACCGCCGACCAGCCGCTGTTAAAGTTTGTCTACTGGGCCTGCGCTACTACCGCCTGTCCCGAGCCCTACCTTCAGGTGAAAGCCGCCCCGGGCGAAGACTTTACCTGGAACATCACTTACGAATTCTTTACTACTGAGTAGTGGTGGATAAATAATGATTAGCAATACTAAGGTCCGTAACTATTCATTACTAAAGAGTATTGCATGCAATTCTACAAAGCTACTCACAGGCCTCAGAGTTCTCTTCGAGCGGCCGGCGCCCGGTAACTCTGAGGGAGGGTAAAATCAACCATTCCAAACTAATCATCATTCCTCATTAATCACCAAACATCACCAGCGGACGGCTTTAAAGCGCCAGCCGGGTTGCACTTTCTGCATTTCAATCTCATCGTCGCGTTTGGTCAAGCCGCAATTCAGGTAGTTTTGATGTAGCCGAGCGAGGGCCTGTCGGTCCAGTTCTACTCCCAGGCCGGGTTCCTGGGGCACGGGTATCGCCCCTTCTTCAAACCTGAATCTTCCCGATGTAATCACCTCATCTGATTGCCAGGGATAGTGCGTATCCAACGGGTAGGGCGGAGTGGGAAGGGCCGCTCCCAGATGTACCATCGCGGCCAGCGAGATACCCAAGTGACTGTTAGAGTGCATAGACAGCTTACGGCCGAAGGTATCGCAAACCCGGGCCAGCTCCATGCTGGCTTTCAGCCCGCCCCAAAAGTGGTGATCACTCAGGATAATGTCTTCCGAACCCAGGGCAATACTGCGGGGAATATCTTCAAACGAGGTGGTACACATATTCGTGGCAAAGGGAATATTCACCGCTTTTCGGGCTTCAGCCATATTTTCCTGCCCCCGAACCGGATCTTCCAGATACTCCAGTAGCCCCTCCATCTTCTTTCCGTACTCAATCCCGGTTTCCAGTTTCCATATAGCATTGGGGTCAAAGCGCAGGGGTACATGCGGGCCAAAAGCTTCCCGAAGGGCCTGCATGGTTTCCAGTTCTACCGGCGGTTCAAACACTCCGCCCTTCAGTTTAATTGACTGAAAGCCAAACTCCTGGCACATCGCTTCGGCTTGTTTTACAATACTGGTGGGGTTTAGTGCTGCTGCCTGACGAGCCGCGGCCCAACCCTTCGCTTCAGGGTCAGCGTTAAACTCCAGGGTGCCGCCCCCTCCTTCGTATTTATAAAACAGGTAAGCAGCAAAGGGCACCCGGTCGCGCATTTTTCCACCTAACAGATCAACCACGGGCCGGTTTACCACCTTGCCCATGATATCCAGGCAGGCTACTTCCATAGCACTAAAAATGTGAACCAGTTTCCGCTGGTCCCAGGGGGTGTCGCCTCGCTCTTTGGCGTGCTCTTTACCAAAATGACTTTCCAGCGTATGCTTGATCAGATTTAGCTGAAATGGATCTTTCCCGATAAGTAGCTTCCGGGCCTGTTCCAGATCGGTGTTGATACTGGCGTTACCCGGAATCTCGCTGATACCCACAATATTATCTGAGGTTACGACTTCCACGATCGTCCGCAGGGCGTAGGGCGCGTGCAGACCGGCAGCATTCAGCAGAGGCGGGTCTACAATAGCAATGGGGGTGATGCGGATTTCCTGAATGGCTGGTCCGGCTTTGCTCGCTAATTTCTCGTTTAGGTTATTCATTTTTTAGTATTTACATCAGCGTTCATCACAATCGATGGTGTAAGATACGCTATTCCCAGTCTAATAAACGCTGAAGATTCTCTCCTTTCACCCGGGCAATATCTGCTTTTGAGTAACCCGACATATGTGCGTCGACAATACCTGGTGTTCCGCTACCCCACACCATCCGCTCTGGCCCAAATGCCTCAATAACACGACGGGTAAAGGGGCGGGCGCTTTCGTAAAGTGGAGCATCTTCAGCAAAATAACCGAGACCCGAAAGCTTCATATACACATTAGGGAGCTCAGCCAGATCCAGGACATGGGCAAACTCTACGCCGGTGCCCATATACGGCTCGGCAAGGTGATCGATGAGTACTTTGCAACCGGGGAATGCCCGAATAGCTTCGCCCGCCTGCTGAGCATAATTCGGCCCGATGTGCAATTCTATAATCAAGTTCAGATCAACAGCCTGCTTCCATAATGCCCGCACGCCAGTATCAGCGAAGCTGTCCAGATAGGTTTCTTTACCACGGTGGGCATGAAAGCGAGTAGCTACGATGCGCGGCTCCTGCTGAATGAGATTTGTCAGTTTCTGGGGTACCTCCGGGTCTTTGGGATAAAACAGGCTGGTACCTCTCAGCCGATCGGGCTCACGTTTGAGACAATCGAGAATCAATGCGTGATCATCGCCGTAGGGTTCCGGGTGGACAATAACGGCGCGGTCAATTCCTTCCCTATCGAGATGCTTCAGGTATGCCGCCAGAGGGTCCGCAGGCTGGGCTGATACATCTGGTTGATAGGCAGCCTGAGGATGGAATGGGTACCGCTGCACATCCGGACTAAAAATATGAGCGTTCCATTCTATAACCGGCTTTTCTGCCTTAGCATTATTTTTTACTGGTTGGGTCATATTTTCCATCTTGGTTTGTGCTTGCCCCGGAGCCGCAAAACTCAGCGAACCTACCGCTCCGGCGGCCATAGTTTGAACGAATTTTCTACGAACCATGTGCCTCTTTTTTTGCGCGTTAGCTTATCCTGTACGACTGCCAGCTCACCATTTGCCATTCGCCGTTTTGTTTTACATAGACGTTGGTGTACCGTAGTTGCACATTATCAGGACTACCGTCTTCTTTCTTCCGGTGATAGGTACACTCTCCATTAATGATCGCGGTATTTTCGTAAATTCTGACATTGGCTTTTTCAACCGTAATATCGTCGTAACTGCTACTACCCGCTTCAATGGCACCAATAAATGATTCTTTGGTGTCAACCTTACCGTTGGAATGCACATAGCACAAATCATCACTAATCAGGCTATTGAGTTTATTAATATCCTTTCTGACCATCGCGTCGAACCGACTTTTTTCCAGGGCAAGAATGGAAGACTCCAGACTCGATTGCCCATAGATGATATGAACTCCTAAGCATGCAATGAGCACTAAAAGCAATTTTTTCATAATTCAGATTTCTTGTATGAATTTAAAACCATGATACTTCATCCTTCAAAATCTTCAGCAGATTCGTTGTTAACGGCATGAATAAGGGCTTTGATATAGCCGAACGCAAACGCATGGCCCTGCAAGCCGCTGGCCGGGTCTTCGTGATGAGGAATATGGTCGGGCATCACCATGCCTTCGTACCCCACATCGCGAAGAGCGCGGATGATCAGGTGAAAATCCATATCGCCGTTGTCAGGGTACACTTCCTGAAAGTTATTCCAGCCGCCTTTGATGTTCCGCAGGTGAATATTGAAAATCTGGTTTCGCTCACCCACCCACCGGATGATCGACAGAATTTCAGTTTTAGGGTCTTTCAAACCCTCGGCTGTGGAACCCAGGCATAGGTTAAAGCCGTGCGAGGGGCTGTCGTACAACTGAGCAAATCGCTTGATTCCTTCGAATACATGAGGGCTATTCCAGCGAGTAATTCCGGCGTAACCTACCGGAGCCGGGGGGTCAGCAATGTGGTTGGCTAATTTTACATTGTACTCTTCGGCTACGGGGAGTACCCGGTCCAGAAAATAGGTGATGCGTTCGTAGATTTCATCAATATCCACTGTCTCACCAATAAACAGTTCTTTATCCATGCCCCGCTTTACGGCTTCTTCGTAATTCCAGGTGCTGTAGGAAGCATTGCCCCGGGTAGGGTCTACCGTTCGTCCGGTGCGTAAAATCGGTAAGATGATGGTGTTATACAGCAACGCCTTCACCCCGGTTTTTCCGGCTACTTCAATCATCTGCTGAATCATCTCAATCTCCCGGTCGCGCTCCGGATTCTTGCCCAGCATAATGTTCGGTGTAGTTACTTTTTTGATACCGGCCGAAGACAAAGGCAGGTGATACGCATCCAGGGTGATACCGTACTTTTCGCACATTTCCTTCTTAGCCAGAGAATCATCCAGATCCCAGCCTTTTCCGGGAATCTCTTTGGGCGATCCCCCATCCATATTGAAAACCCCGTGGCGGGCCAGAAATTCCAGATTTTCAGTAGTGGTGCCGCCGTGCTGGCAACCGACTTTCATACGTACTTCTTTTTTGATCTTTCGGGGCGCACGAGCTTTGGCCTCAGCCGAGCTATGGCTCAGGGCTACGGCGCCTAACGATCCGGCGGAGATTGTTTTGAAAAAATTGCGCCGGGGCAGTGAATCTGATTTCATGATGTTGGTGTTTTAGGTGTTGTAGAAGTGTAGGATCAATTTCAGGAGGCGTCAGATAATTGCGCTAACAACAGGGCAATGGCGCTATGGTCTAACTCGCCGTTACCCTGAGCCAGTATAGCATCCATGTGGGCAGCTACCTGGGCCGAACCGTGCAGAGGCACCGAATACTCTCGTCCGGCCTGCAAAGCAATATTCATATCCTTACGGTGGAGCTTGATTTTAAAGCCGGGTTGAAAGTTCTGATCGATAATGCGCTGTCCGTGCAAATCCAGAATGCGGCTCTGGGCAAACCCGCCCAGTAATGCTTCCCGCATTTTTGCCAGATCCAGCCCCGCTTTTTTAGCCAGCATAAAGGCTTCGGCTACGGCCTGAATGGTCATGCCAACGATAATCTGGTTGCAGGCCTTGGTGGTTTGTCCGGCTCCGGCTTCGCCAATTCGCACAATGTTCTTTCCCATCACTTCAAACAGAGGGTGAGCCCGCTCAAAGGCAGCTTCACTGCCGCCCACCATAAACGATACTGAACCGGCTTCGGCTCCTACCTGCCCACCGGATACCGGAGCATCCAGCGCTTCCACGCCTTGCGTCTGCATCTTTTCGTACACTTTTTTTGCGGTAGAAGGCGCAATGGTAGACATATCAATGAAGAGCGAGCCTTCCCGAATGCCATCTATCACTCCACCCTTGCCCAGCACCACTTCCTCCACCTCTGGCGAATCCGGCAGCATGGTGATGATCACATTGCACTCCCCGGCAATATCTTTATTGCTTGAAAGTGCCGTGGCGCCAGCCTTCACCAGCGCGTCAGCATCTTTGTTCTTATCCGATACCACCAGCGAGTATCCCGCCTTGACTAAGTTCAGTGCCATGGGTTTCCCCATAATTCCTAATCCAATAAATCCGATTTTTTCCATGTTGTACAGGTATGTTATATCAGTTGTAAAATTGAAAATGACTGAATTACTGAGTGATAGAATGAATGAATGATTGATTGAGTGAATAAATACTGAACTATTTTAGATGCGCTTGCTCATGTTTGCTTATTCCACCATTCACTCATTCTTTAATTCACTAACTCCTTCGCTCACACCAACGGAAACAGCTTTGCGGCAATTAGAATCACGATGAGCCCGGTGATGCCCATGATGGTGAGCAGTGGCGAAAAGGTCTTTAGGGCTTCTTGTTCGGTCAGGTTACTCATCTTGCACACAATCCAGAAACCGCTGTCGTTCATCCAGGGAACAAGCTTTGATCCGCAGGCGATAGCCAGACCGATGTATAGTTGATGATACTCCAGATGCGTGCTGGTAGCCAGGCCCGCCAGAATTCCCGAAGCGGTAATCATAGCCACGGTAGCCGACCCCTGGGCTGTTCTGACTACCGCCGTAATCAAAAAGGCGAGTGGCAGTAAGGCCATCTGAAAATCCTGGGTTAATCCGCCAATACGCTCGCTAATGCCGGTTTGTTGCAACATGCCGCCAAACGCTCCACCGGCGGCCGTAATTAAAATGATCATGCCCCCGCTCATCAGGGCCGTCTGTACTGACTCCAGCAACTCCTGTTTGTTGCCTCGCTTCTGAATAGCCAACAGGATCAAAGCCGATAGCCCGCCGGCAATCAGAGCAATATTTTTCTCTCCCAGATACTGCACGGTGTTGTACAACAGACCGCTAGTGTTCCGTGGCTCAAAAAAAGTGTTTAACGCCGCATTGGCACTGATAAATACCAGCGGAATCAGGATGGGTAAAACAGATAGCCAGAGCGGGGGCAGTTGCAGATCGGTACGAGCGGAAAGCGTGCGAATGTTTTTCAGCGGAGCATCTACTGAATCGCGCAGGGGGATTGGCCACTTCCGATTGGCCCAGGCGGCGAAGAAGTACCCCGCTATAATAGTGACGGTACCTACCAGAATACCCCCAATCATCATCATGCCGATAGGAATCTGCATCTCGCTCACCAGAAACAACGGACCGGGTGTAGGCGGTACTAGCGAGTTAGCCATGGCCGCTCCGGCCGTAATGCAGAGCACCAGAAAGAGATAGTTCTTTCCAATCCGCATCGCCATAGCCTTGGCTAAGGGAATCATCAGATAAAAAACGGTATCAAAGAAAACCGGAATACCGATAAAAAAACTGCTACCCAAAAAGGTGAGCGGAGCACGTGAGGTACCGGTGATCAGCAGGGTAGAGCGCACAATGCGTTCGGCTCCGCCGCTTTCCAGCAGGCATTTGCCGATGATGGAAGCCATAGCAATCAGAATACCGATCTTGGCACAGGTATCCCCAAACTGTAGGGCAATTCGTTCACCCACCGCCCGGGCTGATAGTGCCTGAGCAGCCGCTTCTGTACCGCCCTTGCTCAACACATATTGCTCAAGGGCTGATGCGGGAGTCAGTTCCGCAACCACAAAAGCCCCCAGCAGCAGTGCCAGAAAAGGATGCAGGCGAAGTCCGATAATGCCGCCCACGACAATAAGCACACCAATAAGCAGAATGAATAAAGGATCTGTAAATAACATAGGTTGTCGATAGCATAAGTTGTTGTATTTCTTCTGGCCTCACTTATTTGCTTTTAAGGCAAGGATTAAGGGATGGAATGAATGAATAAATGTCTGTTAATCAATAATTTATCAATCACATTTAGTGCTCAGAGTCCTCTACGAGCGGAGCCAGCGCACGGAGACTCTGAGCGAGGCAGAGGATTCACTCATTCAAACCTTCACCAATTCAATCTCTCAATCCTTTTTTACTTAAAAGCATTGAGCCTTTGCGCCATTTGTCGTGCACCATTGGCTACGAAAGTGGCATCAGCTCCGCAAGCAATCACCCGGATTCCCATTTCATGGTAAGTTGAAAAATCATCCGGATTAAAAAGCAGGATTCCCGTCGCTTTCCCGGCTTTCTCAGCCGCGCTCACGGTAGCTTTCAGCGCTTCTTTGAATTGCGGATGCTCAAAATCACCGAAGTGCCCCAGCGCCATAGACAGATCAGCCGGACCGATGAACAGCACATCCACTCCATCCAGGGCGGCCATGGCATCCAGATGGTCCAGCACCTCCAAGGTCTCGATCTGCACAATGCCTAGAATATCATCCTTGGCATTCTGATGATACTCGGTAAAATGCTGACCAAAACCGGTAGCCCGCACCATTTTAGCCACTCCCCGGCTTCCATCCGGTGGATACCGCAGAGCACTCACTACCTTTTTGGCTTCCTCCACATTGCCCACCCGGGGACACATGATTCCTTCGGCTCCCATATCCAGCACCCGATGAAAGCGTTGCCGCTCCGAACTTTCTACCCGGATGATGGGCGCAGCCGGAGTGTGCTCTAATGCCTGAAGCTGATGCAGCACGTCTTTCTCCGAACCCGCCCCGTGTTCCAGATCAATCAGTACCCAGTCAAAACCAGCGGCACCTACAATCTCGGCCGTCACGCTACTCCCCAGGTTCAGCCAGCATCCGTTCACCGTCTCTCCGGCCGCAATTCTCTTCTTTAATTGTTTCATTATGAATGATTTGTGTGTACTGTTTTCAGAGTCGGAAGTCCGAAGACGGAAGTCAGAAGTTTTTTCTTCTTCGGTCTCCCGACTCCGGTCTTCGGACTTCTTGTCAATTCTTATCCCACCACACCCGGGTATCCAGTATGTCTGGGCCCTGGCGACCGATGGCGGCATCTACGTTTTGTTTATTTACGGTTAGTTCTGAATCCGGGTAGGTGAGGCGGCGGATAAAGTCTTCGTTTTTCAAATCACTGCCGGGGTAGGGGTTGGGAGCCACCTCCGGGTACCCGCTGCGGCGGAAGTTTGCAAAGGCCTCCGGGCCAATCAGGAAAGATGCCACCCAGTATTGGGTATTGATCTGCTCCAGTTCCATTCCGGCTTCCAGCGGATGCGCTTGGAGGTAGGCATCTATTTCATCCTGAGTAATTTCAGTATCACCGGGCCACTCGGCAAACTGCTGCATGTTGGCTTCTATGCCGCTGTGGTATATCGCTGCTGCATCGCCCTGCGCCCAACCCCGAAACGTTGCTTCGGCTAACAATAGCTGCGTCTGGGCATAGGTTACCAGAAAACTGGGCGCTTCCGGGTCACCGAGCCGCCGGCGGTCAAGCTGACTGTAGGCGAACAGGCTGGCCAGGCCATCGGCTTCCGCTACCGGCGGGATGGTGGTGTTGTCGTAGCCCTGCGGCATGCCAACCTGGGCATCAAACGAGCGGTCAGCAATTTCTTCGGTTTGCTCGGCTCCGCTTTCAGCACTCACGTAGCGCACTGCGATAGACTCCAACCGAGGATCATTGTTCTCTTTAAGAAAATTGACAAACTCCTGATCCAGATAATAGAAAGGTGCTTGCCCGCCATTGAGGTTGGTGCCTACATTGTTCCTGAAATTAGCATCGTGCCGGACGAGAGCATTGTCGTTGTTGGATTGCATCAGCCCTCCCCCCACGGCTTTGGCGGCATATTCCTGCGCTAAGGAAGGGTTCGCTTTGGTCAGCCGCATCGCTGCCCGAAGCAGAAGAGAATTACCTAATCGCCGCCATCGAACCACATCGCCTTTGTATAGAATGTCCTGCGCCGCAATGGGCTGAGCATCACTTAGTGCCGCCGAAGCTGCTTCCAGTTCATTTAGAATATCGGTATACACTGCTTCCTGACTATCGTATGTTGGAAAGACCGTTCCTTCCAGAAAAGCCAGTCCAGCTTCGGTATACGGAATATCTCCGTAGGTATCCGTCAGGATGAGGAAGGCATAGGCTCGCCAGATTCGGGCCATGTTGTACAGGTTAGACTGCTCAGGGTCATCCTGCGTGCGCTCCACCACATCAATAATGTTTTTAACCACATTTCGGTAGTACTTCTGCCAGTTGCCCTGGGTGGCCGAGCGGTTATCCTGATTGAGGTTCCCGCCCGTACCAACACCGGTAAACGGGGTGATCATCTGCCGCACGATGGTGGTTTCGTACGTCAGGTTATTGTACTCCAGCGAGCTTTCAATAATAGCGTAGTTTAGCTGAAAGGTCGGGTCTACAGACGTCAGGCGCACCGGGTTAGTATTCATTTCATCAAATCCGTCGTCGCAGCCAACAATGAAGATCATGGCCAGCAGACTGCTCCAGAAGTAGGTATTAATATTTTTCATAATTTTTTGGTCTTGCATGGTGAGAATAAATTCAGCCGCAACGATTAAAATTTTATGTTCAGATTAAATCCCATACTGCGGGTGATGGGCAGGCCGGTAGCTTCCAGGCCAATCAGGTTATCGGAGATCAGTCCGTTCTGGTCGGGGTGGATGTGAGGTACCCACTGTTTCAGCACCGCCACATTGTTGGCAACCAGGCTCAGGCGAGCACTCTGAATAAAGTTGACCGAAGAAAGCAGGCTGGTGAAATCATACCCCACCGTGATCTGCCGCAGTTGCCACGAACCGGCGTTAAACACTGACTGCTCAGACATGCGGCCGGAACGGATGGTTTCGTAATAGGGTTGAATCTCGGCCTGAGCGGTGTTGGGAGCGTAAACAGTTTCTATCACCTCTCCGGCATCATTCGTCACTTCGTCCACAATCATCACCCCGTCACCAACAACATAGCCTACGTCTCTTCCTTCCAGCGTGGCTTTATCCAGTCCGTGGCGGTAGGCGTTAACGTGCGTTCCGGAGATCATCTTATGCCCCAGTTTAAAGTCGATCAGGAAAGACAGACTGGCTTTTTTGTAGCGGAAGCTATTGGTAAATCCGCCAATCCATTTGGGAATGGCACTACCGAAATTGATCTGCTCACTAGAGCGCAGGGGGCGCCCGCTGGTCGCATCAAATACCTGCCGCCCCTGGTCATCGCGCAGCCAGCCCCAACCATATAACTGAGCCATAGGTTTGCCCACCTCCTGCCGGAGTTCGCCGTGAAACTCTCCTTCACCTACCGTAATAAAAGTACCGTCTACATCATCCCCCAGGCTGAGTACTTCTGAGGTGTTGTATGAAGCATTGGCACTGGTGTTCCATTCAAAATCATTGGTACGAACGGGTGATACCGCAGCAAACATTTCTATTCCCCGGTTCACACTTTTACCAACATTAATTAATTGGTTGATAAACCCGGAAGCATCCGATACCTGAGCCTGTAGAATCTGATCGGAGGATACCTTATCGTAGAAAGACACTTCAAACCGGAGGTTGTCAAACAACTGCATCTCCAGCCCAATCTCCTTCTCGGTTACCCGCATAGGGCGCAGATCGGTGTTAGGTACTACGGACCCGCTGATGCTGGCTACCGGCTGAGGCGTGCCATCTTCGTTAGGAAACTGTTGGGTGTTAATGCCATAAAACAGGTTGTTGGCGTAGGGTTGTACATCCGTATCGCTTCCTACCTCAGCATACGCCGCCCGAATTTTACCGAACGACAGCCAGTTGGGTAGCCCGGCAAAAGCCTGCGAGAACACAAAACTACCGGTTACGGAAGGGTAGAGGATACTGCGATTCTCAGGTGATAAAGTAGAGAACCAGTCGTTACGGGTGGTAGCGTTCAGGTAGGCGAATCCTTTGTATGAGATCTCGGCCGAACCATACAATGAGTTGACCTGCCGCTCAGAGATAGAATACTGAGGGCTTACTTTGCTGGCGTTTTCTATGGTGTATTTGTCGCGAGTGTAGAACAGCTCGGCCAGGATGTTATTCCGGTTGGAGCGGCGATACATTTGGTTGCCCCCCAGATTCAGGTTCAGTTCAAAGTCGCCAAAAGCTTTATTAAGCCCTACTAAAAAGTCGGCATTAATTTCCCGGAAGCGGAGTTGATCTTGTACATACTCGCCATTGACTAGCCCCGGCGGCGGAGACGATTGCCGCTGAGAGCCAGTAGGCAGGTTATAATCCTGATCCCGCATGTAGTAGTCCTGGCCTATACGAGCCTGCAAATACAGCCAGTCGGTAAAGTTGTACTTGGCAGTCAGGTTTCCATAAATGCGGTCTTTCATATTGTTCTCAAAGCGAGACAAGGCAAAGTATGGGTTGGTACGGTTGGTAAAGCGGGAATATGGAAACTCATCTCCATTCTCATCAAAGGCATATTCTTCCAGCAGGTCCAGCGGCATGGAAGTAGCCAGGGTGTAGATAACCACCGGGCTGTAGTCCTGCTCGGCAATGTTGGGTGGGTTCTTCCGGTCTTCCCGAGAGTAATTCACATTACCAGAAATGGTCAGCTTATTAGCCAGGGTTTGGGTAAAGCCCAGGTTGATGGTTTTGCGGTTGTAGTTAGAACCCGGCAGAATAGCCTTGCTATCCATATTAGAAACCGACAGGCTAAAGCCGCCGTACTCGCTGCCGGATGAGATCGTCACCGTATTGGCGAAGGTGGAGCCATTTCGATAATAATCTCGGATCTTATTGCGCTGAGGAACGTAGGGAACCTCGATGCCATCAAACAAAATCTGGGTCATACCCGGCGCAAACCTCTCTCCAAAGCTCCATACTCCAGAAACCGGCCGGGGCGAGGTAGGCCGCACGCCGCCTTCTCCCTGCCCGTATTCATACTGATAATCGGTAAAATCCAGCGGTACGTCTACAGTGTAGTTGGTATTGTATTGCAGTTGTACCCCGGTACCGGCGGCCCGGTTGCGAGTGGTGATCATAATGACCCCATCCTTAGCCCGGGAACCGTAGAGGGCGGAGGCCGCCGCTCCCTTCAGGATGTTCATGGAGGTGATATCATCCGGGTTAATGCTGCTCAGCCCATCACCGCTATCGGAAGTACGGTTGGAGCCGCGCTCAGAAAACTCACCCCGGGCACCAAAGTTTGAGTTATCAATCGGCACCCCGTTCACCACAATCAGCGGAGAATTATCGCCGCCAAACGAGGAGATTCCGCGGATACGGATTTTACTACTGCCCTGCGGACCGGAGCCTAATCCGGTGATATTCACTCCCGCTACTTTGCCTTGCAGGGAGTTGGCAAAATTGGGAGTACGATTTACGGTGAACTTTTCCGGCTCTACTTTTGCCGTGGCATACCCCAGCGATTTAGCTTCCCGCTCAATACCTAAAGCCGTAACCACTACTTCGCTTAATGCCTGAATATCCGGAGCCATTGATATGTTGATGACAGACCGTCCATTAATAGCCACCTCTTCCGTAGTATAGCCTACTGAAGAAAATATTAAGGTAGTCACATCATCACCTACTGTAATCCGGTAATTGCCGTCAATATCCGTTACCGTACCAGTGGTGGTTCCGGCCGCAAACACATTGACTCCGGGTAGAGGCTCATTATTTTCCAGATCTATTATTTGCCCGGTGATGGTTTGCTCCATCACAGAAGCTCGTTCGTCTACGTTAAATCCGGATAACGAGGCCAAAATATTCTGCGCTTCGTCTGGAGCGGCTTGAACACTGCCTGAGAAACTGCTTTTCTTTAGCTTTTCCGGCAGTTCCTCGACATCTTTCTTGAAAACATAATAGTAGTCGTCGCTTACTTTTTTGTAATCGAGCGAAAATTTCTCCAGCACCTCTGCCAGGGTGGTTTTCAAATCTTTCTGACCCTTAATCTGAACGGTCTGGTCGACATACTTGTCTTCCACATCCTGCACCTGGTAATAGAAGTTTACGTGGTATGTTTTTTCTATTTTCTGCAACACCAACGTAAGGCTGGTGCCTTTCTGCTGGTCAGTAACATCTCCAGATGGACTAGTACCCTTAAAGGCCAGTTGCTGGGCATGTGACAGGTAGGGCAATAGTAGGCAAAGCAACACCAACCAGGCCCGGCTTAGGTAGCTACAGTAGTTTTTCATGTTATTGTATTTAGAGTAGTTGCTGTTTTCATCTCCCTATGCCATAAGGGAGTAGATATTACTGATATATGATCATGTTACCCTTTTTGTTGATGGTTGTATGCGTTACATTGGCAATAGCCTCGAGCAGAATGTCAATGTGGTTGGCCGGGAATGTTCCTTGCAGATTAATGGCTTCGGCCTGCTCCTGTTTTTCAAAATACAGGGTGATATCGTAGTTATCTTCCAGAACCCGGTTGATCTCCTCAAAAGAGGCTCCTTCAAAATGAATCACTCCTTCTTTCCAGGCGATATAATCGTTGGCTCTGACCGGTTTCTGGTTTATCTGACTGGTTCCTTTATGTACCTCTACCAGTTCATCGGGCGACATTAGCAGAGCCTGAGTTTGCTCTGGTAGTTGTAATTGTACACTACCTTCTTCCAACACTACCTGAGTTTGATCGCGACGATGCCGCACGTTAAACCGGGTACCCAGCACCTGCACGGATAGGTTATCAGTATGGACAATAAACTTTACATCTTGCGGCTCACCACTTTGGGTAGTAACTCGCTGCTTGCTTACTTCAAAGAAAGCTTCGCCGGTTAGCCACACTTCGCGAGAGCCAGAGGTTTGCTTTTTATTGTATTGATATTGTAGAGAAGAATTTCCGTTGAGCGTCACCTGAGAGCTATCGGGTAACCTGAACGTTTTGATCTCTCCGAAGGTGGTAGCATAGCGTCTTGCTTCGGGCTGATCGCCTACCCGGGTATACAATAACAAGCTTCCAATTACTACGATGCTGACTGCCGCAGCAATTCTTGCCCACATCCACACCGGATTTTCCGCCCAGGGCTTACGCGGATGAGCGTACGCGGTACGCTCTGACTGAGCAATAGTCAGAATTTTCTGCCGGAGAACTTCTTTTCGATTATCAGGTAGTTTTTCCTGGTCTGCCTGCCACTCCAATAAGATCTCCCGGGCCTCTTCCAGCAATTCAATATCTTCGGAATGCACAAACCGCCATTGCTCCCAATGCTGGCTATGTTCCTGCCCATCAGACAGCACCCAGGCACGGAAGGTATCATCCAGTAAAAGGCTAGTGAGGATTTCTTGTCTGCTCATGGTTGTGTAGGCTGACCTATACTACCAGAAGCAGTTAATTATGAAAACTACTGTATCAACGGAAAATATTTTTCTTTTTTATGACATTTTTAATAAAAGGCAATTTTACCGCAATATCATTTAACCAACAACACTATGGATTGTAAGCGTTTAAACAGGGACCTCAAACATTTCGGAGAGCAAAAAGAGAGTAATAGCAAAGGGAGTGAACACTCCATCTGACGGGTATTTGTTTTTCATAGAAGCAGTGAGCTTTTGAATGGCATTGTGCAGCAGATTGTATAAAGTCTGCTTTTTAATGCCCATAATAGAAGCAATCTCGTCATGGCTGAGGTTTTCGGTATACCGTAACGTAATGGCTTCCTGCTCTTTCTGGCTGAGCATTGCCATAGCCTGCTGAAGGTCCGTTTTAAATTCCGACTCAATTTCGGACAGAATCTGGGTATGCAGATACTGATGATCGTCGTCCTCACCTACTGGCAAGTATTCGCCAGTGAAAGAAATGCGTTTATACTGATACAGTTGCTTCAGCAGAGTACGCCGAAAAGCCCGCAGCATATAGGCTTTCACTGAGTTGGGGACACTCAGCTTTTCCCGACGATACCAGATTTCAGTCAGCAAATCCTGAATAGCGTCTTCAATAATCTCAGATTTATAGGTAATCTTTCGCCCGTAACTATAGAGCACGTCTACGTAAAGATCATACAGCTGGGCCAACGCCAGTTCGTTTCCCCGAATTATTTGAAGCCAGATGGCCTGATCATCGATATGTTGACCTCCATTTTGCAAGCTAGTATGCTTTTTATATTAAGAATACAGATTTATAAGCTCACAATCAAATTTTTGCACTTTTCCTTTCTTTGAGCATTTATTTTTCAATTTTATTTCTTAGAGCACTCTTTCTATGAATAAGGAATGAACTCAAGGCTCAGATACTATTTATTTTTTTTGTTTATCATCGAATTAATGATAAATTGTCTATTCTTTAAAAAAATTACATAATAAGACCTGCCTAGTAATTTTATTGTAATTATACTTTTATAAGTAAGGTTATTTTTATGATTCACCATCATAATCCCAATCTAACTATTAGGGATGATCGGATAGTATCGAACAAAAAGGACGCTACTCAAACGGCAGAAGATGCAGTATTTGGGCTTTGGAGTGCATTTAAGCAAGGTGACGAGGCAGCACTAACCGCAATTTACAGGCAATATATCCACGACCTATACCACTATGGCGAGCGAATCACCTCTGACAAAGAGCTGATTGAAGACAGTATACACGATATGTTTGTAGAGCTTTGGCGAAGACGAGAAAGTATTGGGCAGGCCTCATCGGTAAAATTTTACCTGTATAAGGCTTTACGGCGAAAAATTATTAAAAGCCTGGTTCAGAAACGCCGCCTCCCCTTTGATGGCAACGTTCCGAGTAATTATAACTTTGAAATTATTTTTTCCTGCGAGTCTGATCAGATCACTCGGGAAATTTCACAAGAGCAGCGGGAAGCACTGCTGCAAGCCGTAAACAGCTTAACCCGACGGCAAAAAGAAGCCATTACCTTAAAGTTTTACGATGATCTAAGCTATGAGGAAGTGTCTTCTATTATGAAACTGAGCGTGCGCTCCACCTACAACCTTATTTACCGCGCACTAGATACGCTTAAAGAAAACACCAAACTTGTATACCTGCTGCTACTGATGGTATGCGGTTAGGCTTTCTTATCATTTCTCACAACCTATCCTTTGCCTGAAAAAGGCAACCCACTTTCCTAACCTTTAAGCCCCAGCGTGGGCACATGGCCAAGCCATACGCATGGCCTGCTAAGGCATATCCTGGCTAAAGATCTAATAGTGCTATTTAGTGTTGCGCTTTCGTATTGAGAAAATTAAAAAAAGATTAAAACTTTTGATGTAAAACCAGCCAACCCCACCCCTTTATAATAAATAGGTTAATCAACAGCCTTACAATGCTCTATGAACTATTCAAAGTTTACCCTGGCTGATCTTTTAAGTGACCCTTACTTTTGTGAATGGGCCGCTACCCCTACTCCGGCAACGAACCTGTTCTGGCAAACATGGTTGATGGAGCACCCTGAGAAAAAAGAACTCATCACCCAGGCTCAGTTAATAGTTCGTTCTATTGATTTCGAGAAAACCCCCGAGGCTGAAATAGATGACGAGAAAATATTATATAGGATCAAGGCCACTCTTCAAAAAGACCGGGAAAAGGCATTGGAAATACCTGCTAGCCAGGATAAACCCAATACAAACCCAGAAGCTCACCGTAGCTTTGCCTCAAAGCAAGCCTTTCTGGGTAGATGGACCAGCCTAGCGGCGGCTTTTGCCGGAACCCTGTTCGTGGCAAGCATCGTCTATTTCTTCATCACCCAGTATCAGAATACTGATGTTTCGTATCGCACCGCGTATGGCGAAACAAAAACAGTGGTACTGCCCGACAGCTCCGAAATATTACTAAATGGTAACTCTTCGCTGCGGTTTAGCGCCAATTGGCAAACAGAAAACACCCGCGAGGTATGGCTAACCGGCGAAGCCTACTTTCATGTACAGGAAATAGCCCAACGGCAAGGTATAGCACCAACCTCCGATAACCCGGACAACGACAATCTGATCAAATTTGTAGTACACACCGACGCACTGGATATAGAAGTAGTGGGCACCCAGTTTAATGTAAATACCCGGCGAGAAAAAACCGAAGTAGTACTTAGCTCCGGCAAAGTGCGACTGAAGATTGAAGATCAGGATGAATTAGTGATGGAACCCGGAGAAATGGTCGGCTATTCTCAGCAAGATCATCAGATTGTTAGAAAAGTGGTGAACCCAGAAGTGTATGCCTCCTGGAAAAATAACCACCTGATTTTTGACGAGGTGCCTTTGCAAAAAGTAGCTGAGATTCTGAAAGATACCTACGGAATAGAAGTAGTTTTTGAAGATGAGCAACTAAGCGAAAAAGTACTGAAAGGGGTATTTCCTTCAGACAATGTAGATGTGCTACTGGCCGCCCTTTCGGATATCTATCATATAAGAATTTCCAAAACGGAAAGAAAGATCATTTTTCATAAAGAGTAAACCCCGCTGGCTCCAACAGTTTGCAGACCCCGGAGCCAGACAGGGTTATCTTCAATAAGTTCAACTTAAAACTGCAGAATTATGATGAACCCGTTACAAATCTATGTTAAATTATGGCTGCTTACAATTTTTTGCAGTCTTTGTTCGCAGCTCCCGGCGCAGGAGCTGGCCGCTTTACCGCCTCTAACCGGCCCGTCGTCGCACCAAACCGACAACCCCGGGCAGGATGAAACAACCAAGTCGCTGAAGAGCGTGCTCTCTGAAATAGAGTCGCAATATGATGTCTTCTTTAGCTATGATATCAACACGGTAGAAGATAAAGTGGTAAAAGCCCCATCGTCAGACAGCTGGAGTGACCTCAGCATTGATCAGTTGCTGACTTCTTTCCTTAAACCTTTTCAACTCCGATATAAAAAAATTGAAGATGGGTATTACATCATTTTCAGCGAAAAAAAGGAGCTGAAACGCATTAACAGTGAGAAGCTCCAGTCTACAACTAATAATCGCTCATTTTCTCAACCGATAGCGTCCCTGGCTTCTCAGGGTATTGATGAGCAAGCGGACCTGAATAAAACCATTACCGGAAAGGTAACGGATGAGAACAGTGATCCGATGCCGGGAGTAAACATTCTGGTAAAGAACTCTACTATTGGTACCGTTACAGATGTAGGCGGAAATTACCGGCTAAATGCCCCCGATACCACCACTACGCTGGTTTTCTCTTCTATTGGCTACGCTACCGAAGAAGTAATGCTGGGCGGGCGCACCGTAATTGACCTGCAAATGTCTCCTGATATAAAAGCCCTTTCTGAAGTAGTAGTAGTGGGGTATGGTACCCAGGAAAAGCGCGATGTTACCGGAGCTATTGCTTCCGTTAATTCTGAAGACATTCAAAAGATTCCGGTTACTTCTTTTGATCAGGCATTGCAGGGCCAGGTGCCAGGGGTGAGCATTACCCAAAACTCGGGGGCTCCCGGTGGAAACGTATCTGTTCGCATTCGCGGAATCGGCACCCCTGGCTCCAGTAACGAGCCTCTGTATGTGATTGACGGATTTCCGATCATGAACGATAACCTGGGCACCAGTTTTTATAACCAAAGCAATAACCCGCTGGCGGCTTTAAACCCCAATGATATTGAATCTATTGAAGTATTGAAAGATGCATCCGCTTCCGCCATCTACGGATCACGCGCCGCCAACGGGGTAGTAATCATTACCACCAAAAGAGGCACTGCCGGGCAGATGAAAGTAAATTTTGATGCTTATTACGGACTACAGCAGGCTACCAATTTACCGGAGATGCTTAACCCGATGGAGTTTGCCACACTGGCCAACGAAGCTATCATCAATGAAGATTTTCCTTTTCCGCTTAACCCCGAGTGGAGCGACCCTGCCTCTTTGGGTACTGAAGGAACTGACTGGCTGGGAGCGCTATTTCGAACAGCCCCTATGCAGAGCTACAATCTGGGTGTTTCAGGCGGTAACCAACTCATTCAGGGCGCTGTTTCTCTCAATTATTTTAACCAGGATGGTATTGTGCTCGGTTCGGGCTTCGACCGATTTTCAGTACGGGCCAATGTAGATCTGAACGTAAGTGAGCGTTTTAAGCTGGGCAATAGCCTGACAGTGAGCCGCACCATCACTGAGGGAGTACCGACCAATGATGCCACTCATGGTCTGATCACCCAGGCACTGGCTCGCTTACCTACGCTTCCTATTTACAATGATGACGGCTCTTTTGCCGGCACATACGGTTCCCCTACGTACTATAGCAACCTGGATAATCCTATTGCCCGGGCCCACGAAATAGAGAATACGATTAATAAGTCAAGAGTGCTGGGAACAGTATTTGCCGAATACACCATTCTGCCGGGATTAAACTGGAAAACCAACGTAGGGGCAGATATGTCCTTTGCCAACGGTTCCAATTACCTGCCCGCCGTGCTGGATCGAGGCCTGTACACCTTGCAGCAAACAGCCGAATTAAGCGTTTATAGTCACGAAGGGCTGGATTGGGTCATTGAAAATACGCTGACGTACGACAAGTCATTTGGTAGCCACTCACTAACCGGACTGGTGGGGTATACCAGCCAAAAGTTTGATCGTAACTACCTGAGCAGCTCGGGTAATACCTTTGTCAATGAAACCATTCGCGGCCTCGATGGCTCACTGGTAGATAATCGGACTACCGGCGGGCATATTGTAGAAAGCACATTAGTTTCGTACCTGGGAAGGATTAACTACAGCTACGACGACACTTACCTGTTTACTGCTAGCATTCGCCGCGATGGCTCTTCTACCTTTGGCCCGGATAACAAATGGGGTGTTTTCCCGTCCTTCTCCGCCGGGGTGCGTCTGTCAGAATTGGGTTTTATGCAGAGCGTTTCTTTCCTGGATGACCTGAAACTGCGCGGTAGCTGGGGCCAAATCGGAAACCAGAGTGGCCTCTCGCCTGGCTCTTATAATACCAGCCTCTCTAACTCTAACGTAGGGCATGTATTTGGGCAAGAACCTGGGGTAGGCTCTCCCGGAGTAGCGTTGCAACAGATTGGCAACCCGGCCTTACGCTGGGAAACCACCACCCAAACGGATTTTGGCATTGACGCATCTTTCTTTGAAGGCAAAATGCTACTGACGGCCGACTATTACATCAAAGATACCGAAGACCTGCTGATTAATGTGCCCGTACCCGCCACAGTGGGTTCGCCCAGAAGCCCAGCTGTCAACGCCGGCGAGGTTAGAAACGAAGGACTAGAACTGGCACTTACGTACCGAAAATACTCCGGAAGCTTTAATTATAGTCTTAGCGGCAATATCAGCTTCTATAACAACGAAGTGCTCGGTTTAGGCCCGGATGGTGAACAGATTATTTATGGTGATTATAAGAACCGTACCTATAGCAAAACCGCTAAAGGATTACCTATCGGTTCTATGTATGGCTTTGTGATGGATGGTATTTTCCAGAACGAGGCGGAAGTTGAAGCGCATGCCGACCAACCCAATGCCGAACCCGGCTTTTTCCGCTTCCGGGATCTGAATGATGATGACGTAATTAACGATGAAGACCGCACCATCATCGGAAACCCATTCCCAGACTTCACCTATGGGCTGACGGGCAATTTTTCTTACAAAAGCTTCGACTTAAATCTCTTCATTCAGGGAGTGCAGGGTAATGATGTGTACAATCGCATCAAAAGTGAGTTGTATGACATACAGGGTTTCAATAATGCCAAACAAGACCTGATGAACCGCTGGCATGGTGAGGGAACCAGCAACACCATACCCAAGCTCAGTCTGGCAGGCAATAATAACCCCAACTTCAGCCCTACACACTCCTGGTATGTAGAAGATGGCTCTTTTGTACGCCTGAGAAATGTGCAGCTTGGCTACACCTTACCTCAAACAGTAGCTGAAAACGCGGGCTTAAGCAGCGCTCGGGTATACATAGGCGCCCAAAACCTGTTTACGCTCACCAAGTACTCTGGCATTGACCCTGAAGTGGGCGACCTGAATCAGAATGTGCTGAAATCAGGCTATGACGATGGCAACTACCCTCAGGCCCGGGTTTTCCGACTGGGAGTAAGCTTAGGCTTTTAACCGGGGAAACAACACGGGATAATCTGAAATGAGAACAAGAAACAAAAATTGATATGAGCCTTAAAAACTATATAATTATACTGTTGCTACCGCTTTTTGCCTGTAGCGAAAGCTTTCTGGACAAAGACCCTATGTCCACGCTGACGGATGCTACCTTCTATAAAACGGAAGACGATGCACTGGCGTCACTTAGCGGGGTGTATGATGCCTTTGCTAAAAATAACACCATGGATTTTCTTTACCTAATTCATGGGTACATGCCCTGCGGTGATGTTCTTGCCGGAAGCCAGGGCCTTGCTAATTCCACGTATTTATACAACATCGATATCAACACCGGTGGCGGTATCTGGAACGGTACCTACCTAGTGGTGACCCGGGCCAACACAACGATTGATATGGTTGGAGAAATGTCCATCGACGAAGAATTAAAGCAACGAGTGGTTGCTGAAGCCAAATTCTTGCGAGGCCTGGCTTATTTTAATCTGGCCCGCTACTTTGGTGGAGTACCCCTGATCACCTATATGCAAACGGCCAGCACTGACTTTTACCCTTCCCGCGCGCCAGTAGAAGACGTATGGGCCCAAGTAAAGAAGGACTTTACAGAAGCAGCTCAGGTGCTGCCAGTAAGTTATGAAAGTAATGATTTAGGTCGAGCCACCAAGGGGGCTGCACTGGCGATGCTGGCTAAAACGCATCTGGAGATTGCTGAATACGAAGAGGTGGTGACCCGTAGCGAAGAAGTAATAGCGTTGAATACCTATGAGCTTCGCGATGAGATGCTCGATAACTTCTCACAAACCGAGAATAATGGATCCGAATCTATTTTCGAAACCCAGCACCGCATAGATCCTAATGGCGGATGGAAAGATGATAATGATGCTTTCTGGCTATCTGCCTACATGGCACCTCCGGGTATTGGCACCGAATACGCCCCCTTCGGTGGGTGGGGCGGATATAGCCCTACCCCGCAGTTACTTAACGCCTATGAGCCAGGAGATGAGCGGTTAAAAGGCACGTTCCTATTTGTAGGAGATGAGCACGTGAGTGGCTATATTATGGAAGACTCTACCGCTGACTATAACACCGAGCTCTACCCCGCAGTACCAGCCATTCACAAATGGTGGAGAGGCCCCGCTGGCGATCCCCAGAAGCAATACGATAACATGAATTTCCCCTACATACGATACGCCGAACTTCTCTTAAACTATGCTGAAGCACTGAATGAAGTAGGCCGTTCTGCCGATGCTATTGGCCAAATTAATATAGTTCGAAACCGCTCAGAATTACCTGATTTACCTATGGACTTATCTAAAAATGGGGTGTTAGATGCTATCTTTCAGGAACGGCGGGTAGAGTTTGTGTTTGAGTATTCGTTCTGGCGCGACCTGATCCGGCGCGACCGGGCAGCTAAATTTGCACTGGAAGAGCATGGGCAGGTTTGGCCGGAACACCAACGGCTCATGCCTATTCCGCAAAACGAAATGGACAACAACCCTAATCTAACTCAGCAGAATCCAGGGTACTAACACTTGCTTTTTAATCTGATTAGCCGCTGGAAGTTTACCAACTAGCATCCAGCGGCTAATTTTACTACTGATGACCTTAAAGACCTATTATTAAATCAGAAACAGTTACTATCTTATAGTATAACCGTTTTTTTCCAACCTAGAGAATCATGCAAAATTCTTCAAGAAGAAAATTTATCCGAAACGCTGGCTTAAGTGCCTCAGCTATGGGGCTGGCCGGTATATCAAACGCTCAGCAGCAATCGCCCGGCATGTCGCCACCATCGGGAAGGTTACCCCGAGAGGTGTGGGTTGCCACGCTCACTACACATAAGATGGAAGGCAGCAATTGCCAGGAGGTCATCCAGGCGGCCATCGGGCAAATGGAAAACGCGCTTCCTTTATCTCCCGATATCATTTGTCTGCCCGAAGTATTCCATGTGGCGGGTGTCAAAGGCGGTCGCCCTCCGCTGGACGAAGCCTCTGAGGATGGAAGTGGTAGGCTTATTGGCCCATTTCAGGAGTTTGCCAAAACTCACCAGTGCTACGTAATTCCTTCACTTTATGCGAAAGAAGGCAGTCGTTACTACAATTCTGCTTTTGTGATTGACCGGGAAGGTAACATTCTGGGAGACTACCGCAAAATGCGGCCTACTGTGGGTGAAATGGCAAAAGGAATAGCACCGGGCCCGGAAGATCCACCCGTATTTCAGACTGACTTCGGCACTATCGGCATTCAAACCTGCTTCGATATTGAGTGGCCCCAAGGCTGGAGACGATTGCGGGAAAAAGGCGCAGAAATGGTTTTCTGGACATCCGCTTTTCCTGGCGGAAAAATGGTGAATACCATGGCCTGGCTAAACAAGTACCCGGTCATCTCCAGCACCCGTAAAGGCATCACCAAAATCTGCGATGTAACCGGCGAAGAACTGGCCGTTACGGGAAGCTACGACAAGTGGGGGATATGCGCACCAATTAACCTGGAGAAAACCTTTCTGCATACCTACCCCTATAACCGAAAGTTCGCCGCCATCCAACTGAAGTACGGACAAAAGGTACGGATTTATACTTTGCACGAAGAAGAATTTTCCATTATCGAGAGCCGATCGCCAGAGATTAAAATTGCCGATATTATGGAAGAGTTTGATCTAAAAACCCACGAAGAACACATGCAGATTGCCGAGAATGAACAGAAAAAGTTCTGGACGTAAAGGATCTCTGCTTAAGCTACTAAAACCACATAATGCCAACTCAATCGCTACTGCTAAATACAACAACTACTCTTTTCTTTTTTCTGGCATTATGGTGCCCGGTACGAGCCCAGGAGGTTCTTTCCCAGGATCAGCCTGAGGCTCTACACCGCGGTATCTACGAACTAACACTTAACACGACCGGGGAGGCTGGCAACCCTTATTACAAAATCACCTTTGCTGTAACGTTTACTCGACCTGACGGATCAGCAGTAGTCGCCGAAGGCTTTTTTGATGGGGGCAATGCTTTTAAAGTCCGCGCCTACTGTGATACCCCCGGTACATGGAAATGGGCCTCATCCTCAAACAATGTCGGTCTGGATGGAAAGTCCGGCACCTTTGAGGTAGTCCCTTCTGATTTAAAAGGCAAACTGCGCCAACATCCCGATGATCCGTACCAGTTCGCGTATGACAACGGCGATTGGTTTCTGCACATCGGTGATACGGGCTATCGATTTGTCGTGGCTTCCGAGCCTTACTGGAAAGAATACATTGATCAGGCAGTCGAAATGGGCGCCACGAAAATCCGCACTTGGTTTGCTATGGACCGGGGAAAAGTGGATGCTTTATTTACTGCTAATGGCCGCGATCTATCTTTGTTCTACTGGAAAGAGATTGAACGCCGAATTCTGTATACCCTTCGTAAGCATCCTGACATAGTATTACAGCTCATTCCCTACGCCGAAGACACCGACCGAATTCGGGCCTACCGGGCGGGCGACGAAGCGGCCCAACTGATAGCTCGTTACTCCCAGGCCCGCTGGTCTTCTTTCCCCAACGTGCAGTGGACCATCACCAACGACCGAAAGGTTTTACAACAGGATACTCTGAGCGGACGGGAGGTGCACTATGATGACATCAACGTAATGGGCGAGGACATGGCCAAACGCGAACCCTGGGGCACGCTGATTACCAACCACCAATCCCGCTTCAATGGTTACGACCACGTGGATGAAGCCTGGTCGAATCTGATTAGCCTGGAAGATCTGGATCAGGTAGGAGGGGAGTTGATTCTGGAGTATAGAGAAAAGAGGAAGCAACCTATTGTACTGGACGAAGACCGTTATGAGTTGTATCGCTATCCTATGCATGCCCGCTATTATTTTCGGCGCTTTATGTGGGCCTCGCTGCTTTCCGGTGGGCATGCTACCTACGGCGGTTTGAAAACCTATTTGCCTTACGGCGGACAGAATTACAGCGGCCCCGAAAGTAGCGTAGCCGTTGGCCCGGAACCTTACCAAGGGCTAGATCAGGGCGTTTCCGGCTATTTTGATGCTAATCGTAAAGGAATGCTCCATCAGGGCGGACATGACTTTCGGCATATTCACGCATTTTTTGAGCATACCGGACTTACGCTGGTTAATATGGAACCGGATGATGCTTTCGTTGGCGATGATCCTTACCGATGGAAATGCGCACACAATGACAGCACGTATATTATTTACTTAGCGAACCCCAGCGGTACTGAGCCAGGAACGGACTACCCAAAGACCGAAGCCCCCGATGTTACTCTGACGCTACCCCGAGGCAGTTTTAGCGTCACCTGGTTTGATCCTGACTCCGGCGCCTGGTATCGCGATAATAACGTTGAGGGCAGCGGGCAGCTTACTTTGAAAGCCCCGGGAAGCGAAGACTGGATTGTGCTGCTTCAGAAATTGTAATGAGAAGTTCTACTTTTTTCCCTCACGCCTACTCATGACCTATAGGTATCTGAAGACAAAGGCCTGCTGAATAATATCATCATCGTATTAAGCTTTATGGGCAGTCAACGGCCCCAGAACGTAGCCAGACGCTCGCTAAACCTTTTATGACCAGTCAGTAGGTCAGTAGGTCAGTAATAGGAAAAAAGTGAAGAAATGGGGGTATTTACCTCTGCCTCTTACTACGATCTGGATGCTACTTATTTTGCTCATTCGGCCCCTACTATGACCCTAATAGCAGTGCTCCCTTTCACTACCGAGTGCAACCGCTGACCTGGGAAGGAAAATACAAAACGTGATGGCGCGCATGCCGAAGTCTTGCAAGCACTCAAACAGGAAATTGAAGAACCCTAGTCTTGGTAAAAAGTTGATTTAATCCTTCCGAAGCCTTCTCATTCACCGTATCGCGTTGGTGAATTTTCTCATCGCGTCTTGCCAATGTCGTGCTTAAACTTTATTTTCGCAATCCCTGCTATTTAGACTAATTACAAATAGATTTAATTAGGCTAAGCTGCCGGAACAGAAACAACTTACTGTTCAGAACCCTCTTCGGAAGACTAAATGCCTGTATTATTTAATTGTGAAAACTATGGCGGCTAAGAATCAACATGCTACCTGGAAGAAAACCAGAAAATTTTTCAATGATCTTCACCTGTGGATGGGCATCGGGGCAGGCTTAATCCTGTTCGTGGTATGCCTGACGGGCACCATTTACACTTTCAGCTCAGAAATACAGGAGATGCTGGAACCGGAAAAGTACGAAGTAGCAATACAACCGGATACCGAACGTTTGACCGCCGAGGAGATTACTGAGAGAGTTCAACAAGCCTTACCCGAAGGTACTGTATCTTCATTGCGCATTCCCGCCGATGAAAGCCGCAGCTACGAAGCCTCCGTGCGAAAAGAAGGCGAGCGGAGAGGCACCACCTACCTGGTTGACCCCTACACCGGCGAACTTAAAGGAACCACCCAAGGGGCCGGATCAGAGTTTTTCATGGTCGTTTTCCGTCTGCACCGCTGGTTGCTACTGGATACAGAAGTGGGCCGCCCTATTGTGGGCGTAGCCACCTTAATTTTCGTGTTTATCATCCTGAGCGGCCTGGTTATCTGGTTTCCCCAGCGAGTTAAGTCATGGCGGCAGGGGCTTAAAGTTAAATTCAGTGGCGGGTGGAAGCGTATCAACCACGATTTGCATAACGCGCTGGGTTTCTACTCATCCATCTTACTGCTGGTGATGGCCCTCACCGGACTGCAATGGTCGTTTGAGTGGTATCGCACCGGCTTGTATAATGTGCTGGGAGTAGAGCGCTCTCGCGGCGGACATGGCCCCGGAGGCGGAGAAGAAAAGGAAGCCCCAGTTGTCGAAACCCGAACCAGTGAATTAACCGTAGCCGATTTTCTCAGCATTGCCGACGAGGTACTGCCCTACGAAGGCGATTACCGCATTTCACTACCCGAAGACCCGCAGGGCCATGTGTCAATCACCAAGTACAAAACCGGCTTCTTTGCTCCCTCCGCTGGAGACAATCTGGAGCTAGACCCATATACCGGTGAAGCAATCAGCGTAGAAATCTTCTCCAACAAACCCGTTAACGAACAGATTGCCCGCTCCATTAAAGCCCTGCACGTAGGAGACTTTTACGGTACCTTCACCAAAATCCTGTATTTCATTTCCTGCCTGATCGCCACCAGCCTGCCCGTCACCGGAACCATTATCTGGATTAACAAACTACGCAAAAAGTCAAAACGAAAAGCAAGCCGCAGTCAGAAGAAAGAGTTGGTGTAAGCTACCGTTCCGGCAACGATTATATCATTTACATCAATATCATTTTTGAAGATAGCCAGCAGTTTTGCTGGCTATTTTTTTAGGCAGTCATTGAGTACTGACGACATGTTTTTCCAGTTTAGGATTTAAACCCTAAGCTCATGAAACCTCGAAAACGCATACATAGATGGTCGTTATCCTATCTATTTTCAATAACATAACTGATTGATAATTAAATACTTACCACACTTGAACCAACGTGTACCAACTTGGCCTGGTGCTGTACTGCCATTAACTGATGGATTTTTCAACTTCGTTTTATTCGGCCTTGGCTATCGTCAAGACTGAACATGAAATTTTATTCTCAAACGTATTAATCCATCATTTTTATGACGAACCTTATCTATGTTCTAAGCCTCTTTTTCTTAACCCTTTTCAGTTCTAATGCAGTAGCCCAGGAAATCTATATTGACCCCACGCACGGAAATGATGATCAGACCGGCACTCAGGAGAACCCACTGGCCAGTTTGGCCGAAGCGGTAAAGCGCGCTAATGAGTTCACCGGGGTGGGCAGCATCCACATCCGGCTCTTCCCGGGGCTCTACTTGTTGGAAGATAAAGTTGCTATCAATCCCATTCGGGTGATGAGCGACACCGCAATGTATATTATTGAAGCGGTGGTTATGCCTGATGACGAAGCGTGGACTCCGGCTCAAATGCCCATCATTCAGTCTATCTCAGCCAATAACTCTACTACCCAGTTTCCCCATGCCACGGGTTTGCTCGTCAGCTCCAGCTTTGTCACCATTCAGGGATTAAAGTTTCTGGGTAACGCTAATCCCAACGTTCAGTATTATTACCCGATTTCCAAGGAAGATCCTTCCTTGCAGGCTCTGGATGTTTCTCAGTGTTACTTTATTGGCAATAAAGAATCGGCTCCAATTCAGGGAGGTATCTGGGCGCATGGGCCTGAAAACAGCGTGAGCCACTGTGTTTTTTACGAATGCCGGAATGCGGTACTGTTTTTTCAGAATGTACAAGACTTCAGTATTACCAATTCTATTATTTACGGGGCTTACGAAAGTGCGTTCTGGTTTGGCCCGGAAGATTACCCGTTCACCTTTACCAATAATATTATCTCAGACTGCCATTATGTACTGGTAGGTCCTCAGGATTTGAAGTACTCCTCAGCATTCAGTAATAGCATTATGGCTAATAACGAGCATCAGGTGGGGTACTGGTCTCGCGATCAACAGAAAGTTGTGGAGCAGCCGAAACCTGATATTCAAGAAAAGGGCATTGTGAAAAAGGGAGATGTATCGCTGGTAGAAAATGCGTCAGAGCAACTGCCCGAACAACATTTACACCTTACTCCTCAATCGGCCGGTCACGAGCTGTCCGCTGGAATTCATAAGCAGTAAATCAGATACTCCCTTTACTTTATAAGCGGTGGGGTTAAACCTACCGCTTAAAAAAACCCACCTAATCAACATGAACTATTTTCAACATGATGATGAGTAATTTTCATTTGAGCATAGGCTAACTTTACAAAAGTTGTACTATTTTGAATGTCGTTAAACTACAAAATATCATGATTGAAATTCGGCATTTAAAATTAGTATGCACCGTAGCTGAAGTCGGAAGTCTGAAAAATGCCGCCGAGAAGCTTTTTCTTTCCCAGTCGGCCCTGAGCCATCAGTTGCGAGAACTGGAGCAATACCTGCAAACCCCCATCTTTTACCGGCTTAACAAGCAATTAGTTTTTACCCCAGCGGGGAAGGTGCTGCTGGATGCCAGCAAAGAAATTCTGAGTAAGCTAAAGAGCACCGAAAATACTATTCAGCAAATTATGGATGGTACCAAGGGCACGCTTAGAATTATGGTTGAGTGCTACACGGCCTATCATTGGCTGCCCATGCTGATGAAAGAATTTGGCCAGGAGTTTCCCAAGGTAGACTTCACTATTGTTTTTGACGGTAATCAGAATCCGGTGGAACAGCTTATAAAAGGCGAGCTGGATATTGCTATTATGAGCGATTACGAACCGGAAAACTCACTGGTACAAGTTGAAAGAATTTTTGACGATGAACTGAAAGTAGTGCTTCCGGCTCACCATCCGCTAGCCCATAAAGATTATCTGGTGGCCGAAGACTTTGAAGATCAGCACCTGCTGGTTCACTCGCTGCCTATTGAGAGCGTAACATTGGCCAGCAAAGTCCTGATTCCGGAAAAGATAAACCTTCGGAAAATAACCGAGGTACCCATTACCGATGCGGCGGTAGAGATGGTAAAAAGCCATATTGGAATTACTACCATGCCGCAGTGGATTTTCACTGCCTATGAAGATGACCCCGCCATTGTGGGGCTTCCGGTTACCCCCGAGGGAATCAAAATTACCTGGTTTGCTGCCCTGTTGAGAGAAGCCGACCGCCCGGTATATTTCGACGCCTTCCTAAATAAAATGCTGCACTTAGCGCGACCTTCGGTAGAAAACAGGTTGCATGAAAAATATTCATGATCATAGTGAAAATAAAGCGTTTGTCTGGTGTAGATAAGCTTACTACTTTGCCAGGGCAAACGCTATTATTTTATCATGAGCGATAGACATCTCTCTTTTTCAGCATAAGAAAAATTGGTTGTTTGAGCGTAGTGATTCACCAAGGGCAACGTTGGAAGACATAAGACTGCACGACCCGTTTTCGCAAAACCTCTACTAGTCCACTCAAGAGCAAGCGCTTGTTGATCATAGCAATTTTCGGGTGTTAGTACTGGCTTTTCGCTTCTACCTTTGGAGGGTGATCAATAAATAGAAAAGAAATGCATACCTAAGACTTCAGCAACTTCAATCGAGTGATTGAAGCCATCAGGAACATTCAGAACAATTTTAGATCGTGCTTCATTGTAAGCAGGCGCGAATACATTTACATTTTTTATTATGAAAACTTTTATAATCGTGGCTACCCTGTTGGGTATGACCAGCACGACAAACTATGCCCAGTGGAATCGTACGCCTGAAGTAAGCGGAGCGGTTTATCTCAGCGATGGTTCAGAACTACTTACTCCCTTTACTTACGATGAAAAGAAGCAGGTACTCTGGCGAGAAAATAGCTCATCGTTTAAAGTATTGACCACTTTCCATGTTGATTCTTTCTTTTTCTACGACCCCAAATTAAACTGGCAACGACGCTTTAAAAAGCTGAATTACCAGCAGCGTCCGCAGTTCTTTGAGGTTGTAGCACGAGGCCCTCTGGAAATTTTAAGACTCCGATCACCATTTGATGCTCCCGAAAGAGTCGTCACGCAGGACTTCGACCGTCAGGTGCTCGACTATCGTTTCTTTGTGTATCAGCAGGGTAAGCTTTCCACGCTGAATGGATATGATATCAGCAGCATTAAAGAAACTCATCCGCACGTTTGGCGAGAAATACGGCGCTACCGCAGAGCCCAGCATTTCAGCTTTTACAAAATGCACCACAAGCTGCAAATCATTCAAAAGGTAAACGATTTACTTTCGGATGAACCCTCAGAGTTATTGGTAGCAGGCGGGAAGCCGTAAATCTTGGTGATGAAGAATAGAAAACATCCGAAGTCTTCGAGACTTCGGATGTTTAATTTAATGGCTCTGTCGTTCCAGATAGGCTTCTACATCCTGGGCGGTAATGGCTAAGTCCTGAGGGTATTGGTCAACCCAGGCTTTGAAATCTTCTTTTACGGCATCGGTCCATTCGCCGTGAATCTCTCCGGCCAGATACTTATTTTCCTGAAGGCGCACGCGTTCAAACTCATCGCGTAAGGCGGTCATCTCGGAAGAGGATACCAGGTCTTCTACAAAATGGGCTGGGATGAACACGGTTCCGTATTTGTTCGCCAGCACCACATCTCCCGGAAAAACTGTCACCGAACCGATACGAATCGGGGCATTGATGGAGGTAGGAGTCATATCTTTGATGGCCGAAGGGTGCTGCCCTTTTACCCAACCATTGAACCCTTCGGTCTCGCTGAGCTCCTGCATATCGCGCACTGAGCCGTAGAAGATAACGCCCTTGCCGGTTTTACCGTAAATGGCATTGCCCAGGCTGGAGCCAATGAGAGTACCATCTTCCACCTTCCCGTAGCCATCGGCCACGTAGATGTCCCCTTGGGTAAGCACATCAATGGGCCAGGTATTGATGCCGCCCTTCTGCGAACGTCCTTCGGTTTTTCCCTGCGCTCTCACCAGGCTGTCCAGGTCAGGGCGGGTTGGCATAAATTGCGCGGTTACGACCCGCCCGGTCATTACCTGGTCTGGTTGAATGATGATCCAGTCGTTTTCTACCTGATTGCGGTAACCCTTCCGCATCAGGTATCCCCAGGCCTGTTCCAGCGTTACATGCTGTAAGCGTTCCAGCAGGGCATCCGACACGTTGGGGCGGCCATCCGGCAGCCGTTCGCCCTGCCATTGTGAGGTTAAGGCTTGCACATATTCGGGCGAAGCACCAATTTGCTGGGCGTGCAGGGTAAAGCTTCCTGCTAAAACAATAGTAAACAGTGATAAGATTTTTTTGATCATGGCTGTTGTATTTATAGTTAGATAATGAAACTTTCTAATAATTACCGGTATGACCATCCTCTGTCCCGGAATCAGACCTTACTTTGATCACAATACGCTTGATCTGATCATACCCATCCATTTTGATGGCCGGACGGTGAGCTTCCTGGGGTGAGAAGATAAAGAAGGTGCCCGGTTCGGCGTCGTAGTACTCACCTTCTGCATCATAGAAGGCAATGTCCTTTTGGCTGTCATAAGGTTTAATTACATTGGCTTGGTCCACGGGAGCAACTCCCATTTTCGCCTTTCCCTGCACGATATACTGAAGGTCGTTAAAATTACGGTGAGCTTCCCACTTGACCTGCTCCATCTCCAGCGGCGCGACTTCACTCACCATGGCAAAGACATTGCCTTCATCTATGGGATAACGGCCCGGAGCCAGACCATCCAGATCGGTAGTTTTTAGAAACTCGAAGGCTTTGTCCCAACCCTGCTTGTTAGCCTGGTACTGTCTGGAAAATTCCTGCTCGTTGACAGAGGCGTGAGGGTTGAGCGTTAGTCCATTCAGCCACTCACGACTTTCGTACCAACCTGAGGTTGTTGTCTCGTTGTCTGCACCTTGAGCATAGGAGCCAAAACCGGCCAAGTAGAGCGATACGCAGAGTAGAGCTTTCATGCTGATTAGTAGCTTATTCATAATTGTTGTTTGTTCATTAAGTTTAGTCATCAGTAACCAGGGTTTTGTTGAAACTCCTCACGGTTTGTGAGTCGGTCGATCATGTTACTGGGAATGGGGCGCAATAGGTGCTTTTCTTCAACATTGGCTCGTCCGGTGGGGTTGTACAGTTTCACCCGCTCAATGAGCTTGCCGGTACGTTTCAGATCGGCCCAGCGCAACCGCTCCCCGCCCAGCTCTCGAGCCCGTTCATCCAGGATAAAATCAAGCGTCAGTTCATTGGGAGTAATCTCCATATTTTGTTCTTCCCCCGGCCAGGCGGCCCGGCGTCGTACTACGTTAACCATTTCCGCTCCTTCGGCCAGATTGCCTAGTTTCATCAGCGCTTCGGCGGCGATCAGATATACTTCGCCTAGTCGAATCTCTATGACATTCTTTGTACCCACGCCACTGTTGATTGAAGCTCGCAGCGGATCTTTGTATTTGCGCATGTGAGGAAATAGCTCGAGCGATCCTACCGGAGTTTCACCGTCATACAGATTGTTGATATCAAAAATACCGTATTTGTCTTTCTTGGTATCTTTTACACTTTGCGGCACTTCATAAGGCACATATATAAAGGCGGTATCACCGATCTCCATTCCTGGCAGTAAAGTAGCTTCGTTGTTAGCATACCACACTTCTTTCCAGGACTTATCGTAACGGGAGTCCTGTGCACGATTAGCCTGCAATAGGTCTAGGTAAAAGCGGGTAGCCAGGAAGCGCGGCCAGGGACGATCATTTTCCAGCGCTCGTTTCATACCGGGTTGCAGGTCGTAACGGGGAGTGAAATAGAGGAAGTAGGCGTTGCCGTTGGCATTCAGCCGTTCATCCTGCGAAAACTGTATGGACCATAGCACCTCAGAATTTTCCCGATTAGCCACATCCCACAAGTCGGCATAGTCATCCAGTAAGGCCAGATCATAGTCATTAATTACTTTTTTGGCGTAAGTGGCGGCTTCTTCGTTTTGGTCACGGGTCAGGTATACGCGGGCCAGCAGAGCCTGAGCCGCCGGTTTGGTAGCCCGACCAAAATCCGACTGCACATCCGGCAGGTATTGCTCGGCAAACAACAGATCATTGATAATCTGGGTATACACTTCATCTTCGCTAGCCCGTGTGGCGGTGGTTTCCACTTCCGTTACTTCTTCTGTTTTTAGCGGCACTCCGCCAAAATGCATGACCAGGATATGATAGTACCAGGCCCGTAGAAAGTAAGCTTCCGCCACCTTGCTATTAACTTCTGATTCACTTAGTTCCGTTACTTCATCCACCCGGGATATAGCGGTATTGCAGACCGCAATCCCCTGATAAAAGTTAGACCATAGTTCCCATAAAACAGGATTCGCTGGCTGAATAGCCGAGTTGTAGGCATTGAACTCGATGAAGGAGGCATCGGAGCCATTCGTCCAAAGGTCTGTTCCGAAAAATACCAGCGGGGCATAATTATTTCCACCGGCAAATAGTGAGCGAGAAAATGTATACGCTGCATTGACTAAACCATTGTAGCCGTCAGCGGTCTTATAGTAGGTATCCACCGGTGGAGACACAATTTTTTCTTCCTCCAGCAGGTCAGCGCACCCTTGAAGCAGGAAAAAACACGCCAGACTGAAAAACAGGGTACTTATTATCTTATTCATAGTAGCTGATTTTGATGGGTTAGAAAGAAAGGTTAATCCCCGCGATGAACGTTCTGATGGCCGGATAGGGAGTGATGTCTTCAGAAAAGTCCGGTTTCATATTGAACTCCCGCAGCTCTGACTTGGTCCAGTACCAGAGGTTGTCAGCCAGCAGGTATACCCGGGCCTTCGTGAGGGGTAACTTATCGAGCACAGCCCTCGGCAGTGTATATCCTACGGAAAGCTGACGGATACTTATCAGGCTGGCATCCCGGTAGGTTAAGGTAGTTCCGTTCAGGCCACTTTCTTCGTATAGCTGGTTAGGACGAGGGTAACTGTTGGTCGGATTAGAAGGGGTCCAGTAATCGAAGACCAATTTGTTATACCGCTTCTTAGCGAATGGAGCAAATGCATCCACGGATGTCATGCCCCCCCAGCGAACATACGTGTTCAAGGAAAAATCCCAGTTTCGGACTGAAACCCGGTTGACTAGGTTAGCGATAAAATCCGGTTCACGGCTACCCAGAATTACTCGATCATTATCTGTGATGGCTCCGTCGTTATCTACATCCTGCACTTTAATCTGCCCTGGTTCACGACCGTAGCTGTTAGCCTCATCGGCCTCATTTAATTGCCAGATACCGGTTTTCTTGAAGTCATAGTACACATCAATAGGGTATCCGATAAACCAGAGATTGCCAATGTCATCCTCTTTGCCATTGTACAGTTCTTCAATTTCGGTGTGATTGCGATAAAAGGTTAGATCTGTACTCCAGGTCAGATTATTCCGGCTTAGGTTGATGGTGCTCAACCCTATCTCAAACCCTTGGTTATTGGTTCTTCCTACATTTTGCAGCACCTGCTCATAGCCGGAGGTGATGGGCAGATTACGAAACATCAGCAGATCGTAGGTATCGGTATTATACAGGTCCAGATTTCCCTGGATTCTTCCCTGAAGGAAATCAAAATCAAAGCCCAGATTATACACCCCCGTTGATTCCCACTTCAAATTTCGGTTGGCCAGTTCGGTGGGGCGGTAGCCAAAACCGGGTTCTTCATTCCACGAATAGGGAACGATCGTGAGCCCGCCCTGAGTTTGGTACGGACTGATGGCCTGGTTGCCGGTCACCCCATAACTAAGACGGATCTTGAGAGCGGACAGCCAGTCTTCGGTACCTCTCATAAAATCTTCTTCGGTAATCAGATACGCCAGAGCCACGGAAGGAAAATAACCCCATTTGTTGTTGGATGAAAACTGAGATGCCCCGTCCGCCCGTATAGATAAGGTCATCATGTATTTACCTTGATAACCGTAGAACACCCGGCCCGCGTAAGAGAGCAGCGTTGTTTCTTCCAGATTGGAGCCTACCGCATTGATGTTGCTGGCGCTTCCCAGATTGTAAAAGCGAGAGGGCTCGTAGGGAAGATCACTCACCCCCACTCCATTAATCTCCAAGTTGGATGACTGTATGCCCTGCACCCCTGTTATGGTGAGATGATGGGCATTGTTAAACGTTTTATCGTACGTAATCACACTCTCATACAATCTCAGATTGTCAAACAGATTATCAATCTGGGCAGTGGGGGTTCCAAGGTTGCGGGTTAGAGAATAAAACCCGGCCGACTCCTTCGTATTGCCAAATTTGAGGTTGGTTCCTAGGTTGAGCCGATAGGTTAGGGAAGGAAAGATTTGAGCCTGGGCAAAGGTATTGATCAATGCCCCCCAGCTGTTATCCTCCCAGCGATAAGAATCCCAGATGAAATCAGCCAAGGGGTTTAATACCAGGCCATCGGTAGTAGCCGTGAATCGGGGGCTTCCATCGTCTTCGTAAAGTTTACCCAGTGGGCTGGACTGAAATACCTGGGTGAGTACTCCGCCGCTTCTTCGCTGATTCTTGCTATAGTTAAGCAGGATAGAAGCTCCCGCCGTTATCTTCGGAGTAAAGGTAAAATCGAGGTTGGAGCGGAAAGTATAGCGGTTAAAAGCTTCGTCCGGAATGATTCCTTCTTCATTAAAATAGCTAGCCGAAACATTGTATCGCACGGATTCGGACCCGCCCATGATACTGAGCTGATGCTTCTGCTGGTGACCTACCTGAAACAGCAGGTCCTGGTAATCCAGACCTTCTCCCCCTCGGTTGATCGCTTCCATCTCAATGGCATCAAAAATACGCTCATCATCCGTCGGACTGGTTCCTGTTTCAGGATAGCCCCCAATAGCCCGGTAGGCTTCTCTTCCGATCTCTGCATACTGTTCCCCATTGGCATAAGGAATTCTCCCATACCGTATCTGCGGCCCGGCAAAACTTTCTACCATAAAAGAGGGTTTCCCGGCACTTCCTCTTTTCGTTGTAATAATAATTACCCCATTGGCCCCTCGAGCCCCGTATATGGCCGTAGAAGATGCATCTTTTAGCACATTGACCGAGGCAATGTCATAAGGGTTGATATCATTTAAAGAACCGTAGTAGGGTGAACCATCCAGAATAATAAGCGGATCATTGGACGCGGTAAAAGAACGCTGCCCTCGTAGCAAAAGCTGCGTACTAGCTCCCGGGCCAGCCCCGGAAGGGACAATATCCAAGCCCGGAATGCGACCCACCAAGCCATTGCTAATATTAGTCATGGGTATATCAGCTATTTCTTCGGTAGAGATAGAAGCCACCGAACCGGTAACATCCGAGCGTTTTTGGGCGCCATATCCTACCACCACTATTTCCTCCAAGCTCTGAATATCCTCGGCCAATACCACATCGATGACCGCATTTCCCTGAACCGGAATTTCCTGAATTACATACCCGATAGAGGAAAAGATCAGGGTATCATTTTCATTCGCTACGTTCAGGTTGTATTGCCCATCGATATCTGTTACTGTACCGATAGTGCTGCTTTTTACCAAAACATTCACCCCGGGTATTCCTACTCCGTCGGCTTCTGAGGTTACTGTGCCTGATACGTTGATGGCTTCACCTAAGATGATCGCCGGGCTTTTTTCATTCTTTTGTTGTTTCCTAACACTTATGTTGTTGTTGATCTGCTGGAAAATCAATTTTGAGGCATGTGAAAGATCTTTGAGTATCGCGGCTACGGTAGTTTTTTCGGCTGTTTTGCTGTAGTAATCCTTTAGAAAAGCATCCTTATTATCAAAAGTGAAAACAAAGTCAGTCTTGGATTCAATATCAGCAAATACATCAGCGATCGTAACCTTGTCATAAGCTACATCGATTTGCACCTTATGTACACTTTTTGCTTTCTGCGCGTCAGCATCCCAAGCAAAGCATATACTTACTAATAGAATTTGACCAAGGATACCAATGCCAGAATACGTTGCCACATCAATGAGTAGATTGTGCGCCCATTTTTTCATAGTTTTGTTGTTGTAGATTAGACATAGTTCATCTGCTTTCCTATACTTTCACAGATTAGCCGTCAGGGTTTGTATAGGAACTGTCATTTTAAGCCGGAAATAAATGCCATTATTTTCGGCTTTTTACGTATGGTGTTTGTCGTTTCGTTTAGGTATTGTTCATAGAGTGGCGTTCAGAGGGTTAATACTACATTTTTGTCCGTTATCTTGAAGTCAATATTTTTATTAAAGTGTATATCTCGTCCGCTGGGAACAACCGCTCCATTACCTACCTAAACCATAAGTTTCCTTACCGCTTTTGGGAATGTAGCTACAATCGCTTACGGCAATCCAGAATTCTTTTCTAAGAACAGGTCAATGAGTAGTTCATTAAAATACCTGAAATTGTTATTGCTAAGTGTTGCTTTTACTCACTCCTTCCATAAGTCCCCGCATGTAGCCGATGGCAAATAAAGCTCCTATGGTGCTGTACCCTGGATGATCGTTGCTATCCCCGGCCATGGTAGGCACGTGATCCGGACGGATGGGACCTTTAAAGCCAACATCGTAATAAGCCTGCATCGCCTTGTACATATCGGTTTTGCCATCATCGTGAAATGTCTCCTCAAAATTATTTTTATGGCCTCGCACATCTCTGAAGTGGACGAAATGGATCTTATCGCGTTTACCAAAATACTCAATAGCAGCGGGAATATCCTCTCCTTGCCCTTCCGCACCCATAGAGGCAAAACTACCCTGGCAAAAGGTAAGACCGTTGCTCGGACTGGGCACAATTTCTATCAATCGCTTGAAAGCATTCACTGAAGTAATGATGCGGGGGATGCCCCGGATGCCATCAATCGGGGGATCATCGGGGTGTAGGGCTAGCTTGATGCCGTTTTTCTCGGCCTCTGGAACCACAGCCTTCAGGAAATAGTCAAGATTTTCCCACATCTTATCGTGGGTTAGCTCACCGTACTCCGTAATCATCGGCTCATCTTTGATATCCTCAATGCTAAAGGAACTCACCAGCGCCCCGCCTCGGCTCGGTTTATCCATCGTAGTACGCGCCCAGCTGATAACGGGCATCCAGTTGTAGCACACCGTATCAATGCCCAGTTGGGAGATATTTTTCATGAAGGTGATGAAGTTTTCAATCTCTTCATCGCGACCTTCTAACCCCAGTTTGGTTTTTGTGTAGAGGGAAGGCGGGCCTTCAATCACCCGCAGGGTAAGCCCTTCTTTTTCCCAAGCTTCTTTTACAGCTTTGATTACCCCATGCTCCCAGTTATTGGCTCCTTCCATTCCAGCCATGCCGGGATTAATTCCTCCCACCGCACCCAATACGTCCATCTGCCTGGCCAGGGCCACTTTATGAGGTTCGATGCCCCAGAAATAAGCCAGGCACATCTGCATCCCCGCATCCCGAACTACCTCCGCGGTGTTCAATGTGGTTTTTAAAATTGTACTCTCTTTTCCAAGCATACGCCCTCCCGTGGCAGACAGGGCTGCCAGAGAAGCGCCTTTTTTGATAAACTCTCTACGATTATTTTCCATGAGTTACTGGTTGTTGATTATGAATCAGGTATTTAAGGTACACCTTCTGACGGAAAAAAGCTCGCATCAGAAGGTGTATGAACATCCATATTATGTTCTGCCACCTTCCTTACTCACTGACTCGGCAAGTCCGCGCATGTAGCCGATGGCAAACAGGGTACCCAGGGTCATGTAGCCGGGACGAGTGTTCTCTTCGCCCGCCATGGTGGGTACGTGATCGGGCCGGATGGTTCCCCGGAAACCAATGTCGTAGTAGGCCTGCATAGCCTGATACATATCAATTTGCCCTTCATCGTGGAATGTTTCAACGAAGTTGTATTTACCTCCTCGTAAGTTTCTGAAATGGACAAAGTTAATTGCTCCCCGGTCTCCCCACCTTCTGATCAGCGCTGGTACGTCGGCTCCCATCAGGGAGAAGTTGCCCTGGCACATGGTCAGTCCGCTATATTTGCTGGGGTAAAGATCCAGCATGCGGTCAAAATTCTCCACCGTCGTCATAATTCGGGAGATGCCCCGGATACTATCCACCTGGGGATCATCGGGGTGCAGCGACAGGTTCATGCCTATTTTCTCAGCCTCGGGAACCACCGCCTTCAGGAAATATTCCAGGTTTTCCCACAGGGTTTCTTTGGATACTTCTCCGTACTCGGTGAGTGATTCATCTTTATCTTCGTTGTCAAATGCGGTGAGCAATGCTCCGCCTCGCCCGGGCCGGTCCATGGTGGTACGGTACCAACTGATAACGGGCATCCAGTTATAGCAGATTACGTCAACATCGCCGTACTGCTTGAGGTTTTTCATAAAGGTGATGAAGTTTTCAATTTCCTCATCGCGGCCTTCCAGCCCCAGCTTGGTTTTTTCATGCAGCGAAGGCGGCCCTTCCACCACACTCCATTTCATACCTTCCTTTTCCCAGGCTTCTTTGGTCGCGGTGATGGCCTTAGGGTCCCAGGGGTCCAGATTGGTATCGCGTATTACTCCTGAAACGGCATGTAGTACGTCCATTTGTTTTGCCAGAGGAATTCGCGGCGAGTCCAGCCCCATTGCCAGGGCAAACTTCATCCCGGCATCCTTCACAAAATCTTTCAGTTCTGAACTAGCGGCTTTACCGAGGTTTTTGCTGTCTCCCGGAGTGCAGGCACTTAATGCCCCTACTGAAAGTGCGGTGAGTGAAGCGTTTTTAAGAAAATCTCTACGGTTATTTTTCATGATCTTTTTGGTATGATAGGTTATTGTATTTCAAAAAATGAGGCTTACTCAGCATCCCACCAGATTCTGGTGAGTAGCAGGTCAGGGCCCTGGTTCTGAATGGCTCCCTGATAATTTTCGGTATTGAGTGCGGCTTCCGATTGCGGATAGCGCAAGCGGCGGGGAATCACCCCTCCGGTATCATTGCCTGGATAGTTGACTGGCGTAAGTTCCGGATACCCGGTGCGGCGCCAGTTGGACCAGGCTTCAAAAAAATCGAGCCACATGAAGTGCGCCAGATAGAACTGGGTGTGTATTGTCTCCATTTGCTCTTCGGTGGTGCCGGTTAATGGGTGGGAGGCCAGGTACGCCTCGATGACTGCCGGTTCAATGACTATCCCGCCGGGAAACAAGGTAGTGGATTCCATAGAGGCGGTAATGGCATTAGTATAATGCTCCTGGGCACTTCCGCCTCCCCAGCCTCGCAATGCTGCTTCAGCCAGTAAAAACTCCACTTCCTCGTAGCTTTGAAATATAGTAGGCGCATTCAGGTTGGCAATGGTGCCGGTGTTAGGTTCGGAGTACTCGACCAGCAGATCATTGCTCCAGCCAGAAATTGCCTGACTGATGGTAGCATCGTCATAGCCATTGGGGAGCCCTTTTTGTAGTTCCGGCTTGGTGGTTTCGGGCAATACGGCGGCCTGAATTGCCAGAATATTTCCTTCCCACAATGTGGCGTAAAAAGGCAGCCTTGGATCATTATTGGCCTGCAGAAGATCCACGAAGTTTTTCGCTAATTTGACCTTTCCTTTTCCCTGAGCTCCCTCCGGCAGACTTTCCCGCTTCAGCTCGAAAGCATCCCAGTTCTGGGTGTTTCCGTGTCCTTCTACGTGCTCGAGTTTGGCGATATCTTCATTGCTCTGCATAACGCCTCCGGCTATCGCTTTTTCTACCCAACTCTGGGCCATGCCTGGGTCCACTTCGGTCAGCCGCATACCTAAGCGCAGCATCATTGAATAGGCGAACGTCTTCCATTTTTCCAGGTCTCCACCGTAAATAAGATCAGCGGCCCCAAAGGATGATTTAGCAGGATCAAGCTGACCGGCAGCCTCTTCCAACTCTTTCAGCATGTCCGCATAAATAGCCGACTGCTGATCGTATGTTGGTTTGAAGATTCCCTGAGTATAGCCCTGTCCGGCTTCTGAATACGGAATATCTCCGTACAAATCGGTGATTCGGTGCATCACAAATACCCGCCAGATTCGAGCCATCGCGTACTGATTAATCAGTTCCGGATCATCCTGCACTTCCGGAAAAATCTGCTGAAGCTCTTTCAACTGGTTATTGTAGGCATTCTCAAAGAAATTCCCTCCCTGATCGTGGTAGAGGTATTTTTCGCCATACCAGAATGTGTTCAGGGTAGCCATGTACTGCATCATGCCGGAGACATGCTTGATACCGACCCGGTTTCGGTCCATAGTACCGGTACCCGCGGTGCGGATGATGCTGAAGGTAAATAAATTGCCGATCACCGGATCATTGTACGCATTCGGATCTACATTCATCTCTTCAAAACCGTCATCGCAGAAAGACAGCAGCATGCAGGAGATAAGTACTCCTGTTTTCAGCGCCATGTTTGTGAAAGTTCGTTTTATATAATTCATCATGATAATTTTAGGTTAGAGGAATTGTATTGATCAACCATCAGAATCGGACGTTAAGATTGAAACCATAGCTGCGGGCGGTGGGTACTCCAAAGTTCTCCAATCCCTGGGCATTAGAGTTGCTGTAGCCGGATTCGGGATCAATATTTCTGGCCTGATTGTACAGCAGAAACAGGTTGCGCGCTACGAACGACAGGCTGGCCGATTGAAACGGGGTATTTTCCAGTATACGATTGGGAAAGGAATACCCAAACGTAAGTTGACGTAATTTTATAAAATCGGCATCCGTTACAAACTGATCGGTGATAGAAAAAGTAATGCCCTGATAATAGGTTTGGGCCGGAACCGATGCGGAGTAAGCCTCACCATTTTCATTTACTCCGGAAACCGGCACTCCATCTTCTCTGACATTGTTCTCTACTGTCCGCTTATCCAGTCCGTAGAATGTTCCGTAAGCATTAGTAGCCGAGTATATTTTTGCGCCAAACTTACCGTCTAACAAAAAGCCCAGCGCGAAATTTTTGTAGGTAATGTTATTATTCAAGCCCATAGTAAGGGGAGGAACTCCCCGCCCAAGCGGCATGAGTTCACTTTGCAAGGGTAGCCCGTTAGCGCTATTGTACACAATCTGACCGTCGTCGTTGGTCATGGGTCGGTAACCGGCAATCATACCGAAAGGCATTCCTTCAAAATGGTAGATCCAGCCGTTTAATGTTCTGGTGGTAGCACCGGGTAAATAAAGCTGCTCCAAACCATCCGCAATTTTTAGCACCTCATTCTGGTTGTAGGCCATGTTAAATGAGGCGTCCCAGTTAAAGCCACGCTGCGAACTTACCAGCATACCGCTGATCATGAGTTCTATACCGCGGTTCTGCATCTCACCCACATTCAGTGCCACACTGTTGTAGCTTGAGGAAATAGGAATAGATGCATTGACAATATCATCGGTAGTGGTGCGGTTGTACAACGTAATATCTGCCCCAAACCGATTATCAAACGCCTTGAGCTCTATTCCCATTTCGTAAGTGGTAGATGTATAGGGTTTCAGAGAATTAGGAATGGTTTCACCCGAAATCTCCATTAATGGCTGGCCCAGGTGCGGTACCGCCTGCGCAGAATACCTCAGTCCTAAGCCGTATGGATCAGGTGCTCCACCCCCTACCTGCGCCCAGGAGGTTCGGATCTTGCCATGATCCAGCCAGGATGGTCTTGACTCCCAGGCATCGGAAAACACGAAGCTTAACCCAACGGAAGGATAAAACAGGCTGTTGCTTTCTTTGGGCAGGGTTGAGAACCAATCCTGCCGCCCGGTAAGGCTCAGGTATAAATAATTATTAAACCCAATATCTGCTGAGGCAAACAAGGAGTTAATGGCGGTCTCCCGGAATTCCTGACTAAACGTCTGGCTGCTTCCATTGCCAATAAAATACTGAAAGGGCACATTAAAGAAACCACTATTAAGGTTGATTCCGCTTCGGCTGTTGTGCATCTGATTGCCGCCAGCGATGGCGTTCACCGAGAAAGAGCCGAAGTTTTTATTATATCCCAGAATGGCCTCCACATTGGTTTCCGAAGTGGTGTTCTGGTTGGTATCCATAGACCCACGGTTGTTAAATGCTGTGCCGGTAGGAGTTATGTTGTATCCATTCAGGTTAAAGTAGTCTATGCCCATCCGCGCCCGAGCGTAAAAAGCTTCGGTAATGTTGTACTGGGTGCTAAACGAGCCGATAAATCTCCGGCGGTCATCTCCATTTCTGGCTTTGTTGATGGCAAAATAAGGGTTTGTGGAATAAATATAATCGCTCCAAGGCAATTCAAATCCATCCTCACCATAGCCGGGCGACAAGGTGCGAACATCGATATTGGTAGCGATCAGTTGGGCACCGGCATTGGGGTTCAGGGTAAAATCAGCGGTGTATGGTCGGTTTTCCGTTTCCTCAATGTTGTACTGTGCCTTTCCCTGAAACACCACTTTTTTGGCCAGCGTGGCATTGGCACTGAGGTTGAACGTTTTGCGGTTGACGGTATTGCCCGGCACGATGCCACTATTATCCATATTGGAAACAGAGAAGCGGAAGTTAGCCGTTTCGTTACCTCCGTTTAGGGCCAGAGTGTTAGAGAATGTTTTACCAGTATTATAAAAGTTCTGTATGTTGTCTTTCTGGGCTACATACGGACGGCTTTCTCCGTCGGGTTGAATGACCATTGATCCATCCAGGGGTGCTCCCCAGGAGATCCGGCCATTGGCAATTGCTTCGGCCTGGGTGTTAGGCGCGACTCCCCGGGAACCGGAACCATACTGGTATTGCCAGTCCGGTAATGAGCGAGGGGCTTCCAGGGTATAGGTGGAATTAAACTCTACCCCAATACCCTGCTGAGCCATACCGGATTTGGTGGTGATAAGTATCACGCCGTTGGCCGCTCGTGAACCATACAGCGCGGCCGCCGTGCCGCCTTTCAGTACCGAAATGCTCTCGATATCGTCCGGGTTGATACTTAACAGGCCATCGCCCCGGTCAATGCCTCCGTAGGTGCCCGGAGAACCCTGATTGGTATTATCAATTGGCATACCGTTTACCACATACAGCGGCTGGTTGTCTCCGTTTAACGACCCGTTGCCTCGGATGATAACCCGGCTGGAACCAGAAGGCCCAGTGGCAGTGCTGGTTGCATTTACCCCGGCAATCCTACCGGATAACGCATTGCCCAGGTTATTCTCACGCGCTTTCGTAAATGTTTCGCCCTTCACTTCGGTTACGGCATAGGGCAAAGCCGCCTTTTCTCTTGAGATGCCCAACGCTGTGACCACCACTTCCTCCAGACTTTGGATATCTTCCCCCAGCGCTACATCAATGACTGTCATACCATTGATCGGCACTTCCTGTATCATAAAACCGATGGATGAAAAGACCAAAGTGTCGTTTTCATCTGCTACACTGAGGCTGTATCGGCCGTCTATATCGGTTACTGTACCAATGGAAGTGTTTTTGACCAGCACATTCACTCCGGGCAAGCCTCCGCCGTCTGCCTTGGAAGTTACGGTTCCTGATACTTCAATAACGGCGCCCAAGATAATGGCCGGTTGTTTTCCTTCTTCGCCCGCCTGTTGTTTCCTAACGCTGATGTTATTGTTGATCTGTTGAAATATCAGCCTTGAAGCCTTAGATATATCCTTTAGTATGGCAGCAACGGTGGTTTTGCCAGCAGTTCGGCTGTAGCGGTCTTTGAGAAAGTTATCTTTGTTATCGAAGGTAAAAACAAAGTCGGTTTTAGATTCAATATCTGAGAACACTTCTGCCAGTGAAACATTCTCGTATAGTGCGTTAATGTTTACATCGTGCACACTTTTGGCTTTCTGGGCACCTACATCGTGCGCGAGACATAAACTAACCAGTAAAACCTGGCATACAATACTAATACACGAATAACCAGCCACTTTTAAGAGTAGTTTATAATGTCTTTTTTTCATAGTTTTGTTGTTGTAGATTAGACATAGTTCATCTGCCTTCCTATACTTTCACAGATTAGCCGTCGGGGACTGTATAGGAACTGTCATTTTAAGCCGGAAATAAATGCCATTATTTTCGGCTTTTTACGTATGGTGTTTGGAGGTTAGGTTTTATTCATAAAGTCGGGTTTAAAAGGTTAATACTACATTTTTGTCATTTATTTCGAATTCTATATTCTTATTAAAGCAGATATCCCGTAGCACGTGTCTTAAGTCTTCGTGCTGATATCTGGCCCGAATATGCCAGTCATCTGAGGGAGTTCCGTTGACCTTTACTTTTACTCCATACCATTTTTCGATGGTGCGGCAGAAACTGACAAAATTCACCCCATCGAGTATGAGGATACTCTCTTTCCAGCCAAAAGCTTTTTCGTAATCAAAGGCTCGCCGATCAAAATGCTCGGTTTCTTTAGTTGCAAGTAGCTCCTCCCCAGGAGACAAAATAGCAGTTTGACGGTGGGCAATATCCTCTATTCGAACTTTTCCTTCTAGCAAAGCAATTGTTACGCTACTATTTTCCGGGTAGGCATTTATGTTGAAAGCGGTGCCCAGAGCTTCGGTTTTGGTGCCATCGGCCTCCACAATAAAAGGCTTGCTCCGATCCTTAGCCACTTCAAAAAAAGCCTCGCCCTTCAGTTTTACCAACCGTAGGGTATCAGAGAATTTTTCGGGATACTCCAGGCTGCTCTCGGCATTGAGCCATACTTTGGTACCATCCGGCAACCGGTGTGTTGACCGCTGCCCGGCTGGATTTACCTGGCTCACCAGATCCACGGTCTCGGGAATAACAGTAGTATTTCGCTGGATCAAATAAGATAACAGCCAGGCTCCCATCAGGAAGATCAAAAGCGTAGCGGCCACTTTACTCCAATAAACTACGTGGAGCCGTCGTGGTTTTGAGAGCAGTACTTCCGGTTGTGGCTCGGTTCCTTCTATCCAAATCTGATCTCTCACCGAGTGCAACTCATCCGAATGCTCATGACGAGCGGGGGTAGCCCAGACTTTTTTAAGCTGCCTGAATACGTCCCGGTTTGCTTCAGAAGCCTGCAACCATTCCTCCAGCTCCTGCTTTTCGCTTTCCGAAGCACGATTACTTAGGTACAAACTAATCAGGCGGTCTATATCAGAATAATGGTTGCTCATAAACTCCCTTTGTACTGATATAACCGCTGAAGAATAGAAAACCCGTAATCGATATTTGAAAAATCGTTATAAATACAATTCATCTAAAAAATGAATCGATTTGGTATGAATCATAAAGCGATGGGAAGGGATATTTACAGATACTGTAAGTTATCTGCCCATTGGCTATGTTGTGCTAGCTTCAGAGAGAGACATTATTTAGAAAGACAGGTAGAAAAGCAGGAGGGGGGGCACATTTTTTACCAGGCTTTGGGCCGCTTTTTTAATTTCTTTCTGGCCCAGGTACTGCTCCACACTTTGCCGTAGGGTTTTGATAGCGAGCTTTAAGTGTACTTCTACCGTTCGCTCGGAGATATCCATCAGTTCTGCTACCTGCCGGTAACTTAGGCCGTCTTCTTTAATGAACTGAAAAACCATTTTACGTTTAGGTGGCAAATTTTGTATAACGTCCTGGGTCAGCGAATGTAACTCTTGCTCAATCAATATTTCATGCGGATCAGCCGACTGATCGGTTAGTTGCTCCCCTTGAGGAAGGTCATGAGGGTAATGATTGATTCTTTCCTGTTTTTTAATGGCCGACAGTGCTTTCTTTTTTACAGAAGCATACAGGTATGCTTCAAAATGTGCTAGTGTGAAAACTCGCTTGCGATGAATGAGCATATTAACCAATACATCGGCAACCACATCTTCTGCTGCCTGATCAGAAGCTACAAACAGGCGGGCAAACTGAACCAACCGGGGGTAATAGCGCTCAAAAAAAACATCAAACGCGGCTTTGTCTCCTTTGGCAATTTGTTGAAAGAGTGTGAGGTTGTCTTCTGTGGTATTCATCCCATAGGTACCTATTGTCAAAACGCTTGCTTAACAGGCAGAAGTACAATATATAGCATTTGCCTGGCTTAGAGAAGAAATTTTAAATATTAGCCCATTTCTACCACTTTTTTTATGATTTTATCAATACATACTATTCACTTTAGTTTCCTGCCCGAAAAAGGAATGGCTATTGTGAATTATAAGCTCTAATAGAAAACATCCGAAGTCTTCGAGACTTCGGATGTTTAGTTAAATGCTCACTGCTAGGCCGTCACTAGCTCACTCTTAGAGATTAATTGCTTCTGAATGTCGTACGGCACGGGCGAGTACTCTGCAAATGAAGTGGTAAAGCTGGCTCGCCCCTGAGTGAGTGATTTTAGGGCGCTGCTAAAGTTAGTCATTTCGGCCAGCGGAATCTTGGCTCGAATGACCTGGTACTGGTTCTTGGTATCAATACCTATCACCAGTGAGCGACGGGTTTGCAATTCAGTCATCACATCGCCCATCATTTCTTCGGGAACCAGCACCTCCAGATGATTAATAGGTTCCATAATCTTCGGGTCAGCGGCCATAAATGCCTGACGGAAGGCTTGCATACCGGCAATTTTGAAGGAGATATCGTTAGAATCTACCGCATGCATCTTACCATCAAAAACCAGCACACATATGTCTCGGACGTAAGAACCGGTTACCGGGCCTTCTTCCATTTTTTCCATTACCCCTTTCAGGATGGAGGGCATAAAGCGAGCGTCAATCACTCCACCCACTATACAGTTATAGAAGACGAGTTTACCACCCCACTCCAGATCAATCACTTCCTTATTGCGAATATTGTACCCTTCCGGATCATCCATGCCTTCGGTATAGGGCATGATACTCATGTGCACCTCGCCAAACTGCCCTGCTCCACCCGATTGTTTCTTGTGCCGATACGAGGTGGTAGCGGCTCTCTGAATAGTCTCCCGATAGGCAATTCGCGGGGTTTCATAGTGTACTTTGATACCGTATACGTGTTCCAGACGCCATTGCGTAACGGCTAGGTGTAATTCGCCTTGCGCTGTCAGAATGAGCTGCCTAAGTTCTTTGGAAAACTCTATGTTGAGGGTGGGGTCTTCGGCATGGAGTTCTTTAATTGCCTCACCAATCTTTTCCTCATCATTTTTACTATCAGCCACAATAGCGGTGCGCACGCGAGGCTCGGGGAAGTCCATACCGGGATATTCTATGCTAGCATTAGCATCCCGTAAAGTATGGTTGGTCTGGGTATCTTTTAATTTCACTGTAGCTCCAATATCTCCGGCCACCAATTTATCGACCGGATGCCGCTGGCTACCATCCATAATGTATAACTGGTTCATGCGCTCGGTGGTCTGCGACTGGGCATTGTGCAAATCCATTCCGATGGTTACTTCACCTGACATTACTTTAAAATAGCTCACTTTACCCAGATAGGGCTCAATCAGAGTTTTAAAGACAAACAGGCTGGTTGGCTTGCTGGGGTCGCAGTCAATTTCTTTACCGGCTACGGTGGGCTCGGGTGCCATATCGCAAGCCCCGGGGGCTACGTTATCAATGAAACCCATCATGCGGCCACTGCCTATATTTTGCTTGGCTGACAGGCAAAAGACGGGAAAGATTTCGTGCTTTTGCATACCGAGTTTTAGTCCCTGCCGCAGTTCATCTTCATCCAGACTGCCCTTCTCAAAGTAGAGCTCCATCAGGCTTTCGTCATTAATGGCAGCTTTTTCTACCAGTTCGTTATGCAACCGTTCGGCGCGCTCTTTTTCACTATTGGGAATTGGCAATTTAACCGGCTTGCCGCCATCTTCGGGAAACTGGTACATCGTCATCTTCAGCAAATCAATAATAGCATTAAATCCTTCGCCAGGGTTGAGTGGATATTGCATGAGGGCTACGGCCTCTCCGAAACTCTGACGAGCGGTTTCTACGGCTTCTTCAAAATTTGCTTTTGGGTGGTCTAGCTGATTAATAGCCATGATGGTAGGTTTCTGAAACTGGTCAATGTAGTTCCAGATCAGTTCGGTGCCTACTTCTACGCCGTATTGGGCGTTCAGCACCAGCACGCAGGTGTCGGCCACTCGAACAGAAGAAACGATTTCACCCATAAAGTCATCCAAACCCGGAGTGTCAATGATGTTAATTTTATAGCCTCGCCACTCAGTATGCAGGGTGGTGGCGTATACCGAATTACCTCGTTCGTGCTCAATCTCATGGAAATCCGATACCGTGTTTTTGCTTTCTACGGTGCCCCGTCGGTTGATGATGCCGGCCTCGTACAACATGGTTTCAGCCAGTGTTGTCTTGCCGGATTTCGCACTACCCAGCAGCACGATGTTTTTGATGTGGTGGTTGTCGTACACTTTCATAGGACATGAAGGGTTTGGAGTGGAACAATAAAAAATAGCGTAGCTCAAACGTGCTTTGAGCCGTAGTGAATATAAGATACACACAAGTTGACAGAATTAAAAGGAAAGGGAATACGGACAACAGAGGCAGGAGACTGGTAAAGTTATCGTCGGAGACTTCGGAAGTTTAAGCAAACCAAGAAACCATGATACATCATGGCCCGAAACTTCCGAAGTCTATTCGTGTGAATGGCCGAAGTGGAAGGTTGGAAGGTTGGAAGGTTGGAAGGTTGGAAGGTTGGAAGGTTGGAAGGTTGGAAGGTTGGAAGGTTGGAAGGTTGGAAGGTTGGAAGGTTGGAAGGTTGGAAATTATGATACGTTCCTGAACACATCAACACTTAAGCACAGAAAAATATCAATTCCAGACGAAATAAAAAAACCCTCCTCGGTTTAGCAGACAAAGCTTCCGGTTATCCGTAGCTGTTGTCTGCCAAACCTGCAAGGAGGGTTTCAGAGTAATTTTAACTAGCTAGATATTACTGCGCTTCTATCTTGTTGCTCATGCGCTTGCGCTCGTTCTCATCCAGGTAGATTTTCCGCATCCGGATTGACTTCGGCGTCACTTCAACATATTCGTCTTTTTGAATGTACTCCAGAGCTTCTTCCAGAGAGAATTCTTTCTTCGGAGCAATCTTAGAGTTATCATCCGATCCGGAAGCGCGCATATTGGTCAACTTCTTTCCTTTCAGAATATTGACGACCAAATCATTGCCTCGGGTGTGCTCACCAATTACCTGGCCCATGTAGATGTCTTCGCCCGGATCAACGAAAAAGACTCCCCGGTCTTGCAGTTTGTCAATAGAGTAGGGCGTGGTTGATCCCATATCCATAGAAATCAGCGAACCGTTGATGCGACCGGGAACAGGTCCTTTGTAGGGTTCGTACGCTTTGAATCGGTGCGTCATTACGGCTTCGCCGGCAGTGGCAGTCAGCATTTGGTTTCGCAAGCCGATCAGGCCCCGAGCCGGAATGCCAAATTCCAGGTGCTGCATATCTCCTTTGGGTTCCATAATCAGCAGCTCTCCTTTACGCTGGGTAGCCAGCTCAATTACTTTTCCGGATACGGTGTCAGGTACATCCACAACCATCGTTTCAATCGGCTCATGGCGCACTCCATCAATTTCTTTAAAAAGCACCTGCGGCTGTCCTACCTGAAACTCGTAACCTTCGCGACGCATGGTTTCAATCAGTACGGCCAAGTGCAGAATACCACGGCCATAAACCAAAAAGCGGTCTTCAGAATCGGTAGGCTCTACCCGAAGCGCCAGATTCTTCTCAGTTTCTTTGAACAAACGGTCGCGCAAATGGCGAGAGGTAACAAATTTACCTTCTTTACCAAAAAACGGTGAGTTATTAATGGTAAAGAGCATGCTCATGGTTGGCTCGTCAATGGAAATACGAGGTAGAGGCTCCGGTTGCTCAAAGCTAGTCAGCGTATCGCCAATCTCAAAATCTTCCAGCCCAACTACAGCACAGATATCGCCACTGTTTACTTCGCTCACTTTGGCTTTTCCCAACCCTTCAAAGACCTGTAATTCTTTGATCTTCACCTTTTGAATGCTGCCGTCACGCTTGGAAAGCCCCATGGTAGCTCCTTCTTTTAACGTACCTTGATATACGCGTCCGATAGCAATTCGGCCAACGAATGAGGAGAAATCCAGAGAAGTGATTTGCATTTGAGGCACTCCTTCGCGTTGGGGTGCTTCAGGAATGTGCTCTAGGACAGCATCCAGCAATGGAGTAATATCTTCTGTTCTTTCTTTCCAGTCCAGCGACATCCAGCCGTTTTTACCGGAACCATACAACGTGGTAAAGTCCAGTTGCTCTTCGGTGGCGTCCAGGTTAAACATCAGATCAAATACCTGCTCGTGCACCTCGTCGGGGCGGCAGTTTGGCTTGTCAACCTTATTAATAATCACAATTGGCTTCAACCCTAGCGACAGGGCTTTGCTAAGAACAAAGCGAGTCTGGGGCATGGGGCCTTCAAAAGCATCTACCAGAAGTAGTACTCCGTCAGCCATTTTCAGCACGCGCTCCACTTCACCACCAAAATCGGCGTGACCCGGAGTATCAATGATGTTGATCTTCACATCCTTGTATCGTACTGACACGTTTTTAGACGTAATAGTAATGCCACGTTCCCGTTCCAGATCATTGCTATCCAGGATCAGATCACCAGCTTCCTGGTTCTCCCGGAAGATTTTTGAGGCATAAATAATTTTATCAACGAGTGTGGTTTTACCGTGGTCTACGTGTGCGATAATGGCCACATTTCGAATGCTCTGCATAAAGTATTAAGTTCGTTTTTCAATTAAAGCGCAAAGATAGGCAAATAGGTTCAGGAAAGAAGCAGTCTTTCTGCACTAAGCAATGACTGAAGAAGTAATAAATCGCTGAAGTATGGTGTGTATGAGTTCTTTTTTTCGGTTCGGATTAGCCCGTTTCATGCGAAACTGAGCGATTAACTGCACTTTATCAATACTAATACTTTGAACTAACAGCTTGGTGCTGGATGAAACTAAGTATGACTGATATGGTTGCAAACTTTCTCTCAACATAGATTCCCAGGCTGCTAGTTCCCGAACTGCTTCAGGGCGCACCTCAATGGGCACTTCTACCAGCTCGCCAGGCCGGTGGCTGTAGTTAATAATCTCTGCCGCAAAAACAGTGTTATTAGGAATGGTAATAGAGTGGCCCTCTTCATCTTCCAGATATACATTGCTCAGGGTTATATCCCGAATGGTCCCTTCATGAGCTCCTACCTTTACATGGTCGCCCAACGCCAGCCGGTCAGACATCATATTAATCAGACCATTAACGGTGTTAGAGATATAGTCTTTCGTTAACAGCACGGTAGCCACCGCAACCAAACTGAATGTGCCGAAAAAATCAGCCCATTTTATGTCAGACAGTAAAAATGCCGCCACCACCATAACTGCTCCGTTCAACAGAGATGCGATCCGGTTTATAGCCAATACAACATTATTTTCTCTTGACCGGGTATTTTTCCGGCGAAGATACAGGGCTACCAGCACAATGCGCCCTAAGGATATAATCAGGTTGGCAGTAAGAATAAACAACGCCGCCTTCACCACTCCTGAAGCTACCGTTTCTACAGTATCTCCCTTCATGTCTACCCATGCCACCCATTCATCGTAGTGCACATTTACATAAATCAGGCATGCTAGCAATACCAGCTTTAGAAAAAAAGTAGCTCTTCGGCGACTTTCCTTCTGAAGCACCTGCCCTTTCTGTTGTGCTATGGTCTGCTTTTCACTCATAAATTCTTCATTCTTAACTCATTCGGCTGATGATATACGCATCAAGAGGAACAAAGTTGATAAATTTGTAGTATTATGTAAACATCTATCTAGTACCTTTTAATAATAAAGCCATGTTCCAAAAAATGTTACCATTTCTTGTCAGCCTGCTAGTCGGAACTTCCGCCTTTGCGGATGAAGGTATGTGGCTTCCTACTTATATCAAAAACCTGCTTTTTTACGAAAATATGCAGGAATTAGGCTTAAAACTGAGTGCAGAAGAAATTTATAGTGTAAACCATTCCAGTCTGAAAGATGCTATTGTTTCATTAGGTGGATTTTGTACCGGTGAAGTCATCTCCGATCAGGGTTTACTATTAACTAACCATCACTGTGGTTATGACGCTATTCAGTCGCACAGTACAGTTGAGAACGATTTGCTAAAGGATGGCTTTTTTGCGAAAGGCCAGTCTGATGAGTTACCGAACGAAGGGCTATATGTCCGTTTTCTGGTACGGATGGATGATATCACTGCACAGTTCCAACAGGCTTTAAGCGACACTTTGACTGGGCAGGAGCGGCAGGCTTTCATTAGCCAGATTAGCCAGCAGATAGAAAAACAGGCCAGCGAGTCTACCGGCTACGAGGCTTCGGTGAAGTCTTTTTATGCGGGTAACGAGTTTTATCTGTTCTTATACGAAACCTATCGTGATGTTCGCCTCGTAGGCGCTCCGCCCGAATCTATCGGAAAGTTTGGCGGTGATACTGATAACTGGATGTGGCCTCGCCAAACCGGCGACTTCTCTTTGTTTCGCATTTATACTGGTCCGGATGGTAAACCTGCTGAGTATTCTCCTGACAATATTCCGCTCGAGCCTAAACACCATTTACCTATTTCGCTGGCTGGAGTAAAAGAGGGTGATTTTGCCATGGTTTTCGGCTTTCCTGGTAGCACCGACCGCTATTTGACCTCGCAGGGTGTTCAGTTTGCTCTGGATATCAGCAACCCTACCCGGGTAGATATTCGGGATAAAAGGCTATCTATTCTGAAAGAAGATATGGACGCTGATGAAGCTCTTCGCATTAAATATGCTTCTAAATACGCCCAGGTAAGTAACTACTGGAAGTATTTTATTGGGCAAAGCCAGGGATTGAAAAATCTGAATGTGGTTGAGAAAAAGCAGAATCTGGAAAAGGAATTTAAAGACTGGATTGCGCAGCAGCCCCAACAAAGGGCTCAGTATGATACGGTGCTTGCCAACATTGAGCAAGACTATGAACAACTGCGTAAAGTGCAGAAATCGTATTTGTACCTGTCTGAAGCTGTGTTTGGTACTGAAATTTTGCCTTTCACTTATCAGTTCACCCGGTTAGGAGGCATGCTGGAAAGTGAAACTGGGGGAGAGGAGTTAGAAGCGGTGCTGGCATCATTGCGAGAAGCCACGGAAGAGCACTTTAAAGATTATAGTGCAACTACCGATCAGAAGGTTTTTGCCGCCCTGCTAAAGATGTATTCTCAGGATGTACCCGCCGATCAACTCCCGCCAATATTTGAAACAGTACAAAAAAAGTATAAAGGTAATTTTGAAAAGTGGGCCGCCCAGGTTTTTGAAAAATCTTTGTTTGCCAGCCAGCAGGAAACAAACGCGTTTCTAGAAGAACCATCATTGAAAACACTGGAAAAAGACCCAGCCTACCAGGCCATTCAATCATTTATGAACAATTACTTCGAGCAAGTTGCACCCCTGCTTCGGAGTACCTACGGAGATCTGGAAAATAATAACCGCCTGTTTGTGGCCGGGCTGCGTGAGATGAATCCTAATAAACAGTATTACCCAGATGCCAACTCAACTATGCGCTTGACTTATGGTACGGTACAAAGCTACGAACCCCGAGACGGAGTATTGTATGAGTATATGACAACCTTAGAGGGAGTAGCTGAGAAACGTGACCCTAATGATATGGAATTTCAGGTGCCAGACAAACTCATGCAATTGTACCGTGACAAAAATTACGGACAGTACGGGGTAAATGGCGAAATGCCAGTTTGCTTTATTACAAATAATGATATTACCGGAGGCAACTCGGGCAGTCCCGTCATCAACGGACAGGGGCAACTGATCGGAACCGCTTTTGATGGAAACTGGGAGGCTATGAGTGGCGATATTGCGTTTGAGGACCAGCTACAACGTTGTATTAGCGTAGATATTCGTTACACCCTATTCATTATTGATAAATTTGCTGGTGCCTCCCACCTTATTGATGAAATGACCCTTGTTAAACCTCAGGAGGTAGTAGAAGAGGAAGCCGTGGAAGAAATTGAAGAGCGCTAATAAAATAACCGCTAGTTTTTTAATTATTAAAGATTCATTTTTTGCATATTCTTTTGTACCTAAAAGGAATTTTTGCCCATTTTTTGTTATAGTCTTCGGGTATTGGTAACAAGCCAATTACCAGACCATTCTTGTCGCTTTTTTACACTTTTTTTCCAGGGGAAAAAGAGTGAAATTATACGCGCTTATAGCAATGTATTTTTAGGGTTGTACGTTTAATTGCGAACATTTTAAGGTTATTTATTACATCGATAAGGCTATGCTTATTGTGTTTAGCCTGTTGAAGTAACCTTATGTAATTTCACGTTACTATTTTCAAACCACGTAAATCATGAAAAAGATACTTACTGTAATAGGGATATTTTTCGCGCTGCTTTTTGTGGCGATCCTGGTACTCCCTGTTATCTTTAAAGATGATATTCGAAAGGTTGTAGATCAGGCCATTGCCGAAAACGTAAATGCTGATGTATACTACGATCAATTCAGCTTGTCTCTCATTAAAAATTTTCCTAATGCCACCGTATCGCTAAGCGATTTTGGGGTAGTGAACCGCGCGCCTTTCCAGGGCGATACCTTACTGGCGGTTGATGAATTTAACGTATCAGTTGACCTCAAGAGCGTCATCTTTGGCGATCAACCCCGGATCAGCGGCATTGTACTTGATCAGCCCAATGTGTATGTACAGGTTATGGAAGACGGCACAGCTAACTATGACATTGCCATTGCTTCAGAGGATACCGTTGTTGAAGAAACCGAAACTACATCGGAAGAGGTATCTTTTACAATTGACCATTGGGAAGTAAACAACGCCAATATTGTTTATCAGGACCTTACCATGCCTATGTTCATGGCTATTGAAAACATGAATCACCAAGGTAGCGGAGACTTTACCCTGGATGTATTTGACATGGAAACCTACAGCGAGATTGAGAAATTCACAGTCAACTACGATGGCGTAGAATACATGACTGATAAAAAGTTGATGGCCGATGTTACCATGAATATGAACTTGGAAGATTTCAAGTTCACATTCAAGGAAAACACAGTAGCGGTTAATGATTTTGCGCTGGGCTTTGACGGATTCTTTGCCATGCCTGATGAAAATATGGAAATGGACATCACGTTTGGTGCTAAAGACAATACCTTTAAAAGCCTGTTATCTCTGGTGCCCGGGGTGTATCTGGAAGGTTTCGAGGAGGTAAAAACCGAAGGCGAACTTGATTTCAACGGGTTTGTACGCGGCACCTACAACGAGGAGTCTATGCCCGCTTTTCAGTTAAAGCTACTTACTCAGAACGCCATGTTCCAGTATCCTGATTTGCCTACTGCCGTTACCAATATCGATGTAGACTTACTGGTAGACAATGCTGACGGAAACCTAGATAATACGGTAGTCAATCTGAAATCATTCCACGCCGATCTGGGTAATAACCCTCTTGATGCCCGTCTTTTGCTGAAAGGTTTGGATACTTATACCATTGATACTGAAGTAAAAGCCAAGCTTAACTTAGCGGAGCTAAACCAGATGTTTCCCATAGACAGCCTGGATATGCGCGGCATCTTTAACATGAATCTGCTGGCCAACGGCACCTATGATAGCGTCAAAAATATTATCCCGAAAATTGATATGGCTATGGCTATGCAACAGGGATACATTAAGCAGGCCGACTATCCTCCACTAGAAAATATCAGCTTTACTTCCACAGTAAAGAACACTACCGGACAACTGGCCCAAACCACCGTACGGGTAAATGATTTTGATATGAGTCTAGCGGGAGAGCCTTTCAAAGCACAACTTCTCCTGACTAATTTGGATGATTATACCTGGGACCTGAAAGCTAATGGCACCATCGATCTGGAAAAGGTTATGCAGATATACCCAATGGAGGGAATGGATCTGGCTGGTGTGATTAAGGCTAATATCCAGTCTAAAGGAAAGTTATCGGATGTGGAAGCCGAGCGATACGCTCAATTGCAAACCAGCGGTTCAGCTAAAATTCAGAACTTCCGTTATGTAGCTGATGATTTTCCACAAGGCTTTTCCATCAACAATGCTGATGCCCAATTCAATCCTGAACGGGTGACCTTAGCGAGCTTTGAGGGTGCCGCCGGACGTAGCGATATGCGCATGAGTGGCTATGTTGCAAACTACTTAGCCTACGCATTAGCCGAAAATGGAACACTGCGTGGTCAGCTCGATTTTAAATCTGGTAAAATGGATTTGAACGAATGGATGACCGAAGACGGTGCGGAAGTTTCAGAAGACACTTCTGAGGTAGCAATGGAAGTAGTAGAGATCCCCAAGAACATTGACTTTGTCCTCAATTCCAGCATAGCCGAAGTGTTGTACGACAACATGACCATGAATAACATGAAGGGCAAAATCACGGTGCGCCAGGGTGTTGTTCGGATGGATGGCTTGAACTTCGGTACGCTGGGCGGGCAGTTTGCCATGAATGGCAGCTACGACACCCGCGATATTCAGCGGCCAGCCTTTGATTTTGACTTGAACATCCGGGATGTAGCTATTAAAGAAGCGTACAACACCTTTAACACTATTCAAACGCTGGCCCCGGTAGCCGAGAAAATGGAAGGTGACTTTTCCACTAAATTTAAAATAGCCGGGCTGTTGGGTCAGGATATGTCACCCTTAATGAATACGCTGGACGGTAAAGGTGTCATTGAGATTGAAGATGCTGCTTTGACTGAGTCTAAGCTAGTAGGTGCTATTACGGCGGTTACTAAATTAAGCAATACAGAGAGCGTTTCGCTGAATGATGTAGAAATTCAAGCAGAGGTGCGTAGTGGCCGGGTGTATGTACAACCTTTTGATGTGAACATTGGTAACTTCAAAACTGTAATCGCCGGTAGTAATGGTATTGATGGCAGCATTGATTACCTGATGAAAATGAATGTTCCTGCGGGCACCGTCGGTACAGCCATCAACAGTGCTATTGCCAAGTTCACCGGCAATGATGAAACCGTTTCTTCTAATATTATTCTCAACCTGAAAGTAACCGGAACTGCTGATGACCCAAAGGTAGGCCTGGCCGGAACAGAAGCCGGTAGCGGTGGATCTACGGCAAAAGCAGCAGTAAAAGCCAAAGTAGAAAAGCAGGCTGAGGAGTTAAAAGGTGAACTGGAACAACAGAAGAAAGAAGCTGAAGCCGAAGTGCGTCGGAAAGCAGAACAAGCCAAGCAAGAAGCGGCGGAAGCAAAACGGCAGGCCGAATTAAGAGCGAAAGAAGAAGCAGAAAAAGCAAAAGAAGAAGTGCAAGAAGCCGTAGACGAAAAGAAAGAAGAAGTAAAAGATGAAGCTAAGAAAAAGCTGAAAAAGTTATTCCCCCCTAAATAGCAATTAGTTTTTATTTAGATATCAATTAAGGCTTGTAGGCACCGCTTACAAGCCTTTTGTTTTGCCTAACTCGCAAAATGCCGTATCTTCACCATACCTAACCAAGAAATTCCCATGAAACTACTTTTTACCCTTTTCACCGCAATCATTTTTATAAGCCAAGGCAGGGCTCAGGATTCTGATATTGCTATCGCTATTCATGGTGGTGCTGGCACCATTTTGCGAGAGAACCTGAGTGCTGAGCAAGAAGCTGAATACCGGGCTAAGCTGAAAGAAGCTTTACAGACAGGCTATGCCGTTTTAGAAAACGGCGGCACCAGCTTGGATGCGGTTGTAGCGACCATACAGATTATGGAAGAATCTCCGCTGTTCAATGCCGGAAAAGGTGCCGTATTTACCAGTGATGGAAAGAACGAACTGGATGCAGCCATTATGGATGGAGAAACACGTAACGCCGGGGCTGTAGCGGGCATCTCTACGATCAAAAGCCCTATTGCTGCGGCCCGAGCTGTGATGGAAAGCTCACCCCATGTGATGATGATCGGGAAGGGAGCGGAGCAGTTTGCCAGTGAGCAAGGGCTGGAGACCGTAGATCCATCTTATTTCTACACCGAACGACGCTTCCAACAATTAGAGCGCATTCGGGATACCGAGAAGCAACAGCTAGACCATTCGGGCAATGAACGTTCCGGTGACCAACGACAGGGTTATCTGGATGCTGAGTTCCCAGACCGGAAGTTTGGTACCGTCGGAGCAGTCGCGCTGGATAAAAACGGAAATCTGGCCGCCGCTACCTCAACTGGAGGGATGACCAACAAACGCTACGGTCGGGTAGGGGATGTGCCGGTTATTGGGGCGGGTACCTATGCGGATAATGCTACGGCCGCCATCTCCGCTACGGGCCACGGAGAGTACTTTATCCGCTCAGTGGTTGCTTACGATATTACTGCGTTGATGAAATATAAAGGCAAATCAGTAAAGGATGCTGCCAATGAGGTAGTAAAAGACAAACTGGTAGAGATGGGCGGCGGCGGTGGAGTTATTGCCATTGATCACGATGGCAACATTGCAATGCCGTTTAATACCAAAGGCATGTATCGGGGTTCTATCGATACAAAAGGAGAACTTTATATCGGAATTTACGAAGACGAGCAGCCCTAACGCAGCTTTTCGTTCTGCTGATGGCGGGAGTGATCCCGCTTCGTTTTCTTATCCATATTTTTATGAAAAGCCTCGGTCAGGTTCACGCCAGTCTGGTTGGCAATGCAGGTAAGCACCCACAGCACATCGGCCAGTTCGTCTGCCAGTTCCTTGCCCTCATCTGATTTCTTAAATGACTGATCACCATATTTACGAGACATCAGTCTGGCTACTTCACCTACCTCTTCGGTCAGTATGGCCATGTTGGTGAGTTCGCTGAAGTAACGCACTCCAGTGGTGTTAATCCACTCGTCTACCTGCTGCTGTAATTCAGCCAGGGTAATATCGTCTTTCATTTTTTATCTTTTGTGTCGATGATAATGGTTACCGGTCCGTCGTTGAGCAGTCGCACTTTCATATCGGCACCAAACTCGCCGGTCTGTATTTTAGAAGAAACCAGCGACTGGGCTACTTCTATAAACCGCTCGTAAAGCGGAACAGCAATATCGGGCTTAGCGGCTTTGATATAAGATGGACGGTTTCCTTTCTTGGTACTGGCATGTAAGGTAAACTGGCTTACCACTAACATTTCTCCCTCAATATCCAACAGGCTCCTATTCATTACTCCCTCTTCATCGTTAAAGATGCGAAGGTTGGTGATCTTTTTATTGAGCCAAGCAATGTCGTCTTCGCCATCGGCATCTTCAATACCTAACAGTACCAAAACTCCGGCTCCAATCTCACCACTTATTTTCTGATCAATGGTAACCGATGCTTCGGATACCCGCTGAACGACTGCAATCATACTCCGGCTGCTTCGTAATTAGCAATGGTTTGAATTTTATCTGACTCAAAAATATAAATTCCTTCCAACTCTTTCTTAGCCATTCGTACCATAGCACTCGCTATATCTTTTCCCTCGATAGGGCGATATTTACGCAGCCAGCCAACCATTGCCGGCGAAATCCCTCCCATCACCGTTTGAGCTATTTTCTCACCACCTCGATTATCATGTCGCTCTCCCATAATCAACGAAGGGCGAAATACGTGGAATGCTGAAAAGCCAACCTCAGCAATGGCCTGCTCCACTTCGCCTTTCACCTGATTATAGAAAAACATAGAGTCGGCATCTGCACCCATTGCTGATACCAATAAGTATTGTTTTGTGCCTTTCTTATGAGCAAGTTCGGCTACTTTAAGCGGGTAAGCATAATCTACTTTCTTAAACCCCTCTTTAGAGCCCGCTTTTTTCATCGTAGTTCCCAGACAGCAATAGACATCATCTACTCCGGCAGGAATATCTTTTGCTGTTAGTTTGTCGTAGTCCACGATGATAGTTTCTACGCGTTTGCTGCTGGTTTCCACCTCCCGGCGGCTTAGTACGGAAATAGTTTGGTAGTAGCGTCCGTGGATCAATTGCTGTAGTAATTCATTGCCGACTAAGCCTGTGGCTCCGGCAACTAGTGCGTGTCGTTGGCTCATAGTTAGTTTCCTTTAGTTCGTTGAAAAAATCGGTTCAGATCCGCCTGACTCGGCTCAATGGATCTATCTTGCTGCTCTATCGCAACCTCTCCGTTTTGCCGGAAAATGCGATAGGTAAATATATAATCTTTACTCAGGTCAAACCAGCCGGTAGAAATACCAAAGCGCAGATCGTTAAAAAGCACTCCATCTTCACCAGCTTGCAATGCATAATAGTCTTCGCTAAAAGTTATTAAGTCATCCAGAGTTTCTTTTGTTTCAGCATCCCTTTTGTATGGCTCCAGCACAGCCTTCTGCTGAGGAATTTGCTTTAACTGTATTAAGCGATCCTGATCAAATACAGAATAATATCCTACCTGATACTGGTCTTCCTGTTTTACTACTACCGACCACAGCGCGATATTAAAAAAGGCGGGGGTTGTTAAAAACTTTTCATACCCCACTGTTTGCTCAGACAGATTTTCCTGTACTACCTGCCGGACGTGCAGTTTCACTACTACTGTTAAAACCAAGTAACCCGAACTTAGCAGTAAGGCCCATCGGTTGGCCTGTCTTCGCCGCGGGGCATCGCGCTGGGAAAATAGCACGATCAGTGTTCCAATTAGCAGCGGTAGCGTGTACAGTGGGTCAATGATGAAAATGGTGCGCCAGGCTATTCGGACATTACTAAACGGATAAAACAGCATAGTGCCGTAGTTGGTAAAGGCATCAAGCAGGGGATGGGTAATGAGCGAGGCAAAAAAGAGCCAGCTCCAATCCTGCCAGGTTGCCGTTACCTTTTTCCGATACATGCGGTGCACCAGATACCCCAACAAGGGCGATAATAATGTTAGTGTAAAAAGCGAGTGAGAGAAGGTACGATGCACCAGCACACTTTGCACATCCGACAGAAATGGATTAAGGAATACATCCAGATCAGGGATAGTTCCGCCAATAGCGCCCCACACTACGGCCTGGTTACCTGCTTTTTTTCCTAATACCGCTTCGCCTACTGAAGCTCCTAACACCAGTTGCGTCAGCGAATCCACAGTCAGAGCTTAGGTTTACTTTCCAGCCAAACAGCTAATTTTTCTTTTAGCTCCTGCTGTATGGTACGGGTCCGGTCGCGGGCATACCACAATTGAGCCTGCTCTGAGAATTCGCTATAATGATCCCGAAGCTGATCTCCATACTTTTCCTTATAGTCGGATAGCATTTGCTGCACCGGCATCGGACGTGGCCCCCAGGAACCTATGTCTTCTAGATTTTGTGTAAGGCAAATGAGTTTGGGAATAGAGCGCCCGCCATTAGTAAGGTAAGCATCCATTACCTCGGGGTACTCATCGCGCAATAATAAGTGTAAATCAATATTAGGCGCAGCACTCGCCATCTTAGCAATTACGGGCAGGCTTTGGGCGGCATCGCCACACCAGGCTTCGGTTAATACAATCCAGATCCAGGGCTGGTTTATTCGCTCCAGTTGAGCCAGCACCTCGGGTTGCAGCTTGGTTGTTTTATCAAGCCGCCGCATACGCTGCATATTGAGTTTAGTATACTCAATATACTTCTCACTCTGGTTATTGCCCGTGGTTTTATGTTCTGTAAGTAAACTGTCAATAAGTTGGCGGTACGTCGAGTATGACATACCAGCCTCCAGATGTTTATCGGTAACTACATGAGCCATGCCAGGTTATCGGAGAGGCTTGGCATAAGATGATTCCCACTCTTCGTACTTCTCTACATCCTTACGTACTGAGTTAAGAACCCATACTAAAACGGTTATATCATCCATTAAGCCCAGAACCGGAATAAAATCAGGAATCAAATCCAGAGGAGATACAAAATAGATAATCCCTGCCGTAATCATCAGCAGGCTTTTCCAGGGCGTGCGTTGATAATCACCAGATTGGTAAGAACGAATCATGCGCACAAAGGTATTTACCTGCTCTTTTAAAGTATGCATGCGGTCGGTATCACTGCGCAACTCCTTTACCTTCTCCATAGCGGCGGCTGCCAAGCTACGGAGACGTTTAGGATCATTTAAGATCCCGCTGGCCTGATGTTTTGCTTTCTTAAAATGGGGATTGTTGGTAGTGGAAGAACGATCAAAAAAACTCATAATGAATTTGTTTAAAAAATGATAATATACATAAGGTGTTGGAAAAGAACTAACTGCGAATTAAATCATTTGTCTATTTTAAAATAACAATTTTACTTCTTTTTTTACCTCTGTCAGGGCTTGCTCAATGGGACTTACCTCTTTTTGCGACTGAATTTCCAACGCTTTTTTTGCCAGATCAATAGACCGAGCTTCGGCCGGCAGCCCATCAGCTGCGTTATTAATCGTAGCAATAACATCTTCTACCGCTTGTGTTGTAAATTGCCACACCTGATCACCTACATAAATCTGCTGAGACAGGTTATGGTTGTATTCTTCGCGCACATGGAAAGTCAGAATCTGCTGAAACTCTTTCGCTGAATAATTACTATCATTTAACCGCAATATGAGGTTGCTAGGTGTAATCCGCTCTAACAGCAAGCTCAGCCGCTCGTACGCCTGTAACCGAATTGGTAATGTAGTTTCTATTCCCTTTAGTTTTACATCAGCCATTCGCTGCGATATCTCTTTATTTAAGAAAGATTTTACGGTGAGATACATCGCATACAAAACAGCCGCTGCCGGAAGTAGTATTTTAATAAACTCAATGATTACAGATTCGTTCATACAATAATTGTTGTCTAACGTTGATATCTGTAGGTAAAAGTAGGTGTTCTACCCCATATGGAGCAAGTATGTAGCGTGCCTATGTAATTTATCCTGAATAAACGACTTTTGTTTGATATGATTCCTGTTTCACTGTCCAGAAAAGCCCTTGATGAGGTAAAAAAAACACTTGCCCAAAAGAACATTCCACCGGGTTATGGTCTTCGGGTAGGGGTGCAGGGGGCCGGATGCGCCGGGGTCTCGTACATTTTAGGTTTCGATGAAAAATCTGATAAAGACATGGCCTATGACCTTGAGGGAATTCCGGTATACGTAGCAAAGAAAGATATTATGTATTTGCTGGGTATGGAAGTTGATTTTTATGAAGGTAACGACGCCCGAGGGTTTACTTTTGTTAAAGCAAATGCTAAGGCCAAAGAAGCCAGCAATCCTTTTTAAACTTTTTTGATTAATTTTTTGAACGCATGGGTTACCCTCAAAACATCAAAGTAACGGTGGATGCCGTCGTACTCACCCACGATCATCAGGAAGTATTATTAATTCAGCGTAAAAACGAGCCTTTTGAAGGGCAGTGGGCATTGCCGGGCGGGTTTGTGGAAGATGATGAAGACCTGGATATTGCTGTAGGGCGCGAACTGGAAGAAGAAACCGGCATTACTCCCTCAACGTTTCACCAGTTTCATGCCTTTGGTGCTCCTGACCGGGACCCGCGCGGACGGGCGATTTCTATTGCATATTATACGGTGGTAAATAAAGTAGATTTCAATCCAAAGGCAGCCACCGATGCCAAAGATGTGCGTTGGTTTCCGCTGGCAGATTTACCTGAACTAGCTTTTGATCATGCGGAAATTCTTAGCAAAGCTCAGGCGGCTCTAGTTTAGTAGGTTTTCGTCATATCAGTAGGGGTGACGATTATAAAATCGGCCAATCCCTGGGCATCTTCATTCAGGCTGTCTAAGGAAGGTAATTCAATGCAGGAGATGGTTTTAATGGACAGTTCTGGTTGTTGCTGTTGCAGATACCACCCAATCCCCTCAAAGTTATCACTATGGTATGAGCCATTGTAGTGAATAAACACGCCGTTATGCGGCAGGTTTTGTACGATGAAATGCGCCATCGTGGCATCCTTAATGGCTTGAGCCTGCACCATATTTTCGCCACTCATTCCACTGTGTCCCTGCATGCCGCCCATCATGGATAGCATATTTTGGTAACCCGGAAGCTCCATATCAATATTCACTGGTAATGGGGCAATCCATTGTTTGGCCTCTTCCGATAAGCTATCTAATTGATTAATGCCTTCTCGAGAAACCAGGCTGGCGTATCGGCGAGGAATATTAGTGGCTATTACTGATGTATTTTTCTCTTTAGCCCAATCAACCAATGGCTGGTAATCGGTAGCGTGATTATCCCACAGTTTGGCCTCCTGAGTAAAGTGCCGCTCTTCAACAACACTGGTCAGATATTCATTAATAATTAATTGATTGTCGGCCTCGAGCATTTCAAAGCCCAGCACTACATTACTGTCTTGATTGTACAAGTCCTGGGCAACTTGCAATTCCAGCCAGTGCACTAGGGCATCATTATGGACTTCGCCAAAGAGCACGACTTCCGCTTCCGTAAGCTCCTGAATCATGCTATCGTAGGACACGATTTGCCCGGTTTTATTAAAGATTTGGTAAGCTGGCTTATCGGGAATCAGTGAGCCCACCAGTAGGCAGCTTAGTATCCAACTAAGGTTGGTCATAGTGGTCGCTCTTCCCGTAAGGTTACACAGGCCCGGCGGCACACTCCTCCCAGAGGCGGGTTGAATTTAGATACTTGCACTTCTACGGCGGTTACCTGCGGAAATTCCTCCAGAATCTGTTGAATGATTCGGTAGCCAATGTGCTCCAGCAATTTTGCTGGCTGCTCCATTTCCTCCTTCACAGTTTGGTAAAGCTTCGCATAATCAATGGTTTCTTTCAACTGATCTTGAATAGCCGCTTGCTTTACATCGGCTTCTACCAATACATCTACATTGTATCGATTTCCGGTTTTGCGTTCTTCCTGATGGTATCCGTGATAGGCGAAGAACTCGAGCCCCTCTAACAGTATTTTTGCCATATGCTGCGCTAGTCTATTTCGTCAAAGAAAGACTTCTTTTTGGTATGGTTCATGGGTGGATGCGGAGGTTGCGGCTCAGGTTCCGGCTCTGGAACGGGTTGCTCGCTTTCTGCTTCTACTTCCGGCTCACTCCTTGCTTCTTGCTGAGGCCAATGATCTTCCTCTGATTCCTGCTTTTCTTCAATGATTTGCGGCTCCGGAGCAGGAGGGGTGGTGTTAACGACCTCTTCCTCAAATTCTGAGGTTTGCTTAGAAATGTAAGCATTATATTCTTCCCGTACATTGCTGGCTTCCTGCACCTGCTGCTGAATGTCAGATGAACGGCGCTGCCCGGCGCGCTCTACTTCCTGCAGGGCTTTTTGAGCGGCATTTTTTAAATGGAATAGCAAATCATCGTACTCATTTTCAGCTTCCTGGTAGCGCTGCTTCAATTGCTGTACCCGCTGCTCCATCTCATCGATAATATTCTTTGCTTTACTTTTGGCACTGTCTAATATTTTATTGGCTCTTGCCCGAGCATCACTAATAATTTCTTCCCCTTTCAGATTAGCCTCCCGCACTTTCAATTCGGCACTTTTATTAGCCTGTTCAATAATGTTAGTGCCCGTATCTTCAGCTGTTTTAAGCGTTTTGTATAGTGAGCTTTCAACCTCTCTCATTTTATCTACTTCTTTTTGAGAGGCGTTAAGCTTATAGCGCATATCTTTATTCTCTTCCAGAATGCGTTCCCACTCCTGAGACATTGTCTGGAGAAAGGCGTTCACCTCGTCCTTATCGTAGCCTCGAAAGTTGCGTTCGAATTCTTTCTGACGTATTTCTAATGGTGTGATTTTCATAACATTACGAGGGTTCGTAGTATATTAATTGTTGTCCCAATGTACATCCCATACGGATAAGGTGCGATCATCACTGGCAGAAATAATGGGTTGATTCCAACTGTCCTGAACGTAATTTAACCAAAGCAATCGGTTTACTGATGTTCCATGCCCGGCATGCCTTGCTTTATCTATAACTTTCAAAAGCTGAAAACGTTCAGCATCCCATATTTTCACGGATTTGTCCATACTACAGGTAGCAAAATACCTGCCATCTGCCCGAAAGTCAATGTGATTGATGGCATACATATGGGCAACAATGCTTTGGTGAAGTTCATAATTTTTTTGAGCATCCCAAATTTTCAAGTGCGCATCCCGGCTTCCTGATAGCAAAAAGCGGAAGTCAGGTGTAAACTGTAGGGTGAAAACTGAGTTCTTATGAGCCTCGATGGTCTTTTTTAACTCGTAGGTTACTAAATCGTAAATTTTAATAGTGTTGTCGCTAAATCCAGCAATCAGCTCGTTTGCTTCAGGGTTGATAGCCAAGCTGCGAGCACTTTCCTTTGCGCCTTTGATGCGGTGTACTACTGACAGCTTCTGATAGTTTAGTACGGTAATCATACCGTCCGCAGTAGCTACAAAAATCTGATCCCGATAGGTTTGAATATCAAAAATAGACTCACTGGTCATTTTTAGGGAGCCCAGTGCTTTGTTGTCATCCAGCCCAATTATGTGGATACCTTCGTAGTTCTGACCAACAATCAAATGATTAAAATGTGCATTATAGCGTAGGGCATATACTGATGCCTCTACTTTTGCTATGACAGTACCCTGGTCAGGTTCCTCTAAATTCCAGCGGACAACCATGCCATCTCCGGCGCCGGAAAAGAACACACTGGGCTCAGATGCGTTAGCCAATGTATACACACTGTCTCGATGCCCCCGTAATGTATGAATTTTTTGTACTCTAGTCTGGTTCATAATACATTCATCACCCTTTTTGCTCACACATGCCCCTGGTAAAGTTAGAAAAGATCAATCAGAATTCTTCCTGGGCTCTCTGGAAGATTGACGAAACCCTGGAGCAATTGGTTCAATACGTACAGCTTCATCCGGATGATTTAACTGAATTACATAGTATTCATCACCCTCGCAAGCAATTAGAATGGTTATCGGGGCGGGCTGCACTTCGGGCTTTATTAGATGCAGAAAACCAGTATGAATTTCGCCTCCGCAAAGATGAGAAAGGAAAGCCGCATTTAAATGATCATATTTATCATATTTCATTGGCTAACTCTTATCCTTACGGAGTAGCCATTATTCACCGTAATCATCCGGTAGGTATTGATATAGAAAAACCTTCGTCAAAGCTTATAAGGGTAAAGCATAAGTTTCTTAATTCTTCTGAGGCTAGTGAAGTTAAAGAAGACCTGCACAAGCTTTGCATTTACTGGGCCTGTAAGGAATCCTTATATAAACTCTATGGCCGTAAGCAGTTAAGTTTAAAACAAAATATATCGGTCAATCCAATATACCAGCCTTATTCTTCTATTATTAATGCTGCTATTTCTTTAGAAGGGCAATATTATCCTTTTCAGCTTTGTGCGCTGTTTCGAGATGATTTTTATATAGTTTTTAGTAAGGTTTCTTAGCTCATTTATAGAATATTCCTGCTTAGGTTATTCTTTTTTTGAATGAACCTTACCCCATTCTTACATTGTTATATGCATAGTACAATAATTTCTCTATTTTAGATTATAAATTTTACAACTATGCTAAAGATAACAAGCGCTATAGGTTTCATTCTGCTTAGTATGTTTAGCCCCATACTATCCCAAAGTTCTGATCAAATTCAGAATTTTACCTTGCCTAACGCGGTAGACGGGAAAGTATTTTCTCTATCAGAATATCGAGATGCCAAAGCAGTCGTTATAATTTTTACTAGTTTGTATTGCCCCTATGCTAAGCTTTACGAAGGCCGTATTATGGGATTGATTGATCAGTATAAAAATAAAAGTGTTCGTTTTATTTTGATTAATCCCAATAACCCAGAAAAAAGTAAGGTTGAGGCCATACCCAATATGGCTGCTGAAGCTAAACGGTCGCAGTTGGATATTCCTTTTTTGAGCGATAGTGCCCAGGAAGTAGCAAGTTTATTAGGAGCTTCTAAAACTCCGGAAGCATTTATTTTACAGCCTCACAATGGCGTTTTTACAGTCGCGTATCACGGGGCTATTGATGATAACCCACAGGTAGAAGATGATGTTAAGCATCACTATCTGCAAGATGCTCTTAAGTCTGTTACCAGCAATCACCCGATTGCCACAGCGTCTTCATCAGTTACTGGGTGTATGATAAAGCGATAGTACTAAGAGTGCTCTTGTATTGTTTCTTTTAGAAATTTTAGGAAATCAGCTGAAAATTCTTTTCTACGAAGGGCAAACTCTACGGTAGTTTTTAAGAAATCAAGCTTGTTTCCTATATCGTATCGCTTCCCTTCGATAGTATTACATATAAGAGTCTCTCGCTTCATCAGTAAATGCAGGGCGTCGGTCAGTTGCACTTCATTGCCCTTTCCTTTAGGTGTTTCTTCTATTGCCCGAAAAATTTCGGGTGTCAGGATGTAGCGTCCGGCAATAGCCAGATTGGAAGGAGCCTGCTCGGGCGAAGGTTTTTCTACCAACGATTGAACCTCCATTAGCTTATCACTCAACTTTTTTCCTCCGGCAATACCATACCGTGATACTTTATCCTGAGGGACTTCCTCCACGGCTATGATGGAGCAGCGGTATTGTTCGTAGGTATCAATCAGCTGTTGGGTAACCGGAATCACAGAACTAACCACTGTATCGCCCAATAATACAGCAAACGGCTCATCACCTACGTGCTGCCTTGCATGATAGATAGCATCGCCTAATCCGTTCACTTCTTTTTGCCGGATGTAATGGATATTGGCCATGTCGGCAATACGCATCACTTCGTTATAAAAGCTCTCGTCTTCTTTCTCGGCTAGCCGAGACTCTAGCTCGAAATTCCTATCAAAGTGATCTTCGATGGTCCGTTTGCCTTTACCTGAGATGATTAAGATATCATCAATACCTGAATCTACGGCCTCTTGTACTACATACTGGATTGTAGGAGTATCAATAATCGGTAGCATCTCTTTGGGTTGCGCTTTGGTAGCAGGAAGAAAGCGAGTGCCTAATCCTGCTGCAGGGATGATTGCTTTTCTAACCATATTCTTAAAATATATAGGGTTTTATAACCCTTGCGTTAATCTTTTTTAATTCTACTACTAATTTATTCAGTACTTCGTCATTTTCATACATTCCAATAATAGAACCGCCCGAACCCGTAAATTTTGCCGAGGCTCCACAGCGCCGGGCAGTAGCTACTAATTCTTTATTACTATCGCTTACATTCATGATTTTACAGCGCAAATCAAAATTTTTGTTCATAAGCTCATGAAGTGTTTTCCAGTCTTTCCTTAAGATAGCTTCCTTTCCTAATGTTGCCAGATTTGCAATTTCTCCAATAGTCTTTATCACTTCCTCATCGCCCTTTTCAAAGCGTGCTCTAACATCATTAAACACTGCGCCTGAAACTTTTCCAAGGTTTACTTTATACGCCAAATATAAGTTTGGCAGAAGGGTGGGGTCTAGTCGCTCATATTTTCCCTTACCTTCACGTAGCAGATACTCCTTTTCAAAATCCATATATACACAGCCCTCGTATGCCTGGGCCACCCGATCCTGCAACCCGGCATTGATTCCCAATTCATCCATTTCAGCAGAAAGCACAATACTGGGAAGCACATCTAATGGGATTTCTACCCGATAGTACTCCATCAACGCACGCATGGTAGCGGTAATAATGGCACTTGAGCCGGCTAACCCAACCTGCCGGGGAATAGATGAATGGTAGCGTATTGTGAAGTTTTTACTTTCCAGTTTTATCTGTTGATACTCACAATACTCACAAAACCGCTTAATTGCTGCCTTTATTAGCCGGGAGCCACCATAGTAGCCAGTTAGTTTTACAGAATCTACCAGATGGTAAATATTACGATAAATATTGATGTCCTGCTCCTGAGGCTCAATTTGCAGTTCGGGAGAGGGGTAAAGAGATATTCTCGCCCCGAAGTTTCGGACGATGATCGAGATAGATTTTCCGAAGTACCCGTCAGTAGGATTTCCTAATAAGCCGGCCCGGGCATAAGCACTGGTCTCAATAATAGAATGGTCCATCAAATTTGATTAGAACTAAGCTCCAATATTAGCGAGCAATTTGTTCAAATCATAGTTTTGCTGGCACCTGATGAAGGCTAAAGCTACTAGACCATCCTTATAACTACTATTTCCAGATAAATAGGTGGACAACGGGGCTGACTTTAACCAGTAGTTTGCTCTCCTATATTCTCTGTATTCCTTAAAAATAGGGCCGGAACTGAGAAAATAGTTTTAACAGGTGAATTTAGAAAAGCTTTCTATTTTGCTAATGTCATTAACCTGTTTTGTACGAGTCTACCTAACAGCCGTGGTAGTTTATTTTCTATTCAAAAAGATAAAAACCTCTTGCCTTTTTAATTAGGCAAGCCATCAACCCTCTTCCTACAAAACGTTGTTGATATGTACTGAAAACAACTTTTATCAATATGCCTAAGCTCACTTTTATTGATGCTAGCAACTATTAAGACCCGTGGAGAATATTTATATTGGTCAACACTATATTAAGGCGTTTTTTTGTAGCATAAAAAAAGCTTCCCTGAGAAAACCAAGGAAGCTTTTTCAAAAGAATTTTATTTTGTTTACTCCTTTATAAACTTAGTTATAGCTGGCTCACGGCCTTCTGCTTTAATGTTTAAGATATAAAGTCCGGGAGGTATGTTAATTCTAGAGAAATCTATGTCTATTTCATTTTTATACTGTAAGTCATAACTTCCTCTGTGGACTTCTGCGCCTGAGAGGTCAGTTATACCAATCTGTATATTCCCCTCACTTATTTCCGGTAGTCGTATATGCATTTGTTGTGCGACAGGGTTGGGGAAGATGTTGATCTCTCCTATACTTTCTGGATAAAATGTTTCTTCTACTTCTTCTTCAATTCCCAAGCCACCTTTGCTAGCTATTTCTTGTCTTGCATTTGATGAAGGCTTTGTAGTATATAGTTTTCCGTTAGGAATGCTACTTTTGCTGATGCCTGGCCCGGCATACTTTACAATCAGCGTCTGCCCTTGTGACTTTTCAAAGAAACGTACCCGAATGGCGTGATATCCTTCTGACAATTTTACCTTCCCAGACCGTTCTCGTGTTCCATGAGTACCATCATTATTGACGATTTGCCGTCCGTTAATTTCCAGCGTGCTGCCATCATCTGATGACGTATAGAATGTATACGTTCCGGCCTTATTGATCTCTATGTATCCATCAAAACGGAACCCAAACTTATCACTACGCTCCCTTGGACTTAGGCTGAAGTTAGCTACTGTTCCCTTCTTTACGGATGATAATTTAGAAAAAGCCGGTAGCTTACTCCAATTACCTTCATAGTATCGGTACGCTAAACCTTGCTCGCCAATAGGGGAAGGGTCTTCAGGTGAAGGGCTTTCTGGTGCAGATGAAGGTTTACTAGTATATAGCTTACTGCTGGGAATATTTTGTTTGCTCATTCCTGGGCCCGCATATTTTACAACTAAAGTCTCTCCACTGGAATTTTCAAAAAACCTCACTCGGATAGCATGGTACCCTTTTGATAAAGTTACTTTTCCAGAGCGCTCTCGCGGTGCATGTAGCCCATCATTATTGACGATTTGCCGTCCGTTAATTTCCAGCGTGCTGCCATCATCTGATGACGTATAGAATGTATACGTTCCGGCCTTACTGATCTCTATATATCCATCAAAACGGAACCCAAACTTATCGCTACGTTTTTTCGGGCTTAAACTAAAATTGGCGACTGTTCCTTTCTTTATTGGGGATAGTTCTGAGAAAGCAGGTAATTTACTCCAGTTACCTTCATAGTATCGGTATGCCAGCCCTGTGCCATCTCCATTACCTGGGGCATCATCAGAATCATCTGCATTCACTTTTACCTTCACTTTATCAGAAGCATTAGCTCCATCATTATCTTTCACAGTCACCTGGAACTCATAAGTTCCAACCACCAGTTTGCTAACTGTTAACTTAGCGCTATTTTCTCCCTGTAAATTCACACTAGGCCCGCTGAGTTTTTTCCATTGATGCGATACTATATTCCCGTCTGAGTCACTAGCTTCGCAAGTAAGAACTACACTATTTTGGGTTTCTATTGCGGTAACGTCATCGCAAGCATCAACACTAGGCGCGCTATTTTTAGGAGGTTTTGTCGAAGGGCTTCCCTTTTTATGACTCAACATCCAGTCATATATATTAACATCGTAAGGATCATATTGAGAATCAGTTTTATTGCTCATTCCACTTAAGTCATATGTTTTATCCCACGAGTTGTGTCCTACCCCTGCGTAAATGGTTACTTTAGCCTTCGGCTGAGGTTTAGGATTACAACTATTTATAATCTCTACTGCTTTAATAGAGCCATTCCAATGCACTGTATTATCCTTATTCCCATGAAATGCCCATATAGGTATATGTTTATATTTACATCCCGCGCTTTGTGAGGAAGATATTCCGTTTCCAGCTACGGGAACTACCGCTGCAACCTGATCTTGATACTTTGCCAAGTAGCTCCAAATGCTTATAGCTCCACCACTTTGTCCAGTTAGATAGATTCTATTAGGGTCAATGTTGTAGTGGTTTTTAACAAATTTGATAAACTCATATAGTTGATCTCGATTAAAAAAGTTTGTATAGCTTTGTGGTGATATTATAACTAATGGGCGATTTGCAGGCCATTTATTCTTACTAAGTAGACCTGGAATACCATTTTGAAGCAATGTAGGTAAATCTGATTTTCCATTTCCATCACCCTGTACCCCATGCAAAGTTATCAGCACAGGGGATTTCGCTCCATTACTAGTATATCCCTTTGGTAGGTATTCATAATAACCCCAATATGCGCTCGTAGTACCTGCGGGTTGCTGTTTAAATGTCCCTTGTCCATATGCAGATACTGAATATGTGTAGCACAATAAGTGAATACCTATTATAAATATGAGCTTTTTGCCCAAATTGTAAAATGAGGGTTTGTAGAAATTTTGTCTCATAACTGTATCATTTTAATGAAATCGCACTTTTCTGTGCTACCAAAAGTGATACCAGCTACAAAGAATTTTTTTAGGCTTAAGCTTTATTTAAAGTGATATTTTGTCAAATAAATTAACCAAAATGTAGTGTAGTATATTTGTTTTACTTAATAGACATTAAGTAAAAATATCTTTTCGGAATAAGTCTTTATAAAATATTATTTTATGCATACTAGACTAAATTTGGTCTAGGTAATTCTAAATATCAATATTATCTATTATTACTAATTTTGAGATACTTATCATTAAGCTTTAGCAAGAATTTTTTAAAATAATTTTCAACCTATTAAGCTTATGCATTATGAATCAATCATATTGATATATTTTTTTTATCAAATTAATAATCAGCTTTTAGTATACTCTGCCTCTTAATTGAAATATCAGACTCTTAATTAAACACTGAGATATTTTTTATCAGTAAAAAGGCTTCCGTTTTAGAATGCCAGAGTTACCGCAGTATGGTAGATTTACAGATGCTCTCGCGTTGAGGGGGTGGGGTAGCAGCCTGGAATAAGGCATCTAGCGGGCCCGTCCTTCTTCCCAGGGCCTGACGAGCCTGACCAACACTATTAGAGAAGTAGGTGGGGAAGAAGGGGGCAAGGGCAAAAAAAAACCCCTACGGTTGAAGTAGGGGTCAGATGGGGTAAAGGCGGCGACCTACTCTCCCTCAGGAAGAAGTACCATTGGCGCTACCGGGCTTAACTGCTCTGTTCGGAATGGGAAGAGGT
>NZ_JAINFL010000019.1 GCF_022458895.1 Roseihalotalea indica | reverse complement strand
CGGGATGCGGACTGGAAACTGTGGGAAGACCAGGTGAACCTAATTGCGGAGGCGGTCAAAGACATCACCACGGTGAAGACCGACATTCATGTGCCCCCCATTGCCAATCATGTACCCACGCTGGGCGTATCCTGGAACCCGAAGAAAGTACGCCTGTCGGGTGATGAATTGAAAGAGGTGCTGCGCAGCGGTCACCCCTCCATTGAAGTAGCGGGAGGCGGGGAAGACTCGATCAGCATCACCACCTGGATGCTACGCCCCGGACAGGAGCAGATCGTGGCCAGTCGGCTAAAAGAAGCCCTGGCTCAGGCTGCCACTTAAGAAGGATGAACGGTAGACGGTGAAGGGTCAAGGGTACAGTAATGTACAACCATTCACCGTTTACCCTATACCGTGCACCCTTTACCTTTTACCCTTCACCGTTTGACCCTATACAACCTACTCTCCATCATTCAATATGAAACGTCTGTTATCTTTCTTCTTTGTAGTTTTTTTAACCTGCCTGTCGTGGCAATCATCCTGGGCGCAGACCTACACTTTGCTGCTAAAGGGTGGACACGTAATTGATGCTAAAAATAATATAGATGGTATCATGGACATTGCTATCCAGGGAGATACCATTGTCCGGGTAGCCGAGAACATCCCGGAAGGACAAGCCGAGCAGGTCGTGGATGTATCGGGCTTGTATGTGACCCCAGGATTGATTGATATTCACGGTCACAACTTTTTTGGTACCGAGCAAGATGCGTATCTGAGCAACAGTTTTACCGCTTTACCTCCCGATGGCTTTACCTTCCGAGTAGGCGTAACCACTATTGTGGATGCCGGGGGAGCCGGTTGGAAGAACTTTGCCACCTTTAAAGCGCAGACTATTGACCATTCTAAAACCCGGGTGCTGGCTTTTCTGAACATCGTTGGGGGTGGCATGAAAGGCGGACCTTACGAGCAGAACTTGAACGATATGGATGGAAAGATGACCGGCATGGTCGTTCAGCAAAACCCTGAAGTAATAGGCATTAAAGTAGCCCACTATGCTGGGCCCGAATGGAAGCCCGTAGAGGAAGCGGTGAAAGCTGGAGAGATGGCCGGCGCGCCCGTGATGATCGATTTTGGAGGAAACCTACCTCCCTTACCGTTGGATACACTACTGCTGGAAAAGCTACGACCGGGCGATATTTTCACTCATTGCTTTGCACATATACCCGGCCGAACTCCTATTGTGAATGAGCGCGGTAAGGTTCGTCCTTACGTATATGAAGCGCAGAAGAAAGGAATTATCTTTGACGTAGGCCACGGTGGCGGTAGTTTTCTGTTCCGGCAGGCAATTCCAGCGCTCAAAGAAGGGTTTCGGCCCAACACCATCAGCACGGATTTGCACACCGGTAGCATGAATGCGGGGATGAAAGATCAGCTCAATGTGATGAGCAAGTTGCTGAACATGGAAATGTCGCTTTCCGAAGTTATTGAGGCCAGCACCTGGAAACCAGCCCAGGTGATTCAGCAAGAAGACCTGGGGCACTTAAGTGAAGGTGCCGTAGCGGACATCGCGGTGTTTGACCTGCAAGAAGGCGAGTTTGGCTTCATTGATTCGGGCGGTTACCGCATGGAAGGTAATCAAAAGCTGGAGTGTGAACTCACCATTCGGGCTGGAAAAGTAGTCTATGACCTGAATGGCATCTCTCGCCCTCCCTGGTTGGTAGAATAAGCGAAACAACCTCCAGACTTTCTTAACAACCTTTATTTCTTCTTTTCCATGCACAACTCAACTACTCTTATTACCCTACTGCTTTTTGCCCTTATTAGTGCCTGTACTCATCCCGACCCGAATACACAGGCACAAGCAGGCACTTCTGATGACCGCTCGCCTCGAGCTCTGGCTGATGATATTACAATTGAACCTTTCATGGAGATTGAAAGAGGCGCCATCCGCCTTCGTCTTGACCCTGTATCGGGCGACTTTTTCTACAACAATATGAAAGGCGATATTCACCGGATTTATCGAAGCGAAGAAACGCCCCGTGATGAAAAGATATATACGGTAGAAGATCATGGAGTAGAATCATTGCAGGGCATGTACTTCTCTGACAGCAGCATTTTCCTGGTTGGCAATAAGTTTTATAATGATAATCGAAGTACCAAAGGAATTGTGATGCGAGGCGACTTAACTTCGGAAGGAACCTATGCCTGGGATACACTGGCGATTACCGAGCTTTACGGAAAACCCCGAACAGTCTATAGCCATGAGTTTAATGGAATTGCCGTTAGCCCCGACAAACAATATATTTATGTAAACAGCGGTGCCCGCACCGATCATGGCGAAGTGCAGGACAATGATGGTTTGTACCCCGGCCTTCGCGAATCTTTTCTGACTGCTTGCATCTTTCGGCTGCCGATTAATGGAAAAGATATTGTGTTAAAAGATGACTCTACTTTCCTGGCGCAAAATGGATACTTGTTTGCCGACGGAGTACGTAATGCCTACGATCTGGAGTTTTCTCCTAAAGGAGATCTATTTGCCGTCTCCAACTCATCGGATTATGATCACCCGGAAGATATGTTCTGGCTGAGAGAAGGCCACCACTATGGCTACCCCTGGGTGATGGGCGACATTGATAACCCGCAGCAGTACCCCGACTGGGAGCCTGACCCGGAAAAAGATCCATTCGTTAATACCGCTGCCTATGCTTACACACAAAAACACTTTGCCAATGACCCCAACTACCCGGCCCGGCCTAAAAATGTAACCTTTACCAAACCCGTGATGAACTACGGACCCGATGCCAATTTCTACCGGGATGTGGAAACCGGCGAGGTAGTAGATGGAGATGATACGGGAAAACTGGTAGGAACCTTTACCGGTCATCGCTCACCTTTAGGTTTGTTCTTTGATCAGGATAGTGTGTTAGCTGCACCTTATAAGGGTGATGGTTTTGTGCTAAGCTACTCCAATGGGGAGAACTCTTCGCTGATGCGCCGCCTTTCTATGTTAGGGGCCGACCTGCTGCATATGAAGCTGGAGTACAAGCCAGATATTGACAATTATATTGTACACTGTTATCGGGTTGTTGATAACTTTCTGGGTCCTACTGATGCGCTTATGCTGGGTAATGAAGTATACGTTATTGAAAACAGTGGCATGATCTGGAAACTCACGTTACCTACAGATATAAACGTTTAATGCCCTGATTGTAAATTAAGAGATAAGATATAAAGTCATCATCTTTTTTTACTAACTTACTTGCTCCTTCAGACCGTTACCAATGATCCTATATAATTACAGAATAGATTGAAAAGGTAGTGGAAGAAGTCCCTACTACTGATGTACCGAAAGGCTCTATCTCTCTAAAGCTTGTCTGATCAACAGTGCTACCTAGTTAAACCCCACATGAGCCGAATATAGCCAGTGCACGCATTTGCATAGATCATTATTACAATGCAGTATTGGCGTCACCAATACTATATTTCTGTTAATAAAAGCCCAGGAGTTCAGGCTAAAAATGCACTTTTCAATGATTTGCGTTTCGTTTCTAAACAGTATTACAAAAAAATGTTGCCTATATCAATATAGGCGCAATGTTTTATATATTAGCCACCTTATATACAGAATAAATTATACATTAAACACCTTTAATTTAAAATTAAATTCTACCTCAAGTAAAATCATTTTGTTTCCTAATTTTAATTAATTCTACTACACTATGCGAAAATGCTTACTATCCTTTCTCTGTTTATTACTGCTGCTGCCGGCGTTTGAAGCGATGTCTCAATCCCGTACAGTCAGTGGTAATGTCCTCTCCGGAGACGAAGACGCTCCCATACCCGGAGTCAATATTGTCGTCCAAGGTACCACTATAGGAACGGTTACTGATATCGAAGGAAATTACACCATTGCTGTAGAGGGTGAAAACCCAGTGCTACTATTTTCCTCGGTAGGATATGAAACCTGGACCGAAGAAGTAAACGGACGCTCTACCATTGACGTAACCCTCATGCCTGACCTGCAACAGCTTGGTGAAGTAGTAGTAACGGCTCTGGGTATCACCAAAGAAAAGCGTACCCTAACCTACAGTACTCAGGAAGTATCCAGCCAGGGTATTGAAGAAGCCCGGCCACTCAACGTAACTGAGGGACTTAGTGGTAAGGTAGCCGGTATTGCTATTACCACCACTGGTGCCGGAGTAGGTGCCCCTACCAAAGTGGTGCTTCGCGGTAACCGCTCGCTGCAAAGCAATGGCAGCCAGCCTCTGTATGTGATTGATGGTATCCCGGTAGGCGGAGATATTTCTAACATCTCGCCTAACGACATTGAAAGTATATCAGTACTTAAAGGTGGTAATGCCGCAGCTCTCTATGGAAGCCGCGCCAACAACGGTGCCATCATCGTTACTACTAAATCAGGAGCAGATGCACCCGATGGAGTCACTGCCAACCTCGGCTTCAACTACCAGGTTAACTCCCCTATTTTACTGACGAAGTACCAAAACGAGTACGGACAGGGTTCAGCAGGGATCTACTCGCCAACAGCATTTACCTCATGGGGCCCACGGATGACCGGACAAATCGTAGACCACTGGTCTAATGACCCGGATTATCTGGCATCAGTAGGGGGCACCTATGCTCTTACCCCTCAGGAAGATAATGTGCGTGATTTCTTTCAGACCGGGCATACTATGGCGGTCAGCGTAGGAGTAAACATCAAAAATGAGAACTCCAATACTCATTTCAATTACACGAATACTGACGGTAAAGGTATTGTAGAAAATAATAACCTGAACAGTCATTACCTTAACATTAGAAATACCACAACCTTATTTGATAAGTTGACCCTGGACGCCAAGGTCAATTACATCCGTAGTAATTATTCTAATGTTCTGTATAGCGGGGAGAATTTTGATAACCCGATGAGATATGCCTATATCTTACCCAGAAATTTACGCACGCAAGATTTAGAGCACTACCAGTTTGTAAACGATGCCGGTCAATTGAGACAGCATTTCTATGTACCACGATCTAACGAAGCTGGTAACCCTTACTGGACTGTAAACAACGTAACTCGTCCCCGGATTAGCGAAAGAGTATTAGGATTGATTTCTTTGAAATACCAGATTACCGATGATTTATCCATCCTGGCCCGCTCTGGTATAGACCGAGACAATACTTTTGAAGAATTTATACGCTATGTAGACACCTACATTAACGCTGACTTTGGTTCATACTCTAAAACCTTCGGTTATGGACTGGAATGGAACTCTGATGTACTACTAAGTTTCCAAAAAGACCTGACTGAGAATATCTCCCTTGGTCTTAATGCAGGTGCTAACCTTCGGCAGGCCAAATTTGAAAGTGTAGGCGGTGCTGGTTCCAACTTCAATGTTGAGAACTTATTTGCCCTGGGTAACACCCTGCAACCTCGCCCTAATGAAGTATATGCTGAAAAAGAGCAACAGTCAGTATACGCCTTTGGAGAAATAGGTTTTTATAATGCCATCTTCTTAAACGGATCTTTCCGAAATGACTGGAGCTCCACATTGCCCGCTGACAACCGATCTTACAGCTATCCTTCCGTAGGACTTACGGCAGTATTAAGTGATTTGGTTGACCTTCCTTCTGCTTTCAGCTTTTTCAAGTTAAGAGGCTCATGGGCACAGGTAGGAAACGATACCGCTCCTTACCGTCTTTCCAGACAGGCCATTGTCAATGCAGGTACTATCTCTTTAAGTCCTACATTGCCACTTGCTGATTTGAAACCGGAAAGAACCACCACCTGGGAAGCTGGATTTGATGCCCGATTCCTGGATGATGACATACGGTTAGACTTCACCTATTATAAGTCCAACACCTTTGATCAGCTGTTCGCCACCAACGTACCGGTTGCTTCCGGAGTAACCAGCGTATTCTTAAACGGTGCTGATATCCAAAACCAGGGTGTGGAAATAATATTGGGCGTTACCCCCGTAACAACCCCCAATTTCTCATGGGACCTGAATGCTAACTTTGCGAAGAACATCAGTGAAGTTGTTGAAATCTCTGATGATATTGACGTATTGATTCAGGGCAGCGGTTTCTTAAACGAATACCGAATTCAAGAAGGTGAGGCTTTCGGAAACCAGTACTCTCGTGGATTTGAAAGAGATGATCAGGGACGGGTGCTTATAGATGCGCAAGGTTTGCCAGTGATAACATCAGGCAAAACTGTGCCAGTAGCCAACTTTAACCCCGACTGGATGATGGGTGTTACCAACACCTTTAAGTACAAAGACTTCTCGTTAAGAGCTCTGGTTGACTTCCGTCAGGGTGGACAGGTTACCGTATTTACCGAGGCCATTATGGCCGGTAGTGGCTTACTGGATTATACCGCTCAGGGAAGAGACGGTACCCTGGTTTTTGGTGAAAATGTTTTTGGCGGCGAAACTGCTGTTCTGGTTGATGGAGATGGCAACCCTACTGAAACTCCTAATAATATTGAAATAAGCTCTGAAGCCTTATGGAACAGATTAGGAGGTAGAAACACACCTGTAGGAGAGGCTTTTATCCGGGACGCATCCAATATTCGTCTGAGAGAGCTTGCTTTTAGTTATCATGTACCAGAAAGCACCCTCTCTCGGCTTCCGTTCCGAAGTGCCAGCTTATCGTTGGTAGGAAGAAACTTATTCTTCTTCAGCAACAAAACGGAATATTTTGATCCGGAAGCGGTACAATCAGTGGATAATAATGCAGAAGGTTTAAATTCTTTTTCTCCTCCTACTACCCGGAGCTTTGGCGTGTCATTAAACCTTGGTTTTTAATTGCAAAAAATAATATGAAGATGAATCGTAGTATATTATATGTTGCAGCTTTGTCCATCTTATTTTTGGTCAACAGCTGTACCGATGATTTTACAGAACTGAACACGGACCCTAAAAACCTAACAGTTGATAATCTGTCGCAGAGTGAATATGGAGCCGTAGTGAAAGCGGCAATGTACACTCCGACATTTTTGACCAACGCAGCCCGAGGTCCATTTCAGCTTACACAGTCACTGTTCTCCGATATTTACGGTGGCTATTTTGCTACTACTGCCCCCAATTTTGACTCTGATAAATTCATCCTGGTAGGTGGCTGGTTAAATGGGGGCTTTAACTATTTCTATGGTAGTGCCGCACCTCAGATTAAATATGCGGAAGATTTTGCCGCAGAAAATGGATACGACCTGGAAAATGCCATAATGAAAGTATGGCGCGTATGGTCATACCATAGAGTAACTGATTTTTGGGGGCCTATCCCCTACTCTGAATTTGGTAATGGAGAACGATCAGTACCTTATGACTCTCAGGAAGCTATCTACACGGATTTCTTTGCCACATTGGATGAAGCCATCCCGGTTTTGCAAAGTAATGCCGGGGAGACCTCTTTCTTGGGAGCAAATGATTTGGTATACGGTGGTAACGTAGATCAGTGGATTAAATTTGCCAATGCGCTCCGTCTTCGTTTGGCTATGCGGGTCAAATACGTAGCCCCTGCACTGAGCAAGACTGAGGCAGAAAAGGCGGCCGCTGGTGCATTACTAGAAGCTAATGACGATAATGCTACTATTGCCACCAGCGCTCCTGACTTCACGAATCCGTATAACACTATTACCCAATGGGGAGAGTTTCGCATGAGTGCTGATATGGAAAGTATTCTTAAAGGGTACGAAGATCCCCGGATTCAATACTATGCCTCTCCCGCCGCTGAGCCTGATGCTTCTGATGATCCGGCCGGGGTATCATTCCCTTATGAAGGTATGAGAAATGGCCAGTCTAAGGTAGATAAGCAGGGAACCAACTTCAATGCTATAGCATCTGATATGGGCGCCGCATATACCGAAGCAGGCTCAGCCGGACCCAACTATATCATAATGAACGCAGCAGAATCTTATTTCTTAAGAGCGGAAGGCGTGCTGGAAGGTTGGAATATGGGTAGTGGAACTGCGCAGGATTTTTATGAGCAGGGCATTGCTGTCTCTCACGAAGAATATGGCTTAGACGGTAGCAATTTATCGGGTGCCTCTTATGTGTCAAGCACTAATACTCCCGCCTCCTACGATGGATCAGCTCCGGCGGCTTCAACCGTACCTGTGGCCTATAATGCCGGGGGAAGCAAAGAGCAACAGCTTGAGCAGATCATCACGCAAAAGTGGATTGCAATCTATCCTAATTCGCAGGAAGCCTGGGCAGAAAAAAGAAGAACAGGTTACCCTACCTTCTATAATCGCCTGAATACAGATAACCCAAGTATTCCGGTAAGTACCGTGCCTCGCAGAGTACCTTTTGTAGATGGTGAGTTTACCACCAACGGTGACGCGGTGAATGCCGCCATTGATAACCTGCTGGGAGGACCCGACAACGGGACGACTCGCCTCTGGTGGGATGCCAAGTAGTATCTTGCTTTTGACTTTTATTGAAAAGTGCCAGTTTCCCTGGCACTTTTTTTTATCTTTATTATCTACTATGCCTACCCTACGATTACCCTTACTACCGCTGATACTAGGTCTGATCGGGCTTGTTGCCTGTAACAGTCAAACTGATTCAAATACCTTATTCACCAAAGTTCCCTCTGACGACACCGGCATAAAATTCAGGAACATTCTACGCGAAACGGAGGAGTTCAATGTGATGAAATACGGCTACTTCTACAACGGCGGGGGCGTTGCCGTGGGTGATATCAATAATGACAGCCTGCCCGATATTTATTTCAGCGGAAACCTCGTAGCCAGCAAACTGTACCTCAACCAGGGAAACTGGAAGTTTGAAGACATTACCGAAACCGCCGGAGTAGCTGCCGCCGGATTATGGAACACCGGAGTTAGCATGGCCGATGTGAATGGCGATGGCTGGCTGGACATTTACGTGTGCCGTTCAGCCGCTTCTGACCCTAACAAACGGAAGAACCTATTATTTATCAATACCACTGCTTCAACCGGCGAAGTCAGCTTTACCGAGCAGGCCGAAGCCTACGGGCTGGCCGACCCGGGCTACTCTACCCAAGCGACCTTCTTCGACTATGACCGCGACGGTGACCTGGATGTATACGTGCTCAATCACTCAACGCAGGAATATGCGGGGTTTAGCAACCTTACCGGGCAACACAAGCAGCGAGCCAACCGCATGCTGGGTGACAAGCTCTTCCGTAACGATACCCCTGCTGGCTCTGATGCATCTCCCTCCTTCACCGATGTCAGCGCCGAAGCCGGCATTATTCAGAATGTGCTGGGCTTTGGGTTGGGCGTAGCCGTGACCGATGTAAATGCTGATGGCTGGTTTGATATTTATATAACGAACGACTACAATGAAGAGGATTACCTGTACATCAACCAGCAGGACGGTACCTTTACCGAGTCTCTACGAGATTATATGGGCCATGTGTCACTGTTTTCTATGGGCTGCGATGCCGGTGATCTGAACAACGATGCCAGCTCCGACATCATCACCCTGGACATGCTGCCCGAAGCTAATAATCGCCTCAAAATGTCTTTAGGCTCTGAAAACTACGACAAGTATCGCGAGCTCATCCGCAGCGGGTTTCACTACCAGACCATGCGCAATATGCTGCAACTGAATACTCCTCACCCCGGCAGTCACGAAAACTCTGAAGACAGCACCGCTTATGGCTTCCGGGAAATAGGGCAACTAGCCGGTATCTCCAGCACCGACTGGAGCTGGGCCCCGCTCATTGCCGACTATGACCTCGACGGCTGGAAAGATATATTCATCTCCAATGGTTATGCCCGCAACTATCTGGATATGGATTTTATGAACTATGTGGTAAACGAACAGGTAAAAAGCCAGCGCCAAAACCTGGATGTAGAAATGATGGGCCTGGTAGAAAATATGCCTTCTATCGAGGTGCCAAACTATCTGTATCACAATCAGGGCAACTTAACCTTTACTAATAAAGCGGCAGACTGGGGATTAGGGCAACCCACCCAATCTAACGGTGCCGCCTATGCTGACCTTGATAATGATGGTGATCTGGATTTGGTTGTAAATAATGTAAATGAAGAGGCTTTCGTCTATCGTAATAATCAGGAAACCCGGGCGGCCTCGCCTCACTACCTGAAAGTGCGTTTGCAGGGTACGGGAAATAATGCTTTCGGTATAGGCACTAAAGTGTTTCTGCATAATAAAGGGCAAGTGCAATACCAGGAAATGATTCCGGTAAGAGGGTTTCAATCTTCTGTCCCCTATGAACTTGTTTTTGGCATGGGAGATGCCAGCACAACAGAAAGCCTGACCGTCGTTTGGCCGGATGGATCGACTCAATCGCTTGAAGATGTTTCATCTAACCAAACACTAATACTGAAGCAAACTGATGCTATCATGGAACGGGCTGAGTTGCCTCAGGTTGATCCTATATTTGCCTCAGCTTCTGCCAGTGCGTTAGGTATTGAGTTCCAGCATAAGGAAAACAGCTTTCTGGATTTTAAGCGGGATAAAATGCTTCCTCAAGGTCTATCGAATCTAGGGCCCAAAATAGCCCAGGGGGATATCAATCAGGATGGCTTGACCGATTTTTATATTGGTGGTGCTAAAGGGCAGGCTGGTGTGCTTTATCAGCAACAGTCAAACGGTACTTTCAAAGCTGCTTCTTCCTCCACTTTTGCAGGCGAGGCAGCTTCCGAAGATACTGATGCTGCGTTCTTCGATGCTGATCAAGATGGTGACCTGGACCTGTATGTAGTCAGTGGCGGCAGTGATTTCTCCGAACAGGACCAGGCCCTGCAAGACCGACTGTATCTGAACGATGGCCGGGGTCATTTCACCCTAGCTGCTCAGGCTCTTCCTCCAATGCTGACGAGTGGTGCCAGTGTTACTGCTGGAGATATGGATCAGGATGGTGATATGGATTTGTTTGTTGGCGGACGGATGATTCCGGGCAAATACCCGCTTTCACCTCGTAGTTACCTATTGGAGAACGATGGCTCAGCCCATTTTCAGGATGTGACCGAAGCAATAGCTCCGGACCTTATGCAACCAGGGATGGTTACTGATGCGGTGTTCACTCACCTGAATGATGACGAGTACCTTGACTTGATTATAGCCGGAGAATGGATGCCTATTCGTATGTTTCACAATCAGGCTGGGGAAGGATTGCAGGAAGCAGACACGGAAGCTCTGCGTAATACCAGCGGCTGGTGGAATACGCTATATGTTCATGATATGGATCAGGATGGTGATATGGATATTGTGGCCGGAAATTTCGGTAGGAATAACCTGTACCGACCCAGCGCCGAAGAACCAGTCCGGATGGTGTACAGCGACTTTGATCAGAATGGTTCTATTGACCCTATCTTTACGCATTACCTTCAAGGAGAAGAAGTGTTCGCCTATAGTAAAGACGAGCTACTGGGGCAGATCATTGCGCTAAAAAAGAAATTTCCGGATTACAAAACCTTTGCTCAAACGTCACCTCAATCGTACTTCAGCGAGGCCCAACTAGCCGAAGCCGATACCCTTTCTGCTACTATGTTTGAATCGGTATACCTGCAAAATGAAGGCGGCGCTTTCACGCTACAGCCTCTTCCCCTCGAGGCCCAGTTTGCCCCTATCTATGCTATTGCGTCCGCCGACCTGGATCAGGATAATCAACTGGATTTAATGCTAGGTGGTAATCAGTCTTTAACCAGAGTTAGTACTGGCCGCTACGATGCCAGCTACGGATTGGTGTTGCGGGGAGATGGCACTGGTAGTTTCGCTGTAGTGCCTCCTAATCAAAGTGGCTTAATCGTAAAAGGTGATGTTCGTGATATCGTTGTGGGAGAGAAAGGGGGTATTCCTTATTTGCTGTTTGCCCGAAACAACGATAGCTTACAGGTATTCATTCAGCAGAATACTGAATTCATTCCGTAACCTTACAGAAAAGACTTCGGAAATTCAGGGAAACCAAAATACAACTATCAGTAGTTGTTCAAAACTTCCGAAGTCCACATTTCCTAAGATCTATATCTCAATAGCCACTCTATACCCAGCCGATTTACAGCTTGTTTTACTCACAAACTTTTTCCTAACTTATGGGCGCAACCTAAGCCTATCATGATACAACGATCAACGCCATTATTTTTTTTATGTGTGTTACTTTTTGCCTGCACCAGCGCCCCTACAACCTCTGAAGTGGGGGAAGAAGACACCAATTTCGAATCGCCGAATATCATTTTTATTATGGCTGATGATCTGGGGTACGGAGATTTAGGATGTTATGGGCAATCCCAAATCCAAACTCCTAATATTGATCGCTTAGCCGAGCAGGGTATGAAGTTCACTCAGTTTTACGCTGGCTCCACCGTCTGTGCTCCTTCCCGCGCAGTGCTGATGACCGGACAGCATACTGGAAAAACCCGGGTACGAGGGAATGCCGGAGGTGATGACCGATCGAAGCAATCGTTACAAGCGGAAGATGTCACAGTAGCAGAAGTATTAAAAAAAGCAAACTACGAAACAGCTTTAGTAGGCAAATGGGGACTGGGAGAAGTAGGGCAGGAAGGCCACCCTCTTGAGCAAGGGTTTGACTCATTCTATGGTTATCTCAACCAACGGCATGCTCATAACTACTATCCAGAGTTCCTATGGGACAACCTGGATTCCGTGCCCTTAAACAATGTAGTAGAACGTGTAGATCGGGGCAGAGGTGGCTTTCCCGGGGGCTATGCTACCGAAAAAGTGGATTACTCGCATGATTTGTTCACCGAAAAAGCACTGACCTTTATTCAACAGGAGCGCGAACAGCCCTTTTTCCTGTACTTGGCCCTCACTATTCCCCATGCCAACAACGAAGCAGGCGACAAGGGAATGGAAGTGCCCGATTATGGCATCTACGCTGATCGCGACTGGCCCGAAACTCAAAAAGGAACCGCGGCCATGATCACCCGCATGGACAAAGACCTGGGTCGTATTCTGGAAACATTGCAACAGCAGGGTATTGACGAAAATACGCTGGTTATCTTTACCTCAGACAATGGCCCTCACCAGGAAGGTGGTAACGATCCTGACTTCTTTGACTCCAACGGTCCGCTGCAAGGTATTAAACGGGCTATGTACGAAGGTGGAATTCGCGTACCCTTCATTGCCCGCTGGCCTGCTCACATCCCTGCGGGGGTAACCTCCGATTATATTGGCTATTTTGGTGATATGATGGCCACTTTTGCTGAACTGGCGGATGTTCGCCCGCCGGAAGATATTCAGAGCATCAGCATTGTGCCGACTCTGCTGGGACACCCTGAAGAGCAGCGCCCCCATAATTATTTGTACTGGGAATTTTACGAGCAGGGTTCCCGGCAGGCCGCGCGGATGGGCAACTGGAAAGGTATTCGAGAACCCATGTTCACCGGAGATATGCAATTATATAACCTGGAGAACGACCTGGAAGAACAAAATAATGTAGCTGCACAACATCCCGATATAGTAGACGATATGAAACACATCATGGATGAAGCGCATGAACCGTCCCCGCTCTGGATAGTAGATGAAGCCAAGTAAAACCGCAAAGTGCCGTTGACTAAAAATAAACGTTCATAGTAACCTACCGCGTCATTCATGAACACCATTAGCTGGGAAGATTTTGCCCATATTGATATGAGAGTAGGTACGGTGCTACGAACTGAGGCCTTTCCCGAAGCCCGCCGTCCAGCCTACAAACTATTCATTGACTTTGGCCCGGAAATCGGGCAACGCAAAACCAGTGCTCAGATCACCGATCTATACCAACCAGAAGCATTAGTGGGCCGACAGGTGATTGCGGTAGTGAACTTTCCCCCCAAGCAGATTGCCAACTTTATGTCTGAATGTTTAGTACTGGGAGTATTAGGTGAGCAGGGTGTAGTTTTATTACATCCTGATCAGCCCGTAGGCAACGGGAAGAAGATAGGATAACCACTCTCTTGAACCTGGCTTATCACTTCGTCAGGAAATTTCTTTCAAATGGCTACCCGCATTTGCCTGAACAGCTCTTTCTATACTCCAAAAATCTTGACATTCAACTGTTTCTGTAAGAAGTACTATTTACTTTGAATTGGCTAATTATCCGTAACACCCCCTACATATCTTTGTGAAAATTTACTATTTCTATCATTTAATTGTGTTTTTACAATATTAAGTAATAGGTGATGATCTGGATGATTGTGATATTTCTGGTAGGCTACTTGGTTATAACTCTGGAGCACTCGCTTCATATTAATAAAGCGGCTACCGCCTTACTAGCGGGAGTACTTTGCTGGACAGTCTATGTAACTCAAGTACCTGATAGCGAACTAGTCGCTGAACAGCTTACCCATCATATCAGCGAAATAGCCGGTATTCTATTCTTTCTACTAGGTGCCATGACTATCGTGGAGATCATTGATGCCCACGATGGCTTTGAGCTAATTGTAAGCCGTATTAAGACAGACAGTTCTCGCAAGTTACTCTGGATTATGAGCATACTGGCATTTTGTTTATCCGGTATTCTAGATAATCTGACTACCACCATTGTACTCGTATCATTGCTGCGAAAGTTGGTAGCCGACAAGCATGAGCGCTGGTTGTATGCCTGCGTCATCGTAATTGCTGCTAACGCTGGAGGAGCTTTCACCCCCATTGGTGATGTTACTACTACCATGCTCTGGATTGGCGGACAGGTTACCCCGACAAACATCATTGCTAAACTATTCTTACCCAGCCTGGTATGTATGTTATTTCCGCTGTTATATCTTTCCCGGACCTCTGGCAAGAAAATTCAGCAAACCCCACCTCAGGAAGATTCATCGGCTCTGGCTTCAACGGCTTTTGAGCGGAAGTTTGTGCTAGGCCTGGGAGTGCTAACACTGGTATTTGTACCAGTATTCAAACTGCTTACTCACCTGCCCCCTTATATGGGTATTCTACTAGGGCTAGGTTTTTTATGGACTGTTATTGAAATCATCCATCACCGAAAAGACGAAGAAAAGAAAAGTCAGTTTTCTGTACTGAATGCCCTGCGTAAGGTGGATACCTCTACCGTTTTGTTCTTTCTGGGAATTCTGTTGTGTATTGGCGCTTTGCAGTCAGCCGGACAGTTGACGCTAATGGCTAATTATCTGGATGAAAATGTAGGAAACTTTTATGCCATTAATCTGCTGGTAGGAGTATTCTCGTCCATCGTAGATAACGTTCCCCTGGTAGCTGCCATGATGCGGATGTATGCTATGCAGTATCCAGTTGATCATACCTTCTGGGAGTTTCTGGCTTACTGTGCTGGTACCGGTGGAAGTATTCTGATCATTGGCTCGGCAGCAGGAGTTGCGGCTATGGGTATTGAAAAAATCAATTTTGTATGGTATCTCCGTAAAGTTAGTTCTCTGGCTCTGATGGGATACATTGCGGGCGCAGTGACATTCCTAATCCAACAGGAAATCCTCACCAACGGAGTGAACACCGCCAGCCTGACAAATCTTACGACCAAGCTGTCTTATGGCTTCCAATACATCTCCAGTATCTTTTAATAATGGCTAAGGGTTTGTATCGGGATATAACATATCTTTGAGAAAACAACCTTTCTCAAGATGCATATAGCCGATACACTCTCTGCGTATCACTCCTATTTATTTTCAGTAGCGTACCATATTTTGGGCGAGGTGCAGGAAGCGGAGGACATCGTACAGGACAGCTTTGAGCATTTCCTTTCGTTACCTGCCAGTCATGTCCAAAACGTTAAAAGCTACCTGACCCGGGTAGTAGCTAACAAGTCTATAGACCGCTTAAAAGAACGTAAGAAAGCCCAGGAGCATTATCCTGGTACCTGGCTGCCCGAACCCTACGTTACTACTACAGAAGCATCAGTTGAGCTCCCTGCCGATATGCTTTCCTACGGAATGATGTATCTGCTAGAAGAACTGAACCCATTGGAGCGGGCAGTATTTATTTTACGAGAAGCTTTCAATTATTCGTATGAAGCCCTGGCTGAGCTTTGCGAAATTCAGCAAGACTACTGCCGCCAATTGCTGTCCCGTGCCCGGAAAAAGATGAACCTGACGGAGGAAAGTCTGACTTCCAAGCCACCAGCCACCCAACCCTTACTGGAAGCCTTTTTGAAAGCCCGGGAAGAAGGTGATATCAAAGCTTTAACCCAATTACTCAAGGAAGATATTATTCTGTACTCCGATGGTGGCGGCAAAAAAGCAGCCGCGCTGGTGCCTCTCTACGGATGGGAAACTGTCACGAAATTTCTGGCGGGGGTTGCTCAAAAACCAGATTCCCTTCAAATGGAACCGCAGTGGGTGAAGATCAATGGGCAAGCGGGCATCTTATTATCTCTTTATGGCAAGCCAGATAGCCTGATTACGTTGGAAGGGGGTAATCAGAAAATCAGCCGTTTATTCTTCGTACGCAACCCAGATAAAATTTTTTTACATTAATCTGTCACAAAAGCAGGGTGTGTCAGACATAGGGGTAAAACATCATGCTTATGTTACGTTTAACGCCTATTGAAAACCCGAAAAATCCTTTGCTCAAGCTTGCTTACTGGTTCTCTCGCCGAAAGCTGGGTAAGGTAATTACTCCCCTGAAAACGCTGTACTCCCGATTGCCTTTTTCATTTATTCGGTGGTATGCCAGCATCCAGAGCCTGGAGAAAAAGCTTACGATTTCTGATGAACTCAAAGCGCTTATCCGCATTTATGTGGCTCAGATCAATACCTGCCATTTTTGCATTGATATTGGTCAGGCCATCGCCATCCAGGAATTTGATGATACAGACAGGTTTTTTGAGGTTCAAGAGTTTGAGGATTCTCCCAAGTTTAGTGAAGCAGAGCGAGCTGCCCTTCGTTTTGCCCGAGAGCTTACCTTGAAAAAAGATGTGCCCGATGAAATCTATCAAGGTGCTCTTACCCATTTTTCAGAATCGCAACTGGTAGGCATTGCCTGGATGGTAGCCAGCGAACACCTGTACAATCTGATGAACCTTGCCTTTCATATTGAATCTGACGGGTTATGTTCTATTCAGAAAAATAGTGATAAAGAAGTAGTTGAAAGTTATTAAAACAACGTGCGAGGGATATCCGGCTATTACTCCTTCTCCCAGGTTTATCAGTACTGGCTCTCCAGTTAATAAAAGAAAAGCCTGGGGAAGGCTTTTTGATTGCAGTAGTTTATTCAAAATCATACTGAACACTATCGGGCAAAGGCTCAACCGATAACTTCATCCATTCGCCATTGATTTTAATCACCACCATATGGCGGTCGCTATCGTAGAAAAGAGTTCCGTCGCCGCTATCCTTAAGCTCCTTAAAGTTCACGTACTTGGCACTCTCCTCGGCCATCTGTTCATCATCCCCATCCGGAGCTTCCTTCCGCAGATCACCCTGACCGATATTGCCTAACGTAAACGCATTGGTCATTTTTAGTGATCCGTAGAAAACGGCCTTATCCCGGCTAAACAGGTAAGAATGCTGCTTCACATCCGAGCCAATTCGGAACCAGTTGTAGGCCGCTTCCGAATGGTTGTACACCGTGCCATAGTAGTACATCTCGGCCACTGGCTTTTCAATTTCCACATGCTTATTCACCAGCAGGGTTATCCTGGACTTATCATCCCGAGCGTAGCCCTCAAATACGTGCAGCCCCCAGCGTTTTTTATTCCGCTCATTCTGGTTGCCCCGCACCTGCACCATGTAGGGCGTACTGATAATTCCGTTGATGTTCGTATACATGGGCGTTTGCTTCGGATCAAAACCAAAATGATATCCTCTTTCCTGCCACTGGCTCCAAGTTGAATCAACATCCGAAAACAACTCTACCCGTTTACGATCAGATTGCTCTGAGCCGGGAAGAAGCCGGTAATATTGGCTATCAGTAGGAGTTTCTTCACGTTGACCATATACCGCGGAGATGCTGAATAATAAGGCGATAAATACAAAAGGGAGCTTCATAGGAGAGGGGAAGTTTTTAGTTTTCGCTATAGGCTAGCTACGAATAATTCTCTTAGGGATGAACTTACAAAAATCAAGAGAAAAGACTGACCGCCGGTATCCTGTATGTATAAGGCTGCCCAGAAAAGCAATACAACATGATGAGCTAAATTTATTTTTCAAAGAATCTCATCATCTGACAATAATTTCAGAAACTACCGACAACTATAGTATATATCCTACATAGTATTTATTACACAAAAACAATCATTTATATAAATATACAAGTTGTAAATTTGTCTATATTCTATAAATAAGTCGAGGTATGCTACGAACGACATTTATTATCTTTCTGAGCCTGCTTTCGCTAGCAGGATACTCACAGGGCAAATTAGTAGAAAAAGAGGAAGTAGTTTTCCATTCCAAGTTTGAAGAACAGGCTTTTAAGACGCTGAACGAAGACAACACCGAAAGTTATTTTGCCTTACTGCTGGCTATTGATCAGGCAGCTACGCAGGATTTTTATCAAAGTAAATATGCGTTGTATCTGAATATTTTACAGAGCATTCAAGGTGGTAAGTTTGATAAGAAAAGTTCGGAAAAAAAGATTAAACAACTCTACAAAACACTACATCAGTCTTTCTTACGGAAATATGCGCTGAAGAACACATTCAGTAGTATCTTCCGTCAGGGGCAATACAATTGTGTTTCAGCAACAGCATTGTATGCCATGGCTCTTAAGGAACTCGGAATAGACTATGCCATTCGTGAGACACCCACCCATGTATATTTAGTTGCCTACCCGAAAGCTGAACGCATCCTGGTAGAGTCCACTGATCCGGCTGGTGGTTATTATGCGTTCGATGATCGGTTTAAAAGTGAGTTTGTTACACAAATGCGAAAGCGTAAACTAATCAGTGATCAGGAATTTAATACAAAGGGGGTAAATCTTCTGTTTGACGAATACTATTTTACCGATGAAGATATTACTTTAAAGGAGCTGGTAGGGTTACAGTATTACAACGACGCCCTATACAGTATGGAAGATGAGCGGCAGACATATGCTCAGCAGCAACTGGAAAAAGCATACCTGTTGTACCCTTCAGAGAGAATAGCCTACCTACTCCAAGGTGTGACAGCACTTAACCTCGGCGAAATTGATTTAAATAGCGCTCAGTACGGAGAATACTTTGTCCGAATGTCTCGTTTCCGAGATTACGATATAACAGAGGAAGACCTAGCTCAGGAGTTTACCCGGTTTACCTACGAACAACTCACTCAGGCATACAATGTAACCCATTACGATAGTATGTTCCGCTATATCACGCATCATTTGACTGATAGTAGTCTGGTAGGGCAAATTTCTGAGATTTACTATAAAGAAAAAGGCAGAATTGAGTATAACAAAGGCAACTACTCATCGGCTCTGAATTTATTAAAAGAGGCTTGCCGTCTAAATCCTGAAAACGTAGACAACCAGTCTATATTAGTATCGGCTATTGCCCAAAAGTTGAATGCTCTTTCTGATAACGGTAAGCGCATTAAACTGATTGAACAGTATACCAATCAGTTTTCTTTTCTGGAGAATAATAATCTGGTTCAGGGGCAACTCATGCAGCTGTACCTGATCCAGTTTGCTCAGGCTTATGAACAGGGAAATGAAACAGAAGCTAAACAGGCTCGCCTTCAGTTTGAGGAAAGAATGCAGCAGCGAACAGATGACATACCGGTCAATGCTGACCTGATTGGCAGAGCATATTCACTAGCTGCGGTTTACTATTTCAAGAAAGGTAACGAGCGGGAAACAAAACGTCTTATCAGCAAAGGCCTAGAATATGCTCCTGGTAATTATGAGTTATTGCAAAGGAAGCGTATGCTCGGATACTGACTTTGCCTTAGCTAAAATCCTTTATTTTCAACCGCAATATTGATAGACTTCTGGGCTACATAAGGGTTCTTCAGGATCGTAGAGCCCACCGCTATAATATTGAGCTTCTCCATGAGAAATGTTCCGGGAGGCACAAAATAAGTGATCTCCAGATACCCACCTGGCTTGGGAGCAATACGGGTTAACTCATCATGCAGAAACCCTTTAGGTGAGAGGTCTCCAACGTAATACATCACATCTTTCAGAGGTTCAGAAAATGAAGCCCGTATAATGTATTGGTTATCTTTCAGCGTGCGATCCGTAGTTTTTACCTCTAATTTGGGATACTGTTTCTTAGGCTTTCCCTTCAGGGTATACTCTACCAGTCCCATACCGGCCCAATCCATTTGGTAAGGAACTTCCGCCATCAGCCGGCCATCGTCCCGGTATTTTCGCTGAATACCATCTTTTTTTCCTTCCACGTAGTTAGTCACCTGATACAACTCCTCGTTTTCATAGTAAAGCTTAGCCTCCCCGTGCTTTACGTCATCCTTAAACATTACTTCACTACGCAGCTTTCCATTTTTGTAGTAATACTTGGCCAACCCGTTTTTTTTCTGGTTCTGATAGGTAATCTCGGTCGCCAGCGTTCCGTCAGATCTCTTTTTCCGAACTACACCTTCTTTCTTTGAAGAGGACTTTGAACCAGAACCTGTTGCAGGGTCATTGACAGAAATATCACATCCTATCAGAAGAACTAATGATATCAGAAAACAGAAGCGTAAGAAATACATTGTCGTTATTTTTTGCGATGAAGATAAAGTCTCTGTCTAGCTTCCCTGCTTTCACTACGGTCGGAACATTACATATGAAAGAACTAAGAAAGATTAAAAGAAAAGAAAGCGTTGGCGAACTTGTCAGAAGCAGCTCGTATCGTTGTGGAAGATTTCTGACAAAACAAATCCTTTGCCTTGGCGAATCATCTGAGGCGGTTCCCAAATTTTCGACTATTTTGTGTGTTAAACCTCTCCTAACCTATGCTTGAAGAACCGCTGTATGTGCTGGGCATGCTCTGCCTTAGTATTCTTATCTGTGAGTGGCTGGTATGCACCACCATCCTTAAACACCTGAGCACCGCACTGCTGGTCATTCTGTTTGTTGCGCTGCTGGCTAACCTGGGCGTTATGCCTTCGGCTTCTCAGGGCTCTCCGGTGTATTCCGGCATCTTCACTTACATTGCCCCTTTATCCATCTTTTTCCTGCTGCTGGATGTAAACCTGAAAAGTATCCGAAGAGCTGGTACTCCTATGCTCATTCTGTTTGGAATAGGCATCATGGGCACGGTACTCGGTGTGCTGGCCGGGATGTACCTGATTAATGGTTCAGAGCAGTTTGGTGCATTATACCCGGCCATCAGCGGGATGTTTGTGGGCACGTATACGGGCGGAAGCGTAAACTTTAATGCGGTTGCTATCCATTACAACGTGATGGAGGAGGGAGTACTCTATGCCGGAATGGCTGCGGTAGATAACATTATCACCGCTCTGTGGATGGTAGTTACGCTACTGGTTCCTACCTTATTCCGAAGAGTTTTTAAACAAGCCCAACCTTCCGCACCGGCAACGGTAGCCACTGAAGAAGCGCCCCCTGAGCGAGAAAAAGAGACAGTCGGAGTACTGTCACTAAGTATTTTACTAAGCCTGGGTATCTTCACACTATTGATCTCCAACGCTTTAGCCGAATGGCTTACGACCTTTGGCATCGAGATTCCATCCATTCTTATTCTTACCACCATCGCCTTAGTACTGGCTCAGATTCCGGCTCTGCATCAGTTGCCGGGTGGCCACCTGTTAGGCTTGTTCAGCGTATATCTTTTTCTGGCCGTGATTGGTGCTTTTTGCGAGTTTGCAGCCCTTAGCCAGATTGGCGGGTTAGCCTGGCGGCTACTGGTGCTAGTACTCACCATTATGCTGGTTCATGGAGTGCTCACCTTTGGAGCCACTGCATTAGGCAAACTGGACTGGGACACGGCAGCCGTTGCCTCACAGGCTAATATCGGGGGCTCTGCTTCGGCATTGGCGTTGGCCAAAAGCCTGAACCGTATGGACCTTTATTTACCCGGCATTCTAGTGGGTGCTCTAGGGAATGGTGTAGGAACCTATCTTGGATTTCTGGTGGCCGGTTGGTTAGCATAACTATCGATGCAAAGGATATGCAGCAATTTCTTTACCTTTCGGCATGTTAAATTTTTTTCTTATGATCTATTATCGACAGTACCTTCCCCATTATTTTTTCCGACTGTTTCTCACCACTGTTTTATGCCTGTCTCTCTCTAACGCTGTATTTTCTCAACCCGACCCACTGCTTATGCCTACCATTGAAGGCAACTGGTGGGTGATTGCTGGTAACCCCGACCTGGGCGAACTCACTTCGGAAGGTCAACAGCCCGTAGATTTTGGCATCTGGCAGGCGGCCGATAGTAGCTGGCAGGTATGGTCATGTATTCGTAACACTAAAGCCCCCGGCAAAACCCGTCTATTACACCGCTGGCAAGCCGCTAACCTCACCGACCGTGACTGGACCCCGATGGGCATTGCCATGCAGGCCGATCCTAAACTAGGCGAAGAACCCGGTGGCCTTCAGGCTCCTTATGTAACCCGCATCGATGGAGTATACCACATGTTTTACGGCGACTGGAATCGTATCTGTCTGGCGACCAGTCTGGATGGCGTTCAATTTGAACGAGAGATTAAAAATGGCTCTCCGGCCTTATTTGGTGATCCAAAAGAAACCAACACTCGGGATGCTATGGTGCTACAGGAAGATGAAACTTTTTACCTCTACTACACGGCCCATCCTAACCAGATTGGTGCTGTTTATTTGCGTACTTCGCCCGATCTGGAAAGTTGGAGCGAATCTACCAAAGTAGCGTACGGTGGGCAGGCCGGGGGCGACAAGTTCTGGCAGGCAGAATGCCCCTTTGTGGTCAGGCATCCATCGGGTTATTATTACCTGTTTCGCACTCAGTCTTACGGGCGAGTAGTGGATGGCGTAACGGAAGTACCGCAGAAAACCAGCGTATATCGTTCTAAAAACCTAAGTGATTTTGGAGTAGATGATGATCAGTATTTTGTAGGCACTCTGGAAGTGGCCGCCCCGGAAATATTCCAGTACCAGGGGCAATGGTATATCGCAGCCCTATTGCCCGATCTACAGGGCCTCCGCATTGCCGAACTTCGCTGGGACCCGCTGCCGTAGGCGAACCTGTATCGTAAATTCTTACGAATATCATGAATGATGTTTTTACACCTGCCTATTTTGTTTATCAACCATAAACCCTTTATTACTAACAACTTTCTTAATATCATTTATTTCAAAAAATGTGTTCTACGATGTCCAATTTAGCAATACTCGTTTGTCATAGGGGTGTAAATCAATTATTTCATCACAACTAACGATTGAATAGTATGGACGAGTTTATGTTAATTTTCAGACACGAAGATGGCGGTAAAGTAGCCTCACCGGAACAGATACAAGCCTGGATGCAACAAACCATGGACTGGCTGGATGGGATAGCCGCTCAGGATAAGTTGGTTAGTCACGGAAATGGGTTATTGTTTGATGATAGCCGCGTGGTAAAGTCAAACGATGTGGTTACCAATGGCCCGTTTGGTGATATTAAAGAAACCATTGGTGGGTATGTTATTGTACGAGCTGAATCGGTAGATGAAGCTGTTACGTTTGCGAAAGGATCACCTGTATTGCAAGGCGAAGGCAACAGCGTGGAAGTACGGAAGATAGCCAAGTAATAACGGCTAACGTTTAATAGCATCACAAGCCTCCGTAGCCCGCGGAGGCTTCTTTCTTATGAAGCAATCCACCCTAATTCCTCATTTATTCCGAACTGAATTCAGCAAAATAACCGCGGTGCTCTGTAAGCATTTTGGCATGGCTCACATAGCAATTGCTGAGGATATTGCCAGCGAAACATTCGTGTCGGCGCTGGAAATCTGGCCCCGGCAAGGCATTCCTGATAACCCTACCGCCTGGCTCTATACGGTTGCAAAAAACAAGGCTAAAAATCACATAAACCGCCGTGTTACTTTTACCCAAAAAATAGCGCAAAATCTAAGCAACATACCTCTCGAAAGTCAGGAAATAGATATTGATTTATCAGAACAGAATGTTACCGACAGTCAGCTGCAAATGCTATTTGCCATTTGTCACCCAGTGATCTCAAAAGAAGCGCAGATTGGTCTTGCCCTGCGCATTCTGGGTGGCTTTGGTATTGATGAAATTGCCGATGCTTTTCTAACCAGTAAAGAGACCATTAACAAACGGCTGTACCGAGCCAGAGAAAAATTGCGTAGCGAACAGGTTGCTATAGTAATGCCTGACGAGTCTGAGATTCATGAGCGGCTTGATACAGTACTTACCACCTTATACTTGCTTTTTAGCGAAGGTTATTATTCTGAAAGCCAGAACACAGTGATCCGAAAGGACCTCTGCCTGGAGGCTATGCGCCTTACCTACCTCCTCATTGAAAATCAATCGACCAATTGCCCCTCCGTTAATGCACTGCTAGCTCTGATGTGTTTTCATACCTCCCGCTTTGATGCCCGCAAAAACGAGCGAGGCGAGTTGATCTTATACCGAGATCAGGATGAATCGCTCTGGAATAAGGATTTGATGGCTAAAGGAGCTTATTTTCTTCACCAGGCGTCACATGGTGCTGAAGTTACCCGCTATCATCTGGAAGCAAGCATCGCCTACTGGCATACCGTAAAATCCGATACTCCGGAGAAATGGAAAACCATTTTGCGGCTATACGATCAGTTGCTAGAAAAGAACTCCTCCCCCATCGCTGCCCTTAACCGGGTTTTTGCTTTCTCGAAAGTGCACGGAAAGAGTGAGGCCATTGCCGAAGCGGAAAAACTAAAGCTCACCAACAACCATTTTTATTTTACCCTATTAGGCGAGCTTTATACTGGTGTAGATAACCAAAAGGCAAAAACAAGTTTTCAAGAAGCCCTCTCGCTAGCCAAAACCAATACCGATCGGCAGGTCATCCAAACCAATGTTGATAGGCTTTGATGTAAAAGTTTGCCATAGAGAATACTGCTCGGTTTGTTGATCGGCATGTTCACTCAAGAGAGGTTATTCCGATAACATTTTCTATCGTGAGTCTTGAAAGTAATGCTGGAGGCGATCAGCAGGAGGCAGATTCCATATACAGCCTCCTGCTTTCTGGGACGTTAGTAAGAGAAATTAGAATAAGGTCTAATGTATGCCTTCTTCTTCTATTTTCTCCTCAAAGTCAGAGGGGTTTACCCAGCCGGTTTTGATGTCTTCCCCTCCCATATAGCGTTCGTAGAAGCCGCGCGTCGCTTCAGAAGAGTAGACGTAATTATCAAAAATATCGCCCCGGCCAAACATGCGCGGGTCTCCCTGCTCTTTGAGTTCAGCATACAATTGGTTTTCCATGGCTTCCATAACCGGAGCCAGCTCAGGGTCATAAGCCAGATTATGTACACAGTTCGGGTCTTCGTCAATACGGTAAAGCTCTTCTGATGGACGCTTACCAAAATTCATCGCCCAGTAATTTTCCATACTGGCTTTATGGTGACTCTGAAGAACGAGAGTTTTGGTAGGGCTACCATCGGTATTAAGATAACCGGTTTCAGGATTTCCGGCAGGCCAGCGGTCAGGTTCAAAATTGCGGATGTACAGATAATCGTTTTTCACAATGCCCCGGATGGGATACCCCCAGTCGTGAGGGCGACCTACGTCATGGCGTTCTTTACCAATTAACACGTGGTCACGAGCTACACTATCAGTAAGCTGTGCCTGGAAGAGGCCGGTAAGGCTTTGTCCCTGTATGGCTTGCATGTTACTTTCCTCAAAAGGCACATGGGCAATCTCCAGCAGCGTAGGAGCAATATCAATAAAACTTATATAATCTTCCAATGAGCGGCCCGGCTCTTCAATACCGGCAGGCCACATAACGGCAAAGGGTAAATGGTTAGACATTTCGTACGTCTGTCCTTTAATTCTCGGAAAGGGCATACCATTATCCGCGGTTACAATCACGATGGTATTCTCCAATTCACCGGCCTCTTCCAGCATATCCAGCATTTTTACCAGATGCTGATCAAAGTATTCAATCTCAAAAGCATAATCCAGCATATCAGTCCGGACGGTATCGTTTTGGGGCCAGAAGTCTGGAATATCTTCAATATCCGATAACTGCTTTCCACCTTTCCGAATACCCGCACCATACTCATAGGCCCGATGAGGTTCAGTAGAGCCATACCAAAAGCAGAAGGGCAAGGAGTCGGGTTTTGTATTCAGGAAAGCGCGGAAATTTTCGGCATAATCGTTTTTGCTGATATAGTCGGCCGGAGGTGTGGTTGAGTGTTCATTGAATGCCGGACCGGTCAGTTGGCGAGGTTTTCCATTGCGCTCTCCGGCCTCACCAGGAGCCCAACCCTTGGCTGTATGGCCTACAAAGTAGCCGTGCCCACTCAGGCTTTCCATAAACGTAGTAAACTTTGAGGGAAAGAAAGGCGAATGGTTTGCTGCCTCTTCCAGCTGCCAGGAGTTACGCCCCGTCAGGATACACGCCCGCGAAGGAGCACATTTGGCATTAGGGGTATAGGCGTTCATAAATAGCAGTCCATTTTCGGCTACCCGGTCAAAGCCAGGCGTAGTGACCCAAGTGCAGCCATAAGCACCCATATGGGGAAAAGAAGCATCATCCGCAATAGCAAATAAGATGTTGGGGCGGCGCTCTTCGGTTAGGGTAGCATCGGACTGGCACGCACTGAAAATACTGCTAAGAGCAGTAAGGTATAAGAGGTATCGTAGCATAAAATCGGCCCTGGTTGTTTTGCAATATAAAGAAAAATGCCTGGCAACGCCTAAGGTTATACTCAGACGATTACTCACAAATAAGTGAAGCAAATCTAGATAGTTTGACAAAATATACTTACAAAAAGTAAACATTTTTCTTAAAAAAAGTATTTCTTAGCAGAATAATTTATTCCAGCTAGTCTTATGAAAACCAATCAGCTTGTACGATGCACCATCCGTTATTCCATAGCTCTTCCCTATTTCAGTTACCAGGTGCCTGCCGGATTTCCATCACCCGCTGACGACTACGTAGAACAAGATCTGGACTTAAATCAATTTCTGGTGGAACATCCTTCGTCAACCTATTTCGTGCGCGTGCAGGGCCACAGCATGGCAGGAGCAGGCATTCAGGATCAGGACTTGCTGGTGATCGACCGTAGCATTACCCCTGAGCATGGTAGTATTGTAGTTGCGTTGGTTTCCGGCGAGTTAACAGTAAAACGCCTGTGTTATGAACAGGAAGAAATCTGGTTGCGCCCCGAGCACCCGGATTATCCGCCCATACACATTAAAAAAGATGATGACTTCCAGATTTGGGGAGTGGTGACCAGCGTAGTGCGCCGTTTTACTAAAAGCGGGTACTGATGATTGGGCTGGTAGACTGCAACAACTTTTATGTAAGCTGCGAGCGAGTATTTAACCCAAGCATTGCCCAACGTCCGGTGGTAGTGCTATCCAACAATGATGGCTGCATTATTTCCCGGTCTAATGAAGCCAAAGCGTTAGGGATTAAGATGGGCGCGCCTTACTTTCAGGTGAAACCACTGCTAGAGCGCCATTCTGTTAAAGTTTTTTCATCGAACTATGCTTTATATGGCGATATGTCTCGCCGGGTGGTAAGCACCATTCGTTCGCTGGTACCTGATGTAGAAGTATACAGTATTGACGAGCAGTTTCTGGATGTGTCGGGCTTTACCTCTACTGCTTTGCCTGGTCTGGCGCAAAAGGTACGGCAAACCGTATTGCAGCACACGGGTATTCCCACCAGCATTGGGTTAGCTCCTACCAAGACATTAGCCAAGCTGGCTAATCAGACAGCTAAAAAGATACCTGCCTGGCAAGGCGTATGTTATTTACAGGAGGATGACCTTATTCGCCGTTGCCTGTCTCAGGTTAAGGTATCAGTCTTATGGGGAGTAGGCCGGCGGTATGCCGAACGGTTGGCTGTATATGGAATTTACACTGCCTGGGATTTATACTGCGCTTCGGAGCAGTGGGTAAAGCAGCACATGACAGTGCAGGGATTACGCTTATGGTACGAACTGCACGGCATTCCTTGTTTACCATTGGAGCAGGCAGCCCAGCCCAAGAAAAGTGTTACCGCCTCTCGCTCCTTCGGGCAGCTCCAAACCGAGTACGATATACTACGAGCAGCCGTAGCCATTCATACCAGCCGGTGTGCAGAAAAGTTGCGAGCTCAAAACAGCGTAGCCAGCTATATCAGTGTGTTCATTAAAACCAATAAGCATAAAGATGAACCTCAGTACCAGAATTCTTTTACCTGGACCTTGCCTTCAGCCACTAATCATACCGGAGAGCTTGTTCATTGCGCCATTCAGGCACTGGACCGTATCTTTCGCAAGGGCTATCGGTACATGAAATGTGGAGTAGTTGTATCCGAACTAACTCCGGAAACCCAACGCCAGATTAGCCTATTTGATTCTAAAAATGTTAGCCAGCGAAAAAAGACCATGCAAGTGATGGATGAAATTAACCGGAAAATAGGACGCAATACTCTCCAAATTGCGACGACCATCACAAAGGAGAAAAAAAACCATACATCGTGGCAAATGCGGCAGGCTCATCGCTCACCCTGCTACACTACTCGTTGGGATGATCTTATGGTCGTACATTGCTAACCTCTTTTAAAAGCCAGGAAGAACTAATACCCGGTAGCTCAGACCAACGTATAAACCTTTGCCTCCCAGGGGAAAATAGGCTCTCGGCCAACCCAGGCTGAAGGCACATCTCGCTGCTGAGATACCTCCCTCCATTGTTTTCCAGCCGGAGTTAAAGGCCAGTTAGGCACCCGATATTCCGAAGCCGGGTGGTGAGGATTATCAGTGCCAAAAGCCGAGAAATTAGCTACTACTACTACCACCTGATCAGAGCCCGCCACTCCGCGCTGCCACACAATAATACGCTTACCATCATTAAAATCAGTATGAATAAAAGCTGTATCGTTGACCGTTAACGCATCGCTGCTGGTTCGGAATTTAATGAGGCTGGCCACATACTCCTTAACTCTGTTGCGCCAGTCATCCTGAGTCAGGCGAGAAAAATTCACTGGGTCCACTTGTTTGCCACCTTCTTGCTTTACATTACCTTCCTGGTCAAACAGATCATGCTGGTCAGCAAATTCTTCACCGGCTAAGATCATGGGTACGCCTACCGCCGTAAGCAGACAGACAAACGCCAGTTTTACCCGCTTTTCTATTTCTCCTTCCAAAACGCCATTATTCTGAAAGAAGTTATACAGCCGCTCATTACGATACCCCTCCACATCGTGAGAGGTAAGATAAATGATAGCCTGAGCACCATCACTATACCCCAGGTTTCGGCAATCAATGGCTTTGCGTACAGTTGTTTCAAAGTCCGTATCTTCTACCTCGCCTAGCAAAGCCGAGCGTATATATTTCTTAAACTGTTCGTGCCACAGACCGTCTAACCGCTGTTGCTCCAGAAGTGCCAGTGGTTCATGAAGCTCCTCACCCACTACCAGAAACCGCTCATCGGCTTCAGCAGCAGCAGCCCCCTGAGCTGTAAATCGCTGCCGCCAGGTGTCACGTGCCAGATCTTTATATTCCCGAACAAAGTCCCAGTTATAAACATTTTCTACACTATCGAGGCGAAAGCCATCCACATGAAAGTCATTCATCCACCGTAGCAGGGCGGCTTTCATAAGTTGCCGGGCGGGGGAAAGTAACATTTGCTGCCCCGAAACCGGGTCGTAAGCATCTACCATGCGAGCGTATCGGAAAAGAGTGCTACCAAAGCCATTGCGAATCTCCCGGCTAAGCCCGGTTCGGGAGTTATGAGCGTCCGGGTCTGATGGATGATCCCCTGGCTTAAGGATAAAGAAGTCATCGGTTGCTGCGGCCAGATAAGCATTATTCCTGGAAAAGGCCATTACTACATCCACAAAAAACCGCAGCCCCCGATTGTGGCAGGCATCTATTAGCGCTCGAAGATCTCGATTTGGAGCTGGCCAGGAATAATCGACCGCATAACCCAGTTCGTAATCCGGGGCAAAGAAGTTCGTTGTTCCGTAGCCCCATTGCCGCTGGTAAAAACTGTCAGCCGGCGGAAGCAACTCCAGAGCGTTAATGCCCAGCTCCATAAGATAAGACCGGCCCGGCTGTGTCACCTCCAGATCTGAGAAATTCTCGCCGCCTACACCGGAAATAATCAGCGAAGTAACATCGCAGAAAGTACCCAGACCAATCTCCCTTTCTCCCGCCGAGCCAATTCGAGTCCAGGTGGTAGGAAGTTCATAGAGTACCGTTCGATTATTAGGCGACAAAGATAATAGAGGGGGGTGTTCTTCCAGTGTCCCAGTTTCGCCTCCGGCATCGCAGGGAATAAGCTTCCCATCCTGATATTGTACAACAGCTGTTGGGTAACGGTCATCTTCTGTGTAAGGATGATTTAATCTCGGTCCTATCAGTCGCCAATCTACTGTATAAGCCATCGGGTCGGTTACCCGAATGCGCTGATTGGAGCGGTCCGAACGAGCATCAGTTACCTCAAACCAGTAATGATACACCTGCCCATCAGACAGATTACAATCATCTGCCGAGATTAGCCACAAATCAGGAAACTCGGCCGATTGCTGAAGGGGAAAATGCTGCTCACCCACTAAAGAAACCGGCGCTCCTAGTTGCAATTGACCGATAATCAATTCAGGAGGTGGTATACTGTTAGTTACTCGCCACAGCACAAAATTACTGTCTCTTTTAGCAAAAATATCCGGGGTCATAGAGGTGTGTTTTAAAGGTTCAGCCATTTACTCTACACTGATGCAACTGACATTCTTTGGTAGCAATACTCAACCATATGTAACCTCTAAAATCGATAGCTGAAAAAGTTTTTTTGAGGGATCAGCTTTAAATACGAATTAACTTTTTTTTCGGTTTATGCCCCCTCTTTTGTTGAAGGCACCTTGGTATTTTTTGTAAGCATTATAAAGAATGAAATCATACGCTTTTCTTTTCATCGAAACTTCTACTCACTCAAAATACTGAATTAACAAAGTCGGGGTTTATCTAAAAAAACTAAAAGAAAAAATAAGCAAAACAAAATATTAAACTGATTATTATATATTTTTTAAAACTTAATTGGCTTAAATATTTAATTATTAAAATAAAATTTCTAAATAACTGACTTAAACCTAATTTGTTACACTATGAGAAAATTTTTACCTTTTCTATTTACCTTTTTGATCGCCTTTCAGGTATCAGCCCAAGAGAGGATGATATCTGGAAAAGTGGTTAGCGAAGATGACGAATCGCCTATCCCCGGAGCCAATATCCTGGTAAAAGGAACAAGCTCCGGAACATTGACGGATGTATCCGGAAACTACAGCTTGTCCGTACCAGAAGGCGAAGAAACCCTGGTTTTCTCCTTTATTGGGATGAAAACTATCGAAGTAGATATTAATGGCCGGTCCGAGGTTGACGTAAGCCTTCCTTCCGATACCAAGCAACTCTCGGAGGTAGTAATCACCGCCTTGGGTGAACGGGTGGATCGGGATGAAGTAGGCACGGCTATTTCTTCGGTTGACGGGGAAAAAATCGCCCGATCGGGTGAGACCAGCGTACTTACCGGGATGAGCGGAAAGGCCGCCGGAGTGCAAATTACTCGCTCGGGAGGAGACCCGGGAGCTGGAGCTTTTATCCAGATTCGAGGACAAAACACGATTAATGGTAACTCTCAGCCCCTGATCATTATTGATGGTATTCCGATGAGTAATACTAGTGAAGGATCTGAGGAAGTGATGCAGCAGTCACGACTCAATGACCTGAACCCGTCGGATATCGCTTCCATGGAAATTCTGAAAGGAGCTTCAGCCGCAGCACTTTGGGGAACCCGGGCAGCCAATGGGGTGATCATGATTACTACCAAGCAGGGGAAAGATACCGGCGGCAAAGTAAATATTGATTTTTCCTCTACATTATCTATTGACAAAATCAATAAACTGCATCCGATCCAGTCCGCTTACGGGCAGGGTACCGGTGGCATGTACAATATGTTTACTACCCGCTCTTGGGGTGATAAGATTGCCGATCGGGCGGGGGGTGAAGATGTGTTCATCACTGATCCGGCTGATCCGGGTTACAGTGGTTACGTGACGTTCCCCGATGGTACTCGCCGCTACGCCATTGCGGGAGGTACTGAAACAAACCCTCACGGGGGTAAGCGCTCCCAGTTTATTGATGATCACACCAATGATGTTTTTCGTGATGGCTATTACATAGATAACTCTCTGGCAGTTTCCGGAGGGAATGCCCGCACCAACTTCTATCTGGGGCTGGCCAACCTTACACAAGAAGGTATTATTGAGGGTAACAGCGATTATAAGAAGAACAGTGTACGATTCAATGTAAACAGTAGCCTCACAGACTGGATGACGGTGAATGTGAATACGAATTACATTAGCATGAACTCCAACCGGGTACAACAGGGAGATAACGTCAACGGATTACTATTAGGCCAGCTTCGTTCCCCGCCCGATTTCAATAACAGTTACGATGTAGGGGATTACACAGATCCCGCGGGTAACACCTACGCGGATCGGCATATAGCGTTCCGTAACCCATTGGGAATAAGCGACAACCCCGGCTTTTCTAATCCGGTCTGGAACGTTCATAACATCGATAATACCACCAACGTCGATCGTATACTAGGTAATGTTGAACTGTCGATAAACCCTACCGATTGGTTAAGCATCACGGGCCGGTCTGGTATCGATAATTTTGTGGATAAACGCATGTATGATTTCCCCATTTATTCTGCCGGAAGTACAACGGGTGAACTTACCCGAGAGACCATTACGGAGCGTCAGTTTAACAACGACCTGTTTGCTCGCGTGACCAAACAGATTAGTTCGTCATTTTCCTTGCGGGCATTGGTGGGGGTAAATTACAATAGCCGGTATTATGAAAATGTAGAGGTTTCTCTCAACAACTTTATTATCCCGGATGCTCCTCCCCTGCTGAACAATGCACTAAACAGTAACTTAAGTGCTGAAAACGAAACCAGGCTCATCAGAACCTACGCCTATTATGCACAATTGAACTTCGAGCTTGCCAATATGCTCTACCTGGAGTTCACGGGCCGAAACGAAAGTGCTTCCACCTTTGGTGCCCAGGCCAATAACAGTTTCTTCTTTCCATCGGCATCGGCAGCCTGGCAGTTTACCAATATGCCGGGTTTCCCCGACGGGTCATTTCTAAGTTTCGGAAAATTCCGGGCTAGCTACGGAGAAGTGGGAATTCAGCCCAAACCGTATCTGACTACCACCCCCTTTAACCTGGCCGATTATGATGTCTCGTACGCTACTAATCTCATTGGGAGCAGCGACAATTATCAAGGAGCGTACATTCGGGATTATACCTTTGGCAACCAGGGGCTGCAACCGGAACGTAAGGCTGAGTTTGAGATCGGTACTGACCTTCGGTTCTTTAACGATAACCTGAATTTGAGTGCCACTTACTATAAAAATGATACCAGGGATGTGATTCTGGAGCTGACCACCTCACCGTCTACCGGGTTTACCTCTACCTGGCAAAATGCCGCCCATATACAAAATAAAGGGTTAGAGTTAGAACTGGGATACAATGTATTCAACAAACAAAACTTCTCCTGGAATATTGCGGCCAACTATTCCTTCAACCGTAATGAAGTGGTCTCGCTGGCCGGTTCGGACGCTCAGGAGATAGGCTACCGATCGGCCATTATTGAAGGCCAGCCTTTCGGAGTATTTTACGGAGTTGATTTCGCTAAGGATGAAAACGGAGACTATGTACTGGATGAAAACGGATTTCCTACCGTAGGAACTTCGAACGAAGTATTGGGCAACCCTAATCCCGATTGGCAAGGTGGCATTAACAACGCTTTCACCTTCAAAAACTTCTCGTTCTCCTTCCTCTTTAGTGGCGTTTTTGGCAATGATGTCTGGTCAGGAGCTCGCGGGGCATTGTTTAACTACGGCACGCATGCGTTAATCGGGGTTGAACGAGTATCGGATGTTGATTTGGTGACCAATACAGGAGAGTTAATTCCAGCCGGAACACCATTTCGGGGTAATATTGGCGACTTTGGTGCCGGACCAGTAGCCTTAACCGAAACCTGGTATAATGGCGGCGGTGGAGGTGGCTTTGATGGTGCTTCGGACAAGCAGTTCGTCTTTGATGGTTCTCATGTCCGGCTTCGTCAGGTTTCATTGAGCTATGTTCTCAACACACCAGGTTTCCGGGATTTAACGAAACTCAGCTCCGTAGAATTTGGCTTTACCGGACGTAATCTGGGCCTTTGGACCGACTATATCGGGGTAGACCCTGAATCAAACCAAACGCAGGCCGATTCTCAGGCTCGGGGCGAGGACTGGTTTATCAATCCCAGCACCAAGTCTTACATCTTTTCAATCCGCATTAGTTACTAACCGTTAAGCTATCATCAACATGAAATACAGTATAAAATATCTACTCCTTTCCGCGGTCTTTTTGTTAGGGTCGTGTGAGGATATGTTTGATAATGAACTAATCACTACCAACCCAAATGCCGTCACGCAGGCATCAGTTCCGATGGGAACGCTATTGTCCGGCACCTTATTAGGGGTAACAGCTCTGCATGAGGATACCGACACCCGAATCTCCTACATGTGGTCGGGGCAAATGACCGGTGCCGCTCGTCAGCACCTAGCCTTTTCTCAGTACATTGTTTCAGCAGATAGATTCTCCTGGGACGATTATTATGCTACCGGTGCCGATGCCCGCATTGTGCAGCAAAAAGCCGATGACAACGGAGATACCTGGCATAAAGGAATTGCCCAGATTGCTGAAGCACTTATTATTACCAAGCTAACCGCGTTTTGGGGCGATGTACCGTATAGTGAAGCGTTTAACATTGAGGAATTCCCATCACCGGCGTACGACAGCCAGTCAGAAGTATACAGCCAGTTACAAACTACCCTGGATGTAGCCATTGAGAATCTTTCGGTGCCCGCCGGTACTAGTCCGGGAAATAAGGATATCATATTTCAGGGCGATCTGGATAAATGGATTGCTGCCGCTTATACGCTTAAAGCCCGCCTGTACTTGCACCAGGAAAATTACGATGCCGCCATTGCCAATGCCTTGCAGGGAATTGCGAGCCCCGAGGGTGATGCCCTGGCACCGCATGGCAACAGCCAGGGTATAGACCAGAACTCGAACTATGCGTTTTTTGTCGTTACCCGTTCCGGTGATACAAATTTCAGCCCTCCGGCTGTGTTACCCACGCTGATGACCGCCAACCGAAATGCCAAAACAGACGATACGGCCCTGTACAATCATTTCTTTCAGTTTGGACTTATTCAAAGTGAGGTATTAGATGCCAACGTGAATCCGGATGGCTTCTTCGCGGCAGATGCTTACCAGCCATTGCTTACTTACTATGAGAATCAAATGATTCTGGCCGAATCCTATGCCAGAACCGATAATTTGCCGGCAGCATTAGAAGCACTAAATTCTGTACGAGCGGTATTAGCTACTGGGTATATTAATGGCCGGTCTATCAGTGAAGATAATCAAGCCCTAGGCATCAAGTATGAACCTTATGTGATGGGTGATTTCGCGGGCCAAACAGATTTGCTGTATGAGATCATGCTGACCAAATATATGATCTCTCTCTCTCAATACGAATCCTTCACGGATATCCGAAGATGGGAGGTAGCAACTCCGGTGGTAACTTTACCCGTCGAACCCGTAGTCTCTACCCGAACCGGCGAACTACCAGGGCGGTATATTTACCCTACGGCTGAGATCAACACGAACCCTAATATTCCGGCAGTGACCGATCAGTTTGAAAAACTGTCAATTTTCAATTAAGAAGCCGTGAACCTCTTTTTTCATTGGAGTTAAAATACACCACTGTTTACTAAAAAGGAATAGAACTTTCATCACAACCTGAGCCAGCCGTTTCAACAATGTTGCTGGCTCAGGTTATCTTTTCTCTCTGTACATACAACCCAACAATTGCAACGGCACAATGTGGCTAAGCAAAGCTACAGCGACAGCACGCTACCGTAGTCATGACTATGGTTCTCGCATTTATTCTTATGGCTGCCTAACTAGTTTACCAGCTTATCAGAAACGACTGGCCTACCCAAACTACCCAGCATTCACCTACCCTCACCCTAACTAAAAACCAATATGAGAACCCTCAAATTTCTTTCTGCGCTAATAGTATTTGCTAGCATTTTACTACCAGCCAGCCTAATGGCTCAGGAGCTAAAACCTGAGCATATGGAGCAGCTTGAGTTCCGCCATATCGGACCAGTCGGCAACCGACTTATATCCGTAGCTGGCGTCTCCGACAATCCTTTGATATACTATGTAGGTGCTGCCTCTGGCGGTATCTGGAAAACTACCGATGGCGGGCTGCACTGGGACCCTGTCCTGGACGATCAACCTGTACACTCTATCGGGGCACTAGCCCTCGCAGAATCAGATCCGGAAATTATCTATGCCGGTACTGGCGAATCTTTCATACGTTCCAACGTCTCCATCGGAAATGGCGTATGGAAATCCGTGGATGGTGGTGATCACTGGGAGCATATTGGCCTGGAAGAAACCGGGCGTATCAGCCGGGTGATCGTGCATCCCGAAAACCCCGATATAGTCTACGTAGCCGCTTTAGGGCATGCGTATACTCCTCAGCAGGAAAGAGGTATTTTCAAAACTACGGATGGAGGAAAAACCTGGGAGCATGTATTACAAGTGAATGATAGCACAGGAGCCTCTGATCTGGTTATGGACCCTCATAATCCCCGAGTTTTGTTTGCCGGGATGTGGCAATTGGAGATTCGCCCCTGGAGCCGCACCAGTGGAGGACCGGGAAGCGGCATTTACCGTTCAATTGATGCCGGGGCAACCTGGGAAAAGCTGGAAGGTGATGGCCTCCCGGAAGGCCCGGTAGGTAAGATAGCCCTCAGCATGACCGCCGCTCAACCGGGTCGGTTATACGCCTTGATTGAAACCGGCGATGGGGTGCCACTAAATGGCGAACCTACTAATAGCGGCGAACTGTGGCGATCAGAAGACCGGGGCAATTCTTTCAAGCTGGTTAACTCCAACCGTGACCTGAGCGGAAGAGGTGCTTACTATACCCGCTGTAAAGCATCGCCTGATAATCCTAATGAGATTTACTTTATGGCCGCCAGCTATTTTACTAGTATCGATGGAGGAGTGACCGCCACTGCGGCAGAACGCGAGGATGCTCCCAACTGGGATCATCATGAAATGTGGATTGACCCTACGAATGGCGACCGGCAGATTGTAGTGGGTGATGGCGGGCTTGCTATTAGCCAGAACCGAGGAAAATCATGGTTTCGCGTACAGTTGCCCATTGCTCAACTATACCATGTAACTACCGACAATGAAATTCCCTACAACGTGCTGACTAACCGTCAGGATGGCCCATCCATGAAAGGTCCTAGTCGCAGTCTTACCCAGAGCTTCCGCGGAACCTTCATTCCTACCGGCATGTGGCACGACATCGGCGGAGGCGAAAGCGGCTTTGCCACCCCCGACCCTACCGACTCGGATATTGTTTGGTCCAGTGCTTCCGGTTCCGGTGCTTTGGGAGGAGTGGTGGTTCGCTACAACGAGAATAGCCGACAGTTTCGGCAGGTGGAGGTGTGGCCGGAGAACACAGGTGGAAGCCCGGCTGCCGAGGTAAAATACCGCTTTCAATGGACGTTCCCGCTGTTGGTATCGTCGCATGACCACAACAAAGTATATGTAGCCAGTCAGGTAGTGCATCGCACCCAAAACGGTGGACAGTCCTGGGAAGTCATCAGTCCGGACCTGACTTTAGATGACACCACCAAGCAACAGTTTTCCGGCGGACTTACCGGAGACAATATTGGGGTAGAATATGCCAATGTGATTTATGCCTTTGAAGAATCTCCCCTGAAAGAAGGATTGTTCTGGGCCGGAACCAACGATGGCCTGATCCATATCAGTCAGGATGACGGTGATAACTGGGAGAACCTGACGGATAACGTACCGGACATGCCCGAATACGGAGCCGTACGAAACGTTGAAGCATCTACTCACGAAGAAGGCACCGCGTACATGACAGTGGATGCTCACGAGATGGGTGATTTTGCCCCTTATGTGTACCGCACCAGCAACTACGGAAAATCCTGGCAGAAGATTACTAGTGGCATTGAAGACTCCAAGCTCAGCTACTGCCGCATGATTAAAGAAGACCCATTTCGTGCCGGTATGCTCTACCTCGGTACCGAAAACGCATTATATCTGTCTTACGACAATGGCGACACCTGGCAATCCCTGATGACCAACCTTCCGGCCAGCCCTATGTACTGGATGGATATTCCCGAGCATTTCAATGACTTAGTCGTGGGAACCTACGGGCGAGGCATCTGGATTCTGGATGACCTTACCCCCTTACAGCAATTTAATGAAGAAGTAGCCACATCGGATGTTCATCTGTTTGCTCCTAAAGATGCATATCGTTTTCAGCCCGCCACGGTCATTATGCAATTTTTCGAAGAACCTTCTTTTGGCACCGATCCTCCGTTTGGAGCATCACTGCACTACTGGCTGTCGGATACGATGGCGGCAACCATGAAAGACAGCATCTCGCTGGTTTTCACCACCCCGAAAGGTGACACCGTGCGAACGCTCAAGCACGAAGGAAAAGCCGGGTTTAACCGCGTATGGTGGGACTTCAAGGATGACCCAACCACTGAGTTAGTCATGCGCACCAAGCCCCGGTATGCCGAGTGGTACCCGATGGATGATAACCGCACTCGAGAAGCTCCCATATCGCCAATATCTAATCTAGTGCTTCCCGGTACTTATCAGGTGCATCTGGCGGTAGGCAACGAAGTGCAAACCCAAACAATCAATGTGCTCAAAGACCCAAACTCGGAAGGAACGTTAGAAGACATTCAATTACAGACCGCACTATTAACCAAAATCAAAGCCGATTTTGAGGATATTTCGGTTACAATTAATAAAGCCGAACAGATTCGCCGGCAGTTACTGGACTTAAAGCCTCTGCTTTCCGAAGGCCGAAAAGACGTTCAGGAAAAACTTCTGGCGGTTGACAGTATGATCTTGGAAATTGAGAATGAAATGATCCAGCTTAAGACCACGGGCACCGGGCAGGATGGCGTGCGCTTTCCCGGCAAGCTAATGAAGAAATTATCGTATTTATCATCAGCCGTATCCACCGCTGATTTCCGCCCGGCCGACCAGCATGAAGAAGTCTTTCAAGCATTACACAGTCGCTGGGAATCAGTTCAGGATGAATGGGCAACTCTCCTGAATGGCCCTATGGAAGAGCTATTAAAAATGCTACAGGACAATGAAATTGGCCCCCTTATGGTAAGCATAGAGTAAGCCTAAGTATAACCAAATTATAATTTCGTTTTATACCATAATTGGATAAAAATACCTCATAAATATGGAGTTGTAGATGAAAGCCGGTGCTCACCAGAGCATCGTTTTTTTCATCATGTGCCTTTATTCCTTTTGTGATGTAAAAGCTCAAGCAACCCATAAGTTCTTTACCCTAGTATTGAAAATGAGTTTCTCACCAGATTTGTAATATTACTGCCTATCAGTGACCTACAATGAGTATTGTATGAAACTCACGTTCCAAATTCCCCCAGCAGAAGTTTTTATATTCATCTTGATAGCTACCGCATTTTTACATATTGAATTTTATTGGGCGTAATAACAATGGCAGCAAAATACCATAGTAACTTATTAAATTAATTTATACTAAAAGGATATAAATTAAATTTATTACAATATATATCTTATAAAATTATATAATTTATTACTTTTGTAATAAAAAGTGATAAATGAATAGGTTTACCTCTTTACTAGCTATCTGCATTGTTCTTTCGCTTTCGGCATACGCACAACAGTGGAAAGTACAAAAACAAGGTATACCCGAGATTCAGTATGCGACCGAAGACCTATTTGGTAGCGCAATGGCCACTGATGCCAATGGTAATTTTGTGGTTGTGGGAGCGCCACACGAAGACACCGGTGAGCTTAACTCAGGAGCAGCTTATATCTACCAGCGAGTGAATGGTGCTTATGAATTAGTGAAAAAACTTACTCCTTCAGACCCTTCAGAGGATAAAAAGTTTGGCAACTCGGTAGCAATCGATGATAACATTGTTGTAATCGGTGCACCGGGCGAAAAAGCGGATGTCTGGTATGGTGGTGCGACTTATATTTTTGTGAAAGGCAAAGATGGTTGGAAAGATCCTTATGAATTCGAAAAACTGACTTCGCCTGACCCTGTAACATCAGGGATGTTTGGTGATGCTGTTGCCGTTAAAGAAAATACTGTTGCAGTAGGTCAGCCAGGAAAATATCAGAAGGATCACTCAGGTGTTGTATATGTTTATCAAAAATCTCAAAGCCAACAAAAGATGATCCTCAAAGGGACGCTAAAAGTTTCTCAAAGCCCTTGCTCAACTCAATGTTATGTAGAATACGGAAAACCGCAAGATCCCTGTATAAATGGTTGTTCAACAGAGTTTGGCCATTCAATTGGTTTTGGTGACAATTATATTGCTATTAGTGCCCCTGATCACGATCTGAATGATTTTAATGATGGGGCTATATTCATTTTTAATAAACCAAAAGATGGATGGAAGGATGCAACAGAATCTACGGTGCTCTACCTATCCGATACAACAAATAATGCAGAACTTGGAAGAGGTATCTCTATTCGGGGTGATCTATTGTTAGCTGGCGGCCGAGCATCTAACGCAAAAGAAGAAGGATTTGGTTATGCGTATTTATTTCAAAAAGGCTCTTCTGGATGGAATAACCACCCTATTGCTACACTTAAAACAGATGCACCAGGAGGAAATGCATCAGAATATTCCGTTAGCTTGGGAGATGGCTACGCCCTGCTCGGTATACCAATGAGCTACTACAATCATTCACAAGACCCGTCAGGAGGCGTATATGTATATACGAAACCCTCGGCAGGTTGGCAGGATGCCTCCGAAGACTTCCGAATTAGGTTTACCAAAGTGAGAGAATCTTATTTTGGGCAATCAGTCCTTTCATTGGGCGATACCATTCTTATCGGTGCACCACAAGATAACCGCTCCGCAATAGCCGCCGGATCAGCATTTCAAGTGATTAGATCAGAAGGAGAATGGAAAAAAGATGATATGACCCGATGGGAAACACCTCGTGAAGAAAATGCCTCGCATTACACTTTCGGAGAAGATGCAGCAATTTATGAGAACACCATGGTCATAGGAGCACCTCAAGATAATAACTATGGCGCGGCTTATGTGTATGAAAAGGTGAATGGCTACTGGCATAAAGTAGCAAAGCTTACTGCTGAAAAGGGAAATGCTCAGGATTTATTTGGCACCGCTGTTAACATATACCAAGACTGCATTATCGTCGGGGCGCCACTATACGATGATGAGAGGAATGATGGTGAGCGGAGAAATAATGTGGGGGCCGCTTACCTATTCGAAAAACCAGCAACTGGCTGGCAAGATATGAACGAAACAGCGAGGTTTATAGCATCTAATACCTCCGATAGATTTGGATATGCAGTAGACTTAACAGATTCATTTGCCGTAGTAGGTACTAAGTTTAGAGATACCCAATCAAGTGGTGAAGTTTACATCTTTGAAAAAATGAAGCAAGGCTGGGTCAGCAAGACCGAAGATCTTCGTTTGCATGAATCCTCTGATATAGAGAATAACTTCATTGGAGAGACCCTAGACTGTAATGGAAATGGCGTATTGGTATCTCAGCCCCTAAAGAATAAGGCTTATTTATTTGAAAAGAGAAACGGTCAATGGAGCATTGACAATCCTATTATATTTCAATTACCTACTATTGAAGTTGCTCATGCGCTTGCTAAAGCATTCCACTTATCTGTTAGCCTATCCAAAGATATCGCAGTCATTGGCTGGCCGTACGATATTCGCGAAAAAACCTGGGGAGCAGGCACAGTATTTATCTATCGTAAGGTAAATGGTGAATGGCAGACTGAACCTTATGTCTTAAAAGCTCCTACTCTAAAAGCTAGCGGCTTTTTTGGATCAGAAGTAGATGTTGATAATGACCTGCTCATTGTGGGAGCAAATGGTGGATTCTCCAATGATCCCGATCAGCGTCAACCAGGCGAGGCATTTGTTTATACTCGTAATGGTGCCGATTGGCATTTAATTGAAACACTCTCAGCTACGCGTCCTACTAATGGTGATATGTTTGGCCATTCAGTTGGTGTTTCAGGCACTGACTTTGTAATCGGTGCCCCCCATGATGCTAATAAAGTAGGCTACCGGGCTGGTTCAGCTTATATATTCAATCGCTATGGCCCTTGGGTAGAAAAAGTTAGTAGCCTTCAGGAAGACGGATGGTACGGCATTGGACAGGATATCACCATCAATGTGCATTATGATAGTGCAGTTTATATAGAAAGTAATCCTACTATCAGCTTATACCTAGATAAAGGAAAAGCATCAGCTTATTATCAAGACGGTTCTGGCAGCACCACTTTAGCCTTTAAATATACGGTACAAGAAGGACACCATGCGGCTGATTTAGGGTACAATGGCATTTTTGCTCTAAAAGGTGAGTTACTGGGAAAAGACTCCGTTGAAGCTAGTAAGTTACTGCCTTCACCTGGACGAATACGCTCTTTGAAAGGAAATAAAACTCTTAAAATTGACGGAAAACGACCTATAGTACAAAAATCCACCTTTTTGGTAGATTCCAGTGATAACCAACATGCTGCAGTATACTGGTCTTCCGATGAGTCCATCCATCAATTAGACTCTACCATGATTGAGGTGATTAACGGAAGACTCACCTCAGTAGAACGCATAGACTCCACAGGTTTTATTACCCATATTCAACCTTATCATGGACAAACAACTGTTATACTCAAGGAAGGCGTAGTAAAAGACAAAGCCTCGAACGCTGCTTTGGAAACGAAGGATAGCTTTTGGTACAGTGATACAATTGCACCGCAGATAGACCTGATAGCTTCTAAACTGTTCTTTTCCGATGCTAACACGATTCTAAGCATAAAAATGACAGAACCTGTAACAGGCTTTTCTAAGGAAGATATAAATGTTCACAATGGAGTGGTGCATCAGTTAACTACTTCGGATAGTATTACTTTTATTGCTGAAGTAGTGGCATTAGATGAGGGTAAAGTCGATTGCTTTATTTCTACAAACAGCTTATCTGATGTAGCTGGAAATCCTAACGTTGATAATGTATCCATATCATTATTTTATGATGTGACTTCGCCTACTGTGAAAATAAACTCTCAAGCCAGTGACACGCTCGGTGGTGTTTTCATTGTCACAATTACTTTTAGCGACGTAATTCAGAAGTTTGAAGCCTCCGATATCACGGTAGAAAATAGCAAGATAGAAAGCCTGCACACTTCGGATAGCACTGTTTTCGTCGCTGAAGTAGTAGGACTAAAGGAAGGCCAAATGAATATTTCTATTCCAGCGGATGTCGCCTATGATATTTCTGGTAATGGAAATCATGCTTCGGATTTGTTATCAAGGTTTTATGATGCATACGCGCCCATTATCGCCCCTTATCAGCGTTTTAACGTTGACGAAAATGAAGAGAGAGGAGTTATCATTGGGACGCTCACCGCAGAAGAAACCATCGGAACGTTACAAAATTGGAGTATTACGTCGGGTAATGAATCAGATGTATTCACGCTCAACAACCACACGGGTGAGCTTTCACTTACCCAACCCGTAGACTTTGAAGGTCAGGCAGTTTACATGCTTACCGTGACAGTAAATGATGGGATCTACACAGCTGAACCCACGTTGGTAGAAGTGTACATCCTTGACAAAGATGAAGCTAACCCTTCCGTGCAGTTTGTTTCTGAGATGACTGATTCAGTCAGCAGCAGTTTCCTGGTAGACATTATATTCAGTGAGGTCGTTCAGGACTTTACAGTATCCGACATTATTGTTCAGAATGCAACACTAAATGAATTGCAGACAGCTGATAGTACATCTTTTACAACAGAAATAAAGCCCTTAGATCGTGGCTTGGTCTCCCTGAATATACCTGCTGAGATGGCTTTTGATATTGCCAGCAATGGTAATCAGGCGGCTGAGACCTTTACTATTTATTACAAGAGGGCGGAGATTGAACCAGTTGTTTTAGGCATTGACGAAAAAGTGAAATCTCTTATTCATATAGGCCCCAATCCAACGTCAGGCATACTAACGATTGATATTCCTCATGCATACTCTGTAGACCAGATATTGCTATTAGATCAATATGGGAAAGTCGTTTTTTCTTCACCTCAAACGAATACCCTAGAGCTTCCTATCATTCCTCAGGGAGTATACACACTATTTATCCAGGGCAAAGCATTCACCGTGAGCAAAAAAGTGATCTATATAAGATAGTTTTTATTAGTATTTCGATCTTCCATTTTTTCCACGGAATTTATAGTTGCCCCGCCTTCCGGTTGAGGATGCTAATTATGAGTTACCTGACCGTTTCCATTTCTTGCCTTTTACTGGCGGCTTTCGTTGATGGCATAGCGCTGTATCAGGTAGTCTCTCAACCTTTGGGTAACCCAAATGTGAAACTGAGTACCTCGCTGCAATTTTACGCGATACCCACCGAAATCACTACATCCAGATTAAAATGCTTTTTCTCACGGCTTACGGTCCGATCTCCTTCCGTTTGAACTGTCCGGAATTTCCAGAAAAATACCTCCCGATTTAACTCGCCTCTCTAAAAAAATTATTGATGTGCGCAAAATAAGGGATTATTAGTCTCATGTGGGAAGGGAGATGAGCCTCTCACCGGACTTGAACCGGCGACCTACGCTTTACGAGAGCGTCGCTCTACCAACTGAGCTAAAGAGGCTATTGACGATGATCCATATAAGATAAGTAAACTTAGATATAGCTCATAGCAAAACCAAAAAAGCCCGTAAGTGATTGACTTACAGGCTTTTACAATTTAATCTGGCGGTCCGGACGGGACTCGAACCCGCGGCCTCCTGCGTGACAGGCAGGCATTCTAACCAACTGAACTACCGGACCAGTTAAATTGGGAATGCAAATATGAAACCTTCTGTTCTTATTTCCAACTAACCTGTTCAGTTTTTTAAACATTCCTTTGATATCATAACACACAACCTTTGCGATAGTTGGTAAAATACGGTATTAGTTATAGCTTTGGCCCTGTAAATGAACATTCTATGGCAACCGAAGATACGTCTAAAACCACATTGTTAGAATTTGAAAAGCCTATCGTTGAGTTGGAAAATAAACTGTCTGACATGAAACGAATGGCTGAAGAAAGCGGTGTGGATGTAAGCGAAGCGATAAAAACATTAGAAGAAAAGATTTATCGGCTTAAACAGGAAACCTACGCTAACCTTACCCGCTGGCAGCGAGTGCAACTATCTCGCCATGCCGACCGGCCCTACACACTGGATTATATTTATGAGCTTTGTAGCGACTTTGTTGAACTGCACGGCGATCGTACGGTACGGGATGACCCCGCCATGGTAGGTGGATTTGGGCGGATTGATGGGCAAACGTTTATGCTACTCGGGCAGCAAAAAGGACGGAATACTAAACTACGCCAGATGCGGAATTTTGGTATGGCTAACCCGGAAGGGTATCGCAAAGCATTGCGCCTTATGAAACTAGCCGAGAAGTTTAAAAAACCTATTGTTGCCCTGATAGACACTCCTGGTGCTTTTCCAGGTATTGAGGCCGAAGAACGAGGGCAGGGTGAAGCCATTGCTCGCAATCTACGGGAAATGTTTATGCTGAAAGTGCCGGTAATCTGTATCATCATTGGTGAAGGAGCCTCTGGTGGGGCATTAGGAATTGCCATTGGCGACCGGGTTTTTATGCTGGAAAACACCTGGTATTCGGTAATTTCACCGGAGTCGTGCTCGTCTATTCTCTGGCGAAGCTGGGAGTTTAAAGAACAGGCAGCTGAAGCTCTAAAACTTACGGCACAAGATATGCATCACTTTCAAATGGTAGATGGCATCATTGAAGAGCCGCTGGGAGGCGCCCATGTTGATCTGAAATGGCAAAGTCAGGCGATTAAAAAGTATATTTTTGATAGCTTGCAGGCATTACAACCATTATCAGAGGAAGACCGAATACAGCAACGTATCGAGAAATTTACCAAGATCGGGGTTGTACAATAGACAGGAATGATTGCCCAGCAGCAGCTCGACCTACCGCGTAGCTCTGCTCTGGTAACTCATTCTTATTTTTTAGTCACACTTCATAAGAAGTTTTAAACTGCGTTATTTCATAGAAGTTGACTGATCATCGTATGAAATTAGGACTCGTATTGTCCGGAGGCGGGTCGCGGGGTATTGCTCACTTGGGCATTCTGAAAGTGTTAGACGAAATAGGCATACAGATAGATGCCATTGCTGGTAGCAGTTCGGGTGCTATTGCCGGTGCTCTGTATGCAAGCGGATATTCCCCGGATGATATCCTTGAGATAATTCAGGAAACCAGCTTTCTTAAACTCATCCGCCCTGCCATTAGTAAAACTGGGTTATTAAAGATGGATAGTGCAGAGTGGCTGTACACTAAATATATCAAAAAAAACACCTTCGAGGATCTACACACTCCCTTAACTCTTACTGCTACTGATTTGTGCAGAGGAAGGACCGTTTATTTTTCAAAAGGCGAGCTCATCCGCCCCCTGATGGCCTCTACTTGTATTCCTGTGGTGTTTGAACCGATTTCTGTAAACGGTAAATTATTTGTAGATGGCGGCTTGCTAAACAACTTCCCCGCAGAAGCTTTGGTAGGCACTTGCGATAAAATCATTGGGCTACACTGCAACCCAGTGGATGATACCTTTACGGTCATGAATATGAAGACTATGCTGGAGCGCACGTTCCTGCTCACCATCAATGCCAACGCATATTCCCGACGGAAGTATTGTGATTTTTTCATAGAACCTCCTAACCTGAAAACGTATAAAGTATTTGATCTGGGCCGGGCCGAGGAAATTTTTCAGATTGGCTATGACTATGCTAAAACGCTGGAAGAAGAACTAACTCGCTTTTGGAATAATTTGCAAACTACTACGTAACAACCTATGTGGAAACTCATTGCTAAAATTATTTTTGCCATTTCCGGCTGGTCAGTAAACTGGGACTATCCCCGTCATGTCCATAAAGCCGTAATGATTGGGGCCCCTCATACCAGTAACTGGGATATTGTATATGCCCTTTCTGCCTTGCACATCATGGGAATTCCCATCCGCTTTACTATTAAAAAAGAATGGATGAAACCACCGATTGGCATTCTGTTAAAAGCATTGGGCGCTATACCTATTGACCGACAATCGAAAGGATTTAGAAAAGGAAGTATGGTGGATGCCATGGCCCAATTGTTTGATGAGCGGGAACGCTTAGTGATCATGGTAACCCCGGAAGGAACCCGAAAACACGCCAAGCGCTGGCGCTCTGGCTTCTATCATGTGGCAAACCAGGCTAATGTCCCTATCATACTGGGATATCTGGATTATAAAAAGAAAGAAGCTGGAATTCGCCCTGAACCGTTCTATCCTACGGGCGATGCTGAACAGGACATTGAACGCATCAAAGAATTTTACCGTACTATTCACGCTAAATTCCCGGAAAAAGGGGTCTATTAGGCATTATTCTGATTTTCTATATAAAGACGTATCAGGAAGCGAGTGACAGTTAGCAGGAGGCAGTATAGGGAACCTGCTGACTGCCTCCGACTACGCTTACCTACTTGGTCAGATAAGACTTTCGATAGAAAATGGCTTCTTACACAATTATCAGAATAACCTCTATTTCAGGTATTGTTTCTTAAAGTCGGAAGCATTCTCCCCGGTAATTTTTTTAAAAAGCTTGCTGAAATAAGACAAACTATCAAAACCAACCTCGTAGCAGGTATCCGAAACACTTCTCCCCTGCAGTAACAACGTTTTAGATTGGGCAATCCGGTATTGATTAACAAAGTCGGTGAAGGTCATTTTAGTTTGCTTCTTGAAATACCGACAAAAGGCAGCCGTGCTTAAATGTACTTGCGAAGCCACCTCATTCACGTCGGGGTTTTCATTGTAATGCTCGTGAATGTATTTATACACCGTGCTCATCCGGATTTTATCGTTCATAAAAAGCTTTACGCTGGTATCCTGATCGTTAAGCTGTACCATTTCATCGGAACTGGCGAGAAGCTGAAAAACCTCGAGTAAACATAGCAGTTGCTCAAACTGGCTAATATTTCGCATATACTTGAGCTTCTCACTTACCTTTCTTTTAGTTTCGCCACTAAAAGACAAACCTAGATAAGCCTGGTTAAAAAGACTTTGAATCGCGTTAAACTCAGGGGTTTGTTGCAATGCATCACCCAAAAAAGGCTTTTTCAATTGCACCACAATCTGTTTGTATTCCGTTTTCAGGCCATAGTCAAAATTTAAGTGTGGAATATTAGATCCGATCAGTACCAAATCGCTACCCACATAGCTGGATACGTGCTGACCTACGTGTCGTATTCCAGTATCAGCTTCAACATATACTAGTTCATACTCCGGGTGGTAATGCCAGAAAAAATGATCTCTTAAGCTAGGCTCAAACAGCTTAAAGGATTGCCCCTCATCAGGCAGAACAGTCTCTTTCTGAATCTTCATTTCGTATATTTTCCTAACAGTTTACATTTTTACCGAAACAATATATAAAATGGTCAATACAGAGCAAAATATGATCAATAGCGATAATAAGAAGAGCGGTTTAGCGAGGTACCTTTGAACTATTCAATCAGTTGTAAACACACTATTATGAAACAGGCAACAGAAACACCAACCATGGCTAACGATCATCAGGATATTCCCGGAAATCCTTCTACCGCCATTAGCAGTAAAACAAAACTTAATGACCGTAGTAACGGCAAACCGCTGAAGGTTTTAAGTGAAGAAGACTGGAAGTTCTGGATAGAGAACGGATACATCGTGATTAAAAACGCAGTACCCAGAGAGCAAGCCGAGCGATTGGCGAACTTTCTCTGGGAATTTGAAGAAAAAGATCCGAATAATCCGGAAACCTGGTATGCCCAACCCCGGGCAGAAATGAAGATGAAGGAGCTGACCAACACGGGTATGGTAGAGGTTTACAATCATCAATACCTATGGGACAACCGGCAAACGCCTAAAGTGTATGAAGCATTTACCGATATATGGGGAACCGATAAACTCTGGGTCACCATTGATCGCGCGAACCTGAACTTTCCCAGCCGCCCCGGCTTTGAAAACAAAGGCTTCATTCACTGGGACTACGACCCGGAAACCAAACCGCAAAATGTACAAGGGGTACTGGCCCTGGCCGATCAAACCGACGAAAATATGGGAGGATTTCAATGCGTACCCGAGTTATACCGCACATACGATACCTGGAAGCTAACCCAACCTGCAGATCGTGATCGTTTTAAACCTGATGTTAGCGGTTTTGAGATCGTTAAAGTGCCTCTGGAAGCTGGGGACCTGTTGATTTTCAATAGTACTCAACCGCACGGCATCCGGCCTAATAATAGTATAGATAAGGTTCGCATCGCTCAATACATCTCTATGATGCCTGCTGAGGAGGATAATGAAGAACGGCGGCAATGGCGAGTTTCTTCCTGGAAAGAGCGAAGAGCGCCCGAAGGATATGCGTTCCCGGGAGACCCCCGAGGCTGGGAACAGAAAAAATATGATACAGCAGCGCTATCGCCTCTGGGACGGAAATTACTGGGATTGGACCGATGGTAAGGCTCTATGAACCAGCCATAAAATATGAACAGCAATAGGTCATCTCTATTGCTGTTCATCATTTATTAAATCCCTCCTACCATGAGAGGTTTTATCCCCGCGTTTTAATCAGCCACCCGAATCAGGTAGTGGTTTTTCTTGCCACGTTGTACTAACAAGTACTTGTTTTGTAGCAATTGAAAGTTTGCTTCAGCATCAGCCGAAGTAATCTTTTCTTTATTAACGCTCACGCCCCCCTGCTGAATCATGCGTCGAGCTTCGCCTTTAGATTTGAAGACGATCTGCTTAGTTGCTTCCGACAGTAAGTCTACCACATTACCAGCAGCCTCGTACTCACTACGGGTAATGGTTTCCTGAGGCAAGCCTTCAAAAACTTCCAGCAGCGTTTTCTCATCAATGCGCTGAATACGCTCCAGAGCAGCATTACCGAACAGGATGGAAGAAGCATCACGGGCGTTCTCAAAATCATCAGTTGAGTGAATGCGTGTAGTCAGCTCCTCTGCCAATGCCCGTTTGGCCTCGTTAGGGTTTGGCAGTTGTTCCAGTGCCTCAATTTCTTCTTTGCTTTTCAAGGAAAATACCCGCAACAGGCGAGGCAGATCTTCATCAGCTACATTGAGCCAAAACTGGTAGAACTTGTAAGGCGAGGTCATCTCCGCATCCAGCCACACATTACCTGACTCAGATTTCCCAAACTTGGTTCCGTCTGATTTGGTGATGAGCGGGGCGGTTAACGCGTACGCTTCGCCACTGGCTTTGCGGCGGATAAATTCCGTTCCGGTAGTAATATTTCCCCACTGGTCAGACCCTCCCATTTGTAATTTTACGCCACGCTCTTTGTATAGATGGTAGAAATCGTAGCCTTGCAGCAATTGGTACGAGAACTCTGTAAATGACAAACCTGATTCTAAGCGTTTCTTCACTGAATCCTTGGCGATCATATAGTTAATTGTCAGGTGCTTACCCGCATCTCTCAGAAATTCCAAAAAACCAATTTGCCCAAACCAGTCATAATTATTCACCATGATGGCTGGGTTCTCGGCAGCTTCAAAGTCCAGGAACTTCTCTAATTGTTTACGAACCCCTTCCTGGTTCTCGCGCAATGTATTTTCATCCAGTAGATTACGCTCAGCCGATTTCCCAGACGGATCGCCAATCATACCGGTAGCGCCACCTACCAAAGCAATAGGTTGGTGCCCTACTCGCTGCAGATGTACAAGCAACATGACCGTAGCCAGATTTCCAATATGCAGAGATTTAGCTGTAGGGTCAAAGCCGATATACCCCAGCGTTTTTTCTTTGGATAGTTGTTCTTCGGTGCCGGGGGTCATATCATGGATCATGCCACGCCAGCGTAATTCTTCTACAAAGGTAGATAAAGTAGAAACAGACGAACTCGTCATAGTATACATTCAAGTTTTCAAATACAATCAATAAGCCAGCATGTGAGTATTACATAGACCGGCTAACCGCAGTGCAAATATAAAATTTCAGCGTGAGTTTCTGAACGAAACAGGTAGAAGAAGAATTTTGATCATAAAAGGAAATTTTTCCCTTTAAAGATAATTTCTAATTGAAAGAGTACTAACTTATTTGTTTGGTGTTCGTTATACTATCTAATCCAGATTTCACTCTTTATTTTTTGAACTTATTATGAACCGTATCCCCGGCTATGCCAAATATTTAATTGTGCTGGCAGCCATTGTGCTTACTGCCTATGTGCTGATTGTGGCTAAGTCTATTCTGAGCCCCGTATTAACGGCCCTGATTCTAGCATTATTGCTGCATCCATTGAGCTCACTGATAGAGCGAGCGCGTATTCCCCGAGGTATTAGCTCCATATTGTCTATCATCTTCGTGATCTTGGTCATTAGTGGATTATCCTACTTCTTTTCGGCCCAGGTCCGTAGTATTGCGCGAGATCTGGATACCATAGAAGCTCGCTTTAACGAAGTTATTGACCGGGGCTTTGGCTGGATGGAAACGACGTTTGGTATAGAGCAACAGGAACAAACAACCTACCTGAAAAACTCTCTCACAACGGTACTAAGAAACAGCACTTCCTTTCTGACCCGAACGTTATCGGCAACGGCGGGCTTCTTTACTTCCTTTTTTCTCGCTATTCTGGCTATGTTTTTCTTTCTGTATTATCGCAGGTTCCTTATGGCCTTTCTCTACCGGGTATTCAGTCAGGAACATCATGATAAGGTAGGAACAACGGTTATTAAAATTGAGAAAGTAATACGAAGCTACATTCTGGGATTATTCACTGTTATTCTAATCATAGCCGTTCTAAACACAACAGGGCTGATGCTGCTGGGAATTCAGCATGCTATGTTTTTCGGTGTGTTGGCAGCCGTACTTACCATTATTCCTTATATCGGTATTTTTATCGGATCGCTGTTACCCATTCTTTTCGCGCTGGTTACGAAGGATTCGCTTTGGTACCCCTTAGGAGTATTGCTGATTTTCTCGGGCGTACAGTTTCTGGAGGGCAATTTTATCACTCCCAACATTATAGGGGGAAGGGTTAGTATTAATCCATTTGCGGCAATCCTGGCTTTGTTCTTCGGAGGGATGATCTGGGGGCCTATCGGGATGATCTTATCTATCCCGGTATTAGCTATTTGCAAAGTTATTTTTGATACTGTAGAACCGCTTAAACCGTATGGCTTCTTGTTAGGAAATCCACCGGATGAGTTTACACTGGAGCCTAAAAAGGTACGATTGAAAGAGATTAGAATTGTAAAAAAGAATAGGAAAGAGCGAGAGAGAGCTAAGGAGAATGCTTAAGCAGCATCAGTAATTCACCAGCATACCAGCAATGGTGGCAGTCATCATGCAGGCAAAAGTAGCGGCAAGCAAAGCCCACATGCCCAGCTTGGAAAGGTTACCCTGTTGGTTAGGAGCGATGCTTCCAATGCCTCCGATTTGTATCGCAATAGAACTAAAATTAGAAAAACCACAAAGCGCGTAGGTTGCAATAACCAGCGCTTTTCCGTTCAATGCACCTTCAGCCTTCATTTCTGATAGATCCAGATAGGCCACAAACTCATTGATAACGGTTTTTTGGCCGAGCAAGCTACCTACCTGTAGCGTTTGGTCCCAGTCTACGCCCATGATAAATGCAAAAGCCCGAAATAATTGGCCTAGCAGATACTCAAGTGAAAAGCCATCAAAGGCACCATCAGTAGAGCTTATTACAAACTGGTTCAACCCGGTCAGTTCCCCAATTACCCCTGACAAGAAATAGTTGATGGCGGCAATAACAGCAATAAAGGCCAGTAACATACCACCTACATTGAGTGCCAACTTCAGGCCATCCGAAGCTCCGCGAGATAGGGCATCAATCACATTTACGCCCAGGGTTTCGCCGCTGACATGTAACTCCTCGCGAATGTTTTCCGGGTTAGTTTCCGGTATTAAAATTTTGGCAATCACGATGGCGGCCGGAGCATTCATAATAGAAGCACTCAGCAGGTAGGCAGCAAAGCGGGTTCGTTCTACCGGATCATCCCCTCCTAAGAAGGCCACATATCCGCCCAGCACTCCACCGGCAATAGTAGCCATTCCCCCGGTCATCAGGCACATAATTTCCGAGAGGGTCATCCCGGCAATGTAAGGGCGAACCAGCAGAGGGGCTTCGGTTTGCCCCAGAAAGATATTACCTGCTGCCGAAAGACTCTCGGCCCCGGAGAGGCGCATGGTACGGGCCATAATCCAGGCAATGCCATACACCACCCGTTGCAAAATGCCCAGATAATATAAGCCAGCCGTGACTGTGGAGAAAAAAATAATGGTGGGAAGAACCTGAAATGCGAAAATATACCCGAAGGAAGAGGCATCTACTAATCCGCCAAATAAAAATTCCGCTCCTTCCTGCGAAAAGCTTAAGAATTTGACAAAGCCTTCACTAATTTTATTAAAAATCGCCTTAACGAATGGGACTTTTAAAATTAGTACGCCCGCCACTAATTGAATGGCAATCCCTGCCCCAACTAGTCTCCAGTTAATTGCCTTCCGGTTTCTGGAGAAGAGGAAGGCAATAAATACTAAGGCAGCAATTCCAAGGATTCCACGGACGTATTGCATGAGCAGAAGGTACAGGTAGGCAAGCTATAATAAAAAAGCCCCCGGATGGCAGAGGCTTATTGATTTGCAGATTAGTTGCGACGATTCATTTCGTCTCTGATTTTGGCGGCTTTCTCGTAATCTTCACCTTTCAGGGCATCATCAAGCAGCGATTGTAGGCGATCAAACGATAAATCTTTGAGTTGCTCCGTTAGAGGCTTACTTCGTTTAGATTCAGCTGGCGCGGTTTGTGCTTCGGGTTCGCCCTCTTCGTCAGTTAGAACTATACCTGCTTCGGAAAGCACATTTTCGTTGGTAAAGATTGGGACGTTGAAGCGCAAGCCAATAGCGATAGCATCGGAAGGGCGCGCATCAATTTCAGTAGTACCAGCCCCATCATTGCAGACGATCTTAGCAAAAAACACCCCTTCTTTTAAATCGGATATGACAATTTCTTCTACATTAAAATGGAAGCTCTGGGCAAACGATTTGAAAAGATCGTGCGTCATAGGACGATTAGGAACAATCTTTTCAATTTCGATAGCGATAGCCTGCGCTTCAAACATACCGATGATAATAGGCAACCGCCGATTGCCCACTGTTTCTCCCAGCACAAGTGCAAACGATCCTTGCTGCGACTGACTGGAAGAGAGTCCTAAAATTTCTAGTTCAATTTTATCCACAATACGAGTAACTTAGTTCTGAGAAGCTTTAATGGCTTCGGTTAGCTTGGGTATTACTTCAAACGCATCACCTACAACTCCGTAATCGGCGGCTTTGAAAAAAGGTGCTTCTGGGTCTTGATTTACAACTAAGATATATTTGGAAGAGTTCACCCCGGCCAGATGCTGAATAGCTCCGGAAATTCCCACCGCTACGTACAGCGTAGGGCTAACTTTGATGCCGGTTTGGCCTACGTGCTCATGGTGAGGACGCCAGCCCATATCCGATACTGGTTTGCTACATCCCGTAGCGGCTCCCAGTGTTTGGGCTAGTTCTTCAATCATCCCCCAATGCTCTGGGCCTTTTAGCCCTCGGCCACCGGAAACAACAATGTCTGCTTCGGGTAACAGAATTTCTCCTTCGCTTTTCTCAGTATTAGTGATGGCAGCGCCAAAATCAGCATCCGTCAGGTTAGCGGAGAAAGATTCTACCGGCGAGTTACCCTCGCCCTCTTTCAGTTCTATGGCGTTTTTCTTGAGTGCAATAATCTTTTTATCGCGCTCGAGCTTCATATAGGCAAAAGCTTTACCAGTATAAATACTTCGCTTTACTACAAAACCATCGCTCAGATCGGGCAAGTCAACCACATTGGGTGCAAGAGAAGCCTGTTGTTTGATGGCTACTCGAGAAGCTACCGGATCACCAAGCGAAGATTTGGCTAATACCAGGATGTTGCTTCCTGTATCGTTCATCGCCTGATCAATCACCGAGGCATAGGCTTGAATAACACCTTGGTTCAGTCGCTCATCTGCGGCGTGGAGTACGCGGGTAGCGCCATACTTACCTAACTTTTCTAACTCGTCTGAACTTACCTGGCTGCCTAAAGCAAGAGCAACTACATCACTTTCTCCAGTTTGAGAAGCAAGCGCAGCCGCATAAGCTACCGCTTCCAGCGATGATTTCTTGATCTTACCTTCAGCATCTTCAACAAACGCTACTATTGCCATACTAATTTTTCTTTCAGGTGCTGTTTACAAATTAATAAAATACCTATAAATCTAAAGATGAATGCGAGTCTTGCACGATCTTTTTTTCCTGCCAATTTAGCAAGACAAAAGAATATCAGCTATTAATATGTACTAAAGTACTTTAGCCTCGTTCTTTAGAGCCTGTACCAGAGCATCCAGTTGATCTGGACTAAACATTTTGACCTCGCCTTTAGCCGGAGGCAATTCGTATTTAACAGTCTGGGTCATTTGCTCATCGCTCACCGGCTCCATCACATCCAGCGGCTTTTTCCGGGCCATCATGATACCTCGCATGTTAGGAATTTTCCATTCGGCAATGGGCTCCTGGCAACCAGCGATAAAGGGAAGTTTTACCTCCAAAGATTCTTTTCCACCTTCAATCTCACGGGCCATTTTGGCTGTGTCGCCTTCAATGTCTAGCTGCATTACAGGAGAGATAGAGGGCATACCAACCAACTCACCTACCATGCCATGAACCTGCCCACCGTTATAGTCAATAGACTCTCTTCCCATCAGAACCAGGTCATAGCCACCACTCTTGACTACCGAGGCAATCTGCTGAGCTACAAAAAAAGCATCAGATGGCTGGGCATTTACGCGAATAGCATCGTCTGCACCAATGGCTAACGCTTTGCGGATGGTAGGCTCCGTTTCAGCTTCACCAACATTGAGAGCCGTTACGGTACCACCATGCTGATCTTTTAGTTCAATAGCTCTGGCCAACGCGTAGTCGTCATAAGGGCCAATAATATACTGTACGCCCGTCTGATCAAATTTGGTGTTGTTATCTGTAAAAGATATTTTTGACGTAGTGTCGGGCACGTGCGTGATGCAAACTAAAATCTTCATAAACGTCGCTTCTCTTCGTTTTCTTTGTAATAACCCTTTTTGCGCTGCGAAGTTACGTAAATCAAAAAGAAATAAAAACCAGTACTGAGGATGAACGCTGAACGATTAGCCCGCCTGCACGAATTCTTGCGGGAAACCCCCAACGACCCTTTCACCTTATATGCCATTGCCACTGAATATGCGACAGCTGATGCTGCCCAGGCACGGGTATATTACGAAAAACTGCTCAACGAGCACCCCGACTATGTAGCTACTTACTATCATGCGGCTAAGCTATTTCTAGATGCTAACGAGCCGGATTTAGCGGAAGCCACCTTCAAAAAAGGAATTGCTGTGGCTCAGTCTCAAAATGAACACCTGGCCCTGCGGGAATTGCAGAATGCCTACAATGAATTTTTGTTTGACGAATGATTAAAACGGAAGCAAAAAAAAGGAGACTGGATACTAAAAATAAGCTATCAATATAATCACTCCCACCTCCAGCCAATTGCCTAAAAACAACACAGCATGCCCAACGATAATCTATCCTTATATTTTATGGCGCTGATACCACCGGAGCCTTTTCTTGGGAATGCCCGGAAGTGGAAAGAATACTTTCGAGATCAATACCAGAGTAAAGCGTCATTGAACTCTCCTCCGCATATCACTTTGCACATGCCATTTAAGCTGAAGCCGAAGCGGGAAACAGAATTAGTGGAGAAACTCCAGCAGGTAGCTAGCACTTTCTCTCCTTTCCAGGTGGAATTAGAAGGGTTTGGCGCCTTCCCACCGAGAGTGATCTTTATTGATGTGCAGAAAAGCAGCGAAATGGACGCGCTACAATTGGCCATTAAACGGCAAATGAAGGTAGAATTTCAGGTATTTAATGCCGACTACCGCGAGCGACCCTTCCACCCCCACCTGACACTAGCTTTTCGTGATCTGAAGAAGGACAAGTTCCGGGAAGCCTGGACCGAGTTTAAACACAAAGAAGTGCGATATACTTGGCTTACTCCACATTTTACGCTACTCAAACATGATGGCTACCACTGGCAGATATTCCGCGACATTTCATTTGCCCTATAATACGAGGGATTAATTATAACCCACCCATATTAATTCCGCTTTTCTGGCTGCCAAACACTTTACGAATGATGGCTTGACTATACGAAGCCGGATCGCGTCGTATTTTCTTTTCTTCTATAGAAACCAACATAAACAGCCCCTCTAAAGCTTTATCGGTAGCATAATCTTCTAGTTCGGGCAGTTCCCGCAAGTTAACGTTGATATCGTTAACCAACGGTGTTTTGTTGTAAGCACTGATAGCGTTTTTGAGTCCATCGTAGTACTTGGTAGCGTCTACCCGATCTAGCGCTTTTTTGATAATCGGCCGGAAAGCCTGCTCCAGTTCCGCAGTGGTGGTTCGCTCTAGATAACTGGTAGCCGCAGTACTGTCACCTCGCAAAATGTTGCTGGCATCACTGATCGTCATGGAAGTGATCGCTTTAACGAAGATGGGAGCCGCTTCTTTGGCAGCCTGCTCAGCCCCCCGGTTCATTGCTTCCACAAAATCATCCACTACTTTATCGCCTACTACCGGTATTTTCCGGATGTTTCTTTCCACCTTACGTAGTTGGGTGGGCATTGGAATACGAATATCCGCTACTGGATTATTTAAGTAGCCATTTTTTTGAGAAGCCTGCTTCCCTGCAAACTGAGCTCCAACCTTTAAAGCTTCTTTTAACCCGGCCGTAATTTCACTGGTAGTGAGTCCGCCGGTATTTAAATCTCCCAGCACCTGATTCAGCGTATCGCACGCCATCAGGGTGAGAATGCTTACTATAGCTATTGTGGTTTTTATACGTAGATTCATCAGTTAAGAATTTATTTTAAAGAGTATAGTCTGGATATTGGGTTTATTCATAAACAATAAGAACCTCATTTTACCTACCCAGCTTAACATATCAAGAAATAGTTTTTCTATACTTAGAAGAACAAAAAGACGTTCAGTGTTCTTAAGTTTACGTTTTAATTAGAAAGTCAAAAACTATTCCAATGCATCTATGAAACCAGTTTGGGCGGAAGTTATTACTATTGGCGATGAAATATTATACGGACAAACCCTGGATACGAACACCCGGTGGATTGGGCAGCACTTAAGTGAAATTGGCGTTAAGATTATCCGAAAGGTATCCTTAGGCGACCAGCGCGAAGAAATCATCAAAGCGCTAGATGAGGCATCTCAACGGGCAGATATTATTTTGATCACCGGAGGATTAGGGCCTACCAAAGATGATATCACAAAGAAAACCCTAGCTGATTACTTTCAGACCCCTTTGGTAATGAATCAGGAAGCTCTGGAGCACGTAACTGCCTTATTTTCAAGGCGCAACCTGCCTATGACCGCTCTCAACGAGCAACAAGCCATGCTTCCTCAGTCCTGCACCATGATCACCAATAACATGGGCACCGCACCAGGCATGTGGTTTGAGCAAGATGGACGAGTATACGTTTCCATGCCGGGCGTTCCCTATGAAATGGAGAATATGATGGCTAAAAGCGTGCTGCCCAAACTGCAGGAAACATTCGCTTTACCCGTGATTTACCACCAGATGATCCAAACGGTAGGCATTGGCGAGTCGTGGTTAGCTGAAAAAATTGAATCTTGGGAGGATCAATTACCACCTCACATTCGCCTGGCATACTTACCGAGCTTCGGACGGGTAAAACTACGATTGACGGCAGTAGGAGAAAACCGGAAACAATTAGAGACTGAAGTAGCTGAGCAAGTACGACTCGTAGAGCCAACGATCCAACAGTACATTTTTGGGTACGGCGATAACACCTTAGAAGAAGCAATAGGAAGCCTTCTGGTAGAAGAAAGGAAAACCTTGGCAGTAGCTGAGAGTTGCACGGGTGGCTTTGTTTCTCATACTATTACCAGCGTTCCGGGTAGTTCTCGCTATTTCAAAGGTGGGGTAGTTGCTTATAGTAATGCCTTAAAAACCAACCTTCTTGGAGTGCCAGAGGAAACGCTTGCTGCGCATGGGGCCGTAAGTGAAGAGACCATTCGGGCCATGGCAGAAGGTGTTCGTGAGCGCTTACAGGCAGACTTCGGCATAGCAACCAGCGGCATTGCCGGCCCCGATGGTGGAACTCCTGAAAAACCAGTAGGCACGGTTTGGGTAGCGGTTGCTGATGAACAACAGATTATCACCAAAAAGCTGACTTTATCCAAAGATCGTTTAGTAAATATTCAGCGCAGCACAGTAGTAGTGCTTGATATGCTTCGTCAGGCAGTCCGAAAGTCGCTTGCGAACCCAACCTAATATTGTAACTTTGATCACTATTTGTATTTAAAATATTATTGATACGTATGGCAACTGTGGAAATGGTACTGCCCGCCATGGGCGAAAGCATTATGGAAGCTACCGTATTGCAATGGTTAAAAAAAGAAGGCGATTCTATTGAACAGGATGAATCAATTGTAGAGGTAGCCACTGATAAAGTTGATACTGAGGTACCAGCTTCTCATAGTGGTATCCTGCAAAAAATTCTGGTACAGGAAGGCGATGTAGCGCAAGTAGGAAAGGCCATGGCAATTATAGAAAATGAAGGCTCGGGAGAAGCCAATGAAGAAGGGAATGAAGCAGCAGCAGTGCATGAAGCGGAAAACACTCCAGCACAAGGTGGTCAAATTCCAGTGGCTGAAGTTGGAAGAACGCGGTCAACCCCTAAAACTGAAACTACTCGATTCTACTCTCCTCTAGTAAAAAACATTGCCCGGGAAGAAGGAATTTCTATAGCTGAGCTGGAGCAAATTGAGGGAACAGGCAAAGAAGGGCGAGTCACTAAAAAAGATATTCTTAATTATATCGATTCTAACGGTAAGAGCCCCAACAATGGCCACACTCCCCCATCTGGTCAGGAAAGCTCTGTTACTTCTACGGTGCCAGTTACCACTGGTGAACAGGATGAAGTAATTGCTATGGACAGAATGCGTAAGATGATAGCCACTCGTATGCTTGACTCCAAACGTATCTCTGCTCATGTCACCTCTTTTGTTGAAGCTGATGTAACGAACCTGGTGCTGTGGCGAAACAAAGTCAAAACAGCTTTTGAGCAACGGGAAGGCGAAAAATTAACATTCACTCCAATCTTCATTGAAGCTGTAGCCCAGGCTTTAAAAGATTACCCTATGGTAAATGTCTCAGTAGATGGAGAGAACATTATTAAGCGGAAACATATTAATGTGGGCATGGCCGTAGCATTGCCTAACGGAAACCTGATTGTTCCTGTCATTAAAGATGCAGATCAATTAAGCCTATTAGGTTTGACCAAGCAGGTAAACAAAGTGGCAGATAAAGCTCGCACCAACCGCCTTACTGCCGCTGATCTGGCTGATGGTACTTATACCCTATCGAACATTGGTTCTTTCGGTAATATTCTGGGCACTCCCATTATTATGCAACCCCAAGTAGCAATATTAGCAGTGGGAGCTATCGTAAAAAAACCAAGTGTTATTGAAACCCCTACAGGAGATGCTATTGCTATCCGCCATAAAATGTATCTTTCTCACTCCTATGATCATCGAGTAGTTGATGGCGCGTTAGGGGGTATGTTTGTCAAGCGAGTAGCTGACTATCTGGAGCAATTCGATGGCAACCGCTCTTTATAAAAATGCCTATAAAAGCTTTTACTTTGTGGAAACGAGAAAGACTTCAGCATAAGACAATGCGGAAAGCGATGTCCCTGCCGAAGCCTTAACTCAAACCACAAAGTAAAAGTCTAACTCGTATTTTGTTACTTTAAAGTTTAATATGTTTTAGTAGCCAAGGTAGCTAGAGCACCGGCAACTTTAAATCCGGTATCGGAAGCTGCCTGGGAGTTCAACTCAAATCCTAGCTTTGAATCCTGAGTGGCAATAAAGTTGATGTGAGACCCTTTCTGTACGATATTATCCAGTTCCGTAATTACTAATGTACCGGTGGCTCGTAATTGTTGTATTTCTTCAGGTTTGATTCGGGTACCTCGGGTAATGAATACAATATCACTTTTATTAGCCTCGCTAATATCAGAACATTGGCGAACAACGAAGTTTCGGTTTTTAATGGTCTTTTTCTTTTCTGATATATCGACCATTTCCCGGTAAGCCTCCGCTTTTCCGATTACACTTACCACAAAGTCAGTGTTATTCTGGCTATCAGGCCATTCTATATAACGACTAAAATTGTAGATAAAGATCGGGTGATACTTATACTCTTGGGCCTGAGCATACCCTGATAAAAAAACGATAAAAAATAATACGGTTGTTATCTTCTTCATTGTCAAACTGGTTATATTTACATCCTGTCTAGCTTAGATACAAATATGGAATATATATTGTAAAAATTATATTATTTATTCGATTAATTCTTACAGCGTACTTTTTACTCAGATGACTATACCTAATCTTATTTTTTTCTGAAGATTGTTGAATTTTAGAGAGGAAAAAGGAAATGGCGTAAAGAGATGTGTTTATCAGTAAGACAGAATTACGTTTTTTATAAAAAAAACCACATCTGAAATACGTACTATTCTAAAAAAAATATAGTACTAATAGGAGAAATAGCGAGTTATTTGAATCCAAAAAAGAATTATCTGAAGGCCTTCATCGTTTGAATTTTGGTAGCATCCATCATAACCGAAAGCTTTAGTATGTTATTAGATATTGCTTTTTTCGTACTCGCCTTCTTTTTTGCCATCCCTGCCATTACCGGTTATTTTGCCTATAGCCATGGTAGATCATTTTGGTTATGGTTTAGTATAGGTTGTTTGCTTCCAATTATCTCAAATGTATTGCTAGCTATCTTGTGCTGGAAAAGCGCATTTAAGGAGAAGAAACGTAAAGTTGATAACATGACTCGTTACGAGGATGAGTACATGCAGAAAGAGATCTTACAGATTATAGGCTCGCAGCAAAGAATTCATGATAACCTCCCCTGATTTTATCTTCTAGAAGAATATAGTAGCTTTATGAGCTCGAATATGATTACCCTTTATGAACTACACATCGGCTATTATTTTATCTTTTAGCACGCTCTTTTACATTTCCTGCTCATCTTCCTCCGAACATTCCTCCCCATTTACATCTACTCGCTTACCAAGTCAGGAAATTTCTCTCGTAGATTTATCTTCTTTTCAAGAAACGTCTGATAACTGGCAGATAGCCGGAGATGTATATGCTAACCGCCATCAGGAAGCTGCTTTAGTGACAGAACCAGGCAGGGGAGTATTAGTCAACTTACCGCAAGAAAATAACGGACAACATCTATTTACCTCTTTTGAACACGGCGATCTGGATCTGGATCTTGATTTTATGATGCCTAAAGGTTCCAATTCGGGTATTTACCTCCAAGGCAGGTATGAAGTGCAACTGTTTGATAGTTGGGGAAAGGATAGTGTAAGCTTTGGAGATTGTGGAGGTATTTACGAACGATGGCAAGGTAACCAGGGATATGAAGGCACCGCACCGCAAACCAATGCCTGTTATGCTCCTGGCTTATGGCAACACCTCTCTATCAAATTTCAGGCACCCCGGTTTGATGATCAAGGTAAAAAGATTCGTGATGCACTTTTCCAGAAGGTTACTTTGAATGGAGTAGTTATTCACGAAAATGTCTCGGTTAGCGGACCAACCCGCTCAGCAGCTTTTGATGATGAGCAACCTATGGGTCCTGTCATGTTTCAGGGGGACCATGGGCCAATGGCATTCCGTAATATTCGTTACAAACGATATGGTACTGAACATATCACACTTACCGATATGACCTACCAACGCTACGATGGACAATTTTACACTTCTGATACACTGCAAACTCTGGAACCTCAACGAAGTGGCGAAGTTGATTCTATCAGCTACTTGTTTGCCCAACAGCCAGAAAGGTATGCACTGGTCTTTTCTGGAACTCTTACAGCTCCGGCTAGCGGAGATTATTTGATGACACTGCGCTCTGCCGGCGCCGGTTGGTTATATATTGATGAACACGAAGTAGTTAACCATATGCAGGGCGAACGGGTGGATGAACCCGGTTACGGCCAGGTATCTCTAAGCGAAGGTGAGCATTCATTCAAGTTGGTCTTTAGCAAACCCGGTCAGTCATGGCGACAAGGATTGGCCTGGGAATACGAAGGACCTGAAATTCCGGTTACAGCACTACAGGCGCCTGGATCAATCCCTCGACAAGAACCACCGCCCCCCCATGTAGTGGAAGTAACCAACAACCCTATCTTTCAGCGAGGGTTTTGGTGGTTAGACAATACTAAAAGAACCCACACTATGGCAGTGGGGTTGCCTTCTAACGTTAATTATGTGTACGATTTGCGCAACGGCGCATTGCTTTCTGCCTGGGGCGGCAATTTTATAGATGCTACTCAAATGTGGGATGGCCGAGGAGAGGATCAGACAATAACAGCCCTGGGCGGAGTAATGACCCTGGCTCATCGTCCTTCCATTGCCAAATTAGCTTCCTCACGAAGTGATTGGCCAGATTCTATTGACATGGAATCACAACAGCAACGCTATCTGGGATACCACCTCACTCCAACTGGGTTGCCCGTATTTGAGTATCAATTATCGGATGCTCTCATGCAAGATCAGGTGGAACGAAAACAGGAAGAGCGCAGCCTCACCCGTACAATTACAGTAGCTAGTAAAAAGCCACAAGCTTCATGGTATTGTTTGGTGGCCGAAGGAAACTCCATAAAACATTTGCCCGATGGCAGCTATAGTGTAGATGACCATTACTATATAACCTTACCAAAGGCAGCAGGTACACCTATTGAGCGGCAACAAGGCGGACAGGCACAACTGGTACTCCCTATAGGAATGCAAAGCGACACGACAAAAATATCATACACCATTGTTTGGTAACCGTAAATCATGAAAAATTTAGTAGGCTATATTCTATTATTGCTGGCACTACCTCTCGGGCTTTTTGCCCAAAATGAAAGTGACTATTACCGAATCGAGACTATCCCTATTCCTGATAGCATTGTACTAGAAGTGGGAGGGTTATCATTTACCGACGATGGCAAACTGGGAGTTTCTACCCGAAGAGGCGAAGTTTGGTTGCTGGATCAACCAACTTCAGCCCACCCTTCTTTTTCCCGGTATGCTTATGGTTTGCACGAGCCACTAGGGCTAGCCTATAAAAACGGGGCATTTTACACAACCCAGCGAGCAGAAGTCACCAAACTGACAGATACGGATGGTGATGGAAAAGCGGACCAATATCGCTCTATCTTCTCATGGCCTTTATCGGGTAACTATCATGAGTATTCGTATGGCCCCTTGTTTCTCCCCAATGGTGATATGCTGGTTACCCTCAACCTAGGCTGGATTGGTTACGGGGAAAGTTTAGCGAAATGGCGCGGCTGGCTGCTACAAATAACTGAAGAAGGAGAAATGACTCCGCTGGCAACCGGCTTACGCTCCCCGGCAGGCATTGGTTTTAATATGGATGGAGACCTGTTTTACGGTGAAAATCAGGGTGACTGGATCGGTTCGGGCCGGATTACTCATCTGGAAAAAGGCGATTTCGCTGGAAACCCGGCCGGACTAAACTGGAGTCAGGAGCCCAACTCCCCCTTACACCTTCAGCGAAAGATGATTCCTGACTCAGCAGGCTTAATGCATGAGTTTGCTAAAAACATTTCCAGTTTTAAAACTCCAACTGTATGGTTCCCCCATACTATTATGGGTATCTCTACATCGGATATTCTTACCGATACCACAGCTGGTGGGTTTGGCCCTTTTGCCGGACAATTGTTTGTGGGAGATCAGGGGCATAGTAAGGTTATGCGGGTTTTCCTAGAGAAAATCAACGGCGAGTATCAGGGTGTCTGTTTTCCCTTCCGCGAGGGTTTCTCTTCCGGGATTTTACGCATGATATGGGGGCCAGACAACAATATGTATGTTGGTATGACCAGCCGTGGTTGGGCTTCTACCGGACCCGAGCCTTATAGTTTACAACGGTTAGTATGGACTGGAAAAACACCATTTGAAATTAAAGCAATTCGAGCAGTAGCCAACGGGTTTGAGCTAGAATTTACCATGCCAGTAGATGAGGCTACCGCTTCGCAAATAGCGTCCTATCCTATGACTAGCTTTATTTACAGTTACCATCGCGATTATGGTAGTCCTATTATCAATCAGCAGACGTGTCCCGTCCGTCATGTAGAGATTTCTGACGATAAGACGAAGGTTCGCCTGCATGTAGATGGTTTGCGTGAGGGCTATATTCATGAAGTAAGAGTAGATGGCGTACGATCAGCAACTGGGCAGCCCTTATTACACGATGTAGGTTATTACACCTTGAATCATTTTGCGGAAGGAACCCAAACCCCCGCTCCCATTGCGCAAAATGAAGACAAATCGACTGAAACCGTAGAACCTTGCGAAGAATCCGAAAAGCGGGTAACAGAAATGCCCGAAGACTGGGATAAGCCTGATGTGGTAATCACAATAGGTACAGAACCCGGATTGAAATTTGACCTTACTGATTTCACCGTAGCTGAAGGTGACCGGGTACAGGTTACGTTTGCGAATAATGATGACATGCTACACAATCTGGTCGTTACCGAGCCTAATACGGCTGATCAGGTAGGAGAACAAGGTATGCGCTTAGGATTAGATGGTGCCGACCGGAGCTATGTACCCCAAATGGATGAAGTGTTGTTTCACACTTGTCTTCTACAGCCCGAAACGTCCGAAAGCATTTACTTTGTAGCGCCATCCGTTGGCGATTATGAATATGTCTGCACCTTCCCGGGCCACTACAAAGTGATGCGCGGCAAAATGTACGTAACCCCTAAGAAGACCGCGTCACGCTGATCGGCTTTATCAATTAGGACTCTCGGTAGACTAATACGGGATAGGTAGCAAAGTAAGAAATATCTTTTACTTTGCTGCTTTCAAACAAGCGCTCAAAAAATGAACGTCGGTGGTGTAAAAGCGCAACCATATCCATATTGTGGTCAATTGCATATTGATCTATGCCATGCACTGTATCGTCATCACATTCCATTTCCTCAAACTGAATATTGGTATAGGGAATGGAGCTTTTTATCTGATCCTGAAAATCATTGTACGTTGCTTTCTCCATCAGATTCTTTTCATGGCACATGTGTACAATATGCACTTGCGCCTGAAAAGGTTTGGCAAATAATGACAGTCGCGCCAGGGCTTTAGTATCTTCTTCCTGGTAATTGGTAGCATACATAATATTCTTAGGCGGACGATACTCCACTGAATCAGGAACACAAAGTACGGGGCAATGGGCACGCTCAATAGTTTTTACTGTATTGCTGCCCACATACTCCTCAAAAACATCTTTCACTCCTGAGGTTCCCATCACAATTATCGAGTACTGGTGCTCTTCAGCGTAATCTACAATTTGCCGCTCTAGCGGTCCATACGTAAAATGATAATCACAGGCAACCAACCCTTTACCCACCTCCAGGCGATATACTTCCTTAGCCAGATGCTCTATCATATCTTCGGCATGTCCGACAAGGTTATCAACATCATCCTGCTTAAAGCGATCTGGCAATTTCTGGCTGGATAAAGCACTGCCAAATTCATCTTCAGTAAATACGTGGATCAGCGTAAGTGATGCTTTATGAGCCGCACCGAGCTTTGCGGCAAATTCGACTGCATTTAATGAACTTTCGGAAAAATCAACGGGGCAGAGGATTTTGTTCAGCATAGAAAAAAATAGTTTGGTATCAGGTTTTACGTTGTTTATGAATATAGAGTTGGCAATAAAGACTAAGCTAAATCCAGTATAAATATAGTTTATTTCCCGGAAGCAATGGGTGGAGTTGACTGGTGTTTTTCCAGCCTATTTAATTGCTTATAAATGTAGTGGCGACGGATAGCGCAAAACTGGCTAATCTGCTGGACGTTATTCTGCCAATCGCCAAAAGAAACAGGGTACCCCCAGCGAGCAATATGCTGAGGCATTAGAGGCGCAATCTGATCATGAACATCCTCAACAACGTGTTCAATCCTATTCTGAGATAAGGGTCCTTCCAGCAACTCCCGGTAGCGGTTTATAAACTGCTCACGAAAAGCAGGCACTTCAATCAACATACGATAAATTTTTCCAACATGGGAAGGAATATAATGATCGAGCGAATCAAAATAGTCATGGGTCTGGGCATTAAGATCATGAATTCGGTCGGGCCAGTGAAAGTAGTTACCCACTTCTTCCTGGTAATAGGTGGGATAATCAAAAGCAAAATCTGTATCGTATAACAGAAAATAAAACTTATTATCCAGAAACACCCCTTTTACATTATTCTGGGGCCAGTCGCTGTTACTCACAAAGGTTTGTATAGCAATGTAATCAATGAAGCTCGGTATATCAATCAGGCGAGACAAGCTGTCATAATGTTGGGGTTGGTGCAGATCTTTTTGCTCCATAAAATCCGTCAGACGGCCCAGTTTATAGTCAAAGCCATTGCTGATCACCAGCACTTTATCCTTATTGAGCTCGCCTAATTGTATCTGATCACGCTGGAGCTCAGGATGTTTTGCTCGTAGGTTTTCTTCGCTGATATGTTCTCTCAGGTATTGCACTCCCCAAAACTCTCCATTGACAAAGACCACCACTGGCTGGTATCGCAGCCCAATGGCTTCTGTAGTCTGACTTAGTTTGCTCACTACCACATCGCGCATATAGGCTAATAAAAAATCGTTGCCGGCATTTCTTAACCGCACTGAATGCAATGGGGTAGCCAGCGTATCACCAAATATCAGGCTGTCAGGTAGCGAAGTATCAAACCTGAGGTTCAGTGATTTCATGGGAAGCTCTTTGCTGCTATAGCCAGCCACACTAGCTTCGGCTGACACGGAAAAACGAGAAGCCTGGGTAGTATCGATCAGTTCTACATGGATAGTATGAGAAGTTTCTTCCGAGTGCTCGTCTTTTACTGAGTAGAATCCTTTTTCGCCAAAAAAATAACCGGGTGGCCCGCTTAAAGACACAACGGGCAGAGAGAGACTGTCTAACAAAACTGTAGTATACTGAGCCTGCTGAACATCGGGCTTGGGAGCCCAGGGATACGTAAGCGCAACCACTACGGCCTCCGGAAAACTTTCGTGGCTAACCACAGGGTCCGGGTAATGAAGCAGAGATTCGGGCAGAGTTGTAACTTTGTGATGATCTGCCCCCACTACCTGGGTATGCTCAGTTACGTTTTTGGGGCCAAACAACGTATATTCCAACCCGGTGACGGCGGGTGCATCTACTTTAAGCATAACCGATGTAATGCTATCGGAACGTGTCTCGGCACTTACCGCCGCATGAGGCTTGTAGCGTAGAAGTAAACCATACAATCCTAGTAAGCTTACTAACACAATAGCACCATAGCAAAAATAATATCGATACGTTTTCTTTCGCTTAATGAGCATGGTGAAAAAATGTTCGTTCCATACCCAACTGATATTTTGAGAACTTCGTCAGCCGGAAAGGAAGTATGCTGCCAATTTGCTGACCGTGTGCCTCATGAGCTGCATCATATTTTAGTTCAAGTACATCCGGCATCCCATACGAGAAGCCCGCTTTAGTATTAAAGCAGCCAAATCTCCGGAAGGCAATGTCGGTATCCAGGGTGATCCGTACGTGCCCGTTGAAAGACTCAAAATACCTTCGACGGTAGCGGTTGATCAATACGGGTTGGCGAATCTTGAGATCCGCAAGAACATCGGCGGGCAGGCCGGCAGAATCCAGGTTACGGTAAATTTCCGTCTTACTTAGCAAAGCATCTCGCTGGCTTACCGCACGCAGGTCATACACTTTTTTGGTACCCAATAATGCTCGCTTTATTTTAAACTCCAGCTTAGGGTGATACGCCTTATGCTGTACCAGTTCATCATACCACCGCATTCTAACTTTTACCCGATCAGCCTTTCCGTGAACATTCTCCGAAAAAGACCTGTAATCAGCCGTATCAAAGTATACATTATTAATAACCCGCTCAGGATATGCCTCACGGAACGGAACCTTCAGCGTTTTCAGCAAAAGGGGCAGTGGATAGTTCTTGGTCGGAATAATAAATTTACGCTCATAGCGATAAGCAGTAGATGATTGATTTTGATTCATAAAGGATGTACAAGCAACAGAAAAATAGGTCTGAAGGGTAGTTGAAAATGAAAGACTAGTAGTTCTCCATCTCAACATAATTCAGATTGCAACCAGGGTACTTACTGAGGATGGAGTTCTTACAGCTACTCAGGCTTTTCACATCCGGAAACACCGCATTGAAGGTAGCTTCAAACTGCTCACCCGACTCCTCAAACCGTTTTAACTTCAAAGTAGAGGTGTACTTACCCAGTACATGGATCAGCTCTTCGGTATTAAACTCCCCCTCCTTTAAGGTGGCAAAGTTGATAAACAGGTTATGCTGATCATCACGCTGAGTAATAAGCCATTTAATAGAGATAACCAGCAAAATCAGTAGCACCGCAATAATGGTTAGCAACACGTACCCGGCCCCAAACCCCAGGCCAATGCCAACGGTGAGAAACAAATAGGCCAACTCCTCCGGCTCTTTAATAGCAGTTCGGAAGCGGATAATAGACAACGCCCCCACCAGCCCCAGCGAAAGTGCCAATGACCCTTTAATGAAGGTAATAACCAGCATCGTAGTCACTGAAATCAGGAAAAAGTTTTTGGCAAAGGATCTTTTGTTGGAGATAGTATTGCTAAACCGGGTATAAGCAAAAGCAACGATCTCGGCAAAAATAGCGGTAAGAATAAGGTTTCTTATGAGGCGTCCCTCCTCTGTAGAAGAAACATTCCGATAGAAGTTGTAAATAGATTCGATCATAGATGGTTTTCATATGCGTACTGCGGTCGTACGTACTAAGGACAATTCAGTAAATTTACAAAATATATTATTATTTATATATTACTTTGAAGTAATCTACCTTGGGCCGCGTGCACTGTCTCTAATGACATATAAAGACAATGATCACTCCATAAGAGTTTAGAAAAGACAACAAAATTCACTTAGCCTTGCTGGTCCATTCGTTATCCCGGATGCGGAGCCGCCACGGAAGCAGCGCATCTTCACCCGCGTACTGAATGCCCACCCGGGGGCTAGCCAGCATAGCACTCTCCTCTACCCTCTCTCCCCGATCCTCAATCCAGATAGATTCTCCCGTAGTGATAGGCACTTCCGAGTGGGCCGGAGTAATGCCCAACGCCTGGGTGAGCATGCCCGGCCCGGCAGTAAGGCGCGGCCCAATACCATCCAGACCACGGCGCTGCTGCATCGCTTCTACATTGAGGATGGGCTCAATGGCCCGCACCAGCACGGCATCTGGTTTACCTTGTACATTAGTAACGATATTAAACAGGCTGTGAATACGGTATACCCGGTATACATAGGCAATGCCCCCCGCCCGAAACATGGTTTCTTTCTTTACATTCCGCCGTTTTAGGTGAGACTGGATCGCCAGATCTCCCTGATGAGCATACGCTTCGGTTTCCACAATCATACCTCCTGCCACACTCCCTTCAATGTCGGTAAACAGATACTTCCCTAGCAGTTCGCGGCTTATTTGCAGCACATCGGGGCGTTGGTAAAACGAGGGAGGAAGAATATTCATCGGGGGCTAGGGTGTTAATAGTATGAAAGAGTGCCTGGGTTTTCGATCCGCGTAAAATGTACGTATACTACCGTGTTTGGCAGATTTTGTTTTCAGCGACGGAACGTCTAATTTGTGCGGCAAATCAACGAAACCCGCTAAACATGAAACGAAAACTCTGTCTCTCTGTCATTGCCCTGCTGATTGTCTGGCAGGTAGAAGCGCAAATTGCTACTCCGCAACCTAGTCCGCTGGGCGAAGTATCCCAAACAGTGGGGTTAACCGAGGTGACCATCACCTATTCCCGGCCCGGAGCTAAGGGAAGAAAGATATTCGGCGGACTGGAGGCCTATGACAAGCTCTGGCGTACCGGCGCCAATATGGCTACCAAATTCACCGTTAGCGATGAAGTTACGGTAGAAGGAAACACCCTGCCCGAAGGTGAATATGCGCTGTTTACCATCCCGGGGAAGAAAGAATGGACGGTTATCTTTAATAAAGAGGTAAACCAGTCGGGAGTGAATAACTACGACGAGAGCCAGGATGCCGCTCGCTTTACGGTTCCGGTCCAGAAGACAGGGATGCCGTTTGAGACTCTCACATTTATGTTCTCTGACCTGTCCAGCAACGGAGCCGATGTACACCTGGTATGGGAAAACACCATGATCACCTTCCGGGTAGAAGACCCCAACGTAGACCAGAAGGTGATGGCCCAGATTGACGAGCAGATGGGCGACGCCGGAGATGACCCGAACCTGTACTTTGCTGCGGCTAACTATTTTTATACGGCTGACAAAGACATTAATCAGGCGCAGGAGTGGATTGATAAGGCCGTATCTCTGGATGACAGCCGCTACTGGGTGATGCACCTGCAAGCGAAAATCCATGAGAAAAACGGGAAATACGAAAGTGCCCTGGCCGCTGCCAAGAAGTCTAAAGAACTGGCGCAGGAGAATGGGAATGACGCTTACGTAAAGATGAACGATGAACTGATCACTGCTATCAATAAAGAGATGTAGCATCTGGTGACCTTTTCCTACTTAGGGGCAATTCGTAACAAGCGGGTTGCCCCTTTTTTGTGAGGACAGGGTAGTAAGGAGATGGCGAAGAGCAAACCCTCCCCCACCCTACCTAATCCCCCGAGCATCTTTCGGCACTCCTACCGCTCTCTCTGCCCGAGATAAACCCACCGGATCGGGAACAGTCGCTGGAAGGAAAGCGGGTACCCGAACCTTTCGCAGGCTTATGCGGAAACCGATGCCTCTCGACTCCTTCCTGGTTCCATACCGTAACGTAAAGCCTCTCCCGGCAATCGCACCGAAAACCGCCCTGCGTTCGAAATAAGGGGTGCCGAGGGAGGCAGAAGTCGGCGGTGCACTGCCGCGCCCTCGAGCGTCGCCTGCCGCCAACTCCTCCAACGACTGCCGCCAGCTCCGGCGTCGCCCGATGCCGTCTCCGGCGGTGCACTGCCGACGACTCTGGCGGCAGTGCACCGCCGGCACCCGTCGGCGCCCGACCGCCGTCACTCGCCGACGCCTGGGAAGCCCCCGGCACCGAAGAGAGCCGCACCACTTAGAGGCAGGAAGAGCGGAAGCGCAAACATCAACCCGGCTTTTGTGGTTGGGTTAGAAAAACGAACTTACCTCCCATGAAGCCGGAAGAAAAACACCAACTAAGCCCCCGTGATATTGACCGCGTTGTAGAGATGGCCTGGGAAGATCGCACTCCCTTCGGAGCTATTGAAACGCAGTTTGGCCTTACGGAACAAGAAGTAATACAACTGATGCGGCGGGAGATGAAACCCAGCTCATGGCGTATGTGGCGAAAGCGGGTGCAGGGCCGCGCTACCAAACACCGCAAAAAGCGTAACTTTGATGAGGGCCCCTTCAAAAGTAGTCGTCAGAAAAGCATCACCTTCAACAAGATATCCAAGCGCTAACTGCTAAAATATGTTAAATTACCGTGCCTAACGAAATTTATCGTAGCTTCTGGGCGTAATTACTACGGTAGTTATAGAAATCATTTCAATCCTGAATGGTTTCCATTAGTTTTGCACCCTAAATAGTAACGTAGTTGTAGGTTCATGCTGACATACAAAAAGCTTAATGATTTTATCGGCTGGGGTATCTTTGCTATATCCCTGATAGTGTATATGCTTACGGTGGAAGAAACCGCCAGCTTCTGGGACTGTGGTGAGTTTATCGCCGTATCCTATAAACTGGAGGTACCGCACCCACCCGGCGCTCCCTTGTTTCTGCTCATTGGCCGCCTTTTCTCCTTCCTCTCTTTTGGTAATGAAGAGATGGTAGCCTTCTGGGTGAATATGGTGAGTGTGATCAGCACGGCTGCGGCAAACATGTTCCTGTTCTGGACCATCACCCTGCTGGGCCATAAGGTCTTGCGCGTGAGGTTAGGGGAAGAAACCCCAGCCCAAAAGGTATGGTTGCTGGCGGGCGGCGTGGTAGGCGCATTGGCCTGTGTGTTCTCAGATTCTATCTGGTTTTCGGCTACCGAAGCTGAAGTATACGGTCTTTCCCAGTTCTTCACCGCCTTTGTGTTCTGGGCCATCCTGAAGTGGGAAACCATTCACGACGAGGCCGCATCCAACCGCTGGCTGATTCTGATTGCTTACACCATGGGGCTTTCTATCGGGGTGCACCTGCTCAACCTGGTAACCATCCCCGCTCTGGGTCTTATCTACTACTTCCACAAGCACCAAACCACCACCCGTGGTGTGGTAACCACCCTGCTCATCAGTGGTGCGCTTATCCTCCTCATCCTGATTGGGGTAATCCCCGGCCTGCCTACCATTGCCGGTAAAATAGAAGTGTTCTCGGTAAACAGCATTGGGCTGCCCTTTGGTTCTGGTTTCGTCATCTTCGGCCTACTGCTCATCGGTGGGCTGGTGTATGGCATCCGCTATTCTATTCAGCACAAAAGACCCGTGCTAAACACCTTTCTACTGTCTCTCACATTTATCCTGATCGGGTACTCTTCCTATTCGGTAGTAATCATCCGCTCTCGGTATAACCCACCCATTGACGAGAACAATCCCGAAACCTTCATCAGCTTTACATCTTACCTGAAACGGGAGCAGTACGGCAGCCGCCCCCTGGTTTACGGGCAGTATTTTACGGCTGATCTGGTAGACCAGAAAGAAGGTGCACCTATCTACGAGAAAGGCGAAGATAAGTACGTGATTGCCGATTACCGACTGGAAAATACCTACGATCCTAAGAAAAGCACTCCCTTTCCCCGCGCTTACAGCACCCAGGGCAACCATCCGGACCTATACCGGCAGTGGATGAACATCGGCCCTAATGAGGAGCCCAAATTTACCGACAATGTCTGGTTCTTCGTGCGCTATCAGCTGGGCCATATGTACATGCGCTACTTCATGTGGAACTTTGCCGGGCGGGAGAGTGACATTAAAGAGGCCGCATGGCTCCGTCCGTGGGAGGGCGATCAGGGCATACCCGACATACTGGCCAGCAACAAGGGGCGCAACCAGTTCTACATGCTGCCGCTCATCCTTGGGCTCGTCGGGCTGTTCTTTCAGTACCGGAAAGATGTGAAAAGCTTCTCAGTAGTAGGGGTATTATTCCTGCTAACGGGCATCGGCCTGGTGGTGTACCTGAACTCGCCCCCGGTAGAGCCTCGCGAGCGAGACTATATCTACGCCGGATCATTCTATGCCTTTACCATCTGGATTGGTTTCGGGGTCATGGCCCTGAGCCAGTTCATCAGTCAGTTTGTGAAGAACCACCGCAATGCCGGGTTAATTGCCGGGGTGGTCTGCCTGATTGTACCGGGCATCATGGCCGCCCAGGGCTGGGACGATCATGACCGTTCTAACCGCTATTTCTCGGTTGACTCCGCCAAGAACTTCCTGGCCTCCTGCGCGCCCAACGCTATCCTGTTTACCGGTGGTGATAATGACACCTTCCCCTTATGGTATGCCCAGGAGGTAGAAGGGTTCCGTACCGACGTGCGGGTTATCGTGCTAAGCTACTTCAACACCGACTGGTACATTGAGCAAATGACCCGACAGGCTTACGAGTCTGACCCACTCCCCTTCTCTCTAACGAAGGAACAATACAAACAAGGTGGACCCAATGACTATCTGCCCTTTGTGCAAAACCCCCAGGTAAAAGGAGCGATTAACCTGGAGCAGTACCTTGCCCTGATTCAGAAAAACTCGCCGGCCCTCAAGCTTCAAAACGCTCGGGCTGATTATAATACGGTGCCGTCTAAAACCTTCTACCTTAATGTAGAAACCCTGGATACCAGCGAAAGCACGCAAACCTCCACCGGAGGCGATAGCCTACAGCAGATAATACCCCAGCAATTGCGGGATATTGTGCCGGTAGAGATGCGCAACCTGGTGACCGACCGTATGTTTATTGATCTGAAAGGCCGGGCATTAGAGAAGAAAGACCTGATGATTCTGGACCTGATTGCCACCAACAAGTGGGAGCGCCCCATCTACTTCAATAACACCTCATTGCTGGGGGTTAACCTTGATCTGAAAAACAATGTGGTACAGGAAGGTAATGCCTACCGCCTGCTACCCATTGAGAACCCCGAGCCGAATGATGAGCTGGTTAACCTGGATGTGATGTATACCAACATGATGGAAAACTTCCACTGGCGAGAGCTGAATAACCCGGAGGTATACTATAATGAAGATTACCGTAACTTTGCCCTGAACCATCGTTCCAGCTTCAACAGCCTGGCCCGCGCCCTGCTAGATGCCGGACGTACCGAAAAAGCGCGTAATACATTGACTCGTAGTCTCGAGCTTATTCCCGATGCGTCTATCCCGTACGATTACGTTTCGGCTCAGTCAATCCCTTTAATGTTTGAAGCCGGTGAAGATGAAAAAGCGATAGAAATGGCGCAGGTAATTGGCGACCGCGCCGATGCCATGCTCACCTACCTGATTGAAGAAAACAAAAGAGGGGGCTACGAGCTTCAACGACAGTGGATTATGCTGAACCAGGTAGCTCAGGCATTGCAAACCGCCGGAAAAACCGAACAGCTACAAAAGTATCAGGAAGCTTTGCAACGTTACTATAATCAAATAAACCTATAACTGTAACCCAGTAATGATATGCTCGCCAGCATGCTGGTGTTTTACGGACCTACATAACCTCTATGAAACAGACCATCCGTTATCTGATTAGTTCAAGCATCTGCTGCTTTATGACGGCGTTGGGGTGGGCACAACCAGGGCAGGCGGATTTATCAAAGACCAATGTAAGCTACGTATACGATCTGGAAGCCCCGGTGCTGGTCAATGCAAAAGTAGCTCGGGCAGACAATGAGGCCATCGTATTTTTGCAGGTAATTAACCGGACGGGTAACGAGCTTCCGGCTATTCAGTACGAAGTGCGACCAGACTATACCACCAAGACGGTGCTCACAACCCAGTCCCTCACTGCTAATGACCTGATTAAGCAGGAAGAAAGTATATCGTACTATCGGTTTCCAATATCACTGCAAGATAATGCTAACTACGTGTTTCTGTACCTGACCGTAACGGTGGCCGGGGCAGAACTGCCGCTGCGTTACGATATCTCTCTGGAAACCGACCAGAACTTCCCCCTTTCCTCTCTGTTGCTGATGCGGGCGTCCGAAGACATTCCCATCTTTGAGAACTTCATTCCTCAGCACGAGAGTGTGCGGATAATATCCCTATCCGGGCAGGATTCTGCGGCGTATGCCTATTATTATGACCATGATTTTGAGCCCAACCCACCGCCTATGGGTGGCACTGGCAGCGAAGTACAATCGAACCTCACCGTAGATTCTTTATTTCAATTTCCCCTAGACAGTGCCTTTACCTTTGAAGAAGAAGGACTGTACTTTGCTCAAATGGATACCACATCCCTCTCCGGAATCTCGTTCCGGGTAGAAACCCACTATTATCCGAGGCTGGTAAAAACAGAAGAGGTGATTGGTCCTTTACGCTACATCAGCACGGCTGAGGAAATGGACGAACTTAGAGAAGGAAGCGATCCCAAAATGGCTTTGGATAGTTATTGGATGCGCATGACCCGCTCCCAGGACCGGGCAAAAATCATTATACGCGATTATTTCCGGCAGGCAACGAAAGCCAACCAACTGTTTACTACTTACAAAGAGGGCTGGAAAACCGGCATGGGCATGATCTACACCCTGTACGGCAAACCCAATGACGTATACCGGGACGACGAGAAGGAAGTCTGGATTTATGCCGCCGATAACAACTTAGTTAATATGTCTTTTACCTTTATGAAGGTAAGGAACATCTTCACCGACCAGCACTACAACCTGGTACGCGATGAAGAATATAAACGCTTTTGGTACCGAAATATAGACCTGTGGAGAAAGGGCAGAAAAACACTGTGAACCAGCACCCCAAATCAGATATTGCTTTTGGCACGCGTGCCGTAATGGAGGCCCTTCAGGCCGACCGCGAAATTGAACGTATCCTGGTGCAGAAAGGCACCCAGAGCGATATGTTCCGCGAGTTAATTACCGAGGCTCGTCAGCGACACATACCCGTTAGCCAGGTGCCCATTGAGAAACTAAATCGGGTTACCCGCAAAAACCATCAGGGGGTCATTGCCTTTATCTCCTCGGTAGTTTATGCCTCCCTAGACCATATCATCAACGAGAGCTATCAGCGCGGGCAGGAGCCGTTTCTGGTGATAGTAGATCGGGTGACTGATGTGCGAAACTTTGGCGCCATTGCCCGCACAGCTGAGTGCCTGGGCGTGCACGGTATTGTTATTCCTGATAAGGGCAACGCTCGCCTGGGGGGAGATGCCATGAAAGCCTCCGCCGGTGCCCTAAACTACATCCCCATTTGCCGCGAAGAGAACCTGAAGCGAACTATCCAATACCTGAAAAGCAGTGGCATCCGGGTGATCGCCTGTACCGAAAAAACCGATAACCTGCTACCCCAGCAAGACCTACAAGGTCCGATTGCTTTACTGATGGGTTCAGAAGAAGATGGTATCTCCGAAGCCTACCTTAAACTGGCTGATGCTTCGGTGAAAATCCCTATGACGGGTCAGGTGGCCTCTCTCAATGTATCCGTAGCGGCTGCTATTGGTCTGTACGAGATTGTTCGCCAGCGTGGCAACACCTGATCAATCCATACAATAGCGATCTTAACAATTACGTAACGCCCCGTTGATTTCCGCTTAAGCGTATTTCGTCTATCTTTGTTGTATGACGATCCGACCAACCTGTTTGCCCGCACTAGCCCTGTTGCTTCTTTTATCTTCCCTTACGTATGCTCAGGAAGAATACTCTAAACCTCAGTTTCCGGTAAAATGGCGTCTCCCTTCTGAGCAGCCCGACCATATTGTGCTCAATTTCTCGGATGATCCGGCTACGACCCAGAGCGTAACCTGGCGAACGGATACCCGCACCAAACAAGCGTATGGCGAGATTGCCATTGCTACGGCGGCTCCCCGCTTCTGGCGAAATGCCAAGCGAGTTGAAGCCACCACTACCACCATGGATGCTTCTCGGGTAAAAAGTGCCGAAAGTAAAGCAAACTACCACTCAGTCACGTTCACCGGCCTCACCCCTGATACCCTGTATGCCTACCGCGTAGGTGATGGAGAGCACTGGAGCGAATGGATTCAGTTTCGCACAGCCAGCCAGGAAGCTAAACCGTTCTCTTTTCTGTATGTAGGTGATGCCCAGAATAACATACTAGACCTATGGTCTCGTCTGATCCGCGAAGGGTATCGTACTGCCCCGGATGCCCGCTTCATCATTCATGCCGGTGACCTGGTAAATGATGCCCACAGCGAACTGGACTGGCACGAGTGGTTTACCGCTGGCGGGTGGATTCACCGCACCTTGCCCAGTCTGCCACTACCTGGCAACCACGAATACGAAGGGTATACCGAACTGGAAGAAGAAAACGATATTGAACACTTAGCCGTGCAATGGCACCCACAATTTACGCTACCCGAGAATGGTCCGGACAGCCTGAAGGAAACTGCCTACTACGTAGACTACCAGGGCACCCGCATTGTAGTACTCAACTCTAACGAGATGCACGAAAAACAAGCCGCCTGGGCTGACCAGGTGCTAACTGATAATCCTCACCCCTGGTCGGTCGTTAGTTTCCACCATCCTCTTTTTTCTGCCTCCGGTGACCGGGATAACGAGGAGCTGCGCAAGCTGTGGAAACCCATTTTTGATAAACATCAGGTAGATATTGTACTACAAGGCCACGATCACAGCTATGCCCGCGGGCGGGTAGAACCACTCGCTGAAAATGTACCTGACGGAGTGAATATGCGCGACGTTACCGGAACGGTCTACGTGGTATCAGTGAGTGGCGGCAAGATGTACGATGTAAAGGGAAACTGGGATAACTATGAAGCTTCTCGCGACCGCACTGCCGAAAACACTCAGTTGTTCCAGTTGATTAACATTGACGGAGACACGCTGCGCTACGAAGCGTACACCGCTATTGGTGAGTTATACGATGCTTTCGAACTGATTAAGCAAGAGAAAGGTCCCAATCAGTTTTTAGAACTACAGGACGATGCCATCCCTCCTTTCACTCACGAAAATACAGTTCCTTATGACTTAAAGAAAACTCAGGGAAATGAGTAAGGAAGCACATTTTACGGAGCTTTTAGTTACTAAGAGCTGGCACTAGAATACCTGTAACGGTGCTTTATGATTAGACGTTATTCTGATTTTCTTTTAGAGACATGATAGGAAGCGGATGCAGGAGGAAGGTACCCGTACGGACTCCCAATGATTGCCCCCAGTAACAAACACTCACCTGCCGATCAGACCAAACTTTCAAAGCAAACTACTTCTCATATAATGATCGGAGTAGCCTTCATCAATCTTTTTTTCTTCCGGGCGCACTCCTTTTTCATCTCAAGCAAAGCCTCAACCTCTGCGCTTGACTGTTGAATTTCACCTTTGCTGATACCGTAATTCTCCAGATTAAGGTTTTGAGCCTGTATTTGCCTATAGAAATAAGCCGCCTGCCGTACGCGTGCCCATTTATTGGAAGATATTTTTTGAATATTTAAAGAGTATAGAGTCTCCAGGTCGTTCTGTAAAGCAATCTGTAACACACCCACGTGCTCTTTAAATTGAGTATAGGTATTTTCTAATTCAGCATTCATTCTCTGAACCAGCTTTAACTGATCATCGCTTTGAATTGGTTTTTGCGTTGAGGCTATTAAGTCTATTCCCGCTTTCAGGTAGATAGATACAGGACAGCGTTCTCCTACTTGAGGTTGTATATTTTCCATCTGGAAAATAGCCAGTTGAACGGCTGATTGAATGTTCGATTTAGAATTTACTTTCATGGTTTAAACATTACGCAAATGAAATTTATGGGGAGCCGTAATTAACCTGTAAGAAATTTGTTCCCGCATTTTGCAAATAAGTATTAAGGGAGGCTACTTGCTTATGAAGCAATGACGATTCAGTACGCACGTATTATTTAGTCATAAAACAGAGGGAAAAACTTTAAGAGTATAGGTGAAACCCCGCATCCATGTGGCTTAAGAGGTGAGTGGCAGAACATATCACACTCGAGACCAAAAACTGAATAGACGTCCCAGAAATGTTGCTTGTAATTTACGATGCTTGAGAAAAAAGGGGCGCGGACTGATCAAATTTAGATCTAAATCCGCTTGAAAATCAACATTCATCTTTGCATTAAATATTGTCGACCTCTTTAGCAACCCTAAATTCTGCTGGGAAAGTATCTAGCCTCTAACTTCCCAGGTGCTTAGCATACTCAAGCTTTTATTGAACATCTCATTACTTTCTGGCAGACAGATATTAGCATATGTCATATGTTAGTTAATAAACTATCGCTAGAAAGTGGTCGCAGAAAGGCAGGCCAGATTCAGCTACTTTGGCATTTCTTTACGTGATTTCATATTTTATTACAGCAAAATGAGGAGTAGGATGCGCAAAGTAGCCGTAGTGATTACCGTTTCACACTGACTTTTACAAAAAGATAAATCACAATCGCCCTTAAGTACTCTATTGAAAGAATATTGGGTCAGTCTTTTTGTATATTGGTCAGTAAGAAAGATAATGATAGACTACTCAAACTCCCTTATCTATGGACAATAACCTTCATCTATCTTCGCAAAACTCCCGAAGAGATTTTATTAAAGGCGCTTCCTGCGCTGCTGCCAGTTTTTTTATTGTACCCCGCCATGTGCTGGGCGGACGTGGTTTCGTACCTCCCAGCGATACGGTAATGCTAGGGATGGTAGGAGTTGGTGGCAAAGGACGGCAGAACACCGGAGAATTTCTTAAACTGGACGATGTGCGGGTAACCGCTGTTGCCGATCCATCTAACTACTGGAATCTGGCAGACTTCTATTATCGCTCCGAAGCCGGACGTGGCCCAGTCATAGAAATGATTGAGGAGCACTACAATGCTAAAGATCCTTCTTTCCGAGTGGCAGAGTATCTGGATTTTCGAGAAATGTTGGAGAAAGAATCCGGAATTGATGGAATTGTCTGCTCTACTCCGGATCACACTCACGCCTATATTTCGCTGTTAGCCATGCGAGCCGGTAAGCATATTTACTGTGAAAAGCCTCTTACGCATAATATCTGGGAGGCTCGTCAGGTGCAGAAAGTTGCCAAAGAAACGGGGCTGGCTACTCAGATGGGCAATAGCGGGCATAGTGCTGATGGCATACGGCAAACCGTGGAGTACCTCCGAGCCGGAGCTATTGGCCCGGTGCGGGAAGTCCATGCCTGGGTGCCGGCTACTCGTTGGGTACCTGGTCTTAAAGGTTTGCCTACCGGCACTTCTACCCTTCCCGTAGGATTTGACTGGGACTTATGGCTGGGCACCCGCCAACCTGTTCCTTTTCATGAAGACTACGTACCCGTTACCTGGCGAGACTTCTGGATGTTTGGTTGCGGGGCATTAGGTGATTTTGGGTGCCATGACATGGATGCCTCAACCTGGGCTTTTGATCTGGCAGCTCCCGAAAGCGTAGAAATACTGCCTGCCGGATATAGCGACAGTAACATTGACCCTTACGGAGAAATTGGCTATTACCACTTTCCGGCTCGGGGTGAACAACCACCACTAAAGCTTACCTGGTACTCAGGCGGTCTCCGACCTGCACAACCGGAGATGTTGCCTAAAGGTGAAACGCTGCCCCGACGGGGCACCATGTTCGTAGGAGATAAAGGTATCATCTTAAATGATGGAGGTGAACGCGTACCGATGATCTTTCCTGAATCACAGCGAGAGGCTTTTACGCCACCCAAACCCTCCATTCCCCGGTCTAACGGCCATTTCCGCGATTGGATTGATGCCATTAAAGGCGGACCGGCTTCCAGTGCCAACTTTGAGTATGGTGCCCGCCTAACTGAAATTACACTGCTCGGAGTGCTTTCACTACGGATGGGAGGCCAGAAAATTGAATGGGATGCCGAACAGATGAAAGCGAAAGGGCTACCCGATGCTGATCAGTATATTCGTGAGCCAGTGCGAGAGGGGTGGGAAATGGCCTGATTATTATAGTTGAAGTTGCTTTATAATTTTACCCCTTATATCAATAAAGCCAGTTTCTACTAAACTGGCTTTATATTTTGTTGAATACGATTACGACCCAATTCTTTGCGCAGTATTCTTTGAAGGAATTTCTTCCCAGAAATTCCGGTCCTCTCGCGCTAGCATCTTGTTAGCTTCACGGTCACCTTTAAATTTCTCTTTCTTAGGATTCCATCGTAATGGGCGGTTTAATTCGTAAGCAATATTGCCAATATTACAAACCGTCGCGGTACGATGCCCCACTTCTACGTCGCAGATTGGCCGAGAGCGTTCTTTAATTGCATTTAGCCAATCTCGATAGTGATCGCGACTTTTATAGAGATGAATTTCATTCTCACCTATTTCCTGATTCTGCAAATTCTCAGGCATATTTAAAAATTGTCGGCTTACCTCAATGACTCCATCACTTCCTTCAAAACGTACCGCATTACCTTTTCTAAAATCTTCCCGAATCATGGGTACGCCATTATCATAAATATACGTTAATGCCGGATACGCTTTTCCATCAGGTGGAATGACTTCTACTGGTCCGCTGGCATCCATACCGAGTGCCCACTGAGCGATGTCAAACATATGAGCGCCCCAGTCAGTCATGCCGCCTCCGCCATAATTTTTACAGTAGCGCCAGCGAGCCCATCCGTCCCAATCCATCGGAGGTGCAAAAAATGAACTGTATTCTCGTGCTGAAGCTGGCCCTTGCCACATATTCCAATCTAAATAATCGGGCTTAGGCTCTGCTGGTTGATCGCACTCTTCGGGAGGACCGCCCACACTTACTATTACCTTCTGAATTTCGCCAATATACCCATTGATAACCAACTCTGCGGCACGATGAAAATCTTCCCAGGAGCGCTGCATACTTCCTGTCTGAAATACCCGCTTATGTTTCCGGGTGGCCTCTACCATAGCTCGTCCTTCTTTAACTGTAAGTGACAGAGGCTTCTCACAATAAACATCTTTTCCCGCTTCACACGCCATAATAGAAGCAAGTGCGTGCCAGTGGTCTGGAGTAGCCACAATGACGGCATCTATATCGTCATGCTCCAGTAATTGGCGAAGATCTGCGTAGGTTTGAAAGCCCTTATATCTGGCTTGCTGATTCTGTTCGGCATAGTAGGCCGATGTCATTTGCTTAAAACTCTCTAGCTTTTGAGCGTCAACATCGCAGGCAGCTACGATTTTAACTTCAGGAATTGCAATAAATTGTCGAAATAAAGCACCCCGTGCCTGTTTTCCGGTACCAATGTATCCTAGAGCAACTTGGTCGCTTGGGGGTGTGAAACCCGGGCCGCCTAATACATGGCGAGGTACAAGTGTAATACCAGCTAATGTACCTAATGCGCTACCAATAAATTTTCGACGGGTTGTTGAGAGGGGAATTTTTCCGTGATCCATAGGTTGTTGATTTGAGTTGTAGGTTCCTATGGAAGATACGGAATCGCAAAAGAAAGTAAAAAAGAAATGTTAAGAAGAAGATCCGGATTTTTTCCTGGCTTGCTCTTCTATCAGGTTGTTCAGAGAATTATCAATGTCTTCTAATGTGGTCGCAATTTGCTTTAGTTCGTTCATCCGTTTGATCTGGCTAAACCGTTCTCCGTTCTTTAACCCTTTCGTCTGGGAAGCTATTAAATCAATATCTGATTTAATTTGCTGGACAACATCTTGAATCTTAGGTTGAGATTTCACGTGCAAGGATAATTTTGTTAACACTTCATTTAACTCGACTCTACCTTATTGGCACAAAATTAATACCCTAATTTGTTTAAAAGCTAATTAATTGTCGCATTTATTTACACTTTTCTTAATTTTTTACTTCTTTATTTAAATATTTCACTGTTCCCCTGAATTATTTTTAGAATATTGTCAACATAAATATATCTGATAATACTAAGCTAAGGAATGCTATTTTGTTTATGAATGCTTTCTGCAACTAGCATATAGTATGTGAGCAATAAATTCCCCACTCTTATTAGGAAACGTAGACTTAAGGCTTCAAATACTATATAATACTATTCCTAATTCGGTCAAACGAAACATGTCAATAGACTAAAAAGCTTGTGAAACTGCGTTTTAATATCAATAAAACAAAAAGCCGGTAGCGCAATACGCTACCGGCTTTTACTAATCAAATATTAACAAATCTAAATTAAGCTACTTTCAAATTATCCAAGCTTAAAGGTGATAGGCAATACCATACGCACCCGTACAGGTTTACCACGTTGCTTACCAGGTTTCCATTTAGGTGCGGTTTTAACCACTCGCACAGCCTCATCATCACATCCAGCACCAATTCCTTTAATAGCTTGAACATCAGTAAGCGTTCCATCCGTATTTACTACGAACTGAACAAATACTTTTCCTTCAATACCCATTCGGCGGGCCTGAGAGGGATATTTAAGGTTCTTACCAACATACTCGTAGAAGGCTTGCATACCACCTTGAGGCTCAGGCTGATCCTCTACAACCATAAAGATCTGGTCAGTTTCCTCCTCTTCAGGAGCTTCTTCAAAAACCATTTCTTCAATTTCGGTATCTTCAGTAATTTCTACATCAAGGTCAATTTCAATCTCTTCTTCAATCTCCTCTTCATCAGGTACCTCAACGATTTCAGGCTGCTGAATTTTTGGTGGTGGTGGTGGTGGTTGCTCTGTAGGAGGCACTTCCATTACATCTTCAAAAGTATCATCTACTTGCCCTAAATCTACCAGACCGCTGGCATCATAATCTTTCCACTCGAACGCTAGGGTTACGAGCGCAAGACTGATAACCAACCCGATAGCTAGGTGCATGCCTGTCTTTTGATTAAGGTCTGCTTTTGGTGTCTTTTTTGGTTCCATACAATTTGTGTATTGTGATTACACTGTAATATTAAGCTACAATTTACGAAAAATAAACGAGTAGCTCAAACCGGCTATTATTATTTTTTTCTTATAAGCTGATTTTACCACTTATAAAGAGCGAAAAAAAGACCATATCCGGAAACACAGCCAATCGTGTTTGCAATAGCGTCATAGGCATCAATAGTCCTTCCTTCAGAGAAAACCTGAGTGCTCTCCAGAACTGAAGCATATGTTATTGATAATATTAACGCGTATTTAGCGGCCTTGTTGCGTAAGCCCAGGTAACGGGTCTGCTTGGCGAACCCGATAATCATGAGTAGAGCCAGAATAGCAAAGACCGCAGTGTGAGCCAGCTTATCTACGCTGAAGAGGCTGGTACCTAGTTGAGGCATCTGGGGGCCCGGCATTAAAATCAGAGCAAGTATTACCAGCATCCATACTAATGTATAGAAGTTAAATCGCCAAAACATAATGGTTTATTGCCGCTGGTCTACTGGCCAATTACTTCCTGATACGCTTGCTGATCCAGTAATTCGCCCAGATCTGCTTTATCAGAAATCTGGATTTTGATCATCCAGCCTTTGTTGTAAGGGTCCTCATTAACCAGTTCGGGAGCTGATTCTAATTCAGGATTGACTTCTATTACAGTACCAGTAACGGGCATAAACAGGTCAGAAACAGTTTTTACCGCTTCTACCGTGCCGAAAACCTCGCCCTGCTCCAACTCCTGCCCTTCGGTTTCAATTTCTACATAAACAATGTCCCCTAGCTCCTGCTGGGCGAATTCGGTAATACCAATGTATGCTTCATTACCTTCGAGGCGAAGCCACTCGTGGTCTTTGGTGTATTTCAGCGAATCAGGAATATTCATGTGCTAAAAAGATATGCTACTGGGTGATAGAAAAATTACTTTTTACTAACAGAAAAAAGAAAATGGCAACCTGTATTTTTTGAAGCCATTCAAAAGTACGTTCTTTTCTGTATTTAGAAAAAGAATTGCTTACGGATTTTACTGAGCAAGATTAAAGCGCACCTGAGTACCAAATTCAGTAGTGGTTCGGCGGAAAGAGTTTGTCACTAAAGGCTCATTAATAGTGCGGGCAAAATAGATCTGCACATTCAGGCGCTCATTCACCCGGTAATCTAAGGTAGGGCGAGCCTGGAAATTAACATTACCGTTGGTGATGGTATTCTCATCTCCAATTTTTCGCTGAACTGTTTTAGTATCCTTAAATGACATAGCCAGATTGAATGTGAGGTCATTTTCCAGCGTAATTGTGCGCCCCTGTACCCGGAAGGGTAGCTTAAACTGATCTTTGGTGAAACCAAACGTAAAGGTTATAGCCTGGCTGGTCATTTCGGTAACCTGGGCGTTCGACAGGTTAAGAGACAGGCTACGTTCCCGGTCGTAGGAAACACGACTGGTGAGTCGGCCCTTCGTGCGCACATTAACTCCGATAAGCGGCGCAAACCGCTCAGTAATGGCTACTTGCTGCACTACATACTGAGGCACAAAAACACTTACAGCATTGCCATCCGCATCCTGCACCTCTTTAATCTCACTCAGCTGCGTGGGGTCATAATCTTCTACCCGGGTGTTGAGTTGCAACGGAGCGTCCTCTAACGTGTACTGCAAAGAGTTGGTGAAGTTATTGACACTATACGTAGATTGGTAGGCGTGATTGATTGTAAACTGGGCAAATGCATCTCCCAGGGCGGGCAGCAAGCGTGGCAACCCGGCGTAGTCAACCCGCCAGTTGGGTAACGGAATTTTAGGAAAAGGCGACAGTTTTACCTTATCCGCTTGCTGATCTGAGTAGGCTGCCAGAAAAGCAGGAATCAGTACATCCTGAGAGTTAAGATCATATACGGCTTCTTTATTAGGATTGTCTCTCGTTAAGCGGTTTCGGATGATCTCCCGGTTAGCCTCAAACTGCTGGAATATTGCAGAAATATTTTCGTCATTGTCTTTAGAGAAGGCCGTCTGAATAGTCAGGTATGAGAGATTGTAATTACCGGAACGGGATGGGTTCAGCGAACTGAAAGCTCCTAACGAATCTTGCCGATAAATCTCCTGGTATGAGTTGGTAACTGTTTTCTTAAAATCTACCTGGATACGAAAATCCCGGAACGGTTCAATATCCGCTCGCACCCCGATGTTCTCAACCTGCGACTGTTGGAAGGGCATGGTTAGTACTGAAGAAGGGGTAAGCCAACCTTGCTGAGCCGCTTTAAACCGAATACCCGGGTCCTGACTGCCCAATAAAAACGGAATGCCTGGTGACTCAAAAGCTTCATCCATACCAAACAGGAAGGGAGTAATAATAAAGCCCGGCAGCAGTGTGCCTTCATTGAGGCTATAGTTTACATTGATAGTCCGCAATGCCATCAATAACCGGAGGAAGCCTTTTACGGCTTTCAGGTCTCGAGGCTTTTCGTCTTGTTGAGTAGAGTCTTGTGGGTTGCGCTGAGGCTGAGGCCGCGTAGGACGCTGGTTACGTCCGCCAGCATTGATTCCCTGAAAAAACTTAACTTTATTATATAGGCTCACCATATCTACCCGCCCGGTAACACTACGGTCGCGGTTATTCTGAATGGTATGGCCAATGTCCTCAAACGTATTGGTGAAGGTGGTTGGGTCATAGGCACCCGCCTGCCAGGTATAACCGGCCTGATAACGGGCATCAGCTGCCAGCCAGTCGGTAAGCGGAATTTTATCGAAAGGCACGGTATAGGTTCCGGTTACTGCCTGATCAAAGTTCTTCATCCGCCCGAAGTTCTTCAGGTTCTCAATCACCTCGTTACGCTTGGCTTCGGTATCCAGTTCACCGGTTGGCTCGTCAATAATAGCAAATGTACGGGCGCTGTAGTCTAACCCCAGATTCTGCGTGAGATCCCACCGAAGATCATAAATGCGGTTAAAGGTAAAAGCCTTTTCGTATAGTGGATCCAGACTCAGCAGGTTTTCGTCCCGGTACTGGGTCTTCACAAAGTTTCGCTGTAAATCTCCCCGGAAGCTCACGCTGGTAGGCATGGGTGAGAAATTGAAGTCGCGGATAAGTGCAAACCAGGGTGACTGAAGGAAGCCAACATTCGCCAGAGGCTGAATATTCATATCGGGGAAACTGTAATTGTATCCTACCCCGCCTCGCACCAGCCGCTGTTCATAAGTTGCTGTATTAAAGTTGCTCCGATTAATATCGCTGTACGAATAAGAGAACGTGAAATTAGAGATGTCAAAGAAATGGCTACGGGCATCTTCCCTGACTTTATTTTTTCTAACGTTGGTAAAATTCAAACTACGCCGGGTTGTCTGGTCAGTGACAATATCCAGATAATTGGCCCGTTCCTGCGGATCAGTGTAAGCATCCAGGGCGGCATCCAGCGGAATGTCCGGGTCCTTAGGGTCAAACTGCGGAGTGATAATGCCTCGCTCATAGCTGGCGTACATGGGAATTTGCAAGCCAAAGGTTTCGGGGAAAAATTTGTTAAGGTTTACATTAGCCGATATATCGTACTCGGTAGCCTCTTCCCGGGTCCGCTCTGAAATACGGGATTGTATACCGCCAAATCCGTAAGTAGAATGCCTCACTGAAGCAGTAACATTGGCAAAGTCGGCCAGCTTGGTATTAAGCCGGGCATTGGCGGCCCAGCCACTGGTACGGTCAAAGTCGCCCACGCGTAATTCATTAGCCCATACACAAAGAGATTGCGGTGCCCGATCATCAGTAATAGGGTTGCGCACACCAATCATAACGGTTTGCACGGTACTCAGCTCCGGTCGCCCCACCACCGTTATTTTGTACTTGCCGTTCTCTTTGGTTTCAGAGTAAGGTAGCGTGGTAGAAAGGCCCTTCCTGTTACGGGCAGACTTTACGGCAGACAACCAGTCCAGGGCAATATTCATCTCGTTCGCTTCCGGCCATACTAGCCGCTCCTCTCCATCTCCGCCAGAGCCATCAGGTGACATCACCAATGGAATTTCTATCTCGTAGTAATTTTCGGTAAAGTCAGTACCCAACCGCAGAAAGGCATGTACCGCGCTATCGGTTGCTGTTTGGCTTTCGGCATGAAAGAACATGCGAACGCTGCCGTAATTGATCAGATCCAGCGTCATGTTTTTGTATGCAGCCCGGGAGTCGCCATCACGCAGGTTGTCTACACACATTTGCAGCGACTGCTCGTTCACCCGTCGTTCAATAGGCGACGTATTGTCCCGGTCGCGGCGGAAGCCCGGTGGCAATGTATAAGCAGAACCTTCGGTGGTGGGCGCACCGTTTTCTTCAATATTTACGGCCGATACAAAAAAGCCGGGATCATAATTTTCCGGATACTCTCCTAACTGCTTTTCGCTAAGGTCTTCGTTAAACCGGCGCCACTGGCTACCAACCAACTGAAATTTGGCAAACCGGAGCACTACCGGCTGGCGAAACTCGGTCATGTACGTACGGATGTAGCGGATAGACTTATAGCCCTGAATATTTCCCTGCTGCCGATCGGGCTGGCGAATGGGAATGCGAAAAAGATACCAAGTAGTCGTTGCTCCTGATTGGACCGTGGTAGTTACGGCATCTACAATATTATTTTGCCCAACTTGCAACTGACCGGGACGCAGGTCTATTTCGTACTCGTAATATTCTTCTAAATCACTGAGTGTGTTATCCCGGTTGAGGTCTTCATTATCTGGCAACTGGCTGCCTGATGGGATGTACTGCGCATTGTTATCGTTAAAAATAGGAGTGTTACCCTCCTGATTATTAAAGTTCTTGTATCGTTCTACTATCTGCGCTCCCCTGGCATCCAGGTCATCACCAAGATAGTATTGAAAATTATCAGCCGATGGGTCAGCTTGTACTGCTTGTTGAGCAGCGGGAGAAAGGCGGTCGTAAAACTCTGCACCAAAAAACTCAGCTTCCTGATCATTGCGCACGCCTTCAAAGCCTACGTCCTGGTTACTGCGTATTTCCTGCGAGCTATTGCTGAAGTAATCTACCAGAAACTGACCGTCAGGGGTACGTCCCAGATTAGTGACATTTACGTCTTCGGAGACATAATCTTCGGGTAAGCCATTTTCAAAGAAATGTCGGTCATCCGGTATCACATCTTCGGAAATACTTCCCAGGTTAAAGATCAGTTTACCCCCCGTAGTGTTGGGCTGATTCAACCGTCCGTCTAACACGGCTCCGTCTGGAGTGTTAATGAAGGGATCGAGCATCCAGAATTCTATGTACTCAATATTGGTTTTATCAAAATCCACATCAGAGGTAATAGCCCGTGTAATCCCTCCCCAATTATCTTCCGGGTTTGGTAGCAAGCCCTCGTCTGTCAGGCTGGGATTATAGTTATAGGGCCCTCGCTCTTCGGGGAAATAAGCAATATCAAACAACGGAAGATTATAATTCACTACCTGTTCATCCTGAAAAGGAAACACCTCCTGCGTCACTACGGGCCGTTCATAGAGGTTGGTAATATTACTCCCGGTCGGAATATTATCTGGCACCACCCGCCCCCGGTTCAGATAGAAAGCGGTATTATCCACTACATACCACGACATTTTCGCCCGGCGATGGTTTCTTCCCAAATCTCCTCCTTCTACAAAACGTTGGTCTTCGGTAACCGGAGTTGCCGCTAATGTCCAGTTTTGCCAGCCACTAAGGCTGAATGGGGTAACGGTGTTCTCAAAATCATCAATATACGAAGTGCCATCTCCATCCACCACATTAGAAGTACCCGGAATCAACTGCGCAAATTCAGCGTTGAACGTGACACTGGAGGGTTCTTTGGTTTGAATGAGCGGAAGCGCATCTACCAGCTTGGTGATAAACCGTGAATCTTTGCTGTAGTTGATGTCAAACCCATATTTGGTATTTTTAGTTGGCTCATCACCAATACTTATCCGGCTGATGATAGGGCGCTCATTAAGATGCAAGATGGTAGCTCCTACATTAATATCTTCATTGACGCGGTAATCAAGGCGTGTGCCGAACAGCGAGCGTTGCTGGAAGTTGAACAGATCTGCTTTTTCGTACTGAATCTGGATGCGCTTCCCCGAGCTTAATACGCCTTCATTCAGAATAGTGACGCGCCCCAGGTTGTAATCTACCGTAAAATCTACCCCTTCAGTCAGGGGAGTGTTACCGGCAATCACCTGTACTGAGCCTTCGGCAATATTAATTCCTGGTAGCATAATCTCATTGGCCGAGCCTGCTACAAAACTTCCGACAATGAAAAATTTATTTTTATTCGTATTTAGCTCCGCATCCGCTTTCGTTGTGTTATACAGCGAATTATAGACATAGCGGTCTACCAGATTATCTTCTCCGGGAGCGAACTGGGCAGCCAAATGACTACCGAAGGGTTCCAGCACGGGAAAGACCACAAAACCCTGTTCGGTATTAATGGTAATGCCTTCTACAAAGTCAAAGTTACCATCGGGTTGGGGGTCGTTATTCTGGTTCAGGCTGTCAAGGTTTAATAACCGGATCAGCGGCACATCGCGGGTGTTTTGCCCTTCGTGCAGGCTGGGGTTGTCGATACCGGTTCGGTCATCGCGGTACACTACCCGAAGTTGGAAGCTCTCCCGCCCTACCTGGCTGGCATTGAGTGGGTAGATATTCTTCATCATCAGATCCCAGGTGGGCACTTCGGTATTGATCTTGGTAGGGCGCAGCATTTTCAGGAAAATCACCTGATCTTCGGGCAGGTTCTGATAATCTTCGGTCAGCTCCCCTACCTGGTATCGTTGGCCATTATAGGTGTATTCGTAGGCTACGGCCAACACCTCGTCATTCTGTAAGCGGCGGTTCAGGCTAATGTAACCCAGTTGACTATCAAAGGTATACTCACGCTCTGTCAGCTTCCGGGCCGAGGTGATTACTTCATAGTCGGTAGCTTTCACAAAACTGAAATCGTTTTCCAGAATGTTGGATGTCTGATTAATATCGCGCAGCCCACCCGTGCTTAACAAGCTGCTGTACAGCTGATTAGCATCATTCCGGGTAGGTCCGCCCTGCCCGTCTCCAACCTGCGGGTTACCATCTCGATAAATAACCGACCCTTCGCCTAAATCCATAAAGGTGGCCATACCGCGCAGGGTTTCGGTATCGTTGTTCCGGTTAAGGACGTATACCTCTACGCGTGTTACGTTCAGCCCCGAGTAAATCTGAGGCAGCGAGCGAAGCCAGTTTTGGTAGTTGGCCCGGAAGAAGTGTCCTAAAAAGAAATGTCGATTTTCGTCGTATTCTGAGGCTTTCAGCTCAAATTCACGAGTTTGGGTGCCACTTTCAATAGTAATAGCATCACTGCTACCCCGCTGTACCGATGCCACACTGGTAACAAACAAGCGCCCAAACTGTAGCTGGGTCTTAATACCAAACAGGCTCTGCGACCCCGTAATCAGGCTATTACTTACCGGCATACTCACCGTACCCAACTCAATTTTCTGAATAATTTCGTGTTCGTAGCCCGTGTATTCTACCTTCACATTGTTCTGAAAATCGAAAGAGTTGTTATTATCAAAGTTGGCGGTAACCTGGAGTTTATCGCCAATGGTACCCACCACATTGAGGCTAATCTGCTGATCAAACTCAAAATTCCCGTTGCGTTGCTGCCGGATTGGAATATTAGGGTTGAATATCCGCTGAAAGCGACCCCCAAAATCTAAAGTAACAAACCCATTGGGGCGAATATCGACGTAAGAACCACCAAACAGTCGGTCAAAGGCCGAGGTAGTATAAATAGGAGGTATTAAACGGCGGCCACTGACGGCACTTTCCCCATCCAGAGCGGAGGCACGGTTACGCCAGTAGTCGCGTAGCATCTGGCGGTTTTGAATTTGTTCGTACTGCTCAAAATTCAGATTTGATGGGGCTCGGTAATCCAGCCCGTTTATTCTTTCGTATATAGAATAATTGATGGAGGTATCGATGTTAATACCAAAATCAAGTTGAGTAGGATCTTGCAGGTATAGAGGTGAACGAGGTACTCGATTAGAGAATGGGTCACCGTACCGGTCGGGCAAGTCATACTGCGGCCGAAGCGATGGCTCATATGGTTGATTTGGGGCGGCTTCCTGATTATCGTTTAGTGGATTATCAGGAATAGTGTCCGCTGGAATGGTATCCGCCGGTACGGGGTCGGTGGGGGGTACATCCTGTGCCAATACTAACTCGGGGCTCACAAAAAAGCTGCCTAGCAGCCCCGATAGTATCCAGCAACAGTGTTTTACCCAGATTTTCCCTGACATGTACCGTGGATTCGTAGGTAGCAAGTTTACGTTTGTTTATGTGGTTTTGAGCGCTTGTTTGATGACATCCTCCAGCCGAAGTTCTTCCCCCTTTCGGTTCTTCTGCCAGTCGGCCATCACTTTATCGATACTTTTATCTGCTGCGGCACGGGCAAATCCGAGCGTCATTAATGCTGATAACGCTTCGCTGCGCAAGGTATTGTATGCCGTTGCCGGAAGGCCATGCAGCTTCTCGGTAGAGGTAGTTGCAATCCCTTCTTTTCTTATTTTATCAGCCAGTTCTAATACAATGCGTTGAGCCGTTTTGGCACCAATCCCCTTTACCCGCTGTACCGTTTTCGCGTCTTCGTTGGCAATAGCGGCTTTTAATTCTTCTACCTGCATTGATGAGAGAAGCGTTAGGGCAAGGCTGGGCCCCACCCCGGAGATAGAAAGCAAGTCCAGAAAAAGTTTTTTCTCGCTGGGCTGCGCAAAACCAAAGAGCGTTTGCGCATCTTCTTTTACATGCAGATAGGTATGTAATTTATACGTGGAAGCTTTCTCCAGAGCCTCATACGTATTCAATGAAATTCTAATCTCGTAGCCAACTCCCTGTACATCAACGACGACATAAGTTGGGTCTTTGTGGGCTAATGTTCCCTGAATGTAAGCAAACATATTATTAGGTTGTATTTATAATCGGATTGCAATTTTACACATCATCCTGAAACTATGGCTCGTAATTGAGCACAAATGTAGCAGATGTTAGAAATTGCTGATTATCCGATACTTATCCGTTTCTTTCATAAGAATTAGGTAGTGATTAGTATTAAACGGAGTCGTACTTTGACTTAAATCAGAATGAATGTTCTACTGAAGGTTACCGGGCCCGTTCAGCCATCGGCACAGCCACAAAACTAAAAAAAACCCAATGCAATTTGCAAAATACATTACATGCCAGCGAATTTATTTACTAGATTCCGGCCGATCTTTTGAATGCATCAAAGAAGTGACAGTATGACAAAAAAAATAGTGCTATGGGTGCTGTTGCCTGTGGTAGCCATTGCGGTAGGAGTATATTTCTGGTTAGGCGGATTTCAGAGTATTGAGATAGAAGAAGTGCAACATCAACCCCGGGTAATATGGGGTACACCCTATCAAGGTAAATACGGTGATCTTAAGTTGCGGGAGATTTTTGTAACTACCCAGCAACTATTGAGAGAAGGCAAAGTACAGGGCACACTAGTAGTTGTAAACTACGACTCGCTTTTCAATACCCAGAAGGTAAACCAGTTTATTGGAGTGTTGCCAGTGCCGCCTGTAGAAATGGCGAATCTTCCTGAAAAAGCAGATACTTTAATTGGCGGAAAATACCTCCGAGTTCACTTGTACGGTCAACCAGCAGTGCGCCCCACCCCGGAACAAACGGACCAGAAAGTACGGGAGTATGCTTCGCAACAAGGGCTAATGCTAGGAGCCAAAATGGTAGAACACTATTTTGGGGCTGACTCTATGTGGGTAGAATACCCGATTTCTATCAAAAAATGATAATTTGCAAAAAGCAAAAATCATAAATTATTGACTTTTAGCATAGTACACGAATTTTTGCTAAATTTTCAAAACTTACCCCTCCAGAATCTACGTTGGGTCTGGCACTGCAAAAGGGTTGAAAATATGCAATTGAAGCATTAAATTCGAGTGGGTTTATTTTTACTTTTGCAGTTACTAAAGGAATCTGTCTGTGTCATTATCAAAAGCTATACAATGGGGAGTTTTGCTGTGGTGCGGTTGGGGAGTCATAACTCCGGCCTGGGCTCAGATACCTCCGTCTGATAGCCTTGACTTTGCTTTGGAGCAGGCTAATTCTCTGGAAGAAGAGACTGAAGCCTGGCTTAAGCTCGCTGACTATTATGAGTTTCGCAATGCTGACACCACATATTACTTTATTCAGCAGGCCATGCAAGCGGCCCAGAAGGCCTCTTACGCTGTAGGGCAGGCCGATGCGTACGTCCGATTAGCCTCTTATTTTGCTCATCACCAGATTCATAACGATGATAGTTTACAGCGCTACCTGGAACGAAGTATTATAATTTACCAGGAAGAAGCTGACTCTCTCCGTATTGCTCAGGCCTATCAGCGGGTCAGCCAAACCTCATTTTACAGTGATTATTATCAGCTAGCTTCAAAGCATGCCAGTAGTGCTCAGGCCATTTATCAACAACTAAATAACCGCGAAGGGCAGGCTTCTATCCTATCCCTGATGTGTGAGATCCAAAACCGCATGGGCAATAACGTGATTGCCCTTAATCATTGTATTGAATCGCTCAATATCTATAATGAGTTAGGCCGAGAGTCTAAAAAAGCTCCCCTGAACAAAACTATTGGCGTGATTAACCTGGACGTGGGGAATTTTACCGACGCAAAATCGTACCTGCTTCAGGCTGCTGAATTTGCCGAACGGTTTCAGGACACAATTACCCTTTCTTCAGCCTATATCGGAATTGGTAAGGTGTATATTGAAACCGAAGAATACGATCTGGCGCTGGAGTTTTTTCAACGAGTACTGGCCCTGAACCGCGACCGGGAAACCGCTCAACTAGCCTTTGCTTTTTACAATATCGGGAGAACCTACCTATTGCAAAAACAACCCACTCAGGCAATTCCTCTGCTGGAAGAAGCACTGCAAATGGCTGAAAATTACGAAAACCGATCCCTTAAAGCCAAAGCTCTGTTAGAACTTGGTAAAACGTACTATGAACTGGGCGAGTTGGACCAATGCTTTGCGTACCTTACCCAAAGTAAGAGTCAGGCACCGCTTAATCTACAGGGAAGCAACGAAATAGTGCGAGAGTGTTATCGGCAGCTCTCAAAATACTATCACCATATAGGCGATCTGGAAAATGCCCTTTATAATCAGGGACTGTACGATCTGGAGCTGAAAAAGTCTTTTCAGGAAGAAACTGCCCGGCTCTTTGCGGAAATGGAAACCATTCATGAATTAGGAAAAAAGGACAATCAGATTGAGCTGCTCCAGCAAGAGAATCAAATTCAAAGTCTGTTAGCGAGTGAGCGTAAGCTGATGAATTTCTTCCTGATTGTAAGTTTGTCAGTTTTATTTGGGCTGGGGGTGCTGCTATACAGTAAATATAGAGTGAAGATACGAGCTAACCGAAAGCTGGAAAAGCAGAAAGAGGCGATTAGCAAGCAAAAAGTAAAAATTGAAAAGCAGCGCGACGAGATTACGGAAAAAAGCCGCCTGCTGGAAGAAAGCAGCCGGGATATCAGGGATAGTATCGAGTATGCCCGCCGTATTCAATTATCTTTACTACCCGAAAAAGATGAACTGAAACACCTCTTTCCAGACTCCTTTGTGTTTCATCGGGCTAAAGATATTGTCAGCGGAGATTTTTACTGGGTGCATGAAACCGAGGATATTATTCTGATTGCCGTACTGGATTGCACGGGCCACGGTGTACCCGGGGCTTTTATGACAGTGCTGGCCAATTCGGTGCTTGATCAGGTAGTGCACGAAAGCAAAGTTCCCTCACCTAATAATGTCCTCTCGGTAATGGATACCCGCATTCGTGAAGCCTTGCGGCAGAGTGAGGCTGAGGATACCAATACCGATGGTCTGGATATGGCTATGTGCCTGATTAACCGGAAGACGCTGGAAGTTTGTTATAGTGGCGCTCAAATACCGCTTTATTTTACCCATCAGGGAAAACTTTGCAAGCTTGAGCCGAGTCGGTACTTTATTGGCGGAGGCAGGGTAAACGACAAGTACTTTAGCAATGAATGCAAGCAATTGCAGCGGGGCGATATGCTGTATATGGCTTCGGACGGTTTTCAGGATCAGTTTGGTGGCCCTAAAGACAAAAAATTTATGCGAAGCCGCTTTCGCGAACTGCTGGAGAATATTCATACCCAGCCCACGGCCATGCAGTACCAAAAAATTAAGGAAACGTTCACCTGCTGGCAGGGCGATCAAATCCAGACCGACGATGTATTGCTAGTAGGGCTTCGCTTGTAAAATTGGCCCATCTAATAAAAAAGGCAGAGGTTTTAAGCTCTGCCTTAAGTTTTGTTTTACCGAATATATTATATCTCTACTTCATCCAGATTGATGAATTTGATCTGCTGATCATCTCCCAGTTCAATGCCCACGATAGAGTCTCGGCTGATGCGGTCGGCCAGAATCTCTTTAGATAACTGGTTGAGCACCTCGCGTTGCAATACGCGTTTGAGTGGACGTGCTCCGAACTGCGGGTCAAATCCAATGTTGGCCAGGTGATCCAACACATCGCTGGTTGCCTCTATCTTAATTCCGTTCTCTTCCAGTCGATGCTTGATCAGGTTAAACTGAATCTCCACAATCTTACGCATATCCTTTTTGGATAATGGTCGGAACATGATGGTTTCATCAATCCGGTTCAGGAACTCAGGTCGTACTGTTTTTCTCAGTAGATCAAACACCTCCTGCTTGGTCTGTTCCAGAATTTCGTCTTCGTTATAGGAATTAATTTCCTGAAAACGATCCTGAATCAAGCCAGAACCAATATTGGTGGTCATGATGATGATGGTGTTCTTAAAATTAGCCACACGCCCTTTATTATCGGTGAGGCGGCCATCGTCCAGCACCTGCAACAGAATGTTGAACACATCCGGATGGGCTTTTTCAATCTCATCCAGCAAAATGACCGAATAAGGCTTACGGCGCACGGCTTCGGTTAACTGCCCACCTTCATCGTATCCCACATAGCCAGGAGGCGCACCAATCAGTCTACTTACCGCATGACGTTCCTGATATTCGGACATATCAATTCGCACCATGTTGTTCTCATCGTCAAACAGGAACTCGGCTAAGGCTTTCGCCAGCTCGGTTTTACCCACCCCGGTGGTTCCTAAAAAGATGAAAGAGCCAATCGGGCGTTTAGGGTCTTGCAAACCAGCCCGGCTTCGGCGCACCGCGTCGGACAGGGCCTCAATCGCTTCCTGCTGCCCGGCTACGCGACGGCTGAGTTCATCTTCCAGGTTGAGCAATTTATCCCGTTCGCTTTGCAACATTTTAGATACCGGAATGCCCGTCCATTTAGCTACAACTTCCGCAATATCCTCAGCATCTACTTCTTCTTTCAATAGTGAGCTCCCCTGCTGCATTTCAACTAGTTTTTGCTGTAACTCTGCTAGTTTATGTTCGCTCTCGCCAATCTTTCCGTAACGGATTTCAGCAACTCGCCCATAGTCTCCGGAACGCTCAGCCTGCTCAGCTTCTATTTTATAGCGATCAACTCGTTCTTTTTCTTCCTGAATCCCTTTAATCACTGATTTTTCATTCTCCCACTTCGCCTTCACATCTTTACGCTGATCTTCCAGTTCAGAAATATCCTTATTAAGTTGCGCTTCTTTCTCCTTGTCTTTTTCCCGTCGTATGGCTTCCCGCTCAATTTCCAACTGCATAATCTTCCGGTTAAGCTCATCCAGTTCTTCTGGTAAAGAGTCGATTTCCATACGCAAACGAGCGGCGGCTTCGTCCATCAGGTCAATCGCTTTGTCGGGCAAGAAGCGGTCGCTTATATAGCGGCTGGAAAGCTCTACGGCAGAAATAACCGCGTCGTCTTTAATCTGTACTCCATGGTGCAGTTCGTACCGGTCTTTAATACCGCGAAGAATAGAGATTGCATCAGGTATGTCTGGTTCGTCTACAATAACTGATTGAAAACGTCGCTCAAGGGCTTTATCTTTTTCAATATACTTCTGATATTCTTTCAGGGTGGTGGCACCAATAGCGTGCAGTTCGCCCCGGGCCAGCGCTGGTTTCAGTAGGTTAGCGGCATCCATCGCTCCTTCTCCTCCACCACCTGCGCCAATAAGCGTATGGATCTCATCAATGAACAGAATAATCTGTCCGTCAGAATCAGTTACTTCTTTAATGACGGATTTTAGCCGCTCTTCAAATTCACCTTTATACTTGGCACCTGCCACCAGCAGCCCCATGTCCAGGGCCACAATGGTTTTGGTTTTCAGGTTTTCGGGCACATCACCGTCTACAATCCGTTGAGCCAGCCCCTCTACGATGGCAGTTTTACCCACTCCCGGCTCACCCAGCAAAATAGGGTTGTTCTTTGTCCTACGGGCCAGAATCTGCAATACTCGCCGAATCTCTTCATCTCGACCAATGACGGGGTCAATTTTACCAGCCTTCGCCAGTTGATTCAGATTTTTAGAATATCGCTCCAGTGATTTATATTTTGCTTCCGCGTTCTGATCAGTCACCCGGTCGCCTCCCCGTAGTTCCTGAATTGCTGCTTTCAGTTCTTTTTCAGCAAATCCGGCCTGCTTCATTAGAGCGGCCGTCTTTTCTTTACCAGAAAGTAAGCCTAATAAAATATGCTCAACCGCAATATACTCATCGTGAAAATCCTTTAGATGCTTTTCAGCTTTCTGCAAAACTGCTGCACTATCATTGGATAAGTACGGTTGCTGCCCACTCACCTTGGGATAAGATTGCAGAATACTGTCTAACCCGCTTTCTAACTGCGGTCTATTAACGCTTAGCTTGTTGAGTACAAACGAAATCATGTTTTCATCAGACTGCAACACAGCTTTCAGGAGGTGAGCCGGCTCAATTGCTTGTTGCTGGTTTGCAGCAGCAATCTCAGCGGCCTTCTGTATGGCCTCCTGCGATTTTATGGTATAGTTATTTAAGTTCATGTTATTCCCTGTCTAATGTTTTAATGCTGTAGTTATCAGGTATATATCAAAACTGTAACCAAAGGTCTTTTGATACCATTTTATGCCATATTGACTTAATTCATCATTATTACCGACCAATTTATGCCAAAATGGCATATTTTTTAATAAACATGCAATAGTATAATATTTGTTATATTCGCAGTTATATCTACTAAAAAGATGTAAAATGTAATTTATATCAGCTTAATATTTTGCACTACATTGCTTTTATAATAAATATGTTTGTTATTTGAAAATTCGTTAGTTGAATACTAAAGCTACAATGAACCATTACACTATGAGATTATTGACAACTCTTTTTTTATGTATTTGTATCAGTGCCAGTATCCTATATGCTCAGACTGATGATGCGCCCCGGGGACTGACTGTAGAAGAATATAAAATGGCGCAGGAAGTTACTATTGATGACCTGGATAATGAAACTTATGTGAAGGTTGGTGAAGGTGATTACGTGCTAGATCGCTATGAAATGAAACCTGCTTACTTTATTACTGGCGATAGTGGTGTAAAGAAACGCCTTGACCTCTATAAATTAATGGACCGGAACTCTATGAGTGAGTTGGGGTTAGTAGTATTTTTTACTAATACTGAGAGTAAAGAAACCTTCAATCTGGTAATCCCGAATCTGGCTTCTGCCGGGGAAGTCTGGAATATGTATTTTGATAATATTCACCAGCATGATCGCGAAGAAGAGGATGTAGCCCTTAAGATGTCTTATGTGCTATCTAAAGAGGTTGCCTACTTATTGCAGAAAAGCAGCGGTGTGGATGTAAGTGCTATGGAACAAGGTAACTCTGATTATGATTTCTGTTTTCCAGGCACTGCTTTAGTTACTTTGGCTGATGGTAACCAAAAGCCCATTGCTGAAGTAGCAGTAGGCGATCAACTTGTAGGGTATGAAGATAATCAATACCAGATAGTAGAAGTAGAAGAAGTTCAAATACACCAAAAAGCTTCTATTCCCCTAGCAAGTGCGCAGCTCGTTCCTGTTGAAGAAGTCACTGCATCTACTGGTTCTTTTTCTATGGAAGTAGTGCAATTGATAGCTACACCTAATCACCCCCTTCTGACTGCCCACGGCACTAAAGCTTTGGAAAACCTTATGGTTGGAGAGCAGGTATATCGCTACGAAGCAGCCACCGGCAATTTTGTAGCATATCGGGTAGCTCAGTTAAACCACGCGTATGATGCCGCCACCGAGGTTTATAACCTAGAAACCAGTGGCTCTACTTATCTTATCAATGAATTTGTTGTGTTGGAAAAATAGCCGTTTTGCAGCCAAGTATTTCAAAGCCTTTCTCAATGGTTGAGAAAGGCTTTTTTTATGACTGCAAGCTTAGGAGTAACATAAGACGGGAGACTGCCGTTTAAATTGACAAGATAGTTTTTTAAGAAGTATAACCGGGGCACTTCTTAATATCATATGATGGAAGCTGGTTTTTACAACTTTTTCGTCGCCGCCCCTCTTTTTTTATTTCTGACATCAGCTACCGAAACAATTATTTCAGTTAGAATTTACGAGCGCTGGCATTATACCAGTAGTTAGAGCGTTAGAGCTATCATAGCGTTATTGCTCATAATTTTGCGGGTTACGCACATGTTTTTAAAAAGTGTGAAATGATGAGCGAATTATTTAAAAGTTTTTCTAACAATCATACCTATTTTTAGGTATTACCTTAGTTAGATGCTATCTTTGAAATCAATTAGTCGCGTTTTGCTTAGATAAGTGCAATTTTTTGTTTGTTTACACTAAATTGTGTAACAAAGTTTGGTTGATGTGTGAGACTAGAGAATAAGGCCAGTTATTTTTTTTGGTTGGCGTACTTCTCATTAATTTTTATTCATGAAATTACAGGGAAAGATTATGTCCGGTATTGGCTGGACTTCAATATCTTCATTTGGCTCGCAGGGACTACGACTATTGTTTAAGCTAATTCTAGCTAAACTTCTTTTGCCTGAGGACTATGGTATCATAGGAATGGCCGCGGTCTTTATAGGCTTTACTGAGGTGATAAGTGAGTTGGGAATGGTTTCTGCGTTGATTCAGCGGCCTAAGGAAGATTTGTACCCTATCCACTATAGCACTGCATTCTGGATTAACATAGTCATATCGTTATTATGCTATGGCCTTATTGTTCTTGTTGTATCACCACTAGCAGCCTTATTTTACGAGGAACCTATTTTGCAGCAGGTTATGCCTTTACTGGCCCTTCCGGTTGTCTTTAACACCTTATATGCCATACCAAAAGCTAAACTAAGCAAGCGCATGAAGTTTAAACCTCAGGCTATTACTGAGGTGACTGCCGTACTAATTGGTGGTGGCGTAGCGTGTGTCTTAGCTTTCCGTGACTGGGGCGTATGGGCACTGGCATGGAATGGAGTGATTGTTTCTCTTATATCCGCTATTCTGTACTATGTACAGGTACGCTGGATACCAACTTTCACTTTCAATAAGTATGCATTTAAAGATTTATTTGGCTTTGGTAGTAAGGTAATGATAGAACGCATATTTCATTACTTCACTCTAAATATAGATTACCTGCTTATTGGTAAATTAATTGGGGGAGCTGCTCTAGGTGCTTATACATTGAGTTTTATCCTGACGAACACGCTCATGAAACAGATCATGAATGTGCTCAATAAGGTGATGTTCCCGGCCTACTCATCAATGCAGAAGAGCATTAAATCTGTTGCACGGTATTACCTGCAGATCAGTAAAATGAACCAACTGGTAGTGTTTCCGTGCATGCTTACGTTAATAGTATTAGCAAAACCAATTGTTTGGGTAGGTTTTGGAGAACAATGGACCTCGGCCATAGCCCCTCTTCAAATTCTGGCATTGGGAGTTGTACTAAATGGGTTATCAGGTAACGCTACTATCGTTATGCGCAGCGTAGGCCGCTCTGACCTGTCTATGAAGCTAAGCATTGGGTGCACGCTATTTTCTACCATACCAGCCGTTACCATAGGAGCACTGCTCTACGGAATTAACGGGGCGGCCATAGGTATCGTAGCCGATCGTGTCTTCCGTTTCTTCTGGTATCAAAGAACTATCAACCAATTAGTAGGCGTGTCTTATTCTGAGGTGTTAAAGCTTGCCTGGAAACCTCTTATTGCATGTATATTAATTGGCGCAACGGCCACCGTTGTTTACCATCTACACCCGGTATCTTACTGGTTGCAATTGATTTTGGGCGTAATCATCATTAGCACTGGTTATCTGTGGTACCTGTTCCTCTTTGAGAAAGAAATGATTAATAAGGTACTTACGGTAACTAAACTGCGCGACCGAGTATTTACCCCAGTAACCAATTATATCAATTCATAGGTATTATCATTTGAATGCTGAATAATCTGATTCATTTCAGAATGAAAATGATGCTCTTTTAAGGCAATTCAGAAAGAATGATAAGTGCTGCTGTAAGCTAAGCGATCAGGTGCTATGAGCACACCTAACGCCCACGGATAGGTATAAGTCACTCATTTATTGAGTCTTACTCTGATTCTATTAATGACATACCAGGGAGCATATGGCAGGAGGTAAGTAATTTTATATAGCCTCCTACTGACCGTCTCCGGCAACGCTTACCTGTCACACAGATAAGACTTATAATAGCAATCAGCTTTGCATAATTATCAGTATTAGCATCGTGCTTAGTATTGTAAAACACCAGAAGATACCGCTCTTATCAAAGATTCCCAAGAAATCAGAAGACGTTAACAAATTCCAATTTTAAAAGGAGTTTTCAGTTCTCGGCCACGGCTTGGGGCAAAAAGAACTCTGGATGCTGCTCCTCAGTATCAGTAGCCTGCTGATAGGCATGAGCCACTTCCAGAATAGTAGCTTCATCATACAGATTCCCAATAAAGGTAATACTCTGGGGATGGCCTTTCTCATCAAAACCATTGGGCACCACCACTACCGGATGCCCCGTCATATTGGTGATTAGCAGCTGGCGAAAACCGCGGGTAGGTGAGACAATGACATCGTACTGTTGCATGAGCGAGTCCATGGCCTGAATAAGCTGGTAACGGTAGCGGTTAGCTTGAATATACTCAACAGCCGGAATAAAGCGAGACTGCCGTAAGGCATTTGGACGGGAACCTTCGTCTTGCCGGACCAGTGAGTCATCCAGGTTAGAGCGGGTAAGGTCGTCAAAGGCGGCTCCGGCTTCGGCAAACATAATCAGTGAGAGCACCTTCACGGGTAGTTTAGTACTATCAGGCAAGCTGACTGCCTGCATATCGGCGCCCAGTTCTTTAAGCACCTCAAGGCTCTTATCATTATTTTCCTGGTTTACCGTATCATCTTCAAAATACTGTTCTACAAAACCTATACGCAAATCAGCCAGATTAACCTTGCCATCATAGTCAAAGGAGGCATCTACGGTGGTTTTATCGTTCGGGTCAGCCCCTCGGATGGCATCGAACACGATGGCTGCATCCTCCGCTGAGCGGCAGATTGGTCCGATCTTATCCAAACTCCAGCTCAAGGTCATGGCCCCGTGCCGACTCACCCGCCCAAACGTAGGACGCAAACCACTGGCTCCGCAGCGGGTAGATGGTGATACAATAGAGCCCATCGTTTCCGTACCAATAGCAAATCCTACCAGACCAGCCACCGCTGCCGAAGCCGCTCCGGCCGATGAGCCACTTGCCCCCTGCTTCAGGTCCCAGGGATTTTTGGTTATACCACCAAACCACACATCGCCCCGGGCCAGTGCCCCGGAAGTAAGTTTGGCAACCAGAACGGCTCCGGCTTCTTCCAGCTTTTGTACGACAGTAGCAGTTTCGTCAATCATTTGGTTTTTGTGAGAGTTAGCCCCCCAGGTGGTTTTATAACCTTTCACGGCCAGCAGATCTTTCACTCCGTAGGGAATACCGTGTAGCGGTCCCCGATAGTGGCCCTGCTGAATTTCTTCATCGGCCCGTTTAGCCTGCTCTAGAGCCAGCTCCTCGGTTATGGTGATAACGCTGAGCAGGGTATCATCAAAGCGGCGGATACGATCGAGGTAGAAGCGGGTAAGTTCGGTAGAAGTGATTTTCTGATTTTTGAGCAGCGACGCCAGTTGCGGTATACTGTAAAAAGCCAGTTCTTCCCGATTAATAGGCAGAGATACATCCTCAGAGAAAGTCCACTGCGGAGTGACTGATGCAGTATCTATAGTAAAACCTTCGGGCAGAGGATTGAACAACAAGGCGGGCGGTACTTCATTCTTCAGGGTAAATTGATGCATGAAGGCGTAATTCTCAGCGTTTTGGCTAACATCTTCCAACAACGTATCAATCTCATTGTCGGTTAGGTCAAGCGCCAGCAGTTTCTGCGCTGACCGCACATCATTATCGGTAATGTTTCCATCGGCTTGATGGCTAAACCATAGCGAGCAGGCAAAAGCAGTAACAATCGCCGTAAGGGCAATAATCAGTAAGTATCTCACAAGGGAATAAGGTTAGAAGGTAGCATTTGATCAAGCTTTCAATTTACTTAATCTACCGGACATTTTTCAATGACTGATATATTATACTGAAAAAATGAAAAATACCTACGAAATCAACGAAATTAGAGTTTATGCCGATCATTACGTAAGAAGCCATTTTCTTTTAAAAATCTTGTCTGACCAGCAGGTAAGTGTTACCGGAGGCGGTTAGCAGGAGACTGTACGGTGCCTGCCACCTGTTTCCTAGTATGTCAGTGAAAGACATCAGAACAATGGCTATTAAGTTATAGTTAGTTCAGGATTCTTCTTTCATCTGCGTGGCTATAGACCAGAAATTATTTGCAGGATCTTTAAAAGAACCCCGCCGGTCCGGGTCGCCTTCTCGTTCTTTCGGTGGGTCAATTGCCTCACATCCGGCATCGATTGCTTTTTGAAAGATCAGGTCTACATCCTGCACATAAATATGGACTAACTGCTGAAGTGGAGGAAATTGTTCAGACGCGTCACTAATCATCAGTACGGAGTCATCAATCTTGAGTTCGGCATGCATCACCGAGCCATCGGGCCGGTTGTACCGTCGCAGTTCTGTGGCATCAAAAACCTGTTTGAAAAGACTGATCAGTTTCTGGGCACCGTTGACTACGAAATAGGGAGATACAGCATTGTATCCCGATGGTTTGTAAGGCGGGTTCATAACCTAGAATTGAATATTTAAAGGTAATAGGGATATAAGCTTGCCACATTATTTGCTCTGCAACCACATTGGGTTAGAACTTAGTATTTTCTGGTGAATTTTGCAATCATCCGCATGGGCACCCCGCAGGTATCCGATACTCATCAGAAATTCGTTTACAATCTCTCCCCCGGTAAACTTAAAAGTCTTCTTGAATAATTTTACCCAGGCTTCTTTAGGCATGGGGTGATGATGCTCCAGCCATTTTTCAAACGAGCCATATTCTTTCTGAAGCTGTAGAATCGCTTTGGCATTCTCTATAGCCGCATTTACTTTCAGTTTATTCCGGATAATGCCAGCATCGGTTAGCAACCGAGCCCGGTCTTCTGCTGTGTAAGCGGCCACTTTCTGAATGTCAAAGTTATCATATGCCTTCCTGAAGCTTTCTTCTTTCCGTAAGATGGTTTCCCAACTCAACCCGGCCTGGTTAATTTCAAGAATGAGCCTGCCAAAGAGCTCATTATCATCGTGGATCGGGAAACCATAATGGTGGTCGTGATACTTCTGATGTAAAGCTCTTCTTGCTTCGGGCATAGACTCTATCGCGCTACAGTAGGACATGGTGTGTTTTCGTAAAATGACAGTTTAAAATACAGCAGCAAGATGGGGTTTTCAAATGAAAACCAGGCTCTCATTATTCATAAAAAAATAACCTTTTAGTAAAAACTAAAAGGCTATCGTGTCATGTATATTTACCAATGGCTACCAAGGGCCGTTTCGGTTTTACTTTTGACTTAATACCTCATCGAGGTTTTCAAGGGCGGCAGTAAATCCATCTTTAAAGCCCATCTGCATGTTCTTTTCCAGGTCGGCCAGTTTGTCAAAGGTAATTTCAATCTGTACCCTTGTTACGCCTGAAGACTCGCTGAATTCGTTGTTCCACCTTGACCGAGGCCATTCAGTATTAACATTTCCTTCGGCATCGCAGAAAGCATCCTGAGCGGAAAAGCTTTTCTGAGGGGTGATAGACCGGTAGTCGGCTCGGGCCCAATGCTCTTCTCCCTCAGGGCCAACCATTGCATAGAGCCAGTGTCCGCCTTCGCGAAAATCCATGGTCTTGGTTTGCGCTTTCCAGGGTTTAGGTGCCCACCACTGGTCCAGAATTTCACTTTCGGTCCAGGCAGACCACACCATAGCAACCGGTGCGGCAAACTCTCGTTTCACGCTGATTTTGTTGTTTTCCTTGTCGACGGAAAAGTCCATTAAAAGGCTACTGTTCATTGTTCTGAGATTTTAAGTTAGATAATACCTGGTCAAGTTGATTAAAGCGCGTTTCCCAATGTTGCCTGAACTGCTCTAACCAGCCGTCAATCTCTTGCATTTTTTCAGGCTTAAAGTGATAATAAATTTCTCTACCCATTTTTTGCTGCTCTACTACCTCACATTCTTTCAAAATTTTGATGTGTTTGGATACTGCCTGCCGGGTAGTATCAAATTGCTCGGCCAGCGCATTAGGAGTCATGGCCTGAGCTGCAATCAACACCAGTATGGCTCTACGAGTTGGGTCGGCAATGGCTTGAAAAATATCTCGTTTCATTGAATATCAAATTTATGCAACCGTATAGTTGCAAATATAAGCAACCTTTTGGTTGCACAAAATATTTTGATTGTTTTTTTAAGGAAATATGCGAATCAAGGGTAGGAAGAATAAACCTTGTTTATTAGTTCATTTTGGTAATTATGCCAGCATCAGGCTTAAACCCAATGCTGAAAAATGCATTACAATTGACTCTTAAGCGCATTTTTAAAGACTTGATGGTATAACTGATCTTATGCTTCAGGCATAAAGGGAATTTTTAAGCTTATCAGTATAGCGTTATAGCTCCCTGTAAAACGTTATGATGCTTGTACAGCTTAGCCACAAGCCTTTTATTTTTCTGCCAAATTTCGGGCTAGCCGAAAACCCAGGTCATCAATTTTAAATGAAACCGGATGGCTCCGTCTGCGGTTGGTTGCCAGGCAGCCGCGTTCCTTATCATACCAACCACCACCGCGGAAAATCCGGTACGAACCATATACGGTTTCATCATATATATCAGAGCACCATTCCCAAACATTACCCAGCATATCGTACAGTCCCCAGGGGTTGGGTTCTTTCAGGCCAACATCATGGGTGGTTTGTTGTGAATTCTCTTTATACCAGGCAATTTTTTCAATTTCGCCATACCTGATGGCGGTGGCCCCTGCTCTACAGGCATACTCCCATTCTGCTTCGGTAGGCAGCCGATAACCATTAGCCTGGGCATTGAAGGTGACTTTTTCTTCATCGCTATCCATACGATAGCAAGCCTCCAGTCCCTCCTTCATGGAAAATGCATTGCAAAAAAGCACAGCATCCCTCCATGACACTGTTTCAACCGGTTTTCGTGCACCAGCAAACGTGCTGGGAGATTCTTTAGTAACTGAAAAATACAACTCCTGAGTTACCGGATATTTACCCAGCAAAAATGGCGGTATCTCAACGGACCATTTACGCTTTATTCTATCATCATTTAAGGTAATCTTTCCCTTGGGTATTTCTACCATTTATTTGCCGTTTCAACAGTTAATACTTTGGTCAGTTTGAGCGAAAAAGTGCCGTCTGATTAGAAGTGTCCTGAGCTTTTTTACCATAAAAAGCTAGTATCTTTAAAACCCTCCCCCCCAGCTTAGCTGTTTTTCCAATACCAGGCCCACCGGTTATTACGATAAAGCTTTTTTTGTTTTTGAATTTATTCATTCAACTCGATGGTTCGTTTTACGCTAATCTGCTCTAGAAAATACTCATCGTGCGATACCACTATGAGGGTTCCCTGATACTCATTAACAGCGGCGGTTAAAATTTCTATGTTTTGGATATCCAGATTATTAGTAGGCTCATCCAGAATAATCATGTCGGGAGCTTGCTGGCTGATGGTAAGGCAACAAAGCATAAGCCGCATCTTCTCGCCCCCACTCAGGGCAACACAGGGTTTATCCCAATCGTCTGCGGTAAATAAGAATCGGTTTAGCCGGATTTTTATGTCGTGCTCCTGCAAGGCTGAGGTGTTAAACTGCTGTGCCTGCTCATAAATGCTGCATTGATTATCTATCAATGAATAATCCTGATCAATATATACTGCTCGGAGATCAGCTCGTTGTACTTGCCCCATCTGGGGTTCAAACTCTGCCAAAATTATTTTGATCAGCGTTGTTTTACCCGAACCGTTTACCCCTTTTAGGGCAACACGTTCTCCACTTCTTATTTGCAGACTCAACGGTTCTTTCCATAGTAGCTCAGTGCCATAGCCAAAATTAATATCACTAGCCGTAAACAGTAATTTTCCGGTATGCAACACCGAATTGTCAAAGCCAAATTTCATTTTGTCAATACCCGGCAGTTCTTTTCGCAATTCACTTAAACCCTGAGAAAGGGCACCTACTTTTTCGGCATGTTCACCTTTTACCCGAGCCGTGCTTTTCTCGGCATTATTCCTGAGCAGATTCATAACTACTTTGGGCATGCCGGCCTGTTTCTGCTTTTTCTTTCCCCGGGCATCCAGTTTTTGTTGCCGCTCTACGGTTTCTCGCTCTACGGCTTTGGCTTTCCGCAGGGCTTTTTCTTTGCTTCTCACATCCTCATGCAAGGCATGACTTTCTAGCTGCTTTTGTTCAGCATAAAAGTTATAATTACCACCGTATATAGTTATTCCGCGAGAACTCAGTTCGTATACCGCATCGAGCAGGTTCAACAGTGTGCGGTCATGGCTTACTACCATGAGGGTGCAGGAAGTTGACTGTATAAAATCATACAATAACTGCCGCCCGCTGGTATCCAGGTGATTGCTGGGCTCGTCTAGCAAAACCAGTTGAGGTTGATGGATAGAAATACCGGATAGAAACACTTTAGTTTTTTGTCCGCCGCTCAGGGTTTCCATTTTTTGCGTTAGAGCCAGGTGCTCCAGTTTCCAGTAATTCAGCGCTTCCTGACAGCGCTCTTCAATGGCCCAGTCGTCGTTCAGCAGGGTAAGGTTTTCTTCGGTTACCTTTCCCGCCAGAATTTCCTGTAAAGCCTGTAGTTTGCCTTCAATCTGAAGTGCCTGAGCAACAGTTAGCTCGTTAAACTGCCCGAAAAGCTGCGGAATATAATAGGGATCGGTATCAGTCTGTATAAGCCCAGCCGACGGTTGCAATTCACCCGCCATAATTTTTAGCAGGGTGGACTTTCCTATCCCATTATTGCCAACCAGAGCAACTTTTTGGTGTTTATTGAGAGTAAGTGTGAGGTTATGAAACAATACATCTTTGGTAGGATGTATGTATGTGATATTTTGTGCGATCAACATAATTTCTTTCTTAAAAAATGATACATCAGCCAACTGTTTTTGGGGTTAGCTACTTGTTTTATTGAAAGAAATTATATCCTACATTGACGGGCTTTTTTGATTTATATCTGCAAACTTACGAAAAAAAATCACAATGGTGTTGAGGGCGCACGCAGTAAGTCCGTGATTATAAAACAGATTGTTACCCAATTGGCCGTGAGTGCCAGTAATACCCGATAGACTCCTGAGTGCCTACGGTATACTGTTCAATTTATTAATCTGTCAATCAATCTTTGAGGTAGCACTGGAAAATGTGCCTTATAGCTAATTTACATGGGTGTTCTGTAAACCATTGCACTAACTCCTTAGCTCATCCATATCCGCCAGCATTTCTTCCAGCTTATTCAACATACGGCCGTAGACTACTCCTACATCCAAATCGTAAATCCGACCACCGAAGATTGCGAGCAGGGCTGCCACTAACCCAACCAGTATCAGCCATACTACCGGAATACCATGTATTAGATAAATTTCATGGTGTTGCTCTATAATTTTGCTAAAAATAATCTGAAAATTGTCAGCAAACCAAAAGCCTAACACGATAGATAGAAAAAACAAGGGATAACAATATCTGGCCATTCTCCTGTTCACAGAAAGTTGTTTTTTCAACCAATCATCAAACGTTTTCAGGTACTGGTAACTGCTTTTGCCCTTGTCAACCTTTTTCAATTCATTCAATTGTTTTTTGTTAACTATAACAATCACTTGTAATATCAAAAAGAAGAGTACGCCCATCACCGGAATTCCGACACTAAATGATAGCCCCAATACCACAAAAGAACCCGTCACTATGGCAATCAGATTTATCTTAAACCTTCTCTTAAACTTATCGATAATATGACTCGATTTTTGGTTGTAGAGGTCGTTTAGTTTGGGAGCAACTAAAGCATCATGTTTCAAAAAACCTTCTTTCCAGATTGTTTCAATTGACTTTTCCATCTAATAGTTTTTTAAGGCGTTCTTTTATTCGCTTGATCCGCACCCCAATATTGTTTGGGTTGGTGCCAATGATATCAGCAATCTCCTGATAGGTTTTTTCTTCCAGATACAGCAGAATTACCCCTCTGTCTACTTCCGATAGTTGCTTGATGGCATCAAATAATAGATTAAGAGCTTCGTCGCTAAAGGCGGTGCTATCGACCACTGCTTCTTCAGGCAAATAGTCAGAAGCAAAATACTGCGGATTGTTTTTCCTTCTTTTGAGCAGGGTTAGACAAACATTTAATGACAGGCGATACACCCAGGTAGACCATTCGGACCGTTCCTGAAAGTTATCCCGGCTTTTCCAAATCTGTAAACAAACCTCCTGATAGTAATCTTCAAAATCTTCTTGCGTATTGGTATATGCGCGGCATATCTTCATGATTATACCGGAAAATGGTAGAATGGATGATGAATAAAAATCGCTACTCACTACCTGTTTTTTCGGCCTGAAATGAACTTACTCTGTTTATTGCTTCTACAATTGCGGACCTGTGCATATTGATATTACTGAGAGCCAGAAAGATTGATGCTCAGCACCCGATTTTGTTTCTGCGCTTCGGCATCCATATACCTGCCGACCAATAGTCCGATGATCATTCCCAAAGGAATACCGTACGAAACCCCAAGAGACACTTTAAAGACTGTACCAACCATAACCCCTACCATACTTCCAAATGCTATTCCCAATGATACACCAAGGGTTGTATAGTACCCTTCGGTAATAAGCGAAAAATTGCTTTTCAGATAGGTTTTAAGCTCAGCAAGCTTTTGATTAAAGTACTTTTTTCTGTTTTCAGGATTAGCTTTTAGCGCTAGCGTATCAAGCTCTTCTTCTATTGAGCGTAACTGCGTTTCTGTTAGGTTTTTATTTTTCAGGTCGGATAGAATCCCGGTGAAATTTTCATAAATTCTTATCTCAGATTTTTTATCAGCCTCAGTTTGTAAACTTTTTAAAAGATCAATGGCCTCCTTTATATCCATAATGTTTTTATCAGTTAGTGGCTGAAGTTCCGGATTATTACACCCTGTGCAGATTTTTTTTGCAAAACTTGCGAGCGCTCACTCGAGCGACAGACTCAGTACGCCCCCGGTGGAGCTGCCTTGGACCAAGGTATTTACCGGGCCTTTATTGAAACAGTTAATAGTTTAAACTCGAGTACTCCGAGAAGAAATTCTACCTGTGGCAGGGTCATTTGCTAATTTCATTTTAGTACGTTGCTTGCTTTACTATTTTTTCAAGTTGGGGCTTCCAGGTAAGAAAAAACTCCGTAATAATCAGAGGATAAACCCAGCAGATCCATTCGTACACAGTAGCTCTCATTGTTTCGTTTTCGATGAAGTTGAATATTCCAGTCATAGAATTTATTTCCGGGAGAAGCCTGATAAAGACAAATGCAAAACCACAAACATAACTTCGGATCATAAACTGCTCGTGCTGCTTTACATGATGATGCCGAATGCTGATATAAGCCATGATGGTTGTGAATATCCAAATTATTGATAACAACCCTAACGACGGAATTGCCCCGGGGAGGGAATAGGTGGTTGCTAATAAAATGAAAACAGTAAACGCAGAAATCAATGAACCAATAATGTACAGCTTACCCGAAATTCTGTGAAATCTGATGTATTTTCTTCTGATGACTGGAATAAATTGTAAAGGTCCCAGGAAAAGAGTGCTGGAGGCCGCCGCAAAATGACCAACCAACCACCATTTATAAGGCAACTTTATCTCCCCAATTTGCTTTGGATTATAGAAAATATATTTGCCGATGTCGCCAAAGTAATAGTATGCAGATATAGCTAAAACTATACTCCAAAATAAGAGTGTTACAATCAGTATTTTTTCGCCTTTGTTCAAATGGATGAATTTCACAAGCCTTGGCTGTGTGTATTTTTCGGTTGTGTATCAATATCGTGAACTGGCGCAACAGGAGCACTAGCCCATTTTTGCAAGGGTTGGAACAGTGCTTTGCTGTTGCTTTTTTTAGTCGATGCTGTTCTGCCAATCTTTATAAAAGCTCCAAGCCGTCCATAAGTTATTTGCTTAATAGTCTCAAAGAAACCTTTCCTGTTCTCTTGTAAATGTAAATTCATCAGTAGCGACCCCGGTCTGTAAACCAGGGAATAAATGAAATGATCAAAGTTTCGTCACCGGGTAGTATATCCATACTGGCTATGTCCAGATAGCCAGCCTTAGCAGGAAGTGTTACACTATATTACTTCCTTTTCGTTTATTTTTCAATGCTGATTATCGTTTTATACTATGGCGCAGGGCAAAATTGTGAGGAGATGACTGTCAATTTATACTGTCCTTCTAAGATCGGCAAGCTACAAAAGAACAATAAAACCGGCCTATATCGAAGATAGACTCTCACCATGCGTATGCTTTCCTATTCTTTGCTTTTCAGGATTTCTACATAGCCATCGGTTCCATTTACCCGAATACGCTGCCCGTCTTTGATCAATTGGGTGGCATTTTCTACTCCGACAACCGCTGGTAAGCCATATTCTCGGGCGATCACGGCTCCGTGAGTCATCAGCCCACCTACTTCGGTAACCAGGCCTTTGATGGATACAAACAAAGGTGTCCAGCTAGGGTCGGTAAAGGCGGTGACTAATATATCGCCATCTTCCAGGATGGCATCTTCCATGCTTAAAACGACACGGGCTCGTCCTTCTACCACTCCGGAAGAAACGGCGAGCCCGACAATCGCATCAGCAGGAAGATTTTCTCGCTTGTACGCACCGGTAATGATTTCACCATCCGAGGTAATCACGCGGGGCGGAGTTAGTTTTTCATAGGTTTTGTACTCTTCTTTTCGCTGGGCGATGAGTTGGTAATCCAGTTGATGCGCTCGAACGGCTTCCTGCAATTCTTCAAACGTGAGGTAGTAACTATCTTCTTTCTCACGGATGATGCCAGCCTGTACGAGCCGTTCCGCTTCCTTCAGTAAAGCCTTCTTATAAACGAAGTAGCGACTGACAATGTCATATTTCGGATATTCACGATACCCGATGAGGTTCCGGATCAGGCTGATCATTTGTTTTGTCTCCCTGGCTTTTCGTTCACCATCCGGTAGTTGTTTCAGTCGGGCTAGTAAGTCCTGTTCTTTTTTCAATGCTTCCTGTCGTCCCTGCTTAAATTTTCGTTGGCTGGCACCCGACTCAAGGTTTTTGATATTACTGAGGATCATCGGTATCAATATGCTGGGTTTTTCACTCCAACGGGTTCTGGTAATATCGATCTCGCCGGCACATCGCATGCCGTATTTGTCGAGATACACGGCAATAGCATCCCACACCGGCTGCCCACCCTCGAATTGCAGCAGTTCATTCAAAAAATCATGATTTTTTGCTTGTTGCAAATACGCAATGATTTCCGGATAGGGACGAATCACATCGGCAACATCCAGCAGGGCCAAACCCATTTCTGAGGTAATGTTATTAGGAACCGACTGGGAAAGTGTATCGGCTACGTTTTTTTCACCTAACCACTCATGCATGCTTTCATTGATCCACGCTGAGGCATGAATGGCGGCCATGATCACCTTCAAATGCTTCTGATCTGACGCCTGCTGCCTCCGTTGCTCCATATCTTCCAGGATACAATCAAATACTGCCAATCCTGATTTCGTCCGGATGGTATGTTTTAACGCGGATAACGATGTCTCACTACGCTTAATCAGATCCGCAACCATTCTCTCCTGTTCGCCAGAAGAATCGCTTCCGGCTTCTGCCAGAATATCGGCGGGCGACATACCCTTATGGCTTTTAACAGGTCCGGGTTCGCTGTTGTCATTGGAGTTTAGCTTTATAAAATCTCGCTCTATGATGGTAGTAAGCGCGTCTTTTATGAGCGGATCGGAGTGCCCTAAAACATCCAGTAAATTTTGCCTGCCCGCCGATGAAGCCATGCCCATCGTGATATCCACAAACAGTCTTCCCCCACCCGTTTTAAACATGGGCCGGGTTCCTGTTAACATCCAAACCGATATTCCCAGTGGTTTAATAGGGTCAGTCATCATTTGCTGATGGCCGACAGACACGTACACGTGCGGGTTGCGCTCGGCATTTCTCTGGTCATTTGCGTCAGGAATGGGATATAAAGTGGTGATCGGCCGACTCTGGACGATATAAAATGTATCATCCGCCAGACACCACTCTATGTCCTGGGGATACCCGAAATGAGTTTCAATCTTTCTGCCGATGTGCTCCAGTTGTAAGATCTGCTCATCCGCCAGTGCCGGGCTGCTCTGCCGTTCAGGCTCGATCTCCTGGGGTGCCGTGCCGCCCTTGGTCAAGGCATCAATCGCTAGTTTCTTGGTGGATATTTTCTTATCGATAACCTTGCCTTCGTACACTTTGTAGTTATCAGCATTCACCAAACCGGAAACCAGGGCTTCGCCCAATCCGAAGCTGGCATCCACAGATATCACCTTTCTGTTGCCAGTAACGGGATCGGCCGTAAACATAATTCCCGCTACCTGCGGGAAGACCATTTTCTGAATAATCACCGATAGCTGAACTTTACGGTGGTCAAAGCCATTTTGCAGACGGTAGGTCACGGCCCGGTCAGTAAACAAGGATGCCCAACACTTGCTGACGTGCTTCAGGATTGAATTTTTGCCGATTATATTCAGATAGGTATCCTGCTGACCGGCAAAAGAGGCAGTTGGTAAATCCTCAGCGGTTGCGCTGGATCGAACGGCATAGGCATTTTTTTCGCCAAGCTTAGAGAGGAAGCGGATGATCGCTGATTGAATGTCCTTTGGGATAGGGCCCTCTTGAATAACCCGACGAATCTTACCGCTCAATTCACCTATTTTATCCTGGTCTTCCAACTTCAGCAGTGATAGCTGATCAAGTAATTTGTTTACCGAAGAGGCTTCCTCAATAATTCTTTTAAACGCTTCCGTAGTAATACAAAAGCCATCGGGCACGTTGACTCCTTTAATTCTGGTAAGTTCGCCCAGGTTCGCGCCTTTACCTCCGAGCAAGATGAGCTTTGATTTACCGCTTTCCTGAAAACCAAGTGTGTATGTACCCATTCTTTTATACGATTATTTATTGTTGAGCTTATTCGTTGTTTCATCCATTATCGCAATGGCTTTTAAAAAATAAGCCTCAATAATTTTAATTTCCTCGTTTGAAAATGAAGCAGTAAGTTCTTCTGACTTGCGTCGATACTCTCGATACAGAGGCTCTAAAACAGCCATTATTTTTTTGTTGTCTGGTACAATGATGACTTTCCGCCTATCATCTTCAGCAAATTGCCTTTTTACAAATTTTTTCTTCTCGAACCGGTCTATTAAACCGGTAACGGCGCCCGTCGTCAGCCCAGTCAGATTTGAAAGTTCGCCGGCGGTCATTTGTCCTTTTTGCAGTAAAAACCCCAGGTATTTATGGTCGGTCCCGGAAAGCCCTGCCTTGCGTCCAATGGCTTCGTGCATTTGAATAGCGGTGTAGGCGTATTGCTGATTCAGTTTTCTTAATCGAGTGGTTATATCATTATCCATTTTATATCTTAGCATAAAAGCATCTTAGTTACTAAGATATTATGAATTTACTATTACTCCCAAATAATTTGGATGAAAACATTAGAATTTATTCTGATCATCCTATAACAGGCAATGTTCTATCAAAAGCCTTATCTGACTGAGCAGGTAAGCGTTACCGAAGGCGGTCAGCGGGAGGCTGTACTGCCTCCTGCCACGTCATTAAAAAGAAATTAGAATAATGTCTATTACCTTGAGTTTGCCGACTGATCACATTGCCTTATTAACCTTTCCTTACTGAAGGTCTCCGACTGGCACTAATCTACTCTACGGGTGTCATTGGTTTACTAAAAAGCTTAGAAGGGGTTACGGTTCTATAAGCGTAGACTTTCTCTGGAAATGCTGCGAAGTGAAAACGGCCTCCCTGGTCGGTAAAACCGTGCCGCAGAGGTTACTTGTAAGACCTCATGCAAAAAAAGCTGATACTCTGGGGATTTAGTATTCAGCAGGCTGATCTTCAGTATTTCCATGCATGCTAGATACCGCAAACTTACCTTTTCGCATGCTTAACATTTTCGGCTCTACCTTTTGACACACAGTCTATAAAAAAGCGTTTGGCAGCACATTAAGCGAATATATTATTAAAGAAAGGATCTCTCATGCCCAAAGGAAACTTGTAGTAACTGATACAAGCATTACTAAAATTGCTTACGAGTGTGGTTTTAACTCCATTGGACATTTTAGTACTACTTTTTTAAAGATAAATCGCTGTACTCCACGGGAATTCAGAAGAAGATACCACTAAACAAGGATTGGCATTCTTTTGCCATTCAAGAACAAATGTAGTGAGGAAATTCGAGACTGTGCACTGTCTGCCTACTCGAGAGTTGGTCAGCATCAAGAATGTCAAATTTCTGCTGGTTGCGTAATTTTAATTCTTATAACGCCTTAACATCCTTCGCTATCATTGACAAATCATTGTTTAACTGATGTCCGCCGCTTTCTATTTGCCGTATTGTAGCATTGGGTAGTTTTTGCCGGTAGACTGCAAGATGCTCAAATGAAACCTCTTCATCATCACGGCAATGGTAGAGAAAAATGGGGGTACTCTTTGGCAGATCATTGGCAAAATCTTCTTTCAACATTAAACCCTGAACCCAATTTTCGTCACCGCGCCAAAAGGGAGTAGCGATAAGAAAAAGTCCTATAATCTTTTTTCTGACCTGATTTTCAGACAGGTATTTCAACAGCATAGAAGCACCCAGAGAATGGCCTACCAGAATAACTTCGCCATTGATAACCGTAATTTCATGATCAATCTGCTGCAACCATCCGAAATCCAGTAAGGTTTCATCGGAAGGCATTCTCGGATAATGCACTTTGTAAGCAGCTCCCAGTTCTGTTTGTAACGATGCCGCTAACGTTGCGTCTTCTTCAAAACCGCCGTTGCCTCCGCCTTGTATAAATAACACCTGGTTGTTCATAGGGATAATTGAGTATGAATTTGGGTATTTAGTTTAATTGCACCTGATATTTCACAATGACGCCAAATGGTTTGGCTAGACTTCGTTTGCTCTGTCTGTGTTATTGAGGGTTCGTTCATGTATCTTGGGTTTTGCTATATGCAGTCAATAGTTACCATTGCTGCACAATTATCCCTATTTGCTCATCCCTCAGGGCGAATTCTTTTGCCCCCCAGGGTCTTACTGTAACTTCACGAAGGTTCGGATGAAGCAATTCCGGAAATTCAGATTTTACCTTTTCGTATACTTCCTCAATATCTTCGGTAACCAGCCTGAATTCAGGATGGTCTTTCTCAGCATATTCCTTGTTCTGAAAAAGGTTTACCCGCAAGCCATCTTTTTCAACCACACAAAAAGGCTGACCAGAATTTAGCTCATCGTAACCTACTGTGAATTCAAGGCACTCGACGAAAAGCTTCAATCCGGATTTAATATCTTCGTAAAATATGTTTGGAACAAACTTGGTGAAGTTCATAGGTAGGTGAGTTAACGTTTCTAAGCATTATTTTGGCAGTTGGCATAGGGATATGCGGGCAATAGGATTATGAAGCTAGAATTAAGGTAATTAAGTTTTAGTGCTATTGAAATAATGGTTTTCACCTTCATCTTCAAATTCCTCAATCAACGTTAGCCCCGATGCGGATAATACTTTTTTGTACTTCTCCGCTCCGAGAGATCGGGAAGGTTGCTTGGTTAGTATATCTTCCCATTCCGTTTGTTGACAAGGAGCTGTAAATAATAGTTTGCCTCCCGGTTGCAATGCGCTGGCTGCCTTTTGAATAACCTTTATCTGGGCATCCCCTGATAACAAGAAGATCAGGCCCCAGGCGATAATAGCGTCAAATTTGCGGTTAAAAAATAGGGAGTCTTCTACCGACTCACAGGCAACAGCCACTTCCGGAAAGCTCTGTTGAAACTCATGAATCAATGTGGCTGAAGCATCAATTCCGTAAACTGTCATGCCTTCTTCAATCAATACTTTAGAAATTGGAATTCCTGTTCCGCAGCCAAGGTCTAATACAGACGAGCCTGGGAGCAATGTCTGAGTCCAGTTACGAACCGATGATACACCTATTCCGTGAATACTTTGTCCTCGGATTTTGATAAACCTGGCTGCTATGTTTTCATAACCGTTTGATGTATCCATATCGCTTATACTGTTTTTGTTTACGATCGCGTAAATGAGCAGCAGATTTCAACTTGCTAACTTTTCAGTTTAGCATTTACTGATATTTTTAAGCCCCAACCGTACCTGTCTTCACTTCTCCCGCTCGTTTGTAATGGACTAGAATTACTCCGGTTGATGTAACAATACTCTCTATTAATGTAAATGCTGCAGGTATTATACCATTGTCAAACAATTTTTTTCCTTTACCAAGAATCAGGGGGTGAATTTTGAGTTTTAGTTCATCTATTAGGTCATACTTAAGCAGCCACTGAATGAGCTCACCACTACCCCAAACTTGAATGTCAGACCCTTCTAAATTTTTGAGCTTTTTGATATCCGATACGCTTTTGATAAATACGGTGTTTTTCCAATCCGATTCTTTTCTGGTATTAGACATCACGTATTTTGTGCCTTCATTAATACCGGGCCAAAAGTCTGTATGATGGGGCCAGTAATCTTCCCATATCTCAAATGTTTTTCTGCCCAAAAGATAATCTGCGGGTCTCAGTTCGTTTTGCACCGCATTCTCATACATTTCGTCACCATACGGTTCGGTCCAACCACCAAACTCAAAACCGCCGGATGTATCTTCCTCAGGTGCCCCGGGAGCTTGCATTACTCCATCTAAGGTAATCATCGATAAAACAATTATTTTTCTCATACTCCTAATGCCGTGTTGGTTATGATACAAATCTCGCCAACAAATACGGTGTTATTGCAGCATGAATGCGACAATCTTAGTGGCCGAGCACGACAAGCTGTTATCACGGCTATTACACGACTGATAACGGTCAAGCATAAGCGATGGGTCTCGAAGCAATTCACTGTCTGCTAACCAATTAGCTTAGTTAGCGGCCATAGGGGCATGGTTTGCAGTTTTTCCGTTTGTCGGTTCATAGTAAAGGGTTACTGCACCAGCACGAAAGGTTTTAGTCTTTGTGAGTTTAAGAATAGTCCGGTCGTTTATATTTTCGAACAATGGCAACCCACCCCCGGCCACTACAGGGTGAACACAAAGTTGGTATTCATCAATCAAATTACGTTGCATGAGTTGTATAATTAAACTCCGACTGCCCACTAAAATATCTTTACCCGATTGCTGTTTGAGTTCTAAAACTTTTTCTTCCATAGGTTGATTTGACAATGTAGCACTGTCCCATTCTGTATTTTTCAGCGTATGTGAAAAGACAATTTTTGGAATTTTGTCTATCGCTATAGCAAAGTCGTCCATTGCTTTTTCACCTGAAGGATTTTTTACCAGCGTTTGCCAATATCTCATAAGTTGATAGGTAATTCGGCCGTATAGAATCACACCTGCGTTACTTATGAGGTCCGCATAATGTTGATGTATTTCTTCATCGGGTAGTCCAGCAGTATGGTCACAAAACCCGTCAATTGTTAAATTAATTGCTGCAATTATCTTTCTCATAGCTGTTTTTAACTATCATTTGTGAAAACCTTAATCTTGTGACTTTTTTAGACGAGTACATCACCGCTTTTTTTGCGCCTAACTAGATATTATTCTGATTTTCTTTTAATGGCGTACCGGGAAGCAGTCGGCAGTCAGCAAGAGGTCAGTCCTTCCATACAGCCTCCTGCTGATTGCCTCCGTTAATACTTACCTGCCCAGGCAGACCAGACTTTCAAAAGAAAATGACTTTTTCCGTAATTACCGGAATACGCTTTAATACTTTAAATAGCACTTTTAGAAGGCCGGTAGTGTCTCGATAGTTATCAGGATGGCTAAGCCTACATTCATCCTGATGAAATAATTATTATTTCTCTTACGCCCCCATAGTACCCGTCTTAATTTCCCCCGCTCGCTTATAATTAGCAACGATCACTCCGCTGGGGGTTGCTGTGCTCTCTATTAAACTGAATGTTGCCGGAATCGGGCCATTGTCGAACAACTTCTTTCCGGTGCCGAGCGTCAACGGATGAATTAGAAGCCAGAGTTCATCCACTAAATCGTGTTTGAAGAGTGTCTGAACCAGCCTGCCACTGCCATGCACTTGAATATCAGAACCTTCCGATTTTTTGAGTCTTTTAATATCGTCTACATTTTTAAGAAAAACTGAATTTTTCCAATCTGACTTTTCCTGAGTGTTACTCATAACATACTTAGTAACATCATTGACGCCAGGCCAGATGTCTTCATGTTCAGGAAAGAAGGAAGCAAAAATCTCAAAAGTTTTTCTACCTAAAAGGAGGTCCTTCGCAGGTTGCTTTTGTTTTTCCACGATCTTATCCACAACTTCATCGTAATAAGGGGCGCTCCAGCCGCCATAGTCAAAACCCTGCTCAGGTCCGCCAGCCGCCTGCATGACTCCATCTAGTGTAATAAATGACCCGACAATTATTTTTCTCATACTTTTATTGCCATGTTGGCTACGACACAAATTTCGCCAACAAATAGGGTGTTATTGCAGCATGAATGCGACAATATAAGTGGGTGAATACGACAACGATTAATAATTCTATGTAGACAAACAGAGTTATCTCTATAGCATGATTGCTAACGACCATTGCTAGCCGACGGCCGGATTGTTTGCGTTTTTCTTTCCTTTATCAAAATTCATGCTTGGAGAAATAAGCTTCCGAGTGCATTTGACAGGGATGGGCTCTGCACTTTGTTAGCACCTATTTTCATCTTTTCCAGTGAGTCCATCCTTGTAAAATCGAAGAGATTCCACCTACAAATAAGATCAATATGCCAATCAAGTAGTAATATTCTCTCCTTCCTGTTCCTTTAGCACTTTCAATCATATTCAATCCATCGCCGAGGTGATAGAAACATACACTGATCCCAATCAAAATCAATCCAATAACAAATGAATAGAATGTGTTTGTCTTATCATGGTACCGAATCCGATTCTTTTCTTGCTGTTGATAAATGGTATCAAGAATTTCCTGAATCTGATCAGGTTCCCATTGATCTTGCTCGATCCGTTGACGAAGCTCTGCATAATCCAACCCTTCTGCTTTTTTGATTTTGATGTATTTATCAACTGTCGGATTAGGATTCGTCATATTGACTTTTCAATTCATATAGGTGCTAACGGTCAGCATAGGCGCTGACGAAGGCTTCGCCGTAGCATAGCGCTTATGCATTGTTATGCCCTGTGTTTTACAGTTTTTCTATTTGTTCTTTTGTCAGACCTGTTATAACCGATATTTTTTCTATTGGGTCTCCATATTTCTTCATTTCTTTGGCTATTTCCATTGCTTTTTTATTGACAGCAGTCTCAATAATACTGTAATTGTCTCGGTAGACCTTTAAACTTTCTTCGTATGCTTTCATATCTTCTGGTTTTAATTTGGCTATCTCTGCTTCGTTGAATAACCTTTCAAATACCTTTTCTTGTAGTTTAACGGGTCTATTCTGCAATTGATGCAGATTCTTCAGAACATACATCCATTTGTCAAACTGGCTTACTAATTCATCTTCTGTCTTCCTAAAATTCGGTACTTCTAGATAGATAAACGTCAGCTTATCATAAAAAATCTCGTGGGTTTGTCTATCCGTTAATTGAATCTCGCGTTGATATCTCTCCTGTCCACTCTGGTCTGGAAGGCTAAAGTTTAAGATTCCAATGGTGTACACAGCCTTTAAAGAGTAATCCCATTTCTTGCCTTTCGGTGCTTGGCTTTGGGTTTCCCCCATTTTAGTAGACGATTGATTAAGCAGCTTTAGCGGAGGATTTCTCCCATTGCTCTTCATAAGCTATCGGACTCTTATATCCAACAGCCGAATGCTTTCTCTGTCGGTTATACCACACTTCTATATATT
>NZ_JAINFL010000018.1 GCF_022458895.1 Roseihalotalea indica | reverse complement strand
AGTTATGGAATCCAGTGTGGACGGTAAGTGAATAAATGGTTGATCATCAATGAGTAAGGCATTGCTTACTGAGGTTAATCTAAAAGCTGCCAGGAAAGTTTCTGATGAGCCCGCACATCGGTGTTAAGTGTTTTTCCGACTACCTGGTCAAACTCACGAGCATCAATGCCGTGGTTGGGACGCAGGCAGGTGAGGTGCTCTTCCGTCAGCAAGGTGCCCGCCGGAAGATCCGTCTTTGGATAAACCGCCCGGCGGAAAGAAAGTTCGTGGCCGTTATTTAATTCAATTTGAGTTGGCTGTTTATGCGCAGAACCCTGGTAGCGTTTAATTAGTCCGATTTCAGCTATCAATTCTTTAATTTCGCTAGGCGTGAGAGATACCTTATGATCTCTAAACTGCTTGTTTGTACGATCATCGGTAAAATGAAACTCTAAAACTTCTGCGCCCATTGCCGTAGCATAGAATAGAGCCTTATTACCTTCAGTATGGTCGGAATAACCTACAGTAAGTCCAGTTTTTGCTTTCAATATATGCATCACATTTAAATGGGCATCTTCCGGATTAATAGGGTACATACTGGTGCACTGAAGAACTGCCAGCATAGCACTATCTGTGTAAGCTGGGTTTGCTCTTCGAATATAGTCTACTGCATTTAGCACCTCTTCTTCGGTAGATAATCCAGTAGATATGATCATGGGCTTTCCCCTTTCGGCAGTTTTCTTTAATACCGGGTAAGCGGTGAGGTCACCGCTGCCAATTTTATAGATGGTAATAAACTCATCGATCCAATCCATAGCTTCTATATCCCAGACTGAAGAGGTATAGTGAATGCCTGCTTCGGTAACCATACTTGCCAGATAGCGATGTTGTTCCTTGCTTAATTCAAACTTTTTAAAATGTTTATTACGGTCCGGGCTCTCCTGTTTCGATACTAGTGTATCACCTGTATATATTTGAAATTTCACATAGTCTACATCAGACTCTATAGCAAGTTTTGCCAACTTCTTGGCGTATTCAAAGTCACCTTCATGGTTACCGCCAATTTCAGCAACGAGCAAAGGTCCATGTTTGCCTTCAAATGGGTTGAGCATAGTGTATTGTTATAATATTTATCAGTATAAAAATCTTTATGAGTTTGCTCAATGCTTAGATGTTTTCAGCAGTAGTTGCTTGTTTAGCTCTGAATCACTTGTAAAGAAGTTATAATGGATTATAAGCATAGAGATACTGAAGATTTGCGCGGAAATAGGTTGCGAATTTAAATATACAAAGCCTATTTAATGAGCTTTAGCTGGTAGTTGTCAGCAAGACTAATAAAAAATGAGCAGGATATATAATGAAGTGCAATTAAAGCTAGTTTGTTTTCTTTAAGTTTATGAAAAAATGCAATTGTATAGCTCTGCCTATAAGCAGAAAATGTTCGGTAGGTATATAAATTGAGGACTATTCTGAGTGTTCAATGACAGGTGAAGTATTCCATTTCAGAATAGTACTTGAAAATGACCTTCTTTTATTTCCTCTAATGGTATAGCTATCAGTTACGTCAAAAGACACTATATTGCCCGGCGAGTCTACATTAAAACCATTTAAATTTTGTCGGCTGGCAAAGTTTACATAAACTGAAAATGTGCCGGGGGGAAGGTGCCTCTTAGGAATTATAATAGTAATATCCGTAATGCCCGGAGTAAGTCCCTCAAGTACATTGGGTAGGTGATCAAATGTATCAGTTTCAATGATCAGGTTCTCCTCTTTATCTTTTACGCTCAAATATCCATAAAGGCCAGGTATATGGTTTGTTAATTTACATTTTAAATGTAAGTGTATGTCCTCCTGGCACTCAAAAAGCGATTTCTGATTTGATTCTTGGTCAGTGAGACGTGCCTCTAGCAATTGAAAATCTTTTTCAGGATTATCCTGAAAGGTGGTTATGCTCCCTTGAGAAGATGATTGATTATCTTGTAAGTATAATCGGACGATGTTTTCAATACTGCTCGTTTCAACCACTTGGCCGTGAGATAATAAAATACCTTTATTGCAAAGTTGCCGTACTGCATTCATGTTATGACTTACGAATAGTATGGTGCGGCCCTCACTAGCTACATCCTGCATTTTTCCTAGGCATTTTTTCTGAAATTCAGCATCACCTACTGCAAGTACTTCATCTATAATGAGTATATCAGGCTCTAAGTGAGCTGCTACAGCAAAGGCCAAACGCACTTTCATACCCGATGAATAGCGCTTTACCGGTGTATTCAGAAACCTTTCTACTCCGCTAAACTCAACAATTTCATCAAACTTTGACTTTATCTCATCACGGGACATGCCTAGTATAGTTCCATTTAAAAAAACATTCTCCCGTCCGGTCAGTTCAGGGTGAAATCCCGTACCCACTTCTAATAGAGAAGAGATCCGCCCATTGAGCTCAATTCGGCCGGTAGTTGGTTCGGTAATTCGGGATAAGATTTTAAGTAATGTGCTTTTGCCGGCGCCATTTTTTCCGACAATTCCCATTGCCTCTCCCCGCTTTACTTCAAATGAAATATCTTTCAGCGCCCAGAAATCTTCTGTTTTGTCTGAACCCCGTCCTGAAAAAAAGCCGTTAATGGCGTCGCGTATACTGCCACTTGATGTATCGCCAATCAAATACCGTTTAGAGATACCTTCAACTAATATTGCTGTATCACTCATAATTGTTAGACAATGTCAGCTATGGTTCGCTCTACCTTCTTGAAATAAAATAGCGAACTAATAAATAATAGGATTACCATTCCAAACGAAATATAAGCTAACAGGTTAGGAGGGGCTGTATCTAGAATGCTCCAGCGAAAGCCATCGATGATGCCTGCAATGGGGTTTAAATAATAAACGAACAGAGCCCATTCGGGTATACGGTCAACCAGCAGGCTTGAAGGGTAAGCTACAGGGGTGAAGAACATTCCGAAGCGAACAAGAAAAGGTACAATATTTTGAAAGTCACGGAATCGTATAGTCAGCGCGCTCAGCCAGATCCCCACTCCCAAAGCTGCAATTACTGCAAGGAGCACAAAGAATGGTAAAAAGATAAGGTTAGTAGACGGAGGAAAATGATAGAATGCCATCAGACAGAAAATGACACCTAGTGCTATTGCAAAGTCGATTAAACCTACCACTGCTTTTGAGAGCGGGATAACCAATCGCGGAAAGTAAATTTTTTGCACAATACTTTGAGCACCAATAATAGAACTGCCGGCTTGGCTCATAACAGTAGAAAAATACGTCCAGGCAGCTAAGCCACAGGCTGCAAAAAGTACATAGGGCACATCACCAGTATCCAAGTTTAAACCTCGGCTAAATACTAGAGCAAATACTATTAATGTTAAGAGCGGTTGTATGAAGGCCCAGCTAATGCCCAGGAAAGTCTGAGCATATTTTACTTTAAAATCTCGGTATGATAACGTATAAAAAAGGTCTTTATACTGAAATAATTCTTTCAGGTTTAATGAAAGAATACTTCTGTTGGCGTCAATAATAATTTTAGGCATAATTTATACCTTATAGTATGATCGGTACCAAGCCACAAATTGCTGAATTCCTTGTGATAGTGGAGTGGCGGGGCGAAAATCCACATCCTGTATCAGATCGTCTACATCAGCATAGGTAGCCAGCACGTCTCCATCTTGCAAAGGCATTAGATTTTTCTGTGCTTCTTTTCCTAAACTAGCTTCTATGGCTTCAATAAAATCTAGCAACTTAACTGGCTGGTTATTTCCAATATTATAAATGCGATAAGGAGCATAACTCGTACCAGCATCGGGCTGTTCGCTACTCCAATCAGAATTAGGTTGTGCTACGTTAGGAATAAGCCTGGTGATTCCCTCTACAATGTCATCAATATAGGTGAAATCTCGCTGCATTTCTCCATTGTTGTAGACATCAATAGGGCGGTTCTCCAAAATGGCTTTAGTAAACAGAAAAAGTGCCATGTCTGGCCGTCCGTATGGGCCATATACAGTAAAAAATCGTAGCCCGGTAGTAGGAATATTGTAAAGGTGAGAATAAGCATGCGCCATCAGTTCATTCGATTTTTTGGTGGCTGCATACAAAGAGACAGGATGGTCTACATTGTCATGGATAGAGAAAGGCATTTTCGTGTTAGCTCCATATACAGAGCTGGAAGAGGCATATACCAAATGCTTAACCTTATTATGACGGCACCCTTCAAGTATATTCAGGAATCCGGTAATGTTAGACTCTGTGTAAGCATATGGGTTTTCCAAAGAGTAGCGAACTCCCGCCTGAGCTGCCAGATTAACTACATATGTAAATGTGTTTTCGTCAAATAGCTTATCTATAGCTGCTTTATTTTGTATATCAGCTTGATAAAAACTGAAATTTTCGTTCTTCTGCAGTATGGCCAGCCGATCTTTTTTCAGACTAACAGCGTAATAATCATTAAGATTATCAATTCCTACTACCTCATATCCAGCCTGACACAGCCTGCCTGATAAATGAAATCCAATAAAGCCTGCTGCACCGGTAACTAATATTTTCTCTGTCATACAACAATAAATTATAATCTGGTATCTGCTAAACCTTTGGTCAAAACTCCTTTAACATCATAAATAACTGCTCCTGAGGCTTTCATTGCCGACCAATCCAAGTCATGAAATGTATCATGCCCGACGGCTAGTATAATTCCGTCGTAAGCATCGCCGGGTTTTTCAATAAGTTGTATCTGGTACTCCTGCTCCACCGCCTTGGGGTCGGCTAATGGGTCATAGACTTCTACCTGAATACCAAAGCTGAGTAATTCATGAATAATATCAATGACCCGGCTATTTCGTATGTCCGGGCAGTTTTCCTTAAACGTAATACCCAAAAGAAGCACTTTTGCCCCGTAAATGGCTCGCCCACGCTGAGAGAGAAGCTTTACTACTTTATTGGCAATAAAGATTCCCATGTTGTCGTTAATACGCCGACCCGAAAGAATTACCTCCGGGTGATGCCCTACACTTTCGGCTTTATGGGTTAAGTAATATGGGTCTACACCAATACAATGCCCCCCAACCAAACCGGGACGGAAAGGAAGAAAGTTCCACTTAGTGCCAGCAGCTTCCAAGACCTCTAATGTGTCAATATTTAGCCGGTCAAAGATCAGAGCTAATTCATTTACAAAAGCAATATTGATATCTCTTTGGGCATTCTCTATAACTTTGGCTGCTTCTGCTACTCGGATAGAAGAGGCTAAATGGGTACCCGCTGTGATTATAGCTTGGTATAGCTGATTTATAAGTTCAGCCGCTTGGGGAGTGCTACCACTGGTTACTTTTTTAATTGTATCTACGCGGTGTTCTCGGTCTCCTGGATTAATTCGCTCAGGAGAGTAACCGCAGAAAAAATCCTCATTATAAGTTAAACCACTAAATTTTTCTAGAAGGGGGACACATTCTTCTTCTGTACAACCAGGGTAGACAGTAGATTCATAGATGACAATATTGTCTTTCTTTAGTATCTTCCCAATCATCTCACTAGCCCTGAGCAGAGGACCTAAATCAGGCTTTTTGTATTGATCTATAGGGGTAGGTACGGTAACAATATAGATGTCGCATTCCTGAAGATCTTCGTGGCTGGTAGTAAAACTGATATTTTGAGCAGAAGTTAATTCTTCTGGCAATACCTCTTGAGTGGTGTCATTCCCTGCCTGGAGGGCACTGACGCGGAAAGGGTTAATGTCAAAGCCAATGACCCGAAACTTAGTATTAAAAGCTACAGCCAGTGGAAGGCCTACATAGCCTAACCCGATAATACCAATTTTGTAGTCAGTAAGGGACGTCTTTTCTTTCAATGGATACTAGATTTAACGTTACTGTATATAATCTGAAAAATCACGACAGCAATGCCTATGGCAAAGCCTGCAAATAATGATAAAATAAGGATAAGCTCTTGGTTAGGCTCACTCTTTCTAAGAGGAATCTGAATAGGTTCTAGAACTTTAAATATAGGAGTTTCTTCCTGTACTTTTATCCGAGCCTGCTCCAGCTGCTGAGCTACACTCTGGTATAAACTAAACGCCAGGTTGTATTCGGTTTCAGCTCGGTTAAGTTCTATTCTAGCCCTTTCAGTAACAATATTTGCATTTTGGTCTCGTATGCTGGCAAGCTTTTGTTGAGCAATATTATACCTATCTTGTTTTTCTTCGTACTGCTTTTCAATGAACATTAGATCCTCTTGTACTTTTTCGACCCTATAATCAGTAATATACTGCGTTAGGTAATTGATCGCCAGTTCGGTAGTTTCGGCAGCAATATATGGGTCTGGCATTTTAGCACTCACCTTCACCATGCCATTGTCTTCAATACTTGTTTCAATGCGGTCTTTTAGTTTAGCCATAACAGCTAACTGCTTATTAGTGAGCATAATTGGCCGGTAGAGCGTATCTGCTCTGTTCAAAGGCGGCTGAGCAGCAGTATCTGTTTCAGTGATAGTTGGCGCTGCTGGTGTATTACCGACAGAAGAACTTGCCAGCTTATTAGGTTTATCAAGAATGTTCAGTAAGCCTAAAGGTAATTGGAGCAGCAAACGAGGTAGTCCGATGGTATAACGCTTGACATGCTCTGTCAGGGGCGGGGTGTCAATCTCGGTAAAGTAATGATACAGGCTCATCGTAGTATCCAAGGTCGGAAAGTACATCTCTTCATTCATGATAGCGAGATAAAAAGAGGTGCTTTTCGTAATGTCTGGATATAAACTTTTATCCAGTGTTCCAGATGTGCCGCCGAAGCTAACGCCGGTGAATCCACCCAGTTGTTTAAGAAAACTGGAAGAGCCTGATGAAGATCCAGATGAGGATTGGGGCATTAGCACAATATTAGAACTGTACTCTTCTGGGCTAACTAGTGCAATAAAAAGGCCTAACACAAGTGCAATTATCGCCGTTATCCATACTGTTCTTCGCCTTCCCCAGATTTGCCGTAGTAAGTCCAGCAGGTCTATCTCTTCTTCTTCTGCCTGACTACTTTTAGTAGTAACCTGAGATTTTACATAAGAAGAGTCACCATTGTTGGCCTTCGGCTTTGTTTCCGTATATTCTTCGCTTGTCTCCAAAATAGAACGTAATTGGTTGAATAAGCCTAATTTCCTGCGATATCTATAACTCTAATAAGTACTAAACTTAGCGTAGCCAATGCAGAACTAATGATAGCTAATTGTTGAATAGACTGGTTATTCTTTTGTGGCCTTTGAGGTACTATAATTTCAGCACCTGGCTTTACTTTAGGATAATTCTTAATAAACAACAGGCTCCTGGTCCGGTCTACTGACCCATTGGCATATACAATGTATGAACGTTTTTTGTCAGCATTTCGGGCAAATCCCCCCGATTCGGCAATATAGCTTTTAAAGCCTTTTGAACGATCATAACGAGATGATACCGGGTACAATACTTCACCACTCATTCTCACCGTTTGTAATTGCTTTGGAATTCTAAGCGTGTCTCCTGGCAGCAGACGTATGTCGTATTTAGAATGAGGCTGTTCTAAAATTTTTTCCAAGTTAATACCTATATTTTGTGTTTCAGACTCTACTAGCCGATAGCGGGGAATCTGAATGTCCTCTTCAATAACCATGCTTTGCTGTTGGCTAGGAGCAATTTTATTATTCTGAGTTTTATTGTTTTGCGTTCTGGTATTTTGTAATTGCCCATCATTCAAAAAGTACTGCTGATAGCGCAAGTAGCGTAACGAGTCTCGCAAAAGCTCTTCCTTCAGCGCTTTCTCTTCGTAGAACTCCGGATTAAGTCGCACTAAATGAGCCCCTTCTCGGTAAGAATAAGAGGTAAGGCCACCAGCCCGCTCTACCAAATCAGAAATGCGCTCATCTTTACTGGTAATTGCATATTCGCCTGGATAAGCTACCTCGCCGATTACATGCACTGTCTGTTGAGGTTCATAATCAAGCGATTGTCGTACAAACACCTGATCAGAGGGTAATAGTTCGAAATCCGAAGCGTTCTCAACAAGCTCTAAGGAAGTGTTTATATCAAAGTGGTAAGTTTTTGCCGTCGCATTTGGGCTTCCATTGGTTCCTTCATCAGTCACATTTTTCACGGGGCGGGCCACGTCTACTTTTGCTTCGTAGGCCGATTCTTTCATGCCGCCAGCCATGGCTATCAGGTCTCCGAGCGTCATTCCTTTCATATAAGGGTAATGATCGGGATCTTGCACTTCGCCATCAATACGCACCATATATTCTTCTTCCAGGTCAGTTATCGAGTACACTCGCAATACATCTTCCCGTTGCAATGGGATATCGTCGCTGCCTTGGCTTAGTACTTCTCGTAGATCCAGGGACACTACCTGCGGGGTGAGATCTTCGCCTTTACGATATAGCAGTGCCCGTCCAGCATACGCATCTTCCCGTAAGCCCTCTGCTTTAGCCAACAGCCCTCGTACGGTGAGCCCTTCTGTTAAGGCATAATCGCCTGGGCGGAAAACAGCCCCCAGTATTTCTACCCGGTTCTCGTAGCGGTTCAGAATGGAATCTACGATTACAACATCGCCATTTTTGCTGATAAAGCTATTAATCTCATCATTAGAGACATCAATGATTTGTTTAGCTCGGGGAGTCTTGCGCGTTACTTTCAGCCGGTGGGTATAGGCTTTATCAGTGAATCCGCCACCAAACTTTACAGCCTGGTCTAATGTCTCTTCTGGCTTTACTTCGTAATACCCCGGGCGTTTAACTTGGCCTTTTAATTCTATGCGGGTGTCATAAGGAGTTACCCGTATAATATCCTGGTCTTGTAGTTGTGCATTGTTATTGCTTTGTTCTCCCCCTACCAGAAAATCGTACACATCCAGTGTGTTTACAACCTTTCCTTCTCGTACAATTTCAATATTTCGGAAAGAGCCAATAAAGGTAGGGCCGCCTGACTGATACAAGGCATTAAACGCAGAGGCCAATGAAGAAAGCGTATACGTGCCTGGTTTTCGTACTTCACCTACAATGGTTACTTTAATGCTGCGTGCCTGCCCTAAAGTTACCTCGGCGTAGGTGTTTGCCGGACGCTCCCGGTTGCCTCGCAAACCGGCATATATCTCAGACAATCTGCCAATAATGCGACGCTCAGCATCCTCAATAGTAAGGCCATTAACATAAACCGGCCCCAGATTATCAATACGTACTGTTCCGTCACGGTCTACCTCTAGTGCGTAATTTTGTTGAGAGGCGCCCCATACGTTGATCAGTAATTCATCGCCTGGGCCCAACTGGTAATTCTGAGGGGTAGCAATGCTCTGGTTCGGCTCAAACGTTAGATCCTGGCTGTTAAACAGGCTGAAACCAAATACTTTGCGCTCTTCCTCACTAATGATGTCAAGTGATGAATCACGTTGAGATGTTTGAGAAAGGCTGTCTGATTCGGTATCTGACTGAGAAGATCGCTGGCCCGAACGAGATTGAGGCGAGTTACGCTGTATGCGGCTGATGCGCTGCAGGAGCTTATTTATTTCAGTGCGAGGCATGCCGCGGATCAGGGCCTGCTCCTGAATATTCTGCACACTGATATTCCTCTCTTCTGCTGCCTGAACCAGGCGCTTAATCTGTGCATCAGAGAATTTGTCTACTCTAACGTTACTCCAATCCTGCTGTTGTAACAAGCTGGCATCTTGCCCAAAGCTGGGGGATAAGTAGTGTAGAAAGAAGGCGAAAGCAATGAAAAAAAGTCGTTTCTTCGACATACGGTACTTTGTGGTAAGAACGCACCTCATAGAAATTGATCATTTATAAGAACGTTCATAAACGTGGCGCAAAACTACATATACTAATATTATCTGACAAACAAGTATGCAGATAACCTTCGTTCGTAAACGTTATCAGCTTATGGCGTTATTGTATATGTTAATCACAATTTCTCAAAAAGTGCGCCAATTGATAAAATCATTACATAGCGCACCAATTACCAAAGCCAGTAAGAATCGGAACTAATAGTATTTTTTTGTAACCCAATAAAAAATTAACGAGCATGTTGGTATCTTTCTAAGAACACTGAAACAGGGAGTATAACTAACCAGATAATATACAACATCGTACCAAAAGCACTCATTTTTACTTAAGAGGGGGCTTGCTAAAAATTTCCTCTTTCAGGGGATCATTACCTATAGCTGAGTGCGATTTGTTGAAGCGTGAAGCTTGCAATTCCCGGCCCATGTTCTCACCTTTGACCGTATGAGTCAATCCGATAAAAAACTGTTTCTGCTGGATGCCATGGCACTGATCTATCGTGCTCATTTTGCATTTAGTAAAAATCCCCGAATCAACTCCAAGGGCATGAACACTGGTGCTGCGCTGGGGTTTACCAATGCCCTGGTTGAGGTATTAAATAAAGAAAGACCGTCTCATATTGCCGTAGCATTTGATACCAGCGCGCCTACCTTCCGTCATGAGCAATACGAAGCGTATAAAGCCCACCGCGAAGCGCAACCGGAAGATATTCAGGTGGCAATTCCTATTGTAAAAGACATTGTTCGGGCCTTTCATATTCCGGTATTGGAAAGAGATGGCTACGAAGCCGACGATATTATCGGCACTTTTGCCAAGCACGCAGCAAAACAGGGGTATACGGTTTATATGATGACGCCCGATAAGGATTATGCCCAGCTAGTAGAAGAATGCATCTACCTGTATAAACCATCTTATATGGGGAATAGTGTAGAAATTCTGGGCATTCCTGAAGTGTTGAAGAAGTTCGACATTCAGAAGGTTGATCAAGTGCGTGATATTCTGGGGTTGCAGGGCGATAGTTCAGATAACATCCCAGGCATCCCGGGTATTGGGGCTAAAACGGCTTCCAAATTGCTGAAGGAGTTTGGTTCAGTAGAAGCGATTATTGCTAATGCTGATCAGCTCAAGGGCAAACAGAAAGAGCGAGTGCTGGAGTTTGGAGAGCAAGGACTGATGTCTAAAGAGTTGGCTACTATCAAAATTGATGTGCCCATTCCCATCGATGAAGAAGCTCTGCACCTGGACCATCCGGATGAAAATGCTCTGCGGAAAATATTTGATGAACTAGAATTCCGCACGCTGGCCCGGCGGGTGCTGGATAACCACCCGGCTACTGCTCAGGCCCAACCAGGGTTATTTGATAGTCCTGTTGATGAAGTAACGGAAGACCATAATGAGTTGCCTTTCGACTTTCAGGATTCTATCGAAAATACCGAGCATGAGTACCAGTTAGTAGCCACCCTCGAGCAGCGAGCCAAACTGGTGAAGCTGCTCTCCGAAAAATCGGCAATATGCTTTGACACCGAAACCGACAGCCTGGATGCCATGGAAACACAACTGGTCGGTTTGGCGTTTGCCGGCGAGACCTGTAAGGCCTTTTACGTTCCCGTGCCGGAAGATAAAGCTGAAGCGCAAAAGATTGTAGATGAGTTTAAGCCTGTGCTGGAGAATGAAAAAGTGTTAAAAATCGGGCAGAACCTGAAGTTCGACATACTGGTGCTGAAGAAATACGGAGTGGATGTAAACGGTGCCATGTTTGATACCATGATCGCTCATTACCTCCTCGACCCGGAAACCAGCCATTCTATGGATGTAATGGCGGAAAATTATCTCAATTACAAGCCGGTTTCTATTGAGAGCCTGATCGGCAAAAAAGGAAAAGGGCAGGGAACCATGCGCGATGTTCCGGCAGAAACCGCAGCCGAGTATGCCGGCGAAGATGCTGACGTTACGCTGAGGCTAAAGGAAATTTTTGAAGATAAGCTTAAAGAAGATGAGAAGCTGAACAAACTTTTCCACCGCATGGAGATGCCATTGGTGCCGGTATTAACAGCAATGGAATATGAAGGGGTTAATGTAGATACGCAGGTGTTGCATGAACTGTCAGACGAACTGGCCCAGGACATCATTAAACTGGAACAGGAGGTGTACCAGGTTGCCGGTACCGAGTTCAACATCGGTTCGCCCAAGCAATTGGGTGAGGTGCTGTTTGATCATATGAAGCTTTTAGAAAAACCTAAACGCACTAAATCCGGGCAATATGCCACTGGTGAAGCTATTCTCTCAGATTTAGCCACTGAACATGAGATTGCTCGCCGGATTCTGGACTATCGCGAATTGGTAAAACTCAAAAATACCTATATCGATTCGCTACCCAAACTAATTAGTCCGGTAGATCAACGTATTCATACTTCTTATAATCAGGCGGTAACGACTACCGGGAGGTTAAGTTCAACGAATCCTAACTTGCAGAATATCCCTATTCGTACCGAGAAGGGGCAGCTCATTCGTAAAGCTTTTGTGCCCCGCAGTGAAGAGTTTGCGTTGATGTCGGCGGATTATTCTCAGGTAGAGTTGCGCATCATGGCCTCATTTGCTCAGGATAAAACCATGATCGAGGCATTTCAGAAAGGGCAGGATATTCATGCGGCCACCGCCAGCAAGATTTTCGGTGTTTCATTAGATGAGATAACCCCGGAAATGCGGCGGAAGGCTAAGATGGCCAATTTTGGTATTATCTATGGTGTTTCATCCTTTGGGTTGGCTCAACGGTTGAGCATTCCCAAATCAGAAGCTTCTGATATTATTAAGGCTTATTTTGAGCAGTTCACCAGCGTCCGGCAGTATATGGATCGGGTGATTCAGCAGGCCCGTGAAGTAGAGTATGTAGAAACTATTATGGGTCGCAAACGCTATCTGCGCGATATCAATTCCCGCAACCCTACCTTGCGAGGGTATAGCGAACGCAACGCCATCAATGCCCCCATTCAGGGCACTGCGGCCGACATGATCAAGATTGCGATGGTCGATATCTACGATTGGATGCAGAAAGAAAAGCTTAAATCCCGCATGATTCTCCAGGTGCATGACGAACTGGTTTTTGATGTACATCTGGGTGAACAGGAAAAACTTAAAGAAAAAGTGACCGAACTCATGATCAACGCTTTACCGCTGGATGTGCCGATGGAAGTAGGCACTGGTATTGGCCAAAACTGGCTGGAAGCGCATTAAAGGGAAGAGGGATACAAAACAATAAGCAATTCAGCCATTCAACAATCAAACAATTTAGCAATAAACAATCATCCCACCCCATGCCTATTACCCTTACCGATATTCGCCAGGCCGCCGACCGGATTCAGCCCCTTATTCATCGTACTCCGGTATTAACCAACGAAACGCTTAACCTCCTGTCGGGGGCGCAACTGTATTTCAAGTGTGAAAATTTTCAGAAAGCAGGGGCTTTTAAGATGCGCGGAGCGGCTAATGCGGTACTTTCCTTGACTGAGGAGGAGCGTAAGCATGGTGTGGCCACGCATTCTTCGGGAAACCATGGGCAGGCTCTGGCTAAAGCAGCCCAATCGGTAGGCATTCCGGCATATATTGTGATGCCGAGAACGGCCCCCGAGGTTAAAAAGAAAGCCGTAGCCGAATATGGTGCTAAAATCAGCTTTTGTGAACCTACATTGCAGGCCCGCGAAGATACGCTGGCTCAGGTAGTGCAGGATACTAACGCTACATTCATCCATCCTTACAATAATGAACAGGTAATCACCGGCCAGGCGACGGCGGCCTTAGAGCTGATTGAAGATACTAATGGCCTAGATGTGGTAATGGCACCCGTAGGCGGTGGCGGGCTGCTTAGCGGAACAGCCCTGAGCACTCATTATCTGCTTCCGAAGGCTGAAGTCATTGCAGGCGAACCCAAGGGGGCTGATGATGCTTTTCGCTCTTTACAGGAGGGGTATATTACCCCTTCTGAACAACCTGACACCATTGCGGATGGTCTGCTTACCTCTTTGGGTGACAAAACTTTCCCGATTATTCGCGAGTTTGTAAAAGAGATTATCACCGTAAGTGATGAAGAAATTGTCGCAGCTATGCGGTTGATTTGGGAGCGGATGAAAATTATTGTAGAACCTTCCTGTGCCGTTCCCTTGGCCGCTGTATTGCAACGAACCAGCTTTTTTAATGGCAAGCAAGTTGGCATTATCCTAACAGGAGGAAATGTCGATGTGGCAAAACTTCCTTTTTAATAAAACAATGGCACTCTGACCCGAGAATGCACAGGTTTCTTCTGATGAGAGGAGTAGAATAAGGGGACAAGGGGCTAAATTCACGCATATTTATCTGTCGTTATTTTGATCCTTAGTATTTCACTTTCTGCATACTGTTTGTAGTTAAGTATATTATTTTGCCACTTTTTTAAGAAAAATTATGTTTCTTTAGATAATTGCTTAAAAAATAGACGATCTGTTAGTAAGAGCCATGAAATTGTCCGAATTTAGTGGCCGCGTCGCTATGTAATTATTGTTTATCATACTTATAAGGGTAGACTCGTATGCCAGCACGAAAAATTGAAATTATTCCTTCTATCTCCATACTTAATAATAAGATTACCCGTCTTAAACAGGGAGACTTCGAAAAGGAGCAGGTCTATAATGACAGTCCGGTAGATCTGGCTAAAAAATTCGAGGATCATGGCATTCGTAAGTTACAATTAGTCGATTTGGATGGCACCCGGAACGGCAAACCCGTTAATTATCACATTCTGGAAGCCATCGCCGGGCATACTCGTTTGGAGATTGACTTTGCCGGTGGTATTAATACCGATGGCGATGTAAATAAAGCTTTTGATTATGGAGCTAAAAAGATTACTGCGGCAACGGTAGCTGTGAAAAACCCCTCTGAGTTTGCTTCCTGGGTGGTATCATACGGCCGTGAAAAGATCGCATTAGGGGCCGACGCACTCAGTGATACTCCCGAAGGCCGTAAGGTGGCTATACAGGGTTGGCAACAGGGAACGCAAATAGATTTGTTTGATCATGTGGAGTACTTTTATAGCCGCAGTCTCAAGTTTCTTAAGACCAGTGATATCTCCAAAGAAGGTCAGGTAGAAGGTCCTGCTTTTAATCTATACCGTGATCTAATGGATAAATTCCCCGGCATTAAGCTCATTGCCAGCGGAGGGGTTCATCGGCTGGAAGATATTGAACGTCTTCAGGAGATCGGTCTCTATGGTGTGGTTTTCGGTAAAGCTTACTACGAAGGGATGATCACGCTTAAGCAGGTAGAAGAGTTCTTAAGCCGATAACCATTTAGCGAGTATTATGTCACTAAGCTATCAACTGGCTGAAGGATAAACATCAGCGCCGGTATAGCTTGTATTTCACCCTTCCATCAATCAACTCTTCTTTAGTTAGGAACGGCAATTCCCAATGATTCTAGCATCTGCTGATCGTGTTCACAGGCTATTTTAGCTACTCGCATAAAGCGACAGTACCATTCCCGCAGTTGAAGAAACGCCGCCTGTTTAGCCTGACTGGCTTGTTGAGACTGCCTACGGGCGTCATTACGTAATACCTCCAGGTCTAGTAATCGCTCCATCAATTGCCGGGCTTCTTGAAGTTCCTCAGCGGGTACATCGTACCGCTCCATCATTTCATCTTCAACATGCTGGTAAAACCTCTTTACCTGAGCTAGCCATTGAGTATACTGACGTTTCCGACTGCCAGTCAGTCGGAGTTTCCGTTGCATTTCTTCATCACGACGATAAATGAAGCGAGCAGTTTCCAAATGATCTATATACAATGCCTGTATCGTTTCTTTGGCTTCCTGTAACGTGTTCTGTGCTTTGCGGGCATTTCCCTGGGTAACTTCTTGCTTTATCTGAAGACTTCTTACTTTTTCTCTGATTTGTTGCCCTTCTTCTACTTTCTTAGAATGATAGGTGTGCTGGGCCATGGCTTTTTGCAATTCTGGCACAGAAAGTACAGCTTCGGTAGTTACCTGCACCCGATATAATAGATATTCTTGCGACTTAGATACCTTTTTCATGACAAGTACATTATAATAGTCTAAAGTAGGACACCTTAAATTTAAAAAATGTACAAAGGTATTAGATAAGGTACGGGTGTAGGAAAAGCGCTGGTTAGTAAATATTTTAATCAGAATAGAGAGAGAGACGAGGGTAAGCCATGCAATGCAGGAAAATTGTAGAATATGCAACCGATATAAAATTCAAAATCCCGCTGGATTGGTACATGGGAGCCAGGTGCAATTAGTCTCATCCGTATGGATATAGGTGTATGTATCGCCTATTAAAGGGCTAAATCCCGGGAGATAGAGAAAGAAAAAAGCCGAATGAAGTCATTCGGCCTTTCTGATAGCAGATATGAAGTGTAAGGTTTATATAGTAGAAGGTAAGATAGTCATAGCTATTCTTTAACAAGGCGTTGTAGATAGCTGCTGCGGTCAGTGACCACTTTAATAAGGTAAATACCCGGCTGGTAACCACCCATAGTTACCTCCAAACTGTTAGCCGGAACCGTATTTTTCATCTGAAGTGGCATGCCCTGCTTATCCATCAGTACATAAGAATGGATGGACTCCTGTTTATCTTTAAGCTCTAAGCGAACATGTTGCTGCACTGGGACGGGCGAAGCACTCATCGCCATCGCTCCATCAGTTACTGTGAATGATATACTAAGAGACATACCCGGTAAGCCAGTAGCGTTTTTGCTGGTATACGGGGTAGCCATCAGGGTATGAGTGCCTATCGGAAGGCTGCCTTCCTTGTAATCTCCGTCGCGATCGCTGAACAGAGCAAAAGGATCAGCATTCTGGGTCTGGTAGGTACGGTCATTTAGCTTAAATACCAGGCTGTTCACCAAACCGGATACATCAGCACGGACGTTTAACTTGGTGGTGGGTAGGTCGGATAGGGCAATGGAGGCACCATCTTCCAGCACCATGATGTCCTGATCGGTCTCAGCGTCAACTAACACCATTTGCGTCACCATGCTGGCGGGTAGCAATACCTGATCAATGGCGTGGACCACTCCGTTGGATGCCATCATATCGGCCGGACCAACTGTAGCGTCATTTACTTTAATCATACCATTGACTAAAAAGGTGAGCGGAGCACCCAGTAAAGTCTCGGTCATCTGCCCGTCTGCAATGTCGGTGGATAGCACTTGGCCAGGTACTACGTGGTATTTCAGTACATCAGCCAGCAGTTGCTGGTCCAGTTGGCTTATATCGCTGATGCCCAGGGTAGTGAATAGGGCTTCAAACGCAGCATTCGTAGGGGCAAAGACAGTAAACGGGCCGGGAGCAGACAGTGCTTTGGCTAACTGAGCTTTGATAACCGCTTCGGTCAGAATACTGAAGTCTTCCGTGCGGGCGGCTATGTCTACAATGGTGTTACTTTCAATAATCTCAAAGCTGATGGTGAGCGTAGTGCCCATCATACCGCTTCCCGTCTTGCCGGTATAAGGAGTTGCGGTTAGTTCAAAGGCATTCGGCAAGAAGATGATGCCGTCATCATCGTAATCTCCGTTGTCATCCCCGAATAATGCGTAGGGTTCGGCATTCTGCGCCTGATACTGCTGGCCGTTGAGGTTGAAAACCACACTTTGCGTATGGCCTGCTACCTCAGCCCGCACATTTAACTGCCGGGAAGGAAGATCCTCCAGTACAATAGTCTCTCCATCCGTAATTTCCATGATGTCCTTATCAGATTTGGCATCAACCAATACAAATTTAGTGACAGCCGGCGGAGCTTCTACCGCATATACCGAGGTAGAACCGCTCACCTCATTAGCGACCACCAGCAATGGGGAGCCCGTGGGGCTATCCTCCGCTGCGATGAACAATAATCCTTCCGGAGCAAGATCACCCGCCTCCGGAGTTTCCTGATCTACCTCAAAATTCCGGTTGTTCACATACGCGGCAAACTCAGGATGCATCGGGTCACTAATGTCATACATCATGATACCGCCAATGCGCTCCAGTCCAATGAAAGCATACAGCTTACGATTAACCATCCCGATGGCTACTCCTTCCGGTTCCGGGCCTTTGGCATCGCTTCGGCTGTCAAATTCGGCTTCATCATTGCTGCTGTTGAAGTAGTCGGGTAGGGCATCGGCCGTGATCTGTTCAAAATCATCTCCGCTATCGTACACCAGGTTACCGTACGCATCCCAGATAGAGAATGATCGGCCTCCGTAGACAAAGATCCGGTCGTAGTCGCCATCACCGTCGACGTCTCCGTTTTCCAGGGTAGCGGTCAGACGCCCGAGTTGCTCATCCATTTTGAGCATATCAGCATCCGGAAATGCGTCCGGGTCCAGGGGATAGTCTTTGTCGCCAATGCGTTCTTCTTCTTCGTAGAAGTCATACTCCCGGGCATCTCCTTCGTTAGCCGTTGCGTAATAGGTTTTGCCATCTACCATAAAAGAGGCGATACCATCCGGCATGTACATACCCAGCACCGGCCAGCTAGTAATGTTAATAGCATCGTCGCGATCGCTGGCATCCAGAGCGTTAGACGCTTTATCAAAGGAAATAATGCCTAACCCGATGGTCGACAGGTCAGGGCCTTCCAATCCAAAGTCATTATCATTCAGGACGGCCAGCTTGCCTTCGGGTAACAGGGCCAAACCTTCAGGCTTATCGCTGGGTAAATAACCTAAAGAAGGCAAATTGAGCACTTTACGCTTGTACGCGGGCATAATACCTTCGGCTTTCAGGTCTTCGGCAGTCATAGATTCCAGCGTCATGCCGGTCATCGCATCCGATAAAGGAGTGCCCAGGATATTCGTTGCGTATTTCAGGTCAATCTCAAAGATGAATTTCTTATTGGTAGGATCAGCACCTGAGTCTCGTTCAATGGCGTAAATCTTTTTCGTGGCTGGATCATACACGGCATCGCCCATTTTATCTACCGTACTGGATCGAAACGTGGGTTTTTCCAGCAGGTAGGCATACTCGGCAACGGGTTCGCCCGTGGCGGGGTCCACTCCAATAATGCGAATTACAGTAGAAGCACTGCCGGTAGCCTGATCGGGGTTCGAAAGCGGAGTTTGAATAAAGGCATACAGTATTCCTTCGTCAGTATCCAGGGCCATCGCCTCAAAGCCACGGTTCGCCTGGCGGTTATTATAAGGCATCGGCAGGGTTTCACTGCCAAATGTGCCCTCCGCTTCCCCGATCAACGCGGCGGTACCTTCCGGCACCAGCCGATCCATCAGCACCCCATCAGTGTTAAAGTGATAAATGGCCGGACGGTACTCATCCACCATCCAGTACGTGCCATCGGTGGGGTTTACCACGATTCCTTCCAGGTCAGCACCATAGGCATCGTAAGAAAGTGCCTTGAAATAGTTACCGTCAGCATCCGTATAGTCGGCGGGTTCGTTTACCGGCAGGGCAGGAATCTCATCTATCCCCGGAATGTTAGGCAATCCGCTGATTGGTGTGCCATCCGGTCGGGTCAGATTAAGCTTATCTAAGATCTTAACTTTCCCGGAATTCGTATTTACTTCAAACCGGATGATCTGAGCCTGGTAGTCAGGAATGAGAAAAGGGCGTACCGTCAGGCTGTTTCCGTCAGCATCGGTTACATCGGTAGGGTTTCCGTTCGGCCCCCGGTCAGGAATGGTGATGAACTGGTAGCGTCCGTTGCCCTTTTCCGCTTCAAAGAATAAGCCCGACAGTCCGCCAAACAGGATGCCTTGCTCTTCGTCCAGCGGAGGTTCGTCAAATTCATATAGTTCAAGGCTAGGTTGGCCCGACAGATGGTCTTTGTATCCGGCGGGAACGATATCCAGTACTTCCAGGCTGGCAATATCCAGCACGGCAAAGGCATTATTTTCCTGAAGGGAGATAAACGCCTGGGTGCCATCCTTAGAAATGGCAATGCCTTCCGGTTCCAGGTCCTGCGCTACGGTCTCGGCATACTCAAAAATACGTACGCCCTTGGCCAGAAGAGCTTCACGCTGATCATTAAACTTGGTGAAATCTACAGTGGTCACGCTAAAATCACTCACCTGAATGACGCTCACCGAACCTTCGGGGTCAGTACCGTCATCTCCCGGCTCGCCCTCGTTGGCAACCAACACCTTGGTGCCGTCGGGAGTGAAGATTAGCATGTCGGGCAGGCTGCCCACAGGTACAATGGCTTTGGCTTCGGTAGGGTTGGCGGGTAGGTCGGCCTCAAAGAAGACTACGTTGCCATTACCATCTTCGTCTTCGGCGGTCACCGCTACCAGTCCCTCCTGACAGGCCACACTGGTTATGTCGGCACCGGGCAACACCCCCGCTACGTCAAAAGAGAATAGCAGGGTAGGGTTGGTCGGGTCGCTAAGATCTACTACTTCAATGCGCCCTTCTGAGCCATTGGTGATGAACAGACGCTGGGTAGCCGGATCGTACGAAGGAATTTCAGCGCCACCATCGTCGAAGATGCCGGTCTGGTAAGTTCCTAACAGTTGAAGGTCTTGCCCAAAACTGGCGGACTGAAAGAGTAATAGACAGCAGAGAAAGAGGAATGGAAGGATAGGTCGGTTCATAGATTTATTGGTTAGTGTAGTTGAATAGCACTGATATATGCTGTTTCAAGCTACATATAACCCTATGAGGGACCAATCAGGGAATATTACTAAATCGTTAAACCTTCTAGCTTAAAGGTTACACAAAGTTAAAGAACGCTGAATGTTTATCTAAGGCTTATGAAAGGTCTGATCTAAAATTTGACGCCAAGATCCAGACTGAATAAGTCGTTCTTAATGATAAGGTCTCCGGCTCCCGCTGCGGTCCGCCGAACCGTATTACCTAAGCCGCGGCGGTAACTAAAGCCACCGTATAGGATGGTACTGTATCCATACTGATATTCTACTCCGGTACCCAGCAATAACGATGAGTCTACAGGACGGAAGCTATCTACGTACTGGGTTGTTTCGCTAAGGTTATCTTCCAGTATTTTAAGGTCTAGTGTGAATCCTGCCTGGAAGTAAACGCGAGTGTCCAGCGCCACTTCGTTAGTAAAGAGTTTGATAGTAGCAGGAACCTGCAAATAATGAAGGCGATACGCTTCTTCTACCGGGTTAGTGCTAGTTTCCAGTCCTACTCGCTTAGGAGTAAAGAATATTCCAGTAGAAAAGTAATAGTTCTCCTGAAACATGTAGTCGGCAATCACCCCGGCGACCAGTCTTCCGCCCACGCCGTTGCTATTAAAACCCATGTTAGCATCATCATCATCAATGCGGTTAAAGGACAGGGTAGGAGAGACCTGCACCCCTAGTTTAAGCTGTGCGTAAGAGTCTACGTAAGATAAAGCAAAAAATAGAAGGAGAATATATCGTATCATCGTCAAATTATTTTAAAATGGAATCCGTTTTGAACAAAACAACATTCATGCGTTCTACTATCTCTATACTATTATCATTAGCATCGCTCCTTTTGTTTTCATGTGAACCGGATAATTGTTCAGATTCAGCAGAAATCTCGGATATTTCGGTTAATGTAGACATTATTCGTTTGGATCAGGCACTTTTTGCTGCCAAATCCAAAGCAGATGTTCAGTCACTGCTGACTCAGCATCCACTTTATGTATCACGCTATGCTAACCTCAGCGGCACTGATCAGGACTCTCTGTACTATGCGGAGTACTTCCGCCTTACTCAAGATCCCAATATTGATACCCTGTATCAGCAAACCCAATCCGTTTTCAGTGATCTGAGTACATTAATAACCGACTTCGAGCAGGCGTTCCGGCATATTAAATATTACTATCCGGACTTCACCCCGCCTACCATCTATACTACCTTTACCGGCTTGGGCAGCATGGGTTCTGACCTGCTGGTCAGCGATAGTCTTATTGTCATCAGCCTGGACTTTTTTGTCGGTGATGAGGCGCACTTTCGTCCTCAGGTTTACGATTATCTAATAGGTCGGTATACTCCTGAATACATTGTCCCTAGTTGTATCATGATGTTGTCAAATCGCTTTAATAATACTGAAGAGTCGGATAACAGCCTGCTGGCGGAGATGATTTACTACGGGAAGAGTTATTATTTTGTGCAGCGAATGATGCCTTGTTTGCCGGATACAATTATAGCCGGGTATGACCAGGAAGAGATTACGATAGTAGAGGATAATACCGGCATGATCTGGTCGCACTTTATTGATAATGAACTCTTGTATGAGACCAGTCATATTGTGAAGCCCCGCTATGTAGGCGAGCGCCCGGTGACAGTAGAAATTAACTCAAAAATTCCCGGGCGCGTAGGCCGATGGTTAGGCTGGCAGATTGTAGAAGCTTATGTAGATAAAACGGATAAAACCCTACCGCAGGTGATGCAGGAAGCCAATGCCCAGCAGATTTTTACACAAGCAAAGTATAGGCCCTAGCCGCTTCCGGACGAACTGATTTTGATTGATGAGATTCTTCCAGGACGCTTCGCAGAATTTCAACCTGTTTCTCTTTAGAAAATTCTCGTTCAGCTAGTAGGCGGGCATTGTTCTGATAGGTTTCCAGCATAGCCCGATCAGTGACGAAAGGGGCGATCTGCGCCACAAACCGTTCGGGTCTTTTTGGATGCGTGTAAAATCCGCAGTGATTTTCTTCTACTAGTTGGGCAACCCACCCTGGGGTATTGATAATGCACATTTTACCAGCCGCCAGCGCATCAAAAAACTTATTGGGGCTATTGGTCTGTAAAACCGGCCGATCAGCAAAAGAAATATAAACCGCATCAGTAACATTAAGTACTGATAGCAAACCGTATTTATTCTGATGGTCGACAAAAGATATATTATTGAGCCCTCGCTTTTCTACCAGCCCTTTTAGATAAGCTCGTTCACTGCCTTGCCCTACCATCAGGAAGTGTACGCCAGTTAACCCCTTTTGCTGGCACGATTCGGCGGCATCAATCAGGAATTGAAGATGGTTGGCCTTGCCCATCGCGCCAAAGTAGGTGATCACAAATTTATTTTCCACCCCGAACTGCACCTCATGGTAAATGTTTCGCTCTGACTTCCGGAAAAACTGGCAGTCGGACATGTTAGGAATAAGGTAAATAGGCTTTTGAGGCACAATACGACGAATATGCCGTTCAATATCGGGCGACAGCCCCACTAATGCCTGTGCATGGCGGTAAATGCGTTTCTCCCAACCCCGCAAATAGTGCCGCACCCAGCGGTTACGGAACATGCCCATCTGTATAGGAGCTTCAGGCCACAAGTCTCGCACCTCAAACAGGTACGGAAGACGGTAGCGCCATCGGAAGTACAGAGCGGCTATACCCACCGTTAATGGAGTGGAAGTGGCATATACTCGGTCTACATATTTAAACAAGGGAGCTTTATCAAATACATACCACATAAACCACAGAAATGCCCGGATACGCTGCCACTTGCTCATGTTCTGAGAATAGGGCACTGGCAGGTAGTGCACATAAATGCCATCTACCAGCATCTTCTTGTAAGTAAGTTCATTATGCGCGGTAAGCATAGTAACCTTATGACCGGCTTCTACCAGTCCTTTGGCTAAGTAATAAGACCGTATAGCACCACCTTCTTCGGGCGTCTTGAAGTACTGGTGGATATAGAGGATATGCATAAACCGGTAGGTATGAAAAAGTGGTACTAAAAAAACTGGAAAAAGAGCTACAAAATACAACGAAATTTTTTCAGTTACCTAATGAATTTCTAATTCGAGGTAGTGAATTCTCAAGTTTTTTATCACATAAAGAACTCGTCATACATTAAGCAATTGAATAACGAAAGAGGCGATTATTTGTTGAGTGAATTTTGACGGGTAATCCAGGCCGACAGCAAAAGAACCGACCAAAGTTCACTACTGTAATCCTGACGACCATTTCGGTGCTGGATAAGCAGGTGTTGCACCTCATTGTAAGGCAAAAAACGAAATACGAGCTGTTGCGGATCTTCCAGATACTGGCTAACGATGGGCGAGGAAGCCGCGAGCAGCCAATGCCCAAATGGTAAACCAAAACCTTCCTTCGGGCGGCGGGTAAAAGTTTGCCCCCCACGTTGGTTTAGCAGCTTTCGTAAGATCCACTTTTTACCCTGCCCAAGCCGGAAAGAAGCAGGAAGGGCTTGAGCATGACGCACTATGGGAGCATCCAGGTAAGGGACGCGCAATTCCAGGCTGTGGGCCATGCTGGCTCGGTCGCTCAGCTGTAGCACATCTTCTATCAGATAATGGTGTTGGTCGTGCTGTAAAGCAAATGATAAATAATATTCTACAAAATCAGGGTGGGAAGATGCGAGTGATTGAGGCGGTGAGTGCCATTCAGGGCAGTGGTTTGCTGGCCCGGAACGAATAAAATGCAAAAAGGTAGTAGCCGGATCGCCTGATAATGATTGAGTGAATTTTTTAGCTAGCCGGAATGGCTTGCGGAGCGGGTGGGGAAAGCCGGTAGGCAGATAATCCACTAGCTTTTTGCCTAGCTTTCTGGCATTGTTAATCAGCGTGTAATGCCGGAGATACTGGTAATACGCCCCATGCCGGTTGTATCCTCCAAACAACTCATCGGCACCGGCCCCTGACAGCACGACTTTCACCTGCTTCTTAGCTTCCTGGGAAAGCAAGTACGTCATCATAGCTCCGCTATCCCCCACGGGTTGGTCCATATGCTGAACGAAGGTCTCAAAATGCTCCTCGAACAAAGCCTGGCTCAGTGTAACTTCTTGATGATAGCTTCCATATTGCTGGGCGGCTAACCGGGAGTATTGATAATCCTGGGTACCAAAATTCTTTTCTTTGGGATCATTTACTAAAGAAAAGGTAGGGATGGGATGCGCGCCTTCTTCTTTGATCAGGGCGAGAAGCAGCGTAGAATCTACCCCTCCGCTCAGAAAAAGCCCAGTGGGCACATCGGTGGCAATGTGTCGGAGAACAGCATCTTTCAGTAAGGTTTCTGTTTCTCTCAGCAGCTCAGCTTCGTCGGGTAAAAAGCTTACCGTTGTTGAAGCAGGTGAAGCAAATGATTGGGTCTGGGCCGGTTGAGTAGGAGAGACCATCAGGTAAGAGCTTTCTGCCAGTTGGTGAATATTTTGATACAGCGTCCGGGTTTTTTGAGGATAACGAAAGCACAGGTAATGGTCTATCTGCTGCGAGTCCAGCTCAGTGGATACCAGGCCGGAGGCCAGCAGGCTTTGGGAAGAAGAGGATGCCAGAAAATAGTGATCATTTTCAGCATAATACAAAGGTTTGATCCCGAAAGGATCGCGGGCCAGCGTGAGCACCTCTGCGGCTCGGTCATAAAAAGCCAGCGCAAACATGCCCTCAAATTCAGAAAAAGCCGCCTGTCCCTGCCGAATGAGCATCTTTAGCACCACTTCGGTATCGGAGTGGGTAGAAAAGGTTTCTCCCTTACTTAGAAGCTGATTTCGCAGTTCGTAAAAATTATACAATTCGCCATTGTAGAGCAGAGCATACCGCCCATCCGGTGACACCATCGGCTGATTGGCCCGGTCATCCATATCGGTAATTTTTAGCCGTTGCCCGCCCAGCCAAACCTGCTGCCGCGAATTTTGCCAATGCAACTGATGCGCTGCGTCAGGGCCCCGGTAGGCACTGGCCTGCAGCATGCGTTGTAGCGCGGCTGTCTGGTCAGCTGATGCCGGTTTTTTAGCGATGATAAGGTGAATGCCACACATACGGGAATTTTCCGAGGTTGCTGCAAGCTTACAAAATGCAATGAAAGTACCCTTAGGTTAGGGCAAATTTATAGATAAACTATTCCGGTGCAGGAGTATTATGGGTAAACTTCTTCATAAAATATAATTTTGGTTTTACTTAACTTATCTGCTAGATTTGTACGACTATTTTCAAAAATACCACTATAATATTTTGATTTTTGCTAATAGTCCATACTAATCTACAATACCTCACTTTATCACATTATTATGGAAGGATTATCGCGTCGCTCCTTTTTACAACGCTTTTCTTTGTTGGTAGGCTCCAGTTACCCCGCCATGGTAGCGCTGGATATGATCCCGAAAGCACCGGCCAAACCTTTTAAATTACAAGGAAAAGGAGATGGCACCCGGGTAATAATTTTAGGAGCAGGCTTAGCCGGTATGACCTCGGCGTATGAACTTAATAAACTGGGTTACGACTGTACGATTCTGGAAGCACGTTCTCGTCCTGGTGGTCGGGTCTGGACTGTTCGCGGAGGCACGGAAGAAACAGAAATAGGGGGAGAAGCTCAACAGTGCCAGTTTGCTGATGGTGAGTATATTAATGCCGGGGCGGCTCGTATTCCCCATCATCACGAAATCTCTATGCACTATTGCCGGGAGCTGGGAGTGCCTTTGGAAATTTTTAACAATGTAAATGAGAACGCTTACTTATACAGCGAAGGCAGCGGTCCCCTTTCCAATCGCCCGATGCGCATTCGAGAAGTGGGCCATGATTTACGGGGCTACACCTGCGAATTGTTGCACAAAGCCGTAGATCAGAAGGCGCTGGATTTGCCCTTCAGCCAGGAAGACCGGGAAAAGTTTATTGAATACCTGCGAGTTGAAGGAGGGCTTTCGCCCGATATGTTGTACAAAGGTAGCGATCGGCGGGGCTACCGAACTCCTCCGGGCGCCGGAGCACAGCCGGGCGAATTATCAGAAGCATACGGTTTGCAGGATCTGATAGATTCCGGCTTCATTGATCCGGCTATGTCTAATTTGCCAGTATACACCCTGGATCTGCAAATGACCTTATTTCAGCCGGTAGGGGGCATGGATCGCATACCTTATGCTCTGGCCGAGCAGGTGAAAAACAATATTGAGTACAAAGCGCTGGTGAAAAAAATCAGCAAGACGGACGATGGCGCGACCGTTATTTATACCAATGCTGATGGAGAAGAAAAAGAAATTAGTGCCGACTATTGCATCTGTACCATTCCGTTGCCAGTGCTGTCCAATATTAGCAACAACCTCTCCTCCAACATCCAGCGGGCCTGCGATTTTGTAGAATATAAAAAAGCCTGCAAGATCGGTATGCAGTTTAGCCGACGCTTCTGGGAAGAAGAAGACTGGATTTACGGCGGTATTTCCCGTACCAATACAACCATCACTCAGATTATGTACCCAAATTACGGGTATCAATCGAAAAAGGGAGTGCTGAAAGCTTTGTATAATTTCAGCGAAAAAGCTGAGTACACTGGTAACTTATCCCTGGCCGCCCGGGAAGAATTAGCGATGGCGGAAGGCAGCAAGCTGCATCCGCAGTATAAAGATACTTTTGAAAACTCATTCTCGCTGGCCTGGCACAAAATTCCGCACTCAATGGGCGCCTGGGCCGAATACGACAGTGAAACCCGGGAGCGTTTCTATCCCGATTTAATAAAACCCGACGGAAACGTATATTTGGCAGGAGAACATACGTCTTACCACACTGCCTGGATGGCCGGAGCCTTTGAGTCAGCCCGACGGACGGTATCGGATATTCACAGTCGGGTTACCGAAGGGCAGGCGCAGTACCGCTAGTGTATCATCAAAGCAAGTTGAAATAGGTAAGCGGTAGGCAGGTGATAGTAAGCGTAAGCAATATCTTAAATATATCTGACCGCTTATTGCCAACTACCTATCAATCTATGCTTGATGCAATAACGGGCACAAAACCCATAACCGTATGGAATCAGCTCCTGCCTGGAAAATTCTGACTGCAACAACCACTGAGCACTTTGATCAGGCCCGCTATCTATTTCAGGCGTATGCTGATTGGTTGCAGGTAGATCTAAGTTATCAGCACTTTGAGCAGGAGCTAACCTCGATCCCACAGATGTACGGCCCGCCTCACGGAAAATTACTGTTAGCCTACGTAAATGATACGGCCGTGGGTTGCGTAGGAGTGCGCCCCTTCAAGGCTACGACCTGCGAGATGAAGCGGTTATACGTAAATTCTGATTTTCAGGGTCTGGGCATTGGTCGAGCTTTAGCGAAACAAATTATTCAGGAAGCTTGCTCCTTGGGTTATGACTCTATGGTGTTAGACACCCTGAAGCGCATGCAATCTGCCCGGAAGCTCTATCAATCATTGGGGTTTGAAGAAACTTCATCCTATTATGAAAATCCCCTGCCCGAAGTAATATACCTTAAAATGGTACTATTATGTACTAATAATTAGGTGTGTAATAAAAAATACAGAATTTTATTTTAATATATACTTGATTTGCATATGAAAACTATTATACATTTGTGCTATTAGTTAAGTATACGTGTTATACCATCGTACCTAAAAACATATTCGCATGTCAGCACCCATGAATCGCAGAAATTGGTTAAAATCCAGCGCATTATTGGCCGGTGGGCTAAGCCTGGGAAGCGCCTTCAAAGCAAACTTTGCTCAGGCTTCTAACCGAGTAGCTGCCCGTCTGTACGCTCCCTATGATGATGAGGCAGCCATGATCATGGCCCGGCCCGAATTAAAGGCCCGTTTATTAGCCAACGAAAACCCATTCGGGCCCAGTAAAGCGGCTCGGGAAGCGCTAATTGGTGAACTTGATACCAGCTTCCGTTATGGTTTTGACAACAGTATGAAATTTGCCAAACTGTTAGCCGAACGTTACGGCCTGACCGAGATGGAAGAAAGCATGTGGGGTATGTCGCGTCCTAAGCAGGTAATGCTGGGAGCCGGTTCTACGGAGCTACTGATGGCAGCATCGGTTGTTTACGGGCAAAATGGCGGGAAAATTTTATCGGCTGACCCTACCTACATGTCGTTGGTGCGCAGTGCCCAGGATGTAGGTGCCGAATGGGATACCGTGCCGCTGACCAAAGATTTTGTGCATGACTTAGACCGGCTGGCCGATGCCGTATCGGATGAGCACAGCTTAGTCTACCTTTGCAACCCCAATAACCCCACCGCTACTACTTGCGACCCAGACGAGCTGCGGGCATTTTGCAAGGAAGTATCCAAGAAGAAGCCTATTTTCATTGACGAAGCCTATATCGATTACACGCCCGACCCTGATAAATACTCTATGGCCGATCTGGTAGCGGAAGGCTACAATGTGATTGTAACTCGCACTTTCTCTAAACTGCATGCCTTCGCCGGACTGCGTATAGGGTACTCTCTGGCCCAGCCGGATGTGATTGAGCAGATGAGCAAATACAGCAATGGAGCCGGTAATATTTCCAGTCCTTCTATGGCGGCCGCCTTGGCTTCATTTCAGGATGAGGAATATCAGACGTACGCCAAAGAGATGAACCAAAAGTCGAAAGACTTCTTATACAAAACATTAGAAGATGCCGGCTACGAATACATTCCGTCGCACACCAACTTTGTATTATTTCCGGTGCGCATGGATAGCAAGCGGTTTACACAAGAGATGATGAAACGAGGAGTAGGAGTGCGGCCCTGGAGCTTCTATAACCAGGAATGGTGCCGTGTGAGCATAGGAACCATGGAAGACATGGAGTACTTTGCCAGCGCCTTCAGCGAGCTTTCATAAAGACAGAATTCAACACATTTCTTCATATCAGTCTACCTACTGAATTGGAAACCCTGAGGCAATTGTCGTCAGGGTTTTTTTTTACAAGTTTCCCATGTAGCTTTGGCATTTGCTAACAAAGTAAGCTCTTGGATTACGCTTCTTTATACCAACCTACCCCGTTAACAATCGGAACCCTGCTGGCCTTGGTGGTTCTCTTCACCCCGCTATTGAATTTTGGGTGGTTACTTTTTTTCCGAGGCAAGTCAAGCGAACTTATTGGCTGGGTAGCCTCCGGCTTTTTATTAGGAACCGTACTGGCAGCGGGCATTATCTTTAAAACCGTTTGGTGGGGCGAGCCTATCCATAACCGCACAATCTGGTTTGAGATTCCTACCCAGGTTTTTGCTTACCCGTTCACCATTGGTATTCATATTAACCGTATGGCCGCGCTGATGCTGGTAGTGGTCACGCTCATTTCTTGGGTCGTGCATGTCTATTCCATCCACTATATGGAGAATGACAAAGGGTATGCCCGATACTTTGCGTTTCTGGGGCTTTTTACATTCTCCATGCTGGGCATTGTCATGATGGATAACCTCCTGCTGATTTTCATTTTCTGGGAGCTGGTAGGCGTATCGTCTTATGCTCTGATTGGCTTCTGGAACCATCGCCCGGCAGCGGTGCGGGCCAGCACCAAAGCATTTTTGATGAACCGGGTAGGGGATGCTGGTTTTATTGTGGGTATGCTGGTGCTATGGTCGCAGTTTGGCACGCTGGACTTGCAAGTGCTGGAAGACCTGATGCAGCAGTCGGTATTTACTGAAGAGGGTGTATGGCTGAGTTACTTTCGGGCAAATAATCTACTGGTTGAAAATGCAGCTCCGGTGATTTGGCTTACCATCGCTGGCGTTGGGTTGGTATTAGGTGCGATCGGCAAGTCTGCCCAGTTTCCCCTACAAACCTGGCTGCCCGATGCTATGGAGGGACCTACGCCCGTATCGGCACTGCTGCATGCTGCAACCATGGTGGCGGCGGGAGTATACTTGCTGCTGCGGGTATTTGTTTTGTTAAACCCGGCAACGCTAACCATTATTGCCATTATCGGAAGTACCACGGCCTTTATGGCTGCTATTACTGCCCTCACGCAGCATGATATTAAAAAAGTGCTGGCTTATTCTACCATTTCGCAACTGGGTTATATGATGGTTGGCGTAGGAGTAGGGGCGCACAATGCTGCTTTCTTTCATCTGGTAACTCACGCCAGCTTTAAAGCTGCATTGTTTCTGTCTGCCGGAGCTATCATCCACCGTATGCACCATCTGGAAGAGGGTACCCCGCAAGAGGAAGGTTTTGATGCTCAGGACATGCGGTGGATGGGGGGGCTTAAAACCCGTATGCCAGTTACATTTGCGGTATATTTGATAGCAGCATTGGCTCTGGCCGGGATTCCTCTATTTTCGGGGTTCTTATCAAAAGATGCCATTCTGACGGGGGCAGTAGCCTGGGCTGCTTTTTTTGGAACAGAACAAGCCTGGTGGTACTGGATTATCCCCGGGCTGGCCTTCGCTAGTGCCTTATTAACAGCCTTATATATGGGGCGGCAAATTTTATTGGTGTTCTTTGGAAAGCTTCAGGCAAAAGAAGATCAGGCTGTGTCATTTGCATGGCGCCCATCCTGGGTTATGCGGTTTCCGTTGGTGCTGTTGGCAGTGTTATCATTAGGGGTGGTTTATTCTCTGAATCCGCTGGTCAGTAGCGAAAGCTGGCTCCTGCAACAGATTGTCCATCCGTTGCTGGCCGTTCCTGGGGAGACGCTTAATTATGCAACCATAATGGCTACCTACCCGGAATGGCACAATCTGGCGACGTGGCTGGCCCTGGGAGTGGCGCTGAGTGGTATTGCTCTGGCTTATCTATTGTATCGGCCCGACAGCCAGGGGCGGCAAGCGTATGTGGCTCGAACCAGCCGCCGAAGCTTCCTGGTGAAAATGATCGAGCATAATTGGTATCTGGACCGTCTGTACCAACTCATCTTCATTCGCCCGACCCTCTTCGTAGGTCGATTCCTCTATGGCTGGGACACCCGGGTAATTGATGGAGTTTTACACAGCACTGCCCTGTTGGGAGTAATCTTTGCCCATGTCGTAGCCTGGCTAGACCGGGCGTTGATTGACGGCCTGGTACGAGGAACTGCCAGAGTTACCCGGGGATTGGGACGATTAACCCGTTCCGTGCAAACCGGGCGCATCCAAACGTATTTGGTGGCTAGCCTGTTGCTATTTGTGGTGCTTCTCTACTGGTTGGTATGGGTATGACGAAAAGCATTATCTACTTGGGCAATCAGCATCAGATCACTGTTGACGAGCTTGCCCAGGCCGATCAGCTTCAGGATATACCATATCTCGCCAAGTTAGACGATAGTGCTCAGGTAGCATTGACATTTGCCTGGCAATGGTTACAGGGGGAAACCTCTTTTCAGCAATCTACTTCAGGGTCTACAGGAAAAGCTAAAGCTATTTCTATCGGGCGCAAGCAAATGATTGTAAGTGCCCGCATGACACTGAGTGCATTGCATTTAAGCTCTTCCGATACCGCTCTGCTTTGTCTGCACCCCCGGTACATTGGCGGCAAGATGATGATCGTCCGCAGCCTGCTGGCCGGGATGGATATGGTGATAGTGCCGCCTTCAGCCGATCCTCTGCAAGCGGTGCCATTTCTTCCCGACTTTGCTGCCATGGTGCCCTTACAGATACAATCATTGATAGAACAAGGAAAGGCAGACCAGTTAAATCAGATGAAAGCGATTATTGTGGGAGGAGCGCCGGTAAGCACTTCTTTGGAACAAAAAATAGCACATCAGCTTACGCTACCAGTATACAGCACCTATGGCATGACCGAAACGGTTTCTCATATTGCGTTGCGCAAACTTACCCAACCCGAGGCCAGTCAATATTTTCAGGTATTGGGGGGGGCTGAGATCAAGACGGATGATCGTGGGTGTTTGATGATTAAGGGGGAGATAACTCAGCAGCAGTGGCTTACTACTAATGATTTGATAGAAATTTGCGATGAACGGCATTTTCAGTGGTTGGGACGTTTTGATTTTGTTATCAACAGTGGGGGAGTGAAAGTATCTCCAGAAACTGTAGAGACTACTGTAGAACCCGCACTACGGGCGGCTGGTTTTGCCGGGCGTTTCCTGATCACTTCACTGCCTGATGAGCGACTGGGAGAGCGGGTCATATTGCTATTGGAAGGAGAGAAACAAAGTAAAACATTTGAGCAAAAAGTGCTCGGGCAAGCTGCAGTACACCTATCCGCTTATCAAGTACCTAAACAATTGTACTATACACCCGCCTTGGCAGAAACCCCCTCTGGCAAGATTCAGCGTCAGGCAAGCCGACAGCGCCTGATTGCCAATATTATCTAGCTCACCGCTGAGAGGTAGTGCGAGAAAGCCATACATCGGCCTAGCGCAAAGCAAGATTACTTTCTTCAATAGTTAAGTAGTACCACTTATTGCGATGTACTGAGAGACTCACGTAATTTAAAAATCTTCTATGCTGAAAAATATCATCACTTGTTAAAGGATAAAACATCCTAAAGCTAGCTAACTACTACCCTATTGAAAGTTGACCAACATGATGCACAGGCGCAGCGCATTCAATCCTTAGAACAGCAACTTGCCGACTACCAACAGCGGGAGCAGGATTTGTTTTTAATACTAGAGAATTCGCCGGAAAAAGTTGCCTCACTTGATTCCTCGTTTCAGTTGATAACCGTGAGTCAGTCATTTGCCAGATGCTTCCGTCTTTTTTTTAGCGTGCATGTTTACCCGGGCGCAAAATTTTTAGAGCTTTTGGACGAAGATGGATCTTCTTTCTGGCGACCCTATTTGCAGAACACGCTAACCGGCAAAAAACAGGTAACTCAAATTAACCAACAGGCAAAAGGGCAGCATTTTGTCTATGAGGTAACATTTCAACCGATTTGGCAAGAAGGGCAGGTCCACCGCATTCTGGTATTTTGCCACGATATTACTGCTCAACGTAACGCTGAGGCTGAAGCTCGGGAGCATGCCGTTAATCTATCCAGAGTCCTCCAAATTGCCAGTGCCGGTAGCTGGGAATATCATATTCCTACCCATACTCTTACTATTAGTCAGGAAGGGCTGAATATGATGGGAATACAGGGGCTATCAGAATTGGTACTTAGCTGGAAAGAGTTTATTCAGCAGTATGTATATCCGGAGGATGCAAAAATGCTACAGGATCGGATTGATCATGCCATATTGCAACAAGGTGATCTTTCATTTCAAGATATTTTTGAGTATCGGCTGGTTGATGCTCAGGGAAAAATTATCCACCTGGTAATACGGTCTCGCTACAAGTCTAACGCAAAAGGCGTTTTGTACGGAGTAGTCCAGGATATTACCGAGCAGAAAGCAGTTCAGTACCGACTGGAGCAACAAAATGCTCAATTAAAAAAGGTGAATTCCGAGTTGGATAATTTTGTCTACAGTGTTTCTCACGATCTGCGGGCGCCGCTCACTTCAGTGCTGGGGTTGGTGAATGTAATGCGGCTGGAAAAAGACCCGACCCGATTACTGAATTATCTGGACCTGCAAGAAAAAAGTGTCCAGAAACTTGATTATTTTATCCGGGAGATCATTGATCTCTCTCGCAATGCCCGGTTAGAACCTCATTATGAGGCAGTTGACATAGAGACTGTTATTCAGGAAGCCTTTACTCAACAATCGTATGACGACCGAGCTAGACAGATAGGGCGTCAAATCCATGTTCAGGCCTCCACGCCCATCGTAACGGATAGAAGTCGGGTTACCATCATTCTCAATAATCTAATTTCTAACGCGCTTCGCTACGCTGATCTTAACAAGCCGAACCCTGAGGCCATCGTTCAGATAGAAGCTGACGCTCAGCATATTAGCCTTAAGGTGCAGGATAATGGCCGAGGTATAGAGAGTCAGTATCTGTCCAGAATTTATGAAATGTTCTTCCGAGCCAGTGAAACCCATTCTGGTAGCGGACTAGGGTTGTATATCGTAAAAGAAACGATAGATAAGCTGGGTGGAACCATTCATGTAGCGAGTGAGTTTGGGAAAGGTACGTGTTTTACGGTATCCATACCCAATCATATCAGTGACTAATCCACATTCTATACGGCAAATAGACATTGTATTTGAAACGCTGTCGGTGCCCCCGCCTTATAGCCATCAGTATACCTTTCAATTGCGCTTTGAAAAAGATGCGGTTCAGGTGAAGTACGAGTTGCAGTACACTGATCGGGATGAACTAACCGAGGAAGAAGTTTGGGAAGAGGGATTTACCCCTGACGATGACTATCATTGGCAGGGGGGCTTACCCCAGGTATGGCAGGCTACCTTGCTTGAGCATTGGGGTACTACGGAATGGATAGCACCTGAAGAGGCTAAAAACACGCCTGAAAACGCTCTGCTGATAACTACTGTGTCGGATGATGAAGGCCAGCAGGTGGGTATACCAAAGTTACAAGCCCGTTGGGAGTACCTCTTACAAGAACTTACCCAGGCGGTATACGAAGCCGCCCAAAGAGAGCATCCTTTGCAGCTTCGCTATCTGGAACGGAAGGGTGCTACGGAAGCCCTGTCACTGACCCTCAGAGCCAGCTTCCTGCAACGCTCACTGGAAGTAGATTACACTGAAGGCGGGCACACCCATCACGAAACCCCATCATGGTCTACATTAGAGCCTTTACTGAACACCATCTATCTGCTCGATTATGACTCGGAGAAGGCTACTACTAAGCCTCCAACCCGCTCTGGTCAATACCTTGACCCCGGCGACGGGCATTGGTACGCTTTCGGCAAGCAAGTAACGAACGTAGGTACTAAAAACCATTTGGCTGAGATAGAACGATTTTTTTCTGGTTACCGAAAGCGTACTTAACTGAATTATTCGCTTGATTAATGATGGAGATAAGTGATTTCACTTAGGTGTTAAGTTATCTCTGAATGATGCTAATACATAATGCTGCCAGCGGCTAACGATAAGCCCGTCATATGCTGTTAATAAAACAGAGGCTATCTTTTCTGCATAACTTTTCTACTCTTAATGAGAATGGCTTTTGGGCACCAAGAGCTTTTTTACTAGCAAGTACTCAATATTATAAGGTAGTGTTATTTCTTGAAAAAATATTCAATGGAAAACAGTTTCCGTAGCATAATTAAAATGTACCTTTTAATAGAAAAAGCGGAAAAAATTGGGTTACGTATGATTTATTTATGTTTAACCCATTTTGCACAAATCATTATGAATAATTTTAAAAAATAACAATTATTTTTTTTTGATTTCATAGAAATGAGCCTTATATTATGAAAATTAAAATTACTTTTTTACCTTTGATTAGAGATTGCTCAAGTGGCCTGCTGGATAATTTTTAGATGCAAAGCGTTTTTAGCTTGCAATGGATCTGGGCAAATCTTAAGAACATTATAAAAATATAGCTGAATTATTGTTTTTCATTTCTTAAAGTCTGTCGCCTTATTCAGCAATAGTAGAGTGTACTTTTTATACCAGAAGAATTGATTTTTTGATAATTATGTCGATAGATAAGATTCTATTAAAGCAGGCATAGAGCAATAACTATTTTATAGACTTAATAGCTCCTACTCACCTATGGAAAATCTATACCGACGCGTAAGGAACTACCAGTATACCACATTTATCCCGTTATCTCTTTTGATCCTGGATGGGATTGTGATTCTAGGTATTTCGGACATACTGTATACCTATACAGATTTGTTCAACTATTTCTCTCAGGAATCATTTATGTTCTTGAGCGTAATTATGGCAATCTGTTGGGCTTTATCGGCCTTGTTTGCACGAGCCTACCAGGTTGAAAACTTAGGGCGGCCACGCAAAATTATAATGCGCTCTCTAATGGCAGCCACCCTATACAGTGTCTTGCTATTGGTGTTGGTAGGATCTCGTATGCCTATGGCCAAATTGAGCGAAGGGATAGTATTGTATATGACTACCATTGTAAGTGTAGTCATACTCAAGCTGGTTTTATTACAGATTTACCGATTTTATCGCCACCTGTCCATTAATCGCCGCAATGTAATTGTAGTTGGTTGCACTCCCAGAGGAGTGGAGCTCATGCGATATTTCAAAAAGAATAGCTCACTCTCTCAGAAATTATTAGGCTTTTTTGATACTGAAACTTCAGAATCAGCTTCTCAGGTTACATCTTATCTTGGCGGACTGGATCAGGTAAAACACTTTTGCCAAACCCACCAAGTGCATGAAATTTACTATGCTTTAGATAACAATTATCCATATCTGGAAGAACTTCGGGCCTTTGCTGATGAGAACTTTATCTTCCTTGGTATATTACCTCATATTGATGGTATAGATTACCGCAAACCTATTGACACTCATTTGCTGGATGACAACCGGATTCCAGTCATTACCAGTCGCAGGGTGCCGCTTTCTCGCATGATGAATGTGCAGATCAAGCGAGTTTTTGACATACTGTTCTCGTCAGTAGTGCTTGCTATTTTGAGCGTTACTTTCTTCCCGATCATTGCCCTGGCCATTCGGATTAGCTCTCCTGGTCCTATCCTGTTTAAACAGCTTCGTCCGGGAAGAAATAACCGGCTGTTCTGGTGCTATAAGTTCCGGACAATGCGCACTAATAGTGATGGTAATAAGCAAGCAACTAAGAATGACAGCCGGATCACGCGAGTAGGTGCGCTGCTACGTAAAACCAGTTTGGATGAACTACCGCAGTTTTACAATGTATTACGTGGCGATATGTCTGTTGTAGGGCCACGGCCTAATTTAATCGCGCATCTAGAAGAGTATTCTAAGGTAATTAAAGAATATCCTCTTCGGCATTGGGTTACCCCAGGTATCACGGGTTATGCTCAGGTAAACGGTTATAGAGGCGAAACCCGGGAAACCTACCAAATGGCAAAACGGGTGGAGTATGATCTGCTGTATATGGAAAACTGGAGCCTGAAGCTGGATATGAAAATTATCTGGCAAACCGTAGCCAATATTGTTAAAGGAGAAGAAAATGCGTATTAGAGAGATTACGTGTTTTATATGATTTGCGTGAGCAGGCAATGGTAAATTGCCTGCCTTTGTGTTTTGATTGATCATGAAGAAATTGACTATTTTGCCTCCCATTCACACATCATCTCGTCAAGGTGAAGTACTGCCAAAAGTAGATTTACTAAACACTCGGGTAAGTACCGCGCATTATTCAGAGTTTCTGCAAGAAATCATCAACCTGGCTCAAAAAAGAGCGTCCTCCTATGTATGCTTCGCAAACGTGCATATGTTGACGGAATCAAAGCAGGATGAAGCTTTTCGGAAAGTAGTGAATCAAGCTGATTTGGTTACTCCCGATGGTCGTCCGCTCTCGATTTTAATGCGATTACAGTACGGCATTCATCAGGAGCGAGTCTGTGGTATGGATCTTATGCCTGACCTGTTACGCGAAGCGGAAGCACAAAAGCTATCAGTTTATTTTTATGGTTCTACACCTGAGGTGCTGGAGGCAATTCGCCAGCGGATTACTCAGGAATATCCCACGCTGCGAATAGCTGGTTTGGAATCCCCCCCCTTTCGCCCGCTTACACCTGAGGAAGATAAAGAGGCAGTTGCTCGAATAAATGCTTCGGGTGCAAATTTAGTGTTGGTTTCCTTGGGGTGCCCCAAGCAGGAAAAATGGATGGCAAGCCACAAAGGGCAGGTAGATGCTTGTATGTTAGGCTTGGGGCAAGCCTTTTTAACATATACCGGTATGGAAAAGCGCTTACCCAAATGGGCTCGCAATTTATCATTAGAGTGGGCTTATAGGTTTTATTTAGAGCCGAAACGTTTGTGGAAAAGATATTTAGTAGGAAACAGCTGGTTTCTATACAATGCCTTTAAAAGTATTGTTTTTGGTAAAAGGCTACAGAATGATGAGCTACACTAGAGTATTATAATTAGTAGCCAGCAGGTATAGACTGTAAAAAGACGTGCCGAGTTTAAGAAGATATTTTATTTTTTGCTAAATAGGTAACAACAACCTGTTACAACGATTTTTAATTCATGCAAATATTATTAGCTGCCTATGCATGCGATCCTGATAAGGGTAGTGAGCCGGGAATTGGATGGAATTGGGCAGTTACATTAGCTAATCAAGGCCACAAAGTACATTGTTTAACCAGTAAGCACAATCAAACAAATGTACTTCTGAGCATGGAAAACCGAGTAATTTCGGATATAGAGTTTCACTTTATTGGTGTGTGGGCCTGGTTAGAACTTCTGAGGAATTTACTTCCCTTTCCTATTATATACTTGCATTATTTAGTATGGCAATATCAAGCGTATCGCTATGCAATTGTATTAAGAAAGAGTACCTCCATAGACTTAGTGCACCACGTAACCTATGGATCAATACAGCTAGGTTCTCATATGTGGAGACTAGAGATACCCTTTATATTTGGACCGGTAGGAGGAGGAGAGAAAATTTCAGATCAGTTAAAAAAATATCTGGGCTTTGGCTGGGGTAAGGAAATATGCAGAACTATAGTGGAGTTTGTTTTATTTGATGTCTTTAAAACTGCCAGACGATGTCTCAGAAAAGCTACCCTAGTATTAGTCACCAATCCTGGTACCTGCCAACTGGCTGCCAGGTTAGGTGCTACCAAAGTAGAATATTTCCTGGATATGGGCATTAAAAATGCTACGCCCCCTATGTTAAAGAAACAGGAATTTGCTGACCGGCCATTTAATTTATTGTGGGTAGGCAAATTGGTTGCTATAAAGGGACTGGATATGGTATTAGAAGGGCTGAAGGAAGCAAACAACCCTAATACATCATTAACCGTAGTGGGCAACGGATTGCTAAAAAATTATTATAAGCTTAAAGCGTGCCGCTTAGGTATTTCCAGGCAGGTTCACTTTATTAGTTATTTACCCTATAACGAGCTAAAGAAACTATACATATCTCATGATGCCTTGGTTTATTGCCCATTAAGAAGTGCTTTCGGAGGGCAGTTACTAGAAGCCATGAGTTATGGGTTGCCTGTGATTGGGCTTGATCTGCACGGAGCTGGTTTTTTTCTTCCAGAAGAAGCCGGTATAAAATTGAAGTTAAATAAAAACGAGCAAATCACTCAAAAAATAGGGCAAGCCATTAACAAGATGGCAGGTAGTTTTGAACGCTATCAAACCATGTCTATACACGCTTATCAATTTGCAGTAGAGCATGAATGGAGATATAAAGTTGACACCATGATACAAAAATACCAGAAGATATTAGATGCTGTTCATACTCCCGCACTTACCCACGTTGAGTGTTCTGTATAATTGTTTCTTGTTAACGACTTATATTAGAACTTACTAAATTGAATAAAATGAGATTGTTGATTACTGGTGCATCAGGTTTTATAGGAACAAATGTAATAGAAGACTGCTTACAAAAGAACATTGACTTAATCAATATTGATTGGAACCCTCCCCTTAACGAGCAGCATAACGCCTATTGGAAAGAGTGTGATATCATGGATTATGATAAGCTTTCAGCGCTTTTCAAAGCTTTTCAGCCAACCCATGTTCTTCATCTAGCTGCTCGTACAGATACTGATATTTATGAACTGGATGGTGATCTAAATGAGTACATCCAGAATACGAAGGGCACCCAGCATGTACTAGACTGTATAAAAAATACATCAAGCATCACAAGGGCTATTATCACCTCTAGTATGTTTGTATGCGAAAGCGGCTATATGCCCCAACACGACCAAGATTTTAAGCCATTTACCTTATACGGAGTCAGTAAGAAGCTTACCGAAGATTATACACGTAGTGCTGATTTACAATGCACCTGGACGATCATTCGCCCTCAAACTATCTGGGGCCCTTGGAGCTTGCGTTATCGCGATGTTATGTTCAAAGTGATGCAAAAAGGGTTATATTTTCACCCTAGTAAGAGAAATGTACGCCGGGCGTATGGTTATGTTGGAAACGTAGTATGGCAGATTGAGCAGATATTTCAAGCACCGGCTGAAAAAGTACACCAGGAGGTATTCTACGTGGGCGATCAGCCGGTTGACTTACGACAATGGGTAGAAGAAATAGCCTTGGAACTTACAAACAAGCCAGTTCGGATCTTACCCACCCCACTGGTAAAGGGAATTGCTCTGACGGGTGATCTGTTGCAAAAAGGAAATATTCGTTTTCCCATTACTAGCACCCGGTTCAATAGCATGACTCAGGATTACCTGACTCCCATCAATAAAACCTATCAGGTGTTGGGTACGCCACCTTACACCCTCAAAAGTGGTGTAAAAGAAATGATTAGCTGGCACGATACTGATGCCGCGAAAGTGCCTCAATTGTCAGGGAGAAAGTTGATAGCTAGCCCTGTAGGAGATGCAGTAGTAGTATGAAGAAAATATTAGTGGTTGGGATTACCCCTCCTCCGTATGGTGGACAGGCCATGATGACCGAACGTTTAGTCAAGGCACATTTTAATGATTTAAAGATATACCATGTTCGCATGGCATTTTCTAAATCAATGTCTTCCGTAGGCAATTTTGAGCTAGGGAAAGTATTTCATATGGTAGAAATAGTGATAAGAGCTATTTATTTTCGCTTCCGATACAACATTCCCGCCTTGTATTATATGCCGGGGGGCTCTAGCTTCACGCCAGTAGCCCGCGATATTTTTATTCTATTCTTTCTTCGTTTGCTATTCAAGAAAACAATCTTTCATTTCAGAGCCGCCGGTGTATCCGAAATAGTGGATCAGCAATCCGGTATACTTAAGCGTTTAGCAAAATATGTGTATCGCCGTCCGGATGTGGCCATTCATTTATCTGAGTTAAACCCTGATGATGGAGGATATTTTCATGCTAAGAATACTATAGTAGTACCCAATGGGTTGGAAGACGAAGGCCACAATTATTTGCCTATTAACCGGCCTGAAAAAGAGCAAGTTAATATCCTGTATGTAGGAGTAATTCAGGAATCCAAAGGAGTAATGGTATTGTTGGAAGCTGCCAATTTACTGAAAGAGCAAAAGCAGACAATAAAGGTAACATTGATTGGCGAGTTTGCTTCTCAGGATTTTAAAGATGCTGTAACAACGTATTGTCATAAACACGGATTGACAGATATTGTGCAATTTCCTGGGGTGAAGAAAGGCGATGAGAAATGGCCGTATTTTGTGGAGGCAGATATTTTCTGTTTTCCATCTTTTTTTGAGGCAGAATCTTTTGGAAACGTTGTGGTGGAAGCTATGATGTTTGAGTTGCCGGTAGTAGCTACCCAATGGCGTGGTATTCCCAGCATTGTTGATAACCAAAAGACAGGATTGTTGGCACCAATAAAGTCACCAAAAGACATCGCTAAGTGTTTGAATTATCTAATAAATCACCCTGAGGAGCGCAGGAATATGGGAAAGCAGGGTAGGCAAAAATATGACAATTGCTATCAGATAAGCCAGTTTATGGTGAGAATGCATGACGTCTTAGTAATTTAGAAAACAGACGAGGTTATGAACGTAACTTACTTCACAAGGAAACCTAGTGCTATTCATTTTAGCATTGAAACACTATTTAAAAATATCATTGATCATCTTCCTAAAGATGTCACTCCTACCATTACTGAAGCAAGCTACGTTAACAGTGGATGGAAAAATAAACTGTATAATATGTTTGAAATCCTCCTGAAAGAGCAAGGAGATGTCAATCATATTACAGGAGATGATTACTACAAAGCTCTGTTTATGAACAAAAGCAAAACGGTAATTACCTTTCATGACCTCAATTTGCTTTACACACCCAACAAGCTCAAGCGATTTATACAAGCTTGGTTTTGGTTGCGTATGCCAATTTTACGGTCTAAGTTTGTTACGGTAGTATCAGAAACCACTAAAAAAGAAGTAATTAAATACGCAAAGTGTCCGCCGCAAAAAATTAGGGTAATTCATAACTGTATATCACCTGCTTTTCAACCTCATCCCAAAACGTTCAATAAGTCTTATCCTACTATCTTACACATAGGCTCCAAACCCAATAAAAATCTTAAAGGGCTTATTAATGCCATTCAGGATCTGGATTGTCGGCTAGAGATTGTCGGTAAACCAACCGAGCAAGAAATAGCGCTACTAGAGCGGTATAAGATAGATTATCATATACAGTTTGGGCTTACAGAAAAGCAAATGGTTAATAAGTATGTTGAATGTGATATACTATCCTTTGTATCACTTTATGAAGGGTTTGGTTTGCCAATTGTTGAAGCCAATATGGTAGAAAGAGTAGTTATTACAAGTAATACTTCCTGTATGCCCGAGGTTGCAAAAGATGCTGCATGTTTTGTTAATCCACATGATGTTACCTCTATCAATCAGGGAATAAAGAAAGTGATAGAAGATGATGACTACCGGCAGTCACTCATTGAAAATGGGAAAAAAAATAGAGAAAGATTTTTGCCTACAATCATTGCTGATCGCTACTTTCAGTTGTACCGCGAAATGATTTACCAAGAGCAGTATCAGTTACAGGCTTAAAACTTCTACACATAAAAGTCATTCACTCATGAATATACTGCTTTCAGCTTATCATTGTGCACCTATAGGAAGTGAGTCGTCCGTAGGGTGGAACTATGCCATTGAACTGGCAAAGTTGGGGCATAAGGTAACGGTGATTACCAGTCATTCCCGCGAGCCTTTTGTGCAGAAAACATCTGAGCACACTGATCTGGGAGTGGACATTATCTTCTATGGTCTGCCCGGATTTTTAAAACACCTCTATAAGCCTGCTTCAATGTCGGAGCACATCTATTACTTTTTTTGGCAAATTGGTTTATTCTTCTTTGCTAAAAATATTGTAAAAGAGAAGAACATTGAAGTTATCCATCATATTACTCTGGGGGTATTCCGAATTCCCTCATTTCTGTGCCTTTATCACCAGCCATTTATTTTTGGTCCGGTCGGTGGTGGTGAAAATTATCCTTTCTCGGTTAAGAAAAGCTTGCCCACTCGCTTCTTACGGGTTGAGTTACTTAGAGATGCAGTAAATTTCATATCCTCTCTAAACCCCCTTTTACAAATGACTTATGCCAAAAGCACAGTCATACTTTGTAGAACCAAAGATACGCTCCGGTACATTCCAAAGAGGTACCATTGGAAATGTAAGAATGAAATGGGAATTGGTTTTGATAATCAACCGGTGATTGATGAAGTGGAGGATCATCAAAAAGGGAATTTTCGCTTGCTGTATGCTGGCCGGCCTCTTTACTGGAAAGGCATACATCTGCTGATCAGAGGGTTTGCCGTGCTACAACAAAGAAGACCGGATGTTAGCTTGACAATTGTAGGAAGGGGCGACTCAGGTTGGGCCGAAGAAGTAGCCAAAAAGTATGAAGTACATGATGTTATCCATTGGGGAGGAAGTGTTTCACTGGAAGAGCTGCACGCCCTTTATCAAAGCTCAGATTTATTCGTATTTCCCTCATTACGAGAAGCAGGGGGTATGGTAGCCGTTGAGTCCCTCTGCTTTGGTTTGCCGGTTTTGTGCCTGGATATTGGTGGCCCTGGTGAAATAGTTGACAACAACTGTGGGATAAAGATAAAAATGACTGAGGGGATTACGGAGGATAGGTTAGCCGAAGAAATTGCTGACGCTATAGAAAGTCTTATAAATAACCCTCAGACCCAACAGGCTATGAGTAAGCAGGGAAGGCAACGGGCACTTTCCTTCTCATGGAAAAACATTGTGTCTCGCACGTATAGTATCGTCAATTCTTACCTGCATAAAGATGAGTTCTGTACAAAATAATTATCCTCAAGCATTTTTTGAGTCTTTTGTAATAGGATTACTGCTAACACTTTCACCTTCTAAAGCACTTGGGTTCGCTATTCCGTTAATCTGTATTGTTTGGTTCATTTATCGTAGTAGAAGTGGCAATACTTTTAAAAGGGTGTTATTTGTACTGCTAGGTTGGGGAGTGCTAATGATGTTTTACTCTCTATATAATTACTATTTTGGCTGGCGCTACAATATTTCCAATGGGATTGTCTCTTTTATTCATTACGCATCATTGTTGTTTATTGTAGTTTTTCCAGCTGCTTTACTCAATGAGCGTTACAGTTATAAACGATACGCTAAAGTGTTAATGTATGTCATTCTTTTTGAGGGGATGTGGGGTATTATGCAACGAGGGTTGGCTCAAGTAATATTAGGTAGAAACGATGGCGATATTGTTGAAGGAACCATTAATCCACTATCTTTTATTCAGGGACATTCAGGTTTTAGCAACCAGTTTTTCGCCATGAATATGGTTTTCTTTCTGGTTTTCTGTTTTCCTTTTGTTGCTTCTTCCGGGTCATTAAAAGCTAAACTTGCTAGCGCAATAGGGCTATTAGCCCTGGTTTTTGCTTCAGTGGGGCATGTATTTTATAGTTTATTACTGGCTATAGTGGTTACTTATATTGTATTCGAGGCTCATCGTATCCTTTTAAGTGCCAAGACGCTTTTTGTTTTTTTGATCGCCGGTGGCGGTATGCTGTTATTGCTCTCTCAACTAGACCCGGACATATATTACGGAGCACAAAGGCAGGCCCTGATGTTTCTTGAAGGCGACTCCCCCAAAGCTAAAGCTGTTCAGATTGCATTCAACGAAGTAGGTAAAGAATATCCGCTGATGCATTTGTTAGGGGTAGGGCCAGGACAATATGCTAGCCGGGCGGGAATTATTGCTTCGGGGACGTATGGTGGACTATCAGATTTTTTTACCAGCATTCCTGTACTAAATGTAGGGGCTACTGAATTGTTTGATCGTTATATACGGTCTACTTGGGTTTATGTGCAGAATAATATTGAAGCTTTTGGCAACTCTACCATGTACCGCCCTTTCTTTTCATTGCTAAGCGTGTATGTTGAATTTGGCGGAATAGTGTTTTTTCTGATGCTGTTTACGGTTGTATCCCAGGTTTTCCGCTTAAGAAAAAAATATTACCAGTTAAAGGATAAAAAACAGCTCCGTCTTTTATGTTTTTGCTGTAGTAGTGCTATTTTATTTTTGTTTTTTATTGGCTTGTACGAAAATTACTACGAGACATCTCAGGGTATATTTGTTGGTATACTTTTAATCCTGGTGATGCATTCTATTATAAGGACTGCAGTTAGTAAAATTAGTAAGGCACCTAATGAGACAAACCATTCTCAGAAGGAAAGAGCAACTGTGGCCGGCTGATCACCTTTCTAATAAAGGTATAAACCCGTTTAGCAGAAGGTAGGCTCGTAATCTTCTTCTTGGGAGCGAAGAGATTCTGTTTACTAAATTTAGTCAAAGCTTCTGATATAGTTGATATTAATATGAAATTGAGTATAAACCTAGCTACGCTCTTATACTGTAAATCATAATTAGCACTTTAGGCCATTGTAGAACGGTTTGTTAGATAAAACCCGGGTGCTTAAAAGAATGGATATCTATATCGGATAAGGAAAGGAAATGTAAGCAGGGTAACAATTAGTTTTTTCTTAAAGCTGAATTTTTCAACCCACTCTTTATCTTCTTTTACCTTAATAGCGCCCTGAGACTGTCTTACCTGCGGATTGCCCCAAATGGAAATATCAGGAGCGTTGTGATAATCATGGAAACCTTCTTCTGTTAAGTGATATCTTGGCTTCTCTTCTTTTAAGCCTAAAAAATCAGTGATTTGCTTTAGGACTCGTTCAGGGTTAGTTGTGAAATCTTCATACCGGACACGCAGGTACTTTACATTCTTTTTCCTTTGGATCAGCTCACAGCCCACATTCCATTTGATCCAGCGTAAGGTGCTTTCTACCAAGTTAAAGGAGGTCATACTAACATTGGCATCTTCTTGTACATCACTTCTTTTAAATTTTTTACTCCACGAATAAGCCACTCCTCTAGGGTCTCTTACCAAATGGACAAAGAAAATATTTAAATTCTCAATATTACTTAGGAAATGGGCATAATCAGGTGTTTTAGAAGAGTCTACGATATAATCTGCGCCCGATACCTCTGCAATAGATATATATAGTTTTTCCAATTTCAGAGCGTAATCTTCTGTTTCCGGAGCTGCATGCTGTTGCTGAGATAAATTCTTTAGAATGTTTTTCAGGCCGGCCTGATCAGGCTGAGAAAAGAAATCAGCCTCTTTTTGGGTTATTGCTTTACCTGAATAAGTTCGAGAAAGGACTTCCTTCCAGAAGGTAGATTCATTAAACAACTCACCATTAGAAATCGGGTAGTTTCGTTCCAGGCCATAGCGCCATAGATAACAGATTTCATTTAGTCCGATAAAACCATCCCAGAAATTAAGAATCTTAGTAAGTACCGTACTGCCACTTCTACCTGACCCTCCTATATATAGTACATTCGTTTTTTTCATGAGAATAGGTTCTTTGGTTTTGCCTAAAAAGTTGTGTTAAATAAGCGTTTATCGTGACTACTACTTGCTTTCGCATTTAGCTCTGAGCTTTGCTAATAAGCAGTTGATAAAACTTCTTTTTGTTCCACAAATACTTAAAAAAGATCCTGACCATTAGGGTTGCATTTTTTTTCCTGGCATTTACTACAAAAGCATCGATAGCATTATAAGTAAGGAGATATTCTTTAAAAACTCTATATTGTTGACTCCCTTTATGCTTAGTTATCCTTTCTTTCCATAATGATAGGATTATCTCAATTTTCTTAAACCTTTCTTCATAGGCGGTATACGATAGACGATTTTCTTCATTGATAAAATAATACATCAAAAGCTCATCTACATACTGTATCTTAGGCTCAAGCAATGCAAACGTAAGCCACCAGTCTAAATCTTCTAGATACCTAATATTTTCATTAAAGGGGACTAGTTCAAGATACTTTCTTCGTAAAAGTAAGGTTGAAGGGTTCGGTGGGTGCCAATCGCTTGTTAGATGATCAAAAAGGTCTGCCTGATAGAGTTCTTTTTTTTGCTCCCGTTTTTCATTACCCCTAACGATCCACTGCCGGCAGGATACTACATCGGTAGTAGGGGCTTCTTCAAAGAGAGCAAGTTGTTTCTTTAATTTTTCCGGATGCCAGCTGTCATCCGAATCCAGCAGTGCAATAAGATCTCCGGTGCTGTGCTGAAAGGCCAGGTTTCGCGCGCCTGAAACCCCCTTGTTCACCGCACCTCTTACTACTTTCACTTTACTGGCAATAGCGGGATGTTCTTCTTTTATAAAAGTATCTATATCGTAATCAGAAGCATCATCCGCAATAATTATTTCATCCGGCTGATACGTTTGATTTAAAACAGATTCAATAGCTCTTATAAGAGCATCTTTTCGGTTATAAACAGGTATTAAAACAGAGATAGAATATTTTATCACTGAGCTATAGTTAAAAAATGTTATTTAGCTTTTATTGGTTTCTTATTGGAAAGTGATCTGATCTCATTCATAAAATTAGGCTTGGTCAATAGTAAATAGCCTAAGTAAATGGTTATGCTCACAAATACCTGTAGTACTATGATAGGGAGAGTCACATCTTTAACAGCCATAGAAGATGTATATACTAGAAAAGCGATAAATACACTTACTAAAAGTGGTTTGCCCAAAGTTATCAGGTACTGCTTAGCATTTAGCTCAACTTGCTGCTTCATAAAGGAAAGCATAACTACCAGTGTGATGAGCATAGCAAAAATGTAAGTTGCCGCGACCATTTCAATTGAATATTGCACAGCGATGTACATTAGAACTAAGCTTAAAATTAGATAGCCAATCTTAATTTTAAGATTGGTGCCAACTTTCCCGATACCTCCAAAAAGGTTATTCAGACATGAGTAGAAGCATGCTAATACTCCAGCAACTGATAAAATCTGAATGACGGGAATACTGGCGGTCCATTTATCACCAAAAAATAGAGGGACAATGGTAGGAGTAAAGACAAAAGCGCCCGCAAACAATGGAAATGATATAGTAGCTATTAAGTCAACAAATTTGTGAAACTCTTGAGAAAGCTTCTCTCGCTGATCTTGCAATAGGGAAAACACAGAAAAGGTTACTTTATTAAAGGTTAAGTCTACAAGATCAGTTAGCGTAATAAATATCTTTTGAGCAAATGAGTAATAACCCAGAGGTCCGGTTCCTAAAAAATATCCGATAAGCAAAGTATCCGTGTATCGGATTAGATACATCGTAAAACGGTTCATCATCACTTTTGACCCAAACGAAAAAATGCTTTTATAATGAGACCACGAGAATATAAAGGCAGGTTTCCATCTATCTACTATCCAGAGAATGAGTGTTTGTAAGATATTAAAGATAATCTGTTGAAAGACTAAGCTCCAGGCGCCGTATCCTAGGTAAGCAAGCACAATACTAACAATGCAACTGACAACAATAGCTATTGTACGAGCTACGGCTATTTTTTTAAACTGTAGCTCTCTTTGTAATAGTGCAAGATGTACTTTGGCAAATGAAGAAATAATATAGGTAAGCGCATGCACCCGTAAGATGTCAGCAAGCACGGGCTCTTCGTAGAGAGAGGCTATCCAGGGCGAGCAGACGTAGGTAATGCCAAAAAGCAAGGCCCCTAATGCCAGGTTTCCCCAAAATGCAGAAGAAAGGTGGCTTAATTCCAGATTTTTTTTTTGTACTAAAGCAGCTACAAACCCCTGTTCTACGAATACTTCACTAAAGAAGATAAACGTATTGGTAAGCGCCACTAAACCAAAGGCGGTTGGGCTAAGGAGCTTGGCAAGAATAAAATAAGTGGATACCGAGAATAACCGGACACCTATTGTCTCAATGAATGACCACTTCAGGCCTTCAATTGACTTCTTTTTTAAATTCACACTTTCCGCTGCTTAAATGTCTTTTTATAATACCCTGAATAGATATCCGCCGTCTGGGTGCCGTTGTAGATAATTCCTGCTTTGATCTGATTCTGGCGCGTGAGCTTATCTAAACGCTGTATATCATTTTTCTGAGAATACTCGTGCCGTACTACCCACAGTGTATAGTCAATACTTTTACTGATTAATAAGTAATCGGCAATGGTTCCTAAAGGTGGGGTATCCAATACAATAAGTTCGTATTGCTGCTTCAGGCGAGAAAGTAAAGAAGTGAAAGAACTGCTCCCCAACAGATCTGACGGATTAAACTGTTCAGCTCCAGAGCCGATCACATCAAGCTGTTCTATGCCAGTGTGCTGAATAACAACTTCTTTGCCTTGTCTGAGAGCATCACCTAAACCTGGGCTGTTTCTTACATTCATCAGGCCCGCTAAGGTTGGGTGGTGCAGGTCAGCGTCAATCAACAATGTTTTGCGGCCTGCCTGAGCAAAAGATTCGGCCAGGTGTTTGGCAATAAATGTTTTTCCTTCCCCACTTTTTGCTGAGGTAACTCCAATTACTTGTACTTCCTGACTTAACCGCATAAATTCTACATGGTGGCGGATATACCGGAATGCATGCGCTATATAACTTTCACCAATATAAGCCTGGCGTTTTTCTTTCTCTTTAACCTGAGCAACTCGCTCAATGACCGGCACGTTTGTCCAATGTGCCAATTGATCATCAGACTCTACCTTTACTTGAAAGAAGTCATTAATGAAAATAAGCCCGGCTGGCATAATACAGCCTGCCATGAAAGCCAAAAGTATTATAAATAATTTATTAGGGCTTACAGGCTCGTTACTGGTCTGGCGAGGCGCATCAATGACGGATTTATTGGGTACATTCGATGCAATAGCAATGCCGGCTTCGGCCCGCTTCTGTAGTAAGTAGTTATAGATGTTGTCGTTAAAAGCAAAGCGCCGTTCAATGTCGGTAAGGTTGCGTTCGTTTTGAGGCAACCGGTTCATGGTCTGCTTTATGTTAGCAATACGACGGTTATTTTCGCGTAAACCAATATTGTTTGAGCTAATCAGGTTATCAATATTATCAATGAGAGCCTGCTTGGTATTTTGAATTTTACGCTCTAATACTTTTAATACCGGGTTATTAGGATTAGAACTGTAATCCTTTGATATCTTTTCTTCATTTAAGTTAGAGAGCTGAATCAGCAAGCTGTTCAGTAATTCGTCCTGAATACCTACGGAAGAAGGTGCTACTACATCAGTAACGTTCTCATTAGAGGCCAGGTACTCAGCCATGTATTTGTAGTACTCGTTTTGCACACTTAGCTCAGCTTGTTTTTCTTCTAATGTGAAAAGTTGGGTAGTCAGATTCTGAGAAGTAACTCCCACATCTATTACCTGGTTTTCAGCACGGAAGTCTTCTAGGTTACCCTCGGTACTCCGCAGTGAGTCAGCCACATTATTCAACTGAAAGTCAATAAACTCAATGGTTCGTTCGCCCAACCGGTTCTTTTTAGCCAAATCATTATTGATATAAACTTCAGCTAACTGGCTTAAAAAAGCCTTTTCTTTTTGTGGAACTGGGCTAGCCAGGCTTAGCCGGGTAATATTAGAGTTTTCAGAGATAGTTTCTATCTGTAACTCTTTTTGGTAAGAGTCCGTCAGATCATTTAAACTCTGAATGGTGATAAAGTATCCAATATCTTCCCCTTCCTCGAGCAACTGAGATGGATTGGCAATTCTGGGGGAAAAGCTTAAATAAGGAAGTTGCAGAGGCTCATTGATTGATAAAGTAGTGTCCAGATCAATCTCTTCTTCCCATGTATCTGCTTGGTCAATAGTATTATTTGTTAACCAGAAGGGGGTGTCATCAGATGCAAGTTGCACTCGGTAATGCTGTACATCAGGAAAAGAGATATGTATAGGGGTGTAAAGCAACTGCCGATAAGCACTATCCAGCTGTATACGGAAAGGGGCGGGATAGACCTCTTTACCTACGGTTTGTGCCACCCAGTTTAAGGCAGAAGGATAAGAGAAATAGCTTACTTCAAAACCTAGGTCTTGCAGGCTTTGCCTAATGGTAGAGTAAGAAGTTAGTATACCTATTTCGTCTTCTAACTCTGAGTCAGAATCTAACAGTTCGAATCCACTTAAAAATTTTTCTTCTCCGGTTCCCTTATCACTCAGGCTTTGGTCTTTTAGCTGTATCGTTGTAGCCACGTTATAGGTTTCTTCAGTAACCCATAAGTATAAGAATGCCAAGCTAAGGGTGATTCCTAAAGATAGAGCAAACCAGTACCATTTTCGGAGTAACTTGCGTATGACAACGCGTACATCAATATCTTCCATAGTTTATTCAACATAGTTCAAAATGAGGATAGCAGTAGAGACTGCCCCGAACAATACACTGAGTATGGATAAGGTGTTTATATTACCACGAGTTGTTTTGGCCTGTAAAGGCTGCACATACAAAACATCATTAGGCTGCACATAGTAGTATTTAGAAGACAATAAATTTGGGTCTTTCAGATTGAGCAAAACGGATTCGCTGCCCGTGTTCGTTTGGCGAACCAGCGTGATATTTTCTCGATTACCATAATCAGTAAGGTCACCGGCAATGCCCAGTACTTCCAGCACATTAGCTTGTTCGTTGTAAACATAGTAGTACCCAGGCGCGTTCACTTCGCCTAGCACAGTGACTTTGAAGCTCACCAGCTTCACCAATATGGTAACATTATTAACGTAGGTGCTGATGGCGTCCCGAATTTTTGCTTCGGCCTCTTCTATAGTCAGCCCACTTACTTTCACTTCTCCTACTTCTGGCAAGGTAATCATGCCTCTTGAATTAATAGAATAACCATTAATGTATAAGCCCGCAGCATTGAGCTGCTGAAAACCTCCTTCTGATTCAATATTAAAGTAGTTTTCTGTATCTATATCGAGAGTTTTAATTCTAACAGACAAAACGTCCCGAGGTTGTAGTTGATACGTTTGAGGGTTATTATACACAGGGGTAGGTGTCTCGGTATTAAATTCCGGATTGGGCAAATACACCAGTTTTTTGTTGGGAATGCAGGCGCTTGCACAAAGCAGCAGCCCAATAACAGATAGGTTTAGTAGTCGCACGTACGTCTTTTTACACTAAAAAATACCTGTCGGTAGATGACCGCAGGGCACAATTAAGAATAATCCAATACCAAAGTAACAAATAGTCTTTCACAAAAAAAAGACCTTCTGGCTAAATAAATTTTAACAAAGCTCAGGCTTCACTTCAAGTTAGGCAATTTTTTGCCTTTTTTGTTGCGCTATTGTTACCAAATAGATGCTTTTTTCACGTTAACCATAATCTCTACAATAGTTTACTGAGAGAAACGGAAAATATCATAAGATGTGAAGAACATAATTATGATGTTGAAGACTTAAGAAATGAAAGAGCTTTTAAAAGATAGCTGGTTTCCGAAAAAATAAATGTGTAGCATCAAAATGGATTACGAATGGCACTAATAGCTAGCTAGCATTTTTAGGGTAAAAAGAATGCCCACGCAGAAAAAAATATAGATGCAGCCGAATATGGTTCATATTTTATATTGCCAGTCATCTAAGGTAATGGTCGTATGTCAATAGATTTCTCCCCCCTAAGCATTCTGCAGAAGAAGGAATAAACAGTGGCTGTCAGTACTGTTCTTTATAAGATGCCTTTGTTCTGAGCCATACGCAGCAGTTTGGGTGTATTACTTACTCCGGCTTTCTTAAGCATATTTTTACGATGTGTGGCAATAGTATTGATGCTTAGATCCAGCCGGTCGGCAATCTCCTGGGTGCTCATAGCTTTGTCTAGTAATTGTAATATGCGCATTTCAGAGCGGGTAAAGAAACTATTTTCATTTGCAGACTCGTGAAATGGCCGGTAGATCAGAGAATGTTCAGGGCTGGGGCCATAAATACTTAGCATAGGAGTAATTTCAGGCGGACGGTGGCTGATATCCGTTACCTTCTCCATGGAAAAAACAAGATTACCCTGGCGGTCATAGGCTAATTCTACGGACTGTTGTAATATGTGTAACCATCGCCCGCTGGCATGTTGTAACTGATAATCAAAACTGACCGAATATTGCGACCGCTCCCGATCTGGTATCTCATGACGTAAATGGTGCAGCGCACGTAGCACCATATGGTCAAAAGCCTCAGCATCTTGGGGGCGCATACGCTGCGTTACAAACCTTACACCATGTTGCTTTATTATTTCTGGTCTGTAGCCAAGAACTTCTTCAATTTCCTGGCCTATATATTCGTACTGTTGAGTGTGGTAGTCGTAGATAAATAGAAAAGCCGGGCCTAAACTGAGGGTGTGTTGCCCGCGGGGCACCGGGCGAAGAGTGCGTTTGTAATCTGATAAATTTGGGTCAAAATTTTGGTGGTGCAACATATGCCGTCCTTTACTGAACTTCTTTCTTAACTTATAATTAGATATAGGGGCGCGATTTGACATATCATCATTCATTTTACCATTAATCATACAAGTATCAGATTGATACTGGGTTGGCTGATTAGAAAGCCTGATCAATAGTATCACATTTCCAGAAAAGCTAGTGTAACAAATCAGGCAATTCCTGTCACTTATCGGGCATCAGGCTTTATTTGGGCATATTTTTTATGCTCAGAAGGAAGGTGGGCGAAATGTTCGCGAAATTTGCGTGTAAAGTAAGAGGGGCTGGAGAACCCAACCATGTACGCTATCTCGGCTACGGTGTGGTTAGAGGAAAGAAGTAATGCGGCCGCTTTTCGTAAGCGGTAAGATCGGATAAACTCATTAGAAGAGTATTGAATAAGCGCCTTAAGTTTGCGGTTGAGTTGAGAGGAGCTAAGCGCCATCGCATCACTTAGGGTTTCTACATCAAATGAGCTGTCTGGATAACGTTCCTCAACAATCGCAGTGAGCTTCTCAAGAAAAGGGTCGGGAGTGAGAGGGGGGGCTGTAGGAGCTTGAGATCGCTCCACCAGATGGTGAAGATAATATTCTCGTAACCGAGCCCGTTCATCCAGCAGATTTTTGAGTCGAGCTCTTAACAAAGCTACATCAAAGGGTTTAGTAATATAGGCATCGGCTCCATGCTGCCAGCCGTCTATCTGGTGTTCTTGTCCAACACGGGCGGTTAACATTATAATGGGTATGTGGCTGGTAAGCAGGTTCTTTTTTAGAGCCTGAGTCAGTTGGATACCATCTTGCCGGGGCATAGATAAGTCAGTTATTACCAGGTCCGGAAGTTGCTCCTCGGCTATAATTTGCCCTTCTTCTCCATCAGCAGCAGTAAAGATTTCGTAGCTGTCATGCAGGCAATCTTGAAGATGTTGCCGCATATACGGGTTATCTTCTACAACTAATATCCTGATTGTATGAGAGCTAGTTTCTGCTTTCTTCTCGACAAGAGCTGCTTCAGGTAAAGAGGGCGCTGCTTTCGAGTAAAAGTGTACGCCGGGGGTATTTTGCACAATAGGAAGGCATACTGTAAAAGTTGACCCTTTTTCTGGTTGGCTCTCTAGCTGAATATCTCCTCTATGCATATTGACTACCTCCCGGGTAAGCGACAGTCCGATACCCGTACCAGTTACATTATGTTTCTGCCCGTTTTCCGATTGGTAGAAGCGATCGAAGATGCTGTCGTGTTCTTGCGGGTCAATGCCTAGGCCATTATCCTGTACGGTAATCCATAAATTAGAATGCTCTGCCCACAAACTGATTATGATCGTGCCTTCTTCCGGAGTGAACTTGAATGCGTTGGAAAGGAGGTTGTTGACAATCATGGTCATCTTCTGAAGGTCGGCATTGACACTAATTGGCTGAGAAGGTAACTGTACCTCATAGTTAATCTTCTGCCGCTCAGCTAACCCATGAAATGAGAGAAGCAATGGGCGCAGATAGTCTACAATATTGGCAGACTCGCGATGCAGTGAGAAAGTGTCGGTTTCAATGCGAGAAAGCATTAGCAGTTGATCTACAAACTGTAACAGGCTTTTGGCATGGAACTTCATTTGCCGAAAATGGGATTTTAGCTTAGTAGCTCCACCCAGTTTTTCAGATTGAATTAGTTGCTCAAGAGGATTAATAATCAGGGTGAGGGGAGTGCGAAACTCATGCGAAATGTTAGCCAGCAGGTGAGAACGCATACGGTTTAGCTTTTCTAGCTCTTTGGCCTGCGTTGATAACTGCCTGCGCTGGTCGTTAATCTCTTTAGTGCGAGCCTTTACCTGTTTTTCTATGGTCCTCATCGCATCTACCTGGCTACTTCGCTGCCGAACTCCCAGGGCAATAGACAAACAGATTACCTGGCTGACAAGTCCTACATTATAGATATAAGGGATCCAGTACTGATGCAGGCCAGGCACCTGAAATGTCAATAGCACAAGTCCGATACACGTAATAAATAAAGAAACCCCGAGCAGCATATAGCGGTCCGCTTTTTCCAGAGGTTGCCACACAAGATAGATTATAATAATGATCCAAAGGACTACCTCAAGGTCATTTAGAGTAGTAGCGTATATTTTATCAACCAGGGCCAGGTCAAAGCTCCAGGTTATAATACCCAGGCATAAGGCTAATAAGCCTAGACGGATGCCAATCATCAGTCTAAAAAGCCGATCCAGTGAGGGGAAGCGCTCTGGTATATTAAGGAATGACCGAACAAACAATACCAGAAACACAAAATACACACTAGACAGCAGCCACATGTGCAGTTTGAGATGGATATACTTGCCTAAGATAACATCAGTGTAGAAATATTGGTAGTCGAACAGGTAGTGAATGGCCGTAGAAAGCAAAAATAGGGCATAGTAGAAGTAAGCCCTGTCTTTAAGCGAGCTATAGTAAAACAGAAAGAATATGGCCACAATACAGAGAGCCCCTTCAATAAGTCCGGTAGTAAAATCGGTAAAAGTAATATCCTGATGAATCCAGTACTGAGGGGCTACCAAAAGTAGCGCAAACCTGGGCCGAAAGCCGGTAATTCGCTTAATTTTGATGTAAATTTCTTTCTCTTCACCTGATTGTAGCTTTAACCATACGCTATTGCCAACATTAGAGCTGATAGCACGTTCCTTAACCGGTAAATAGTATCCTGTATGTTGAACCGTGAGAGTACTATCAGGCTGGCGGGTATAAACATCTACAAAGGAATTTTTCGAGCTTATCTCCAGCAGCCATTCAGTATCATAAGGTAAGTTGTTCTTAATTCTTATTTTACCCCAGTAACTATAATAAGGAGTAGGGTAACCGTAAGTGCTATGGTATTCAAGATAGGGTATATATTTCCCTTGCTTATACGCTGCCTGGGCTTCGTCAATGCTCCATAGGTTTGAGCTATCCTCAACAATCCAAAGATAATTTTGTAAGGTATCACTTTCAAAAAAATCCTGAAACTCATTAATAACAAATGCCGGAGGTTCCTCTGGCGGCACGGCACCCCATACCATTGGGCACGTCAAAAACACGAAAATCCATCTCAATAAGCGTAACATATTTCCTAAGTAATTAAACTTATTAGGAAATTGGTAAAAATACCACAAGTATTAAGAAATAGTTTTGTGAATTTCGGATTGTTGAACATTCTGTTTGTTTGAGCATGCTTCAATAGCGAAGTAAACTTAGAAATAATATTTCTTTATTATGATTATATAATATACATTTTACCCGACCTCTCGTTTTATTAGTGATTAAACTATGAAACATTCTACGTGTATAATATATACTGTTTTAGTCATATTTGTAGGTTTGCCTAGTATAGGGTGGTGCCAACAACATGAAGCAGCGCAGGATACCTTGCCTATCAAAGTAGTGCTGGATACCATTCGTGTTGATAAAAATAGCTATGTATTTACCCCAGATAGTGCCTTCTTTGCCGAACGTGATACTGTTATCTATGTAACCGATACTATTCGCACAAAAGTGGAAGAAGTGCTCAAACAGGCCGAAGGTGAAGACGAGCAAGATTTTTATAAAAAGTTGAAAGCTGCTCTGGAGAAGAGAAAACTTGGTGGGCAGATTTTCGACTGGATTTTTGAGATTAGTGATAATAGTCAGGCAAATAATGATTCAACGAAGGCTGCCCAAAATGAACCGTCTCCTCAGACGGTAGACTACATAGGAAAATATGTTGGCGACATTTATCTGAAACAAATCGATGTGTTTGGCCCAAGCGTGACTGATACGGCCCGACAGGCAAAGTCTAAACTATCTCAGTTATATAACCGGCTACATATTCATACTAGTAATCGGGTACTTTACAATAACCTGTTGCTAGAAAAAGGCGATGTCCTGACGCCTACCCGGCTAGCGGATAATGAGCGAGTTATCCGCTCTCTACGTTTTATTCAGGATGCACGCCTGGTGGTACAGCCTCGCTCAGATGATTCGGATACGGTAGATTTACTGCTGATTACCGAAGACGTAATTCCATATACGGCTGGAGGCTCGGCAGATGGATTTATTGAAGGTGATTTAGAAGTAACCAACCGAAATGTATTAGGGACTGGTCATGAGTTGAGCAATCGGATTATCGTTGAGCCGGACGAGGTGCCAAAGGTAGGATACGAGGGGCGGTACCACATTCCTAACATTAGAGGCTCTTTTATAGAAGGCGAGTTTTGGTATCGTCATACCGAACGAGAGGATATTCGCAGCGTAATATTTAACCGACGATTTGTAGTACCCGCGATCCGCTATGCCGGTGGTCTGGAAGTGAGTTACAACCGTCTTACTACGTATGCCCCCTGGGTTAACTCCTTTCAGATTATTGATACTTTTACGGTAGCGGAAAATGTTCCATTTATCCGTTATGGCTTGTTTAACCAGGATTATTGGCTGGGGCGCAGTTTAGGGGGACAAAGCCTTGATAATCGTACCCGCTTCATATTAGCAGCTCGATATAACCGTCAGTATTTTTACGAACGTCCTGAAGTATCCCGGAATGAAAATCCAGCCTTTCATCATCGGCAATTAGTACTGGGAAGCTTTGGTTTTTCTAAGCGATACTACACAACCGAACAATTAGTATATACTTACGGGCGTACCGAAGATATTCCAATTGGACAATTGGCTCAGATCATGGTGGGGCCTGAATACGGTGAATTCTACGACCGGGTGTTCACAGGTATTTCTTATACCCGGGGCGGGTATATGCGCCCACTTGGGTATATTTCGGCTCGAGTAAACTGGGGTGGGTTCTGGAGGAATAAAGCTATGGAAGATGGGGAGTTCCGGGTTCAGTTAAACAGTTTTAGTTATATGATTCATCGGCGGCGTACGCAATATCGCTTTTTTATTAAAGCAGATTATACCCGGGGTATTAATCGTGTTCAAACAGTAAATTTTCAGTACCGATATATTAACCTGAGAGATGAAAATGGTATTCGGGGTTTGAGTAGTGTGGTATTAGAAGGAAATGAGCGAGTAGCACTTAGCTTAGAAATGGTTGCTTACCCACCTATCAATCTTTATAGCTTTCGTTTTGCCGGGTTTGCTTTTATTGATGCCGGCCTGATTGCCCAGCCCGATGAAGAAGTACTGCAAAATCATGCATATCGGGGATACGGTCTGGGCTTCCGGGTGCGGAACGAAAACTTAGCCTTTAAAACCTTTCAGGTACGCTTTACCTTTTACCCGCGTACCCCGGAAGACAAAAGTTGGTTTGGGTTTCGAATCGGTAGCATTCCGGTACCTAACTTTATGGACTTTGAAGTGCACAAACCCGAACCTTTCCAATTTCGATAAATTAATTACAGAACAGAGATTACGAGTATACTTCAATCTGGCTGTAACGGGTTCGGTTCTGATCCGGAATCAGGCGCGCAAATTTAGCTGACAGCGGCTCGGGTACGGCTTTTTTGTCAGTACCCACTTCAAAGGTTACCCGTACCAGTTCCGGATTAGCTACACATTGCTCGGCTACTTCAGCTACCTCCTCTCGGCTAATAGGCTGGTCATGCACCTTATCATCCTGATGTAACACTTGTTGATCTATCGACAAACCTTTATCAGTAAGGCGGCCAGGGCGGATAATAACATAATTGAGTTGCGTACTACGCAGTGCATTTTCCCCTTTTAGCTTCCAACTCAGTACCCGACCGTACAGATTGATGAAGAAAAAAGGATGAGTTACTCCCATAGAAGAAATAAGAATAAACTGTTTTACATCTTGATTTTCGGCAGCCATAGCCATTTGCCGCACACTTTCGTAATCAATATTTTTCGGCGTGTTTTTACCAAACCAGTATGAGGTAGCACTGGCAGCATATATAATCACATCCATATTCCGTACGATACTGTCGTATTCAGAATAGTTTAACAGGTCATTCTCAATCATGTGAATATCCGGAGAAAGCAGTTGACGGGCTTTTTCCCGGTTTCGTACCATGGCATGTACGGTGTGCCCTGCGTTATAAAGTTTGTTTATGATTTTCATGCCCGTGCGCCCGGTGGCCCCCACAACCAATACATTTAAAGATGCAGCCATTTATTTAAGGTTATTTTTATTTCTAACCCATATCCGACAAGAATGTTAAGTGGAAGAAAGGGATATGCAGGAGACAGCTAGCAGTGGCCCTTATTTCTGGATATAGTTTACTGCTAACTCCTTCCAGCGCTCTTCAAGAACATATTAATTCCGTGAGCTAATATCTGCCGCTGTGCTTTCTTCTTTTCGTAAGGTTTTAGGGTTGCCCCGGTACTCAATATCACTACTTCCGCTGGCTTTGGCATCCAGTGACTCGGTGGCATGCACCTGGGCATCCGAAGCACCGTCAGTCTCTACCTGGCAAGTTTGACTGATAAGGTTACCCGCCTCCAGATCAGACGAGCCGGAAACTCGCGCGATCATGGCTTTGACTTCACCCGAGAGGTAACCATCGGCGGCACCATCAATTCGGCAAATCAGTTCATTGGTATATATTTCCAGGGTAACATCACTGGCCCCACTGATACCTACCTCCAACGATTCGGTGCGGATGGGAGTACGACCGTATACATCCGTGGCTCCTTTGGCAATCAGGCTATTAAGCTCTTGGAAAGTAATATATACTTTGCGGGCATCAGCTTTCCGAATGTTTTTTGTCTCGTAGATGTGGAGCGTGTTCCCTTTTACTTCAGTACGAATAATTTCCAACAGGTTTTGATCAGCCTCCACTGTAACCTCCTCCTTTTCGCCCTGGCTGAGATACACATCCACACTGCCGGTCACCACAATGGCATTAAAAGAGGAAGTAGCGCGGGTTTCGGTAGTCACATTGCCATCTCCCCGAACTCCTTGGGCATAGGTAGTAGGCCGCAAAAAGAAGCTAAGCAAGGCAATTAATATATAAAATAGATTTTGAGGAAAAGACATAGAAGTAGCTTGTTTAAGCATAAGATGCAAATAAGGAGATAAACGTTGCGTGATGATAAGGAAGAATCAGTAAATTTCAATGGGGAATAGTTCTATTCATTTGAGTAGGCAACTTGATTGATCAGTAAGCGGTTGGCGGGAGGCAGTAGGCTGCCCCGCGGTACGTAGTCAGCATACTACCGCAGGTTGCAAGTTACTGAAGATGTTCAAATGCACCATCGTTCGCCAGTAACCGGTCATTGCCTGACAAACGGTCTACTACAGCCAACCGCTTACTGCCTCTCCCCTCCTCCCGAACTCACTCGGCAATTCTTTCTTGATTACACTAGTTACTTATTAGGATTATATTGCAATTAAGTAATATTATTTCTTTATTTAATAATGAGAAAATTAGGCGGGCATAAGATTGTGCTCATCATTGTAGCATTAGTGTCGTTTTTTGGATTTATTATTCAAAGTAAAGCCCAGCAGAATCCTCGCCCTACTATTGCCGATAGTCTTTATCAACAGGGAAACTTTGCCGAGGCAGCTCAGGCCTATCATGCGTTAGTGCAACAATGGAAAGTGCTAAGTAAGATCGACAGTGCTCACTATTACCAGCTGCGGGAAGCAAAAAGTTACATTCAGCAGTACGAATACCAGAAGGCAAGAACCTTGCTGCAAGCCATTTTACCTCCTCAATCCTCTCTGCCAAATGCGGCATTACTCAGTCAGGTTTACCATGAGATAGGGTACACCTACCTGGGAGAAGATGATTTTCAGCAGGCCCTGGAATTTTCTGAGAAAAGTATTGCTACCGAGGAAGGACGGGCGCAGCCTGATACCTTTCAGTTAGCCAAGTATTACGAGATCAAAGGGTTTATGCTGATGCAGATGGGGGACTATGCCGCTGCCGAGCAGTGGGCCACCACGGCCCACCAGCTACGAAAGGCGGTGCTGGAACCTATGGACAAAGAACTGGGCTATAGTGCCAACACCTTATATATTATCCTGGACGCACTGGGGAAAATGTATGAAGCCGATACGGTGCTTTCCGAAGCCTGGACGGTTTTAAATCATAACCTCCCGGAAGACCATCCTCATATTGCCATTGTCGCTAATAATTACAGTACCCACTTACTGGCCCTGGGCGAACCCCAACGGGCCAAAGACTATCTGCTGCGGGCCATTGCTTCTAATAAAAAAGGGGCGCGCTATTATCCGCTGGCGGGTAATTACGTCAACCTGGGAATGCTGTATATGAACCTGAGCGAAAACAAAACGGCTGAGTCATATTACCAGCAGGCTTGGAGCATTATTGATACTCTGGTGGATTACCCCGACTATGACCGGGCTAATATCAAAGATGCTCTGGGAGCAGTCTATTACAATGAAAGTAGGCTGGAAGAAGCCGATTCAATGTTCAGAGAAGCCTTTAAGGAGAAGCAGGATTTGTATGAGACCAAAAGTGCCGAGATTGCCCAAAGTCTGTATAATATGGGGCTGATCGCCCGCGAGCGGAAAGACTGGTCAGCGGCTGAAATGTATTTCTCCCAGGCAGGAGATATTCGGGCTCAGGTATTTGGCATTAATCATCCTAAGCGAGCGGATGCCCTGGCCGAGTTAGCCGAGATTGCCTGGGATACTGACCAACCGGCCGAAGCCCTGAAGCTATTTAAGCACTCGTTAGACATCTACCGTCAGAGCTTTGGACTATCGCACCCGCATAGCCTGGAGGATCTGTTTCGGCTGGTGGAAGTTTATACCGAATTGGATCAGTTAGACAGTGCTCAGCACTACCTTAGGCTGGCCTGGGGCGGAATGAGCGGGCAGGATCAGCCCATTACAGACCTAACAGCATTGGACACTCTGACTATTCGTCGGTACACTCCCTTCGTGCTTAGCCTGGCAAATGCGCATCTGAAACTATTGGTGAATCAGGGCGATGCTTTATCAGCCGGAGAACGTCAAACGGTCTATCAGGTTTTCAGGACCGTGCATGCCTGGTTGCCCACTTTTCTATCGCTGTTCAATGATGCGTCCTTATGGGAGTCGGTGGCCGATCAGGTACAGGATTTTTACCGGCAGAGCGCGGTACTGGCTCATCGGGCGCTCAATACTCCCGACAGTGAACCGGAGGTATGGCAGGCGCAACTACTCAACTGCATTCAGGCCAGCCGGGGAGCTACTATTCAGGCGGCTTTTAAAGACCGACAAGCCATACAGTTTGCCGGGGTGCCCGATTCGCTGGTACAACAGGGGCAGGTACTCAAGCAGCAGCTTCAGTTTGCCCTGGCCCGCCAGCAAAGTGCCGAGGAGGAAGAAGACCCGCTCCAGAATAGCCAGCAGCAATTGAGCATTCTGCAATCCTGGCAGGAGCTGCAACAACTGTTACAGCAAAAGTATCCTCAGTACTACCAATCCCGCTTCGAGACCCCTACCGTGGATATAGAAAAGGTGCTTCAAACCCTGAAGGACGAAGATTATACCGTGCTGGCTTATTTTAACCTGGATACGGCACTGCTGGCGGTACGCATACAACCGGAGGCCCTTACTTCATCCTGGTTAGCGATGCCGGTCGGCTGGCAAGACTCACTACAGACCTATCAGCAGCTATTACAAAGGCAACGCGACCTGCCTCGTCAGAGCCGGTTGGGTTATTCTCTTTATCAGCAACTGTGGGAACCTATAGGTTTGTCCCCGAAGGCACCGATTAAAATACTGGCGGATGGCCCACTGTTCTACCTGAATTTTGAAACGTTGCTCACCCAGGAGCCAGCCGAGAAAGCTTCTGCGACTACCTGGCCCTGGCTTATCAAAGATTTTTGCGTGTATTATGGGCATACCTTGCCCGGCACCACCTCGCAACCATCCGGCTCGAAGGGAGAACTGTTGGGAGTCGCACCCGGCTTTTCGCAGTCGCTGAAAGAAACCTACCTGAATAGTCTTCCGCCGGGGCAGGCCCCGGATTCCGTGTTCCTGCGATGGCTGCGGACGCCCTGGTCTACCTCTTTTGTACAGCAATTTCAGGAGAAGGGGTGGGGCGAGGCCCTCACCGAGCAAACGGCTACCGAAAAAATCTTTCAGCAGGAAGCCCCCCGGGCCACAATCCTGCATTTTGGCACCCATGCCCGCCTGGAAAACGACAAGCCCTTATACAGCTTTCTGGCCCTAACCCCTGATCCTACGACTCAGGAAGATGGTTACCTGTATACCTACGAACTATACAATGAACCTCTGAAAGCCCAACTGGCCGTGCTGACGGCTTGTGAAACCGGTTTGGGAAATTATCGACGGGGAGAGGGTGTATTGTCGCTGGCGCACGCATTCCGGTACGCTGGTTGCCCGAGCGTCATTTACAGCCTGTGGAGCATTGATGATCAGCAGTCGAACCAGATTGCGGCTTTATTTTACGAAAATCTTCAGGAGGACATGAGCGTGGCCGAAGCTCTTAGAGCAGCGAAGCTGAAGTATCTCGAAACCGCTGAAGGTAGTTTGCAGTCACCTTATTACTGGGGTGGACTGGTACTTACCGGCGATGATCAATCCGTACGTTTATCCTCATCAACGTTAAGCCCGTGGATGATTGGGGGAGCTTCGGTAGTGTTACTAATTGCCCTGCTGATTATTGCCACCCGGCTTATACGTCGTAGCACAGTGTCATAATAGAAAGTCTTTTAATTGCTAGAGGAGGCGGTCAGCGGGAGGCAGAGGTTATACCCACACTGCTTCCCGCTGACCGCTTCCAATCACATCTTTAAAAAATCAGAATATAACCGCGAGAAAAAATAAAAAAATTTTCTTGCCATGATGACCTTATCTGGGGGAGCTCTATAGACAGGTAGATTACACTTAATAACCGTGACTACCATGAAATCTTTCAAAAACATGTCCCGCTCCCAACGAATCCTTTGCCTCGTAGCTTCTGTAGTTGTAGGAGGAGCTTACAGTTACAGTCATCAGCAGGATGCCTCAATAAATAGTACAGACAATTCATTAGCCGGTGCCGATGTTGCGCAGGTGGCTACTTATACTAATTCCCCGGCAGGAGCCAGCAGCAGTCAGGGAAAAGTTGTGTTGTATGATCAGGGTTTGCAGATGCCCAGAGGATCTTATGTCCTTCCCGATGGATGGAACCTAATTCAGGATATCGCCACTGACCCGGCCACCGGGCAGCCCAGAAAAAATACCATGGATATTACCGGACCCCGGGGAGAACTCATCCGCGCCTTAGGAGTAATCCAATACTCTCCGATGATGGGGACTGAATTTGAGCAAAGCTGGCGACAGGCCGTCAAAGCCGGAATGCAGAACGAGCTATCTGGTATAACGATCGGCAATCTGAAGTACAGTGAAAGTTTGCAAAGAAATAAGCTTGCTCAGAAGTATACGCAGATTGTCGCGAATCAGGGCAATCAGCTTAAATGCCTGGAAGCCGCCATCACCGGTGCCCGCCAGGGACAGACTTACCGGGGGCTGGTACGCCTCATTCATATTACATCCGTCAGTAACCCGAAGCTAGGAGGAGTGATTTCTGCTTCCTGTGTCATCAGTCCGGCAGAGCAGTTTCCCCAAACGTTGCAAATCAACGAACAGATTGATAATAGCTACGAAGAGAATCCTGCCTTTGAGCAACGTATTCAGCAGATCAGCCAGCAAGCCATGCAGCGCGCAAATCAGCAGCATCAGCAACGAATGGCCCAGCGCCAGGCCGCATTCAATGCCCACCAGCAGCGGATGCAGCAGAACAGCCAAGCCCAGGATGCTTCCTTCAATAATTACATGAATAATGCCCAGACCAGTTATCCTTCCGCCTGGAGTAACAGTGGCTATAGCGGGCAGAATGCTATCGTAGATCAGATCCACGAACGCAGCACTTTTGAAAACCCGGATACCGGTTATGACATTTCGCTAGACGGTCAGTACGACTACAACTATACCAACGGACTAGGAGATTACTACCGCACCAACGACCCCAGCTTCGACCAGAATTCATTACAAGGTGACTGGCAGCAAACCGAAGTGCTTTCCCCCAACTATTAAAATATCTTCCATAACAATTGACTAAGCCCGTAGCGCAAGTGTGTAATGGGCTTTTTCATTTTAATTGGAAATTCATGCCACTGTATATCAGTAGTTTAAAAAAAATTTGAAATATTTTTTACCTGCTGTGATGACCTTCATGGAAGCGGTTCTATAAACAAGTAAATCATTCAGAAATAACCCGGTACTAAACATAACTACCATGAAATCTTTCAAAGAAATATCCCGCTCTCAAAAAATGCTCACCGTTGCTGCCGGACTGCTGGCCGGAGGTATCTTCATCTTCAATGATCAGGACAGTGATTTTGCTACGGAAGGTGGAGGTTACCCTACTACTGAGAACGGTGCCTGCACGGTAAATGCACCGGCAGAAGCAGCTCCTGTTAATCAAACCTATAATTCTCAACCTATGAACTCTCAAGGCAAAGTAGTATTGTACGACAAAGGATTGCAAATGCCGATAGGCACCTACACGCTTCCCGAAGGTTGGAGCCTTACCCAGGACGTTGCCACTGACCCGGCTACCAACAAATCCATACAGTATAACGTGGAAATGAATGGCCCTCGAGGCGAAATGATTCGCGCGTTAGGAAATGCCCAATACGGCCAGATGGCAGGTAAAAACTTTGAGCAGGCCTGGTATCAAACCGTGATGGCGGGGCTACAGGGCGAATTCGAACAAATCAACTTCGGCTCGTTTCAACCCGATCCGCTAGCCCAGCAAAACGCTCTAAAGATCAAGGTTATTCAACGACTTCTCAGCCAGGGAGGGCAGGTACAATGTCTGCAAGTACCCATCTCCGCTCAGCGAAACGGACAGATGATCAAGGGAGTGGTGACCATCATGAGAGTGGATGCTTCCCCGGCGATGGGCTCGGTGACCGTAGGTTGCGCTATTGCTCCCGCCAGTGGATATGATCAGTTGATGCAGGCCCGAGCCGGTATCATCAATAACTACGAGCCAAATCCGGCCTATGAACAACGTCGGGAGCAGATTCAGGCCGGAGTGCAGAACCAAATACAAACCTATCACAACCAACAAATGGCTGCCTCTCAATCGGCGCATCAGCAACGCATGGCGCAGAATCAGGCCAATTTTAACGCCCATCAGCAGCGCATGAACGAGATGAGTCAGACGCAGGATGCCTCGTTTAATAACTACATGAACAATGCGCGTAACAGTAACAATTCTGCCTGGAGCAACAACGACTATACCGGCCACGATGCAGTCATAGACGGTATTCACGGTCGCAGCACCTTCGAGAATCCGGATACAGGATATGACATTAGCCTGGACGGAGACTATAAATACAACTACACCGACGGTCTGGGCAATTACTACCGTACCGATGATCCCAACTTCAACCCCGCTTCTTTGCAGGGCAACTGGTACCAGGTAAATCCCCGCTAGTCAACTAATTAACTGTTAATCTTTCCTACCCTTAAACCCATCAGGCACTTGCCCGGTGGGTTTTTTGGTGAGAAAAAGACTCTGGAGTAATGATGGCCTCAACCACCAGAGTTCTATAAATGGTTAAATTGCTAAATTGTTTGAATTTGCACATTGCACCATTCCATGGCGGCATTGCACATTGCACGGGGTGCCCCGCACATTGTTATCTCTCTGCTTACCCCTGGCGCCAACCTCCCAGCTCCCTGCCTATTCACCCCTTCTTAAATATAACTACCATGAAATCTTTTAAGAGTTTATTTCGCAGCCAGCTACCGATGATCATCGTCTGTTTATTGGCTTTAACTTTCAGTTCATCCTTTTATCAGAGAGGTGAGCATACTAAGCACCGGGATTTTCTTTTTCCGGATAGCCTCATTGTAGACAGCCTAAGTCAGATAAACGGTTGGGGTCGGAAGGTAGACATTTACGATCAGAGCCTGCAATTATCCATCGGGTCGTATATAGTTCCGGAAGGGTGGAAGGTGATGCAGGACATTGCTACTGATCCTTATAACGGTAGCTTCCAGAGATTCAGTTTGGATTTCATAGGACCACAGGGGGAGTTTAGCCGCATGTTCAATAGTATTGCTTATGATCACGGAGAAGGTAGGGAGCAACCCTGGAGAGACACCATCATGCACTATTTGCAGCCTGAGCTTGATCAGCTTGTCTTAGGTGATTTTAAGCCCAGCGAGCGCATGCAACGAAATAAAAGGGTGCAGGAGCAAATCCAATCAGCCTATCATCAGGGTATGACGCTAACCTACCGGGAAGCCGATATTTCGGGACATCGCCACGGAAAAGCCTACCGGGGAACCGTACTGATCTCTGATTTAACTCAATCTTCAATGCCCACACTGGGCATGCTCAGCGTAAGCTTTGCCATTTGCCCGGAAGAGCAATTTCCCCAGATGATGCAAACGGTTGAAGCCATAGACACCAGCTTTCAGGAGAACCCCCTGTATGCGTCATGCCGGATCCAGATTCAGGAGTATCTGGCGCAGGCATCGTACAACTACCTTCATGATGATTTTTACCGGGATGAAAAGACCGGAGAGTTAAAGCGATGGAGCGAAAGGCGAAAGATGATAAATTATTCCTTAGCAGACAGCAGCTGCGTCTGTTCGTACCTGGAAAGCCTGCGTCATGCTGACCACTATGAGCCTAATGATAGTACCCCCTACACCCCTTCCAACATGAGTGATTGGGTGCCGATTGAAGATCAGAATAACTGGTAAGTTTTTGCTTCATTACGCTAATCTGAGTGTCCCCACTGTAAGCCTTGCAGTGGTTTTTTTATGATCTGAATATCGGATTGCTCTAAAAAAGCATTGGTGCTTACATCAGAAAAAACCAATAATTTTTTGCGGCTGTGATGACCTGCTATAGGCTTCCTCTATCAATAGACAAACAGAACCAAACACGACTAAACGTACCGATCATGAAAGCTATTAAAGTATTATCCCAACCCCCGGCCTTCTTCATGCTGATGCTTGTATTACTAATCATCGCCGTAGTCGGCCCCGCCATAAGCCAGCCTGGTTATGGTGACAACCCTTCTGGGAATCCTTCCGGGCAATACCCCTCTTCCAACCCTCAATATCCCTCGAGTATGCCGGAAAACTCAGTCGCTGGGCAAGGACAGAAAGTGGTTATATACGACAAAGGATTACAAATGCCTATGGGCTCCTACATCGTTCCGGCCGGATGGCAGATCGTGCAGGACGTGGCGACCAATCCTTCAACCGGCCAGCCGATGAGCCAGAAGATGGATATTGTAGGGCCACAGGGCGAACTTTTGCGCTCATTAGGAATGGCCCAGTATGCCCCCATGATGGGAACCAACTTTGAACAAAGCTGGCGACAAATGGTGATGGCCGGTTTGCAGGGTGAGCTGAACCAGCCGAACCTGGGTCGTCCTACCCCCAGTGCGCGTATGCAACGGAACCAGATGCTACAGCAATATGCCCAGACCGTTGCCAGCCAAGGTTTTAAACTGGAGTGCCTGGAAGCTCCGATCTCCGGTAACCGCAACGGGCAACCTTATCAGGGCATGGTTTCTATCGTCCATCTTACCCCAGCTAACATGCCCAATATGGGAACCATACAAGTGAGCCTGACGATTAGTCCGGCCAACCAGCTCTCCCAGGCACTCATGGTCAGCGAGCAGATTGGCAACAGTTTTCAGCCCAACCCTCAGTATCAGCAACGCCTCCAGCAGATCCAGCAAAAGGCAATGGGAGCCTACGGAAACGAGGGGAATTATAATACTAACGACAACCAAAATCGGCACACCGAGTATCTTAACCAGATTCGCCAGCAAAGCCCGAATGAATACCCCGGTCAGAACCAGAATTATTATCCTGATGATAAACAGTATTATGAAAATTATGTACCCTCAGAAGAAGGAGAAACCATATCACCACCTCCGTACTAATGGTTTTTTAACCAGCCCCTCAGAACCCGTCGTGTGCCAGTACGATGGGTTTTTTTATGGAATACTATTCACTGGCGTCCCACCTCAGGGAGAGCCCATTATAGTGAAAAAAAAGCTTGCCGGTTGATGACTTATGCCGGGCCCGGGCTATCAATAAGTATACAAAACCATATTTCAAAAGACGATACTACCATGACTTACGCCCGCATACTCATACTATTGCTAATTGTTGTGATGAAGGTCTTCTCTGGTATTAATAATCAAGGGAAAACAACCTCAAGCTCAGCCGGAGGCAAACAATTACAGTACACTGCCCCGATAACTTCTCCCAGCCATACCGAGGCGCTTATAGATACCCTCTACCTGGCCAAAACGTCTGATACGCACCCAAGCGACAAAAAGTAACCCCCGGAGTGGTCTCTAATGGACACCGGGTCTGTCAAAACTTTAATATCCTTCCAGATGAAAACCATACTAAAAAAGATACAACGATACGGTTTAACTCTCCTGATTATTCTGGCTTTTTCCCAGAGTTACGCCCAGATCAGACAGCAGGAAAACACCATGTGGTGCTGGGCCGCCTGCGTGCAGAGTGTGCTGGCTCAGGCCAATGTACACCAGAGCCAGACCGAGATTGTAGCCCGTCTGACGGGATCGCCTCAAAACCGGCCCGCTCATGTTCGGGAAGTGGTGCAGTTGCTGCAATCGTACCAGTTCAGAGCCTGGGAGGTAGGGTACCCAGCCTCGGCGGATCAGCTTTTTTCTACCCTAAAGGGCGGCTGGAAACTGATTGCCCTAGTCAACCCCAGTAACAATCCCAATGTAGGCCATTTTATCATATTACAAGGCCTGGCGTCCTGGCAGGGTCAGGGGAGTGGGATGATCCTGGTGAGCGATCCGGCCACCGGGCAAACCTATCAACAATCTCCTCAGCAACTGTACAGCGCCTGGAAGTGGAACTATTCCGTGGTGGTGGGTACTCCGGTACTGGCAGCTTACTAAGTAGGCCTATCAGAGTTTGTTCCGGTTATTATATAAAAAGGCAGTGAGCAGGAGGTTGTTAGGAGTAGCGCCTGCCTCCTGTAGCTCGCTTCCTATTAAAAATCTGAATAATGTCTACGGTTACCTGATGACCTTTTGCTGATATTCTCTATCTATTAATGAAGGCACAAAAACGCTAACGATATGAAAACCCTGAAAGCGGTACAGTACACTAAAATGCAAATTATTATCTGGCTGGTGGCCTTCTGCTTCATTTCCGGTTTTCCGGTTGCGCATCTGCTTGGTGAATCCTGGGTAAAAAATCCGGTGATGACATATGGAGTTACTTTATTGCCGAGTTGGCCCGATGAGCTGGCTGTTGGGGAATTAGGAAAAGTGCCTTATGCTGGAAACCCGGATGGCTTCTCAACACAACCATTGAGAGGAAAGCGCAGAATGAGCAGAGCAAAGCGAAAATAGCAGTACGGTTTAGCCAATAGGATAAACTCCGGGTTGGATTAAACGCATTAATGCTTATATTTCACAGTTTGAGCCTCCCCTGGTTTGAGGCTATTGACAAACTACTTACTGTGATTATGCCGACCCGAACTGCTAAACTACCTGGTTATACCGATCAGTCGCTTTATGAGGCATTACTGAACAACGAAGCACCGGCTTTTGAATTTATTTACACTAAAAATTTTCCGGCAGTGCGGCAGCAGGTAAAACAGTATGGGGGAAGTGAAGATGATGCCAAGGATGTTTTTCAGGAAGGGGTCATTGCCCTGTGGAATAATATCCGGTCGGGCACCTATCAGCTTCGCGAAAATGTGAAGATGAGCACCTACCTCATCCAGATCTGTAAACTACGCTGGATGGACCGGATGAAGAAAGCCAGCCACCGCTATGAGATAAAGAAAGAGGACTACGTAGAACCAGCGGCCGAAGCCGAAGTGCTGGTTGACTGGATAGACCGAGAAGACCAACAGCAGTTTCAACAGCAATTTGCCCAGCTAGGCGAACGTTGCCAGGACTTGCTGAAACGCTTCTACTTCCTGAAAGAAAGCTTACAGGATATTGCCCAGGTGATGGGTATCGGCGAGGCTACTGCTAAAAACGAAAAGTATCGCTGCATGCAGCGGCTTAAAAAGATTGTCTTATCATAAGATTCGGAAATCATGGATGAACTGACATTTGAAAGAATAGAGGGCTACTTACAGGGAACACTTACCCCCGCTGAGCGCGAGCAGTTTGAAGCCGACATGCGCGAAGACGAAACGCTGCGGGAAGAGGTAACTCTGCAACGCCAGTTGATTTCCTCTATTGAAACCGAATCAGTCCGGCAACTGCTGGAAAACATTCACCAGGAAAATTTTAGTGAAGAGCAGGGAAAAGAAGAGGAGGAAGAAACCCCGGTGGTGCCCATGCAGCCTCGGCGCAGATTACCCTATATGGCCGTTGCCGCTTCGGTAGCCCTACTGATTCTGGCCGGATGGTGGTTCTTCATGCAGCAGTCGTCCAGCCCCGAGTCGCTGTACGCTGCCTATTTTACCCCGGCTGCCGGTTTGCCCACCACGTTGGGCTATAGTGAAAATACTGATTTTGCCGAAGGTATGGTGTCTTACAAAATGGAAGAATATGCCGAAGCTGTACAATGGTGGCAACCCCTGCTGCAAGCCGACCCAACGAACGACACTCTTAACTATTACCTGGGAGTGGCTTCGCTGGCAAATGAACAAGCCCCGGAAGCCATTGACTACCTAAGCCGAGTTACCGAAACGGGTAGTTCAACCTACAATGCCGATGCCCAGTGGTATCTAGCTCTGGCTTACTTGCAAAACAATGAAGTAGAACCAGCCAAAGCCCTACTGACGGAGTTATCTCAACGGGAAGGAGCGTATCGTGAGCAAAGCCGGGAGCTTTTAGAAGAACTGTAGGTTTTGGGAGGAAGGTTGTTCCTAGTTATCCGGGTCACTGGAAAGTAATTTAGGGATTGCTACAATCCCACTGGTGATCCACTGCTCGTCATACACGGAAGAATAGATGACTTCAATTTTAGCTCGGGCTCCGCTTGAGCCGTAGGCAAATCAGTACATAAGTTTATCTCGCATCGCTGGTTCGCCTTCCACTTCAGCCATCACAATCGTTTCCCCGGCGGGAATCACCCGGCCCTCAGTAATATTGGAATAGGTAAAGTAAAGAGTATCTCTTTTGGCAATGACCTCCCAGTTGAAAGAGTATAAGTCGCCGGGATAGACCTGTTCATCGTATACTACCCGGATCTCATCAATAAAGGCCGGGCCTATTCCATTATTTACCAGGCTAACCGAAAAGTGTCCCGGGTCGCGGGTTTGGGTGAATACCTGCACATACGGCAACACGGATGCATACTGCTGCTGCCGCGATAGCTCATTTTGCTCGCCAGACAGACGGATCTGGTACAGCAACGCCAGTAGCGTGGCAATGCTGACGACAAAAGCAGAAAGGCTAATGATCTTCTCCGAGTTCCAGAACTTCTTTTCTATCCGAAGGGGCAACTGCTGAAACCAGGCTTTCTTCGGTGTATCGGTAGGGACTTCTTCTTTCATGCCGAATAGTTATTCGGGGCAGAAGATACAGAATAGCCCGGAAGGATTCCAAAAAATTATTCTCGCCTGGCAGCATATAGTTTTTCAAGAAGCTTACTCCATAAAATACTCTATATCCCCTTCTTCATCAAGTTTCACGATGTATACACCAGAGGGGCTGGTACCCACCTCCGAGTTACTTATTGCTATGTCCGACAATAGGGTAAACCCTCCCTCAGCCCGGCTGATAATCTTTACCGCTTTACTTCGGTGATTGAGGAATTTCTGTGAGAGAGTATTTAGCTCGTAGTCAGTTTTTAGTAGGGTGCTGCCGGTGGCAATCAGGTAACCATTACCATAATCAATCATATCGCCTGCCTGGTTTGACAGGTCTACCTCAATGGTTTTCTCAACCACTTCTTCGCCATCGGCACTGATGCGCTGAAAATACAGTTGGTCATTGTAGCCGTAGCACAGCAGGGCGCCATCAGCAGTTTCTACAACTTGATGGATAGATTCGTACTGCTCAGTAGTCCCAAAATACTTTTCCCAAACAATATTAAAATCGGCATCTGTCTTGAAAAGAAAGACTTTATCTTCAGGAGAAGACTGGCTTCCAACGTTGGTGCTCATCAGGCCCGCTATGATAAACCCGTCGTCGTCAGTTGCTAGCATGGTGTGGGGCATGAGAGATACCTCAGGTTTGGCAATTGTTTTGTCTTCAATAAAAGCCCCGGCAAGGTTGGTTTTTCTAATGATCAGATCAAAGTCGTAGACCCCGCCCTGAAAGCCGAAAGCATAAACTGTTTCATCCTTTTCTAACAGCCCCTTAAAGCCCAGTTCGCTCGTGCGGGGCTCAACTTCCATAATCTCAAACTGGCTGAGGTCCGTTCCACCAAACGCCATGCGCCCGCCGGAACGTCCGCTAATGTAATCGGACCAGGTAATCCCTATTTTTCCATTCGATAGCTTTAAAATATCACTGTATAATACATTGGCTCCCCCTACCTGCAACACGTAGGAGCTTTGATACTCGGCCTCGGCATTGAAAGACTCAATGCGGAGTTGCTGCTGATCATTACTAACAGAAGGCCACAGCCGGTAAGTAATCAGGTACCCTTGGTCAGGCGTGGTGACGATATCCTGAGGGTAATAATTATTCGCCAGTTCGGGAGCACTGTACACCTTTCCCTCCTGGCCGGTTACGGTTATTGTAACATAGTTATAGCTTCTCTCCCCGGCTTCGTTTTCGGCTACCAGATTAATGCGTTTGTCGCCCGGAGTGCTAAATGCATGCGTAAACTGCTCCAGAAATACGGTATCTCCCGAGGGAGTATCCCAGAAGATGGTAGAAGCATTAGACGAACAACTAGATAGGGTTACCGAATCGCCTACGTGAACCACGGTGTCGCTGATTTGTATGCAGGCTTCGGGAGCCGGAACCACGGTATCTTCTTCTGATTGCTCGCAGGCTACAATAGCACCCGCGATGAATAATAGGAACGCTGTTACTTTTCTATTCATGACTGATCATGTTAATCAAAACAAACTTACCACGATCTGGCGGGTGAAACTCTGCCTTTAGCGGGAGCTTATTACATAAGTGCGATGCATGGAAAATTGATGAGGTAAGCGGCCATAGAAGCAACCCTGCCTCTCTGGCAACTCGCAAGGAAGAAATCCCTATTCTCACCGCACCTTTTGAGGGTTAGCGAGGGGTAAATACCAGAGCCGTTAAGCGGATGTTGCATCGTAATATATAAGTGTTAATACTTAACAAAAATTACGTATGTAATAGTGAGCTTTGAGTATAGTGGAGGAGCAGCGGGAAAATAAACTTCTTTACTAACAGAACTAAACTGAAAGACCATGGCAGTACCGTATGCATTAGTGGACAATCCGTTAACGCCCGACCCAACTGACTTCCGGGCAGCCGTACAACCGGGTAAAAGTGTAACGGAGCAGGAGCTTATTGAGATGGTTGTATTGCATAACACTGGCATCACCGAGTCGGTAGCCACCAAGGTGATTTCAGAGTATGCACTGGCTATGCGTTTTTTCCTGAGCAAAGGCAGAAATATCAATGCTTCCTTACTAAACAGCAGCTACAGCATTTCGGGAGTATTTACCGACGAGGAAGATTCGTTTGACCCCAGCCGCCACCAGATAAACCTTAATCTTTTTCCCGGCATTGCCATTAAAGATATTGCAGATACTGTAAGCACCGAAAAGGTAGAGGCCACCGTTAGCCAACCGGCCCTCACCAGCTATTTCGATACTGAAACCAGCAGCAAAAATCAAGTGCTGACCCCCAACGAGATGGGCCGCATCAATGGCAAGCGCCTGAGCTTTGACGAAACCGACCCCGCCCAGGGCGTATTCTTTGTGAATAACAAGGGTAAAGACTTTAAAGTAGCGAAGTTTGGCGAGCACCGCCCCAGCAAGCTTATCTTTAAAGTTCCTGCCTTAGCGGATGGGGTGTACAAGCTGGAAGTGCGCAAAGCCAATGGGCAGGTAGGTACCCTGAAGAGCGCCCTCTCAGTAGGTGATGTGGTTGTTGACCCGGGCGGAGGCGATCCCATCGTAACCTAAGCACCCTGTACGCTGCTTCTTACGTCCCCCGCCGGGCAGAGTGAAGGCCGGGCGAGGCCCCTCTAATCATAAAGAAATTTCCCCTCTTCAGAGTCACTCGAAGAGGACTCTGAAGCTGCTTAGGCAATCTGGGCCTGTTGGGCAATCTAGAGCGTATTCTCTCTTTAAAAGTAGGCTATCTCCTGGCCCCTTTATTCTCGTTACTCCCTTTATCGGGCCTGGGTAATTTACGTAAAACCACTAGCGTGCTTCAAGGCATCGCACCCTGGTGCTTTAAAGTATTACACGCTAGTGCTTTACAGCATCACACTCTGGTGTCTTACACTGTCGCACTCTAATGGCTTGGAGCGTTGCACTCTAGTGCTCTAAAGCATTACACTCTGGTAGGTTAATGCAAACCATTAGAGTGCAAGCAGTTATTGTACTCTAATGAGTAGTTTGGCAGAATAGGATAGAAGCAAAAACGGATACTCTTAACTGGGAAGGTGCTTTTATACCCGCCCCAGATGCTGGAGGTACTATCCTGCCAAATAAAACACCCCCCACCCTGGCTGGCTTATAAGTAAATGCATTGGATTAAATGTAAGGTTTTGCTGCTTCATGGATATTCATGTATTTCATTCCAGGCAAGCCTGACAAAACTGCCCAAACATTACCATCACTTTTCTAAGGTTGTATAAGATAAATCTCGGTGCCGCCTTCTATCCACAGTAGTCTGCTTTAAGGTCAGCATATGTGGTATAGGCGGTGCTTTAGGCCTGCTAACCCGGCAGTAGCAGGAAAGGAGCGGTGTTGTATTCTTATGGACTAATTGCCACGCAGACTCCGCAGTAGCACTACCAGTATAACCATTGGAAAGAACTACTATCCGCCCCCCTTGCCGCCGCCTTTTTCAGGCAGCAGCCCGTTGCGCTAACGGCCATAATCTCATAGATAATAGTGTAAGTTAAGGTGGGTGAATGTATTTTGTTAGAGTGAGTTTATTTTTGATATTGCAACAATAATTATTTACATATTGATGTAAAACGCCTGTATTATTCAATAATAAATATGAAAAACATTATTTTGCTTTCGTTGTTTACGGCTCTCGTAAGCCTTAATGCCTTTGGTCAGGAGTTCCCTCAACCTTCTAAAGGCAAGTCGCTGGTATATTTTGCTCGGGTATCGGGAGCAGGGGCCATTATTAACTTTAAGTACTTTGACGGAGAGAAGTACCTCGGTAAAATGAATGGCGTCCACTATTTCGCCTACGAGTGCGATCCGGGCGAGCATGTTTTTTGGGTGGCTGCCGAAAACCGCGATTATGTTACCGCCGATCTTCAGCCAGATGCAACCTATATTCTGGAAGTGCGCCCCGTGCCCGGCGTTATTAAAGCAGCCGTGCAGCTGAATCCGGTTTCGCCCGATAATACAAGGATAGTGAAGCGAGTAAAAAAGATAATGGCTAAAAAAGAGCCTAAAGCATTGAAAGGGCAGGAGGAAGATATGTCCTTCTTCATTAAAAACGGCATGGAGCGATACGAAGCGGTTAAAGGTAAAGCAAAGGTAGCAGTAGTAGACCCCAGCTGGACATTCTAATAATAACCATATGACTACGACTAAGACACTAGTACTTTTATTGCTTTGCCTGCAACTTGCTTACTGCGGATACGCGCAAGACGGACATTTAAGCTCTAGAAAAGGGGCCAGCTCCGTAGGCGTAGGCATTGGTTTGCCCTACGGCGGCTTGCTGGGATTACGAGGCGGAACAAACGTAATAGACAGACTAAACTTATTTGGTGCGTTGGGCTATCAGTTAGCGGGTATAGGATTCAACGTTGGCCTGCGCAAAGAATTCACCAGCGCCTCTTTAACGCAATTTTATATGGTAGGCATGTACGGTACCAATGCCGCCACAAAAGTAAAAGGACTTCCCGAGTACAATGACGTATATACGGGGCCTACTTTTGGGTTAGGGGTTAAGATTAACTCCCGGATGACCGAAGGTAACTACTGGGATATAGGACTACTGTTACCCATTAGATCATCTAAATATTCCGATACTGAACAAGCCATCAAGAATGATCCACGAATATCCACCGTTACTTCGGCCTGGCCAGTATTAATTACCGTAGGCTACAACTTTATCATTCCACCTGCTAACCAGGCGGTGCCCAAATAGATAGCATTGCCTGGCATACACTCCTGTCTTTGAGGGTGGTTGCGGTATGCCAACCAGTGGCCTAGGTTGGGGTAGAAGGGACTACCTCAACTTACCGCCACATTCAGGTACTGAAGGAAGGGCTGCATGCTATGAAAGATCTTGACGGCGATGCGGGGAAAGTTTTTGTCGGTGACTTCGGCATCGGTGAATTTATGCATCACCAGGTAGTCTTTAAGTTTAAGCAGTTCAATATTGGGATGGTCGGGCTCGTAGCCTTTGGGGGCCCTCTTCAGCGCATCTCCCTGAATCTTATCAAAGTAGCGTTTAAAGTCGGGTGCGTCGGTGATGGTTTTTAGCTCGCTGGCGTTATAGTCAATCTCCTGCCGTACTTTGGCGAGCACTTCTTTGGGGGGCTGGTAAATACCCCCGGCTAAGAAGGATTCATTGTGGGGTTGCAGGTGCAGATAATACAGCGCATTATCAGTCTTCTTTCCGCCCTCGGCCATCGCTGCCCCAAAGTTGTTCTTGTACGGAGCCTTATCTTTAGAGAAACGAATATCCCGGTTGATGCGGAAGATACAGTCTTTTGGGGTGAGGCCGCGCAGGCTTTCATCATCGATGCTAAGCTCGCCCAGCATGTAGCCGATGAGTTCAATAAAGTGCTGCTTGGCCGTTTGGTAGCGGTCGCGGTGCTCGTCCATCCAGGTCTTTTCGTTGTTGGCTTGCAGGTCGCTCAGAAACGAGAGAATATAGGCAGTGTCCATAGGTCAGTGATGTTGTTTCGTTGGCGGGCAACTTACAAAATTAGAGTAAGTCCACCAACGTCTCCAGTGCAATGCCCCGGGAGGCTTTCAGCAAGATTGTGCTCTGCTGAATAGGGTTTTGCTGCAAGTGCGCTTCCAGGTCAGCTTTCTGCGGAAAGTAGTGCGCCTCGGGGTAAGCATCGGCCGCATCTTTCATCAGCTTTCCACACAGAAACACCTGCGTAAAACCAGCCTCAGCCAACTGCTCACCAATAGACCGGTGCTCCTGCGGGCTGTCTTCGCCCAGTTCGTACATATCGCCCAGAATGGCTACTTTGCCCGGAGCCTGCATGGCCTTCAGGTTCTGTATGGCGGCCTGCATGGAGTCGGGGTTAGCATTGTAGGCATCCAGAATGATGGTATTGCTACCACGTTGCACAATCTGAGAGCGCTTGTTGGAAGGCTGATACGCCGCCACCGCCTGATTGGCCTGCTCAGCGGGCACCTCAAAGAACTTCCCGATACACAGAGCCGCCGCAATATTCTCAAAGTTATAAGCACCCAACAACTGCGTCTGCACCTCCTCACCGTTCTCGTGGCGGTAGATAATATAAGGGTCGGCCGAGATAAACTCGCAGTGAAAGTAATCGCCGGAAGCGGGGTAGAAGTAAGGCTGCTTAAACCGCTTGGCCATGTTGCTAAGAATGGGGTTCTGAGAGTTGATAAAGACCGTGCCGTTGGTTTTCAGCTGATAATCATACTGCTCGCTCTCGCCCCGGATGGCTCCCTCCAGTCCGCCGAAGCCTTCCATGTGGGCTTTGCCAATGTTGGTGGTCAGTCCGTAGGTAGGGTGAGCAATGCGGCAGAGGGTGGCAATCTCGCCAATGGCATTAGCCCCCAGCTCAATAATGGCGATCTCGGTTTCGGCGGTCATCTCCAGCAGGGTGAGCGGCACACCAATGTGGTTGTTCAGGTTGCCCTTTGTTGCCAGCGTACGGTACTTCTGACGGAGCACGGCATGAAGCAGCTCCTTGGTGGTCGTCTTGCCATTCGTCCCGTTAATCCCGATAATGGGGATATTGAGTTGCATGCGGTGGTGGTGGGCCAGTTGTTGCAGGGCAGTGAGTACATCATCCACTAGCAGGCAGCGGTCGTTGGTTTGGTATTCAGCCTCATCAATCACGGCGTAGGCCGCACCTTTCTCCAGGGCATCGGTGGCAAAGCGATTCCCGTTGAAGTTTTCCCCTTTCAGGGCAAAGAACAGGCAGTCCGGTTCAATCTTACGGGTATCGGTAGACACATGCGGGTAGGAATGGAATATCTCGTAAAGCTCAGCGGTGGTTTTCATAGGGTGAATGATGGAATGAGTGAATGTTTGAAGGATTGAAGGACAATTTACGTTGGCATTTTAGCAGTGCGAATATTTAGTATACTTTTGTCTTTTACTTTATCCATATAAACTGATCAAAGTTGTTCAGGATTTTGTTGATTGGCAAGTAATTGATTGTTTGATTGCTGAATGGTTGGATGGCTAAATTACTGATGGGCTCAGGGGTTGCCAGTAACTGCCTCCCGCTTCCTGCCTCCGCCCTCCAGCTTCCATTCAATCCTTCAACCCTTCGTTATTCATGGCTACAATTCTTAGTATAGAGACGGCTACCAAAACCTGTTCGGTGGCATTGCACCGGGGGGAAACCCTATTAGGCTTGCAGGAGGTGCATCTGGATAAATCGCACTCATCCCTGCTGCATGTGCTGATTGATGATCTGTTGCGCTATTGCGAAGTGGAACGGAGCCAGCTAGACGCAGTAGCGGTATCTGTCGGCCCCGGCTCGTATACTGGCTTACGGATTGGCGTGTCTACCGTGAAAGGAATTGGCTATGCGTTGGATATCCCAGTAATTGGGGTGAATACGCTAGAGGCAATGGCTCGCGGCATGCAGCCGTACAATGTGTCGGGAGCCTGGTTGTGCCCCATGCTGGATGCCCGCCGCATGGAAGTATACTGCCTGTTGCAGGATGAAACCGGGCAGGAGATGTGGGAAACGCGTCCGGTTATTCTGGATGATCATTCTTTCCAGAAAGAACTGGAAGAGCACCCGATGCTGTTCTTTGGAGATGGGAGTGATAAGTGCCAGTCTTTATTCGGAAACCACCCCAATGCCTATTTCGTGTCTGGTATTCAGCCCTCAGCCCAATGGATAGGCGAACTGGCGCAGGGTAAATTTGAGCAATCTGCTTTTGAAGACTTAGCCTACTTTGTGCCATTCTACCTGAAGGAGTACCGTACCACCCAACCTAAAAAGAACCCGTTGCGTTAGTGAATGGCATGGTGCTGGGAGCAAGGAGCGTGGAGTAAATAGAGAGGAAAGCGGAGCGAAGAAGCGTTCTAACTTGAAACCTGCTAACCGCCAACAATTAGCAATTTAACCATTTAACCATCGAGAAAATGACCGATACAGAAATTATAAATAGAGTAGCAAATAGCCCGCTGATCACCTTTGATCTGGAAGACTACTACCCTGAGGGCGATCGGGTGGTGTATGATATAAAGGATAACCTGTTTCAGGAGATGATTCTGCGGGAAAAGGATTTCCGGACGTTTGTGAAGGAACACGACTGGTCGCAGTACCAGGATCAGTACGTAGCCCTTACCTGCTCGGTAGATGCCATTGTACCGACCTGGGCGTATATGCTACTGGCCACCAAACTGGAACCGTATGCCAGGCGCGTTGTTTTTGGTTCTTTAGAAACGTTGGAGGCTGTGCTGTTTCAGGAGGTGCTGTCAAAGATTGATCCGGCCGATTTTCAAGATGCCAAAGTTGTGGTAAAAGGGTGTGGTAACAAGCCGGTTCCACCTTTCGCTTATGTAGAGATCACCCGCCTGCTCCGCCCGTATGCGACCAGCATCATGTATGGCGAACCGTGCAGCACCGTGCCGCTTTATAAGAAACCAAAAAAATAGCCCTTAAGTAGTAATTTAACTGTGCGTTTGTAAATAGTTGACCGTCTTTTGTTTGTAAGCTTTTATACCTACCCAGCTACAAAAAAAATCTGGTTTGCCCGCTAAGCCGATTACTTTTTTGCCTAGACATAACTTATATTCGAGGCACAATATGAATGAGGCGTACCTCATTTGCAACCAAACGAACTTCCGCACATTATGACCGAATCGGCTACGCTAGGGCAAAAATTATGGCAATCTTCCGCATTAGGACTAGGCTTAATCAACGCTCAGCGGCAACTGATAGAGGTGAATGACACATTTTGCGCTATCTACGGCTACACCCGGGATGAATTACTGGAGCAGCCACTAGAGAAATTGGCTCCTGCGCATTTCCGAGAGCGGGCGCGCCTTTCGTATCAAAATTATGTGAGCGGGAATTCGGAGCGGGGGTTACAGTATGTGCAACGGAAAGATGGTTCGCAGCAATATGTACAACTCACCGTAGAGCATATAGATTCTGATAACGAAGAACCCCTTCAGCTCATAACCGTGACAGCGTTGCCAGCGCCCGAGCGGGAATCAGCTCCTCGTACTATATTGCCAGCGTCTTTCTCCAATGTCTTTTTATTTGAGTGCGATCGGTCGGGTAAGTGCCTGATGAGCAATACCGCTGCCCAGCGGCACTTAGGCATACGGCCTCAGCAGCAGCTACAGCAACAGGTAGCTATATACAGTGGGCAGATTCAGCGCACGTTGCCTCTAGCCGAATTATTGAAAGAACGAACCCTCTGGGATGGAGCCGAGTGGCAACTTAACCCCGAAAGTGAGCGGCCATTGTGGGTGCTAGCCAACACCCAGCTATCAGACCAGCAAACTACGGCTGTCTGTTTGGTTTCAATTGATGCTCAAAAGCGTTTAGAAGATACGTTGACCCGGAATTTACACTCCCTGCGCACATCCAATCAACACCTCGAGCGCTTTCTGTACGGAGCCACCCATGATCTGAAGGCGCCTCTCGCTTCTTTACTGGGGCTGATTGATATATTCCGGCACGAGGAAGACCCAGAAGAACAGGCTATGTACCTTCAACTGATGGAGAAAAGCATTACCCGTCTTAATGAGTTCATTCATGAGATCGTGGATTATTCCAAAAATTCCAATCAGTCGCTTCGGAATAGCGCTATTGACTTCAAATCGCTGGTTAATGATGTATTTGAAAGCTTGGGTTATGTAACCTTCGCTTCGCAGATTGAGAAGGATGTGGAAATACACCAGACAGCTCCTTTCTATTCAGATGCTCATCGTATTAAAGTTATATTGAGCAACTTAATTAGCAATGCCTATAAATACAGCAGTGTGCATCGTCGTCCGGGCATGATCCGGGTATCCGTTTTTGCCTCTCAGCAGGAAGTTACATTGCAGGTACGCGACAACGGGCTGGGCATTGCTAAAGAGCATATCAATAAAATATTCGACATGTTTTATCGTGCCAGCGAGCAGCAGAGCGGTTCTGGATTGGGGCTGTATATTGTGAAGGAAACCATTGAGAAAATGAAAGGTACTATTTCTGTAGACTCTACCTTGGGCGAAGGCACCTGTTTCACCGTGAGTCTGCCCGCTTCCCCTATTTCCTCTGAGCAGCAAATGCATCTGAATCTTTAAAGATATTGCTGAAAAACCTACTCTTCTGCTTTTTAACGTTATCTATTCCTTTTTTCAGCAAAAAAGGAGCAAACTTCTGTGCCTGAATATGGCATGTAGCTCTATTTAGCCTTTATCAGGTTATATTCTACATTGTTTTATGCATAACATACTTTTGTAAGGAATGTAAATAAATGAAGGATTTCTAAGGGTATGTACTTCTCGAATAGACATTAGTAAGAAAAAGCACACAATGTACTATTTAAATATTTAATGTAATTTATTAAATATTTTAAAGTCTTAATATTCATTCGTTACTTTGAATAATATAATTAGCATTGCTTGCGAAGTATTCAAAAGATAACGAATGATCAGTAAAACAAAAATAGTAGCGGGTGTTCTCATATTACTGGTACTATCTGGAGGAATTCTCACGGTGTTTTGGTATCAGCAACTTCAATATCTGACCCCAACTCCCACCCCCATTCATTATAGCCCGGTTGCTTTAGAAAGCTCAATAACACTGCCGTTTGTAAAAGAAAAAGCACAGGAAAATCGTCCTATATTTTTACATTTCTATAATCCTGAATGCCCCTGTTCACGCTTTAACCAGGATCATTTTCGCTCCTTAGTGAATAAGTATAAAGATCAAGTTGCCTTTTATACCATTGTTCAGTCAGTGGAAGGAGAGCCCTTGAGTGAGGAATTAGGCATTCCGGTAATTTCCGATCCGGAAGGTAAAATCGCCGATGCCTGTGGTGTTTACGCTACGCCCCAGGCCGTTATTCTGCAATCTGACCAAGCCTTATATTACCGGGGTAATTACAATAAAGCCCGTTACTGTACCACTCGTTCAACCCGCTTTGCCGAATTGGCCTTGCAATCTGCTATTGCACAGAAAAAATTACCGCTTGCTATTCAACTAGCGGGCATGCCCTATGGGTGCAATCTGCCTTCAGATGAAGTTGTAGGCCAATCGCGCATAAGTCTTTTCTAATGACTTGGAAGTTATCTTTTAATCTCTGGAATAAATAATCCATTAACATGGAAGCAAAAAATAATATAGAAGTACAAAAGCATTTTAAAGAAATTTATCGTAGTGCTAATCGGGTCATAGAAATAGCCTTATTGGGGTATTTTTTATTCGGCCTAGGTATTGCTTTCTTTTATGATACCTGGCTTATTGCACTAACTGTGGGGCCACTTGCGCTGAGTATGTATGCGGTTGCTAAGTGGCTTTTTCCAACAACATCCCTAAATCAGTACATTGCTGGTCTGGTGTTCGATATATTCATGGCTCAGTTTATTTACCAGATGCATGGCTTGTTTGAGATGCATTTCTTCGCCTTTATTGGTACAATTCTGCTGATCAGCTACCAAAACTGGAAGGCTTTTATTCCGCTTACCATATCTATTGTTGTACACCATGCGGCCTTTGCATACTTGCAGTTTGTCGGCTATGAAAATGTGTATTTTACTCAGTTAGATTATATGTCACTCAGCACCTTCATATTTCACGTTGGGTTGGCAGCAGTCATTATTGCCTTATGTGGATACTGGGCATTTGATTTTCGTAAGCGTACGGTAAAGTCTCTGCAAATTAACCTCAAGTTGCAAGGGCAACTTACCCATACCGATCAGAACATTGCCTTTGCTGCAGAAATAGCCAATGGGAATTTGCTGGTTGAAAAAGATCGTGAGCAAAGTGATGAGCTAGGTCGTTCATTAATTAATATGCAGGATAAACTGCGGGAGGCCCGTCAGCGGGAGCAACGAGAAAAATTTCTGAATGTGGGGCTGGCTGAAGTAGGCGATATACTTCGTAAAAATGTTCACTCACTAGAGGATCTTTCAGATAAAGTTATTGCCTATCTGGTAAAATACCTGAATGCTAATCAAGGCGGATTATTTATTGCGAATGACAGGGAAAGTAAAGAAGAAACCCAAACGCTGACCATGACGGCCTGTTATGCTTATGATAAGAAAAAGTATCTGGAGAAAACCATTAAGGCCGGTCAGGGCCTGGTTGGGCAAGCATATTTAGAAAAGCAAACTATCCACTTAAAGCAGGTTCCTCAAAATTACATTAACATAACATCAGGGTTAGGCGAAGCAACACCGAATAACTTGCTTCTGACTCCGCTTATTGTAAATGAGACGATTGAAGGTATAATTGAAATTGCTTCTTTTAAAGAGTTTAATCAGGATGCCATTGAATTTTTAGAAAAAGTAGGAGAAAGTATTGCCTCTATGATTTCTTCCAGTAAGTCCAGCTCACGTATGGCGCGGTTGCTGGAAGCTTCTAAAACAAGCACGGAAGAATTGCGGGCTACCGAAGAAGAAATGCGGCAGAATAACGAAGAATTGCAAGCGATCCAGGAAGAAATGGCCCGTAAAGAGAAAGAGCAGGTAGCATTGTTGAATACCGTACAGCAGGCAGTAGGTATGATTGAACTGGATATGTCAGGTTATATCAGGCAAATCAATCCTATTTTAGCACAACAGCTGGGATATGATCAAAATGAATTGACAGATGAGGTTCACACAAAGCTATTCAGCGACCAAGAAATCAGCCGAGGTAGTTATCCTGTTTTCTGGGAAAAAATCAGCCGAGGGCATTCTTGCCAAACAGTACTTGAGTTGTGCAGTAAACGAGGGGAAACCCTCTCATTACCTGTGTCGGGAAATCCTCTAAGCGAACAGAAAAAAATTGTCCTTTTGTGCTGGTTGGGTGCCGCTTCAGCCGTTACAGTCTAAGTTCAATCTACAATCAATTTTGCAATAACGAATGATGTTGGCAGGAGGCCGCGCCATGGGAGGCAGTAGACGGGAGGCCGCTTCGCGGGACGTAGTTAGCATACTACCGCAGGTTGCAAGTTACTGAAGATGCCCCAATGCATCATCTTACGCTAGTAACCGGTCATTGCTTGACAAACGGCCTCCCGCCTCCTCCCAAATCTACTCGTCAATTCTTTCTTAAACGTACTTAGTGACATTATACCTGGGATTTTTGATATGGTAAGACCTGAATCTTGGAATAGGTCACGGTTGATTCTATATAGTTTATTATGAATAATCCACCCTAAATCATTATTTTTTTGTCATTTCATGCCAGCTAAAGGAATGTTTTTTTTCTAAATATTATTACGATGACAGCATTGTCTTGGGCCCCAATATTTCTTTGCGCATCCGGTCATAAAGAAAATTTGCGTATGTTGTCACCTTTTTATAATTGTACCTAACCCCTTATGAGCACAGAAACTAAGCAGAGTTTTGCAGTAAAAATCAAGTTGGTTGGTTATGGGTTGTCTTTCAGTCTCTTTTGCATCTTAGGATGTAGCTCACCGGAGCAAGTCTCTGAAAGCCATGTTCCAGAAGAAAATATTCGGCTAAACCAGGAAGGCTTCTATCCTCAGGCTTCTAAAATTGCAGTAGTAGCTCAAGGGGAGGCAAGCCCATTTTATATTGTCACTGCTGATCTTGCAGATACGGTATATACCGGAGAGTTAAGTGAAACACTTACTTCTTCTTATTCTGACAAAACAACCCGAATGGCCGATTTCTCTGATTTTACGTCGGAAGGAGAGTTTGTTGTACTGATTCCGGAAATCGGTCATTCGTACCCTTTCTCAATTGGCAACAGTATTCTACAGCCTTTAGCAAAAGGAGCCTTAAAAGCTTTCTATTATATCCGGGCTTCTACCCCTATTGAGGAAACGTTTGGCGGAACCTGGCATCGACCTGCCGGGCATCCGGATACTCAGGTTGAAGTTCACCCCTCGGCTGCTTCAGAAAGCCGACCCGCTGGTAGCATCATTTCTTCTCCTAAAGGTTGGTATGATGCCGGTGATTATAACAAGTATATTGTTAACTCTGGTATCACTACCGGCACACTGCTCTCGCTGTACGAAGATTTTCCGGGTTATTTTGATACCCTTGCGCTCAATATTCCTGAAAGCACCAATGAAATTCCGGATTTGCTGGACGAAATACTGTGGAACCTGCGTTGGATGATGACCATGCAGGACCCTAATGATGGGGGCGTCTACCACAAGCTGACCACCAGCAGCTTCGAGGGTATGGTTATGCCCGATAAGGCCAAAAAGCAACGATATGTAGTGCAAAAGGGAACAGCAGCGACTCTGGATTTTGCCGCAGTAATGGCCCAGTCGGCCCGTATTTTTCGCTCATTTGAATCGCAATTGCCAGGTTTGGCTGATTCCTGCCTGCAAGCGGCAACTGATGCGTGGGTATGGGCTCGCCAGCATCCAGACGTGCTTTACAACCAGAACGTAATGAACGAAACGTTTGACCCCGACGTCACTACCGGAGCGTATGGTGATCGGGATGTGAGCGATGAGTTTATCTGGGCTGCTTCCGAACTATATGTTACTACCCAGCAGGATAGCTTTTATACCGCAGTAACACTTTTTCCGGACGATGCTATGCCTATCCCTACCTGGAGTCAGGTACGACTGCTAGGGTACTACTCTCTGGCCCGGCATCTTGATAATCTGGGAGAAGCCGCGCAGCCCGATATTCCTCAACTGAAAGACCGTATCACTGGGTTGGCCGACGAATTAATCGAAGGGGTTGATCAGCAGCCTTACCATACGGTGATGGGTAAGACTGCCCAAGATTTTAACTGGGGCAGCAGTTCTAATGCTGCTAATCAGGGTATTGCCTTAGTGCAAGCCTATCAGCTGACCGGCGATGCCAGCTATCTGACCTATGCTCTGCATAATATGGATTACCTCTTGGGGCGGAATGCTACCGGGTACTCCTTCGTCACCGGCTATGGCGATAAAACTCCTATGCACCCCCATCATCGGCCTTCCGTAGCAGATGGTATTGCTGAGCCGGTGCCTGGTTTACTTTCCGGCGGACCCAACGCTCGAGCACCTCAGCAGGACAATTGCTCTGGCTATACGGATACTGATCCGGAAGCTACTTTTGTGGATGACGATTGCTCGTATGCCTCTAATGAGATTGCGATTAACTGGAACGCTCCGCTGGCTTATTTGGTTTGCGCAGTTGAGGTTTTACAAGATGAACTTGTCTTTTCTGGTAATAATTAGCCTAAAATGCTTTTAGTTATCAGAAAAAAGCGTATTTCTTGAGATAAGATGAGAGACAACCGAGTTACCCTTCGCTTTTTTTTATGCTGGATTCTACCCGCTTGGGCAATTATTCTGCATACTTTTTCTTTTACGCAAGCCCAGAGTAACAACATTAAATTCTCTCACCTTGATATCAACGATGGTCTGTCTAATAACCAGGTGAATGCTATCTGGAAAGATCGGCAGGGATTTATGTGGTTTGGCACTCTATCAGGTTTGAACCGCTACGATGGCTATAACTTTAAAGTCTATACTTTCGACCATCAGGATACCTCTTCTATTGCCGACAGCTACATAGAAACGCTCTTTGAAGATCATCAGGGTAATTTGTGGGCCATGACCCGCAAAGGACTAAACGTATATGACCGTACGTATGACGTGTTTGTAAGAGACATCGGCCCCTATTTAGCTAAGATCAATATAGGCGTAACAGACATTGTGACCATTGAAGAAGACCAGCAGGGAAACTACTGGTACGCCAGTGCCGAACGTGGCCTATTCAAGTACAATCCTCAGACAGCTTCTACTCAGCACTTTTCGCCTGACTCTCTCCAGTTGGACCAACTACACTCTTCTGCAATCACTGACCTGAAAGTAACTACCGACGGCCAGCTTTGGGTGGTGCATGAAGATGGTGTTTTTGAAAAGCTGGATGCTAAAACGGGGAAAGTGATGCTCAAATCAGCGCAGCTAGCAGTGAAAAATGATCATACCCTCATGGACTACCAACTTATGGTGGATACAGAAGGTGATCTGTGGTTCTATATCTTTGAGCGAGCTAAAGGAGCCTATCATTACAACGTGGAAAAGGATCAGCTCCTGCATTTTCATGAAAACTCAACGCACGCCAGACTTAATACGAATATTGTGCACAGCATTGTGCAGGATGAAACTGGTTTGATCTGGATAGGTACGGATCATGGGGGCATTAACCTGCTGGATAAAAATGATCTGACAATACGCTACCTGACCCATGAGCCCGACCAGAAAAATTCGCTGAGCCTGAACAGTATCAATGTTTTGTATAAAGAAAATAATGGCACTATTTGGGTAGGTACGTATAAAAAAGGTATTGATTTTTACCATAAAAATCTGTTCAATTTCCAACTGGTTAATCATTCTCCTTCCAATCCTGAAAGCCTGCCTTACGAAGATATTAATGCGTTTGTAGAAGATAGCCTGGGAAACCTCTGGATTGGCACCAACGGGGGTGGGTTGATTTACTATGACCGCACCCAGGAAAGCTTCACCCAATATCAGCATGATGCCAATGACCCGGAAAGCATCAGCAGCAATGTCATTATTTCATTATACCTGGATAGGAAGCATACCCTATGGATAGGCACTTACCACGGCGGCCTGAATTCCTTTGATGGTAAGACTTTTGAACAGTACCGTCACAACCCGCAGATATCCAGCAGCTTGGCTGACGACCGTATCTGGGATATGTACGAAGATGCTGCCGGTAACCTGTGGATCGCCACGTCCGGAGGCGGACTGGATCTGATGGACAAGAAAAATAATGGGTTTATTCATTTCCGAAGCGGCGACATCAACTCGGTGAATTCAGACTATATTTCTTCTCTTGACGAAGATACGCTCGGTAACCTGTGGATTGGAAGTGCCTATGGAGTAGATGTGTATAATAGCAATAGCGGGCGGTTTATTCATCATTTGCCGGAAGAAGGTAACGAGCGCAGCCTGAGTAATATCAATGTCAACTTTGTCTATGTAGACAGCCAGAACCAGGTATGGGTAGGGACCCGCGAAGGGCTTAATCTGTATGATCGGGCAAACAACAACTTCCGGGTTTTCCGGAAAGAGGATGGCTTACCGGACAACACCATGCTGGCCATGCGGGAAGATGAGCAACACGGCTACTGGGTCAGCACTCCCAATGGTCTATCTAATCTGAAATTTGAAAGGGACGATTTTTTAGCAGCTGAGGCAGTCTTCAATAACTATTCAGAACCTGAAGGGCTTCAGGGTAAAGAGTTTAACGTGAAAGCAGCCTGTAAAACCCGGAAGGGCGAACTTGTGTTTGGCGGACCCAATGGCTTCAATATCTTTTCCCCAGATGAAATACAGGTGAATAAGGCCGTACCGGAGGTAGTGCTTACCGACCTGAAAGTCTTCAACAAAAGTGTAGGGGTGAGGAAGCTATTAAATGAGCGAGTATTGCTGGATAAATCGCTGAACCAGGTTGAGGAAATTACGCTGCAACCGGGTGAGGATATGATCTCTCTGGAATTTGCCGCACTCAATTTTTTTCACCCACTGCACAACGAGTATGCCTATCAGTTGGAAGGGTTCAATAAGCATTGGATCAGTAGCAGTAGTCAGTCCCGAACGGCTACGTATACTAACCTGAGCCCGGGTGAATACACATTTAAAGTAAAAGCTTCTAACAATGATGGTTTCTGGAGCCCTGAAGCGAAAGCCTTGAAAATAAAAGTGCTGCCGCCTATCTGGAAAACCAGAACCGCTTTTATTCTCTACGCCTGTATTCTGATCGCCGCTTTGTGGCTGGCCCGGAAAATTATGCTGGAGCGGGTCAGGTTGCGGTTTATGATGGAGCAGCAACAGCAGGAAGCGCGGCAGTTGCACGAGGTAGATATGATGAAAATCAAATTCTTCACCAATATCAGCCATGAGTTCAGAACTCCTCTCAGCCTGATTCTCAGCCCCATGGAGAAGCTGATGAAAAACACCACCAATCAGGAGCAACTAAAGCATTTCCAGCTGATCCACCGCAATGCCAAGCGTCTGCTGACCCTGGTGAACCAATTGCTGGATTTTCGAAAGATGGAGGAGCAGGAAATCAAGTTTAATCCGGCCGAAGGGGATATTATCAGGTTTATTCGAGAGATTGTGTGTTCGTTTTCCGATCTGTCCGAGAATAAGAATATTGCATTGGATTTCACATCCGGAGTAGCTGAAATCAACACACATTTTGATAAGGACAAGCTGGAGAAGATTTTATTCAACCTGTTGTCTAATGCCTTTAAGTTCACGCCCGAGCAAGGCACCGTATCGGTGAGGGTAAACTGGGATAAAACAGAGCGCACGGAGGCGGGCAATCCCTGGCTCAAAATTCAGGTAGCGGATACCGGCATTGGTATTCCTCAAGAGAGGCACGAAGATATCTTCCGTAAATTCTTCCAGAACGAAATTCCAGGCACCTTTATCAATCAGGGCAGTGGCATTGGCTTGTCTATCACGCAGGAGTTTGTCCGTATTCATGGGGGTAAAATCTGGGTAGAAAGTGAGCCGGGGAAGGGCGCCTGCTTTACGGTACTTTTACCGGTAGAACCTTTAGCGCAGAAAGAAATTGTGTTGAGTCCCGCTTATGTTGAGGATAATGATGATGAAGTACCGGTAAGACAATTGTTGGACGAAACTTCCGCGCACGATCGAGATAAAAAGCCCGTGCTGCTGCTGGTGGAAGATCACGAAGATTTCCGGTTTTACCTGAAAGACAACTTCAAGCATGCCTATCATATTCTGGAAGCACGCAACGGCAGTGAAGGGTGGGCCGTAACCAAAAAGCACATTCCCGACCTCATTGTAAGCGACGTGATGATGCCCGAAATGGACGGCATCGATTTCTGTGAGAAAGTGAAAAACGACCGACGGACCTCTCACATTCCGGTAATTCTGCTTACCGCTAAATCGGCAGAAAATCAGAAAGTAGAAGGTTTCGCTGTAGGTGCCGATGATTATGTAGGCAAGCCTTTCAACTTTGAAATTCTGGAGTCGCGGATTAAAAACCTCATTGCCCAGCGGGAAACGCTTAGAGAATCCTTCCTCAAAAAATCTGAAATTGAGCCCGAAAAGATCGCGATCAGCTCGATGGATGATAAACTGATGAAGTCTGCCATAAAGGCCGTTGAGGAAAATATGGCTAATCCTGAGTTTTCAGTAGAAGAACTGAGCCGACAATTGGGTATGAGTCGGGTCCATCTATACAAAAAACTGCTAGCCCTCACCGGCAAATCACCGATTGAGTTTATTCGGATTATTCGCCTGAAGCGGGCTTCTCAGCTCTTAAAAGAAAGCCAGATGACGGTAGCTGAAGTTGCGTACGAAGTCGGGTTCAACAATCCTAAGTATTTCAGTAAGTATTTCAAGATGGAGTTTAATATTCTGCCGTCACATTATGCCAGCCAGCAGTCAACCTGATTGCTCAGCTTCAGATAACATTTGGCCGCCTACTTATAAAGATTAGATAACCATGATAGCAGCGAGCTTCTATTACTTTTGTGCGTAGCAGAAGAAAATAGTTTTAGCGCCATGTCTTATCAGCGATTTAAAAAGATGAACCGATTTTTTATGATACTGGAGATTTTTGTCTTTATCATGATCTCTGCCCTGATGCTCTTTGTCATAAGCCTTTTCTTCTAACTAGCCCTCCTCAGAAAAATCCTCTTAAGCCCGGTAAATTCTACTTTGCAGGACATCGCAAGCTCGGAACGCCCCCTTTTTTATTCAATATGCAAGGGAATTCCATTTAAGAAATATATCCCGACTAGCATTGTGTTATTTTCAAAGAATATCCTTAATAAATGAGAAATTTATAAACACAGTAATTCTTTAAAAGGAATTATCTCTCATTTGTTAACAATTTCACCCCACATCCATAACATTTTACCCCCCTCTCCGCGGCTGCTTTCACCTATTTTTGTCTATGGATAACAATCAAATAGTGGGTGTCCGATGAAAAAGAATCCGGACCTATATTTTTTTAACGATCTAACTAAAATTCATGAAACTATGAAGCAAAGTTGTACCAGGGGGAGCTGTGAGCAGAGGCATCCCATGTTAAATTTTAAGAAGCATTTGGTAGGAGGGGTAGTCATGGTTCTTGTATGTCTCCTGCACGGATTTGTGGCGAAGGGGCAGACAGAATCATATCGACTTACCGGTAGAGTAACTTCCTCAGAAGGGGAGGGACTTCCCGGTGTAAACGTTTTAGTAAAAGAAAGCCAATCAGGAACGGTAACTGACCTGGATGGAAACTTTAATCTTACTGTATCATCCGAAGACGTACTGGTGGTTTCTTTTATCGGTTACCTGACGGAAGAAGTATCCGTTAATGGCAAAACCACTTTGGATGTAACGTTAATTGAGGACATTGAGCAGTTAGAGGAGGTAGTTATTGTGGGGTATGGTGAGATCAAAAGAGCGGAGGTTTCTTCGGCCCTTACTTCCATAGATTCTAAATCTATTGAGCAAACCGTAAATACCACGGTAGAGCAGGCCATTCAGGGTAGAGCTGCCGGGGTGTATGTTACGCAAAATACCGGTCAGCCCGGAGGTGGAATATCTGTAAATATCCGAGGAGTTAACTCTATCAATGGTTCAAACCAACCACTTTACGTGATTGACGGAGTGCAGATTGAGCCGGGTACGGTCAGCTACGGTGCCGGAAGTTCTTCCAACCCTTTAGCTGGACTAAACCCCAGTGATATTGCCTCTATGGACATTCTACAGGGACCGTCAGCTACGGCTATTTACGGTTCCCGGGGCACCAACGGAGTAGTGCTGATCACTACGAAACGAGGACAAGCCGGTGGTACCAAAATCACCTACGGCTATCTGTATAATCTGCAAACCAGACCTCAACCCATTGATGTCATGAGTTTGCAGCAATATGCTCAGATGACCAACGAATACCACGAAATTGCGGGCGGAGATTCTCCCGGGGCTTTCTTAGATCCTTCCATCTTGGGCGAAGGCACCAACTGGCAGCGAGAATTATTTCAGCAGGCACCGCTCAACAAGCACCAATTAAGCCTGAGTGGCGGGGGCGAGAATACTACCTATTACCTGTCAGGTGAGTATTTTGATCAGGAAGGTATTGCCATTGGTTCGCAGTTTGAGCGCTATGGAGTACGCCTGAATGTAGAAAACCAAACCCGGGAGTGGCTGAAGCTAAGCACTAACCTGAACGTGAGCCAGACCGATGAGTCGCTGAATACAACCCAGGAAAGTTTAATTACCGATGGTCTTTCGCTAGCTCCTAATATTCCGGTTAGAAACCCTGACGGAAGCTGGGGGGGAGCCGATGCTTTGAACGGTTCCAGTGTGCAGTTTACCCCAATTAACCCGATTGCTATTGCCAACCTGAATACCAATGAGCGGGTACGGCGGCAATTTTTAGGCGCCTTCAATGCCGAGGTTGATATTATAGACGGCCTGGTTTTCCGAACTTCACTCAGTGGTAGAGCCAACTACAGCAAACAGAATTACTTCCGTCCTACCTGGGAGATTGGTGATAAAGTGAATACCCAGGCCAGCCTACAGGTTACGGATCAGGCAGAAACTTACTGGAATTTTAACCAGTTATTGGAATACACCAATTCTATTGGCCGACATAATTTCACCGTAATGGCCAGCCATGAGGCCCAGCAATCTACCTGGGAGCAACTACAGGCAAGCCGGGTGAACTTTACCGTAGAAGATCTTATTGACCTGAACCTGGGAAGCACGCAAGGCGCCACTAACGCGGGTGGAAGCAGCACCTGGGCTATGGAATCGTATTTGGGTCGTATTAACTACAACTTTGACGAGAAGTATATCCTGCAAGGAGCTATCCGTGCCGATGGTTCGGTCAACTTTGGCCCGGAAAATCGTTGGGGGGTATTCCCTTCCTTGTCTGCCGCCTGGCGGGTGACGGAAGAGTCATTCATGCAGAATGTGCCGTTAATCAGCGAGTTAAAATTAAGATTTGAAACTGGACTAACCGGTAATCAGGGAAGTGGAGCTTATATCTACGCTCCACTGCGGCCGGTATCTACGGTGTGGGGCCCTGGTTTTAATGCTGAACGATACGGTAACGCCAATTTGCAATGGGAGGAAACACTGACGAACAACATAGGGTTTAATTTAAGCTTATTCGAGAGCCGCATTCAATTAGAAGGTGACTTCTATGTTAAAGAGACCAACAACCTGCTGTTAGACAACCCCCTTCCCGATTACATGGGGACAGCGGCCGAAGGCTCTATTGGCTCACCCCGGGTTAATATCGGAGCACTGGAGAATCGCGGGTACGCGCTGACATTAAACACGATCAACGTAGACCGAGGGTCATTTAGCTGGCGTACCAACTTTAATATCTCCGGGTTTAAAACCAAGATTACCCAGTTCTATTCAGAGTCTGCCTTTGTAGACCGAGTAGCCTGGTATTTAGAGGATTTTACTCAGCGAGCCGTGGTCGGTGAAACACCTTGGTTATTCTATGGCTACGTATATGAAGGATTGTTCCAGTCGGTAGAAGATATTGAAAGTAGCGCATTGCCGGTTGATAATACCGGAGCGGAATTGCCGATTGACCCCAACAACGGGGTGTATGTGGGTGACATCAAGTACCGGGACATCAACGAAGATGGTATTATTGATGAGCGAGATCAAACCTTTATTGGTAATCCCTGGCCGAAATTCTCTTTCGGGTTTACCAACACCTTCAATTATAAAAATCTGGACCTGACGATCTTATTAACCGGATCTTACGGTAATGATATTTACAACTTCCTACGCTTCAGAAATACTGACCCGAACAATATCAATTTGGGTGAGAATCTGTTTGAGGAAACCATTAACTATGCGAAAGTGGTGATGGATGAAAACGGAAGCCCGGTGCTGGCTAACCCTGATGCTTCTATTCCCCGCATCTCAGGAGTAGACCCGAACAACAACGGAGAGCGCATCACGGACCGGTATGTAGAAGATGGATCGTATATCCGCATTAAAAACATTCAGCTCGGCTATAACCTTCCTAGCTCTATTGTTAACAAGCAGAGTGTGGTGAAAGGACTTCGCGTTTCTATCGGAGCACAAAACCTGGCAACCTTCACCAAGTACACTGGCTATGACCCAGAGGTAGGAGCATATGTGGGTGAGAACGTTGCCGGTGATAACCAGCCCATCGGGGTAGACTATGGTCGCTATCCGATCACGCCGACCTACACTTTTAGTATCAATGCTGATTTCTAAGAATTGTTAAAAGAATCAAGATCCATGAAAAATATTAAATATACCGGCTATGTTGCCGGACTCTTACTAATGGCGCTCTTTGCGGGCTGTAAAGAGGAGTTTCTGGAAAGGCCACCAACCGACCGCCCGACAAATGCTACCTTTTATCAGACTACCGAACAGGTGCTGGCAGGTTCAGCTCCACTCTATAACCTGGTTTGGTTCGCTTATAACGACAAAGCCTCTCACGGGTTGGGCGATGCCCGGGGGGGAGTCCTGACATCAGGTTCTTACCAGATAGAAAATGTAGAGTTTCGTACCACCGGCTTAACCGGTGAGAACGGAAGTGCCTGGCGTTCCTTTTACAATATTGTAGGGCAGGCCAATACCCTGATGAGCAATATCAACGATTACGCCAGCGATGAAGTACCGGAAAGCATCAAACGGCACGCAATTGCCGAAGCCCGATTCATGCGTGGAGTGGCATATTCATACCTGGTGCAAAACTGGGGCGCAGTACCTATTATTGCCGATAACAATACGCTGCTTCAGGACACTACCATTGCTCGGAATACTGTAGAGAGCGTGTGGGAATTTATTATCCGGGATCTGCGCTATGCTGCCCAGGCACTGCCTGAAACTCCCATCCAGGAAGGCCGCCTGACCAAATGGTCAGCTGAAGGGATGTTATCGAAGATGTTGCTCACCCGGGCCGGTATCAGTGGTTCGCGTAACCAAACCGATCTGGATAGTGCCGCCTACTACGCCAAGCGAGTCATCGACAACAGCGGTGCTTCTTTAATGCCCGATTACTCTAATCTGTTTCTTACCGCCAACAATAACAACCAAGAATCTTTGTTTGCTTTGCAATGGGTATATAACGGACAGCCGTACGGTACCCAGAACAGTGTGCAGGCATTTCTGGCTTACGGATCGGAAATTACCGGTTTTGCCGATGGCTGGGGGGGTGATATTGGAGCTTCGTTATACATTCTCAACAAATATGAAGACCTGACTACCGATGAGCGCCGCAAAGCCACATTTATGCTGCCGGGTGAGCATTATCCGGAAATTACCCAAGTACCTCCCGGAGGAGAAGCGCAGGAGCTGGAAGTGCCAGTACGAAGCACTGATGAGGATGGGCAGCAATACAATACCCGGGCCTGGGTGAAGAAATATGTAGTAGGCCGTCCGGAAGATAATAATGGACAGGTAGTGCAACAGGGTACTTCAATTAACACTTACATGTTGCGGTTAGCCGATATATATCTGGTCTATGCCGAAGCCATTCTGGATAAAAACCCAACCGAAGCCCTTACCTACCTTAATATGGTGCGCGAGCGGGCCGGTCTTGGACCGAAGACATCCATTACCTGGGAAGATATCTTTAATGAGCGATTGCTGGAGTTTGCCATGGAAGGGCAGGCCTGGTACGACTTCGTACGCTTACACTACTACAATCCGCAGGAGGCTTACAATCGCTTGAGCAGTCAGGATCGCGGTTTCTTCAGAATCTATCCTAACGAGGTAGAAAACCCGACGGAATGGACACTGGAACCGGAAATAGACGAAGAAAATCCCCGACCCCGCATGTATACGGTTAACGAGGGTAACTTCTACCTGCCACTTCCGGCTACTGAGTTAAGCCGGGCACCCAACCTGCGTAAAGCACCGGTGCCTTACGACTTTAGCCAGCCTGATCCGTCGGCCGAATAAGTAGTATAACTATTGCACTACCTGCCCGGATGTTCAGGCTAACGGCAGGTAGTCTATCTGAAACCAAGATTGATACATTTGATCATGAAAAAACATACATTATTTACGATAAATCACCTGCTGCTATTCTTGCTGGGTAGTATGCTCATGCTGTCGGCTTGTCAGGATGATGAGATGGCAGAAGGAGGAGCGCCTATGATTGAGCGAGTACGGTTTACCGATACCACGCTTGCGCCCGCTGATACTTCGCTGGGTCAGGCCACGCTGGGAAGTACCATTGCTATTGTTGGACGAAATCTGGCTAGTGCGCAATACGTGTACTTGAACGATTACGAAATACCCGTTAACTCAGCGTATGCAACCGACCGATATTTGATTACAACGGTAGTAGACAGTGTGCCTACCGTGGCTACCAACCCCGACGTGATGAACACACTTCGCGTTGTGAACCCGTACGGTGAGGCAACCTATGAATTCCGTACGTTGCCGCCTGCTCCTATTGTGGATGGAGTAGCAAATCAGTACGTAAAGGCCGGGGAAACACTGACTTTATACGGACGGTATTTTTATTTTGTAGATACTGTTTACTTACCAGGCGAGGTAGCGGTAACCGAAGGTATCTCCGCTAACGGAAGCACTCTTTCACTTACGGTTCCGGCAGATTATACACCGACCGATGGTACTATCCAGGTAAGCTCGCAAAGTGGTATATCCAATCCTAATCGGGCTTCTCAACTGTACAGCGGATACGGTACGGTCAGTAATTTTGACGATACCTTTCCCTGGGGCTGGGGCATTAACGCCGAGACTCATGTGACCACCGAAGCCACCGGAATTCAACCCATAGAAAATAAGTTTGCGTTGGTGGATATGTCATTACCAGGAAATTATGGTTGGTCTAATGATAAGGTAATTAACCTGGTAGATTGGGGAGGGGCGCAAATTTATCCTACTGCTCCGGCGGCTATTTATGACCCTACCCTGTCAATTGAAAGTTTTGATGCACGGATGGAAGTAGCGGTATCCTCTTCGGCTTCTCTAGAAGGTGTAGAGCTTCAGGTTTATTATCAGGACCAAAATAATACTGAGCTTACCACTAACGTGCCGCTGACTGATTTTATTCGTTCGCAGGATGGCCGCTGGTATACCGTATCAGTACCTTTAAGTGATCTGGAAAATAGCGGTACCCGATTAAGCACATATGGAGATATTTTAACCGGCAACGCGAATAGTGAACACCACTTCCGCATTGTGATTATCAACACCACGGCTGATGATGTGCCGGTAACGATGGCCATTGATAACGTGCGCGTTGTTAATGCCGAAGCTGAAATAGAAGAGTAGTTGTTTTGTTTCGCATAAGCGAGCGTTTGTACGAATGGTATGTCATAGTTTGGCATACCATTTTTTTTGAGTTTAGCGGATAAGCATAAAATTATTCTCCCTGACGAGAAACTCCAATCAGCACCGCTCCGGCAATGATGAGCACCGCTCCCAGAATAATCTTCCAGTTGAGTTGTTCGTGTAAAAAGAGAGCAGCAAACGCCACGGCAAACACTAAAGATGATCGTTCTAGCGAACTTACCAGTGCTGCTTCCCCCAGCTTAAGTGCCCGAAAAGTAAAGAGTGATGATAAGGTGGTAGCAATACCAGCGGCAATCAAAAAAAACCAGGACCGCTTGTCTAATTCAGTAATTGACGAAACATCTTTCTGCCAGAAAGCCGCTCCCCAGGAAATTGTGAGAATCAGAATGGATTGAATGGCAAAAGCGAGTGTGGAGTCTACGTCTTTTAGTCCGGCTTTGGAGAGAACAACTGCTGCACCTGCCGCCAGGGCTGCTAATAACGCAAAAATAATCCACATAGGCTTTTGTTTAAAGAATGAAGTTGCTGCTGTAACAAGGCGTTGTAGCCAATTGTTAGAGGCAAAAGATTTACTAACAGATTGCCCAAAACAAAACCCATCTGAAAAAATGTAAGGTTTACCTTATGGCCGTAACTGGTATAGCAAAGGAGGAGCGTTATTACGGATAAAGGTGAACTGATCGTTATTGGTAATGATTTGCCTGGTTTCGCCACGTACGGTCAGGCCCGATTGCACCGGAGGCATAACACTAAAATCACCCTGACCATTACCTAGCAACACGGTTCCAAAATTTCCGGTGGCTTTGCCAAAGCGTGCCCGCATATTGTCCAGATTCCCGCCACTGATAATATCCAGATGACCATCCTGATTCACATCTGCGGTAGCCAGGGCAAATACCGGAGCGAATTGCATCGCTGTCGGAAGCTTTTTTGGAACAAACGAGCCGTTGGTATTCTCAAAATACATGGTTTCAAACTGGTATGCTTGTAGCACCGGCGACTGTTCCAGCTCAGTCGGAGTGAGAATATCTTCAATGGTGGCCTGGGCGTACGAGGCATAGTCAGTAAAGCGCTTCTTAAACATGGGCGACTGGGTAATTAATTCATCCCGGGTAGGGGAAGGGTAACGTTGGTCACCAATATAATATGTCAGAATAGGGTCTATGGAACCATTCTTATCATAATCGGCATAATACAAAGCCGCGGGCTGTTCCTCGGTGGCTTTAAACTGGTTGTTCATTCCAAAGTTACCAACTACCAGGTCCTGATCGCCGTCCGCATCAAAGTCGGCCGCCAGCAGGCAGTTCCACCAACCCTCAGTATTGGCGGGAACATACGTGCTGCTCTCATCTTCCAGTTTTCCTTTTCGGTTGATAAAGACTTTGAGCGGCATCCATTCACCCACCACGATCAGATCCGGCCATTGGTCCTGATTGACATCCAGCCACAGGGCATCGGTTACCATACCTGCTTCGGAAAGCAAGGGAGTAACCTCATTGGTAGCCACAGAAAAATGACCCTGCCCATCGTTGCGCAACAGGTAGGATTGAGGTGTTTCCGGGTAACGACCAGGTGTAATTCGACCACCCACAAACAGGTCTAGATCACCGTCCTGATCTATATCGGCCGGGCGTACGCAGGAACCGCTGCTGGCAAAAGAGGGCAAGCTGGCTGCTTCAAAGTTTCCGTTTCCCTGGTTGCGGTACAAGCGGTCCTGCAAGAGCGCGTCATCTTTTGCATATTCATACCCTCCGCTAACTACATATAAATCCTGATCGCCGTCTCCGTCCATATCAAAGAAAACCGCATCCACATCTTCCGATTCCTGATGAGCCTTAAATGCAGCGGATGTTTTTTCGGTGTATTTTTGCGATGAGTTTTGCAAGAATAAACGTCCGCTTTGTCCTTTTGCCCCGCCAATGTACAGATCCATCCGGCCATCACCATCCACATCGGCCTGGGCTGAAGCGGGGCCGATGGTGGAATACATTCGGGGCAGGAGTGGCTGCGTTCTGAAGTCGATGAAGTCATTTTCTTCGGGCCTAAAATCAATCTGTGTTTCGCTTTCGGTGAAGAACGGAGTTACTGTGTTTGCTGTACCCGGCTTGTTGGGAGTAGCCTCGGATTGATCTAATGTGATGGTCTGATTGACCGGGAGTTGTTGTAAAATCTGGACTTCCCCGGTAGGCCACTCCACCATCAGAGAATCAATAACTTCTATCGTTCCCAGGCCGAAAAACAGGGCAGGCTCCATGCTGGATTGAAAGCCCCGGTATGGGTTCTGTAAGCGAATCAGACTACTGTCGCCGACGAACAACTGCACTTTTGTGCCTAGCCCGAATGTATTGCCGCTTTGGCCTTGTAGGTTGATTTTTAAATAGTGATTGGATGCCGTATCAGCATTGTTTCGGTAAATGCCGGCTTCAGCGTCCAGATTATTTAAGACTAAGTCCAGATCACCGTCATTATCCAGGTCGGCATAAGCGGCACCATTGGTGAGTAAGGGTTCATCAAACCCCCAGCCATCCGACTGATCAGTAAAGCGAAAGCCATTCTGGTTCTGATACATATAGTTGTGGATGGTGTTGGAAGGCATTTTGCCCAATATTTCATTGATGTTATCAATGGCTTTGCCTTCCCGTTGGCGGGTAAGTAAATCAGCCTGATACGTCAGGAAATCATTGTTGGTAAAAGCTCGCTTAAATCCGTTAGAGACAAACAGGTCTTGCAGCCCGTCATTATCATAGTCTGCTAACAGAGCCGACCAGCTCCAGTCAGTGTTGGAAACTCCGGCTAATTGACCAATCTCAGAAAACACTGGTAGCTTATCCTGACTTGTACCCCGATTAAGGTGCAGCATATTGCGCATGTACTGGTGGTGGAGGCCGTTCTTCACCATGGCCTGATAGACGTCGTATTTGTCTGGCCAGTGCAGTTCTTTCTGCCGCTGGTTATCTTCGGGCAGCATATCCAGTGAGAAGATGTCCATCCAGCCATCGTTATTCACATCGGCAATGTCCACTCCCATAGAGAATTGCGACATGTGGGTGAGCAGGCTATCGCTTTTTTCTTCAAAGAATTTCCCCTGTCGGTTTATATACACTTTATCATTTCCGGTGTAATCATTAGAGGCATAAATGTCTAACCAGCCGTCATTATTCAGGTCGGCGTAGGCTACACCCAACCCGTAGTTAGAGGCAGGACCATAAATGCCCAGCGAATCGCTGACATCGGTAAACTTTCCGTCGTCGTTTCTATACAGTTTGTTGCCTACGTAGGGAACCCGCTCTTTACTGTTGCGCTGGCGGATGTCGTAGGCATTGGAGATTTGCTGGCGAGAGTGGTTTAGTAAAAATAAATCCAGGTCGCCATCATTATCAAAATCCAGGAAGGCCGCCTGAGTAGAGAAGGAGTCATCGTTCAGACCGTACTCAAAAGCTTTATCGGTAAAGGTGAGATCGCCATTGTTGATGTACAGGGTATTCTCCCGAAACATCGGGCTATTGTCGGCAGAGCGGCACACGTAAATATCCAGATAACCATCAGCATTAATGTCCACCATGGCTACCCCGGTACGCCAGCCGTTGTTAGCCGATACCCCGGCTGACTGGGTAATGTCCTGAAACCGGAAGTCGCCCTGATTCAGGTATAGTTTGTTTTCTCCCTGGTTAGCACTAAAGTAAAGATCAACTAGGCCGTCGTTATTGATATCACCTAACGCTACCCCGCCACCATTGTAGAAGTAATCATAAGAGATAATGCTTTGCTCTTCGTTTTCGGTATTACGGTTAATGAAATCTACCCCGGTTTCATCAGCAGTGAGCTTAGTAAATAAAGTATTCTGGTCTACTGAGTTTTCTGATTCACAGGAAAAAAAGCAAAAGCAAACAGTGAGCGTAAAAAAGGCGAGAAGCAGACGTATCATAGAAAATTACTGCGCATTGAAAACGTAATAAACGAAATTTTACGTGATAACGCGGGGTACACGCTTCTAGTTTATTGGTTTTCGTTTTCCATAGTTTTACCATCCAGCTGTAAGGAACCCTGGAACTACGCAATAGATGAGTTAGGTGATTATCTTACCTATAGCAAAAGAAAACCCTGCCTTTGATGGTTCAACAGGCAGGGCTTTTAATTGACAGAAAATACTGGCTGTTAGTAAGGGGTATTCTGCGTTAACAGCGTGTTCTGGCGGATATGGCTAAAGTGAATGGGAAATAACTCATATCCATCCGGCGCGTTCAGACCCCGGGCGCGTGCATTCGATAAGAACATACCATGACGATTCAGGTCGTTTCTTCGTTCGCCTTCGCCAATAAACTCCTGAGCCCGCTCAAATAAAATGGCATCCCGAAACGCTGCTTGGCTTAATGAACCCACGGCAATATCGGGGTAGACAGATTCAGGTTGCTCATTGGGAGTGCCCACAGCTCGGGCTCGTCGGCGCACCATGTTAAGGGCTTCGTAGGCGGCGGCACTTGCTCCGCCTTCGGCCTCATTAACTGCTTCGGCATACGTCAGCAAAATATCAGAATACCGCAGAATGGTAGTGTTCAGACCTGTTTTCAGGAAGCCGGTTCCCTGGTCAATCTGATAGTATTTGATAACTACCGGTTGCAGCAGCGGTACTGTATCACCGGTTACCAGTTCACCGGTGGCTACTTTCCAGTAAAAGGGCATCTCATCGCGCATGGTCCACCATTTTCGGTAAGTATCCGGAACAGCCTCAAAGAACTCCCGCACCACTTCCCCACTGGATGATCCTCCTTCGGATGACCAGCGAATATCCTCACCGGTTACGGGGTGTTTGGTGGAGGTGGGCACAAAGCGGAATACGGTATGGTTGCCCAGGTTAGTCGTATTGTCGCCTCCGTTAATGTGCTGAGCGGAGAAAAGATGCTCGGAGCCATTTTCTACACTGGGGTCCGGGTTCCAGATTTCTTTATAATCGGGATACAATGCATACACGCCCATGTCCATCACTTCCTTGGCTTTGCTGGCGGCCGCGGTCCAGTTGCCCATCTGTAGGTAAACCTTAGCCAGCAATCCTTTCGCTGAACCCAAGGTGGCTTTTCCTGCTTTCTGATGCTCTGGGTTGAAGGGGGCCAGGCGAACTTCAGCATCCTGCAAATCAGCAATAATCTGCGCGTAGGTATCCTCCGTTGAGCTGCGGGGCAGGCCGGTTTCCGAAGTATCAAAAGTACCTTTCACATGGAGGGGCACTCCGCCGTAAGCTTTCACCAAATTAAAATACAGCAGGGCTCGTAGAAATTTGGCTTGTCCTATATATTCATTTTTTACCTCTTCGCTAAGCGAACCCGCTTCTAGTTTGTTGATCAGGATATTGGCCCGGTTAATGCCCAGGTATGAACCAGTCCACATAAAATCAAACAGTTGGGTGCTTTCATTCCAGGTGAAAGAAGTCCACTCGTCTGGGGTGGCAGTGGCATTCAGGTTTTGCATAAGGTCTGATGTCCAGTCGCCCAATACATAATAGGCGATGTCTTTATACACCCCTTGCTCGGTGAGTAGCACTGCGTAGACGCCCGCAATGGCTAGTTCAGCATCGGCCGCACTCTGATAAAACTCGTCTATGCTGGGGTTACTAAATAATTCTTCTTCCAGTGGCTCGGTACAGAACGTTAAGTTTACAGACAGCACCAGCAGTAAATACTTTATATATTTTTTCATGTTTCTTGCTTTAAGAATTAATCACAGCTTAAAATCCGATGTTTAGGCCAAACCGGACACCTCTCACGGATGGATAAGAGAAGCGGTCTACCCCTTTCACCTCATTAGAAGCACCAAAGGAGTTTACTTCCGGGTCATAACCCTGGTAATTGGTAAATACAAAAGCATTGTCTACTGCTGCGGATACCTGTAGGGAGCGCAACCAGTTGATATTCATATTACCTACCGGCAGATTATAAGACAGTGAGATATTTTTGATCCGCATAAACGATCCGTCCACTACGTTGCGGGTGCTTAATACACTGGTTACGTTTTGGTTTGCTGCCGTAGCGGTACCATTTGGGTTCTCTGGTGTCCAGCGGTTTTCCCGGTCAGACCGTAAAAGGTTGGTGCCCCCGATCAGCCGGTTGCCAAGGGCGAAGGTGGCAATTTCCTGCCCGACCTCTCCGTACATGAAAATATTCAGGCTGAATTGTTTCCAGGTAAAATCGTTGTTGAACCCAAATATATAATCCGGGTTAGGATTACCGATGTAGGTATCATCTTCTTCGGTCCATACTCCATCGCCGTTCAGGTCCTTGAATCTTTCGGATCCGGGGCGGTTGTTCGGTTGATGACCGGCTTCGTCAATTTCTGCCTGGCTTTTGTAGATTCCTTCGTAGATCGATCCCCAGAACGCACCAACGGGCTGGCCGGGAGCAATACGCACGAGGTTGGTTCCGTTATGACCATTGTTTCCTCCACCGGCCCAACCGGTAAAATAGAAGTCGGCACCACCCAGGTCCAGCACCTTGTTGCGGTTCATGGAAAAGTTGAAGTTGGTAGTCCAGCCTAGTGCACCGGTAGTATTCACCGTGTTGAGGGTAACCTCAAAGCCTTTGTTTTGCATGGAGCCTACGTTTTGCAATACGCTGGCGTAACCACTTTCTTCGGGTAGCGGAGTGTTCAGCAGTAAGTCCGTTGTTTTCTTTTGATACACATCCAGCGTCAGGCTGAGGCGGTTGTCAAAGAAGCCCATATCCAATCCCACGTTGATGTCTTCGGCTTTCTCCCAGCTCAGGTTAGGGTTGGCAATATTATCCGGCCAGGCCACCGGCGTTTGCTGACCGTAGAACCCGTAGCCGTTGCTGAAGTTATTATAGGCGGCAATGGTAGAGATAGACCGATACAGACCGATGCGCTCGTTTCCAGTAGAGCCATAGCCCACTCTAAGCTTCAGCTGGCTGAACAGCCCCATGTTTCGGATGAATTCTTCTTCGCTCAACCTCCAGGCTACCGAAGCGGAAGGGAAGAATCCGTATTTGTTGTTTACCCCAAATTTAGAGGAACCGTCGTAGCGGGCGGTAGCCGTAAACAAATACTTATCATTGAAGATGTAGTTTAAACGCCCCAGGTAAGACAAAAGTACCCATTTAGACTCGTAGGAGGTTGAAGGCTGAGGACTGGAGGCAATGCCTAAGTTTCGGTAGCCGTAAAAATCAGACGGAAAGCCATAGGCCCGGGCCGTCGCCGTTTCGTTCTTTTCCGTCTGGCTGGTGTATCCGACCAAGGCTGTAAACTGATGTTTCTGACCGAAGTTCCGCTTGTATTCCAGGGTGTTTTCGTTCAGGAAGTTCACCAGTTGTTGCGTGGTGCGTGTAGCTTGCCCCCCGGTACTTCCGGCAACGCTGGATCCAATAGGGTAGTACGTGTTATTTGCAAAGTCATTGTAATCCAGCCCTACCCGCACTTTGAAGTTCAAGCCCTCGATAATTTCGTAGTTTGCGAAAATGTTACCGATCATCCGAATCGTTTTCGCATCTCTTTCGTATGCTTTGGCCATCCAGAGGGGAGTGTCTTCACCATTGCCACCGGGAAATCCGTTGTTATTCTTGATAATATTCCCTTCTTCATCGTAGGCCGGAATATGGGGACGGGCATTAAAAATACTAGAGACAATACTAGGCTCATTACTGTAGCTCTTGGTGCCTTCCAGCGTCCGTTGGTTATTTGTATGGCTAAATGTCATGCTGGAGCCCAGGGTTAACTTCTCGCTTACATTGGCATCCAGGTTAATGGTGGTAGCATATCTTCTTAGCCCGCTCTCGATGATTACTCCTTCCTGATCGGTATAATTACCTGATACCATATAGCGCAGATTCTCGTTGCCTCCGGCTACCGATAGCATATGGCGCTGGGTTATAGCGGTTCTGAACATAACATCCTGCCAGTCGGTGCCTTCTCCCAAAGCAGCGATCTGTTCATCGGAGAACGTGTGGGGAACATCATTTAAGTCATTGGCTTCATTAACCAGTTGGCCATATTCCGTGGCGTTGAGCAGGTCAAACTTTTTGGCTACTTTCTGGAACGAGACATTGGTGGAATAATCTACCTGAGCTGGTCCTCGGCGGCCCCGCTTGGTGGTGATCAGCACTACGCCATTAGTTGCCCGAGAGCCGTAAATAGCGGTGGCTGAAGCATCCTTTAAAATTTCTACTGATTCAATAGTAGAAGGGTCAATAGAGTTAAGCTGGTTAGGAGTGGTAGAACCCTTTTCTGATGCAACGCTGGAGTAATCGTTAGAGATAGGGAAACCGTCAATCACGTATAGTGGCTGGCTGCTGGCTGAGAGAGAAGATGTTCCTCGGATTTGCACGGAAATGCCTCCGCCCGGCTCGTGAGAGGTGGTTCGAACCTGCACTCCGGCTACCCGGCCCTGCATGGCCTGGTCGGGAGTGGTAATCGGCACTTTCTTCAAATCCTCACTGCTAACTGATCCGATGGCGCCGGTGAGATCTTCTCTTCGCTGAGTACCATACCCAATCACCACAACTTCTTCCAGGGCCTTCACATCAGGGAGCATATTAATGTTGACAGTACGCTGGTTTCCTACGGTGACTTCCTGCGTGGCATATCCAATAGAGCTGAATACCAGAATAGAATTTTCGTTTTCTACTTGCAGGCGGTAAATACCTTCAATATTGGTTACTGTGCCTAAGGAGGTTCCTTTCACCAGTACGTTGACTCCTGGTAAGCCCTCGCCATTTTCGTCACTTACTTTACCGCTTACATCAATAGCTGCGGTGGCAATATAATCTTTAGAATGAGTTTCCAGGGTAGGGTTATCCCCAGCGACCAGCCAGGAGGCCGGTAATAGCTGAACACATAGTGCAAGTGCCAGGTATCTTGATAACCTGGGCGTAAGTAGGGTTAGATTCATCGCATTGTATTTATTTGTTAAACTTCAGGTTTTAGGTAATAGGTAGTCCACTTTGGCAGTAGCGTAAGCGGTACATGGTGGGTGGTCTTGTTATCTAGAGTTGTTTGCCATAAGCCAGATGATAAAGGTTTGTGAGGTGGTCGTAAAATAAATATGACTAGCTGGAGGTATATCCTATGTCCCTACCATGAGACGCTCCATAAAGAGCAGCGCAGGTACGGAGCGGAACACCACAGAAAATAAGCGCCGCCAGCCTTGGGACATCCGAGTGCTTCTGCTGTACTTTCCCCGATTAATATTATTCCATACTGTTGAAACCTCCGTAGGCTCGGCTTCTACCTGGTATCTGTACTGAATGGGAAAGCTTATTTTTGGGGCTATAGTAATTTTTCTTCGGTTCTTACGATATGCTCGCGAACAAGCCAGCCACGATCTGTCCGGCTTCAGAGGGGCACGTTTAAGGCGAGCTACTGACGCTGGCCGTGGTAAAACTGTTTTTCTCGAGTAGTACTTGTGCTTCATGCCTGGTGTACCTGGCTCTTAGATATAGCCATATCCTCATAAAGGCATTAACTTTTCAGATATATACATGGGGGGTAAGAAATATTTTTGTGATTTCTTTCTTAAAAAAAGAGTGGACTTTATGCTGGAACTAAGAGGGCAGGGAAGTTAAAAAAACCGATTTTACGCAAATTTGCCGAGCACTTTTCGCAGCTTGGCAATACTGCGGCTTACTTGAATACGAGCATACTGCACTTTGGAAAAACCCATAAGTGAGGCAATTTCTTCGTAAGAAAAATCCTCATAAAAATAATAAATGATCACCTCTCGCTGGCGTGGGGTCAGTACGTTAAATGCATGTTCCAACTTCTGTTTGTATTCTTCATGAGTGGTCTGATCAACTATAAAAGATTCCTGAGATAAAGCAATGTCAAACCCAGCATTGATAGCTCCTTTAGCATCTTCGCAGTTGTGTTTCTTTTGGCTAAGATATCGGACAATCCTCCTTCGGTAGGCGGTGTACAGATAAAACTTAATGGCAGTAGTGGGGCCCAGCGTATGCCTTTTCTCTTTGAGGTATATGAAAAGATCCTGAATAACATCTTTCACCAGTTCCCGGTCAGGGGTAAACTGATGTCCGTAAGTAAATAATATCGGAAAGTAGGTGATATACAGGTAATGAAAAGCTGCCTCGTCGCCGGCTCTGAATAAATCCCATAACTCACTCTCAGGCATGCGTTGAAACCGGGCTGAACCATCCAGCAAGACGATGGAAGTACCTGCTTTCTCTACAAGCATCTTTTCAGTCTGCAGTTTCATAGTTAGGTGTTGTAAGCTGGGATCATTACCTGAGTCCCTTATATAAATATAGCGGAAAGTCAGAAATAAAACCTCAGGAAAGTCATAATTGACAGACAGGCTACATTGTGGCATGTAAAAGCATTAGGAAATGCCAGGCTGCCTATTACAAATTGTAATGCTTACACCGTAGTGGTGGTTACAGTACATGTTCTTTCTTGAAAAGATTATTCCTGCTACGTGTAACCATTTAAAATTTATACAGTGTCTCTAGTAATGATCTCTTAACTCAATCGTCTACTCAGTAAGCCCTAAACCCTATCCATGCCATGCTGAAGAATCACCTGACCATCGCCCTGAGAAACCTTCTCAAACATAAAGTCTTTTCGCTGATCAATATTCTGGGTTTAGCCATTGGCATGGCCGCCTGTTTGCTGATTCTTCAGTACGTTTCCTACGAGTTGAGCTACGATGATTTTCACGCCAACAAAGAAAATATTTACCGGCTGAAGCAAAACCGGTATAACAAAGGAGTGCTCACCACCGAGTGGGCAGCGGGCTGTGCGGCTATTGGTCAGGCCATGAAAGAGGCTTTTCCTGAGGTAGAAGAATACGCTCGTTTCCGGTCATTCAGTGGGGTGGTGATCAACCGGAATGCCGCGGGTGGGCCCATCCGCTTTAAGGAAGAAAAGATGTATATGGTGTCGGCGTCCTTTCTGCCCATGTTTTCATACGACCTCATTCAGGGCGACGAAGCCACTGCTTTGGAAAAGCCTTACACGGTGGTGCTGTCTCAGTCGGCGGCCAAGCGATACTTTGGGGAGGAAGATCCGATCGGCAAGCGGATTAGCGTAAACGATGATAACGACTTCGAGATTACCGGAGTGTTTGAGGATATACCCGCCCACTCTCACCTGCAATTTGACTTTCTGTTTTCCTTCGCCACCTTCGTAGAGTGGGTAGGGGAGGAAGTAGAAACTGCCTGGCAATGGGACGGTTTCTACAACTACATCGCCCTGGTGCCGGGTACCGACCCTGCTTTGCTGGAAGAGAAAATCCCCACCCTCATCGAGGAGAAAGCCGGAGAAGAACTGCGGGAATATGACGCCGATATGAGCTTTATCCTACAACCCCTGACTGACATTCATCTGTACTCGGATTACATGATGGAGGCAGAGGTAAATGGCAACGGCGATGCGGTATATGCCCTGCTGGTTATTGCTTTGTTTATCATCGTCATTGCCTGGGTCAATTACATCAATCTGGCGACGGCCCGCTCGGTAGACCGTGCTCGGGAGGTAGGAGTACGGAAAGTGATGGGATCCCTGCGTCGCCAACTCATCCGGCAGTTCCTGACCGAATCGGTACTGCTAAATGCCCTCGCAGTGGTTTTAGCACTAGTACTGGTACTGGTAAGTTACCGTTACTTTAGTGTATTAACCGGGAAGGAGCTTACCCTTTCACTGTTCACCACGGCTTCGTTCTGGGGAGTGGTGGTGGCCATCTTTCTGATAGGTGCCTTCCTGTCGGGTTTGTATCCGGCCTTTGTGCTGTCAGCTTTTCAGCCGGTGCGGGTGCTGAAGGGGAAGATGAGTGCGTCTAAAAGCGGAGTGCTGCTGCGAAAAGTACTGGTGGTGGTGCAGTTTACCGCATCTGTCTTCCTGATTGCCGGTACGCTAGTCGTCTATCGGCAGATCACCTTCATGCAGGATCAGGATTTAGGGGTTGATATTGACCAGACGCTGGTGGTGGAAGCTCCGGAAGTAGTAGATGATTCGGTGTATGCCGACCGGGTTCAGACCTTTAAAACGGGCTTGCTACGCAATAGCAGCATAAAATCCGTCACGGCTTCTACGGCAGTCCCGGGTAACAAGCCAGGGTGGAATGCCGGTGGTATTCGGCTGATCCATCAGGATGATAGCGAGAGCAATCAGTACCGGGTTATCGGAGTGGATTACGAGTACGTGCCGACCTTTGAACTGGATATTGTTGCGGGACGCAATTTCTCGGAGGATTATGGGACGGATGAAAGCGCCGTGCTCTTCAACGAATCCGCGGTGAAGCTTCTGGGATTTGATACACCCGAAGAAGTACTTAGCGAGGAGATTTTCTTCTGGGGAGATACCTTCCACATTGTGGGAGTGCTGAAAGACTACCATCAGGAAAGCTTACAGTCCACCATTGATCCGCTAATCTTCCGACTAATCCCCGCCAGCCGGAGCTTCTTTTCCATGAAAGTAGAAACTGCCGGACTGTCGGGTACCATTGCGAATGCTCAGGAGGTATATCAGAACATCTTTCCCGGCAACCCCTTTGCCTACTTCTTCCTGGATGATCATTTCAACCAGCAGTACCAGGCCGACCAGCGCTTTGGAAAAACGTTTGGCTTCTTTGCTGCATTAGCCATCCTGGTCGCCTGTCTGGGATTGTTCGGTTTATCCTCCTTCATGGCTACCCAGCGCACCAAGGAGATCGGCATTCGCAAGGTACTGGGTTCCTCCGTGGCGAGCATCGTGGCCTTGCTCTCTAAAGATTTCATCCAACTGGTTATCATCGCCAGCCTGATCGCCCTGCCCATCGCCTACGGGGTCATGCACTACTGGCTGGAAGGCTATGCGTTCCGTATCAACATCGCCTGGTGGCTGCTGGTCGCGCCCATCATCGCGGTACTACTGATCGCTCTATTCACCATCAGCTTCCAAACCGTACGCGCCGCTCTGGCTGACCCCGCCAAATCCCTCAGATACGAATGATTTTAATGACTGATAAGTAGTGAATAATGAAGAGTGAGGAATGAGGAATGATGCTTGCATTCACTAATCATTACTCATTCATCAATAATCACTATTCATAGCGTAGGCTGACGACTGGGTTTAAGCGGGCAGTTTTCAGGGAGTGGAAGCTCATGGTGGCGAAGGCAATCAGTAGGGCGGCGAAGCCGGCCAGCGCAAATAGCAGTACATTAATATCCACCCGGTAGGCAAAGTCCTGAAGCCAGCGGTCTATCAGCAGGTACGCGATGGGTGCCGCCAGCAGGGACGCTACCACTACCAGGATCATCACATCTTTGAAGAGCAGGTAGACAATGTGGGGGATGGACGCCCCCATCACTTTGCGCACACCAATCTCTTTGGTGCGTTGCTCGGCAGTAAAGGCCGATAGCCCCAGAATACCCAGCAGTGAGATCAGCAGACAGATACCGGAAAGCACCGAGATGAGGGCGCTCTGGCGTTCGTCGGCTTTGTAGAGTTCGTCAAAACGCTCATCCAGAAAAGAGTACTCGAAGGGGTGGTTGGGGTCGTATGCCGCCCATTTGTCTTCAATATAATCTATAGTCTCCGGTAGGTTTTCGCCTTTCAGCCTCAGGTAAAAGACCCCGCCTTCCCGCCCAGCCGGAATGATGAGGGTAGGTTCAATAGCGTTGTGTAGCGAGCTTACGTTAAAGTCCTGTACTACGCCAATGACATTCCCCAGTTCTTCTCCGTGAAAAAACTTGAGCCGTCCACTCAGGGCATCCTCCAGTTTGGCACCGTCCTGCGCAGGCTTATACCATCCCAGTGCTTTGGCGGCCGCCTCATTGAGAATAAATGATTTTCCGTCTTTATCCCCGGCAAAACCTTCATGAAAATCCCGCCCGGCCAACAGGGGAATGTCCATCGTTTTCAGATAATCTTCGCCCACAAAGAACGTCCGGAACGCCTGGGTGGTGAGGCCAGAATCAAGCTCTACCTGAAATACGGTGTTGCCCACACTCAGCCCTGGCACACTGTACGAAACCGTAGTGCCAACCACTCCCTCGTACTGCTCCATCTCATTTCTGATATAAGGAATCTGTTTTTGCACCAGCGTATCCTGAATAGGCACCAGCAGCAGATGTTCCCGGTTAAACCCCAACTCCTGATTACGTACGTACCGGATCTGGTCCTGCATCAGCAACGTACAGATGACCACCGCAATGGAGATGGTAAATTGCAGAATCACCAGGGTCTTACGCAGCGCAATACCGGAAGACGTAGACTTGAACGCTCCTTTCAGTGATTGCACCGCGGTAAGCGAAGGCAGGTAGAAGGCCGGATACAAACCGGATACCAAGCCCATAAACAGGGTAATACCAATGGCTCCGGTCAATAGTAATGGATTTTTCAGCAGGTTAAGCGAAAGGTCTTTCTCGATCAATTCGTTGAAAGGCGTGGCGTACAGCACAAAGGCAACCATTGCCAGGGCAATCAGCAATGCCAGTACCGATAGCAGTACGGACTCTCCCAGAAAGGATACAACCAGGGCTTTACGGCTTGAGCCCAGCACCTTACGCATACCAATTTCTTTTGCCCGATTACCGGAACGGGCCGTCGCCATATTCATGTAGTTGATACAGGCCAGTAGCAGGATGAACAGCCCGATGCCGCCAAAGGCATACACGTAGGCAAAATTGCCCTGAGGCTGGTCATAATCCTGGGTGGAGTGGAAATGCACGTCGGCCAGCGGCTCCAGGTAAAACCACAGTTCACTGCTTACCTGATCGCCAAAGGGCTTTATATATTTGGTATGAAAGTCGGTAATCTTTTCGAAGAAGTCGGCGGTGTTATAGCCTTCCGGGAACATCAGGTAGGTGTATACATCGGGGTTCCAGATGGCTTCGGAGTTAAACTCCCCGTCCTGCATGGCCCACTCCCGGGGTTCGATAAAAGAGATCAGTGCCTGAAATTTGAAATGAGAGTTGTCGGGCAAGTCCTCAATCACTCCGGTCACAGTAAAGTTTTCTTTGCCTTCGTACAGCAACAGGGTTTTTCCCAGCGCTTCCTCCTCCCCAAAATACTTCCGGGCCAGCGACTCGGTCAGTACAATACTGTTTTTTTCCTGCAAAGCAGTGACCGGGTTTCCCGCCAGAAATGGGTGGGTAAATACCTGAAATACCGTAGAATCCGCTCGCGCCCACTCTTCTTCGTTATACAGGCTTTCTTCTCCCTGATCCGGGACATTGACCAGCACCCGGCCCATGCCCTGAAACCGGACAAACGAAAGTACTTCCGGCAACTCATCCGACAGCATGGGTGCCACTTCCCGGGCTGCTCCGGAAGCATGAAATTCAACTCCCGGTCCCTTCACGTTAGTCACCAGCCGGTAAATCTGTTTATAGTTTACATGGTGCTGATCGTAGGTAAGATCATTCTGCAAGTAAAGCAGAATAATAATACTGACAGCAATGCCGATGGCCAGCCCAATGATGTTGAGCAGGGTATAAAACTTGTCTTTCCAGAAGGTACGAGTAGCAAACTTGAGGTAGGTGCGGAACATGAGGGTATAGGTTAAGATAGTTCTGATAACTAAGATGAGGCCAACCCCACATTCTCTCTTCAGTAAAGATATTGAAAAAGCCTGATACTTTCACCATATAAAACTTAGGCTAAACAGGCTAACAGAATCTATAAAGAGCATTGGAGCTATGGAACGTAAATGTTAGATTAGTAACCTTATGCCCATGCGGTGAAGGGAAATTAGAAAAAGTAGTTGCCAAACAATCGTTGGTTTTTTGTTGCAATGCTGCTTTTTTATTGTGCATTATTTCTGATGCTAATCTTTATTTTTTTGTAATTTGCCCATTCTGTTTAACCTAGCTTTCTACTATGAATCGCTTATTACGTCTTTTTTGCTCGCTATTTGTTCTGCTGCCTTTCCTGGCGCAGGCCCAAATTCCCTCACCAGAAGAAAAAATTGGCTTCCAGATGGGCGCCGATTATAAGATTGCCGACTACACCGAGATCATTGATTACCTGAAAACGCTGGACGAAGCCAGCGACCGTATTCAGGGAAAGCAAATTGGCACCACGGTGCTGGGCAAACCCATGTACGTGTATTTTATCTCCAGCGAAGAGAATCTTCAACAACTGGATCACTGGAAAGAGATCAGCGCCAAACTGGCTCGGGCCCGCATCTCCGACGAAGAGGCTCAGCAACTGGCGCAGGAAGGTAAAGCCATTGTCTGGATCGACGGTGGTATTCACTCTACCGAAAAAGCAGCTACGCAATTCCCCCCGGAGCTGGCTTATGATGTAGTGACGAAGGAAACTGCCGAGATGAAGAAAATCCGCGAGAACGTGATCTTCATGCTAATGCCCAACATCAACCCCGACGGGTTGGATATTGTAGCCGACTGGTACAAGAAAAACCTGGGTACTCCCTACGAGACATCATACCCCCCGGTGCTTTACCACTACTATATCGGGCACGATGATAATCGCGACTGGTTTATGAATACCCAGCCCGAAACCCGGGCGGTGACCAACCTGTTATTCAACGAGTGGTATCCGCAGATTGTGCATAACCAGCATCAGTCAGCTCCGCAGTGGGCTCGTATTTTTATTCCTCCGTTCTCCAAGCCGGTAAACCCGAGCATTCATCCGGGAGTGGTGAACGGAGTGAATCTGGTAGGTAATGAAATGGCTACCCGCTTTGCTATTAAACACATGCCCGGGGTAGTATCTGACGTGAGTTATACCATGTGGTGGAACGGCGGGCTGCGTACGGCACCCTACTTCCACAATCAGGTAGGCATTCTGACAGAAACGGCTCACACTACCCCAACACCACGCTATTATCCGCCCGACTCGTTGCCCAAAACGATTGGCAACGGCATTCCTACCAACGGAACGGCTATTAACTATCCGTATCCCTGGAAAGGGGGCGAGTCTCACTTTCGCGATGCGGTGGAGTATATGCTGACCGCCGGAATGGCCACGTTGAGCATTGGGGCAGATCGTAAAGAAAAGTGGTTATACGATATGTACCTGATGGGGCGCGATGCTATTGAAGATGAAGATGAAGCCTTTGCCTACGTAGTGCCGACAGAGCAGTGGAACCCCAGCGAGGCGTATAATCTTATTAACATTCTCATGCAGGGAGGTATTGAAGTGCACCGGGCTGATCGCTCATTTAGTGTGGGCGATACCACCTATGCCGAAGGCTCATTTGTGCTATACGGTGCCCAGGCGTTCCGACCCTACATCAAAGACCTACTGGAAAAACAGGATTACCCCGATATTCGCCTGTACCCCGGTGGGCCACCCAAAACTCCCTATGACCTGGCAGGCTGGACCCTACCTATGCAAATGGGCGTGCGGGTAGATCGACTGACCAAAGAAGTGGCAATTAAAGCCACCGAAGTAAGCGAAAAAGTAAGGCCCACCGCCGGTGAAGTAGAAGGACGAGCTACTTTCGGGTTTGCCCTGAATCCGCAGGATAATGCCAGTGCTAGGGCAGTTAACCAATTGCTAGCCGAAGGGGCTACCGTATACTGGCTGGGTGAAGCTTCCGGCGACCTCAGTGCAGGTACCCTCTTAGTAGAAAACGGTAATAATACTGAGACCACTGTTAAAGAACTGGCCGACTCGCTGGGGCTGACCTTTACCGGATTAAGTGATGAGCCGGATGTTGCCTTGCACCGTTTGCGTCAGCCAAAAGTTGGGTTATACAAATCCTGGGTAGCCAATATGGATGAGGGCTGGACCCGCTGGTTGCTAGATCAGTATGCGTTTGAATACGATACACTGCACGATGAACAAATGCAAACCGCGGACCTATCCCAGTACGATGCCATCATCATCCCCGATCAAAGCCCATCGCGCATTTTGCACGGGCACTCTACCAATGCCATGCCGGAAGAGTATGCTGGGGGGCTGGGGCTGGAAGGTACACTGGCGCTGGATAAATATGTGCAGCAGGGAGGCACGCTGATCACTTTTGACGAAGCCAGCGATTTTGCCATTCAGCAGTTTGGGCTTCCGTTGCGCAATGTAGTATCCGGCTTGTCTAGTAAAGACTTCTTTATTCCCGGTTCGCTCATCCGGGCGGTAGTGGATACCGAGTACCCGCTGGCCTATGGCATGCAGGATACGGTAGCCACCTCATTCTCTCAAAGCCGGGCCTTCGAGATTGTAAAACAGGAGCGGGAAGGCGAAGGAGGGAAAGAAGATATTAAAAAGATACCGGACCCCACAGTGAAAACCGTAGTACGCTACGCCAGCAACGATCTGCTGATGAGCGGTTGGGCACTAGGCGAGAAGAAAAATATTGGCGGCAAAGGAGCTCTGATGCACGTAAAGCACGGGCAAGGCGATATTGTGCTGTTCGGCTTCCGTCCCCAGTTCCGGGGTCAACCACGTGGTACTTACAAGCTCATCTTCAATGCCATCTATAGCAGCACTACTGACGATTTGCCCGACATAGAATCTGATATGGCTAGTGTGGAAACAGAATAAGCATGTGGCCGTAGATATATGAAATATAAACGTAATATGGCGTTTATTCCCCCAGTGTAGGGGGATATACGCCATATGGCGTATACACATTCGTTATGGGCTATAGAAAATGATTACAAAAGATAACAATAATATAAATTTATTTTACAGAAATATTCGTCTGTTTCTAGTAGAACATGGACTTGAGGATAGGGATAGAATTGTAGGATATTCTGATATTGAAATTGAAGGATACGAGAAGTTATATGGTATTCAATTTCCAATAGAATACAGACTCTTTCTCAAGTATTTTGCAAAAGGTGGTATGAGATTCTTTTGTGGTCAAACTTTTAAACTTGAAAAGTTACATGATGCTTTTGAGGTTGCTTGCGAGCTGCTGTCAGACAGAAACGAAAAACTTGGAAATGAATGCTTTGTGATTAGTCAGTGGCAGGGTTACAATTTTTACTATCTGAACATGAATGATGCCGAGTCAAAAGTGCACTTATACATGGAAGGAAAGGGGACGACTGAAATGATGACTTTCCAAAATTGGATTAAATGGCAAATTAGAGCAGACTTAAAAAGTCGGGAACAAATAGAAAAAAGAGATTTATCACATATTGAAACAGAATTAAATAAAATATAAACAGCCCATAACATGAGGCAAGCAGCATGGCTATAATTTGCGGATTGTAGCATTTGAGCCTACAAGAGATTGAAATGCAAATTCGGCTGATAATTGCTCCAAAGCCGCCACGCTGCCTGCCCTGGTCGTTATGCCCTATGGGAATTGAAAAAGAAAAGTACAAAATGGCTATCTTTGAGAAATGGATAGCAACGGAAAATATATCAACCCATTTACTGATTTCGGATTCAAAAAACTCTTCGGTACAGAGTTTAACAAAGAATTGCTGATTGACTTTTTGAATCAAGTGCTTGGAGATAGAGAACGGATTCTAGAGTTAACTTATCTGAATACCGAAAATTTGGGCAATACAGAAAAAGACCGGAAGGCGATATTTGATTTGTATTGTGAAAATGAGACAGGTGAAAAATTCATTATTGAATTACAAAATGCTGAACAGTTGTACTTCAAAGATAGGAGCATTTTCTAGTCAACCTTTGCCATACAAAGTGGTATTCCCCCGTTACAGTAGACACTGAGAAGAGCAGGGGTAGCGGATAAAACGCTTAACTTTAATCATCAAAACCAGTGTCAATTATGAGCAAGAAAAAGTATTACAGCCCGGAATTCAAACAAGAAGCCGTTCGCCTAGCCGAGAGTTGCGGCAACAAGAGCCAGGTAGCCCGTGATTTGGGTATTCACGCTACCATGATATGCAAATGGCAAAAACAGTTACAGACCGAAGGGGAAAAAGCCTTTCCGGGGCATGGAAAGGCACGGGACGAAGAGATAGCGCAATTGAAGAAGGAAAACCGGCGACTTCAGCAAGAAGTGGAAATTCTAAAAAAGGCCGTCGGTATCTTTACAGTCCGCTCCTAGAGAGGTACCGCTTTATTCAGGAGCATCATCAAGAGTTTTCTGTTACTATTATGTGTGCAGTATTACAAGTTTCCCGGAGCGGCTACTATGCTTGGTTAAAGCGCCCCAGGAGCAATCGCAGCACCCTAAACGAGCAACTAGTGAAGCAAATTAAAGATATACACCGACAGAGTCGGCAGACCTACGGAAGCCCCAGGATTTATGATGAATTACGGGATATGGGGGTAGTTTGTAGTGAGAACCGAGTTGCCCGGCTGATGCGGCAACATAATATTGCCATCCAAAAGAAAAAGAAGTTTGTCCGCACAACAGACTCCAATCATCATTTGCCAGTGGCTACCAATCTACTAAATCAGCAGTTTGAGGCTGATGAACCTGACCGAGTATGGACGGCTGATATAAGTTACATCTGGACTGGGGAAGGGTGGCTGTATTTGGCTGTTGTGCTGGATTTGTTCTCTCGTCGGATCGTAGGCTGGTC
>NZ_JAINFL010000017.1 GCF_022458895.1 Roseihalotalea indica | reverse complement strand
TTCAGGGTTGTCCCTGCCGGAAGAGTTCCCGACACTACGCTGGCTGATACGATCAATCCATCATCATCTGTGGCCGAGGCCAGTACTTCGCCGTTGGCATACTGATCAAACGGTTTGGCAGGTTCCAGCGTGTAGACGGCTTCCTGATCATCAGGCAAGAAGATGAGCACCAGGGTGCTGGTGGTGGTGCCGCCGTTCTCGTCGGTGGTGGTTACATCAAAGGTGTAGGTGTTCTCTACCAGGGCTGAGGCATCCGTCACTTTGATGGTACCGTCATTTTCCAGGGTAACCCCCGCAGGTAAACTGCCGCTGCTGACGGCTGCCGCTACAATAGCTCCATTCGCGTCAGTTGCCGTGGCCAAAATGTCATCATCGGAATACTCACTGACCTCTTGGGGTGGGTTGGTAGTATAAATGGCTTCAATGTCATCAGCATGAATAGTGATTTCTACAGAATGATCGGTAGTTCCTCCATTCGCATCCGTGGTTGTTATATTGCTGGTAAAAACGCCGGACTGTAATAATGTTGCATTGGTAACTTCCACCGAGCCATCGCTCTGCAACGTTGTTCCGGCCGGGAGACTACCACTGTTTAAAGTAGCATTTGTAACCGCACCGTCTGGATCAGTCACTGTTGCCAACAAATCATTATTAGAATAATCATTCCGGGGAAGTGGAGGGGCAATTGTATATGTTGCTTCCTGATCAGCAGGCAGAAACGTTAATTCGATGGTAGTTACAGTGGTATTACCATTTTCATCAGTAGTGGTCACATCAAACGTATAAGTATTGGCTACTAGCAGCGTTGCGTTAGCAACTTTTAGCGTACCGTCGGTTTCGAGGGTTACCCCGGCAGGGAGGCTTCCGCTACTAACTGAAGCAGCAGTGATGTTGCCATCTCCATCAGTAACAGTTGCAAGTATGTCGTCATCAGCATAGTCGTTTACCGGCTTTGCAGGGTTTATGTTGTAAACCGCTTCCTGATCAGCAGGATTGATGCTAATAGTAACATCAATTACAGTAGTTCCACCCAGTATATCCGTGGTACCTATCGATATGTCAAAATCACCCGACTGAAGGGCACTGGCATCGCTTACCGTGATTTCACCCGTGATAGGGTTTATTTGGGTACCAGGAGGCATGGCACCTGCACTAATAACAGCATTTAATAAAGCACCGTCTGAATCATTTATAGTAACCAATGTTTGTCCATTCACATAATCATCCAGGTTGAGAGCGGCCTCAACTGTTGCTGTTGCTTCTGCATCGTCTATCTGAAAAGGGTCATTGGTGGTCGGGGTTACGAAAATTGTATATAAACGAAGTTGATTTAATATACTTGCTATATTTCCGCCAAAACGAGGTTCTACTTTTTTAATTGTTTTGCTATTGTCGGCATCAATCTTAAGGAAAAACCTCCCTGAGCCCCCACCTAATACATCGGCGGTAATCAGGTTATTTCCAAATTCAAAAATTTCAACACTATTATCCCCATAGGTAACCGCAACCGAGATATTGTTATCCTCGAAAAATAGTAATTCGGAACCCAGGGTCAGCAACTGAGCATTTTGCATTGTCAGGTAAATGTCATAGTCATTCCCGCTATATTCTGTCCCTCCCCAACTATACCGCGCGTAAATGTAGCCCGAAAGTAATGCAATAGGCAGTTTATAAAGAGCGTAGTCACTATTCTGATCAAAAGCTGAGGTTGCTTGCTCTTCGTTCTCAACTTCGCAGTTGATGCATAGTGTTATACCAGAGCTCCCTTTCGTTTCAGCGGTTGTAACCGGTACGATATCATTGGTTATATGTAGAATATCAAAGATTCGTAGGTCTCGTTGTATGGGGCCTGCTGCGAGTAATTCGTCTGTTAGAATTTTGATTCGTTGAGTAGAAGCATCAGGATTAATAATCTTTATTTCAAAAATATTTTCAGTACTGGATAGAATGTCTACCTGCGCAATATTTCCACTGGCATAAGTGGTTAGTATAGTACCGCTATTATCCATTAACTGGATTTCCAACCTTTGAAAGATTTCTGAGGCGGCAATGTCATTCAAAATCTCATCTCCACTAAATTGAAGATGGAGTTTAATCACATTGTTCAAAGGGACCGGGTTGGTAAACCCATAGGTAGCTTCGGCAGTGATCCCTGCACCCAGCAGGCTGATTTCCATTGAAGTAAAGGAAGCGGGGTCGTTATCCCATGCTGCATCAGGGTTTAGAATTTGACACAGACCACAAACTCCATTAATGCCATTACTTACCGTAGATGATGGTCTAGTTTGTGAATACCCTTCATGACTTATCATGAATAAAATGGCAGCGAGGATAAAAAAGTGTATGCGTTTCATTCCTTAGTCATTTCTACTTATTGCAAAAATGACATGTCAGGAACTAACAACTTATCTTAATCTGCCTTTTTTCATACATGTGTGAGTAACACCTGAGTATTTTCTCTGTATATATCTATCACATTTATTATGAAAAAAATGTACTTAACCTTAAATAGCCTGAACACGGCTTAAGTATCGTTTTCGGGAATGAAATTTATTTTTTAGTATCTATTCAAAGATGCGGTGTGGCTAACGAATATGGTAATCTATCTGTTAAAATTTGGAAAGAGCTTTTATTCAAAGTATATGATAGTGACGGACCTTACTATAGGCAATTTACTACCAGGAAATGTGCTTATTTATATGAGAATAAAGAAAAATATATAAATTTATATTATCAATAAAAATAATTATAAATTCACCTTCCTGAATTTTAAATGTACAGGATGTTTTTTTGCATGATTTCGTGACGAGTAACTGTAATAAATTAAAAAAACATCCCATATTCATAGGGGTAATACTGTTGCTTTAATTGCCATTGGTAGTATTAGCAGAGGTATTATGGATAGGGTGTTTTTCAAACCAGGCCATTATATGCAACACTTTACTAATCAATTGACTAGGCCGGCTGGCAATCTCATGCGATGCGCCCGGAATACGAACCATCGCAGTTTCTACTCCTTGTAACTTCAGTGCCTGGTAGTATTGCTCAGTTTCTGAAATAGGTGTTCGGTAATCTGACTCTCCCGTTAGCAGCATTGTTGGCGTGGTGACATTACCCACTAAAGAAATAGGCGATCGTTTCATGTAATGTTCTGCATGCTCCCAGGGTTTCCCGGGAAACCAATACTTAGAAAAAAAGGGGTAAGCATCAGAAGTGAGCACAAAACTAAACCAGTTAATGACTGGCTTGGCTACTACCGCTGCAGCAAAACGGTTCGTTTTACCAATAATCCAACTGCTTAATACTCCACCACCACTACCGCCGGTAACAAACAAGCGGGTTTCATCAACAAAACCTCGATCAATAACAGCATCCACCCCTGAAATGAGGTCGTCATAATCCTCCCCAGGATAATTGTGGTGGATCAGGTTACCAAATTCTTCTCCATAACTGGTACTTCCTCGAGGGTTAGTATACAGAACAACATAGCCATTTGCTGCATATAATTGCATTTCAGCACTAAACCGACTTCCATAGTTTGCAAATGGCCCACCGTGGATTTCTAATAACAAAGGATACCTCTTTCTATCATCAAAGTTTGGAGGGTAAACAATCCATCCCTGAATGTCACGCTTGTCTGCCGTAGATGAAAAGTGTATTTCTTCTACTTCACCTAATTCTTTGTATGCTAAGAGATCATCATTGAGATGAGTTAACATTGTGGTTTGACCTGCCGGAGTAACTGACGATACATCGGCAGGGCGTTGAGTATCAGTAGAGGTATAGGCAATAGTGCCATTAGTAGAGAGTGAGAAAGAACCACTGGCATAGGGCCTTCCTAATGTAGTGCCACCTAGTTGACTCGCTACTTCTTTCAGCTCACCTTTAAGCGTAACTCGACCAATTTTCGTGTCTCCCTGATCGTCATAGGTAAAGTAAATCTGTTTACTATCTGAGCTCCATTGAGGCGAAGAAACATCCCGATCTAAAGATTCAGTAAGTTTGCTAATATTGCTTCCGTCCCGGTTCATCACATACAAGTTAGTAACCTGGTATCCCTGGTACCTATCATCAAAGCCAACGTAGGCAATATGATTGCCATCGGGAGAAACTACTGGCGAGCCATCGGGACCATTCCGGTCAGTTAGGGCTTTTATGCTCCCATCGGTTATATTCAATTCATAAACTTCGGTGTTTAATGGCTGCTCAAGGTCGCCATTTAGGTGAAGGTTAGACGATAAAATAAGGAATTTGCTGTCGGGAGTCCAGGATAGGGTGCTGCCGTAGTCATTCTCTCCAAAGGTAAGCTGTCTGGGAGTACCACCATCGGCAGAAAGAATAAATACATGTGAATAACCAGTCTCTAGATAACCTGCTCCATCAAATCGGTACTGGAGAGCGTCAATATATTTTGCTGGATCTGCCCATTCGGCACCTTTGGGTTTTTTTGGCATTTGAACCAATGAGGGTGAATCTTCGGGTACCTGCATTGTTAAAGCGATCCACTTCCCATCGGGAGACCAACAGATATTGCCGGGCGACTGGGTCAGATTCGTTAGCTTAGCAGTTTCGCCAGTGTCCATCCAGCGGAGGTATAATTGGACACCACTGTCGGTGTTAGAAGCAAACAGTAGTTTTTGTCCGTCGGGTGACCATCGTGGAGAAAAATCTCGGTGATTGCCACGGGTTAGTGACCGGTGCTGGCTTCCGTCGGTGCGCATCATCCACAAATTTGATTGCTGCTGGTCTTTCATAATGTCCATGAAGTTGCGAGTATACACAATCAGTTCGCCGTCCGGGGATATCTGCGGATCATCAGCATACTCGAGATCAAAGACATTAATAGACTGAAATATTCGCTGGGTTGAATCAGCGGTGGGTTGTGCTATTATTTGTAAAGGAACGATGAACCAGGATAATAATGCAGCTAGGTATTTCATAGAGTCATGGTTTGACACAAAAGATACTAAACTTGCTCTGAATGTGCTGATAAAATTATGATGTACTTTAGGGATATAAGTGTAATGCTATGAGAATAATACTTTTAGTAATGGCTTAGCAAAAATGATTTCGCTAAGTTTCCTCATATCAATGCTTTAGCACTTACTTTATCGGGCAGTTTCTGCAACTTGCTTTCGCAATGGTTGGAATTTACCAGAAACCATTATCCGCCAGACCCACTCCAAAGGTCCGGTATAAAAGAAATGAAGCCATACATGGCTAAATACCACTTGAAAGGCAAAAAACGATAGTGCAATAGGTAAGACGAACGAAGGGCCAATTTTTCCTAACAACCCCAGCCCCATACCATTAAACAAAAAGACAGCTACCACTGACTGCATGATATAATTGGTGAGGGTCATCTTGCCCACTGGTACCAATATTTCCAGATAGCGACCCAGTGGAGTTCGATAGAGCAAAATAAAACCACATACGTAAACTACAAACAAACCCACAGTATCCATCCGGTATCCCAGTGAGTTAACAATCTGATGCAACAGCAATGAGTCAGATTGAGGAATAGGATTAAAGACAAATAATAGGCCGCCAACGATAAAAACCAAACCGCCAATGATAAAGCCCCGGATAATAAAAGGTTGGTATTCTTCTAATTTTTTGAAGAAGTTAATTTTGCCAGCCCAAAGTCCTAAAAAAAAGAAGCCTAGAATATTAGCTACATAACCAATGAAATACCAAGGGTCAACGAACTTGTCATGCTCAATCAGATAATTCATTTTAATGGTCTGCCAGTAAGAGCCGCTCAAAAATGCATTTTGCACAGCCTCTATAGATAGTCTGGTATGCATGTGGTCTTTAACCACCATTTCCAGAATGCTTTCAGTAGTGGGTAATACAAAAGATAAGAGAATGCATAAGCCCAGGATAATTTTACTGTTTAACCGATATAAAATCAATAGAAACAGCCCTGCAATAAAATACCAGCGCAAAATATCCCCCCACAGAATCAGGTAGGTATGCACTAACCCAATCAATAGCATCACCAACAGTCGTTTAATGAAAGTTTTGCGGAAAGAAATGCCTAGTCGCTCTGATTTTTCAATCTGGAAGTAAAAACCTAAACCAAATAGAAATGAGAAAAGTACCCTTGATTTAAGCTTGAAGAAGAGTTGATTGATCTTGAAAATGTCATGATCCAATTCAGGAAAAGGAAGGGCTGCCAGTTGTTCTTCGGTAAATAACTTAGGATACCCAGAGTAAGAGCTTAAGTAATGAGTGAGTAAGACGGTTAAAAGGGCAAACCCACGTAAGGCATCAATAACCGTAATTCTTTTCGAGGAGGTCTTGGGTAAAAATTGAGCCGCCATTAGCTAGGATTGTAGTGAAAAAAATAAAGCAGCCAGTAAATTTTTTTACTGTAAAATACTGCAATAGTTCCGTCAAAAATTCTACCAAGAAGGCTTCCCTGAATAAACTTCTTGAATCTTTACTGTTGATGGAAAAGATACCACAATAAATGTCCTGAGATTATGACTTTGGTAAGTTATAGCGATATAACATTATCAAAATGACACTGCTAAGTAGGCATATATACCAACTTGATACCACCAAAGGGGGGGCTCTTATTCTAAGGGCATAATTCTCCCTATCAACTATATGTTAGTTGTAAGCATGCCGAATTGGACATAACAATTTAGTAAGCTTACCTCAGGACGTGATTATAAGCACTAAGAGATTTCTCCGAAGGCACCGGCAAACGTTTCCATGTTTGCCATCGTACCAATGCTAACCCGGCAATAGTGCTGGTTGCGGTATACTACGCGTTTCAGTCCAACGCCGCGCTTCATCATTTCCATCACGAAGCGGTCCCCGTCCATGCGAATGGGAAATAGCACAAAATTGGTATCTGACGGAATGTACTCGTACCCGTTAGCTTCCAGGGTTTTATAAAGGAAAGCTTTGGATTCAGCATTCATTTTCCGGCTGTAATCCATGAACTCGGCATCTTCCAAGGTAGCCAGGGCGCCTAGTACAGCGGGGCGGCTCATGCCGTTTCCATCAGTGCCATATTTACCTAATTCATTGATCAGTTCGGGAGTTGCTACGCAATAGCCAATACGCATACCGGCCATGGCGTGTACTTTAGAGAAAGTGCGGGCAATCATTACCGGATAACCTTCGCGCACCAGATGGATCATAGAGTGAGCGGGTGCATCTTCCTGATAATCAATATAGGCTTCGTCGATGAATACGGGCTTTTTCTTCGATGCCAGTTTACAGAATTCCTGTAATTTACTGGCATCCGTAATTCTTCCCGTAGGATTATTGGGATTACAGATATAAACCAAACTGGTATCATCGGTAATGTTATCCAGCATCTGATCAAAATCGTAATCATAGTCCGCTGTAAGAGGCACAGTAGTGAGCCCGGCCTGATAATCATCACAAGCCCGGCGGATTAGCGACATATAAGTGAGGTCGGCGGCTAGTAATGAATGGTTGTGCTTACCGAAACTTTGGGCCGCAGCCATTAGTATCTCGGTAGAGCCAGCTCCCAAAATGATATGATCTTCGGTAACGCCCCATAAGTCAGCCAGCTCTTTCTTGAGCGCATCTTTCCCCAATTTTGGGTACATCCAACTGTCTTTAATGGCACTGCACATAACTTCCTGCGCTTTGGGAGAAGGGCCAAAGGGGTTCTCGTTGGAAGTCAGGCGGGCTTTCATATTCTCATAGTCCCAGGGTGATTTTCCAGGAGGTTGAAAATAGTGAGTGGGAGCCGTGGCAGTAAACGCCTCAAAAGGATTATGAACGGCGGCCAGTCCGGTTAGCAATGCGGTAGATTTCAGCCAGTGACGACGAGATAAAGATGAGCTCATAGTGATAGTTGTTTATGTTGTAAAATAACAGAATAAAATTCTGTATTTCAACATATAATCAGAATAAAAAATATTTAAATTATGGCTTTGGGATAACTTCCTAAAGACTGGAATTACTCAGGTTTAGAGGAAGCACTGAGTTGATCACTAAAATGGGATATCTCATATTGAGTGTTAGCGATTGGTTCTATGTTTTTGGGCATTAACAATCTCCCTACTAAAACGGATAGCGCGATCTTCTGACCAGAAATTTTCACTTCTCTGGTAGTTCCGAGGCATAAAGCCACAATGGCCACCCTCTGCCGGAGCTTCAAAATATAATAGATCGCTGGTATCTTCATTGTGGGTGAGGTAGCACTCTGGAGCCAAAAACGGGTCATTTTTGGCATTGACAATGAGGGTAGGGATTTGAATAGATTTTAAAAAACGAATGCTGCTGCACTGTTGATAATATTGGGCGGCATTTTCAAAGCCATGTAGTGGGGCTGTATAATAATCATCAAAATCTTGGAGCGTGCGGACCTGAGGAAAAAATTCGGAGCTGAGTTGGTCCGGCATCAATTTTTCCTTCGCCAGGATTTTCTTTTTCAGATGGCTCAGGAAGCGCCAGTTATACAAAAAGTTGCCCGGCTCTGATATTTTGGCAGAGCAGGCATGCAAATCGAGTGGTACTGAAAATACAATTGCTCCTGTTACGGGCTCAGGTAAACGTTCCTGCTGCTCTCCTACATATTTCAGGGTTAAGTTTCCCCCCAGGCTGAAACCCAGCAAAATGATGCTTTCGTACGCCGACCCTTGCAGTGCGTGTTGAACAATAAAATGTAAATCTTCCGTGGCTCCGCTATGATAAAAACGAAGCGTTTGATTTATTTCTCCACCGCACCCCCTGAAATTCCAGGCCAGGGCATCATATCCCGCTTGATTAAAAGCGCGCACCATGCCTTTGATATAAGGGCGGGTGCTATCTCCCTCCAGCCCGTGCGAGATTATGACTAATTTATTCGATCCTATTTGGGACCAATCCAATAGTAAAAAATCCTGGTCTTCGGTGGTTACTCGTTCGCGTTCATAGTTTACTTCGGGCACCCGGCGAAACTGAGAGGGAATAATAGTCTGCAGGTGTCCATTGAATAAATAAGGGGGAGCTTGATAATTAGAAGAAGTGATCAGCGGCATACTATAACAACATCAGGTAAGGGCAAAACTAACAAATCAGCCTGAAAAAATGGGAAATATTTGGGAAGAGTGGTTGTATCTGGCGATAGAATACGATGTTCAAATGAAGAATTAGCAAGGGCAATCATTTTCCTTTTAAAAAAGTGGCATTATTTACGTACTTTCAATCTAAAGGGCTATTTCTATAGCACTGACAACCTAACTACCCTTAAAAATACCTTTATGAGGCTCCAACGCTGCTGGCTGCTTGTTGTATACGCAGTTCTTACCTATTCCTCTTCCTACGCTCAAGTCATTAGTGCTTCCCCCAATTCAATACAACCTGTTTTGAACTTTGTGCATCCTGGCATGTATCAGAATAAGCATGACCTGGAACACATGAAAGCTCAAATTGAAGCAGGTGAAGAACCCTGGCGTTCCGCTTTCGAAAGGCTCAAAGCAGAAACTTCGCTCGAGTTTACCCCTGAACCATTCGTGCATGTAGTAAGAGGTTCATACGGCAAAGGCTCTGTCGGCGGGAATGAATTCCGGGCTAGTGCCAGTGCCTCGTACCGGCATGCGCTGATGTGGTACATTACTGATGAAAAGGCATACGCTGAAAAAGCTATTGAAATTATTAATGCCTGGTCGCCGGTAATCTGGGATTTTGAGGGAAACGACGCCAAAGTGCTGATTGGGTGGGCAATACACGAATTCTGTAATGCAGCAGAGATTCTCCGATACACAGACTCCGGCTGGGAAAAGCAAGATATTGAAGCCTTTCAGCAGGTGTTACTATCGGTCTATTATCCCGTGATTGAACATTTCTTTCCGGAAGCCAACGGGAACTGGGATGCCGCTATTATCAATACCATGATGTGCATCGGTGTTTTTTGCGACAACCCCAAGATATACAACCGGGCGGTTGATCAATACCTGCGGGGTATCCGAAATGGAGGATTTACTAAGTACTTTTATCCTCACGGGCAGTGTCAGGAAAGCACCCGGGACCAAGGACATACCCAACTGGGGATGGACTATTTTGCCAAAGCCTGTAAAGTAGCTTGGACCCAGGGACAGGACTTGTACAGTCTGGCTGACAACCGACTAGCCCTTGCATTTGAATACACGGCCCAATACATGCTGGGGCAAACCGTAGAGGCTTATGGAGTTATCTCTCCCAAAGAGCGAGATGAATTCAGAGATATTTACGAAACTGTGTATCACCATTTTACCGATATTGAAGGAGTTGCCATGCCCTACACGGCTCAGGCCGTAGCTCATACCCGAGATCAATCTACAATGGAAGCGCTCACTTCCTTTCGGGCTCCGTCAGATTATACAAAACAGACCAAAGAAGAGCCGCTTCAGTTGTATCCTATGGTTGGAATGAGAGGTGCCCGGGAAGGAGTTAGTGCCCAGCCACCCTCGGGTGCTATACATGTTGCACCCGGTGATTCTATTCAGGCAGCACTGAATCAGGCGGCTACCTCTGGCGGGTGGGTAGTACTGGAACGAGGGCTCCATACAATTTTTAATGCCTTAAGAATTCCATCGGGAGTTACACTTTCCGGTGAGGGGCGGGAGTCCATCATTTTTATGGAGCCTGGCACCGATATGTTTGCGATGGTAAACGACAGTGATGATATGCACGATGTAGTACTGCGCGATTTTGTGGTGGAAGGTGCTGCCACTCCTCAAACTTCCAGCGACCCCAATCAGGACCGTCGGAATCGTTCGGTACAGGTGGCACCGGTTCGGGGTGGCATCAACTTCGCCTCACAGCAGGCCGGGCAGATGAAGAATATTCATTTGGAGAATCTTACCGTTTGGGGATGCACGCATAATGGGGTGGCTATCCGTGGTGCGGAAGGAGTTACCATCTCATCCTGTGATTTTAGCGATAATGGAGGAAGCGTAGTTCCTGGAGTGCGCTTGTTGCATAACCTGTTTGTCACCCGTACAATCAATTGCAAAATTACCGATAACCGTCTGGCTGATTCGCCCTGGGGGTGCGGTCTTGAGCTTACCCATAGCCGCGACGTAGAAATTAAGGGAAATGAAATAGCGCGAAATGGCTTCCACGGCTTTCGTGCTGCCGAGTCTCAGTCGATTCAGGTGAGGAATAATCTATTGGAGGGAAATGATGCTCATGGCATTACATTTACTACCTATTGGGAAGGTTGTAGTAATATCAGTGTGCGGGATAATATAATGCATTTCAATGGGCGAGATGGCTTTTATGCCGAGGAGGGCTCTTCGGCAGAAACATCTGATAACGAAGTAACCCATAATGGTGAAAGCGTTTCCCAAGAGGAAAAGGGGGAGTAAGTTTGAGCAATTGTCAATGGTAGTAATTGCCCATTTTCAGGCAAGGCCTTAGTTATTCTCCCACTCATCTGGCAGTACTTCTCAATTCTTCTATCTTTGAAGCACCAACGCTTCAGTGCATGGAAACACTTTTGAATCAGTTCTACGGGTTTATTAAATCGGTCAAAGATATTGACCCTTTTTTATGGGCATTAATTGTCCTGGGGTTCAGCTTCATTTTTGGGTTAATCTTTCGTGCTTTATTCTATCGTTTTATCCGCCTTTATACCCGTCGGAAAGACTGGAAGATGGGCGCCTCCATTCTAACCCACTTAGGAAACCGCACCCGGCTCTTTTTTCCACTTCTGGTTTTCTGGCTGTTACAACCCATCGTACTACTTCCGGAACCCTTCGATGACATAGTTCAAAAAACAACCCAGGCGTTATTCTTTATTAGCGTTGGGTGGATACTACTCAAGTCGGTGAATGTGTTGGAGGATATGGCTTACGTGTATTACCAGGAGGAACGGGGTGATCAGCTACGGGAGAGGAAAGTACGAACCCAGTTGCAGTTTTTGAAGCGCATCATGGGAGTGATCATTTTTATTCTGGTACTGGCCTCGGTTCTGCTCACATTTGATGAAGTTCGGGAGGTGGGGGCTACGTTGCTCACATCAGCAGGAGTAGCGGGTATTATCATCGGGGTTGCCGCACAGAAATCATTGGCTAACCTGCTGGCCGGCTTGCAGATTGCTATCACTCAGCCTATCAAAATAGATGATGCGGTCATTGTGGAGGGAGAGTGGGGTAATATTGAAGAAATTACCCTTACCTACGTGGTAGTCCGGATTTGGGATAAGCGGCGCATTGTATTGCCGATCACCTACTTCATAGAGAAACCTTTTCAAAACTGGACCCGCTCGTCGTCTGAGCTGACGGGAGCAATTATGCTGTATGTGGATTACAGTCTGCCGGTAGAATCTTTACGGGAACAGCTTAGTATAATACTGTCTGAAGAACCGCTGTGGGACAAGCAAGTCAATGTGATTCAGGTAGTTGATACTACTGAGCGGACTATGGTGCTGCGGGTGCTGGTCAGTTCTAACGATGCTTCTAATACCTGGACGTTACGTTGTTCGGTTCGGGAAAAATTGATTAATTACATCCGTGAAAATCACCCGGATGCGCTGCCGAAGAGTCGGCTAACCTTTCTGGATGAACCACCGGCGGATATGGAAACTAAAACACTGCCGAGTTAACTGCTAACGTTGATGAGCACCCGAGAAAAACTCTACCATATAATCTTTGAATCGGACACGCCATCCGGAAAGGCTTTTGATGTGGCACTATTGGTTGCCATTCTGCTGAGTATCCTTCTGGTGATGATAGAAAGCGTAGGATACATTAATACGCAGTACGGAGATTTAATTAAGATCGGAGAATGGATTTTTACGGCTTTGTTTAGCCTTGAATATATTGTCAGGATTTACTGCGCGCCCCGTCGCTGGAAGTACGTTATCAGTTTCTACGGCCTCATTGACCTGATATCCATCTTGCCAAGTTTCTTAAGCATCTTTGTTAAAGGTTCTCAATACGCGCTGATGATTCGTGCTTTACGATTATTGCGGGTCTTTCGGGTGTTGAAGCTCACACACTTTTTGGGAGAAGCCGAAGTGCTACGGAAGGCTTTGCGGCAAAGTATGGCCAAAATCACGGTTTTTATCGGAGTGGTGCTGGTATTAATCTTTCTTGTAGGATCATCCATGTATCTTATAGAAGGGCCAGCCAATGGTTTCACCAGTATTCCGGTGAGTATTTACTGGGCTATTGTGACGCTTACCACTGTGGGCTACGGAGACATCGCCCCTCAGACGATTGCCGGGCAAACGTTGGCTTCTATCGTCATGATTTTAGGGTATGGAATCATCGCAGTTCCTACCGGGATTGTGTCGGTAGAGCTTTCACGGGCAGATGCAGACCAACTGGCTCATGGAGAACGGGTGCGGAAGGAAACCGAAATTCTGAAGGTAAAACGGCGCTCTATGTATTGTGCTACGCAGGCTATGGTTTGGGAGCGGGTGGAAGAGGCTGATCATAAACATACTGCAATGCCTGCCGTTAATAGAGAAAATCTTAGAAAATAGCAGCAGGAAGAGGTTTTATTCCGATCTATAGGTATGAAGCCATTTTCATCTGAAAGTCTTATTTACCGGGCAATCAAGTGTTCCTGGAGGCGGTCAGCAGACGGCCATACAGGAGACCTATCTCCTGCCACCCGCTTACCGATATGTCATTGAAAGGATTCAGAATGATGTTTAAAGTGCTATTTTTTATATTTTGGGCTTCAGTAGCTTGACTAATAATGAATTGTTTCCGTACATTCGCTGTTTCTTTAAACGTTATGACACAATCATTTTTCTCACCATTGTATGACCTTCGGGGTAGGCGTGGCTTTCTCAGGCGCTGTTTGGGCTAATTCCCATCCTATTATTTTTTCTGCATCGTCATAACGAATCCTTACCTGTACTATGAAATTTACGATTACCGTGGCCACTGCGGCTCACGAACAATATGCTGAGACTATCAGCCAAATGATCCAGGAGGCAGCGATTGCCCGTGGAACTGGAATTGCTAAGCGTCCTCCGGAATATATTCGCAAAAAAATGCAGGAAGGGAAGGCGATTATTGCGTTGCACGAAAACACGGTCATTGGTTTTTGCTATATCGAAACCTGGGGTCATCGCCAGTATATTGCCAATTCCGGGCTAATTGTCCACTCCGACTACCGGAAGCACGGTCTGGCTACCAAAATCAAAGAGGCGGCCTTTAAGCTTTCCCGGGAGAAATATCCTAACGCGAAGCTGTTTGGTATTACTACCAGTTTGGCTGTCATGAAGATTAACTCAGATTTGGGTTATCGTCCGGTGACCTTTTCTGAGCTTACCGATGATGAGCAGTTCTGGCAAGGGTGCCAAAGTTGCCCCAATTACGATATTCTGATGCGTAACAACCGTAAGAATTGCCTCTGCACAGCCATGACGTATGACCCGAAAGAAAAAAAAGGAAAACAGTGGTTTATTCGTAGCCAGATAAAAAAATACGAGCGCTGGCTCCGAATCAAACGAGAATCTTTCCTGAAACAAAAGAAACCCATACTTAAACTTAAACTTTTTGCTAAATCATGAGTGATAAACAGGCTGATAATCAACAGAAAACAGTTGTATTGGCATTCAGTGGCGGCCTGGATACGTCTTATTGCGTGGTGTACCTGCGGGAGCTAGGCTACCGGGTACATGCTGTAACAGTAAATACCGGAGGGTTCAGCAGCCAGGAAGTGGCTGATCTGGAAGAACGCGCTTACAAACTAGGAGCTGAAAAATTTGTGGCCCTTGACGAAACAAAGCGTTTCTATAAGAAATGTCTGCGTTTTCTTATTTATGGTAACGTACTGCGAAACCATACTTATCCCTTATCGGTTAGTGCCGAGCGGGTATTTCAGGCGTTAGCCATTGTGCAATATGCCAAAGATGCCGGAGCCACTTATGTAGCCCACGGAAGCACGGGAGCCGGAAATGATCAGGTGCGTTTTGATCTGGCGTTTAACATCCTGGCTCCTAAAGTTAACATTATCACTCCCATTCGCGATCAGCAACTAAGTCGCCAGGAGGAAGTAGAATTTCTGAAAGAGCACGGCATCGATTGGTCGTGGGAGAAAGCTAAATATTCTATCAATCAGGGAGTTTGGGGTACGTCAGTAGGGGGGCAGGAAACCCTTACTTCTGATAAATCTTTACCCGAAGAAGCATACCCGAGCCAGCTACAAAAGAAAGAGCCTATAGAGATAACCCTTCAGTTTGAGAAAGGTGAACTGGAAGCTCTAAATGGTCAAACCTATGATCATGCGGTGGAGGTTATCCAGGCACTACAAGAATTAGCGGCGCCCTACGCAATTGGACGGGATATTCATGTAGGGGATACCATTGTGGGTATTAAAGGGCGAGTAGGCTTTGAGGCGGCGGCTCCGTTAATCATCATTCATGCCCATCAGTTGCTAGAGAAGCACGTATTAGCCAAATGGCAGCAATACTGGAAAGATCAGATGGCCACTTGGTACGGTATGATGGTACACGAAGGACAGTACCTAGACCCCGTGATGCGAAATATTGAAACCTTCCTGAAAGACACTCAAAAGGTAGTAAATGGGGAAGTGCGTATTGCATTGCACCCTTACCGGTTCGAGCTACTGGGCATTAAATCTAAACATGACCTGATGTCTTCCGAATTTGGTGATTATGGTGAGGCCAATAAAGCCTGGACTGGCCAAGATGTAAAAGGATTTACGGCTGTATCGGCTACCGCTACTAAAATCTGGTATGCCATAAACCGACCTCAGAATGACTAAAGCAACAGTTGGTATCGTAGGCGGAGCCGGATATACGGCTGGCGAATTAATCCGCATTCTGTTAAATCATCCCTTCGTGGAGATCAGCTGGGTGCATAGCCAGAGTCAGAGCGGTAAACCCGTCACTTCCATTCATCAGGACTTGCTGGGTGATACGGACCTGATTTTTACCAACACGCTGGATTGGGATGTAACCAATGTTCTTTTCCTGTGTAGCGGACATGGTGCTTCCAAAGCTTTTTTGGAGCAGGAATCGGTCCCTTCGCACGTTAAAATCGTTGATCTAAGTCACGATTACCGGATAGCTCATCCGGATCATGATTTTGTATACGGTTTGCCGGAGTTGTATAAGAATCGAATAAAAGAAGCTAATCACATTGCAAATCCTGGGTGTTTTGCCACCTGTATTCAACTGGGAGTGCTACCATTAGCTTATGGCGAGTGGTTGCAGGAAGATGTTCACGTTAATGCTATTACCGGGTCAACCGGGGCGGGGCAGCAACCAACGGCAACCTCGCATTTTAGTTGGCGCAATAACAATATTTCGGTGTACAAACCTTTCTCGCATCAGCACCTCGCTGAGATCATGCAAAGCATTGGAGGGTTGCAACCGGATTATACCGGAAAACTTCAGTTTTTGCCCGTGAGAGGCAATTTTACTCGAGGAATTTTTGCCAGCCTTTATACCAAGGTAGCAGCCTCGCTCGAAGAAGTAAAAGCCGTTTACCAGAAGTTTTACCAGGACGCTCCCTTCGTGCAGTTATCTGATGAAAACCCGCATCTTAAGCTGGTTGTTAATACCAATAAGTGTATTATCCATCTGCAAAAACACGAAGATACTCTGCTGATTATCAGCATGATTGATAACCTGTTAAAAGGAGCGTCCGGCCAGGCTGTGCAAAATATGAATCTGATGATGGGGTGGGAAGAAACCACCGCTCTACGCCTGAAAAGTAGTTCTTTTTAGGCGTGTGCTCTTTCTTTAGGGCGAAGAAAAACCCAGCCTAATACAGTCAGTGGCCATGCAGTGAAGCCTACCAGCGCGGTAACCAGCAAGCTGGCAATGCCGCCTAACCCGCGTTCGCGGGCATCACGGTATACCCAGATCATGCTTCCAATCCAGACTACTGCGGCAATACCCAAAAGAACAAAAACTGCTAGCCCGGCATCCTGCCAAAATTCATTACCTTCCATGTGAAAAAATTAAGGTGATTACTAAAAAATGATTTTCAGGAATAACGAGAAACCAGCTAATCTTGTTTAGCCACCAGTTCACAAAGCCATTCATAAGGTTTGCTTACGATAAAAGTTTGTGCAGTTCAGTAAGACTTAGTTTCTCGCAAGACATAAAAATAGGAACACCTTGACTCCGGTAGCGGAGAAGATGTTCCTACAGTTCTAATGGTTAGCTGTTGAAAATCAGCTAGAAATGGCGGTCTTTATACCACTTTCCAACCATCCCGATAGGTTCGGCCTACAAATTGATTAGCTTCTTCCAGGTTCGTAATACGCATATTTTCACCATCCCACAATAATTTTTTGCGGGCGAAGAAATCCATCTGCCCCTTGCTGTTTTCTTTGCGTAACATGTAGCTGCGAATGGCAAGGTTACCCATCAGTACAGTTTCCGTCATCGGGCCAGCATAATCGAAGGAAGAGGTAAGTGCTTTGTGTTCCGGGCTATTAAAACCGGCTTTGCAGGCATCTACCCATTTACGCTGATGTCCGTATTCCGGCTCATCATTCTCCTCAGTCTCGGGGCCAAAGTCAGTGGTGCCATCATTCAGATAAAGCTTAGGCATTAGCGGTGAGCTATCATTAATGTTGGTGGAGATCAATCCTTTTTCACCAATGATTAACACCCCGTTGTTACTGTTAGAGCCTCCAATATCCTGATTGGCCGGAATAATATCGGGATGGGAAGGACGAAGGCCGCCATCGCTCCAGGTCATCTCAATTGGAGCTTTACTCTTGTCAGTAGCACCAAAATGTAAGGTGATGAACGATGAAGGAGGGCACCCTTCAGGATGGTAATCTGCAGTCCACATTTGACTGTACACCGAGCTGACGCTACATTCAGCATCGGTGGGGTACTTTAATCCTAATGTACGGAAAGGAATATCAATGAGGTGGCATCCGACATCACCTAGAGCTCCGGTACCGTAATCCCACCAGCCTCGCCAGTTAAAGGGATGTATATTAGGGGTAAAGGGTTTATATTCTGCTGGCCCTAACCAGAGATCCCAGTCCAGATCCTTAGGTTTTTTGCTAGGGTCAGGTTCTGGCATAGCACCACCTTGTGGCCAAACGGGGCGGTTGGTCCAGATCTGCACTTTAGAAATATTTCCCAGAACTCCCGAATCTACCCATTTCTGCACCATGTCTAAAAGTGGGTTGGAGCCACCCTGGTTACCCATCTGGCTAACAATTTTTTGCTCGCGCGCCATCTCCGTGAGCAAACGGGCCTCGCGGATGTTGTGGGTCATTGGTTTTTGCACATAAACATGCTTGCCTCGCTCCATCGCATAGGCCGCAGCGGGACCGTGTACATGGTCAGGAGTAGAGATCGTTACGGCATCAATATCTTTTTCGGTATCCAGCATTTCCCGATAGTCAGCGTAGCGCTTTGCTTTAGGAAAAGCTTCAACCGAAGCGGAAGCCGAACCGGAAAAATCAACGTCGCAAAGTGCAACCACGCGTTCCCGTCCTTTAACGGAAGCGTTTCGGATATCACTGGCTCCTTTTCCGCCAGCACCAATGGCTGCCAGGTTTAACTGATCGCTAGGCGCCGTAAAGCCTGCACCACCGAGCACATTGCGGGGCACCAGAAAAAAAGAAGATGCTACGGCGCCTTGCTTCATAAAGGTTCGCCGAGATGTGGTGGAAGGTTGTTGAGTCTTTGGTTTCTTCATGATGAATAAGCGTTAGGTATTCGAGTTTGAAATAATAACCGATATGGTTTCAGTAATTTACTATTGGTACGGGTTATCGTTGTCAGAATTTAATAAGTGCGGTTTCCGGGTTCAATCTAAAAAAATTGTATGGAACTTTCTTCTCAAATCTACAAAAGCCGTGAATTATTGGATTATCACTCATCAAGCGTAGGATTTGGTAATGTGCGGGCTAAAGATGGTAGGGGGGGCGTTAGTACAACTTATCTACGCAAAGGGCTTTCACCTTACTGGGGCTGTTTTATAAAAAAAGTTTGCCTTAGATTCCAACGTTAAATCTATTTTCCCTTCTTTTGAATGAACTATCGGGTTACATCTTCTTGTATCAGATATACTTAGTAGTAAGTATTTTACGTTTGACCTATAATAATTAACTTTAGGATTCCTCTAAGCCTAGCCTAACCCGAATCCCATGACGAAATTTGAGAGAATCCAACGGATCAGAACATATTTCAAGGAAGTTGGACGGATTGAGGGTGCCGTACCCTGTATTCTATGGAAACACCTTTGGGAACCCAATATTTACCTTTATTCCCGAGAAGATGAGTCTTTGTCGGTGAATGAGGTGATTGTGGTAAAAAGCCCCACCAGCAAGGTAGATAAGGTGCTAAAATATTCCATTAAGCATTATTTCCAAACTGAAGATGAACTGGATGCTATCCTGAGAACACTGTCTGATAAAAACATGACAAAACCCCAGGATATTCACCCGCCCGAGCCTCGAAAAGAGGAGGAAACCAGCTTTGTGCCCAAACCGAAATTGCCAGAGAGTAAAAATTTTAATCCTCTGACTTCATCTCCGGCCAATTTCAATTTTGAGAGCTATCAGCCTTCAACTTCAACGCCGACCAGTTTTTCACCTCAAAATAGCTTTTCGCCCACGCCAAGTATGGCCCCTCCTAAAAAGGAAGTAAAGCTTGATGGAAAAGTGGTTGGATTGGTTGCTTTTATATTGTTGTTGGTAGCTGCTTTCATCACGAATCCAGAATTAGGCGCTCACCGGAAGGCCGTTCAGGATAAATTGGTAAATGAATTAGTGCAGGCACCTTCTGCCGAGTTAGTGAGTTTGACCGAAACCAAAGAAACAGCCCAGGTAGAAAACAGTCAACTATCGGGAGTTGACTTGATAAAAAATAGTGTGCCTACAATGGTGCATCGAAAAAACTTTCTTTTTTTCTCACTGACCGAACTTCAGTTGGGTGGACAACAGAAAATAATAGGAGCTGGAGTGTTTAGTAACGTTTGGCTACTTGAACCCGAAAGTGGATCATATCAGGCTTATTTGCAGGAGCCTTCAGATAATGGTGCTTCGCAAATGAATTCAGAAGAGCGGTTGGCTCTGGAAAGTGAAATGAAGCGAGCCATCATTGTAGCAGTGATGGAAAAGTTTATGGAGAACCCGGATGATGAGCAACTTACCTACAAGTTTGTTTTACATAACCGCTCTAACCGCAATATTAAATCGTTTCATGGCCTTGTACGGTTTTTTGATGATGCCAACAATGAAATTAAGGCCGTCCCTTTGGAGTACGACCGACCTCTTGGAATTGGTGAAAGAGCAATTTTTCATGTTACTTCTGATTATGATTCCAATAGTGAGGCAGATACGCAGTTAAAGAACATTACATTAGATAAACTGACTATGGATTGGGAACCTAGTGAAATCTTGTTTAACGATGGCACAAACCTGAGTTTAGTCAGCCTGGAATAATACTAACCCAAAATTCACCTCTCGTTAAAAGCCATATGTCTTAAAAATTTTGCCAAGAGCTTTAGGTGAAATTCGCCAATCTTTGTTTTTTTAGCAGTAACTAAACTTAGCATAAGACAGTCTGTTTATGTCTATGCAATCACTTTCACGGTAACCTTCGGGGGTGACCTGCGATGCTTACTCGTCCGTCAATTAACGCTTGACATACAATACAATTAAACAACAACCAACCATTGAACTAAGATGAAGCCACTTTGGGGTATTGATCTGGGAGGAACTAAGATTGAAGGGGTAATTTTGAAAAATGCGGACGGCACCGAAACGTTTTGCCGAATGCGAATTCCTACCGAGAAAGACCAGGGCTACGAGCACATACTGGATCAAATAGAAAAACTTATTGACCAGATGTCAAGAGAATCAGGACTGCAACCTGAGAAGATAGGCTTTGGTACTCCCGGAACGTTAGACCCGGCAACGCAAGCTTTAAAAAACAGTAATACTACCTGCCTGAATGGCAAGCCATTTAAGAAAGACATGGAAGCCCGATTGGGTATTCCGGTAGCGATTGCCAATGATGCTAACTGCTTTGCTCTGGCAGAAGCTACACTGGGCGTAGTAAAAGAGGAGATGCCCGAGGCCCGAATGGTTTTCGGTGTAATCTTAGGTACTGGTGTAGGCGGTGGAATTGTTATGGATGGTAAGGTCTGGAACGGACGACAAGGGATCGGTGGCGAGTGGGGGCACAATTTTCTGGATGAGTCCGGGGGCGTGGCCTATACAGGAAGAAAGGGAGTGGTAGAAACAATATTAGCTGGGCCTTCACTTGCGAGCTATTATCAGCAGCAGAGTGGAGAAGAGAGAACACTGAAGGAAATTTATCAGCGACATAAGCAAGGTGTTGATCCTACAGCCACGGAAACTATTGAGCGGCTTACCGAATTTTTTGGCCTGGCTATCTCCGTAGTCATCAACATCCTAGACCCAGATGCCATAGTGCTTGGGGGAGGAGTTGGTAACATTGATGAGTTGTATACCGATGGAGTAGAGGCAATTCGAAAATATGTATTTAATAACCGGCTGGACACGCAGTTTTTCCGTCCCAGACTAGGAGATAGTGCTGGGGTTTTTGGCGCTGCCATGTTGGTGAATGAGGGTTAATCAATCACGGCAATATAGAGCAATCCGGCTAACGCTCCACCCACGATAGGCCCAACGATTGGAATCCAGGCATAACCCCAATCACTGTCACGTTTTTGGGGAATAGGCAAAATGGCGTGCATAATTCTGGGACCAAGATCTCGGGCTGGATTAATCGCATAACCCGTTGTGCCACCCAAAGACATACCAATCGCAAATACAACTAACCCTACGGGCAAAGCACCCAGCGCCCCTAGACCAAATTCCACTTCAGAAAATTCTTTTGCTCTAAGCTCGGGCGGCGCAATGGATAAGGCTGCAAATACCAGCACAAAGGTACCTAACAGTTCCGAATAAAAATTAGTGAAAGTATTCCGAATAGCCGGTATCGTAGCGAAAATAGCCAGCTTGGCATCGGGGCTTGAAGTCGCTTTCACATGGCTGCCATACATCAACCAGACTAACGTAGTACCTGTGGCTGCGCCCAGCATCTGGGCAAGAATGTAAATAGGGACGTTGGCCCAGTCAAAGACACCAGCCATGGCTAGTCCCAAAGAAACCGCGGGGTTCAGGTGAGCGCCGCTGAAAGGCGCAACCGTGAAGACCGCTACAAACACTGCCATTCCCCAACCTGCCGTGATTACGATCCAGCCACTGTTGTTTCCCTTTGTTTGATTTAATACTACATTGCATACCACCCCGTTGCCCAAAATTATCAGTAGGGCGGTTCCAATAAATTCAGCCGTGAAATTTGTCATTCGTTTAGGTTAGTTTAGTATATATCCGGATGCTAATTCCCGGTATTGTTGTACCTGTTCTTGTTGCCAGGCTTCGTCTTTACGTAATTTTTGAGCCATTAGCTCCGCTACTTTAGGGGCCATCTCCATGCTGGCTCGGGCATTAAGCAGAAGAGCTCGGGTGCGGCGAGCCAGAAAATCTTCAACGGTACGAGCCATTTCACTTTTTGCGGCCCAGATCACCTGTGCCTGCACAATGGGCAAGTCGGGGTGCAGTAGTTCTCCCAGCTCGGGCTTACGTTCAATCATTTTGCGGATGGCGATAGCATCAGAACCATAATAGAATAGAGAATCATCCAAGTCTACATGCTTTAGCCAGCCATGAATCCGGAGGTCTTTGGTTTTACATTCTCGATCGTCAAGTCCGGCAATCAGGGCCGCTTTGTCAACGGCATCTTCACCCATTTTTCGATAGGTCGTCCACTTACCACCGGTGATGGTTACCAGCCCGGAGACAGATATTATGATTGAGTGACTACGGGATATCTGAGCAGTGCTTTTTCCCGCCTCGGTTCTCACCAAAGGTCGTAAGCCGGCAAAAACGCTGAGAACATCTTTTCGCTCCGGGTCTTTGGTAAGGTATTGAGCGGCATGATGAAGTATAAACTGTACTTCTTCTTCTAGCGCACGAGGCTCTAATGAAACGCCTTTCACTGGGGTATCGGTAGTGCCAACCACCACTTTGTTATTCCAGGGTACGGCAAAGAGTACGCGACCATCTTCCGTTTTAGGCACCATAATGGCTGAATTACCCGGCAAAAAGCTCTTGTCTAGCACTAAATGCACCCCCTGGCTGGGTTGAACGACCTGCTTGGCTTCTTTGTCATCCATCTGGATAATATTGTCCACAAAAACACCCGTTGCATTTACTACCGATCTACCATTGATTTGATATGATTTTCCGCTTTCCAGGTCTTCGGCAACTACTCCGGTGACCATATCATTGGTTTTGAGGAGGCCTGTCACTTTCATATAATTGATGATCGTTCCCCCAGCGTCCGCACAGGTTTGGGCCAGGTTAACCGCCAGCCGGGCGTCATCAAACTGACCGTCGTAATAAATAACGCCGCCACGTAAACCTTCCTGTTCCACCGTAGGAATATGCTCTAGTGTTTCTTCCTTCGTCAGGCTCTTGGATGGCCCCAACCCTAGTTTCCCCGCCAGCATATCGTATACTTTCATTCCTACCGTATAAAATGGCCCACCCCACCAATCATACGTTGGAATCACAAAGGCTTGATTATGGACCAGGTGGGGGGCATTTTGCATCATCAGGCCGCGCTCATGCAATGCTTCAATAACTAAAGAAACATCTCCCTGCTGCAAATACCGCACGCCCCCATGCGCTAGTTTTGTGCTGCGACTGGAGGTGCCCTTGGCAAAATCAGCCTGTTCCAGTAATAAAGTGCTGTATCCTCGTGAAGCGGCTTCCAGGGCAGTGCCCAGTCCGGTAGCCCCGCCGCCAATTACTATAATGTCCCAAACGCTCTCAAATGATTCAAGCGTTTCCAGCATAATATCTCGATCTAATCCGTTCATAAGTAGTGGTAATTACTATTCAGGTTTTACCCAGTTTTTTGAGCGGCCTACCGCCTCGTCCCAACGAGAGAGTAAAACATTAGCATTAAAAGAGCTTTCTGGTGTGAAAGTTTGGTCAATCTGCCACTGATCGGCTAATTCATCCTGATCTTTCCAATAGCCAACGGCCAAGCCTGCCAAATATGCAGCACCTAAGGCGGTAGTCTCCATAATTTTAGGCCGTACTACCGGAATGTCCAGCAGGTTGGACTGGAGTTGCATCATCAGGTTATTGGCCGATGCGCCACCGTCAACTCGCAATTCTTTAAAGGGCATGTGAGAGTCTTTACGCATGGCCCTCATTACGTCCATGGTTTGATACGCCATACTTTCCAGTGCAGCCCGGGCAATGTGGCCCGCTTCGGTGCCTCGGGTCAGGCCTACTAGCGTTCCTCGAGCATATTGATCCCAGTGAGGAGCACCCAGACCGGTAAGGGCCGGAACCAGGTATACATCGCCATTATCTTCCACAGTTTTAGCTAGTTCTTCAATTTCTGAAGACGATTTAATCAGTTTCAGTCCATCGCGAAGCCACTGTACAATGGCACCGGCAATGAAAATGCTCCCTTCCAGCGCATAGGTGGTCTTCCCTTTAATTTGCCAGGCAATGGTGGATAATAAGTTATTGGTGGAGGTAATGGGTTTTGATCCGGTATTCAGCACCACAAAACAACCAGTGCCGTAGGTGTTCTTCACCATACCTGGTTCGGTACATAACTGCCCGAATAATGCTGCCTGCTGATCTCCCGCAATGCCACTAATGGGAATACTGGCACCTAACAAATCTTTTTCGGTTTTGGCATATACCTCTGACGAGGACGCTACTTTGGGAAGTACAGTACTGGGAACGTGCAGGGTAGAAAGCAATTCTTCATCCCAGGCTAATTCTTTGATATTATAGAGCAGGGTGCGGCTGGCATTGGTTACGTCGGTTACGTGGGTTTTGCCGCCAGTAAGGTTCCAGATAAGCCAGCTGTCTATCGTACCAAAAGCCAGTTTACCCTGGCGGGCTTTTTCCCGAGCGCCATTGACGTGATCAAGCAACCAGGCGATCTTGGTTCCGGAAAAGTAGGCATCAATGACGAGACCGGTTTTTTGCTGAAAACGTTGGGTGTTCCCATCAGCTTTCAGACGATCACAGATATGTGAAGTGCGGCGGTCTTGCCATACAATGGCGTTATGAATGGGCTTTCCGGTAGATCTGTCCCATACAACGGTAGTTTCACGCTGGTTGGTGATGCCGATAGCCGCAATATCTGTGGCAGATACATTTGCTTTTTTCAGTACTTCCTGCGCTACTTGAAGTTGAGATGCCCATATTTCTTCTGCATCATGTTCCACCCAGCCTGGTTTGGGATAATACTGTTTGAACTCTTGCTGGGCAATATTCACAATGGTACCCTGATGATCAAAAAGAATGGCTCGAGAACTGGTGGTGCCTTGATCGAAGGCTAAGATGTATTGGGTCATGGTATGCAGGTTGTTTGCCATAAAATTAAAGGAAAGCTTTGTTTTCACAAATTGGCGCGAAAAGTATCCATAACGATTGCCAAGAATGTTCATTGACTTTCGCTATTGAAGCTTCCCGCTAGCGTTTTCACTTTTAGAAAGACATGATAAAGATCAATTATTTATTACTTAAGTACTGTTAACTGGGTTGTGCTCTGTCAAAGTATGATCAGATCACCGATCTTGATTAACAGAATTCATGATGTAAAATAATTTCAGGGTGAAAAGTGATAGACGTATGCATGTATTTCAAGAGATCGTTTCTAGAGAACAAGGGCCCCAGGAATGCCGATTTGTAATTGAGAAGTCGCTACAAACCGAGGATATTCAAATACTAAAGCAAGAGTTGCTGGCAAGTGCTGAAACACACGCAGCAGTCCACATCATTATTCGTAAACTGGATGCACTCGAGCTACAGGCGTTACAGTGGATTATGGCATTTCAACGGGCCGCCCAAACAGAGGGAAGAAGAGTTTTGCTAGAGCTAGAGTTGAGTAAAGCGTTACAGACTTTAGTTGATCAATCGGGACTAGCCTCTAAGTTCAACTGGAAATAAAAAAATGGAAAAAACAGCATCTGATAGCTCAATTGAAGAGGTTCGTGCTGAATTTGTATTAAACAAGAAGCTTTTTGGTTAGATTCTGTTAATTTCGTTTTTTAACGAATTGCGATGAAGCCTATTTTTTTTCTATGTGTTTTCTGCCTGAGCGCATTTCAGCTTTGGGCTCAGAACGAAAAAGAACCTCTGATAACCGATAGACCTGGTGAAGGAACCGATGCTGCTTTTGTGGTATCGCCCTCTACAGTGCAGGTAGAAATGGGTTTTTTATATCAAAAAGATGATGCTGCGAGTCAAAAGCTGGTGTTGTACCCAACAGCTCTGGTACGGGTAGGCATTATTGACCGCGTAGAGTTGCGAGCCAGCGCCAATATTTTTGAAGACGGTGAGAACTCGCCCACTTATATTTCCCCCTTGATATTAGGTACTAAAGTACATCTGACCGAAAATCAGGGCTGGATTCCTCAAGCTTCCTTACTGGTGAATTTTACGCTGGCCGATATAGGTTCAGAAGAAGTACAAACAGAATATGCCCAACCTCAAATTAAACTGCTGATGAACCATACTATCACTGAATGGCTAGGCTTAACTACTAATTTGGGTATTGCCTGGGAAGGTGCCTCGTACCCGGTTCAGTCCTATGCCGCTTCTTTTGACATTACCGTTAATGAATATATCGGAGCCTTTGGCGAGTTCTACGGCTTTTGGTCGAGTATGGATGCTAGTCATCTTTTTAATGCCGGTGGAACGATCTTGTTATTACCGGATTTTCAAATTGATTTGGCTGGGGGCGTAGGTATTAGCGAGAATGCTCCTGATTATTATGCTGGCGCCGGAGTGTCGGTGCGTTTTTAACTTCGGAGTAAAAAGGTTATACTCAAAGAAAACATACTCATAGCGCGTTTATAGATAACATCCATCATGTTCAAAAAATTAGCCATTGCTCTGGCATTTTCTCCCCGGTTTGAAGCGCTGCTGCACGAAGCCAAACGAGTACGCGATATATTTGATGCCCAACTGGTTATTATCCATGTGGGTATGCAGGATGGTGGTAAAGAACGCTTACTTCAGCAGAAGCTAAAGAAAATTGGCTTCCAGGAAGATCAAGTAACCGTTATCTGGAAGCAGGGAGAGCCTTCCCGAAAAATATTAGCGGTTTGTCGCCGGGAAAAAGTAGACCTGCTTATTGCCGGAGCCATGAAAAAGGAAAATATTTTCCGGTACTACATTGGCTCAGTGGCTCGTAAAATACTGCGCAAAGCCGATTGTTCGGTCTTAATGCTGATCAATCCTTCAATTAATCCGCAGCCATTTAAAAAAATTGTTATTAATGGCGGAGAAAATGATTACCTTCTTTCTATCCTGAAAAAGGGATGTGAGTTTGGCAAAATAGAAAAAGCAGCCCATATCCATGTCTTGCGTGAAGTGCGGATGTATGGCTTAGCCATGGCTGTGGCGGGCGAAGAAGGGAATGAAGACGAATATACTGAAACCCGACGGCGCCTTCTGGAAGACGAAATTCGTAAAGTTAATTCCTTGCTTCAACGAATTGATACTAGCACTTTAAATATAAATGTGAAAGTGTTTGCCGGAAAACCCGAACATGAAATCGCTAAATTCAGTAAACGTATTGAAGCGGACTTATTAATCTTAGGAGCACCAGATCATAAGCTAAGCTTGATTGATCGTATTTTTCCGCATGATCTGGAATTTTTACTGGCTGATTTACCCAGTAATCTGCTGGTAGTGCACCAGAAATAATTTTAAAAATCAACCATTAATCAAATTAGGTTCTCTGGTCGGTGGTAGCTTTTAGGTTACTACGGATGAGAGTTATCTAATCTTTTATCATATCTATGGATAAACTAGCCCATCACGAAGTAATAAGCCTTTTGCTGCAAATTAGCGTGATGCTGGGGTTTGGTCGGATTATGGCTGAAGTATTTCGCAGCCTGAAACAACCAGCCGTGGTAGGTGAAATACTGGCGGGAATTATTCTGGGACCTACAGTATTGGGTATGGCTTTCCCCGAATTTTCTGCAAACCTGTTTCTTAATGAGGGGCCTACTGCTTTTGCGCTGGACGGGTTTATTCAAATGGCTGTTATTCTGCTGTTGTTTATTGCCGGGCTGGAAGTAGAACTGCATATTGTCTGGCAACAGGGGCGGCAAGCTTTACTCACAAGTTTGTTTGGTTTAATAGTACCGTTAGCCATTGGCTTTGCGGCTACCTACTTTTTTCCAGGCTTTTTTAACCTGGAAAATGATAGCCAGCGGGTGGTTTTTGCATTGTTTATTGGCACTGTGCTAGCTATTACTGCATTGCCGGTAATTGCCCGGGTATTGATGGACCTTGATCTGTTTAAATCACATCTGGGCATGTTAATTATTGCCTCTGCTATGATTAATGATCTGTTAGGGTGGCTTATCTTCACGATTATACTATCAATGATGGGAAGTGCCGCGGGTATGTCAGTATGGCAAACCATGCTGCTCACTATTGGGTTTACGATTGGCATGCTTACTTTAGGCAGAGGCTTGGTGAATGCTACACTACCCTGGGTAAATCGTAGATTATCCTGGCCCGGTGGTGCACTTTCTATTTCATTGGTTGTGTGCTTGCTGGCTGCTGCTTTTACCGAATCCATTGGCATTCATGCTATATTTGGAGCTTTCATTATCGGCGTGGCAGTGGGAGATTCCCATCATTTTACCGAGCGAGCTAAGGAAATCCTGCATCATTTTATCAATAATATTTTTGCACCCTTATTTTTTGTATCCATTGGGTTGCACATCAACTTTGTGGATAGCTTTGATCTGGGCTTGGTGTTGGCGGTAATTGTGCTAGCCTTTTTAGGGAAAGTGACGGGGGCTTATATCGGAGCTCGAGTAGGGGGGATTCCCCAGGCACGGGCCCTTGCGGTTGGGTTTGGTATGAACACCCACGGCACCCTGGAAGTGATTTTGGGTTCTATTGCCCTGGAAGAAGGACTGATCAATGATCAGGTATTTGTGGCCATATTGGTTATGGTTGTTTTCACCATTATGACCTCATCACCATTAATGAAATACTGCATGCGGATGGATACCTCGTCTCAATCAGAAAATGTTCTCTCTTCCGATGAGCAACCGATTGAAGTTAGTAAAGAGCTATAGGTGAGTTTAGCTCCGGATTGCCACTACGGGGTCCAGCCTCGAAGCCACGACGGCAGGGATAAGCCCCGAGATAACACCAATGCTGCTGGACACTACTAACCCGATTATGATATTCTTCAGTGTGAGCACCAATTCCAGACTACCCAGAGAAATAAAAGTAGCAAAATATACCAGCACCATTCCTACCAGTCCGCCAAACAGGCTCAGGAACATTGACTCAAACAGAAATTGAAGCAAGATAAAGTAATTTTTTGCTCCCAAAGATTTTTGTATACCGATGATATTGGTTCGCTCTTTCACCGAGACAAACATAATATTGGCAATCCCAAAGCCGCCTACTAATATGGAAAAGCTTCCAATAATTCCGCCGGCAATACTGATCACGCTAAAAATATTGCTTACAACTTCGGCAAAAGCCTCAGGACGGTTAATGGCAAAGTTATCCTCTTCCCTTGGGCGTAGTCCTCGCCTGCCGCGCATTAATCCAATTACCTCATATTCCAATTCCTTCAGTCCATCATCCTGTTCATATCCTTTTAAGGCGATGGTTGAGCCTACTCCCCAGCGGCCTCGGCTGGCATACAATTTTAGAAAGCTGGGGTAGGGGATATAACAGGTATAATCAGCACTGGGAGCATCAATAATATTACCGCCCTGTTCGTTAAGAGTGCCTACTACCACAAATTTTAACCCTTTGATTTTAATGGTTTTCCCAAGAGGATTACTATTGGGAAAAAGTGCGCGAGCTATCTCTGATCCGATTATAGCAACATTGCGGGCATAAGATGTTTCACGGGCAGAAAAATACCGCCCCTGGTCAATTTCAACCTCAAACACCTGATTATACTGATAAGAAGCACCAACTAGGTAAACCTGGCCAATATTGCTGTTGCGATGCTCAATGGTCATATTTTCCCGATCAGCAAAAATGGTGGAAGCTTTTGCCTGGGTTATATTGGCCTGCAAAAATTCGTACTCGTTTTGCGTTGGCTGAGGACGGTTTACGTATTTCCACCAAGGGTAGTCATCCTGAAACAGCCAGGGCCACTTTTCAACCCGTATCACCTGATCGCCCAGAAAATCCAGGCTATTGCGAATGCTCCGTTCCAGCGAGTCAATAAGGGTAAATACCGTGATAATGGCAAAAATACCAATGGTAACGCCTAACAAAGATAGAGTGGTACGTAACGCGTTGGATCGGAGGGCATCCCAGGCCGAGAAAGCGCTTTCAGCAAACAGACGAAGAAAAAGCATGATTTTTCGTAAGGTTGATCCAATATTCAATAAAAGGAACAGGAAAAAAATGGAACTCGAGAGTTTTTCTGTTACGTTCCCTTCGCGTTACAAACAAATCCATATCTTTGCGATTTGTTTTTGTAAACTTAGCTATAATTTACACAAATAAGCGCAACTGGTCCATGAAGCTTTCTGAATTTAAGTACAAATTTGATGATAAGGACAGAGAAAACCTTATCGCTCTACATCCTACTGAAAATCGTGATGAATCCCGTTTAATGGTTGTTCATCGAGATACCGGTGATATTGAGCACAAGCAATTTAAAGATATTGTAGACTATTTTGATGATGGGGATGTCTTTGTCGTCAATAATACCAAAGTTTTTCCTGCCCGCCTCTACGGTAACAAAGAAAAAACCGGTGCTCAGATTGAAGTCTTTCTGTTGCGCGAATTAAACCCGGAGATGAATCTGTGGGATGTGTTGGTAGATCCTGCCCGTAAAATTCGGGTTGGTAATAAGCTTTACTTTGGTGAAGGTGAGCTAGTAGCCGAAGTAATTGACAATACTACTTCCCGAGGACGAACGATCCGATTTTTATACGAAGGAGACCGGGAGGCCTTCTATGAGATGATCAATACCCTGGGGGAAACTCCTTTACCCGATTATATTAAAGAGAAGCGGAAAGTTGAATCGCAAGATCGTGAACGCTTTCAAACCATCTATGCTGAGCATGTAGGTGCAGTAGCCGCTCCTACTGCTGGGTTGCACTTTACCAAACAGCTGCTGAAGCGCCTGGAAATCAAGGGGATAGATGTAGAGCCCATTACTTTGCACATTGGTTTGGGAACCTTCCGCGATGTAGAAGTTGAAGACCTGACCAAGCATAAGATGGATTCTGAAAATTACCGTATAGAGAATTCTACGGCTGATGCGGTTAATCATGCACTTGATAGTAAACGGCGAGTGTGCTCTATTGGTACTACCTCCATGCGAGCTTTAGAGTCTTCAGTATCAGCCAGTGGCCGGTTAAAAGCCAATGAGGGGTGGACGGATAAATTCATTTTCCCTCCTTACGAATTCAAGATTTGTAATGCATTGGTAACAAACCTGCACCTTCCTCAATCTACCTTACTAATGATGGCGGCTGCTTTCGGAGGGTATGACCTCATCATGAAAGCATATGAACTGGCTGTGAAGGAGAAATATCGCTTCTTTACCTATGGCGATGCTATGCTGATTCTGTAGTTTCGTTCAGAATAGGTGTTAAGCCCATTCTAAGCTTATGAAACAATACGCCGTAATTGTTGCCGGAGGGCGTGGGGTTCGTATGCAGTCAGACTTACCTAAGCAATTCATCAGTATCGGTGGAAACCCGGTATTAATGCATACCCTTCGTGCTTTTAATTCATATCAGGAGTCACTACCCTTAATTGTAGTGCTTCCTGAGCATGAACATGACCGATGGCACTTTCTCTGCCAAGAGTTTTCCTTTAAAATTCCTCATACACTTATTGCGGGGGGGAGTTGCCGCCCCCATTCGGTACGTAATGGACTTCGGGAAATTAATGAACCGGATAGTCTGGTAGCCATTCACGATGGGGTGCGCCCTTTAGTAAGTATTGATTTAATTGCGAGATCTTTTCAGACTGCCCAGAAGCACGGAGCAGCCATTGCTTCGGTGCCTTTGAAAGACTCAATCCGCGAGGTAACAGATAATGGATCGGTAAGTCGAGATCGAGCGCGGTATCGGTTGATGCAGACGCCTCAGACATTTCGCACTTCATTGCTAAGAAAAGCTTACGATAAGGTAAGTCCTTTAGAAAATTATACCGACGAAGCCAGTATTGTAGAAGCGTATGGGGAGGAAATAACGCTTATTGATGGGGAGTACCGGAATTTAAAGATTACTACTCCGGAAGACCTGAGGGTAGCGGAAGCCTTTCTCAGTCAAAAGGCTTCCCAATAAAAAATCTTCAGGTTGGTGGCAGGTATTAATATTCGTCTTCGTTGAAGAAGAAATCCTCCTTGGTAGGATAGTCAGGCCATATCTCCTCAATGTTCTCATAAGGCTGACCATCATCTTCTAACTCTTGCAAGTTCTCGACAACTTCTAACGGTGCGCCTGAGCGAATAGAAAAATCGATCAGTTCGTCTTTCGTTGCCGGCCAGGGGGCATCTTCTAAATAAGATGCTAATTCTAACGTCCAGTACATGTGCTACTAATTTTCTCGTTAAATGATCAACTACTGTAATACAACAGAATTAATAATGAATAATAATTTAAAAGCAATAATTCCAAAAAAAATTTAACAATTTTCTTACCAAAGCAAACTTTCAAAATGGCAGAAACCACTTTTTCAGTTACGTGGGAAAGAAAATATTATAAAAAAAAGTTCAAAAACCTGGTATTATTTATTATAAGTATTTGTCTAGTGCATTTTGTAACTCAGTTAGCAGCTCTTTTTTTACTCGAACTTTTCTGATTTGTGACCTTAAACGTCCTGCTGCCTTACGGTCTTCATCTGACGAATAACGTCCTCCTGAAGAGCTGCCGAGCCTTTCATTATCAACTTTGGTGCGTTCCAGTTCTTCTTCGTCGCGGGAAATCAGGTTGGAAAGAAGGGAAATTTTAAGCTGAATTTGCTCGACAATATTCTTGTCCTCAAATTCTGGATTACGTGATGTAACTAATCGCTCTAAAAAGCTGGTTTCCAGAGCTTTTTCACAGGCATGGTTAAAAGTCTCCGTTAACTCAATAGATCGCTCTCTCGATATCCTTCCAGATTGTTTCCATCCGTCCCGCAACTGTCGGACCTCCTCCATGGTATTTACGTTCTGGTTACCAATCAGGGCCTGCGCTTTGGCGATAAGGTCTTTTTTACGAGTCATTGACTCTTCGGGGCTCATCCAATTTTGTTGATCACGATAACCACCACCGCCGCGCTGCTGCCCGCCATAGCCTCCTGAGCCCGAACGGTTATAACCACCAGTACGACCATAACCTCCTGAGCCTGAGCGATCATACCCGCCTGATCTATCAGATCTGTCGTAGCCCCCTGAGCCACCAGGACGGTCGTATCCTCGAGATCCGGAACGATCGTAACCCCCTGACCCGGAACGGTCATACCCTCCCGAACCGTATCCACCGGAGCGATTGTAGCCACCAGACCCGCCGCTACGGAATAAGCGGTTGGTCAAAGATTTATGGTTCCGGATGAGCTTTATGTATTTATGACCAGGAATTTTCCCAACCTCTCGCCACTCTGCCTGCAACTCTTTCGCTCTCTCCAAGGCTTGCTGCCGATCAGGAGCGCGCTGTAAGCGGTACAATTCGTTGTTGATATCCATATAACGGCGTACCCGGTCATACACCATCTGCTTTCGCTCGTCAAAGAATTTCTTACGACGCTGGAAGAAATTATCAAGAATCTCATTGAAGCGAACTTCAATTTCTTCGTGATATTCGTCAGCCACTGCGCCGGTTTTAATCCATTTCCCTTTAATTTCTTTCAACTGGTCGGTCGCTTCTTCCCAGTCTGAGCTAAACTCATGGGGTTCTGCTTCGGCAATCAGGGCGCGTTTGATTTCCAGATTTTTAATGCGGTTTTGAGTAATGATCACGCGCAATTCATCTTCAATGGCATTCAGCCGATCGTAGAGGCTCGGGTAATCCCCCAAAGCATCGAACTTGGCTAAGCTTTCCCGCATGTGGATAAGCTTCATTAAATATGATCCCTTGTTTTCAGAATCATTAACCGACTGTTCAAGTTGAGCGACCTTGTTGCGGGCCATTTCAAATCGATCTTCAAAATACTTGATGGTGGAAGCTTCGCTTTCGCGTACTTCACCAATTTCGCGTTCAGGGTATTCAAGAAAAGCATTTCGGTAAATTTTACCGTCTTGAATGAATCCGTAAGGTGTGGTAGCCTGGTCCAAAGTTTTTAGGGTTTAAGGTTGACGATTACCTGTTACACAATAAATAGTCAATAATTATCAGGTTTTTAACCCGCTATTGTTCGCAATGATTACGATTTTTTAGAAATTACGCAAAAATATCACTTATTTACTCACAACCAGAAAAATAGCAGATTTCTGTTATTATCTAAACGAAGAATTTTCAGATTGTTAAACCATGAGTGACGAAAAAATAATTTTTTCTATGGCGGGGGTTTCTAAAATTTATCCTCCCCAAAAACAAGTGCTAAAAAATATCTACTTATCTTTCTTTTACGGAGCTAAGATCGGAGTGTTGGGTTTAAATGGCGCCGGTAAGTCATCTTTATTACGAATTATTGCCGGCAAAGACCAGGATTATCAGGGAGAAGTAGTTTTTTCCCCAGGTTACTCGGTAGGTATGCTGGAACAGGAGCCCGATCTTGACCCTGAAAAAACAGTGAAACAAGTTGTAGAAGAAGGAGTGGCAGAGACCGTTCAATTACTTCAGGAGTTTGAAAAAATAAATGAAAAATTTGCTGACCCCGCCGTGCTGGACGACCCGGATGCCATGCAAAAGCTGATTGATCAGCAAGCCAGTATTCAGGAGAAGCTAGACCATGTAAACGCCTGGGAGCTGGATACAAAACTAAGCCGGGCTATGGACGCCTTACGGACCCCGCCGGAAGATGCCGTCGTCAAGAACCTGTCCGGTGGTGAAAAGCGTCGTGTAGCCTTGTGTCGACTATTGCTTCAACAGCCCGATGTGCTCTTGCTGGATGAGCCAACTAACCACCTGGATGCCGAATCAGTACACTGGCTTGAACAACACCTGCGGCAATACAGCGGTACAGTCATCGCTGTTACCCACGACCGCTATTTTCTTGACAATGTGGCCGGATGGATTCTGGAATTAGACCGGGGAGAAGGTATACCCTGGAAAGGCAACTATTCATCCTGGCTGGAGCAGAAACAGAAGCGATTGGCTGATGAAGAAAAGACCGCTTCAAAACGGCAGAAAACGCTGGAGCGTGAATTGGAATGGATACGTATGACGCCTAAAGGCCGACAGGCAAAAGGGAAAGCACGACTTAACGCGTACGAAAACTTGCTGAGTGAGGAAGCAAAAGACCGCGAGCAAAAGCTGGAAATGTATATTCCGCCCGGACCCCGGTTGGGTAATAAAGTGATTGAGGCTGAGAATCTGGCCAAGGCTTTTGGTGATAAAGTGCTTTTTGAAAATCTCACATTCTCGCTTCCACCGGCGGGTATTGTTGGTGTCATCGGTCCTAATGGTGCGGGTAAAACTACGCTGTTTAAACTTATTACTAAGCAGGAGAAGCCCGATAAAGGTGAGTTTGAAGTGGGTTCAACCGTAAAACTGGCCTACGTAGATCAGGAGCATCACCAGTTAGAACCTTCAAAATCAGTTTGGGAAGTAATCTCCGGGGGGAATGAGCTGATTGATTTAGGAGGAAAGCAGATGAATTCCCGCGCATATGTAAGCCGGTTCAATTTCAGCGGGAGTGATCAGGAAAAGAAAGTGGGCAAACTATCCGGAGGTGAACGAAACCGGGTGCATCTGGCCATGATGCTGAAAGAAAGTGCTAACGTGCTCCTTCTTGATGAACCTACGAACGACCTGGATGTAAATACCCTGCGAGCTTTAGAGGAAGGTTTGGAAAATTTTGCCGGTTGTGCCGTGATCATTACACACGACCGCTGGTTCCTGGACCGGGTTGCTACCCACATTCTGGCATTTGAAGGTAATTCAGAAGTATACTGGTTCGAAGGTAATTACTCAGACTACGAAGAAAATAAGCGTCAGCGTATGGGTGATGTAGAACCTAAACGGATTCGTTATAAAAAGATGATTTGATAACTCAGAAAGTGCTATCTGACACTTTTTAAGTCACCTTTCTTCTATTTTATATAATCTCTAAACGTATAGCTCACTTGCCCATAGTGAGCTATCTTTTTTATGGGGAACGTGTGTAATATTCTGATCGTTTTTCGTTTATCGGTATGGAAAATTTCTTTCAAATTTACCGCAGACAGGAAGACTTGCCCTATGAAATATTATATCAGTACGTTTGCTCTATATCTGGTTGTGTTATTTCCGTTTCATGTAGAAGGAAATAGCGACCGCGATTATACGCAGATTGATCAGCACGCCCGTTCGGCGCCTGAAAAACTTCATTATGATGTGGAAAAACTAACCCACTATCTGGTGAAAACTGCGCAGGATGACCATGAGAAGGTCCGGAGCTTTTATGTCTGGATTGCCGATAACATCGCTTATGATGTGCAACTTTTTCGTAATTACAATCCGGCCCGTTACAAACCTATTTTGCCCAATGATGTGCTAAAGCGAAGAAGAGCGGTATGTCAGGGTTACTCAGAGTTATTTCAGGAAATGTGTCGTCTGGCAGATGTTCCCTGTTATGTAGTGGGTGGGTACAGCAAAGGGTTTGCCTATACCGCGAGAAAATCTTTCACCAATGCCGATCATGCCTGGAATGCGGTGCAGTTGGATAACGAGTGGCACCTGGTTGATGTGACCTGGGGAAGCGGGGGATTAGATGACAATATGCGGTTTGTGAAAAAATTTAATGATTCGTTTTTTTTAACATCTCCCAGTGAATTTGTGCTTAATCATTTGCCGCTGTTACCCATGTGGCAATTATTAGATTGCCCGGTATCAATCAAAACGTATGCTCAGGGAGATGATGCCGTGAAACAGTACCTGAATCAATCTGCAAAACAATGTCAGGATTATCAGGAGCAGATTGCTAACTATGAGGCTAAACCTAAAGTTGATCAGTCTTTGTTTGCAGCTGAGCAAGCCTATGCTTTTAACCCGGCTAATCCAGTGGTGCTTGCCCGAGGTTATATGAATTTTGCTAACCATTTAATGAACAGTATTCCTACCAGACTCACCTCCCGGGAGGCGATACAAGATGCTACTGTCACTCAGGAAGAAGCGCTCAATTATCTGAAAAAGGCCGATAAATTACTTAGCGAAGTTAACGATGATAGTGCAGAGCAGGAAAAAAAGTTGATTAAAGCTAATATTCAGACCAGCGAACAGAACCTGAAAGGGCTGAAAAATGCGTTAAAGTAAATTATAAGGTTACTAGGGCTGTTGAATTCCGAATAAGAAGGGAACGCCCTAATAGGCATAGAAAGCGAAACTTTATTCAGTCATTTTCTCTAAAATCTGAAAGAACTCAGCATCCATTGCCTGATTAAGCTGCTTTTCATCAACAATTGCCTGAATAGCTTCCGGATGAAGAAATCCGTGTTTCAGAGCATGTAATGCAGCTTCTTCTGTATCCTTGACCAACACCATTTCAATGTTTTTCTTGGCCAGCTCATTGGCAATATCTTTTACTGCCTGATGGCGGGAGGGGCGAACATCTCGGATATAAATGGCAAGTATCCGGTTGGGATGTTTTTGGCTCAATTCGCTATAAATTTCGGCATCATGCTGGCCACTGTCGCCAACCAAGATAAATGGCAGATGGGGATACATATCAAAAATACGGCAGATTTTTTCGTATTTATGATGATGGTTGCCTCCCCCGGCTTTCCATATTTTTTTTAGGTGAATCTGCGCATCTTTAAGCAAAAAAGGACCTTTAGGAAAATCATGGTGCTCGCAAAAATCAACTAAAAGGTCATATAAATTCCATTCGCTACTGGAAACATAAAAAAACGGGTGGTTTTTTTCCAGATTAGGCCCTTGGTACAATGCCTGGTAAAAGGCCGAGGCTCCATCAAAAGGCAAGCGAGTTTTAGCGTTCTTAAAGAGCATGAGCTTCAACTTTTTTCGCACATTAGTAGAGTGGCTGATAAGAATGGTATCGTCAATGTCGGTAATCACTCCAAATGAGTGATTAGAGTCTGCTGCCAGTATTTCTCCTTTAGCCAAAGAAGGGTGAGTTTGATTATCAGTATAATCATGGGAGACTAATGAGCCTTTAACAGTTTGCCATTCATCGTAATTAAGAGAGGGATTAGGAAGGGCGCTTTCAATTTCAAAGTATCCATCCTCATCGGCAATGCAGTTATACTGCTTTTCACCAAGCTGAATCTGCACTTTCTGCTCGGGAATTCCTGTGCTACTGTAGCGTTTGATCATAGCCAGAAAGTTTTCCCACAAATGATCGTCAGATTCTGGTTTGGCTAGCCCCGTATCTTCAATGACTCTACCGCGGAGATAAAACTGTTCTTTATTTCCAAACCCCCGATAAAGTATGATACACGGCGTATTAAGCCAGCCCAAACGGCGCTTCAGAAAACTCTTTAATTTTCTGAATGGATAGTTAATGATATTGATAAATAGATTTAGCACAACACTATAATTAAAAAAAGCAAGAGAATTGCTCCTCTTGCTTAAGTACTAATTATGCTTAAAAGTTGTTAGTGAGTTTCCTGAATTTCATATTTAAATTCACGAACCTGACTTAATGTACCTCGAATCAACTCAAGTTGATTTAGGGCAACTTTCTCGATGTAATCTGGCAAGCGGCCATCAAAAACCTCACCATAGGCTTTAATAGCATGTTCTTCGCCTCGCTCGCATTCATCAAGAACAGCTTTATTATCATGACCAGTTAAGGCTGATTTAAAGTCCATCCATGTACGATGCGCTTTACTGGCTATTGAATCTTTTACAATAGCATCGTCTTTAAAGTCCTTATGAAGAATATCCTCTAACTCACCACGGAAAAGGGCGCGTTGTTGAGACAGCCGGTACAATAAAGTTTTGAACTCGGGTAAATCTATATTTTCAGAGGCTTCTTTATATCCTCTTTCACCTTCACGGTTGATTTGAATTAGATCGTGAAGTGTTTTTATGGTTTTTTTATGATCAGTACTCATAACAAAAAAATTAAGATGAAAAAATTGACTTAAACTGATAATTGCACACTAAATATCACTTATCAACTTACGGATTTCGTCTTTGGTCTTACCTAGTTTTTTCTGGATTCGACCTACTAACTCATCTTCCTTACCTTCTTGGAATGCAAGGTCATCATCAGTAAGGGTACCATATTCTTGTTTTAGCTTACCCTTTTTTTCGTTCCAGTTACCTTTTATAGTGTAGTCATTCATAACTCTAAAAATTTGGTGTACCTAACCTATTGAAAGAATTAATCCAAAGTCCACTTATAGATATTTTTTTAGCATTACATATATCAAGGTGTTGATTTTCAATTAGTTAATTGGTTGAAACTTTAGTGAAGTTTGTAATGTGGAAAAAAATAAGAGGCATAATTCGTAGAAGCACTTCTACAGAAACGGAATAGCTATACCCATTAATTATATATTTTCTGATTGAGGGTCCAAGGACAAAGAAGACTAAGGGTATAGTATCATATGTTATATTATTCAGTTAAAAATTTGCAATTTATTGACATAGTGAAAAAATAGTTTTATCTTTAAAAAACAAAAAAAACTTACATTAGTACTGTTTAATATAAATTAGTCTTTTATGAGTGACACAATCTGGCAGCGACCTAAGCAGGAAGATAAATTCCGTATTTATTTTCGCTGTAGCCATCGTCCTGAAGATAGTTCGGGGCTCAATGGCTTTGAAGTAGACAAATCATATATGGGGAGGGCTTATAATGGTCTTTATGAAATTGCACCTGATTGGGGCAGAGGAAAGCCTTCTATATTGTTGCGAAAGCGGCTATTTGAGCGTTATTTTGAAGTTTTAAATGATAATTAGCTGAATTAACAAGAGAATAGATTTGTCAATTAATTTCATTAAAGAAACCTGTTTATACGTTTCTGATCTTAATAGAACCCGGGCTTTCTATGAGGAAGTGCTCGGGTTTTCTGTTATTAGCCAAGTGGAAAATCGGCATATTTTCTTTCGGGTAGGGAAACAAGTGTTGCTTTGTTTTAATCCGGAAGCAACCAAAAATGAAAAAACACTTCCTCCGCACTTTGCTTACGGAGCTCAACATGTTGCTTTTGAAATTCCTGCCGAGGAATATGCAAGATGGAAGAGAAGACTGATTGATAATGGAATTACAATCATCCATGAACAGACGTGGAAGGGAGACCTGATGTCCTGTTATTTCCACGATCCTGATGGTCACGTGCTGGAACTAATTCCACCGGGAATCTGGGAGTAAAAGTTAAGATATTTACCTTCCGTATACAGATAGGGTTATCCCGCCATTTTAAGCTGAAGCGCTACTTTAGCAATGAGCCGGTTGTTTCTGCGCTGGTTCAGGCAGTTTTGTATATAGTCCACACTATAGCCGGTACTTTTGCTCAATAATTCATACTCTTCTTTGGCTAAATGCTTTTTTATGTGTCGGATATTTTCCATATTTGTTCTTGTTATAAGTACAAGGTAATGCTTTTTTAAAGTATTTTCCAAACTTTTTATTCTTTTAGTAAGTATAATTTTCTACAAATGGCTGATAATCAATACAAAAATTCTGTGAACGAACGCTTTTTTGAATGTATTCACATGCTTAAAAGCCGTAAAGTAATCCATTCTGATCGCGAATTTGCTTTAGCAATCGAGATCTCACCTTCTAACTTGGGTGATATTAAAGCAAATCGTCGGTCGGTAACTATTGAAATTCTCAATCGCGCTTTAGATAAATTTGGTATTAATAGTGCGTTTATAATTTCCGGAATGGGGCAGCCTTTTGTAAACCAATCTCAGCCCGAAGGACCTTCCAAAGTAAAAGAGGTTATAATGGTGGCTACCCAGGATACATCAGGTAACGTAACCGTTCCACTGATTAACCATAAAGCAGCAGCCAATTTCATGACTGGCTATCAGACTCAAGAGTTTTTTGAGGAGCAGGAAAGTATCTTATTGCCCGACTATATGATTAAAGATGGGCAGTGTTATGCTGTACAGGTTAGCGGTGATAGTATGGAGCCTACCTTGCTGGAAGATGACTGGGTAATCTGCCGACTGCTTGATAACAATGAATATCGTACCATAACAGATGGGGGAGTGTATGTAGTAGTTTCGCACGATCGGGGTATTCAGATTAAAAGGCTACGCAACCGCTTACACCAATATGGTTATATTCGCTGTCTTTCAGACAACCCGAAACACGAACCCTTTGATATTCCTGAAAATGAATTGCTTCAGATATGGAAAGTGGAATGGCATCTACGGTCTTATTTACCCGAGCCCAGCCCGGAGATTGACGATATTCAGGGAAAGTTGGATCAGATGCAGGCAGAAATGCTTCGTTTGAGTAGCCAGATTAATAATAATATGTCTCAAAACTAGTATTGTAGAACATCAAAGGGCAAATTCCGAATTTTCCGCTTGGATAAACAAACCATTCGTTGCAGTTTTGACTTCTATATGTAGCTGATAATTGCACCTATGATCCATTATAAGTCTTTAGAGGAAATTGAACTGATTCGCGAAAGTGCCCTGATTGTTTCTAAAACCCTGGGAATCATTGCTCAGGAAATTCAACCTGGAGTAAAGCCAACCTATCTTGATAAAATAGCGGAAGAGTTTATTCGCGACCACGGAGCCGAGCCCGGTTTTCTTGGGTTGTACGACTTTCCTAACACCTTATGCATGTCCTTAAACGAAGCCGTTGTGCATGGGATTCCGAACGACCGCCCGCTCCAAAATGGCGACATCATTTCTATTGATTGTGGTGCCAAGAAGAATGGGTATTATGGCGATCATGCTTATACTTTTGCCGTAGGCGAAGTTTCAGCTGAAGTGCAGCAGTTACTAAAAGTTACTGAAGAATGCCTTTATAAAGGAATAGAGCAGGCTCGTAATGGTAACCGGATTGGTGATATAAGTTTTGCCGTGCAACAACACGCTGAGAGCCACGGCTATGGGGTAGTACGAGAATTAGTAGGGCATGGCCTGGGAAGAAACATGCATGAGTCGCCTGAAGTACCTAACTATGGAAAGCGAGGTAAAGGTACTAAAATTAAAAATGGACTGGTGATCGCTATTGAGCCTATGATTAACTTGGGTACTCGGCGAGTGAAGCAACTAAGTGATGGGTGGACCATTGTAACTGCTGATCGTCAGCCATCTGCCCACTTTGAGCACGATGTTGCCATTATTGATGGGCAACCAGAGATTTTAAGCACGTTTGAGTACATTGAAGAGGCTCTGGCAAAAAAAGTAACCTCCTAAAAATCTAATTCAGGAGGTATTATTTTAATATGCGATATCAAGGTGCCTGATGCGCAATTTCCAAAGGCGCGTATTTAAGCACCAACTTTCTCTCTACGACCAGCTAGGGTACGGAACTCCGATAATCGTTCTACCAAAGTTTCTAATTCCTGTAAAGAAATATGCTGATGTGTATCACACTTGGCAGTACCCACTTCAATGAGGATGCCATCGTAAAGGTAGTGCTCATCATTTAGCTTCATCTGCATAGCTTCCACAGTTTTATCAACAATTTGATCCCGCATCTTGGGTCCTAATGAGTGACTTGGGTCAAAGTAGAGCTGCACATTTTTGTCCATATGCCGCAGTTTAGTGCGCTTAGCTGCATGATGAATAGGAAGGTTGCGGTACTCACCTTTAGCGGGTAGGTCGCAGCCTCGCTGAATCAGTACAATTTCCGGGGCTAATGTTGCGTAGTTTACTAAACCGTCCCATACGGTTTCAATGCTGGTCTTTCCTTTAAACTTATCTGTTTCAGAAATTTTATATTCTTCACCCAGCCATTTACCGTTCTTTAATCCAACCATCCAGCCATGTTCTTCGGCAAAACCAGCCATTTGGCGAATGTGCCAGCCGAGCTGGTCAACGGCAGAGTTCCATACCAGGAAAGGATCATTAGAAAACGATTTTTTTATACAAGCTAGTTGAATAGCTGGCAGCATGATTTCGGAAGAGGCAATCAGTCCAGTATCCTGATATAACTTTTCAGCCATTTGTACTGTGGGCAAAGGAACCAGATCGGTGGCATTGCCACCGTGGCCAAAGATATCGAAGTTCTGCATAATAGCTTCAAAATCATAGCCCATGAAGCCTTGATCAGTATTGTGACTGTCGAAATTGGTGCGAGATTTTAAGCCTACCGTTCGGGCTCCATAAATAGCAGGTGAACCGTTAGCCTTTATTTCGGCTATACGATAAACTTCATCAATATTAAAATCATCTAACGAATCGGGGCCGGCAAAAATCTTAATGGCAGAATTAATCATGAATCTAAGGCATATATAATTAGCAATATTCCGCGCTAAATTAGTTTCTTTTTAGATAACATTAGCAAATAAGCAAGGGTGAATGAAATAATTGTTAATTTGATAAAAGTATTTTTTATTTTTAAAAAAAAAATATTTATTTCACATAGTAAAGAGTTGTTTTTATTAAATTAATAATGCAATCGGTTAATTAATCCTATGCATTATACAATTTTCTCAAGTTCGTGATAGGACATCTCTTTTATTGATTATTTCTTAACAAAACCTAACTTATTATGCGAAACATTTTACCTTACCTGCTAAGGGGTATGTGTGTATGGTTCTTATGTCTAATGAACTTCACGGATCTCTTGGCACAAAATTCAATCTCTGGTACTGTAACCGATGAAGAAGATGGTGGTCCCTTGCCAGGAGTTAACGTGCTGGTGAAGGGAACTACGACTGGTACCATTACTGATGTATCAGGAGAATATTCATTAACTGTTCCCTCTGATGCGTCAGTATTGGTATTTTCTTCGGTCGGTTATGTAAATCAGGAAGTTGACATTAACGGGCGTTCTACCATTGATTTAGCAATGTCAACTGACATACAATCATTAACAGAAGTTGTTGTCGTTGGATATGGAACGCAGGAAAAAAGAGATGTAACGGCGGCTATTGGTTCAGTGAGCGCGCAAGAAATTAAAGAATTGCCCGTATCTAGCTCAGTGGAGACCCTGCAAGGAAGGGTTGCTGGAGTAGATATCCGAAGTAACGGTGGGCGCCCAGGGCAGGGTGTCTCAATCAATATTCGTGGTCGTCGTTCTATTACCGCAGAGAATGATCCTTTGTTTGTAGTAGATGGTATCCCCATTCAGGGTACAATCAACGACATCAACCCCCAGGATATTGAATCTATGGAAGTGCTGAAAGATGCCGCATCTACTGCTATCTATGGTTCCCGAGGTGCAAATGGGGTGATCTTAATTACCACCAAGCGTGGAAGTTCAGGTAAAACTACAGTTACCTACGACGGATACTATGGCCCAACCCAGGCCATCAATACCGTAGATATGATGAACGGTGCTGAGTTTGCCGATTTAAAACGTGAATCTCGTCGGACTAATCCTGATACAGGGTTGTTATCCTGGGATGGTGACATTCTCCCCGATGATCAGGTATTTCTTGATCCGGTAGAGCTTACTTCTCTCGCGCAGAATCCAGTCAGGTCAACTGATTATCAAGACTTAATATTACAGAACGGGTATCGTACCAACCATCAGCTAAGCGTGTTGGGAGGAAGTGATAAGACTCAATTCCTGGTGTCAGGAAGCTTCTTTGATGAAAAAGGAATCATTTCAACGCAGTCATTCACTCGGTATACCGTAAGAGTAAACCTCGATCATCAGATCAATGATAGAATAAGAGTGGGGACTTCAACGCTTTTTAGCAGAACTATTGAAAACAGAGGTTTTAACCCGCTTGGCGAGGCTCTTTCCAATAATCCGCTGGGAGTTCCTTATGATGAAAACGGGGAGTTAATCTTCCTGCCTACCAATGACGGTATTCGTACGAATCCTCTAAATGAACTAGTACCGGGAGCCAGCGTGGACGAGTATAAGTTCAACCGCATATTTGCCAGCGTTTACGCCAATCTTGAGCTTGCGAAAGGTTTATCTTATCGAGTAAACTTTGGCCCTGACATTCAAACCCGTCGAATTGGAGCATTCCGAGCCAGCCTGACCAACATTCGTCGTGGGGCAGAGCCCATCGCTTATAGAAGTAACCGAGAGGAGTTTAGCTATACTCTAGAAAACATCCTTAACTACAGCAAAGACTTTGGGAATAATCATAGTTTGGGTGTAACCCTGCTTCAAAGTATACAGCAGTGGCAAAGAGAGGAGGACTTTATGGATGTTAGAGGGTTGCCGTATGAAACTCAGCAATTTTATAATATCGGAACTGCCACTAACATCTTAGGCGTGGGAAGTAGTTTGCAAGAGTGGCAGTTAGCATCTTATATGGGAAGGATCAATTACGAACTTGCCGGAAAATATTTGATTCAGGCCAACCTGCGAGCGGATGGTTCCTCACGTTTGGCCGCTGGCAACAAATGGGCCTATTTCCCGGGAGTGTCGGCTGGTTGGCGTATCATCGACGAGTCCTTCATGCAAAATCAGACTTTTGTTCAAGAATTAAAACTGAGAGCCAGCTACGGCGTGGTAGGTAATACGGCTATTGACCCTTATCAAACTGCCGGACGTCTGGGTAGAACAGCATATGCTTACGGTGATGATCCAGGTTACGGCTACCGTCTGGCCGAAATCCCTAATGAAGATTTAAGTTGGGAAAAAACAGCTACGGTAGATGTAGGTATAGATTATGGCTTTGTAAATGGCCGGATTTCAGGTTCCGTAGATTTTTATCAGGCCAACACGTCTGATCTGATTCTTGAGCGGCAGTTACCGTATACATCCGGATATAATTATATCTTACAAAACATAGGTAGTACGCGGAACACCGGGGTTGAGCTTTCTCTTAATACGGTAAACTTTGATAACCCCAATGGTTTCCGATGGACTACCAGCATCAACGTTTCTCGTAACAAAGAAGAAATTGTCGAACTGTACAGTGGTGGGCAGGATGATGTAGGAAGCCGATGGTTTATCGGAGAGCCTTTAGTGGTTTTCTATGACTTTGAAAAGGCTGGCATCTGGCAACTAGACGAAGTAGACGAAGCTGCTGAATACAACCAGGTTCCGGGTGATATTAAGTTAGTAGACCGTAATAATGACGGGCAATACGACGGTGAAGATAGAATAATTATCGGAGATGATATTCCTGATTTTACGGGAGGTATAACCAACCGATTCGAGTACGGCCCGCTCGACCTGTCGGTGTTTATCTATGCCCGAGTAGGCCAAATGTTAAATAGTGCATTTCATGACGGTAATAATTCACTACAAGGACGATACAACAATTTGGATGTGGATTATTGGACTCCCGACAACCCTACCAATGCTTATCCTCGGCCTAACAACAACCAGGAGTCTATTCCTTACGGAAGTACCTTGCGGTATTTTGACGGTAGTTACGCGAAGGTCAGAAATATTTCTTTAGGCTACACCTTGCCGAGTGACATAGCGGAGCGGGTGGGTTTGAGCCGAGCCAGAATCTACGGAAGTATTCAGAATGCTTTCATTTTCACCAATTATAATGCCTACGATCCGGAGATTTATGATGATGATGACCCTGAAGTTGATGGGGAAGTGCCGATTCCACGGGTGTTCTCGCTTGGTATAAATCTCAGTTTCTAATTATTAATGACATTGAATCATGAAAAAAATACTAATTATAGCCATAACGCTGGGGGTATTTACGTTGCCTTCCTGCGAGAAATTTCTGGAAGAAGAATTAGTCTCCGATGTATCAGCCAGTTCTTACTATGTCGATGAGGCAGGCTTTGAAGCGGCGGTTAATGCCACGTATACCCCTTTGAGAGATTACTACGCGCGTGAGATGGGAGCTACTCTTACCGTTTTCGGTACGGATACCTATAAAAATGGTGCAGATGGAAGTCACAAGGGTATTAACCAGTACGATTCCCGATTAAATGCCCAGGGAGAAGCTTATTTTAGAGATTTTTGGCGATCATTTTATGCTGGTATCAATCAGGCCAATGCGGTGATCAGACGAGCCGATGAAATAGAAGAGTTAACCGATGATCTGAAAACGTTAAGGATTGCTGAAGTACGGTTTCTTAGAGCCCTATTCTACTTTGAACTGGTGCGTACCTACGGTGATATACACCTGACGCTAGAGGAAACCACGGGAGTAGAAACCGAAGCGACCAGGACTCCGGCAGGTGAGATTTATAGCCAGGCAATCATTCCCGACTTGGAGTTTGCTATTGCTAACTTACCGGCAACGCAAGACGATTACGGTCGGGCTACTCAACCAGCGGCAAAACATCTTCTATCTAAAGTATTGCTGACAAGAGGGTATACCGATGATGCTGCTGCCGAAGATTTTACTCGTGCTGCTGAATTAGCGGAAAGTGTGATCAATGATTATGATTTTGCCCTGCTTGATAGCTTTAGGGAGGTCTTTGACCAAAGTGCTCAGATGCACGAGGAAGTTGTATGGTCAGTTCAATACACTCAAGACCCATTGATTAATGGCCCCGGAAATAATATGCATTTGTACTTCCTTATGGTATACGATGTACAACCAGGGATGACCCGTGACACTGAGAATGGCCGACCCTGGCGACGTTTCTGGCCCACTGATTTCTTATTAGGGCTTTGGAATAAAGAAGCGGACGTACGTTTTGATGATAGCTTTAAACGAGTTTTCTATGCCAATAATCCGGCAACGCTACCTGAGGGTGTGAACCTTGGCGACACGGCTATTTATCTTCCTGGTGAAGAGGTAAGCCAGGAATTTAGGGATAGCAAACCTTACATGATCATCGCACCAAGCGATTACACTGAGCAGTTATTTCCTACGCTTAGTAAATTCTTAGATCCTCTTCGTCCCGACCGTCAATACGAAGCCGGTTCCCGCGACTTTATGGTAATGCGTCTGGCTGAAACTTACCTGTTAGGGGCTGAGGCCTACTTTAAAGCGAATAATAGCCAGCGGGCGGCTGAACTTATCAATGTCGTGCGAGAAAGAGCCGCCAAAGAAGGAATGGAAGCCGCGATGCAAATAACTGCTGCTGATGTAGATATTGATTTTATCCTAGATGAAAGAGCGCGTGAGCTGGTAGGAGAAATGCATAGATTCTTTGACCTTACGCGCACCGGAACATTGGTAGAAAGAGTAAAAGCGCATAATCCTCAGGCTGCTCCCAATATACAGCCATTTCATGTGCTAAGACCAATTCCTCAAGATCAAATTGATAGAACCGCGGGTGGGTTCGGGCAAAATGAAGGATATTGATGAAATGCGTTTGAGTGACGTAATTAGCCTAAAAGGCTAACGCAAGGTTTTCAGCATTAAACATCTAATTACGATTAATAAATGAAAGGCGGTTGGTATCAATCGCCTTTTTTTATGAAAAAAATATAAATGTGTTTATAAATATTTTGTTTAGGCAAAGAATTTGATGCAATTCATTATATATCATTCATATGTTATTTTATCCGAAAAAAATTAAAATATTTAAATAATCACTTGACTAAAAATGATATAAATCTTACATTGTGAAAAAATTGCAAAAAAATATTTATTTAGTGATATGATCATTCTTGACAAAGCCTTACAATTTCGGGAAAATGTTGGTAACCCTATTCGTGTTGGAGTTATCGGAGCTGGATACATGGCCATTGGTCTTGTGAACCAGATAGAGCGTTATACACCCGGAATGAAAGTAGTTGGTATCAGCAATCGTACTACTGAAAAAGCCTTTCGTTGTTATCAGCAAGCAGGGGTTATCGATGCTGTCATGGTGAATAATGCTTCTCAATTAGACGATGCCATTGCCAAAGGGCAGCCGGCTGTGTGCTCGGATGCAAGCGTTCTATGTCAGGCTGATGGGGTCGATATTATTGTAGAAGCAACCGGTACTATTGATTACGCAGCATCAACCGTGCTAAATGCAGTAAAAAACCATAAGCCAGTAGTATTACTGAATGCAGAGCTAGATGCCACCTTAGGTCCGGTATTGAAGCACTATGCTGATCAAAACGGTGTAATTCTGACTGGTAGTGATGGTGATCAACCGGGAGTAATTATGAATCTTCACCGCTTCGTTAAAAGTTTAGGTTTTACTCCGCTGGTAGCGGGTAATATTAAAGGTTATCTGGATTTTCATAAGAGTCCGGCCGATATGGAAGAGTATGCCCGAAAGGCTGGCCAGAATGTGAATATGATCACGTCATTTACCGATGGTACTAAAATTGCCTTTGAGCAGGCTTCAGTAGCCAACGCCACCGGTATGGTTGTTAATAAGCGGGGTATGAACGCTTTCCGTTCTACTAAACATATTGACGAATTGACTAATATGTATGATCTGGATGAATTGAAGGCGCTCGGTGGGATCGTTGATTACGTAGTTGGCCCTCAGCCAGGCCCAGGAGTGTATGTGTTTGCTTCTACCGATGACCCATTGTCAAAAGAATACCTGAGTTATCTTAAACTTGGCAAGGGGCCAATATACAGCTTCTATACTCCTTATCACTTATGTTTCTTTGAAGTTCCCAATTCAATTGTTCGAACATATCATTTTAATGATGCAGTAATGGCGCCGCTGGATGGACCAATCGTAGAAGTACTGGCAGCTGCTAAAAGAGATCTAAAAGCCGGGGAAACGCTGGATGGTTTTGGCGGATACACCACTTACGGAGTGTGTGAAAACTATGAGGTTAGCCGGGCTGAGAATCTTCTACCGATTGGCTTAACCGAAGGAGTAACGCTAAAAAGAGATATTTCCATGGATGATATTATTACGTTTGATGATATTGAAGTGCCTGAAAACCGTTTAGCGTTTAAGTTGTATGAGGAGCAAAAGACGCTTTTTAGCCCAAAACCCCAGATGGTTAGCTAAAAGTAAGAAGTGTTTGGGCTTTCTATAGGAATAACCTGAAAATGAACTTTCTCTACCCGCAAAACTCTTATGAAAATAAAGCCCATGATCCTTTGAGATCTCGTCAACTAACGTAATTTTGCGGGCTGAAAGGGGTTTAAATTTATCAAGATGCAGCAGGAAAAAAATCGATATTCCGAAGAAGAGCTGAAAGAGTTTGAAGTCATTATTGACGAAAAATTAGTGAAAGCTAGGGGGGAACTGGAGAGTATAAAACAGTCGCTGAGCCGTATTAATGATAATGGTACCGATACCACCGTGGGAAATTCCAAACTACTGGAGGATGGGGCTGATACGCTCGAAAAGGAAAGCCTAAGCCAACTTGCTGCCCGTCAGCAGAAGTTTATCAATCAATTGGAAAATGCCAAAGCGCGTATTAAAAATGGTACCTATGGTATTTGTATTGACACAGGGAAGCTAATTTCCAAAGAGCGATTAAAAGCCGTACCGCATACCCGTCATTCTATCGAGGCAAAACTGAAACAGCAATAGCAAACTAACCAATTTTGGATTTCTTACGGAAACATATAGAGGCGCTAATCTTCTGTGCCGAAAGCCCTATTACTTTAGCAGAAATAGAACAGTGTCTGGCAGAAATGTTTGATGCGCAAGTTTCGCAGGAAGATATACTGGCAGTAGTTAATGAACTGATTGAAGAGTACAATAAAGAAGAGTATTCCTTTCAGATTGTTCAAATTAGCGGCGGGTATCAATTTCTGACTAAACCGGCTTATCAGGCTAGTATCAGCATCTTATTAAAGCAACAATCCAAGAAACGCTTATCTACCGCGGCACTGGAAACCCTTTCCATTATTGCTTATAAACAACCGATCACCAAAGCGGCCATTGAGCAAATTCGTGGGGTGGGTTGCGATTATGCCATCCAGAAGCTGCTGGAAAAGTCATTGGTGGAAATCAAAGGAAAAGATGATACCGTAGGGCGACCCATGCTTTATGGTACCTCCGATAAGTTCATGGAGTATTTTGGGATCAATGCCTTACAAGACCTGCCTACGCCCAAAGATTTTAAGAAGTCTAATGAAATCGGCGATAGCAGCATTGAAGCCTTTATGGATGATCTATCTCCCAAAGCAGCAGATTCAGATACTGATTCAACTGAAGAATAATAGCTTTCGGTCTACTTGGAAGTAGGCTGAGATAGCATATCCAGAATTTCATCAATATATTCTCGCTCATTAGACAAGCGCGGGACTTTATTTTGCCCCCCCAGTTTCCCTCTTTTTTTCATCCATTGGTAGAATGTACCGGGTTCAACGGCATGAATGATCGGTGCTTCCACCGCTAGCGATTTTGCTCGTTTAGCGCCGTAGTCTGAATTGATCTCCTGCAACGTTTCGTCCAGCACTGTAGTAAATTCCTCGAGGCTGGATGGTGACTGCGAAAATTCAATAACCCATTCGTGACAACCCTTTTTACCTTCTTCAATGTAACGGGGGGCTGCGGTAAAATTTCCGACCAGCGCACCGGTTTTTTTACTTGCTTCGGATAATGCCTGTTCGGCGTTTTCAATAACTAACTCTTCCCCAAAAGCATTAATAAAATGCTTCGTTCGGCCGGTAATCACAAAGCGATAGGGCAGGGTTGAGGTGAAGCGTATGGTATCACCAATCTTGTAGCGCCAGAGCCCGGAATTGGTGCTGATGACTACTGCATAATTTTTATCAATCTCTACTTCACTGATACTAAGCGTTTTAGGGTGATCCAGGTTAATTTCTTCCATCGGAATGAATTCGTAGAAGATACCATAATCCAGCATCAGCAGCATCTCTGTAGAACCGGTCAGGTCCTGAATGCCAAAAAATCCTTCAGTGGCATTATAGGTTTCCATATAATGCATTTCGTCGGAAGGAATCAGTTTTTTGAATAATTCGCGATAAGGGGTAAATGAAACCGCACCGTGAAAAAACACTTCCAGGTTCGGCCATACTTCCCGGATATGGCTGGCCTGTTTTAACTCCAGAATCCTCTGAAGAATCATAATGGTCCAGGTAGGCACGCCCGTCATACAAGTGACATTAACGTCAAGAGTGGTACGAGCAATTTTTTCCACTTTAGCCTCCCAGTCGTCCATCAGGGCTATGTCCAGGCTAGGGGTACGGGAAAACTGAGCCCAGAAGGGAAGGTTCTTCATTAATACCGCAGAGACATCACCAGTGAAAGATTCAGAGTTTTTATCCAGTTGGTTAATTTGCTGGCTGCCACCCACCGCCAGATTTTTACCCGTAAAAAGCCGGGTTTCAGGGTAATTGTTCACATAGATAGAAAGCATATCCTTTCCACCTTTAAAGTGGCAATCTTCCAGGGCTTCTTGCGATACGGGAATGTATTTGCTTTTAGCATTGGTAGTACCTGATGATTTGGCAAACCATTTAATATTGCTGGGCCAGAGCACATTTTGCTCGCCATGCAGAAGGCGGTCTATATAAGGGAAGAACTCTTCATATCCCACAATCGGAACCCGCTCCTGAAATTGCTGCAAGCTTATAATCTCCCGGAAGCCATGTTCTTTACCAAATTCAGTATCCCGGGCCGTTTTGATAAGGTTCTGAAATACATCGTGCTGAACATCATGCGGATACTTTAAAAACAGTTCAATCTGATGAATTCGCTTCTTCATCAGCCACGCAACTACCGAATTAACCAGTTCCATAAGAAATTCAGATTTTTCGTTTTAGCTCAAAATTTTGCCCTAGGTAAACTCGTCTAACCTGCTCATCGTTGGCCAGATCCTCGGCACTTCCGGCTTTTAATAGTTTACCTTCAAACATCAGATACGCCCGGTCGGTGATAGAGAGAGTTTCATTCACATTATGGTCCGTAATCAGAATGCCAATATTTTTATTTTTGAGTTGGGCTACAATACTTTGAATTTCTTCTACGGCAATGGGGTCAACCCCGGCAAAAGGTTCATCAAGTAGCACAAACTTAGGGTCAACGGCCAAAGCCCGGGCAATTTCGGTCCGACGGCGTTCTCCTCCGGAGAGGACCATTCCCAGGTTTTTGCGAACGTGGGTTAGGCTAAATTCTTCCAGCAGCGCATCGACCTTATCATGCCGTTCGCTTTTAGAAAGCCCTGAGGTCATCTCCAGCACGGCCATAATATTATCTTCTACACTTAACTTCCTGAACACAGACGCTTCCTGAGCAAGATACCCTATACCTTTTTTAGCCCGTTTATACATAGGCAAATCGGTAATCTCATTATCATCAAGAAATATCTTGCCTTCATTGGGCTTGATCAACCCAACGATCATATAGAAGGATGTGGTTTTGCCTGCTCCATTAGGGCCAAGGAGTCCGACAATTTCCCCCTGTTTTACTTCGACCGTGATGTGGTCAACGACGGTTCGGCGCTTGTATTTTTTAACTAAATTTTCTCCTCGTAAGAACATGGACTTGGTTATAGTGGGTAAAGGTACGGCTTATAAACGAATTGAACCAAGATTGGGTGTACGGAAGGAAAAAAGTTTATAAAAATTGCGTTTAAGGTAGTAAGATTCTTACCGAAGCCCCTTTTTCTGAGCTGCTCTTAAATTAAAGCCGTGTAGTGGTATGGCGATTCATGCATGAAATCTTACATTTGCTGCTTTTATGAGAACATGACATACCAAGAGGCGCTTGATTTTCTGTATCAGCAACTTCCGATGTATCAACGGGTGGGAGCAGCTGCGTTTAAAAAGGATCTAAACAATACCCGAGACCTATGTACTTACCTGGGTGAGCCACAGACTAAATTTAAAAGCATTCACGTGGCAGGGACGAACGGGAAGGGAAGTAGCTCCCATATGCTGGCAGCAGTATTTCAGGCAGCCGGATATAAGACTGGCCTGTATACTTCGCCTCACTTAAAAGATTTCAGCGAACGCATTCGAATAAACGGGCAGCCTATACCCCAGCAAAATGTATTGGCATTTGTCCAGCAGCATCGTGCTTTTCTGGAGAATCTTAAGCCTTCTTTTTTTGAAATGACCGTGGGAATGGCATTTGATTACTTTGCCCAGGAGGAGGTTGATATCGCGATTATAGAAGTAGGTTTAGGTGGAAGATTAGATTCTACCAATGTAATTTATCCGTTAGTGAGTCTGATTACCAATATAGGGTTGGATCATACGGATATGCTGGGCAATACACTTGCCGAAATTGCGGGTGAGAAAGCCGGAATTATTAAACCGGAAGTACCCGTAGTGATTGGCTCGTATACAGCCGAAACCCGTCCCGTATTTCAGCAGAAGGCACAGGAAATGAAAAGCCCAATCACCTGGGCTTCAGAAGAATATCAGGTGACTGGCATAGCTCAAACGAGTGGCTATCAGCGATTTTCCGTAGTGCGTCAAGGGGTGAGTTTTCTGGAAAATTTAGATGTCTCTTTGCTCGGTTCGTATCAAATTCAAAATTTGCCAGGAGTGCTGGCCACAATTAACTGTTTACCTGATTCGCAATTTTTGATTACAGATCAGGCAATTCGGAGTGGGTTAGGAGCCGTGCAGCAACTGACCGGTTTGAAAGGACGATGGCAGGTGCTCAGGGAAAATCCCCAAGTGGTGGCTGATACTGGTCATAATAAAGAAGCTTTTGTGGAGATTGTCCGGCAACTTTCTGGTTACACGTATAGGACGTTGCACATGGTTATAGGGTTGGTGCAGGGAAAAGCCGTTGATCAGATTTTCTCCCTCTTTCCGCAAGATGCGCATTATTATTTTTGCCAGCCAGATATTCCCCGGGCACTGCCCATTGAAGATTTGGAGCGGCAGGCCAAATCATTTGGTTTTTCATACCAAATAATCCGAGACGTCAATCAAGCCTATCGGGCGGCTCTGCAAAATGCGCAACCCGATGATTTTATTTATGTGGGAGGTAGTACTTTTGTGGTTGCTGAATTAGAAGATTTATAGTTCATGAGAAATAAGCTAGAGCGATTTGCCGAAAACGCAGAACGCAGAAATGTAGTAGAACCCGGAAAACCTGTTTTTTTATCCATCAAAGGCCATTGGGGTGAGTTTTTCGAAAACGATTACCCGATGACCCTGGAGTTAGGGTGTGGGCATGGAGAGTATACTGTCGGATTGGCGGCTATGTACCCCCAGAGAAACTTTATTGGTGTAGATGTAAAGGGAGCGAGAATCTGGAAGGGGAGTAGCCAGGCAGAAGAGCAGGGCCTCAGCAATGTGGCTTTTTTGCGTATTCGGATACTGGATCTGGAAGAAAGCGTAGCCGAAGCGGAAACCTCAGAAATCTGGATTACGTTTCCTGACCCTCGACCGAAAGACCGGGACGAAAAGCGCAGACTCACCGCCCCACGTTTTCTGGATATGTACAAACGCGTATTGCAGCCGGGCGGGCGAGTGCATCTGAAAACAGATAATGCTGGATTGTTTGAATATACGCTAGAACAGGTGAAACTACGGTCCGATATATCAGATTTGGACTTTACCGATGATCTGTACCAATCTGATTTATACGAATCAGAACAGCAGATTCTGACAACCTTTGAGAAGAAGTTTAAAGCCAGAGGACAGTCAATCAAGTATCTTCGCTTCCGGTTTCAATAGGTAAACAGAGTTTATTCTGATAATTATGCAGGAAGCCGATTTTCTATCCTAACCGTAAAAGTGTTACCGGAAGTAGTTCAGCAGGAGGCCGTACGAAAGGACTCGCCTCCTGCTTCCTTATTAAAAAAAATAGCAATAATGTCTGATAAACTAATTTGAGACAGTGAAATACTGTATCTCGAGAAGGTGAATTGGCAGACGTAGCCTACATCTCTTTAGGTTCTTTTTGAGGGATGCCGTCCATGGAAACAGGATGCTTAATCTTTTTCATGTATTCAGAAGGTAACGCCCCATACCGTTCTTTAAAGCGGGAAGCAAAGTAAGCATAATTACGGTAGCCAACTTTTTCGGCAATTTGCTTAACCGATAATGTGCCTTCCAGAATCAATTCTTTAGCCAGCGATAGTTTTCTATACCGTACAAATTCATTGATAGTGCAACCATACAGTTTCTTAAACCCTTGCTTCAGTTTGGTAGTGTTTACGCCTACTTTCCTGGATAATTCCGGTATGGTAATATTTTCCTGGATATTTTCAATCAGAACATCCTTAGCTTTCAGGATTAATGAAACATCGGTTTTTCGTAGTAGCACACGCTTGTTCTTTGGGTTTAAATCATCAATGTACTGGGTAACAATGTGAGCAAATAAGTCCAGGGAGCGGGCTTCCAGAAAGGTTTTACGAGCGAGGCCTTTTAAGTCATTGTTATGGATATCATTTACTACATCGGCCAGCACAATACTATACGCACTTTCATAGGCGAAAGGGTCAATGGCATCGATGTCTCTCAGTAGGTTAGCCAGGTCATTGGGAAGAGTCTCCAGGTCGCACTCTATCTTTTTTATGTATTCTCTACGATTAATTTCCAGGCTGGTATACTGGACCTGGGTATTAGCAGGAAAAGTATACACCTGGTCATATGTCTCAGTACTGGTACAGAAGGCAGTGTGTAAAGCCGGAATTTTAAAAGTTTGATTATCAGGTCGAAAGCAATAAATGAAATGGCCTTGCTGGCAGAATTTCAGCCTCAGAGGGTGCGATTCTTCCAGGCTGTATTGCAGCGTTAGTTCCTCGTTAAATGTGCAGTTAAAAATGAGTAGTCCAACGCCATTCATAAAATTAATCCCCTTGATGTAGCCCGCACCATAGCGAGGTGGAATGGCCAGGGTGGTTTCTTCACAAAAGTAGCGTACCTGCCGGGTACCCATTTGCTGCGCTATTGATTTAATGACAGCATGTATCTCAATCTCCTGTATAATTATCTTCATGGTAGTAAACTGCTAGTGGTAATATCTCTGAGTCTGTGGTTTGTCAGTAAATTTGAGAAAATAAAAGAACCTAAAATCTTGGTAATAACCAAAGCCGCTTTCTTAGGGAGCAAAAACAGAGTTTTCATTTGTCAGCTTAGCTGTTAACTTTGCCGCTTTTGCAATGAATAATACAGAACTATCCTTCGCCTGGAAACCTGAATTTGCGGCTCCGGTCATCAGTATCTTAATGCTCACCGTAGGGTTTGTTACATTCTGGTTTTTATCAGAATCAAAGCAAGCTCGACAGTGGATTGTCGATAAATGGGCGCACCCTGCTTCTTCCGTTAACTGGGTCTTATATCAAAAGTTTTTAGGGGTGCTTTTTCTGGGAGTAATTCCCATTAGTATTGCGCTCATATTTTTGCCCTTTACAGTATCGGAATATGGCCTAAACTTTCAGAATACTGGTGTTTCATTGTTGTGGATTCTGGGGATTGCGTCTGTAGTTTTTCCAATCAATATTAATGCTGCCAAAAGACCGGATAATTTGGCCTATTATCCAATGATGCGCGTTCAGCAATGGGATACCCGGCTTATACTATTGAATGCACTGGCAACAATTTCTTACCTGTTTTCCTACGAACTAATGTTTCGCGGAATTCTGCTAACGGCCTGTGTAAGTGGACTGGGCGTATGGCCGGCAATAGCCATTAATATCGCTCTCTATTCTACCACCCACCTTCCCAAAGGCCCGGCGGAAACTATTGGTGCCATCCCGTTCGGATTGCTCATGTGCTACATTACGCTAACGACCGGCACCATCTGGGTAGCCGTAGTGGTGCACGTAATTCTTTCCCTCAGCAATGATTACCTGGCCGTATACTATAACCCGGAAATGAAGTTCACGCGACGATAATACATTCATGGCAAAGCAGAAGATAGAAGGCAAGGTAGTGATTATAACCGGCTCCAGTATGGGTATAGGAAAAGCAACCGCTAAACTCATTGGAAACAAGGAGGGTAAAATTGTGCTTAATGGAAGAACCGAGAGTCGGCTACAGGAAGCACATCAGGAGTTACAGGCATTGGGTTACGAAGTGTTATCGGTACCAGCGGATATTGCAACCATTGATGGAGCTAATGAGCTTATTGATAAAGCGGTGCAACACTTCGGAAAGATAGACATACTAATCAACAATGCGGGAATGTCATCCCGGGGATATTTTGAAGAGTTAGAACCTCAGGTGTTTGAGCAGATGATGAACATTAATTTTTTGGGATGCCTGTATCCGACCAAAGCTGCTTTGCCATATTTAGCCCAGTCTCAGGGAAGCGTCGTGTTTATATCTAGTGTAGCCGGTATCCGGGGGTTACCAGAAACCAGCCTGTACTGCGCCTCTAAAATGGCTCTCACTTCAATGGCCGAATCGCTTAGGGTGGAGTTAAGTGATAAAAATATTCACGTCGGAATTGTGTATGTCGGAATCACTGAAAACGATCCTGGAAAGAAAGTAATCAATAAAGATGGCTCATATCTATTGTTGCAAGACCGGCAGCATCGTAAAACGCAAACTCCTCAGCAGGTTGCCCATGAAATTATACGACTGATTGAGCGTAGAAAGTTTAAAAAGATTTTGTCAGTTTTGGGAAAGTTAAATGCCTTAGCCAATGTACTTTTTCCGAGAGTGGTTGACAAAATTTTAATTCGCTCTAAAGATAAAATCAGACAAATGAATACCTAAAGAGTATGTTAAGCCATATAATTAAGGTTATTATTTGAATATTTTCATTCAATAATTATTGAAGCACGTAATGTTTACTTGGGTTTTTCCATAAAATGTTACATGGGAAATCTTTACCTTCATTTTACAATGGACAGTGCTGCACGGTGCAATATCGCCTTGTACTGTCCTCGCTACCTACCTTAGAATTTTTTCCCTTTTCCTCTTTTTAGTTCATGTTCAGATTAGAGTAGTTACTTAAATTTTTTGCCATGTTTGCTCAACAAAAATCAACACAAAGATCTGTAAACGAAAGTCTTTTATATCCTTCGGCACAGGTTTATGATTGGGGCACTACGCTGGTGGTTTCACCACATCCAAATCATGAAGTATTAGGCTGTGGAGGCGCCATGGCATTGTTACGTCAGATGGGTTTTCGAGTGCACGTACTTTTTATTGGTGATGGAAGTAGAAGCAGTTTACTGGAGTCTGTATCAGATGAACCAAATATAAACAAAGAAGACCCTACTGAAGTATATGAGCTAATTGAAAAAGTAGGGATTAGTAATGATGCCGCTGTGTTTCTTAATCTTACCCAAAACCTGGTGCCTCAGCGAGACCAGCCAGGATTTGAAGAAGCGGTGCGTCTGTGCCTTAATGAGTTAGAGCACTTTCAACCTGATACAATCCTGATTCCTTTCTTAGGGCAGGGTGATCGGGATGTACAGGCTTCCTGGCAGATTGTTCGCGCTGCGGCCCGGCAGTGTTGTTACCCTCTGCGGATCGTGGAGTATCGCTTGTGGTCATGGAACAGTCCAATTGTAACGGATCTATCCACTGAAACCCGCCATAAATCATGGCGTCTGGACATAAAAGAAGTTGTAGATCTGAAGATCAGCGCCCTGGATAGTCAGCATCAGCATCGTTTAAATCTCCCATTCAAAGATCACGATCACGAGATGTTAATCCATCTGGCAAACCCCTGGGAGGTTTATTTGGAGTACAACAGTGAAGATCTGAATTAATCTTCTTGCATGGGTTCGGGCGGAACTGGAAAACTTTCCTCATGAGTCGGAATAGGCTCATTCAACGGGCTTTCCGACTTTACCTCGAAATAGTTTTCATACAGTAACCGATACAATTTGGGAGCAGCTACTGTAGCCGATACCGCACCCACAAACTTTACTAAACCGGGTACTTTTTTACGAAAAATAAGCTCTTCGGCCATATAAGTAGTGGCAAAAATCGCACACCCCGTTAAAAATTTACCTTTCAGATATTTGGGTAACAGATCATTACGTACCGCTACCAGATCACTGCTAAGAAGCTTCTCTTTTTCTTTGGCACGCGCTTTATATTCGTTCTTAATGCGTTCGTATTCTTCCTGACTAGGTAGTTTGCTCATCGGTGGGTGTTTTATAAGTGTTAAAGGCGTTTAGAAAAAGTTTTAGGATGGGTATTTTAATAAAGCGATCTTTATTAAACCATATAATGAAAAAAAGTAACACATAAAATAATGTGACGATCAGAAAGCCAAGGAAGGTGTTATCTAGCAGAAGGGCTATCCCATAGGCGGCCGTAAAACTCAAAAAAATGGCAATAAACAGCCCGATCAGTCCAAACACACAGGCAGCAACAATTACATAAAAAATATCCGCGCCTTTTTTTGAGGCAACAGTTGAAATAAGCTGCCGCTGAATTATTATATAATCCTTAACATCTTGGATAAGTTTTTCCAGGGGGGAAGTAGTGTAATTCATAAATTAACCAGGATAAAAAATAGTGGTTGTAATAGAGCGTAATGGCTCACAGGCCATTCTATAACGGCCGCTCAAAAGTACGACAATGCACCCTGACACCCAAACATCTGGGAAGTAGAGTTTAGCGGTTCAGCAGCGGTGGGTAAAGAAATACCTAGAGATAAGTCAAGCATCACCACCTTTCGACTGACGGCCAAATTCCTTTTCGATAGCATCGACAAAAGCGTTTCTAAAAACATTCCAGATTGTGGCGGGTACATCCGGCTGAGGGTTGTCCAGCGAGCCTTCGATAGGTACTTCGGTAGCTACGCGGTCATTAGGCTGATTTTCCAAAAGCTCGGCACCGGCTCCTACCAGGGCCTCCCATATCTTCCGGAAAAAACTGCCTTCATCTAAATCCTCTTTTAGAGAGAATACATCCAGGTTTTCAAAAAACGGTTTTATGTATCCACTAATCTGCTTGTCCTCAACGGTTATTTCAGTGATCAGCGTAAAAGTGCCCTCCTGGACATCAAACTTGGCATAGGCTTTAATGAAATCATTCAATTGGGTAAGATCAACTGATGAAAGCTCCAGATCGGCCTTAAATTCGGGTATAGAGTTGAGAAGGTTCATCTTCATATCAAGATCAATGGTGCCATCGCCAATCGTAACCGCCGAAGCTTTCAGAGATGAGGGTAGCTTATCTACGCTATCCTTGACATTACTGATGTTTTCTGCTACCAGATCAAGATTGCGAAGATAAGCGTCAACATTGGGGTCTACCGAAGGGTCTCGATAAGTAATATTACCATTTCTAATCTCAAACCGGTTTATGGTAAGCGGCATGAGCTCCTGTATCTGTTCTGTCCAGTCTTCATCAGTACCGGTTTGCTCCTGGGTGGTGTCTCCTTCTACATTCTGAGTGACAACCATGTTTACCACCGGTTCGGATAAGATCACCTCACCCACAATCCGCCCATCAAAAAGGGCATCCCATTGAACAGATAAATCTAATGTGTCGATGCTTACGAATGGTTGATCAATATCGCTACCCCGTTTATTTAACTCAATACCTTTGATACGATAAGCACCTCGATAAAGGTGGATATCCACATCGTCTATCTTACCGGAATAATGTTCCAGGCTATTTAACTGTTTATTGACCAGCCGCTCAACAATAGGCTCCAGCAAAAAATGAAGTGCAATAAAAAAACCGATAATGACGGCCAGCGTGATCCATACTTTTTTCATAAGTCAGGTAGGTGAAAAAATTTGCTAATAAGTAGTATAACCAGCGGTTAGTAGGGATGTTAACTTAGTTTGTCAAGTGATCATACGCGAATTTCCCTAAGGAAGTAGAACATTCGTAGGCATAGAAGGTTCTAACGTTGGAAACAAACTTATATCAAAGCACATATGAACACCTTAGCACTATTTTCTTTACTACTATTATTTCAGGAAGGCATTACTTCTACTGAAGACGGAGTGCCGTATACACCGAACGAAGGACCCAACTGGCTCCTTATTTTAGCTGCTGTTGCTACTGTAGCTATTGTTGCTATTGTGGTAACAAAAGTATTCAAGGGTATTGCCCGTTCCCGTAACCAAGAACGTATTGCTGAAGATTCTAATTCTGCAAAATCTAAAAATAGTGTGAATTCAGGTAATTAACCTTGTTTTTAGATGAAAGAACACTCGCATTTCTCAGATGAAGTGTATTAATTTACCACCGTCTTAACGTAACCTATCTTATACCGATGAAATTTTCTAAAAATAACAGGCTGCATTCGTGGCTGATGAGTTCTACAATGCTTTTGGCGCTTGCTACCATGCTATTTGGGTGTGGTGGTTCAACCTCCAGCGAAGGCGAAGAGTCAGCCGAAGCTGCCCTTACAGCTGATTCCGATAACGGCTCCATTACCCTTACCAATGGATTTGCCGCCTATGTGGTAGCCGATAATGTAGGAAAAGCCCGACATATTGTGGTTCGTGATAATGGTGATATCTATGTGAAACTACGTGATACGGAAGAGGGGGGAGGAATCCTTGCCCTGCGTGATACCGATGGAGATGGGCGAGCCGACCAAAAAGAGTATTTTGGTGAATATGGTGGAACGGGTATCGATATTCATAATAACTATTTATACTTCTCTTCTGACACCATAGTTTACCGCGTGGCTCTCAGCGACACTGCACTAGTGCCCACGGCTGAGCCTGAAGTAATTGTGGAAGGCTTTATCAACCAAAACCAGCATGCTACCAAGCCTTTTACGTTTGATAACTCCGGCAATATATACGTAACAGTAGGTGCGCCATCCAACGCCTGTCAGGAGCAAATGCGTACTCCGGGTTCACCCGGCCAGGACCCTTGTCCGCAGCTAGACCGACAAGCAGGCATCTGGCAGTTTAGTGCCGACCAGATGGGACAAACCCAAGAGGAGGATGGCGAGCGTTATGCTACCGGTATCCGAAATGCTGTAGCTCTGGACTGGAATGATGATGTAGATGGGCTTTATGCCTTGCAACACGGCCGTGACCAGTTGAGTAACTTATGGCCCGAGTATTTTGACTCACTGCAAAGTGCTGAATTACCGGCTGAAGAATTTCTGAAGGTGGATGAAGGTTCTGATTTTGGCTGGCCATTCTGCTATTATGACCCTGAAATGAGCCAGAAAATGCTGGCCCCGGAGTACGGCGGGAATGGTGAAGAAGCCGGCCTGTGTGAACAAAAAGAAGACCCGATTATGGCATTCCCGGCACACTGGGCACCCAATGATCTGGTTTTTTACAATGGAGATATGTTTCCTGAAGAATATCAGGGTGGCGCATTTATCGCGTTTCATGGATCATGGAACCGGGCACCGCTTCCGCAGAAAGGATATAACATTGCCTTTGTACCATTTGACGCTAACGGAATGCCTAGTGGCGATTATGTGCGTTTTGCTGATCAGTTTGCCGGGTCCGGAGGAGATATTGAAAGCCCCGGAGATGCAGAATTCCGTCCTACCGGACTTGCTATTGGCCCCGATGGTTCATTATATATAACAGATGATCAAAAAGGCAGAATTTGGCGGGTTTTCTATCAGGGACAATCCGTAGCATCACTGGGCAAATAAGCTATTATAACGCTATTAATGCTTCAAGTAAATCATTTTTGATACTAAAAAGACCTTTGAAGCCTGCGCTTGGCTAGCGTTAGGCTTTTTTCTATTTTTAGCTTTTACTTTATATAATTAAACTTCATGATCTTGAAAAATTCAATGCTTCTTGGCGCAGCTATTTGGATGCTTGCCGCCTGTTCCGGTGGAAGCCAAACTGAAAATGCCAGTGAAGCCTCTTCAGAAACCTCTGAACCGGAAGAAACCGAAATGACAGCTGAGGTTAGTCAGCAGATGGAAGTAGGCAAAACTGTTTTTAACCAATACTGTCTGGCCTGCCATCAGGCGAATGGGCAGGGAGTGCCCGGTGCTTTTCCCACACTGGTACAAACCGAATGGGTAACCGGTGAAAATGCTCCACTGATTACAGTAATTATTAATGGTTTGCAAGGTGAAATTACTGTGAAAGGCGAAACCTACAATGCCGTTATGCCCCAGCATGGCTTCCTGACTGATGAGCAAATTGCCGGAGTGTTAACGTATGTACGCCAGTCTTTCGGTAATGATTCACCTCCAATCTCAGTAGAAGAAGTAACTGAAGTGCGAGAGAGTCTGGGTGAAGGACAAGGTTCTTAACTACTCCAAGTTCCGAAATAATAAAAGATGATCCGTTGTGTGCTGTTTGTCAACTCGGCCTCATCAAACTAATTAAAGTTCAGGGAGGTATTTCTAAGCAATAAATGCTTAACACTATATCTCTCTGACTTATTACACCTTTTTTCTAAGGTGTTCTTTATCTAACTTTTAGCTTAACCAGCACCCATCCTTCCAGTAGTAGCAGTACAGTACTTGCCATCAAATTACTCAATACATCGTTAGGCTCGAAAAGGTCTGGATGTAGTAGAACGAGCAATCCATCGGTTAAGTCACAAAGCATAGCCGCCAGCAGCCATAACCTCCAGTGTGTCGATTGAGACCACACCCCGAAAATGAACCCCAACCCTATAACGGCATCTCGGATGCCCATATGTTGCGCTAAAAAAATAGCGACTTCGTTTTCACTGGAAAAGGCTTGTATCCAGCCAGGTAATCCTAAATGTGGCAATACCAGCAGCGTTAGGCCAATAATACAGCGAAACCCGCCCAGAAAATAAGCCAGATACTTCATGAACTCGGTATTGTAATTGTAACTTCAGCTGAAATGCTTAGGTCAAACATGATCTAATAATAGAGTATAGGCTGGGTAATTATTTAAGAAAATCTTCCCGAATTGGGGTGAAGCTATCGACCAATCGTGCTCTTTCGGAAAGTAGCTGAATAGCATGAGATTTGCCGGACGGTACATAAAAAAGGTCACCAGCTGAAAGCTCTACGGGTTCTTCACCTTCCATCAAAAACAACACTTTCCCTTCGGCAATATAACATGTTTGCTCATGCGGATGACTATGAAACGGGTCCGGTTCTGCCTTAGGACCACCACTGAAATCCAGCACGGCGGTCATCAGCGTATCGGTATGAACTAAGCGGCGTTCAATTCCTTCACCAACTTTTTCTGGGGTAGTATGTTTGTACGAAAGGGTAGGCATACGTAAAATGGGTTTATTATGCGTTTTTGCAATTGGCAAAAGATACAGGTTTTGTCTAAAGATAAAAAAGTTGTTCACTTGAGGTATCAACCAATCGAGTGAAAAAAATAGCCAACCAGAGTGTTGGTTGGCTATTTTGGAAGCGTAAAAAAAAATAGTGGAGTTTAGTCCGACCACTATGTAAGAAGCGACTTTTAAGCGAAACTTCTTAAAGCGTTGCCGGAAGCGGGCGGCAGGAGACACGGAGAGTCTCTACCGCCCGCTTACTACATCGTTTTCTTTTATTGATTGACTTCAGTGGGGGTGTACAACCCTGGGTCTTCAGGTGCCCGACTATTAGCATTCAGTTCCGAATTGGCATAGATAAAGCGCTCGGGAATCTGAGTAGCACTTCCTATGTTCAGTGGAATAGGTATTGCAATATCCTGATCTTCTTTTCGCAGTCTTCGCGCATCATTAAAGGGGATAAACTCCCCAAAACCCGATACGAAGCGTTCTTGAATGATCTCTCGTAATAAAGCTCTGGTGGGATCAATGCCATCCATGTTTTCAATGCCACCCACCTGAAAATCGGCTTCTACGAATGGTTCGTAGTGCAAAGCGAGTGTGTCCGATAATTGCGAGAAAATATCCCCGGCATTGAGAGCCTCACGCAAGGTGTTGAGATAACTCAGTCCCTCAGTCAGGCTTTGCGTGCGGGCGGCTGATTCGGCTAGAATTAGCTGATTTTCTTCGTAAGTGATTAACGTCATGGGTTCCAAACGTCCGGCCACTCCTTCAGCTACCGCGCGACTTTCATCAATAGTTAGATAGGCCTGTCGGGCTTCTTCGTTGGTTTTCGCATGATTTCTCGAAACGTCAGCCTCATCATCTAATAAACGAATCAGGTAAGAGTCTCCCGTACCAATATCCCCGGTGCGGCTACCGTTCAGTAGCTTGAAATACATATTTTTGTTATCGGGATTGTCATCGTCGATTGGATAGTACTTCATCGAGTTTTCGGGAGCAGAAATGCCATTCTGAGCTGCTTCCAGGGCCTGGGCATACTGCTTGGTTTGCAGGTAATACCGGGCTTTTAGTGTCCAGGCGGCCTCAATCCACTGGGCGGGGTTTCCACCGTAAAAAATGTCAGAAGTTAGGGCAGGAGACCCTTCCACGCTTTCCAGGTTCTGAATAGCCTCATCCAGCAGGCTTTGCAATGAGGCATATACCGAACTCTGGCTGTCAAAAGTTGGGTCATCAATCTCGGGGTTGGCAACTTCCGAGTAGGGGACGTCTCCAAATATGGCGGTCATCGTTCCCATTACATGGGCTTCCACAACTTTGCTAATACCCTGATGCAATTCATCCTCAGGTAGCGCTTCCTGCACATAACGTAATTGGTTGATTGCGCCCTGATAAGCAGTTTCCCAGGTACCTACCGATTCTGCCGCCGTAATATTGTATTCGTAAAGTGTTTTATAGAGCGATTGAAAACCAATAAGCTGTCCGCTCCACATGTTTGCTATTCGATTTAGGTGTCCGCGTTGCACCTGTATATCAGCGAGCATGGCTCCTTTCAGGAAAAGACGGGGATCAATATTATCGATGGTAATCTTGTTCGGGTTATCGTTGATATCATCTACCAGATCTTCGCAGGCAAACAGGCCCATCGTGAATCCAGTGATTACAATGTATAATAACTTTTTCATCAGTGTGCTTCTTAATAGGTGATGTTGATAGAAAACAGAACCGAGCGGGTACTGGGGTTGGTGAAGTAATCAATACCAAAGCCATTACTTACCCCAAACTGGTTTACCTCAGGGTCAATACCCAGAATGTCAGTCCATAAAACCAAGTTTCGGCCGGTGACCGCAAACTCTACCGAGCTTAATTTTACCGTATTTTGCAGCCAGTTACTGGTTAGCGTATAACCTAGAGATACTTCCCGAAGGCGGGTCCAGGTAGCATCGCTTACGGCAAATTCATTCATTACTCCGTCTCCAAAGCCCGCACCACGGCCGGTATACCAGGCTTCATCCAGCAATACCGGGCCAGCGCCGTAGTCGCGAATATTGGCCCGCACACTTGTTCCTGCTGGAATTACATCTCCGGCAACATTGACTAAATCCTGGGTCAAAGTGATCTCGTTACCTACATCAGCGTGGGTCCCGAAATTCTGAAGAATAAAACGAGTTCGTTCGGCAAAATCACCCCCTTGCGAGTGCTCAAACAGTACATTCAGCCTTACACCTTTGTATGAAGCCCGAAACCCTAAACCACCCCGCCAATCAGGGTTCGGATCACCAATAACACCCTGCGTGGGAGCGATGGAGGGAAATCCGTTATCATCTAATATAAAGTTGCCATTATCGTCGCGCAGTGCACGGGTGCCCCATAGCACTCCCAGCGGGTAACTCTCTACTGCTCGAGAACTGATTGACTGGGTCGTAAGGTCAACAGATTCGGTACCTTGCAGGCTGGTTACTTCATTTTCATTATTGTTGAAGTTGGCGTAAACATTAAGATTAAAATCATCGGTTTGCACCACATCATAATCCAGTTCAGCCTCAAAACCTCGGTTTTCCATAGAGCCCGCGTTTGTATATTCACTTAAGAATCCTGAACTAGGTGTGGTAGCCACCTGAAAAAGAAGGTCTTCAATCCGGTTCTGGTAATAGGTCATTGCCAGCCCTAACCGGCTTCCAAAAAAGCGCAGGTCGGTACCCAGCTCCCATTCGGTTTTGATCTCCGGCGTCAGGCCATTATTACCCTTATCATCATCTACGCGGAAGCCACCCCCAAACTGGGATATGGAAAGTCCATCGTCGTAGGTGCTGTAGGTAAATCCACCTTCAGCCAGAGTCTGGAAGCGATGGGGTAGGGGTTGCACGCCCACCTGTCCCCAGGAAGCACGTAGTTTTCCGAATGAAAGAATTTCGTTATTCTGAAGTCCATCCAGTTCGGTAAACTGCCAGGCTACGTCGAACGAAGGGTAAAAGAATTCCCCTTTCACACTCGAGGCGGCTTCCAGCGTACCGGAAGCATTAAAGAAAACTTGGTCGAAGAAACCAAAATTGAGTACGGTGTAAAGACGATTGGACCGGATAAACCGCTTTTGGTTTTCGATGCTGGAAACTTCGTTAGACGAGTTAAGGTCAGTGGTTGGCAGTTTAACATCCGCCTGAAAGTTTGATAGCTGAGCAAAGTTCGCTCGCCTCTGGCGATCATTGTAATTCCAGCCTACCGTGGCCGTTAAATCTATGCCAGAAGTCAGGTCAAACGTACCTCGGGTGATGGCATCGAAGTTAAATTCACTTTCCGTGATCACATCTTCATTGAACAAACCATTCACTCGGTCCGAGCCAGCAGTACCGATGGGGAAGAGGTAAACTCGCCGATCAGTATATGTGTCTACCCCACCTCGCAGGGTAAAAGTAAGCCAATCGTTCGGCTCAATGTTCAGATCAGAATTAACGATAAACCGGTCAACATGCGTCGTTGATTGTTGCTCCAGAGCGGTCCAAAGCGGGTTGTTATAGGTAGGGTTTGAGTTTGATCCCAAAGGACGTCGGTAAGAACGGTGGCGATTGAAACTGGCCGTTCCGTTCTCATCATAATACGTACCGATATAATCAGATACATCAAAATCAGGTGCGTTACGCAACAGCCCCAGGTAGAGCCCCGCTACATTTGAGTTCTGTTGAATCCGGTTGGCATTGCTGCTGGTGTATGAAGCTCGAGCCGACATGTTTAGCCAGTCTGAGAAATAGGTCTGGTTGTTCAGCCGGATATTGGTGCGATCATAATAGCTGTTACGGATGATTCCGTCCTGATCTAATCGGCCCAGACTAAAAAAGAAGGTAGACTTTTCGGTGCCGCCACTAATGGATAAGTCATTCTGAAAAAAGTATCCGTTTTGGAATACCTCATCAAAATTGCTATCCACATATGTTTCGCGAGAGTTTTTGTTGATTATCGGATGATACACTGTACCATCCCGGGCTGCGAAATATTCTCCGGACTGATCAACTTCATCGGCACCACCCGGACGATCGGCTATTTTATCTCCCCAGGAACTTCGGTCGGTGGGACTGTATTCACCGTTACTTCCCTGCCCGTAAGTATTTTGTAATGGGTGTCTAGTATTGATCTGGTCAATAGAATAGGAAGTGCTATACGTGATTTTGGGTTTACCGGCGCTTCCTTGTTTCGTTGTAATGACAATAACGCCATTCGCTGCGCGTGATCCCCAAAGCGAAGCAGCTGATGCGCCTTTGAGCACCTGAATAGACTCAATATCATTAGGGTTTAGGTCATTGAGCCGCGATTGCTGAGAAACCCCGGCAGACTCATTTCCGCCGTTTCCCCCACCATATACCGTAGAGTTGCTGATCGGAACACCGTCTACGATGATCAGAGGATCACTGGAACCGGTGATGGTATTCGGACCCCGTATCTGAATCGTAGAGCCAGCTCCCGGGTCACCATTGGACCGGGCAATCCGCACACTGGCCGCTTTTCCCGATAACCCATTAATTAACCCGCTTTCTCCCGACCGGGTAACACTTTCGGCATCAACCACCGAAGAAGTAGAACCCAGTTGATCTTTGTCCTGTTTGAAGCCCAATGCACTTACCACAACTTCGCCCAGTTGGGCTATATCCTCCGACATGGTAACATCAATCCGGCTGCGGTTGCCAATTTCTTCGGTCACTGAATTGTAGCCGATGTAGCTGTAAATCAGCACATCAGAACCTTCAGGCACCGTGATTCGATAAGTGCCTTCAATTGTAGAGGTGGTACCCACGTTCGTACCCTGGATAATGACGTTGACTCCCGGCAGAGGGGAGCCGCTTTCATCGGTAATGGTACCTTGTACCGAAGTTTCCTGAGCCCAGGCACTGCTGCTGATCAGAAACCACCCGACGGCGATAAAAGTAAAAATTGTTCTCATTGGTTGTAGATGTGATTAAATGAATGACAGTAAGTGAGTGAATACCCCAGAAGAATTCAATTAAAAAATAGTTTAATTACCCCGGCATCTAAAAAGTTATTGATAATATCGAATATCATCTTTACATAAGGCTACTTCATCAATGATCCCTAATTGTGATTTTGAGCGAACGAATGTAAATAAGAGGTCGTTCAGTAGACTGCTTGCTTAAATTTTTAACTTTTGGGGCACATTGCTGGCTAGTTCCTTTATTTTTGTACATTTCAGCAAACGAAACGGTATCTACATGTCAGAAACTTCTTCTTCAGCTAATTATATAAATACTTCAGAGCAGGAAACCCCGCCCCAAATGTTTGGTCACCCGAAAGGGCTGTTTTACCTCTTCTTCGCCGAGTTGTGGGAGCGGTTCAGTTTTTATGGTATGCGCGCTTTGCTGACTTTGTACATGGTACAACAGGTTTTCGAAGCCTTAGCCAATCGCGATACGGTTTCGGCCATCGTGTATTCTTCGTACGGTTCCTTAGTGTATGCTTCACCACTGATTGGCGGTCGAATTGCCGATCAGTTGTTGGGTTATCGGAAGTCTATTATCCTCGGTGGTATTTTTATGGCGATCGGGCACTTTGTGCTGGCCATTGAAAATAATATTGCTTTTTTTCTGGCTCTGGCCTTTATCATTGTCGGGAACGGATTTTTTAAACCCAATATTTCCACCTTTGTCGGCGCACTTTATCCGCAGGGGGATACCCGCAAAGATTCTGGGTTCACCATCTTCCATATGGGTATTAACATTGGTGCCTTCCTCTCACCGATCTTATGCGGCTGGTTAGGGGCTAATTATGGCTGGCACTATGGCTTTGCATTAGCCGGGTTCGGTATGGTTGCCGGGGTTATTGTGTTTCATCGGGGTATTAAGAAAGGAGTTTTTCTGGATCACGGACTACCCCCCGATCCCTTAAAGCTGGAGCAAAAGCGGTTTGGCTTAAACTCAGAAAAGCAGGTTTGGGTGATGTCACTGGTTGCCGTTCCTGTTATCGCCTTGCTGTTATCTTCTTACCAGTTTATTGCCGGTGGAAGCAGCTTTCTGGGTAACGTGACTATCGTGAATGTTCTGTTTTATGGGCTCAGCATCTTTATTCTGGGTTATATTGGGTGGGTTATGTCGCGCATCAATCTTAAAGCTCGGAAACAACTGGCCGTAGCAATGTTTCTGACCGTTTTTATGACGTTGTTCTGGGGGTTTCATGAGCTTTCAGGCAATATTATCACGCTCTTTTCCGAAAGAAATGTTAATCTGAATGTATGGCTGTTCGATAATGCAGCTGCTACTAATGCACTAAATCCTCTTTTTATTATTCTGCTGGCTATCCCGGTTTCAACCATGTGGGTTTGGTTATCTAAAAAGAAGATCAATCCGCGTACGCCTTATAAGTTTGCTATGGGGTTGGCATTATTGGGTGTTGGTTATTATATCTTATTTCTCAGCCAGGGTTCTGCCGATGCTCAAGGTATGGTACCATTTATTTTTCTGGTGCTAATGTATCTTTGTCTCTCCCTGGGTGAGCTATTTACATATCCGGTAGGTCTGTCAAAGATCACGGATCTGTCACCCCAAACCATTGTTGCCTTTATGATGGGGGTGTGGTTTTTATCTTCGGCTTATGCGTTCCAGATTGTTGGGTTTGTAGGCCAAAAATTAGCTATTGACAATTTAGAGTCGGGAGAGGCTGTTCCGCCGGCCGAATCATTACAGATTTATACTGCCGGGTTTGAGTCTATCGCCTATGTTGCTTTTGGGGGGGCTGTAGTGGTCGTTTTGTTATCTCCATTGCTTAACCGATGGATGGCAGACGTACATTAGGAATCTACCCTATAAAATACCATCAGCGATTTTAGGTTGGTTATTTTTAATCTAGTATAACTTTTCTAATTTCGGGTGATTAAGTTCCGCTAAGCGGATTTGTTCATTACTAATTATTTTCTGTCCGAAGGGAAGCACCAAACCAATTCTCTTACTCAGGACAGGTGCTTTTATGAAAATAGCAGGATTCGTTTTATCGCTAATTATTACGGTGGCATTGACCGTCGCGCTGAGCATTAAAATTGAATCTATACCCCCTCTGGGCTATTTCCTTGACCCCTTCCACGGATTCTGGCAGAATGCCGAATCAGAAGAGCTGCTGATAGAACCATCTTTACCAGCGGGAGTTAGTGAACCGGTGACGGTTCTGTACGACTCCCTCCTTATACCTCATATCTTTGCGGAAAATGAGACAGATTTGTATTGGGCTCAAGGATACGTTCAGGCGTCTCATCGCTTGTGGCAAATGGAGTTTGTAACGCATGTGGCCGCCGGACGGGTTTCAGAAATTGTAGGGGAGCGAGCGCTGGAATTTGATCGGCGGCAGCGCCGGAAGGGCCTCAAATTTGCCGCTGAACATGCCTGGCAAGCGATACAGGGAGATGAAACGGCTCTTCGGATGACTCAAGCCTATTGCGATGGAATCAACGCTTACATCAACAGTTTAGAGTACACCGATTACCCAGTGGAATATAAGCTGCTGAATTACGAGCCCGAGCCCTGGACCCCCATTAAAACAGCGTTATTGCTCAAATACATGGCAGATGACTTAGCGGGCTATGATGAAGACCTAGAGAATACCAATGCGCTGAAGTTATTAGGTAAAGAGCGCTTAGATCACTATTTTCCTATGCTCTTACCGGACCGCGATCCGGTGATACCGACTTCTCAAACCTGGGATTTTAAACCATTAACCGTAGATACTCCACGGGTTAGTTTTCCAAACTCCGAATTCTATACTGAATCTAGTGAAAAGCCCAATCCTGACAACGGTAGTAACAACTGGGCTATCAGTGGCTCCCGAACTCGCTCGGGGTATCCTTTATTAGCCAATGATCCGCATCTGGACTTGAGCCTCCCGTCCATCTGGTATCTGGTGCAATTACATGCACCGGGGGTCAATGTGTTTGGGGCAACGTTACCGGGTGCTCCGGGGGTTGTCATCGGTTTTAATGATTCCATTGCGTGGGGAGTAACCAATGCCCGCCGCGATGTGAAAGACTGGTATCAGATTGAATTCTCCAATGGTAGCCAGGAAGAGTATCGGTTTGGCGATCGGTTGTTGAAAACCCAGCGTCGGGTAGAAGAAATTAAGATCCGTGGCGAAACTACGTATTATGATACTGTAATTTATACGCACTATGGCCCGGTCATGTACGATGAGACTTTCCCGGCTGACAGTACCGCAAAAGTTCCCCGGAACTATGCGATGAAGTGGATAGCACACGATCCATCTCTGGAAATAATGGCGTTTTATCATCTAAACCGGGCAAAAAACTATCAGGAATACGTGGCGGCGCTGGATTATTACGTGAGTCCCGCTCAGAATTTTGTTTTTGCCTCATCTTCCGATGATATTGCCCTCTGGGTACAAGGGGCTTTTCCGATGAAATGGAAGGAGCAGGGGCGTTTTCTGATGGATGGTAGCCATCCGGAACAAGAGTGGCGAGATATGATTCCGAAGGAGCAAAATGCCCATGTGCTAAATCCGGAAAGAGGTTTCGTCAGTTCGGCTAATCAGATACCGGTTGATTCCACTTACCCGTATTATGTGTACGATAATTCCTACGAGCACTTTCGTAATCGCCGCATCAACTCCGAGTTATCCGGAATGAGACGAGCAACTCCCCAAAGCATGATGGACTTGCAAAATGATACTTATAATCAGAAAGCCGCTGATGTGCTGGGGCAGATGCTGGACAGCCTGGACCTATCGCAACTAACGAAAGCTGATAAAGATCGCTACGACTTGCTGCGAAAGTGGAATCTGCAAAATACGGTTAGCCAGCTAGCCCCCACCGTATTTGAAGTTTGGTGGAATACTTTTTATGATCAGCTCTGGGATGAATTTTCCATTGACAGCATCGCCCTTGACCCTCCTAATGATGCTGCTACGATTTATTTAATGAGGCAATATCCCAATGATTCTATCTTTGATTCTCAGTTAACCACTGCGCGAGAAACAATGTCTGATTTGCTTCAGGAGTCTTTTCTGAAGGCGGGGCAGCAACTGGCGCAGTGGGAAGAAGAACATGGGCAGGAATACCGTTGGGGTGATTATAAAGCGACCAGCGTGCAGCACATGCTACAGTTAGACCCCTTCAGTGTTATGAATATCCAGGTAGGAGGGGGGCGAAATATTGTGAGTGCCAACAGCGGGAGGCATGGTGCTTCCTGGAAAATGATTGTTTCATTAGGGCCTGAGGTTCAGGCATGGGGAGTGTATCCTGGGGGGCAATCGGGAAATCCCGGAAGTCCGTTTTACACAAATATGGTGTCAACCTGGGCGGCAGGCGATTATTATCCGATGAAGTTTTATAGCAGTGTAGACGAAGCTCCTTTATCCGTGTTGGCCCGGCAAACACTTACTCCTACAAAATCAAACTAAAAGCATTTAGATGAAATTTGTTGCCAAGATCGTATTAATTGCCGGGCTGAGTTACTTTGCGGAGCTTTTTTTTCCGTGGTGGTCTGTAGTGATCTGCGCTTTTCTGATAAACCTACTTTTGCCTACCAAAGGCTTTAACGCTTTTTTGAGCGGGTTTTTAGGAGTAGGGTTGCTCTGGTTAGTATTTGCCTGGGCTATAAATGCTAATACCAATAGCCTGCTTGCTACCAAAGTAGCCGAGTTATTTGAACTTAACAAAGCGGGACTAATTGTAGCGCTCACTGGCGTATTAGGAGGTATTACAGGCGGTTTTGCGGCTCTTACCGGCAGCCTATTGCGAAATATAAACCGCAGAGAACCCGCTAAACCCGGATACTACGCCTAAACTAGAGCGGAGTGCTGTTTGAGGTAGGCGGAGAAGAAGCAACATGCGCGGTACCTTCCTGAGCAACACTATTACTCAGAGCCGCTTTTTTCTTTAACGCCCGATGATATTTTTCCAACATAAAGTTAGCTCGTTCCAAAGGGATCGACGTAGAAATGCCATTCGCATTTTTAATTTTAATCACCGATTGTTTGGTTTCATTGGCCTTTAAAACAGAAGACTCATAATGCTGTCCAAAGTGCATGATGAATTCCTGTTCAGTCAAAAAAACAAACTTTTGAACTTCGGTGTCATCGGTATATCGTTTCATCATAGCAGGTAAAGTGAATATTCCTTTAAGTTACAAAATAAGGAATAGGTTCATGCATTTAACGGATAAATTTAACCCCCGCCGAAAAAAATATTAAACCAAGAATGGCAACGATGGCAATTTGAAAACCACCTACCTCAATATCCATAAAAGAAGCGGTTCCGGAAAGCATGGCATATACAGCAAATAACAAAATGGCTGTTCCTAATAGCGTAAAAATAATACCGAAAATCTGTTTAACACCCATAAAAACTGGTTGGTTTGGAAATGATGTAGCGCAAGTATAAGTACTTTCTGGCTACTAATAATATCTAAGAATATGATTTTCCAGAAAAATCTTCGTTAGCGATCTTGTTCTTCGGTGATATCTGATGAAATAGCTTGAAGCGAAACCGGCATTTTTACCAACTCACGAAAATCCTCGCCCGATTCTTTCATATCTTCATCTTCCTCCTCATAATACCACAAAACTTTCACTTCGGAGCCATGATGATGAAGCTTTTCCAGTCGGCGGAAAATATCAATTAAACACTTGGATGAACTGGTATTGAAATACTCTAGTTTAACGATCAATTCGGTTTGTGGGCTGGGGGCCTTTTCGTATTCGTCGAGCCATTGCATAACCTGAGAATAAAAGTCAATTGAGTTCTCAGGTATAGACCGACCTTTGATTTCAAAATTGCCTAATTCAAGATCAAAAAAAATATCAGGCGTTTTTGCAGTTCGAGGAATATATAAGTTTGTCATGGTTAGAGAGCTATACGTGGATTTTGAACAAAAATACTGCCACAGCGTAGTACACAATGAAACTAACGGACTATACTTAGTCAAGTTCAAAAAGAAAAGGTAAACCTTATAAACTTACTTTTTTTATTGTTAATAATAATTTTTCTGTTGCCCAAAAAAGAGTTCCAGAAAAAGAACCTTTACTCTCACCGAATGTTACTATTCAAAATGTTTTGTTAAAATGTTAGGTGATAACCTTAGACAAAACTCTTTTAACTACGTATATGAATAAAGTTACTGTTTGCCGAAAAGAGCATTTTAACGCTGCCCATAGGCTTCATAATCCCGAATGGACAGATGCACAAAATCAAGAGTTTTTCGGAAAGTGCAATAACCCTCACTATCATGGTCATAACTACGAACTGATCGTAAAGGTGACGGGCTACCCCGACCCTCAGTCAGGTTACGTGTATGATATGAAGAAGCTGAAAGATATTGTGCAGGATCGAGTCATTTCTAAATTTGACCACCGAAACCTTAATTTAGATACTGAAGAGTTCAGATCAGTAAACCCTACTGCCGAGAATATCGCCATAGTGGTTTGGAATTTAATTAGGCCTGAACTTGAGGAATCTCTTGACCTAAAAATTGTTTTATTTGAAACTGAACGAAATTTTGTGGAATATCCCGCATGAAGGAAGGATTTATGATACACGAAGGAACGAATAAAGAGCATATTGAAGAAAGCATTTCAGAAGAACTAGGTGATAACCATGTAGGGACTTCTTACGAAACCCCACTTCGCCCTGATGCATTTGAGAAAGATGATGAACTCAAAATTGAGTTGATTGCGAAACACTTCAAAGAGATTATGTTGATTCTGGGCTTAGATCTTGAAGACGACAGTCTTAAAGGAACCCCAAATCGGGTTGCTAAAATGTACGTTGAAGAGATCTTTAGCGGCTTGAAGCCCGAGAATAAGCCGGATGTAACGCTGTTTGAGAATAAGTATAAGTATGATGAAATGCTGGTAGAGAAAAATATTACATTTTACTCTAACTGTGAGCATCATTTTGTGCCGATATACGGAAAGGCTCATGTTGCTTATATTTCTAAAGGACATGTAATTGGATTATCTAAGATAAATCGAATTGTACAGTACTATGCTAAACGACCCCAGGTGCAGGAGCGTATGACGGTGCAAATTGCCAATGAACTAAAGTCGGTTCTAAAAACCGATGATGTGGCTGTAGTGCTGGATGCCGCCCATATGTGTGTTTCCTCCCGAGGAGTTCAGGATGTCAATAGCCTAACCGTTACATCGCATTATAGCGGAATCTTTAGTGAGGATGAGCGTAGAAAACGTGAGTTTTTAGATTATATCAATCTAAGTGCTGGCAATGAACTTTAAAGATAAAAATGTACTCATTATTGGCGGCACTTCTGGCATTGGCAAAGCTACGCTGGATTTGCTGCTAGATCAGGAAGCACGCGTTTTTGTTGCATCCCGTAAGGAACCTGAACCGCACAAACAGATCACACACATTCCCCTGGATGTCACCGAAATCAGCGATGAACTCGATGGTTTGCCGGATAAACTTCACGGATTGGTGTATACACCAGGAACCATCACGCTAAAGCCTTTTCAGTCTCTGAAACCAGAGGACTTTCTGAATGAGCTAAATTTGAATGTTATCGGCGCAGTAAAGGTAATTCAGGCTTCTTTAGGCAAGCTTAAAGCCGCTCAGGGTTCCAGTATTGTGCTGTTTAGCACAGTAGCTGTGCAATTGGGTTTGAATTTCCATACGGCGGTGGCTACTGCCAAAGGTGCAGTTGAAGGATTGGCCCGCTCTCTGGCAGCAGAATTAGCCTCTAAAAATATTCGGGTTAATGTGATAGCCCCCTCACTTACCGATACACCCTTAGCGCAAAACTTACTCTCTACGGATGAGAAAAAAGAAGCTTCCAACCAGCGACACCCTCTGGGGCGATACGGTCGTCCGGATGATATAGCTCAGGCGGTGGTGTATTTGCTTTCTGAAAATAGTAGCTGGGTTACCGGACAGACAATGCACATTGATGGAGGACTCTCAACATTAAAGAAGATGTGATTTTGCCAGATAGATTCTTAGTATGCGCTATGTAAAAGTCAACGAAGGTTAACAATTTATTGAAAATCAAAACCTTAGCATGCAACAAGTAGTTTGCAAAGCAAAGTACGATACAGGCCTGGAAACTCCTTATAAACGGTTTACGAAGAAATGTCTCATTTTATGAATACTCCCCCCGAAGCATATCTTATCTTCAAAGAAGAGTTAAAAAAAGCTGAACTGGAAAAACAGAGGCTGAGGCAGGAGTATGAGGCTAAACTTCAGGCTATGAATACGGAACTATCTTATCTTAAAGAACAAATTGACTCTCAGCAGCGTATGATGAAAACAACGATCACCTATGCCACTCGTTTGGAAGATGAGCTTTTTACACTACAAGAAAAAATAAAGGAAGATCACAAACAGGCAAAGGGAAGTTTTCATTAAATAACCTGACTAGCAACTTTGTATTATGAAGCAATCCGGTACCACTCAAGTATCAGAATTATCTCAATTCACAACCCATTTCGATTCCAGATTTGCCAAAGTAATTTACTCAGAAAAGGATAATATCATTCTCTGTGAACTGAAATCCGAGTATGTTCCAATCGAGCATTTTAAAGACACATTCTACAAAATTTCCGAATTGGTTAAGAAGGGGATCAACGGGAAATTCATATTTGATAAGCGATCTTTAAGAGCGTTTCATCAACCTTCGATGGAGTGGTATTATGTTGTTTGGAAGAAAGATATGTATCAGCATGGGCTTGCCAAGCACCGGAAAATTCTGCCGAAAGAAGCATGGTTTCGCAAGTCAGTAGAAATTGCCAGAAATGAAATGATTAGCGCATACCCTAACGATCCGGTGCTTGATAAATTAGATATACGTTACTGCGAGTCAATAGAAGAAGCCCTGGAAAATTAAAATGAGCGAAGCACATACTTTCAACCGGCAATCAATAGACCAGCTAGAAAAACGTTACCGCACCAATCTTATTAACTCACTGACTGGTTTTAAAAGTGTAGCCCTTATCGGAACCCACAACGCGGCAGGTAAAACCAATCTGGCAGTATTTTCTCAGATCATCCATGTTGGTGCAAACCCACCTCTGATTGGAGTATTATTCCGGCCCCATTCTGTACCGCGCCACACGCTTGAGAATATCCTGGAAACCAAAACATTTACCATTAACCACATTGCCGAAGCATTTATGGCGCAGGCTCACCATACCAGTGCCCGTTGGGAAGATTCTGAGTTTGAGGCCTGTGCTTTAACACCCGAGTATCGAGACAGTATTCCGGCGCCGTTTGTTAAAGAGTCTAAGGTCAAAGTAGGGCTTCGCTATGTTGAACACCAAACATTAGTCTGCAATGAAACAATATTTCTGGTTGGTGAAATCCAGGAAATTGTTTTACCCGCAAAATCTGTCGTACAGGACGGCTTCATTGATTTGATAAAAGCTGGGACATTAACCTGCTCAGGATTAGATGCTTATCATCAGGTATATCCACCAACAAGACTGGAATATGCCAAGCCAGATCAGCCGGTTATACGAAAAGATCCCTAAACAATAATTGGTGCTCGGTAGTCTTATGAGTGCATGAAACCACTCATAGAATTTACCAAACTAGGCCTTTATTGCCCTCAGGCCGATATCTATATCGACCCCTGGCGCCCGGTTAATAAAGCTATTGTTACTCACGCCCATTCAGACCATGCCCGCTGGGGTATGAAGCACTATTTGGCTCACGAGCAATCCGAAACAATCCTGCGATTGCGCTTGGGGAAAGATATTTCTCTGGAGACATTACCTTATGGTCAATCTATCAGCCTGAATGGAGTGAAGTTCTCCCTTCATCCGGCCGGTCATATTTATGGTTCAGCCCAAGTACGGGCTGAGTATAAAGGGCAGATTTGGGTAGTATCTGGTGATTACAAACTGGAAGACGACGGCTTCAGTGGGGTTTTTGAGCCAGTAAAATGTCATTCCTTTGTCACCGAGTCTACCTTCGGGTTACCAATCTATACCTGGAAACCCCAGCCCCAGGTGATGGATGAAATTCACGAATGGTGGCGACACAATCAGGCTCAGCAAAAAGCCTCGCTCCTGATTGCTTATGCCTTAGGAAAGTCGCAACGAATCATTCATCAGTTAGACCGCTCCATTGGGCCGGTTTACCTCCACGGTGCGGTTGCCAACGTAAATGATGCCTTGATTGCCGGAGGGGCAATTTTGCCCAATCTCCCCAGAGTAACTTCAGAAATTCCCAAAGATCAGTTACGGAAAGCGTTGATTGTTGCGCCATCATCCGCGCTAAATAGCCCCTGGGTCAATCGCTTTCGTCCGTATAGTACCGGTATTGCATCGGGGTGGATGATGGTTAGGGGCGCTAAGCGGCGCAGGGCTGCCGATCGGGGTTTTGTGCTTTCAGACCATGCGGACTGGCCGGGTTTGAATGAGACTGTTCGTGCTACCGAGGCTGAACAAATCTACGTGACTCATGGCTTTACTTCAGTGTTTAGAAGGTGGTTGCAGGAGCAGGGTAAAGAAGCTTACGAAGTTGAAACGCTGTATGAAGGAGAAACCGCCGATATGGAGGATCAGATAGGGAATGGAGAAACCGAAGATCAAAAAAAATGAGGGTATAGAAACGGTTACATTAATAGCAACTCATATTCCTCTGAACCCTCTAAATAAAATGTAGTACCGATTAACGCAGCTTGCGCTTAATCATGAATACTGCACTGTCCAATATGGCATTCAGCAGATAGTTACGGATAGGTTTAACTGACATCAGCCGAACGGCGATGACACTGGCAGCAACGGTTAGTCCAAATTTAAGTAAGCTGTTCATATAAATTAGTTTCGTTTTAGTGGTAACACACGAAATTTTGAAATGTTTTTCTGGCGATCAATATGTCAAATTCTCTTCAAGCTGGGCATTTAAGATCAATTATCAAAATGGTTTTTTAAACGGAAAGCATCCCCTATATTTGCACCGCAATTTATGTAAGTCCAAAAAATTCAATTTATGCATAGTTTAGTGTATCTAGTGCCCGTGTTCGGGATTGTAGCTTTGATCTTTATGGCGATTCGATCGTCATGGATTTCCAAGCAGGATGCTGGAGATGAGAATATGAAGGAGCTGGCCAATTATATTGCGGAAGGTGCGATGGCATTTCTCCGTGCCGAGTGGAAAGTGTTGACCTATTTTGCCATTATTGCAGCTATTTTGCTGGCTTGGTCGGGTACTACGGTAGAAACATCAAGTCCTATTATCGCGGTTTCATTTATTATTGGTGCTGTTTTTTCAGCTACAGCTGGATATATCGGAATGCGGGTTGCGACTAAAGCTAATGTACGTACTACCCAAGCCGCGAGAACAAGCCTTTCTCGGGCCTTGAAAGTGTCATTTGCCGGTGGAACGGTAATGGGCCTCGGCGTTGCCGGACTTGCTGTGTTAGGGTTGGGTTGTTTATTCATCGTGTTTTATCAAATATATGTATTAAACGTAGGTGCCTCGGTTAACGGAATTGAGATGGAAAAAACGCTGGAAGTGCTGGCCGGATTTTCACTAGGTGCCGAAAGTATTGCCCTGTTTGCTCGGGTGGGCGGTGGTATTTATACTAAAGCTGCTGACGTAGGGGCTGATCTTGTTGGAAAAGTAGAAGCCGGAATTCCAGAAGATGATGTTCGCAACCCGGCAACAGTAGCCGACAATGTAGGAGATAATGTAGGCGATGTGGCCGGAATGGGAGCTGACCTTTTTGGTTCTTATGTAGCCACAATCCTGGCAACGATGGTGCTGGGGCGAGAGATCGTATCGGATGATGCTTTTGGTGGAATTGCCCCAATTTTACTTCCGATGCTGATTGCCGGAATCGGATTGATTTTCTCCATTGTTGGGTCTTACTTCGTTCGTATTAGTAGCGAAACTGATAGCGTACAACGAGCTTTAAACCTGGGTAACTGGTCTTCCATTATCCTCACCGTAGTGGCTTCTTATTTTCTAGTGCACTATTTACTACCGGAAAATTTAGAAATACGGGGTGTTGCATTCAGTAATACCGACGTTTTCTGGGCCATCTTCATCGGTCTGGTTGTCGGTGCTTTAATGAGTATCATTACAGAGTATTATACCGCTATGGGCAAACGCCCGGTGAACAGTATTATTCGCCAATCCTCAACCGGTCATGCAACGAATATTATTGGTGGGCTTTCTGTAGGAATGGAATCTACCGTGATGCCCACCATTGTGTTGGCATTGGGTATTATCTTATCTTATTCATGTGCTGGTTTATACGGAGTGGCCATTGCTGCCGCAGGTATGATGGCTACTACTGCTATGCAATTAGCCATTGATGCATTCGGACCCATTGCCGACAACGCCGGAGGGATCGCCGAAATGAGTGGCTTACCCGAAGAAGTTCGAGGGCGGACTGATAACCTGGATGCAGTAGGAAATACCACAGCGGCTACCGGAAAAGGGTTTGCGATTGCTTCTGCTGCGCTTACCGCATTAGCATTGTTTGCTGCCTTTGTAGGAGTTGCCGGTATTGATTCTATAGACTTATATAAAGCTCCTGTACTAGGTGCCTTGTTTATTGGAGCCATGATTCCTTTTATCTTTTCCTCATTAGCGATTGCTGCTGTAGGAAAAGCGGCTATGGACATGGTCCAGGAAGTGCGCCGGCAGTTTAAGGAGATTCCGGGAATTATGGAGTACAAGGCCAAGCCGGAATATGAGCGTTGTGTAGAAATCTCAACCAAAGCTTCAATTCGTGAAATGATTTTGCCGGGTGCCATTGCGTTGCTGGCACCTATATTGTTTGGATTTGGCTTTAAAGGAGTATTTGAAGATACTTCTTCAGCTGAGATTCTGGGTGGATTACTGGCTGGAATCACCGTATCAGGCGTGCTAATGGGAATGTTTCAGAATAACGCGGGTGGTGCCTGGGACAACGCCAAAAAATCATTTGAGAAAGGGGTTGAGATCGATGGCGTTATGCAATACAAGGGCTCAGAGGCGCATAAGGCGTCCGTTACCGGCGACACCGTGGGTGACCCTTTCAAAGATACTTCTGGCCCTTCTATGAACATTCTTATCAAGCTTACCTCAATCGTCGCGCTGATCATAGCCCCTCACATTGCTGTGGACGGTCCTCATGCGGATGAAACCGGTTCGCTGGACAAAAAGGAAATTAAAGTAGAACAGGGAGTTCTGAACACTACCGAAAAAGTGGTTGAGGTGCGATAAGCACCTCACTCTTTATCAATCATATTCCATAGGTTCTCAGCTTTCTTGCCAATCAGCCAGAAGGAGGTTGCCAGAACAGCAAAGAAGACCACCCGGTGCAGGTTCTCCCAACCGTATTCAAAGTAACGGGTGTAAATATCCATCAGCAAAAACACAATACCAATTTCTACTGTTAATCGCTCCTGTTGGTGCAATCCCCACAAAATAGCTCCGACAGATGCCAGAGCAAGCAAGATAGCTGCATACAAAAAACTGAGCTGAGAAACGTCACTCCAGGTGGTCAGACTACCGTGATTCCCAAAAATAGACAGCAGCCACAGTGAGATAAGGGCAACGATCATCCCTGAATAATAAGTAACTGAGAAAAATGGCTGGGTTTGGGGATGTTTCTTGACCAAAAAGCTAACTAAAACCAGGAAAACACCGAACAGGATATACCTCAGCGGAAAATTCATGCCCCAGAAATAAGGTTCCCAATCCGCTCGGTATGATGTATCTGTGCCGTACCATACGGCCAATGCCGTAAGCGTTAAACCCCACATCAGCTGGCTTCGTAGGTAAATGGCCAATCCACCATATAATACAGCGGCAATTCCGACAAAGATAGGGAAGTAGCCATTTTCCATACCCAGAAAATCGCTTAAGTACGTGAGTGCAAAAGCAATAAAAACAGCACCGAAGATTAGTAGAACTTCGTTGCTATATCGCTGGTTAGGAAAATTCTTTCGGCGGTATGCCCCACCGGCAAAGGTAATAGCCGCCAGAACGGCAAACATTAAAAACTTAGTGAAGTCAGAAGCACCTAATACACTGGAAACGAGGCTCATGAGCCAATCGTCTAGCAGGAAAAGTACCGTAGCCAGTACAATACAGGCAATAGAAAAAAAGAAGGCAATAAACGAGAGATTCTTCCAATCAAAGCGCTTCTTAGTAATTTTAATTTGATACGACTGCCGTAAGGTTTCGGCGGTGGCGGTGCTAATGAGTTCTTTATCCTCCCAGTGCTTTATCGCTGCTTTTAAGGTCTGATGTTGTTGTTCAGTAAACTGCATAATGCAATATACAAAACCTCCCAGTTCTGTGAGAACGGTTAGGCTTTGCTAAAAATGCTTGAGCATTTGGTTAAAGGCGTAAGAATTTTTAGAGAAATCTAGAGACTATTTGCATTAAGATATTTATATTATTGAAGTTCAATAACTAATGTTATGTTAATTTATGTGACAAAATAGAGCTTTTTTAATGACTAATACTATTTTGAAGTGATATACTTATAACCAGTAGTATCATATAAGTTGATATTCAGTACTGTACGTTTTTTCTACCAACTTTCCAGTAACACACTTATTGTTATTTTTATCAATATGCAGTTTAATTGAATTTATAGTTTATTGTAGCTAAAGTGAATAGACATTTGTGGCTCTGACTAATAGGCTGATCTCTTCTGGAAATAATAATTTTTCTTCTAACACCATAGATAATTTTGAACTTCATACAATGCGAAAAAGAATATACGATGCAGCCTAATAAGCTGATCATAAATGCATCAAAGCTATTTGTCGCTAAATTCAACGGAAAAAATAAAATATGGCAGTTTGTGTTTGCTTACCATTTACTGTTCCTGAATTGGAGTTGGGCGAATTTAAGGTTTTATGCATGATGACCTCTTATTCAACAAGCATGAATCCTTAGATCTTTCTTATGATTGTAAATGGGCCTTCTCAAATGAGTTGAATTCAGGCTTCGGCTGGACTTTACTGTATTTTGAATTTTTCTCAATTATCTCGAGTATCATTGGGATAAAGATAATGAGCATTGGTACTAGAAATAATCGAGATTGGTACGCCACTACTGCTACCCAATGAACGAGGAACCATAAAGGTACAATACCGATAAACCATATCTGTAGTATTCTACTGGTTTCACGAAATTTATACAAGCATAGTAAAGGAATGATAGAGAACAACCCAATCATTTCGAAATAAGATTTAATGCCAATAGCACTAAATAAGTTAAGTTTAAGCATTGGTAATCCAGCAGGAACCTTCCATTCTGTTTGGGCCTCATAGCCATAGTACCATCTAATAGCTACGAAGATTAGAGCAAAAGCAACGCCTGAAAAAGCAGTAACCATAAACACCTTAGAGGTAGGTGCAATTATTTTTAATAAATTAAGCTGTCTTAATTTAATGCTTTGCCAGTCAATATTTGAGATTAGGTATAAGAAAGGTATCAGTAAACAAGTTTCCCGGTTAAACGCTCCAATGATAGTTAGAAGAAGGATATACCAGTCATTCTTTTTATATAAAATTACCAGTGCCGCTAGCAAATATAGGATATCGTCAATGTAGGTATGTAAAGTGAAATCACTTTCATTAACAGCATTTCCTAAAGCAAAGCTGATAAGAATAATACCGAAATAGATTAGCCATTTGTTTCTTATAAAGTAGGAAAGTAATACAAAGGAGAGAAGATAAATACCGACGTTAAGAAAAAAACGGTACCCTGAATAAATCAAATTGTACTTTACAAAATCAGGATTGTTCATTAATTGTAGGAATTCCAGCGTGCTGCTTTTGGGGTCTGCACCTTCTGGAAGCTCGATATGAATATAGTTTTCTATTGGTAATATTTTATCTATTGTATGATCATAGATTATTTTGATAAACTCAACTGAGAGTGGTGCCAGAACTCGATACTGCCAAGGGTTGTGAAATCTGGAATTTACTTCTAGAAATTGAACATGTCGTTCGTATTGATCTATGGCCCTACCGTAGTAATAGTTTCTGTATATGGGATATAGTGATAAAAGGCTGATACACAATACAAAAAAGAGTGTTTTTTTAGGGCTATTTTTCTGCAATGATTGTGTAATGCGGATAAACATATAGCGTATTCTTTACAGTTGATTTAACTTTGAATCCAATAGCCTTTAAGACCTCTAACACATTTTTTAATGACATTTCATTACCTATCTCACGTGCGAAGAGTAAATCATGCATTTTGTTAAAAAATACCAGCAAATTACCAGCGTCAATGTCTTTTAAGATAAATTGAGAGCCTGCGCTCATTTGTTTATATATATTTGTCAAAAAAGCAAGTTGATTTGCTTTAGGAATGTGATGTAATACATCGATCATGAAGATCTTAGTTGCTTGAGATATATTTTGTGGAAGGTTTTCTCCGTTATATAACTCAAATTTAACGTTAGTTTGAGGGTAACCTCCAACCAGCGATTTCGCATTTTTTACAAGTTCAGGGCTGATTTCGATACCATGAATACTTTTTGGTTGAGTAAACTCTGCCAATAAAATAGCAAAATGACCTGAGCCACATCCGATATCAAATACATGATCGTCTTGGCTAACCATTTCTAATAAGCGATCAAATGGACATATGTATGAGCGGTAATTGATTTTAAGCCGATCAATGAAGTTTGCTTCGGTCCTTTGCCTTTTCATAAATGAGACCAACTTATGTGAGTTAAGTTGAGCAACGGCCTGAGGTTGGCTTAAATCATTATTTTCCCAACGATACATGTTGTCATTTTTAAAATTCATAAAATTGAATTAGGTAGTAATGTGGCCCGTAACAAGTGTAAGTCAAATATATGAATAATTTTCAGATAATTATACAATTTATTGTTGATTACGTCAAATTATGGGTCTTTTTTGATATTTGATGATAACTGAGGAGCTCAACAATTGCTTTTTTGCGCTGATTAAGCGTAAAAGCAGTATAGATTATCCAGTAGAAAGCAACTGAGATTAAAACAGCCAGAATGCTATTTCCTAATAAGAATGATTGGGTATGATGAACCATGATTGTCATCCATGATTCCTGATAGTCCAATTCGGCGGGTTGGCCAAGTAACATACTACCTAACAGATAACTAGCGTAGTAAACTGGTACCTGAAGGAGAGGATTCCAGAAAGTAATAGAAATAACCATTGCCACTTTACTAAGTGACTTAAATAAAAGTGTAAGTAGTATTCCAACAAAAATGCCGAAACCAGGAGTTGGTAAAATGGCAATCAATGTACCTAAAGCAAAACTTAATGCGACAGCCTGGGGGGTAGTTTGCGGCTGGGAAAGTCTTTGGATAAAATGCTGAAGTTTTCCTTTAATATTTTGAATGCCCATGCGGTGTTTCCTCGTCTCAATACTACTAATAGTGCTGCGGATAATTTTGTGGTTTTCATTGAATACCTAACTTGCGTAACGTCTAAATCTGTTTTTAAATATGACTCATCATATCCCTCTTGCCGAACGCCTTCGTCCTCAGTTGTTGAACGATGTAGTGGGGCAATCACATTTGACTGGACCGCAAGGTGTTCTACGATTAATGATAGAAAAAGGTAGCCTTCCTTCATTAATTTTTTGGGGACCTCCAGGTACTGGAAAAACTACCATGGCCCGTATTATTTCACGCGAAGTTAAACGCGAGTTTTTTCAGTTAAGTGCCATACAGGCAGGAGTGAAGGAAGTACGCGAAATAATACAGCGTGCACGAATGTATAAGGGTGCTATTCTATTTATTGATGAAATTCACCGATTTAATAAGTCGCAGCAGGATGCGCTACTTCATGCCGTTGAGGATGGAACCATTACTTTGATTGGTGCAACTACGGAGAACCCATCTTTTGAAGTGAACCCCGCCCTGCTATCACGTTGTCAGGTTTATACTTTAAATGGACTTACTGAGACTGATATGCTTAATTTGGTTGAGCGTGCCTTAAAGCAAGATGTATCACTCAGTAAGATTTCGGTTGATGTAAAAGAAACTGAAGCCTTATTCAACTTATCTGGTGGAGATGCCCGCCGTTTGTTAAACCTATTGGATATGGTGGTTTCATCATCTGGTGCTAACGAGAAAGTTGTTATTACCAACGAAATCGTAACGCGCCTGGCTCAGACAAAATTAGCCCGATATGAAAAAGGAGGGGAACTACATTACGATCTAGTTTCTGCATTTATCAAATCAGTGCGAGGAAGCGATCCAAATGCGGCGGTATATTACCTGGTTCGGATGCTAGCTGGTGGTGAAGATCCAAAATTTATTGCACGAAGATTAATCATACTGGCTTCTGAAGATATTGGAAACGCAAACCCCACCGGCTTGGTACTTGCTACCAACTGTTTTCAGGCGGTAACGATGATTGGAATGCCCGAAGCAGAAATAATATTGTCTCAATGCACTACCTATTTAGCAAGCACAGCTAAAAGTAATGCTAGCTACGCTGCTTTACGAAAGGCTCAACAGCTAGTAAAGAAGACCGGAGATCTTCCCGTACCACTTCATCTGCGTAATGCACCGACCCAACTGATGAAGTCTATGAATTATGGAAAGGACTATCAATATGCTCATGATTATGAGCATAATTTTGTAGAGCAGGAATTTTTACCTGATGGTATTGCAAAAACTGCTCTCTATGAACCAGGAAATAACCCCCGGGAGGCAGAGTTCAGGAAACAACTAAAAAAGTTATGGGGTGATAAGTATGGATATTGAGGGATTTTACCTAGTACTCTAAAGTTAGATTGTAAATCATTTGAAAAAAGGTTTGAATTTTACCTTTTTTAAGATATAAATGTACTTTTTATATTAATTAAGTGGTTTTTTGAGGCTGGTTAAGTATCAAATTTGACGGGGAAAGGGAAATGATACATCATGGCTTCTCTTTCCCCTTATAATCAGGCATTAGGACTAAAGCGTGCCGCCCATTTACTGAGGCGTGCGTCTTTTGGAGCAACCAAACCGCAGATTGATCAGTTTGCCCAATTAAATCCGTCTCAGGCTTTAGAAAAACTTTTTAAAAAACCAGCTTTAGTAGATGCTCCTAAAGATGTTGCAACTGGAGCTGCCTGGGTAAATCCCAAGCCTACCGATGCCAATAGCAACGCTGATACGCTGATTGATCAAACCAAAAGCTGGTGGGTTCATCACTTTCTACAGTCAGAGTGCACTCTTCTGCCAAAAAGTGCCTTTTTCCTACATACTCATTTTACTACCATTTCATCGCGGATTCGTTTTGCTCCCTCTATTTATTATCAGATCCGGCTGTTTGAAAAATTTGCCCTGGGAAATTTTAAAGAGCTGGCGAAATGCATTTGTATAGATAATGCCATGCTTCAACATCTGGATGGACAATTGAATCGGAAAGGAAGTCCAAATGAGAACTATGCTCGCGAATTTCTGGAGTTGTACAGTGTCGGAAAAGGAGCACAGAAAGGGCCAGACGATTATACTAACTATACAGAACTTGATGTAATAGAAGCAGCGAAGGTATTCTCCGGGTATCAAATTGATGAAGAGTTTACCAATTTGAACGACGAGTTAGGAGTGTCACAAGCACTGGTGCGCAAAAATGACCAGGAATTAGCGGCTCAGCATGATAGTTCAGTAAAGAAATTTAGTAGCGCTTTTCAAGAACGTACTATTGCACCATTAGAAACTAGTAATGGACTGGCTACCGAAGATGCGGCTTTGGATGAAATACACCAACTGGTAGAAATGATTTTTGATCAGGACGCTACTGCTCAGCATATTTGCCGAAAGCTGTATCGGTACTATGTGTATTATGAAATTAGTGAGGAAATTGAACAGGATATTATTGCCCCATTAGCTAAAGTGTTTCAGGATAATAATTATGAGCTTCAGCCAGTATTAGAAACTTTATTCAGTAGTCAGCATTTTTACGATGTTGATAATACGCAACTGGAAGATAACCATGTTGGAGCTATTATTAAATCACCTCTCGATTTAGTGACCGGAATCAACCGTTTCTTTAAAGTACCTTGCCCGGATGACCAAGGTGATTTAGCTACATATTATAAGACTTTATATCTGGGAGTTTTAAAACCACTACAAGACCAGGGATTAGATTTATACGAGCCATTTGAAGTAGCAGGTTACCCGGCCTACCACCAAAGCCCCGCCTTTCATCGTAACTGGATTAGTGCTAATTATCTGGCCCGTCGGTACGAATATGCCAAGAAACTTATTGAGGGTATTTATGATGAGGATGGTAATCTATTGCTAAAACTCGATGTAATGGATTACGTCACTGATCCAAATCATATTTCGGACCCTTCTGATGCCGAGCAACTGGTTCGCGAACTGGTTGATTATGTATTACCGGAAGAGATTAGCGAAGAGCGATTTGACTACTTTCTGAAAGCAATTCTGTTGGATGATCTTTCTGAAATTAACTGGAGGTTTGAATGGGAGCGTTACGAAAGTTCCGGTGATGACTCCGCAGTGCGAACTCAACTGGAAAAATTATTCAATACCATTCTGCAATCTCCGGAATATCAACTTTCTTAAGTATGAATAGACGATCTTTTTTAAAGAAGGCGCCAGTAGCGGCAAGTACGCCATTGCTACTGAACGGGCTATCCCTCAGAGCTTTAGCCGAACAAAGTCCAATACAGCAATTAGCAGCCAGCAGTGCTAACGATCGGGTATTGGTCATTATTCAGCTCCACGGCGGTAATGACGGACTAAACGCCCTGATTCCAATTAATCAGTACAGTCGTTATTATGATCTTAGGCCGAATATTGCCATTGCTGATAAAGGTAGTAGAGGAATTATACAGTTAGATAACACGCTGGCTGATGAACAACAGTTGGGCTTACACCCGGATATGCTGGGGATGAAAGAGTTGTATGATGAGGGGCAGATGGCAATAGTTCAGTCAGTTGCTTATGATAATATCAATGGTTCTCACTTCCGTAGCCGAGATATCTGGTTCATGGGCGGTGATTATGACGAATACATGGATTCTGCCTGGATGGGGCGGTACCTGGATCAACTATTCCCCGGGTATCCTAATCAATATCCGAATGATGGGATGCCTGATCCTTTGGGTATTGAAATTGGAAATTCAGTCTCGCTAGCCTTTCATCGGGATAATGGCATTCCAACGTCTATTGCCATCAACAATCCTGAGCAATTTTATAACCTTATCAATAGTGTGGGGGTAGATCCACCAGAATCTGTGGCTGATACCTATTACGGTCATGAGTTGCAGTGGATTCTGGATATAGAAAAAAAATCAAACCAGTATGCAGGACGTCTCCGAGAGTTATATGAGAAAGGCCGCAATAGTGCGGGGGTACAGTATCCAGAAAAGTATCCGCTGAATGCACCCGCCCAAAGTGTACGAAATGGGCTAGCTCCTCAATTAAAGATGATAGCCCGTTTGTTAAGCGGAGGTATTAAAACAAAGATTTTTCTGGCCCGAATTGGTGGTTTTGATACACATGCATCTCAGGTGGAAGCGCATGATGCGTCTATGGGAGTTCATGCAGCTCTGTTGTATCACATCTCAGAAGCGATGAAAGCATTTCAGGCTGATTTGAAAAACCTGGGGCTAGATAATCGAGTAATGACGGTTACGATGTCCGAGTTTGGTCGTCGGGCTAAGTCAAATGGTAGCTATGGTACTGATCATGGTACTGCTGCACCTATGTTTGTTTTTGGGAGGAATGTGAAGCCTAGCGTAGTTGGTGCTAATCCGGACCTGAGTAATCTGAACCGGAATAATTTGAGACATCAGTTTGATTATCGGCAAGTGTTCGGAAGTTTGGTGCAAGACTGGATGCTGGCTGATTCTGCCGCGCTGGACAGAACTGGGTTTAACGAATTTCTGACACCGGAAAAGAAAATCACGTTGGTTGGTGACCCGGTAACATCAGTGGATAGTATTGAATTTGCAAGGCAGAGATATTATCTAAGGCCATGTTCACCAAATCCGGCTGAAGGACTAACCCAGATTCAGTACCGTATAAATGCCCGAGAGTGGGTGCAGTTAGAGGTGTTGAATTCTATGGGAAATACTATTCAAACCATTGTGAATCAAACTCAAACGGCTGGTGAGTATACCAAGACAATAGATGTAACAGATTGGCCGACCGGTGCTTATATTGTCAGCATCAAAACCACAGGATGGCAGGAAACGACAAAACTCATTGTAGTATGATGTAGAATTCTCATTTACTCAAAGAATTGAATGCCAGACTTGACCAAAGTCTGGCTTTTTATTTTTAAAAGTTAACCTTAAGGGATGGCACTTATTTGAGTCGTAAACTTATTTTTTGTTAACTTTCCCGCCACTATTTTTTTGATATCATCATTTGATTATGTCCGAGCCTGGCAAAAAACCACAAAAAATCATTGGACGCATCGACAAAATTGATCTCCCACAACTCAAACTCTATAATCTGGACGCCAAAATTGACACTGGTGCTTATGGGAGTGCATTGCATGCGCATCATATTGAAGTAATTGAGCAAGAAGGAGTGGAAACGCTGCGATTTAAAGTATTAGACCCCACTCATCCTGAGTACGAAGATCAGTTTTTTTACTTTCAGGAATTTACCGATAAAAAAGTTAAGAGCTCATTTGGAGTTACTGAACATCGGTATGCAATACGGACCTCTCTACTTCTCTTTGGAAAACGATACCAAACTGAATTTTCTCTTACTGATCGGAAAGATATGCGTTACCCGTTATTATTAGGGCGAAAATTTCTTTCTCGTGGTTTTTTAGTGGATGTTCGCATAATAAATGCTTCATACGAGCTGAAAAAATAAAATATGCCTTTTGAAATTAACGGTGAAATGATCCACCCTGGGGAGCAAAAAAAGGTGATTGTGAACATTGCAATGCTCCCTTCTCACTCATCAATTGATATTTCCGTGACCATAAGCCGCTCTCGCGAGCCAGGTCCTATCCTGTTATTACTGGGTGGTTTACACGGCGATGAGATCAACGGGGTAGAAATTGTACGACGGATGCTGGAGAAAAACACGGTGCTTCCCAAGCGGGGCACAACCATCTGCGTTCCTATTCTAAATATCTTCGGGTTCATTCATTTTTCTCGGTATGTGCCAGATGGTAAAGATGTAAACCGTTCGTTTCCAGGAAATAAAAACGGATCATTGGCATCACGGGTGGCACATTATTTCATGCACGATATTATTCCAAAAATTGACTACGGAGTTGATTTTCATACCGGCGGAGCTGACCGAAGTAACTTTCCACAAATACGTTGCGCTTTTCGCGATGAGCAAACTGTGCCTTTGGCTGAGGCGTTTGGCGCACCCTTTACTTTAAACTCACCCTATCGTCCTCGTTCACTGCGCCAGTCAGCGGCTCGGTTGGGTAAACCCATGCTGGTGTTTGAAGGTGGAGAATCTTCTCGCTTCGATGAATTTGCCATTGAACAAGGTATGCAGGGTACTGAACGACTTATGGCTCACTTAGGCATGATTGATCGGCCAAAAAAGGAGTCTACCTATAGCAACCAGGTGTTGCTACGGTCAGGGTGGGTACGGGCCAAGCATTCCGGCATCTTTCGGATTAAAGTTTCTAATGGCACACATGTAAACAAACGGCAGGTGTTGGGAACCATCAATGATCCGTTTGGTGATTTCAAAGTAGTTGTAAAATCACCAATTGATGGATTTATCATTGGAGTGAATAATAACCCAATTGTCCATCAGGGCGACGCCATCATTCATATCGGTCTTCTAAAATAACCTTAGAGTGTTAGAACCAGGCAGCCAGCTCTTCCTTAGAGAGTTTAAATAAGGCTAGCCGTGAAAATTTACCAGCCAGGTAGGTTTCTGATATTACTGCCAGGCCGCCGTCATCGGTCTGAATGAAGTCGCCTAGGCGGTAAGGGTTGGTTTGTCCCAGATAGTTAATGCTGATGAGTTCACTCGTTTCTTTATCGTAGGCGTAAAATACCATTTGTCTCCGTTTGGTATGAGTGCCATACAAAATAATGGCCTGACCTACATGATCTATCTCTTTAATAAGTACCCTAGCATTTTCATCAATTTCATTGTATGCTAGTGTTGGTAAATCTCCACCAAAGCCGATGGTGCGTTCCTGAATAGTTACGTTAGAAAGAATCGCGCCATCTCCATAATTATTTTGAGCCAAAGCATACTGCTGGCTACCCAATGGATAGAGAGCACTCACAGTGCTTTTATTTCGGTAACCGTTGATTACCCCCAGGTATTCACCATTTGACAGGTTTGCAAAAACTAAGGAGAATGAGTAGTTGTAGAAACCGTTAAAATAGATATAATTACCGTTCGTTCCGATGAAGAAGGGAAGTGGATCGCCGATACCTGCAATGTGATTTACAACATGTTCTTCCACATCCTCCTGTATCTCAAATGACTGGTTCCAGACCTCAACGAAATCTGCTGAAAACAGATGAAGTGTACTGCTTTGAGTATCACGGTTGTACCCCAGAACAATCCATTGTTGATCCGGCGTTTTATGCACCGCTAACGGATATTTCACTGAAGAGATGGTTCTGATATTCTCAAGAGCGCCGTTCGTTGCACCGATTGAGAATATTTCCAGGCTCTGCGAAAGCTCATTCATTCCAAACATCCAGTATCCAGAATCTTGAGGGTAAAGCTGGGGTAATGGGTGAACAAAAGGCTCATCAACTACCTGAACCCAAGAGGTTATTCCTTCCTCATCCGACTTAAAAAGGTGAGCTTTCCATTGTTCGGTTCGAGACAATGTAAGGTATCCACTATCCGAGGTTTGAACAACGGAAACAGGTTGATACTTATCAGTAAAATCCTGGGTTTCATATAGCCGGGTGAAGCTGTGTTTAGGTTCAATGACTTCTTCATCCTTAGCACAGGCCGCCAGCACCACGATTCCAAAAACCAGAAAGTGGTAATAAATTTTTCTATGTCGTTTCATAAGTGTCAAAGAACTACGGGTGAAAAACTCTTGGTCAGATATTTCATAGGAAAGACCAATTGAAAAGATACTTCTTTACCTACCAGGCGAATGTCATCCAGCACGGTGCCCAAACCCTGAAAGTCTCTGGTGGCAGAGTATCGCTCCTGGTCATTCACAATATTGCTAAGTCCATAATAATGGCTAACCTCAATACCCACCATAAACCCGGTAAAATGGTAGTAAAGCCCCCCGCCAGCTTTTGCGGCCCACTGGTTTTTGTTGAACAATGAGGTAGCGGTAGTAGATTGAGTTTCTGAGGCTAGAGAAACGGGAGCCCCTGAAGTATAATCGGTTCCAGATGAAATTAAGTGTTTGGTAGCATCCACTGTCCGCTGATATTGGATTCCTGCCTGGATAAACGGCTTCCAGCGCCGAGGTAGAAAAATATACTTAGCCGAAAGAGGCAAGACCAGATAGTGCAGCGTGTATTGATGCTGATATTCCATCTCAAAAGAATAATTGAAGTTTTCACTATTCTCCCAGCGATATTGGGTACGATAACTCCAATCCTGTTGCACGTAAGAAGGAGTTAGTGAAATCTGGAGGAACCGAGTAGGGGAGAAGTGAGTCGCAACTCCCAAATGATAACCGAAGGATTGATCAGCCGATGGATATTCTTTGGTTTCAAGTTCGTTATAGTCCCAAAGTTCAACCTCAGAATGGCTCTCAAGCACTTTAGGTTGAAGCTTACTGATTCCTGAAGTAACCCCAATATACCACTGAGACGATGTGAATCCCCCTGGTCGGTGTTTAGACTTCTGAGCGTGACTCTCTACTGTGAAATAGCAAATAACAATTAGCAGTAAATACAGCTTCTTTGGCATCGGTCCGTTTTTTCACCTAGTAAAACACGATTTGTGCCAGATATATAATTTATTAAAGAAATGTAATAAATATTATGATGTTATATTGGGTTAAATCAAAAAAATAGGGCAACCTATTTAGTAGGATGCCCAAAAGGTTTAGCATTATCATTCATTATCAGAATGAGGTAGCAATATAATTAGATGATGTTTGAACGTTGGCAGTAAAACCCATTCCTTATCATACTACCATACCCCTCAGCCTTCAAGAAGCTCGTGGAGTCTTCAAGCTTGAGTTGGATTACATCTCTTTTTTTAGTGTTTGATAAATTCATTCTAGCTACTTTATTTCTATCTCGCATATATGTTCTCTTTTTAATAAGTCTTTTTCTTAAAATTAAATGAGTGTATGTCTACGGAGGTAATAATATCATGTTACACTATTTTTATTTTATTTATAATTTCTATTGATATAAAAATTGTTTTTTTAATAAATGTTATGATTAAAATGTAATATAATTTTAATATTATTAATATCAGCTAATATTTACTTCTATGTTTACAAATCGATAATAATAAACCATCATGTTTGAAATTATGGTATTCAAAATTACTCATAGTTTAATTCTCTATTATTAAACATTTGATCAAAGAGACAAAATCGCGTTTTGAATATGATTCCTAATAGGGGTACTAATAAACAGGTTGATAAAAATTAGTGATTAGTTTGCTTAAAAGGCTGCTTAAAATATAGTTTAGGTACATTGACGACCTGGTTTTTTACCACGTAGACTTAAAAAAAAGTACACAGGGCCTGATTTTAAAAATTGCAATGATTATACCTTTATATTAAAAAATTTGCTCAAAGTGCTTCTAAACTAGGCTCACCTTAGTATTCCATCATACTGAATTGCATTATTTTTAATTTTCAGTAAATTTTTTAACCCAATCTGCTTAAAAAAATGCTCTATTGCGACGAATATGTAACAACTATCTTGATTAAGCGTGTACCAGCGTTATAAATTGCAAACGAAATTGGCAGCAATAGACAATCACATAAATCTATGATTGCCAATAAAACTGTTTTCAAATCCAGATGAACTTAATAGTAACTGATTTAAAGGGTATTTAGAGTAGTTAATTAACAACTGAATTCAGTAACAAGGACACCCTTATCTCCAGGAGGTAAAGTTCCATGTCCCGATCATAGTCCTATCTCATTGATAATTCTCACGATACAACAACTCGAAAGCTTGGATTAACACTGATCGTGAGGTAAAGCATTGTAAAATTTAGTCAAAAATAATCGGGACACTCAAAAGAGAATGTGCCGGTTTGAAAAAATTGTTGGAAGCTATACTAAAAAAGAGATAAGTATAGCGCCCGACTATAAATGTTTTAATTAAGTAACCACAAATTAAAAGGAATCATCATGTTCGAAATTGATTTCATGAATTACCTGGTATTACCCTTGCTAATTTTTATCGCTCGGGTATCTGATGTGACGTTGGCTACAGTAAAACTGATGTTTGTCGTAAACAGTGCGCGTAAATTTGCAGCAATATTAGGCTTTTTTGAGGCTCTGATTACGATTCTGGCACTGTCTCGCATTATGCAGGATGCCAGTAATATGGCAGCCTACGTGACCTACGCGGCAGGTTTTGCCTCAGGTACTTATATTGGTATGCGCATTGAAGAACGGCTGGCCTACGGAAGCGTGCTGATCCGTATTATCAGTAAGAAAGTCCCAGATGCATTGCTTGAGTATCTGGCCCAATCACAGTATCGTTATTCTATGGTAGAAGCCAACGACCAATCGGGTAACTCTCAGGTGTTGTTTACCGTCTGCAAACGAAAAAAACTACGTGAGTTTCTGATCAACCTTGAGAGTATCGCTCCGGAAGCCTTGTACACTATCGAAGGTATCAAACAAGTAAGTCATGGTCTACTTCCTGTTCAGCAGAATGAGCAGCCAGTGCTGAGATTGCGCAGTCTGCGTGCGATCATTGCTAGTTGGGGAAAGCGAACTCAGGCAACGTTGTACCGGGGATAGAATGCTGACCATTAGGTAGATAGCTTAAGTAAATCAATTAACTGCTGTGCGGGTTTTTCCAGAAGCGATACAAACTGAATTTCGCAACTGGCAGTCTGGGCTGCGGGCAGTGGAAATGCTTGTAGGGTAGGGGTTAGGTGGTAAACATCAGGGTACAATAGGATACCTCGCTGAGCCTGGAAAACCTGGGTATAAGCAAAAATTTGCCGAAGATCTTCGTCATTGGGTTCCGGTTGAACTAATATTTTCCATTTTGTATCAATGACGACCCGCTTTTTTCCAGGCAAGTCAATTACAAAATCCGGACGTAGCCTTTTGTTATGCCAAAAAGTTTGATCTGGCTGATATTGTAGATGCCACCCGTAAGCTTTAGATAGCTTAAGTAGATACCCATGTATTAAGGTCTCAAAAACCCGGTTCATATCAAACAGCAATGAGAAGCCATAATCATTTCCGACAAAAGCGCCACCTAAATAACCTTTGCAGATCAATTCTGCCAGGGAAATAGCTTTTTCGTACGACTGCGAAAGATGGTTTAGGGCTGGTTTTTTCCAGGGGTGATTTAAGGGAAAGTTCTTCACTAAGCGAAACTGGGACAACAAGTGTGGTACCAATGGCAGGTGCTCACCCGTGGCCTCTATAATCCGAAGGGCTTGTTTAAGTCGCTGATTAAGTGGGTGATCTAATTGGTGTTGTTGGGAACGAACGTAAAAGCGCTCCTGACGAATGAGATTGTGCCGGATCTGTTGAGATAGTAACAATTTTCCCCGTAGAAAGGGTTGATTCGCCTCGGATGAACGGTACTGCTTGACCAAACCCTGGCGTAGCAACGATTCAACTTCTTTGATAAATGCTGTTTGCAATACCTGGGCTAATGAGCCAGGCTGCGTTAGTAATTGAGGATATGGCTCACCCAGGTAAGGTAGAAAACCTGATGACTGCAAAAGCTGTGTCCAGGCCAGCCGGACCTGGGCGGGCTTGGTCTGCTGACTGACTTTGGGAAGAATTTCAATAATTAGATCGGGTAACTGAATTACGCCGACAATACTGGAAAAACGGACCGCTTGATATTCTAAGCGATAGATGGTAGCTGGCAACCTAGATTGAAGTTGGGCCAACTGATGAAGGTGTTTACTCTTAAAGGTTGACCCCTGGCGTTGAGTATCAATGGTCAATACTTCGTGTTCGTAAACAGTGATGATTGGCTTAGGAAGTTGCATAAATCCGTTGAATGGCAACAACAAATTCACGATCATTGAGCATGCGCCAGCGATAACGTTTATGCGGTTGAAATGGGTTTTGAAAGTCCGTCTTCATTGTTTCAGGTATGGAAGCGGGCACAGGTAGTTCTTCAACAAAATCAGGTCCCAACACTAACACACGCTTTTCCCAATCATCCATAAAATAATCCTCCAACAAAGGGACAATGCTCTGATATACCGCCGTTCGCAAAGCTACTAGGGGATTTTCAGCAGACAGCACCGGCATTAGATACCCATGACCTAATTGATACTCTTCTCCTTTAAGCCACAGCAAACGCTCATTGATGGTTGCGCACAATTGATCCAAGTGAATTTTTGGGGTCAGATAAGGAGCTCCTGGTTCTGCTGCCTGCGCCACGTGCTCTGTCTCGGTTGAATCACCAACATCCGAAAGTGAAACGGAAACGGCAGGGCGAAGCAACGAAGGGTTAGGGGGAACCGAATGAAACGCAAATCTTCGTTTAAAAGCCATATCCAGTACGTCAACACTGCGGTCAGCGGTATTCATGGTACCGATGATGTAGAGGTTGGGTGGTACCTGAAATGGCTCACGAGTATAAGGCAATACTGTTTGCAGGGCTTCCGATTTTCCGGCGCGCTTATCTTCCTCAATCAGACTGATCAGTTCACCAAAAATGCTGGCTGGGTTGCCCCGGTTAATTTCATCAATAATGAGCACAAAGTTTCCGGCCTGCGCATAGTCGGTGGGTGAGAGGGTGCGATAATCCAATTGCTGAATAGCCCGTTTCATTTGGGCGTATTGCACGGCGGAAACGGGTTTGCCAGAAAGGCGTCTATTGTTCAGCAGATAATTGTAGGTTTGGTATCGGGTAGACTCAAATTCTTTAAGCCGGTGAAAGGCCGCCCACATTACCGAAGTGTTGCCCCGCCCAACTACCTTTCCTATGTCCTCAGATAGGTTTCTGATAGAATCTGGAGAAGAAAAAGCTTTGTATAGTTTAGATAAACTCTGTTTCGTTACTGAGTAGGATTTGCTGCTTTTGGCCGAATGAAATGATAAGGTATTATTTTGATTGATATCGGTTAATAAGATGGCTTTACCTTGCTTGGTTTCAAAGGTGATTTCTTCCGGTCCTTCCCGCATCATGCGCTTCAGATAATCAACAAACTCAAAAAATAGCGCATCAAAGGGGCGGGTAGTCGTTCTCGGGCTATTTACTTCAGTATTTTTTTTCCGGTCGTTTGAAGAGGCTTCTAAAGCTCGCTGCTGCTGGGCATGGTAAAGCGCGTAGGCTGCATTAAAGCAAAGTTGCTTGAATATTCCGTCCTCCACATCATAGTACAGTTCGTTTCGCTCGTTTTTAAAAGGTTTAATACCCTCTACAAAATCCTCATAGGCAAAAGACGGATGAAAAGTGAGCAACGCAACGCGCCCCTGCTGTTGATACTGATTGAATTGTGCCTTTAACTCATCTCGGGCTTCGGAAGGATACTGCTCCTCAAGCTCATGGTCTGATAAGTTTTCAATCAACTGTACTGCCCGTCGAGATGTCAGATACGTTTTGCCAGTGCCGGGTGGTCCGTAAAAAATGGTATTAAGTGAGGGCATGATCTACTGAAACTGATAAAGCAAACAAAGGTGCTCAAATTACTGAAAATCAATTAAATATTGCGAAAAACTTTTGGCAATAAATTATCTGATACTGCCTTATGGGTTTCAATATCAGCAAAGCAATCAAGGTTGTAATGGGCGTACTTCCATATCCACGTAGTGATAGTTTGGGTGAGCTTTTAGGGCATGTACTACTGAATGGGCAATATCCTCAGGCCGCATTTTATTTTTTTTGGATGAGGAAGAACCTGCACTTTGAGAAAAATGAGTGTCGACCGAACCGGGGGCAAGGCAGGTGACTTTAATGCCTTCATAGCGCAGCTCTAGATGTAGTGAGTGCGAAATTCCTCTCACAGCATGTTTTGTTCCGCAGTAGGCGGCCATGCCGGCAATTCCGTTGGTTCCGGCACCGGACGAAATATTAATAATATGCCCCTCTTGCTGTTGTTTCATCAGGGGGATTACCCGTTGGGTTACATAGAATAAACCATGTACATTCAGGTCGAATAGTTGCCGCCAGGTCGTGCTCTCCATCTCTTCGGTTGATCCTCGGTACCCTATACCGGCATTGTTGATCAACACATGCGTTGTGCTGCCCAATTGTTGGGTCATCATCTGAAAAGCCTCGGCTACTGATGCTTCCTTCGTTAAATCAACTTCAAAATGATGGAAATTCTTGTGCTGTATGTCCGGAGCACTACGGCTCCAACCGGCAACGGTCATGTCTTCCTGAAGTAGGGCCTTTGAAATGGCAAAACCGATACCTTTGCTGGCACCGGTTACAATAGCTGTTTTATCAGTAATATTCATCCGTTATGCAAATTGTGGGGTGGTACACCTCATATTCTCCCATCGGAATAGGAGCACATAGTACTGTACTAACCTAAAGCACATTACCTTGTTTGATGAAAAGTACCCAAGAAGTTAATACCTAAACGGAATCTTCCCGTAATAAAAACTCGCCCGAAAAGTGCTGTTGCTGTTTTTCGGGTAAAGGATGAAACACCCCCGCCTGCACATCTCTGAATAATCGTTCGAGGTCCATGGCCCGGAAGAAACTCTGTCCTCCCACAGCCTCCATGCTTTTATTCACGGTGCGAATGGCGCTGTTTGCAATGATGGTTTTCCGGGTGAGCATCTCATGGCCGTTCTCATCAGTGGGTGCAAAATCAAAATTGTTAGTGAGGCGGATCATGTCTTGAAGCATTACCTGGGCCGTAGTAAGTTCATTGTTCATCTCACCTACCAAATAAGGCGTATGAGGCTGACCTGGTTTCTTACTTTTAAGGTTTATCAAAGCAATTTGAGCCGCTCTTTCGGCAACCCCCACATAGACCGACATAATGAGTGGAAGGGCGACGGTGAGAATAACATTCCAGAACATATGATACTCGCCCTGAGGTCTGCGAAGTACAATAGCGGACTCTGGGACAAATACATTTTCCAACGTAACAGTTTGTGAGCCGGTACCGCGCATTCCTAACGTATACCAGTTATCTTCTTTAGAGACCCCTTCGGCATTCATAGGTACCGAAAAGTGAAGTACCTGCCAGCCTTCCTCCGGATCATGATACGGGGCACTGGTTACCAGTACGTGCCCCACTGCGGACTGACTGGCAAAGTGTTTTTGAGCACTTACCCGGAAGCCGCCTTCCACCTTTTCCATTGTCCCGTTAGACTCAAGCCAGTCGCGAGCCCCGGTGCTGATTAAAATTAACTGCTGATCAGCTACCTTTTGCAGTACTGCCTCGCCACCTTTGCCGTGTTTATATTTCCAGATGTTGGCTCCCAGCAAGTGCTGATGCATGGATAACGCTAAGGCTGTAGAGCTATCGTAGTAAGCTAGTGTGCGGATGATATCACACATGGCTGCGTGTGATAGTCCCCCACCGCCAAATTCTTCGGGGATCATCGCGGAAAAAAAAACGTGTTTTTTCAGGGCATCATAATTTTCGCTAACGAAAGAATCAGTAAGGTCGTAACCGGATGATCGCTCAGCAAATTCTTTTCCTAATTCGTGCGCCAACGTGAGCCACTTGTTTTCAGTAGTAGTCGGATGTACAGCTTCCATAGTTGATGGTAAGTTTAGGGTATGTTGATACGTAGCCAGTAAAGGCTGGATGACGACAAAGTTGAATGAATTTATGCGAAACCGATGTACTCAAAAGACGGAAAATTGTGCCGACCAGACTAAATTTACCAAAGCGAAATGGATGCTTTGCGATTAAGGTTTGTATTTCAGGGGAGTCATTCCAAACCGCTCTTTAAAAACTCGGGTAAAATGCGAAGCATTCTCGAACCCGCATTCAAATATGAGTTCATTAATATTTTTATCAGTGGTGATTAGTAGCTTTTTTGCGTACTCCAGCCGCTTTTGCGTGAGCCAGCGACCCGGTGAGCAATGATAGATATCCTTAAAGTCGCTTTTAAATACAGTAAGACTTCTCCCACAAAGCCGGGCAAACTCATTGAGCGTTAGGTTATACGTAAAATTGGCTTCCATTACTGACCGGATGGAAGGTTTGCCAGTTAACAGGAGAGACTCAAAATACGCTCTGAGTTCAAAGTGTTGCTCTGACTGTAAGAGGTTGAGCATGAGCTCTTTAAACTTTATCTCCAACAGTGATATTGAAGGGGGTTGATCGCGGTAGAAATAAGCATATAAGGATTGAAAGTAAGCGTGAAGCGCAGTATCCATCGCTAAAGGCAAAACACTGTCGCTTTCAGGGTTTGTTGGGCTGGAGACAGATGTAGGGCGGTCTTTAGCAATCTCTTTGATAAAATCATCCGGTACGAAAATGAGCAATGCGCAGAATTGTTCTTCAAAAAACTTATGAATGATATTAGCCCCTTTTTTCACGAAGATCAACTCATTGGCGTGCACCATATACTCTGCTTCTCGGGTGTTCCATTGCTTTTTACCGGCCAGCACGTAGACAAAATAATTATACTGCGACCAGATATCGAACACCGATGCGTTCTCCATACATTTGTATTCGGTGAAAAGCAGTTCGGAGACTTTAAACTGCTTGAATGCTGGGTGACCATTAGCGGCTTCAAATAAGTTTTGCATCGGGGGAGTAGGAGCTTACTAAGCTGAATTTTAGCATTTTACCTGTAAAAAACAAAATGCGGGTTATGAACAAGCTGGCCAGGCAGTTCAGATTTTGATTTATCAGATAGCAGTATCATATTGAAGCCTATATCTCAGATATTTGGAAAGCAGGCTGAATCCTTTCATATTTGGATTTTCTGCCCTATAGCAAAACAATACTACATGAAATACCTATCATCCTTTGTAATTATTCTGACACTCTGTTTCTTAACCTTTCGCTGTACAACGCAGGTAACTGAAGAAATAACGGAAGAACCGGTTACTGGCCTGCTTGCAGATCAGGCAATGGTGGTAAGTGCCCATCCGTTGGCTTCAGAGGTGGGGGTAGAAATTTTAAAAAAAGGTGGCAATGCCGTTGATGCTGCCATTGCAGTACAATTTGCCTTGGCTGTCGTTTATCCCGCTGCCGGTAATATTGGTGGTGGGGGCTTTATGGTAATCCGAGAAGCCAGCGGCCTGACCGACTGTTTGGATTATCGGGAGAAAGCTCCTCTGGCAGCCGACCGTAATATGTATCTTGATGAGGATGAAAATGTTATTGAAGACGCTAGTACGTTGGGCCATCTTGCGTCTGGAGTACCCGGTTCTGTTGACGGAATGGTGAGAGCGCACGAGCGTTATGGCTCACTTCCCTGGGCAGATCTGGTTCAACCATCGGTAGATTTAGCTGAAAATGGATTTGTCCTTACCGAACGAGAGGCTGAGGGACTGAACCGAGGTAAAGACCGGTTTATTGAGCAAAATACAGTTACCCCGGAATTTCTGATCAATGAAGACGAATGGCAGGCTGGTGATACTATTTTGATGTCTGAGCTGGCCGAAACAATGAAGCTCATCCGCGATCAGGGCCGGGATGGTTTTTACGCTGGAAAAACAGCGGAATTATTGGTAGAAGAAATGAAGCGGGGAGGCGGAATTATTACTCTGGAAGATCTGGCGAAGTATGAAGCGAAGTTTCGCGAGCCGGTGGTTGCGGAATACGAAGGATACCGGATGATTTCTATGCCGCCACCCTCGAGTGGGGGTATTGCTCTAGTGCAGTTGTTAAACAGTATTGAGGAATTTCCTATCGGGGAGATGGGGCACAACACAAAATCTACGGTACATGCGATGGTAGAAGCTGAACGAAGAGTGTATGCAGACCGAGCCAAGTTTTTGGGCGACGCGGATTTTTACCCTGTTCCGGTGCAGGAGCTATTGAGCAAGGAATATAATCGTGCCCGAATGCAAGACTTTGACTCTACTCAGGCTACTCCCAGCTCCATGATTTCCGAAGGAGACCCAGCCCCCATTGAGTCACTGGAAACTACTCACTTCTCTATTGTTGATAAAGACCGCATGGCGGTTTCAGTCACTACGACCCTCAATGGAGGCTATGGCTCTAAAGTGGTTGTAGGCGGTGCCGGTTTCTTCCTGAATAATGAAATGGATGATTTCAGCATCAAGCCGGGTTATCCGAACATGTTCGGCCTGGTTGGTGGTGAAGCTAATGCCATCCAGCCCGAGAAACGCATGCTTAGCTCTATGACTCCCACCATTGTAGAAAAAGATGATAGCCTTTTCATGGTAGTAGGCACACCCGGTGGCTCCACAATCATTACCTCGGTCTATCAAACTATCCTGAATGTTCTTGATCACGAAATGGGTATGCAGGCCGCGGTGAATGCCGGACGTTTTCATCATCAGTGGAAACCGGATACTATTTTTGCTGAACCCAAAGCACTGACTAATGATGTCATAAAAGATTTAGAGGATATGGGACATCATGTGGTTGATCGGGGGAGTATCGGGCGCGTTGATGCTATTCTGGTATTACCGGATGGTCGTCTGGAAGGTGGAGCCGATCCGCGAGGCGATGACGCGGCAGCTGGATACTAAAGCTCAATAGATGAAATGAGAGACTGCCTGGGGCAGGTCTTTTTCTGCTTTGCTTGCTTGTTATAAAACCAAAGTCAGGAGACCAAAAATCCCGAAAATAGTGGCATATCCAATGATCGCGTTTAAGCCGCGAACGCGGGGAGTTACTCTTATTCGCTTTTTGCTTAGCGCGTTTCTTACCGCTTCTCCTATACTGCTGGCCAGATAGTAACCACAAAATTCTAATCCGATAAGTAAGATGAGGGTGAAAACAGCAGCCATACTATAATGGGGTTTGTTTTTATTACGCTTTTAATATCAAACAAGTTTTGGTTTTAAAGAAGGAATCCCACTTCTAATGAATTGGTACTAGTTGTCCGGAGCCAGGCCGGTTTCTAATGGAAACTCATACAAAATATACTGACCTAAAAAAGGTAGCCCCAACTTTTGAGGCTACCATAATCATTTAGAACTAATAACCGGGATTTTGCTTTACTTTAGGGTTTTGGTCGATGGCATTTTGAGGTATTGGACTCATATACTGCTTCAATTCAAACTTTGCGGTGTATTTCACTTCCGGTTCTACACTATAAACCCAGGTTCCCGAATTATCAGCTGGTTGGGTATTGCGAATAACCATATTGTGGCGCGGAGTTCCCATTTTATCTTCTGCCTGAGCCAGCCGCTTGTTATCAAAATACCGCTTCCGCTCAAAGCACAATTCAACCCGACGCTCGTTGAGGATGGCATCCCGCATCTCATCCCGATTTAGGCCTAATGGCAAATCGGGCAACTCTGAACGTCGTCTGATCTGATTAACTGCTTCGTACACGGTGGCATCGGGGCCTACTGCTTCATTCTGTGCTTCAGCATAGTTTAACAACACTTCGGCATAACGGTAGAAGACAAAATTCTGCCCGCTGGCATCGGTACCGGGTGCATTATCTGGGTTTAACAGTTTTTTCTGGTAATAACCAGAGTCGCCCACATCGGTTTTTCCAGCCAGATCAATCTGATTGGTTTTATCCGGGTTTGCTGAGGTTTCATCAATACGCGTGTAAATGGTATCAGCTCTGGGCATCCAGTCCAGTTTGTAAGGAGCACCATCGTATACGATAAAGTCATAGAACCTTTTTTCCCGGTTAGCATAGGGGTTTTGTGGGTCGTATCCTGAGATGGGGTCGGTGATAGGTTTCCCGTTTGCCATTGCAAACGCATCTACCAGTTCCTGGGTAGGGTTGTAGTTCCCCCAGGTCTGATACTCACCCAGCACATAGGTAGGGCCACCCCGGCGTTCATACGATCCTCCCATGCCACCTACATTGGCTACAACCTGCCGGTCCCAGATGACTTCCTCGTTATACTCATTAGCAGTGCGCCATAAATTGGGAAGATCTCCATACAGTCCATAAGGAGCACCGTTGCCGTAAGCATCAATAAACTGCTTGTTTGTGGCGGCAGCGGCGGCCCATCGGCTATCGCTGGCACTGGAAAAATGAACGAAGTTTTCCGGGTCGGAAAGGTAAGCTGATCCACTATTAAATAGCGGACTGGCAGCAAACAACTCGATCCATCCTTTCAATGCTAGTGCAGCTCCTAAAGTAGCCCGCCCAGCACCATTCTCGCCATTGTTGTATTTGATGGCCAGAAAGCCATTATCCACAATTTGCCCAAGTTCCCCCGTAATGAAATTGAAGGTTTCTTCAAAGGTAGACCGAGGCTTTTGCATTTCATCCTCACTCATAGTGCTTCTATCCAATGGCTCAGTCAGGATTGGCAACCCTCCTACGTGCATAAAGTATTCACTGTAGAAAAATGCTCGTAAAAATCGTGCTTCGTCAATTCGCTGATTGAAGTACTCTTCTGTATAATTATCCTGGTTCTCAGTGAGTTTTTGAATAAACGTATTGCATTTTCTGATTTTTACGAAGAATGATTGCCAGGTGTACCCATCAGTTGGTCCGTGAGTACCTCCCCAGGGGCTGTCATTACTTTGAGTGGGCACCAGCGTTACGCCCTGCCGCCAGTTGGAAGCAGTATAGTAATGGCTGATGTTGTAATCGTCAGTGTAGTAATCCAGTTGCTCGGCAATATTCCAGGTGTTTGGAATTTCACTGTATACATCATTCAGGAAAATATCAGCATTCGTTTCCGATCGCCATTGAGTCTCATCGGTAAGATTAGACTTGTTAATATTTTCCAGAAACTCTTCCTGATCGCAGGCGGTCGGGCCTAGTAGGAGCAGGGCGAGTAATCCTAGCGTGGGTATGTTATGAATTATTCGTTTCATGGTTCTGATGTTTCTGATTAAAAGGTGATATCAAGGCCAAAGGTGGTAGACTTCATAACCGGGTAGGCAGTTTCCCGGTCGTCATAGCCTAGTTCGGGGTCAATGTGTTTTATCCCGCTGAAGGTCAGTAAGTTCTGTCCGGTTACATATAATCGAACTGAACCTATTTTTAGCCTATCAGTAAGCTGCTTGGGGAAAGTATAACCGATGATCGCGGTCTTTAAGCGTAGATAACTGGAGTTGATCCACCAGAAATCTGAATCTTTAGTATTGTTGGCGTACGGAGAAGGAGTAGCTCGAGGATATTTCGCATCCTGGTTATCCGGAGTCCAACGGTTATCATAATATTCATACGAAGTATTACTACCATTATTCTCAAAAGGCACAGTCATAAACTGGCGAAGATTGATGCTGGACATGGATGAGCCTTGTAAGAATAATGACACATCAAACCCTTTCCAATCGAGAGCAGAGGTAAGGCCGAACGTCATGGCCGGGTATACCGGATATCCTATTACGGTTTCATCATTGGCATCAATTTTACCATCCGGCACTCCCTCGGGTCCACTTAAGTCAGCATATCGGATGTCACCAGGGTGTAATTCGCCGAACTGCTCAATGGTGTATCCGTCGGCAGCATTGATAATGCCATCGCCGTTGGTATCGTCGGCCGTACTGAATAACCCTAACGATTTGTAGCCGTAGGGTGACCCGAAAGGTTGTCCGACTTTGGTACGGTTCGGGTTGTTTCTTTCAGCGTCGGTTTCAAATACCTCAATCATATTGTTCATAGAGTAACTCAGATTACCCGTGAAGGCCAGTTGCATTCCGTTGTTCAGCAGCTTCTGTGTGCCAATATTAAGCTCAAACCCATTATTGTTCATCTCGCCTTTGTTTTCCTGAGACAGGGAAAGACCATATTCTACCGGCAGGGTGACCTGCGGAGCCAGCAGCATACCGGTTCTATCTTCGTGGAAGTAGTCGAGGGCCACATCAAACTGCCCGTTCCACATCGTCAGATCAATACCGATATCAAATTTGGTAGAAATTTCCCAGGTGATTTCCGGGTTAGGTTCGCGAGGAACATTAGAGCCCTGAACAAGTGTGCCATTTCCAAAGGCATAGGCATTACCGCGCAGGTCATAGCCAGCCAGGTACTGGAAAGCAGCCAATTGGCCATCTATATACGGCAGGTTTCCGGATCTTCCCCAAGATGCCCGGAGTTTCAAATTATCAATGTTACCATATTTCTCCATAAATGCCTCTTCTGAGATACGCCATGCTGCGGAAAAAGCGGGAAAATACCCCCAACGACTACCCGGTGCAAAGGAGTAGTGCCCATCGTATCTACCAGAGGCCTCAACGATGTATTTGTCTTTATAGGCATAACCCAGGCGATATACATAACCAAGTTCGCTTCCCGTACCGGATGAGCCCGCATTATCATAATCCAGCTTATTAGAGCTACCCAGGCTGATTTCATCTATTTCGACGGCAAAATTGTTCCTTCTGGTTCTAAACCAGTCATTTGATGATTTACGAGCTTCGGCTACAATCAGTCCGGATAAGCTGTGGGCACCGAAGGTTCGATTGTAATTGATATAGCCCTGGTAGGTAAAATTAGCCGAGCGGCGGTTTTCAAGTTCCAGCCAGGTGTAAGGTTGCCCCGTGCCCTCCTGAAGAGAGATCGCCTCGGTATAAGTGTATGGCTGTTGCGACAGGTCTATCTTATGGTAGATGAAAGGAATGTGCCATAACTTATCGTTACGCTGGTTGGGATCGTAGCTAAAAACGCCCCGGATACTTAACCCTTCAATAAAAGGTAATTCCTGCTCTACTGATATCGAGCTAAGGAGCGTGTTCATATCACTTTTACGATAGCCATCTGATCGCAAAACTCCCACTGGGGTGTTAGCGGATGACTCGCCCCACTTGTCGCCTTCCGGGTAAATCAAGCTCTGGGTAGGCACGAATTTGTAGAAGCTTCGGAACAGGTGGCCCGAAGTTTCCTCATCAGCATCCACCTCATCCGTATGTTCAATAGCCCCCTGTAGCGAAACCCTTACCGTAGTAGTAGGAGTTGCCTGTAGGCCGAGGCTGACGTTGTAATTGTACCGACGATAGCCTACCGGATCAAATATGCCCTGCTGGTCGAAAAAGCCTGCTCCTACGTGGTAGTCAACAATTTCATTACCACCGCTGAGTTCAATGTTATGATTCTGGATGGGTACGTTGGTATTGAAAATATCGGTGAAGTTGGAATTAGGATACCTCCAGGGATCGTCCCGGTGTAGCTGCTCGTAGTTGGCAATGAGTTCCGGATCATTGGGGGGAGTAGTACCGTCGGGAGTCAGATTATAATATCCTTCGTTTTGAAGGGCCATATAATCCCGGCCGTTCAGCATTTTCGGGAGATAGGTAGGTTTTTGAATACCGTAAGATGAGTTTAGCCGAACAACCGGAGTGCCGGACTCACCACGTTTGGTCGTAATCAGAATTACTCCATTGGCTCCACCAATTCCGAAGGGAGCTACTGCGGCGGCATCTTTCAGTACGGTAATAGACTCAATGGAGCTTGGATCAATCTGGCGAATATTATCCCGTCGTACACCATCTACTACTACGAGCGGCTGGTTATTACCAGTTGTAACAATGCCCCGTATGTGGATATCAGGATTATCGTAACCGGGCTGTCCACCATTAGGCCGCATGCTCACTCCCGCCAGCCGACCGGCTAACGATTGAGAAATATTGGGAACCGGGACTTCGGCAATTTCTTTCCCGTCCATGGTGCTGATGGAACCGGTAACTGTGGTTCGCTTTTGGGTTCCATACCCCACGACCACAATCTCTTCCAATGCCTGAATATCGGTGGCCATCACAATATTGATTTCGGTCTGGCTGCCAACCGTTACTTCCTGAGTGATAAACCCAATTGAGCTGAACACTAATACTGTTTCAGTGCTGGGGGCTTCAATTCGATAATTTCCCTCAATATCGGTGACGGTTCCCTGAGCGGTTCCTTTGATCAGTACATTGACTCCGGGAAGCTCACCGCCATCATCAGCCGAGGTGACTTTACCGCTGATGCTGGCGAATTGTTTGTCGGGTATTTCCTTTGCATGTTTGACAGGTTCAGGGCCGCTGGCCAGGAGCTGGCTGGTAAATCCCAGTTGTAATATCAGTCCAATCAGGACTAGTCTGGGCAAATCGGCCAATTGAGGGTGAAAAGTTGATTTCATAGTTCTGGTTGTTTAAAATGAACATTTGTGCAATTTTTTTTAGACTCCGTTAAGGTCCGAAAAGGCAAGAATGGCCTCTTCTACAATAGAGAGTTTGTTAGTTAGGGGGGATGGTGCATAGGCAGTCAGTTTAAAAGTGGATACTGTGTTCTTCGCTATTGTTGACTATAAGTATCGCAGATAGCAAAGTGAAAAATTTTATGTCACCAGAAAACTTGGTAATACAATACCAATTATGGGCTTATAGCATCCTTAGTGGGGCTAAAGTCCTCTAGTATTGACATAGATGTCCTGGCCTCCTATTTCTTAGGAGTAAGTGAGTGGGCAGATTAGAGTTGGCGCTTTATTCACTATTTGTATAGAGCAATTCAGAGTATACAACGGAAACTTGCTGTCTCTACCTCCGATACAACTACTTGTTAATAATTAAGTCAGTAGAGTATCTGTGCCTTATTGTTTAATCCGCTCTGGACTTTTTTGAGCCGGAGCAACCAACAGTAAAGTGCCTCGTTTTCTGGTACTTGGTATTTAGAAGACAATATGTCTCTTTCCTGCATGGGCAGCAAGTAACATCTGTGCTAGTGAGGGTTTTATACTAACAATTACCTTCCTACTGATTAGAGCCACCGTTGGTTATGCCAACGCAATAACTTTAAATCAGCATCAGAAATGTTGACCTCGTACCTAATCGCATTGTAAAGTCTGAGGAAATATTAAATTTTACTCAATATATGCTTTTTGTAATACAAATATCAAGGTGATAGTCTCAAATTTTAAAAATTTGGCGGATTGTTTCGAGTCGTTTGGAATATATATGTGAGTCAAGGCGTCTTTGATTTTTCGCTAAGAAAGAATTGATGATTGGGTTTGGGAGGCGGCGGGAGGCAGGGGGCAGTAAGCGGTTCTCCGCCCCGCAGTTGGCATAGGCCGTTTGTAAGGAAATGACCAGTTATTAGCGTACGATGGTGTATTTGGGTATCTTCAATCAGTCACTTGCCACTTACGGTAGTATGTGCTGACTACTTACCGCAAGACGGCCAACTGCCAACATCATTTGTTATTACAAAACTGATTGTACTTTGTAAGGAGATCAACTTTATTATGCGTGTAGTAATAAACTAGCAAAGAAGTTGATTATAGCAGTCGTTACACTGCTTTTAAATGAAAATTGGCTCTCAAAAATCTCTTGAAGAAAATGGTGGCTAGATTGATCTATACACCATACACTGGCCTAAAATGCAAAGGGCCAACTCGGTTGAGTCAGCCCTTTCTGCTTTACCCTTCACTCAACTATTCTTAACTGATCTTGGTGGCCTTCCCTCGGACCACCGACATAGCCGGATGGTAGAGATAGTCAATACGACCATCTGCATGCCGGATAGCTAACCGATAGTACGACATGCCTACCTGAGGATTATGATCAACAAACTGTTGCTTAACAACTTCTTTTCCCTGGCCTACTACCTCAAACTGTCCATCCATGCCGGCCCGTTCTACCACGATCGTAACCCCTTCAACATCTTCGGCTAAATCCCAGCTAAACACTACCTGATTCGCTTGCGAGGTCAGTTCAAAAGCCTCCACTGCAGATTTATTCGTAGGAGCAATTGATTCAGCCAGGGAGGTGGTAAACCCTGCGAAACTGATGACGATAGCGAACACGAGCGAAGAGAAGTTGATTACGATATTCATAGCTTGTAAATTTTGTGAATCAGAGACAATATAACTAAGGCATATATGATGCGCCGGGTGCTTCTTGGGGAAATATTTGTTGTAATGGTTTGACAGTCAGTGCGTTAAATTCAGCATCCAATACTGCCTAATTCAAAAGAACTTCCCTTATCGGGAAAAATAAACTTCTTCTTCCCAGAAACGGAAGGTGTTACTACCTCAAATCCTGGCTAGCAATGGCGTTAGGTTTTATCAATCTCTTAAATTTGATTGGTTGTTAGTGCTTTTGTCAGTAAGAGGAGAGGCGGTTTTGGAAGATTGCTTACCTTTGCGCCTTTGTTGAATTGGAATCAGTTATTATGAACAAAGTAGATATTTTAGTGATATCAGCGCATCCGGATGATGCTGAGTTAAGTTGTGGTGCCACAGTTGCCAAGCAGGTGGCACAGGGAAAAACCGTAGGTTTGGTAGATTTAACCCGCGGCGAATTGGGCACGCGGGGCACGATTGATATTCGTGCTCAGGAAGCAGAAGCCGGACGCAAAATAATGGGAGCTGCTTTTCGGGAAAATTTAGGATTAGCCGATGGCTTTTTCGCTAATGATCAGGCGCATCAGCTTGAAATTATCAAAGCTATTCGCCATTACCAGCCTGAGATTGTGCTGACCAACACCATTCACGATCGGCACCCTGACCACGGCAGAGCAGCGACGTTGGTCCGGGATGCCTGTTTTTACTCTGGCCTTCGGAAGATCAGTACTCTTCGCGATCAGCAGGAGCAGGAGGCCTGGCGACCGAAGCAGGTGCTGCATTTCATACAGAGTCAGTACGTTCAGCCGGATATTGTGATAGATGTCTCAGAACATTGGGAAACCAAAATGGAGGCTATTCGCGCATTTAGGTCTCAGTTTCTGGCTGAAGAAGGAAATGAACCCCAGACTTATTTAACAACCCCCTTGTTTCTCAACTTTATTGAGGCCCGAGGAAAGGAGTTGGGACACTCTATCGGGGTAGCTTATGGGGAAGGGTATACCGTTAACCGGCAGATTGGGGTAAAAGATTTGTGGGATCTATTATAACATATAAATAAAGCAGGATGAGAAGTGAGGCTATGGGCAGGAAAACGGAGCAATCCTGGGCGTAGCCTCGCTATGAAGCTGCCCTTATTTATCGAGCCTTACTCCGTTCTCAATTTCGTCTTTAATTTCTTTGGTTGCGTCCTTAAATTCGCGAATACCGCGTCCCATACCACGGGCAATTTCGGGGATTTTATTTGCTCCGAAAAAGATCAGTACAAACAGCAGGATAATCATGATTTCCCAGCCGCCTATTCCTCCTAAAAACAAGAAAATGGTTTGCATATGTGTAATATTTAGAGATGGAGTAAATCTACAAACTCCACGTATCTACTACAACACATAAAGAGGAATATTCTTTCCCTTATTTTTAATTTTTTCCGAATATTTATTGTCAATTCTCGAGAAAAAGTCCAACCGTTATTTCCTGGTTGTTGGCAGATTGGTTTAGATACCCAAACGGTCAATAGCCCGGGTGTTCATAATTTCTTCCAGCGTTGTCATATGCCCATCCAGTTCTTTCGATAGCTCCTCAAACACCACATAGGCTGCATCAGTAGGGCGAGCATTGCCATTTTCCACGCTTCGGCGTAAGGATGACAGTCGATTGTTTAGCTTAATCGGAAAGTTAAGTGGGTCTTGCCGGCTCTGGTTTTTGACCTGGTAGAGGGCTTCTTCAACCTCACTAAGTTGCTGAATTAGTTTGTCTTGGTTGCCTTTTTCAGCCAGTTTCTCCTTAATTTTTCTGATCTGAATGACCGCTTCATTCGCTTCACTGGTTTTGTTGCGAATAGCCATAGCCAGTTCAAACTGTTTCTGAATGTCTTCTTCACTAACCCCCTCCAGCCTGGGGTCTAGTTTTACTTCAATAGGGTGAGTTACCGACTTGCCATCGGCCGTAATTTTTACCTGATAGGTGCCAGGAGGGGCCATCGGGCCCTGGGTTGGGCGAGCGCTCCACATAATCATACCTTCAAATTCGGTAGCGCCGGGGTAACGTAGATCCCACTCAAATCGATTAAGCCCCACGGCAGTTGTGGGCTTTTTCTCATCTGCATCATAGCTGGGCTCTGATTCTTTTTTCTTCTCATACTTAGGCTGATCCCCGGCAAACCGGCGGATAATATTCCCTTCAGAATCCATAATCTCAATTGTGATACTATCGGCCTGTTCAGCCAGGTAATACTGAAGACCGGCATCTTGTACATCGCGTACAGCGGGATAGGGCTTGAAGAAATGAAAATCTGCATCAGCCAGCTCTGGGCTATATTCCCGGATTGGTGCAATGTCATCCAATACATAAATTGAGCGGCCGTGAGTGCCTAGCACCAGGTCATTCTCGGTTACGGCCAAGTCGGCTACCTGGGTATCAGGCATATCTAGCTGAAGAGGTCGCCAGTCGGCACCATCATTAAAAGAAACCCAAATTCCGTGTTCGGTACCAGCGTACAACAATCCGGGTTGGGTAATGTCTTCACGCACTACATGCACGTAGTCATCTTCACTAATACCGGAAATAATTTTCTCCCAGGTTTCACCGTAGTCGTCGGTTTTCCAGATGTAAGGTGCCCGGTCATCCATCTGGTACCGCTTACCGGCAATATAGGCCGTGCCGGGTTTATGCCGGGATGCATCAATTATACTGATTCGGGTATGCTCCGGCATATCGGGGGGAGTGATATTCTGCCAGTTGGCACCGTGATCGCGGGTAATGTGCACTAGCCCGTCATCCGAACCAGCCCAGAGAGTGTTCACATCGTGATAGGAGGGAGCAAGCGCAAATACGGTAGCGTAAATCTCAGGACCATTCATGTCTTTGGTGATTACCCCGCCGCTCAGCCCCAGTGTGGCGGTATCGGCAAGCGTAAGGTCAGGGCTGATCTTCTCCCAGCTTTGACCTTCGTCGGTGGTGTACCACACATGCTGAGAGCAGGTGTACAAACGGTCAGAATCTACCGGGGAGAAGACAATAGGAAATGTCCACTGCCAGCGTTCGGGCAATGCGCTGGAGGGCTCACCCGAGAAAAAGCGGGGGTATACCTGCACATCTCTGATTTGACCTGTCGCCCGATTGTAACGGGTAAGCAAAGCACCCTGACTCCCTGCATAAAAAATGTCAGGGTTCTTAGGGTCCTGGGCAATATAACCGCTTTCGCCACCACCCACGGGGTAAAACCAATCCTGGGGTTTGTTAGTATTTTGTCGGGCCAGCATATGATCCCAGCCTTCGTTGGGGATAGCCATGGTGGAATTGTCCTGCTGCGCACCGGCAACATGGTAAGGAAAATCACTGGTAACCATAATATGGTAGAGCTGCGAGGTAGGAAAATCTTCATCGGTCCAGGTTTCTCCGCTGTTGGTGGAGATGGTGCCCCCACCATCATTAGAAGCGGCGAGCCGGGTAGAATCGGTCGGATCAATCCATAGATCGTGGTTATCACCGTGAGGAACTTCAATGACTTTATCAAAATTGACTCCACCGTCGCTTGATTTGTAAAAGCCCACATTCAGGCCATATACCCCATCTTTGTCTAGCGGGTCGGCATAAATGCGAGAGTAGTAAAAGGCGCGCTGCCGCAATTTCCGTTCGTTGTTTACCAGTTTCCAGGTTTCGCCAGCATCATCAGACCGATACACTCCACCGCTATCAGATTCTACAATAGCCCAGACCCGCTGAGGATCGACCGGAGAAACGGTAACGCCAATTTTACCAACGGTACCTTCCGGCATGCCAGGTTTGCGGGTTAGCTCAGTCCAGGTGTCTCCGCCATCGGTAGATTTGAACAGGCCGGAATCGCCACCACCGCCCCACATTTTCCAGGGAGTACGGTATACCTGCCAAAGTGATGCATATACTACCTCCGGGTTAGTGCGGTCAATAATGAGGTCCGCTCCTCCTGCTTCATCACTCTTGTACAAAACTTTCTTCCAGGTTTCGCCACCATCTTCTGTTTTAAAGATCCCTCGTTCTTCATTAGGGCCATACGGATGGCCAAGAGCTGCTACGTAGACAATATCAGGATTAGTAGGATGTATTCGGACTCGGGCAATGGCCTGGGTTTCTTTCAACCCCACATTTTTCCAGGTTTTACCGGCATCGGTAGATTTGTAGACGCCATCGCCTTGCATGATATTCCCCCGAAGTTGGGTTTCACCCGTGCCTATATACACAATATCAGGGTTCGTTTCTGAAACAGCCACTGCCCCCACGGATGAACTATTCAATTGCCCGTCGGTGACAGGTTTCCAGTTCAGGCCACCATCTACTGTTTTCCAAAGTCCGCCACCTACTGCGCCAAAATAGTATTCGTCTTTCCGCTGAGGACTACCCGCAATGCCCAGTGACCGGCCACCCCGGTGCGGGCCAATATTCCGCCATTTCATTCCCTCAAAAAAATCAGTGCTGGTGGTATCAGGTGTGGGAGCTTCCTGAGCCTGAAGTGCATGAGAGGGAAGGAGGCATAACCCCATTAGCAATATAAATATCTGAACCAGACAGGAGGTTAAATTTTTCATAGGTAGGAAGTCTTAGTCAAACTAGCTGAGGCTAGTTGGTTGATTTACAGAAAGTTGCGATGGTATGTTATAATGTGATTAAATTATCGCCTAAGGGATGCTCTTTCAACATGCTTTGACGATGAAATACTAAATGATGGGGTGTTGAAATTACTTAACATTATAAGGGCAATAGAAATAAGATGAAAACAAATATTTCAATTATAATGTAAAATGCAAAATTTAATATTTTAAAATAACTTATATATAGAAAATTATTCTGATTATGTTGGTTGGAATGAGATGTTGCGGGGTGTGATTTACTTCAGTAGTTTCAATTGTTACTGAGAAGAAAGAAAAAATGCTTTCTATTGTGAGAAAGCATTTGCCATAGGTCAAATCTTGCGGTTTAGTCAGGTTTACAGATCGACTGTGTTACCGATATCTACGAGTACCAGTTCTTTTCCGGCACTTTTAAACTTCTTAATGGCCTCTTCATGGTCAATTTTAATGAAACCGAAAGTATCGTAATGCACTCCCATTACTTTGTCGCACTTAATAAAATCACTGGCAATAATGGCATCATCTACTCCCATCGTTAGGTTATCTCCAATGGGCAGGATAGCAAAGTCAAGTGATGTGTAGCGAGGAATTAACTGCATATCCATGGTAAGGGCAGTATCGCCAGAATAATAGAAACTGTGGTCATTATTTGTAATGACAAACCCACCAGGATTACCCATGTACGTTCCGTCATCCAGTGCGCTGGAATGTACTGCGTTCACATATTTTACTGTACCAAAGTCAAAGGTAAAAGCCCCGCCCAGGTTCATAGGGTGACCATTTTCGTAGCCCTCTCGCGCCAGCCAGTTGATAATCTCATAACTTGAGATCACTTTAGCCTTTGTTTGTTTAGCCAGTGCAATGGCATCGGCAATATGATCTGAGTGCCCGTGGCTCAATAAAATATAGTCTGCCTGGATTGATGAGAGGTCAATATCTTTGGCTAAATCATTAGGGGTAATGAAGGGATCAAACAATAGGGTTGTCCCGGAAAAATTAACGGAAAAACAGGCATGCCCGTAATAGGTAACTTCCATAAAAATTAAGCTTTAACGATGAAAAAAAGGTTAGCATTCGGAAATATTGACCGGCACTTTAATAGCCAGCCCGCCTTCCGAGGTTTCTTTGTATTTATCACTCATATCCTGCGCCGTTTGCCACATAGTATCGATAACCTGGTCCAGGGTTACTTTGGCATTTTTAGGGTCAGAATCTAAAGCAATGTTACTAGCAGTAATGGCTTTAATTGCTCCCATAGAATTGCGCTCGATGCAGGGAATTTGCACCAGGCCACCAACCGGGTCGCAGGTAAGGCCAAGGTGGTGCTCCATCGCAATTTCGGCCGCCATTAAGGCTTGAGCTGGCGTGCCTCCTGAGCACTCGGTAAGTGCGGCGGCAGCCATAGAGGAAGATACTCCAATTTCAGCCTGACATCCACCCATGGCTGCAGAGATGGTAGCTCCTTTTTTGTAATATGAGCCAATTTCACCGGCTACCAGCAGGAAGCGCACAATAGTATCTTCGTCAATTTGCTTGCGGCAGAAGCATAAATGGTACAGAAGCACGGCCGGAATTACTCCGGCTGCTCCGTTGGTGGGGGCCGTGACGATTCGGCCAAAAGCCGCATTTTCTTCGTTGACAGCGAAAGCAAAGCAACTTACCCATTTAAGCGTTTGCTGGGTATCGGCATTGATCTGTGTAAGAGCATCGAGCCAGTCTTCGGGCTTTCTGAAATCTGAATCAGGAATTAGTTTCTTGTACATCAATGGCGCTCGTCGGGATACTTCGAGGCCTCCTGGTAGAATACCTTCCGTATGGCAACCTTGATATACACTGTCCCGCATGACCTCCCAAAGCCGCAACAGATCAGTGCGAATAGCTTCATCCGAACGCCAGGTTTGCTCATTTTTCCATAAAACATCAGCAATTGAGCCATTGAGAGACTGAGTGTTCGCCAGAAGTTCCTGAGGTGTTTGGGCCGGGTAGGGTAGCGGTTTATCTGGTTTCGGATTGAGCTCTTCACCTTCTTTCACTACGAAACCACCGCCCACCGAATAATAAGTCTCCAGGTAGCGTTCGCCGTTCTCGGTTTCCATCCAGATTCTTATACCATTAGGGTGATAGGAAAGCTTTTCAGGACGAAAAATAATATTTTCTTCTGGAGAGAAATTGACGGGATGAATACCCATTAAATCTATGGATTGTGTTTGGCGGATGAGCTGGGTTTTTTGCTGAATCATGTTTGTATCCACCGTTTCAGGGTCTTCCCCTGAAAGTGCCAGCATTATAGCAGTGTCAGTTCCATGCCCTTTGCCAGTCTTGGATAAAGAGCCATATAGCTCTACCGTGATTTCACTTACTTGAGATAATCGGGAAGCTTTCTGGATGGATTGTAAGAATCGTTGTACAGCTTTCCAGGGGCCAAGTGTGTGGGAGCTAGAAGGACCAATACCAATTTTTAGGATGTCAAAAACGCTGATTTGCTCAATATTAGCCACAAAAAATAGGATATGGTTGAAAAAATAGTGTTTGATTACAAGTATAATCAATTAGCCAAGATTCGGCAAGTAAAGAATACTTATTGTCGGGGACGAATGAGCCGCGCAAATATGCTGAAATTGAAAAGGACCTGGCACAAAAAAAGCCAGTAGCGAACGCTCACTACTGGCTTAATCTAATCTGGTTAGCTTAGGTGGTGTGTTTAGAATATATAGTTAGCGTTTATTATCTAAATTCTTAAATAACTGATCTACGTCTTGCTTAAATTTTTGAAATGATGCCTGTATATCATCTTCAGTTTCTTCGCTTTGCTCATCGAGGTTAGTCAGATCTTTCGCTAGCCTGGCTTTAGATTGTTCAATTTTCTGCTTGAGTTCAGCATGCTCTTCCTGTACATCATCTCCTGCATTCTCAAACCAGCGATCTACACGACTTTCTACTTGTTCAAATTCGGTTTCCATTTGGTCAGAGAGCTTATTACCATGTGCGGTGAGTGCTTCGGACTTAGCTTCCAATGCGTCACCCACTTTTTCTTTAGCTTCTACAATGGCCTCCTTTGCTTCTTCCATATGCGCTTGGGCATCATGATTGGTCGCGCGGTTTTCACAACTCCACAGTCCAACTAACACTATGGCAAAAACAAATACTGATACGTATGCTTTCATTATCTGATTAGTATGCTGAAAAAATAACACTTTAAGGCAAGTAATGATGTGCTTTAAATAGTTACCCAGCTTAAAAGAAAGAATCCTGCCAAATGGCGTTTTAGAAAGAAGTGACTTATTTTTAAGAGAAAAATGAGGTGAAATTTCCTCAGTTTGAGGTGAATTTGATAAGCCATGGTTATTCAAATTGCCCAATACTTTAAATTACTACGTCTCAATAAAATAGAGATGAGCGTTTTTAAACTAGCGGTGAGAGTAACCTTTTCGTCAGCCTCATAGTTAAGATAACTGTTCTTTTTAGCCAAATTGCGACTTTTAAGCGGCTTATTCTGTGAAAAAATGGATTATCTTCTCTTGTATTGGGTTTCTTGCATTAAGCTTTTTTTTCTGGAGAGATACCTTCATTATTCAGTTCTTTCAGTTACGTCAGGTCGTGTTAGACCGAGTGATTCCTCAGCGAGATACTTTAATTTCTGCTAATGGGTCCGATACCACCCTGGTAGAAGATCGTTCCATTATTGAACTTGAGCCCGTTGCCCGACTGGATACAATATTATCCGAAAGCTCGGGCCTGGAATCTATAGAAGGACGGTGGCTTTGGTCACATAATGATAGCGGAAATCGCCCGCAACTTATAGCTCTGGATACAGCCGGGCATTTGATTAAACTAAAGACCATTGCTAATGCCGAAAATGTAGATTGGGAAGATCTGGCCCAGGATCAGGATGGCAATCTGTATGTAGGTGATGTAGGGGACAATGCCAAGCAGCGAGATACGCTTACTATTTATCGACTTGAGCCTACTGATGCTTCGGATACCGTATGGGCGGATATAATACGTTTTACATATCCTTACGATCACCACACGCAAAATGGCCAAAAGCCACATTTTGATGTAGAAGCTATGTGCGTGGTTCGTGATTCGCTCTGGTTATTTTCTAAAAACCGTACTAAACCTTACGATGGTTACACCCGAATTTATCGGGTACCCAAACAGGCAGGAACGTATGAGGCTACGCTTATTGACAGTCTGTATCTGGGGCGGGGCACTCGCCTTAAAGAGTTGGAGTGGGTAACCAGTGCCGATCTGTCACCTGATCAACAGCATCTGGTGTTGCTCACTTATAGTGGACTATGGATTTATTCCTGCTGGCAGAATCATTCCCTGGCAGATAGTAAGGTAACTAAATTAGCTTTTACCACTATTAGTCAGAAAGAAGCCGTGTGCTTTGTTTCTCCCACCGAAATTTACCTGACTGACGAGGTGACCAAGCAGGTGTTGGGAGGGCGCCTGTACCGATACAATCTACAAAAGTGGCTTCCACCATGCTAAACCCCTGACCATGTTTTCTAAACTACCTGCATCATCACTGTACCGTACAACTGCTTTTATGCTGCTTATGGCATTAATCATCTTACTCATGATTTTGGGTAAGTCATTGTTAATACCGTTGGCTTTCGCCGCTTTCATCGCCATTATTTTGTCACCACTTTGTCAATGGTTAGAGGATAGGGATATACATATCGCCATCGCCGCATTTTTATGCCTGCTTGTGGCAACCCTTTTCATAGGCGGAATTCTGACTTTTTTTGCCCTTGAAATGTCGGCTTTGGCAAATAATGTCAACACCTTCGAGGAGAATCTCAATGAAATGGTAAATGAGGTTTCGGATTATCTGGGTCAGCAACTCGGAAATACGGAAATCGCTGATTTATCCTCATTTAAAGATGCTTTAAGCTTTCTGTTTCAGGATGCTGGCGGTGCCTTCGGAACTCTTCTAGGATATGTGGCTTCCAGTTTCGTGTATATATTATTTATGATGACTTTTATTGTGCTGTTTCTTATTTACCGGAAGGATATCATGCAATTTGCGGTATATCTGTTTCAGGGTGAGGAGAGAAGCATGCAGCATTTGTTGCTAAAGATTGAGCGGGTGGTGCGTAATTATCTCACCGGAATTGGATTAGTTATTATTATCCTCGCAGTATTCAACTCCGTTGCGCTCTGGCTGTTCGATGTACCCAACCCACTGTTCTTTGGAGTATTTGCGGCTCTGCTCAATATTGTTCCATTTATTGGCCCATTGGTAGGTTCACTCATCCCCGCCCTGTTTGCGCTGGTGGTAGCTGACTCTGGCTCCGTTGCTTTATGGATTATAGTTTACTTTGTGGTCATTCAGAGTCTGGAAAGTTACTTGATTACACCGAACATTGTGGGAAGAAGAGTGAGCATCAATCCAATGTTTACCCTGTTGGCTATCTTTGTAGGTAACCTGATCTGGGGCGTGGCCGGTATGGTACTATTTATACCGTTAACAGCAGTGCTAAAGCAGATTTTTGATGAAGTAAATGGTTTACAACCTTATGCGCAATTGCTGGGTGAACTAAACTCTGATTTTTTTCATGTAGATGCTGAAGAGCCAATTGATTCAGAGCGCTGAGGTGTTGGCTCCGCAGAAACTTTTTTAAATCCGGTAAGGAGAGCTACAAACTTAGACGGGCTCTTACCAACCAGGTCATTATACTGTTGAACTTTCAGTTGATAGCGGTTAGCTGCAATTCGGTACTCCATGTCTGCCTTTTGCAGTTGTTTTACACTATTGCGGTAGCTTTTCTGGGTAGCTAGTTGATCGGGCAGCTCATTGATGTGCTTCGTTAGTCGCTCCTCTGAAGCTAAAACATCCACCGGTGAAGCTTCGTCCCGAGTGATAGGTCTAACGGCAGATTTAATCCGCTGCATCAATGTATAGAGCGAAGTGTCTTCTGATTTAATGTTAGCGATCTGTAAAATAATATTTTGCCGGAGCGCAGCGTACCGATACACCAGGTCGGCGGCCTGGGCAAGCTCGGCTTTACGGGTTTTTATGGAGTGATGATTCACGATACCCCACAAAAAAATAAAGCCGAGTAATGCAAGAATAATGGGAAGGTAACCCATTGCTGATAGTTAAACAGAGAGTGAAATTGCTGTAAGAGCGCTTCCTTTTATAAGAAAACGCCTTTGGTCAGCATCAAATACTAAGTATCTTAACCATACGAAGCATATCCTGCTCCAGCGGTTTAGAAGTGTTGATACACTCCTTAAACTCAGTAAACACAATTCTATTGTTGATCACTCCGGCCATCATGCTTTTTTTGCCGCTAAGAAGTCCCTCAACAGCAGCAAGTCCCAGCCTGCTAGCCAGAATTCTGTCCATAGCGGTAGGAGCCCCCCCGCGTTGAATGTGTCCGAGGATTGATACTTTGAAGTCTTTACCTTCCAGACGCTCTTTTACTTTTGCGGCTACTTCAATGGCCCCCCCTGCTTCGTCACCTTCGGCAACTACTACGATAGAGGAGGTTTTTTCATGATTGCGACCCTGCCCCAGGGTATGAATTACATCTTCAATAGAGGTACTGGTTTCAGGCACCATAATAAGCTCAGCGCCTCCACCAATACCCGATTGTATGGCAATATACCCTGAGTCACGCCCCATTACTTCGATAAAGAAAATTCGGTCATGGGAGTTTGCCGTATCACGAATATTATCAATAGCATTGAGGGCAGTGTTTACAGCCGTATCAAATCCAATGGTGTAGTCAGTACCATACAGGTCATTGTCGATAGTTCCGGGAGCACCTACTACTGGAACTCCGTATTCCTGGCAAAAGATATTGGCTCCGGTGAAGGTTCCATCGCCACCAATTACTATAAGCCCTTCAATACCACGACGTTGTAGTTGGTAAAACGCTTTTTTTCGGCCTTCAGGAGTTCTGAACTCCTGGCTACGAGCCGACTTTAAAATGGTGCCACCCCGTTGGATAATGTTACTTACTGAATAGGATTTCATCTTATAGATGTCTCCCTCGATCAATCCATTATATCCGTATTTTATACCGTAGGCTTCCACCCCGTGGTAGATGGCTCCCCGAATTACCGCTCGTATACAAGCATTCATTCCCGGGGCATCCCCACCCGAAGTCAGTACAGCAATCTTCTTCATAACTTACAATTGGAGGTTATTTTGCAAAATAAGCGAATCAGCTTTGGAGAAAGAAAGTAATGTTGAAAGAATATTTCAATTAACAGGCTTTAGTGAGATTAATAATTAAACAGTATCAAGCTGAATCTTAGATATTGGTATGCGACTTAATCCCACTGATAAATGATTACCTTTAGCGCCCGTAAATTTGACTTTTTTTCTCAAAGTATAAAAATCTGAAGTCTATTTTTCTATGAAAATACCATTTGTTGATTTAGCGCGGCAGCACGCTCCTCTGATCAACGAACTTCAAGAAGTATTTACAGAGCTTCTAATGGGTGGGGTGGTGATGGGCGGTGAAGCGATTGTTAATTTTGAACAGTCGTTTGCCTCATGGGTTGGTACTGACTTTGCGGTGAGTTGCGCCAATGCTACGGATGCTCTGGAGATTGTGTTAAGGGCCTGGAATATTGGAACCGGCGATGAGGTTATTGTTCCGGCTAATGGCTGGATGTCAGCGGCTGAAACTGTTTGTCTGGTTGGAGCAACTCCGGTTTTTGTCGATAACCAGGCAGATTCATATTCAATAGATGAGAAAGGAATTGAAGAAAAAATTACTGAACATACCAAAGCCATCATTCCTATTCATCTGTACGGTGATCCGGCAAATCTTCCAGCTTTGATGGCTATTGCCGAACAGTATGGACTCAAAGTTCTTGAAGACTGTGCTCAGGCACACGGGGCGAGCGTGGAAGGGAAAAAAGTGGGTAGCTGGGGCCATGCCGGGATCTTTAGCTTTTATCCAACCAAGAACTTAGGCGCTTTAGGAGATGGCGGAATGATCGTAACCCAGAATGAAGCGCTTGCTCAGAACTGCCGGGCTATTGCTCAGCACGGACAGTACCAGCGGCACACGCATCAGCTGCTTGGTCGGAACAGCCGGATGGATGCGATTCAGGCAAAGATACTATCGCTCAAACTCCCTTATCTTGATCAGTGGAACAGTCGGCGAAAACAAATCGCTGATTACTACTGTGCGGTGTGGAAGGATATGCCGATGATTGTACCCGTTAAGAATGAAGGTTCGGTCCGTCATCTGTTTGTAGTGCAGATGGAAGAACGTGATGAGGTTCGAGCAAAACTTTCGGAAAAAGGGATTACTACAGAAATTCACTATCCCATCCCGGTCTGCCAGCAACCTGTCTTTCAGCAGTTTCGGTCATCTGACGGTTATCCGCTGGCTGAAACGCAGGCCTCACGCTTGTTATCCATTCCCGTTTATCCGGAACTAACTGATGTTGAAGTAGAAAATATAGGCACGCAGGTTAAAAAAGTGATCGCAGGCGTATGAGGGAGGTTTCAATGAGCTGGTTAATCTCCGGTGAGACGCGCAGATAGTAGCTGCTAAGCCCGTAAATAAGTGTTACGAGTATGCCCCGCACCAGCAGATCTAACCAGAAGGGAGAAAGGGTAGGAATCAGGTAAACTATTCCGTAGGTGATAAGAGCCAGTAGAATAGCCAAACCGTGATTTTTGTTATAAGGCTGCATGCCGAACTTTCGTTGTAAGAAGAAATGACGGGCAGCGGTAACGGCGATTACTGAAATCAGGGAAGCCAGTGCCGCTCCTGAAATGCCCTGTAGCGGTATAAAAATCATGTTAGTAAGCACGATGAGCAGCAACCACCCGGCATTGAATACAGTATTGAGTTTATAATATTCTGAGTAGCCAACAATAACATCACTCATTCCCCCCGCCATTCGCACTACATTGGAAAGCCCGATAAACAAAACAACATACAAGCCCGCCTGATACTCTTCTGGTAAAATGGTAAATATTGTGTTGGTGTTAACCCAAATGCCCAGCATAAGATATAAGCCTATTACCAGTTGCGTAATCGTGCTTTTACGATAAATATTTTCAACTTCCGCCAATTCATTTCGCTTCAAAGACTCGGCAATAAGGGTAGGAGCAATGCCTCTCAGTGCCCGGGAGGGTAGCTGTACTAATGTGCCAAAATTGAGGGTAGTAATATAAATACCAACTTCATAATCGGTCAGGTAACTTCCGATCATAATACTGTCAATTCGCATGATTGCTAAAGAACTGAAGCCCGTAAGAAAACTGAAGACACTTAAGCTAGCCATTCCTTTCATCATCGGGGTGTCCAGACGTCTAAAGTCCGGCTTGGGGTTAAACTCACCTCGCCAAACCAGAAAAGCAATCAGCAGCAATGTAATCACTCCCTGAGCGCCAACGTACCATTCTACAAAACGAACGAAACCAAAAAGCTGAAAGAAAAACAGACTGATGGTAGCCAGAATTAATAATCGAAGCACCAGTTCGCGCAGAAGCATGCCGGTGGTAGAATTATACAACATCCGGTTGTAGGTGTCTAACGCCAGAAAAAGGAGTTGAAATAATGTGTATGGAATTATCAGGTAAAGCTGCTCATGAAACAGGGGCGAATCCTGTGTCGACTGTATTATCCAGGGGCGTAGTAGGTAATACAGGCCCATAAAAACAACGAAGCCCAACGCCGTAATCACCAGCAAAATGAATAAGAAACCATAGTGGTTCTTATCGGAACTTCGGAAGGATGGGAAGAATTTTACAGTTGCCCCACCAAAGCCCAGAGTAGCAAATTGAGCAAACACCGCCGACCAGGAACCTAACAGCCCGATAACTCCAATCTGAGAAGGGGTGAGCACTTTAGGGTATACCAGTGCGGTGGTGATGAACCCAATGATAACGCCGGCGTAAATGTAAACCGTTGACTTTAGAGTTTGTCGCTGAATGATGCCCACGTTGGGAAATTATTAAACTAAATGAATGGGTTAATGAGTAATCTCAGTTCATCACGAGACAGAAAATTGTGCTGGTTGGAGTGATACTCAAAAGAAGCCGGAACCGCGTGCGTGGGTTGCTGCTGATACCACTGTTGTAGATCTTCTTTCATGCAAATAACATAGTCCTGGGCTCGTTCAAAAGTATAGCGAGCTTCTTCGTGCGACAGCAGGGTTTCGTGTAGTTTTTCGGTAAAGCGGGGTTGCGTATATTGAAGGGCAGCATCAGGTAAAAGCACGGAAACCAGGTCTACTAAGCGGTACACTGGCATTTTTGGAACGAAAATCTCCCCGCCCCGGGCTTCTCCCAAAACCTGCAACGTGTAACGGGCACTTTCGCTAGTTGTCATGGTAAACCGGGTCATATCCGGGTGGGTCAGCTTAATATCTGTTTGGTTGCTTTCAATCAATTCAGTTACAATAGAGCCACGTGATCCTAAAAGATTACCAAGGCGAATCACCGAAGCGCGTAAACCTGCTGGTTTATTTTTCTGAATAGTAATCCGCTCAGCACACAGTTTAGTTGCCCCATACAAGGTGGTTGGATATACCGCCTTATCAGTAGAAATTGTAACGACCTGCTCTACATGCTGCATGAGGGCTGCGTTTAATACATGGGTTGTTCCCACCGTATTAGTTTCAACAAAAGCATCAGGCTGTTCTTCGCCCGAATCGATTCTTTTTAAAGCCGCAGCATGGATGACAAGATCCATCTGCCTAAAATGAATCATCAGTGTATTATAATCTCGGACATCACCCAATAGAAAAGTAACCAAAGATTGCTGATGAGGAGGCAAGCTTTGCTTTAGCTGATGCTGTTTGTATTCATCTCTGGATAAAATGAACAGGTGTTTAGGATGAATATTCTGCTGAAGGATTTCCCTGAGAAGTGCCTCACCAAACGTTCCGGTACCTCCGGTAATTAAAATATTTTTGTTGGAGAGGTCCGTCATCATAAGTCTGATTGAGCTATAAGTTTCGCCAGGTTGAGATCATACTCGCTAAAAATACCCAGGCTGGTTTTTTGATCGACAATGATATGACCCACGGTGCCAGTGATAAACTGCCGATGCTGATGAAAAGCACTGGCACGAGTTACTGAAATGCCACCGGTATATTTATAGAGAGCCTCTCGTTCGAGCTTGGTAAATTTTTCCTGATTCAGAATGGGTTGCATACCATGCCCTTCGTGCTGAAAGAACAGGCTGGTATCCGGGCGAACGCTGATCAGCGAATCGGAGTCGAACAGATACATGGTATTGACGGCATCGTCAATGGTAGTTGCCGAAACAAAGGGGTATTCAATGGCCAGAATAATAATGGATGCGATCGTTACATCAGCCAGTTTGTTATCTTCCAGCAGATGACTTACTGTTTCTACCAACCCCACATTAAGCTGAGCCTGCTCTTTGGGCCGGGAGACAAACAGTACTTTATTATTTTCGCCATACTGCTTCTCTACTAAAGTACGAATAGCTTCATCCGGTGAAGTGACTACAATGCGCTGAACATTTTTTGCTTGGAGCACGGATGCAATTTTATGCTCCAGTACCGTCTGATCGCCCAAATACGTTAGTGCCAGTTTATTGTTGGTGGTTCCTTTGTCGCGAATAGGAATGATGGCTACTGCCTGCTGCCTCTCCTCATGATCTTTTACATATTCCTGGTTAATAGAAGCTCGGGTAGTGAGAATACGCGTCTCGTTTTTGGTAAGGTTACTCCCGTGCTGGCGGTAATAGAATAGGGGAGTAGCAACATTAGCAACCCGATGCTTCGCCGTGAACTTCACCCAAAGTTCGTACCCATCCTGGCACTGATAATTTTCATTATAGCCACCCAGCTCTTTTAAAAACTGCGTTCGGATCATGGTACAGGCACCATGAGCCGCCTGATCCATTAGAGAGACATCATTTTCAAAATCATGCCGCTGATGCACGGAATCTACGCGTCCTTCAGCATCAGTCAGGTAGTAATTTGGGAACACTAATCCGAGTTCAGGGTTGCTTTCCAGCATGTTAGACATGACCAGCAAAGCATTGGTATCCAGAAAATCATCAGCATCCAATCGCATAATGTACTTCCCGTTGGCTACCCGAAGGGCAATGTTATTGGTTACATTCAGCCCTTTGTTTTTCTGAAAAATAGTGCGGATCTGCGGGTGAGTAGCATATTCTTCAATAATCTCTTTAGAGTGATCCGTAGAGCCATCATCAATAATAATGATCTCAAAATCCTGCAAGGTCTGCTGCAGTACGCTGTCAATGGCCTGCTGAATAAAGTTACCGTAGTTGAAATTGGTGATGTATACGGTCACCAACATAGGATATTGCTCAATCATAACTGTTCGTGGTCATCAATCCTGGAAGCTCGCGGTTATTGTTTGGCGTGCTGCTGGGGCACTCCCACCAGCGTCAGCCCATCCGACAGTTTTACCTCATCCAGCTTTTGCTGTAGCTCGGTCTGAAGCTCGCCTGTTTCCAGCAGGGTATCATACTGCTTAAGCTGGTGACTAACCTGCATAAACAACTCGTAAACATCCATGCCATAATACCAGGCCGCCACCGGGTGAAACCCGGACTGAACGTATAGCTCTGCCGCCGAGGCATCGGTGTAGCAGCTGATGTGGCCCATTGGGTCTAGATGGCGCACGATGGTTTCGTTACAGATGTTCTGAATAAAACCACTGAGCGAATGCCAGCGGGGCAGTTTGGCAATGATCATGCCCGCATCACTGGTTTTGAAGATACGTTGGGCCGCAGCTAACAGGTCTTTGGGGTTGGGTGTGTGTTCCAGCAGTCCCCAGAACGTGATCACATCGTAGCCGGCATAATCCTGGTCTACCTGGGTGAAGTCTCGTCCATCCATGTCTATGCCCCAGATATCTTTGGAAAATTTACGACTGGCTTCGCTCAACTCAATACCCTCGGCCTGCATTCCGGCCCGGCGGCAAGCTTCTACAAAGTGACCAGCTCCCGACCCTACATCCAGAATCTTTTTGGGAGCCCGCCCGTG
>NZ_JAINFL010000016.1 GCF_022458895.1 Roseihalotalea indica | reverse complement strand
TTACTGTCCGAGTTGTAACTGCTAAAGCTGTGAATAAAATTATCTAGTCTTTCGGGCTCGGTTACTTTTTTTCGCATTGCTTATGGAAGTTAGTATTTCTACTATAACTTTCTGCAACAGGTTATGTCACTGACTATAAGTGAATGCGTTTCTTAGCAAATCCAGGCTTTTGGGAACAGAGGTTTTAGCATCTTCATATCCTTCCATTTCTAGCGATACAAAACCTTTGAACTTGGCTTTTTGAAAAATCTTTCCAATTCTATCGTAATCCATTTCTTTATCGTAGAAAGTGCCTCCACCATAGTATGTTTTGGCCTGCACAATGGTCGCATAAGGCGCTAATCGTTCAAGGCCCTCATAAGGCTCGCCTACAAAATTTCCGGTATCAACGTTTAAGCCCATAGATGGGGAGCTTTTTAACTCATTATAGATTCTTAGCAAATAATCTATATTCGATGAAAGACCCCAGTGATTTTCAAGTGCTAATATTATCCCTTTTTTTTCTGCATACGTTAAGCATTCTCCCATACCTTCTATCACCCATTTTATCCCATCCTCATCGGTATACCCTTCAATAGGAGGTTCAATTCCCGTCTGGTAATAATCAGTTTCTCTTCGGTTCTTGATGGTGCGCCAACTTCCGGTATTCATGCGTAAACAAGGGATCCCCATTTGAGAGGCTATATCAATGCATTTGTATGTATGCTCAATATCAGCCTTTCTCTTTTCCACATCTGGTTGAAGAAAATTCTGGTGAATAGATAATAAGGGCAGAGAAAGACCATTATCGAAAGCAAGCCGCTTTAATTTATTCTGATACGAGATACTTTCGGTTTCCATTTGGCGATGCAGAATTTCTACGCCATCAAAACCTAAACGGGCGGCATCTTCAATGACTTTTTCTATGGGATATTTTTCTTTTTCAAAATGCCAATAAGAATAGGTTGATACAATGATGGGGATTCGGCGGGTAAGAGCATTATCTTTTACTGGCCTTGATGGAGTGGTGGAGCTCATCATGAGGGCCGAGCCTAAAACTGAGGATTTTTTTAGCCAATCTCGTCTCGAGTTTGCCAGTGGGTTTATCATTGATTTTTTCATAAAAGCAGTTAGTCAGGTCTATGATAGAATATTTAGTTGGTGTTTAGGAAGGGATCTTTTCAATGAGAAACGGATGTGTTTTTACATAAAATTGAAGTTACGGATTGGAAGCGGTTGGCTGAATAGGGCAGGAGGTTCATAGGTTTCAACCACCTGCCACTAGTCGGCTATCTGTTTGTCTACCAACCATTCTTGATATAACCTGGGGGTAGGTACTTATACCTTTTATTGCTGGAGCGAAATCAATACATCAAATATGTTCAGCATGATTAGAGGTTATTCCGACAACTATATAAGAAGTCATTTTCTATCTTAAGTTTATGAGTGTTACCAGACGCAGTCAGCGGGAGGCTGTACTGAGGATCAGCCTTCCGGCCAACTGCTTCCGGGTATGTCATTGAAAGAAATCAGAATAATGCCTATGATCTATAATGCTGGACTTATTCGTATATCAATGTCTAAGGATTTTTATGTTACTAAGGTGCTAATTTACATAGCCCGGGTTCTGAGTTAGCACGTCATTGATATCCATTTCAGATTGAGGAATAGGCCACAGATAATCCCTTTCAGTAAAATTAGCTTCGGTATCATAGTCTAAGATCTCCCAATCGCCGGTATTCTCGTTGATATAAAGCATGCCTTGTAGCAGGCCGGCTTTCACTTCACCAATTTTCCAACGGTTGATATCAAATATGCGTAATCCTTCAAAGGCTAATTCTACGGCCCGTTCATCTCTTACAATCTCCCGTAATTCATCCTGAGACATGCCAGTGGCAATAGGAGGCATCTCAACACTCGGGCGCTGACGAATTTGATTGATCGCATCGTAAACTGAGGCATCTATATCGTTAAGTTCAACTTTTGCCTCGGCATACATGAGCAGTACATCAGCATACCGCATAAGTATCATATTGATTGATCCCGCATCTGGGTTAGCCGCATAGGTATTATAATCAATCCACTTCTTCAGATTATAGCCATATACGGTAGAAAATTCGGTGCTGGAAATTCTGTCAGGGGTAGTGCTGGTCGGCCAGGAGTTAAACGTTGAGGTACCGATAGATTCGCCAGTGTAATAAGCCGTAAAATCCCACCGAGGATCAATATTCTCAAAAGGGTCATCTGGATTGACCGGCCCCATGTAATCGTATTTGGTAAACAGGCCATGCATAGGTTCTACGGTAGAGCCGCCCCCAATGGAAGCAGCCGAATAAGCAAAAGCATTATACGTATTTCCGCCCACGGCAAATTGGCGGTCAAAAATTACTTCTTCTGAATTTTGACCGGCAGCCTGAAAAAGTTCTCCGTAGTTAGGGTAAAGCGAATAAATACCTAAATCCATCACCGCTGATGTGGCATCTACCACCATTTGATACATGCTATTGCGAAGGGCCACTCGAGCTTTTAGGGTTAAGGCTGCACCGTGGGTAGCACGCCCGATATTGCCATCGGAATAACTCACGGGAAGCACTCCGGTATTAATGATAGCGTCTAATTCATTAATCACAAAAGTTACTACTTCTGCTTTATCATTGGCTGGCCTTTGGTCGTTGATATCGAGGGGTTCCAGTATTAATGGCACACTACCCCACAGACTAGACAGTTGAGCGTAATAATAAGCCCGAAGAAACCGGGCTTCAGCCGCCAGTCTGGCCAGCACCTCCGGGTCGCCTTCTTCGATCCGGTCAATATTGGTAATTACGTCATTGGCTTTTCGTATGCCTCGGTAGTATCGGTTCCAGATGCCGGTTATGGTGGCATTCGAAGGATCTATTTCTCCTAAACGCACATCATTAAACGTTGGAACATTGGATGCAGAACGGAATCCTAAATCGGTAATGCCGTCTAGTTCAATGACCATTTGTGTGCCGTCTAGTTCGTTATAAACGGCATTTACGGCCAGCTGGGCATCATTTTCATTCTGCCAGAAAATACTTTCCGAAACTGCCCCGGTTGGTTCTAGGTCCAAACCCGAATCAAAACCATCCTCACATCCCATAAAGACGGAAGCGGTAAAGAATAATATACCTCTGATGATATTAAATTTTTTCATAATAGTATTCACTTACTGTTTTTACTGCTAAAACACGACATTTAAACCTACACTCATCGTTTTGGTCTGCGGAAAGAATTGGCTTCTTCCGCGAGGTGTTTCCGGGTCAAAAAGCTTGGTAGGAGTAAGGGTTATCATATTTTCACCCGATACATAGACCCGCAAAGATGAAATCACGTTCTGAGGTACAGTGTATCCTAATTGGAAGTTTTTCAAGCGGGCGTACTTATTATCCTCGAGCCAGAAGTCTGATTTTACGATATTCCAGGAGTTGCCCGCCGTTACCAATGGCCAGGTTCCATTAGGGTTTCTCTCCGGATGATAGGCTTCCTCGGCCATCACTTTATGCACAAAATTACTAAACGCCGGGCCTTCCGGTATGGCTCCATCCAGTAAATGCCATTTTTTTAACACACCTTGCCAGAACATAGAAAAGTCGAATCCCCGATAAGAGGCACTGAAGTTAATACCAAACTCGAACCTTGGATCTTCATTGCCGATGATCACCTGGTCACCCCCCGGATAGATAGACTGGGAGATTACCCCATCTCCATTAACATCTTCGTAGATAATATCTCCAATGCCCACGCTCGGGTGGATTGTTGCGGGGTACTGATCAAGATCAGCCTGCGAACGATAAAGTCCCGGCGATGTTAACCCTCGTAACGCATTCATGGATTCGCCTTCGGTCCAGATCGTGAAGTTATCCGGGAAGAAGGGACCAGCTCCTTTCAAATCTTCTATTTTATTAATCACATCAGAGAAATTAACTCCCACTGAATAGTTGAATCCCCCGTCTGATTTGTAAGCACTCTGATATGTCAGCGCAAGTTCCCAACCGTTGTTCGATACGGCCGCAGCATTCTGTACCGGTGGTTCTACTCCAATAGTGCTGGAAATTGGTAAATCAAGTAATATATCATCAGTGTATTTCCAGTAGTATTCAGCAATCAACCCAATTCTTCCGCTTAGGAAAGTCATGTCTAGCCCTATGTTAGTCATGGTTGAGGTTTCCCAGGTGATATTGGGATTGCCCGCCTGGGTGATTGCCGCTCCGGGAACGACCACTCCGCCAAACTGATACCCCTGGTTGAGGTTGTACGTGCTTCTAAAGCGGTTAAGGCCGATGTTCTGATTTCCTAACTGCCCCCAGGAAGCTCTGAGCTTAATGGTGCTGATCACATCATTTTCTACGACATCCGCCATGAAGCTTTCGTTGGAGATGTTCCATCCAGCTGAGACCGAAGGAAACAAGCCCCATCGGTTGCCATCACCAAATCGAGAAGACCCATCAAATCGCAAATTGGCCTGAATCAAATACCGATCATCAAAACCGTAGTTTAGCCTGCCAAAGAAAGAACGGAGACGCCACTGCTCATTATACCCACTAATTCTTTGGTTTTCTACGCTACCCGAACTCAAATCCCGAAGGTCGTTATTAAAAAAGTTTTGGCGTGCCGCAGTAACGTTTTTTAGTTTATTATAGATTTCTTCATATCCGGCCAATCCTTCCAAAGAGTGCCTTCCGAAATCTTCTGAATAATTTAAATATAACCTTTGGCTTAGTTCTCGTTCCGTAATTTGAGTTTCGGTAAGATCATTGGTCGCAAACCATCCGGCTACTGCCTGAGGCTCGCCGGTCAAATAGTTCTTCATGCCGGCCAGGCTATTCAGAAACGTAGAAAGGTTAGAAGCTTCTAAATTATAAGCAACATTTCCCTGGAGCGAGAGCTTATCGTTGATAGTATACTCGAAGCCTGCCTGCGCCAGCATATCATCGTTCAGCCGCTTGGTTTCACCTTCATTAGCCATAGCCCAGGGGTTCCAATACCCCGAAACCAGATCATACGTCCCATCAGGATATTCCATAACGACATTCCGGTTGATATGGAGAAGACCTTGGATAATACGCTGGCCGGCTATTCCGTTGGCATTCAGGGCATGTCCCGGGCCACTAAAGTGCCCGTTCCGGTACATAAGGTTTGTTTTAAAGGTGAGCTTATCAGACGCATACAAATCGGCATTGATGCGCATGGTCGTTTGGATGTTATTGAAGTTATCGATGATACCATCCGCATCGTTGAAGTTTAATGAAGCAAAGACTTTTCCTGCTTCGCCACCGCTAGACAGCGATAAATTATGCTGCTGCATAAAAGCATTAGGATGCAATACTTTTTCCCAGTCGGCAAAAGGGAACTCTAAAGGATTAGTGCCATTCGCCACATTTTCAATGTACTCTTCACTATAGGTAGGGGTACCACCTGCATTTACCTGGGCTTCATTTTCCAGTCGTAACCAAGAGACAGGATCAGCTCCTTCTGGAAAAAAACTAGGATTTTGTATTCCTAAGAAAGTGTTATAAGAAACAGTCGTGCCCGTTTCGGCACCGCGCTTGGTGGTGACTAGAATAACTCCGTTGGCTGCCCGTGAACCATAAATTGCCGAGGAGGCTGCATCTTTCAACACCGAAATAGACTCAATATTTTGCGGTTCAATAGTTCCCAACGACTGCTCAATGCCATCCACTAAGACTAGCGGGTTAGAATTATTTAAGGTGCCAATTCCCCGCACTCGTATCTCCACATCCTCCGCACCGGGTGCCGCTCCCTGGTTCATGACCATTAATCCTGGCGACCTTCCCTGCAATGCAGCAGACGTATTGGTTACCGGGCGCGATGTGAGTTGTTCTCCGGATACCGTGCTAATGGCACCCGTAACTTCCGCTCTCTCCTGAGTACCATAACCCACCACTACTACTTCATTCAAGCTTGTGACATCCTCCGCCATAGTAATGGTAATTTCAGACCGGCCATTTAATGGCACCTCCTGAGTGATATAACCTATAAAAGAAACTACCAAAGTATCATTCTGATTGGGAGCATTGACACTGAACTTGCCTTCAGCATCGGTAACTGTTCCGGAACTGGTGCCTTTTACCAGTACGTTCACACCAGGCAATCCAATCCCATCTGCGGCTGACGTTACTTGGCCGGTAACCATGAGCATAGTAAGAGGTTGAGCCTCTGGCTTTGTATGGTCTTCACTAAGTAAAATGTAGGTGGCTTCTATGCGCTTATCATATCGTTCTAAGTTACCGTGTGCGTACACGGAATTAAAAATAAAAAAATGCATCAGTATGCTGCACAGCATTAGTTTGGGATGCAATTGTGAGGTAGAGTGTGGTTTTTTTCTCATAATTATAGGTACTCATTATTTGACATGGTTTTTCGCTGATACTTGATGTGACCGAATTTAATATCAGATTAAAAAGGCATATCACCTTTAGCTTGAATCATAGAATTTCATGGGCATTTAGGTTATGATTTGATAGTATTTCATCCTTAAATCCTGAATCATAGCAGCAACCGTCTTATGCTCTTTTAAAATCTCACTGTGATATTATCTGTATTCCTTTTCCTTCATGCCACATTGATTATGACTGTTGTCATATTGACACTATACCTGTTTTACAGCGAGTACCAGGCCACTTTAATAAAATCTGCATCAGCAATGAGCAGAGGCGTTGTATTGCATTGGTTCTTGTATGACCTTCCTGGAATAATGGCTTATATCATTAGGCATTATTCTGACTTTCTTATAGAGACATTACAGCAAGCGGTTAGCAGGAGACAGATCCCTTGTACACCCCCCCCCCCGNAGCAATGAGCAGAGGCGTTGTATTGCATTGGTTCTTGTATGACCTTCCTGGAATAATGGCTTATATCATTAGGCATTATTCTGACTTTCTTATAGAGACATTACAGCAAGCGGTTAGCAGGAGACAGATCCCTTGTACACCCCCCCCCCCGCTGACTGCGCCCGGCAATGCTTACCTGCCCGGTCGGATAAGACTTTCAATAGAAAATGACTTCTTCCCTAATTATCGGAACGAATTCTTTTAGACCTCCGAATGCTTCCTCATTGTAGAAGCTTCTGGTTTATGTTGCCCTCTCTATCTTCATGGAAAAACTGATATGAAAACCGTGAAGCAATCATGAAATTTAAATTTTAGCATTTTCCAATAAATACGTGTGCGCAAACATAAAATTTTATTTTAACTTTTAATTAAAAAGCCAAATAATATATTTTTATGAGTCTAAATAGCATCTAAAAACCTATGCGGATAGGTGTTATTTTAGTAGAAAAAATACTGAGTTCTTTGGGGAAGAGATAATTTAACAGATCACAACAAGTGTATAATGTCTCCACTTTTCAGGATACTATGATACCATATTTTTTGTAATATGGACCAATATATTCCTGATAATCTGATGAAATACAAGCGTTTTAGTACTTTATGCCTATCTGTGCTCATCGTAACTCTGGGTTGCTCTCAATTACCGGAAGAGATAAATCAAGCCCCCAGAGAGCGAATATCTATCAACGAAGGCTGGTATTTCATGCGATACGACTCAGATCCGGATTCTCTAATCTACGACATCCGTCCGGAGGTAACTGATGACAACGACAGCAAAGTAGCGGATAGCAAACCTACCGAAGCGGTTGATGTGGAGTCTGATCAGGGAGTTTTGAAAAAATGGATTTTACCTACTGCTAATACGTTCATTGAAAATTCTGCCGATCGCCATGAGCGTCCGGAAGGTAACCCGGGTAGTGATTTTGCTTTTGTGCAGACTGACTTTGATGATAGTGCCTGGGAGCAAGTTGAATTACCCCACGACTGGGCCATCAAGGGACCTTTCCAGGAAGGCTGGGAGGCCAAAGTAGGCGGAGGGATGGGGCGCTTGCCCAGCCACGGAGTGGCCTGGTACCGGAAGAAGCTGAATATTTCACAAGCTGATGCCGGTAAATCTATCTTCCTACAAGTAGATGGGGCTATGTCGTATGCAATGGTATGGTTGAATGGTCATTTGGTGGGAGGCTGGCCCTATGGCTATAACTCCTGGCAGCTAGACCTTACCCCTTATCTGGAACCTGGCGGGGACAACCAACTGGCCATCCGGATTGACAATCCTCCCAGCTCTGCTCGCTGGTATCCGGGTGGGGGCATTTATCGCAATGTGTGGCTGATCAAAACCAATCCGGTGCATGTGGCTCAGTGGGGTACTTTCCTTACTTCCAGCAAAGTTTCTGAAACATCAGCCGTCGTGAATCGAGGAATAAAAATAGCAAATGATGGTGATTCAGAGCGCACGGTGGAAGTGATTACTGAAATCTATACGTTAGACGATGCCCTTCAACCCATAGGGGGAGCCGTAGCTACTTTTCCTTCGACAACTACCACGATTCCTGCTCATGAAACTACAGCTTCTAAAGACTCGATAGTAATTCAGAATCCAAACCTTTGGGGGCCGCCTCCAACGCAACAACCGCATCTTTACCTGGCAGTGAGTAAGGTATATGCGGATGACAAGCTCGTAGATGAATACGCTACTCGTTTTGGCATACGTGATTTGAAATTTGATGCGGAAAAGGGAGTCATTGTCAATGGAGAACCCATCCCAATCCAGGGAGTAAACCAGCACCATGATTTGGGTGCATTAGGTGCTGCCTTCAATGTACGGGCGGCAGAAAGACAGTTGGAGATACTACGGGAAATGGGCTGTAATGCGATTCGTATGGCCCACAATCCGCCAGCGCCTGAACTACTGGATCTGACCGACCGCATGGGTTTTCTGGTCGTCGACGAAATCTTTGATGTATGGGAGCGCAAGAAAACCCCGCTTGATTTTCACCTGATCTTCCCGGATTGGTACGAGCCTGACATCCGCTCTTTTATACGGCGTGACCGAAATCATCCTTCCGTGATCATGTGGAGTTACGGGAACGAGGTAGGTGAGCAGTATACCGAAGAAGAGGGAGCCGCTCTGGCCCGTAAGCTGCGCAATATTGTGGCTAACGAAGATAGTTCCCGACCTTCCACGGTTTCTATGAACTTTGCCAAGCCGGGCATGCAGTTTCCTGAACCCATAGAGCTTATCAGTCTCAATTATCAGGGCGAAGGAATCAGGAATACCCCGGCGTATTCTCACCTGAAAGGTATTACCACGGACCCTTTATATCCTTCTTTTCACGAAGCATTTCCTGACCGCATGATCGTGAGCAGTGAAACTGCATCAGCTCTGAGCACCAGAGGTACCTATTTATTCCCGGTTTTTGGCGGTATAAGCGCGCCATCCGAAGATGGGGCTGGGGGAGATCCGAAAACCCAATATGTCAGTGCCTATGAGCTATACACTGCGGCCTTTGGCTCTTCGGCGGATAAGGTATTTTCCTCTCAGGATCATCACCCCTACGTGGCCGGCGAGTTTGTCTGGACGGGATGGGACTATCTGGGGGAACCCACTCCTTATTACCTGTCTCGCAGTTCATATTCCGGCATTATTGATTTAGCCGGGTTCAAAAAGGATCGCTTCTATCTCTATCAATCGCGTTGGCGACCGGAGCTGCCAATGGTACACATTCTACCTCATTGGAACTGGCCGGAGCGAGTAGGGGAGGTAACCCCGGTGCACATATTTACTTCCGGAGATGAGGTGGAGCTTTTTCTTAATGGGGAATCGCTGGGTAGGAAGAAAAAAGGAGAGTATGAATATCGTTTGCGATGGGATGATGTAACCTATGAACCTGGAGAACTGATAGCGGTGGCCTACCGGAATGGTGAGGTTTGGGCAGAGGACACTGTTACAACTACGGGTAAACCTGCGATGCTAGTAGCGTCGGCAGATCGGGATGAAATCAGGCCAGATGGGAAAGATCTGGCTTTTGTAACAATTCGGGTTACTGATGAGCATGGCCTGACCGTACCCATAGCAAATCATGAGATAACCTTCTCTATAGAAGGACCTGGGGAAATTATAGCCACCGATAATGGTGACCCTTCCGATATGGTAGCTTTTTCTTCCCTTAAACGCAAAGCCTTTAGTGGGCTAGCGTTGGCTATTGTTCGTTTCAATCCTGGATCTTCAGGAGAAATTACGGTAACAGCCAATGCTCCGGGGCTTGAGCAGGGAACGGTGATTATTAAGAGGCAATAATAGAAGCATTGGGGATTACTCAAACCCAGGGGTAATGGATAGTGAAAGAATGGGGGCATACCCTAAAATGAGGATATTTTGCAGGTTTATAATTATCAACCATGTATGTCATACATCCTTAAAGGCAGTGGCTCCGGTAGTCCACTCAGAATTAAGCTATACTATATGCAAAAAATGATGATTATAGCTCTTTTTATCTTTTTCTGCTCATTGTCAACGGTTGTTTCAGCCCAAAACAAGCAAGCTGAGAATCCGATAATTTATGCTGACGTGCCCGATATGTCGATGGTGCGGGTGGGTGATACCTATTATATGAGTAGTACTACCATGCACATGAGCCCGGGAGTGCCTATTATGAAATCAACAGACCTGGTGAACTGGGAACTGATCAACTATGCTTACGAAGTGTTAGATACTGTCGATGCTCTCGAGCTTGAAAATGGTGAAAATAGCTACGGTCGGGGTTCCTGGGCTAGTTGTATCCGTTACCATAAGGAGACCTTTTACGTATCCACTTTCGCCCAGACTACCGGAAAGACTTATATCTATTCCACCCAAGACATAGAAAATGGTTCCTGGCAAGTTTCTGCATTTGAACCCTCTTATCATGATAATACGATATTTTTCGATGACGATGGTCGGGTGTATATGATTTGGGGCGGGGGCAAGCTCATGATGGTGGAGCTGAAGGAAGATCTATCCGGAGTTAAAGAAGGCACCGAGCGGGTGCTGATTGAGAATGCCAGTGCGCCCGCTGGTGACAATATTATGCTTCCATCGGAAGGTTCTCAGCTTTTCAAAGTAAATGGAAAATATTACCTGTTTAACATTGTCTGGCCCCAAAGAGGTATGCGTACAGTAATCATTCACCGGGCTGATAAAATCACCGGTCCGTACGAAGGCCGAGTAGCTTTACAGGACAAAGGAGTTGCTCAGGGAGGGCTCATTGATACCCCGGCGGGCGAGTGGTTTGCCTACCTTTTTAGGGATTATGGTTCGGTTGGGCGGATTCCGTATCTGGTTCCGGTTACCTGGGAAGATGGCTGGCCAGTCTTAGGGATTGATGGTAAAGTGCCTGATCAAATTGATCTTCCCCCTAGCAAAGGATTGATGCCGGGTATTGTGGCCTCCGATGAATTCAAACGGAAAAAAGGGGCGCCCACACTGCCACTGGTCTGGCAATGGAACCATAACCCTGATGATGAGCACTGGTCGCTTACTGAGAGAAACGGCTACCTGAGACTGACCACTGCCCGGGTAGATACCAGCTTCCTGATGGCTCGGAATACGTTGACCCAGCGGACGATCGGGCCAGAATGTTCAGGTTCTACCGCTATCGATGTATCTAACATGAAGGAAGGCGATTTTGCCGGATTGGCTCTGTTGCAGCAAAAGTATGGTCTGGTAGGTGTTAAACATGAGGCCGGAGCTAATGTCATTGTAATGGTTAATGCTCAGACCGGGAGTGTGGTGGAGGAAGAAAGCATTCCACTGGACCAGAAAACTCTGTACTTAAAAGCAACCTGCGACTTTACCGGCCTCCGTGATGTAGCTACATTCTTTTACAGTCTGGACGGTAAGGAATGGACCAGCATTGGCTCGGAGCTTAAAATGGAATATACTTTGCCTCACTTTATGGGATACCGATTCGGGTTGTTCAATTATGCTACAGAAACCCCTGGCGGGTACGTAGACTTTGATTTTTTCCACATCAATGACTGATTGGATTGGTCGAGCCCTGCTCGTCAGCATTTATAATTAACCAACAAGACATACATTGGTGCGCTGCTACCAACAGGGTAAAATAAATTGACCTTTGGCACAAATAAAAGTACAAGAGGAATAGAGCAAACCCAGATTTACATCAAGCGTGGGGGTCAGTTGTTTGATGTCTTTTGCGTAGATGAATTGTTTGTTGGGAAAATACTAGTTTGCAGAGTAAGGCTTTCTCTTTGCTGTGTATAGGTCTTATTAAGTTTTCTTGTATTGGAATTTAATTTTTCGGAGACTGATTTAATATGTCCAAGAAACTCACATAACTTTTGCTCATTCATCTCTTTTTCCATCTCCATAACCATGGTTAATCCTGATAAAGTGGTTATCGGACCACGCAGGATATGGGAAATATCAAAGAGGATTCGTTCTAAGGTCTGGATATGTTTTTTCTGAGCATTGATGTTCTGAGTAGCTCCATACCAAACCAACGTGCCATCTGCTCTTTTTTCTGGTTGAGCTTTGGTTAAATACCAAGCAATACAACCATTTTCTAACAATGCTCGGTGCTCAATGTCAATTGGAACCAGTTGGTCGGAAGCAGCAAAAAACTTTTCATAGACGATAGCCCTATCCTCAGGATGCATCACCATAAATAAAAGCTCCGGGACTTTCTGCATGTCTTCCTTTTTAAGATGAGGGAAGATATCTGATAAACCCTCACTAAGAAAGGGAAGCGACAGTTGACCCTGTGGACTCAGCTCTAATTGAAAGATTACACCAGGTGCCTGATCAGTCAACTTTTTCAATCGGGCGGCATTCATCTCCATATACCTGGCTTGGTCTAATAACAGTTTACGGGTATGCAGATAGGTCATTGCCTTCTTGGCCAATAGTTGCAAAGCATTCTTCTGAATTTCGGTAATCTTGCGGGGGCGGGTATCAATAACACACAAAGTGCCTAATACACCCCCGTTTGGAGTGGTCAAGGGAGCGCCCGCATAAAACCGAATGTGAGGCACCTCCTGGACCAGGAGGTTATGCTGAAAACGACCATCATTTAATGAATCCTCTACGACTAAGACTTCTGTGGGGCAATGCAGAGCATATTCACAGAAAGCCTGACTTCTGGGAGTTTCCTCTATGGGTAAACCGATATGGGATTTGAACCATTGTCGGTGATCATCTAGAAATGTGATCAAGGAAATAGGAGTGCCACAGATGGCTGAAGCAATTTGTGTCAGCTCTTCCAGCTCTTTCTCTGGGGGAGTATCTAGGATATGGTAAGACTCAAGCTCTTGTAATCTTTCTTGTTCATTCATGATCGCAATTTTTCTATGTTCTTACGCCTTTGATCCGGTTAAAATGACAGTAGGGTTGCTTTCAAAATTTTAAGTGGCTAATCTCAAGATGTTCTCGCCATTAGAATCAGGTAATAGGAATACATCAGCAGGATTGTTTTCAATCAATAAAATAGTCTTCATCAGAAAACTTGTTTACAAGTGAGAATACTGGAACCACCTCCTTATAAGTCTATACAGAAAAGAGAAAAAAAAGGGTAGGGAATAAGTATAAAATAGGATATACTTATTTTAGAGGTATCATAAAAAAATGGATAAACATTGTATTATGCTTACTCTAAAGATGTGAGATCTGACAGAAATGATTTTTCTTTTGTTAAGAAAAGACTTAAATATTTAAAGAAAAAACAACTTTTTCATGCGAGCATTAAGGTGTAAGTATTAGTAAGCTTAGAAATCTAAAAATGGCTATTCTTGGCTCTTACAGATCGGCTCAAAATTTTTGAATTATCTATTAAGGTACTATCCTTGGTAAGTTTGGTTAAAAGAACAACGATCTCTGTTTTAGTATAAACTTTCTTTGCGCTACCCAGGATACACTATGAGGGGTTAATTATAGCAGGTCTTTTCCAGGGGCTTTGCTAATTACTTAGAATGATTAAGCCTGTTTCTCATTTTCAAACCATTGTTGATAAGCATAAATACCATAATCGCTAATGCTGTAACGTAACGAAAACTGTCCTAACTTCATTCGGGCGTATATAAGGCCTTGTTCAATGAGATATCGTTCTATAATTAGCTCGGGTGCTTGAATTAATTGTAGGTGTTGGCAAACTTCAGAAATTGAAAATGATTCAGTAGGATGTCTGTAAAAGTGTTCTAAGACCAACCGTTCGTATTTTGAAATAATCATCAGTAATGGAGGTATTGGGCTTAAGACGGGTAGCGGGGGGCTGGGTCACATAAATAAGAAAAATATTCTTGCCGATATGTGGGGCTTGACTGATTAGGGCGGCTGTTGCCAAAAAGGAGATAACTAATGAAAAGCACAGTTTAATTTTTAGAGCTTGTTTAGTTTATTTATGGATATTTATCATTAGTATTTCCTCAAGTTCTGACATAAGTAAGATTCTGACCATTAAGCCATTGGTATCTTATTTTAAGTTAGCGACCTTTAGTTTGAAGACGACACACCATTTGTGGCACATCGCTAGTCGGCACTTCACAAGTGACACCCCGTCTCATTAAGTAATTTTACTATATAGCCCCTTCTTAACCGGAGGGGTTTTTATAAACAAAGAGGTGCTATGAAAAAGCTAACATACAATTCGCGGTATCAGCAATTACTTGCCAAAGTTACTGACTGGTTATTAGAGTCTTACTACTTGCGAACACGAAAAGTATGAGACAGGTACTGAATGATTTACTATTGCTCTTTACCGGAGGGGGTGATGAGGATGATCTATTTCGCTATAACACGAAGGATGTGACTTTTATAGTAATTATACTAATTGCAGGAGTTGCTGTTCTAGGACTACTTAGTTTGATTAGAGTTACTGCTTTAATGAATCTGTAATTTTACTGTCTAATCTCTTTAGCATAATCTAAAGAAAGTGCTTATTAGCAGGGCACGCTTCGGTATTCTGGTGGACCTGTTGAAATTATTTACCGGCAGCTTCTTCAGAGAAAATTTTACATTCCGTTTCTTTTCTTCTCGTATATTGATACTTTCTCCCTTAGACATTAAGCACATCTTAGCTTAATGATTACTTGCACGAAGCGGTTCATTTCCTTCTCCTTTTCTACTGTACATTCTTTGCTACAGCCTGTATTTTTATATCAATAAAATACCGATATTTCGAAATTAATTAACTAGAGAGCAGGGATAAGTTTCCTGTACGAATATGCTATTCAATTTCTTCATGTTGGATAATATCAGTGGCTGGGAGCTATTCATTATCCTTTTTGTTATTTATATTTTTTTTGGGGTAAAAACTATTCCAAAACTTTTTCAAAGTTTCCGAAAAGGCTTATCGAGTTTTCAGGATGCATTACATGAAGTTAAGAAGGAAATTAAGTAAGGCCTGATCACCTCATCTATCGTAGGACGATATCGGAAATGAACGTCCCTAACTACTACTATGCTGCCTAATAGCAGAGTACGATTGATGCGTGTGCCTACCAATTACCCATAGCTGCTAATCCATGGAAAACCATCCTTTTGAAGAAGTTTATTCTTCGGATAAAGATACTTCTATTGCTTCGGAAGGAACTTTACTTACTCGAGAATTGGTAAGAATGCTCGTTGTAGTAGCAGCCCTAGGTTATCTGGTTGGCCTGTACAATCTTTTCTCAGTATTGTGAGGGTCCCAGGTTTATCGTCTATCGGCCTAAGCGCGGCTCAGTTGTTAGAAGAAGGGGTTCTTTTGTTGAATATGCAAATGGCGGGCTTGTTAATCGGTGGAATCTTCTGGGGAGTGATTAATAGTGCTTTAGGAATAGGCCTATTCAACTCTCTGCTAGATATGATTGCATTATGGAGCCTGGACGAAACTTTTGATAAGGATCTTAATTATCTGGAAGAAGCATGATCCAAGAACGACCTGCAACCTTTTAGCCCGGCAAATAGTCAATAGAAAAGTTATAACTATTTGCAGATTTTTTTAGTTTAAAGATTTGCCTTTTAATACACGCTACATGACCAAAATAACGCTGTTGATACCTTGTTTTAATGAAGGAGGAAGAATTCTCAAGGTTTTAGAAAAAATGACTGCCATCCCAGAAATTGATCAAATCATTTGTATTGACGATGGCTCAACGGATACTACCGCTCAGAAGATTACTGAAAACTATGATATTGAAGTACTAAGATTACCCCAAAATGTAGGTAAATCTGCGGCAGTACGCCTAGGACTCGCCAGTACAGAAAACGAATGGGTATTTTTATGCGATGCCGATCTTTGCCAGATCAACATTAAAGAATTCCGAATAGCCTGCCAGCATATTAAAAATGATATGGCTGATATGATTATTCTTCGGAGGATGAAAGCCCCTTGGTTTGTTAAATTTGACAGAGGTGATATTCTGTTTTCAGGAGAAAGAATTTTGAAAACAAACGACCTGAAAGCAGTTTTAAAAAAAGAGGTAGAAAATTATCAGTTAGAAATTGCGATCAACCAATGGATGCTTGATCGTAATAAGAAAGTTTATTGGCTTCCCAGTTCAGTTGTAAATACCTATAAATTCCAAAAGCTGGGTTTGGTCAAAGGATTGATTAAAGAATTTGGCATGTGGTATAATTTGATACAATATGTAGGGGTGAAAAATTACGTCTATCAAATTAGCAAGTTCGCTACTAAAACTTTTAATTCCTCAAAATATAGTTTACAGACTAAGAAAACCGTATCGAAGGATATGGTTATGCAAAAACTAGGACTGTAAATAATACGAAACGCCCTTATCTTACTACTCTGAAATTTAGAGATAACCACCCTACTCCGGGGTCAATGGCCATTATAGCTTCTTTGCTGTAGGTTGCATAAACTGTAGTACAACACCTACTCAACTTTTAAGTAAACTGATAATATTGATTTAGTATGCCGGAAATTTGATAGCGCGGTCGGAATTGTAAATTGTGATGTCGGAAATCTTAACAAGTTTGCCGGGTTTGTAGTATTGATGATGCTTACCAGTTAATTACCTTTGTATTATACTAAAATATCGTAGCTGCCTGAATGGCATTCTGATACTAAATATTCAAGAGAAATCTTATCCGCCAGCTAAGAAAAGTAGAATGATGTCAGTTGCTTTATTAAGATGCCGCTAACAAATACTTTGAATAGCTAGCAAAATCTAGCTATTCTTAACCGGAACGCAATGTATTAAAATGTCCTGTAAAGATTGATGTAAAAACTCATGCCTTTAAGGCCCATAGTTAATCCATTTAAAAAGTAATAGCATTTGAATAGTTGATTTAAACCAGAAACTCCATGATCCCTTTAGTACACAACTAATAGCAAAGCTTATGAAAATTGTAGCCATTGTATCAGTTATAGGTATATTATCCGTTTTGGCAAATGTAGGTTTCATAATATATGAAACCTTATGCATGGACTTCGATTTTAACAGTCCTTGGCATGACGATGATAATCAGCCTGAACAAACCGAAGTTGAAAAAGGATCTGACTCATTGAGTGCTCAATGGAAGAAAAAAATAACAGCGGCAAGTATAATGACATACCAAGAGGGGTGACTCTCTTATAAAGTGGCAAAGCGGATATCCAGATGTTGATACTAAGAAGGAATACATGAAAATTATCGATCTATCAAAATCTATTAAATATAATAGACTTTATTACGGTTTATATTTTAGGCAAGATTTTGCTTTCCTCAGAGTCACTTGAGAGGACTCTGAGTATCTTAAAAAGATATGTTAGCGTAGTTTCGTGAGCTTAACAAGTAAACCGTAATAACCTTTAATAAATATGACCCTTGGTTTATGAAGGTGAAAATAAAACATAAACCACACCGAAAGGCAAAATGGCTAATTCGAATTTTAGGATTACCCTTTAAATTTTTTTCAAAAGACTTTATAGGTTGGGCTGATGATACCATCCAAAACATAGGCGTTCATGCTACCACTAAAGATTGTAGGAGCCTCTGCGGCTCCAGCTCGGGTAGTTGCCATCATGGATTAATTTATAATGTATGGCTAAACCCGGCTAGATGCACCTGAAGAGTTGGGACTAATTTGTAACGGAAAGTTACGATCTGATCGTCCAATAGATCATCAAATAGTAGATAGTGTTTAGGTAGAAGAAAAGAGAGGCCCCCAAGGGCCTCTTTTTTTGATATTCTTTTTCTCGTAGTTTCTCCTGCACTCAGCATGAGCGAGAAAAGTGGCATGCCGCTACTTATACCTCATGATGTATGTCGGAAATTTGCAAGTCGGTCAGTTTGATCGTACCAGCTTGTCGGAAATGTATTCTCATTCGCCGGGTTTGTGATAGCCCACAGGCCGTGTTTCACACTAACTTTGCTAGTAAATATTGATACCAGTTAATCTAAAAAATAGCAGTTCAGCAGTAAATGCCAAAAACAGCCGGTACGGAAAGTCAAAATCCAAAAGAAGCAAATCAATATATCAGAACCCTATCAACCATAAAACATGAACACTCAAAGATTTGTAGCCGCTCTAAATAAGCGATACTTCAAAGGAGTAATCCGGTGCTTCAACGTGCTTTATTATTTTGACGATTCCTTCTTCGAGAATGCTCTCAAATGGTTAGCCAAAACTACACGAGAAGAGGGGGTAGTATTGATCGGAGGCAACTGGGCCGCTTCTACCGAGTGCTATTACAACGTGTCCAAAAAACAGGGTGATGTGCTCGTAAACAAAGAATTTGCCTTTAGCCTGGATTGCATCAACCCCATAGGAATTGTCACCTGGTTTGCCAATTATGATGATGACCGGCAGACAAATCAGTTGTTAAAATACATTAGTATTCTTCGAAAGGATAAAGTGTTTATGGAAACCTTTCATACCTTCAACGATGGGCAGCGGAAGAAATATGGCATATGTCCGCGCGATGAGCAGGGTTATTATGGAATTCCTGATCCTACTATCAATCCTCAGGAGCTCTGGGTTCGGGTAGGAGCTATGTCTCAGGAATTTCACCAGTCAGGGTTGAGCCAGCAAGCAGCAGATGTACTTAAGCGCACTGGCTTACATGCTATAGTCAATGAGGTTGGGCACCTAGCGGTCATACCCAATAAACAAACTTCTTAATACTAGCACAATGGATAATCAGCAAAACAAGTCAGCCATTGTAATAGGAGCGAGTATGGCCGGATTGGTAACCGCACGGGTGCTGTCCGAGCACTTTGAAAAAGTGTTTCTGGTAGAGCGGGACCCTATTCTCAACCAACCGGAGTCAAGAAAGGGGCAACCCCAAACGCAGCACCTGCACGCATTGCTGGCCAGTGGGCTAATTACCCTACAAAAGTATTTCCCCGATTTGACAGATAGCATTAAAACTGGGGGTGGTATTGTTTGCGATGCCTGGCAATCTATGGTCTGGAATTGCTACGGCAACTACCGGCTGCCGTTTGAAGTAGGGAAGCAATTCGTTTTTGCCAGCCGCCCCTTTTTGGAATGGCAGGTTCGGCAGCGGGTTCTGGGTTCAGAGAATTTGGAAGTACTGAGTGGTTATTCGGTAGATCAACTGCTGACCGATGAACACCAGCAACAAGTGACAGGCGTACAAATGACTAATAAAAACAGTAAAGAAACTGCCATAAGCCTACAGGGCGACTTGGTAATAGATGCATCAGGGCGAGGCTCCCGTTCGGGTAAATGGCTGAAGGAGTTAGGATACAGTAAGCCTGTAGAATCCAAGGTGAGCTGTGGGACCGGCTATACCACCCGCATTTATGAGCGCAACCCAGAAGAACCCAATGCCTCCAAATGGTTTTTTATTACCCCGGAGGCTCCGAAAGAACAACGAGGCGGTGGTGCTTTCCCGGTTGAGGGTAATCGCTGGATTGTATCGCTTTCGGGCTGGCACGGTGAACATGCCCCCAAGGATGAAGCGGGATTTGAGGCTTTCGCCAAGAGCTTGCCGTCTCCGGATATCTACAATATCATCAGTAGAAATAAGCCTCTTTCCAATTTTTCGGTGTATAAGTATCCATATAGTCTCCGTCGTCATTATGAGAAATTAACCCGTTTTCCACAAGGGTATTTAGTGCTGGGAGATGCTGTTTGTAGTTTTAACCCACTCTATGGACAAGGTATGACCTCCGCTATACTACAGGCTCATATGTTGGATAATCTATTACAGAAGCGAAAAGGAAAACTTGCAAATATAGCCAAACCCTATTTCCGACGAATATCCAAGATGATTGATATACCTTGGCAATCCTCAGTATTAGAAGATTTTCGCTTTCCGCAAACCACCGGGAAGAAGCAACTGGGCACCGATTTTATCAATGCGTACATGTCTCATGTACATCGCACCACACATACTGATGCAGTAGTAAGCAAAGCGTTTTTTGAGGTGATCAATATGATAGAACCACCCACCAGTCTATTCAAGCCAACCATTGTTGTCAGAGTGCTACGTAACATGCTTAACCAACGCTCGCTGGGTACATTACCCCAGCCGCAGATGGTAGAGGCGTAATCTGCCGATTTGCCATAACAATGATTCTGGCCTATGGATGCTAGAAATGTAATAGTATGCCGGAAAAATACTACCCGAATGCCGGAAAAGTAAAAGGATTTGCCGGGTTTGTGCTAGCTAACTCAGGCTACGCTTACCTACTTTTGCAACAGTATAATAACCATTAACCCAAATTTACCGAGGTACTGAGTTCCCCGAAAGGAGGCTACTACTCCCGCTAAAACTTAACAATAGCAATATGAAGATGTATCTATTACTAATGCTTGTATTAAGCGCATTCTTCCTTACTCAATGTGACGCCCAGCGTAGTGACGCCCAGCGTAGTGACGCCAAGTTTAGCAATGCCCAGCGTAATCAGCAGTCAAGCTCCGTGCCCCAGAACTACAAACCCGAACAAGATACTATAGCTATGATGCCTCTCTTGATTTCTATACACAAACCACTCAAAGAACCAATGACTGAAAGCCCTAGACCTGAACGAGAGACGTGTAGGGGAGTCTATGCCAGAAGGAAGTAGGCGGCAATTGTTTTTCACTCTATCTCAACAGCGCATATATCTCCATCACTCTTTAACATCCAGTTCAAATAGTATCTCTTATTATTGGTCAATTAACATCGTTATAATATGGAAACTGAAGCCTTTTCGGAAGCTAACACATCTTCCTGGTTTAGCAATTATCCCGCCGAAGTGCCACACGAAATCAACCCTGATCAGTATCGGTCACTAGTAGATTTATTCGCTCAGACCGTGGAAAAATACGGCCCCTTATCTGCCTATCAATGCATGGGGACTACAATTTCTTTTGATGAACTGGATCAACTTTCTTTATACTTTGCAACATACCTACAACAGGATCTGAAGTTACCCGCAGGAAGCCGCATTGCTATCCAATTGCCAAATATTCTGCAATATCCTATCGTTTTGTTTGGAGCTTTGCGTGCGGGTATGATTGTAGTGAATATTAATCCTCTGTATACCCCCCGCGAGATGGAGTACATACTAATAGATTCGGGGGTAGAAGCCATCATTATTCTGGCCAACTATGCTCATAACTTAGAGAAGATCGTAGCACAAACCTCCATCAGACATGTGGTAGTCACTCAAATTGGCGATCAACTAAGTGCCTTGAAGAAGGTAATAGTGAATGGTGTGGTTAAGCATGTAAAAAAAATGGTGCCTAGTTACCACCTATCAGCTGCAGTATCCTACCGGAATGCTCTGAAACGAGGTAGCTATCAACTGTTTCAACCGGTGCTGCCTAAAGGTGAGGATATTGCCTTTCTTCAGTATACAGGCGGAACTACAGGGGTATCCAAAGGGGCAATATTATCTCATACCAATATAATCGCCAATGTTGAGCAATTTGCAGCCTGGATAGAGACTGCCAATTTAAAAGAAGGAAAAGAAATTCTGGTCTCGGCTATGCCACTCTATCACATATTAGCGCTTACGGCCAATTGCCTAACCATGATGAAGTTCGGAGCCTGCAATTTGCTGATTACTGATCCCCGTGATATGAAAGGATTCATTAAAGAATTAAAAAAGCAACCTTTCTCGCTTTTTTCAGGAGTAAACACGTTGTATAATCGATTATTAAACCATCCTGACTTTGATGAGCTTAATTTTTCTCATCTAAAGGTTTGTGGTGCCGGTGGAATGGCTGTACAAAAGACTGTAGCCGAGCGCTGGAAAAATAAAACGGGTGTACCTATTACGGAAGGCTATGGATTGACCGAAACGTCTCCGGTACTTACGTTCAATATTTTAAAATCGGGCCAGGAGAGACTTGGAACTATTGGTATACCAATTCCCAGTACGCAGATTATGATTGCCAACGAAGAGGGAGAGGAAATGCCTTTAGGAGAACCCGGTGAAATTTATGCTAAAGGGCCGCAGGTGATGTCGGAATACTGGAACCGACCGGAGGAAACCGCCAAAGTGTTTACCTCAGATGGATGGTTCAAGACCGGGGATATTGGAGTGATGGACAAAGATGGTTTCTTCAGCATTGTAGATCGTAAGAAAGAAATGATTCTGGTATCTGGATTCAATGTTTATCCTAATGAAATTGAAGGTGTCGTATCAGGTCATGAAAAAGTACAGGAGGTGGGGGCTATTGGTGTACCCGACGAGCAATCGACCGAAGCCGTTAAGATTTTTGTGGTGAAAAAAGATCCATCGTTAACCAAAGAAGAGTTGCGGGCCTACTGTAAAGAAAACCTAACGGCGTATAAAGTGCCTAAACATATTGAGTTCAGAGATGAACTACCAAAATCGAATGTGGGAAAGATTCTTCGGAGACTACTGAAAGATAGCAATACTCAAGACCAAGTATAAGCGTGTTACCGCTTTTTTTAGCTCTATAAATAATTATGGCCACTATAAGATGAAAACTGCCCGAGGAGGAGCTTATTGAGGAAAATGAATTCTCGCTGTTATTGCTTCTTGATATTCATGCTAAGTATTTTTGCGAAATGCAGAGCATAGCTGGTAGAGCACTATAAACCTAAATTGCTGAAACTTGTTCTGCTATTAAATTTTACCACCTATTCGTATGAAATACCGGAAACTAGGAAGATTTGATGTAGAACTTTCGGCAATCGGATTGGGATGTATGGGCATGAACCACGCCTATGGTACTCCCGATGATAAAGAATCGATCGCTACGTTAGAAAGATCTATTGAGTTGGGAATCAACTTTTGGGATACTGCCGATATCTATGCAAACGGAGATAACGAAAAGCTGGTATCGCGGGTATTGAAACCGAATCGAGATAAAATATTTATTGCGACTAAGTTTGGTTTCGAGTTGCATACGGGTGGGCGATATACTGCCTTTAATGGCTCACCAGCATACCTGAAAAAAGCGGTAGAAGCCAGCCTGAAACGTTTACAGACGGATGTTATCGATCTGTATTATTCGCATCGGGTAGACCAAAACGTGCCTATTGAAGAAACCGTAGGAGCGATGGCTGACTTGGTTAAAGAAGGGAAGGTGAAGTATCTTGGCCTTTCTGAAGCTTCTGCCAATTCCATTAAAAGAGCGCATAAAGTGCATCCTATTGCTGCAGTGCAAAGCGAGTACTCTATCTTAACCCGGAATGTAGAAGCCGAAGTGTTACCCACACTGAAGGAATTAGGCATTTCATTGGTGCCTTTCAGCCCATTGGCCCGAGGACTGATGACTAACCAGCTGAATGTTAACGAGCTAAACGATGACGATTTCAGAAAAACGCTGCCCCGCTATCAGCCGGAGCATGCCGAGAACAATAGGTTGCTCGCCCAGGGCTTCGCCGAGATTGCCCAAGATAAAGATTGTACCCCAGCTCAACTGGCATTAGCCTGGGTACTGGCCCAGGGAGAAGACATTATCCCGATACCCGGCACTAAAAGACGAAAGTATCTGGAAGATAATGCCGGTGCGGTAGATATTGAACTTCGTCCTCAGGATTTGGAAAGAATTGAAGCATTACTGAAGAAGTATCCTAACATCGGTGAGCGTTATGGTGAGGACAATAACCGCTTTGTAGACAAAAATTAATGATTTTGTAACCCATAAATCGCCGGTATAATAGTGTTTTTCTGCCGTGTCAGGCCTTGGATGATAAAAAGCTAAAGTAATTTAAACCTAAAAAGGTATTCAGGCGAACAACTCGTTTTCTTTTTTGCTTATAGCAGGATAATACTTGAAATCATTTTTTAAACTGAATATATGACTACGCAACTGCTGCCCTCCGCCTCTACAAGCGATGCGCTGCAAAATGCCGCTTATTTAGCCGAGCAGTTTGATACCATGCGACAGCATCAGGATTATCAAGCTGAGGATCAGTTTCCTCATCAGGAATTTGATGCTCTGCGTGAGCAGGGTTTACTGAACACTACATTGCCCGGACAACCCCTGGATTTTCAAAGTAAAGTCACAGCTGAGTTGCTCCACTTGTTAAAACTTATTGGGAAAGGTAACTTATCGGTTGGCCGTATTTACGAAGGCCATATCAACGCATTATACCTGATTCATCTGTTCGGAAATCCTACTCAGAAGGAGCGTTGGTATGATGATACCGAGCAGCATATTTTCGGAGTTTGGAACACCCAGGCTCAGGATGGAATTAAGATTCAATCACTTGGACACGGCGAATACCAGTTAAAAGGAGCTAAAACCTTTTGTTCGGGTGCCCAGTGGGTTACTCGCCCCATCGTGACCGGGCAGCTGATAAGCGAAACGGGTGAAGATCTGGGATGGCAGATGTGTGTGGTACCTCTTGAGCAGCAGAAAGACCTGCCCGTAGACGCTTCGTTCTGGAAACCTCTGGGCATGAAAGCGTCGGTGAGCCATAAAATAGATTTTACTGACATCATATTGGAAGAGGAAAACCTGTTGGGTAATCCTGATGAATACCATCAGCAACCGTATTTTAGTGGGGGAGCGGTTCGTTTTGCCGCAGTGCAGCTAGGTGGCGCTGAAGCAATTTTTGATGCTACCCGGAAATACCTTCAGAAGCTACAGCGGACCGATGATCCTTATCAGCAGATGCGATTCGGAGAGATGGCAATTTTGATTGAATCGGGAAACCAGTGGATACAGAACGCGGGTAAGCTTGCTGATGGTGATTACTCAGATGAGCAGATAATTAATTATGCCAATATGACCCGCTCAGCCATAGAGAAAATCGGTCTGGAAGTGATGAGGCTTTCCGAACGCTGTGTAGGAGCCCGAGGGTTATTATACCCTGAACCTTTTGCCCTACTACACGCCGATCTGACCACCTATTTACGGCAACCAGCACCTGACCAGGCATTAGCGCAGGTAGGTAATTATGTTGGAACAAAAACAGATGCTGCCCATGCTCTCTGGTCAAGTCAGTCCTGATGCCTTATTCGCTCAGGCCCCTTTAAGGCCTATTGATACGGTAGGGCAGTGGGGTACTACCCTGATCATTGCTCCTCACCCTGACGATGAGTCTTTGGGGTGTGGCGGTGCAATTGCAGCCCTCCGAAAGCGAAATATACCTGTGTATGTGCTCTTTATTAGTGACGGCACCATGTCGCATCCTAACTCTAAAAAGTACCCTGCCAAAATCCGGCGAGCTTTACGGGAGAAGGAGGCCCTGGATGCTTTATCTGAGTTAGGAGTGGACGAAGCTCACGCTACGTTCCTTCGCCTGCCCGACACTAAAGTTCCGGATCATAAATCTTCAAGCTTTGTAGAGGGGGTAGCTAAAGTATATCGACTAGTGCAGCAGATAGAACCGCAAACGGTGCTGGTGCCCTGGCGGCGAGATCCTCACTGTGATCATCGGGCAAGCTGGGAATTGACTAAGGAAGCAGTCGCCCGGTGGGATCAACCGTTGCGCTGGCTGGAATATCCGATCTGGGTATGGGAACTAGCTGAGGCAGATGACATCCCTCGCCCCGAAGATGGCGCACTATGGCGACTATCCATTCAGGATGTGCTACACCGCAAGCAGAAAGCCATTGCCGCCCATGTTTCTCAAACAACCCGCTTAATTGACGATGACCCGGAAGGGTTTATTCTTACCCCGGAAGTACTGGCTCATTTTAATTTACCTTACGAAATTTACCTGGAGCATGCCTAAAGAATCACTACCAGCAACGTATTTTGATGAGTTATATCAAAGCAATGAAGACCCCTGGAATTTTGAGGGTAGCGATTACGAACGGGAGAAGTACACCGAAACACTAAAGGCATTACCCCGGCCGGTGTATGACAATGCCTTTGAGATCGGATGTTCTATTGGAGTGTTAACCCAGCGACTCGCACAAAGATGTCGTCAGTTACTTTCAGTAGATGCCAGTGAGGTGCCATTACAAAAAGCTCGTGAAAGGCTCAAAGATCAGCCTCATGTGCAATTGAAAAGTATGAGTGTTCCTGCCGAGTTTCCAGAAGGGCCTTTTGACCTCATTCTGGTTTCCGAAGTAGGCTATTACTGGTCGCCGGACGATCTGGTTAAAGCCCAGCAGCAAATCCTTCATGCTCTGTCTCCAGGTGGGCATCTATTACTGGTGCACTGGACTCCCTTTGTCGATGATTATCCTTTGACGGGAGATGAAGTGCACGAGGCATTTCATAAGTTTGCCGAGTCTGGTCATCGCCTAAAGCATATTTATCATCAACGGGCAGAGCAGTACCGGCTAGATTTATGGGAAGCTCAATAGGGTGGTCTTTCTCAGTGAAAGAAGTTTTTTCATAATATTTAATAATACTACGTAACTGAGCAATAGCCTGAGAAATGGGTGCCGCTGGAAACCGGTTCTTCAGGAAGTCCTTCATTTCTTCTGAACCCATAACGTGTTGCAGAAATCCACCAAAGTAAGACGCGTTTATCATGGTATTATAAAAGTGATGAACCGGGGCGCCCGTTTGCCGAGCTATCTGCTCTAAGTTCAGATAAAGCCCGGTTTGCCAGGCCGTACGAAGTTGCTTTTGTAGTTGAAACCTGAATTTCCATGCATCAGCACAGGGTACTTGAAACAGTCGACCGTTTCGCTTCATAGCCGCCCATTCTTCTAGTTGCTTGGAAAACCCAAAGGTTACCCGCCCTTCTATTCGGGAAGATGTGACTACCTGCACCTTAGGGCAATGCCGGATTCGGGCATCATGACGCCGCAGGGCCTCATAGAATGAAACATCCTCCAGATAAGGAACTACCGGAAGCCTGCCGGCCCGATCATACATGGCACAGGTAACTGCCAGGCTGGGACCGAAGTTTTGAAAATGACGAGGCCATGGGTCAGCCGGGTCCGGATCAATGAGTGACCCTAGCCGCGCCTGCAAATGACGGTACATTACGTCCTGAAGGTAATAAAGGCGGTAATCGCTTTGATGGGCCGGAGTGATAATGCGCCCCCCAACCGCATCAGCACCTTGCTCAATGGCCTGTATAGTGTGATAAACCCAGGTGGAGCCAACTATGGTATCTCCGTCAGTAGAAGCAATAATTCCTTGATGCTTGCCTAACGTAGTTAACCGATGGTAAGCTTCGTCCATCAGCAAACGGCGTACGTAGCCAATATTAGCTTGCTCGGGCGGTAAAAATTCTTCGGCAACATGTATAGACATATCAGGGTGCGCCAGAGCAAACTGTCGGGCGGTGGCTGCAGTAGCGTCAGTACAATTATTAGCCAGTACCAACACCTCATACGATTGTTTGTTAATGGGCTGCCCTTGGGTATCTATCTGATAGTATAGGGCCTGAAGGGTAGACCAGATATTTGCTTCTTCGTTCTTAGCAGGTACAATAACAGAGATTCGTAGGCTATTGACGGGTGGGGTTTTATATAAGTCGGAGTGCACAAATGTATCGCAATGAAAGTAAGTCAAAAAGTTTGAAACTAAGGGTTCATTGGCTGATGGGTAAAATTATAATCTGCTACTTAGCTACTCTTACCTGCCAAGCGGCGGATTATACGCCAATGAAATGTTTAAAAAGTTTGTATAAGACAGAATGCCAGACTACAGACTATGAATCACGCTAGGCTACATTTACTCCTCAGTGTTACTTTAAAGCAAACTTTGACTGTAGCCAGATTCATTAACGTCTGATCTGGCATTCTGCATTTATTATGGCACTATATAGAATACAAGCTTACATCTCTAGCATTTCTTCTCTTTTCCAAAAACGCAATGCAGTTGCCTGATCCAGAAATTTCTTAACATCACTGGCTGAGCTTAGCGAAATACATGCTTCATCCAATGATTCAGCGATACCCGCTTTTTCCAGCAACGCCATAGAGGCCTGGGTGTAGCCAATATACTTTCGGTGGGCGAAAGCATCCGCTACGAAATCCCGAGCTGCCGGGTTCTTAACCAGTTTGTCTTTTCCTTTATCAGAAACAAGAACAGCTACGGCATCAAACAGTACGGATGGACCGCCGGCAATGATAAAGTCAGCTTCCATGTGACTGTTGTCGCTTAACGTTACGCCGCTGATATCGGGTGCGACAATCGCTACCATGCCACCAGCCTGAGTAATGTTGTTTTTCAGGGCACTTAATAACTCAGCATCGGTTCCATCAGTAACCAGTATACCTACTTTACGCCCCTTTAGCGTCTTAGGATTGTTTTTTACAATGCTCAACGCAGGCGATTCCTTAAGATCCATCATTGTAGGTTTAGCGGCATCAGCTGCCTTAGGCATTTCTTTCAAGCCTAAATTGGTGGCTACTTTTTTTGCCAGATCTTCATCAACATTCAATAAGTGTGAGACCATTCTGAGGCGAATTGCCTCTCGCTTCACCATACTAAGCTCAAATGTGAAAGCATTGGCAATATGGTTCTGCTCGGTTTTGGTCTGGCTGATGTAAAACTGCCGGGCTTGTGAGTAATGATCTGCAAAGCTTTCTGACCGGATGCGCAGTTTGGGTCCTTCAACCTCCTCCGGATAGCTTTTAAACCCTTTGGGGGTCTCTTGAGGACCATTATCACTCCAGGAATTGGGTTCATAATTCACTCGACCCTTCGGGTTATGCATGGCCATGTGTCCGTCTTGCTGGAAGTGGGCAAACGGGCATTTGGGAGCATTGATTGGAATATGTGTAAAGTTCGGGCTACCCAATCGTTTTAACTGAGTATCAAGATAAGAGAAGTTACGACCTTGCAACAGCGGGTCATTGGTGAAGTCAATACCCGGAACGATATTCTGGGTGCAGAAAGCTACCTGTTCGGTTTCGGCAAAGAAATTATCCACGTTACGGTCAAGCACCAGTCGCCCCACTTTACGGATAGGCAAAATCTCTTCTGGAATTAATTTGGTAGCATCTAATACGTCAAAATCGAATTTCTCCGCAAAGTCTTCATCAAATAATTGCAGTCCCAATTCCCACTCGGGGTAGTTACCTTCTTCAATATTGGTCCACAGATCTTTTCGGTGGAAATCCGGATCAGCCCCGTTAATTTTTACGGCTTCATTCCAAACGACCGATTGCATACCGAGCTTAGGCTTCCAGTGGAATTTTACAAAAGTAGATTTGCCTTCGGCATTAACCAGTCGGAAAGTGTGTACGCCGAAACCTTCCATAAAGCGGAATGAACGAGGAATGGCCCGGTCAGACATCACCCACATGAGCATGTGCGTGCTTTCCGGCATAAGAGAAGCAAAGTCCCAGAAATTATCGTGTGCTGACTGCGCCTGTGGAAAGCCACGGTCGGGTTCCTGTTTTACCGAGTGGATAAGGTCTGGAAATTTGATGGCATCCTGAATGAAGAATACAGGAATATTATTACCCACAATATCCCAGTTACCTTGCTTGGTATAAAGTTTTACGGCAAAGCCCCGAACATCGCGCGCCAGGTCAAATGACCCTTTATTTCCGGCTACGGTAGAGAAACGGACAAATGCCGGGGTCTTTTCGCCCTTCCGTTGGAAAATATCAGCCGAAGTAATATCCGATAGAGATTCGTAGGTCTCAAAAAAACCGTGAGCACCGTAGCCCCGCGCGTGTACTACGCGTTCCGGAATACGCTCATGGTCAAAGTGAAAGATTTTTTCTCGTAGTATATGATCTTCGAGTAAGGTAGGTCCTCGGTGGCCTGCTTTTAAGGAATTCTGATCGTCGCGAATGGGCGCACCCTGCTGAGTGGTCATCTTGTTGTCGCCATCAGTGGTTTGGTGGGTTTCCCCTCCATTTCCTTGCTGTACCTGCTGGTCCGAAAACGTAGCTTTTTGTGGATCTGAATTAGAGTTTGTCATGAGGTTAGAGTTAAAAAATTATTGGATAAAAAAATATAGTCGTACTCCAGGATTATAATAATATGACTACTAGCCATGCCCTTTTTTGTTTGTTCTTTTGCTTTCTTTGGAAAGCTTTTATTAAAGATTATTACGGTTGATTTTGTATGTGATGTTTCGCCCTACTCAAAGTCCTCTTCGAGCGGCCGGCGCCCGGTGACTCTGAACGAGATAGAAATTGATTGCAAAATCAACCGTAATAAAGTCTATTCATCAGGGCAGCTTGATAAAAACATTTTTTGCAAAAAAACAATATATCGCAGCGCTCAAGTTACTAGAGGGGGTGCGCAAACAGAAGGGATTACTTTCGGTATATCCAATTATCGACTAAATACACCCAATCCTATCATCAGTGTTGAAGAAGGTCTCTAGGATAGAGTTCTTCTTTAGCACCTTTTGTTGCCGTTGAAAAGTAGCTTTGTTTGCTAATACACAGTGTCTTTCCTCTATATTCGGTAGATTAGCCTCATCCCCGGTTCGGACCCAAAGGAGCCGACGTATGTGAGTATAAAGAATGGAGAAGTTCATTGAAGGAAACAGGGTAGTTTTCCCCGAGCACCTGTTTGTATTCTTTGCTAAACATATCATACGAATGTTTGGCTAGCCCTTTTTTTCCCAGTGAGTAAAGCGCAGAACATTTCATGGCGATGGCATCCTCATTGAGTGTATCAAACTTCAGCATACATTCCGCAATATTCAGTAGTAGATGATGGTCGTCATTGATGTCTGGTTTTCGTTGCGGCAACGACGATAAAGCATCGGTAATATCGTTAGCAAAGTCAGCCTTGAAACTATCCATCCATTCCAGTTGCAATCCTGGGCATAAATCTCCTCGGGAGGCTATCTCAATCAGTTGGGAAATCTGAGGGGGTGTTAGGCTATCGGCAGAGTTTAGTTGGCGCATAAGTGTTCGGGAACATTGATAGTCACAGTAGACTTCCGGACCCAACGTAATATTCCAATATGTATGATCGTGCTGCAGTTCCATATGACCTACCCGGTCTAGAATACCACGCAGCTTACTCATATTCACATTCAGGTTGTTACGGGCACTGGTCGCTGATTTATCAAACCAAAGTGTGTCTTTTAATTGCGAGGATACTATTCCCTTCTCATTCTTAAGAGCGGTGAGTAGAATGAGCAAAAATAACTGCTTAAGCGTAGGGGTAAAATCGGTCGTAATATCTTCTCCTTCCTGGTCAAACACCTGAAAACCGCCCACTAAGTAAATAGCTGACTTTTTATGTACTGGGGTAGTCGGTGGTTCCGGCAGAAGATGATCTGGCTCTGTAATAATTTCTTTTTGCGGAGCCGATGCCGCTACGGTTTCAGCCACAGTGGATCTACGCCGCCGCTTGCGGAACAGCATATAGCCGGTAACTCCTGCGCCGGAAAGTAATAACAGAATTAACCAGTATGGAGCACCGGCCTGCTGGGGGGGCTCTTCCTGATATACTTCTTCTTTAAACAGCGGTGGGTAGGCTAACGAATGTACCTGCACTTCCGAATCATGCACGGTTAAAGCAATTAGTTCAGCCGGTTGTGGTTTCAGGAAAAAAGTGGCCCAGGAATTAGTATCCAGGAACTTATACGGAATTGAATCGGCAAAAACCCGCTTTTCGGGTGTGGCAATCCCAAATTTTGCCAGGTGCAGAGAGGTTTCAAAGTTAGTGCTGTTGTATAATAAAGTATAGAAGCTGCTGCCGGTTTCATCGGGCAACAGATACTCACAAGGTACAAAAGGTGGTTCGGAAGCATCCATTTCCCATAATTTCTCTACTGCATTATTTCGCGTATCCAGTTGGTACAGGTCGCCATAAAACTGAGGCGCTACTTCCTGCCGACCGGATTTGCTGCCATAACCGCCAAAGATTAGCATGTGATGATTACCCAGCCAACCGGCAGCACTTAGGTAACGGGGTGGAATCTCCTGCTGAAGATGGGCTGAGTCAGGCTTCCATCCCTCAACATTCAGCCGGTGAATGGTGCTTTTATAGGTATAATGCCCGTATCCGCCAAAAGTGACGAGTGAAGAGTCCTGAGGCGAAATCCACCGGTTATGGTGCCAGAGGTCAGGTTCGGCACATTCGGGCTCGTTCAACGACCAGGTGTTGGTCTGAAAACTAAATCGGCTTAGCTGGGTATGGTCAAAGTTATACGACCATATCTCATTAAGATATGGATGGTAGATCATCTGGTTGCCCTGACAGCTAAATGGCTGACCGCCCGCTACTACCAGGGTATCCACCCGAGCACTATCCACTGTATAACGATATACAAAGCGGTCGTCCACAAAGTATACCTGGCCGTGCTGCTCGTCTTTGACAACTCCCAGCAGATTGGTGAATTGAAACTGGTTCCGGCTTTTCCAGTGGATGTGAGAATCAATCTCCCAATTGGGGTTCTGGACCTCAGCTTCAGCGTAGGTTACCTCATCGTATACTCTCTGTTGGGCATGTTTCGCCAGTTTCCAGTGTCGGAATAACTCCCCCTGACTATTAAAAACCTGTAGCTCTTTCAGCGTCATAGGGCTCACGTCGCTGTTGAGGAACGATTTATATTTGCATATACCGAACTGAATGCGGAATTCGTGCAGCTCCTGTATATCGGTTACTTTTTTCTCCTGATAGTTGCCATTCAGCGATGCCGAAATAATTCCCCGCTCAGTGTCCACTCCTATTTTTATTTTCATCCATTCCCCAAACTCCCCTTCCGGAATATCATTCCAGGTATAAGAAAACAGAATCTGATCTTTGAGTACCAGCCAAAAATTAGAGGAGGGGGAAGCCAGATTGGAGACAAAATCAATATTCACCTGATCGTTGCCAATGACCCGGAAAATGTTGCCATAGTGCCCATCACCGGGGCGAAAATTTACATCAAACGCTAACGAGAACCCCTGAGGGAAGAGCATCGGTTCTTCGGGAGTCAGGTTCATCGAGGTGCGCAAATCCTTAATTACCTCATGCGATGAAAAACGCAGTCCGGATTTCAAACTATCCTGACCAAGAGCCGCCTGGGTGAAAACTACTCCCAGCAGCAAGCTGACCCACATTTTCCGTATGCACAATGTCTGTATCAAACTTGTAAATAGTGTAGTATAAAACTTAATTATTATAAAATTAACTGTTTTTTTAGCCTTAATTAATTAAATATTAACATTTTTTTAAGCGTTCAGACGCTTTTTCGTGTAATCAAAATTCTATCTGATTGATTACAATGAAAATACTTCTGAATTCGTTTCTAAGCATTTTGTTTATTTTTTTCATTTCCTGCACTTCGGGCGAAAAAGAACTGGTTCGCGACAATACGAATACTTCCGATTATACCCAATTTGTTAATACTTTCATCGGAACCGGCGGTCATGGCCACACTTTTCCCGGTGTCACGCTTCCTTACGGGATGGTCCAGCTCAGCCCCGATACTCGCCTGAACGGGTGGGATGCCTGCGCGGGTTATCATTATAGTGACAGTAAAATTATCGGATTCAGCCACACCCACCTAAGCGGCACCGGCATTGGCGACTATGGTGACCTCCTTTTTATGCCAATTACTCAAAAAGCAGAGAGCGATGGCATTGAGGAAGAATACCGGTCTGCTTTTTCTCATGATAACGAAGTAAGCACTCCGGGGTATTACCAGGTATTGCTCGAGGATGAAGACATTAATGTAGAATTAACCAGCACACTGAGAGCCGGATTGCACCGGTATACTTACCCTGAAAACCAGCAACCGGCTCTTTTTATCGATCTCACCCACCACCTGCACGGGCAGCGTAACGTAGAGCTCCGCATTGAGAAAGTAAACGATCACACTATTCGGGGGCTTAAGCGGACCTCCGGTTGGGCCAAAGACCAGTATGTTTATTTCTACGCCGAGTTTTCTGCCTCCTTCAGCATGAAGGTATTTGAAGGTGACCATGCTTTTTCCGGGGAAGGCGAGTTTCAGGGCACCGACCTGCGGGTCATGCTGACTTTTGAAACTGATGATCAGACTGAGATTATGGCGAAAGTGGGTATTTCGGGGGTAGATGAAGACGGAGCAAAACGCAATTTGCAAACCGAAATTCCTCATTGGGACTTTGAGCAGATTCGGCAGCAGGCGCAAGAGGAGTGGAACAAGCAACTGGCGAAAATTGATGTTCAGACGGATAATGATTCGGACAAGACGATCTTCTATACCGCTCTCTACCACTCAGCCATCTCGCCCAATATTTACACCGATATCGACGGGCGTTATCGGGCCATGGACCATTCCATTCGTCAAAAAGAAAATCATACCAACTATACGGTTTTTTCCTTATGGGATACTTTTCGGGCACAACATCCCCTGCTCACCATCACCGACCCCGAACGGGATAATGCGATGATCAACTCGCTGATTGATAAATATGAAACCGGTGGGGTGCTGCCCATGTGGGAGCTTGCCTCGAACTATACGGGTACCATGATCGGCTCGCACGCGATCCCGGTCATTGTGGATGCCTACAACAAGGGAATACGCGATTATGATATAGATAAAGCATATGAAGCGGTCGTTCATGCCGCCCTGTACGATACCACGCAGGTAACCGATAAAGTAGATCGGGGAATACTGAACCATAAACTGATGCCTCCGAGCAAGCAATTTAAAAATACGCTCGGCTACATTCCATCGGACAAAGAGAACCAAGCAGTAGCGAAAGGGCTGGAGTATGCTTATAATGACTGGTGTGTTGCCCAGTTCGCCAAAGCCCTGGGCAAAGAAGAAGATTACGAAAAATTCTCAAAGCTGGCCCTCAACTATCAAAACTACTTTGACTCGGAAACCGGATTTATGCGGGGTAAACTCGCCAACGGGAACTGGAAAACTCCCTTTAACCCCAAATACTCCAATCACCAGAATGATGACTATTGCGAAGGAAATGGCTGGCAATGGCTCTGGTTTGTGCCTCATGACGTACCCGGGCTAGCCAGCCTGATGGGCGGTGAACAGCAAATGATTACCAAACTGGATACGCTCTTCTCTACCGACTCTAACCTGGAAGGAGAAGATGTTTCGGCCGATATTTCCGGGCTCATTGGGCAGTATGCGCATGGCAACGAACCTAGCCACCATACCACCCATATGTACAATCAGGTGGGGCAACCCTGGAAAACCCAGCAGCTGGTAGATCAGATACTAACCACTCTCTACTTTAATGACCCCAATGGCCTGCCGGGCAATGAGGATTGCGGACAGATGTCGGCCTGGTATATTCTGAATGCTATGGGCTTTTATTCTTTCTGCCCCGGTTCAGCCCAGTACTCAATCGGACGCCCTCTGTTTGATGAAGTGACAATTGACCTTTCTAACGGGAAGCAATTCACCATTAGCACGGAGAATAACAGCCGGGAGAACAAATACATACAGTCGGCTACGCTGAATGGAGAGCCGCTGTCATTGCCGGTCTTTAGTCATCAGGATATTCTCAATGGCGGGGAATTGTCCTTCGTCATGGGCGACCAGCCTAATAAACACTGGGGGGCTTTCATCACCACCGCCGTCTTATCAGAACATCCATAAATCCATTTTATCACTAAAAAACCAGAGGCTTATGTAAAAAACGAACGCCCGCGTCAGTGGCACTAGGGTCACATAACATAACATTCTAATTATCACAACTACTATGTTACAATCTATGAAAAACAACTACAGATCACTCGTACTGCCCTCTGTTCTGATCTGCTCAGGCAGGTGGCGCAGTGTGATGCTGCTTTCAGGAATGATGTTTCTGTTGCAGATCATTGCCAGTACTACTTTATTTGCCCAGGATGCCTCGGGGCAGTCGCGCATCGTCTCCGGGGTGGTTACTGATGAAACCGGAGAAACCTTGCCGGGAGTCAACATCATTTTGCAAGGCACGTCTACCGGAACCATCACCGATATAGACGGGCAGTATTCTATTGAAACAAGCGGGACGGAGCCGGTGCTGATCTTCAGCTCAGTGGGTTATCTGAGGCAAACCATTCCCGTAGGAACCCAAACGACAATAGATATCTCAATGGAGCCAGACATCACTTCGCTGGAAGAGGTAGTCGTAGTCGGGTATGGAACGCAAAAGAAAGAAAGCCTGACCAGTGCCATCAGCAACATTGAGTCTAAAGAAATTCAAACAACCACTCATGCCAGCCTTGCGCAGAAAATCCAGGGGAAAGTCGCCGGTTTGCAGATACGACAAAATTCTGGGCAGCCGGGCGAGTTTAACACCATGATTAACATCCGGGGTTTTGGTACTCCGTTGTTTGTGATTGATGGTATTGCCCGGGATGGCGGCAGCGAGTTTCAGCGGCTGAATCCCGAAGATATTGAGAGTATCTCAGTGCTCAAAGATGCTTCAGCGGCCATCTACGGGGTGCGAGCCGCCAATGGGGTAATTATCGTAACCACTAAGAAAGGCTCAGCTGGTAAGCCCGAATTTAGCTACAATGGGGTGGTAGGTTGGCAGTCGCCGACTGATGTGCCCAAGATGGCTACGGCGGCCCAGTGGGCCATTATGCGGAACGATGCGGAGATTTTCGGCGCGGGAAACCCGTATTACACCCAGGACGAACTTCAGAAATATATTGATGGCGTTCCCGGCTACGAAAATACTGATTGGTACGATGTAACCATGAAAGATCGGGCTATGCAGTATCAGCATAACCTGTCGGCATCCGGGGGAACTGAGGCTGTTCAGTATTACGTCAACCTGGGATATTACAACGAGAAAGGGTTGTTGAAAAGCGATGATATGGGGTATAAGAAATACACCTTCCGCTCGAACATCACTTCCAAGTTAGGCGAAAACCTGAAAGCCGAGGTTTTTCTGGCCGGGCGCTACGACAAGCGGGAGCAGCCGGGTGAGAACTTCTTCAATATCTTTAAAGGAACTCGCGTAACCCTCCCCATAGAATCGCCCTATGCCAACAATAACCCGGATTATCCCGGAGTGGTAAGTTCCGGGCAAAACCCGCTGGTGCTTTCCCAGAGGGATGTTACTGGTTATAATGAGGCGGTCGATAAGCAATTTCAGTCTTCCATTGCCCTTACTTATACTTTCCCATTCGTAGAAGGGCTATCCATCAAAGGACTGGCTTCTTACGATGCCAATTCTTACCTGAATAAGAATCTCTTCAAAGGCTATAATGTATACAATTATGCTGATGGGGAGTATGTATCGGTGAAGCAGCGAAGCGGAAGTGAAAACATCTCGAACAACTGGGGCGACTTCAACCGCCTGACTTTTCAGGCGCAACTGAACTACGAAACCAAATTTTTGGATAAGCATGGAGTGAGCGCAGCATTGGTATTTGAACAGCAACAAACGGCTAATCGCTCAGCCCGGCTGCTCCGCTACTACAATTTCTACACCACCGATCAGGTGGATTTTGCCGGACTCAACCGCCAGGAAGCCGGTGGACTGGAAGATGAATCGGCTCGTCTGTCGTACATCGGTCGCTTCAACTACAATTACGATGAACGCTACCTGCTGGAGTTTGCCTTCCGTTACGATGGCTCGTATCGCTACCATCCCGACCAGCGCTGGGGTTTCTTCCCAGTGGTATCCGCCGGGTGGCGACTATCCGAAGAGGACTTTATCAGCCAGAACCTGCCCATCTTTTCCGACCTGAAACTACGCGCTTCTTACGGACAGGTAGGTGAAGATGCGGGAAATCCATTTCAGTATGTACAGGGATTTTCTACCACGGGCGGTGGCGGATATGAATTTATCAACGGGGAGTACACTACTGGTGCCGCATCACCCGCCATTGTAAACCCCAACCTGACCTGGTTTACTTCTACCATCACCGACCTTGGGTTGAACGTAGGTCTTTGGGATAACCGCTTCACCTTTGAATTTGACGTCTACCAACGCGATCGGGAAGGGCTACTGGCGATTCGGAATCTGGCACTGCCCAATACATTCGGCGGCACCTTACCGGAAGAAAACCTTAATAGCGATCGGGTACAAGGACTGGATTTCTCCGTTGGTCTGAATAACCGGCATAATGGCTTCCAATATGGTGTGCGCGGAAACTTCAACTTTGCCCGCACCATGAACCGCTACGTAGAACGGGGACCGTTTGTGAACAGCTACGACCGATGGAGAAACGGTACGGCTAACCGCTGGAATGATGTAGTGTGGGGTTATGAATACCTGGGGCAGTTCCAGAGCGATGAAGAAATCCGAAATGCTCCGCTGCAAAACGGCGATCTGGGCAATACCCGCGAGCTACCCGGCGACTTCCGCTACCAGGATGTTAACAATGATGGGGTGATCAACGGAAATGACCAATTACCGCTATTCTGGGCAGGTACTCCGAAAGTACACTACGGGCTTACTTTATTGGGTTCCTGGAAAGGCTTTGATTTTAATATCCTGTTCCAGGGCTCGGCTAAATACACCATCCGGTTCAATGAGGTATATGCCGAGGTGATGGCATTCCGAGGAAATACACCGGGCTACTTCTTCGACCGCTGGCATAAGGAAGACCCTTACAACCCCGATAGCGAGTGGATTCCGGGCGAGTGGCCTGCTACCCGACTGATTGCCAACGTGGGAGCAATGTACGCCGAAAGCTCTAACTGGAGAAGAGACGCTTCCTACGTAAGGCTGAAAAGTGCTGAACTGGGCTATACGCTGAACCCTTCGTACCTGAATTCTATCGGTATTGACCGGCTGCGCATTTACGTGAACGCCTTCAACCTGTTCACCATTGCCGATCCGTTCATCAAACCCTTTGACCCTGAGAAACTTGAGGGGCTGTTCAATGCCGGGTTTACCTATCCATTGTCCCGAAACTACAACGTCGGTGTTAACCTAACTTTCTAAACAGTAACAGTATGAAAATCAGAAAAAATATATGTGCACTGCTGAGTGTACTCATGATATACGGTTGCTCAGATGTACTGGATCTGGAACCGAAAGACAAGCTAAGTGGTCAGGCCTTATTCAGCGACCCCGCTGGGGTGAAAATCTATATGGCGAACCTGTATTATCAGTTGCCAGTTGAGGATTTTGCTTATTTCCGCAATGGGTACCGTATCAACAGTGGCGACCCCAACAACGGTGGTTTTGCCCCAGCCATGCATACCGATGAGGCCGTACATTCTGAGTTCGGCGACTTTATAGGCGATGGCGATTTCAACTGGTGGGAACAGAATTATAAGCTGATCCGGGATGTAAACCTGCTGATTGATATTATTCCTACCCTGGATATTTCGGAAGAAGACCGCCGCATGATTCAGGGTGAAGCCGCCTTTATTCGGGCGTACACCTATTTTGAGCTAGCCAAGCTGTACGGTGGTGTTCCACTGATCCTCTCAGCCCAGGCGTACGACGGTGAAGTGGAATCGTTGAAAGTACCGAGAAGCACCGAAGAAGATACCTGGAATTTTATCATGGATGAATGTGATGTGGCTATTGCCAACCTGCCCGAATCATGGGCGGGCGGCGAGCGCCGAGGTACAAAGTGGGCCGCTTATGCACTTAAATCACGAGCAGCTCTGCATGCCGCTTCAGTAGCAAAATTTGGTGATCGCGCTCCGTTATCCGGTAATGCGGTTGATCAGCAATTGATTGGCCTGAATGCAAATCTGGCGAATGATTACTACGCCGCCTGTATTGAGGCCAGCGAAGCCATTATGAATTCCGGAATGTTTGGTCTGTACAAACCCAACCCAGCCAACCCTGAAGAAGCAGCGGAAAACTACCGGGAGCTTTTTCAGGATCCAAACATTGCTCCGACGGAAGCCATATTTATTAAAGGGTTTGCACGTCCAGGGAATGAAACCGGCCATAATTACAATATCTGGTTTCAACCGGCCCAAACCGCGAACGGGTGGCCGCATCCTGGTCGTATGAACCCTACGCTGGATTTTATCGACATCTACGAGAGCTATGATAACCCCGGTGAGAACGCACCTATCGTGACCACCCAAAGCGGTGATTTAGAGGATTATAACGGGTTTGATGCATCCAATAATTACCTTCATTTTGATAACCCTTATGAGATTTTTGAAGGGAAAGATGCCCGACTTTGGGGTACGGTTATCCTACCCGGCACCGAGTGGAAAGATCAGAAGATCATTATTCAGGCGGGTTACGTGAAACCCGAAGGAGATGCTGTGATCCGAACCAGTGATCAGGTAACGATTGGTGAAACAGTGTACTACAGCTACGGTGGCCCGAACCCAAGCACGTACTCCGGTTTTGACCCGTTTGGCGGTAACAATACCCGAACCGGTTTCTCTTTCAAAAAATTCCTGGACGAGCGGATTCCCGTTACTCCGGGCTGGAACCAGAGCACGACCGATTTTATAGATTTTCGTTATGCCGAGATTCTGCTCAATTATGCCGAAGCCGTACTGGAAAGTGGACTAGGCGATGCTAGCCGCGCCGAGCAAGCCATGAACGAAACTCGCCGTCGGGCCGCGCATACTGAGGCTATTCCGCTTACCATAGAAAACCTGATGCGGGAGCGACGGGTAGAACTGGCCTTCGAGAATAAACGCTACTGGGATTTAATCCGCCGAAGAGAATACCACACAGTGTTTGATCAGCGACGCCTGCATTCTTTATTCCCGCTGCTGGACCTTCGATTAGAACCGCCGCAGTACATCTTTGTACGGGCTTTCACTCCTAATCTCAACCCCCGAAACTTCGATTATAAGTGGTACTACCGCCCTATTCCGGGTATCGGGGCCAACGGGTTAACGCAGAATCCTCAGTATTAATAACCTATTGATTTACATTAAACTAAATCATGATGAAAACACTCAATTCCATCATATTACTGCTCACCGTGGCCCTCTGTGCCTGTGAGCTGGATAATTACGAATTTCCGGATGCCGAACTTTCCGGTAGAATCATTGATGCTGAAACTGGAGAACTGGTAGAGCAGGACATCATCCGAGGCACCAATATTGAGATTACCGAGCATGGGTACGACCCCGTTTCTCCTCAGTACCTGATCGTGAAAAACGACGGGACCTATGCTAACAGCTTGCTGTTTTCCAATATGTACACGGTACAGCCGGTGCGGGGAAACTTCATTCCGGTAGAACCTCAGGACATAAATATCAGCGGAAAGACCGAGCTGGATTTTGAGGTAGTGCCCTATATCCGGGTGAAGGATGCTTCAATCACTAAAACTGGCAACAGTGTAATTGCTACTTTCAAGCTCGAGCAGAATGTAGTGAACAATGTCCGAAAGGTGGGGCTTTATGTTCACCCTGACCCGGAAGTAGGTGAGCCTTTGCGGATTTTGGCGGTTGAAAATGATATTAATGCGGTGGTTGATCCGAATCAGGAGTTTACCCTTGAATTGGACCTGCCCGCCAACTCTTCTATTCTGTCCACTGGGGAAACCTATTTCTTCCGGGTAGGAGCGCTGATTGACGCCGGTGAAGCCAAGCTGAATTACGCACCAGCCGTGCAACTGGATATTTAATTAGTAACTATACAACAACCATAAAAAGCATTCCTTCTCTTCCCGAAGCCCATTTAGCCGACGGAAGAGAGGAATGCTAATACTCAACCTTCAAAAAGAACTACCTAACGTGAACATATCCTACATTTTACTTCCTCTCTTCCTGTTGATCTTTGGTTGCACCGAAGCAGATAAGGATGATACTGGAAATCCACCTCCCGATGCTGGAGAGCAACAGGAAATTGTATATGATGAAACCGGCTGCCTGTACACATCCTACACCAACCTGGTGATGGCCGGCTACCAGGGTTGGTTCGCTGCCGAAGGGGATGACTCAGACCGGGGCTGGTATCACTATAAAAGCCACTGTGGGTTCGGGCCGGGCTGCTCTACCATCGATTTCTGGCCCGACATGAGCGAGTATGACAAGAAGTATGTAGCTCCCTTTAAACACGCGGACGGTTCCGATGCCTATCTCTATAGTCCTTACGATGAAGAAAGTGTGGATCTACATTTTCAGTGGATGAAAGAATACGGCATTGACGGGGTCTTTATGCAGCGCTTTGTGGTAGAAATTAAGGAATCTAATCCTCAGGGTAAACGACATTTTAACAAGGTGCTGGAGAATGCCCTGAAAGCTGCCAAAAAACATGGCCGGGCCATTGCGGTGATGTACGACTTAAGTGGCAGCTCCCCCGAAGATGTGGCTTACGTAGCCCAGGACTGGGCCGAACTACAGCAAAAATTTGATCTGTTCAATAATCAGACCCATCCTACCTATGTGCGGCATGATGGTCGCCCACTGCTAGCCGTGTGGGGAGCAGGCTTCAACGATAACCGAAAATATTCAACCGCTGATATACAACAGTTGGTTAATACTCTGAAAGGTCCTCAGAACGCTATATCGGTAATGTTGGGCGTGCCTTACTATTGGCGGACGCTGGACAATGATACCGAACCGGACCCCGCGCTGCATACGCTGATAAAAAGCTGCGATATTGTGATGCCCTGGGCGGTAGGTCGCTATAATTCAGACCGGTATACGCTAGCCGGACCGGTGCTGGCCGGAGATATTCAGTGGTGCAAAAATAATGGTGTCGCTTACGTACCACTGGTATTTCCCGGTTTTAGCTGGGGCAACCTTCAGAACGACCCGGCACTGTATAATTCTATTCCTCGTAATAGGGGTGATTTTTTATGGAAGCAGATCGCCGGAGCCAAACTATCGGGAGCGGAAGCTTTGTATGTTGCCATGTTTGATGAGGTTGATGAAGGAACGGCTATCTTCAAAACCGCTAATCAGGAAGATGTGCCCCTCAACGGTGACGGAAAATTTGTAGGTATTGAAAATGACCTTGATACCGATTATTACCTCTGGCTGACCGGACAGGCGGGCCGCTGGTTCCGGGGAGAAGAAACATTTTCCGCTCAAAAACCGCAACGATAACCTCATGCAAAAAAAAGCTCAATTCATCCTGATTTTTATATTTCTCTCTTCCATTGCGATAGCGCAAAGCAAACACGGCCCGGTAGGGAAGTTTCCTTCCTACAAAGGGCTGGTGATGGCCGGTTACCAGGGCTGGTTCCGGACTCCAGATGATGGCTCAGGCAGCGAGTGGGGCCACTACGGCCGGGATGGAAAGTTTGATGAAGAACACGTTACCGTTGATTTCTGGCCGGATGTGACGGAATACGAAAAGACTTATGAAACAGACTTTAAACAGGCAAATGGCTCATCGGCAAAAGTGTTTAGTTCGGTAGACCCCAGCACTACCGACCTTCATTTTCAATGGATGAAAGAATATGGGGTAGATGGCGTGTTTATGCAACGCTTCTTTGGAGTAACCCGAGGGTATGAGCGCAGCGATAAGTCATCCGATATCATTCTGAAAAATGCCCTGAATGCCGCTGAGAAAAATGACCGCGCCATTGCGGTTATGTATGACCTGTCTGGTCTGCGAGCCCGGGGCGAAGATTGTTCGTCGGTGATTGAAGACTGGAAAATGCTGGTAGATGAACTGAAAGTGACCAGCCATCAGGAGAATCAGAATTACCTGTTTCATAACGGAAAGCCGTTGGTTGCCATCTGGGGATTAGGCTTCCCCGACCGCCCCTATAATATTCGCGACATCGGAGTGAACCGACTCATTGATTTTCTTAAGAACGACCCGGTCTACGGCGGTTGTGCAGTGATGTTGGGGGTACCTACCTATTTCCGCGAGCTCAACAAAGACTGTCTGCCCGACCCTTACCTGCATGAGTTAATCCGGTCGGCCGATATTGTGTTGCCCTGGATGGTGCAACGGTTCACCCCGCTGGTGCATGAAGAAATGAGCTATTTTCGCGATCACGTGATGGCGGATATTGCCTGGGCAAAAGAGAACGGAGTAGACTATGTCCCGATTGTGTACCCCGGCTTCAGTTGGCGCAATTTATCGCTGGCGAACCCTGATCTGGCAAAATACACCGCCTACGGAGCCATTCCCCGTCTGAGAGGAGAGTTTTACTGGGATCTGATCTATACTTCACTGAAATCGGGTGCCGAAATGCTGTACGTGGCTATGTTTGATGAGGTAGATGAAGGAACGGCTATTTTCAAAGTATCGGACAATCCACCCAGCGGAGATAAAATTAAGTTTGTAGGCAATGATGGTATGCCTTCCGATCATTACCTGTTTCTTACCGGGCAGGCTGGGCAGATGCTTAGAAGGGAAGTTCCTCTAATGGAAGAGATGCCGGTACAATAGCCGAAAAAAATAGAAAGAAGTAGTTATTTTGTTTTTCTGACGCAAGTGTCATCAATCAAATACTACTTCTCATCATGACCTATAACTCATTTATGCACTACACTAACAGAACCAAATACGTTTATCGTCTTCTGTTCTTCGGAATTTTAGGGTGTCTTCCTCAACATTTACTGGCTCAAACTAACCCAGTTCCTGCCACCCAGCGTACCGAAGATATTGCCGCTGAATGGAATGATCGAGCACAGTTTTCCGGTCAGGGCGAAAAGCCCGATGGGCAGTACTTACTTTGGTATAATCAGTCAGCTCAGGTATGGGAGGAGGCTTTGCCCATTGGAAACGGAAGGCTAGGTGCGATGGTATTCGGTGGGGTTGCCGATGAGCGCATCCAGCTGAATGAGAGCTCTTTATGGGATGGGTATGCTCTTGACCCGAATGATGCCTCTTCATTGAAAACGTTACCGGAAGTACAGAAATTGCTGTTTGAAGGTAGAAACAACCAGGCGGTGAAACTTGCAGAACAGCACATGATGGGGCGCCCCAAGGGAGTGAAGCCCTACCAATCATTAGGTGAACTGTGGTTTGCTACTCCTCAGCAACAAGCGGTTGATTATACCCACAGCCTGGATCTTTCCACCGCCATTGTCACTACCCACTACGAATCAGATGGTGTAACCTATACCCGAGAAACTTTTGCATCTCCGGTAGACGATGTGATCATCGTACATATTACCGCCAGCCAACCCGAAGCTATTAATCTTGACTTAACCCTGAAGCGAGCCCAGGATGCTCAGTGCATCGCCTCGCCTGACGATCCTACCTCATTACTTCTGCAAGGCCAGATTGCTACAAAAGATCAGAACGGTGCTGACCGGGGAGTCCGTTTTGCGGCCCAACTCAGAGCGGTAACTGAGGGGGGGAGCGTTAGTATTGAGGACGAAATCATGTCAATAAGTGATGCTTCGGAAGTTACTCTATATGTTGCCGGAACTACCAGCTACCCAGGATTGGATAATATGACTGCACGAACCACGGCGTCAATGACCGAGCTTGAAAGTCGCAATGCTGAAACGATTGCTAAGGCAGCAAAGAAGACCTATGATCAACTCCGGTCAGATCATGTGGCTGAGCACCAGCGGCTCTTTAACCGGATGGAGATCAATCTCAGTGCTCAGGCAGACGAAGTTGCGCTTCTCCCCACCAATGAACAACTGGAAGAAGCTCGCCAGACTGGTGCGCCGAATCCGAATTTGGTAGAAACATTTTTCCAGTACGGTCGCTACCTGCTCATCAGTAGTTCTCGTCCGGGTACCATGCCGGCGAACCTTCAGGGGCTTTGGGCTTGGCAGATGAACCCACCCTGGAATGCCGATTACCATACCAACATCAATTTACAGATGAACTACTGGCCGGCCGAGATCACCAACTTATCAGAACTCCACCTGCCGCTGTTTGATCTGATGGAGGCGCTGGTAGAACCGGGTGAGCGTACCGCAAAAGCGTTGTATGGCGCGGACGGCTGGGTAGTACATCACCTAACTGATGCCTGGGGTTTTACCGCCCCCGCTGACGGTCCGCAGGGAATATGGCCTATGGGAGCAGCCTGGCTGGCCCGGCATCCCTGGGAACATTACCTGTACACCGGTGATCAGATGTTTCTGAAAGAACGAGCCTATCCACTGATGAAAGGTGCTGCTCGCTTTATTATGGATTTTCTGGTTAAAGCTCCGGATGGTATTGCCTATGCCGGAAAGCTGGTAACCAACCCGTCTTATTCCCCCGAGAATGCTTTCTTTCTTCCCGATGGAGAAACCTCAGTTTTCACGTACGGAGCCACCATGGACCTGGAGATTATCCATGACTTGCTAAACCACTGTATAGCGGCCAGTGAAATATTGGATACTGATAAGGCTTTCCGGGAAGAATGCCGGCAAACCCTGTCTCAACTGGCACCTATCCGGGTTAGTCCGAGCACAGGGCGCATTATGGAGTGGGCCGAGGATTATAAAGAAGTAGAACCGCACCATCGGCATACATCTCATTTATACGGCTTACATCCCGGCAACCAGATTACGGTAGGAGGAACACCTGAACTGGCCGAGGCCGCCAAGAAAACTCTGAATGCCCGGGGCGATGATGGTACTGGCTGGAGCCTGGCCTGGAAAATAAACATGTGGAACCGACTGCACGATGGTGATCATGCTTACAAGCTGCTGTCGGTGCTGCTCACGACGAAAACCCTTCCCAACCTGTTTGATAATCACCCTCCCTTTCAGATTGATGGAAACTTCGGGGCGACGGCAGCCATCGCCGAGATGCTGGTTCAAAGCCACCTTCAAAACCAGGATGGAACGTTCGACGTCCATCTGCTGCCGTCCCTTCCATCTTCTTTACCTGGCGGCTCAGTAAAAGGCTTATGCGCACGCGGTGGGTTTGTGATTGATATGGCCTGGGAAGACCGGCAGGTCACCGAGGTTAATATTACTTCAACCATAGGGGGAGATCTTTATCTGAGAGCTAATGGGAAGGAAATGAAGTTTGTCACTACCCCCGGCGAAGTGCTTCAGCTAGACGAAAACCTGGAAGAGCGGTAAATTATGCAATATCTCCCAGTTAGCCAACGGAACAACTTTCTGCTGCTTATTAAGCCAACCGGCTTTGTTTTCAGGCTTTTACTTTGTCTTCTCATCCTGGGTTCTTTCGCCCAGGAGGCAAGTGCACGAACATCGGGTTATACTGAAGAGTTTAATATACCCTACTGCACAGTAGATGGGAAAACACTGACGTTGAATGCTTTCTTACCTGCTGATACCACAAAAGTGGCTCCCGTGATGGTCGATATTCACGGTGGTTGGTGGTCGGGCGGTAGCCCGGCCACTGAGGTGTCTAATACATTTACCGACAAAGGAATTGCGGTTTTCTCAATTAGATACCGTTTGGGACAAGAAGGTGGTTTTCCCCAGAACATTCGGGATTGCCGTAATGCCATCCGCTTCATCCGGAAAAATGCAGCACGATTCCATATTGACCCCGATCGCATCGGAGTGATGGGCGGCTCCGCAGGTGGGCATCTGAGCTTAATGGTGGCGATGGTCCCGGAAGATTTTGATGATGGCGGCCCTACGGAGGGGCTGGAAGGAATTAGTGCCAACGTCATTAATTGTTTTAGCTTTATTGCCCCAACTGATTTCTTACGGTTTTGGAATGAGGGGCCTGACGACGAAGTCCGGGCTCCGGATGGCACTATCACGTATCGGGCACCCGATGAAAGTATACCCAACGATTCTCGCCCTCGCTTTAGGGTATTGTTTCACGGTATTGTTCCTGATTCTCCGGCAAATAAGGCATTGTATACTCGTATGAGTCCGATGGCCCACGTCAGGAAGAAGCTGCCGCCTTTGCTTATCTGTGATGGTGAGCTTGATCCTATTGTGCCCGGTCTGGAAGGTAAAGCGCTTTATAAAGCCTTAACCATTCAGGGAGCAGATGCTACCTACTGGATGACCTTGGGTGGGGGGCACGCCTATCCGGGTGGTGAAGGTTTTCAGCAGATACTGGATGATTTTCTGACCCGCACCTTATCGCTGAATTCAAGGTAATAACCTGCATTTATCAAATTACGGTACTCATGCTTACTTCTCTTAACGCTGCCCTCTCTTTAGCCTTTCCTCTGTTATTCATGTGCCAATTACCACCGAGTTCCAGAGATTATGAGTTTGATCAATCGGGAATATCAAGGATGGTTTTAGAAAATTATCTGAGCCGCTCGGTAACGATGGCGGAGTTTTTAGCGGTTGATCCTTATAATAACAACGGGACCTATCCGAATAAAGAAGACGATGTGCGATTGATTGATAATATCGGGGCTAAATTTATTGGTCGGGCCATTTATCGTTGGGGTAAGGAAGATACCTTTAATCATCCTGAGTTTTTAGCAGAAGCAAAAAAGTTAGTCAGGCAAGTGCATGCGAATGATGAGGGTGTGATTTTTCAGGCGGCTCTCTTTGAGATGATCAGCCCGAAGGTAAACCAGGTAAAAGTGCCAGCCTGGGTTTTTGAGGAGTTTGATCTACCCGTAGAAAACCGCACTTTCCGGTACGAATCCATGCTAAACCCTGAAGGGAAGATGGTGAACCACTGGGGCCGAAGCGGCAGCGTGCCCGATATCACCCAAACCGAAACCCAACTCTGGCTGATGTTTCTGGCCGGCACGTATATGAACATCGGCTGTGAAGCCCTCCACCTGGGGCAAATCGCCCTGATCGGTATGGCTGACCCGGAACTACATCATTGGTCAGAATTTCTTACAAAAATACGAGCCTTTGCTCGGAAGCATGCCCGTCGGGGTTGGGTGCTGCTGGATGCACATACACCTTCGGGTGGTATGGTAGTAGACGGTACCAGTCTGCTTGATTTTAATACGTTCCCGATGCGTATTAAAGAGATTCCTGATAAGCCTCAGGAGGCCGAACTGGAAGTAGGGCATCTGGACGCACTCTACGGAAGAAGCCTAGGCTGTACTACTCCCAGCGGCTGGACGTGCGTCTCGTTACCCTATCTGGTAGAGTTTGATAATTTTGGTTGCAGTCGTAATCCGGGAGTAGCTGACACCTCCTCTCATTTTGTGTGGGGATACGATGAAATCAGTTGGTTTTACTTGCAGGATGAAGAGTATCGGCAAGAGTGGCTAAAGTATGCCTGGCACTGGGTGCGGGAGCACGATGAAAATGGCTACCTGCAAATGCCCGTCTCCCGCATTGTAAGCGTATGCGATGGCACTCCGATTATTAAGAATCGGGCTAATACCCGTACGGAAGACTTTCCTGATGGCCTAAACCTGGAAAAAACCATAAAAGCAATCTGGGACGAGTAAGTGACAGTTAGTCGCAAATTTGAAATAAAAAGTGTCGCAAGTCCCCTTAGTGTTTGCCGCTTTCTCCCCCTCATTACTTTTCGTTTTCAGCCTATCTTTGTATAGATTAAACAATTAAATCTAACATGTATGAGAAAGCTGAAATTACAGGTGCAAATGTCGGTTGATGGTTATATAGCTGGGCCAAACGGTGAAATGGATTGGCTAGTATGGGATTGGGATGATGCACTAAAGCAGTACGTTGATGATCTTACTAACCCAGTTGACACAATTGTGCTAGGACGAAACCTGGCGCAAGGGTTTATCCCTACCTGGACATCGAGGTTGGAAAGCGATACCAATGATGAGGACGCTAAAAAGTTTGTGAAAACGCCCAAGGTAGTGTTTACCAAAACCCTGGAAAAGTCGGAGTGGGCTCATACGGTTTTGGCTACTGGTGACCTGAAAGCGGAAATAAACGAACTCAAAGAACAGGACGGGGGTGATATTATTGCCTACGGTGGCGGAACCTTCGTTTCCAGTCTAGTAAAGCATAACTTAATTGACGAATATCACCTTTTTATTAATCCTACTTCACTTGGGGGAGGAATGCCCATATTTGAAAAACTTGAACAACCCCTACCGATGAAATTAGTGAAATCAATTCCTTTTTCCTGCGGAATCGTGGTTGTATGCTACCAGCCGGGATGATATTTGTAATACCTTAAGCAATCTAAGTAAAGAGGGGTAAGGTATCAATCAGACCTAGCAGAGACTGGTGATAATTACCAAATAATTGATAGATACTCGGTCAAGTATTCTGGTAGACTAGTCTCAGCTTTTTCTTAAAATTTTTCAACTTTCATTCCTTCATTTACGTTTTTATATCAACTTCATCAAATACTTATTCTAAAAATATATTTAAGGCTGAATATTTGATAAGTTTAAAAAAATAACTTCCTTTAGTTAGGATATTCAAAGTATGCATAAGCTTTTACATAAAGTTTCTAATCTGCTGATACTTTTTTGCTGCCTCCACGGGGCAGTACTGTCGGCAGCTTATGCAAGTTTTGAGCTTCACGAGTATCTAGAAAAATCCTATTCAACTTTAGATATTACCGCCGAAAGTTTATCCGTTCAGCGGGAAGGCATGCATCATGCTCGTTTCGGTCTGTTGGCTCCATCTTTAATTGGAATCATCAGTGAAACGGAAAACGAGAGCCACCGGGATATGTATGCTTTGGCCTGCTCACTTTCTTCCTGGAATGGGGCTGGGTGGTATGCTGATCCTTTTGCTCAATGTAATCCGGCACCCGTTACTTTTCCTTTTAGGAACAGAAGCATTTATTTGCTGGACTGCTCCTTCCTTATTTAGCCTGCTCTTTATCTTACTTCTAAAGTGTACCCGCCATATTAACATGCGCGGTCTGCTTATCAGTTTTTATAGCTGTTTTTTAACTCATTTTCAGGCTAAAATTTAATTACTATGTGCTATATCTCAGATCATATATTCCCTGGTACTACCGGTAAAACGTTTCTTATGAGTGCTGATCGCACCACTGATTACAAATTTGTGCAAAATGTTTTGAATGGTTTTCCGGGCATTAGCAGCGTGGAACTCAATGACGAGAAGTTTCCCTGCGAACTTGTAATTCATGCGAGCACTCCAATTGCGATTAAAGACGTGCAACGTCAGATGAGCAACTATGGGTTTCACGCATTTCCTAAATCCTCTCTTTTACATTTTTAATTAATATACTATGCAAACTGTATTGTTATTTTTAGGTGGTATTGGTGGCTGGGAAGTGGTCGTCATTTTGCTTACCATACTGATTTTCTTTGGTGCTAACAAAATTCCCGAAATGGCCAGGGGGCTGGGGCGAGGCATCCGTGAGTTTAAAGATGCAACCAAGGAAATCCAGCGAGAGATTGAAGAGGGGGGAAGCAGCCATAAAACACCTGTTTAATAATTTAGGGGAAGATAGATATCTATCTTCCCCTTTTTTTGGTTGACTCTAAAAATGGGCAGCCTTTTTATTTACCCCAAAAGGTAAATTCATTAAAGTTTGCAGCGGCCCCTCCACCAATAGAGGATATACCGACTAATCGTAAGTACTGGTACGTTGTGCCATTTTCCGGGATATCTATCTCGAAAGTTGGCTGATCATTTCCAGAAACATCTACCAGCTTAACCCATCCTTTAGAGGCAGCGTCAGCCTCCCATTCTGCCACTGTGACACTATCAATATTCACTGTGGTATCGGATAAACTATTGGTGCCCCAAATCTGGTAGGCAGCCGGACTCCGATCACCACAGCAACCTTCTCGCTCATCCAATCTGAAGCGGCTCAGGTTCGCCGAGGTGCCCAAATCAAAGCTCATCACCCAGGGATACTGGTCCTGAAGATTGGCCTCATCTTCGCAACTATGCCAGAAATCGCTGGTAGAGCCATCAGTTAATCTATCATATGATGAACCATAACACCCGTCACCCGCATCGCCGGCCAATCTGAGGGGAGTGATGATAGACTTATCCAGCAAATATTCCTCGGGAAAGGCTTTTTCGGTAGGGTTGGATTCAAACTTTTCAATAGCATACTCTGATGGGGCAAAATCACTGACTACACTGATTTTTCCCCCTAATTTGTAGTTTCCTACCTTCATTTGAGATGTTTCATTCGATACTTCTACACGCTGCATATTTCCGTCAGCATCCTCATAAGTGAGGGTGGTTGTAACAACATTCGGCGCGGCGTCGCCCCAAGTAAAGGTGGCACTATCCGCAAAGGCGTCGATACTTACAATGCCCCGGCTGATCAGGCTTTCCTGGTAACGCTGACCGTACACTGTAGCCGGTACCTCCCGTCGTACTGATTGATGCCCAGCATTATCCATTAAAAATAGACCAAAGGTGTATTCACCTTCGGGCAGTTCAAGGTCAAATGAAACGGTGTCTTCACCATTCTGGGTTCGCACCACATCAAACTCATGCATAATAGACTCATCGCTTGTTTTTAGTACACCGCTACTGATTTTAGGGTCAGCATTAATGGCTACCCAAAAACGCAACTTTTCAAAACCAGGACCAATCAATACCGTATCAGCAGTTCCTATATAGATAGTCTCGCCTTCTACGGTAAACTCACTAAAAGTGTCTTCCATCGACTCGCAGGCCATGATAGAAAAAGAGAAAATAAGAAGGTTTAACCACTTACTGGCTTTATAATTTTTTATGATTTTCATAGTTATTCCGTGATTTGACCCCAAAAATTCATTTCCATAATATGCATAAACTTACCGGTCGACCAGCTTTCCTGGTTGACGAACCGGATGTACCGTACTGGCGGAGCTTCTATGGCACATTCAAACTCTTCCCCGCTGGCGGCCTGAGCCTCATCTTCAGCACTATTGCTTCCAATAGGGCCTCCGGAAGGTTTTACTACTTCGCCGTTTGTCACCAATCGGGTCCAGCCTTCCAGAGAGGCTCCATTATCGGCAGGTATTTGGTCTGTGCCCCAAACCTCGAAGTAATGAGGGTTACCGTGGGTAAAAATCCAGGTGCCTTGTCGTTGCCAGAACTTTAACCGGCTTAGTTTTGCGGTTACCCCGAGGTCTATTGTAAACATATGAAACCCTTCGGTGTAGGGTGGAACAACAGCGCCCGGGTTGCCTTGAGCCGTGTGAAACCCGGAGCCATCAATACTTCCATTCCATAAATTGGGCTTTGTCCAGCCGAAGGCATCTGGTTCGTCTCCAGTCAGGGCAATATCATCGAAATTTTCAATATTGAGCATAACCTCTTCCAGCGGAGTGATGGTAGCCTCAAATATTTCAGTGGTATTATCCCATCGGTCAACTATGGCTACTCCGAATTTTGTCTCAGCCGGTGGAAAGCCCCGAAAGGTTTCATGTGATTTCTGAGCATCACTGATAAAGGTAGACTGGCTGTATACCAGGTTTCCGTTTTCATCCTGGGCATAGAGCAGTATCTCAGCACTTATTTCGTCTTCATTATTGTACCGGACTCGTACCCCGCCAAAATCTTCGGAGAGTTCAAAACTAGCAAACAGTTTGTCAATGGGAGCCATTTGTGGACTGATGGTGGTCGTCACCGGTTCAGATTTATTGTTGCTCCGGTCTACTGATACCAATGTGACTTCCTGAGACTCTACTGCCCGTAAACCTTCCACGATCACAAAGTTTTTAAAGATGGAAGACTTAGTCGTTACTATGCGGCCACTGGCTAGTTCATAGCTGGCCTCTACCAGCAGCGCATCTTCATTGACCGGCACCTTATACGATATTTTGGCCCCACCGGGCAAGTTCGTCACACTAATTTCGGTAACCGGATCAGGGGGTACAGAATCATGCGTCAACGGGCCTCGCACTTCCTCTTCACAGGCAAACAAAATACATCCTAGCAGCAGGATTGGCAGGCAGGCAATTAAATATTTAGTATTCATATTTTCTGGAGAATTAAGTAATTAAGAAAATTTACCAACCTGGATTTTGTACCAAATTTGAATTGGCAATCAAATCTTCTTCGGCAATCGGCCACAGGTAATCTCTATTGAGGAATTTGTAAGTGCCAACCGTAATAACTTTGTAGTAATCATCGGTGGTTTCTCCCTCAATATTCCAGGCGCGAATATCGGTGTTGAGGAATTCTGAGGCCCGTTTCCATCGTCTCAGGTCCCAGAATCGCTGGCCTTCAAACACCATTTCAATCATGCGCTCCTGTTGGATAATCTCCCGAAACCCTTCCTGGGTGGTTGGTTTTGATGGATTGCTGGAAGCTCGGGCCCAGGATTCTACTACACCATCCAAGCCAGCTCGAGCCCGTACCCGGTCAATCCACTCATAGGCACCCGCGGGACCATCAGCCTCGTTGATAGCCTCGGCATACAGCAGATACAGATCGGCTAAGCGTACAATCGGGAAAGGATATGGCCGGTTGGTGTAGCCGGAACCAGAGGTGGATTGAACGTTCTCATAATATACCAGCTTTTTGGCCCAGTACCCACTCTGCGACCAGCGGTTGGCATCCTGTCTTCCAGCTCGTTCACCTTTCTTTCCTTCCACAATAAAACCCTCTTCGTCGCTTTTCTGTCCATGACCAAACCATACACCACCGTCAAAACCGAGAGAGGCATAAAATCGGGGTTCCCGGTCAAAGTTCAGGCGGGCGGTTTGGAAACCGGGTCTTATATAATGCAAGTCCGATTGATCAGCAGTAATTACCCCATAGCGCGTGGTATAAGGGTAGTTGACATCTTCGTTGATAGGGACGCCATTTTCAGAATAAAACATTTCAGCAATTCGCAAGGGGGGCGACCACCACGACTGGGTGCTTTCCCGGTTCTCAGCAGAAAGGTCAGGAGCAATTTTAGCCTGCGCCCAGCTTTGCAGCTCTCCGCCTACCAGGCTGTTCGAACCGCCCCAGATCACTTCCTCATTCCATCGCTCGGTAACGCTGCCCCGAACACTCAATCCGGTAACGGTAGAATCTGACCAATCAGATGGGGCACCGGCAAACTCGTACAGCACATGGCCGGCTTGTTGGGCAATATCAATAGCTTCCTGGCAGGCGGTAGCGGCCCGGGCCCATTTGCCCTGGTCGAACGTAGGGTTGATGAGTTGCTGCCCGTCTTTATCCACAAACCCGCTATAATCCTGATTACCGTTAAACAGCGGGCTGGCTACCGTTACCAGTGCACGGGCTTTGATGGCGGCGGCAATGGGAGCGGTGGCTCTGCCCAGTTCCAGCCCCCGATCTTCTATCACTAGCGGTAAATCCGGAATTGCTTCATCCAGTAGCTCTACAATGTAATCGGCTACTTCATCCACCGGGTCGCGGCTTACGCGTACGGCTTCTACGCCACTGCTCACTTCGATATTTTCCCGAACAATGGGGATAGGGCCGTACATCCGCATGAGGTAAAAATGGAAGTAGGCTTTCAGAAATTTAGCTTCGGCAATCCATTTAGTTTTCTCGAGTTCATCCAGGTTAAATGGTTTATCAATGTTATCAAGAAAGATATTGCAATCGCGCAAGGCAATAAACAGGTTTTGTACAGTGCCGGTATTACCCCAATACCCCAGGGCAGGTGATACCACGTTCTGACCACCCCGGGAAATCCGGCGAGCGGCCCAGTCTCGGGAGACATTGTCGTTCACCGATATTTCGTCACCCGCTGCCAATGCCGGGTTGTTGATATTGGAAAACGGCGGAAGGTAACTGTAGAGCGTCGCTAGAAACCGGTAAGCACTTTCCCGGGTCTCAAAAGCTCCTTCAATGACCGCAATGTTATCCGGTACTACATCGATATAATCCGCGCAGGCAGTAGATGATATGATCAGAGCTACTGTGGCGATAAACTTTAAGAATATATTTTTCACAGATTGTATGAAAGTCTTCATGGTTGTCAATTTTAAAATCCAATGTGTAACCCCAGGTTAATAACCCGTTGCAGCGGGTAATTCAATCCGTCTCCGCCTAATTCCGGGTCCCAGAGCTTGAATTTACTCCAGGTAAACAGATTGGTTCCGGTGACATACACCCGACAATTGGTCAGCCCTAGCCGGTTTTCGGTGTTGTTACCCAGCAGGTTATACCCGACTTCAAGTTGCTTCAATCGGACAAATGACCCATCGCGTAGCCACCAGGTACTACGTTGCACATTGTTGGTAATGACGCTGGTAGATAGCCGGGGCCACAAGGCGTAAATATCTCGGTTTTCTTCTGACCAGTGGCTGTCGGCAAACTCCTGTAGTAAGCCGTTTTCACTGAGGAATCCGTTACCGAAGGCATTACCCGAACCATCCCGAACAGCATTGATACCGGCATCCTGAATTGAATTGACGAATGGACCGGTCGTTATTGGATTAATGAAGAAAGAAGTCTCACCTAAACCCTGAAAGAAAACATTGATATCAAACCTTTTATAACCGGCAGAAAAACCCAGGCCATAGGTGATTTTCGGAATCTGCGGTTTGCCAATAGGTGCCTGATCCAGGGTAGTGATGACCCCATCACCATTCAAATCCTTGTATTTTATGTCACCCCCGCCGTAATCCGTGCCGGGCAGCCCGAATTGGGTGGGAGAATTAAGTGCTTCTTCATCATCAACAAATAACCTTTCGGCGATATATCCCTGATAGACGGTCACGTTATTGCCTACATTTGATCGCCAGGGTGCGCCGATAGAAGCGAAATTGGGTTCTTCGTATACGGCAAACTCATTATCAGAATACAGGAAAGTTCCTCTGCCAGTAACCCAAAAATCATTACTGAAATAATGGTTAATGTCCAGTGAGGCATCAATTCCCTGAGCCAGTACCTCGCCTACGTTGGTTTTAAGAGCCGCCTGAAGGCCCAGTGTTGATGGTATATCGGCTCGGTCCTGTAAGATACTGGTTCTTTTCTCGTGAAAAACGTCTGCCCTGAATTGTAAGGCATCGGAAAATAAGTTTAACTCCAACCCAATGTTCGCTTTACGGGAGGATTCCCAGGTAACGAGCGGGTTAGCGTATCGGCGTATGATCACGCCCGGAACGTTCTCACTAAACTCTCGACCAAAGGTTGCGCCGTTTTGTCCACTACTCAGGTCCACTTCCGAAAGGTAGAAGAAGCGGTCTGCGTCACTATTACCAATATTGTCATTACCAACCCACCCGAAAGAAGCTCTAAGTTTTAACCGGCTGATTTTTTCTGACTGACCAAAAAACGGCTCGTTGGATATCAGCCAGCCAGCTCCGAATGAAGGAAAGAACCCAAACCGGTTGCTTTTGGCAAAGCGCTCTGAGCCGTTGTAGCCAAAGTTAAATTCGGCAAAATACCGGTCATCATACCCGTAACTGTATCTTCCCGATACTCCAATATTACGACTGGGAAGAGAGAGCTGCACGGTAGGGGCATTTCCATCCAAATATTCCCGGCCGATCATTACCAGTACACCGCCCAGGCTGTGTTTCTCGCCGAAAGTTCGGTTATAATTAAGCGCAGCCTCCATGTATAACACGGAATTGTTCGTGCGATTTCCCCCGAGCAACTCCAATGATTCATCACCAGAGCCCTGAGCGGTTCTTACCAGGCGGTATTCTTCTGAGAATGGATCAAAGGTGGATAGTCGGTAGAAGTATGGTGAGTATCCCCGTCGGTTCTCGAAATACGATGTAGTGTTGGCGTTCCCCAGGAAACGGGCACTTAAGCCTTCAGTGATAAAATCCAGTTTCTGTTTAAACTCCAGGGTAACCAATGACAGTTGCCTCCGGGTATCGCTGTAACCTCTTTGCAGTTCAGCGTAGGGGTTGAACCATACCGGCAGTGCACTTTCATCGCCCCCTCCATTATAATTTTCGCCCCGGGGCGGTAAGCCGTTACCAAATAGAATATGCGGTACTCCTTCCAGTGAAGGATCAGGATCATACGTAGCCGGAAAACGTACCGGGCTGGTTCGAACCGCCGCGTTGTAGATAGCATTCCCCCCTTGTAGTGGCCCTCGGTAATCATCCATCGTAGATAGCAGACGCAGAGTCATCGTCGTATTCTCATGCAGGTCTACATCTACGTTAGAGCGAAAAGTGAAAATGTTTAGATTGATTCCATTGGTGAAATTATTCGTTTTATCCACCTTCAACAAGCCATTGTCTTTGTTAAAAGAACCGGCTACGAAGTAACGAACATTCTTGCCCCCGCCCCGCACACTCAGGTTGGCCCGGGTGGTCGTGGCATAATCCCGAAATAATTCATCGTACCAGTCGGTGGTTGGGTAGATATTGTGATTTCCACCCTTGATTGCTCCGGCAATGGATTCTTCGGTGAAGGTGGCAAAGTCGCCTCGGGTGCGGTTGGCTTCGTTTTGCAGGCGCATATGCGTAACCGGGTCCGCTAATCTTACCAGTTGGGTTGGTTGACTAAAGGAATTTTCAATCCTGAAATTGACAATCGCCGGTCCATCAACTCCTGATTTGGTCGTTACCAGAATAATTCCGTTGGCTCCCCGGGCACCGTAAATGGCCGTGGTTGTTGGGTCTTTGAGTACCGAGAAGCTGGCAATATCATCCGGGTTCAGTCGGGCCAGGTCGTTAGCTGTTAACTGCACACCATCAATTAAAATCAGCGGTCCGTTTTGTCCGTTGAAGGAGGCTACGCCCCTCACAAAGAACTGAGCGTTGTTAGCCCCCGGCTCCCCACTAGTCTGGTACGAAACCAGGCCCGGCACTCTTCCGGCCAGCGCAGTAGTTAGGTTACTGGAAGGAATCTTAAGTTCAGAAGGGTTTACCGAACTGATAGAGCCTACGATACTCTCTTTCTTCTGAGTACCAAACCCTACCACCACCACTTCATCCAGAGAAGCTACGTCAGTTGACAGGGTAATGTTAATGGTGCTACTGTTTCCTACGACTACCTCCTGGGTCAGGTAGCCAATAAACGAAATGACTAATGTGGCTTCGTCATTGGGAACTGTGATGCGAAAGGTGCCATCCAATTCGGTTACCGTACCTTTGGTAGTTCCTTTAATGGTAATGTTGGCACCAGGAATTCCTTCCTCATTCTCGTCAACAACTTTTCCGGTAACCACCTTTTCCGTTAGGCGGCTAGGGTGGGGTGCTGATCGGTTTTCTCTGTTTTCAGGTTCCACAAAAAGCTCACTAACCCCATTGGCTTCTATTGCCGGATTAATGAACGTTTGTAAAAAAAGGATGAACATTAGGCGCTTAGACAGGCGAGCGCCTTTTTGAAGTGGGCGTAAAATCATAGTAGTCGGGTTGTATTAATAATATGTTATTGAAATCTCAGGTGATTCTGAATTTCATCTTATCCTAACAGGCAACTAGGCGGCAGTAGAACCTACATATCAACATCAATGATAGTGAGGAAGCAGACCGGGTTGATAGCTTTAGCTCATCTTCTCGGTTTCTACCCTAATGCTTACCGGTAATTGATCAGGATAAAACTCAGTAAGAGATGTGCATATTTTGTGCACTGAGTACTCCCTAATTTAGCTTCATAAAATGAGGCTACCAATTCTAATATGGATGTTTGTGCTCTATTCTTAACCAAAGCCTGCCAAGACTAATAGAAGAGAAGGGAAATGGCTAGACCTGGTTGAATAACATGAGGAAGGAATTGTCTTTTGGTGGAGTAGGGGAGATACACGTTTTTTCATAGATTTGGATGATTAAGTTTATAACTTATGACCAAGAGCGTAGTGAACATTTGGCGATGAGAGCTACGCTCTTTTTCATTTTCAAATTTTACAGAAGTGTTGCGATTAGCATTTTGTCTTTATGATAGATAGATTGAAGCAAGGGTAAAAAAAGAAGTTTGGAAGGGTGTTTTTTAGCATAATTTTAATTATTAGGTAGGTGTTTTATCAGTATAATATGTGAAATAGAAATAATTCTTCCGTCCTGTGCCGTCTGCTGATTTGAGCCAAGAAGTATAAAGAGTATAAGGATAGTAAGCCTTGATGCTGGGCTTGCTGATAATATTGGTGCTAGTCGGTACTTGTTAAGATAAATTATATTACTTGGTTTTGTATTGCTCCGGGAGTAGTTGTCAGAAAGACAAACAACGGAGAGAACTATATACAGTGGAAGGAATATAGTAAGCGAAAAATCACTCAGGTTAGCTGAGTGCGAAACCACTGTATGTCGGTTAAAGATGGTATTGATGAAGCCCACATTTCCTGAAAATGGGATTCGGCCAAACGTCAGCGGTTCCCCTGACAATGAATAAGAGGGGGTGATTTCTCCCGCCTCATCTATAGGTAAGTTTGATTGGCGAGCAAAATGATCGTCGAAAAATTCAGACAGTAAAATTTCTTGCACCTGTAGTTAATTTTATACAGGTGATAGTTTGCGACACAACTTTCAATAAGCAACAATAAGCAATGTTTTGGAGGTAACCACCGCAAGATAATTCTGTAGTTAACTCACAACCACGTTCACCAAGTTATGGCATGTACTATACACACTTGTAATGAATATCTTGGTCAAAGTAATATATTTAAAATAAAATATTATAAAACGAGTAGTTTTTTTTCAAACAAATTAAAATTTTTTCAAATAGTGGAACTTGGAATGTTAAGGAAGCTTTAACTACAACCGATGAAAGGCAGGATGACACAAGAGATCAATCCTATTCCTTTACTAATCTCTTAAGATTTGTTAGCGTAAGAAAACTGGCTTCTATCCCAAATCAAATCCTTTTTACTGACTTGCGTTTACTTTCATTATTAGAAAAGAAGCGCTTTTCTATCTCTAAGTCTTTGAACGGACAGGTACGCATGACTAAGGCGGTTAGTGGGAATCTATGAGCCCACCTGATTTCTGCCATCCGCTGCTACGCCATTAAAAGAAATCAAATGGTGGTGCTAAACAGTGAGGATGAGGGCTTACTTTTCCGCAGGTGAGTATCCAGCGCCATGCAGATGTTGCGAATAAACGGTTTTCCCTCTTCAGTGACATGTATGAAATTGCTGCCCAGATTTACCAGGTGATCTTCTTCCATCGCTTCCAGGCGTTCTAAGGAGTGGTTTAATACCCGGTTCTCTGCCAGACAATCGTCCCAGCAGGTTTTGCCCTGGCACATGAGGTTGAGTATATGTTCGCGGATCAGCAGGTCTTCTTCAGTAAGAATGTGGCCTCGCTCAACGGGCAACATACCTTGGCGAATAGCTTGTAGGTAGGATTTTGTAGTTTTCTCGTTTTGGGCAAAGGCGCTCCAGGAGTCGCTGATAGCTGAAGTGCCTAAGCCCAGCATCAGCCGGGTGGTTTGAGTTGTATACCCCATAAAGTTGCGATGCAGATAACTCTGCTGACTTGCCAGAAAGAGTTTATCGGTGGGGAGAGCAAAATGGTCCATGCCAATTTCGTAGTAGCCGCCTTGTTCTAGAAGCTGCTTTCCTGTTTCGTACAAAGAACGTTTTTCTTTATCTGTCGGTAGATAAGCTTCAAAAGACTTTTGAGCGGGTTTCATCCAGGGCACGTGGGCGTAGCTGTAGAAAGCAATCCGGTCGGGCTGAAGGCGAAGGGTTTGTTGAATGGTCTGGCTGATGGTGTTTACTGTCTGCCTGGGTAGCCCAAAAATCAGATCATAGTTGATAGACTGGTATCCAATTTCCCGGGCCAACGTTGTTATTTTCTCTACCTGCTCGTAGGATTGAATCCGGTTAATCTGCTTTTGCACCTCGTGGTCAAAATCCTGGATGCCCAGGCTCAACCGTCGGAATCCCAATTGATAAAGCGTTGTGAGATGTTCCGGACTGGTATTATTGGGGTGAGCTTCCAGGCTTAGCTCCGCTGTATCATTGATTCTTGCCGCCATTCTGATGCCTTGCAGTAAGCGTTGTAATTGGGGCGGACTAAAAAATGTTGGTGTACCGCCACCCAGGTGGATTTCCTGGATAAGAGGGTAATCTTCAAGAATGTGAACGTACATACTCCATTCTTTCAGCAGGGCATCAATGTAAGCGTGTTCAACATTATGGTTTACTGTAATGTGTGTGTTACATCCGCAATAGGTACAAAGGCTTTCGCAGTAGGGTAGATGAATATACAGGCTGATGCCCTGTTGTTGTGACTCTTGGTATGCTTGTTTGACATGGAGCTGCCATTGCTGCTGGCTGGGAGTTTTGTTCCAGTAAGGTACGGTAGGATAACTGGTGTAGCGGGGACCAGGAACGTTATATTTTCTAATTAGTGAAGTGTTCATAACAGGCATGTGGTAGGGTTAAATGGGGGTTTCTTAACGGCAAAGAGTAATGTCTGATGAAGCAGATGTGAACTTAAGTATTGGGCTAACATAGGGAATGTCCAGAGCCATACCCCGCAGGATAAAAACCACTCCCATGAAAAAAATGAAAACAGGTATAGCCGATCGCATTCGGTTTCGTACAGTGACATTGATAGAACTGCCTAAAAATCCGACTACGGCCATGGCGGGAAATGTACCTAATCCAAAAAGAAACATATACAGTCCGCCTTGAAGTGGGTCGCCAACTGCTATGGCTCCAGCCAGGGCCAAATAAATCAATCCACAGGGAAGCAGGCCATTCAAAGCGCCCAGGATAAAGCGGGCCATATAGGTTTTTACCTGCAACCAGCGTTGCATTCGGATTTTCACCCAGGTAATTGATTTAGAGATATGAACGTTAGGACTTAATTGCCGCTTCCATGCCAGGGGGAGGATAATTGTAGTTAGCATTAATACTCCCAGCACAATCGAGATGGATTGTTGAAATCCGCCAATGGCTAGCCCTTTTCCTAAAAACCCGAAGAGAACACCCAGGAAAGTATAAGTCAAAAGCCGTCCAGCGTTGTATATCAGGCTGCTGAACGCTCGTTGTGGAGTGCGGGGGATGGTCGGTAGAGCCATAGCAATGGGTCCACACATTCCAATGCAATGGAAACTGCCCACCAGACCCACCGCAAATGCCGAGAATAGGATGCTCATTACTAATGGAGATAAATTGGTTTTTCTGAATAGTAGGCTTCCGCTCCCGTCTTCCAGTCAACCTTCACTTTATAATAACCCTTCGGTAGCTGATCCAGGTTTAACCGGTGCTGTTGCCCGGTATTAATTGCTATGGCTTCGGTAAGGTCAAACCGGGCATCGGATGGTCGGAAGAGACTAATCGTTCCACTGATTTCTTCGGTCATAGCTTCCGGAAACTGAATGATCAGTTGTTGATCTTTCTGAGCAATGGTGAGGTTTACCGCCAGATGCTTGGTGTTTGCCATCTTCTCGATCTGCTGCTGGTATTGCAGCTCCTGCTGATAATAGTCTTCAGTCACCAGATCAATGTTGGTTTGAAAACTACGGATTGCCAGGTATACGATGAATGCGACAAATCCGGTAAATGCAAAAACAATATTCCATCCCCAGTTCATAGCTTGCTTGTTTATGAGTGATTGTAACTAACCAGGTGTCTTGCCACCCAGCCTCTATTATTTATTGGGTCCTAGAAAATTTGAGTTAACCGTTTCAATCAATTCATCTTCGTGGTATACTCCAATCTTCACCGACGTTTTCATTTGATGCACCTCGCTTCGGTCAAAAATGATGAAGAAAGCGCTTTCGGCAACTCCTTGCTTCTCCACCCTCAGTACTTCATTACCAACCATCTTTATTTGCCCGGCTCCTCCCAATATTTGTAAATGAACAGGCATAGCCCGGTTTGTTTTGTTGATGATCTTGACATTATACAGGTTGCTGATTTTATGATCACCCTGATCCTGATAAAGCATGCCCGGGGTGCGTAGAATGCTAGTTTCAACATCTGTTCGCAAGATTAATAAGCTGGTCAATACACCTAATAATGCGATCAGCACTACCGAGTAGGCAATACTGCGTCTGGTCCAGTGAAAGGGCTTTTTCTCGGCAATATTTTCTTCTGAAGCATAGCGGATCAGGCCTTTGGGTAAGTTTACTCGTTCCATGATCGAGTCGCAGGCATCCATACAGGCCGTGCAATTCACACATTCCAGTTGCGTGCCGTTGCGGATGTCTATACCGGTTGGGCACACAACGACGCACTGCTTGCAATCAATACAATCGCCTTTTCCAGTCTGCCCTCGGTCTTCGCCTTTCCGTATTTTGCCTCGAGCTTCACCCCGCTTATGATCGTACGCAACCACCACGGATTGCCGGTCAAGTAATACGCCCTGCAATCTGCCGTAGGGGCAGACGTTGGTACACACCTGTTCGCGAAAGGATGCAAAGACAAAGTAAAAAGCTCCGGTAAATAACAGAATGGCCATTAATCCGCCCAGGTGCTGGGCTGGCGGATCGGTAATAATCTGCTTCAGCTCTTCAATTCCGATAATATAAGCCAGAAAGGTGTTGGCAATAAGAAAAGAGATGACAAAGAATATGATGTGTTTGCTGCCCTTCTTCAGAATCTTTTCCTGGTTCCAGGGCTGTTTATCCAGCTTGCGTTGCGCGGTGTAATCACCCTCGATGGCATATTCAATTTTTCGGAATACCATCTCCATAAAAATGGTCTGAGGGCATACCCAACCACAGAAAAGTCTGCCGTATACCACCGTAAACAGCACGATAAATACGACCAGTGTCACCAGTCCTATAGCGAAAAGGTAGAAGTCCTGAGGCCAAAAAACCTGACCAAAAATGATAAACTTTCGTTCCAGCACATTGAGCAGCAACAGCGGTTCACCCTTAATTTTAATCAATGGCCCGGTAAACAATAGTGCAAGTAAACCAATACTCACCCAGGTTCTGGCAGTATAATACCGCCCCTTCGGCTTCTTCGGATAAATCCAGATGCGCTTTCCTTGCTCATCAACCGTAGAGATTTTATCCCGGAAGGCTTCCGCAGTGTATTCTTCTTCGTGAGTGGAATGGGTGGGCACGGTTGTCATGGTTGGGTTAGTTCATTGCTACGGAAGACGCGCGATCGTACGGTTCACCTTCTGGGGCTTTGGGGTTCGGAGGATTGGTGCCTTCCAGCATAATAATGTAGCTTGCCAGCTCCTGCATCTGCACCGGAGTAAGCTGCGATTGCCAAGGAATCATCCCCTTCGCCGGTACACCGTACTTGATGGTTTTAAAGATGTCTTTAACATCACCTCCATGAAGCCAGTACTCATCCGTCAGGTTAGGACCAACCCCGCCTTCACCGGCCTGTCCATGGCAGGGTGAGCATTTTTGCACGAATAACTCCTGGCCGCTGGCAATTTTGGTGTCATCTTCCAGCAGGGTGACATTAGTTTCGTCGATATTATTGGCGCTGGTAGCAAGGTAGGCGTCAATTTCTGCCTGAGCAGCGGCTACCTCTTTTTCGTACTCTGCCCCTTGCAGGTCTCCGGTATCAAAGATGTGAAAATGAAGCAGGTAACCTACTCCGAAAACGATGGTAATGTAAAACATGGCTTTCCACCAGGGAGGTAGATTATTATCCAGTTCGTATATTCCATCGTATTCATGGCTGGTCATAACCTCTTTTTCGCGCTCTACTGGCACTGCATCCGTCAATTGATGCATTACCCTCTTCAGGAAAGTCTTTTTAGGTTCAAGTATAATCTCCTGGTTCTTTGCTTCGCCTGACACTTCAACCACCGTTTTGGGAGGTATCAGAACTTTGTCGGCAATTATCCGAATCACAAAGAGCATGGTCATTACCACTAAAAATAAAATCAGCTCCAGAGCCAATATGCTCCAGGCCAGAATTTCCCAGACATGCGCATCCCACCAGCTAGTTTCAGCCGTGGCATTCTGAGCCCATCCGGCTAAAGGAAAGATGCAAAATAATATGCATGGCAAGGCTTTTTTGATAATAGCTTGAAGTCTCATGATGGCAACTGGTTTTCAGATGGGTGCTCGCTTTCTTCCAGCGGTAATGCCGACATAGAGGCCATATGCTCTTTGCTCGCGCTAAAGACAAAGTAGAGCAACGCCAGAAAGAAGATAAAGAAGATTAGAAAGGAGATGATAGGGTAAATCTCTATCCCCGTGATCGTCTCCATATGATATTTGATGAATTTAAGCATGACTAGCTGGTTCTATTGTTTGATTGCTTTAAAAAGGCTGATGTTTCGTAAGTGCCTGGGGCATGTTGGCCGTTTTTTCTATTCAGAGGGATACAATGACTACCTCCCTCTTTCAGCATCCGGTTGCGCCGCTCACTCCGATATTCCATAGCCACTCTCTCTTCATTCCTTCACTTTGATATCAGTTCCTAATCGTTGGAGATAAGCGATTAGCGCAATGATTTCTCGGTCTTTTTTCACTTCAATACCGCTTTCCGTCAGGGTTTTGGCAATTTCTTCAGCTTGCGAAGTCAGGTCGTGTACTGCCTGGGCCTCATAGCCTTCGGGGTAGGGTACACCCAGGGTGCGCATGGCTGATATTTTATCTTCAGTGTTACTCGTGTTCAGGTCGTGCTCAAACAACCAGGGGTAGGGAGGCATGATAGAACCGGGTGACATCGATGTTGGGTCCAGCATGTGATGGTAATGCCAGCTGTCAGGGTATTTGCCACCTATTCGTAACAAGTCGGGGCCAGTACGTTTAGAACCCCACAGGAAGGGGTGGTCATAGACAAACTCTCCGGCTTTGGCATACTCCCCATACCGTTCAGTTTCAGACCGGAACGGTCGGATCATCTGTGAGTGGCAGGCATTACAACCTTCCCGGATGTACAGGTCGCGTCCCTGTAGTTCCAGAGGTGTATAGGGTTGCACACTGCTGATGGTTGGTACATTAGATTTCACCAGGAAGGTGGGAATCATCTCTACCAGGCCGCCAATGAGGATGGCGATCAGACTCCAGAACAATAAGGCGACCGGACGGCGCTCAAACAGGCGGCGGTGCCAGTGCTCGTGTTTAGGGGCGTGATATTCTTTTTCAAGTGCCGGAGCCTGGGCTGCTTCTTCTCGTTGAAAATGACCTGCGTAGGCAGTTTTAATCAGGTTGTATACCATAATTAATGCACCAGTAATGTATAAGGCACCACCCCCGGCCCGAAGCATATACATAGGACGAATCTGGGTAACCGTTTCCAGAAAGTTAGGGTAGGCCAGAAGCCCCTCCTGAGTAAATTCTTTCCACATCAGACTTTGGGTAAACCCGGCCCAGTAGAGAGGAAGTGCATAAAAAATAATGCCGAGGGTGCCTAGCCAGAAATGCGTATTGGCTAATTTTCGTGAGAACAGTTGAGTATTGTACAACCGTGGAATCAGGTAATAGAGCATTCCGAAGGTCATAAAGCCGTTCCATCCCAGCCCGCCGATATGTACGTGAGCAATAATCCAGTCAGTAAAGTGAGCAATAGCATTTACGTTTTTAAGCGATAACATGGGCCCTTCAAAAGTGGCCATTCCATAACAGGTGATTGCCACGACCATGAATTTAAGAATCGGGTCTTCCCGCACCCGATCCCAGGCCCCCCGTAAGGTTAGTAACCCATTGAGCATTCCGCCCCAGGAAGGTGCAATCAGCATTACTGAAAATACTACACCCAATGATTGTGCCCAGTCGGGGAGGGCATTGTACAGCAGATGGTGAGGGCCCGCCCAGATATAAATAAAGATTAGTGCCCAAAAGTGAATGATAGACAAACGATAAGAATAAACCGGACGATTTGCTGCTTTGGGTACAAAGTAGTACATCAGTCCCAGGTAGGGGGTGGTTAGGAAGAAAGCAACAGCATTGTGGCCATACCACCACTGTACGAGGGCGTCCTGTACACCGGCATACCAGGAGTAGCTTTTAAAGAAGGCGATAGGCAGTTCAAATGAATTGACGATGTGCAGCACCGCTACGGTAACAAAAGTAGCTATGTAAAACCAGATGGCTACATACAAATGTCGTTCGCGTCGCTTCAGAATGGTGGCAAACATGTTCCAGCCAAAAACCACCCATATTCCCGCAATGGCAATATCTATAGGCCATTCCAGTTCAGCGTATTCCTTACTGGTAGTGATGCCCAGTGGGAGCGTCAGCACGGCTGAAAGAATAATAGCTTGCCAGCCCCAGAAGTTGATCTTGCTAAGAGTATCACTGAACATGCGGGTTTTGCACAGCCGCTGTAGCGAGTAATAAACCCCGGCAAAAATGCCATTACCCACAAAGGCAAAAATTACTGCGTTGGTGTGTAATGGGCGAATGCGACCGAATGTAATATACTCCAGTCCGAAACTGAGAGATGGATAAACAAGTTGTAATGCCGCGATTAACCCCACAGTCATCCCAATGATGCCCCAGGTGGTTGTCGCAATTAAAAACAGGCGCACAATGGTGTTGTCGTACGCAAAGGTTTCCAGAGGGCGGTGCTGTAATTTTTCGTCAACAGCCGAGCCGTCATGTTTTTTAAGCAGTTGAGGCGCCATATTATTCTACAGATTTGCGAGGACGGTCATCAAATAACATTCTGACAGAAGGGGTGTAATCGTCGTCGTACTGCCCGGTTTTGCTTGCCCAGAGAAAAGCTACCAGGAAGCTTATAGCCACCAGCAGACTGACACCGATAAGGATGAATAGTACACTCATATTCTTTAATTTGATTAGTACAAAGAAACAGCGTCCGGCTACGGTTTGGTATGATGCCAATCAATCAGAAAACTGATTTATGTCAGGTTTTTGTAAGGGTTGAGAAGCATTATTAATGCGGCAACTTTTTAGGTGTGCGACGCATGCGTGTTGTGCCAGAAGTATCGGTAAGGTTTAACTCATGGGCTTGTTGATAGATGGCAAGAGTGATAAATCCTACCACAGTTACCGAGCTCAGCGGCATCAGGATAGCGGCCAGTAAAGGCGTTAATAGCCCGCTAACAGCAAAAGAAATACCGATAGCATTGTAAACAAAAGAGAGCAGAAATGCTGCCTTTACTACCCACTCACTAGCTTTCGCAAGACGTAAGAAAGACCCCACCCGCGAGAGATGAGGCGCACTTAGAATAGCATCGCAGGCAGGAGAAAAGTGATAGACATTATCAGCCACCGCTATTCCCACATAGCTCTGTTTGAGCGCCCCGGCATCGTTTAACCCATCCCCGATCATCATCGGTAAGTGCCCTTGCTGTTCTAGTTGCTTTACGTAGTTTAGCTTATCCATCGGCGACTGCCGGAAGTGAAGGTGATCAAAATAGCTGACGAGTGCCTTTTTTGTCTGATCCTGATCGCCTGATACCAGATGCGTGGTGTAGTGGGGGTGTAGTTGGAGCATCAATTCGGTAAAACCGGCGCGGTATTGATTGTTGAATTCGTAGTAGCCCTTCACTTGTTCGTTCATGTTCACATATACCCGGGTGGCACGTGTATCAGCCTGAGGTGTTGGGGTGACCCAGCTCGCCGCACCAACCTTCCACTGATTACCATCAACTTGCGCTACAATGCCCAGCCCGGGTTGCTCCTCAAATGCCCGAAGCGGTTTGAGTGGCAATGACGCGTTTATTGAATGATAAATGGCCTGGCTGAGTGGGTGAGAAGAGTTTCGTACGACCGAACGAAGCATTGCCTTTTCCTCAACCGACAGACTTTCTCCCACGAATGGCAACTCCTGTGGTTGGGCTTGAGTAATCGTGCCGGTTTTATCGAAGATGATATGATCAATTTTTGCCATTTTTTCTACTACATCGGCGTTCTTTAAGTATAAGCCCTGCTTACCGAAAATGCGCAATGTGTGACCATAAGCAAATGGAATAGACAGAGCAAGCGCACAGGGACAAGCTACAATCAGCACCGATGTAACTGCGTTGAGTAGCATAGATCGGTCGTGCTCATACCAATACAGGGCAGTTCCTACACTGATAAGCAGGATTGCCAAAGTGAAATAACGACTTACATTATTGGCTAACGATGTTAGTGAAGCCGTTGGCGATTTCTGAAACACACTCTGATTCCATAATTGGGTGAGATAGCTGCTGGCAACCGGTTTTTGAACTTCAATAACAAGTGAGCTACCCATTTGCCTACCACCAGCATAAAGTAAATCACCACTTTGTTTACTTATTGGCTCCGACTCTCCGGTTACAAAACTATAATCAATACTGGCATGCCCCTTCAGGAGGATGGAGTCGGCAGGAATTAATTCATGGTTTCTAAGCAGTACTCGGTCGCCCACCTCTAACGAGTGCAGTGGCGTTGTAATTTCCTGATCGTTTACGAGTTTGGTTACGGACACCGGAAAATACGAGGCATAATCACGCTCATAGGAGAGGGCCTGATACGTTTTGCTTTGATACCACTGGCCAATCAGTAAGAAGAACACTAAACCATTCAGGGAGTCTACATAGCCGGTGCCAGTGTGGGTGAGAATTTCGTAGGCGCTTCGTCCGAATAAGGCCAGAATACCCAGGCTGATAGGTACATCCAGATTGATATAGCGGTGGCTCAACCCTTTCCAGGCTGATGTAAAATATCCATTTGCTGCATAGAAAAATACCGGAAGCGCCAGTAGCAGATTCAGATAGCCGAAGAATTGTCGATAGCTGGCTTCCAGCAAGAATCGGGAATCCAGATATTCAGGTAGGCTTAACAGCATGGCATTGCCAAAGCAGAAACCGGCTATCCCCGTTTTAATAGCTAGCGACTTATTATTTTTGTTACCTTTCTCGGGTTTTTTAGCTTGGGCTGAGGCCAGACTGATATCAGGGGCATACCCGAGTGAACTAAGTAGTTCGGCAATCTCTCGCAGAGAAATCTGGTCGGTATAAAAGGTAATGCTTACCTCTTTCTTTAAGAACTGTACTCGCGACTGATGAATACCCTCATGCAACCGGAATAGGTTTTCCAGTAACCAGATACAGGAACTACAATGAACGGAAGGTATATACAGTGTTATCTTTGCGGTTGTCCCTTCCTGAAAATCCAATAATGATTGAGCGATACTTTCTTGATCAAGAAAAGCATATTGACTTTGTGTGCTTGGTTGCTTTTGAGTAGTCCCCGGGGCTTTTTCCAATTCGTAGTACTCACACAACTCGCTGCTGTTCAGTATTTCGTACACCGTCTTACAACCTTCGCAGCAAAAGGGTTTCTCATGAAGAACAATAGGTTCGTTCCGGCAGTCTTCGCCGCAATGGAAGCAGGTCATTTTAGTGTCGGTGACATTCATGGGAGTCGGTTAATGCTATTATTCAAAAAGGGTGGGGCATGGATAGACTAACTTTTTTCAAAGAACTCAGAAGTTCCGTGATAAAATCAGGTAGATAAGGGCTCTGAATGACCAAGGCACATTTATTAAAGTCTAATGTAACCGGAAGAGTATGCCTCGATTCATCATTGATTTTATGTACTGCCAGATCATGATAGGTGATTCTAAGGTACTCGATCAATAGCTTTTCCTGAAGTGCTGATAACGGATTGCGCTGAGTAAGTAATAAGGTGGTAGGCAGAGATTTACCCAGATGAAAAAACTGTTGGCTAAATTGCTGAATTAGTGAGAAGGTTCGGATAGTACCGTCGCAGAACAAGATGATTTGTTCGGCCGGAAAGCTATCGGTGGGCATAACCATCAGCGAGCACGGTATTTTAGAAAGTAGTGCCCCAATGGTAGTTGGCTTTTTATGATAATAGTACGACGCCTGAAATAGGGGAGCTTCCAGTAGCAATAAGTCTGCAAACCGGCTTTCAGCCAGTATATCCTGAAAGGTAGCATTATATTCTCTTTTTTGGTTGGGTTCACGAGAGTGCACTAAATGCCCTTTAGGCATCAATGCAGTATCTTTTTTGTTAGCTTCTCTAGGCAAGAAGTAACGTGGCTCCGGTTTTATTTGAGGTTGGGCATTTACGGGCAGTGTAACAGTTAACTTTACCAGAAAATGCTGTTGATGAGGGAAATAGTGATCTACTGATCTCAACAAATAATCCGACGCATGATTAGTCGTCTGAAGTAATACTATTTTTTTCCGGAGCATCGCAGATAGACCCTAAGTTCGGTATAAAAGTACATCTGATGACCATAGCCTAAAATGATGCTCGTCAAGCGAAAAACTGATATAAGTCAGAAAATTATCGGGATGAAGGAGCAAGAAAATAAAAGGCGGGAGCAGAAGACCGAATTAAGAGAAAGTAATGAAGCCGGGAGGTTTACATCGGATGGATGCGGTAAGGAAAGACAGTGATTAACTCTCACTAAATAGAAAAACGAATAACATGCCAGATACTTTTTGACAACTGACCTTTTAACAATCAGGCAATTGAACCATTATCTAGATCTAGTAAAGGTTTGCCTCTTTTGCCAGACCTTTGGCATCATCTATAGATATTTTTCGGCCCTGGGTACTGATCAGTTTATCTTCTTTAAACTCGTGGAGTAAGCGGATAAGCGTTTCGGTAGCAGTGCCTACCATATTGGCCAGATCTTCTCGGGTGAGGTTTATCTCAATAGTGCTATCATCATGGTAATCCATACCATAGGTATCACGCAATTTCAGTAAGGTAATGGCTAAACGCTCACGAACAGTGCGCTGAGCCTGATTGGTAAGGTTCTCGTTCATTACGCCCAGCTCGTGGCAGACCTGTTTTAAGATGCGTTGATTTAATTCAGGTGATTTGCTGACAGCCTCTAAAAAGCTTTGGCGAGGCAGGAAACAGATAGTGCAATCATCCAGCGTTTCGGCCGAGACGCTGTAAGGCTCTTCAGCAATAAGCGCTTTGTATCCTAATATTCCGCCCTGGCCTGCAACATGAACAATTTGTTCTTTGCCATCGTAGCCCAGTTTATACACTTTTACCTTACCCTGGTTAATACAGAAAACCCCAAGAGGGCGGGTTCCTTCGTGAAATAAGATTTGCCCTTTGCGATACAGGGTGCAGGATTTATTCTCGGAAATGTCAGTAAGCTGAGCATGGCACAGTACACCAAACAAGGAGTTTTCCCGAGATTTACAAGCTTCACAACTAAGCTGGGGATGCATTTTTGTAGAGCGCATAGGAGGGGGATTTAGTTTGTACTAAGTTCGCCAATCAGGTGCGAAGATACTAGCGAATTCACAAACAAAACGCACTGAACAACTTGCCAGTTCGTGCCTAATGGCTTTTCAATTGAAAGGCTAAATATATTAAAGATTATTACGGTTGATTTTGTATATGATGTTTCGCCCTACTCAGAGTCACTCGAAGAGGACTCTGAGCGAGATAAAAATTTGATTGCAAAATCAACCGTAATAAAGTATATTCTGCTCCTAAGTTGGCCATCTAGCGATTAAAGAAAACCTTAAAAGTACTTCCACGTCCTACTTTACTTTCTACTTCTATCTTTCCACCTGCATTCTCTACAATTTTTTTTACGATATATAGCCCAACACCTGTGCCCTCTACATGGTCGTGTAAGCGTTGAAACATTGTAAAGAGCCGCTTATCATGGCTTAGATCCATGCCCAACCCATTATCAGTTACAGTGAGTACCTGATAGTCTCCCAATTCTTCACAATGTATCTGAACGACCAGTTTACGGCTTGGATCACGGTATTTGATAGCGTTAGACAACAGGTTGTATACCACACTCCGCAGGTTTTTAATGGCAAACCGGATAGGCCCACACGTATCAATCGATATATCTAATTGAGCGTTAGCTTCTTCTATGGAAGAGGCCAGATCCAGACAAACATCCTCGATAATCTTTTTGAGCTCCACCTTCACTACGGGCTGGTCTGTCTCTTTTTGAAGCCGGGCAATATCGCTCAGGTCAGCGATGGTTTTCATAAATCGGTCTACGGACTGGGCCATCATGCCTAGTGTTTTCTGGATATCAGGTAGCCCTAGGCAGTCGGCTGGTAAGTTTCGTTTAAGGATGTACAGCAAACCATGAATATTGGCAATTGGAGTTTTAAGATCATGAGAAGCGGTGTAAACAAAACTATCCAGATCGGCATTTACCTGTCTCAACCGCAGGTTTATTTCGCTCAACTCTCTATTAGAGGATATTAAGTCCTGATTCGCTACTGCTAGTTCTTCATTAATGGCTGCTAGTTGTTCATTTGTGTGGGCAAGTTTTTCCCGATAGTGCTGTAATTCAGCCTCTCGGTGCTTCCGCTCGCTTATTTCTCTAAACTGAATGGCGAAGAGCAGGCTTTCGGGTGAGCCAAAGGGGAAAACTTTCACCTCAAACCAGCGGCCCATTGCCTGTGAACCTTGCTCAAAAGAAACAGATTCACCGGTAAGAGCAACTTTGCCGTAAGTTTCAATCCAGTAGGGCTCAAGGTCTGGTACCAGCTCCAGAGCAGTCTTTCCTTGAGCGTCTTTTAGTCCGGTATGGTCTTCAAAAGTATGGTTGATCTCGAGAAAACGATAGTCGTAGGGTTTACGGGTTTCATCTACCAGCATCTGGCATACACAAAAACCATCATCATTTGCGTTGAATAAGCGACGGTATCGCTCTTCGTTTTCCCGGGAGGCGGCCTCTGCCCGTTTGCGATCAGTAACGTCTTCTGTTACTATGTTTATTCCTATTACCTCTCCACTGTTATTTTTAAACGGAAACCAGTGTTCAACCCAGGTTCTCTGCACACCGGGTTGGGCAAATGTTTCACCTACTAATTCAAAGTTAAGAATAGGTTCGCCGCTTTCGATCACTTCACGCAGCATTGGTTCAACCTCATCGGCAACATCGGGTATGATCTCCCGCACAGTTTTGCCTAAATGGTATTCTACTGAAAAGCCATTCATTTCAGCCAGTAGCTTGTTGATCCGCATAAAGCGAAGGTCAGTATCCAATACACACAGGCCCACTGGTGCCGTAGCGTAAATGGCCTCAACTTCATCCAGGTGAGACCGTGCCTGGCGTTCACTTCTCTGTAAGGCTTCTTCTGTTTGCTTACGGTCATGAATATCAATGACTGATCCGACATACCCCAGAAACTCTCCAGTTTTGCTAAAGCGAGGTTGTCCGGCATCAATAGCCCATCGGTAGTTTCCGTCCTTGTAGCGCAGCCGGTAATCTAGTTGAAATGCTTTTTGGTATTTTGTGGCAGTTAAAAAAATATCTTTAGCGGCTACCTGGTCATCAGGGTGAATGGCATCAATCCAACCAAACCCCAAGCCGGTTTCTTCAGTCTGGCCAGTGTACTCATACCAGGCCCGGCTCAGAAAAGTGCATACGCCAATTGGGTCAGTTACCCACAATAAGGCTGGAGCGATATCGGCAAAGCTTTGAAAAAGCTCTTCTTCCTGGATAGCACTTCCGGTTTTGCATTCTGTTTTTTCAGTATCCGTAAAGGTAATAACTACTCCGCCGGCATGATCTCCGTTGCCATAATAGGGAAAGGCATAGGTTTGATACCATTGCCCACTTTTGGCTAATATTTTGCGTTTAGCAACCGTTGATTTATTGATCACCTGTTGGACATCTTCCTCAAGATCACGGTATATTTTTAAGGATGAAAAAACAATAGAGGATTGGGTTGTTGCATGGGGCAATCCATCTAGTAGTTTATTTAATATTGGAGTATAGTATTCAACCTGAAGGTTCTGATCAATGACTAGTATGGCAATCTCATTTACTCCTGGCTGGTCTTTAGTAGTATTAGTACCCTTTTTCTTTGCAGACACATGAGATTGGTTTTTTTGGGAGGTGCTATTCATAATATCCATCAAAAGATTCCTCAACGTAAAAGTGAGAAAAACCTCAGATAAATTAATGAAATATCAGGAGTAAGAAAAAACGATTACGATTTATCTTCCACTATTCACCCTTACTGAATTGAAATTAGGATATTTTTAAGAATGTTTTCTCAGATTGTGGGTGCTCACCGCAATTTTTAGAGTTGTGTTTTACCTAATTAACGATATTACTACATTATCAGTCTTAGTAACTATAACTGGGGACCGAAGTTCCAGTTTCCCCCGGAAGCCAAACTCAGATTAATCATGCTCTGATATAGTTGTCCTACTATTCCCACTTCATCAACCTGGTTGAGTAGGGCGGTACGTTCTGCGTCCACCACCTCCAGATACGAAACCAGGCCAGCTTCGTATCGTTGTCGGGCCAGATCCAGGGTCTGGTTAGCCGCATCTACGGTTTGCTGCTGTCGCTGGTACTGATTGTACAAAAAATAGATATTGGCTAATTCATTTTCTACCTCCTCAAAGGCAGATAATACCGACTGCTGGTACAGATCAGCTACTTGCAGATACCGCGCTCGGGCAGCCTCAACGAATGCTCGATTTCTTCCATAATTAAAAACCGGTTGTAGTAAGCCGCCACCTACCGTCCCGGCAAAACTCTGGGGAGTTAATAATGCTTCAAATGACCGTCCTTGATAACCAGCCTGAGCAGATAAGGTAATGGAAGGGTAGAGGTTCGCCTTAGCGGCACCCACCCGGGCATTTTCTGCTTCCATCGTCTTAAGGGCAATCCAGATATCAGGTCTTCGGGTTAGAATCTCGGAGGGTATTTTAGAGGGGATAATGGGGGGGAGAGAATCTAAAGGGTTATCAGGTACGGAAAAGTCGGAGGGTTGACTACCCATTAAAACAGCCAGCGAGTTCTCTAGTCGGGCCCGTTCGTTGATAAAGTTCCAACGCTGCGACTGGGCAATTCGAAGCTGGGTTTCAGCCCGAGACTGATCCAGTGCGTCCGTAGCCCCGGCTTCGTAATTAAGCTGGGCAATTTGGAGGGAGCGTTCGCGAAGCTGGATGGTAGAGTCATACAGGGCAATCTGCCAGTCTAGCTGACGGATATTCATGTACTGAGAGGCGGCTTCTGCTCGTAGTACCGAGAGCAGGTTGTAGTATTCCAATAAGGAGATTTCGGCCTCTATCAGCGAAGCTTGGTAGGTATTTCGTAATTGCCCCCAAAGGTCGAGCTGATAACTGGCGAGCCCTAAAATAGAATAGCTGTTAAACTTGTTGGATTGATACCGCTGGGCCACATTCTCGGATACTATCGTGCGAGAAGTATTAAGCTGACCGTTCACTTCCGGCAACAGAATAGATCGGTCTACTCGGGCAAACTGCCGGGCCTGTTCAACACTGTGCAATGCCGCCTTCAGGTTATTATTATTTAACGATACCTGCTCAATGATTTCATTCAGCGTAGGGTCTTCAAAGTACTGCCACCATACGGTATCCAGAGGTACCGAAGCTAAGGAATCTGCATAAGCTTTGTATTTAAAATTATCATAAGCTTCAGTATCAGGTTTGTTAAAGACCGGAGCCAGGTTGCAGGCGCCCAATCCACTTAAAAATGCTACTAACCAAAATGCTTGAGAGACTTTTGTTCTTCGAATCAATTCAGGCAGGGTTGAGTTCTTGTTCATTTAATGATTTTTCTAATTCGTCAGCAACAGCGTTCGGGCTGCTGGTTTTACGGGCAATCAGTTTGTACACTGCAGGAACGGTGTAGATGGTGAAAATGGAAGATATCAGCACACCAAATAGGATAACCAGGCCGATAACCAACCGGGTTTCGGCACCAGCACCAAACGATATGATAAGGGGTAGTGAACCCATAATAGTGGTCAAACCAGTCATGAGAATAGGACGAAGGCGCATCACTGAAGCATCAATAACGGCACTATCAAAGTCTTGACCCCGGTCGCGCAATTGATTGATGAACTCTACAATCAGGATGCCGTTTTTGGTGGCCAGACCTACCAGCATGATCATACCGATCTGGCTATAAATATTAATAGACTGGTCAAAGAGCCACAATCCAAGCAATGCTCCTAGCAGCGCGAACGGCACGGTCAGAATCAGTACAAACGGATGAATAAAGCTTTCAAACTGAGCGGCAAGTACCAGATATACTACAATAAGGGCCAGAATAAAAATAAAGATCACCGACTCGCCGGAGTCTTTATAGTCCAGTGACTCACCTTTGTAGCCGATAGTTACTTCTTCTGGGAGTTTTTCAGCGACTACTTTATCTAGGTGATCCAGCGCCTGACCCAGGGTATAACCGTGAGCCAGGTTAGCCTCGATGGTGATTGCCCGCATCCGGTTAAAGCGATTCAATGTTCCGGAATCGGCAAACTCATCTATCGTAACCAGATTGGACAAGGGAATCAGTTCTTCGGAGCGGTCGGAACGGACAAAAATATTTTTCAGATCGTAGAGCATTCGCTTCTGGTCGAAATCAGATTCTACAATCACATCGTATTCTTCACCATCCTTGATAAAAGTCGTTACCAGGCGAGATCCTAACAGTGTTTCCAGCGTTCGCCCGATGTTAATAATGGAAACTCCCATTTCAGCTGCCCGGGGTTTGTCGATATTAACCTTTAGCTGAGGTTTGGTTTCTTTATAGTCGTAGTCGATGTCGGTTAGTCCCGGATAATCCGCTATTTCCTGCAGGAGTTGATCACGCCACTGGGCAATTTCTTCGTAGGTATCTCCGCTGAGCACATACTGTACTGGTTTGCCACTGCCCGAGCTTAACCCCTGACGCATGATGATTGAAACCTGAAGCCCGGTAATATCCGAAAGCTTTTCGCGGATTTCATCCATAATCTCCCATGCCGACCTTCTTGCCGCATAATCATTAAGCACGATAATGGCTCGGCCGTCATTGAAGGATTCTACACCGGAGCCGTAACTTTGGGGCGTTCTGACCAGAATCATTTTAGCTTCATCGGTCTCTTCATTCAGGTACATTAAGCGCTCCCCAATTTCATCAACAAAGGATTTGGTGTAGGAGTAGGTGGCGCCTTCCGGTGCCTGGGCGGCTATCATAATCATTCCCCGATCTTCCTTGGGTATAAATTCTTTTGGAACGATGAGGAAAAGCCCGATTGATCCGGCCAGGAAAATCACGATAATGAGCACACTCCAGATGGGCTTTACGACAAACCTCTCCAGGCTTGAACGGTAGCGCCTCTGTAAATACCTAACGGCCCGGTCTGTGTATCTGGTAATAAAATTGCCGTTTCCGGTCTGCACTTTCAGCATTTTAGAACAAAGCATGGGCGACAGGGTGAGGGCTACCACGGTCGAGAAAAACACTGCGGCGGCCATGGCAATGGCAAATTCCGTAAACAGCTTGCCGATGTCACCGGCCAGAAAGGTGATAGGGACAAAAACCGCCAACAGCACTAAGGATGTTGCAATGACCGCAAAGCCTACTTCACGGGCTCCCTGATAGGCTGCTAGCAGTGGTTTTTCTCCATTTTCTAAGCGGGAATAGATGTTTTCCAGCACTACGATGGCATCATCCACCACCAGTCCGATGGCTAGAACTAAAGCGAGTAGGGTTAACAAGTTTAATGAGTATCCGAACATTAACAGCACAATGCAGGTACCCACCAATGAAACCGGCACCGTTACGGCAGGAATAATGGTGGCTCGGATATCACCTAAGAAGATATAAATAACAAATATTACCAGGATGATCGCGATCAAAATAGTGTCATACACTTCGGCAATGGCCTCAGAAATGAATAATGAGCGGTCATAACTGTTACTGATGTTCATATGCGCAGGCAGGGAGGGCTGTATTTTCGCGGCCTCTTCCTTTACCGCCGTAGCAACATCGAGGGTATTGGCTTTTGATTGCTTGATAATACCGAGCCCTATCCGCATCTCTCGGTTTCCCGTATAGCTCATGCGGTGTTCTTCGGCCCCCATTTGAACTTTCGCTACTTCACTAAGGTGAATATGATGACCATTAGCGTTGCGTTTAACAATCAGGTTGTTAAAGTCCTCCACTTCCTGGAACTCCCGGTTCAGACGTACCGTGAACTGTCGGTCCAACGATTCAATAGAACCCGCCGGAAGTTCAACATTTTGGTTTCGTAAGGCATTCTCAACATCGGCTACTGTGAGCTTACGGGCGGCTAAGGCTTCCCGGTCAATCCAAATTCGCATGGCATAGCGCGATCCACCGGAAATTCTGACCCGTGCCACTCCGGGTAATACTGAAAAGCGATCTAACATGTACCGGTCGGCATAATCCCGAAGTTCCAGGATACTCATCTCAGAACTGGTAAGGCTCAGGTACATCACTGCATCGGAACCAGCATCCACTTTGTTGATTTCTGGTGGATCGGCTTCCGTGGGCAGGTTGTCTAAAAGCTTGGAGACTGCTTCCCGCACGTCATTAGCGGCAGCATCAATATCCCGGTTCAGGTTAAACTCGATAGTGACCTCCGACTTGCCGTCCACACTGCTGGAGTTGATTAACTTGATCGCTTCTACTTCGCTCACCCGCTCTTCTATCAATTGAGTAATTCGGGTTTCAACCACTGCTGCTGAAGCACCCATGTAGTTGGTCTCGACCGAAACAATAGGCGGTTCAATATCGGGGTATTCGCGTACGACCAGCTTGGTGTAGCACACCAAACCAATGGCTATGATTAGTAAGCTCAGTACTGCGGCAAAAACAGGTCTTTTAACAGAGATATCAGTAAGCGTCATGGGAATGGGTCAGAAGTGATTATTCGGTAGCCATGTCATCAGAGAGAGAATTCTCAATCGGTGTCGACGGCTGCTCAAATTTGCCATCTATTTTAACGGTAACACCATCTTTCAGGTCCTGAAGCCCGGAGGTGGCTACTGAGTCACCGGGTTCCAGTCCGGACATAACTTCCACGTAGCCCGGCTTTCTTCGCCCCATGCTGATTTCAGTACGTTTGACAAAGTCTTTACTCACTTTGAACACAAACTTCTGGTCGCCGGTCTGAAGAACAGAACGTTCTGGCACCGTAGGGGAGGTGCCTTTTTCCAACTCAAGCTCTACATACAGCAGCATACCCGGCTTAAGAAGTTGCAGTTCATTCGGAATCTCAGCCCGCACCCGAATCGCTCTTGAGGTTGGGTCAACCCGGGTATCAATCTGCGTGATTGTTCCCTGAAAAATTTCATCGGGGTACGCCTGAGATTTGGCAGAAATCGGCATATCTGACATAAGCTGACCCAGGTAAACTTCAGGCACTGTGAAATCCACCCGCATAGTGCTTAGGTCATCAATAGTAGTGATTACATTCTGAGGTGAAACCAGCGAGCCGGCACTTATATTTCTCAGCCCCAATACACCATCAAAAGGGGCGCGGATAATTCTATCGGAGATTTGAGCCTGAAACTGCTGTATTTGTTGTTCGGCTACCTGCTTTTGCGTATTGCGGGCATCAAGTGCTGAAACGGCCGCGGCTCCGTTTTTTACCAAGCCTGTTAAACGTTCAATTTCGCGTTCCTGCTCTTTAAGGTTGGCCTGAGCTGCCTGAAGCTGGGCACTTTCTTCGGCATAGCGCAGCACAACAATCACTTCGCCCTTTGTTACTCGCTGCCCATCTCGGAAATTGATTTTTTCTACCACCTCGGTAACGTTTGAGGTAATTTCAGCCGATTCGTAGGCGAATGTAGACCCTACTGCTTCTACAAAATCAGCAAACTCGGTTTCGGTAACTTCAGCAATTTTTATATTGAGAAAGGGTTCTTCAGTATTATCAGCTTCTTGTAAATGAGCCTCACTGGTGGTAGGGAAAGGGTAAAACTGATAAGCGACTATTCCAATAAGTAGGATGCCTCCCCCGATAAAAATCCATTTTTTCATGTTATAAGCGAATCAAGAGTATAATTACAAAAAAAAGCAGATCTGCTAACAAGCTGAAGAAAGATTTGCCCGTGTTTGAGCAAATTCACAGTGCGTGACCTCCTTCGGCCAAAGAATGATCTGTAAATTCATTAAATGTTTTGTACAACCTTCTGCTAAGTTACAGTTATTTCAGATTCTACCCTAAGAAAATAAGCTGATGGCATAATTTCTTTGGATTCGAGAGAAATAGTGTGTTGGCTATTCTGGCAGTAGGCAAAATTGAAGGTTGATGCTTCTAAATGTACTATCAAAAGCAAGTCGGTGGTCTGATAGATTATATGCTTTTAAGCGTAAGTACGAACCCTATTAATCCTTATTACCATCTCCTTACTAATCCATCAATTACTGCTTGGTTGTTTTAGTTGCTGTTAAAAGTATCTCGATAGGACTTCCTTAGAATTCTACTAATTTCACTAAAATGCTAAAGTCAGACTTTATTTTACTGTTTAAGTATAAGAAAATCGACCAATACATGGTTTAAACCTATCTATGCTCGTAGTAATTAGACAAAATCCCATCTTGCTTAGTGAATGAAATCGATTTATTACTACGAGCATCAATTTATTAATTCTTCGTTGCAGAAAATATTCCTCAAGGCTATTCATTTACGAGGAAATATACAATCCGTAGGGCGGAGGAACGGTCGGTGGAGCTGGATTGGGCTAGTTTTAGCACCAGAGTATGTTTGCCATTTTCTAATTCGTCTGCCAGCAGTTTGTACCACGGTAGGTGCAACATATGACTCCATTGCGTGTATAAATCAATAGGAGGGTAACTTTTGCCATCAATGGTGTATTCGATGACCCCGGCATCCGGGCCAGAGATGGTGGCAATACCAATAACATCTCCTTCAAAATCTAATGTAAATGACGAACCTGGTGTAGTGGATTCCAGTACAGGAACATGTACGAAACCTTCCCGAGTTGAGGCACTGTCGGAAGGCTGCCAGTTTTTGGTAACCACAAAGCCTTGCCGCTTTTTAGCTTGACTCACAGACAGATAATTCCCGGTGGAATAATTTTCCGGGGCGAGCGGAGTAGGTAATGACTTACTTATCAATTGGTTAGCTTCGGTCTGAGCTTCGTTATCCAGTAGGGTTTTAATGGTATGAAAGTAAAGTTGCTGGCCGAAAGGGGAGGGATGTAAATCCTTGAAATCATCTTCCCACGTAAATTCACCGGCATCAATGCGGTCGGTAATTTCCTGAGCCAGGTTGATGAAAGAGATTTTGTAGTGTTTAGCCAGATCATCGTGGTTTTTTACCTCCTCAGGAATTTTTCCCGCCCGATAGGTTTCCATTTTTTCAGGATCGACAAAGGCCATCAGCACCATGTCCAGGTTGGGGTTAGCCTGCTGGGCATGCCGGATAATGCCTTCCAGAGCCCGGCGCTGGGTTTGCGAAGGTGTACCATTGGCTTTATCGTTTACGGCTGATTCTATGAAAAGCAAGTCTACCGGGCCCTTGTCCAGCACATCTCTTTGGAGGCGGAAAGCATGAGGTAAACTGCCCAAGGAGGGTATTCCGGCATCCAGACAACTAATTTCAGCCTCTGGGTACATTTCTTTCAAATAGTTGCAGGTCAGATCGCGCCAGCCTTTCATATGCGTAATAGAGCCACCCAGAAAAGCTACATGCAGTTTATTCTCCTTTTTCAGTCGGTACATGGCATTATCCAGATGGCCGTATGGCTGAATATAATCTTCACTTTTCAATTGTGCCCTGGCGGAGAAGAATACGGTAGAAGATAGGAGGAGAAGGACCAATCGTTTCATAGTAAATATTATTCTGATTTCTTTTAATGACATTTCAGGAAGCGGTTGGCAGGAGGCAGATGTCTCCCGTATGGCCTCCTGCTGACTGCCTCCTGAAATGTCTTCCCTACCTGGTCAGATAAGGTTTGAGCTTACCAAATGATCGGAATAAACGCTAATGTACGTTTCACTTATTGAGCCACCTCAATTTTTAATACCACGCTGGTGCGCTGGGCTCGCACGTCCGGATTAAAACCGACGGTCATCAGAAAATCACCGGAATACGTTTTTTCTGCATCAATCGTGGATTGTGTGCCGGGATACAGGTTGATTTCTGTGATAGTATATTGTTTATCGGCATCCAGACCCTTCAGGCGGATGGGCAAGTGGCTGCCTGCCTGATAACGGTAGTTAACCAGATAATTAAAGATAATGCCGAATGATTTTTCTTTGTCTACATACATCATGGAGGCAACACTGCCTTCGGTGGGGTTGGCCAGCCGGTACTGGTCGCCATGCCAGATAATATCTTTGGTAGCATTATAATGATCAATGGCCTCCTGGCAGAATTTCAGGTCATTGGGAGCCAGTTCATCAACCACAATATCAAAGCCTAACTTGCCCATCATGGCTACATCAGTGCGGAATTTTATAGGTTGCTTGCCCCAGTCGGTTACGTGGTTAGAAGTGCTAATGGAGGGGTAGAAGTAGGAGTATTCCCATTGCATGAAGATGCGCTCGATGGGGTCGGTGTTATCACTGGGCCAGAATTCAGTAAAGTATTCCAGAGCAGCATAGTCTACCCGACCACCCCCGCCGGAGCACAGCATCATTGGCACTTCCGGGTATTTTTCGCGGATTTTCTCCAGCACCGAGTACAGTCCCCGCACGTAGTCTACGTACAGATGCGATTGGTTATTAAGATGTGCGGAGTATGCGTTATAAATTACCGCATTACAATCCCATTTGATATAGGCCAAGTCAGGGTTCTCGGTAAACAGCTCATCTACTACCTTAAACACAAAATTCTGTACCTCCGGGTTAGTCAGGTCTAGTACTAGTTGGTTTCTGAAATAGTGTTCATCACGCTTAGGTTGCTTAATTACCCAATCGGGGTGGTTCTCATACAGTTCGCTTTTAGGATTTACCATTTCCGGCTCAATCCAGATGCCGAATTTTACATCATTGGCTTTAGCTTCTTCTACCAGTACCGAGATGCCATTAGGGAGCTTCTTTCGGTTAGCGTCCCAGTCGCCTAGCCCGGCAGTATCACCATTGCGGGGGTATTTGTTAGCAAACCAGCCATCGTCTAACAGAAACAGGTCTACGCCCAACTTCTTAGTATCTTGTAGCAGTCCTTTCAGTATTTGCTCATTAAAGTCGAAATAAGTGGCCTCCCAGTTGTTGAGCAACGTTAGGCGATTGCCCTCTCCATTCAGGATTCTATATTTTCTGGCCCAGTCGTGCAGGTTTCGGCTGGCTGTTCCTTTTCCTTCATTAGAAAAGGTATAGAGGAATGCCGGAGTTTTAAATTCTTCACCGGGAGCTAAAGAATAGTCTGAGGCATAGTTATTCATTCCGGCGATGATGCGCAGGTTATCCAGCGGGTCTAGTTCCAGGTCAATACGGAAGTTTCCGCTCCATTCCAGCGCACCATACAGAACCTGTCCCTCATCTTCGGTAGCAATCTTATCCAGCGAAACCATAAAGACTGAAGGTTGGAATAGGTTAGCCCGAGTGCCCAGTTTGGTGTCCAGCACTTTAAGGCCGTGGGTCAGTTTGGTTTCTTCCGGTTGCATTTCCTGGGCCCAGTCTCCGTGGTATTGCCGGAGCCAGTAGCTGTCAGCTTTCAGGTATAGGTTGGCTGAGGCAAACTTGTGCAAAGTCACGTTTTCATCTTCCGAGTGCCTGATTACACTCCATTGCTCGGTAATATCTTCGTTATAGTATGTTTTATAGTATAGCGTGACTTCAAAATTATAAACCGGGTCTTTGAGCAGGATGCTCAGCAATGATACATTATCATCAATCTTTTCCACCGCATGGCTGTCATATTTCAGGTCCAGCGAGTTGTTCCCGTCGCTATGGGTAACCGTAATGGCTGGCTCCAACAGATTGCGTGATCCGGAAGATGTATAGGCTGCATTGAGCATGTTTGTGTAGTCTCCCGCCTGGCGGAATACGCTCGGAATCTGCCCGTATTCGTTAGTGTTGCTCAGCTTCTTGCCAAAATAAATGATATCCAGATCCTGATTCTCGCTTACTTGTAAGACCAGAGCGTTATGCTGAGTTTCAATAGGAATGGTGTTTGTCTGGGTAAAAGCCTGGCGGGTCAGAAAGAGCACAGGGAGGAAAGTAAGAAAGGTGTTTTTGATTAGGTAGGTCATTGTTTTCATGCACGAATATACTTTTCTGAAATATAGCCGCAAGTTAAAGAACCGTATTTTCCGATCAATAGGTAAAAATAGATTTTGAAGATTAATCTGCCTATGCTTTTGGCATCTGAAGAACTCTGCACAGTTGAATTTATGACGACGGTATCAAAGCTGAATAGGGCCAGAAAAGCGCGTTGGAAAAAAAATTAAAATAGCGCAGACATCAGTGAGAAGCATATAGGAAACCAATATTTTTAACTTTTCCTTGGAAAAGGTACTCTAAACTGATGCCTCATTGTAATGTTAATATGTACTATTTTTACCTACTTTATAATAAAACAAGGAATTATTTTTTGGAAATGTGAAAATATATATAAGCGTATGTACCTAGTGTTATGCTATCGGGAATATTAAAACTGAGATATACTGCCTTGAAATTTTCATAACAATCTATTTTCAATTGCTCGTGTAATGGCCAAAAAATGCCTTTGATTGCCGATTTAGGGCTTTTTTTTTACTACCTGACCTCCTATCTGATATATTAAGAGCGTGTCCTTTAATTAATATATCTTCTTTCAGCCAGTAAGAACTTTTATATAAATATTAATTTAACTTTTTCAATATTAAATGTGATTATTATATTCTAATAAGTAATTATTTTAAATAAATACAAGATAATTTGGCAGAATATTTATAAGCGAAGCAGGCAGTCTATAAAAAGCTGTGAAAAAGCGTATGAAAAACTTTGCCAAAACTCTTACCACTCTACTTCTTATTAGCTTGGGTTTCCAGGCAAATGCTCAGAACTGTCCTACTAGTGGAGGAGTAGGGGGAGCTTTTCAAGATGAAAGTAAGCTATGTGCAAATCAAACAATAGAGTTTGAAGCTACTTATGCTGGACTGAAGACCTTCAATGACAATAAGGTATATATAGAGTGGGGTGATGGTACAACAGACATCTATAATCTAACAAAAAATGGATCAAAATGGGAAGTTTTCGCTCCCCATACCTATCTGAAAGGTCAAGGATATTGTGATTACTACGCAAGCGCATTTTTATACGTAAATGATATTAAATGCGATAATTCCGAAATATCAAAAAAAATTACCGTTTGGGATACCGATGATGTGTTAGGCAGCGGTTTAATAACTGATGTTGAAGAATATAAGGTATGTGCTGGGAATACGGTAACCGTAGATTTTACAGACATTACTGAATTTTCCTGTCTGGCTACCGACCACGCTTATAATGTAGGAAGATGGATACAATGGGAGTACGGAACGGCTAGTACTATTACCGGCGATGTGAAAATTGATGGTGCAGTAAGAAGCTTCCCTTATAAAGAGACTCCCATTTGGCTGGATAAAGCGAACACGTCTTCAGGAGTAGCCACCCTGGATATTACCGTGCCTAGCACTACGCTTTCTGGGGAAGTTTTTGAGGTGACTCTTCACAACTGGAATAGCTGTAATCCTTATAAAGATGAGTTTGGAAATCTTACTGGGAATACCCCGGTATCAAAGACCGTTTATATTCGAGTTGTTGATGCACCCAATGCTAACTTTAGTGTAGACAACAATCCGGCCTGTGTCAACAATGCAATTCAGTTTACGAATACCAGCACTCCTGGCTTTCAGTACTCCTGGGATTTTGGTGATGGAACCAATTCTACCGTTAAAAACCCATCTAAAACTTATACTACCGTTGGCATTTATACCGTAACGCTTACGGTAACCGATGATCAGATTACCGGTAATACTGGTACCTGTACAACAACTATCTCCAAAACAATTGACATACGCCCTCAGCCAGTAGCGGATTTTAACATTAATCCGGCGGCTGCCCAGTGCGAAAATACAAACATAGATATCACCAATACTTCTGCCAATGTGCCACCGGGTACTACCTGGAGATGGGAAATTAGGAAAGGGAGCACATCGGGACAACGGGTAGATGTGAATGGAAGCAATACCGGCGGATATGCATCAACCAGTCAGGATATTACCACAAGTCTTCCCTATTTCGGCTCGGCGGCAACTGCTACATATTATGTAAGACTAATTGCTAACACTCCCAATGCATGTAGCAATACGTCGGGTTGGCAAACCATTGATGTAAAAGCGAATGTAGGAACGCCAATGTTCTCTTCACCACTTACTGCCCGATGCCAGGCTGGTGGTACTACCCAATATACAGCTAGTGCTAACTATGCTGATAGTTATACCTGGGAATTAACGCCAGTTGCGGCGGGTAGCATTAATGCCACTGGCGAAGTAAGCTGGAACGCTGGCTTTACCGGAACTGCCACAGTTAAAGTTACCGCTAAAGGTTGTGGTACAGACAAGTCTAAAAGCATTAATGTCAATGTGACCCCGGTAGTGGGCGACCCTACTTCTATCACCGGTGATACTGAAGTATGTCAGGGTACTGTTACAGGTACCTATACCACATCGGCTGCTAGTGCAACCAATTACTCGTGGACAGTTACAGGGGCTGGAAATACAATCTCAGGAACAACTTCATCAGCTACAGTAAACTGGGCTCCTGGCTTTGTTGGCACAGCAACGATTACCGTCACGGCATACGGTTGTGCCAGCGTATCTACCCCTTATTCTTCTACGGTAGAAGTTAAGCCTACCCCTCAGTTATCTAATGCCGCTTCAGACTATAATCTAACGATTTGTTCAGCCGAAACAGCTGAGTTTATTCCTGCATCGGTGCTGGGCGGTTCATTATTTAAATGGACAACTACGGTTACGGGCCCGGTTTCTGGTGTGAGTAGTACTGGTACCAATCAATCTATTGGGTCTGATAAAATCTCAGATGTACTGATCAATACCGGCACTACGGTTGGTACGGTTACTTATCACATCACTCCCTACAAAGATGGGTGTGAAGGAGACACTAAAGATTTCACCGTAAATGTTAGTCCGGGAAAACCAGATAACGCGGGAGCTATTGCCGGAACCAATCAGATTTGCGAACAAGAAACTGGCATTAATTTTAATGTTCCTGCTATTACCAATGCTGATGATTATGTGTGGACTTTGCCCGCTGGTGCCAGTATTGCTAGCGGAAGCAATACCCGAAATATTACAGTAGATTTTTCAACTACTGCTCCTGGTAATCACACGATTAGTGTATATGGAGAAAACTCTTGCGGTGCAGGACTGAGTGCCTCATTCAATATTGAAGTAAAGCCTCGTCCAGTACTCAGTACAACAACTACCGATACTGACATCTGCCATGCTGAAGAAGCGGTAGTTGCTTTGAGCAGTGACATACCTGGAACACTCTATTCCTGGAGAGTAATCAGCAAAGGATCAAATATTACGGGAGGTAGTGATGCTAATAATGTCAGCGTTACTGAGTTGCGTCAGCAACTTTTCAATAGCGGAACAACACCTCAAACCCTTACCTACCGTATTACTCCAAACTACAACGGATGCGATGGTAATTATGAGGATGTCACATTTACCATTAATCCACAGCCCGCAGTTACTATCAGTCCCGCATCCATTTCATTGTGCGATGGCGACCAAACCGATATTACTCTAACAAGCAATGTATCCGGAGCTACTTACAGCTGGAAAGCTACAGTAAGCGATCCTTCCCTGACTGGAGCCAGCGACAACACTGGAAACAAGATTAATCAGACATTGGTCAATACCAGTACCGTACCTCAAACAGTAAAGTATACAGTTACTCCGACTGCTAATGGTTGTAATGGGTCGCCAGAAGAGGTAACCATTACAGTTCAGCCTACTCCTGTATTATCAGCTACTGTAGCTACCAATACAATTTGCTCGGAAGAGAATACTGATATTAGCTTATCTAGTAATGTTGTGGGAACAACCTTCTCATGGACTGTGGTCACCAGCAGCGCCGGCCTGACCGGAGCATCGCCTGCAAGTGGTAGCACCATTCAGCAAACCTTAGTAAATAGCACAAATATCGCTCAGACAGCTACTTATACGATTACTCCCCGTTTTAGTGGTTGTGACGGAGCAAGTCAGAATATTACCATCACGGTAAATCCTAAACCTGACCTTACCATTACGGCTGCCGCCTCTCAATTATGCAGCACCGAAGAAACCGATATCAACCTTTCTTCTAATGTTAGCACTACAAACTTCGCGTGGACAATTACCGTAAGCGATCCTACTAAACTAAGCGGAGCCGCTGCTGGTACGGGTGCCAGTATTAAGCAAACATTGACTAATACCAGCAATGTAGCACAGACTGTTACATACCATATTACCACCGAAGCTAATACCTGTGCTGGAGAAAGCAAAGATTTTATCGTAACTGTTAATCCTGAGCCTGTTCTAACATTAACCCCAGTAAAAACGGAGATTTGTTGTGGAGAAGATGCAGAAATCAACTTTAGTAGCACGGTTATCAATACCACCTACACTTGGACCGTTTCAGTAAGCGATCCAAGTAAAATTAGTGGAGCTTTTTCAGGCTCAGGTAGTAGCATTAGTCAGACGCTGAACAACAGTGGCACTACCCAGGAGCAGGTCACCTATCGGGTAATTCCTACTGCCAATGGATGTGTAGGTACTGCCCAGGAAGTTATTATTACAGTAAACCCTCCAATAAGCGAAGCGGACGCTGGTGCAGACGATGCTATATGTGGCCTTGGCTATACCATGACGGCTACTCCTCCTGCGGTTGGTACTGGAAAATGGGTAAAGGAAAGTGGGCCTGGTACGGTGACATTTGATGATGATACCGATCCGAATACACCGGTCACTGTAAGTGCCTTTGGGGACTATGCGTTTCGCTGGACCCTCACCAACGGCAGTTGCGGCACCGACATAGATTTCATGAGCCTGACTTTTAAGGATGGCCCAACTACTTCTAATATTTCCGGTCAGGTGGAAGTTTGTGTGAATACGCAAAACGTGTTATATCAGGTGGATTTTCATTCTGGCTCAACTTACGTATGGACACTGTCACCGGCACTGGATGCGCCTACCATTAAGTTTGGCGGGGGTATTAATGATAACCTGATTTCACTGGACTTTGGTAGCAATGAATGGGCTGGAGAACTTAGTGTTACCGAAACCAATAATGGGTGTACCTCGGCTACTAAAAAGCTTACTATTAATTCGTATCAATTACCAACTGCTCATGCCGGAAGTGATGATACGATTTGTGAAGGAAGTTCAGTTACTTTAGGTGATACACCATCTGCTACAGGAGGATCAGGAAGTTATACTTATGCCTGGACGCCTGCGATAGGCCTGGACGATCCTACATTGGCCAATCCTACTGCTACTCCGGCATTTACCCGCACCTATACCCTGAAAGTGACAGATACGAATACTAATTGCGTATCTGCTGTTGACGAAGTAACCATTACCGTAGAACCCCAACTTCAGGCAGGCACTATTAATGGAACCCAGACAATTTGCGAAGGCTCGGTACCTACAGCGTTTACCGAAAACCCAGCTAGTGGTGGAAATGGGAGTTATGTTTATCAATGGCAAAAGTCTACCGATGGTGGAGCTACTTATGGCGACATTGCAGGGGCAAATGCTGCTTTATACGAAGAGACCGCAGCATTAACGGCTACAACATTTTACAGAAGAAAAGTGACTGGTGGAGTTTGTGGCGAGAAAATTACTACCTCTATAGAAGTAACCGTTGAACCAAAATTAATGGCCGGTACAATTAGTAGTGATCAGACCATTGTAGCTGGAAGCACTCCTGTGAAATTGACGAGCATCACTAACGCTAGCGGAGGGGTAGGATTACAATACCAGTGGCAAAAGGCAACGGGGGCGGGTGTCAGTTACTCAAATATCCCGGGAGCTACTAGTGCAGAATTTCAACCAGGTTCGCTTTCTACAACGACATTTTTCAAAAGAGTAGCTTCAGGTGGGGTATGCGCTCCGGTTGAATCAAACGTTGTAACTATTACGGTCGAGGCTTCTTCTGAAGCGGGAACCATAGAAGACAATCAGGTAATTTGTATAAACACAGTTCCGAATCCAATTACGGAAAAAGACCCTGCGTCAGGCGGTACCGGTACGTATGCTTATCGTTGGTCATTCTCTGAAGATGGAGTCGGGTTTACAACTATCCCTGGTGAAACCGGTACTGGTTATACGCCAGTCGCCCCATTAACAGTGACTACTTATTATAAAAGAGAAATGCAATCGGGAGTGGCGGCCTGGGTAAGCTCCAATGTGATTACAGTAACGGTAGAAGCCGAATTGAACCCGGGAGTGATTGCCGGTAATCAAACCGTTTGTCAGGGCGGAAATCCTACCGCTTTTACGGAAGATACAGCGCCTCAAGGGGGTTCAGGTACTTATCAGTACCAGTGGAAGCAAGCCAGTAGTGCTGGTGGACCTTTTACCGATATTAGCGGAGCTATTAATGCAACGTATGATGTGCCATCCGGACTAAACAGTACTACTTACTATGTACGTGAAGTCCGGGGGGGAGTATGTTCGCCACAGCTATCCAATGTGCTGGAAGTAATAGTAGAACCTACGTTAATTGCTGGTTCGATCACTGGTAGTCAGACTGTTTGCTACAATGGTGATCCGGTGGCATTTGGTAGCTCAGTGGCTCCTTCGGGTGGAAACGGAACGTATGTGTATCAGTGGCAAGCAAAAATAGGCGCTGGAACGTTTGTGGACATTGCCGGAGCTACCCAGGATACTTACGATGTGCCTGCTGGCATTGAGTACACCACAGTTTATCGTAGAAAAGTGAGTTCAGGAACATGCGCAGAAACTTTCTCTAACGAAATTCAAGTCACCGTTGAACCTACTTTGTATCCGGGAAGTATTGCCGGAGAGCAAACGGTTTGCGAAAATGCTGATCCTGCTGAAATTACCTCTATTGCTGCCCCTAGCGGCGGTGCCGGAACAGGAACATACCTGTACCAGTGGAAATCTTCCAATACAATCAGCGGTCCGTTCACCACAATTCCCGGAGCGGTATATGCTTCGTATGATCCTCCGGCAGGTATTACCGAAACAACGTACTTGGTACGAGAAGTAACTTCCAGTAGCTGCGGACCGGAGCAGTCTAATATCATTACCATTACGGTAGAACCTACTTTGATCGCTGGCTCTATCGATGGAGCAACTACCATCTGTCAGGGAAGTACTCCGGCTCAGTTTGGTAGCACTGCTGTAGCAAGTGGTGGTAACAATAGTTATCAGTATCAATGGCAATGGTCTTATAATGCAGGTGGGCCATACACCGACGTTCCCGGTGCTACCAGCGAAACGTATCAGGTAGCTACACCGATGAACACTACGATGTATTATGTCAGAAAGGTATCCGCTGGCGTATGCGGTGCTCAGTATTCAAACGAGATCAAAGTTACCGTTGAACCTACAATTAACCCAGGCAGTATAGGTGGTGCGCAAACCATTTGTGAGGGCGATGTTCCGGCAGCTTTTGCGCAAAACCCAGCTTCGGGTGGTAGCGGAACATATGCATACCAATGGCAATATGCAGCTACCGAGACGGGTACCTATCAGGATATAGCCGGAGCTACATCAGCTACCTATCAGGTTACTGACCCGATGGCCGCTACCACTTTCTTCCGTAGAAAAGTGAGTGCTGGTGTATGCGATGAAAAATATACCAATACAATTAAAGTAACGGTGCATCCTACGGTTACGCCGGGAAGTGTTAGCATTGATCAGACCATTCCGGCCAATACTGCGCCGTTGATGTTCAATGAAGACACGGCCCCAACCGGTGGCACGAATAGTTATCAATACCAATGGAAGTACGCCAGCAGTATTAGTGGGCCTTATTCTATTATTTTCGGAGCTAATGATCCTACCTATCAGGCCGGAAACCTATCAGCCACAACTTATTTTGTACGCGATGTTAAGTCTGGACAGTGCCCTCCGGTAGAATCAAACCCTATTACGGTCACAGTGGAGCCTACATCGGCAGCGGGTATGGTTGGGTCCAATCAGGTGATCTGTGAAAACTCAGTGCCAGCTCCCTTTACTGAACTTTCCCCGGCTACTGGCGGAACGGGTTCTTACATATACCAGTGGCAATCATCTACGGATCAGACTACTGGCTATGCGGATATTGTGGGAGCTGTAGACAAAGAATTTATTCCTGCCACACCATTGTCAGTTACTACCTATTACCGTCGCGCGGTACGCTCTGGAGTGAGCCCGTTCGTCTATTCTTCGCCAGTGCAGGTTACCGTCCAAGAAACGTTAACGGCTGGTGCGGTTGAAGATCATCAAACCATCTGTGAAAATGGAGATCCGTTAATATTCCTGGAAAGTAGTCCGGCCACTGGTGGATCGGGTTTTTATAGCTATCAATGGAAAAAAGCTACAACGGCTGGTGGACCCTATGTTGATATCCCTTTGGCAACTAACAAATTGTACGATGTACCCGCGGGGCTTACTGAGACTACTTATTATGTGCGTGAAGTAACATCAGGGGTATGCGGTTCAATACTATCCAACGAAATTAAAGTAACAGTTGAGCCTACTTTAAAAGCAGGTAAAATAGCTGGGAACCAGACGCTCTGTGAAGATGCTTTTGCTGCCACTTTAACCGAAGATGAACCAGCGAGCGGAGGAACCGGGTCTTATGATTATCAATGGAAATATTCACTAAGTTCAGGCGGACCTTATCTGGATATTGCGGGAGCTGATCAGGCAGATTATACGATTCCTGATGCCATGAAACAAACTACGTACTTCGTGAGGGAGGTAATATCAGGAGTATGTGCCCAGCAGCTTTCTAATGAGATTGCCATTATTGTGGAGCCCACATTACTAGCCGGGCAGATTGACGGGAACGATCATATTTGTGAGGGTGAAATTACGCAGCCTTTCACTTCAGTAACCAATCCTATTGGCGGAACCGGCTCTTATATTTTCCAGTGGAAGTCATCGCTAACTTCCGGAGGGCCTTATACCGATATTCTTGGGGCTAATAGTGCAACATACAATGCCCCCGATACACTCACCAGAAGTAGATATTTTGTGAGAGGAGTTAGCTCAGGGGTATGTCAGGATACTATTTCCAACGAAGTATACATTATCGTAGATCCAACATTACAACCGGGAAGCGTGAGTGCGGATCAATCTATTGTAGTTGGTGGTGACCCTGATCCATTTGTGGAAACAGATGCTGTTTCAGGAGGTTCAGGTACCTATAGCTTCCAGTGGCAATCATCTCCTGATAATGCAGTATTTAACAATATACCAGGAGCTACCTCCAGTGTGTTTGATGTGCCTCTTGGCTTACTTCAAACTACCTATTATCGTAGAAGGGTATCTGCCGGAGTGTGTGATAGTGTCTTCACCAATGTGCTGAAAGTTACTGTTGAATCTACGCTTACATCCGGAACCATTGGTAACGATCAAGTGATTTGTGAAGGTGATATTCCGGCTGGTTTGGTGGAGTTAACTCCAGCTACTGGCGGAAATGGAACCTATACTTACCAGTGGAAATATGCCCTAGACCCGGCTGACCCTTTTGTAGATATCATTGACAGTTGGGTGGAGGATGCTGAAGCAAAAGAACTCAAGTTTGTTCAGGGGATAACCAAGACTATTTATCTGAAAAGAGAAGTGCTCTCCGGAGTCTATACTCCGGAAATAACGGCTGACTATATAACGATCACCGTTCAACCATTACTGACTGCTGGCACTATCAGAAATGTTAACAGTGTGGTAGAGGATGAAATCTGCTTCGGCGAGCAGGCGGGTAGATTTGAGGAGGAAACGGCACCTGCTGGGGGAAATGGAAGCTATGATTATCAGTGGCTATCAGCTACTCAGTCAGGTGGACCGTATCAGGAAATTCCCGGGGCAATCAATCCGGATTACCAGTCTCCATTAGGGTTGGCGGCTACCACTTATTATGTGCGAAGAGTAAGCTCCGGTGAATGTAGCGAAGTAATATCTAATGAGTTGGCCGTTATTGTCAATCCATTGCCAAGTGTTTCGCTCACAAGTTCTATTCCTGACAACACCATTTGCGATGGCACTGAAGTAACCTTCAAGGCAGATGGTGCTGATCAATACGAATTTTACCTAAATGGAATATCAGTCCAGGGGCCTTCTCCAATAGACACTTATGTCACTGATAGTTTGGTGAATATGGATAAGGTATATGTGCTGGGTATAGATGTAAAAGGATGCCAGGCATTAAGCGACGATATTATTACCGTTGTTAATGATTTGCCAACGGCTACCATTTACGGGTCAGCCAATATTTGTGCGGGTAGTCAGACTAGTCTAATCCTGAATATGACCGGTAAGATGCCGTTTGAGGTAGTCTATACAGATGGGACCAGTGAGTTTACCTTGAAAAATCTGGCTTACGAAAGTATCCTCAATGTTAAGCCCACCGTCAATACAACGTACTCCCTGGTATCGGTAAAAGATGCAAACGGTTGTGGACAGGATATTGCTGATCAGGAGGCAATTGTGAATGTAGGACATGCAGTAGCCCAGTTTAGAGTAGAAGGTGAAGATGCTGCTTGCAGCCCTCATACCTTAACGTTTGTTAATGAAAATATTCTCGAAGGTGTAACATACACCTGGATTTGGGGTGATGGTACCGAAGATGATGTAACAACCGCTGCTGATTCGGCAGTAATTGAACATACTTTTGTCAATTATACCAGCAGTCGCGATATGACGTATCAGGTTACTTTAATCGCTACGCACGATGAGATCGGGTGTGTGGATAGATCAGTCACGAGTGTGCATGTATACCCTACGCCAGAGGTGAGAGTAGAGCAGGATCAGGAAGAAGGCTGTGGTCCGTTATTGGTGAATTTTATCAATAATTCTCTGGGAGCGCAAAAGCACCGATGGTACTATCGCGTAAAAGGTAGTAGTGAAGTACTGGAAGAAACTTCCAGTAAATCAGTATCGTACATTTTACCTAATACCACGACCGAAACCTTAGTGTACGAAGTGGTGTATGAGGCTACTACGGAAAAATGTACATCTGGGCCAGCAGTATTTGAGGTAATTGTTCATCCTGAACTAAAACCGTTTTTCACGGTAACGCCAGCGCAACAGTATCTTCCTAATTCTACCGTCAGCATTACCAATAAAACCAATGAAGGTGATTGGGACTATCTGTGGGATTTTGGGGATGGAACTACCAGTACAGAAAGGGAGCCGGGAGAGCATACTTATGGAACATACGGTCAGTATTACATTACACTCACTGTGTCTAATCAAGGGTGTGAGATGGAGTATGAAGAGAGAGTTGTTATTGATGTAGATCCTGATTTTCCTTTTGTGGAGTTCCATGCCGATACTCACGAAGGGTGTGGCCCGCTGGTAGTGACCTTTACAAATGAATCTAAGTACGTAGATCCAGCAACATTCCAATGGGATTTTGGCGATGGAACCGGTGCTTCCGGTACCGAACATCCGGTACATACGTATGACAGACCTGGTAAATATTCGGTAAAATTAGAGGCGGTAAATGTGTATGGTGAGTATAAGCTTATCATGAAAGAGTTTCTGGTAGAGGTATATGAGCAGCCCCGAGCAATATTTAGCGCCGGACCGCCAACCTTGTATTTACCGGATCGCCCGTTGGGAACCATTAACCAGAGTATAGGAGCTACTTCATACGAATGGCATTTTGGGGATGGTACAGTTTCAACCGAATTTGAACCCAACCATCTCTACACTGAAGAAGGTGTATATGATATCATGCTGGTAGCTTTTAATGATCAGGGATGTTCAGATACTTTATTAATTGAAAGAGTAGTTACAGTAAAGCAACCCGAAGGAAACAAAACCAGAATTCCAAACTCTTTTACCCCGAATCCTAATGCTGCCAATGGAGGCCATTATCAGTACGGAGATATTAGCAATGATATTTTCATTCCGGTAATTGATGGAATAACCGAGATGTCAATAACAATCTATAATCGCTGGGGTAAAGTGATGTTTGCCAGCAAGAATAAAAATGTTGGCTGGGACGGTTATTACGAAGGAAAGCTTTGTCCGGCCGATGTATATTATTATAAAATAGAAATGAAGTTTGCCAATGGTGAACGAAAGACAGAATACGGAGATGTGACTTTAATACGGTAGCATAATTAGCTATTCTTAAAGTTGCTGAAAGCTGGTCTGGAAACAGGCCAGCTTTTTTATTTCGAGAAACGCCCGATTATCACCTGCTATTTTTCACTGCTTAAACCACCTAGCACTGGTATAGGGATGATATATGTCTGGTTGATAAGAAATGTTGCGATAATAATTTACAATTCTTGATTACTGTTCTCTTAGATCAGTTCTGTAAATACTATTGGACGCGTTCTGTGTCCTTACGTCTTCTCTATTTGCTCTTTTTAACAGTTTTATCTAAGAACATACACAGTAGAATCTATCACTATTCATTTTTCTGCAGATCTTGCAGAGTAAGAAATTGCCAAGACCTAGCCCAATACAGGCAGGGAAGCTCTTAAGTGCTTAGGTCTTACCTGGTAATTAAAACTAATCATAAGCCCTCTTTATACGCTTATTTGGCCTGAATAGAGCATTTTTTGGGTAGACATCTCTCTGCAGGGTTGTAAAGGAAGCTCATTTCTTCTCTACAAGTTGTATTTATCATATATTTTATATAAACATTTCATATGTAATATTTTTATAATTAAACTATTTTTATGTATATTTGTATTATATCAATACAACATTGATTGCTTGAAGGGATCAGCTATGAAAGATTTACAAGAAAATTTAAGCCTAACACAGAAGACACAGCCTAATACAAGCAGTAGCCCTAAACTTACTGTTTTGAAGATGGTTGCTTTAGTGCTACTGATAAAAGCAGTAAGCATACAAGGTTCTTATGCTCAAGACCCTCAGTTTAGTCAATTCTTTTCAGCACCCTTATACTTAAATCCTGCTTTTACTGGAGTAACCAAGGAGCATCGTTTTATTGCCAATTACCGTAACCAATGGAGAAACATTGCTAATGGTTATGTGACGTATGCTTTTTCGTACGACTACAATATGAAAGATGCCAGAAGCGGATTTGGTGTAATGGCTACCGTAGATAAGGCCGGAGCCGTAGGGATGGGAACTACTACAGTAGGTTTATTATATTCTTATAAAATCAAGTTAACAAATAACTGGATGTTAACCCCTGGATTGCACTTTGCCTATGGTTCTCGAGGGATTAACCGAGATAAAGTAGTATTACTTGATCAGCTTTCTTATGGCAATACAGCAACCGCCACCAACGACCCTTTAATTTACTCCATTAAAAACACCAATTTTTTCGATGTTGGTTCGGGGCTGTTACTGTACAACAAAACATTTTGGGCGGGTGTCTCGGCTTTTCACATGAATAAACCTAATCTGAGCATGATAGGTGATGATAGTAGACTAGGTATGAAAACTTCAGTACATGGTGGTGCCAGAATCAGATTATATAATGGACCTTTTGCCCGAAGAATCACTCCAAGCATTGCCCCTTCATTTATATATAAGCAACAAGGAAATATTAAGCAGTTAGATTTAGGGGTAAACTTTCATTATGATCCGATTATGGTGGGTGTATGGTACCGAGGTATGCCCTCACGCAAAAATTTGGAATTAAATGAAGTTAGCCAAGATGCTCTTATCTTCTTATTGGGAATGAAATATGATCGTTACAAAATTGGTTACAGCTATGATGTTACTATCTCTTCGTTAGGGCCAACTTCAGGAGGGGCCCATGAAGTATCTCTTGCATTTAATTTTTACAACCCCAATCGACGTAAACCCAAGATGAAATTCAAAGATATTCCTTGTCCAACCTTTTTGCTTGAAAATTAGTAGATGGTAGTTTCTAAATTTTTACTAAAAGATAGGGTGATAGTCACCCTTTTTTTGTGTCTGTTGAACAAAGTGGTTCGTAATCTTAGAAGATAAAAATCTACTCATCACTACCTGAAAACTGAGGTAACCACTTTTCTTCTGGCTTAAGAAAATGCCTTTAGGTAGTCTTTTTGGAAATTACATTCGTCAATTGGTTGTAAATAATATGAAATTTTAAACATTTCTTATTATCAGAGTTTTACTTAGCAGAACACATTCATAAACTAAAAATTTTGAACTATGAGTACTATAAAAGTCGCTGTGATTTATTACAGTTCTACCGGTGCAAATTATAAAATGTCGAAATGGGCTGCCAGTGCGGCCGAAAGTGCTGGCGCTGAAGTGAAACGTTTAACTTTTAAGGAAACTGCCCCTCAAGCCGCTATCGATGGCAATGAAGCTTGGAAAAAATTCCGCCAAACAGAAGCAAAGAATGAAACTGAGGTAAGCCTTGATGCTCTGGAGTGGGCAGATGTCTTAATTTTCAGTATTCCTACTCGCTATGGCAATATGCCCTCTCAAGTGCAATCGTTTTTTGATACTACGGGTGGGCTTTGGTTTCAGGGAAAACTGGCTAACAAAGTGGTTACCGGCATAACCAGTGCTATGAACCCTCACGGAGGTCAGGAATCAACGTTGCAGTCACTTTATAAAACTATGATTCATTGGGGATGTATTATCGTTCCTCCCGGATATACAGCCGATGCGGTTTTTGCTGCGGGTGGTAATCCTTCTGGTACCAGTGCTACGGTAGATCAGAGTGGTAATATCCGAGACGAAGAACAAGTAAAAGCGGCAATTGAGCATCAGATAAAAAGAACTATTCAGATTGGTGAGCCTTTAGTAAAATAGCAGGTGAGAGCGTTACTAACGCAGCAATCAGAATAGAAACAATAGGATGTTGAAGCTTGAATAGCAACATCAAACCTATATGATATTATGAAGTATTTTTGTTGCTATCGGAATTGTCTTTTTTTAGAATTTTCGCCTCATGAATAGAGCGTGTCGTGACAGTTTCAAATAAAAAAGGAGAAGCTATAGTAAACAGCTTCTCCTTATAAATGTAAATGGCTAGTTATTTAGCATCACCCATATTTATTAAGGCACATTTAATTATTGACGAAGGAATGATAAAAGGTCATTCGTCAAGCGTTCTTTATGAGTAGCAAACAAACCGTGCGGTGCGCCTTCGTACTCAATCAGTTTAGCATTAGGAATGCCTTTCGCCGCTGCACGTCCACTAGCGTCAATGGGCACTGTTTTGTCATCCGTACCATGAATTACTAGTGTCGGTACCGAAAAAGCTGAAAGGTCAGGGCGAAAATCGGTCGTTGCAAAAGCAGCAGCACTATCCAGCGTTGCTTTCAGACTGGCTTGCATCGCAACATTTTGCGACCATTCCCGCAACTCATCACTTACCGGATGAGAAAGCATGCCTACTCCATAAAAATCTTTAAAGAAGCTAGAAAAGAAGTGAGCCCGGTCTTTTTTCATACCTTCGGTCATCTCATCAAATACTGCCTGATCAACCCCTTCTGGATTATTATCAGTTTTGAGCATATAAGGAACTACCGAAGAAATGAGCACTGCCTTGGAGACATTTTTTCCGCTGTGGCGTGACATATATCGAGCTACCTCGCCGCCTCCCATAGAAAAACCAACAATGGCCGCATCAGTTGCACCAGTTGATTCTATAACCGCAGAAAGGTCATCGGCAAAAGTGTCATAATCATAGCCGCTCCACGGCTGATCAGATCTACCAAAACCTCGCCGGTCGTATGCAATAGTGCGTAAGCCATTTTCTGCCAGAACCATAGCTTGATCATCCCAGCTATCAGCTGATAGTGGCCAGCCATGGATAAGAATTACCGGGCGGCCTGCCCCCCAGTCTTTCACATAAAGTTTTGTGTTGTCTTTGGTGGTTATATAAGACATATTTAGATCTGTTTAAAAAATAAATAGCAATGTTGCTAAATCAGATTTATACAATAGTGAAAACTGTCTGTATTCTGAGATAGAACACCACATTAAAAAATAATTTCATTAAGCTAACTACACTTTGTGGAATATGTTTGCTGTCTGTTTGGCTTGAAGTAAGTTGAGAATTTGAATTGCCTGATAACTAGAATGTGCTTAGGCAATGGCTACACATCATTTTTCTGGGCTAAGAGTGTTAGTAAGAGAATGATCAAAACAGTCAGCTGAAATTTCAAAAATGTCTCCAGGACTTGTCTGAAACTTATCGGCGAAACTGAGCACCGAGGTGCCAAAAAAGTGAACATGCACATCCCCAGGCTGGCAAAAAAGGTCGTATTTAAAATGATGGTATTCCAGGTTTGCCAAGTTGTGGCTCATATGGGCTTCGCCTGTTAAAAACTCTTTTTCCCAGACAGTTTTTTTATTCCGGATTATCTTACTTTTCCCGGTAATGTGATGTGGCAAATCGCCCAATAATAATTCCGGGCCATAAGAACACTTTCGTAATTTAGAATGGGCCAGGTATAAGTAATTAACCTTTTCCATTTTATGATCCGAAAACTCATTTCCTAGGGCAAAGCCTATCCGTTTGGGGGTTCCTTGTTTAGTGATCATGTATAATCCGGCAATTTCAGGTTCTTCACCGCCATCCATGGCAAACGAAGGTGAGGGGAGAGGATGCCCTGGAGCAACGGCTGAGAGACCATTCCCTTTGTAAAACCATTCTGGCTGAACGCCGGGAGTATTTCCCTGCATCCGCCCATTCTCAATTCCCATCTGAAACATTCTCATGGAGTCGGTAAGTTTAGACTCTTCCTGAGCCTTCTCTAACTGGTGCATTGCATCACGAGAAGAAGCACTACCCAAATGAGTAAGCCCGGTACCAGTAATCCACGTATGATAGGGGTCCGGATGGTCGAAGGGTAGCCGCAATCGGTTTTCCCGAGCCACTTCTGTATAACTGAGATAGGCGTCAGTGGCTAATTGCTGAGCCAACGAGGCAATTTCCAGTTGCTCATTTTCTGATTGTTGTGCCAGATCATAAATACTTGATATACTGTGCAAAAGTTGAATCTGGTCATGATCAACAATACCAACACGAGGTTGTTGAGTGTCATCTAGCAATTGAACGAGTTTCATGGTTGTATAAGGTTTATAAGATACGCTTAATAACTATAGCTATACTACCTATATAAATCATGGCGTTGATGGTGTTTCAGTAATATCCTCGGGTTTGGTTTTCCACCGCTCATGCATCCATACCCACTGGGTAAGATCCATTCGAATGAGTTGTTCTAATGCATCGGAAAAGCGTTGGGTATTAATTCTTAGGTCGTGTTCAGTATCTCCGGTTTTGGAAATATCCAGTTCTGGTAGCATAGTTACTACATGTTGCTCGTTAGGCAGACGCCGGATAGCCATAGGAACTACGGCAGCCTCAGTACTTTGAGCAAGCCAGGCCGCACCAATTGGAGTATAAGCCGGTTTTCCGAAGAAGTCTACAAAAAGCCCTTTAGCCCAGCGAATATCCTGATCGATAAGCAGGCCAATGATTTCGCCTTTTTTTAGGGCGCGCACTAGTTTCAGCACTCCTTCACCACTGTAAATTACCTTAGAGCCATGATGCTTCCTATAGTCTACCAGCAGTTGGTCCATTTTCGGGTTTTTTAGCTTTCTGCCTACAATGCTGGTTTTGTAACCTCTTAATGAAAGGTTGGGGCCGACCAGCTCGAAGGCTCCCATATGACAGGTTAGTCCGATAACACCTTTACCTCGTTTGTATGCTTTCTCTAAATGCTCAAAACCCTCTGTATTTACGAATTGGTCTAATTCGTCCGAGGTAGTGAAGGAACGCGTAATAAAAATATCGGCCACATTTTTAGCAAGGTTGCGAAATAGTGCTCGAGAAAATTGCCCAGGAGCTATGGTTTGAGCCTGGCTTCCCAAAGCATATTGCAGGTGACTATGAATCCGCTTTCGTTCCTGTGGAAAAATATAGTAAGCTATGCGTCCCAAACTTTCGTAAATAGCTAATGTCCAGCGGCGAGGCACATGGGCAGCCAGCCAGAACAGTCCCTGTATAAACTGGTAAAGGATTTTGTATTTAACTTTCTTCCGTATTCTTTTCTTCCAGGTCATGCCGTTTTTTGATATTGTTGCAAAATACGGGGGATTCAGGCAAATCTGCCAGTATAAATGTAGTTAATCTGCTTAATGAGTTCTCAGGTTGTGTTTTACAGAAAAAAACGTCCTTTCCTATTTATGTCTAAAATATATATAACTATAGTGATAAACACTTAAGAAAACCATGCAGAGTCTGTTTCGTTAATAAGAGAAAATAGTTAATTCTGCGCTGTAGTAAGGATTTTTTCAACTTGCGTACATTTTTTTGGTTTAACTCAATACCATAGACTCACTTTTTTCGTAGCTAGATTGAATAAGTATTGACTCAAAAATTAGCTGCACTTATTTATTTTTTTTATGTCAATTACTACAGATTTTTTAAAAAAGCGTAGTGCTTCATTTCGAATGACTATCCTAGGAGGGAGTGGTCTTGCTGTATGCTTTTTCGTATTCTATTTTCTGGTCGGGTTACATTACCTATCAATAGAACGCAACAGAGGTGAAGGTTATCACGATAATGATCTCTATTTCCAGGCTGATTCTGAATATCTGGTCATGAAGTTATTTAGCAGTCGAGGCTATTATAAACGAGCTTTGTTTCATCCGCTTTTCCCTGTTATCTTTAATCCTTCCGCACGAGCAATGCAAGGTGTGATTACCAATCCCTATGTGATTACATCTTTATATTGTGCGCTTTTCGGGGCGGTTTGTGTATTGGGTGCTGTATATTTTTTCTATCATTTATCAATACCTTGGCCAAGAAGTCTTATCTATGCCAGTTTATTTGGAATTAGCGGCAGTACTCTCGTTTTCTCGACCATCCCTGATACTTATATCTTTTCAGCAGCGGGCCTTATAGTTCTGTTAATTTTGGTGCTTCGAAAGGCTCCGGTTTGGTGCTGGGCTATAGTTTCGGTATATCTCATCGGTGTTAATGTGATCAATATCGTATTTGTAGCAATTGCTGCCTTTTATGCATTATTTCTAAAAAAAGATCAGTGGCTTCCAACGGTGGAGGATATGAAAAGACCCGCTACTCAACGAGCTTTTTTCAAATACGCAAGCCAAACGGGGTTACTATTTGCCGGATTAGTATTAATACAAAAAGTGGCATTAAAATTTTGGGTACTTACAAATCCTAAGACGGTACTGAAAGATGCGCAGTTTTTATTTATACCTGAAAATATAGCCGAAGCTGCCGGGCAGTTTTATAATTTGGTGAATCATATGTTGTATTTCAACATCATTGCTGCCCAGCCAGTATTGGTAACACATTTACGGAATCCCGACCTACACCTAGTTTCCTTCAGAAATGTTAGCTGGTTTGATTATCCTGCTTTTGCATGGCCAAGTGTTTTTATCTGGACCTCAATAATGCTACTGGCTGCTTGGTCTATTTTGCATTATAAGCTCTATCAACAGCCAATCGTGAAAATAGGGCTATTGTGCTTATTAGCTAATGGTATCATTTTCTACCTTTACGGAGATGATATGATGCTTTACTCATGCGAGTGGACGTTTTTTTTGTTGCTGCTCGTTATCATTGGAATAGAAAAATTTTTACAGCACCGCAGAGTTGCTCAGGTTAACTTACTTTTGGTTCTTTTTCTGGCAATGGTCTTACTGAATAATTTATATTTTCAGTGGAAAATGTTTTCATTCCATCAATTTTAAAAAAGCCTCACTCAGCCAGTTTTTCTGATTTTTAGGGATACCAACAAGTATATTTTTAGCTGAATTCGCGTGGGAAGCCATTCTAATTCTTTCTTCATTCTGTTTCCTGTTTTCCCAGTAGAAGCAAAACACCATTCAAATTATCCTGTATAGTGTAATTAAATTATATCAAGTATTATCTGGATTATGCACAAAACTCAATGGTTCTGTAAGACTAACAGAGTGCTATTATTCTTATCCGTGATACAAATCAAAATTTCTGCAACTACCATTAAACAGGATTTGAGGTAGACTTACTCGATTAACTGACGTTATATTAGCAGATTAACAGTTGGGATAAATTTGCAAAAAAATACAGGTGTAAATAAAAGATATTTCACACGGTTATCAGACAAATTTGATGTTTCTTCTCGAACTGTCAAAACGACACACACGTGCTCGATCTTTCATAAGTATTGATTTTTCGTAAAAAAGAAAAGATTTGATGAAGAAGTCACATCATGGAACTTAATCATAGTGTATTCAAACATGCTTACAAACTCATAAAATAATAGGGGTTCATAAAAATTATTTTGAAATACCTATAAAAACTAAGTATTTATCTCTATAAAACTGGTATCAATTACTCATGTATTACAGATGTAAGCAATAGCATAGATGAGGCTATTTTTTCATTCTTGCAAAACCTAGGTTTGTAAACATACATGGCAAACAACGATCAGCAACATTTACCTATACTGATAAATCGGAGGTAAACTTAACCAACCGATTTTATGGCCAACAAAAATTTATAGCGTTAGAATTTTCTTCTGCCTATAAAAAAAACTGTAATACCTTAAACCACCTAAATTATGTCTACATCTAGTGCCCATGCACAGGGAACCCCTGTGTCCACTCCATCCTCAAAGGAGGCTCATCACCGGAAAGCTAAATCTACCAAGCGCGAACCCATTGCCATTATTGGCATTGGGTGCCGCTTTCCGGGCGATGTGAATGATCCCGATGCCTTTTGGAAGATGCTTGCAAAAGGAAAAAATGCAATTACCAGTGTCCCGGCCGACCGTTGGAATCTTAGTAAATTCTATGATCCCAATCCGGATAAAGCAGGAAAAGTTAAAAGTGCAAAAGGAGGATTTATAACCGACATTGCCAACTTTGATGCTGAGTTTTTCAATATTTTCCCTGCCGAAGCTAATCGTCTGGACCCTCAGCAACGCATGTTGCTCGAAGTAACTTATCAGGCTCTGGAAGATGCGGGCATCAAAATGGAAGATATTTCAGGCACTAAGACTGCCGTATATACGGGCTTGTTCATGAGTGATTATTGGGATATTCAAGCCTCAAGTGCCCAACGTGAAGCGGTAAGCCCCCATGTTGCAATGGGGGCATCCCGCACTGGTGCAGCCAACCGAGTATCCTATCTATATAACTTAAAAGGCCCTAGTGTTACTCTGGACACCGCGTGTTCATCCTCGCTAGTGGGGGTCCATCTGGCTTGCCAGAGCATCTGGAGTGGCGAGAGTACTATGGCACTTGCCGGAGGTGTAAATGCCATTCTGAGGCCTGAGTCCTCCATCATTATGTCCAAAGGAAATTTTCTTTCACCGGACGGGTATTGCAAAACGTTTGACCAACGGGCTAATGGCTATGTTCGGAGTGAAGGTTGTGGAGTGGTTGTGCTCAAGCCTTTGTCTCAGGCTAAAGCCGATGGTGACCCCATCTATGCATGCATTTTGGGTTCAGCGGTAAATCAAGATGGATTTACCGAAGAAGGTTTTACCGTTCCAAGTATTTCTTCCCAGGTTGACATGCTAAAGACGGCGTATGCTCATGCTGGGGTAGACCCGAAAGATGTTGCCTATATTGAAGCGCATGGTACCGGCACCCCGGTAGGAGACCCTAAAGAAACAAATGCTTTTGGTGAGGTAATTGGTAAAGACCGCTCTCAAGAAGAAAAATGCTGGGTTGGATCAATCAAAACGAACATTGGCCATACGGAAGCAGCAGCCGGAGTAGCTGGATTAATTAAGTTGGCGTTAGTGCTTAAAAACAAGCAGGTTCCGCAAAACCTTCATTTTGAGACCCCAAATCCTGCAATCCCATTTGACAAATATCGCCTAAAAGTGCCAACTCAGCTTACTGACTTATCAAATCAAGATAAACCACTGATTGGCGGGGTAAACTCTTTTGGGGCTGGTGGTACTAATGCTCATGTTGTTCTGAGTGAGTTTGAACCAGAGACTGTATACAACGACCAACCACAGACTATCGAGGAACAATCCAAGGTAGAGTTGTTTACAATATCTGCCCGTAGCAATGAAGCACTTAAAGCAAATGCTGCTCAGTATGTGGACTATCTGGCAACGGCTACTGCTACATTAGCAGATATTTGTTTTACTGCGGGTGCTCGGCGCTCTGTCTTCGATCACCGGCTATCAGTAGCAGCACGAACCAAAGAGGAGCTTCAGGAAAAGCTGCAAGCATTCTTATTGGAAGAAACCCGGCCCGGAATGTTTCAACAGAAAGCTACGCGTGAACACATTCCAAAAATAGGGTTTATCTTCTCGGGACAAGGACCACAGTGGTATGCTATGGGACAGCAATTGCTGCAGTCATCGTTATTATTCCGTGATGTCATTATGCAAATTGACGAAGGGTTTCGTAAGTTGGCTAACTGGTCGTTATTGGAAGAAATGAGTCGGGATGAAGCTACTTCACGGGTGAGTGAAACTCGTATTGCTCAACCTGCCATCATGGCCATCCAAATTGGCTTAACTGAACTTTGGAAATCATGGGGAGTGACTCCTGAAGGGTGCGTAGGGCATTCTATTGGTGAGGTAGCGGCTGCTTATGCGGCTGGATCCTTAACACTGGATCAGGCAGTTGAAGTTATTTTTCATCGGAGTCGAGGGCAAAATCAAGCAACGGACAAAGGGAAAATGCTGGCGGCTGCCTTAACTATAGAAGAAGCTCATAAAGCAATTGCCGGGGTAGAGGATGTTGTTTCCATTGCTGCCATCAATGGTCCGTCTATGCTGACCTTCTCGGGCGATGCCGAGCCTTTGGAGAAAATTGCTAAGCGTCTGGAGGAAAAAGACGTGTTTTGTCGTTTCCTGCGAGTGAATGTGCCATTCCATAGCCACCATATGGAGCCATTGAAAGAAGAACTAATTGAATCATTGGTTCATTTGCAGCCGAGCGCAGCTAAAATTCCTTTGTATTCAACGGTTACTGGTAAGCAGGAAGACGGACTTCATTTGCTAAGTGGTTACTGGTATCAGAATGTACGGGAACCAGTATACTTTACCGATGCACTGGCTCAAATGGCTGATGATGGCTTTAATACCTTTATAGAAATAGCCCCTCACCCTGTGTTGACCATCGGTGCTACTGACTTGTTAAAATTAAAAAATGTAAAGAATGCCTTCATCATTCCTTCGTTGCGGCGTAAAGAAGATGAAGCCATTACCCTGGCTGGTTCTCTGGGTATGCTTTATACCCAAGGGTATTGCATTAACTGGAAACAGTTTATGAGTTCTGGTAATTTCGTGAAGTTACCTGCCTATGCCTGGCAACATGAACGCTACTGGTTTGAACCCGAAGCTCAGGAAAAAGATCGTATTGAAAAGCCTGAGCATCCGTATTTAATCAACGAAACAGTTTCGTCTATTAACTCGAATCATCGTATCTGGAATGTCGGATTAAGCGCGAAGGTGTTTCCGTACTTGCAGGACCATAAAGTTGATGGAGCCATTGTTTTTCCCGGAACGGGCCACCTGGAGATTGCCATATCCGCGGGTAAACTTTCTTTCCCTCAGGCTTCGGTTTCTCTGGAAGATATTCATTTCGAGAAAGCCTTTTTCTTGCCGGAAGATGGAAACCAACTGGAGACTCGTCTGGAGATTGTTAACGAAGAGGGCGCATACCATTTATGCAGTCGCCCCAATGCTACGAGTGAATGGACTCAGCATTCTCGAGGAAAAATTAATTACTTTGATTCCTTCGTCCAACCTGATCCGGTGCCGGTAAAACCCTTGCTTGAGAAGCTGAAAAATAAGGTTTCTATTCCTGATTTCTACGTTGGGTTAAAAGATGCCGGGCTCAATTATGGTGATACCTTCCGGCGTGCTCAAAAAATCTGGGTAGACGACCAGGAGATTCTGGCCGCTATCAGCTTAAGCCAGCAAACTACGTATGGTTTAGATCAGTATCACGTTCATCCTGCTATGCTTGATGCTTGTTTACACACCATCTTTGCTGCCCGGGAAAATACGGAAGATCAGCCTCGAGGAATCTATCTGCCGGTTCATATCCGTCGTTATCAGGTTTTCTCAAAGCCCAGTGAGCAGGTTTGGACGTATGTAAACGTTACTGAAGCCAGTGATAACTACCTTAAGGGGGATTATCAGATCATTGACAAAGACGGGAATTTATGTGCCGTAATAGAAGGGCTCACCTGTAAGTATATTCAAGGGTCGCGTGGGGAAGAAAGCAAAGAGTTGTACGATGGGCTTTATGAGTATCATTGGGAATTGCTGGAGCAAACAGATGAAGCAAATATTGATTCTACTCAGCCATCACTCAATGATTTTTATCTACTCTTTTCTGATAAGGGCAGTGTGGCTAAAAGTTTGGTGGAGCAATTTCAGGCAGACAAGCGCTCGTTTGTTCAAGTATTAAAAGGAGATTGTTTTGAGGAGATTCACGAAACGGTCTATCAAGTCAATCCAAATAGTGAGAAGGATATTCAGACTTTGTTTGATACGATCGGTGCAAGAGGGATTCAGATTAAAAGCATGCTTTATCTATGGGGACTTGATGCCCAGTTAGAACAAACAACGGATACTATATCCTTTGTAGAGCAGCAAAGCGAGTTGATTGCGGGTACGATGAACTTGTTGAGAACTATTGACCAGCACAACATGAAAAGCGGGTTGGTTATTGTCACTCAAGGGGCGGAAGCAATCGCTGAAGAAAGCGGTCCGGTAAACTATACACAGGCGGCACTCTTTGGTATGGGGCGCGTGCTGATCAATGAAAACCCGTATGTGCCGGTTAAAATCATTGATATTCCTCAAGGCTTCGTCAGCCAGGAACAGAGTGCTTTATACACCGAATTGGTCGAGCGGAAATTCAAGTACACCGAACTGGCACTGAGAGGAAGCCAGGTGTTCATCAGAAAACTGGCTGCTGTGGACAAATCTGATGCTACCGAACGAGCATCTCACCAATTTTTAGCCAAGGGAACGTCCTTCCAAACCGTAGTGAAGCAAGTTGGAGGTGAAAAAAGTATTGAATTCTATAAAGTGGAGCAGTCTGCCCTGGGCAATGATGAGGTTCAATTGAATGTACACGCAGTAGGGCTGGGAGATATGACATCACCAGTTAGTACTGGAGAAAAGGTTTCTCAGGCACTGGGTAAAGCATGCGTAGGGCTTGTAAAGAATGTTGGCTCGGAGGTTAATCATGTTAAGGTTGGCGATACTGTAATTGCCTGGAGAGATCAAGCCCTGACCGGGTGCATTACCGTAAAGGGAAGTCAGGTAGTAAATAAGCCTTCCATGCTTTCTGCTGAACAGGCGGCAAACCTTCCTTTTAGCTACATCACAGCATGGTATGCCCTTTGTGATCTGGCGCATCTTGAAAAAGGTGACCGGGTGCTCATTCATACTGCTCAGTGGGATACAGGATTGGCCGCCATCCGGGTTGCCCAATTCATGGGAGCCGATATCATTGCTACGGCGAATGGAACAGCCCGCAAAGAATATCTCGCTGAACTAGGAGTGCCATTGGTGCTGGATGAGCAAAACACTGATTTTCAGCAGCAGGTGATGGCAATTACCGAGGGGAAAGGAGTACAACTGGTTTTCAATTCTCTACCAGGAATAGGAGCCACTCGAAGTCAGAGATGTTTGGCGGCTTTCGGTAGCTACATTGAAGTCAACATGGCTGAGTCAGCGAACGGAAACGTTTCAGCTACTCAAAAGAATATCGCCAGATTTTCGGTTGACACTGAGCAATTATTACGGCATAAGCCTCGCCGGGCTCAGCAAATTATGCAGGAGGTAGCCTCGCTTTTTGAGTCAAGTGATTTGAAACCTTTCTCAGTGGCGTCTTACCCCATTCAATCAGTAGCTGAAGCAATGGCTGTTGCTGAGGATGGTAATAATGTAAGGCAGATAGCCATAACGCTGGATGATTCTCCCATCACCGTGATGCCATCTCAGACACTGGTGCTTCCCTCTGAGGGAACCTATATCGTAACAGGTGGTGCCAGTGGGTTTGGGCTAGAAGTGGCGCGGTGGCTCACAACCAAAGGGGCTAAATCATTAGTGCTATTGAGCCGTAGCGGATGTAAAACGGATTACGACCGCGAAGTGGTAGCCCAGATGCGTGCCGATGGAATAGACGTTTATCCGTTTAACCTGGATATTACCAGTCTGTCTGATCTAAGCAAAGTAGTGGGTTATATTCAGAATCACCTGCCGCCGCTGAAGGGAATCATCCACAGTGCCGCCATGATTGATGATCAACCGATCTCTAAAATGAGTCAGGAGCTGTTTATGAAGGTGTTCATGCCTAAAGCAATTGGAGCCTGGAATCTTCACGAAGTTTCTAAGGATATTTCGCTTGATTTCTTCCTTATGTTTTCATCTATCTCAGCAGTATTTGGGTTCCCGGGGCAGACTAATTATTCGTCAGCCAATAACTTCCTGGATCGTCTGGCCGCATATCGTCAGTCTATTGGGTTGTCCGGTTCTGCCATCAATCTAGGAGTGCTGGGTGCTTATGCCGGAATGTCTAAAGATGACGGACGGTTAATTCAAGCCCTTATCAACCAAGGGTGGGAGCCGCTGAGCCTGAAGGAAGTGACGGATATGATGGAGAACGTAATTCTGCATCAGCCGGTGGCCCGGATGGCCGCTAACCTGGATTGGAAGCGGTTTAGAGATTTCTATTATAATCTGAAAGATGACTCCCGCTTTGCTCACTTGATGGAAGAAGCTGCGTTGGCCGGCGCTTCTCAGGGCGGATCGAGCCTCCTTGATAAACTGGAAGCTACGCCTGACCCAGAAAAAGTAAGCTTTCTGGAAGAAAATCTGGCTGTTGCGCTGGCAAAGATTTTAGGAGTTACTCGAGAAAAGATAGAGACTACAATTTCAGTTACTAAAATTGGACTTGATTCACTAATGCTCAATCAGCTTCGTAACTGGATTCAGCAAAAGCTGGAGATCAATTTCCCGCTGATGAAGATTGCCAAAGGACCAAGCATTCTCGAGTTAGCAGGCCAGTTACTTGAAGATCTGAGTAGTGATAAGGTTTCATCAGAAGCATCTCAGGATACCACAGGTATCGCCAGTGAGGATGATATTGAAATCTATAATAAATGGTTGGTGCGTAAGAAAGATCAGAAGCGGGAGAAAGCTAATTACCGTATCTTCTGTATACATCCGGTAGGGGCGGGAGCTTCCATGTTTAGCCACTTTATTTACAATCCGCCCAAAGATGCTGAAGTGTTGGCGTTTCAACTGCCCGGTAGAGAGAACCGCATTGACGAGCCTCATTACGAAGATGTGTCTACTTTGGTGAAAGATATGGCCCATGTAATGGAGCCATTATTAGATAAGCCATTCATTATTTTTGGACATAGCTTCGGTGGAATGGTGGGTTACGAGTTAATCCGTTATCTGAAGAAGAACATTGGAAAAACCCCAATCCAGTTCTTTATTTCCGGTACTATTGCTCCTCAACTTACCAAAAAGTGGAAAGAGCGAGATGTAATTAGTGAAACAGCCATTCTGACAAACTCAGAAGAACGACTGCTTTCGCTCATGTCCTATATTGACGATGTTAATTTTCTCAAGAAAATTTTGCCCGTCATGCGAAAAGACATGAATATGATTATGAACTATGTGTATAATCCTAACGGAAAACTGGAGATGCCTATTACTGCATTCGCCGCCGACAAAGATGATGTGGTTTATCCGAAGGAGGTAGAACAGTGGAAAGAGCAAACCAATAGTAACTTCACCTTAGAAGTGCTTGAAGGCGACCACTGGTTCTTAAGTAGAAATAAAGACCTGGTATCACAGCGGCTTACTGAAGCTATCCAGCCTGTTATTTCTGTCAACTAATCGGGTTTATTAAAAGGAAGGAGGTTCTCCTTCCTTTTTTCTCTGCGTCAGTAACTTATTTTCTTACCCTTAAACATACCTATCATGAACGTATCTCAATTGGGAGTTCATTCCAACCTATCAGCGTATTTACAGCGCAAAACCCGGCTTAATAACCAAGTAGCTGTAATGTGCTTTTGGATTGGGTTTATTTATGTATTCTTTGTCTACGCGCATTACCCAGAGCTGGCCATCTATCCTGCATTACTGTTTGTTATCTCTGCTTTGGTGCTTGCATTAAATTTTGTAGGGTATCTACAACTTGCCCGGTTTATCAATTCTTTTCAAATGATCACGCTAGCTACTTTGTTTCATGCTTCAATCTTACAACAAAGTGAGCCGTTGTTAGTGCCATTTTTCTGCACCCAGTTGGCCATGACCATGATTCCGTGGGTGCTATACGATTGGCGGGAAAAAAGTACGATGATTATTTCTCTGGTTATTTGTTACGGATTGGTTGCGAGTCAGCAGTTATTAAACAAAGCGATAGAAGTTCCTGTAGATGTAACCTTCTTTAGGGAGAGTTATCTTACGCCCATGACCTATTTCTGTGCGGCTTTTATTCAAGTGGCATGCATACTATGGATAAAAGCAGAGCGGCCTCAAAAAGAAGAGGCTTCGGATGATAAAGTGCTAGAAAGTTCTCAGGAAAAGGTATTAAGTTAAGCATCCTGTGCCAGTAGAACATAAACAACAATCCAGTAAGCAGCCAGTAGGTAGTTACCAATCGGTTGCTTGCTCTTCTTCTCCGAGTAAGGTGTTGATACAAGCTATTCCTCTCTACCGGCCTGACTGGCAAGCGAAAGCGTATTGGGGATTTTCTGAACTTCCTTATCACCAACTACTAAGTCTGCGAAGTACCTTTTTGCATACCGAAGAAGAAGCTTTATTTGCTAATCTTATACCGTTAAGAAGAAAGGAAGATTTTCTTAGAGGCAGGTATGCTGCCAAGCATACCTTGAGTTTATATCAATCGAATGTTATTCCAAATACTACTTTTATTAAACCAGGTGTATTTCAACAGCCTACCGTAGTGGGTTGTCAACCTAATTTACCAGCAATAAGTATCGCTCACGGAGATCAACGAGCTGATAGTTTGGTTTTTCCGCCTGAGCACCCTATGGCTATCGATATTGAAAAATTGAAGATGGAAAATCCTCAGCACATTTCATCTCAGACAACCGATCACGAACGACGGCTACTATCTATAGCTGGGGAGAATGAAGCGCATTTTTATACCCGACTCTGGACTATCAAAGAAGCATTGTCAAAAGTGTTAACAACTGGCCTGATGGTACCGTTGGAAATCTACCAGGTAGAAGATATTACGTATAAAAATGGATATACCGTAAGTACATTTACGAATTTTGAGCAATATAAAGCTATCTCTCTCATCTATGCCTCTTGGGTGTGTACATTGGTGCTACCTAAAAACACTGATTGTCTCCCTGATTTTACTCTAGTACCTTTTTCTCAAGGAAAATGACCGTCATTACCTGACTTTCAAAGAGAAACTACCCCTAAAGATGACACCGTGCCGTTTATGCTTTTATAATAAGCTTAACCCTGAGTATGAGTTATTAGCATCGTTATTGTAATATTAATAATCGTATTTTTTAATGTAGTTATAATGATCTGAAAATGAATATTATATGATCAATATTTATTGGAAATTATTGAAATAGTTTTATTTTGATATATCAGAAAATTATGAGTGATCCGAAATAGGGAGCAATAGAACATTTACATTATTAGGAAACTTACATGTATAGAATTCTACATATTTTTAGTTCGTAATTAAAAAAGCATATGCTGTTCTTTGTTGCTTCTATTAATTCAAAGTATCATCATGTCTGACGAAAGCAATTATACAGCATCAACTTCTTTATGGGCATCACTCATTAATACAGGAAGTAAGTATGATTTACCAGTGTATTTGCAGAGGCGCGTTAGACCTACAAATATTTTGTGTTTGTTGGTCATATTTGTACTGTCAATACCCTTTGTGACAATTTCACTAATTTATTTTCCTGGAATGGCCATCTTCCCGGCAGGCGGAGGATTAGTGTCTATACTCGTAATGATTATTAATGCCCGAGGTGGCATTTACTACTCGCGAATAATATTACCCATTCTTTTATTAATACTTTCTTCATTATATAATGCTTATTTCAGCACCTCCATATCAGACTCTATTACAAGTGTTTACATGGTGGAGTTAAGCTTTATCATTATTCCATTTATAATTTTTGACTTAAAGGAGCATCGTTTCTTAATCATAAGTGCTGTTTTCTCCTTCTTCATTATTTTGGTTTTTCCTCTTACGTGGTCAAAATTTGATATGGGCTACGACGGTACAGTGCTACGAGAAGGCTGGCTGGCAGTAGTTACAATAGCCCTCGCTACTTTTACTCAGCTAGGTGCGATTCTTGGCCTGGCGTTTCTTAACCGGCAAATGGAGCAGGAAAGTAACCAGGCTCGTCAGCAGGCGGAAGAACGTAATGAGAAACTGCTTACTCAACAGGAAGAAAATATTCGTAAAACTGAAGAACTGGAACTGGCGCAAGCAGAGGAGAAAAAAAGGCAATGGGCTGCTGAAGGGGTTGCTCAGGTTTCAGAAATTTTGCGGAAAACTGATAATGGAAGTAATATCTTCGATCAATTGGTAGCATCCTTGGTAAAGTATCTTAAAGCCAATCAAGCAGGGTTGTTTGTAGTAGAACGGGAAAGTGAGCAGGAATGTACTATTGACCTTAAAGCATGCTATGCTTATGAAAGGAAAAAGTTTATTAGTAAAACCATTCAGCCTGGCGAGGGCCTCATAGGGCAAGCATTTTTGGAGGCTGACTATCTGTATGTTACAGATATTCCTCAAGATTATGTACGTATTACTTCTGGACTAGGAAAAGCGACTCCGACCTCGTTACTCATTGTTCCTTTAAAAGTAAATGATGTAGTAGAAGGGGTATTAGAAATGGCTGGGTTCTATCCGTTTGAAGAACATGAAATTGACTTCTTGAAAAAAGCAGGTGAAATTATAGCTTCGCATGTTCAAAATCAGCGAGTAATGCAGCAGACCCGTCATCTTCTTCAAAGTGCTCAGGAGCAATCTGAAGAAATGCGAGCCCAAGAAGAAGAAATGCGGCAAAATATGGAAGAGCTTCAGGCTACTCAAGAAGAAATGCACCGAAAAGAGAGAGAGTACCAGGTTCGCATTGAGGCATTAGAAGATCAAATATCTCAGAAAGAGACTCATTCCTAAGGTTCGGTAGGCAGATCAATCTTCATCAGGCATCGCCAAAAATCTCAGCAAGCTTTTGTTCTAATGCTTGCCCTCGCAGGTTTTTGGCAATTATCTTTCCTTTAGGATCAATAAGTACAGTAGCCGGAATGGCGTTGATATTGTACAGTTTAGCCGCCTGAGAATTGAAATATTGAAGGTCAGAAACATGTTTCCAGGTTAATTGATCTTTCTTTATGGCTTCCACCCAGTCCTCTCTGGATCGGTCAAGTGATACACCATATATCTCAAATCCTTCACCTTTGTATTTATTGTATAGGCGCACAACATTGGGGTTCTCCATCCGGCACGGTTTGCACCAGGCTGCCCAAAAGTCAATCATCACGTAATTTCCTTCTAATGAGGAAAGCGAAACAGTATCTCCTGCAGGGTTAGGAAGATTTATATCGGGTGCCGGCATGCCAATGGCTAAGGTACGTAGGCTCTCTACCTGCTCGACCAACTGCTGAGTATAGGGCGAGTTGGGAAGAGCTTCCTGAAATTTATCCGCAAGATTACTAAGAAACGGAAACTCCTTTTCTGCATCTAAAAAGTTTACAGCATAAAATGCGGCAATGGAGTTACCCATTTCCTCAATTTTACTTTTGATTTTCTCATTATTTTCCTTCTCAATAAGCAAATAGCGCTGCTCAATTTCTTGCATAGCTTCCATATCTTCCTCAGAGCGAGCTTTCATATAATCAGCGTTCATACCATTAATCTGCTGCTGCATCTGTTGCATAATATTATTAATAGCATAAAAGTAATCAGTATCGGTAGAGCCAGTAACTTCAACTTCACCATCGGGGCGGTCACCATCAGCAGTAATTCGTACGTTCTCATTACTCAGAACGAGGTTTACGTATTGACGATCGAAAAAATTGAGCCGGTAAAAGCCGGGTTGAATGTCATGCAGACTATATCGGAAGGTACTGTCACTGGTGACAATCAGTGTATCTACTACTGATATTTCACTGCCTCCGATTCGTTCCAGTACTAGATGTCCAGCTTTTAAGGGGTGGCGCACTTTTCCTTCAATACGCACTTGATTTGAATTAATAGTCTCAGTGCTGGTCGTTGACTGACCCTCTGTACAGGAATAGGAGCTAAAAAGTAGTAATGTATATATAAAAAATCTGTATCGAGTCATGGTATGGTTGTGTGTTTTATCAGGAAAGCCTGCCTTAGTTAAGGTATTAACTTAAAGCTTTTCGTAATAATTCATTAGTGATCTTAGGGTTTGCTTTACCCTTGCTTCGCTTCATTACTTCGCCCATGAACATACCTAACAATCCTTTTTTTCCTTTACGATAAGCTTCCACTTTTTCAGGAAACTTCTCAAGTACTTCTTCTACCAACGTCTGCAAACTATCAGTATTGCTTTCCTGAAGTAGATTTAGAGTATGAGCTAGTTGAGAGGGTGACGTTTCAGGTTGTTTAATAAGCGCGGGGAATAGTTTCTGAGATGCTGCCGCAAAGCTAACTTTATCACTTACAACCAAAGCAATAATTTCACTAAGTTGAGCGTGCGAAAGCGGGAAGTCAGAAACAAAGGTGCCAGATTCATTAAAATAGGATTTTACCGGGCCCATTACCCAGTTAGAAGCCGCCTTATAGTGTTCAGTTTCCTGGCAAAGAGCATCAAAATACAATGCTAGCTCTTTACTTTCGGTCAGCACATCAATATCATGTTCGGGTAACTGATACTGCTCAGAAAATTTTTGTTCTAGTTCATAGGGTAAAAGAGGCATGGATGAGCGGATTTGTTCCAGCCATTCATCCGATATTTCCATTGGGCTAAGATCGGGCTCAGGAAAATAGCGGTAGTCATTGAGCTCCTCTTTAAACCGCATGCCCGCTGTAGTGCCTGAGGCAGCATCAAAGGTTCGGGTTTCAGAGATAATGGGTTCGCCTTTTTCCAGCATCAGTATCTGCCGTTCCCACTCGTGCTCTATTGCTCGCTGTACATTGCGCATTGAGTTCATGTTTTTTACCTCTACCTTACGTCCTAGCTCCTGGGCATCGTTCAGCATAACTGAAACGTTTGCATCGCAGCGCATGGAGCCTTCTTCCATGTTTCCATCACAAATTTCCAGATAGCGTACTAGTTTTCGTACTTCGGTTAGAGCAGCGTATGCTTCTTCCGGGTAATGCATAACCGGGTCGGTGACGATCTCAATGAGCGGAGTGCCTGCACGGTTGTAATCCACCCTTGATTCGGGTTCATCCTCTAAGTGCATTAGCTTACCAGCATCCTCTTCCAAATGAATATGGTGTAGCTTGACTTCGGTAGGTTGTGGCTCGGTTGTGACCACATGCCGGTCTAAGCGAATTGGGATTGCACCACCACGGCAAATCGGGATTTTATCCTGAGTGATCTGATACCCTTTAGGTAAGTCAGGATAAAAATAATTTTTTCGGTCAAAGTAGGTTTGTTGTGAGATGCTGCTGCCGCAGGCAAGTCCCATCTTAATAGCAAATTCTACCACTTTGCGATTTAAGCGAGGTAAGGTGCCGGGATGAGCCAGGGTAATAGGGCTGATATTAGTATTAGGTGGGCAGCCATATTGATTCGTATCGGCTGAAAAAATTTTACCTTGGCTCTGTAACTGGACGTGTATTTCCAAACCAATAACCAGGGTGTATTTACTTCGTGTTTTCTTATCGAGTTTCATAATTGCTTCGGACTGCATGCAAACTTAGTAGTTTTTACGTAGAGTGCCCAGCAGTAAGATAGAACCTTATAATAGACCATGAAGCTTGAATATAAATTGTTATGCAGAGTGAGATGAGCGAATCGTCTTACTACTGCTTTTCAAACTTCCTGCGGAAATGTATCCTCCAGCGTAAAGTTTACCCATACGTAATCCAAAGGTATTACCAATTTCTGAGAAATTAATAATGTTATGATCCTGGCAGGCCTTCAGAAGAATATGAGCACAGGCTATAGCATCTGATTCAGCAGCATGGTGGTTAAGTTGAATTTGAAAACGCTGTGACAACGGCCCCAAACCATACGATGTAAAGCCATACCAGGCACGTCTGGCAACTTGCAAGCTACAGGCATAATATAGTGTGGGGTGGGCAAGCTCATATTGAGTAAGCACATGGCGCAGGCAACTCAAATCAAAACTGGCGTTATGCGCTACTATATTAGCATGTTCAAAATAGGGTTTAGCCTCTTGCCAGATACTGTCAAATTCTGGTTCTTCAGCTACATCAGCGGCTGTTATTCCGTGTACACGGATATTACCATGGTGAAACCAGTTATGTTTTGGTCGTATTCGCCAGGACCGGGTTTCAGTAATCTGACCATTTTCTACTACGGCAATACCCATTTCACAAACACTATCACGACGGTAATTTGCCGTTTCAAAATCTAGCGCAACAAAGTTCATAAAGCATCTTCATTATCAATCAGTGCTGATGATACAAAAGTTTTCTATCTTTCCGAAAAAAAAGATGCGATACCTCATTTTCTCTTTATTAGTACTAGTTTTTGCCTGCCAGCCCGCCAGCAACAATAATGTCAAGCAAGCCAATTTAGCAACTGCTGACGGTGATATTGAAAAAAAGCTTAGTGAGATGGGTGTCGAATTATACGATCTACCTGAACCTGCTGCTAATTTTGTGCGTGCGGTTCGCACTGGCAATTTAGTGTTTCTGGCTGGCCACGGACCTTGGACAGCAGAAGGTAATTATGTAACCGGGAAATTAGGGAAAGACCTGAGTATCGAAGAAGGTCAGCACGCTGCTCGTCTTACAGCAATTACCCTGCTTTCGGCACTCAAAGATGAAATAGGTGATTTGGATAAAGTGACTCGTATTGTGAAAGTTCATGGTATGGTTAATGGCACTACGGATTTTATAGAGCAACCCCAAGTAATGAATGGTTTTTCCGATTTTATCGTTGAAGTTTTTGGGGAGAAAGGCCGACATGCTCGTGCGGCCGTTGGTATGGGGTCTCTTCCTGGTAATATCGCTGTTGAAGTAGAAATGGTAGTGGAGGTAGAAAACTGATAAAATTGTAAGATATGACAAAGGTGGCAGAGAGTTCAAAATCATTGAACTGCTGATTAAATCAACCTTTGCGCTACAATAACCTTCAAAAACTTTACTGGTAATCAAAACCCAAGTTTAAGCTACTTGGTGTAACATCCTGTTTACATGATATTATTAAGTATTGCATTATTAGATGCGGTAGTATCTTTTTATGTAAATATCTCTCATTGCAAAATGTATTTTACCAGACTTTTCTTCAATTTTAGTACATTCTTTATTAATCATGTAAAAATAATTTGTGATTTAATTTAATTATTTGATTAATTTTCTAGATATTTGAATTGAATTTATAGAATGGATTTACTAACTATTTTTCAAACACTTTATAAGCGACGCTTACTCCTAATAGGTATTCCCCTACTAGCGGCTATAGCTGCGTTTTTTTTTACATCTGGTTATAAGAAAACATACAAATCTACAGCTCAACTTGCCACAGGGTTTACTATTTCTGAAGAAGTAAAAATCACTGACGAACGGTTCAATTTATATGAAGCGGACGTTAAGTTTGAAAATCTTATTGAGACTATCAATTCTCCGAGAGTCCTCTCTTTACTTTCATATCGGCTTCTGATCCATGATTTGACTTCACCAAATTTGGCATTTAGGGATATACAAGAAAAAGTATCCGAGAGCCCTGAATTAATGGCAATCAACAGAGATTCTGTCAGGCATTTGCTTACCAACCGATTAGATTCAATGAATATTCTCGTTTCCTATGTAGATAAGGATCGGGAAGCAATTAATTTACTTGAGGCGTATGAATATGATGTGGAGTCTCTTAAAGAATCTGTTAATGTTTCCAGGATTAACCGGACAGATTATGTTTCAGTAATCTCTTACAGTGAAGACCCTTATTTATCATCATTTATGGTAAATATTTTATGTGAAGAGTTTCTGAGGTATAATTCTTCTATAAACAGCTCTCGCTCAAATGAATATGTAAGGGTGTTCTCTCAGCTTGTCGCTCAGAAGAAAAAAGAACTAGATGATAAAGCAGAGCAACTTAGGCTTTATAAATCTTCTAATAGCTTGCTGAATTTTTCTGCAGAAACCGAAAGCAAAATATCTCAAATTACCGAATTAGAGCTTAAAAGGGAAGACGAACGAAGGAATTTACGTTCAATAACGTTAAATCTGACAGACATTAATGATAAGATTACAAAAGTACAAGGTGCTGAATCTAGCTCAGTTAATACAGATATTGTAGAATTAAGAAAAAAGATAAGTTTATTAAACCAACAGTATATCGCTGGAGGATCTAATAATTCAGAGCTTGCAAATACTATACAAGAAGCAAGAACCACTTTGCGAAACCTAATGGCTAGAGCTAACCAAACTCCTAGCGCATCAGAAGATTTAGACTATCTCTTAAATAAGAAAAATGAGTTAGAAATAGAGAAAAAGTTATCCGAGCAGAACTTAAGTGCTATTGAAAACAAACTATTTCAATTAAATCGAAATGCCGGTGGATATGCTTCTCAAGAGGCTCAGATTAGTGCTTTAGAAAGAGATCTGAATCTAGCTAGTGAGGAATATAAAAATGCGCAGGAAAAATATAATAAGTCGTTAGACATTGCTTTAGCTTCTGGCAGTTCTATTCGGCAAATCTTAGTTGGACAACCAGCGTCTGACCCTGAACCCTCAAAAAGACTTATCATTACTGGCCTATCAGGCGTAAGCAGCTTTTTGTTATGTATACTTATCGTAATCTTGTTAGAGTATGTTGATGTCTCAATCAAGTCTAGTTCTAACTTTACATCCTTAATTCCAATAAAACTTGTAGGTTCTTTAAACCATGTCAATTTAAAGAAAAGCACAGTTTTTAATTTGTTTAAGATTCCACGTGAGAAGCTTGATTCTAAGAGTAACTTATTCAGAGAGTCTCTCAGAAAATTGAGATTTGAATTAGAGAAATTAGATCATCAGGTTTACCTCATTACCAGTACAAAGCAGAAAGAAGGTAAAACTACAGTACTGAGTGCATTAGGAATGGCCCTTAGTTTTAGTGGGTCTAGAATACTATTCATTGATATGAATTTCTCAAACAATAGTCTTACTAGAGAATTCAAGGCCTCTCCTTCGCTAGAATATTTACTAACGAAAAAAAATGTAGACATTAATAGCTCCATTAGCAAAACTGAAGTTCCGGAAATTGATATTATAGGATGCCAAGGTGGTAATTACTCACCAATAGAAATTTTTAAGCCCGAACGTTTGCAGTGCCTGATAAATTCTTTAAAAGAAAGGTACGATTATATCTTTTTAGAAGGGGCAGCGTTAAATTTTTATTCTGACTCAAGAGAACTCTCTCAATATGTACAGGGTGTAATCACTGTTTTTTCAGCTAACTCCACTATTAAGCAAACTGATAAAGAGTCTATTGCTTTTATCAAAACATTAGACTGTAAAAATATTGGAGGTGTGCTCAACAATGTTGAGGTCGAAAATATGGATACTTAACCTAGCGTGATAAACTAGGTTTAAAGAGAAGTACAAGCACCGTTGACTTTATTTTTTTATAGAATATTATCGGTAAGAAGACCCCTAAGAACCACCCCACAAGCAAAATTACAGTAGGTTCTGTAACCCCTAACAGCTGAGTAAAGCAAATCCGCACTGCTGATACAATCAACAAATGCATTAAATAAATTTGTAATGAGTACCTTCCTGCTACTTTAAGAAAGGATGCATAGTTGTAATGAGCTAATATAAAAGATATAGAAAATACATAGGCTGTTCCTAATAATGCTATTATTGCAAAAAGATAGAGGTTCATATCCTGATGATGTAGCCAGTACCATTGCGACAACCAAAAAGGTACAGTTAGTATTAAAAAGGGTTTGTAAGAATAGAAAAAATTATAATTGTTATGGTTTAGCATTATGTTGCCTATTAGATGACCGACAACGAAAAATAGAAAGTAATAAAATAAGTCGTGTACGAGACTAATTTCCTGTACGTATAACGAGCCCCCAAACAGTAGAATAGCTAATAGGGAAATAAAATAATTATTGATTCTAGCAAAACCATATAAAACATAGAAAAAGAGTGAAACCGAAAAAAGTGCAGATAGATACCATAACTGATCAATCGCTCTGGGATTAGTAAATAAGAAAAAATAGTCCATGTAATTTCTTTCGGCATTTGTGTATTGCGAAAGAATAATTTGAATGCTGATTTGAATAATCCCCCAAACTAGGTATGGGTAGTAAATAGAATCAAATTTTGCGGACAGAAACTCTTTTCCATTTCGCTTAGCAATACTTTTTGCAGTAAATATACCTGATAAAACAAAAAATAACGGCATTCGAAAACTATAGACAACTTCATTAGCATTGATTAGCCACTCAGCAACCTGAATGCCAGACCTCTGAACACCAATCAAAATATGCCGATATACTACCAAAATTATGGCAATAGCTTTGGCATAATCAACCCATTCAAGCCTAAATTTTTTATCAGTTTTCAACTTTTTATAATTATTACTTACAAGTTAATCTTTTTTAAATTATATTTAAAGATACAAAATTACAGCTCTTGCAAAAATTAAAGAATAATTATTGGGTAACATCGGCCTTTTTTACAATTGCCCAGAGGTTATCTGTTCCACTTTTTGGGGTTGGTTCTTTTTTAATTTTAATCCGTACACTTGACGAGCAGGAAATGGGGAGCTGGGTGTTATTTTTGAATATTACGACGATAATTGAAGTTGTACGAAATGGACTAGTAAAAGGAGCAACCGTAAAGTTTATTAACTCGGCATCTGAGAAAGATCATAATGCAATTAAATCTGCTTCACTAGTAATTAACATAATTTATACAGTTGCTACTTTGGGTATTTTATTGGTTGGTGCAAAAGCAATAAGCACTTTTTTAAATACTCCCCAGTTGGTAACCATGTTTTACTATTACAGTATTAGTGCAGCTATTTTCATTCCATTCTCTCATCTAGAATTTATTCAGCAGTCTAATATGAGATTTAATGGTATATTTTATAGTTACTTCTCTAAACAAGGCATTTTCTTCATACTGATCGTTGTAGGAGTCCTTTTTTTTCCTGACACTTTAAATGTTGCTGATTTAGTATTGTTACAAGCTGCTGGATTACTAATAGGTACTATTGTAGCTTATATGACCAGCCGCACTTTATTAACCCATACATTTGAAGTTAGCAAAACATGGATAACCGATTTATGGCAATTTGGCAAATATGGTTTATATACCAATTTTAGTAACTCAATTTTAACCACTACAGACCAATTATTATTAGGTAATATTGTATCAACCGCATCAGTAGCAATTTATAACGCGGCTCTCAGAATAACGAATATTTTTATTATTCCTTCCGTAGCAGTAGCTGATATATTATACCCTAAAAGTGTAAAAGCGCATGAGTCGCAGGGTACCCAAGAAGTAAAAAATTTATATGAGAAGGCTGTTGGCGCAAATTTGGTCCCCATCATACCAATGTTGCTGGTGATTCTCATTTTTCCGGAATTAATAATTAGACTCTTGGCAGGAGAGAGGTATATAGAGGCTGTTTCTGTCCTTAGAGTAAGTATACTTGGCATACTTGTGTTACCTTTTTTGAAGCAATTCGGAACAGTAATGAATGCCATTGATAAACCTCAATACAATTTCTACTTTGTGCTGGCACTTTCATGTTTCAATTTAATAGGCAACTACCTGTTTATTACTAAAATGGGGATTATCGGTGCCGCTTACGCAACTCTACTGACCTATATTATCGGCTTCATTGCTTGCCAGATTATTTTGAAACAACTAGTAGCCTCTACACTGATGGGGGTCATTAGTCGTATGCTGGTATTTTATAGAAGTGCATTTCTTATGATAAGAAAATTAATATGACAGAGAATAGAGATCAAGCACCCATTATCTGTATTGGTTTTACAGGGTGGTCCGGAAACTTTGCTAAAAGCACGCTTCAGATCATGGGAAGGTTAGCCCGTAAGAGATTAGTTGTTTATGTGGACTATCCTTTTACAATAAAAGATCTTATTGATGCTTTGCTTGGTAAAAGAGATATTGAGTGGAAACGCATAGTAGGATTTAAGCAACGGCTACGAGAAGAGGCTTATCAGTCAGAATCTATTATATATGTATTGTCATTGCCACCGGTAATTCCAGTTAACTGGTTAAATTCTTATAAACTGTTTAAGATGGGGTTACGATTAAACTCTTGGTTTATACAAAAGACTATCAACCGGAGTATTAGGCAGCTTAAAATTACCGATCCGTTGGTAATTAACGCTTACAACCCTTTTTACGGACTTTTCAACGCTGGTAAATTTAAAGAGCGAAAACTAGTATACTATTGCTACGACGAAATTAGCGGTTCGCCATGGGCTCAAAAGTATGGTGCCATGATTGAGAAAGAATATTTGAAAAAGGTCGATCTGATTATTACTAGTTCAAAGGCCTTACATCAGTCAAAAGAAAAACTACACGCAAACTGCCAGGTTGTTGAAAACGGGGTTGATTTTTCGATGTTTAATTCTTATTACAACGAAAATGAACGACCCCAACAAACAGAAACCACTATAGGGTATATCGGAAGTTTGGATGAGCGAATAGATTATCAACTTCTCAGGTATATAGCTCTACAACGTCCCCAATATCAGTATCACTTTGTTGGAAGAGTGGTATTCCCAGAGTTACTTGAGCCTATTCGGAATATACCGAACATAACACTTATTGAGGCTGTAGAATATCATAAGTTACCAGAATTGTTGCTGAGTTTTGATATCACAATCATTCCTTTTCTAAAAACAAAGTTTACAAAAAATATCTATCCTTTAAAGATAAATGAGTACTTAGCTATGGGTAAACCTGTAGTGCGGACAGACTTTGCCTGTCTTCCTGAATTTGATAAGTTGGTAGAAGTTGGTAAAACCCATCATGAGTTCTTAGAAAAGCTCGATTATTTAGTTCAATCAGACCCTGCAGAGCTCAAGCAAAAAAGAATAGATTTATCAAAACAAAATTCGTGGGAGAATCGGGTCCAACAATTTACTGCTTTAATAAGTGGCTAAATTATTAAATGATAGTATTTCTGATTAATTTTATATTTATTATAAATATCAAATGATGCTGAAGGAAATTTTGACAATTTTCTGCTTTGTAATGACACTAAATGTTTCTTTTGGTCAGCAGATTGATTACAATAGGATTATAATTCCTGAAGAAATTCCGGTAGACGATTTAGGTGAGCGATTAGTGCAATTGGCATGGAAAAATAATCCTAGCAATCAGGCGGTTATCAAAGATTTTGAAATTGCACAAGTAGTACTCACTCAACAAAAATGGTCCTGGCTAAATCAAATTACAGTAGCCGGAAACTTAAATGAATTTACAGTTAACCCGGATCCTGATAATAATATTTTATTCCCGAGATATAATTTCGGTGTTTCAATTCCTCTGGGTATTGTAGTAAGTAACCCGACAAATACAAAAATTGCCAAGCGAGAATTAGAGAAATCTGAGTTAGCAATCAAGCAGCAAAAACTGCTGATTAGGAACCAAGTATTAAGTGCCTATCAGGATTATTTGATGTATGAGCAAATTTATAGACTTAAGAGTGATCTTACTGAGGATGTATACGCTGATTTTTTAGCTGTCGAGCAAAAATTTGAAGAGGGAGGAGTTACATTAGAAGAATATAAAATCGCGTCTAAAGTTTATATATCGCAGTTAGAAGCCCGAGTTACTGCAAAGAACCAACTTGAAACTGCCAAACTTGCCATTGAATTATTGATAGGAGTAAATCTTGAAGAAATTCTTTAAAAATAAATATACGACTTATGGAGTTTATTAACCAGCAATACCAAAATCTCAGAGAATTTGGCAAAAGTAAAAAAAGCGATTACATAAATGCAGCGCCTTTCCCCAATGCCTATTTTGATAATTTTTTTGATGAAGCTTTGCTTTCTAAGGTATTGGATGAGTTTCCAGACTTAAACAAGAAACCTGAGTTGAAATTTGATACTCCTAACGAGAAAAAACTAGCCTCGAAGGGAGAATACAGCTTTGGCCCTAACACCAAGCAGCTTATGCATTTTCTCAATTCTCAGCCTTTTCTCGAGTTCTTGACAGATTTAACTGGTATTGAAAAGTTAATTCCAGATCCTTATTTTGAAGGCGCCGGCTGCCATCAGATTCAACCTGGTGGGATGCTTAAGGTTCACGCAGATTTCAATAAAAACCGTTTTTTAGGATTAGATCGCCGACTAAATGTATTGGTCTATCTGAATAAGGACTGGGAAGAAAGCTATGGTGGGCACTTCGAGTTGTGGGATAAAGATATGACTCAGTGCGAAAAGAAGATTCTTCCTCTATTTAATAGAATGGCTTTATTTTCAACAACTAGTTTTTCTTACCACGGTCATCCCAATCCCTTAACATGTCCACCAGATAGAAGTAGAAAGTCTTTGGCATTATATTACTATACCTATGGTAGACCTGCTGAAGAAGTGGCCGAAGGGTTAGAAGAGCATAGAACAATCTTTAAGTATCGCAAAGAAGATGATGAAGCTCAGAAATTTGCTAAAAAGCAGGCCAGTAAAGATTTTATAAAAGAGTTTATACCACCTATAATTTCTAAAATGCTCACAAAGAAAGCCTGAAAAACTAAGTAATAGTTTTAAACTTTATTTAATGTGAAAACAACAATGGTTGATAACACCATTACATTAAATCAATTGTACTTGTGTGCATATTGATTTAATGTAAATAGGTAAAATAGTAAGAATCAAATATTGGCAGAAAAATAAAACAACTATTGCTTAGGAAGGAAAAAAGTTTATTTATAAGTTTTTACATTATTTTCCTCTGATGCGCAGCCTCACCACCATATTCGTTTTATTAATACTTTTCTCAGGCAGTCGGCTTACTGCTCAAAGTCTGAGTTTTACTGAAGCAATAAAGCTTCCGAATGCAATTAACAGTGTACATGAAGAGTCAAATCTTTTTGTTTCCGACGATAACTCTATTCTCATCTTTTCCAGATCAGCAAATAAGCAGAGCGATAAAGCCACAGAGTTATATTTTGGAACAAAAAATGACGATGATAAGTGGAGCTATGTTATGCCCTTTCCTCAAAATGATGCTAATGGTGCCGATGAACTCAGAGTAGTTGGGATGACAGAAAGTCGAAAGCACTATTTTATCGAAAACTTGGCATCAAAAAAACCTAAATTATATGTTCAGAGATGCGGAAATGAGTTTTGTCAATACCATCTGGATAGAGTAGATATTAAAATTAAAGGGAAAAAGCTTCAAGACATTTACGTTCACCCTGATGACTCAGTCATGTTATTCTCAATGATGCCTGATAATGACGTGAATCAAGGTCAGGAAGATATATATGTTAGTTTGAAGAATAGCAAAGGGGTATGGAGTGAGCCAAAAAATTTAGGGGTTACGCTTAATAGCGATCAATCAGAGATAACACCATATCTTTCACACGATAAAAAGCGACTCTTTTTCGCAAGCACTAGAGACGAGAGTATTGGCGGCTATGATATTTTTTACACTGACCGTTTGTATGATAGTTGGATTCTATGGACAGTTCCTCGGAGGCTTGATGATGCCATCAATACCACTGCTAACGAAACTTCTTTTTTTATCAATGATAATGCTGCTTATTTTATGAGAGATCAGAATGGGGATAATGATATATTTCAATCACAAAAAGAAGATTATTTTCCCGTTTCTGCGGAAGGTGAGGGGCAGTAAATTAAACTCAGCATTAGTCGAAGAGAATATTTGTTTTCACCAATGATTTAGCAATCTGGTGGTTTTAAAAAGATCATATCTACATTAATTGTACCGAGCGAAACATGGTTCTATACTTCTCTATTGGTCTTCATATAGCCGCTCCATAAACCGAAGCGAAACTAAGGCAATTAGATAGCTTTCAATCAATAACAATAGTTCTACCAAGCTTTCATTAAAAATAGTATTCTTCCGAGGCTTGTTTACTGTTATAAGAAAATCATATTGACATTTATATCTCCAAGGAGTAGCTAACGTGGAGCGTAACTGATATTAAAGATTTATGCTTAGGTAAATGCTCCTGTTTCATTTCTGAATGAATATCAGCTTTATCTTATAATGATTTGTATCAGTGTGGTCATCTAAACTTTTGAATAATATTAAGCCTGGGATATGTTACAGAGCCGAATTTTAGAACGTAGGATTTTAACCCAAGCACGCGGTGAATAGAAAGAAGCAATAATTTATATTAATTCATCTGAAGGTGCGAATTTTTAATATTTATTACAGAAATAAGTAAAATTATACATTTTCTAAAAACGAATAGTCAAACTCGTATAGCGCTAATGATATTATAATAAAATGGAGAAAACGATCCTTAAAAAAGAGAGAATTATTAATATTTTTAGCAAAAACATAAATATATGTATTGTAATTTGTTAATAAAATATATATATTAGCTGATATATTTAAAATCGCGCCTAACATATTACATCGTAGTACTTGCAGTAAAATCATGAAAAAAAATATACTCATTATTGATGATGATTTAGGAACGAGATCTTTTTTAAGGTACGTGTTGCAAAAGGAGTTTGAAGTAAAAGCTTGTTCTGATGGTTACGAAGCCGTACGTTGGCTGGAAAATGGTAATTTTCCGGATGTAATCGTTAGCGACATGATGATGCCACGGTTGCATGGTCTTGATTTTGTAAAATTTATACGCAGTAGCGGTTTTTTCCGAGGGATTCCTTTAGTTATGCTTTCTGGAATTGGAGATGATAAGTTAAAGAATCAAGCCTACAAAGAAGGCGTAAATCTATACCTACAGAAACCTTTTGAGCCTACTAAATTAGTTAATCAAATTGTCAATTTGCTAACCAATATCCATCATGCTCAATTTTATAGAGCGGAACAAGTTATATCTAGATAATCACGATTGTCAAACCAGCAACAAATTCTTTTTGTATGGTGACAATGTCGATGAGATCGGCTTTTCTCTTTTGAAAATTGGAAAAGTACATCAGGCAGGGACTCTTGCTCTTTTGAAAGATTATTTTAATAATTCTAAGGAAGAGGCAATGCAGGTTGATATCGTTTTTATTTGCATTGATCAAGAAGAGAAGTATCTTAATCAATGTTTACAGCTTTTTAAAAAACATACCAGACCTAACTGCCACTTTGTTGGAATAACAGCAGGGAGTGTTGAGTTACAGGTGCAAAAAGCTCTTAAACTAGGTCTTAAAGATTTATATCACATCAATGATGATCCTTTTCATATAGTAAAGCGTATTGATTTTATTAAAAATCTAGACGATCAGTTCTTAGAAAATGAGAGTGAGAATGTGAATATGCTCGATGCTAGCATTTCTCTTCGGAAACGAGTTTTTGATATCGTTTTTTCCTCACTTGTGTTGCTCATATTTAGTCCTCTTATGGTACTGATCGCTATCTTAATAAAGATAGAATCTAGAGGGCCGGTGTTTTTCGTTTCACCGCGAGCAGGTACAGGATTCAAAATCTTTAACTTTTACAAATTTCGCTCGATGAAAATCGGATCTGATTCAAAGTTACATGAATTATTGAAGTATAATCAATACGGGCAAGATGCGGAGGTTTCGTCATTTATTAAATTAAGAAATGATCCTAGAGTAACCAGAGTGGGGTGGTTACTTAGAAAAACCAGCTTGGACGAACTCCCTCAGTTAATTAATGTAATTAAAGGTGATATGTCGGTGGTCGGAAATAGACCGTTGCCATTGTATGAAGCTGAATCTTTAACAAGAGACGAAATAGTTAAAAGGTTTTTTGCTCCTGCCGGAATTACCGGACTCTGGCAGATATCTAAAAGAGGTAAAAAAGAGATGTCTGTAGAAGAAAGACTTGCGCTCGATGTTTCTTATGTTGATCATCGTAGCGCATGGTTTGACCTTAAGATTATTTGGAAGACTATTCCTGCTATGATTCAGGAAGAATCCGTTTGATATGATAGTAATTTTGAGCTATGTTTTATATAGCTTTTTTGCATTGACTGTAATATATACTGCTTTTTTTTCACTTGCAGGAAAGCTTAAGCGAAGTAAACAAATCAGTGACTCAGCCAATAAGGCTAATATCGCAATCTTGATTCCTGCGTATAAAGAAGATGCTGTCATCGTAAGTGTTGCCAAGTCACTTCTTGATTTAGATTATCCTATTGAGAACTATACAGTTTTTGTAATAGCTGATCATCTAAAAGAATCAACAATGGCAACATTGAGAGAATTTAATATTAAGGTAGTTCCTGTAAACTTTGATGTTAGCACCAAAGCAAAATCATTAAACTATTGTTTAGATAAAATAGATGAGCGTGAGTACGACCTAGTGCTGATATGTGATGCAGATAACGTACTATCAAAGTCGTTTTTAAACAAAGTAAATAACGCTTTTCAGAAAGGATACAAAGCTATTCAAGGGAGAAGAGTAGCCAAGAATGTAGATTCGGATTATGCTATTTTAGATGGAGCCAGCGAAATTATCAATAATCATATTTTCCGAAAAGGCCCGAGTGCACTCGGTCTTTCAGCCTCTTTAATAGGCTCGGGGATGGCCTTTGCTACCGAAGAAGTGAAAAAAGCGCTTTCAACCATAAAAGCAGTTGGTGGTTTTGATAAGGTATTGCAGTTATCAATGATTCAGCGAGGACACCAAATAATATATTTGGAGGATGCTATTGTTTATGATGAAAAGGTATCCAGCGCTCAGAATTTTAAAAACCAAAGGAAACGGTGGTTATCAAGCCAATATATATACCTGGCCAGATTTTTTGGGCGCGGGATAAAATCTTTAGCAAACGGAAAGTTTGACTATTTCAATATTGCTATACTACACAACCTGTTTTTACCCAGAGTTTTAACATTGGGTTTACTCTTCGTTTTAGCTGTACTATCAATCTGGGTTCATGCAATTTCTCCGATTGCTTATTGGGACTACTGGATATTGCTATTGGTTTACAGCCTATCATTACTGTTAGCACTACCAGCTCGCGCTTTTGACAGAAAATTGCTTAAAGCTATTATATCCCTTCCTACAGCATTTGTTCAAATGTTCTTACTGTTATTCAGACTGAAAGGTGCAGATACCAAGTTTATTCATACTGAACATTCTAAAACTGAAGTAGATAACTCGCTATTCTCCATTGATGAAAAGAGATGATTCTCCGTTAGTATCTTTAATTACTATCAACTATAATACTGAGGAACATACTTTAGGTTTGCTGAAGTCAATCCAATACATTGACTATAAGAATTTAGAGATAATAGTTGTAGATAACGGCTCTACAAATAATCCTGAAAAAGACTTTATAGCGGCTCACCCTGAGATAATTTTTATTCGAAGTGAGCAAAATCTGGGCTTTGCTGGTGGAAATAATCTGGGAATAAAGCGAGCTTCTGGTGACTTCCTTTTTTTCATTAATAATGATACCGAATTAAAAAGCGGGCTAATTCCAAGCTTACTCAATAGGTTTAAAGCAGACCCTGCCATTGGCCTGATTTCTCCTAAAATTCTATATTATGGTACGCAGTGTATTCAATATGCCGGATACACTTCTTTATCATTAACCGCCAGAAACAGAGCGATTGGAAATAAATTACAAGATCAAGGGCAATTCCAGCAATTAATTGATACACCATATGGACATGGTGCCGCTATGATGGTTAGTAAGCAAGTTATTGAAACTGTAGGTGAGATGCCAGAGGTATACTTTCTATATTATGAAGAGCTTGATTGGTGTGAAATGATAAGGCGAAATGGATATAAAATAAAAGTTGATCAATCCGTCACCATTGATCACAAAGAATCAATGTCCATCGGAAAACTAAATCCTGTCAAATCATATTATTTGATGCGTAATCGCATTTTGTTTGTCAGAAGGAATTTTAGTTTTGAAAGAAAGGCTATATTTATGCTGTATGTGGCGGTAATAGCTTTACCTAAAGGTATTCTTGTAAATTTAGTGAAAATACGATTTCAGCATCTAAGGGCCATAGTAAAAGGAGTTATCTGGAATTTTAAACATCCAGCTTACTGAAATATAATGAGAAAGATTAGAGTATTACAGGCTATTCGTCAAGGAATGGTAGGGGGAGGTGAAACCCATGTATATGATCTGGCCACAAGCATTAACCGAGATAAATTTGAGCCAATCGTTTTATCATTTACGGAAGGAGCGATGGTTGATAAGTTGAACGACCAAAATGTAGATACAAATATTATTTTTACAACCATACCCTTTGATTTTCGCGTCTCAAAAAAAATTGAGCAACTGCTTATAGAAAAAAAAATTGATCTGGTACACGCCCACGGTACCAGAGCTGCATCTAATGTGTTGCATCCGGCTCGAAACTTAAATATACCAGTAATTTATACGGTTCATGGATGGTCTTTTAACGATAATCAAAATAGAATAGTAAAGTATTTACGGGTTGCTACGGAGTCGTACATTACTCGGAAAGTGAACAAAACAATATGTGTATCCCTGAGCAATCTTCAGACCGGGCAAAACCATATTAAAGGATTTCAGGGAAACGTAATTAATAATGGTATTTCATTTGAGAAGTTTAGCTATCAGGCTGATAATAAGCAGGTAGAGTCATTATTTACCAGACAACCTGAGCAAATATGGATTGGATTTATTGCACGTATGACATTTCAAAAAAACCCTTTAGGATTATTAAAAGCATTCCAATTAGCATATAGGGTTAATAAGAATTTACGGTTATTGATGGTTGGTGAAGGGGAACTAACTAATAATGTTAAGGACACAATTCAAGAATATGGGCTTACAGAAATAGTTACGCTACTGCCCTTTCAGGATAATATCCCCCAGTTACTCGCTGCTATTGATATTTACTGCCTACCATCTCGGTGGGAGGGGCTCTCTATTGGTTTATTGGAGGCAATGGCAATGCATAAAGCAATAATTGCAACGAATGTAGATGGCACTAAAGAACTTATCAATAACAATGTGAATGGTGCCTTAGTAGAGAAAGATGACATTGAAAGTCTATCAGAAACAATCATAGAGTTAGCAAGCAACGCTACAAAAATGAAAGTCTTCGGTGAGAATGCTTATAAAACAGTTAATGAAAATTTCTCACTTAAAGGAATGGTTCATCAAACAGAAAATGTATACGAAACAATTCTTGCTAAGGGTTGATATCAGCTAATTAATCAGCAATAAGAATTGTTGAGCGGTCCGATTATCCATCACTAGAAAAGATCCCACCTTTATTTTGCTACTAAGTAGCATCTTTTATTAATAAGGAGCTTCTACCAATATTAAATGGCCACTCGCATTTATTGTCGGCCGACTGACATTGTCTTCATATATAAGGAAAGGTTGGTAGCTTACTGTTGACTTAATAGTTTTATCTGAACACTATATGAGTATGTTGACGAGGCAAATCACTTAGCTTGCTACTTTAATATATGGTTAGATCTTATACCCGAATTACGAACTCGGTGGTTTAGCTGAGAAGTGCCAGAAACTAATTTTACCCGATTAGTCGCAACTTATATCACTAGTGATAAATACTCAGTATAGCACGTATTTCTGATGTGCCTTTTTTCCATTTTGTGGGAATTTTCTGCATCTATTACTCAATTACATTATTGCAGTAATATAATAATACCATCTTTTTAAAGGAATTATCCTTTTTTTAGTAACTTTTAAAAAGGATTGAGAAATGACCACGAGAAATAATGCAAAAAAGGCATTAGTGTAATATAGTAATTAAATTTGCAAAATTTGTTGATAGTAACCTTTTTATTGGTTAATTTTATCTCTTTATAATTATATCGCAAGCAAATAAATATGCAGCAAATCTACCTGGTATGAAAAATCTTCTTTGGTTTGTGTTATTAGCATTTGGGACTCTACATTTTTCCTATGCCCAAGTGCTTAATCCCAATGACCCTATTGTTGAGTATAATCCCAATAATCCGCCTAGCACTCCTCCCGGTGGAACAATAGCTAAATGGGTAATTACTCCTAGTGTAAACTGGAATTCTAACAATTGGAAGAGTTATTATTTTAACGGAATGGCGTTCCGGTTGAGATTTCCTAATAACTATAATGCTAACCGAGCTGAAAAGTACCCAATGATCGTTATTCTGCACGGTCTGGGCTTCCAAGATGGCACTATTTATATGAACGATCAGCATCTGAATAATTCGGGTGCTAAAGATTATGAACAGGCAGTCAACAAAGGAAATTTTGATGGCTTTGTGTTATCTCCTCAGTCTACCGGAGGATGGTTCAATAGCAATCATATAAATACTATTGACAATTTTATCGATCAGGCAACCGAGCAAGTTAATTTAGATATTAACCGAGTATCTGTAAATGGTAGATCAGGAGGCGCACAAGCAGTTTGGCAATTCATACTTGAAAAACCTAGAACATACGCTGGCGCCGTACCTATGTCCGGTGTTAAAAATCTTGCTTATGATAATATCGATGCCTACAAACACATACCACTATGGGTGTTTCAGGGTGAATTAGACGAAGGGCCTTCTCCTGTTACTACTGAAGCACTAATTTCAGCGGTTGTTGCAAAGAAAGCCAAAGTTAAGTATACCAAATATAAAGAGGCAGGTCACAGTATATTTGATAAAGCCTACGATGATAGCGATTACTTTCCTTTTTATGAGCGAGCGAACAAAACTAATCCAACAGTACTGAAGGGTGAGTATGCTTTAGTTTTTGATGATAACAAAAAGTGGGTGTATGAGTTTTTGACGAGCGAAGAAATCTGTCCTGGCGATAATATCAATATTACCTTAGGGCTGACTGCTGGTTATAATGGATATGAATGGAGAAAAAACGGTATCTTAATTCCAGGAGCCAACTCAAATACTTTACAAGTTACCGAATTAGGTACGTATGATGCGCGCATAAAAAGAGGAAATCAGTGGAGTTATTGGTCGCCTAGGCCAGTGGTGGTAAAAGTAAAAGCACCAACCGTAACGCCTGATATTCAAATCGTAGGTAAGGCTAGTAAAGTGTTACCTGCTTTAGATGGCAAAACAAGTGTGGCCCTGGAATTGCCTCAGGGATACGATGCATACGAATGGAGAAAAGTAGGTAGCAATACGGTATTAAGTACATCACGTGTTTTTGAGGCGTCAAGCCCAGGAGAATATGTAGCTCGTGTTAACGAAAAATTCGGCTGCTCAAGTAATAATTCTAATCCGTTCTCTGTAGTTAATGCAAATGCTTCTAATGGACCAGAAAAGCCTTTAGGTTTCAATGGGTATGCACTAAATAAAACAGATATAAAATTAGTATGGAGTATCAATCCCAACGATCCTAACCCAGCAAGTGGTTTCGAAATATACCGCTCTCTGAATCAAAATTCTGGGTACGAGTTTGTTGAGCTATTAGCAGGAAATAAAGTGGATTTTGTTGATAGTGAACTAGTTCCTAATACTACTTACTATTATAAGCTCAGAGCTGTAAATAATAAAGCTGCATCTGCATCAACCAATTTCCTCCAAGTTAAAACATTAGTTGATGTAACCAGCCCTACTGCACCCACTCAACTGACACTGACGGAAATGACGTCTAATAGTGCGTCTCTAACTTGGAATGCATCCACTGATGATGTAGGGGTTTACCGCTACGATATCTATCGCAATGGTATTAAGGCTCTCACAACTGAAAATACCAGTATTACAGTCTTCAACCTTCAACCTAATAACATATACAAGTTTTTAGTTAAAGCTCGGGATATCACCGGAAATGAATCGCCGTTCAGTAATCGAGTAGTTGGCGTTACATCAGTTAGCAGTAGTGCGCTAGTTAATTATAAATTTAACAGTGACTACTCTGATCAATCCGCCAATGGAGTAAACTCTAACCCCCAAGGTAACCTCTCCTTTTCTAGTACCGACAAAGTGGAAGGTGGTGCTAGCCTCTCTTTCAATGGGACAAATGGTATACTTGATCTTGATATTAATGATCAGTTTATCCATAATTCTTTCGATCAGCGTTCGGTTGCATTTTGGCTGAAGGCCAATACAGTAGCAGGAACGCAGGATGTTTTTGATGAAGGGGGCTCAACCAATGGTATAGGTATGAGGCTTAAAGGAGGAAAACTGGAGTTTGCTGTCAGAAACAGCAACAAACAAGCAACTATATCAGCATCATTTACGGCTAACGAGTGGCATCACGTAGCTGGGGTTTTTGATAAATCCAAGCTCACTCTATTTATTGATGGTGCTCAAGTTGCTGTTAATAACAATGTTACCTACACAACTGTGTCAACACACAGTGATGCCGGTGGGTTAGGTGGAACCAACGGAAGTAATGCGTTCAACCAAAATAGTAGCAATCTAAGTGGTCTGATCGATGATTTTTACATGTATCCTACGGCACTTACGCCAACTCAAATTGATCAGCTAATTAATTTAGAAGGAATCGTTACAATCCCTAATGAAAATATTGCTGCACCAGAGAATGTGAAGGCCACGGCACAATCTTACAATAAAATCTTGTTAGAATGGGATGATGTTTCAAACAATGAAAATCAATTCCAGATTTTTAGATCCGAAAGCGGTGGAGAGTACATGTCAATTGCATTACTACCCGCAAATACTGAACAGTATACTGATAATAACTTAAAAGCATCTACTACTTATGCTTATAAAGTTGTTGCACTGACCGAGTATAACGCATCTTCAGAAGAAGTGGTGAATATCCCAGCTAGCTCACTGTACAGTTTAAAGTTTAATAACAATCTGCAGGATGCTTCGGGCAAAGGAACAAATACGCAAAACCAGGATGGAATTAGCTATAGCACCTCTGATAAAAAGGAAGGGTCTCATGCCATACAATTCAGCGGCAATGCTTACTTGGATTTAGATGTGGGGAATAAATTTATTCACGATGAGTTCAATAAAAGATCAATAGCATTTTGGTTTAAAAGTACTAATGCTACCGGAACTCAAGATATTGTTGATGAGGGCGGTTCTACCAATGGTATTGGGATCCGTTTAATAAATAATGAGCTACAACTGACAGTTCAAAACTCGCATGCCATCTTTTCTGTGCAGGCACCCATAACAAGGAATGCTTGGCATCATGTAGTAGGTATTTTTGATAATGGTAGTCTGCGATTATATGTTAATGGCACTTTAGCTGACCAGAGAAATGATGTGAGCTATAATACAGTTAGCAGTCATGGCGATGCTGGTGGATTAGGCGGAACCAATGGTTCCAATGCATTTGACGTAAGCTCTGCCAAGTTCACTGGTTTCATAGATGACTTCTATATGTTTGGCGATGCAGTAGATGCTCTGGTTCCAGCAATTATGGCAGTGGCAAATGCGACTAACCAGGCTACAACCTTTCCTCTGCCCCCAGCACCGGCCGCACCTACAAACCTAGTAGCCACAAATGTTGACTTTACTGAGATCACTATATCATTTAAAGACAATAGTAACAATGAAGACTATTTCGAGGTATGGAGATCAATTAACAATGATCTTAGCTTTCAGTTGGTTGAAACCATAACACAGTATACTACTCCAACCATTACATATACTGATAAAGATCTTCAAAATAATATTAATTACTTCTATAAGGTTATTGCGGTTAATCCTGGTGGGCGTACAGAAAGTGCGGTTTTATCTACCAAGACACGCAACCATACCCCCGAGTTGGATGGGATATCGGATTTGACGATTCGTTTCGGGGAAGAGTATGATTTGCAGTTGTATGGCAGTGATCAGGATGGGGATGCTTTGACGATCAGTGGCAGCAACCTGCCCTCGTTTGCCAGCCTGAG
>NZ_JAINFL010000015.1 GCF_022458895.1 Roseihalotalea indica | reverse complement strand
GCTGCTCACGATGGAAATCAGTATCAGGTGCTCATCACCGATGATCAGGGCTGTTCGGTGAGCTCGGGGGTGGCGACGATGCAGGTACCTACGCCGCAGGTGAACACCCAGCCAGTAGATCAGAGTCAGTGTGTGGGGGGGGATGTGACCTTTAGTGTAGCGGCCAGTGGTAGTGGCACATTGAGTTATCAGTGGCAGGAAGACAGCGGCAGTGGGTTTGCTGACTTGCCTGGTGAGTTGAGTGCATCGCTGACACTATCAGGGGTTGCTCTAGGTCAGGACAATAATCAATACCGGGTAGTGATCACTGATCAGGGGTGCTCTATCATATCAAATGTGGCTACCCTGACCGTGAATAATGGAGCTGACGCTACCTTTAGTTACGATGCGACTATCTATTGCGCTACCGGAACCACTTCACCAAATGTGCTGCCTGCTACCTCGGGAGGTACGTTCAGTGCTACTGGTGGGTTAATAATTGATGCAACCACCGGTGAAATAGATTTAACCAGTGGAGTACCTGGCAATAATTATCAAATTACTTATCTGGTAGGTAGTGGATTTTGCCAGGATGATTTCACTCTGTTGATATCAGTTAGTGATGAAGATCCTAGCTTTGATTACGGTGGCCTTACCACATTCTGCCAGACAGATACCGATCCGGTAGCAGTTATCAGTGGAGATGCCGGTGGAACCTTTACTGCTAGCGACCCTGCTCTGATCATTGAACCCAATGGACCTAATGCTGGTACTATTGATCTGGATACCAGTGCACCAGGTATTTATGATGTAACGTATACCACACCAGGAACTTGTAGTGCAAGCAGCACTTTAGTAGGTATTGAAATTACTGCACCAACTACTCCAGCTTTCAGCTATGGTGCAGCAACCTTCTGCCAGGGATTGGGATTAATGGAATCACCATCCGTGTCTAATGGAACATTCTTATCAACAGCTGGGCTGTTAATTGATCCGAGTACTGGAGAAATTGATGTGGATGGTAGCATTCCCGATGACTATATTATCACTTATACCTCTTCGGATGCCTGCACTAGTCCGGCCACCTTTAATGTTTCTATTCTGGAAGCCCCTACAGCCAACGCTGGACTTGATGGTGCTTCTTGCACCTTCGATTATCAGTTTAATGGAAATGTTCCAGCCAGCGGGACAGGTTCATGGACATTGTCCGCTGGCCCCGGTACGGCTAGTTTTGATGACAATACTTTACCCAATGCTACAGTGACTGTAGATGCTGCTGGTAGCTATACTTTCCGTTGGGAAGTGACTAATGCCTGCGGAGCCGAATTTCATGAAGTGAATATCGATTTTGCGGAGCCTATGGCGGAGGGCGGTACCGGGGCCTTTAGTGATGCTATCTGTGATCCAACTTTTCCGGGCGGCTTTGTTACGGCTGATATAGTAGGCGGGGTTGGGCCATTTACTTATGCTTGGAGCAATGGAGAAACTGATGCTAGCTTGAATGGAGATTCGTTTTTTGGTCTTCCCGGTGGGGTATATACTTTAACGGTAACTGATCAGGGAACTTTTTGCGATACGACTCTTACCTATATCATTTCAAACGCTACATTGGACGGAGATATTACCGTATCGAGTGATCCGACTTGCGGTGGGGGTAGTACTGGTGCTATTGTCGTAACATCTTCAGTTAATAGTACTTATGATCTTACGTACTACGATGACGCTGGTAATCAGGTAGGTACCTCTACTTTCGATTCCGGTACTGATCCTGAAGATCGGTTAGAATTTTTGCCAGCGGGCGAATACTATGTAACTATTGAGGAAACAGGTGGCACCAACTGCTCAACTGGACAATCGGTAACCATTAATGATGTGGCTACCCCAATTACCATTGCAGTAGATAGCCAGGCTAACCCCAGCTGTGTAGGCGGTAATGATGGAAGTATTGATATCAGTGTTGCTGGCGGTAGTGCTCCTTATAGTTTTACCTGGTACAGAGATGGAGTGGACTTGTTAGTTCCTTCCACAACAGAAGATATTAGCAACTTAACTGCTGGTAACTATCAGGTAGAGGTTGAAGATAACAATACATGTACGGTAACGTCAGTAGCAATACCGATAACAGATCCACCATTAGCTGCCGGGCCAGCAGCCAATACTCCATTGACAGCCGTAAGCTGTAGTGAGTTCCCTGCTCGCTGGAACGCAGTGCCAGGTAATACCTACGAAATTGATGTAGCAACTGATGCTGGATTTGCTCCCGGAGACATCGTACTTGGCTATGATGCAGTGAATGAGACCCCAGCCACTACTACCGGGGAATTAGTTGTAACCGGATTAGATCCGAATACGGATTACTTTTATCGGGTTCGGGATATTACTTGTCCCTCCGAATACTCTAATACAGCACAAGTAGAAACCGAGGTGGCACCTCCTACTACTGCCCAAGGAGCTACCAACATTGCTTGTGATGCCTTTACCGCTAACTGGGTTGAAGTACCCGGGGCAGATTATAGGGTAGATGTTGCCGAGGACAATGGCTTTACCACGATGGTCATGACTGATGTATTAGTAGCTGCCGGAACCACCGAGTTAAACATTCCTGGGCTTACTGCTGGACGAACGTATTATTATCGTGTGCGGGCTGTTGATCCTACTTGTGGTCTTGCGGACAATTCAAACATAATAGCGGTGACATTGCCTGATGTACCGGCATCTACGCCTACGAATGTTCAGGCCACTAATCCTACGTGTACTGGTTTTGATCTTTCTTGGAATGCGGTAACCGGAGATGTAACGTCGTATCGGGTAGAGGCCGATGAAGACCCTGCTTTTGGAACCGCTGAAACGCAGATCGTTAATGTTACCAATTATACATTTAGTAATTTGTCAGCTAATGCGAGCTATCATTACCGAGTAACGCCAATCAATATTTGCGGTGATGGGCCATCGTTTACGAATGATCCGGCTACCCCGATTAGCACCGCCACCCCGCCTACCGTCTTTGATCAAACGGAGTCTGTTTGTGAGGATGTTCAAGGTAGCGGCACTACCGAGGTAGATTTAACTGATCAGAATGATGCTATTGATGGTACTTCGGGCTTCACAATTACCTGGTACGAAACCTATGTAGCCGGAACATTAAGTAATGAAATTATAGCACCGCAGACGTATACCGTAAGTGATGGACGGGAATTGTACGCTGAGGTAAACAATGGAACCTGTACGAATGTAGCTACGGTTACATATGCCGTTACCAGCATTGAAGATGCCTCGTTCAGTTATGCTTCTCCGGTATGTAAGGGGGGAGACAATCCGGTTCCAGTTTTGCTGACAACTCCGGGCGGCACATTTAGTAATAGCTCAGGAATTGTCTTTGAAAACGATCAAATCGGAGAAATTAATTTGCAACTTTCTGCACCAGGTAATCATATCATTACCTACAATGTGGGAACTTGCGGTGCTAGTAGTACATATCCTATCACTATCAACGCCCAGCCAGTAGCGAATAATCAGGCTGAAGAAGTTTGTGAGGATGTTCAAGGTAGCGGCACTACCGAGGTAGATTTAACTGATCAGAATGATGCTATTGATGGTACTTCGGGCTTCACAATTACCTGGTACGAAACCTATGTAGCCGGAACATTAAGTAATGAAATTATAGCACCGCAGACGTATACCGTAAGTGATGGACAGGAATTGTACGCTGAGGTAAACAATGGAACCTGCACCAATGTGGCATCCGTTACTTATGCTGTAACTCCTATCATTGACGCAGCACCTGTAGTGTCGGTAGCTACTCCTACTTGTGATGGTTTCACCCTGAGTTGGCCTGCTGTTGCCGGTGCTACTGAATATCAAGTAGAAATCTCTGATGACGGCTTTGCGACTACTCTTGTACAGCTAACAATTCCTGATTTAACGTATGATGCCACCGGATTAGCTCTTGGCAGTTACAGTTACCGGGTTACTCCCGGAAATGCCGGTTGTGGATTAAATAATGCAATGGCAGCAACCGGAACAGCCGAAACACTTCCGCAAGAACAATGCGGCTGTGGGTTTGATCAAGCCTCGTTTAATGTAGTTCCTACGGATGCCAGTTGCATTGGGGCTAATGATGGACAAATTCAAGTGTTCACCTCTACCTCTTCTACAGCACCGCCATCCCGATTCCGTTACATGTTTCAGTCGCTGAGTAATACTGATATAAGTTCTGATTGGCAAACTACCTCAGTCACGCTTACCGGTATAGGAATAGTGGTATTTGACCCTGACACGCTTCCGGCTGGTCAGTATGAGGTTATTATTGAGGATATAAATGCGGGACCCAGCTGTTTGCTAACGCAGACCATTCCAGTACAGATAGGAGTACAGAATGATATTAGTGTAAATGTGAAGGCGGAAACTTGCGATGTGTTAGGTGCAATTACAATTGACAACCCGGGTAGCTGTGAATCACTCGACACATATGAAATTCACCCTTACTCAATTAATGAAGATGGTACGGAAACGCGCTTCAACTCCTATATTCGGGAGAATGGTGCCGATGGCTCGGTGAAATTAGGAGAAATGTTGGCGGGTAGCTATCGTATTATCATTGAGCGCTTCAACGATACTACCGGAGACATGGACTCTCTGACTACCCTACAGACTATTGTTCCGAATAATTGTAGCAGTGGTGGTGGTGAAGTTTCTCTGCTGTGTAATCTGGGTGATAAAACTGTAAGTGTAGATGCTTCTGATGTAAGCTGTGATACCGGTGAGGGAGAAGTTACCCTAACCGTAATTGGAGGAGAAAGCAACAATTACATTTTCACCGTAGTAGATCAGGCAGGTGCGGTAAATGAAACCATAACTGCTCAGGGTACTGCCACCTTTACTGGCTTACCTGCCGGACTGTATGATTATACCGTGATGGATGAAAGCGGATCGCCTCGTTGCCAGTCGCGCTTTACCATTGCTGAGAAAATTGTGGTGCTGTCTACGTTTGATTATACTTTGCCTGGCTGCGAAGCTCCTGAGCAGGTAGCTGAACTGAGCGTAACAGTGGATACTCTGCGCTCTACGGCTGCAGCTCCCTACGATGTGTTTGCAATACTAGGAACCGATACGGTAAGCACTGCTTTCATAGATCTGGGGCTGGCTTCTGCTACTCTTACTGGTTTACCAACAGGAGAAGAGTATAAGGTAGTGGTTCGATCTCGAGCAGCCGAAACCTGTGCTGGCACTCAGGCAGTGAATATTCCTGAAACCGGAGAGGTTGAAGTTAGCTTTGATTATGCAGAACAAAATATTGTGTGCTTTGGCGAAGGCGCCGGGGTTACTATCAGCAATATTGTAGTGGCCGAAGATGAACCGTTCAGTATCAAATTATTCCGAGCCGATCAGACAGAGCCATATGCCACTCGTTTGTTCTCTATTGTACCGACGAGCTATACTTTTGCTGATCTGGAAATTGGCGACTATCAGATATTGATAGAGCAGCAACAGAGCACTTGTGGAATTTTGAGTACCAGCCGCTCAGAGACGTTCAATTTGGAAGGTCCGGTTGCACCATTAGATGCTGAGGTAGAAGAAATTGTTCGAGTATCGGTAAACAATCCGGTAGGAGATATTGCGATCAACAATATCACCGGAGGCGGAGTGGCTTACGAAGTGAGAATTGCAGTAGATCCTGAAGGAAATACGCACGACTGGGTTGAAGTAATCAATGATAATCCGGCTATTAACCCATATGAGTATGTATTTACTGAGCAGGAGAGAGGTTATTACGTAATTGAAGTGCGCGACCGCTTCGGTTGTACTCTACAGTATACAGTAGAGGTTCGGTATACCGAAGAATTATATATTCCGAATATCTTTACCCCGAATGGCGACGGAGAAAATGATACCTTCCGTATCGTGAACCTAGACGATTTGGGTGGGGATAATGGTGCTAAAATGATTATTACCAGTCGTTGGGGAAGAGTAATTTACCAGTCTGATCATTATACAAATGCTGAAGCCTGGGATGGAGAAGAATATCCTGACGGCATCTATTTCTATCAGTTGATTTTGCCTTCGGGTGAGAAGAATAGTGGTTGGGTAGAAATCTGGAGAGGTAGAACCCCATAAAAGTTTTAAGGTACTCAGGTGTTGATGTGTTTTAGTTTATAAACACATTAGCACCTGAGCACTTAAACATATACCTGTTATTTTATGACACTAACGTGGCATCCAGTGTGATTTCTGGTCCGGCCAGCGCTTTGGAGACCGGGCAGTTTTCTTTGGCGCCTTTAGCCTGCTTCTGAAAGTCGTCTTCACTGATTTCCGGAATTTTTCCTTCAGTGACTAATTCAATTTTTTTAATCGCAAAGCCTTCGCCTTCTTTGTCTAGATGTACACGAGCTTCAGTTTTTACATACTCCGGTTTAAAACCGGCTTTTTCCAAGGCTGCTGAAAGGGCCATACTATAACAGCCAGCGTGAGCGGCTGCAATAAGCTCTTCGGGATTGGTGCCGTTACCTTCCTCAAAGCGAGACTTGAAACTATATTGTCCTTCAAAGGCACCGCTACCGAGTGCTAAATTTCCGTTTCCCTCTTTCAGTCCGCCTTTCCATTGGGCGTTTGATTTTCTTACTGCCATAGTGGTTGTGTGTTTAAATGTTAAAAAGTTACCCTGTTAACCCATAAAGCTACAGAAGGTTACTAAACTTAGTGTCTTTCGTATTCGTACACTGAATGAACGTATTCTGACCCATTTACCGTTTATACCAAAAGAGTAATTACCTATTTTATATATGGAAAAACCAGAGAACAAGAAGGCAATAGAACAGCATTTATTAATACTTCGCACGTTGGAGATCAGCGATTATGAGGCGATTAAAGATATTATGAAAGTAGTTTACGCGGATGCAGGCGGAGCCTGGACCAAGCGTGAATTTAAAAATCAATTATCGGTATTTCCGGAAGGCCAGGTTGGCATTGAGGTAGACGGGAAGATTGTAGCTGCCGCACTAAGCCTGATTGTAGATTACAGCAAATTTGGCGACACACATACGTATGATCAAATTACCGGGGAGGGCAAGTTTAATACCCATGACTATAATGGAGATACCCTGTACGGAACAGATTTATTCGTAGATCCTGAATACCGTGACATGCGTTTAGGCCGACGGTTGTATGATGCCCGCAAGGAGATGTGTGAGAACCTGAACTTACGGGCTATTATTGTCGGTGGACGAATTCCCGGCTACCGCAAGTACCGGGATACACTTACTCCCCGCCAATATCTGGAAGAAGTGAAAAACAAAGAGATTTATGATCCGGTGCTTACCTTTCAGCTGGCCAATGATTTTCACGTAAGGAAGTTACTTCCGCGTTATTCCTATGAGGACAAAAGCTCTATGCATTATGCTACTCTCTTGGAGTGGATCAATATTGCTCATGAAGAAGAGACTGAATCCCTTATTGGCGGTACCAAGTCCATCGTTCGCTTGGGAGCAGTACAGTGGCAGATGCGCCCGGTAGAATCTTTGGACGACTTGTTGCAGCAAATGGAGTTTTTTGTAGACACAGTTTCCAGTTATGCTGCTGATTTCGTGGTCTTTCCGGAGTTCTTTAATGCTCCTTTAATGGCTCTAGCACAAGATGTAGAATCAGCTTCGGACGCAGTGCGTCAACTGGCTGAATATACGGAGCCCGTTCGTGAGAAAATGCAGGAATTGGCAATTTCTTACAATATTAATATCATAGCTGGCTCAATGCCTGTATACGAAGATCACAAACTTTATAATGTGAGTTTCCTACTGCATCGAGATGGAAACATGGACAGTCAATATAAACTGCATATCACTCCCGACGAGCAAAGCTACTGGGGCTTGCAGGGCGGCCATGATGTGCGAGTTTTTGATACTGACGCTGGCCGCGTAGGAGTACTGGTTTGTTACGACGTAGAATTCCCTGAACTTAGCCGTATTTTGGCTGATCAGAAAATGGATATCTTATTTGTACCTTACTGGACAGATACTAAGAATGCCTACTTGCGGGTGCGCCGTTGTGCTCAGGCTCGGGCCATTGAAAACGAGTGTTACGTAGTTATTACAGGTAGTGTGGGTAACCTGCCTCGGGTAGAGAATATGGACATTCAATATTCCCAGTCAGCGGTTTTCTCGCCTTCAGACTTCTCATTTCCGCATGATGCCGTAGTAGCTGAGGCAACTCCTAATACGGAAACCACCCTTATTACTGACCTGGATTTGGAACTACTGAAAAAGCTCCGTACCCAAGGTAGCGTGCGAAACCTACAACAGCGTCGAAAAGATTTGTATGAAGTGTTATTAAAGAAAACTAAGAAAAAAGAGAAGGAAGTCACTCCTCCTCTGGTTGAGGTTCAGATATAAAAGGTACCTTATTTATTTCTGAGATACGCTTTGCACAAAATCCAGCGTGTTCACGCCATCTGCATAATCCCAGAGTTCAGGTTGCTGCGCCTTTCCAAAGGTTACATGATTTACCTGTTCCGGATAAAGCGGCTGACTGGCTACAACACACTGGATTTTCTGTTCTGAAGCTATAAGTTTCTGACTTACCTCTTCCTGGGTTTTGTATGGCTCATAATAAACCACAGAGATTGGAGATACTAGCTGATCGCTTTGTCGGAATAGGGCAAAGCCAGTATCCAGAAAGGGTTCTCGGTTAACCAAATAGATAGATTTGTTGTAGTCGTAATTGTTATTGTATTTATGATGATAGGCTACGGACTGGTAGGGCTCTAATGCCTGGAAAAGAGGTGTGAAATCATAATCTTCCGGTACCAGAAGCTTAGATACATTTCGGCAGCCTAATCCAAAATATTGAAAGATATCCTGCCCCAATGCGTACAGTTCATCCCTGGATTCGTCTCCGGTCAGTACGGCAACACTGCTACGGTTCTTACGGATGATATGGGGATACTTTGAGAAATAGTACTCGAAATAGCGTGAAGAGTTATCACTACCTGTGGCTATAATGGCATCGGCAGTGTTGAGCTTATCTACAAAAGTGATGTAGGGTTCAAACTGGGGTTCTAGTTCAGTAATAAGATTGGCTACGTATCTCATCAGAAACGAGTCCTGAGAACTCGGTTTGGCAAACACATGCTGGCCGCTGATGAGTACAGTAAGAAAATCATGAAATCCTACCCAGGGAATATTTCCCGCCATTACCAACCCGAATTTTTTAACAGAAGAAGGCTTCGGTGGTAGTTCTTTGGTCCAGCTTCTTAACTTATCTTCATTTAGATATTGCTCTAACCCTTCTTTAGCTGTGATGATATTCTCTTCAGTGAACCAGGGATTTTCCGATTGCGCCCGAGCGGCTATTTCAGATTGCTCCCCTGCGCTTAAATTTTTCAAAACAGTCCCTATTGAGGCAAATACCCGAATGCGGTCGTCTAATGCTAACATAATGCTAATCTCCCTATCTGTTTGTTTTCAATAAAACCAAAGCTTTAGTACTTCGTTACAAAGTTATGTTAGGATTGGCTTGATTGAAAAATAATGAGCCAATAATCGAACGATTTGCCAGAAATCATGGTAAGTTTGTGAACTAGTAAATCAAAGTACTACATTTAATTTAGAAAGACCTTATGGCAATTATGATTACCGACGAGTGCATCAACTGCGGTGCATGTGAGCCGGAATGCCCTAATACAGCTATTTACGAAGGCGGAGTAGAATGGAGTTGGGCAGATGGTACCGACTTGAAAGAAATTGAGTTGGAGGACGGCACAGTGGTAGACGCCACCGAAGATCAGGAGCCTGTATCCGATGAGTTTTATTATATCGTGACTGGCAAGTGTACTGAGTGCACCGGTTTTCACGAAGAACCTCAATGTGCGGCAGTGTGCCCGGTAGATTGCTGCGTGGAAGATCCTGATGCGCGGGAGAGTGAGGAAGAGCTAGTTGCTAAAAAAGAATGGATGCACGTGTAAACGATTACAGGTTACAGGTTTGGAGTTGCAGGTTTATAGACTGTAAAACTTGCGGCTTTAAACGTGTAACCTTTTTATTTCATACCAGCTCGTTTGGCTAGGTAGGTTCGTAATACCTGATCGAAGCCACGATTAATATCTGCCTCAATAAAATCAATTTTTGCCTGTCCACAGCGGATTTCCAGCTCGCGAAAATATTCTTTCATGTGCTTCTGGTAGGCTTCCCGTACCTGGGATGGTTGCAGCTTCAGGCGCTCACCCCGCTCAATATCAATAAATTCATACGGGCGTTCATCAAACTCAAAGTTGAGTTCAGTTTTGTGGTCGGTTACATGAAAAAGTAAGACCTCATGTCGGTTATGTTTTAGATGCTGTAGCGCACTGAAAATCCGGTCAGTTTCTTCTTGGTTCTCAAACATATCGCTGAAAATAATCACCAGTGAGCGCTTATGGATTTTCTCAGCTACCTGATCCAAAACACTGGCCACTGAGGTTTTCCGGGAAGAAGCCTGCTCCTTTAACAAGTTCTCCAGAATCAGAAACAGCTTGTGCAGGTGCGATGAGGTAGACTTTACCTGGGTTTGCTGGTCAATATCTTCTGAGAACACACAAAGTCCTACTGCGTCGCGCTGTTTTTGCAACAAAAAAGCCAGTGCGGCGGCAGCCATGGTACTAAATGTAATCTTCCCATTATTCTCCTGAGGATAATACATAGACGACGAATTGTCCACTATTAGCTGGCAACGAAGGTTCGTTTCTTCCTCATATCGTTTGGTATACAACCGATCGGTTTTAGCATAAACTTTCCAGTCAATATGACGAGTGCTCTCACCCGTATTGTATAAACGGTGCTCGGCAAACTCTACAGAGAATCCATGATAAGGCGACTTGTGTAAACCTGTTATAAATCCTTCCACTAACTGTCTGGCCAGTAACTCTATATTGCCAAACTCACGGATTTCAGATAATTTAAGCATATACTATGATAATTCTATTTATTTATTAATATGGTAAAAAAAGCGGAAATTATAAATAAAGTTACTATTAGATATAGTCTGTAGAAAAGATTGGAGCAAAGGTGGGTAAAATCAAGGTTGAAAAACTGAAATTATTAGATATTGTTCAATTAGGTATTTTTTCCTTGTAATATTTCTTGCATTTATGCTATATTTAGAACAGTTTAGTGGCAGAAAATTTTGTGAATACCTAGAAAACGTTTTACGTTACATTTAAATTTTGGTCGTTGTGGAAGACAATCAAGGAAAAGACAGAGCAGAAATTTACTCTCAGCGGGTACGAGCCGGGAAACGCACGTATTTCTTCGATGTAAAATCAACGCGCTCTAATGACTACTACCTAACCATTACCGAGAGCAGAAGACGCTACAAAGATGACGGTTACTTTTATGAAAAACACAAAATCTTCTTGTATAAGGAGGATTTTAATAAGTTCATGAATGCGCTGCAGGAGACTGTAGGGCATGTCAAAGAAGAGCTGATGCCCGAGTATGACTTCAATCAGTATGAAAACAACGATAGTGAGGAGGAAACTGCAACCAGCAGTGTGAACGTCGACGATGAACTGAAGTGGGAATAGCCTGAGCTTAAGAGCTAGAGCCCTCAGTGAGAGGGCTTTTCTATACTTTTACTGTACTACACAATCGCCTGTATTCTGAGATTTTTAGGCATATCTTACAGGCATGCTAAATAAACGCGTTCTGTATTTTTTTTTAGCCTTGGTAGGGCTTATACTACTGGCCTGGATATTTTCTGATATCTTCTCTTATCTGGCCATTAGCTTGGTATTGTCTGCTATTTTCTCGCCACTTACCAATTATATTCACCGGTTTCAGTTTTATGGCTTTCAAATGCCCCGCTTGGTAGCGGTTGTTGCTACCTTCGCCATGATCATCGCTGTAATCTCTTTGTTTGTTATCTTATTTATTCCCCTTATTCGCGACCAGACAGAGGTTATTTCTAACATCAATTACGAGACACTGTATGCCAGAGCAAGTTTGCCGTTGCAGAGTATTGAGGAATTCTTGCGTACTAATAACATTACCGAAATAGATTTAGTCGGAAATCTGCGGGAAAGTTTATTAGGGTTTATTAGGCGAGTAGATGTGCAGGATATTATTAACAGTTTTATCTCTTTTACCGGTAACTTCTTTGTAGGATTTCTGGCAGTTGTTTTTATTACCTTTATCCTGATGTATGAGAAAGGGCTAATACGCCGGCAGGTAATCAAACTTATTCCTAATCAGTATTTTGAAGTATTCATTGCCGCTATTTATAAAATTGAGATTCTACTTTCCAATTATCTGATCGGTCTCTTTTTTCAGGTGTTTTCTATTTTCTGCATTGCTTCTTTAGGATTAAGTATACTGGGGGTCAGGTATGCGTTGTCTATCGCCATTTTTGCTGCGGTGGCCAATCTGATTCCCTATGCGGGCCCACTATTGGGAGCTGCTTTTGGAATTATAGTCGGTTTATCTACCATGGTAGTTGATGGGCATACCCAGGAAATGGTATTGCTGGTAGTCAAAATTCTGTCTGTATTTGCTGTAGTTCAACTGGCTGACAACCTGTTACTGCAACCGCTTATTTTTTCAAAAAGTGTAAAAGCGCATCCTTTAGAAATTTTTATTATTATTTTTGCGGGCGCAACTATTGCAGGCGTAGTCGGTATGATTGCGGCCATTCCGGTGTACACTATTTTGCGCGTAGTTTCTATGGAGCTATATACCGGGTATAAGCAATATCATGTGTTTAAAAATTAATGAAGCCGTTGTATGAGTTTACAGTGTGGTATTGTCGGATTGCCAAATGTTGGAAAGTCTACTTTATTTAATGCGCTTTCCAGCGCCAAAGCCGAAGCTGCTAATTTCCCTTTTTGCACAATTGAGCCTAATGTCGGAGTAGTATCTGTGCCCGATGACCGATTAAAAACCCTGGAAGACCTGGTGAACCCTCAAAAGGTTATTCCTACAACTATTGAGTTTGTCGATATTGCCGGACTGGTTAAAGGTGCTAGTAAAGGGGAAGGGTTAGGAAATAAATTTCTAGCTAATATCCGGGAAGTAGATGCCATTATTCACGTAATTCGGTGTTTTTCGGATGATAACGTAGTTCACGTAGCTGGTGGTGTTGATCCGGTCTTTGATAAAGAGGTGATTGATACGGAGTTGCAATTGAAAGATTTGGAGTCAGTTGAAAAGAAGATTCTGAGGCTGGAGAAAATTGCCAAGTCCGGAGATGCTAAAGCCCGGAAACAGCTTGTAACTCTGCAAAGTTACAAAACCCATCTGGAAGCTGGAAAAAACGCCCGTTCTCTTGAAGTGACCGAAGAAGACAAAGAAGCTGTGGCCGATCTTTTCCTGCTCACGGGTAAGCCGGTTATTTATGTGGCTAATGTAGATGAAGGTTCTATTCTCACGGGTAATGATTATGTGAGTGCTTTGAAGGAGGCAGTGAAGGATGAGCAATCGGAAGTTTTGCTGATTAGTGCTGCTATAGAATCTCAGATTGCAGAGTTAGACTCGGAAGAGCGCATCATGTTTCTAGAAGAATATGGGTTGAAAGAATCGGGCCTGAATAAGCTGATTCGGGCATCGTACAGTTTGCTGAATCTTATTACTTACTTTACGGCCGGAGAGAAAGAGGTTCGTGCCTGGACCATCGTAAAGGGCTGGAAAGCACCTCAAGCGGCTGGGGTTATTCACACCGATTTTGAGAAGGGCTTTATTAAAGCGGAAGTTATAAAGTTAAAAGACTACGAACAGTACGGATCAGAGTTAGCCATAAAGGAAGCCGGCAAGATGTCTATAGAAGGGAAAGAATATGTAGTAAAGGACGGTGATATTATGCATTTTCGCTTTAATGTGTAAAAAATATCATTAAAAAATTTTAACATTTGCATTGGAAGCGATAGGATTTTTTTACCTTAGTGCAGAACTGAGTATTTTTACATAAATTCCTAGTTATTATTAAACAATTTTTAATGTTATCCATTTTCTTCTAGTGGATAACACCGCATTTTTTGAACTTTATTATATAGAACATTAAACTGAAGTATTTTTGAGGGTTCGTATTGTTTTCATATTGAAAAATAAAGGCTCCTTCGTTCCTTTCCATCATCAGTACCTGCTAGCTCAACTGATTAAAGGTATTCTGGTGCGTGGTGGAGAAGAACGCTTTATTAACACTAATGTATACAACTTTTCAGGTTTAAAAGGGCAAACCAAAATCAGCCGAAACGGGCTTCATTTTTATTCGAGCCGGGTTACTTTGGTTTTCTCAGCCACTAGTCGGGAGCTGATTGATTACTTCTTAAAACATTTGTTCTCCTTCCCTCAAATTGATGTAGGCACCATGATGCTGATTCCCGAAGGGGTGGAAGCAGAGGAATATCCAGAGCTAGGTGATGTGATGAAATTTGTCTGTATTTCTCCTTTGGTGCTAGTAAAGCCCTCATTTAATGATGATCGGGGAAAACGATTTATATTACCTACGACTGACACCTTCTCTGATTTGCTGTATGAGTCACTGATGATCAGGATGGAAAGCTCCGAGCAATTTACTCCGGAGGAAATGGAGCAATTCTATAAATTCCAGTTAGTGCCGGATAAAAACTACCTTATTCGCATTCGGGAACAGCAGAAGAAATTTGCACGCATTTACCCTCTCTATGATCAGGACGTGAAATATGAAGTAAGGGGCTATACCTTTCCTTTCACCCTGTATGCAGCTCCCGAAGTGCAGGAATTTATTTTTACAAATGGGTTAGGGTTGTATACCCATAAGGGGTTTGGCATGCTGGATATAGCGGGTGCTGATCCTGGAAAGAAAACCAGCAAGTATGAATTTGATACTTCGCTGACGTATCAATCTAATCGTTAGAATTACCGCCGGTCTGGGCCACCTGAAAATACGCTGGTATACCCTACCAACACATCTCCTCTTGTTCCAATAGGCCGGGTGTACACTAAGATGTCATACTGATTTTCCGTTTCAAAGAAACTGCCCTCAAACACATAGGGGTTATCCGACTGACCATCTACTACATAGTACTGGTAATTATAAAACGCCTGCTTTAACAGTAGATTTGCAGTGTATCCCTTCAGCACCGGGTCATAGATCATGCGGTTCTCTGCGCTCAAAACTCGATTGTTAAAGGCACCAACGATATAAACATCTCCTTTTACTGCTGTTTCTGAGTCCAGGAAAAAGTGCGTTTCTACATAATCAGAATTCAGCTCTCCACCTCGGTCATCCAGGTTTCCAACAACGTAAGCCCCATTCAGGTCTTCATATTGGCTATACACTTGTGTACTCCGGTCGCGGTCAGGCAACAGATAAGCTTGTGTGGGTACTTCTTCCGGGCGAATATCTCCTACATTCTGGCCCAGAGCATCGAGTGTGCGTAGATCAAAGTAGCGGTATTCTGGTCCTGCATAGAAATTATTTTGCAGATCAAAGTGCATAAACTCCAATTGCGTGCGGTCTTCCCGGATAAAGGTAGGCTTTAAGCCCTTAATAGCATTAAACCAGCGATTGTTCTGTCGGATTACCACGTATATATCTTGCAGGGGGTTAGGCACATTGATGCCGCCATAATCTACAACAAACTCAATTTGATGATTAGTGAGGCGTTCTGATACTCCACTTGAACGGGTGATTTCAGCACTAACGCTCACCAGCTGGTCATATACCATAAGGCGTTTGGTCAGCACTACATTAGATTCATTTCCACCTTCATACACCCAAATAATATAGTTACCCGGAACCTTCAGTTTAGGTAATGCCATCTGATACTGAGTGAAGGGGACTTTGGTATTATACGAGAAAGTCTCATTGGTAATTCGAAATTCATTATACTCGTACAGAAAATCCATGTTTGACAGATTAGATTTCTGCCAGTCGGCATTACAATGAATAATTTTGACTCGGTAATCAGCAGAGTTGTTTCCGCTACCCAACTCTAATACATCAAATACTAGTGCCACCGGAGTAGGATCGCCAATCCGTATAACGGATGAATGCAGAACTTCATCGGGTAGTAGCAGGCGAACAGATTTTATATTATTCCGGAAGGCCTGATCTTCCATCACTGAGTTTTGTCCGACATTGGTAGACGAACTGGCGCTGGTACTACTCGTTGAGCTTACCGGAACACAAGCCGTGAAGCTAAAGAGGCTTAGTACGAAACAGATTAGGGAGAGAAGCAAAGGTCGTGACATACACATAGGTAACGCGGGTAACGCCTATTCGTTGTTCAATTGCTCTTCCAACTCTTCTATTTGTAGCGCAAGCGATTCCCACTGCTGATTGGCATCCGCTAGTTGTTTTTCTGTTTTTTCAAAGGTAGAAGTTTCTTCGGCTAGCCGGTCTACGTTACCAAAGACTGCCGGGTCGGCTAGTGTTTGCTCGGCGGCTTTCTTTTTCTTCTCTAACCGGGTAATTGTTTCTTCGGTAGTTTCCAGTTCTTGCTGAAGTTTCTTTAAGTCGCGCTGAAGCTCCCGTTGAGCGTCCGTAGATCGGGGAGTAGAGCTCTTTTTAGGTTTTGGCGCACTTTCTGTTTTCACTTCGGCCTTGTTAGGAACAATCTCTCGCTGCGACTGCCAGTATTCGTACTCGGCGTAAGTACCCGGATATTCTTTGACCTCTTTATCCTCAATGTACCAGATCTTATTGGCCACCCGAGAAATAAAATGACGATCGTGCGAGACGATTAAGAAGGTGCCTTGGTATTGCTGTAAAGCCTGCACCAGAATATTGACCGACTGAATATCCAGGTGGTTGGTCGGCTCATCCAGTAGCAAAAAATTTGATTCGCTAATTAACGTTCGGGCCAATGCTACCCGCGATTTCTCACCTCCCGAAAGTACCTTGATCTTTTTGAAGACATCTTCATCCATAAACAGGAAGCAGCCTAACACATTGCGCAGCTCTTGTTCGGTTTTTTCGCTCCCGGCTTGCTTTAGTTCTTCCAGTATTTCGTTATCGAGCGTAAGAGATTCTAACTGATGCTGGGCGTAAAAGGCCAGGTCAACATTATAACCCCATTCCCGCTCACCCTCAAAGTTTTCAGTTCCCGCTACCATGCGTAGTAAGGTAGACTTTCCTTTTCCATTGGCACCAATCAGCGCAATTTTATCGCCTCGTTCAATAGAGCAATAGCTGTTTTGCAAAATAGTGAGATTGCCATAGCTCTTTGAAGCATCTTTTATGGCGACTACCTGCCGGCCGGAAGGTTTCTGGAAGGTAAACTTAAAATTGACCGATGCATTCTCATCAACCACATCATTGACCTTATCCATGCGGTCCAGCATTTTTACCCGGGATTGTACCTGTCGGGCTTTAGTGGCTTTAGAGCGAAATCGCTCAATAAAGCGCTCGGTCTGTTTGATCTTTTGCTGCTGGTTTTCAAAAGCATTACGCTGAATCTCCCGGCGTAGCTCCCGCTCTTCCAGGTAAAAAGAATAATTGCCGGCGTAGATCGTAAGCTCTTCATGGGCCACCTCTACAATAGTTTCTACTGTATTATCCAGAAACTGCTGATCGTGCGAGACAATAATGAAAGCCCCGTCATACGTACGAAGGTAATTCTCTACCCACTGAATAGAAGGCAGATCCAGGTGGTTGGTAGGCTCATCGAGCATTAGCAGCGATGGTTTCTCCAGCAGAAGTTTTGCCAGCATCACGCGCATGCGCCATCCCCCCGAAAACTCCCGTAGCGGTCGTTTCAGGTCTTCGGTGTTAAAGCCAATACCTTCCAGAATTTCTTCGGCCCGGGCTTGCAGCGTGTAGCCTTCCATAATCTCAAACTGCTCCTGCAAGCGGGTGAGCTGGTCGACCAACTTATCTTCGTAGTCGGTTTCCATTTTCTTGAGCACTTTCTCAATCTTATGCTCAATTTCCAGCGCTTCTTCAAAAGCCTGCATGGCTACGTTCAGGATACTGTCATCGGACTGAAATGATAGCAAATCCTGATTCAGGAAACCTATGGTACAATCGTTAGCTTTGGTAATTTCACCGCCATCGGGCTGGTACTCGCCATCGATAAGGCGTAGTAGGGTTGACTTTCCCGTACCATTAAGGCCAATCAGACCGATTTTGTCTTTGGGTTTAATATGAAGATTAGCCCCTTCGTACAGAGCTCTTCCGCCGATATGATATGATAAATTATTGATTGCTAGCATAATCTCACAAAAATAGAAAATCTGTCAGAGGAACATAACACTACTAGTACAGAAAACATTTACTAATCCAGGTAAATTACGTGTAGATATTGCTCAGGTTTTTCGTGGTTAACTGTAAGCATTACCGGAGACAGTCTGCGGGAGGCTGTATGGAAGGAACTGCCTCCTGCTGACTGCCAACCGCTTCCTATCTTGTTTCTAAAAGAAAATCAGAATAATGTCTGGTATTATGAAATTTTATCTTCATTCCAACCATTAAGCCGATTCAGGGTCTATAGAGGTAAATAGCAACCTTAAAAATCATTTAAAAATGAGAAGTCTAATGATAGGGCTGTGTATGCTCGTAATAGGGAGTGCCTGCACAACCAGTGAGGAGCCCGACCTGGAAAAACTAAGTTCAAATTCTGACTTAGAGCAGTATCAGAAATGGCAGTTAGTAGAAATGTCCGGAAGTCTAGCCAATGTCCCTCCTTCAACCGGAAGCGATATGTCTTGGCAGGAACATTACCTCTTGTACCCCGATAGCACGTTTGTGAAATCTCGTACCCAAGAGGGTACCGTAACCGAAGAAAGTGGCACTTATACTTTCGTGACGTTGGACGATGGGGAATATCTGGAGCTAACCTATCCTTCGGAAAATGAACTGATCGGGAATTGTACTGGAGAGTCTAAAGAACTCCTCTTTTTTAAATCAGAAAATAAGTTGACCGGAACCTGGCAGGCTTGTGATGGCCCCGGTCTAGTTTATGAAAAAGTGGCAGGGGGCTCCTCAGATGAGAAACTTTAGTTAGTAAAGCTAAATATTCAGGAAGCAGAGGCAGGCCATGGCGGTCTGCCTTTTATTTTATCAGGCACTTGAGCAGGAATTGTTTTGCTAACCCATACCAGGTTGCTACTTTTAGATTGCGTCTTTTCCGCCTTGTTATAGTATTTTTATGGTTTAGAACTGGGATATAATGGTGCTTTATAACTGCTGTCAGCAAAGTTAAAATGAAAATAGCATACATCGTTTTCAATGGTATTACCTGGCTAGACCTTATAGGGCTATACGACCCCATCAGCCGATTAAAATCTTTAAACTTTCTCCCTGATTTGACTTGGGATATCTGCGCATTTTCTAGTCAGGTAACCGATAACTTTGGTCTCGAAATAAAGCCAACAATGATGGGTAATTCTTTAGCGGGTTATAATGCAATAGTAGTTCCAGGCGGGTTTGGTACGAGAAAACTACAGTCTGATACGGAGTTTATTGATTGGATCAGAACGGCAGAGAACAGCACGTATAAACTTTCTGTGTGTACCGGAAGCCTTATTCTAGGCGCTGCCGGATTTCTTGAAGGCAAACGGGCTACCACAAATTTTCAGGAATACGAGACACTAAAACCCTATTGTAAAGAAGTGCTTCACGACCGAATAGTAGACGACGAAAATGTTATTACAGCAGGAGCAGTCTCGGCATCTATTGATCTGGGGTTGTATCTGTGTGAAAAGTGGTCGGGGTTGAAAGCAAAAAACGAAATCAGGAAGAGAATGGACTATCGCGGATAAGAACCTGTACGCCGCCTGATAAATAAAAAATAGTTAGAATATATGGATCAGCTATATGTAGATGAACAGACATTTGATAAAATTAACTTCTCAGAAGATCCTCTGGCGAAGGGAGAATATGAATATTGTACTTTTTCTCATTGTAACTTCTCAAACGCTGATCTTTCCAAAATCCGGTTTATAGAATCTGAATTTATAGACTGTAACTTGAGTAATGTCAATCTGGCGGCCACTTCATTTCAGGATGTAACTTTCAGGAGTTGTAAAATGCTGGGTATGCATTTTGAAAACTGCAACGCTTTTGGGTTTGCTGCTAACTTTGAGAACTGCCAGTTAAATCATTCTTCTTTTTTCCAGGTCAAACTGAATGGGGCAAGCTTTGTGGATTCGCAGCTACAGGAAGTAGATTTTGTGGGCGCTCATTTGAAGAATGCCCGGATAGATCACTGCGATTTGCTCAATGCTATGTTTGAGAATACCAACCTGGAGAAAGCTGATCTAAGCCGCTCTTTTAACTATTCTATTGACCCGGAAAAGAATTTGATAAAAGGTGCTAGATTCTCATTACCGGATGTGCTGGGGTTACTAACCAAGTACAATATAAAGATTGATATACAGTAGAAGTTTATTCCGATCATTATGTAAGCTTTACCGTAGGCAGGAGACTGTACGAGTGATCAGTCTCCTGCCAACTGCTTCCTGGTACCTATTTAGTAGTAAGCTTGAAATCAAAATTGCCTAGTAAGGGGGGAATAAGATAAGTAAGGAAGATCGGTTGCTGTAATTTGCGGGTTGAAGTAAACTTCAAACGTAAAAAGTAGTTCAATAAGTGAGCATTGATCAGCACGCTAACCGATGAATACCCAAAGTTCAACGTTTAAGTTTAGCTGCTCAATAATTTTTTACCTAATCTATTCACTATGGCAGAAATACACATTGAACGTAAAACCCGAAAAAAGCCGGTTTGGCCTTGGGTATTGCTATTGCTGGTCGTTCTGGGAGTGGTAGCCTGGCTTATGCTGGCAGACAATCCTACCGTGGTAAACGACTCGGAAAATGAGCTAAAAATCAATTACCAGCAAGAATTACCAGATAAGCTAGCCTACGTTTTTTTACAGTAACTGCTGATGAAAGGCAGCACTCTATTTTTTAACCTAAACATGATTTATTATGGAAAATCAACAGCACGCGCATTTGCGCAAACTAAGCGAGTTGAAAAAGTATAAAGTAGCCGATGGAGAACCTGACGTACGCGGATGGGATGTTATCGGAAGTGATCGTGCCTCACTAGGAAAAGTACATGACCTGGTGGTAGATGGTAACTTTGAAAAAGTACGTTATCTGGATGTAAAGCTCGATAAAGATATGTATGTCGGAAAAGATGAACGGCATGTGCTCATTCCTATCGGCCGAGCTAAAATAGAGCAAGACAGTGATTGTATTCTGATAGACCATCTGGATCAGAATCGAGTACGGTTTTATCCGGTATATTCTGGCGAAGTATTAACGCGGGAGTACGAACATTCACTCAGAGAATTTTTACATGAACATGAAGGCGACTATAACACTCATCATAATGAGATGTTGCCTGAACACGAGAGAAATTCATTGTTATCCCGAGATTCGATCCGGTCAAATCGAGAGCAGTATGAAGCTAATATGCAAAGTGAGGACCCGCTTACTAAAATGCGGGCAGAGCGAGATATTGCTCGTTCTGAGCGTGATATTCTTCAGGCCGAACTGGAAATGCTTAAAGGCAGGCTTCTGTCAGCACGCCAGGCACTAGATGCTAACTTTTATGATCATGAGAGTTTTGACGAAAGGCAGTTCTATGAGAATCGTAAAAGTCATTTGCATACAGAGAGCGAAACACCCCATTCATCATAAATAAGCATATACAAAAAAGGGAACGAGCTGTTTGTAATCGCTGCGTTCCCTTTTTTATGGTAATCTAGTTTTTCTCTACATTTTTACTCCACTCCTGGTATTCGTCTGCTTCAACTACGCCATTCCCATCGGTATCCCACATAGCAAAACTACCTTCGGCAATTTCCTCTTCTGCCAGCTGGTCATCTCCATTACTATCCCACTCAGAGAAATAATCAAGTTCCTCTAATCCGGACTTAAACTCATCAAGTTGAATCTGATTATCGCTATTGGCGTCCCAGTTCATTTCAGACTGCTCTTTCTCAGTACTCTCTTCTGAAAAAAACTGAGCTTTGCCTTTTTCCCATTCTTCAGCCGAGAGCGAAGCGCTCTGATCTCGATCTAATACGCTAAAAAAGCCATTACTGAACTCCTCTTTTGATATATAAGAGTCACCATTCTCGTTCCATTCATCAAAATACTCAGACTGAGTAAAAGAGGCTTTCAACTGGTTATTCTCAATGATCTCACCAGCATTGGTGCTGTCATTTTGAGCAACCTCCTCATTATTTTCGTTACTGGGGCTACTACAGCTCGCCAATACAGAGGTAGCAAATATTATAGATGCAATTTTTGTATACATAGCTATTCATTTTTAAGTAAGTAAGTTGATAACTATGAATTTGCGCACTTTGTTGAAACGAGTGCGTGACAATCGTACTATCGGAGCAATACAGAACTCATGCATATACAGAAACGACTATTTCACCAGAGCAGTTTAAAGGGGTTTACTATTAAAGTTAGAGAGGAAAAAGCAATTTTGCTGTCTGTTTTTGTTTCACATAATATCTTTGATTATAAACAATAGTGTGTGGTTGACAATAGCAAATAAGTATGATGTATAAATTGTGTGTCAATAAAAAATTAATTTTCAGTCGATTACACTATTAAATGGTCTTAGCTGGCATAAATGAGATGTTTTAATTGTTTAAAAATAATTAATTTTAATTAAACAAAACAATGAAAGATACTTGCTGTTAGGAGAGTACATATTTTTTACTTAAACAAGAGCAACTATGAAAACGAATGCACTGATTTTATTTTTTGCTGGTCTGTTTATGACCACATTTTCCTTTGCACAGGATCAAGATACTATGAGCGAAGAGCAGGATATTGTATCCTTAGCGATGTCGCAGGAAGACCTTTCTACTTTGGTAGAAGCAGTGAAGGCTGCAGGTCTGGTAGAAACATTACAAGGGGAAGGACCTTTTACCGTGTTTGCGCCTACTAACGCTGCCTTTGAGGCACTGCCAGAAGGAACGTTGGAAACATTATTGAAGCCTGAAAACAAAGATAAGTTAGTATCAGTACTTACTTATCATGTAGTTTCGGGTGAGACTGCTTCTTCAGATTTGTCAGATGGTATGCAGGTAACCACTGTAGAAGGTAGCAACGCTGAGGTAATGTTGAAAGATGGCGGAGCCTCTATTGAAGGTGCTAAAGTAGTAACACCAGATGTACAGGCTTCTAATGGTATTGTACATATTATTGACGCGGTTATCTTGCCTCCCAGCATGACGAATACTGCCCAGGGTGAAAAAGAAGAAGGAGAATACTAGAACTAGATTTTCCAGATTTTATCAGGCTGTCTGTTCTCAGGCAGCCTTTTTTTATGCCCGTTATCCTGCAAGAGAAGCAGTTAATATTCAAAGGCAGGTGACATTTGCTGAAGGGTGCTTACTAACTCTCAGATACAGTAAAGCAAATAGCGATGAAAAAGTACTTTGTGATGTTATTGATCTGGGTAGGCATATGTCTTCTGGCATTCCTGGGCCAACCCGCTGATACCACTACCGAAAATAGTCCTATTGCTGCTATGAATGAGGCTAAAACTATTCCGGCGCTACCACACGAAAAAATTATTGATGTGCCGGTATTACTAGAAAAGGGCAGTCAGCAGGCAGCTCAGGAAAGGTGGTTTGAATAATAAACAGTTCGCACTTGAAGAGCGTGCATAAAAAATGACCCTGCCAGGACTCGAACCTGGATCTAGAGTTTAGGAAACTCCTATTCTATCCCTTGAACTACAGGGTCTAAGGGAACGCAAAAATAGGTGATTCGCAGGCAATTATCAACTAGCAGCTTCTTCGCGCCTATATTGATTCTGCTCGGCCAGCAAGCGTAGACCATCCAGGGTAAGCCAGGGCTTAATAGTAGTAAATCGATCCGTTAATGGAGCTATCACTTCCGATAATCCGCCGGTAGCAATTACCTCCGTAGGGCCATCTAGCTCCTTCTTGATTCGATCGGTTAAGTACTCTACCAAGCCCACATATCCCAATACCACCCCCGACTGAATAGCATGTGTGGTGTTTCTGCCTAATACGGACGGAGGCGCAACCAACGGCACAAAAGGTAGTTGAGCCGTATTTAGCGAGAGTGCTTTTAGCGCTGATTCTAGCCCGGGAGCAATGGATACGCCTTTTATCTCACCTTGGCCCGTTACGGTAATCATAGATAGTGCTGTACCAAAATCTACAACAATACAATTCTTATGAAAAAGGTGATACCCTGCTACTGCATTGGCAAGCAGGTCAGTTCCCAGTTCCTGCGGGGTATCGGTAGAGATAGTTAAACCCGTATGAAGCGACGTGCTTACGACCAATGGTATCTGGTTTGTTAACTGGTGAAGCATCTTCTGAAAAACCTGCGTAAGGGGCGGCACTACGCTACTAATCACTACTCTTTGTATGGTTGACAGTGACATGTGCTCTTGATCGAGCAATGCTCTGAATTGTATAGAATACTCGTCTGCCGTTTTGCGGGTGACAGTACTCAACCTCCAGTGGTGTAACCATTGTTGTTCATACAATCCGAAAGCAATGTTTGAGTTACCGATGTCTACTGCTAAGAGCATAGTGCAGATAGATGAAGATTAAGTAATAAACCGAACAATGGCGAATATGCAGGGTTCCTCTCATATATACAAATGGCAGCGATGATGACAATAGACGATAATATGATTGTGACCATGAGTTATGCATTGCGAGAAGGCAATGGGCAAGGGGCATTGCTGGAAGTTATGAGCGATGCGTATCCTTTCATTTTCTTTTATAAATCTGATGGCCTGCTGGAGGCATTTCAAGAAAATATCCGAGGCTTACGTTCAGGCGATGCCTTTGAGTTTACGATTCCGAAACAAGATGCCTACGGTGCCCACCATCAAGACAACATCGTGGATATTCCGATTGAACGCTTCGTAATTGATGATGAAATGGCCGATTCCATCCGAGATGTTGGGCAATACGTAGCTGTGAAGGACGACGAAGGGGTACAGCACAACGGTCTGGTTGTGGAAAAAAACGCGACACACTTAAAAGTAGATTTAAACCACGCTATGGCGGGAAAAGATTTACATTTTTCGGGGCGTATCTTATATGTGCGTGCGGCCAAGCCTGATGAGATTATTCAGAAGCGATATATTATGCCTGATGGCATCCGTTTCTAATAAATTCATAGTTTTGTGGCAAAACAATTTTATTTCATGCGTCAGTTTATAGGTGCCCTGCTTGTTCTGGTAGGGTTAATAAAAATCAATTATTGTGAAGCTCAGATTCTGAATGTTGAAAAAAGCCGGTTAAGCGGAGATTCAGCCAACTATTTTCTAGGAACCATAGGGTTAAGTTTCAATGCTAACAATCAGAGTTTGACTGATGATGGTACCGAGCAATCGTTTGTAGGGCTATCGGCTAATTCAGATTTAGCCTATTTCTCCACGCATCACAGTTTTCTGCTAATCGGGCAGTTACAATATAATGCTACCAGCGAAGAACCTATTAACAGTGCAGGTTATGGGCACTTTCGAGTAAACTGGCTGCGGAAAAATATAATTTCTTATGAGACCTTTGCTCAAATTCAGTATGATCAGGGGCGAGGATTACAAACCCGGCAACTGGCGGGGGGCGGAGTCCGGTTTCGGGTATACCGAGAAGAAAAGTCAAGTCTTTGGGCGGGCGTAGGTGTTATGCGAGAGCGGGAAGAATGGGAGTTTCCCGGTGAAGAGGAAGGGACTCTTAACGTAGCTCTTTGGAAAAGCTCTAATTACGTTACCAGCCGCCTTCAACTGCGAGATAATATCTCTTTTAGTTCTATTGCTTACTTCCAGACTGGCTTTGATCCTGACCGCGATTTTTTCCGGCATCGCGTCGCACTGGATGCCAATATACTGGTGAATATCACGTCAAAACTGGCTTTACAAACTTCCGCAGGAATAACGTATGAGAACCGGCCCATAGTGCCGATTCCCAAATTCATTTATCGCGTTACCAACGGCATACAGATTAGCTTTTAAGCGCAATTAGCTGCCGTAAGCATTCAGATAATCGTTGCGGGTATAGTTAGGGTAGATGGTAAAATATTTATCAGCTACCTTGTTGTAAATGGCTTGTCTTAGTTTTTTTATGTTGGTCTTGTTGGCGGCTGAAATAAATATAGTATCCTCCGAATCCCGGCTCATATATGTTTTCTCTAACTCAGCCAGGGTTACTGGGGGTTGATAGTCATACTCACCATTATCCTGCCCATTTAATTCATGCTTCGGATTGATTAACTGATCTATTTTATTAAAGACCAGAATAGTAGGTTTATCAGAAGCGCCAATCTCAGCCAGCGTTTTATTCACAATATGAATCTGCTCTTCAAATGATGGGTGTGATACATCAACTACATGCAAAAGCACATCGGCCTCTCGAATCTCATCCAGCGTTGATTTAAAACACTCAATCAGGGTGTGAGGAAGCTTGCGGATAAACCCTACAGTATCAGTCAGCAAGAATGGAATCTGGTTGATCACAACTTTCCGCACGGTAGAATCTACTGTGGCAAAAAGCTTGTTCTCAGCAAATACATCAGACTTAGATAACAGACGCATTAAGGTAGACTTGCCCACGTTGGTATAACCTACTAAAGCCACACGAACCACCTTCTGGCGAGCCTTACGGCGGGTAGCACTTTGCTTATCTAGTTTATCTAACTTTTTGTTAAACAGAGCGATCTTATCACGTACAATACGGCGGTCAGTTTCCAATTCTTTTTCCCCCGGACCGCGCATACCGATACCACCTTTTTGCTTAGAAAGGTGAGACCACATTTTAGTCAGCCGAGGTAAAATATACTGGTACTGAGCTAGCTCCACCTGAGATTTAGCCTGAGCAGTTTTTGCCCGTATAGAAAATATATTAAGAATCAGCAAGCTACGATCCAGCACTTTGCACTTAAGTACCCGCTCAATGTTACGAACCTGAGAGGGAGTTAAGTCGTCATCAAAAATGACCATATCTACTTCATGAGCTTTCACAAACTGATGGATTTCATCCAGTTTTCCTTTGCCAACGAAGTTTGTTACATCAGGCTTTTCAAGACGTTGAGTAAAGCGCTCAAGAGTAACAGCACCTGACGTTTCCGCTAGGAAGGCTAGCTCATCAAGATATTCCTGAACTTTATGCTCGGGTTGTTTTTGATTAATCAGTGCAACCAGTACTGCTGTTTCTTTCTGGATTGCTGTGGAAAAGGGTTCAGACATTCAGTAATATTAGTTATAAAAGTATATACATAAAAATACTTTTATTCTAACTAAAGTTCAATGATAGAGAAGGATTCAGTCTCAGATAGGCCGCAAATTATTTTCTCGGATATAAGCTGTTTCGCCGTTCCATTCAATTTTTGTCCAGACATCGTTGCGGCCTTCAATTTTCACCCGATGCCCCTTTTCACTGATATAGACTACATCCGCCCCTGAAGAAGGGCCACTCATGATGGGAGTATGGTCATCCATAATAATAGCCAAGGTTGGCCGTATGGAGTAATTAGTGATATAAAACAGCAGGCCGATAAGTAATACGAATGCTACTCCGACTCCGTAGGGTTTTTCAGACTGCTTACGTTTGCTAAAAGCCATATAGGCCAGCACAAAGAGCAAGATAGCACATAGCCCATAGATTATGAAGTACTGATATTTGCGAAGGAGGTTATAGAAAAGATCATAATCAGTATACTCATAGCCTCGTAACTGATATTGGGTAGAAAGCTCTCGCATTTTCTCAATAGCTGACTCATCGGAGGTAGTTAGGTAATATTCATTTAAGTAGTAGAGTGCTTCGCTGTACTCTCCCAACCCTTCCTGAATAAAAGCCATTTTAAGTAACATGGCAGGTGACGCCTGTTGCTCATCATAAAACAACTGCTCATACAAACGAAAGGACTCGGTGTACTGGTGGAGGTTGTAAAGCGAATCGGCCTCCTGAAGAGTGCTAAAATTTTTTGATTGAGACAAAACCATTTGTGGGTGGCCCATGTTAGCACATACTAATACGAAAGCAATTACAAATTTACGGGGTACCTTTTGGAAATTTATCATAAGACTCTTACCTTTGCATTCGCAATTAAGGGGATACCCCCCACAAAAACAACCGCTACACTGCGACTGAATCCGTAGCTCAGTTGGTAGAGCAACGCCCTTTTAAGGCGTGGGTCCTGGGTTCGAGCCCCAGCGGGTTCACAAAACCTTGCAAGTTTTTCTTGCAAGGTTTTTTTGTTTTTACTATTATTTTTTTGCGCCATTCTAAAGCAATCAATCTTACCTACATCTCTGTAGTATATTTTATAGCGTAATTGTTATAATGTTTATAAGCAGTAGTAAAAATATTATTTTTTAACCAAAAAAAGAGGAGCCTTATTTACGGTAAGTAGATAGCAATAAATGTAATGATTGCAACCCGATTGCGTAAATTCATGCTAAAAAGCTTTGTATCTTAGCATCAGACTTTTACAAAAAATATCATGCGCATTTTTATTATTGATGACAACCAAATAGACTTACTGATTAGCCGGAAATTGCTATTGAAGAATAATGCTTCTCTGGAAGTGCAAGAGTATGCGCAAGCCCGGCAGGCTCTGGATGACATTACCGTAAAACAGGTTGAAAAACCTGATATTATTTTACTAGACTTAAATATGCCCGAAATGGATGGGTGGGAGTTTTTAGAAGCATTGAAGGGCACAGATGTTCAGCCTGATTTAAAAGTCTATGTTCTCACTTCTTCTTTAGATGATCGCGACCGTACTAAAGCTAAAAAATATGATGTGGTTGAGGGATATCTCACTAAACCACTAAATGACTCAGTGATTCAAGGTATTTTAGCATAATTACACATTCCCTTTTCACACCAAATTTTTAAGGAATAACCAACAATTTCTTGTCAGAATAGTTATACTGAGTATATAAATTTTTTAATCATTAACTGACTGGCAAAATGAAAATGTTGACTAAAAAATATAGTTATTTTTTCTTACTTACTTTTTTTACTATAGCATCTGTTAGCTGTAACAAGGCACTTACAAAACAAGACGTAGAGGACCAAATAAAAGAGGCTCGAGAAGAAACAGAAGAGGCTCAGGAAGAAGTTAGAGAAGCGATTGAACTTCGGGAGCAATTTTACGAAGATGACCGGGAAACAAGAATTAGCGAATTGGAAGGGCGAAGCAAAGACATTGACAAACGTATTGGTGATTTAAAGAAAACATCTCGTAAGGTAAATGAGGCTGCTCAATCGGATATAGAATCTGCTATTGAAGAACTTGAAGACGAAAAAGAAGATATTAATGAAAAACTTCAGACAGCACGTTCTATTACAAAAGAGGATTGGACTACATCTTACGAAGAAATAAATGAAGCAATTGCCCGTATTGAGGCAGAGATAGATCGTGTTGAAGAAAGCATTAGCGAAAACTAAAATATTCGCTAAGTACATTTTAAAAAGAAGGCCGATGGAAACATCGGCTTTTTTTGTCTTAAAAAAATCATTGTTAACGAATTTTATTACATATTATTTAATATTGATTGATTTTTACAACTAATTTTGATTTTGGTAGTATATAATACTATATGATTACGATTTACTGAATGCATTTTGTTTCGCCCATAGCTCGCTTCTTCATGATAGCAACTTTATCGTTGGTTCTTCTTGCACCAATCATAGTTGCTATGCCTAATGAAGGGGGAAATCCGGCAGATCAGGATGCAGCTGTTTATCCCAATCCTGCACAGGATTTTGTTTTTGTGCAGGTTGATCGTGTGCCCTTCTCTTTACCTGCTGATGCTGAACCTTCTATCAAAGTCGTTGATATTTTGGGTAACTCTATGAACGTTCAGTCAGAGCAGATTAATCCCACTACCTATCGGCTTGATTTAAGCCAGTATCCGTCAGGTTATTATTTACTGGTTGTTAACTGCGAAGGATGTCCTGATGCTAATAAGGGATTTTTTAAATTTCTGAAGCAATAGAAGAATCTTCTTCCCCTATTATTAAAACATTCGCTATTTTCTGATCATCCGATACCTGCAATCGATAATTGTAAGTATAGCTCGTTGATGTAAAGCTATTATGTTTTTGGAAGGTATGATTTATATTTTCTGAAAATAAAACTGGTTCAACATTATTCTTTGATCTTTCTTCTGTAGGTGCAATTATCGGTGAAGATCCGCGAAAATAAAATGAGCAAAATACCCCGGCCGCTGAACCCAGCAGATGCGACTCCCAAGACACTTCTTGATGATCAGGATCAGGAAAAAGCCCCTGGATCATACCATTGTATAAGAATGCAATCGCTACGGCTACTACAATAGAGCGAATATCTTTACGAAACATGCCGCTGAACAGCAGAAATGCAGCTAGACCATAAACAATACCGCTAGAGCCAATATGATAAGCTTGGCGAGCTGCTATCCACACCCAAAAACCGGTAATCAGGTAAATCCATAGAAAGACTTCTAAAGCAATCTTATTATAAAAATAAAAAGTTGCTATGAGTAAAAAGATAAGAGGAAATGTATTAGATAGTAAGTGTAGAAAGGTGCCGTGCACCAGCGGACCGGTTAAAATCCCAATCATACCGGGCAGGCTTCGGGGAAAGATACCAAAAATGCCTAAGTTTAAAGATGCTCCCCATTCTACAGCGCGGATAAGCCATAGCAAAACAGTAAAGCTTATAGCAAAAAAAATACTTCTTTGCAGAATTTTACTGTCATCAGTTGCAGAAATAGATAGACTATTGCTCTTTTTCACGAATAAGTTTTACTCTATATACTACAGATTGGCCTACCAGCGATATGCCTGCGTTTACAATGATTAAACTTAAAGAGCCTAACCAGAACCAGTTTTGTCTTTCGTATTTAGCAATAATTGCTTCGCCAAAGAGACTTAAACCTAGTCCAATCAATATTAGTCCGGCAATAGCAAAAATCAACCAATAATTAAAATAACGCTTTTTCATTGAAAATGCTTGCTTTACGGAAAGGGGTATTAGAAAAAAAGTTCTTGGGCTAATCGATACGTATTGGCATGCGCCTCTACAATGTGCGCAATCTTCTCTGAATAACCACCGCCCATGCTTAAGGCCACCGGAATCTGGTGCTCTTTACAGTGCTTTAAAACAGTCCGGTCGCGCTCTCGGCATCCAGCAATACTTAATCCCAGTCGCCCTAGTTTATCGGAAGCCAGCACATCTACCCCCGATTGAAAAAAAATAAACTCTGGAGCTACTTGCTCTAATAAACGGGGTAATACCTCTTCAAGTTTACCCAAATAGTGAGCATCATCTGTTCCGTCAGGTAGCGAAATATCCAGGTCTGACTGCTCTTTGTGCATAGGATAATTTTTAGCACCGTGCATACTGAAAGTAAAAACCTCTGGTATATCTCTAAATATCTGTGCGGTTCCATTACCCTGATGGACATCCAAATCAATAATTAATATTTTAGTAGCTAGTTTCTTCTCTCGCAGATAATTTGCGGCAATAGCAATGTCATTAAGCAGGCAAAATCCTTCGCCCCGGTCAGTAAATGCATGGTGCGTGCCACCTGCAATATTAAAAGCTACGCCGTATTGCAAAGCATACAATGCTGCCTGCAAAGTTCCCTGCATAATGGTAATTTCCCGATGTATCAGCTCTTCTGACATGGGGAAACCTGTTTTGCGTACTTCTGACCGTGATAACTCCTGATGTTTCAACCGCTGCCAATAAGCAGCATCATGCGTGTTCACGATATATTCTTCTTTCAGTGGAGAAGGTGTGAATAAGTTTTCTTCAGTAATAGTGCCTTCATACAAAAGTTGTTCAGGAAGAAGGTCATATTTTATCATCGGAAAACGATGGTTCTCCGGCAGAGGATGAGCATATATTTCTGACCAGGCAATTTTTAGCATACCAGCTAGGTAACTTATTTGGTGTTATCAACTGATGTGCCCGATAAGAGTTTCCCTTAGACAGATCAAAATATCTAAAACCAGATAAGATATATAACCATAAGTGTCAAGAGTCCATTAATAATGGCTGCTAATGAATGGAAATCAAAGTGCTTGGAAAACGCCAAGGCCATGACTGAAATAATAGCGACTGCTAGCGAGATGACTGCATATAATCCGAAGGAAATAGGAATGGAGTATTTCTCAATTTCGATAGAGTGTACGATATGCAAAAAGAAAGTGGCGTGTATAGTAACTGCGGCATCCGTTTTCAATACGCTTGCATATTTTTCTGGAATTGTAAAAGAGTAATGCTGCGTACAGAGTTCGTAGAGTGTTAAAGCATGGGCTTGAGATGTAGACCGATCAGTGCTGTATACTACTTTCTGAGTTACCTTAGTAATATGATCCGTTATGGATTTTGTTCGCCAGAAATCAATGATTACAAATATATGGATACTTAAAAACAATAGGTGTGCAATAGTGACTCTTCTCCTCATTTCTCAGCCAATGCTACCTAGCCCCTTTTAACGTATAATAGTAACGCTTCCGGTTTGTTTTCCTGCTTCTTCACCGCAGTCAATCAGGTAAAAATATACCCCTGCCGGAACAGATGTACCGTAAGCAGATCCACTCCAGGGCTCAAGGTTGCTGTAATCTTCTTCTTCGTATATTTTAATACCCTGCCGGTTAAAAAGCGTCAGTCGGCAATCAGGATACAAATCCATTTTTTCAATATACCAGGTATCGTTATTACCATCGTTATTAGGAGTAAAGGCTCTCTCCGGAATAACATCCAAACGGCGATCTACTGTAACAATATATTCTACTGTGCTCTCACACCCTTTTTCATTGGTAACCACACAGGTATAAGTAGTAGTAATCAGAGGGCGAACGATGGGGTTAGCAATACTAGTGTCGCTGAGCGATTCGCTAGCGTACCAGCGGTAAGTTGCTCCGCCTTGGGCATGCAACTGTAAAGTATCTCCCAAAGCAATACGATCACTGGAAGCGGTAATCTGAGCATCTGGGTTTTCTGCATCTTCCACATCAATGCTTTGGCTGGTGGCACACCCCTCTGAAGTTGTAGCGGTGATAGTATAGGTGCCAGCCTGGGTTACTGTGAGTACGCGATCGGTAGAACCAGTGTTCCAGGAGTATGTAGCAAACCCTTCGTTAGCTTTCAAAACTACGGTAGTCTCGGGACATAAGTTAGGGTTGCCATCAGCCTGAATAGTCAGGGTTGGAATATCCAATACTTCAATGTTTTGCTCGTAACGGTCCCGGACCGCACCATCATCTTCTAGAATCTCTATGGCGACTTTATGGGTGCCTGCACTACTAAACTGATAGCTGACTGTGTCATTTTCTAAGGAATTGCTGTTCTCACCAAAATTCCACCGATACCGAATTTCCTGACCATTCAGGGTAGACGGCGAGATAGTAAAAGTCCCTTCTTCGTTTAAACAAAGTTCTTCTAGTATAATGGGGCGGGCATAAGCTACCGATATAGGATCACTTTCTCGTAAGCACCCCTCAGCATTTCGCGTAATTACTATATAATCGCCTTCTTGGTCAGGGGTAAGTGATTGATCGGTGGCATCCGGAATGCTCTGGTTGTTTCGTTGCCATTGGTAGGTTTGCCCATCAACATTATTTATGTTTAATTTCGTTTGTCCACCCTCAAAGAACACGGGCAGGCTTGCGGGCTTAATAGTAATAGCCTCCGGTTCACTTACCCGAACAAAGGTCGTTGCCGTGTCGCTGACACAGCCTCCGTTTTCCTCACTGGCTTGCACATAGAGAACATACAGCCCTTCATTGGCTTTAGTAGCATTTGGAATTGTTGGATTGGGGCTGCTAGAGGTGAAGTTGTCCGGCCCAGTCCAGTAATAATCAGCATTAACATTCTCAGCACGTAGGCTAATGCTTTCACCAAAACATATTGGGTCTGGCGGGTTCTTATCAATAATAGTTGGCTTAGAAGGAACGAAGCCATCCGGGCGCACAACCTGTACTATATTTGAAGCAACTGCTGAGCAAGAAAAACCATTGTGAGAGGAAGATACTTTGACTCGATAATACAGTTCATTGCTAGTAGTGAAAGTAAATGTAGAATCAGCCGCTTCAGCAAGAGGAGTGAAAGTAACTCCATCGGTAGAACTTTCCCAAACGTATTCAACGTCAACAGCTTTGGTAACCGATAGCTGGTAAGGCAACTGATCACACACTCCCAGCCCTTCCGTAGGTTCCAACACTGGTTTGATACAATTACGATTAAGTTTTATAGCAATTTTATCTGTAGCAGTTTCGGTATAGGCTAAGTCAGGTTTGCCATCACCGTTCAGGTCATTGGCCCGCACACTAAGCGAGTTTTCACTGGTCAGGATTATCTGTTTTGTATTAAAGTCTAAGGAACCAATTGTACTTTTGTTAAATAACAAAACCACCCAGTTTCTATTTTGGGCCGCTACTGCAATATCCAGTAATCCATTTCCATCTATATCTGCCAGCTCCAGCCCTTCTCGGTTCAAAGTAGTTTGGTCAAAACGAATTGGACTGGCAAAACTTATAATTCCATTCTGAGAAGTATTTCGAAGTGCACCTACATATGTTTTATCTACAATGACCAGATCAGTTAACCCATCATTATCCAGGTCGCCTGCCTTTAAATTAGTAATTTGTCCTCCGGAAGCAGTGAGTTGCGTTAGTCCGCCAAATGCCAGGGAACCTGAGGTGCTGGCATTAACAATTACATAAATGCCGCTGCTTTCATCTTCGCTAGCGGCAATATCCGGCAAACCATCTCCACTAAAATCTTCTACGGCAATACCACTTAACTTGGTGTTTTCAATACCAAATACGGCAAATGGTAAGCTGGGAGTGGGGTTGAAACTTATGGAAGAGCCGGAGCTAGTATTCAGGAAAACAGAGATACCGCCTTCATCAGAAATATCAACTACCGTAATTTCCGGTTTGCCATCCATATCCAAATCCCGGATAGCCATACGAGCCGCTTGGTTACCGTCTACCGACAAAGAAAGGGGCGGCGCGGTTTCGTCGAAAGAGATGGCTCCACCTATGGTACTAGTATTACGGTAGATGTAAATTCGCTCTTTATCGGTGTTGTTGTTAGAGGCAGAAAAGACTAAATCCGGTAAACCATCCCCATTCAGGTCGCCGCAGCGTACCCATCGGGTTTTAGCATTAATATCGATCTCGACAGGAGTAAATGCAACTGTATCAATAGTATCAGTACTGTTTTGCAGAATGGTAACTTTCTCGTAATCAGTATCGCTGGTGGCTATGTCATTGAGACCATCCCGGTTAAAATCGCAAAGGCAGAGATTGTAAAGGTTCTCGTCAGAGGTTTCATACAGGTAGGGGGTCTCCAATAAATCTTTATCAAAAGCACCTCCATCAAAGCTGATGTAGAATACTTCTGGCGAGTAAGCGGTAAGCTTAGTATCTTGACGCATTACGGCGATGCTGCTGGTAGTTGCTCCGGGAGGAACCATCACGCGTATTTTGGTATCCAGCATACAATTGTCGCTGTTGATGCAGACGATTGAGTCAGCGGCAATTCCGCCGAAGAATACATCAATATTGGTGGTATCTGTGCCAAAACCACTGCCTGTAATCGTAACAACTTCGTAAACGGTACCATGCGTTTTGTCCAGGCTGGTGATAACCGGCCCTTGAGCAAACGATGCACTAGCAGCTAATAGTAGAAATAATATAACGAATTTAAACTGTATCATACCTCAGTATTGCCTTCATAAGACAAAGCAAGGTAACGAGAGAGGGGTTTTTTTCTGGATCGATAATGCGTTTTAGCCCACAGGTGTAATATCTTCGATGATATTCCTCTTTCGCAAAGAGAAACCATTAATTAATCATAACCAAGAAAATGATAAGGTTGATTATCAGATAGTTGAGATAAGAGAGGGCGCTAAGGAAGAGTTGCTGAAGAGGGATAGCCTTAGAGAGGCCTGAAGCAGATAGTTGATGGGTAACTATCAGAAAATATAAAAGGCATCTCGCTCTGTGCAAGATGCCTTTTGTAAGTATTTATAAGCTGAATTACATCATGGTGCCTACTTTGGCAATCAAATCGGCCGTACGGGCTGAGTAGCCTGACTCGTTATCGTACCAAGATAATACTTTTACCATATTACCATTTACGCTGGTAGATAGAGCGTCGAAGATTGAAGAGTGAGGGTTACCAATAATATCAGAAGAAACCAGCATTTCTTCGCTGTACTCCAGAATTCCCTTCAAAGCAGTATCAGCAGCCTCTTTCATCGCAGCATTTACTTCTTCCACCGTTACGTCCCGGCTTACAATGCAGGTAAGGTCGGTAAGAGAACCGGTGATCACAGGTACTCGTACGGCATTGCCATCTAATTTTCCTTTCAGGTCAGGTAATACCAGCCCTACAGCTTTAGCTGCTCCGGTGGTTGTAGGAACAATATTGATAGCAGCTGCTCGGGCTCGACGTAAGTCCTTATGCGGTGCATCCTGAATATTCTGATCGGCAGTGTAAGCGTGGATTGTGGTGATAAACCCTTTCTGAATAGTGAATTTCTCGTGCAACACTTTTGCCATAGGAGCTAGGCAGTTAGTGGTACAGGAAGCATTAGAAAGAATCGTTTCATCGCCAGTCAGTGTATCGTCATTTACCCCTAGCACTACTGTAGGAATATCGTCACCTTTAGCCGGGGCAGATATAACCACTTTTTTAGCACCAGCCTGCAAATGCATTCCTGATCCCTTAGCATCCACAAACCGTCCGGTAGACTCCAGCACAACATCTACTCCCATGTCGCCCCAGGGTAGTTGTGAAGGGTCTTTCTGGGCCAGAACCTGAATTTTCTTGCCATTCACTACCAAAGAGTCACCTTCTAGGCTAATATCCCCAGGAAACTTCCCGTGGGCTGAATCATACTTAAGTAAGTGGGCCAGTGTATCATTGTCGGTAAGGTCATTAATGGCTACAACCTCTATACTTTCGTTCTGAAGTAAATTTCGGAAAGTAAGGCGTCCTATTCGTCCAAATCCGTTAATAGCAACTTTCATAGTTGTGTTTTTATTTAAATGAATAATCGGGTAAAAATATGGTTGAATGTAGGTCTTTCACTACGCTATAGAAAAATATACTAAGTTTGGGAAAACTTGTTGCTTTAAATGCGTGTTAGAGAGGCGAAATTATAAAATTGCTTAGAAATATAGCAGTACTTCGTAAAATTTGTCAGATTTTTTGACAATTTCCAGAGCTACTCCTATATTTGCACTCTCAAAAATAAACGCTCCGTTCGTCTAGGGGTTAGGACGCCAGGTTTTCATCCTGGTAACAGGGGTTCGATTCCCCTACGGAGTACTTTTTTTGTTTAACCTTCTCGCTGCTTGCACAGTGAAGCTCCGTTCGTCTAGGGGTTAGGACGCCAGGTTTTCATCCTGGTAACAGGGGTTCGATTCCCCTACGGAGTACATTTATTTTTCCCTTCCACCCTACTGGGTGGGAGGGTTTTTTATGTCCCCAAGTCAGTCAATAAATCCTCCCAAAACACTCATTACTTACGTATGTAATAGTTTTGCCAATACAGAAACTGTTCTATTCTGCCTAGCATCAGAGTTATTAGTAACTTTAGGTTGGGTTAAAGTTACGTTCGGTAGACTTGAAAAGAGAAAGAGCGAGTTTTATAAATGCTAGTGTTAGTCGTTACTGGTCTTTTCCAGAAATACTCACTTGTTTTACGCTAATTTTAATAGGGATAGTACCTAGCAATGCTGCGTCGTTTTCGGAAATCGATGTAGTATACTTCCAGGATAGTACAAATCAGCTTACCATTAAAGAGGTTTCAGCCAATTTATTTACTTCTCGGTTTAAAAAGTCTTCAGCTTTAAATTTTGGATTATCCTTATCAACATGCTGGCTGAAAATTGATGTAAAAGGAAGAAAAGCAGATGCAGGGCGTCTTTATCTAGAAGTTGGGTATCCTGCTCTAGATTCTGTCGTGTTTTATGCCTCTACTAAGGGTGGCTGGGTAGAGCAAAAAGCAGGTGATAAGATACTGGCTCAACAGAAGAAATTAAACTATAGGAAGCCCTTATTTCTTCTCCCACTAGCTGATACGCTTGTCCATACGTATTATCTGAAAGTTAGAACTGAAGGAGCACTTCTGGTTCCTCTGAAGCTATATGATGAAGTGCATATAGTGACTGCCATTACTCGTTCAGAGTTTACCGAGGGACTATTTTATGGTGCTATGATTTTGATGGTGCTGTATAATCTCTTTCTCTTCTTTTCTTTAAAGGAAAAAGCCTATTTGTATTACTGTTTATTTGCAATATGTAATACGTTTATCATTGCTACACTTGAGGGGCAGGTTGCTTACTACAATTGGTTTTTTGGCAGCTATTATGATAAAATTATAGTATCTGTTTTTTTTGCCAACCTTTTTTGGGGGGTACTTTTTACGAAATCATTTCTAAAAACCAGGTACTTCGTCCCTAATTTCCATATTATTCTTAATGGACTTACTATACTTAGCGGCAGTCTGTTTCTTTTGGCCTATGTTGTCAGTTATCATGTAAGTATTGTATTCGTAGCCTTTATATGTGCTACCGTGCCGATAACCATCTGGCTAACAACTTTTTTTACTCTTAAAAAAGGTAATACTTCTGCTCGATTATTTATTATTGCCTGGACCTTCTACCTGCTTTCAGTTACACTAGTAAGCCTGAGAAATATCGGTTGGATAACTGATATTCCATATATAGAAGAAGCAATTCAAATAGCCTCTTCAATAGAAGTGCTTTTATTTTCTTTTGCGTTGGCTGACCGAATCAACTTATATCGCAGTGATAAAATTAAGGCACAACAACGCTCCTTGCGTGTTTCTTTAGAAAATGAACAGATTGTGCGTAATCAAAACCTGGTACTGGAAGAGCGGATCATAGAGAGAACCCAGGAAATCTCAGATCAAAATGAAGAGTTACTAAGCCAGCAAGAAATTATTGAAGAGCTTAACCATTTGCTTATTCAGTACAGTGAGGGGTTAGAGGAAGAAATAACCAGGAGGACCAACGAAATTACAAAAGCTAATAAACGGTTGGTGCAGCAGAATAGTAGCCTTGAGCAGTTTGCTTCTATCGTTTCACATAAGTTGCGCGGACCTATTGCTCAAATTCTAGGGCTAGTGGGTATTCTGGATAATACCAAGCTTACCAATCATAATAATCAGTGCCTAACTCATCTAGAGGAGGCCGCAGAGCGGCTAGATACTGTTATCAGAGATCTTAATGAAACTCTGGTGTACCGGAATATTTCAGAAAACGAGTCTGAAAACATATCAATCAAAGAGGTTGTACAAAATGTTCTTAATAAGAAGGAACCGGAGCTTTTGAATGCACATGTTTTGGTACGAAACCAAGTAGCACTTGACGTAGAAGTGCGTGCAATTAAACCATATTTAGAAAGTGCGTTAGAACATTTGGTCAGCAACGCTATCAAATTCCGTTCGGAAGAAAGATGCCTTGAAATTACTTTTTCTTTCCGGCAGCAAGAAGATCAGATTATACTATCGATAGCTGATAATGGTATCGGGATAGACTTGGAAAAGTATCAGGATAAAATATTTGGATTATACCAGCGATTTCATCTTCATCAGGAGGGAAAGGGAGTGGGGCTATACTTGGTTAGAACACAAGTTGAGATGATGGAAGGGCATATAGAAGTAAGTAGCGCGGTAGGCAAAGGAACTGTATTTGATCTGTATCTCAATGCCAGTACATCTACTACGGATCAAAATGCGATTTATAAGAAAAAGCCAAGTCTCAGCGAATAAGCACGGTATCCTCTCTTTATCTATCTACTAATAATGCTGAAATTCAGGCTGATTTTAGCATGACTCAGAGGTTGTTTAAATTGATTTTTAAAACTTATGAATGGTTGCTCTTCCATTAATTGAGGCACTGAAACCGGAACTTAAAGTAACTAAATAGTTTGCTCCAAACTAGTTATGCAAGCGGATGTTAGTAATGAAGCGTGACACCAACACAATCACATTAAAAATGAAGTGTTAATTTTTAAATAGTCTCTTAAACTTCATCAATGATATTCGGTTAATAGTTTGTATTTTTAAATACACGGGGTTTCCTCTGATTTACTGTTATAAATTAGAGTTTAACCCGGACATATCAATACAAATATTATAACTAACACACCAAACTTTTTTAACTATGCGCTGGCAAGGCAGACGACAAAGCAGCAACGTCGAGGATCGACGAGGTAGCCGTGGAAAAACAGTAGCCGTAGGAGGAGGACTAGGAACAATTGTTCTGGTCGTACTTGGCTTACTTTTCGGCGGTGATTTTACTGATTTAATACAAATAGATCAAGGTGGTGGATCATCTGCCGCCCAGACTCAGACTACCAGCCCCGAGGAAGATCAACTAGCCCAGTTTGTAGGAGTAGTATTGGCCGATACTGAAGACGTATGGAACCAACTTTTTCAGCAACAGGGGCGGCAGTATCAGGAGCCTAAACTTATTTTATTTACGGACAGAGTACAGTCGGCTTGTGGTTTTGCTCAAGCTGCTACCGGGCCCTTTTATTGCCCGGGGGATAATAATGTATATATCGACCTCAGTTTTCAACGTACTTTAAGCCAAAGACTGGGTGCGGATGGTGATTTTGCTATGGCCTATGTCATTGCTCATGAAGTAGGCCACCATGTACAGAATTTATTGGGCATTAGTCGGCAAGTGCAGGCACAACGCAGCCAGATAAGCCAAGAAGAATACAACCGGCTGTCGGTTCGGCTAGAGCTTCAAGCTGATTTTCTGGCCGGGGTTTGGGCAAACCATGCTGATCAGATGCATGACATTTTACAGCAGGGTGATATCGAAGAAGCCTTAAGAGCAGCCAATGCTATAGGCGATGATCGTTTGCAGAAACAATCGCAAGGTTATGTGGTGCCCGATGCTTTTACTCATGGCACCTCAGAGCAGCGTATGCGCTGGTTCCGGCGTGGCTATGAAAGTGGAGATATAGCTCAGGGAGACACTTTTAGTACTGAAGCCTTATAGATTTTGTTTACAAAGCAACGAGAATGGATGATAGGTGAGATGACTTAGATTCTCTCACCTTCCCAACAAAAATAGGCAGAAATAAAAACTAAGAAGAAACACTGGATGCTAAAAATCCAACTAGCTGATCTTTTGACAAAGGCTTACTAACAAATTTACTGACGCTGGAGTGACTTAGTGCTTCCTGCTGGTCTTTTTCGCGGACCGAACTGGTAAGTATAATGATTTCTGTATTTAGCTCCTGGTAGTTTAGTTCCTGCTCAAATTGGTGCACAAACTCAATGCCGTTAAGTTCTGGCATATTTAAGTCCAACAAAATATATTTAGGAAATACTTCTTGATTAGAGGCTAGCTCCTTAAGCCAATGTAAAGCCTCCAGAGCGTCATTATAAGTTATAAAATGGTCTGAATAAGGAGTTTTTTCAATAAGTAACTGGTAAATCTCTAGTGTATCTTCATCATCATCTATCATCAAGATCATATCGTGTATTCTTTTAAGTAAATTTTGAAAGCTGTACCCACGTTGGGCTGACTGATTACCTCTACCTTACCACCATTTTTTTCTACTATAGTTCGGATCATATGCAAGCCAATACCTAAGCCTTCACCATTATTTGTAAAGCGGCGAAATGGCTGAAATAGCTTCGTACCATATTTCTGCAAATCAATACCTTGACCGTTATCTTCAAACGTAAGCACGCAGAAGTTTACCAGCTTTTGTATCATAATTTTGATTTGAAGAGGGCGTTGTGGATCTCTGTATTTAACAGCGTTGCTTATAAGGTTGTTTGCAATACTACGCAGATACGGCTTCACATAGTATACAGACGACTGATCTGGATCCAGCATACTTACTTTGGCCAGTGCTTCCTGAATAAGCGGATCATATTGTGTAATAGCTTCTTGAATAACCTCACTCACCAGTATCGCTTGCTTCTTTGGCACAGGCTGGCTTTGCAAATCAATAAGATGAACTAAACCCTTTAAGGTGCTATCCAGCTTATTAATATTCTTGGTAATTTTGGGTATTAGCTCATTCCAGTCTTGAGGAGAAAGCTGTTCAAAGGTGCGAGTGAATAGTTGTAGATTAGCTACCGGCGCTCGTAAGTCATGAGCAGTAGCGTGCACAAAATCATCTAGGTATTGGTTTATGTGTTTTAAGTGCTGATTGGTTTGCGTAATACGTTCTGTTTGCAGCTTACGGTCATGAATGTCGGTGGCCATGCCAATCCAGTAAGTACTGTTACCCTGATCACTCTTTAATGGAGCTACCTGCACTAAATGCCAACGGTAGGATTTATCTGAAGCGCGAAAAAGACGGTACTCATATTCACAAGAATTTCCCGTTTGTAAAGAGTGGTACCACATTTTCAGAGACTTGGAGAAATCATCCGGGTGAATTAATTGCTGCCAGTGGTCAGTAGAAAGTTTACTTTCGGCCTGACCGGTATACTGCTCAAATCTGGTATTGGTAAAATTTGTTTGTCCAACGGCATTAGTAAACCAGATGAGTTGAGGCATATGGTCAGCCAACTGCTGAAACGCCTTAATTTCACTATTGAGGTGCTGTTGCGCTTCTGCCATCTTTTCTTCAGTAATGTCTTTCACCATCTGCACCGCACCTATTAGTTGCTGATGGGCATCATATAAGGGGCGGTAGCAAGTATGATAATGGCGAGTTGCGCCGTAAACATCCGGGTGTTGGCTTGTAGTTTCCGATGTGTTTTCTTTCAAAGCTGCGCTCCAAGGCTGTTGAATTGCTTTAAATGAATCTGGCAATTTTTGCAGAGCCTTAACGATATTCATCCCAACTTCTATCTTAAGACCTATGTCTTGAGCGTAAAGGCGAGCCGTTTCGTTTAATAGAACAACATTATACTGGAGATCAATGACTGTAATAGCTTCCTCACTTGCTTCAAATACACTTTTTAGCAGAGTAAATTTATCAGATTGCGGCTGATTTAAATGGGAGTGACGTGGTACTGCTTTTCGAGATGCTTTTAAAGAAACAGAAGATGATCGAGGAAGGTTGAACTCAATTTTTTTACTGCCTTCGTCTCTTGACTGAGACCGTTCATTTCGCAATGATACTATAACCGGAGATGGGGAGGAAGAAAGGCTTCCAGGTGAATCAGATAATGAGGAAGACTCCTCCTGAGGCTTAAACATGTTAAAAAATCTAACGTTACAAAAAAAAAGCCATTACTTTAGTGTACGCTAAAAATTAGTAGTGGTTTACTAAAAGTGCGTGATATAGATAATGTTACAGTCTGTTTCTACAAAGATTGTACTGTTTGGCTTCTCTAAAAACGGCAAAAATACACAAATATTCTAACCTATCCCTGATATCAACTGTTATGAAAATTCCTGATGTATATAACCTAAAAGAATGGATTGATGAACACCGCCATTTGCTGAAACCACCCGTAGGCAACGCCCAGGTTTATCAGCAAACCAAAGATTTTATTGTAATGGTGGTCGGCGGGCCCAATTCCCGCAAAGACTTTCACTATAACGAAACCGAAGAGTTCTTTTACCAGATTGAAGGTGATATTACCCTGAAAGTTCGGGAAAATGACGAAACTCGCGATATTCTAATTCGGGAAGGTGAAATGTTTTTACTGCCCGGTAAAACTCCTCATAGCCCTCGCCGCCCGGCGAATACCATCGGCATGGTAATCGAAAAGATCCGCACGTCTGAAAATACGGACGGCTTGCTGTGGTTTTGCGAGAACTGCGGTAATAAACTGTACGAAGAGTATTTCCCGCTGGAAAACATCGTAGAGCAACTTCCGCCCATCATCAACAAATTTCATAATTCTCTGGAGCTACGCACCTGCGACCAGTGTGGCACTGTTATGGATGTTCCCGGAACGGGCGTTCCCCGAACGGATGTTCCGAAAGAAAAACAGGAGCAATCCTAGTTTTAATGATTGATGAGTAATGATGAATGAATAATCGCATGTCATCAATCATTATTAGTCGTACTCTCAAAGGAGCCTCGAGCCTTCATAGCGAAGGCTTTTTTATTGTTCGTGATTTTGCTTCTGGTGTTTTATGAGGAGCAAGTAGACGGACCGCTAGAGAAATTGGGTGGCTGTAGGCGTTTGCTAGTGACTATAACCTCCTGACCGCCTACAGCTAAACCGCTTACCAATCCGTCGACCAACATTCGTCTTAGCATTAGAAAATAACTGTACCCTACTGACATAGGGCTGTCACCGACCATACCGTTCTTTGTAGTGTTCACTAATTTTTCACCCTTCTAATCACCAAGAACTTATGGAAACGAACACTGTGCAAACCCAGAAAGGCATTCAGAATGCGATCATCACTTCCTCAGATTTGCTGAAACACTGGCAGGGGCACCGCCGCCTTACCCGCCGGGTTATAGAGGCTTTTCCCGATGACAAACTATTCACGTATTCCGTGGGAGGTATGCGCCCTTTCTCAGAATTGGCACTGGAAATGATCCATATGGCCGCACCGGGCGTTCGGGGGGTGCTGACTGGGAAATGGGCTACTTTTGGGGAAATGGAAAAAGAAAAATTGACACCTAAAACCAAAGAGGAGCTACTGCAACTTTGGGATAAAACAACTGAACAGATTGATGAGCTTTGGCCGCAAATTCCGGCTGAGCGTTTCCGGGAAGTAGACGTGGCATTTGGTCAGTACGAAGATGTAAACTACGCTACCGTTTTTTACTTCATTGATAACGAAATTCATCATCGCGGACAGGGTTATGTATACCTGAGAAGTTTAGGTATTGAGCCTCCCTTTTTCTGGGAACGGTAATTTGTTCTTCAGATTGGCTTAATTCTCATGAAAAAAGGATGTGGCAACGAACCACATCCTTTTCTTTTGAGTCAAAAGTTTTTCCGAAGCCTACTGGGCGTTCAGGGCCCAATCATATTTATAGAAATTCACCTGATACGAAGAAGGTATTTCTTCATCCCGGTACTGGTTAATATAAGCCAGAATGGAGGAGGTCTCCTTCGTAAAATCCTGCTTGTACCACTCAAAAATCTGGGAAACTTCTACTTTCTTCTGATTCTTATTCACCCGAATAAAATCAGGGTTATTCAGCGCTTCCCGCGTTCTCTCATCTAACTGCTCATCCAATTGGTCGGCCTGGAACGCAAAACTAGCCAGTGGCGGGCAGCTTTTGGCCGCACATACCAGCACAAAATGCAACCGTGGGTCAAAATGGTTTTTCATCAACCGCTCTTTCTCAACCTGATCTAACGTTAGCGATTCTCCCGCTACCTGATGCTTCGTGTTATCGAAAAAGCCTTCCACATCCGTAGGAGACTTCACCGGATAGTTCTGCACAATCTGATAAATAGTGAGGATATTATAGGCATTGATGTAAAAAGCTTTCTTTTCAGCATCCGAGGCATTTTCCAGAGAAGTGCTACCTATTTGCTCATAAAGCTGCTGAATTCTACTGGGGTTCTGATGAATCGCTTTGTAGTCTACCATGCCGCTTTCTACGTGTTCTTCTAAAAAATGGTTGGTGGCTTCAGTTAACTCGGGCAATCCTTGTGAAGAACAACTACTTGCCCAGAAAATGCTTACTATTATTAATCTCATCATGATAAATTACAATTTATTCTTATAACCTTAACGACACTGATCTGTTTTTGATAGGCTAAAACTGTCATACCATTGACAAACCTCTATTTCAATCACATCCGTACAGTTTTTTGCTCTCTAAGGGTTCGATGTATGTCAAATCACGGACATTATAAATATTGATGTATGCTCTACTTGCGTAAGGTTCTGTGCAATGGATAAGTATCCTATTTATTCACCTTAACGCAAATACTTATGAATCAGAGATTTATCACCCTTATTTGTCTGGCTATCATACTAGGCAGTTTGTTTTTGTTATCTCCTATATACGCTCAATCGCTGGCCGATGGATTTATGAAAGAGAAAGGCCACGGCAGTTTGGTACTTTCATATTCCTGGGAGCAGTACGATGAGTTTTATTTTGGAACCGAAAAAATGGACGCCCCACCACCCTACGGCGGACAGATCACTACGCAAAGCGTTAACCTATACGGTATCCTCGGGCTAAGCGATAACCTGGACCTTATTGTAAACCTACCCTTTATTACCGCTCAGGGCGACGCTGAAGGAGCAGGTGTCCCCGATCAGGAAGTGAGTGGCTTACAGGATGCCGCCCTATTCCTGAAATGGCGGCCCGTGTACATTGAGTCTGAGGCGGGCGCATTGTCATTTTTAGGTGCCTTGGGTTTTGCTACTCCCTTAAGCGGCTACGAAGCGGATGCCGTACTTTCCATTGGCAACCACTCTACCCGCGTAGATGCTCGCCTTATGACCCAGTACAAAGCTAACAGTGGTATTTTCATTGACCTGCAAGCGGGTTACTCTGTCCGCACGAACGATGTGCCCAACGCCGTCGTGCTAGCCGGAAAGATTGGCTATGCCGGAGCTCATTTTTATATAGACCTATGGTCGGAAACTCAAATTTCCGATAGCGATGCTCCCGATATCGGCATGGTACCTTTCAACGAAACCCGCGTTAATTATACCCAGGTTGGCATCAGCGGGTACATTCCGCTAGGAGAATCTTTCGGTATTTCTGCCGGGGTAGGGCAGTACGTTGGCGGACGAAACGTTGGTCTGGCTACCCGAGTTTCCGGCGGATTGATTTACAATTTTTAACCAGTGCAAGTTATAGTCTAACAATATTATTCTCTTCTAAAAGGGAAAGCTTGTTGTTTGAGCGAAGCGAGTTCCGAGCTTTCCTAGATTTTTGTCTACTTTTCATCGATGGAAAAGTAGAAGCCTGTCCGGCTTAAGGACGATGTTTGAAAAATAAGGAGTTTTTGAGTGTCTCATTATAGCTAACTTAACAGAGTCTTCACTGCTTGCTTATTATTTTTTCAGATATTTTTTACGTAAACTGACTCTGAATTACATACCTAGTTTTATTGGAGTTGAACATCAAGCCTTCATTCATTCTGTCATTATATCTATGACCCACGTTTGTATCATAGGAAATGGAATTGCTGGTATTACGGCGGCCCGGCATATCCGTAAGCAAAAGCTGGCATCAGATTATAAAATCACAGTGATCTCGGCGGAAACTGATCATTTCTTTTCCCGCACTGCACTTATGTATATCTATATGGGGCACATGACTTACGAGCATACCAAGCCCTACGAAGACTGGTTCTGGCCCAAGAGTGATATTGAATTGGTACGTGATTATGTGCAGAAAGTAGATACGCAAACCAAAACGCTGCATCTGCAACAGGGCCAGTCTATCAATTACGATGTGCTTTTACTGGCTACTGGTTCCCAGGGAAACCGCGCCGGATGGCCGGGAGAAGATTTAAAAGGCATTCAGGGCATGATTACCTATCAGGATATTGAGGCGATGGAAGCCAACACCCAAGGTGTAAAGCAAGCAGTGATTGTGGGAGGTGGATTGATTGGAGTAGAAATGGCCGAATGCCTACATACCCGCCATATTCCCGTTACCTTCTTTATCCGGGAAAAGGAATACTGGCACAGCGTGTTGCCTCTGGAGGAAGCCCGAATGGTTAGCCGTCACCTACGGGTACATGGTATTGATCTCCGTAGCGAACAAAGCGTGAAGGAGTTTAGGGGTGATAGTCAAGGAAGAGTTTCATCCGTGGTGCTGGAAAGCGGCGAGGAATTTCCCTGCCAGTTTGCCGGAGTTACCATTGGAGTGCGCCCAAACATTGAGTTTCTGGAAGGTTCAGGTATTGAAACGGATCGGGGTATTCTGGTCGATGAACAACTGCGCACCAATGTGCCGGATGTATACGCCGCGGGTGACTGTGCTCAGCATCGCAATCCTCTGTCCGACCGGAAGCCAGTGGAGCAAATCTGGTACAGTGGACGCATGCAGGGCGAAACCGTAGCGGATACTATTTGTGGGAAACCGATGAAGTATGTACCGGGAGTGTTTTTCAATTCAGCCAAATTCTTTGACATAGAATATCAGGTATACGGGCAGATTAACCCGAAACCCAAAGACTTTGAAGAGCAGTTTTACTGGGAGCACCCTGGTGGAGAAAAATCAGTACGCATTGCTTTTGAAAAAGAAAGCGGGGCGGTCATCGGCTTCAACCTCATGGGCATTCGCTATCGTCACGAAGTGTGTGACCGATGGATTAAGGAAAGGAAAGATATTCAGCACGTAATGGAGCATCTGGAGAAGGCGAATTTTGACCCGGAATTTCATCAAAAACACGAAGACGAGATTATTCAGAAGTTCATAGAAACCTATCCTAACCGACCGATCAAACGAAAGCGGAAGAATGCCATTGCTGCATTTTTTGGGCTATAAAAAGAGTATGCATGAAAGGAAATAATCTTATTAAACTGATTGGTCTGGCCTTGTTTGTGGCCGGGTTCGGTTTCTTTATCGCCATCTTCTTCCTGTCGGATTACCAACTGACCGAAGATATTCTGAAGCAGGAGCTAGGCTCGGAGGAAGAAATGTCTTCCGATGCCAGTAATATGAATGCCGCTTCTCAACAAACCTCCCCTGGCGAAGACGAAGCACCGGAAAGCACATTTCGGTTGTCAGTGAAAGAAGCCGCTGGGATGATGGATACCACCTACGGCACCAGCATCGCCTTCGTTCATGCACTAGACGGAATGATTAGCCGGGTGAACGAACGGGCCAAAGAAACCTACGGCATTACCGAAGAGGAAGTAACTGAAATCACTGAGAAACTTGCCTCAGAAAATGAGAATACCTATCAGGCAGAACTTGCTACTTCAGTATTCTCTCAAGATGAAGCGGGAGAGCTAAAAGCCCAGAAACTGAGAGATTATACCGGTTGGATGGAGGGCAAACAGTTTGACAATCAGGAAGCATTACAAACCCAGATTAGCGGCACCGTAACCAGCATCAATAATGACATTGCCAGCCAGCAAGGCATTGATAAATACCGGGCCAAAGGATTGAAAACCTCCATAGTGAAAAGCTCTACGATTGGGTTTATCGCCGAGAATAAACTGACTATTTTATTGGTTACGTTTCTCACCGCCATCATCGGCGCACTCATGTACCTGCTACCGCGACTGGAGGAACATTCGGGCATCAGAAACCATCGCATATTTCACAGCGCGCTTAAACATCGGGGCTGGCTGGGCATTCTGGTAGGTACGTTTTTTATCGTGTTTTATGTGCTACTGTACTTCTATCCGTTTTACATGGCCAACTGGATTCTACTGGTTGATCCGGTCAGTGAGTGGCTGAGTGGCAATCCGGCCAGCGAGTTCTTCCTTTACGGATTTCTGTACACCCTCTGCATTCTGGTGATGGGCATTCGGATGATCCTCAACTACCGCCACAGCCGTTATCACATCATCCGCACCATCTCGGTCATGTTCTTTCAAACGGCTTTCGCCTTCCTGATTCCCGAAATTCTCATCCGCCTCAATAGCCCCTACTTTGATTTTAAAAATATCTGGCCGCTCGATTACGACTTTTTCTTCCCAAGTAGCTTAAACCAACTGATCGACAATGGCACTCTCGGTATTTTTATGTTAGTGTGGGGCATCGCCCTCATCATTGTAGCCGTACCCGTGTTCGTCTATTTCTTCGGGAAACGCTGGTACTGTTCTTGGGTTTGCGGTTGTGGCGGACTGGCAGAAACTCTAGGAGACCCTTACCGACAGCTATCAGATAAATCATTGCGGGCCTGGAAGGTAGAACGCTATTTGGTGCACGGAGTACTGGCCTTTGCCGTGCTGATGACCATCGGGATGATCTACACTTTTTTTACCGAAAGCGGCAGTTTACTGGGCATCCCGACCTACACAGTAGCCGAAGTCTACGGCTTCTTTATTGGTGCTGGTTTTGCCGGAGTCATTGGTACCGGTTTTTATCCGTTGATGGGTAATCGGGTGTGGTGCCGCTTTGGCTGTCCGCTGGCGGCCTATCTGGGTATCGTTCAGCGCTTCAAGTCCCGCTTTCGCATCACCACCAATGGGGGACAATGTATCTCCTGCGGTAACTGTTCTACCTACTGCGAAATGGGTATTGATGTACGCTGGTATGCCCAACGAGGACAGAACATCGTCCGGGCTTCCTGTGTGGGTTGTGGGGTGTGTGCATCTGTATGCCCGCGGGGTGTACTCAAACTGGAAAACGGGCCTGAAGAAGGCCGCTTTGGCATGCCTATCCTGATTGGCAACGATAGCATTCAGGTAGATGGCACTACGAAGTCGCCCGAGCGGAAACCCGAGGCACCTGCTGCCGTAAGTTGATCTGGTGATATTGGTAGAAGTAACGAAACGCCAGCAGTAACACCAGCGGGATCGCTGCCGGATGATATTCCTGCGGCACCATATCCCAGAACGCAACTACCCCAAGGTAGAGAAAGCCGTTGATGAGAAAATATAGCTTGGTTCCAGCACCCTTTTCTTTTCGAGCCAGCAGCACCACCGTGATCAAGTGTAGCGGATGAGCCCACAGCAAATTCCAATTATCATGCGTGGCCTGATGATCAGTGGCGAACCAAAGCAGTAGCAATAGGATACCCAGTAAGCTATACAGCGTGAGTAATGACATATCTGGCCAATACGATGGTTTTAGCCTCCGAGTCAGGATAGCCCACAGCAGAAACGCTCCAAACAGTACAGTAAATATCCAGCGCGGCTGTGTGTATTCGGGCGGAGGTACTACTTCTTTCGTTCCCGACAGAATGATTTCATCACTTCGCACAAAAGGCTCAGCCTGTCCCTGCTGAATGATCTTGCTTCCCGCTAACCCTTCTGCTAAATAATCCGGCAAAAACATATATTGCCGAGGAGTTGCCTTTATATCAATCGGTGCGCCCAGCGCCAGGTCAATCCCAAAATCACCCCAGGGCTGAGGGGCCAGGTATACACTAATCAGTTCCCGGAAGGTCATTCGCTCGTTATCCGGAATAAAGGTGGTATCCAGTTGGAAGGCATGGCCTAGTACATCTTCGAGGGCATCCGGAATGCGGGTGGCGCAGTTGTCGAAAAAGAAGTCGTAGAGGTAAAAACGGTTTTCGGGCAATAGATTGATGTTGAGAAAATCAAAAAGTGCCTGAGTCTGCGTAGGGTTCAGGTTAAACACTTGTTCGCGTACATCCATCTGCCGACGGTCCTGTTCCAGTTCTACATAGCGATAATCATACGCACTCAACTTATAGTTAAGCTTCCCCCGCATAAACTTGAGGTAGAAGCCAGCCTCATCAAAATCAAAAGTCCCGTAATTAAAAACAATATCCAGCGATTGAGCCGGGTCTTTCACCCGCAAAGCACTATGCCCAAACGTGGTATACAGTTGATCTCCCGGCGAATACGTCAGCAAACTAATGCTTGCCTGAGGCGATAGCGATTGAGCAGCCAGTGGCAGCAGGCAAACCAAAAAGGAAAACGTGAGGCTAATTCGAATCCGGTGCATAGGATTTTACGGCCAGTGTGAGCCGCTGGATGGGATTGTTTGCTGATTATCTTCCAAGCATCAAAAATATACTCGGAGCAATTAACTTTTTATCTAATAAGACCAAGCTGCCGTCTACATAATTAGCGGCCTGTTTTGCCTTTCATTTTATTTAATATTTCAAGTGCAGCTTCTTGATCATATTTATTCTTATTTAGCTGCTTTACAAACTCATATCCATGTCCCACACATTTCTGTGTATGTGGATCAAGAGACAATAAATTTACTCCTCCGCATTTATTGCATTCTACAATATCCCATGACCAATAATTGATCTGTTTTGTTTTGGATTGAATCCATGTAATCAATTTAAATCCACAGTGATTGCATTTTTGTTCTACTCTATCTATCGCTTCATTTGGATGAAACCAATTATCTGCTGGATCTTCCAATTTGATATCCAATATAGACGCTAATTCACATACAAGATCGGTTAGGAAGTCTTGTTCTTCAGTATCAAATTGCCCTTCATTCTGAAGGTTTTCAATATTGTTGATCAGTAATTTCTTTATTGAATTTTTTGATTTGCCTTCTAGATGAGCGCGTTTAGCTTCATCAGTAATTCTTTTGATAGTCTCAACCATCAAATCTACTGTAGCTCGTGGTGCAGGGATTAATCCTTTTTCTTGCCAAGCTTCATCATTGAACTTATTCTCCGAAAGAAAGGAATTTAGTTTATCTTCTATTATCATTTTTATGTAATAGTCACTAATGAGCGGCTAAACCCAGTGCAAAAATACAATCACTATGCTTAAAAACGAATGTCTTCTTAAAGCATTGTTTTAGAAAATCTTTTAATACCAGTTATGGACTAAAAAGGTCTGATCCATACTGTTAGTTGGGAAAGCTTGAAACTCACTTCGTTCAGACAGCAAGCTTTCCTAGATTTTTTGCGCCCCACGCCGGGTCTACTTTTTCATCGATGGAAAAAGCCAACGCGGCGCGGTAGAAGCCCGCCCGGGTCTCGCCAGACCGGCTTCAGGGCTGCCAACAAGAAAGTTAAGAGATATTCTTATTCATCCATAGCCTAAGAAATAACTCACTTTGGTTTTTAGCCCTGATTCGCCGTCAGCGCACTCAAAGCATCCATCACCTTAACAATCTCATCAGGAGAATTATAAATCGTAGGCGAAATCCTCAGCCCACCAGTAGGAGCACAGGCAATCTGGTGCTGCTCATACAATTGCCCAAAAAGTTGCGCATGATCCTGATCCGGAAACTGCACAATGACCACCCCACCACTCATATCCTCCGAAACAGGCGTCACCAGTTTGGCCTGAGGGAAATTCTTTTGCAACTGCTCCTTCAACTGACTAGCCAGCATGGTAATCCGCTGGGCAATCACTTCCTGCCCGATAGCTTCGTGAAATTCTACGGCCTTAATGAACGCCGCCAGTTTAGCACTGTCCTGTTGTCCCAATACCGAAAGTCGTTCAATATCGTCCTGGGCATAACCATCGTAACCCGCCCCAACCAGATGAGGCCATAAGTCAGTCACTAACTCCTTTCGCATATACAGGATACCCATCTCCCGAGGTCCCATGAACCACTTATGGGCACTACTGGTATAAAAGTCGCAGCCAATTTCCTGCAAGTCCAGCATCGTGCTGCCGAACGACTGCGCGCCATCAATCATGGAAAGAATGCCTTTTTCGCGAGCCAGTTTACATAATTCATTTGGAAGAGCAACTCCGGTAGTGTTAGAGACATGAGAAAAGGAAAGTAGTTTGGTATTGGAAGTAAAGGCCTGCACGAAGGGATCAATCAGTTCCTGAGGGGAAGCCGGGTTTTCGGGAGTGCTGACTATTTTCACCGTGAATCCCATTCGCTCAGCCTGTATCTGCCAGGCCAGCAGGTTGGTGGGATGATTCTGTTCCCAAAGAACTACTTCATCTCCCTTTTTCAGTGGCAATCCCTGCACAATGGTATTATTGCTTTCGCTGGTATTGCGAGTGAGCGTGATTTCGTCCAGGTTTACGTTCAGGTAACTGGCCAGCTTAGTGCGCAGATCCAACCGTAGATCATCAAACTTGGCCCGGTTTTGAAAAGAGGCATCATAATCCAGATCCTGCGTACCTGCATAAACTGCTTCCGAAACTGACCGAGGGCTGGAGCATAAATTAGCGGCGTTCATCAGAATTAGCTTGGGGCGAAGTCCAAATTGCTGTCGCACCTGTCCCCAATACGCTTCCCCTTCCAGAGCGGTGGATACAAGCGGCGAGGCTTCAGAGCGGAAGGGTATTGGTAATGCAGTCAGGCCAATACCAGCCACCATGCTTTTCAAAAAGTGGCGGCGGGGTGATGAAGAGCTGGTAGGTTGGTAGCTATTTTTCATTTCATAAATATCGTGAAAAACATAAAAAATAAAATAAAATTCTGACTTTATTGATAATTACAAAAAATAATATCATTCTAGTCAAGGTTCAGAAGTATGCAGCAATTAATTTTTCTGTTAATCTGATTTTTCTACCGCTTTTGAAGCCCCAAAAAAAGCCTAACTTTGCAGCCCTAAATTGACCTAAAGTAACTGAGCACCGCGAGGGTAGAATGTTAACCGACTGTTTATTCACTCATTCTGCCACTCTCTCAATCACTCATTAATTAACATACTATGCTACGAACGCACACCTGTGGCGAATTAAGACTAGAAGACGCCGGAAAAGAAGTAACCCTTACCGGGTGGCTACAACGCAAACGCGATAAAGGCGGAGTGATCTGGATCGACCTGCGCGACCGCTACGGCCTCACTCAGCTTATTTTCAAAGAAGGCGAAACCGATGAAGCTCTGATCAAAAAAGCGCAGGAAGTAGGACGGGAATATGTGCTTAAAGCGCAGGGGAAAGTGATTGAACGGTATTCCAAAAACCCCGATTTGCCAACGGGCGATATCGAGATTGAGATTAGCGATCTACAGGTGCTCAACCCCTCCAAAGTACCTCCCTTCACCATTGAAGACAATACCGATGGGGGAGAAGACCTGCGGATGAAATACCGCTACCTGGATTTGCGTCGCAACGAAGTACGGCAGAAGTTGCAACTGCGCCACCGCATGATGCAGCACACCCGTCGTTACCTGGACGGGCAGGAGTTTATTGAGGTAGAAACCCCGGTGCTCATCAAGTCTACCCCCGAAGGCGCGCGCGACTTCGTGGTGCCTTCCCGCATGCATCCGGGCGAGTTCTATGCGCTACCGCAATCGCCCCAGACCTTCAAGCAACTGCTGATGGTATCTGGCTTCGACCGCTATTTCCAGATTGTAAAGTGCTTCCGCGATGAAGACCTGCGGGCCGACCGCCAGCCGGAGTTCACCCAGATTGACTGCGAAATGTCGTTCGTTACTCAAGAAGATATTCTTAACACCTTTGAGGGACTGACCAAACATCTATTCCGGCAAATAAAAGGGCTCGATTTGGCAGAAGACTTCCCCCGCATGAGCTATGCCGATGCCATGAAGTACTACGGAAACGATAAGCCGGATACCCGCTTTGAGATGCGTTTCGTGGAACTGAATGATGTAGCCCAAGGCAAAGGCTTCAACGTATTTGACAGTGCCGAGCTGGTAGTGGGAATCGTAGCATCCGGCTGTGCTGAATATACTCGCAAGCAACTGGATGCACTGACTGATTTTGTCAAGCGTCCGCAGATTGGTGCTAAAGGCTTGGTCTACGTGAAGTGCAATGAAGATGGTACGTTTAAATCATCAGTCGATAAGTTTTACAGCCAGGAGGATTTACAGCAATGGGCCGAAACGATGGGAGCAAAGGCAGGTGATCTGTTGCTGGTATTGTCCGGTGATGCCAACCCAACGCGCAAAGCGCTGTCCGAACTGCGGTTACACATGGGTTCCGAACTGAATCTGCGCGATAAATCAGTCTATAAACCACTGTGGGTCGTTGACTTTCCGTTGCTGGAATGGGATGAAGATACCCAGCGCTACTATGCCATGCACCACCCCTTTACCTCACCTAAACCCGAAGACATTGCCAAACTAGATAACAATCCTGGTGAGGTACGTGCCAATGCCTACGATTTGGTCATTAATGGAGTAGAGATCGGCGGTGGCTCCATCCGGATTTACGACCGAGGCTTGCAGAAGAAGATGTTCCAGATCCTCGGTTTCACCGACGAAGAAGCCCAGAAGCAATTCGGCTTCCTGATGGATGCCTTCGAATACGGAGCTCCTCCCCACGGCGGCATCGCCTTCGGTTTCGACCGCATGTGCGCCCTCTTCGACGGGGCCGATTCCATCCGCGACTACATCGCCTTCCCCAAAAACAATGCTGGCCGCGATGTGATGATCGACACCCCATCCACCATTGCCGGAGAGCAACTGGATGAACTGAAACTAAACATCACGGTGAAAGCGGGGGAGCATGCTAAATAATTGACTCTAAATAGAGAAAGTTAAGTGTGCAAGCTCTACTCTAGTACCAGTTCTCCGTAAATGGGGAAGTGGTCGGAACCGAATTTGTCGAGGCGCTGAAGTGTGATCATTTTAAACTCTTTGGTCACGTAGATATGATCTAGCGGCCAGCGCATGATGGATGAAGTGGCATCAAAGGAGCTGTACAGACCACGGCCAATCCGGGTATCGTACAGTTGTCCTTCGGTATGAAACAAACGGGAGGTATGCGACCAGGCTACATCATTGAAATCACCGGCCACTATGGCGGGTTGCTGCTCCTGGGTGATCATTTGCCCCACTTTAATAATTTCTATCTCTTTTTCGCCCGCATTATCCGGGTGCTCGCTGTGGACGGGCGGCACCGGGTGCACTCCGTGAAACATAAAGGTGCGACCGGACGGTAACTGCACTTGGGTATGAAAAGACGGTACGCTATCGTGCTGGAAAAATTCGGTCTGCATATCCAGCATCGGAAATCGGGAGTAAAGTCCCATACCGTAGGTATTGCTAGTGGGATATTCGTGATGGTAAGCGTATTGGTTTTGCAGGGGTTGTATTGCATCCATCCACCACTGGTCAGTTTCCATCACCAGCACCATATCCGGGTCGGCTTCTTGGACAATATCCAGAAAAGCATTAGCCTTGCGGTTATACATATAAACATTGGCAATGAGTAAGCTCACGGTTGAGGCGTCGGAGGCTGAGTCGGAATTAATCGAGGGTACAACTTTGGCGGGCAGGCTGGTATACGGGTAAATAAAATAGGCCTGCAATCCCACAGAAGATACCAATCCCAAAATTAACAGTTTAGCGCCCCACGACCAGTGCCGATTCAGGAAAATAAAACCCAGCAAACACAGCAGAAGAATGAAAAAACACTGTACGCGAGGGAAATCCAGTGTTTTGATCCACCACACATTGACGTCGTATAACAGAGACAGCATCGTAACCCCTATGATGGCAACACTCACTAAAATGACCAGATAAAAAATAACCTTTCTAAGAATGTTCATACGGTAGATTTCGTTAAAAGTACCCTATACAGGTTTTTACATCAAACCTTCATTCTGGTATAGTGTTTATGATAAAAAAACAACCTGACCATGAAACGCATTACCCCTAAACCCGGGCAGGAATCTGTATGGGATTATCCGCGTCCGCCCCAAGTAGAAAATGAAAGCCAGCATGTAAGGGTGGTATTTAACGGAGCCATAGTTGCCGATACCAACCGGGCTAAGCGCGTGCTGGAAACCAGCCATCCACCGGTCTATTACATTCATCCTGAAGATTGTAAGATGGAATTTTTGCACCTGACCCAACAGACAACCTATTGCGAATTTAAAGGTCGGGCAAACTATTATACCGTTCGGGTGGGGGAGGAAGAAGCACCCGAGTCGGCCTGGTTTTACCCTAATCCGGTGAAAGGATATGAGTCTTTGAAAGATTATGTGGCGTTTTATCCGGGAAAAATGAGTGCCTGCTACATAGGTGATGAACGGGTGCAGGCGCAGGAGGGCGATTTTTACGGTGGCTGGATCACTAAAAAAATCGTAGGACCTTTTAAAGGAGGAAGCGGTACGCGAGACTGGTAAATGGGTGATTAGGAATTTAATTGACGCTTCTTCCGTTTTCGAAAAACAGAAATGATTACGACTTTCAACATACCTTTATCCAGTTAATACCTCATCTTATGAAAACCTGTTTGTATGCATTGGTTCTTTGCTTGACCGTACACCTTGCCGAGGCGCAGGAGTATTTCGGCGAGAAGATTACCGAAGAGAATATTGTTCCTTCTGATGAATTGGTGAATGCTCTAGTAAAAACCGGAAGCACTCAAACCAAAGTAAGCGGTGAGGTGACCGGCGTATGCCAGATGAAGGGTTGCTGGATGACGGTGAACATGGGCAATAACCAGGAAATGATGGTTCGCTTTAAAGATTATGGCTTTTTTGTACCCAAAGATATTACCGGCCAAACGGTGGTAATTGAAGGCCAGGCCCTGATGGATACCGTATCAGTAGAAGACCAGAGGCACTATGCCGAAGATGCGGGGCTCTCGGAAGAGGAAATAAGCTCGATTACCGAACCCAAAACCCAGCTTTCGTTTGTGGCGGATGGAGTCATTCTCAAAGAAAAAGAATAATCAGTTCTAAGAAACTCTACAAAGCTTATCCGGATTGGGTGAGCTTTTTTTGCGTCAGGGCGTTTATACAAAACAGACAGTATACCGTATATTTGCGCCCTTATTTTAAACATACATATTAATCTCATTCTCATGATTATTGGAGTGCCTCAGGAAATAAAGAATAATGAGAACCGCGTGGCCTTAACCCCCGCCGGAGCGAAAGAATTAACAAAGATTGGCCATACGGTGAAGGTGCAGCAAGGCGCCGGGCTAGGCAGCGGATTTTTGGATGAACAATACCAGGAAGCGGGTGTCGAAATAGTGCCTTCCATTGAAGCTGTGTACGGAGCAGCCGAAATGATCATGAAGGTGAAAGAACCTATTGAGCCCGAATACAAACTGGTACGGAAAGACCAGCTCGTATTCACCTATTTCCATTTCGCCTCCAGTGAAGCCCTCACCCAGGCTATGATGAAGAGCGGCGCGATATGCCTGGCTTACGAAACCGTTGAAATGCCCGACCGCAGCTTGCCGTTGCTCATTCCCATGTCGGAGGTAGCGGGTAGAATGGCTATTCAGGAAGGAGCCAAGTACTTGGAAAAACCCATGCAGGGGCGGGGTATTTTGCTAGGTGGCGTTCCCGGTGTGCGCCCGGCCAAAGTGCTGATTTTAGGTGGGGGCGTGGTCGGTACCCAGGCGGCTAAGATGGCGGCAGGGCTAGGTGCCGATGTAACCCTGATGGATACCAACCTCAACCGCCTGCGTTACCTGGCCGATATTCTGCCGGCTAACGTGAATACATTTATGTCGAATGAATTTAACATTCGCTCACTCATCAGTACCCACGATCTTATTGTGGGCGCAGTGCTGATTCCTGGAGCAAAAGCCCCTAAACTCATTACGCGCGATATGCTGAAAGAAATGGAACCTGGAACTGTGTTGGTAGATGTAGCGGTAGATCAGGGAGGCTGTATTGAAACCTGCGAGCCCACCACTCACGAAAACCCAACTTACGTGATTGATAATGTGCTGCACTATTGTGTAGCCAACATGCCGGGCGCCGTTCCTTATACCTCAACGCTGGCCCTCACCAACGCTACCTTGCCGTACGCTTTACAACTGGCTAACCTGGGCTGGGAAAAAGCCTGTAGCCTTTCCACTCCGCTAAAACTAGGCCTTAATGTGGTTCGGGGCGATGTAGTCTACCAAAGTGTAGCCGATGCTTTTGACCTGCCGCACGTTCCGGTAGAAGAGCACTTGCACATATAGTAATTGATGATGAATGATTAATGTCTTGGTTTCACTAGTCATTAATCATTCATCACTATTCACCATCAAGGGTATTCCGGAAGGCCAGATTGAAACTCAAATGTTTGCTGCTGGCGGTTAATGCGGCAGCAATAGTGTTTCATGCCGTTAGTAATTACCAGATAGGGTGCCTGCAATGTATAATTGTAGAGAGAGGACTGCTGGAAAGTGGCCGCGCCCAGCTTAACATCATATGATTTGCATTCTACTACCAGAAACGGTTGCCCATCTCTTCCATAAACCACAATATCCGCTCGTTTTTTTTTGCCATTCACCAATAAAGCACCTTCAATACTGATCCAGACTTTGGGGTAATGCAGGTGGCCGGTCAGGTAATGAACAAAATGCTGGCGCACCCATTCTTCAGGGGTAAGGGCTACGTATTTTTTGCGGATTGCGTCAAAAATAAGGTGATTAGATGCCTGCTGAGTAATCTGGTGAGAAAACGTGGGTAAATTAAGGAGTGGTAAACTTGCAGGCATTATCTTAGCAAAATATGAAGGTCATCGGAGAAAATTTTATTATTTTTAGTTTAATTATGACTTTTTTATTACATAAACTGTTACTTTTGCGTAAGTAATCGCTAGTAAGCATACGATTTTTTACCATATGTTACCTGAATTTTTGCAGCAAATTATCACAATAGGAAGCATTCTGCTACTATTTGTAGCCATTTATCGAGAATGGGTACGGCCAGTAGTAGGATTTCTAGGGGTGGTACTAGGGCTAGTCCTGCTTGGCATCCTCACTCCGAAAGAGATGCTTATGGGCTTTTCCAACGAGTCCATTGCCAGTGTGGTACTATTGGTGGTGCTGAGTTCAGCCATCAGCAAAAACTTTCAGATTGAGTCATTCATTGATCGCATCTACCACTTAGGCAAGCGTAATACACCCTTAAGCTACCGAAGCTTTTTGCTGCGGATGATGGTGCAGGTAGCTGCCCTTTCCTCTTTCATTAACAATACGCCGGTAGTAGCCCTCATGACCCCCTACGTCTTTAACTGGGGCAGGAAATACAACGTGAGTCCGTCTCGGCTCTTAATACCCCTATCGTATGCCACCATTATGGGCGGGATGATTACACTAATCGGTACCTCTACTACACTGGTGCTCAATGGGTTTATGACCAGCAATGGTATAGGAAGTATCTCTAGTTTAAGCCTGTTCTTCGTTGGTAGTGCGGTATGCATTACCGGTATCTTATTCATTGTGCTTATCGGTTACCGTTTACTGCCCGATCATCAGGATATTCTCAACAGCTTTCGGGAGAATCAGCGGGAGTACTTGGTAGAAACTGCGCTAGATGCTAGTTCGCCCATGATCGGTAAGACCATCAATGAAGCCGGACTGCGGAACCTGCGAGGTATGTATCTGGTAGAAATTATCCGTACGAAAGAAGTTATTTCGCCTGTAGACCCAAAGGAGACACTGCTGCGCGATGATGTCCTGATCTTTGCCGGGGCTACCGAGTTTATCTTTGATCTTACCAGCAACGGGCGGGGCCTTGTGCTTCCTCAGTATGCCGAAACGAAAGATCAGGATACGGTAAAAGTGATTGAAGCTGTGGTAGGGGCACACTCTAACCTGATTGGCTATACTGCCAAAGAGATTGATTTCCGAAACCGGTACGATGCTGCTATCGTAGCTATTCACCGCAATGGTGAGCGGCTGAGCGGTAAAATTGGTGAGATTAAATTACGGCAGGGTGATTTGCTACTGTTGTACGCTGGCCGGGATTTTCGCAATCGGGTAGACCTGTACCGAGATATTTTCATTGTCTCTCAGGTGAAAGAATTTCTGCAACCTAAGCGAAAGAATACCTTCTTATTTTTGACCGTAACACTGGCGGCTATTGGCGCGTTAATCGCTGGTTTTCTATCATTATTCACAGCCTTGCTGGTTATTTTTGCCACCATGGTGGGGTTGCGTATGGTATCACTGGCTGATATAAAACGGGACGTTGATATTAATATGGTAGGCATTCTGGTGTTCTCGCTGGCGTTGGGCCAGGCTATGATTGCCACGGGCAGCGGTGATTTATTAGCGCAGGGAATCCTGAAGATTACCCAACAGTTCGGACCTACGATGGTGCTGGCAAGTTTGCTTTTGATTACCACTGTGTTAACTTCTTTTATCACCAATGTGGGGGCGGTTTCTATCGTTTTCCCGTTAGCCTACTCCATCAGCAACACCCTGCAACTAGACGGAATGCCCTTTTACTTAGGCATAGCGTTCGCAGCATCGGCTGCTTTTCTCACACCTATTGGCTACCAGACCAACCTCATTGTATACGGACCAGGCGGGTATAATTTCAAAGACTTCTTCCGGATTGGCCTGCCCGTGACGGTAGTTTATCTGGCTACAGTACTAGGGGTGATCAAGATTCTGTACCCGGCTTTTTAGGAAGCTCACCACCGGAGGGACCGTAAAAAAATACCCAGGTAGCAAAATCTTCGGTAAAGTTAAGGAAGCGGTGTTCTACGCCAGCCGGTACAAATAAAAAATCGCCGGGCGCAAAAGGCGTTGTCTTCCCATCGTTATAAAAATCACCTTTCCCGGCAATTACCACATAAATCTCATCTCGCTCGTGAGGCTGCTGGCGGTCTACGCTGTCGGGCTTATATATCTCTACCGAAAGCGTACCGTGCTCAAAAAGAGTAGCAAACTCCGCACTTTGCTGGCTAAGATGATGCAAAGCATTCGTAGGAGAAATTCTGTGTTCCTGCATATCGATCTGTTTTAAAGAGTCGTTATCGGTGAGTGTATCATTCATGATATTCTGGATAAAAGATAACATTTACAGCACATCTTTCTCAAATTATTGCGACCTTACGCGGTAAGTAAGGAATGTCGCAAATATAAATAACCTTCTCTCATGAATAGACGAGCCGCCTTAAAACAGGCCGCCCTGATAGCCGGAGGCATTGCCTGGCTACCCTCCTGTAACTTTGGCCCCGAGCGAGTGGCCGTAGCCCTTAATAATTTACAAATAGACCTGGATCATCAAGACCTTCTGGCTCAGATTACCGAAATTATCATCCCGTCGGGTGAGGTGCCCGGTGCCGAAGACCTAGATCTGTATCAGTTCGTGCTGGTGATGGTAGACGACTGTCTGCCCAAAGAAGATCAGCAAGCCTTTGTTAGCGGTCTTCAGAAGTTTGTTCCGTTTGTTGAAGAGCATTTCGAAACCTCTTTCCCGCAAAAGGATCAGCAGAAGAATGAGGAAATGCTAGCTCAGATGATGGCTCTGGACGAGAGTCAGGCAGAAGCTATGCCGGGGCTGGAGGACGTACAGTCGTTTCTCGATCTGACCAAAGGGTATACTATTCAGGGCTTCATGAGTTCTGAGTATATCATGACCAAAAAATTTCCCTACAAGTTAGTGCCTGGCGAGTATCAGGCGTGTGTATCAACCGACGGATTAATAGTAATGTAATGGCTTATTTCAATATAGATAGTAAAGACAACCGTACGTATGATGCCATCGTGATTGGCTCGGGCATGAGCGGCGGATGGGCGGCGAAAGAACTTACGGAAAAAGGACTGAAAACACTGGTGCTGGAGCGAGGGCGCAATGTAGAGCACATCAAAGATTACCCTACCACCAACATGATGCCCTGGGAGTTTAAACACCGGGGGCGCGTGCCGGAAGAAATCACCAGCGAAAACCCGGTGATTGCCCGCTGCTACGCTTTTAAGGAAGATACTGAGCATTTCTTTGTGAAAGATAAAGAGCATCCCTACGTGCAGGATAAGCCCTTCGACTGGATACGAGGCTATCAGGTTGGCGGAAAGTCACTGCTGTGGGCGCGCCATACCCAACGGTGGAGCGACTATGATTTTGAAGGCCCCGCTCGGGATGGTTTTGCCGTAGACTGGCCCATCCGTTATCAGGACATCGCTCCCTGGTACAGTTATGTGGAAAAGTTTGTCGGGATTTCCGGTAACAAAGACGGTCTGGATAACCTGCCGGACGGTGAGTTTCTGCCGCCGATGGAGCTGAACTGCGTAGAAAAGTACTTTAAAGAAAAAGTAGAAAGCCAGTACAAAGGCCGCAATTTGATTATTGCCCGCTGCGCTCACCTTTCCGAGCCACAGGCAGTACACCTGGAGCAGGGACGGGGGCAATGCATGAACCGCAACCTCTGCCAGCGCGGCTGCCCCTTCGGAGGCTACTTTAGCAGTAATTCTTCTACCTTACCCTGGGCGGCTAAAACCGGTAACCTGAAGCTTCGACCCAACTCGGTAGTACATTCCATCATCTACGATGAAGCCAAGCAGCAAGCGACTGGAGTGCGGGTGATTGATGCCGAAAGTAAAGAGGAGATTGTATTTTATGCCCCCATTATTTTCGCAAATGCCAGTGCGCTAAACACCAATCTGATCCTGCTAAACTCTACCTCCAACCGCTTTCCGGAAGGTCTGGGTAACGATAATGGTTTACTGGGTAAGTACGTAGCGTTTCATAACTACCGGGCCCGTATTTCCGCATCGTACGAAGGAGAACTGCAAAATACTACGGTGGGCCGACGACCAACGTCGGGGTACATCCCCCGGTTCCGCAATGTATACCAGCAGGAAACCGACTTTCTGCGGGGCTACGCGTCAGGGTTTAGTGCCCATCGGCAGGTAGACCGGGAATACGAGGGCGTTGGCGCCTCATTGAAAGAAAACCTGCTGAACCCTCAATGGGGAGTATGGCGCGTAGGTTCTCATATGATGGGCGAAACCATCCCGAAAGAACAAAGCCAGGTACGCCTGGATGCCGAACAAAAAGACGATTGGGGCATGCCGTTGCTGAAAGTGAACATTGACTACGATGACAACGATGAGAAAATGATTGCCGATTTCCACGAGCAACTCACCGAGATGTACGAAAAGGCTGGTTTCACTGACATCCGCACCCTCGATTCCAAACAGGCACCAGGGCTGGACATTCACGAAATGGGAGGTGTTCGTATGGGTAAAGACCCTAAAACCTCTTTACTGGACCAGTGGAACCGCCTTCATGCCTGCAAAAACGTCTTCGTTACCGATGGGGCCTGCATGACCTCCACCAGTACCCAAAACCCATCTCTCACCTATATGGCCCTGGCTGCCCGCGCAGTAGACTTTGCCGTGAAGGAGAAGAACAAGATGAATATATAGTTAATATAGCTTTCAGGTCAGTTTTTCGGGCTGGGTAGAAAACTGGCCTCTAATATTGAAAGATAGCAAAGCTATACGTGATGTATGGATGTATATACGCTATTAATAGCAGCTATACGCTAGTTAGGGGCAACTAAAAATGGATACAGTTGATAATAATGTATTGCAAAATCGTATTGGGGAGTCAATACGGGCTTTGAAATATGAGTCCGTCTTCTTGCAAGGCGTACTAGAAGAAAAATATGAGGTCCTTTTTGTCAAATTTGACAAGTGGATACAAATACTGTTTGATGATGGGGTCGTGTTCATTAAAGAGAAACTGGATGATTTATCGGAATATGAATCAGCTTCAGGATACTGTAAAACCAAATTATTTGATTTAACTGGAGAAGAAGCGAACGCAAAGAAACTTCTAGGTCTATCATTGATAGATTTTTCCATTAAGGTGGTAGAAAACAGATATACTCTTGAACTTATATTTGAACAAAATCATCAGTTGCTGTTCTTTCAAGAATTCAGAAACGGAAACTTTAGTAATGTTAAATTGAAAATAGTATGCCCCTAACACTAGGCAATCGGCATAGCTGGTTGATTTGAGAACAGAAGCATCAAAGCAAACAAGTAGCTGAAATGCCAAATCGGATGAAAGAAGCACTAAAGTCGCCACGCCGCCTGCCCCAACCGTTGGCGACTGTAATGTAAATGGATAAAAGTTTCCATATAAGTCAACTTTTGTGTAATTTTGTTCGTAACTTGAGATATAGAACTGAATGAAACCAAAATTTGAAGTCATCTTTCTTGAACCAGCTATTGATTTCATGGAAATGTTAGATTTGAAAACACAAGCGAAAATTTATTACAACATTGATAAAGCAAAGTTGGTAAATGACCCAAAACTATTTAAGAAACTAACAGATGACATTTGGGAATTCAGAACAAAATATAGTGGATTGCAGTATCGGCTTTTTGCATTTTGGGACAAAACTGAAAAGACAGACACTCTTGTTATTTCAACTCATGGGATAGTCAAAAAGGTTAGCAAGGTTTCCAAAAAAGAGATTGATAAGGCAATGCAAATTAGAACCGAATATTTTGATCAAAAAAGTTGAAGTTATGAAAGCAATAGATAGAAAGATGAAAATGATGACGCTTGATCAAATGAAAGACAAGCATATTGGAAAAGTAGGTACACCTAAAAGGGATCAATATGAATTTGAATTACGAATAGAGGTACTTGGCGAGGTGATAAAATCGGTTAGAAAAGAGCGAAATCTAACTCAGGAAGAGCTAGGTAAATTAATTGGTGTTCAAAAGTCTCAAATCTCAAAATTAGAGCGGAATACTAAAAATGTTACTATAGAAACTATTCTCAAAGTGTTTACTGCTCTAAAGGCCAATGTGAAATTTAGTGTTGAAATGAACGAAAACGAATTTGAAGTAGCATAAATAAAACATTACAGGCAGCAATGTATATAGCTCATGACAGGTGAAACACCAAACGTAAAGTTTTCAGCATTCATCCAAGTTCGGCTCGGGCGGACAGCCATCTAACGAAACCAGATGTGTCATAAACTACTTTAAATTCTAACTAGTCCTGATTTCAAGTGGGTTGGTTATAAAAAAACATTGTATGATTGAGCATAATAAAGCAACGCTGAAAAAAGCAAATGAAGCGGTTGCCAAGGGCGACCATGAAGGGTTTCTGAAATTTTGCACTGATGATACGCACTGGACATTTGTAGGAGACCAGGTCTTACAAGGAAAAGAAGCCGTCCGGCAGTGGATGGCAACTACATACCTTCAGCCGCCAAAATTTGATATCAAAAATTTAATTGCTGAGAATGATTTTGTTACGGCCATCGGCAACATTACAATGACCGACGATGATGGAAAAGCGACTCATTACTCGTACTGCGACGTATGGCGATTTCGTGATGGCAAGATGGCCGAACTACTGGCTTTTGTAGTTGAACCCAAAAAGTCGGAAAGTAAAGTGTCTTAAAATCTTGCCATTGCTATAGCCGAGCCGTTAGGCGGGCTTCACAGACGGGTACATAAAATTAAAAAGTTTGAGTTCCTGAAAACAAAAGGCCGTACTTTGTAGCTTACCCCATGCACACTTTCTAACTTATTCTCAGTTTCCTTTAAAATTTGCATCTATATGATGTTTAATAGTTCAGATTTCCCCAAAGCACTTGATGAAGAGACCTTTAATACCTGGCTGGAAAATGGTCGGCTGAGTATGCTTAGCTACAACTGTCTGCTTATCATCTGGGATGAGTTAGAGGCAGAATACCAGCCAGTTTATGTAGAGCATCGCAACAGCATACAGGAATATGAGCGATACCAAAATGCTACCAGCCGGGAATCTCTCATTGCTGCTTATGATCTGTACTCAGAGTCAAGAATTGTTTAGCTATCAGCACTAGGGATTCAAGCTTCTATTCTTTGAGTAAGTGTCTGGTGATGAGTGTTTTATGGGTATTGCAACAACCTGTCGTTTTATGAAAGGTTAGTGTTGATCATTAGTATTATCTGCTTTACGATGGCAGAGCAAAGGTGCCTATCCCTCATTCAAAGTACCTTTCCAAAAAGGTCAATTAGTAGATGGCGCCACCTTTTCATGGTAATCGCCTTTGGGAGCATTATGAGAGGAGTGTTATTTTTTTTCGGTCAGCGCTGAAAAGGATTTTCCTTTGTCTTCCAGCCATCTCGAAGAAAAGCCCGCTTCCAGCGATGAAAGTAAATGGATACACAGTTCAATATCTTCTCGAGGGATGTCTTCGAAGAACAATCTATTAATTACTGCCATTTTTTTGTAGCAGTCCTCTAAAACTGTTCTTCCCTTTTTGGATAGTTTTAATTGCTTTGACCTTCTGTCTTCCGGGTTATCTTCTTCAACAATCAACCCTTTTGATTTAAGCCGGTCCAGAATCAGCAACCCGGAGGATAGCTCATTGAAGTTACCATAAATCACTTCTGTTTTTTTAGGAGTAGCCGAATTACCAATGGAGTTGAGGTACAAGAATTCATCCAGGCTATTTAAACCGCACTCTTTTAAGGCAATTACAGCGTAGGTAGTATGCAGTTTAGAAATCCGCCCAATGAGCTTGGCGATGGTGCTGTGTAAATCAGGTGGAACAATTCCTCCCAGAAACTCTTCCTTTTCCTGCTTAGCTTTTTTTGTTCTAATATAGAAGCGGCAGAAGTCATCTATACTGGCATCCGGGTGCTTATCCTCATACTCTGCCCACAGATTGACTAGCGTTACGGTTTTATTCATGCTATTTATATCATTTATGTGGTAAATAAAATAAAAATACTTCAGGTATGATATAATAAATCATTTATGTTGTATATTTGATTAATAAACAACGTAAATGATGTAATTATGAAAACATCAAAGGTTAAAGGACTGACGGGGCTCATTATGTCATCTGCAGACCCGGAGAAACTGGCTACTTTTTACAAAGATGTGCTGGGGCTGCCGCTTCAATTGAACAAACACGGAAACCTTCCCGCCCACTGGGAATGTGACTTTGGGAGAATTCATTATGCTATTCTAAAGCAGCGAAACGCGGGCCATCCGTCAGGTAACGTGGTTCCGTCATTTGAAGTAGATAATATAACCGAATTTGTTAAACAACATGATCTCGCCATGCTGCATCCGCTGATAGATTTGGGCAACGGAAGTTTCGTAGGAAGTATCAATGATCCTGACGGCAATGTCGTGCGCTTGTGGATGAACCGCTCGTTGGGTGAAAACTAGCGCTGTATCAAGGATTGATTACCGAATGGGTAAGCGGTAGGCAGTCGGCAGTCAGAACACTGTTTATGGGCTCAAGCGAATGCTTACGGCCACCTGCCTACCGCCGACTAGTTTCTCTTGCAGTCCGTTAGTTAGCTCTTGACAAAATACTTCAGGCCTGTTTTGGTAGTGCTTCCTGTTTGTAGAGTATTCAGGAAATAATTTTTCGCCAGTTAATAATCTGTTTCAAGATCAATCCCGATTTTCTACCAGGAAAACCGCCTGATCCCTACCATTGTCTTCTACCAAGACCTCATTGTCTCGGATGGTGATTTTTACTCCCCGATAGTGCTGATTGAAAAAATAGTAACTGTCGGCTACCTTAATAAAATAATAGGTTTGAGGAATTAGCCCCCGACCTTGGGTAATCTCTATAACAGTTCCTTTATCTTCCACCAGATAGTCGCGGTCCAGATATACTTTATTTTCCTGCTGCCGGTATTCATCCTTGCGTAAGAACTCTTTCAGCAAAATATGGTCGGGATGTTCCTCCAGTGTGGTCGTAAACAGGCCCCCTTTAAACTGTAAGCTTTTAATCTTCACTTGTATGGTCTTTTTTGACGATAAGAACCCTTCGTCTACCACAATGATTGAGTCACCCAGGTCAGCTTCCAGTCGGGATGTAAACAGCCCTTCTCTTTCTTTAGAGAATGATTGTGCCTGTTTTCTATAAACTTCCGGCAACTTCCAGGCTCCTCTTTCCATCTTTGTAATGGTAAAGTCTTTCAGCTGCTTCAATTCTGGCAGTTGATCCAGGTTGAGAGAAAGGTTGCGGTTAGCATCGTAAAATAATCCATTCCCCAGATTAACCCCTAGATAATGGTAAGGAACAGGTGTTGTCTGATAGCTATTGTTGCCCGAATAGTTCGTGGTTACCTGCCGGATCAGATCTATTCTGAGCTGGTAAACATCATACCCCGCAAGCAATTGAAGTTCTTCCAACCCTTCCCGGTTGACTGGGTTGCTCACTACGGCCTTGTTCAGCGTTGCACAGGCTGAGCAGAAAAATAGCAGGCCGAAAAGATGATGAATCTTTTTCATAGGTGGTAGGCACTTAGGTGAAAAATAAGTTGGTGTAGAGGCAAATTAATTTATGATAAATAATGCAAAAACCCTGCTCATTTTATGATTCAGCGCAGAATAGGATACTATCTATTACTAGACTATGCATTTAATAAACGTAAAAGAGGGCAAAGGAAGTATTAGATTTTTGAACGGGTGAAAGCAGACAATGAAATCCTGAAAAACAAAGCAACGACTTCCATTTTATTAAGCTTACCCTGAAAGCATAACCACATATCCTGGCGGGGCAAGGAAAATTTTTATATTTATGCAACAGTGTTGCAAAAGAAAGATTTTTACCTAACTTTACTTTGAGTTGTAAATACGGTAAAATGATACACGATAAAACAGACTTTGAAGTACTGATTGTAGGAGGTAGTTATGCGGGGCTCGCTGCGGCCATGGCGTTAGGTCGCTCGTTGAGAAAGGTATTAATCATTGATAGTGGCAAACCCTGTAATCAGCAAACACCTCATGCTCATAATTTCCTGACGCAGGATGGTGTGGCTCCGGGCGCAATAGCCGCTCAGGCGAAAGAGCAGGTTTTGCAATACGAGACCGTAGAGTACATCAATGGGCTTGTCACTTCGGTAAACAAAAAATTAAACCAATTTGAGGTTTCAACAGGCGAGGGCCAGACCTTTAGTGCTAGCAAAATCTTGTTTGCCACCGGAGTGAAAGACCTGATGCCTCCCATCAAAGGATTTGCCGAATGCTGGGGAATTAGCGTTCTCCATTGCCCTTACTGTCATGGGTACGAAGTGCGGAATGAGAACCTCGGCATTTTAGCTAATGGAGAGGCTGCTTTTGAAATGGGTAAGCTAATTCAGCACTGGGCCGGTGCGCTAACACTTTTCACCAATGGTAAGCCAACGTTAAGTGCTGAGCAAATTGACTTTATTGAGCAGATGAATATCAAAATTATTGATACCGAAATTGAAGAACTGGTGCATGACTCGGGTTACCTGAAGCATGTCTTACTTCAGGATGGAACGACCGTTGATCTAACAGCCATGTTCTCAAAAATAGATTTTGAACAGCACTGTAAGATACCGCTGGATCTAGGCTGTGCCATGACCGAACACGGGCACCTGGAAGTTGATACATTTCAGAAAACCTCTGTTGATGGAATTTTTGCCGCTGGTGATAATGCCACTCCCATGCGAGCCTTGTCTTTGGCCATATCTTCAGGAACTAAAGTAGGAGCGTTTATCAATGTTGAACTGATTAAAGAACAACTTGCTCAGGTAGGCTAAACAACATAGAATCAGAAACGTGAGTGAATTATACACTCATGCAATTACCCCCAATTTCCTCAACTTAGTACATAACCATACCAGTCTGGAGTCAGAGCCAAAAACCTAAAATGTATTGACAATACTTGAAAATGTTATTAAAAGTGATTATTTATGTAATCAATTACGTAAATAGTAACTAATATGCTTTCATTCTTTGAGAAAACTGGGAAAATGGCTTTAGGAAGCCGCTTGAGAATGCTTAGTGACCGCATTACCGAAGAGTCAATGCAGATTTATGCTCTATACGATGTTGGGCTTAAGCCGAAGTGGTTTCCGGTGTTTTATACCCTTACACTTTCCAGTTCACAGGCCGTAACCGACATAGCCAAAGAGATTGGGCATTCGCATCCTTCGGTAGTGAGAATCATCCGGGAGATGGCGAAGGAAGGAATTGTGAATGAGAAAAAAGATCGAAACGATAAGCGGAAGAATCTCATTGAGCTTACCTCCCAAGGAAAGCAACTAGCTCAAAAAATCACCCAGCAATACGAGGATGTAACTGATGCACTTGATCAAATTATGGGACAAACGCAGCACAATCTCTGGAATGCTATGGATGAATTTGAGTATCTGCTTGACCAGAAGTCATTATTTGCTCGGGTGCTGGAGCAGAAGAAGTTGAAAGAAGCCAATAAGGTAAAAATAGTGTCCTATCTGCCGGAGCATCAGTCGGCATTCCGGCAATTAAATGAAGAGTGGATTAGTACCTATTTTAAGATGGAAGAAGCCGATTACCAGGCGCTGGATCACCCAAATGAGTATATCCTGGACAAAGGCGGCATCATACTGGTGGCGCTATACAAAGAAGAGGTAGTAGGTGTCTGCGCCCTGATTCCAATGGCTGACCCAACTTATGATTTTGAACTAGCCAAGATGGCGGTCTCGCCCAGCGCCCGGGGCAAAGGTATTGGCTGGCTACTGGGGCAGGCTATCATTAACCGGGCAAAAGAACTGGGAGCTAAAACTCTATACCTGGAAAGCAATACGCGCCTGGAACCCGCCATTAGTCTTTACCAAAAGCTAGGCTTTGAAAAGGTAGGCGGCCGTCCCACCCCCTATCAGCGCTGCAACATACAAATGGAGCTAAAACTAAGCTAACGCACATTGCCCTAGCACCATCTATCTGGCGCGCATTTGCAATGCGTGACTTACTTCATTCTTCAAATAAACTTATTTGCCACCCAGCAACTCCAAAGCCGCCGCACTCATCGCCCGGATACCCGTTTTGATCGTAGGCTCTGGTAACGGAGCATAGGTAGGAGAATGTAAAGAAGGCAATTTAGCGCCTCCTTGTTCTGATTCTTTTACTTTCTGTGGGTCTACCGCGCCCAGCCAGAACATGCAGATGGGTACTTTCTCATCCTGCATCCCAAAGCGACTAAAATCTTCCCCGACCATATTCGGCTGGGTTTCCACCACATGTTCTTCTCCCAGGGTTTCTTTAAACACCGTCACCAAACAGTTAGTAAGTTCTGCATCATTGATGGTGGCCGGAGTCTGAGGATCGCGGATGCTGATTTTGGGATATTTCTCTTCCGGCAGCCGGGCCAGTTGGGCCATGCTTCGGGTCATCCGGTGCAGGGACTCTACAATCTGATCGCGCACTTCGGGAGAGTATGAGCGCAGGGTCAGTTGCAGCTTTACCTCGTCAGGAATGATGTTGTATACTGTTCCTCCGTGAATGGAGCCCACCGTCACCACTGCCGGGTCGATGGGGTTGATCTCCCGGCTGACGATCGTCTGGAAAGCATTAATCAATTGGGCCGAGAGCGCAATGGGGTCTTTAGTAGTGTGGGGAGCCGCGCCGTGTCCACCTTCCCCGTATACTGTAATGTCCACCATATCCACACTCGCCATAAATGGTCCGGCCCGGTAGCCCACCGTTCCGGCCGGTAGAGAAGCATTGTCGTGCAAAGCAATGGCGTAGTCGGGCACCGGAATTTTATCGTACAGATTAGCTTTAAATAGCGCATCTGCGCCAAAACCCGTTTCTTCGGCCGACTGGGCCACCATCACCAGCGTACCGCTCCACTGGTTTTTCATTTCCACCATCGTCTGGGCTGTACCAATGAAGACGGTCATGTGGATGTCGTGTCCGCAGGCATGCATCACTCCCACCGTTTCTCCTGCCGGGTTGGTACCGGTGGCTGTGCTGGCATAAGGAACACCTGTTTTCTCGGTTTGAGGTAACGCATCCATATCGGTACGGATGAGCAGGGTAGGGCCTTCGCCGTTTTTTAGCACTCCCGCCAGGTTATGCATCCCTATTTTTTCCTGTACCTCAAAACCCAGGCTTCGGAGTTCATTGGCGATCAATGCTGAAGTCTGTTCTTCCTGAGAAGAAAGCTCAGGGTGCTGATGTAGGTACTTATACAAGGTGTCCAGTACCGGATACTCCTGATCGGCGAACTGTTGAACCTGAGCATCCAGGTCATTCTGCGCCAGTAAAGTTGTGGTAAAAAACAGGGATAAAAGTAGGAGTGCAGTATCTTTCATAAATCTGAGCAAGGTATACGACGATCAATTATTGAAAGGGTAATATACACTACCCTTCGTATTTAGTCGTATAACAAGCCGATTTTTTAGGAATTCAACCTCCCCGCTACTTTTTCTTAGCTTACTGCGTTCCTCACACTATCGGGTAATGATAACGTCTGCTTCATCGCTGGGTCAGTAACCGGCTCTCCGGCAACCATCCGAAGCGGTAGCACTCCGGCCCAGATCGGCAATTTATAATCCGCTTCATCGTCTTTAGGAGGACCCGTTCGCACTTTGGCAGAGGCTTCCTCAATGTCTACTGCTAGCACTTTAGTAATCTTTATTTCCTCAGGAGTAGGCGTCCGGGCTTCGTCCCAGCGTCCTTTCATAATTTGTTCGGTAATGGCTAGCAGGGCTGCTTCTTTCTGCTCTTCGGCTACCAGTCGGGCGGTACCGAAAACTACGGCAGAGCGATAATTGAAGCTATGATGAAACACCGAACGGGCCAGTACGATACCATCGGTGTGGGTCACTGTCACACAAACCGGAATGCCTTTCTCTAACTGATTCAGCATACGGTTGCCAATAGCACCATGCAGGTAAAGGGTATCGCCGATGCGCCCATAAGCGTTGGGAATCACATAAGGTTGCTCGCCAATGGTGAAGCCAACGTGGCAGATGAAGCCAGCGTCCAGAATCTGGTATACCGTTTCCCGATCGTAGTGGCCACGTTTCGGTGAGCGCTTGATGATATTGCGGGATGATTTAGGAAAGTTATTCATGGCAGTGGTTTATTAGCGTAATTCAGGGGGAATGTTTTGATATTGGTTCAGTAAAGCTTCATGGGTTTCTTTATTCACTGGTTTGTGCACCCTAACATCAGAGGCGGGGTGTTTTTGTATTTGCCTTTTCGGGCGGATAGGTCGCGAAGTAAACCCACCGCCACAATTAGGGCATACGTTTTTCAATACCGTTTCCACACACTCCTGGCAGAAGGTGCACTCGTAGGTGCAAATCATGGCATCGGTGGCATTGTAGGGTAAATCTTTACCGCAGTGTTCGCAGTTAGGTCGAAGGGCCAGCATCGTTTTTCTTCGTTTGATTTTCTGAAGCAAAGCTATACCTTTACAGGACCCCTTATCTACTCCGGTTTTTATTACTTCGATGGGCCAGTTATATCCCTGGAAAACCAGCATTCCGCTGAATAAAGAAAATTCTCAGTCGCTGTACCTGCAAATTGTAGATGCACTGGTGCGAGAAATCGTGTCAGGGCGATTGGCACCGGGCTACAAAATGCCGGGTACCCGCTATCTGGCCGATTTGCTGGAAATTAACCGCAAAACTCTGGTCATTGCCTACGATGAATTAATGGCCCAGGGCTGGCTGGAGGTTATCCCATCCAAGGGCACCTTCGTTTCTCAGACCCTTCCCAAACTGCGCCCGCAAGCCGTAGAAAAAGCTTCTGGGCAGGTGCGTTTGCCAGCCAAAGCTCGCTTTCCCGTAGAATCGGTGCTGCCAATTACTTCTCCCAAACACAAAACATCCGTCCGCATCACCGATGGCTCACCGGATGTGCGTCTGGCCCCTACGGCTGACTTATACCGCTGGTGCCGACGGGTAGCCGAAGCGCCCGCCTCCCTGCGGTACCAGGACGAACAGGGTGATCCACACCTGCGGGAAGTGCTGGCAGAGTACCTACGCAATACGCGGGGCGTGGTGTGCCAACCCGAGCAACTACTTATTACCCGGGGCAGTCAGATGGGTATTTTCCTGACCTTCAAAACCTTACTACGGCCCGGAGATACTGTCATTGTTGGGGAGGTGAACTACCCGGAGGCAAACCGCGTCATTGACATTTGCCAGGGAGTGCGGCAAGCGGTGCCGGTAGATGAACAGGGGTTGGTGATTGATGCGGTAGAAGAACTATGCCGTCGTCAACCCGTGCGGGCACTGTACATTACTTCCCACCATTACTACCCAACCACCGTCACGCTCAGCATTGACCGCCGGATGAAGCTGCTGGCATTGGCTCAACAGTACCGCTTTCTGATCGTGGAAGATGACTACGACTATGATTTTCACTACGCCAGTAACCCAATGCTGCCGCTCGCTAGTCTGGACACGCAGGGATGCGTGGTCTATCTAGGTTCCTTTACCAAATGCATCGCCCCGTCCATCCGGGTCGGGTATCTGGCCGCGCCTACCAACGTTATTCAGGCACTGACTCCTTACCGTCGGCTGGTAGACCGGCAGGGCGATCCGGTGCTGGAGCGGGCGCTGGCCCACTGGATTGAGGAGGGAGAATTGCAGCGGCATCTGAAAAAGTCGCTACGCATATACCGGGAGCGGCGAGATGCATTGAGCCAGTATCTACGAGAACATTTGAGCGACGTGTTATCATTCAAAGAACCGGAAGGAGGAATGGCTACCTGGGTGCGCTGTGCCCCGGAGCTTGATGTCTTGGCACTGGCCGATTATACCGCCAGTCGGGGAGTCTCACTGGAAGGGGTGGATCACTGGCAGGCTTATCGGGGAATCCGTTTAGGGTTCGCTTCACTGACTCCCGAGGAAATGACTCAGGGCATGAATATATTTCAGGAAGGTGTTGAAAAAATTTCAGCTAAAAAATAGACCGAACGAGCTAACTATAAATCAGGGAATTTCGTAATTACGTAGGTACCTACGCAAATAGTATAATTATGGAAGCGCAAGATGTTTTTTCAGAGTTAGGGTTGCTCAGTTTGGGTAGCCGACTAAAGCGCCTTAGCGACCAGATGATGTATCAGGTCAGCAATATCTACCAGCATCGGCAGATACCCTTTGAGCCAAGCTGGCTACCGGTCTTTTCTCTTTTGCAGGACGGTAAACCCTGGGCCATCACCGACATCAGCCAAACGTTGGGACTGGCGCACCCCTCAGTCATTCAGATTACCAATGCCATGATCAAAAAAGGTGTGGCTATTTCCCAAAAAGACCCGGAAGATTCCCGTCGGCGCCTGATTCAACTGACTGAAGCCGGAAAGGGGATGCTACCCGAACTCACCGATGTGTGGGGCGATATTCGACTATCGGTGGAGCGAATCATGCAGGAAGCCGGATGCAATCTTTTGCAGGATATTGAAGCCGTAGAGAATGTAATGACCCACCAAAACATGTTTCACCGGGTAGAACGGCAACGCCAGCAAAGAGAACAAAGATTATCTCCCGTGCAAATCGTAGCGTACGATAATACCAAATACCGCCAGGCATTCAGAGACTTAAATGTAGCCTGGGTCAGCCGATGGTTCACTATGGAAGCCGGAGATTACGAAGCACTGGACCACCCGCAGGAGTATATCGTAGATACCGGCGGAGCCATTCTGATCGCCTTACTGGATGGAGAACCCGTAGGCACCAGCGCATTGATCAAAGTAGATGATGAACTGTACGAACTATCCAAAATGTGCGTCAGTGAGAAGGCTCGGGGAAACGGAGTAGGCTTACAATTGGGACAAGCGGCACTTGCCAAAGCCCAGGAGCTAGGTGCCAAAAAAGTAAAGCTTTATTCCAATAAGATTCTAAAACCTGCCCTTCACTTGTACGAAAAACTTGGCTTTCAACACGTACCACTCGATGCGCAGGCAGCAAAGTACACCCGGTCCAATGTTAAGATGGAAAGAGATGTGGCGTCTCAGGAGAGTTTGGCGGTGTAGTTAATAGCAATAGGGATTTTTCGAGAGATTATCTGGCGCGCGTTTTCAACGCGTGACTTCTGCTCTTTACATATCATACTTTCCGAAAATGCACGCGTTACAAACGCGCGCGAGGGATAGGTATTTTGTAAAAAAGGAAAGATTACCAGATTGAACGTTGGTAATCTTCCCTTCTATCTAAAAAGTATTTACTCAGCACTCAAATGATCCCAGTTCATCAACACATTCCACACCAACGGAGCATCATGGTGATTGAGGTAGCGGTGCAAGGGGTCAAACGTAAAAGCGATGACGCAGCCTGAGCCGACGGGTACCTTGAAAATACTACCCTGTCCAATGATGGTATTTTCATTTCTTACCATGCCGGAAAGTACATAGGGCATATCCTTCTTCTCCTTTTCTTTTTCTTCCGTTTCCTCGCTGGTAGCTTCTTCTTTGGGCATCCCCATAATCTCGCCTTTGAACTCTTCCTCATCCTTAAGTGGTTTAGTGCCGTATTGCAGCAGCATCATATCCCGGTTGTACTTTTCTACCTGAAACAGCGGTCCGTTACCCCGGAACACATGGAAATACTCCGGATAACCGTAAAGAACGGGGTTATTCGGCTGGCGGGCTTTGACCTGTACGACGGAGCCGGGGTGAAAGAGGCCGCTGGCGGAGTACGGTTCCAGTTCCCGGGCGATACCGGATTCGGCGATAGGCGTGGTGGAATTATCCAGCGTGACCAGCACCCCGCCCTCTTCGGTAAACTTCTTTAGCTCGGCCATTCCGGCAAATCCCGGTCCGCCGGTCATGTCTTCAGTAGCATCGGGTGCGCCATGGGAGGGGAACTCATCGGTTTTGGTGAAAGGCATGGGGCCAAATTTTGACTCAATACCCTGAATAAAATCGCTGGCTCCGCCCCGGATGCGAGGAATCAGAATGACATCAAACTTCTTGCGTAAACCTCCTGCTTTCAGGTCATCCTTATCAATATTTGTGTAGGGAATGCCGCGTTGCTCAAAAGTATATCTCGACCAGCCTTCATCCTGCGTGCTGAACCAGGTATGGTAAATAGCCACCCGGGGCAGGCTGACTTCGTGCTGTTTTTCTACCGACGGTGCCGTGCCGGTTGCTCGTAAATCTAATCCGAAATCTGTATTTAACGATTGGGCTTGCTGCGCTGTCATGCCCTGGAAGAGGATGGCTCCGGCAGCGAGGGTGTCTCCTTCCAGTACGCTGGCCGTATCCAGCACCACCATGCTAGCCTTTTTATTCTGTGATTTAAGCCAGTACATAGCCGGTAACACGGTGTTTTGCGCCTGATAATCCAGCATGTAAGTGTTGCCTTCGCCTTCCAGCGTACCCGTATAGGTTACATCTTCTTCTACCAGTTTCAGGTCCGATGACGAGTACTTGACCGTATCCTCAGCATTAACATCCACTCCATAGAGCAATCCCAGCGTCCAGGCAATATCATCGTAAGGGGGGAATTTAGCTTCGGCGGGATAATTCTGTTTGGTTAGTAAAGAAACAGCCAAGTTCCGGTAAGGCTGGTCCAGCATCACCACGTAGTCGCCTTCATTTTCACCGCTTTCGGCACGGTGCACTTCAATCTGCTGCGCTCGAAGCTGATTCACCAGATAGGCGGTCATGGCCGGGTCGTGCTGATCTTTAGGAATGGAGAACAGCTTAGGCGTTTCTTCCTTACCTTTTTGGATACTGTTCACTCCCTTCTGATAGAAGTTTTGCAACATCTGGGTACCATTGTTAGCCGCATACGTCAAAGCACCAATCACTGCCGCTTCCATGTAATTGACGTTGTTCCGGGAAGACCAAAGTACTTTTCCGGTGGCCGGATCAGGACGGTACCATTCCCGGCTGGTCACCAGGTCACCGGCGTATTTTTGCTCGGAGATGTCGCGCAGGTAGGTAGTAGCTCCGGCGTTGCCGAAGGTTTCGTAGAAGCGGCCTACCGAATTATGGTTGTTCGCCACCCAGATCGCGTAGCCTGGCCACCATCCGTCGTAGAAGGCCCAGGTAAAAGCACCCGGCAAGCCCTGCGTGGCCAGCGTAGTCACATCGTGATTCGCCTGTACCTGCCATTCCCCCACGGTAATCGGGTCAATAGTTTCGTTATAGGGGCCCGTTCCGGTCGACATGTAGATCAGCGGTACGGATTCGTGCAGGTCGAGCATTTCAGTCGGATGCCATTCGTAGTAAATGTTAAAAATCGCTTTGGTAAGCTCCTGCGATACCTGCAAGCCATCCCGGTTGTTGTCGTGGTAAATGTATTTACCCCAGTACGGAGAAGAACGGGGAAAGCCATCGTCGTACTCTTCCCGGTCTTTGGTGTAGCGGTAGTACCAGTCTACCTGCTTATCACGCCCATCGGGTTCCGCCGCCGGGTTGATGATGACGATCACGTTATCCAGAATATTTTTCATATCGGCCGACTCACTGGTAATTAATCGGTAAGATAGCTCCATTAGCACTTCGGGCGAACCCATTTCCGGGGAGTGTAGGCCGCCATTCAGATAAAATACCGGCTTTGAATCCTCAATAATGCCTTCCACATCGCTGGCTTCTACTTTTCGGGGATCGGCTAACAATGCTAGTTGGCTTTTGTAATGATCCAACCGGTTCATGGCATCCTCATTGCCAATAATTACTAGCTGGATGGGTCTGCCTTCTTCGGTGGTACCTACCTGTTCCATTTGCAGAAATGGAGAGGCTTCGGCCAGAGTGGCATAGTAGTCGTAAATTTCCTCGGTGCGGTGCATAACCCCGGGAGCTCCGATAATCTCACCGAAATGCTTGAGCGGTGAGGGTACGTTCGGATCATCTACAAGATTTAGCACTGAGTTGGGAAGAAAGCGGGTGTCAGTCGTGTATTCCCGGATTTTCTCGTTGTACGTTTCATCAATTTGCTGAGCACGTAATGTAGGTGAAAAGGTAAGGAAAGCCAGCATTACGGAGATTGTTGCCCGTAATGGCTTCAAGAGAGCATTGATCATTATGTTGGATGGTTAGGGTTTAAGTAGTGTGAGAATTAATTTCTGGAGGCTTACAAAAGGGTGGGGATAAGGAATGTAGAAGGCTCAGGGCCTGCTCGTCATTTTATTCATCATAGTAACTTACTTAAAATCAGGCGGCATCAGCCACTGCCTGATATTTTATTGCGACAAAGTATATATCCGGAGTAGAATGGGGGGATAAATTAGAGAAGGAAGGAGAATAATACAATGGATGCTACATTTGTTTTATGAGTTTGCTCTATATATTGGGAAAGCTTGTTGTCTGAGCGCAGCGACCGGGCCGCCGGAGCGGTTTCAAGATTTCCTAGATTTTTTGCATACTTTTTTATCGATGAAAAAAGCCGACGTGGCGCGGTATGAGCCTACCCGGCTTGAGGGTAAGAGATTGTATAACGAATATTTATGATGCTTAAGGGTGAAGGTCAAATATGATCTATGGTTTTAAAGATGAATTCGGCATCAAGGTTACTCTTCCTGTATGTGTAAGAATAGCAATTTTCGGGTGTTAGCGCAGCCCCTTCATTTCTACTTTTGAAATGTCATCAACAATGAAAAAAGGAATGAATACCCAGGATTCAATCAATTTCAATCGAGTGGCCGAAGCCATCGAGTACATTCAACACAATTATAAATCGCAACCCAGCCTGGAAGAGGTAGCGGATAAAATTCACGTCAGTCCCTTCCATTTTCAGCGCTTATTCACCGAATGGGCCGGAACCAGCCCTAAGAAGTTTCTCCAGTACATCAGCCTCGGGCACGCCAAAAAGCTACTGAAAGAAGATCAGAGCACATTGGTAGAAACGGCCTACGAAACCGGATTGTCCGGCAGCAGTCGTCTGCACGATTTATTTGTGAACATTGAGGGAATGACCCCGGCGGAGTATAAGAATGGCGGACAAAATCTAATGATCAACTACAGCTTTGCCGAAAGTCCGTTTGGTAATGTACTGGTGGCTTCTACATCCAAAGGTATCTGTCATCTGGCTTTTTCGGATGCTGAACAACAGGCTTTTACCGAACTGCAACGCCAGTTTCCTAATGCCACCTTCCAGCAAAAACTGGATATGGTTCAGCAGGATGCGCTATTCATCTTTACCCATGACTGGCAGAAGCTACCCCAGATCAAGCTGCACCTGAAGGGAACGAAGTTTCAACTGAAAGTATGGGAAGCCTTGCTACAAATTCCGATGGGGCGGTTTTCCACCTACGGAACGATTGCTCAAAAGATCGGCAATGCAAAAGCCTCTCGTGCAGTAGGTTCCGCCGTAGGCAGCAACCCGGTTGCCTTTCTGATTCCCTGCCACCGGGTGATTCAGGCCAGCGGGCAGTTGGGTGGCTACCATTGGGGGCCTTTGCGAAAGACCGCCATGATCGGCTGGGAAGGAGCGAAGAGTTCGGTGGGATGATTGAGTTGCTGATTGTTAAATTATTTTATTGTTAGATTGCGCCCGGCGCCCGGTTAAATGGCTGATTGCTAAATTGTTGACTGCTCAGAGTCACCGGGCTTCGGGCCTCGAAAAGGACTCTTTTGCCTACTCAGAGTCACTTGAAGAGGACTCTGAGTATAGTAGGGTGGTAAGCTTATATTATAACGACCTTCGTTTAAATACTTTTACCATAAGAAAACATGGTTCGCCATATGGAAATCAGTCGGCGAGAATTACATCGGCAAATTAAAGAGGGTACGCTGCGCTTGGCGGGGAACAGCCGGTTGAAGATTTACGGGACGTTGCGTTGTGCTTCGGGAAAGCGGATGAAAAAAGAGAATCGGGTGTTTTTTATCAACGAACCAGAAGCATTGGCGGAGGGTTATCGGCCGTGTGGGCATTGTATGAAAAAAGCTTATGAAAACTGGAAACATGGAATTATTTAATCATCATTATACAGAAACTAATCTGCTGCCGCAGGATGGCAAGGTCTACTATTACGGTAAGATACTCGCGCAAAACGAAGCCGATCAATACTTACAGCAGTTGCTAAATACTATTGCCTGGAAGCAGGATGAAGCCATTATGTTTGGCCGACGTATTATCACCAAACGAAAGGTAGCCTGGTACGGGGACCAGCCCTTTGCCTACACCTATTCTAAAACCACCAAACAGGCGCTACCCTGGACTCCCGAGCTATTGGAGCTAAAGAAACTTATCGAGCAAAATACCGGGGAACAATTCAATTCCTGCCTGCTCAACCTGTATCACCGGGGCGATGAAGGAATGGGCTGGCATAGCGATGATGAGAAGGACCTGGAAGAAAACTCTTCTATCGCATCGTTGAGTCTGGGAGCGGAGCGTAAGTTTTCATTGCGCCACCGGGACACCAGAGAAACCGTATCGCTGATGCTGGAGCACGGTAGCCTGCTGGAGATGAAAGATACCACCCAAACCTACTGGCAACACCAACTACCGAAAACCAAGAAGATCACCACGCCTCGCGTCAATCTCACTTTCCGGCAAATGGTTGGTTGACAATCAACCTGGGGTTTAAACCTAAGGCTGGTAGAGCGGAAACTGATCTGGTAGATGCGCTGTGCTATCAAATTATTGAGACGTATCAACATCATCCCACCAAAGAGATATTCATCTATGGAGACCGGAATAGTAATAACCGCTCAGCAGGCCGCAATGAGACCTTATCACTTCTATCCAGAGTGCCCCAAAGGGCGATTTTAAGAAGGATAATTCCTCAGAACGTCCGGAAAACGATCAGAAACGGGCCACTCATCTATCAGGTTGCCTCGATAACATCGTGTCTCGGAAGTATAATCACCTCATTGAAGGGGAGACATAGTACTATGAGGCGCGGTTGGCTTAGCTGGTTGAACAAGCTTCTTATGTACTTAGCTTCATAAAACCATATATAGATGGCTAATCTTCATCTTGAAAGTGCTTAAATTAAGCAATCTTTTCAAACACATTGATTTCTACCTTGACTTATCTCAGATAAAATACATATAATGAAGATAACCATATTTTTCAAGGGCCATTCAAAATACTTTAAGCGATGATTTTATACCATTATACGACTGGTCAAGGAGTTTTCGGAATCTTTGATAAGAGTGAGTTATTCTGTTCAAATATCAATTTTTTAAATGACCCTTCTGAAGAGTCTTATTTTAAGGAGCTTCTAAAAGATACATTTGCCAACTCAACTAAATGTAAAAATATTTATGAAACTCTTTACAGTGAATCATATCAAGGAAGCATTGTTAATCCCTTTGACATATTTATTTTGTCATTTAGTAAAAACCAAGACTCCTTATCAATGTGGAATTACTATGCTAAAGGTAATGGATATAATATAGGCCTGGATATTGATAAAATAATTGAAGCAAATGAAAACGAAAACATTGTAATTCAAAATGTAAAGTTGGAGTATAATAAATCTGAACAAATAAAAGCCATAACCAATTTTCTTCTAAGTTTTGAAGAGCAATATGATACTTTTCTAGCATGGGAAGAAGAAAAAAACAAAGCAAAACAATTAAATGATGAACCTAAATACCATGAATTAAACCATGAGCAAGGCCATATCATTGAGCGATTTAATGATGAGATCTATAAACTTAAAATTAGATTTAAACATCATGCTTATGAAAGAGAAGAAGAAGTGCGACTTATAATATCAGAAGATGAGAGTAAACAAAACACTACAAGGTTTAGAGTTTCAGAAAACGGTGTTTTTGTCAAGTTTTTCCCTTTGAAAATCAATCTTGAGAGTAGTGTTAAATCCTTAAAGGCTCATCCTTTTTGTGGCGATCTACATTTAGATGGGTTGAAGAAATTTGTTAGCTCTAAAATTAGGAACAACGATCTAGAAATAAGCAGATCAAAAATACCGTTTAGAATAGTCTGAACAATAAAGTTATCTGGCCGATGATCAGAATAATAGCTTTCAACTATCTAGCAGGAGCTTCCGGCTTATTAAAAAAATACGTAACCAATCCCATGGCAATGATGCCTAATCCGATCAGGCTTTCTACCGGTTGGTCATAAAGAGTGTAGATCAGAATCCACGCGCTGAAGGCAATGAAGATGTATTGGGCGTAGGGGTAAAGCGGGCTGCGGTAGCTCGTTGAGCTTTTCTTCACGAACAAAACGCTGGCTACGGCCAGCGTACCCATCAACTGTAAGATGAAGCCGGTATACAGAAGAATTTGTTCAAAGGTACCCGTCAGGGTGAGAATGATGCTGATGGCTACGTGTAGCCAGATAGTGCGTACCGGAATACCCAGGGCATTCAGCGGACGGAGTGATTTCCACAGGCTGTGTTCTTTCGCCATAGCGTGCGTAACGCGCGAGCCAATCCAGATGTAGCCGCTGATGGTGGCAATAAGCTGAACGGCAATAAAGAAGCTCACCCAGCGACTGCCGCCGGTACCCAAGAGGTTGGAAAAAGAAATGGTAGCCACTTCCACCTTGCCCTCTAACTGCTCAAATGAGGCGTGCTTCAGAAAGACCAGTTGCAGCAGCACGTACACGATAGTCACAAACAGGGTTCCGCCGATAAGTGCCTTAGGCAGGTTCTGGCGTACGTCCCGGATCTCCTCCACGATATAGGCCGCGGCATTCCAGCCCGTATAGGCAAAGGTGACATACACCAGCGATACCGCAAAGCCGGAAGTCGTAATTTCTTCAGTCCAGCTACGTTGGTAAGCAATGGCATTGGTTGGGACGGCCGGGCTATAGGCAAGCCCTACCCCGATGAGTACCAGCACAAAGGCGACTTTGAGCATGGTGGTACTATTCTGGAACCGCTCGCTGTGGCGAATGCTGAAGGAGTGCATGAGGCCTACCAGTACGATGATCCCGATGGCCAGACTGTTAGAGCCTTCTACTCCAAAAGGCGCCAGGTACTGCGTCATGGCGATGGCTGCCAGGGAGACTGGGGCCGAGAAACCTACTACTAGCGAAGCCCAACTGGTCAGATAGCCCAAAATGGGGTGAAAAACCCGGGAGAGGTAAATATAATCACCGCCCGACTCTTTGAAATGCGTACCCAGCTGGGCGAAGCTGAATGCTCCGAAGAGCGCAAGCATACCCCCGATAAGCCACAGCAGGATGATACTGATGGTGCTGTGTACGTCTAGCAGTTGATACCCCAGGCTGGTAAAAACGCCCGTGCCTATCATATTGGCAATCACCAGCGCCATGGCAGTCTTCCAGGAGATTTTGGTATCGGTTTTCAACAGGTAGCGGTAGTAACTAGGGTAGACGAAGCTACCAAGTTACATCCGTTCCCGGAAAAAGCAACAGTTACAGTAAATGAGATTATGGATAGTTACGACAGCTGTTGCAGTCGGAGGTATTGCAGGAGCATAATGGTTTTTGCGTCTTTGATCTCGCCGGTTTCTATCATGCGATACGCATGCTCCATTGGCAGTTCCAGTACTTCAATATCCTCCTGTTCTTCATCCATGCCACCCCCTTCGTGCACTTTCTGGCTATCCGTATATTCGGCAATGAAGAAGTGCAGTATCTCGGTGACTGACCCCGGCGACATATAGGATTCAAAGACTTTCTTTACCGAAGAAATCTGGTAGCCAGTTTCTTCTTCCGTCTCCCGGCGGATGCAATCTTCCGGGTTATCATTGTCCAGCAGTCCGGCGCAGGCTTCAATCAGCATACCGGTTTCGTTGCCATTGATAAAGGTGGGCAGTCGGAATTGCCGGGTGAGAATGACAGTGCCTTTTTTCGGGTTGTACAGCAAGATCGTAGCCCCGTTGCCCCGGTCGTAGGCTTCCCGTACCTGGGTTTGCCGGGTGCCATTGTTCTTCACGTACTCGTAGGTTACCTTCTTGAGGGTATACCAATTATCCGACAGGATTTCGGTGTTGATGATGGTGGCTTTATTCGGCATGGGGCACATCTTCTAAGCGGTAATAAACGGGCAGCCCTCTTTCCTGGGCAATGCGCACATCCTGATCGGCTCCGGTCGAGGCTCCTTCCAGCCGAAGCACGGCATCACATTTTTCCAGGATGCGGTGGGCCACCGGGTACTGAATTTCATTCCAGACCTCGTCGCCCGGCTTTTGTGAGCCCGCCAGTTTTAGCAGGGGGAAGGCTACCCACTCGCCAATCATAGGCACATGACCCATACGGAAGAGGGGGAGTGCAACGGCTTCCAGTTTGTCCAGGTTTTGCTGCATGAGGGTGGGGTCGTCTTTGGTACCGCCACGGTACGGACCGGCAATGAGGATCATCATAGTGTTGAAGGTTCTTTTTCACAAAGTACGAGGTAGCGCGATCAACAAAAAATAAGATACCTTAAGAATTTTAGCTTCTTTTGGGATTCTTCTTTCTGATAGCACTGAGAAACTCGGGGGTGATGCCCAGATACGAGGCAATTTGTTTCTGCGTTACCTGTTGGGCAATTGCGGGGTATTTTTGCAGGAAGTTGCGGTAGCGTTCTTCTGCCGATAGAGACAAATTCTGGATAACCCGTAGCTGCTCTCGGGTATAAGCGTTCTGCATCAGTATTCTGAAAAACCGTTCGAACTTGGGCACTTCGGCGAATAGCTGATCAAAATGGACTTTGCTTAATTGGAAGATGCTACTGTCTTCAATTGCTTCAATGTGCATCATGGCCGGAAGGTGGTTCAGGAAGCAGTACATGTCGGTGACCCACCAGTCGGCAATGGCAAACATGATGGTAGATTCTTTCCCGTCTTTGCCCAGATAATAGGCTCGTAAGGCTCCGGTGTGAACGTAGCTTATTGCATTACATACTTCATTCTCCTGAAGCAGACAGTCTTTCCGACGTACTTTCTTAACGGTTAAGAGCGAGGTGAAATACCGGTTCTCCGCCTCATCCAGGGTAATGTGCTTGGCAACATTCGTAAGAATAGAATCGTACGTCATAAATTACTTAGTAACGTTAGTTTGAAGTAGGGTTAAAACTTCTTTTAGGGGATCAACAGCAGCTTAGGAAAGCTCTACAAAGACCTGATGACGATGTTATCAATCTCCTCATAAGAGGGATATCAATATTGTTATGACGATCTTATCAATTTCCTTATAGCAATGGTATAAATCTCCTTACTAGATACTGTCGATATCGTTTAAGGGTATTGTCGATCTCCTTATAATGATTTAGTCGATATCGTTATAAGGATTTTATCAATCTCCTTAAAAGGAGATTGTCGATGTCCTTATAGGGGCCTCAAAAACCGCGTTTACCCCTGTTTTTTAGGAGGGTTTTAATCCTACTCCATGTATCTTTCGCGAAAGTAATACTATGGATAATTCATTGCTACAGCAAGCCTATGATCCCGAGCAATTTCGGCAGCAAGGGCATCAGTTAATAGACCGTCTGGCCGACTATCTGGCGCAAATGCAGCAAAACCCTCATCTGGCGGTGTTGCCCTGGCAATCGCCCGAAGATAAGCTGTTTTCCTGGGAAGCTGACCTTTCAGCTTCTCCTCAGAGTAATCTTTCTCAGTTTTTTGACCGGGTGCTGATGGAATCCATGCACATTCATCATCCCCGCTACGTTGGGCATCAGGTGAGCCCTCCGGCCCCAGCGGCTGCCTTGGCTGGTTTTCTGTCGGCTTTCCTCAACAATGGCATGGCGGTATACGAAATGGGCCCGGTATCTTCGGTAATTGAGCGAGTGGTGATGAGACAGGTAGCATCAGCTATTGGCTATGATGAGCAGGGAGGGGGCATTATGACTTCCGGGGGGACGCTGGCGAACCTTACTGCCTTGCTGGCCGCTCGTCAGGTGAAAAGTGATTATACAGCCTGGCAGCAGGGAACGCCGGAGCCACTGGCCTTGCTGGTATCAGAAGAAGCGCATTACTGTGTAGATCGGGCTGTAAAAATTATGGGTTGGGGTGATGAAGGCATTATCAAGGTGCCGGTAGATGCTCAGTACCGCATGCGAACCGATCAGTTGGAGACTTGCTACCACCAGGCCAAAGCTAACGGAAGAAAGGTGATTGCCGTCGTAGCCTCAGCTTGCACTACTTCCACCGGCTCGTACGATAACCTAGAAGAGACTGCTCGCTTTTGCCGACAGCATGATTTATGGCTGCACGTGGATGGTGCGCATGGTGCCCCGGCGGCTTTTTCCCGGAAGTACCGGCAGCGCGTTAGTGGTTTATCCCAGGCCGATTCCATTACCATTGATTTTCATAAAATGCTGATGACTCCCGCGCTCACTACCGGCTTAATGTTTAAAGACGAAAGCTACTCCTTCACCACCTTTGCGCAGAACGCCTCCTACCTGCTCAGTGAAAACGAGGGTGAATGGTTTAATTCCGGAAAGCGGACGATGGAATGCACCAAACGCATGATGAGCATCACCGTGTATACGTTGCTACGCACCTACGGATGGAAGCTGTGGGATGAGAACGTGACGTACCTGTACGAACTAGCCGAACGCTTCGCTCAGTCGATTCAGCAGCGAGAATCTTTGGAACTGGCTCTTACGCCTCAAGCCAATATTATATGTTTCCGGTACGCACCGGTTGGTATTCCTGCTGATCAGTTGAATAAGCTAAATGCTCAAATCCGGCAAGATACCATAGAAGAAGGGCGCTTCTACATTGTACAAACGCAACTCAAAGGCGAACTATACCTGCGAACCACATTGATGAATCCGTTCACCACAGAGTCCATCCTGAATGATCTGCTGGACGATATTATTCAAAAAGGAGATAAACTACGAAAGACCAAGCTGGCTTAACGTGATAGGTTGGTTGTGTTCAGAAATGATGCGTATCTATGTGCTAAATCTCTTCTACTATAGAGGTGCCGGAAGAATGGTCGCCGCTGGTCCAGGTCCATTGCTCATGCATGCGGAGCTTTCCACTGGCTAGTACTTCAGGTGTTGAAGTACACTGGCCGGTCATCAGTTCACCAGCTTGGTTCACATGCTGGTAGCGCATATTCAGCGTACCTTCCGGGTTGGCCAAGGCAATCAATTGTCCGTGTTGAATGGCACCACCGCGGTAGGTAGCTGTTACGATTTGCCCTTCCTGCTGATAGTAAAAGCGAGTTTCCTGGTCTACTTCACCGCTTCCGCTATTGCTGAGGGAACGAAATACTTTTCCGTGGTAATCAATGGGCATGGTTGGGCATTGTTTTTTTCATGATGTGCATGGACTGGTAGCGAGTTTTCAGGCGGGGGTAGTTGAATGTGATATCGGCATGTTTGACAAACCCCTGCTTACAGTAGAAGGCTATACTATTTTCACTACTCTCCAGAACTTTCAGCCAGACCGCCTCCTTTTGTTGTGCAACGGCTTCTTCAAAACATCGCTGTACCAGTTTCTTCCCGATTCCCTGCCCGGCGCCTTCCTTCGTCAGGTAAATACGCGATAGCTCAAGGACATTCTTGTATTCGTCTAACGGTGCCTCAAGGTTAATTCTCAGGTAGCCTACGGGTTGCTGATCCTGACTGGCCAGGTAGTACCGAGTTTGCGGATCAGCTAAATCCCGGTATAAAACATCTTCCGAAAACATGGCCTGTACATAGCTTACTCCATTATCCTCCCACAGATACACGAAATGGTCGTAATAAGCCTTCTGGGCTACTTGTGACAGTCGTTCAGCATCTTCCGGGTAGATGCGGTCAATGTGTAAGTTAGAAACAGAGCTTTCCATAGGTTACTGCGTAATTGTTTTCTGCATCACTACTGCTGTAGAAGGGCACAATTGCGTAAACTCAGCCGTCTGCTGAATGGCTGCGGGGACACTACTTCGATCGACTCGCTGGTATTCTAGTTTTTCAAAAAAGTGATCCGCTGTTGTGGTAAGGAGATAGAGCGTAGCAATACCTTGTTTCCGGGCATTTTCTTCGAGGTACTTAACCAGTTGTTGGCCCAACCCCTGTCCCTGGTATTCGGGAGCAACAGCCAGCGAGCGCAACAGGCCCACTTCTTCATAAACTTCCATACCACAAGAACCGATTACCTGCTCTATCATATCTTTAGCTACTAGCAGCTGTATCTGGTCGCTTAGATCTTCGGTTGGTAGTCTTTGTTGCTGAAGCAGCGTGGTGATGCCTGGGAGATCCTGCGATGAGGCTGGCACTATTTCCAGGGGTGGTATCTCCCGCTTCATGAGTAAGTCGGTCTGCGGGTCATTGCCCATCATAAAACGGTGCGATCCGAAGATCTGAAAGTCCCATTTCTGGTAAAAAGTAATGGCCCGGGCATTATGTTCCCATACGCCCAGCCATGCGGTGGTATAGGCATTCGTCTGAGCATACCGGAGAGCTACTTGCAGCAATTGGGCGCCAATACCTTTTCCGATAGCCGATTGCTGCACATAAATACGCTGAATCTCTAATGCCTTTGTTCCATGCAATTGAGTGGGGGTATGATCAAAACGCAGTTTCAAGTATCCTACTGCCTCATTTTCAGTATAGGCAATGAAAAAGGCCGAATGCGGATCACTGAGCTCTTGCTGGATGGTGGTTTCCTGAAACGCTTCATCTACATAAGCCCAGAAGTCCTGAGGGTTATTATCTTTTTCAAAAGCCTCGACAAAAGTTTGTCGGCCTAATACTGTTAGCTGGGCGGCATCCGTTGGGGTGGCTGGTTTAATTTGTATAGTCATCGTTGCCTAATGGGTGATTCTTAATCTTATGAGGTGCCTTAAAATTGTTAGACAAAATAAAAATCTTTCCTTAAGTTTAGTGCATGCCTACACCATCAATTGACCTTAGTAATAAAAATATTCTTGTAACCGGAGGCGCTGGATTTGGCGTGGGCGGTGGTATTTGTGAAGCCATCGCTGCGTTTGGCGGCAACTTGTTCATTAACGATATCCGGGAAGACGCCCTGCAAGAAGCGGTAGAGAAGTACCCCGGATCAGTCGCCGTACCCGGAGATATTAGTCAAGCCAGTGAAGTGGAACGCATGTTTCGCGAGATCAATGAGCAGTATGGTGTAGTGCACAACTTGGTGAACAGTGCCGGGATTGGTATTACTAAACCTATGTATGAGGTAGAGGAACATGAATATGACCGCTTGTTTGGCGTAAACGTGCGGGCTATGTGGCTGATGAGCAAAGCCTTTGTCCGGCAGTTGCTTCCTACAAAAACTGAAGGAGCTATCGTGAACGTTTCCTCAGTACATGCCAAGGCAGCTTCGGCTCAGTATGTGGTTTATGCTGGCACCAAAGGAGCCGTGGAAGGGCTAACCCGGGCTATGGCCGTGGAGTTAGGAAGATTCAATATCCGCTGTAATGCTATTGGCCCTGGTTATGTGCATGCTGAGCAGAATTACGATCTCCTGAAAAATCTTGCTGATGACCCCCACCAGTGGGTCGATACTTATAAAAATGAGTATCAGAGCATACCCCGCCTGATAGAGGCCCGAGACTGCGGAAACGTTGCGGCTTTCTTATTATCCGATCTTAGCCGGGCGGTTACCGGTCAGGTGATGTACGTAGACCAGGGGCTTACCAGCATGCTCTTTACACGGGGCTTCAGTGAAAAAGAATGATGCTTTCTTACAAAACCAGTTGCCCGGTACATGCTGAATAGACTAGTTATGCTTTGTGATAAGACCTTCAAAGAATACGCTGATGAATGTTAACCAGAACCCTTTTCCACTTACCGACCCCGATCGGCGCGCATTGTGGGAGATGCTGGTAGAGCGAGACATTCAGGCTTTTATCGCACAAGACTGGAGCCGGGTGGCACCTGATTTTATAGAGGAAAACTTTATGGGCATTGACGCTCGCTTTCTTCGTAATCCTGACTCCTGGCAACTCACTTTTCCAAATCTGGAAACTTACCAAGTGGCCTGGCTACAGCAGGCGAAAGATTTTGCCCAGACTGAATGGGCAGAGGATACTGAACAGGCACTGTATGAGGCTACCGATTTACGGGATATAGCGATTGTCGGTGACAGGGCGCTATTACATAAGAAATTTGATGGTAGCATTCGCCGTAAAGATGGCGAGGTTGACCGTCTCAACTGGCAGACGTTGTATCGTTGCCGTAAGCTACAAGGCACCTGGAAGATTGCCGGATTTATTGGCTATCTGCCGAATCCATTGGAATAATTCTTATGGAAGTAGCTCCTTTTCTATTCGAGACTAATTTTTCTATCCTGGACTGGGGCATTGTGATCACGTACATCCTGAGTATGGGGGCGGTGGGTATGCTGGTGAATAAGTATATTCATACTGTGCCTGACTATATGGTAGGAGGGCGAGCAACCGGACTAGCGTTGAATACCGCCAGCTATATTGGGACCGAACTGGGGCTGGTTACCGTTATGTATGCCTCTATTGAAGCTTTTACCCGTGGATTTGCCTATCTGGCTATTCCGCTTATCGGGCTAATTGCCGCCTTCGTTATTGGAAAGACAGGGTGGGTCATCCAGGAATTGCGGCGCAAAAAACTGGTGACCATACCCGAATATTTTGAGAAGCGGTATAATCGTAAGGTGCGGATACTTTCAGGAGTGCTTATGGTACTGGCGGGAATTTTAAATATGGGGTTGTTTCCTAAGATGGGAGCCACTTTTTTAACCTACTCTACCGGTCTGATAGCCTTGGGAGATGCCCAAATGGTGGTAAATCTGGTAATGACTTTGCTTATTCTTTTGGTGGTTGCTTATACCATTATGGGAGGAATGGTAGCTGTTATTATTACTGATTATTTTCAGTTTATGGTACTGAGCATTGGGTTGCTATTAGGGCTGTATTTTGTCTTTTCTGACCCAATCATCAACTGGGACCACATGGTTGAAACCCTGGTCTTTGCGAAAGGTGAAGCCGCTGTAAACCCATTTGACCCGGATAGCTACGGCATTCTGTATCTGATATGGATGCTGGTGGTGTACATTACCTCAAGTTTTAGCTGGGGACCGACTGCTTCACGGGCACTAACGGGCCAGAACCCAACCATAGCCCGGCAAACCTTTCTGCTGGGGTCGCCCGGGCAATTTATCCGGACGGCCGTTCCTGCTTTGTTTGCTTTGGCGGCTTTTTATTGGTTTGTGCAAGACCCCGGATGGCGCAATTTCTTTTTCCCCACGGGGGTGGCTCATGAAGCGGCGCATGTAGCCGAAGCCATGCCACTGTTTATGGGAAAGCTCTTACCATCCGGAATGTTGGGAGTATTAGTTGCTGGTCTGCTGGCCGCTTTTATGTCTACGCACGACTCCTACTTTATCACCTGGGCTTCAATTATATCCCGTGATATTATTTTACCATTACAAAAAAGGCGAGTCAGTCAACAAGAGCAGATTCGCTATGCTCGAGTTAGCATTGTTCTGATGGGATTGTTTTTGCTGATCTGGGGCCTGTGGTACGAACTGCCAGATAGTGTCTGGACTTACATGGCCATTAGCACAAACATATACCTGACGGGGGCCTCGGCCGCTTTGGTAGGAGGGGTATATTGGAAAAAGGCATCTGTTGCGGGAGCCTGGGCCGCTATGCTGGGTGGGCTTATTTCTTTGGTAGGTATTTTTCCAGTGCAGATACAGGAATTGCTTCCCTGGTTCAGTACAAGCCTGCTGGGTTTAATAAACTATCTCTGGTGTGCCTTTCTATTGATTGTTTTTTCCTTACTATTTCCTGATCCAAAGAGCGCGGTTGCTGCTAACGAAGAGGAGGTGCCCCATGGATGAATGGATTCTTTTCTGGAAGTACCTATGTGGAGTTGGTATTCTTATCTATATGGTAACACTAGTCATTATCATTCCTCTGGGAGCGCGTGATATATTCCGCTTATTAAACTCGCTCCATAATCGACATTTTGCTGAAAAATCACCAGAGCCTGATAAAGAAGAAAAGTAAACTGCCCCTCTTAACGCCTGCATACCTTTTCATAAATGCGGGGGTTTCTTTTTGCCATATATTTTTTGCTTATCAGACTAAAAAAAAGCCTTCCCACAAGATGCGGGAAGGCTTTTTAGTTTATAAAGAATGATAAAGTTACTCAACAGCCCCAGTTTCAGGTGGTGTATTATACAACACCTTCAGGGCATTGGCTTCTCGTAATTCGGTTTGCACGTCAGAAACGATACCCATCTTAGCATCGTCGTCAACTTTCATCGCCATTGTGATCTGGTTACGTTCAGCTTCACTAAGCTTGCTCCGCTCAGCTTCTATAAACTGCACAATACCTTCCGGTGCTATTAGCACATCATTAGTTTGTATCCGCGGTTCAGATCCGTATTTATCTGTATCGCGAGGTTTTCCGATATAGATATAACTCACTAATGATTTTTTCTGCATTTTCCGTAGCTGTTCTGCTCGGGGTAGGTTTTGCTCTACCAGGATATCAGTTTCCCGGAGTACAGTTGTTACCATGAAGAAGAACAACAGCATGAAAATAATGTCTGGCAATGCTGAGGTTGGAATATCCTGGCTTGCCGATGATTTTTTCTTAAACTTTGACATTAGTTACCTCCTCCTACTTTAGATGGTTCTGCAATAGAGATGTTCATAGGAATCTCTTTCTTCAGTTCATCATACCTATCCTGAACACTAGGTTCCTGATCGTTAATCTCACGTATTTGCTTAACGGTAAGTCCTAATCGTTGAGCATAGAGATCATAGTAAGCACCTTGCAACTCATCCAGCACTTCGATGTAGCGGTTGTAACTAGTACCCCGGTCAGTTTTAAATGATACTACTGCATCCTGAGGATTATCAGAAGACTGAGGGTCCCGACCGTTGTTGTTAACGAATGTTTGCACCATTTCTCGAAGTTGAGATGCATCGTCCATAGGCTCACCTTCTACCAACATCCGGTCTTGAGAGTTCACGAGCACTTTAAAAAGGTTTCGCTCATTGAACTTTACTTCCGGAGGAGGATCATTTGGGTCTGGTTTAGGAGGAAGCTGAATTGCCAACCCTTTGTCAGACGCAATGGTGGTGGTTACCAGGAAGAAGATAAGCAGTAAGAAAGCAATATCGGCCATTGAGCCGGCATTCACTTCGCCTGCGTTACGTTTTTTTCTAGGCATATTACTTAAAAACTTTAGTGACTTCGGTAATAACGATACCAACTATGGCGGTAATTACCAGTATATACGTGGTAACAATGGCGCCGCCTATCATTTTAGAGGTGGTAGGCTCGGTAACGTTATTGTTTACATACACATTGGTTACTTCATCAGTGGAAATAGAGTATCCAATGAAAAAGATAACCGCAATGATGACGATTCCAACTACCGTTCCCAATAGCGACTTAGGGTCGCTGATTGAATGGATAATCGGTAGTACAATGGCAGCGACTAGGGCAATCCCTACTAAAATGTACGCTGCATATAACCCATACGTTGAAACGAATTCTGCCATGAATGTATTGTCTAGCGTTTAATGATTAGTCTATACGAGTAGTAGTGGTAGTAGTAGCACCAGTAGTGATCTTATGCTTCACTAAAAGGTCTACCAGTGCGATGGAAGCGTCTTCCATATCGTTAACCAGACTATCAATTTTAGAAACGCAGTAGTTGTAAAACAATTGAAGAATGATGGCCACAATCAGACCGGCAACCGTTGTTAAAAGGGCGATTTTAATACCACCAGCTACCAGAGAAGGAGAAATATCACCGGCTGCTTCAATTGCGTCAAATGCACCGATCATACCAATTACCGTTCCCATGAAACCAAGCATAGGGGCAATAGAGATAAATAGTGAAATCCATACTAAGCCTTTTTCTAAACGGCCCATTTCAACAGAACCATAAGAGATGATAGATTTTTCTACCATGTCAATGCCTTCAGACATACGCATAAGGCCTTGCGTAAAGATAGAAGCAACGGGGCCGCGAGTATTGCGGGTTACGTCCAGTGCAGCGTCTACACCACCTGAGTTCAGCGCGTCTTCTACACGGGCCAGCAGTTTTTTGCTGTTAGTAGTAGCTAGGTTCAGCGTGATAATACGCTCAATAGCAATGGCCAATCCTAAGATCAAGCAAAGTAATACCGGAGTCATAAACTTCCAGTCTCCTTCAATGAACTTCTCTTTTACAGCCTGGTGAAATGTCAGGTCTTCAGTTTCAGCAACCAGGTCATCATCAGCAACGTCTTCAACCTCCGCGGCAGCGGTAGTTTCTTCCATCATGGAAGTGCTATCTTCCTGAGCCATCTCAGTTGTGTCGCTTTCCATGTCTTGTGCAAGTAGAACATTGGCCTGACCGAAAATCAAGAAGCCAGCCACCAAAATAAATGCGAGTAACTTTTTCATAAGTGTTCAGTAGTCAGTTTTGTAGTGTTACGAAAGATTAAAAGTGGAATTTAGTTAAAATAGTCTTAAAAGCGTATATGGCGGAGAGGGCGGGATTCGAACCCGCGGTACCCCTGTGGGGGCACACTCACTTTCCAGGCGAGCACCTTCAACCACTCGGTCACCTCTCCCAGTATAATACTTTATTTTGATACTTTTTAAAATCAAGGTAATTGCAAATAAATCAATAATCTATGCCATATGCAAGTTATCCGAATAAATCACCTTGTTCAATGGTATCGGAGTATTGTGACCAAAACAGGCCTTGTAAAGTGCTATTATTTCTAATTATAGTTAAGTGATTTTTCTGGTACGTTAACCAAATAGCAAAAAAATAACGCTATCCGCTATAAAATTATAAAAAATAATGAGAAATCTTACCTTATTCGCTGAAACATATCTCAGTAAGTTTCTCCGCACAGTGGAAATTGCAGACGTTGCTCTATACGATGCGGGTCTGATTCGGTTCCCAGCAAAAACATCAACTTTGTAACCGCCGCTTCCGTAGTCATATCTTTACCACTAATCACCCCAATGTTTTCCAGGGTCTTGCTCGTCTGGTAACGTCCCTGAATGACTCGTCCCCCCGCACACTGAGAAATATTTAGAATAGTGAGCCCTCGCTTAATGGCATCATCCAAACTATCCAGCAAAAAGGCATCTGTTGGGGCATTGCCTGAGCCAAAAGTTTCCAGCACCAGGCCCTTTAAATCCGGAATCTGCAGAATGCTTTCTACCACCTTACGATTAATGCCCGGAAACAGCTTAAGGATGGCTACATTCGGGTCTAGGGTTCGGTGGTAGATGAGCTTTCGGTTGGGATTGAAGGGGCGAATGGCGGAAAAATTGTAATCGATCACTACTCCGGCTTCAGCCAGGCTAGGGTAATTTTCTGAAGTAAATGCATCAAAATGAATACTTTGGCGCTTGCTGCTACGGTTGCCTCGCAACAGGTGGCTGCCAAAATAGATACACACTTCGGGCACAATAGGGTGGTCACCTTTACGGGCACTGGCAATCTCCAGGGCGGTTACAAAGTTTTCGTGCGCATCTGATCGTTTAGAGCCAATAGGCAATTGGGCCCCTGTAAAAATCACCGGCTTGTTTAGTCCCTCCAGCATAAAACTGAGGGCAGAGGCGCTATAAGCCATAGTGTCGGTTCCGTGCACTACCACAAAGCCATCATATCGCTGGTAGTTTTCATGTACGATGTAAGCCATATCTACCCAGTGCACTGGCCGTATATTGGCCGAGTCTACCAGTTGCGGAAAAGAAATTACCGTAAGCTCCAAATCAAACTGACGTAGCGCTGGTATCTTTTCAACAATCCGTGAGAAGTTAAACGGAGCCAATGCGCCTGTCTCATCGTAGGTCATGCCCAACGTTCCGCCTGTATAAATAATAAGGATCGATGCCTTGGCTACGCTTGAGGTGGCCGTGCTAATATTAACGATCTTATAATTAGAGGTTTCCATACGCAGATTTGCCCAAAGGTACTGTAGAATTGGGAGTATTCACAATACCGGAAGTCAAAGGCTAAAGGCAAATTTGAAAGTAAGTGGGTTTTTGTGAGAGGCTACTTCCGGCTATTACTTTTATACTGAAATAGCCGTTGAGCATTTTGGGTGGTTTTTTCGGCAATTTCTTCCACATCGGTTTTGGTAAATTCGGCTACCTTTTTTCCGATAAGTGGGATGTAAGAAGGTTCATTTCGTTTGCCCCGGTGCGGAGTAGGCGTCAGGTAAGGGCTGTCGGTTTCCATCACAATCCTATTTGGGTCAAGATGAGGAATGACTTCATTCAAGCCGGAGTTTTTGAACGTGGAAACGCCCCCCAGCCCCATATAAAAGCCAGCCTCCACAATACGCTGTCCTTCTTCCGAAGTGCCGGTAAAGCAGTGAAAAATACCCGTCAGCTCATCGGTGTTCAGTTTTTCTACCATTTGTATGGCGTCCTCAAACGAATCGCGGGTGTGGATGACAATCGGTAAGTGATGCTTTTTCGCTAACTCAATTTGAATACGGAAGGCTTCCTGCTGCTGCTCTTTAAATGTGGTGTCCCAGTAGTAGTCTAATCCGATCTCGCCCACAGCGGCAAATGATCGTTTATCAAGCCATTCTTCTACCAGATATAATTCTTTCTCAAAGTCTTTTTTCACGCTGCCCGGGTGCAGACCCATCATAGGAATGCATTGGGCTGGGAAACGATGTTCCAGCTCCAGCATACCATCAATCGTGGTGTGGTCAATATTGGGCATATAAACCTGGTGTACCCCAGCTTCCTGACAGCGGTTAAGTATATCGTTAATGTCTTCTTTAAATTTAGCGTCATAGATATGAGCGTGTGTATCAATCCATTCCATAGTAAGCTTGAGTATTAATGGGTAGTAATGGCTTTATGTATAAGTGCCCGGGTTCGCCAATATGAGTAATCGGACAAACCTACCGGCTTTATAACGTGGCAAAGGTATAGCCTTGTTCGGAAAAATGTTCCAGGTAGCGGGGTAATACATAAGTCAGATTTTTCTGAGCCTTATAGTTATCATGAAAAATTATAATGGTACCTGTTTGGGTATGCTGAATACATTTGTCCAGGCAGGCTTCGTGGTTGAAATCAGGGTCAAAATCACCCGACAAAATATCCCACATAATAATATCGTAGCGGGGCGCTACCTGCTGAATCTGCTTTTGCTTAATCTTACCATAAGGTGGGCGAAAGAGCTTCGTAACGGTGTTTTGAGAAGGACAAAGCAACTGCTCGCACTGAAGAATATTTTTGAGGTACGTATAGTTCTCGGTTTTCCAGCCATTCAGATGGTGAAAGGTGTGATTACCGGTTCGGTGCCCTTCAGCAACGATCTGATGATACAAATCGGGATGCTGACGGATATTGTCGCCCACGCAGAAAAAAGTGCCCCGAGCCTGGTAGCTTTTCAGTGTTTTCAGAACCCAGGAGGTGAGGTCGGGGATAGGGCCATCATCAAAGGTGAGGTAAATCGTTTTGTTTTCGGCTTGACTGCTGGCAGCATGCTTATCCCAGATAAGGCTGGGGTAGAGGTGTTTGAGCACCGCCGGAGTTTTAAAAAAATTCATACTTAGCTGTCTCCTTCTAGGCGCTTGGTATCTACCCGTACCGAAAGAAAAGTGATATCATCATCATATGCCCGCCCGCCATTAAAATCGGTTAGTGTATCAAATACTTTCTTGTGTAAGGATGGAAGGTCAGTTTCTGCCTGTTCTACCAGTAACTGCTCCAGTCGCTCTATGCCAAATTCTTCATCCTGCCGGTTAAAGGTTTCAGTCAAGCCATCGGTGTAGGCAAACAGCATGAAGTCATCCACATCGTATAATGTTCCCTGATGCAAGAAGGGTAAGGGCTGAAAGCTTCCCAGCATTACCGTTCCTTTATCAAGGTGATGCGTTTGGTTGTTATGGATAAGAAGCGGAGGAATATGCCCGGCGTTTACGTACCATAGTTTGTGCGCTTCCTGATCGTAAATGGCTACAAAAAAGGTAATAAAGTTTTCACCATTGGCACTTTGCATCACCTGGTAATTCAGCTCTGGAATAATCTCTTTCAGATTCATGGTTTGCCGAGCGATTGTACGCAGGGCGGCCTGAAAGTTTGACATCAGCAAGGCGGCTGGTACTCCCTTACCAGAAACGTCAGCTACACAAACCAGAAAATGATGCGAAGTAAGCCGGATGAAATCATAATAGTCTCCACCCACTGAATAGTGAGGAACGTAACTGGCTTCTACTGATAAACCGGGTCGGCGGGGCAGGTTTTTGGGAAACAGGAACTGTTGTACCTGCTGGGCAATCTCCATTTCTTTACGCATGGCTTCCTGAGCCAGTTGGCGGCGGGCGAGCTTTTTATTCTCAATCGCTACAATAATAATATTGCTGAGTGCCTGTATAAAGGTCGTGCCAGTTTGAGCCGAGGTAGCATCCACATCTTTCTTAAGTCCACTGGCAAACACCAGGGCCAGCATGCGCTCTTTATGCGATACCGGAATGAGAATGTCAAACTCGGTAAAAGCGCCCGGCTCTTCCAGATCCTGCACATACGTCATTTCCTGAATAGGCAGAAAGTGCTCACTCAGCATCACCTTATTAAAATCTGTCAGGGTGCCGAAGTTGGTTTTGCATTCCCAGTGGTCGGGCTGGTCTTCCTGCTCGATGAGTACATACAGGGCGAGCTTTTTAATATTAAGGTTGGCCCGAAGGGTAAAATTGTAGATTTTATATAAGGATACTTCGGGCAAATTATTGTTAATCGCCTGCGTTACTTCCAGCAAAGAGTTTAACTCTAACTCTTTGAGCTCAAATTGATTCCGTAAAGCTTCGTTTACTTCCATAGTATCTCCCAGTATTTCCGTACGATCTGGGGAAAAAATTAATATTTACAATCTCCGCTTTTAAAATAAGGATTGCAAACAGAATACAAAATTAGTATTTTATCTATAAATACCGTGACTTACGGGCGTAGACGGCTAAGTAGTAATGCGTGAGAGTGTAATACGGTTGTCAGATAGATACATAAGTGTTATAGGATGTCAATTATTGCCCCTGCCTTCAGGAAAGTATTGCAACGCTTTCCACCAAAACCTGGTCTTCATAGCAGGAAATATCCAAAAGTGTTCGTTAAAGAACAGTACTGTGTTATTAGCGGACAGTGCCTCTAATAGTATTTTTTTATAAAGAATTGACAATCAGTAAAATAGGTTTTCGGCATGGGTTTGGAAATAATCTTTCCGAACAACATTTTGTAAAGACCCAAAAAGAAAAACATCATGAAAAACGCATTCAACATTGTTTCCCGAGCTTTTGTAGTCGCCGCTTTATTGCTAACTATTTCAACCGGAGCCTTCGCTAACAACAACACCGACAAAACCACCCAGCGGGCTCGAGAGGCCGTAGAAAACGCTGCCCCCGACGATTGGTATACCTTAGCCAAAGCTGCTGAAAAATGCATTGACAAAGGAGTGAATCTTAAAGAAGCCGCTGAGTGGCTAAACAAGTCGCTGGCAATTCATGAAGCAGCGTATAACCTGGGAATAAAAGGTGATTACTATGTGATGAACAAACTGCCTGAAAAAGCTTTGGAATACTATAGCAAAAGCATCCGCGTAGGCAAAATGGAAGACCCTTCTTATATGGATGCCGAAACGCAGGAAAAGATATTAGCATTAGTGCGACAACTAGGTTAGACATACGTTAAGTAAGTAATCAGTTAGGAAAAAGAGCTTCCCTTGGGGAGCTTTTTTTTGTTTGCACCTTTTCTGCTAAACTTACTACCACAAACGCTACCCCTTTCCATATGAAATTCGTTGTACTAGCTATACTTTTAACTATTACGTTCACTGTTCAAGCCCAAATGCCCGATCCTCAATACCCCATCGTGCCCGACTTTGGCGGCATTTACGCCATCCCCGAAGCGCAGAAATATCCAGATACTACCCTATCTTATCAGGTTGTCGTTGATGTAACCCAGGGCGTAGAAAAGCCAGATCAGTTAAATCCTTCGCTAAATAATATTGCCCGCATGCTGAACCTGCACGGCATCAGTGGTATTAAAAAAGAGCAACTGGAGGTAGTTGCTGTAATTCATGCCAGTGCTACCCCGGTGGTGTTAGCCGATGAGACTTACCAGCAAGCGTTCGGTTGTAATAATCCTAACAATGAATTGATTAGGGCACTCAGTGAAGCGGGAGTATCGCTATTTGTCTGCGGACAATCCCTACTGGCTCGCAATTACTATGATTATCCTCTACATCCAGACATTACGATATCTATTTCAGCTCTTACTGTGCTGACCGAGTACCAACGGAAAGGGTACGCCTTATTGAAGTTTTAGACTGTGGCCTGGCAGGTGAGAATGAAATAAATGGCTAAAAGCTTCGTACTCTTAATATAGAGAAGTACCAGAGCGGAAGGAGGTTAGTATTACTACATAACTTCAGCCATGATTCGTTTTATTCTATTTATTGTAACGGGAGTATGCTTTTCAGGAATTTCGGTGCTGGCTCAAACTCCGCAGGCTCTAGAGCATCTCAAAACATTTACCAGGCTATACGGCTACGTTCGCTACTTCCACCCAAGCAATGAAGCGATTGAAGTAGATTGGGAGCAACTGGCTATTTACGGTGCTCAACAAGTCAGGCAGGCCCCCGACCAGGAGGCACTTCAAGATACCTTGCGAGCGTTGTTTGGTCCCATTGCACCTACTCTCATCATTTATCCTTCCGCAGAGTCGGCAGAATTTATTCGTGATCCCCTCATCCCAACGGATACCAATAGTTACCGGACCGTGGCCTGGCAGCATCTGGGAGTGCGTTTTGGTGAGCAAAGTAATATTTACCAAAGTAAGCGAACCGGACAACCAGTCAAGCAAACCTCGCCCTCTTACGGAACGATGGGCAATAGCATGGAGGTTATCCAATACCGGGGGAACGATGTGAAGTTTGTGGCTTCCATAAAAATGGCGGCCGGGGCTGAAGGGAGCGGACAGTTATGGTTGCGGGAAGAACGAGGTGCTCAGCGAGGCTTTGCTCTCAACATGGACGACCGCCCCATTACCGATACTGCTTGGCAGACCTATGAGATCACTGCTACACTTGCGCCGGACGCTACGTCGCTTGGTTTTGGCTGCTCTTTGCAAGGTGCGGGAAAACTTTGGGTAGATGATTTTCAATTATACACGAAGAACCCTCACCATGATACCTGGAAACCGGTTCCGCTAGCCAATGCAGATTTTGAGGAAGATGATCCGACCAGACCTCCTAAAAACTGGTTTGCTAGAAGCCGGGAGTATACCTTCGAGGTGACCGATTCACTGTCGGCTCAGGGCTCTCAAAGTGTGCAGATCTTTACCGAAAACCTCTCTCAGAATGACTTGCTGTTTTCTGAATATTCAAAAGTAGGTGATGTATACCAGCACGAGATCGGCAGCGGTTTGTCATGCATTGTTCCTTTAGCATTGTATGGGAATGAGGAACATACCTTTCCCCCTGTAAATGAAAATACATTTAACACATTCATCCGTACCCTCGCCGATAATGTGCCAGTTCGCTTAACCGGGGATGATCTTGATGTTCGGTTGGGTGGTATCATCATGTCCTGGAACGTTTTTCAGCATTTTTACCCGTACTTTGATGTGATTTCGGTAGACTGGGAGCAGGCGTTGACCGATGCCTTTCAAGAGGCTTACCAGGATTCTTCAGCCACAGATTTTTTACATACCCTGCGGGTGCTCACGGCAAAGCTGGAGGATGGTCATGGTCGAGTTTATTTGGGAGGGAGCCATACCGAAACGCATTTTCCGCCTGTGCTCTGGGAGTGGGTAGAAGATGAGTTGATTATTACCATGAGCGATCAGGAAGAGCTTCAGGTAGGAGATATAATCACTCACATTCAGGGGCAGTCACCGGAAGCTTATTTTGCACCCTTGTACGAAACAATCTCGGCTGCTACATCGGGGTGGAGAAACTTTCGGGCCAAGGAAGTCTCACTAGCCGGGCCTTTTAACTCAAACCTGTCTTTGCAGATCCAGACAGTCACCGGAAGCACCCATCAGGTTGACCTGAAACGGGATGTGCCAGCTCATAATTTTTACAGCGATTATCTGATGAAGAGCACCCATGACAGCACAGTGCAGGAGCTTGAGTCGGGCATCTATTACGTGAATATTGACCGAGTCTCTATGGGTGAAATTCGGGAGCGAATGGAGGTCTTGCAACAAGCCAAAAGCATCATCTTTGACCTGCGGGGTTACCCTAATAGTAATCACGAAATTATCAGCCACCTACTCACTACTCCCGATACATCCACCGCCTGGATGCAGGTTCCTCATGTCATCTATCCCGATCAGCAGCATAGGGAAAAGTACGAGCAATACGGGTGGCAGATGCAACTGAAGGAGCCAAATCTGGATGCTAAAATTATCTTCATTATTGATGGTCGAGCAATTAGTTATGCTGAGTCGTTCATGGGCTTTATTGAGCACTACAATCTGGCTACCATTGTCGGGCAACCCACTGCTGGCACTAATGGTAATGTTAATTCATTCTCGCTGCCCGGAGGATACTATGTATACTGGACCGGCATGAAGGTGCTCAAGCATGATGACAGCCAACACCACGGCGTTGGAATCTTACCCGATGTGTACGTTGAGAAAACGATTGCTGGAGTGCGAGCGGGTCGCGATGAATTTCTGGAGAAAGCCATGGAGCTTGCCCGTTCTGAATGAAACACTTATGGTATTTGGTTTTGTTGAATTGAACATAGAATACGATGGGCATCAAATTTTGCCAACTACTATTTCATTAAGTGTCTCTTTTATCATTCAACAAGGCATCCATACGTTCATTAAATTCTTCCACAAACTTATCGTAATACTCGCCCGTACCAGGGCCGCTAAACCCCGTGTGAATGTTCTGGACTTTTCCTTCCTGGTCAATGTAAATCAGGGTTGGAAACGACATCACCCGGTTGAGCATCGGAAGGGTTTCTGCGGCCTTTTCTTTGTCGGATACTCCCGCAATCAGAAAGTCGTATCCTACATTCAGTTTATCAACCATCTTCTTCACCCGGCGGCTGGCATAATCAAAATCATCTTTACGCTCGTAAGCCAATCCGATAACCTCTACTCCCCGGTCTTTATTTTGATCGTACCACTCAGTCAGGAACTTGGTTTCGTCCATGCAGTTGGGGCACCAGGTACCGAAGATTTGCACCAGCACTACCTTGTCCTGATACTGCGAATCACTCAACGATATGCTATCACCTTCCAGATTAGGAAACGTAAAAGCCATCCGGTCGTACCCTTCTTTCAGGTAGGTAAGTTTATTAGCATCGGGTAGCGCGGCGCTCTCATTCCGTTGGGCATTCCAGGTAGTATGGTAGCTAATTCCTGACCAGAAATCGCCTTGCAAAGAGTGGTCTTCCTGAAGTCGAGCTTTGAATAGATAAGCATGCTCACCATCGAAAGTGCTCAGCATAAGCTGGTCACCTGAAACGTTACCTTCCAGAAAACGGTAGTCGCCGGTGGCCGTTAGGAATGAGCCCGTCAGATGATTTCCTTCTTGCTTAAATACGCCAATAGCAGGTAGGCTGTCATCAGCAAAAGTGACCGACCATTTCCCACTTACATCCACCGGGTTCTCGGAACTGGCAAGTTCGAAGCGATAGTCTTTTCCTTGTTGAGCTTCAAAAGGAATTGTGTAATTTTGGGCATAGTTTTTCGTCCAGTAACCTGTCCAGTGACCACCCTCATTTTTAGCTACAATCTCCGTATCGAAAATGTGCATGGGTATTCGAACCGAGTCACCATCCAGCGTGATTTCGTCAACCAGTAATCGTTCTTCGGCATTCCGGAGATACAGTTCGTAACGGGAGCTATCGCTTTCCTTTAGGTCGAACGTGAACGGTAAAGTCTGCCCCTGTAGTGAGAGAGTTGCCCGCCACACTCCGGTAGATAGGGTAGGGGAGGGGCTGGTGTTTTCAGTAGAAGGTGAGCAGGAAAAAATGGAAAAAGCAAGTATGAACAGAAGGTAAAGATTACGTAGATACATAGTCAGATAATTTCGTAAATGCCAAAAATATAAGCTGAAAATCGATTAAGAAAATGCTTGATTTTGAAGGGTAGTCCGGGCCAATAGACAGGAGTTAAACGGTTCAATACCGATGCTCCAATGTAAGAGTTTTGCTCTCAACCATTGTCATACGGTGAACCCTGGGCAGAGGTTCTTATAGGGTGAACGATCCCTCCAAAAAGAATGATAGCATTGGCTTCGGGAGTTATCCACAGGAGGTTGGCAGTGTGGATAAGTCTGAAAATTAGTATTTTGTTAGCTTGCTAATATCAAGTTATTTATCATGTTATTGCTGTCAGGTTAGTTTGTTATTACATGAGTAACATTTGCTATTTATTGACTAGTAAATATTAGCGCGATGTAAGCGCCAAATTGTACTTTTAATAAGAATGTGGGGTAAATTTGCTGAAAAATGGCGTTTGAATTGGAAAAAAATGGGAGAAAGTGGTGGTAAAAAGTGGGAAGAAGTGGAGGATATTACGTAAACTCTTTGTAGCTTTGTCTTACTAAGTTGTTTTTCGGATGACGCTAACATGGCAATCTTCACTGGGGAATATGAGTGTAAAATGGACGCTAAAGGGCGACTGTTGCTTCCGGCCAAAATCAAGGCCAAGCTTCCCGAATGCTCCAAGCACGAGATTATCCTGGCACGAGGGTTTGAGCCTTGTTTAATTATTTATACGAAAGAAGAGTACGATAAGGTTTACCAACAGTTCTCTTCATTGAATGCCTATAATCCTGACCAGCGAAAGTTGCAGCGCAATTTTTTTAGAGGGAGTGTTGAGATAGATCTGGATAACCTGGGTCGGTTTTTAATTCCGAAGCGCTTGGCACAGTACGCCCAGCTCGACAAAGAAGTATTAATTGTTGGGGCGGGTAAGGTACTGGAAATTTGGAACCCGGATGTGTACGATGAACACATCGTAGATAGTCCGGAGGAATATTCAGAATTAGCTCAGAAATATCTGGATGCGAATCATGGAGGAACTAACGGAGACAACTATGTATCACCAGCCGGTGCTGCTTAACGAAAGCGTCGATGGACTGGTCTGGAACCCGTCCGGTACTTACGTGGATCTCACGTTTGGAGGGGGTGGGCATAGCCGGGCTATTCTGGATCGCTTGACCGAAGAAAGCAGACTGTTTGCTTTTGATCAGGACCCCGAGGCAGTGGCCAATGCCGAAGGATTAAACCTGACATTGGTGCAGGCAAACTTCCGACTTCTGAAGCGGTATCTGAAGCTGTACGGTGTGTCAAAAGTAGATGGTATCCTGGGTGATCTGGGAGTATCATCGCATCAGTTTGATATACCCGACCGAGGGTTCTCTACCCGCTTCGAGGCTCCTCTCGATATGCGTATGGATACCTCGGGACGAAAGACGGCGCAACAAGTAATTAACGAATACAGCGAAGCGCAACTCCATCGTTTGTTAGGCATGTACGGTGAAGTGAAAAATGCTCGGTCTCTGGCCCGGGCTATTGCCGCCGAACGAGTACAAAAACCTATTGAAACAGTGGAAGGATTGAAGCAGGTATTAGCGCGGTTTGCTCCAAAAGGTCGAGAGTCTAAATACTACGCACAGGTGTTTCAAGCGTTACGTATAGAGGTGAACGATGAATTGGAAGCTTTAAAGGAGATGTTGGAGCAGTGTGCTGATGTACTGGCCCCGCAAGGCCGGTTAGTCATTATTTCTTATCACTCGCTGGAAGACCGGCTGGTGAAGAACATAATGAGCAAAGGAAATTTGACGGGCGAGGTGGAGCATGATTTCTACGGTAATATCCTCCGTCCATTTCGTCCGGTCACTAAAAAGCCAGTGGTGCCTTCAGCAGAAGAGATTGCGGAGAACAACCGGGCGCGAAGTGCCAAGTTGCGAATTGCCGAACGGGTGCCGGACTGACGAGCATCACAAAGAGCTAAGCTAAACAGGGAGTTATGAAAACAGCCGTTAAGAAAAAGAACACGTATCAAACCAAGAAGAAAAAAACCAAAACACAGAGCAACGCTGTGAGGAGGGTTGAATATGCTGGCGCTCCGCGCCGAAGCCTGTTTACTCGCATGGAAGATGCCGTACGGTTTGATACTTCCTTTGAACGTGGATTGCCGGTTCGCTTTGTACCTTACGTGCTATACTTTACCATTGTCGGGCTGTTTTATATTGGTAACAATCACTATGCTGAGCGGATGATCCGGAAGCGTAACCAACTGGTACAGGAAGTAGAAGATCTGCGCGCTAACTATACCACCCTGAAGGCAGGCTACATGCTGGAAAGCAAACAGTCAGAAGTGGCTAAGCGGGTCGAGCGCCTGGGCCTGAAAGAAAGTGATACTCCACCACATAAACTTATCGTTACTGAATAGTGAATATCAAGAACTCCATAGTACTACGCGTACGTATCGCGTTTCTGGCCATCCTGGTGCTATCGGGCTTTTTGGTGCATCGAATAGTAACATTACAGACAGAAGAAGGCGACCGGTGGCGAGAGCTGGCCGAGCAGGCAACCGTACAGTATCGGGCCGTGCCCGCTGCCCGGGGCAATGTGTATGCAGATGATGGCAGCTTGCTGGCTACTTCTTTACCTTATTATAGAGTAGCATTTGACCCCTCTGTGGCCGATGATACTCTTTTTCACTCGAACATTCGTGCCCTGAGTGAGCAGCTCTCGAACTACTTTGGAGGAGACGTACGATACCATCAGCGTAAAATTACCCGGGCGCGGGAAGAAGGAAAGCAGTACCTGATGCTGAGCCAGGAGAAGATTAATCATTTAGAGAAAGATAAGCTGGCTCAGTGGCCCATCTTTCGGGAAGGGCGCTATAAAGGCGGGGTGATCTTTGAACCAGTAAAACTGCGGTATAAGCCCTTCGGATATTTAGGAGCCCGCACTATTGGGTTTGTTAACGAAAACGGAAAAGGAGCCGGATTGGAATATAGTTTTAATCGGTATTTGGCCGGGCAAGCCGGGCAAGGGCTGTTTCAAAAAATGCAGGGCAATCACTGGAAGCCGGTGTACGATGGCTCCGAGGTCAAGCCAGTACAGGGGTTAGACATTGAGACAACAATTGATATTAACCTGCAAGATGTAACCCAAGCCTCCCTGCTATCTGCTTTATATGAGCATGATGCTGAGTATGGATGTGCCGTAGTGATGGAAGTGCAGACTGGTGAAATAAAAGCTATCTCTAACCTGAGCAAGCGTCAGGATGGAAAGTATGCTGAAATCTATAACTACGCTGTAGGTGGGCTGACCGAACCTGGGTCTACCTTTAAGTTAGCATCTGTAATTGCTTTACTGGAAGAAGCCGGGTTGCAACTAACGGATACCATGGCTACTGGCAAGGGCATTTATCGTTTTCACGATAGGATTATGCGAGATGCTAAATGGGGAGGCTTCGGTACCATTACTTTAAAAGAAGCATTTTCAAAATCTTCCAACGTGGCCATTTCCCGTTGGGTTGATCAGTACTTCGGGTTGAAACCCAGCCGGTACATTGAATACCTTAAAGATATGGGGCTGACCGAGCCCTTGGGTTTTCAACTGGCGGGCGAAGGGGTTCCCTACGTACCTACCCCGGATGACAAAAGCTGGAGTGGAGTTACCCTGCCCTGGATGTCTATCGGGTATAGTCTCAAAATGACCCCGTTGCAGATCCTGGCCTTTTACAACGCCATTGCCAATGACGGGAAACTAGTGCAACCCATTTTGGTAAAGAAGGTAAAGGAGGCCGATCAGGAAGAACAGGAGTTTGAAGCAGCCGTGCTGCGCGAGCGCATTTGCTCTCCGGCTACTTTACGAAAAGTGCGGCAACTTCTGGAAAGCGTAGTGCAGGAGGGAACCGCCAGTAACATTCGCAATGATTATTATCGCGTAGCGGGAAAAACCGGAACAGCCAAGTTATTAGAGGATGGTGAATATACCACTAAATACTATACTTCCTTCGCCGGTTATTTTCCAGCCGACCGCCCCAAATACAGCTGTGTGATTGTGATTAACAACCCGAAAGGTTATCAGCAATACGGTAGTGATGTAGCTGCACCGGTATTTAAAGAGATAGCCGATAAAATTTATGCTACCGATTTATCGCTACACGAGCCGCTTCCGGTACAGTTTGCTCGGGCAGAAGGAATCTTTCCGGTAATCCAGGCGGGGAACCGGGATGATTTGCAGGAGATCTGCACCGCCTTGGATATTCAACAACTTAGTACCGACGATGCCAGCGAGTGGGTAAGGGCGCAGCCAGTCAATCAACTGATTCGCTGGAAGCAGGAAGCCGTTAACCAAAGCCAGATGCCCAATCTTGAAGGAATGACGTTGCGGGATGCATTGTATTTGCTGGAGCAGCGGGGTTTACGGGTAGAATATAAAGGCACAGGGCGGGTAACCAAGCAATCATTGTCGCCAGGAGAATCACTGAAAAAAGGAAATACAGTTTGGCTCGAGTTGCAGGGTTAGCATTTTGTAAAAAAGAAATGATGAAGCAGAAAATGATAGCACCCTTTTTAGGCATTGAACTTGCAGTTTGCCCTGCTATAAAGGTCGGTAATCAGCATAATATGAGCATTACAAAAAAATTAAGCACTCAGCCGTAGACGAAAACTATAGACTGTGGATTAAATACCCATGAAATCACTTAAAGATATATTGTACCGTGTTTCGCTTCGCGCAGTTGAAGGGCCTACTGATGTGCCAGTAGCTGCCGTGCATTTCGATTCTCGGAAGGTAGAAGCAGATAGTGTGTTCGTAGCAGTTTCCGGAACACAGGTAGACGGACATCAATATATTTCCACTGCTCTGGAAAAAGGGGCAACCTCCATTATTTGCGAGCGCATGCCAGACGAAAAACAGGAAGGTGTGACTTATGTGGAGGTAGCCGACAGTGCTAAAGCTTTGGGGCTGATGGCTGCTAACTTTTACGATAATCCAACGGCGAAACTACAACTGGTAGCGGTTACGGGGACTAATGGTAAAACAACGGTAGTAACCTTGTTGCATCAATTGTTTATGCAGTTGGGCTACCAAACGGGTTTACTGTCTACCGTTAATAATAAAATCAATGATGAGGTTATTCCTTCTACACATACCACCCCCGATGCCGTACAGCTCAACGCGCTGTTAGCCTGGATGGTGAAACAAGGGTGCACGCATGCCTTTATGGAAGCCAGTTCGCATGCTATCGTGCAGCAGCGTATGGCTGGCCTGAAATTAGCCGGAGCGATCTTCACGAATATCAGCCACGACCATCTGGACTATCATCATACCTTTGAAGAATATATTAAGGCCAAGAAAAAGCTGTTTGATGATCTTCCCAAATCTGCGTTTGCACTGGTTAATATTGACGATAAGCGAGGGAGAATTATGGTGCAGAATACTGCCGCCGATGTAAAAACATTCTCGCTTAAAAGTATGAGCGATTTTAAGACCAAGGTGCTTACCAATTCGCTACAGGGATTAGAACTGGAGATGAGTGGCGGAACCATCACCGGGCAGACCGTTTGGTTTCCGCTAATTGGTGATTTCAATGCCTATAACCTGCTGGCCACCTTTGGTGCCGCGGTAATGCTGGGCGAAGGCGAGGAGGAGGTGTTGACTCAGCTTTCCGGAGTGCAACCGGCCCGGGGGCGGTTTGAGCAGATTCACTCTCCCAATGAAGTAACCGCTATTGTAGATTATGCTCATACCCCTGATGCGCTGGAGAATGTGCTGAAAACCATTCAGAATGTACGCACCAACAATGAGACAGTGATCTGCATTGTAGGCTGTGGCGGCGATCGGGATAAAGCTAAGCGCCCGAAGATGGCAGCTATTGCAGCCCACCTGAGCGATAAAGTAATTTTAACATCGGATAACCCACGAAGCGAAGATCCGGAAGAAATTATCCGGGATATGCAGGCCGGAGTGGGTGCTTCGTATTACAAAAAGGTGGTTTCCATTACTAATCGGAAAGAGGCCATCAAGACCGCCTGCCTGATGGCCGAAAAAGGCGACATTATTCTGGTAGCGGGCAAAGGGCATGAGACTTATCAGGAGATTAAAGGAGTAAAACATGATTTTGACGATAAAAAAGTATTAGAAGAAATCTTTCAAGAATTGCGCTAAGAGCATTGCATAGGCAGGAACATATTTCTTTCCTTTGCGCTTTGGCACCAAACGACGATTATGCTGTATTATCTGTTTGATTATTTAGAGCAAGAATTTAACATCCCGGGAGCCGGACTCTTCCAGTTCATCTCGTTCCGTGCGGGTATGGCGACGTTACTTTCGTTGCTCATCACCATCATGTTTGGTAAGCGGCTCATCAACCTGCTACAGAAAAAGCAAATCGGCGAAATTGTGCGTGATCTGGGGCTGGAAGGGCAAATTCAGAAAAAAGGCACACCCACTATGGGGGGAGTAATTATTCTGAGCGCTATTGTCATTCCTACCTTATTATTCGCACAACTTGATAATGTATATGTGATATTAGTATTGGTAGCTACCGTGTGGATGGGAATCGTGGGCTTTTTGGATGATTACATCAAAACCTTCAGGAAGAATAAGGAGGGGCTGGCCGGTAAGTTTAAAATTGTGGGGCAGGTAGGCTTAGGACTGATCGTGGGTTTTACACTGTATTTCCATGAAGATGTAAAAGTGCGGGAATTTGATGAAGATTTTATGGGAGATATCACAACCATAGGCGAAGAGATCACCGAACTGCCAAGCGACGCTTATGAAGATGTGAAAACCACACAGACTACTATTCCTTTTGTGAAAAATAATGAAGCAGACTATAAAAACTTTTTATCCTTTATCACCTTTGGGCTGGTCAAGTTACCCGATGCCTGGACGTGGGTGATCTACGTAGCCATTGTTACCTTCATTGTCACGGCGGTTTCTAACGGAGCCAATATCACCGACGGGCTGGATGGACTAGCTGCCGGAACCTCCGCTACCATTGGGATAACCATGGCAATCTTTGCCTATGTGTCGGGCAACCTGCTGTTTTCGCAGTACCTTAATATTATGTACATCCCTGATCTGGGAGAGTTAGTGGTATTTGCTACCGCTTTTGTAGGAGCCTGCATAGGCTTTCTATGGTACAATGCCTTCCCTGCTCAGGTATTCATGGGCGACACTGGCAGCCTAGCTATCGGAGGTATCATTGCAGTAATGGCCCTGGAAGTGCGCAAAGAGATGCTACTTCCCCTGATCTGCGGCGTCTTTCTGATCGAGAACCTGTCAGTTATTCTTCAGGTATCTTTCTTTAAATATACAAAACGAAAGTACGGAGAAGGGCGGCGCATTTTTGCTATGGCCCCTTTACACCACCATTACCAGAAGAAAAATCTGCATGAGGCAAAGATCGTGTCCCGGTTCTGGCTGGTAGGAATTATGCTGGCTATTTTATCATTGGTAACCCTTAAAATCCGATAGCATGGTTCACAACTGGGCAAAACGATATCTGCAAGGCGACTCCATCATTTGGTTGGTGGTGTTGTCACTGTCTGCCTTAGGGGTGCTGGTTGTGTACAGTGCGGCCAGTTCGCTAGCCTACCGGGTGCGGGGTGGAGATACGGAATACTACTTGTTCAAGCATGTAACGTTGCTGGCCTTGAGCCTGGCTGCTATGTGGTTCACTCATAAGATGAACTACCAGTACTTTGCTCGCCTGTCTACTTTCTTGCTGTTGCTTTCTGTGCCCTTGTTACTATATACCTGGAAATTCGGAGAGGCTATCAACCAGGCATCACGCTGGCTTACATTACCGGTTATCAACCAGGCGTTTCAGCCATCCGATTTGGCTAAGCTGGCACTAATCGCCCATCTGGCTGGTATGCTTTCTCGCCGCCAGCAGGTAGTTGACGACTTTCGCCGCACGCTCCTACCCATCATGCTTTGGTGCGGGGTAATCTGCGGCCTGATTGCCATGACCGATATTTCTTCAGCCGCCATGCTGTTTTCTACCTGTCTGTTGCTTATGTACATTGGTCGGGTGCCGGTAAAACATTTGGTAATGTTGGTAGTAGTAGGAGGCTTGCTCGGGTTTGGTGCTCTCACCATGGGGCAACGAGGTGAAACTGCTTTGAGCCGCGTAAAATCATTTATGGCTGAGGAACAGGTAACGTTTCAGAATCAGCAGGCTTACATAGCTATCGCTACCGGAGGTGTGTCGGGCAAAGGGTGGGGAAAAAGCGAGCAACGTAATATTTTGCCCTTATCCTATTCCGATTTCATTTACGCGATTATTATTGAAGAATACGGACTGATTGGGGGTTTTGGGGTCATCTTGCTGTTTTTAGTTTTATTATACCGGGGTATGCGGGCTGTCTCGCACAGCGAACGGGCTTTTGGCGGTTTGCTATCGGCGGGCCTCAGCTTTGCCATTGTTATTCAGGCTTTATTAAACATGGCAGTGGCTGTGGGGTTGGTACCGGTAACGGGCCTGCCTCTTCCACTCGTAAGCATGGGAGGAACCTCGCTGCTATTTACCGGTATTGCCATCGGTATTATCCTAAGTACAACCAAAGATGCATCACGAAAAGAAGCATTAGCAGTAAAATAAAAGAGAATTGACGAATCGTAGACCATATCGAGTAATCATCAGCGGAGGAGGCACCGGAGGCCATATCTATCCGGCTCTGGCTATTGCCAATGCGCTGCGGTCTATGCATAGCGATACCGAAATTTTATTTGTAGGTGCCGAAGGTCGCATGGAAATGCAAAAAGTGCCGGAGGCCGGCTATAAAATTATTGGTCTGTGGATCAGCGGAATCCAACGTAAGCTGACCATTGATAATCTGGCCTTTCCGGTAAAGCTGATCTCCAGTTCGGTCAAGGCATTTAAAATTCTGAATGAGTTTAAACCTCAGGTAGCGATAGGGGTTGGCGGCTTTGCCAGCGGCCCTCTATTATATGCAGCTAGTGTAAAACACATTCCGTCTTTGCTCCAAGAGCAAAATTCCTATGCCGGGCTTACCAACAAAATGCTGGCCGGGCAGGTGCAAAAAATCTGCGTGGCAAATCCGGGCATGGAAAAATTCTTTCCGGAAGACAAAATCGTATTTACCGGCAACCCGGTGCGGCAGGAGATTGTAGATATGGCTCAAAACGGACTGGACCATAAGCGGGTGGAGGCAATGGAATTTTTCGGGTTGGATCCTCGTAAGAAAACCTTGCTGGTAATTGGTGGAAGTCTGGGAGCAAGAACACTGAACAATAGTATGATCGCCAACATCCAGCGGTTAGTAGATGCTAATGTGCAGGTGATCTGGCAAAGTGGTAAGTTCTACTATGAGGAAATGAAACAGCGGCTGGAGGCAATTCCGAATCATGAAGGAATTCAATTACGAGAATTTCTGAACCGCATGGATCTGGCTTACGCTGCTTCGGATGTGGTTATTTCGCGGGCGGGTGCTCTGTCTATTTCAGAACTGGCCCTGGTTAGGAAACCGGTAATCTTCGTCCCTTCTCCGAATGTGGCGGAAGACCACCAGCGGAAGAACGCTGAAGCTTTAGTGCGGGAAGAAGCCGCCCGAATGGTAACCGATGTTGAGGCACCTACACAATTGGTGGACGAAGCGCTGGCACTGCTGGCTGATGAACCTCAGCAGCAAACGCTGATGCAGAATATAGACCAATGGGCTAAGCCTGATGCGGCTCAGCACATTGCGCAGGAAGTAGTAAACCTAATTGAATCAAAAGCATGAGGCGCCTGAAAAAACCGGTACAACTGATTCTGATGTTCATCGTGCTTGTGGCCGCGGTAGGAGCTACCGAATACCGTCGACAAAAGCGGGTTTGCACGCAGGTCATGGTGTCTATTGAAGACCGGGAGATGGATGCTTTCGTGAATGAGCGGGAGGTAAGAGGATTGGTGAGCCAGGAAGACCGGCCCATTACCGGGTTGCCGCTGATGAGCCTGGATCTCAAGCAACTGGAGCAGCAGGTAGAAAAGAACCCGTACGTAGAGCAGGCCAATGTGTACTACGATTTAGAAGGGAAGGTGCATGTAACAATCCGGCAGAGCCATCCGATGGCCCGGCTCATTCATCATAAATCGGCAGATGCTTACGTAAGCGCCTCAGGACAACTATTGCCGCTATCAAATCAGCATACCGCGCGGGTCATGCTGGTGAGTGGCGACTATGTTCCAAAATTATTACAGGGAAATTGGGAACAAGATAGTACCAAAGCTCAGTTTCTCTCACTAATTCGATATATTGAAAAAGACGATTTTTGGCGGGCACAAATAGCGCAGATGGATATTGACCAGGACGGGGAAGTAACATTATACCCTCAGGTAGGAAAACAGACCATCCAATTTGGAACGCCCACCGATATTTCTAAGAAATTTCATAAGTTAGAACTATTTTACCAGCAGATTTTACCCCGCAAAGGTTGGAATCATTACGACTGGGTAAATGTAAAATATGAGAATCAAATTGTTTGTGACTAACCAGCAAGACTATGCATGACGAACAACCTGTAGTTGGATTAGATATTGGTACTACCAAGATCTGCGCCATCGTAGGCCGGAAGAATGAGTACGGAAAACTAGAGGTCATGGGGATGGGGAAAGCAGTATCCGATGGAGTAATCCGGGGTATTGTCAGTAATATTGATAAGACCGTTCAGGCCATTCAAAAAGCAATCCGACAGGCGGAAGAACAGTCCGGGGTGGAGATTAATGTGGTCAATGTAGGGATTGCCGGCCAGCATATTCGCAGTTCGGTACACCACGGAAGCATCACCCGCAGTTCGTCGGAAGATGAAATAACTGTGGCCGATGTAGAACGGCTAACCAATGATATGTATCGTATCGTAACCCCGCCCGGTTGCGAGATCATTCACGTGATGCCTCAGCACTACATTGTAGATTACGAAGAAGGCATCATGGATCCCGTGGGCATGTCAGGTGTGAAGCTGGAAGCTGATTTTCATATCATCACCGCTCAAACCAATGCCATCAATAACGTAAATAAGTGTGTACGCAAAGCCGGTCTGGAGATCGACAATTTGATTCTGGAACCTTTAGCCTCCAGTCTGGCTGTACTTAGTGAAGAAGAAAAGAAAGCCGGGGTTTGCCTGGTAGATATTGGTGGTGGAACCACTGATATTGCGGTTTTCCACGATGGCATCATCCGGCATACATCGGTAATACCGTTTGGCGGCAATATCATTACCTCTGATATTAAACAAGGTTGCTCGGTGCTGCATGAGCAGGCCGAACTACTGAAAGTGAAATTTGGCCGGGCCATTGCCGAAGAAGCTAATTTTAACGAGATCGTTTCTATCCGGGGGCTGCGCGACCGTCCGCCGCGAGAAATTTCCGTAAAAAACCTGGCCTACATTGTAGAAGCCCGAATGCAGGAGATCTTCGAACTGGTGCATGCGGAAATCATTTCGTCCGGTTATGAAGACCGGCTGGCCGGAGGCATTGTTGTGACCGGCGGTGGAGCCCAACTAAAGCACGTCAAGCAGCTGTGCGAGCTCATGTGCGCCACAGATGCGAGAATCGGTTACCCCAATGAGTACTTGGGTAAAGGGAAGCCTGAAACCATTAAATCGCCCATGTTTGCTACGGGCGTAGGACTGGTACTGGCCGGATTCAAAGCGATTGATGAACGAAATTCCGAATATATACGCCGAAAAACCGGTCAGCAAAACCAAATAGGTCGAAAAGAACGACCAAGCTCTTTTTCTTTTAGAAATATATTGGAAAAGACTAAAAAAATCTTAATTGATGACTTTAACGAAAAAGAATATTAATGTAGTTTTGGTTTAAATACGAACTACCCAAACGCCACCATTATGGATAAGACCTACACGTTCGATTTACCCCCTCAGAATCCATCCATCATCAAGGTTATTGGTGTAGGAGGTGGAGGTAGCAATGCGGTCAACCACATGTTTAATCAGGGTATCCGCGATGTTGAGTTTATCGTCTGTAACACTGATGTGCAGGCGTTGCAAACCAGCCCGGTACCGAATAAGCTGCAAATTGGAGTCAGCCTCACCCAGGGGCTGGGAGCCGGAGCTAATCCTGAGAAAGGAAAAGCAGCAGCTTTGGAAAGCAAAGAAGATATTCGCGAACTGCTCAGTGACAATACCAAGATGCTGTTCATCACTGCTGGTATGGGCGGCGGCACGGGTACCGGAGCGGCTCCCGAAATTGCCCGGGTAGCCCGTGAGCTGGGAATTTTAACCGTAGGTATTGTTACCGCACCGTTCAACTTTGAAGGCCGGAAGAAATTACGCCTGGCTAACGAAGGGATTGAGCAGATGCGGAAGAGCTGCGATACTGTTCTGGTCATCCTGAATGATAAACTTCGGGAGGTATACAGCAACCTCGCTTTGTCTAATGCCTTTGCTCAGGCCGATAACGTATTAACCACTGCGGCTAAAAGTATTGCGGAGATCATTACCCTGCCCGGACAGATTAACGTGGACTTTGAGGACGTTAAGACCGTTATGGCTAACTCTGGTGCTGCCGTGATGGGCTCAGCCCGGGCCGATGGTGATCAACGGGCTAAGCGTGCTGCCGAGATGGCACTATCTTCTCCTTTACTGGATAATATTAATATTACCGGCGCTCAGCGTATACTGCTTTCTATCAAATCCGGTAGTGAGAAGGAAATCCAGATGGACGAGCTGACGGTGATCACTTCTTACATTCAGGATCAGGCCAGCGAAGACATGGAAATGATCTTTGGCCACGGTGTGGATGAAGAATTGGGCGAAAGTGTGATGGTAACCGTGATTGCCACCGGCTTTGATCATAGTGAAGACGAAGCACCCACAGAGGATGAGAAACGTGTAATTGATCTGGAAACCAATAAAAAGGTAAAAGATAACGGGAATACCAACGAGCCACCACCTCCTAACCCTGCTCGCTTTGAACCGCCTAAATATCCCCAGGACGATTTTACCCCTGATATCCAGGCATCTGATGAGGAAGAGCCTATGGAAGAGGAGGAACTAAGCCACGAAATGAGCTCTCAGAAGCGGCTGTTGATGGAGGAAGCGTACAAGCGAAAAATGAGGTTGCGCGGTCGCAAAAGCATCAGTGCTCCTGATAATGATCAGGATTATTTCAAGAAAGAAGATTTTAATGAGCCGGCATACATGCGGCGTAATGTGCATTTGTACAGCGTTCCTTCCTATCAGGATCGTAACGTGTCGCGCTATTCACTAGACGATGATGATAATATCATCAGCAATAACCGGTTTTTACACGACAATGTAGATTAACCCAAAAGTAGGGCCTGCGGGCCCTTTTTTTATGCAATTAATGCTAGTGCCTGTTGCTCTAGCAGGCTGCCGTAGACTGGGTGCGTAATTTCATCTTTATCAGACAAATGGTTATGGATAAAAGCAAGAGTAGGCTTTATCGGTAACACCTGCATCCCCAGATAATGTAGCACATCGGTTAAATGACTGATAGCCAGTGAGCCACCCTGCATGCCGGTAGCTACTCCCACTAAGGCTGCTTTTTTACCCTTAAGCTTACTTGGATACTCCAGCCCGTCAATAAAAGCTTTAAGCACTCCCGGAAACGACCCATTATACTCCGGCACCACAAACACAAACCGGTCATGATCTTCCAGCATCTGGCGAAAAATATTGAATTCTTCATTGCGCCCGTTGTTTTCGTACAACGCGGTAGTCAGGAAGTCGATGGGAAGGTCTATTAAATCCAGCAACTGGCTGGGCTCGCCTTTTTTCTCTAGCAGGCGCTGATAATACGTGGCAATTGTGCGAGAGTTGGCATCTTTTCGGTTGGTGCCCACAATGATAATAGTCATATCATCAAAACGCTCAGTATGAACGATATGTTTATGCTTTAAAACTGTTAGGGGTAATCTACAGTTACCAGAAGCATATGCGACTAATCATCACCACCTCCGTAGCTCAGAACTATCAGGCTGTAAAGCAGGGATTTAACCAAGACCTCTTCAAGCAGTTGAACCCACCCTTCCCACCCGTAAAGCTGAACCGTTTTGAGGGTTCTCAAAAAGGAGATGTAGTAGAATTAGAACTTAACTTCCTGTTGTTCCGGCAAACCTGGCGTAGCCTGATTGTAGAAGATGGAATGTCGAAGAAAGAGTGGTACTTCATTGATGAAGGGGTAAAACTGCCTTTTTTCCTACGGTACTGGAGGCACCATCACCGGGTGCTGAGGCAGGGGAATGGTGCCCAAATCATAGATGATATTCACTTCCGCTCACCCTTCCGACTCATGGATTTTTTGTTGTACCCCATATTGGCGCTTCAGTTCTGGTACCGAAAACCTGTTTACAAAAAAGTTTTTTCTGGAAAATAGCAAGGCGTTCAGGCGGGGGTAGCATATCTAAGAATAAGCCGCTGCATTGATAACATTGACGTAATGTGAAAACCTGACAATTACTGTATATTTATCAGAATATGGCCTATACTAATTATCACAGCCACTGCCACTTTTGCGACGGCAAAGAGGCACCGGAGATATACCTTCAGGAAGCTCTTCGTCTGGGTATGCCAGCGTACGGAATCTCTTCTCATGCACCTCTGCCCTACAACCTCCCCTGGCCTATGGATAATGACGATCGAGCGTTGTACACTCAGGAACTGAAGCGTCTGAAAGAATTGTACGCCGACCGCATTGAAGTATACCGGGGGCTGGAAGTAGACTTTATCCCGGATGTGGCAGGACCTGGCCGGGTAAAGGAGACATATGGCCTGGATTATACTGTGGGCTCAGTGCATTTTGTGGATTTCTACGACGATGATTTTCCCTGGGAGATAGACGGCGCCCATCAGGGGTTTCTGCGAGGACTAGAAGAAATCTTTGATAATAACATTGAAAAGGCTATTCAACGATACTATTCTCTCATCCGGCAAATGGTGCGGGAAGATCCCCCGGATATTATAGGCCATATAGATAAGATTAAAATACAGAGCGAAGCCGGAAAGCTGTTTGATGAACAAGCCGATTGGTATCAGACTGAAATAACCAGCACCCTGGATGCTATTGCCCAAGCCGGCCTGATTGTGGAAGTGAACACCCGGGGCATGTACAAAAATCTAACTACTGAGCCATATCCTAGCTATTGGGTACTTGAGCAAATGCGGGAGCGTGATATACCCATCATGCTTAATTCAGATTCTCATCATCCCCGCGAAATGACTGGTCACTTTTCTGATGTTACCGAATGGCTGTTAGAGATCGGATACAATCAATTGCGTATTCTCTACAAGAACGAGTGGCAAGATGTGGCACTGACGAAGGAAGGAGTGTCAATACAATAAGCAGGAGACTGGAAGTAGAGCCATCTCGCTGTAATGCTCACAACTAGCTATTGACGAGAGCTTTATTTCATGGAATGATTACTCTTTAATTTTACTGCCAACCACCTCCAGCTTTCGGCTTCAACACATTAAAAAAATATGACTACCAAACTCACCGCCTGGCTACAGCACACCAATAAATGGACTTTCTCGATATACGCAATTGTTGCCTCATTTTGCACGTACTCTTGCATGTATGCTTTCCGGAAACCTTTTGCCGTGGCTACATTTAGCGACATCAGTTTCTGGGGGATTGATTATAAGATTCTGCTGATTACCGCTCAGGTGCTGGGGTATACCCTCTCTAAGTTCATTGGTATTAAAGTAGTGTCCGAGATGTCGGGCAGTAAGCGGGCCGTGAGTATTGTCGTGCTGATTGGGTTGGCCGGACTGGCACTGCTGGGGTTTGCGCTGGTGCCTGCGCCCTATAATATTGCCTTTCTGTTTCTGAACGGCCTGCCGCTGGGTATGGTTTGGGGACTGGTTTTTAGTTATTTAGAAGGACGCCAGACCACCGAAATTTTGGGAGCGGGGTTGTCAGTAAGCTTTATTTTCTCATCCGGTTTTGTGAAAACCATTGGGCAGTACGTCATGCTTAACTGGGGAGTGAGTGAATACTGGATGCCGTTGGTAACAGGAATGTTATTTGCGCTTCCTTTACTTCTCTTCGTAGGGATGCTGCATCAGATTCCGCCGCCCTCCGCCGAAGACGAACGTCTGCGTACCAAACGGGAACCCATGAACCAGGCTCAGCGGCAGCAATTCCTGCGTACCTTTGCCGGAGGCATCATCCTGCTGGTGCTAGCCTACATTCTGCTCACCGCCTTTCGCGACTTCCGGGATAACTTTGCTGCTGAAATCTGGAACGCTCTGGGCTACGGAGACACCCCCGCCATCTTCACTCTTACTGAAGTACCTATTGCGCTCTGTGTTTTAGTGGTGATGGGCTTACTCATGTTTATCCAGAATAACCAACGAGCACTGGCTACCTATCATCTGCTAATTGCCTTTGGCTTTCTGCTTTTGGGTGGAAGCACGCTGGCATTTGAGCGAGAATGGATCAGCGCCCCGGTATGGATGACCCTCACCGGATTAGGGCTTTATCTGGGGTATGTGCCCTTCAATAGTATTCTATTTGACCGTCTGCTGGCAACCTTTCGGTACGTAGGTACTGCCGGTTTTTTAATCTACGTAGCCGACTCCTTTGGCTACTTGGGTAGCGTAGGAGTGCTGTTTTACAAGAACTTCGGGCAGGGAGATGTAAGCTGGTTAAACTTTTTCATCCGGTCCAGCTACATCATTACATTTGCCGGAAGCGGTTTAATGTTGTTAGCCCTTTGGTATTTTCAGCATAAGCAAACCGTATGGAAAACCATCATCGCAACTCACTCTTCAAAGCATGCTGTAACAGCAGGAGAAATATAGCCTAGCCTTACATTCTTATTTATATTGCTGGTTGTGAGCATACGCTCAGGTTATTTCTTTCTTTGAAATAGAGCTTATTCCGATCATTATATAAGAAGCAAATTTCTATCGAGAGTCTTCTCTCACCGGGTAGGTCTGACCGGGTAGGTCTGACCAGGTAGGTACGCATTACCAGAGGCGGTTAGCATGAGACCGTAAGGGTGCCTGTCTCCTGCCAACCGCTTCCTATCATATCGCTAAAAGAAAATCAGAATGATGTCTAATAATTACATCTTTTTTCACGAAACTTAAACACTTATAGGGTATTGTCAGATAAATGACTATGTTCCAGATAATTTAAAGTAACATTGCGGTTGATGAAGGTAGGGGAAAAAATAGCGCTTATCTATTTTAGCAGAAACGTGACCTCAGAAGGGCGCATGAAAGCCTGGTTCTCCGGAAAAGCGGCTGAACAAAACAAAGTGCTTGCCTCTACACTCATTCATCAATCCTCTTCTGCACTTCAACAAGCCGGATTCCCGGTTTTTCACTATCACGAAAATAATCAGCAGGGCACAACCTTTGGCGAGCGAATAGCTAACGCCTGTCAGGAAGTCTTTGCATTGGGTTACGATGCCGTTATCACTGTAGGAAACGATTGCCCGGAAATAGGTAGTACCAATTGGAACGTTATTCGCCAACAATTATCCGCGGGAAACTGTGTGGTAGGTCCTTCCTTACGAAGAGGAGCTTATCTGATTGGCATCACCCGAGAAGCCTTCAATAAAGAACAGTTTCAACAACTTCCCTGGCAAACAAATAAGTTACTAGATGCATTACTCAGGTTTTGCACAGTTTCTCATCGTCAGACTCATGTATTGAATCCACTTCGAGATATCAATACGTTAGTTGACGTAAAAGCACTTTTGAAAAGCTCAAGCCTCAACCGTTACGTAAAACGCATACTCCTTAGTCTCTTTTTCTATCGACTTACGTTGGCTACTCATCAACCTGCGTCTTTTCTGAGCTCTACCCTTCTTTCAGGCTCACCATTTCGAGCTCCGCCGGTGCTCATTCTTTCCTAAGCCTGTTGGCAAATACCATCACATCGGTATCAGTCTCCCATTTTCTGGTCAATTTTTATTAACTGAGCTATCATTCTATGAGCCAGAGCCGTACGTGCTTGCTTATTTTCTTGGTTTTTTTCGTACTGATTTCCTGCAATAACGATCCTTCCACTGCTGAGAGCGACTTTCAGGATGTTTCCTGGGAAGAAGTTGAACGGCAGGCTCAGGGTACCACCGTCAACTTTATGATGTGGCAGGGCAGCCCGGTCATCAACGATTATATCAATAATTATGTGGTGCCGACCGTGAAGGAGCGGTACGGCATTACTCTGGAAATCAGCGGGGGGCAAGGGCCGGAAATTGTGCAACTGGTAATGGGCGAAAAAGAAGCCGGAGTGGACAATGGGCAGGTAGATATTGTCTGGATCAACGGAGAAACCTTCTTCCAGCTTCGCAAGATCAATGGCCTGTGGGGACCGTTCGTGAAGAAACTGCCCAACACCGAGTATATTGATTTTGAAGATCCTTTCATCACCATCGACTTTCAGCAGCCGGTCAATGACATGGAGTGTCCCTGGAGCATTGGGCAGTTTGCGCTGGTATACGATTCGGCCCAAACGCTCAACCCGCCCCGCAACCTAGACGAACTGGAAACTTACGTCCAGCAAAATCCCGGCACTTTTACCATCTCCAACGATTTCTCCGGCATGACCCTGCTCAAGAGCTTTCTGGCCGAACTAAGCGGCTCTCCCGAAGGACTTAATGGCCCCTTTGATGTGGAAAAATATAATCAACTGTCGCAACAGTTGTGGGACTATATCAACCGGAATAAGCAGTACTTCTGGAAGGAAGGAACGACGTTTCCGAAAGAGCATACCAAGATGGATCAGATGTTTGCCAGTGGCGAACTCAGTCTCTCGTTTGGTTTCGGCGAAGGCGGCATTGAAGAAAAAGTACGGCAGGGATTATTCCCTAAAACCACCCGTGCCTACGCCTGGGATAACGGCACTATCCTCAATGCCAACTACCTGGGTATCCCGTACAACTCGGCTAACCGGGCCGGGGCGATGACGGTCATTAACTTTCTTATTTCGCCCGAAGCCCAGTTCCGGAAAGCTCATGTGGACGGGATGAACTCCAACACTGTGCTGGAGGCAGATCGTCTGCCCGATGAGTGGCAGCAGAAGTTTGAGGCGGCCCCCAAGCGGATGTACGCCCCGGAGATGGAAACGCTCTCGCAGAAAGCCATACAGGAACCGGCCCCAGAATACATGATCCGTTTGTACGAAGATTTTAGAACCGAAGTCATTGAACAGTAAGCAATCCTATATCGGACTGATCTTCTTTATCCTGATCGGAGTACTTCCCTTTGCATCAGCTTTCATCTATGCCTTGCTCTATAGTTTTGGCATCGTCGGCATTGTAAACGATGGGTTCACCACTCGCTTCTGGGCGGAAGTATTTGCCTCGGGTGAATTCTTTAAGTCTTTCGCGTATAGCGCAGTGATTGCCGCGGTATCGGTCGTGATCTCGGTAAGTCTGGCCTTATGGTTGACGCTGAAATTCAGGAAAGAGTTTGATCAGAAATTCCTTTCGTTTATCATCTATCTACCGCTGGCGGTGCCCGGAGTGGTAGCGGGCTTCTTTACCTTTCAGCTTTTGGCTAAAGCCGGCTTTTTTTCCCGTCTGGCCTATCAGCTAGGCTGGATTACCGAAGCCCGGCAGTTCCCTGACTTTGTGAATGATCAGTATGCATTGGGTATTATCCTTACTTTCATCACGGTGGTGGCTCCTTTTTTTGTGCTGCTGTTTCTGAATGTGTACAAGAACGAAAGAGTGCAGGACCTTGAGGAACTATCGTATTCCTTGGGCGCAAATCCCCGGCAGGTGCTGTGGCGCGTGAGCCTGCCCGTCATTCTGAATAAAACCTGGACACTCATCGCGCTGTATTTCATTTTCCTGCTGGGTGCTTACGAAGTTCCTCTGATTTTGGGACAAGAGTCGCCGCAAATGTTGTCAGTACTGATCATCCGGGAGATTAAGCAGTACGATCTGAGCAAGGTTTCCGAAGGCTATGTGGTGGCGGTGATTTATACGCTGCTGGTTTCGGCGGCGGCAGTGCTATTATTTTCCCGTCAAAATAAGACTGCCCATGAGCTATAGCTGGAAACCCTACGTGCTGACCTTGCTGGTCCTACTGATCCTATTCCCCTTTGTGTATCTAGTGCTGCTGTCGTTGGCATCGGAATGGCGGTTTCCGCAGGTGCTCCCGGCCTATTTCGGACTTCGCAATTGGCAGGCATTATTTATCTCCGAAACCGGATTGTTGAGTAGTTTCCTGATTTCCGTGCTGATCTCCTTATCCGTAGCGACGGTTTCTACGCTATCCGGATTTCTCATCAGCCGCACGGTTTCCTATCATCCGCGCAAACAGATGCTCACGTTGCTTACCTACTTCCCGTACATCCTGGCTCCGGTGGTATTCGCCGCCTGTTTGAGCTTTTTCTTCCTGAAACTGGGACTGTTTGGTAAAGCTACCGGAGTAATCATCGCCCAGTTTATGATCGCTTTCCCGTATGCGCTGATCTTCTTCAGCAGCTTCTGGGGGCAGCGAACTCAGCGCTTCGAGGAGCTGGTAGCCACGCTGGGCGGTACTTCGGTGCAAAGCTTTCTTAGAGTGCTATTGCCGATGGCGAAGGGCATGTTGCTCATCTGCTTTTTCCAGACATTTCTGATCTCCTGGTTCGAGTATGGCCTTACCTCCGTCATCGGGGTAGGGAAGGTGCAGACGCTGACCATCAAGGTATTTCTCTTCATCAAAGAGGCGAATTTTTACTACGGAGCACTGAGCTGCTGCCTGCTGATTTTTCCCCCGGTACTGCTGCTGTACCTCAATAAACGCTACGTATTTAACAAACTGGTTTGATGTTTTTAGAAGTCAATAATATTATCAAAAGCTTTCGTCAGGAGCAGGTCGTCAAAGACCTTACTTTCTCGCTGGATGCCCACAAAACACTGAGCATTCTGGGCAAGTCCGGCTGCGGAAAAACCACCATGCTGAAAATTATTGGCGGGCTGGTCAAACCCGATGCCGGGACGATTACCCTCAACGGCGAGACGCTGGATGCTATCACCATCCGCAAGCGCGGAATCGTGTATCTGTACCAGGAAGATTTACTATTTCCGCACCTGAGTGTGTTTGAGAACATCGCGTTTGGCTTAAGGCTGAAAAAACTACCCAAAGACGAAATCAAAGACAAAGTAACCGTGATGATCCAAAGCCTGGAACTGAACGGGCAGGGGAATAAGATGCCGCATCAGCTTTCCGGCGGGCAACGGCAGCGGGTATCCTTCGGCCGGGCGATTATCACCAATCCGTCGCTGCTACTGCTGGATGAACCCTTCGGTAGTCTGGATGCCGGGACTCGCCAGCGGATGCAGGAACTGTTTAAAAAGCTGGCCCGGGAATTTCGGATTACCTCACTTTTTGTCACGCATGACCTGAAAGAAGCTATTCTGATGGGAGATGAAATTGCCTATATGCGAAGCGGGCAACTCAAAGTATATCCAAACAAACAGGCTTTTATTAATGACCCTCAGACTGGCGTGCGAAGCGAGATTGGCTTCTGGGGAAATTTGGTACCAGACACTCAGGTGTCGGAAGCTTTAAAAGATATTAGAGATCAACAACCCTAAATCAAATAAGAAACGATGAAGAAACAAGTCTGGATAGATACGGATCTCTCGGTAGGTATGAAGCGGCATGCCCGGGAAGGCTACTGCGACGTGGACGACGGTTACGCGGTGCTGCAACTCATGCTTTCTGACAAGGTAGAGATTAAAGGGATTAGTGCAGTGTTTGGCAATACGCTGATTGAAAACTCATACCCTTTGTGTCAGTACATGAGTAAAGAGTTTGCCGATGATCAGATTCCGGTATACCGAGGGGCGGGGGAAGCGATTGATTTGCAAAAAGTAGAAACCAACGCTGCGGTAGAAGCCCTGGCCGAAGCACTCAAACAGCAAAAGCTGACCATCATGGCCATCGGTCCGGCTACCAATATAGGGTTGCTATTGCTGAAATACCCCGAGCTGAAAACACAAATTGAGGAAGTCGTGCTGGTGGCGGGGCGTCGCAAACCTACGGATTATTTTGCCATTGGTAACCAGGGAGGCCGGGCCCGTGATCTGAATTTTGACCTGGATAATGATGCTTTCCGGCTACTGTTTGAGCATGAAGTTCCGGTTACTTTGTGCCCCTTCGAGATCTCCAGCAAGGTATGGTTAAAAGAAACTGACCTGGATAGGCTAGCCCAGGGAAATGCCGGAAACCGCTGGCTGGCCGATAAATCCCGGGCGTGGCTGCAACAGTGGGTGGCGCAGGGAGCAGATGGCTTCAATCCCTTCGACGTGCTAGCTAGCCACTACATCATCGCTCCCGATGACATTATCTCCGAACCACTAAACGCCCGCCTTGAAATCCACCCGGATGATACTGTGCCAGAAAACGATCGACAGGTATTCAAGCAATATCTGCTGTGCGACAAGGAGCAAGGCTACCCCGTCACCTATTGCTACGATGTGGTAGCAGGCTATCACCAGAAGCTGATAGATAGCCTGCTCATAGCAAAATAGATTATAGATGAGATTCCATTTTTAAACCTATTCTTTTTTTCATGATAAAAGTATACTTTTTTATTGTACTGTCTTTGTGTTGTGCGACAGCCTTTGCTCAAAGCAACACCTATACAGCCAAAGTATTGGATGCCAATAACGAGCCCATTCCGGGAGCTACTGCCAATGAAGCAGGTACCCAAAATTTCGCCATCACCAATGAGGAAGGGGTATTTACACTGGAAACTAATTCCCGTAATTTTACGCTTCAAATTATGTTCCTGGGGTTTGAAAACCAGGATGTTGAGGTGACTAACGGGCAGTTACCCAAAACCATTTATTTACAGGAGTCCACTGCCGAACTTGACGAAGTGGTGGTGACCGCCCTGGGCATCACTCGGGAAAAGCAATCGCTGACTTCTTCGGTAGCCAAGGTAGATGCAAAGCAGCTCACCGATGTGCCGCTGACCAATGTGGTGAACAGTCTGGCCGGACAGGTAGCCGGAGTGCAGATTACTAACGGTTCTTCGGGCACGGGTTCTTCGTCCCGCATCATCATCCGGGGCGAAAACTCGCTGAGCAGTAATAACGAACCTTTATTCGTCGTAGATGGAGTGCCAATCAGTAACCAGCAGATCACCAGCGACCTGGTGAACGATGGCTCATTACAGGAAGTAGACTATGGAAACGGAGCGGCCGAACTCAATCCCGATGACATTGCCTCCATCTCGGTGTTGAAAGGAGCTGGTTCTGCCGCTTTGTACGGTACCCGCGCCGCTAACGGGGTGGTGCTGATCACCACCAAGCGGGGAGGGAAAAAACGCGGCTTCGGAGTAACCACCAGCAGCTCGCTTACCGTAGAAACTTTGCTGACCTTACCGGATTACCAGAATGTGTACGGCGGAGGTTCCAATGGTGAATACTCCTTTGAGAACGGCATCGGGGCAGGTCTTAATGATGGCGGTATCAGCAGTTATGGCCCCAAACTGGATCAGGGCCAGCTCATCAAGCAGTTCGACAGTCCTTCGGTAGACATTGATGGAAATCCGGTACGCGGAGGAGATGTGATTGCCCGGACCCGCCCGGATGGCACCTATACGGAGATCACACCTACCCCCTGGGTATCACGGCCGGATAATGTGCGCAACTTTTTCCGGACAGGGATTACCTCTCAGCATAATATTGCGGTAAGCGCGGGGGGGGAGAACGGGAGCAGCCGCTTGGCCTACAGCAATCTCCGCAACGAAGGTATTCTGCCCAACACCGATCTGAAGCGGGATGGTCTGGCCATCAGCCTGGATCAGCAGCTTAGCAGTCGGGTGAGCGTGAATGCCTTTGTGAACTACATCAACTCCCGTAGCGAGAACCGGCCGAACCTGGGTTACGGCTACGAAAACGTAATGTACGGATTTAACTGGACGGGACGGCAAACCGATCTGGCCGCCATGCGCGATTACTGGCAGGCTGGGCAGGAAGGCATTCAGCACTACGACTTCAACTACCTCTGGCTCACCAACCCGTACCTCACGCTGTATGAGAACATCAACAGCTTTAACAAAACCCGGATGCTGGGCAACGCTTCCATCACCTACGATATTACCGACAAGCTCAGCCTGAGCGTAAGAACCGGCCTGGATAATTACGCCGACACCAGAGCATTCAAACGAGCGGTGAGTACCAACCAAAACCCCTTCGGAACCTATCGGGAGGACAATATTGATTATCGGGAGATAAACTTGGACATCCTCCTGTCCTACAATGATCGTATCAACGAAGACTGGTACTACACTGTCTCCGCCGGAGCGAACCGCTTTGATCAGCAAATTCACTATCAGTATGCCGAAGCTTCTCAACTGGCCCTTCCGGGAATCTACACGCTGGCGAATTCCCGAACTCCCCTGGCCGGCAACAGTCAGCAGTTTAATAAAAGAATCAACAGTGTCTACGGTACTGGTAATCTCAGCTATCGTTCCTGGGTGTATCTGGATGTTACCCTCAGAAACGACTGGAGCAGCACGCTACCCGACAACTTTGCCTACTATTCGGCCGGTCTCAGCTACGTACTTTCCAACATGCTGACACTGCCCAATCCCATCTCTTATGTAAATCTGCGGGCCAGTGCCGCCAGTGTGGGTAACGATACCGATCCGTATCAGGCCAACCAGACCTACGTGCTGAATCAGAACTACGGATCTTTCTTTCGGGTCACCAACGAAACGCTGCTCAAGAACTCCAACATCCGTCCCGAACGGCTGAATGCCTATGAAGCCGGAGCCGAGGTGCGTTTTCTGGATGACCGGTTACAACTGGATTTATCCGCTTACCAGAATACCAGCATCGACCAGATCATCGCCCGCCCCATTTCTTCAGCGGCTGGATTTCAGAACTTCAACGAGAATGGCGGTAAAGTGCGTACCCGTGGATTTGAAGGTATGATTAGCGGGCGAGTGGTGAATACCCCAGCGTTTCACTGGCTGGCTTCACTGAATTACTCAACCTATCGCAGTGTGGTGACCGAACTTCCCGAAGGCGTGGATCAATACGTGACGGGAGTGGCCAATGTGTTTGGTGGTTCGGGCGGTTCTAATACCGTCTTCTACATTGCCAAAGAAAATGGTCGGGTGGGAGATATGTACGGTACCGGTTTTGTGGAGATCGACGGGCAGACGTTGTACGGCCCCAACGGTCTTCCGGTGCAGGATGGCACCCTGCGGCTGCTGGGTAACTACAATCCTGATTTTGCGGTCGGTTTCAGCAATGAGTTTTCCTACAAAGGAGTCATCCTGAGTGTGCTGGTGGACTGGCGGCAGGGCGGTACCATTGTTTCCCGCACCAAAGCGCTGGGCAGCACCTCGGGAGTATTGCAGGAAACCCTGGAAGGGCGCGAAAACGGTGTGATAGGGGATGGCGTGATGAACATTGGTACGGTGGATAACCCCGAGTACGTTCCGAATACTACTTCGGTATCGGCCAGCCAGTTTTACAATAATTATTACGACCGGGGCAATGAGGCCAGTGCGTTGTATGATGCTTCTTATCTAAAGCTTCGGCAGGTGAGTCTGTATTACAGCCTGTCCGATCAGTTTTGTCAATCCATTGGTTTTGAGAGTATTAAGGTCGGTTTTGTGGGAAGCAATTTGCTGCTGCTTACCGAAAACCCGCACTTTGACCCTGAGCTGAACGCTTTGCAGGAGCGGAACATCACGTACGGAGTGGAAGATATGTCGTACCCCTCTACCCGCAGTTTTGGCTTTAGTCTGAAAACCCAGTTTTAAGAAATACTGATTATGGATCGTATAGCCTTTATTACAATGAAGGGAAAGCTTGCTGTCCGAGCAAAGCGAGTTTCAAGATTTCCTAGATTTTTTGTCTACTTTTTCATCGATGGAAAAAGTAGAAGCCTGTCCGGCTTGAGGACAAATGTATTGAGAGGAAAAGAGCTTTTTTCAATTATTAAAAGCATGTTTTCTGTTTCTAACATCGATGACAGTGCCAAATATTAGTCTATCCCCTTATTCTATGCGTTGTTCATTTTTTTCTTGACAAAAAAACGAACCAAAAAAGTCAAGAAAGTTCAATGCTTCTCCGCACTAGCCTTCGCAGGCCCGCTGAACTTTCGGGCCACCCCGCTAAAGGTTAATTGTTTGTAGCAATCTGAAGAGTTATAAGATTCAAAAGCACTTACGTTAAGAAACCATCTCTATGAAAAAGATATTCATCAGCTTTCTCTGCATCAGCCTAATGGGCACGGCCTGCACCGATGATTTTGAATCGATCAATGAAAATCCTAATGAACCTGAATCGGTGAGTCCGCAGTTTTTACTGTCTAACATCATTTTTGTGGCTGCGGACCGAAACACCTACGAGCAGGGCTTTCGCTTATCCAACTACCTGACGCATTTTGCGGCCAGCGTGGAGTTTGAGCGCATCGACCGCTACGAAATGGGTTCGAACAGCGGCTACTGGGATACGATTTTCCGGCTACTATCCGATATCCGGTCTATGAAAGAAGCCGAAGGTTCCAACGAAGCCTATGCAGCGGTAGGCGACATCATGCGTTGCCACCTCGTTTCACAGTTGACCGATCTGTGGGGCGATGTGCCGTACACTCAGGCACTACAGGCTATTGAGGGGCAGTTCACTCCGCAGTACGATACGCAGGTAAGTATCTATACTGATCCTGAAACCGGCATTTTAGCCATACTGAAACAATCTGCCAGTACTTTAGAAACGACTACCGCTTCTATTCAGGGGGACTTGATGTTCAATAATGATCTGGATAAATGGATACGCTTCGCCAACTCCCTGCGAGTCCGCTACCTCATGCGCATCAGTAAGCGGCTGACTGACTTCTCCGAGCTTCAGGCTCTGGCCGATGATGGAAAGCTGATGCGGTCCAATGAAGATAATGCCGTGGTACCCTACCTGAGTGCCGCTCCCAACCAATGGCCCATGTCGCAGGCGGCGCTGGGATTATACCAGGAACATCGCATGACCCAAACGGTAGATTCGGTACTGAAGCTGTGGAACGACCCGCGACTGGCGGTACTGTACAAACCTACCCAGCAAAGCGCTAACGAGGGAAATCCCCAATACAAAGGTTTGCAAAACGGGCTGAACCGGGAGACCATCAGTGAACGAAACATCAACCTGAATGATATATCGCTATTCGGGACTATCTTCCGGGATGTTACGGATGGAGTGGATGCCCAACTGATGCAGTATGCTGAACTGCAATTTGCCCTGGCCGAAGCGGTAACCCGCAACTACATCAGCGGAGATGCTCAGGCGTACTACCAAAACGGTATCGCCGCCAGCTTTGCTTACTACGATGTGGCCCTTCCCGACGACTATTTCACTCGCCCGGCTATCACTCTGGATGGCAGCGATGATCTGACCAAGATACTCGCCCAGAAGTGGCTGAGTCTCATCACAGTAGGGCACGAAGCGTGGTTCAATATTCGCCGCACGGGTATCCCGAGCCTAAAGGCTGGCCCTGATAATCTGAATGAGGGCAGATACCCCGTGCGGTACCTGTATCCGGAATCAGAGCAGGCTACCAATAGTCGTAACTATCAGGAAGCTGCCAGCCGGATTGGCGGAGATAACATTAACAGCAAAGGCTGGTGGGAGGAGTAGTTTGAGTGAGTCAATCTTCTTTTCTGTTCACTACTATTTTTCTTTAAGGGGAGTTGGAAAGCGGAGTTACAACAGAAAATATGGGAGCTGCTTTAGCAAATGCTTAGAAGGAAGTTTGGCATAAACCGCTTATAAAAAATAAAATCAACTTGCATTAATTTAGAAAAAAAGTAACTTCATCGTTCTTAAGCAATTTTTCTAATAAAACCATGACGCCAGAGCCGTATCAGTACGAATTTCACAATTATAAGGATAGCCAACTGTGGAATGCGCTCAGGCAAGGCGATGTAAAGGCTTTTGAGTTTTTATATCAACGGCATGTTCAGAGTCTGTTCGATTATGGTATGCACATTGAGCCTGATGCAGACTTGGTGAAAGATGCTATACAAGAACTTTTTATTCATCTCTGGCAGCGCCGATATTCGTTAGGTGAGGTAAAGAATGTGCGTAACTATCTGATCGTCAGTATAAGAAGAGGTATAGTGGCCCAAGTAGAAGTCAGGAAAAAATGGCAGTCGCCAGCGTTGAGGCACATTCAGCATTTAGTAGAAGTAGATGCTTCTCCCGAAACCCACATGATCGCCGATGAGGTTTTTTTGCAACAGGAAAACGACCTGACAGCGGCCATTGAAAAGCTCCCACCCCGTCAGCGAGAAGTGATATACCTGCTGTTCTTCAAGCGGTTTCCTCAGAAAGAAGTAGCCAATATGATGTCTATCAACCTGGCTTCTGTTTATACTCTGACCTCTAAAGCGATCAAAAGCCTACGGAAATATCTAAAATAACCTCCTTTCCTATCTTTTTATTTGATCTTCTGCGCAACAGTCTTGCTGCTCATTAGACGCTTGCTGAGAGGGGATAAAAAAATTTTTGAAAAAAAATAAAATCAGAAGGATAGGTTTTCGCAATTTATCCCTCCTATATGTGAAGTGCAGAAAGAATGAACTATCAAAATTACAACACCGAAGATTTCTTGCTGGATAAAAACTTCAGAGATTGGGTAGAAAATCCTGATGAAGACTTGAATTCTTTCTGGAACCAATACCTGCAAGATCATCCTGAAAAGAGAGAGGAGGTGGATCAGGCTCGGGAGATTCTGCAAAAGATGAAATTTAAAAAACACACATTGAGCACCAACGAGGTGGATGGTGTGTGGAATAATATTCTTCAGGGAAAAGCGAAGGGCGGTTTTCGGCAGCCCTTTGGTGAACCGGTATTATCAGTGCAATCCGAACCTGCGGGAACGTTGAGTCATACGAATATAGTTAGCCGACGAAAACCACTGATGATTGCCGCCAGTATGGCTTTGGCTTTTATTGTGGCGGGCCTGTTGGTATGGCCTAAGTTGCGAACTCATGAAGAAGTATACACAACAACCTATGGTGAAACCATGACAGTGGCTCTGGCAGACGGCTCGGTAGCCACATTGAACGCCAACTCAAGCCTTAGGGTGCCCACCGACTGGAGTGATACGAAAGCTCGAGAAGTATGGTTGGAGGGCGAAGCGTTCTTCCAGGTCAGGCGAGTAAGTCAAAATGACAATTTGAGCCAGGAAATGCCGGTTAAGTTTCTGGTACACACTCAGGGGGTAGCCGTGGAGGTATTAGGCACGCAGTTTAACGTAAACACTCGCCGGGAAAAGGTGCAGGTAGTGCTGAATAGTGGAAAAGTACGACTGAAGTTGTCGGAAAAAGAAGTGCTGATGAGTCCGGGTGAACTGGTAGAAGTTAGTGGCACCGAACAGGAGGTATCTCAGCGAATGGTGAAGCCTGAAACGTATTCTTCCTGGAAAGATAACCGGCTGTTATGTGATACGGCTCCTTTAGGCGAATTGGCACATACTATCGAAGATCGTTTCGGCTACGAGGTGGTTTTTATGCAAGATGATTTGAGTGATATTAAGGTGTCAGGTACTATTCCATTGGATAGTATTGAAACATTCAACTTGGTTATTTCCAGACTTATAAACGCTAATTTTGAGATAAAAGGAGATAAAGTGTTGATCAGCAAATAAATATACCTGCCTATTTGAAGGGAGTTAAACCAGGCAGGCTTACGATAATTCAATTTAACCATATACATTATGTATCACTATCTACACGTAATGAGTAGACTTGCTGTGTCTATTGCCATCGTCTGTTGCCTACCCATGCAGGTGTCGGCTCAGTTAGCATTTGTTGAGCGTATCAGCGGCGAAGAGCAGGACCACGAGCAGTCATTAAAATCAGTATTGCTAAAGTTTGAAGCTCAGCATCAGGTTAGCATCGTCTTTCAGGATCAAGATGTGGAAGACAAAACCGTAGACGGAAAAAAGGTAAGCGCGCTGAAGCTGGAAGAAGCTCTCAGTCAGTTGCTTACACCGCTTGGGCTAACCTACGAAAAAGTAAAAAACAATGTGTTTGTAATCCTGGAAAAAGAGCAGGTCCGGGACATCAACAAAGTTGAGAAAAAGAAAGTCAGTGCTGGCAGTCTAACGCCCATGCAAACCCTGTATCTGTCTCATTTGCAGGTGAATGAATACCTTACGAACCGTAAACCCCAGGATCAGACCATCAGCGGCACTGTTACTGATATGGAAACCAACCAGGGAATGCCAGGTGTAAATATTCTGGTAAAAGGAACCAGTTCGGGTACGGTCACCGATATGAATGGCGACTATACGATTACGGTGCCAGATGCAACAAATACGCTGGTTTTTTCATCTATTGGCTACCTCACTGAAGAGGTTAACATCGATGGCAAAAGCGTTATTGATGTGGTGCTGTCTCCCGACATACAGTCTTTATCCGAAGTAGTAGTTACTGCGCTGGGTATTGAACGCAAGCGCGAGTCGCTGGCCTATTCGGTTTCGGAGGTGCAGGGCGAAGAGTTTACCGAAGCCCGGGAACCCAATGTGGCCAATGCCCTGACCGGTAAGATTGCCGGAGTAAACGCAACGGGGCTGGCAACTGGCCCCGGAGGCTCCAGCCGGGTCATCATCCGGGGGAATGGCTCACTGGTGGGGAATAACCAACCCTTATATGTAGTAAACGGGATGCCCATTGACAATACCATTCCCGGTGGTGGTTCCACTACCGACGGGCAGGGTATCAACGTAGACCGGGGCGATGGTATCGGAGGGATCAACCCCGATGATATAGAATCGATCAGTGTACTGAAAGGAGGAGCGGCAGCGGCCTTGTACGGTTCGCGGGCATCCAACGGAGTAATTCTGATCACTACCAAGCGCGGAAAAGGACAGAAAGGCATTGGGGTAGAATATAACATGAACCTCACCTTCGATTCGCCTTCCATGTTTCCCGATTATCAGTACGAATACGGGCAGGGCTTTGATGGCCGTAAACCATTAACCCAGGCTGAAGCGTTAAGCTCCGGCCGTCTGTCATTCGGTGCTCCCATGGACGGTTTGCCTTCCATACAGTTCGATGGGGTAGAGCGGCCTTACTCACCGGTGAATGTAAAGGATAACATCAAAAACTTTTACCGAACCGGTACCAGCTTTGTAAATACTGTGGCCCTGAGTGGCGGTAGCGAAAACGTGAACTTCCGCTTATCCCTGTCGGATATGGACGTGGAAAGTGTAGTACCTAACTCATCGTTCAACCGGAAAACTACCAACCTTAATTTGAACGCTTTTTTAGGTAAAAAACTAAGCTTTGAAACTGTGGTGCAGTACAATCTGGAAGAAGCGGTTAACCGCCCCGGTACTGGCTACGCCGATTATAATGCCGGTTGGGCCACGCATCTGGTAGCCAATACGGTAGATATCCGCAGCTTGGCGCCTGGCTATGATGAGAATGGACGAGAGATTGAGTGGAACCCGGTTCCGGTTGCCAACAATGCTTATTGGGTGGTAAATCGTTATAAGAACAATGACGAAAAGAACCGTTTCATCGGGCAGGCAAACATTCAGTACGACATTCTGGACAACCTGTACCTTCGGGGAAGCGTGAGCCGCGATTTCTACAATTTTGAGTACGTTGGCATCACTCCCTATAATACTGCCTTTGAACCTCAGGGAAGATACGAATCTTTAAAGTCAGATGTGTCTGAGACCAACTCCATGCTGACATTGAATTATAACACTGATTTCCTATCAAATTTTCATTTGAATGCCATGGTCGGAGGTAACCGTCGGAAGAGCGTGGACAATTCTACTGCCATTGACGGAGCGCAGTTTACCATTCCGTACTTCTACAGCTACACTAACCTGGCTACGCTGACAGTGACGCCCTCAGACCGGGTTACGGCGGTAAACTCGGTTTTTGGCTCAGCTGACCTTGACTATAAAGGTATTGCCTATTTAACGTTGACGGGGCGGCAAGACTGGTTCTCTACCCTGAGTCCTCAGAATAACAGTATCTTCTACCCTTCTATTGGAGGTAGCTTTATTCTTTCTGAGGCTGTTACGCTACCCAATGCAATTAATTTTGTTAAGCTGCGCGGTTCCTGGGCGCAGGTGGGTGGGGCTACTCCTGACCCGTACCTGATCAACCAGACTTTTGGTATGCAACAAGGTGGGCACAACGGGAGGCCCGTTCAGACTATTTCCAGCGACTTAGTAACGAATCCTGACTTACGACCTTTAACGTCAACGACATATGAAGCCGGGGTGGATATGCAACTGCTGGAAAGCCGCTTAGGCATTGACCTGACATTCTATAACCGAACTACTACGGATGACATTGTGCAGACGAATATCTCTGATGCTTCCGGTTATACTCGAGCTTTACTGAATGTGGGTGAGCTTAATAATAAAGGCGTAGAACTGCTATTGACTGGTACCCCGATAAGAAGCAGCAATTTTAACTGGAATGTGAGCTACAACATGGCTTACAACAAAAGTGAGATTGTTAAATTAGCCGAAGGGCTGAACACCGTACAGGTGGGAAGCGGTATTGGCGGCGGAACCATCCAGAATGAAATTGGTCGCCCCTACGGTATTATCAAAGGTTACCGCATGAAGCGCAACGAGCAGGGGCAGGTAGTTTTCAATACCAACAGCGGTTACGAAGCCCGCAGCGAGATTGAAGAGCTCGGACTGGGAGTACCTCCGCTGACCATGGGTTTAACCAATGATTTCCGATACAAAAACTTCTCACTCAATGTGCTGCTGGATGGGAAATTTGGTAACTCTATCTACTCTAACCTCGCCCAGTACTCTCACCGTTTTGGCCTGACCAAAGCTACCTTACCCGGCAGAGAAAACGGACTGCAACTTTCAGGAGTAGATGAAGAAGGAAACGTGTATGAAAGAACAGTGCCGGTAGAAGAACTGGATACATATTATGATAATCATAAAAATTATACCGAGATGTTCGTTTACAACGGGAGCTTCATTAAGCTTCGTCAGGTAATCTTCACCTACAACCTGCCGGTAAGTAAACTTAGCTTTATCAACCTTCAGTCGGCTTCTTTGTCATTTGTTGGGCGCAACCTGGCTATCCTGATGAAACATACCGACCTGTTTGATCCGGAGTCAAGCTACACCAACGGCAATGCCCAGGGACTGGAAGCCTTTGGTGTTCCCCGAACCCGCAGTATGGGCTTCAACCTACGTGTACAGTTCTGATCATTTAATCTACTATCATGATGAAAAATATTTCCTTACTCAATACCTGTCTGCTAGCTCTTGTACTCGTCATGCTGCTTCCTGCCTGCGATGACGGACTGGCCGAACTGAATGAAAATCCGGATGCCTATTCTGAAATTGTACCGGAATTCCTCTTTACCAAAGCCCAGCTGGATGCTATGGATATCAGCTACTTTGGCACGGCGGCTCTGACGATTGGCGGTTCTATGCAGCACTTTGCTACTTACAAAGAAGTGCCTGCAGCCGGTGATAAATATTTTAACGATGGCTATTCAAAGGCTTATTTCTCAGAGGCTTACCCCAGCGCGGTCAATGAAATTCAGGAGGTCATTAAAGCAGTGTCGGAAGATCCGGAAGACGTAAATAAGCTTTCTGTTGCGCGCATCTGGCGAGCTTATATCTTTCATCACCTTACCGATCTGTATGGTGACGTGCCTTACACTGAAGCCGGAAAAGGCTCTATAGAAAAAATCTACACCCCGAAATACGACGAGCAGTCATTTATCTATAATGACATGCTGGCCGAATTAGAAGCAGCAGCTAACGCATTAGATCCTTCCAAAGAAACCTTTGGTAATGCCGATCTGATTTATGGCGGCGATGTGGGGCAATGGAAAAAATTTGCTTATTCTCTGATGCTGCGATTGGGCATGCGCCTAACCGAAGTAGATGAGGCGATGGCGCAGAGCTGGGTGCAAAAAGCCATTACCGGGGGCGTTATCCTGGAAGACAGTGATCTGGCCGACATAGATTACGTAGATGGTTCTCAGGTAGATAGCCGGAACCCGGCGGCCTGGGCATTGATGCGAGGCGATTATCTGGACCCCCAAAGTGAAGACAACGTAGAAGGTGGAAAGCTGGCTAAAACGTTTATTGATTACCTGAAAGAAACGGGTGACCCTCGTCTGAATGTGATCTCGGTACTTTGGGTTCAATCTCCTACCGGAGAGTATGTAGCTGACACATCTACGGCATTGCAGCAAGGGATGCCCAACGCTGCATTCAATAGTAAACCCGCTGATTTTGCCTCTTATTCTGAACCCAATCCAAACACTGTTTTAAAATATGATGCTCCTTTGCTAGTGTTGACGAACGCCGAAGTACATCTGTTATTAGCCGAAGCAACTATTCGGGGATGGTACAGCGGTGATGCGGCAGCATTGTATGAAGCCGGAGCACGGGCTGGTATGCGGCAATGGAGTCGCTTTGGGAGTGCTGGAGAAATTGCCGATAACCGAATAGAGTCGTATATCAGCAATAACCCATTTCCGACGGCGGGTACCTTTGAAGAAAAGATGGAAGCGATTCAGACGCAGAAGTGGGTGTCTTTATTTCTGGATGAGTATGAGATCTTTGCCAACTGGCGACGTACCGGTTATCCTGACTTGGTGCCGACGAACTATCCGGGCAACTTAACCGGAGGGCAGATCCCCACCCGATTTGTAGTTCCCGATTCTGAGGAGATTATCAACGGACCCAATTTCCTGGAAGCCGTTAGCCGACAAGGCGAAGGTAACCTGTTAACCAGTAAAGTATGGTGGGATAAATAACCACCATCAGCTGAGGTATTAGGGGGTGGGGATTAGGTGTTGGAAAAATATTTCTCAATACTTTATCCCTAACCCCTTCTTCCCTCCCAACCCAAATCTTCCATCTCAAACCCTACCCTCATGCTTGACCGAAGACAACTCCTCAAACGCCTCTCTTCCCTTCCGCTGGTCGGTGGCCTGCTCGGAGGCACCACCACCCTGAAGGCCGCTACTTCTGTAGCCACGGCCCCCTACCGCGACTACTTCGCCGAACTGGGCGTGCGCACCTTCATCAATGCGGCGGGCACCTACACCGCCATGACCGGCTCGCTGCTGCGCGACGAAACCAAAGCCGCTTACCACTACGCTTCCGAACACTACGTGATGCTGGATGAATTGCAGGACAAAGTCGGTGAGCGTATCGCCCAGTTAGCGAAATGTGAAGCCGCTACCGTTACCTCTGGGGCTTTCTCAGCGATGACCTTCGGCATGGCCGGAGTACTATCCGGTATGGATGCCGAGAA
>NZ_JAINFL010000014.1 GCF_022458895.1 Roseihalotalea indica | reverse complement strand
TTTACTGTCCGAGTTGTAACTGCTAAAGCTGTGAATAAAATTATCTAGTCTTTCGGGCTCGGTTACTTTTTTTCGCATTGCTTATGGAAGTTAGTATTTCTACTATAACTTTCTGCAACAGGTTATGTCACTGACTATAAATGAATTAAAAACTGAGCCTAACAAAAGCTAGTCTCAAGCCGGGTGACGTTAAATTCGTTAGTTTGGTGCGCCAAGCCCGAAATTTTAAACACGAAAGAAAAACGCGAACAAGGCCGGCCCAGCTGGTGCATTGGCCGTTGCCAGCAATGAAAAAGGATTGATAATAAAATTAATTTCCTTTGACTCTAAAAATATATAAAGTACTGTTAATTCTTGGTGCAATTGGTTGGTTTTACATCCATGCCTTTTCCATAGATAAACTATTTAAAAAACATAGTGACCTGACGGAAAAGGATGGGGTAATTGAATTTCAGGAGCTAATAAGAACTTCGGGAAAAGGAAATAACAAAGCTGTTGTATTAAAATTAAAAAGTCAGGATTTACAATTTGCAGTTCATGACAAATATGAACGGGCATTTCAGTATTTAAGCAAGAATAGAGTTCAGAATCACACGGTTCGGATTCTTTACGATCCTGAAGGATATAATTCTAAAGCAAACCTGACTTTTCACATTTATGAATTGCATATTGATAATCAAGAATTATTAGATATTGAAGAGTCTAAGTTTACTGAAAAAATAGGATTATTGATTTTGATTGGATTTGATATTTTTTTCCTGTGCATATATTTATGGATAAGGAAAATATCAAAACAAATTAGAATAGATGAAGTCGGCACTTCTGGATAATTTATGTTTGCAGATGAAGTCTCTTTGACAAAACAGTTAATTGGTACAAACAAAGCATACACTGCTGGCAACAAAATGCAATAGCCATCCCTGTTGAAAAATACTCGGAAGCTCAACGCCCAAAGCACGAAAGTTGATATTAGAAAGAAAAGCGCAAACATGTCCGGCCTGTGGCTCGCATCGGTCGTCAGACTGTCTAAAAACCTTAATAATTATAGTTGAGTGATATAAATTGCTTCCAGCTTTTTGGTTATCTTCCCTTATGAAATTCATTCAAGGAACCCCTCGCACTCAAGCGGTCCTTTTTGCTACCTGTCTGGATGATGCCATTGAAGCCGATAACGAAGTGCGTCTACTGGATGTGTTTGTAGATTCACTCAAGTTAGAAGAATTTGGCTTTAGGCTCAACCAGGTAGAAAATGGTCGTCCTGCTTATCATCCAGCCACCTTGCTCAAGCTGTTTATCTATGGCTATCTGAACCGGATTCGTTCCTCACGACAATTAGAGAAAGAATGCAAACGGAATATTGAGGTCATTTGGTTAATGAGTAGTTTGCAACCGGACCATAACACCATCGCGAACTTTAGGAAGGACAATCCAAAAGCGATTAAGAAAGTGTTTCGTGCCACGGTGCAGGTAGCCAAACACTTCGAATTGATTGGGGGGAGTTTGCTGGCCGGGGACAGCACCAGGCTTCGTGCCCAAAACAGTAAGAAAAATAATTATAATGAAAAGAAAATACAGCGGCACCAGGCCTACATTGAGCAGAAGCTAGAAGAATACAGCCAAGCTTTAGCTGATGCTGATGCTGGTCAGCAGGCAGCGCAAATTCAGGGAAAGATAGCTCAGCAGCTTGAACGTAAATCAGGCTATGAGCAGTTGCAGAAAGCACTGAACGCTAGCGGCCAGGAACAGATCTCTGTATCTGATCCTGAGAGTAGACTGCTCATGATCCGTAATAATATTTCGGAAGTCGTCTACACTGTGCAAACCACCGTGGATGCGCAGCATTGCCTTCCCATAGATTATCAGGTGACCAACCAGAATGATTCCAAAGCGATGGGAGGGATGGTCAGAAGAGCCAAAAGTATTGTGAGGAATCAGGACCTTACCGTACTATTCGACAAGGGCTACCATACGGGTTCAGAGTTGGCCATAGCTCAGGGGTTAGGTATCAATACGATGGTTGCCATTCCAGCACCTGCCGCTGGTGCTCCTGATGCAGCCTACAACGTGGATCAGTTTGTCTATGATACAGCAAAAGATCATTATCGTTGTCCTCAGGGAGAACTGCTTACCAGCCAGGGAACTATGTATGCCAAGAACTACAAAGGGGGGAAGCAAATCTTCTATCAGCAATACAAGACCAAAGCCTGCATGAGTTGTGCAGTGAAAAGTAGCTGTACGGCATCGAAAAGAGGCAGGACGATAGAGCGTAATGAACACGCCCAGTGTTGTGAGCAAAACAAGAAAAATATTGAAGCTGATCCAACCCTTTACAAACGGAGGCAAGCCATTGTAGAACATCCTTTCGGGACGATCAAAAGGCAATGGGGGTTTGATCATGTTCTTACCAAGAAAGGCATGCAACGTGCTTCAGCCGATGTCGGGCTCATCTTTGTAGTGTACAATCTTAGGAGAATCATCAATATCCTTGGCTTTAACGTGTTACTGGCCTATTTCAAGGCTTGTGTCACCAAAATTGCGCTATATGGATTGTTATGCCTGTTAGCACGATTAGTGAACTCTATCTGCCGGCCTATCAGCTTTCATTTTACGAGACCGGCTAATTTTCTCAGCCCTCTCTTACTTCTGAGTATAAACATAATTCAGTGGATGGTTTTTAGACAGACTGTCGTTGCCTGCAATTGAATAAAGCAAAATAAAGTAAGTGTGGCTATAGTGAAATGGAAAAAGGACAAGGTCTTAAGCATTAAATTGAGAAATGGGAAATATGCTCTTTTTCAAATGCTTGAAGGAAAGTGCCAAATAGCTGTTTTTAATTCATTTCAAGACCAAAACGATTGGAAAAATACTGTTTTAACAAAGGAATCAGTATTATTCTATACTAACATAATTCCGAAGTCGGTCTTATCAAGAAGTGAAATTACGGTACAAAAAACAGTGCCCCCCGCTATAGATCTTGAATTTCCTAAGTTTCAATTGAATACTGGTCATGGAAATAGAAAGATTAAAATTTGGAAGAATACGCCATATGAACGGGAACTCATCATAATGGGAGAAGGAAGCAATTTGCTAGCTGAAGAGAGATTTGAAAATGAGATAATTTATACTTCCATTGAAGTAAAAGAGTATAAAAAATACAGGCATCTAGAATTAGAAAACATCAGAATTTATCCTGAATTCAATGAGCGGCTGTATTTGTGTAGTGAGATGAATAAAAATATTGACCCTTTGAAAGAACTGGCCTTTGACCAGGATTTGGACCTAAGATGCCAAACCTACATTGATATAATTAGTGGGAAAGTACGCTTAGAATCTTTAGGATATTAACTGAATGAAACTGCAGGCAACAAAATGCACCAACCATGCCTTTCGGAAACGTGATAGAGAGCTTATTTCTCCAAGCACGAAAATTGCAAACTCGAAAGGAAAGCGCCAACAACTCGGCCCGGTTAGTGCATCGGCCGTCATGTGAATGAAAAAAAGAAATGACTATTGAGTATTCTGATGCTTGGTTGATTCAATCAATTTTTCACACTGAAAAGAACAGCCAAGATTTTAAATTGACTGACATGCTAGCGTACGCCGATTACGTGAACCATGCAATTATGTCTTTTCATGAATTTGGACAAGGATTAAAAAAATTGATTGCTTTAGGATTAATAAAGGAAAATGAAAAAAATCTGGTAGCAACTGATGCATTCAAGGATTGGTGGAATAAAAAGAATGCTAATAAAAAACGGATTTATGGACTAGCAGAACTTGAGCAAATAAAGTCATTTCTTGAAAAATTAAGCAAAGATGTGGAGTGGGATTACGATACGATTGAAATTCAAACGAATGAGATTGACTTTGATCATGCTGTAAAAGATTATTTGGAAAAAATGAAATGAGAACACGAACGCCCAACATCATGCATCAGTCAGCCCTGTTTGAAACGCACTTGGAGGTTATTTGCTCTAAGTAGCGAAAGTGGTAAACGAAAGAAAAACGCAACCACGGTCGGGTCGTCCGCTGCATTTGTCCGTTGATAATCATACCAAAAGCATGATTTGATTAAAACAAAGCAGGGTTTGACTACAAATGTCTTATAAATCCTGTGGTAATTTGCATAAACTAAAACGTAACATTATGCAAATATTAGTAACAGGAGCTACGGGAGAATTGGGTAGCTCAGTCCTTAAAATACTATCAAAAAAACTGCCTGCTAATCAAATTGCCGTGCTCACGCGGAAAGAGGAAAAAAGGATGAAACTCGAAGACAGTGGATTCCAGGCATTTTTGGGCGATTACGACAATGTATCTGCGCTGGAAAATGCAATGAGAAATGTAGATACCGTTCTTCTCATTTCTGCAGGGGATCAAGGCAACCGAATGCAACAGCACAAGAATGTGATAGATTCAGCTAAGAAAATGGGGGTAAAGTGTATAGCGTATACCAGCCGTTCTTTACGCGAAAGAGCTACCCTGGAAAACCAGTTAATGCTGGAACATTTTGAAACCGAAGATTATATCCAAGAAAGTGGCCTAGACTATACCATTTTCCGAAATGCTTTGTATATGGATGTGATTCCAATTTTTGTGGGAAAGAAAGTTTTTGAAACAGGAATTTATCAGCCTGCGGGAGACGGTAAGGTAGCGTTTGCTTTAAGAGAAGAAATGGGTGAAGCCATAGCCAACGTATTACTAACTGAGAAGTGCCAAAATAAAATATACACTTTTACGGGCAGCGAAGCCTATTCATTTTATGATATTGCCAATGCTCTTAGCGAGCTTTCAAACAAGAAGGTAAAGTACACTCCGGTAGCGGTACCTGCTTTTAAAGAAATGATGATGCCAACAGGGCTCCCTGAAAATATGGTTAAGAAAATTATTGATTTTAACACCGATATAAAAAATAATCAGGAAGCAGAAATAACTCATGAATTAGAAGAAAAGCTGGGACGTAAACCCACGTCACTTAAAGACGGACTGAAAGACTTATTTGAATTGTAAGAAATAGTACATTGCAGTATGTCTTCATCATCATCGCAACGTATTAATACTATTGCCGCATACCATAAGTTTATGGATTTGCCCAAACCGCAACATCCTTTGGTAAGTGTATTAAAATTCGAGAACATTACAAGAAAGCCATCAAATTGCCCCACTAGTATCATTCACAATTTCTACACTATTGCTTTAAAGAAGAATTTTAATGGGACACTCAAATATGGGCAACAGGAGTTTGACTTCAATGAAGGCATCATGCATTACATGTCGCCCCGGCAGGTATTGACCATTGAAGGAACAACCGGAAATTTTAATCATTCGGGGTGGTTATTGTTGATCCACCCCGACTTCCTTTGGAGTACGTCATTGGCTAAAAAAATCAAACAGTACGATTTTTTTGACTATAAGGTGAGCGAAGCACTACACCTTTCGGACAGAGAAGAATCAATAGTGGCAGGTATTATGCAGAATATAGCCCAGGAATATTCCGCCAACATTGACCCCTACAGTCAGAACGTTATTATTGCGCAAATAGAATTATTACTTGCCTATTCAGAACGCTTCTATCAACGTCAGTTCATTACCCGCAAAATAGCTAATCATCAAATTCTTACTCAATTGGAAGGGTTGCTATCCGAATATTTTAAAAGCGAAGATATAAGTATGAAAGGATTACCCACCGTGCAATATTTAGCCGATGAACTACATCTGTCAGCAAATTACCTAAGCCGGTTACTTAAAACACTGACTGGCCAAAGCACCAGGCATTTCGTACAAGACCGAGTCATTGATTTGGCAAAAGAAAAACTCTCCACCACCGATTTGTCGGTAGGTCAAATAGCTTATGAGCTGGGTTTTGAACATTTGCAATCATTCAGTAAGTTATTCAAAACCAAAACGCAAATGTCACCCGGAAAATTTCGACAGTCGTTTAACTAACTGAAAGTAGGTATAGAAGAAGTTTGGAAATAGGCCTTTTAGAAAAGAATAAACAAGTAGTTTCTGGGCTTGCAACACAGGAAACACCCTACCCCATTGTGTATGGCCAGTTGCAGTTGACTTTCGTTGAGAAACTCAGCCGCAATTGGTTTACATTAGTACTTAGTGTGTTCAAGTTTGTTTTGACGAATAGCCAGTAAGCGGTTGACAGATGGGGCCGCAGTAGGCAGTTGTAAAGAGCGAACCACTGCACGGTAAATGATAACCCTTCGGAGGAGTTACTGCCTCCTGCCTACTGAATGAATCTGTCAATTCTTTTTTGAACGTACTTAGTAAAGTAGCTCTACCTGATTATCTCGTAACAAGCGATACACAACCACTTAAATTACTTACCATTCCAAAGCCACTTTTACCCCTTCGGGATTATTCTCAAACGTTACCAGTCCGGTTTTGCTTGCTTCGTCCCATTCCCAAGATGCATCTTTTATTTCGGCTCCGGTATGGTCGCACACGGTATATTCGGTGGGTTCTTTCGGCAGAAGCACCCGCATCACGTTGGTGGTATTCAACGGGCTTTTGGCAACGAAGGAATAACTGTCATTGGCAACTTTTTCGTCATATACCCGAGAGGCTGAAGCCAGCACCTGAGGCTTTTGCTGGTCGGGCACCCGGTCAACATTATACACAAAAGCTTGCTCGCCGGGCTGTACGGTTTTCTCTTTCAGGATAGGCAGTTTGGGATCAAACAGATCAACCAGTCGGCCTTCGAGCACGTAAGGCTCATCGCTCACGCTTTCATCCAGTACGGAAACTAGATCGTAAGGACCACGCTCCAGGTAGAAGTTATTTTTAAAATCCAGTGAGCCAGCCTTAGCGGTTTCTTCATAAAGTTGTTTTACCGTGTTGACAAAATCATCATCGTTATTGGCCTCTAAGATAAACTCCTTGGGGTCTTGCCGGATGATATAAACAGTCCCTTTTCCGTACCGATGTTCTTCATTTTCATCGGCGGAAGCTTCTATGTCCATCATCTCAAACAGATGCTCAGAAGCTGCTTTATACTGATTGCCATCGGTATTCCACCATTCCTGTACACTCTGAAACGGATCAATATCCCGGCCGCAATACACCAGAACGCCTCCGTCTTTTATCCACTCCGAAATGAATTTATGACTGTCGGGCGACATAGGTTTCATGTTGGAATACGACATGATCAGCACCTTGGTGTCTTTCCAGGTATCAGCATAGGAGGTATTTTCCAGGTGCATGGTTTTTACGGGGACGCCTCGCTTGAGAAAGGGCAACGCCTGTCCGTAAAAATTGGATAGCTGCGGGTCTTCGTATCCCTGGTGGGTCGGAAAACGCTGAAACATCAACGAATTAGACATCATCACGCTGATGCCAGGCGAACCGGTCAGCTTAATGTCTGACTCTGGCATGAAGTTCAGCGCGTTAATCATGACCTGCATTTGGGTAGAGTAGAACCGGGGAATTCTTGCTTTTTCATCGCTATTAGCACTGACCTTGTACAGACCTTCGTAGATGCGGTCGGGCCAGGGCATCACTTCATAGTTGGCAATGTTCGGGTACAGTAATTTAGCGGTGAACGTAGCCTGGTAGTTCTTTTTGTAATCGGCCCAGTCTTTAGCGCGGTCTTCTATAGGGTCGGTCAAAAAATACATTTTCCTGCCTGTCGGTGCGGTCATAGATTCCATTGAGCCATACTCCAGATAAGCGGTTTCAAATACCCGTTCTTTGGCCTTTCCATCAAAATAATTGGGTTCGCGGGAGGTGCCCGTCCATACCTGGGCAATGTAGCCGTCCATGGTCGGAAGAGAGGCCAGGCTGGCTTCCGGGCTCACAATCTGCCACTGAGAATAATTAACCAGCGAGTGGGTCGGCACATAGCAACGCACATCCATTCCCTTGCTTTTCCCATACTCTTTGGCATACCGAAAGCATTCTTCCAATGCCCGGTAATACAAATGATATTTTAGTTTGTTAGACAGATAAGTGTTTTCGGGCGATTCGTGCTGAGGACGCCAGTCGAAGCCGTAGTAGTCTTTCCATTCCCGTTTGAAGGCTTCGCTATACCCGCCCCGTGCCCAGAATTCGGGTTCTTCCAGGTAGATAGCGTCAATCCCGGCATCAATGACCCGCTTGATCTGGGTTTCCTTCATGTACTTAAGGAAGTTTTCGGACGGAACAATGTAGGGGACCATGCGGCCGTGCCAAATAGTATCGCCTTTCTGGGTTACCTGCCCTTCGTCCAGATGCCACTTGCCATCCCACTTTCCGGTGAAATAATCCTGGTATTCGCCCCAGGCAATGCCCGTCATGAAATGAGTGGTATAGCCTCGGTCACGCCATGATTGTACGCGTTGTTCAAAAGATGTACCTCCGTTGCCATGATGGTCTTTCACACTGTATACGATGGCAACATCCGCTCTCACATCCGTCACCGGTTTCCAGGGGTTAGACGTTTGAAAAGCTGTTTTCTCTCGCTGCTTCGTCTGCTGGGCATGGCTGCTCATGGCAGTGACCATTACCAGACATACTGTTAGAGAAAGGCTGATGAGTTGTTTTCTACACATGGTTGGTTGTTTTATAGAAAGGAAGTCATCTTATTATTTTAAGAGATGGCTTCCTTTCCCAAGCTTACAAATGATTTAGTTGGGAGAAATATCCACTCTCAGAGCCTCATTATAATTGTGGCGTCTGATATTCTCCGTGGCATAATTTATTCGAGCCGCAGCCCGGATAAAAACCGTTCTGCCAGCGGGAATCTGACCATTGGTGGTAATCGTAATCGGCTGCCCCAAAAGAGCTTCAAAAGAGTCGCCACTGTAGTTGATCTCAGTTGTGTACCGGTTGTCCCAATCGCGGTAACCCACAAAAGGCACCTGGCTTACAAACAGACGCACATCCGTTACATTCAGCATGTCATCACTGTAATTGCCCATCGGTTCGATCTTGGCCTTAAAATCAGCGGGACTTACTGCCCGGGTTACGCGTACGGTGGCCGTCACCTGGCCATTGCTGACCGTGGGCTCGCCGATCCACTCGACTTTTAGAAATGGTTGCACTCTAAACTCGACTTCGGTAATACCTTCGATGGTCGTGTACATCGATTCGTCAGCAATGGTATCCCCGGCACTGTTAAGCCGGATCAGCGGGATGAAAGCACCGTCAGCCTGAATATTGTAAAACCCTTTGAAGACTTTGGTGTTCTGAAACATCCCATCTTGCATACAATAGAAATCAAAGTTATCTGGCACTTCGGTTTCGGTCCAGCTAAGTTCACGTAACCTAATGCGTGTTCCTTCAGCTCCCTGATCAGTCAAAACAGGGTCACCCGTTTCAGCGTCTACAATCCTTCCTCTGAGGGTTTCCTCGGGCCCTTCGTAGTTATCAATTTCGCAGGCACTGAACGAAACGATGGTTAGGCAGCATAAAATAATATTAAATATATTCTTCATCGTTGTTGTTTTTAAGTTAGGTTAACGACCAGGCTGCTGGTCAATCACAGGACTCTTAGACACTTCATCGCCGGGTATTGCCAGGTAGTAATCCTGTTCCGTAAATCGGAAAACGCGTCGGTCTTCATCCAGCCCAGCATCAAAGAAATACTTACCGGTTTCTGATGAATAGAAGGGGTATAGTCCTCGGTAATAAGCACCATCAGCCTGAGTATAACCATTTAGCATTTCGGAGTGCTGAGTGCGCCACCGCCGGATGTCCCAGAGTGTTTTATGCTCAAACCCCAGTTCTTTCTTACGCTCTTTGCGAATAACCTCCAGTCCAGCTTCGCCTGAAATTTCGGACATGTTGGTTAAAGGGTCAGCCCCCGCTCTTTCTCGAATCGCCTGGATCGCATCGTAGGCAACCTGTTGAAGATTATCACCACTTTCCACGCTCTCGCCGGCCAGTAACAGCTCAGCCCCAGCTTCGGCCGCATTCAATAGTATTTCGGCGTAGCGCATCAAAATGAAATGCTGCTCAGAGCGCGCTTCCAATACCAGGCTTTGAGGCAAATCAGGGTCTAACCACTTGCGAACGATAAACCCGGTCATGGCAGCGGTACCATCGGCCGTGAAAGGGCCGTTTTTGCCACCAGCGTTCATCACGGTGCCATCGGGCAGTTCGACCGTTTCGTGCGTAGTGCCATTTTGAGATAAGTACAGTTCTTTTTCATCAAATTCTCCGGCAGCGTTGTAAGCATCAACCTGGTTGTACTTATTAGGGCCCGAAATCGAATAATCTGGGGAACCACCATTAACGACTCTCAGCGGATCTATGCCATTAGAAGCATCTCCAGTAAAGATACCCCGACGGATTTCCATTACTTCGCCCTTAAATTCTGCACCGGGTAAGATCACATTGGCCCGAAGGCGGGGTTCGGCATTGGCAAATATGTCGGTCACGTTATCAAACAGCAAATAATTGCCCTGATCGTCAAATACTTTAATAGTGCCGTCGGGATTTTTCTCGAAACCGTCAAACAGCTCCACAAAGTCGAGCGTAGGAGCATTACCGGCGGAGTAACCGTTACCGCCCATCATTTGCCGGGGAATATTGTAGGCATCGTAGCCGTGGGTCAGGTCCGGAAACTGATACTCTTTGATGTAGATATTTTCAGGACTTTCAATATCGAAGAACATATCCACCATATTCTGGTACTGGGCATCTTTATCATCAGGGGCCCATCGTGCCAGGTACAAAGAATAGCGTCCGGACATCATCACTTCGCGGGCAGCGTTATAGGCTTCCTTTAAATACTTAACCGAAGCCGTTGGCCCCGACTCGAAACCGATGACCCGCACACCCGTTTTTGCGCCAAAGCCAGTAAGTCTATTATATTTTGCCACTGTTCCGGCAAATAGCATGGCTTCGGATTTAAAGCTCAACGCCACATACTTATTGGCATAGCCCCGCATTGGGCTATCGTCGGATAAGTTAGCAATGGCCATATCGAAATCAGCCAGCACCTGGTCCCAGGTTTCTTCCTCGGTTGATCGGGGAATCTCAAGTTCATCGACCGGGGTTTCCGGGTAATTCAGTACGGATGTCACCAGGGGAACCCCGCCGTAACGCTTCGCTAAAGCATAATACACCATCGCCCGGGCAAAGTAACCTTCCCCGATAAAATGATTGTACTCCGCCTCGCTAAAGTTGGCCTCATATTCGGGCAGGGTTTCCAGCAGACGGTTGGCATCGCGTAGTAAATTAAAAGCGCGGCTCCAGTAAGCGCCATTGCGGGCCCAGCCCTCAGAGGTCATGGCAGTACCGGCATCGCGACCGAGAGACTCGCCGGAGTTGGCACCGGGGGTTACGAGCCAGTCGTCAAAGAATTGACGAGCCGGAGAATACTTAAAATCTTCAAAAGGCATCTGGCTGTATATCCGAGACATATAAACCGACATGGTAGATGCATCGGTAAATAGATCCTCGTCTCGCACAACGTTGGTTGGTGGTATATCCAGGTAGTCTTTACAGGAAGTCACCAGACTACCCAAGGTCAATATCACGATGAATATATATTTTGATTTCATGGTATCTCGTATTAGAAATTAATATTTACTCCGGCAGTCACACTCTTGTTCAAAGGATACAAATATCCATAAGTATCATTCGGGTGCTCAGGGTCTACGTAGTTGACCTTAGTAATCGTGAATAGGTTATAGGTATTGGCATAAATACGAAAATTGGTAATGCCAATCCGCTCAAGAAGTGCTGATGGGAGGGTGTAGCCGAGTTCTATACTCTTTAGTCTTAAATAAGCTCCGTCTTCGGTATTGAAAGTGGAGTTTACATCCGGTAGAGTTCCGGTATAAGCATAATGACCGGACACCCATTCGGTTGCCGGGTCGTAAGGGTCAGCATTGGGGTCGACCGGGTGCCAGCGATCCATAAACTGCACCATTGCACCTGAATTGCCACTTCCCCACATGGGTTCACGAAGTTGCTCGCCATAAATGAGAGAGCTCATGGCCGAACCCTGCAAAAGTAGATTCAAATCAAATCCTCGATAGGAGGCATCAAAAATCAAACTGAAGTTCATCCAGGGGTCTTGGTTATAGCGGATGGGATGGATATCATTATCATTGATCTCACCATCGCCATTCCAGTCTTCGTACTGATAGTCGCCAATGATAGTCCCGCGGCCAATGTATGTCGGGCTTGACCAGATCTCTTCCCAGGACTGAAATTGCCCTATGCCCTGACGCCCGGAATGCACTCCCTGTAAACGATCGTTCTGATTGTTTTTCCAGTTATTCCATGAGCTCCCTATAGGGCCGCGTTCTACATAAAGCCGCTTAACGCGAGCCAAGGAGTATAGCCCTCGAGCGCTATAGAAGAACTTTCCGATGTTATTCTGGTGCGATAACTCAAAATCAAAGCCATAGGTGCGGTCTGAATTCAGGTTTTCTTCAGGAAGTCCAGCGCCCACTATTGTTGGTATTCCTCCGCTGCGGGTGGCTAGAAGCCCTTCGCGGTGTCTGTTAAAATAATCTGCTGTAATCCCAAAAAGGCCATTCCAACCGATAAAGTCGACGCCAATATCTAAGGTTTTGGCAGTATACCAGGTAATATTAGGATTGGGGATACCTTTATTATCGGCACTGGCATTGAAGTTACCATCAAATACATATCCGCCAGTAAAATTCCTTCTATCAGTAGCCGTGGGGTAGTTATATCCTGAAATAAACTGGTAGCTTGATGCGCCATCATCTCCGGTTTTACCATAAGACGCCCGCAACTTTAACTGCTCAATGAACGAAAGTCCAGCAGCATTTTTCATGAACCCTTCTTCCGAAATACGCCACCCTACCGAAGCAGCCGGGAAGAAACCCCACTGAGAACCTTCGCCGAATTTAGATGATCCGTCGTAGCGGAAAAGAGCTTCAGCCAGATACCGGCTATCGTATGAATAGTTGACCCGGCCAGCAAGCGCCAGGTTAGCATTTTCGTACAAGCCGTAATTTGGGTCAGCATTCATACTGGCGAGCTGGCCTTCCGGTATACCGGCAAACAGGTAAGGTAATTGAAGCAGCAAGTCGCGCTGGTTGTAAAAGTTATCGCTCTGCCGTTTTTGCGCCTCTCCCAGCAAAATGCCATTGACCTGATGCCGGTTAAAATCACCGTGGTAATTGATAGAAGCCCGACCCAGCGTCTGGTATCGGAAGTAAGCTTCTCTTCGAACTCGGTTGGGTGATTGACGGGTAAAGATAGAATAGGTATCTGATGCTTCATCGTAGCGGTACTGTTTGTATTCCCGCTGAAAAATATTGTTGTCTTCCACGTTATAATCGTAGCTGAACAAACCTTCCAGGTATAACCCATCTATGCCAGGAATATCATATTGCAAGCTGGCCGAGGTTTGTATCCATTTTTTGTTAAACTCCCGGTAGCCTACAATGTCTTTGTCCATAAACGAAATGGGATTGTCGCCCTCAATAAGCCCGTGGTACGGCTTGGTGGGATCGTTGTTAGCATACGCGGGTATGTGGGCACCCTGCCGCCAGAATCCCCGGATAATCCACCAGGAATCCTGATAGGGCCGATCCTGTTCGTCCATGATCAGCCCTAAGTTCAGGTTCAGTTTAAGTTGATCCGTGATCTGCGTGCTTACGTTAGAGCGAATGTTGTATTTGTTGTACTTAAGATCGCTTGATTTGAAAAAACCTTCCTGGTACAAATATCCCAGGCCAACATAATACGTTGTTTTTTCATTACCGCCCGTGGCGCTCAAATTATGCATGGTCTGGGGTGCATAATTGCTAAACACCAGGGGGTACCAGTCGGTGCTCTGCATGGTGCCGTTTCGGTATTCTTCAAACTGCTGCTCGTTAAAGATCGGTGAGCCCCCGTTGATGTTGTGCATGGCCTGCTCATTACGAAGAGTCATATACTCCAGCGCATTGACCGTGGCCGGTAAACCGGATGGAACCTGCCAGGTATACGAGCCGGAATAGTTTAGCTCCACCTGATTGTTAGCCCCTTTTTTGGTAGTAACCAGCACCACGCCATTGGCCGCCCGCACGCCGTAGATTGCCGCCGAGGCATCTTTCAACACCGAAATATTGTCTATGTTATTTGGATCTAATCGTTGAAAATCAGCATTGGTGCGGGGAATACCGTCAATGATGATGAGCGGGGTTCCCATGCCGCGGATATCAAAACTATTGTTAAACGCGCCTGGCTCGGCCGTTCTCTGAGAAACTCGTACCCCGGAAATCTTACCGGTTAGCATGTTCTGCACGTTTTCATTTTTAGTGGTTACAATATCTCGACTTTTAATGGCGGCTACTGAGCCGGTGAGCGTAGCTTTATCCTGCGTGCCATATCCGACTACTATCACTTCCGAAAGCGACTGAATATCTACTGCTAGCTGTACGTCAATCACCGTCTGGCTGCCAATGGCAATCTCGGTAGCAGAATACCCTACAGAAGAAAATATCAGTGTGTCGGCATCGTCCGGTACCGAGAGCCGGTAATTTCCATCTACGTTCGTTACCGTCCCGATGGCAGTATTCTTCACCAGCACATTCACTCCCGGCAAAGGTTCATCGTTCTCATCAGTGACCTGACCTGTAATGGCTTTTTCCATCGTAATTTGCCGTGGAAGCCTTTGATTCGGAAAGTTAAATGAAGATGGAAGGTTGACTATTCGCGCTTTCTTTTCAGCGCTTTTAGTTTCAATCTTTTGAATGGAAGGACTGTTTTTTTTCGCATCTCTGATAATGTAGTGGGTATCGTCAATTTTTTTATAAGCCAGCCCCATCGGATCTAATAAGTCCTGTAAAAGTTGGTCAAGATTCTCAGAATCAGCCGTTGTTTTATTGACAATCTTCTGCTCTACCACTTTTTGATCAAACATAAAATTGACCTGATAGCGGCTGCCTATTTCTTCCAGCACTTGCCGGAGCATTCTCTGATTTTGATCCTCTCGTAGTATGCTTCCTCTGTCTTTCCCTGGGTTGCTGTCAATGACGGCCGCTAGCTCTTGAGCCAGGGCTTCGGTTTGGTAATAGCAGATCAGTGCTACCAGCAAATATCGGGCGCACCTTGGTAAAAAATTTCTCATAGTTAGGAGTTTTAGGTTGGAAAATTTAATCACTTGGACATCCTGACAGAAGGGTACTTTAAACACCTTCTTTCAGAATTTTTCTTATGGGTTTTTAAATAAAATCTTGTTGCCATCCTGGATTACTTTAATACCATATATTTCTGAAATTGCGGTTAAAATGACATCTTTTTCCTGCAAGCTTAGTTGGGCGGTAGCCGTGAGCTTCTTTTGCTTTAGCTGCTTACCCTGAATAGTGACCTCATATCCGTAATAATTTTCCAGCGCGCGCGCAATTTCGGCAAGCGATGTGTTGTTCAGGATTAGTTTATGGTTCCGCCAGGCCGAATAATACTGGGGGGTAACAACTTTTCGGGTAATACGATGATCTGATTCGGAATAAGCCAGTAGTTCTCCCGGCTTCATTACTACTTCGGTTGTTGAGTCCTGAGGATTGAAGGCCAACTTTACTTTACCTGAGTGTAACACCACCTCAACATTCTGCCCCCGGCTTCTGGCATTAAATTCAGTACCCAGCACCTCTACATTTAAGTGCGATGTATGCACCTGAAATTTACGGTCATCGGTTGTATGTACTACGGAAAAAAAACCTTCCCCATTCAGCCATACTTGCCGATCAAGCGTTTCGTCCCAGTCGGTGGCATAGCGCAGAGTTGAATTAGCATTTAGGGTAACTTCTGAGCCATCAGGCAGCGTTACGGTTTTGACCTCCCCAAAGGCAGTCTGAACGACAGTAGTCTCGAGCTGGTATCGGATGTAAAAAAAGCTAGCCACGCTAAGCAGGAGTAATCCTGACCAAACCGCTGCCCGGCGGTACCAATTATGAGACGAACCCCATTTGGCTGGCACCGATAGTTTCGTGGCTTTATGAGATTGTACCGGGCGGGATGGTTTTAATTTAGCAAAGATTTCCTGTTTGACCTTTTCTTTCTCTTCCTGACTGAGCCCGGCAAGTGGTGAATTTTTGTCATCATGACTTTCATACCAGGCGTTGAATAGGTTCTCCCCTGCCGGAGAGTCCTTACCAGCCAGATAATCCCGAATGAGTTTGTCTAATTCTTCTGGAGACATATAGGAACAGGTTGTTGTATCTACATATATAGCCGTACAACTTAGCTGTTACCCCTATGCCTTGGATGAAAAAAATTAACAGATTTTCTTAAGCCCTGAAAATCAACTGTTTTGGCTACAAAAAATCAGGAGGGCACCGTAAGAATCAATGCCAGAAGAACCGTAAATTCTTCTAAATTGGTGCGGATTATTTTTAAAGCTTTCGTAAGCTGGTTTTCTACAGTTTTGGGAGAGATGTCTAACCTTTCCGCTATTTCTCTGGTCGAATAATGCTCTATACGACTCATTCGGAATATGATTCTGCATTTTTCAGGCAGCTTGCTGATTTCCTGCTCGAGCACTCCGGTTAGCTCCTGGTAAGCAATAAAATTAAGGGTAGAATTATCTGTTTCTAAAGCGGTTTGTTTAATGGCTTCAATGTATTTTTTCTGTACAGCCTGAGAGCGGATATGATCTAGAATAGTGTATCTCATGGCCGTAAAAATATAAGCAGCAAAAGTAGTTTTAATCCGAAGGGAGTCTCTCCTCTTCCAGAGATTGGCAAATACATCCTGAACTAATTCTTTGGCTGTTTCCATGCACCCGGTACGATGGTAAGCTATCGTTAGTAGTTTCTCCCAGTACCGGTTGTATAACAACTCAAATGCCTGTTCATCACTTTGCTGAAGAAGGTGTACCAGGAACGCATCATCATGATAACCTTGACCGGACATAATAAGAAGTAATAATTGTCTTTTTAATTATTATATGGTTTCAATGAAGTTTTTATATTAATCAAAAATTTGCAAACAGAATGTATATGGGTCAATTATTTTTATTTTTAATGATTTTTTACTCTTCTGTTTTAGATAAATTTCACATTTTTATACTACAACCATTCTATTATCATTTACTCGGCTTTATTTTTTATAATGTAGTTTAGGCGGAATAAGATGTTAAGAAAGACACCTCAAAATCAAAAATAATATTTTATTGGAGCAACTATTCCGGGTAATATAACAGTAAGTGAGTATGGCAGCAGACAGATAAGTGGATCAGCACAGAAACAGTTTGGTGAAAGGAGCCTGTTTGAAGATGGAAAGTCAACTGGGAATTACTTTATTTCAGAGAAACAACAATATCATGGTCAGGAGAATAAATCTTGTTTACTGATTTATTCTGGTAGTGCCAGCCTTGGGTTTAAAGTGTTTTTAAAGCCTTGATTGGCATAACTTCATAAAACAAAAAACCATTCTACACTTTTGTAAAATGGTTTTTCTCTATTGATCATCCAACTGTCTGCTGGTGGAAAACTAATGCATTATTAGCATCCTATTAGTTCCATCCACCACCTAATGCCTGGTAAATATTAACCATAGCATTCATCTGCTCCTTTTTGGTTTCAATTAACTCAAATTTTGATTCTAACGCTTCTCGCTGGGTCAGCAGCACTTCCATATAGTCGGCCCGGGCTGATCTGAACAGGCTGTTAGAGATCGTGACTGACTCATTGAGGGCTTGTACCTCTTTGGTTTTCAGATCGTAGCTTTTTTCCAGATTACTGATGTTAGACACCTGATTGGCCACTTCAATGTAGGCATTTAAAAGTGTCTGTTCGTAATTGTAAACGGCTTGTATCTGCTTGGCATTCGCCCCCAAATACGTTGCTTTAATCTCATTCTTATTAATCAGTGGGGCAATTAGATCACCAGCCAGCGAGTACAACAATGATTCAGGAGTTTTTACCAGATACGTTGGATCAAACGCTCGTAAGCCTACCCCGGCAGTAATTCCGATAGACGGATAAAACCGCGCCCGGGCTACTTGTACATCCAGTTTGGCGGCTTCCAACTCCAGCTCCGCCTGCCTGATATCAGGGCGGTTAGCTAGTAATTGTGATGGAATACCAGCATGCATGGCCTCCGGCACCAAATCAACGAACGTCTCAGTGTTTCTCTCAATAGGCTGCGGATATCGCCCTACTAGAAAATTGATCCGATTCTCGGTTTCGGTAATCTGTTGCTGAATGCCATACTGAAGGCTTTGCGTTTTAAGCACCTGGGCTTCAAACCTTCGCACGGCTAGTTCAGTCACCCGGGTTGCCTCTTTCTGCATCCTGACAATTTTCAGCACATTGGTTTGAATATCAATGTTCTGTTTTACAATATCCAGTTGGTTATCAAGGGCCAGCAACTCATAGTAAGAATTCGCAATTTCGGCAATCAGGTTTGTCACCATGAAATTCTTCCCTTCAACACTCGACAGGTAGCGCGACACGGCTGCTTTTTTTGCATTGCGCAATTTGCGCCAGATATCTAGCTCCCAGGTAGCAAATGCTCCAATAAAGTAATCTTTATAAGGATCAGGCATTTCTCTTCCTGGTTCAATCTCGGTAGTGGCCTCTGTTGCACCGCGGTACGTATACCGGCCTACCTTGTCAACTCCCGCTCCGGCCTGGATATCCACAAACGGCAAATACTCTCCCTTCCGGGCTCTCACCTCGGTCTGAGCAACATTAATTTCCTGCAAGGTAATGTTCAGTTCCTGATTGTTGCTCAGCGCCGTATCAATCAGGGCGGTCAGGTAGGGATCGGTAAAATAATTCTGCCAGTTAACCGCCGCCATATTGGTGGTATCCTGCGAGTTGGCAAACTGTTCGGGAATTGATTTGTCTACTGTTTTTTCAACGATAGCCGGTGTTTTACAAGCCGAAACGCTGAACGCTACGCAGGCGGCTCCTACGCAGTAGTATATGATTCTTTTAAGCATTGTGTCTAACTTCTTCGGTGTATTCTATTTCTTTTTCGGGGGCGTACTCCTCACTCAGAGGGTTTTCTTCTTCGTTTTGGATCAATGACCGCCCTTCGGATATTTTGCCAAATATGTAGTAGAGTCCGGGGATGATGATTACCCCAAAGACAGTTCCGAAAAGCATTCCGCCCAGCGCCGAAGAACCAATAGTACGGTTACCAATGGCTCCCGCTCCGGTGGCAACCACCAAAGGAATCAACCCGGCAACAAAAGCAAAAGAAGTCATCAGAATAGGGCGGAATCGCACTTTGGCGCCCTCAATGGCTGCTTCTATGACCGACATACCTTGCCGGTGTTTCTGAACGGCAAATTCCACAATCAGTACAGCATTCTTACCCAATAGCCCTACCAGCATAATCACCCCTACCTGGGCGTAGATATCATTGGCCAGTCCCATCACTTTCAGGATCAGGAATGAGCCAAGCACCCCTACCGGCAGTGAAAAAATAACCGCCAACGGTAAAAGGAAGCTTTCGTATTGGGCGGCCAGCACCAGGTAAACGAACACCAATACCACGATGAAAACATAGAGCGCTTCGTTTCCGCGACTGGCTTCGTCGTAGGAGAGCCCTTCCCAGGCAATATCATAACCGGATGGCAAGGTATTACTCGCCACTTCTTTAATAGCCTGAATGGCATCGGCGGTGGTATACCCTGATGCGGGTAGCCCCCGGATGGCGGCGGAGTTATACATATTATACCGCGTGATCTCATTCGGTCCCTGTCCCTTTTTGAGGGTCATGAAGGAAGAATAGGGTACCATTTCGCCATGATCATTTTTAATGAACATATTTAGCACATCCGACGGAAGTTGTCGGAATTCAGGCGCGGATTGAACGTACACCTTAAAAAACCGGCCGAAGCGGATAAAGCCCTGCTCGTAGGTACTACCGATCATAATATCCAGGTTCTCCATCGCTTTACCAATAGATACGCCTTTCTGCATGGCAGCCTGGTTGTCCATCTCCAATTCATACTGCGGGTAGTTGGCAGCGAAGAAAGTAAAGATACCCGTGAGCTCCCGGCGCTGGCGCAGGTTATCCATGAACTCGTTGTTCACCTTATCAAATTCCTGGTAATCGGTGGATGGATTCTTATCGATCAATCGCAATGAAAATCCTCCGGAAGATCCAAACCCTGGAATTGCGGGCGGTTCGAAAAACTCAACAATAGCTCCAAGCCCCTTGGATTCTTCTTCCAGTTCTTCCATAATTTCGGTCACAGAATGATGCCGCTCTGACCAGGGCTTGAGGTTGATCAGACAGGTTCCCGCATTAGAGCCCCGCCCCTCAGTCATAATTTCGTAGCCAGCCAGAGAAGAGACAGATTCTACTCCTTCTACTTCTTCGCAGATTTCCTGAAGCCGCTTGGATACCTCATTGGTTCGTTCCAGAGTAGCACCGGGAGGGGTTTGAATGATCGCGTAGATAGTACCCTGATCTTCACTGGGAATAAACCCACCCGGAAGCACTCTATTTACCACAAGAATTCCCACGCTAAACACCAGCAACACAATCCAGGTGACGGCTCGCCGGTTTACAATGCGTCTGAGTAATCCTACATATCGGCCGGTAAGCCCCTCAAAACCACGGTTAAAGCTATCTAGTGCCCGGTTTAAGAAGTTCTTTTTCTTAGGTTTGCCATGATTATTCTTTAAAAGCATGGCGCATAAAACGGGGGTCAGCGTAAGAGCAGTTATGGCGGAGATGACGATGGAACTGGCCATGGTGATAGAGAACTGCCGATAGAAGGTACCCACAGGCCCAGACATAAACGAAATGGGTATGAATACCGATACCATAACTGCAGTAATGGCAATGATAGCACCGCTGATTTCGCTCATTACCTCCCGTACCGCACGATAGGGCGAAAGGTTTGTTTCCTCCATTTTTGCGTGTACGGCTTCTACCACTACAATGGCGTTATCTACCACAATACCGATGGCTAGTACCAGGGCAAATAAGGTTACCAGGTTAATGGACAACCCAAAAAACTGAATGACGAAGAAAGCTCCGATCAGGGAAACCGGAACGGCCAGGATCGGAATCAGCGTAGAACGCCAGTCGCCCAGGAAGAGAAATACTACAATGGCTACCAGAATGAAAGCATCGCGTAAGGTATGTATTACCTGCTCAATAGAAGCATCCAGAAACTGCGATACGTCATAGCTGATGCTGTATTCCACCCCGGGAGGAAACGTAGCTTCCAGCTCCTCGAGTTTTGCTTTTACATCGGCAATTACATCACTGGCATTACTACCATAGTTCTGCTTTAGCACCATCGCAGCCGAAGGGTGGCCATCCTGATTAGAGTAAATATCAAAAAACTCACTACCTAGTTCAACCTTTCCGATATCTTTTAGGCGAATGCTTTCTCCTTCGGCATTGGCCCGGATGATGACCTCATCGTATTCTTTCGGCTCACTCAGCCTCCCTTTGTAGGTTAATACATACTCTAGCGACTGGGCCTTAATACCTGAACTTTGACCAATCCGACCGGGACGTCCCACAATACTTTGCTCGGCTAAAGCCTCCATTACTTCATCGACGGAGATGTCATAGGCCCGCATACGGTCAGGATTTAGCCAAATGCGCATTGCGTACCGGCGGCTACCTAGTATTTGAGCACTTGCCACCCCGTTAATCCGGCTAATCTCCGGCACCATCTGGACGTTAGCATAGTTGTAAAGGAATTTTTCATCCATGGTTTCATCCTCGGCATACAGATTGACATACATCAACATACTTGGCTGGACCGGGGTGATAATTACTCCTTCGCGCTGCACTAGTTCTGGCAGTAGAGGCATTACCTGGTCTACCCGGGTCTTCACCCTGATTACCGCCTGGTTAGGGTCGGTACCGGGTTCAAAGATGACCCTAAGGGTAGCTTCACCCGCACTGGTGGCGTCCGTTGCAATGTAGCGCATGTCCTGCACCCCATTGATGGCATTTTCCAGGGTTATAAGGGTAGATTTTACCAACACATCGGCGCTGGCCCCAGGATAGGCAATAAATATGTTAACAGTAGTGGGGGCAATATCGGGGAATTGGGAGATGGGTAGCTGCTTAATAGACAAAGTACCCACAAAGACGATGACGACCGAAATGACAATTGAAAAAACCGGTCGGCGTATTATATTTTTAAACATTGTTGCTGATTTACTGGATACTCAATTACTCTGCGTACAGGTCTAGGTTAGCCAAAACCTCTTTAGGCTCCATAAACTCCGTTTCTATTTCTTCATTTTCCCGTACCAGACGTAGTCCTTCTAATAAAATCTTATCATTTTCATCCAGACCGGCAGTCACAGCATACAGATGCGGCATCTCCTCTCCTACGGTAATTTCTCTGGCTTTCACCACGTTTTCGTCATCGATCACGAAAACATATTTCTTTTCCAGAACTTCATAGGTAGCTTTCTGAGGAATGATCAGAGCATCAGTAAGTGGCACACCCATTTGAATATTACCGGTTTCACCGTGTCTCAATAGCCCATCCGGATTGGGGAAGGTGGCACGGAATGCGATGTTGCCGGTTTCGTTGTTAAAATCGGCCTCAATGGTTTCCACCACTCCTGGATACTTAAATTGCTTGTTGTTTGCCAGAAGCAGTTTCACTTCTACTTCTTCATCATTTTGCACTTCGGCTTTATAATCAAGGTACTCCGCCTCCGGCACATTATAATACACCCACATTTTACTGTTATCCGACAAGTTGCTCAGCAGCTCTCCTTCGTCTACCAGGCTACCCGGCCGTACATGAAAGCGGTCGATAATACCATCGAAGGGGGCTCGGATTTCAGTAAATCCCAGATGAACCTGCGCTAAGGCTAGCTCAGCGTTAGCTTTATCAAATTTAGCTTGGGCCATTGCCAGTTCGTTGGGGGCTACAATATTGCTATCGGCCAGCGATTTGGTGTTCTGATACTCAATCTCCGCAAAATGAGCTTCTGCTTTTGCTCTTTGCAATTCGGCTTCGTACAGCTTGGGCATGATCCGAAATAGCAATTGCCCTTCTTTTACGAAGTCGCCTTCATCTACATAAATCTTTTGTAGATAACCTCTTTCCTGGGCCCGTAGCTCGATGTGCTGGATTGAATGAATCTGACATACGTAATCTTCAGTCATCGCAGTGTCCATTTTCACCGGGCTGGTCACCAAAAACTTGGTTTCACTTTCCTTAATTTCTTCCCCTTTTGTAGTACAGCTCGTATGGTACACTAAGGCACATAAACTCACGAGCATGAGAGTTTTCTTCATCATAATTTTAATTTTAAAGCGATACGGTTTTCTATGTATTTTTTTTGAGAAGTGTATATAGATCATACACTTGTGCATCTTGATAGCATAAGGCTATAGGATGCTGAGTTAAAAAACAGCGGTGAGGGTAATTAAGGCAATGGAAATTTGCCTTAAAGGGCATTAAATCATATTCTGAATACTCGGAATATGAGATATAACCTATAAGATGAGTGATAAGAAAAAGACTTCCAGAATGGGAAGTCTATACAGTCGCCTTGGAATAAAGATCCGAATACCAGATCATTAAAAATAGCAGCAAAGTGATTACTACTCTCTGAGTGCTTTTTTAAAGCAATTAATTTGTCATTTTCATCCTTGTCTTCCTCCTCTTCTATTTCTATAATTTCGGCAGCCTCAATTTTAACAGGCGGCTTTTCTGTATTGGATGAGGAAGATTGAATGGTAAAAGCAGAACTACTTCGGAAAAAACTAACGCCGGACTGATCTGCTTCTTTAAGATTTTTTTTCAGTGATGAGAAAGCTCCCGCCTGATGGGAATGAGCATACAGATAACTGTACCCGCTCAACAGGAGAATAGATAGAGATAGGAGAAATCTTATTAAAAACTTTACCATCTAGCTCCAAAATTATACAATGTTAATTACACAGGCAAGTAGTGATTATTAAATATTATTACAACTGTCAATCATTATGGCAATACTTCCCTAAAAATTTCACAACAGTGATACCAACCTGTTAAAAACTTGATATTTTAGAATTTGAGCGTTAAGAACATTGGCAAAAAGCTATTGAAAGCAATGAATACCTGACTTCATGCAAACAAAACAAACCTTCAACATGGTAGTATAGACAAATAGTTTCTTAAATACCTCTCTTTATTCTACCCAGAAACACTAGAAAACTATCTATTTTTCATATTGCTGATGATGATTGTTGTACGAATGTATTGATTGTTGGTTGAAAGAGAGAATGTAAAAATTTCTATTATTTTCAGAAGGAATATATTATCTGTAAGATTTGAGCCTGTTCAACCTTGAAAAGTCAAAACAGTAAAATATATGCTTACGTTTTCCACCAACCTTAAATAGGCTTTCTGCAACCTAACCAAACGCCACCGTCTACTCAAGATAAATACTTAGAACCTTCCCCAATCTTTTAAATTATACGTTTATGACACTTATAAGCACTACATAATTTAACCATTTATGCAAATTATTGCTCAGCTTGAGAATAGTCTCCACCAACATTCGGTGAGGGTTCAAACGAACAATACAGTTCAGGAGCTTGCTATTCCTGGTAAGCTCACTGGTGTTGGGTCGGCCGTTAATGGAGGAGAGATGTTATGTATGGCGCTGGCGACCTGCTTCTGCAATGATATTTACCGGGAAGCCCAGAAGAAGAGCATACAAGTCACCAAGGTTTGGGTGGAAGCCTCTGCGGAGTTTTCAGCCGAAGGTAAGCCAGGATTTAACTTCACCTACCGAGCAAAGGTGGAAGGCGATGCTTCTGAAGAAGAACTGCTCGAGCTGATTAAACATACCGATCAGGTTGCCGAAATTCAGAACACCCTCCGGGCCGGGGTGCCGGTGACATTACAAACATAAAACAACCGCCTCAAAAGTAAGACGGCTGTTTTACGCAAAATTCTATTAGACATTATTCTGATTTCTGTTAGTGACATACTAGGAAGCGGATGGCAGTTCCTCTCGTTTGGCCTCCTGCTGACCGCTTCCGATAACACTTACCTGTTCGGTCAGATAAGACTTTCGGTAGAAAATGGCCTCCTAGCATAATTATCGGAATAAACTCTATTGATGAAACATTTAGATATCATAAAATCAGGTAGTTACCTGCCAATATGTATTGTTTTTGATATTTCATGAATGGACTAAAAAAATCTGGTAACCGAGCCCCAACAACTAAAGCCTCTATTGTTCAAAAAAAGTGCGTAAATGCCCGGAAGCTTCCGTCGCCTGAAACTTTTGACCTTATCACTTTCCGGCGATCCGGAGTAGATGAATAAATAACCCATCTCCAGATTCCATTGCCCCGGGTGCGTTCAAAGTACTTCTTCCATGATGAGCCATCCCAACGGTAGAATGCGATATTCCACGTACCACATATGTTGTTGGTCCAGGTATCCACATCCCATCGCTCGGCCCAACGGTACTCACTTTCAATGTATGAATTGCGAATATGATGCGTCCAGGTTCCATTGTCACAAAACTGAATACTGCTGATATAGTCGGGGGCCGGGTCACAACGATTGAACTTAAAACCGGCGGCCCCTTCATCGTAACACCCCATCGCCTTGGCCTGATCAAACATATGAAATCGCTCAGAAACAATTTTGATTGCTTTATCACTATAATCAATCGCTCGATTCGTTTTTATAGAATTGTCTTTAATGTCACGTGCTATCTTCACTGGCATGGGTACCGATGCATCGGTTAAGGCTTCAAAAACTTCGTAAGGTTTCGCTCCCTTGAACACGTCCAGAATACTTTCCTGATCTTCTTCTCCGGTCACCAGTTCGCCCATTACAATGTGCTCATCGCCAATTGATAGAAACTCTACCTGATAGTTTGCATCCTGAATGGTGGCAATCACGGTAGCTTCCTGCTCCAAAGGGATACTGGCTGCTTCTTCAGCGGTAAGCTCGGTTGGAACATTGTCCGGATCATTGGTCACCGGATTTTCAATCTCTTCTTGGGTGCACGCGCTAAGAATGGTCATGGCGGCAACGGTAGAGAGGGTTAACATTCGCAAAGTGGTTTTCATAATCTTTGTTATTTTGGTTAAATATGTTTTTCTGAATACCACCTATTGGTATATGATGCCCCCTAAATTATTCATCGTTACCTACTGGTAATTGATAATCTCCCACGCTGCTTTCATAATGGATGAAAATCAATTGATATTGACAAAGAGTATTTGATTAGGCTTCTGTCTGAAGATAGTCCGTAGCACGTTACCCTTACATTTCGTTTCCTCCCGGTGAAAATGCATCGGGCATTTGTCCGCCCTTCATCAATTCATTATTTTGCTGATAGCAATCACGACAACAACCTTTCACTATTTATGAGACTCGCTTTTATTTTGGGCTGCCTAATCAGTTGTATTTCTTCTCTTGCCCAAACTCCCCCTCGCCCTAATATTCTCATCATCATCACCGACGATCAGGGCTATGGTGACTTGGGGTATACCGGAAACCCGCACGTGAAAACTCCGGTTATTGATCAATTTGCCAAGGAAAGTATCCGGCTGACCAATTTCTACGTGTCCCCGGTCTGCGCCCCTACCCGTTCCAGCCTGATGACGGGCCGATACTCCTTACGTACTGGCATTCACGATACCTACAATGGTGGGGCGATCATGGCTGCTTCAGAAGTTACCATCGCTGAGATGCTGAAGCAGGCCGATTACACTACCGGAATCTTTGGCAAATGGCATCTGGGCGATAATTACCCGAGCCGCCCCAACGATCAGGGTTTTGATGAGTCGATTATTCACCTGTCCGGTGGGATGGGGCAGGTAGGCGATATCACCACGTTTTTTAAAGGCGACAGCAGCTATTTTGATCCGGTGCTCTGGCACAATGGCGAGCAGCAGGCTTATCAGGGCTATTGTTCGGATATTTTCGCTAGTGAAGCTATTCGGTTTATTCAGGAAAATCAGGAATCACCTTTTTTCTGCTATCTCTCGTTCAACGCCCCGCATACTCCTCTACAGGTGCCGGATGAGTACTACCAGATGTACAAGGACATTGACCCGACTTCCGGCTTCGCTAATGACGATCGTCCGTTACCGGATATGAGCGAGAAAAACAAGGAAGATGCCCGGAAGGTATACGGCATGGTCTCCAACCTGGATGATAACATCGGAAAAGTGCTGAACACCTTGGATGAACTCAACATGACTGACAATACGCTGGTGATTTTCATGACAGACAATGGCCCTCAGCAACCTCGTTACGTCGGTGGGATGCGCGGCCGCAAAGGCTCGGTTTACCGGGGTGGCGTACGCGTACCGTTCTTCCTGCGCTACCCCGCTCAGTTCACCGAAAGTCAGGATATCACCACCACCACCGCCCACATTGACATACTCCCGACTATAGCCGATCTATGTCAGATACCACTTCCCAAAAACCGGGTTATCGATGGTAAAAGCCTGCTTCCCCTGCTCCGTGGCGAGACAGTCAATTGGGCTAATCGTCCGCTGTTTTTCAACTGGACCCGAAAGTATCCCGAACTGTACCGCAATGTGGCCCTCCAGCAGGGTGCGTACAAGCTGGTCGGGCAGGCATCATATAATGCTGACATCGCTGATTTTGAGCTATTTAACATTGAAGATGATCCCTACGAGCAGCATAATCTGGTAGACAAAGAAACCGAACTGGCTCACGACCTCAAACAATCACTAGACCAATACTTCTTTGAACTGATTAACTCTCCCAATCTGGTCAATCCTCCCTACATTGTGATCGGTAGTGAGCAGGAAAATCCGGTGATTCTGAATCGGAATGATGCTGGCGGCGAGCGAGGTATGTGGGCCCAGGAAGAAATCTATGGTAAGTGGCGAGTCGATATCATGGAAGAAGGTTACTATAACTTCACATTCCGGTTTTTGAACCCCATTGAGAATAAGGGAAACATGATGTTGGAAACCGGAACGCTCATTCAGCAACTGGAAGTAAGCAACCTTGGAACGAATGAGATCGTCATGGAAAACGTGTTTTTACCCCGCATGAAGGGCGACCTACTACCCTTTTACGAATCCGGCCCTCAAACTATCTTTCCCTTCTGGGTAGAAGTGCAGCAAATAAGATAATTCATCTATCAGCTTCCTTCATTTCTCGCAGGACAGCCCAGGATGAAAAAGTTTTTTGTCAGTTTTGATCACAATGCCTTACTTTTGTTGCCGTTTACAATTTTATACAATCGTAGTTGATAATGAAGAAAACCTACCTGATTGCAACGTTGATGTTGCTTTCCCTGTACTTGTTTGGGCAAGATGCCCCTCTGGAGCCTTTACCACTTACCGATCTTTCCAATTTTGAATCCCAGGCGGGTAACTGGATGATCGTTGGTGAGGTAACCATTGACCCGACTGTAGATATTCACCATCAGGAAGTCGCACCTGAAGAAAGCAGTCGCAAAAAAAAGAAAAAGAAGAAATCATCGGATGAGGCGGCCGCCAGTGGTCCGGTTACTTACGAAGCCGGCACCGGTATCCTGCTTAACATGAATGATGACTCCAAGAAAGACAACCTGCTCACCAGCTTTGAGCACGGAGACATGATTATGGAACTGGAAGTGATGATGCCCCGAGGCTCTAACTCCGGTATCTACCTGCAAGGACGATACGAAATTCAGTTACTGGATAGCTGGGGCGTAAAACACCCTAAGTATGGCGATATCGGCGGTATCTACCGTAACTGGGAAACTCAAAAAGAGAAGATTTACATGGGTAAAGCTCCGCTCACCAACGCTGCCAAAGCTCCGGGATTGTGGCAAACCATGAAGATCGCCTTCCGGGCACCTCGCTTCGATGCCGATGGCAACAAAACTGAAAATGCCCGCTTTGTTTACGTTGACCTCAACGGTGAGCGCATTCACGAAAACGTAGAAGTTCCTCTTCCTACAGGAGGACCGGTAGAAAATAACGAAGTAGCCCGCGGGCCGCTCATGATCCAGGGTGATCACGGACCGGTAGCTTTCCGCAATATCCGCTACCACCTGATGGAAGAAAGCGATGTCACTCTAACTGATCTACATTATAAGGTGTATGAAACTGCCACCAGCAATCTGGACTCACTACAGAATGCCACTCCGGCCACCGAAGGCTCACTTGATCAGTTTACTGTAGCTTTACCAAGCGTACTGGATAACTTCACGGTAGTATACGAAGGCACGTTTGAAGCTCCCGAAGCCGGTGAATATCAGTTTCGTTTCAACTATATGGGGCGAGTACTATTGTCAGTAGACGGACAGGAAAAAATTGATGTCGCTGATTACGATCGTTACCGCGCTGAGGACTACATAACCTTATCACTACCCGCCGGAAAAACCCCATTTCGACTGGCTTACTACAAAGAAACCCCGCCCTGGCCGGTTCGCCTAGGTATCTTCAGTGCTGATTCGTATCCAAAAGCATTACATCAAATCAGTTCCTATCCCCCTGAATCCCCCGAAACCGGCCCTATTTACGTGGATGTACAGGATGAGCCTCGTCTGCTCCGGGCATTTCTGGATTTTGAAGGAAAGCGCGATCAGCGGCTTACCCATACCATAGGCGTAGGCGGCCCGGCTGGAGTGCACTACGTGTATAATCTGATTACCGGAAGCCCGGTATGTGCGTGGCGAGGCGAGTTTTTAAACGCTACTCCTATGTGGAACCAACGAGGCGATGGTTCTTTCCGTCCGCGCGGGGCGGTGCAGTACCTGTTTGCGGGTCCTTCTCTGGCTCAACTGTCTAGTGCTGATGCGGCGTTTCCGGCCGAACTAAACGAGAAAGGTGACTGGAAAGGTCAGGGATACCGCATTGATGAAGCCACCGGACAGCCAGTCTTTATCTACCAACTCAACGGACAAACTGTAGAAGACCATGTAATGCCTAATGCAGAAGGTAATCTGCTTACCCGCACCCTTACTTTCACCGAAGGTAACCCGGACGGAAAGACATATTTGAAACTGGCCGAAGGTGATAACATTGAAACCATGCCTGATGGCAGCTATGTGGTTGATCAGCAGTACTACGTACGGGTTCCGGCAGGCGAGTTAGTAACCGTTCGCACCTCCGGTCAACAGCAGGAGCTGGTAACGCCGCTTCAAACTTCATCCTTCGAATATTCCATCATCTGGTAAATCATTTTTCGACATGTACCAAAAAATAATTTCATTGATATATATCCTGGCTCTTCTGGCTTCGCCGGAACTAAGCTGGGCCCAAGATTCAGAAGCTCCCACTGAAGAAGACTACTACCGGATGGTTACAATCCCCACCCCAGAAGGCGTCCTACTGGAAGTAGGTGGACTGACTACCCTACCCGACGGTCGTATTGCGCTGAGCACCCGCCGCGGTGATGTTTGGCTGGTAGAGAATCCCGGTATGTTTGAAGGCACACTGCCCCGCTTCACTCGCTACGCCGCTGGTTTGCACGAACCTCTGGGGCTGGCGTATCGCGATCAATCGTTGTACGTGGCCCAGCGGGGTGAACTGACGAAGCTAAGCGATACCAACGGCGACGACCGGGCCGACCGTTACGAAACCATCTACCAATGGCCTCTTTCCGGTCATTACCATGAGTACTCGTACGGTCCCAAATTCCTGCCCGACAGCACCATGATCGTCACCGGAAACGTTGCGTTTGGTGATGAAGAATGGTGGCGCGGTGAAAGCCGGGTGCCCTGGCGAGGATGGTCGCTACAGATCACTCCGGAAGGCGAGATGCATCCCTGGGCTACCGGTATGCGCTCACCTTGCGGTATTGGCATTGTAGACGGTGAATTCTTCTACGCTGAGAACCAGGGCGACTGGATGGGTTCCGGCGGTATCTGGCACGTAACCAAAGGCAGCTTCACCGGACACCCCGCCGGACTAAGCTGGACCGGTAAAGAAGACACTCCGCTGGATTTAACTCCTGAGGAGTTTTATGCCAAGATTGACATACGACAGGAAAAGAGGAATGGCCGCTATGTGAAGCCGGAAAACATTGAGGATGAAGAAGATCCTGACTTTCTGTTTGAAGCCAAAAAGGAATTTCCTGAGATAAAACTTCCCGCTGTCTGGTTACCGCACGGTATCCTGGGTATTTCTAACTCTGAGATTGTTACCATTGATAATGGTGATGCTTTCGGCCCCTTCAATGGCCAACTATTGGTTGGTGATCAGGGACAAAGCAAGATTATGCGCGTAGCCCTGGAGAAAGTGAACGGCGAGTATCAGGGTGTAGCCTTTGATTTCCGTTCAGGCTTCCAGTCAGGGGTGCTGCGGATGACCTGGGGTGATGATGGCTCGCTGTACGTGGGTGAAACCAACCGGGGCTGGGGTTCGGCCGGAACAACCACTTCCGGGCTGGAACGACTGGTCTTTTCAGGAGCTACTCCGTTTGAAATGAAAACTGTAAAAGCCGAGCCCGACGGATTTACTATCGAATTCACCAAGCCAGTAGACAAAACTTCTGCCGAAGACTTAAATGCTTACGGTGGACGAAGCTTCATCTACAAATACCACGCAGTATACGGAAGCCCAACCGTCAATGAAGAAGATTTGAAGATTAAGGGCATAAAAGTATCGGAAGATGGGAAGACAGTGCGCGTCGTCGTTGACAATCTTCGACAGTATTACCTGCACGAACTGAATGTGCTGGGTATCAAAGCGGCGGATAGCGGCGAAGGTGTGCTCCACCCCTTTGCTTACTATACCCTCAACAACATTCCCGAGGGTGAAAAATTACCCGAGAGCGAATGGGTAACCCGACGGTCGCAACCCAGCAACGATCGGCAGGCGTCTCGAGCCATCCAGGCTCAGGCAACCACCACTCCGGATGATCCGAATGCGGCTGTTGCCTCCGCCAGTGCACCTACCTTTGAAGAAATTGAGCCGCTGTTGATCAAGAACACCTGTACCGCCTGCCATCAGGCCGATAAGCGTCAGGTGGGCCCGGCCTTCAAAGATGTGGCAAAGCGTAAATACAGCCACGAGAAGATTGTAGAATTAATTTACAATCCTCAACCCCAGAACTGGCCGGACTATGCTACTCCTATGCCGCCTATGCCACAGGTTTCTAAAGAAGATGCCACGAAAATTGCTCAGTGGATTAACTCATTGAAATAACCTTTATAAAGTAGGGCAAACCCAATCTATTTAAAAGGCATCTGGTCATTTGATCGGATGCCTTTTATTTTTACTGCCACAGTAAAAGTTTCCATCTATTATATGATAATTCGTGTCTTTATAGAACAAGTTGATTGCTGTTTTAAAGCAATAAAAAAGCAGACTATTATAGGCACTCATCAGCAGAAACTATATATGTATAGCAAACAAACCGTCGGTTGGGCAATGCTTCTGTTTTCCAGTGTATTGCTTCAATACTGTAAGGAAGACGTTGAGCGTTCTTTCTGTTTTGAAGGCACATTGCTAGGTCCGGTTTGCCCGGTTGGTGCAGGGTATGTTGGTGACCTCATCCAGGTGAGTGACAGTATATTCGGGGCGCTTCCTCACTACGATACCACCGCTACCAAAGTCTATCTCTTAGCGGCGCTGAATCTACCCCAGGCTTATCAGACCCAGGTTGGTCAAACCATTTATTTTACTGCCCGAGCAGCTACGCAGGAAGAGATTTCCGAAGACTCTCCCAAAACTGCTAATTGCGTTCAACCACCTCTTATCATGCTCACCAGCGTACAGTCTAGCTGCCTCGCTGATGATGAATGACCGCCAAGCGGCCTGATCAGAGCTAGCTATTACTGGCCATCTTACAAAGAAACCACTGCCTTGATTACCTGGCTCTCCGGCTTCAGCCATTGTTCAAACTGATGAATCATATCATCAAATGGTGCCCGGTGGGTGATCCAGTCTTCGGTGCTAATACGGCCCTCCTCCATCATCTTGATGATTTGCCGGAAATCAGTAGGTAAGGCATTGCGGCTGGCCAGCAGGGTCAGTTCTTTTTTATGGAAGTAGGGATCATGGAAGGAAAAATCTCCCTGAAATAGCCCAATAAATACGATACGTCCGGCCGGAGCAGCATATTCTAAGGCTTTGTTCATGGAATGCTGATTTCCGGTAGCGTCCATCACCACCGTGGGCAGGTCGCCACCAAACTGATGCTTGAGTTGCTCGAGAGTATCTTCCTGTCCGGCCACCACGGTTCCGGCAATGCTAGTTGTCTGCTTGGCAAAGGTTAATCGCTGTTCATTAAGGTCCATCAGTACGGTCTTCGCCCCGGCGGCCGTCGCAAATAGCACGGCTCCTAGTCCAATTGGTCCGGCACCAATTACTAAAACCAAATCCTCTTTTTGAATGCCCGCCCGGTTTACGGCATGACAACCAATGCCCAGTGGCTCTACCACGGCTAACTGTTCGTAGCTTAACTGATCGGATTTATGCAAATACTTAGCTGGCACTTTAAAATACTCCCGCATACCTCCATCAATGTGTACGCCCAGCACCCTTACATTCTCCCCGCAGTTGGTAAAGCCTCGTCGCACTGCCTGATCCTGAGTAACATTCAAATATGGCTCCACCGAACAGGCATCGCCCACCTTCACATTTTCAACTGCCAAGCCTTTCTCAATCACCTCTACTCCTAACTCATGTCCCAAAATCCGAGGATATGAGAAAAAGGGCTGCTTACCCCGATAGGCGTGGTAATCAGTACCGCAAATACCAACTCGGTGGACTTTCACCAGTACTTCATCAGGTTGTAGTTGCTCGTCCAGGGCGGTATCGGTATAAGAGAAGTTTCCAGGTTGCTGAAGAATGATGGTTTTCATTTCGTCTGTCTGAAGTTGGTTGTCAATGATAATTCAAGAGAACAAGGTACACTCTGTGCCTTTGGGATAAAATACTTTAAACTATTTTACCGGGCTGCTGGGCCTGTTGCTACTCCGGCATTAGCCTGCTCCAGATGAAAACGGTACTTTTTCCGGTATGCCGCTGGTGAGCTATGCATGAATTTTTTAAACTGACGGTAGTAAAACGGCAGGCTTTCGTATCCGCAGGTATAACCCACCTGGGCTACCGGCATGTCCGTTTCAATCAGCAATTCACAAGCCTGATTGATCTTAAATTCGTTTAAGAATACAAAGAAGGGTTTATGCAACACCTTTTTACAGAACCGGCAAAATGCCTCCTCGCTCATCGCCACCTGAGAAGCCATCTCCTGTAACAATATCTTCTGACGGTAGTTTTCGGCTACATAGTTATAAATTTTATTCACCCGCTCATTGGTTTCAAACCGGGTTTGCTGGATAAAATTACTGCCCGACAGTACCTCATATTGTGAACGGGCCAGCTTATCCAGCATTTGCAGTAAGCTGAGTAACCGCTGAAACGGAGATTGTGTAACTAGATTGATCATGGCCTCTCGCACTCCGGCGGCTTCCTTCTCCCCAAAGCGTAGCCCTCGGTTTGCTGTACTCAATAGTCGTTTAATGTGCACAAACTCCCGTTTGTCCATCCCCCCTTCCCCCAGCATATCATCCTGCCACTGAATTACTACCGAACGAGCCAGATCATCTTGTTTACAGGTATTCTTCCAGCAATGTGGCAGATTGGCTCCCAGCAATACCAGATCGCCTTCTTTAAATCGCTTCACGCTATCCCCTACATAGCGCATTCCGCGGCTACTAAGAATATAGGTAAGTTCATACTCCGGGTGAAAATGCCAGGGGGCATCGAACTCTTTGTTCTCATAACGAAACGCTCGGAATGAGCTATCAGGGGAAGTCAGTACTTTCTCAAAATGAGCTTTCATAAAAAAGAATTGAACGAATGAAGGGGAACGGGATAAAACTCATAATATAACAGATATTAACCAATAAACTATAAATGTATACTCACAGATAGTCAATATAGAGTAGCAATTGGCTAAATGCGTAGAAGTTAGGTCTCAACAGAATTATGTACTTTTAGCTTTTTAACTTTATGGCAACCGCTTATGAGTATTACCTGTCAGGCCGCCATTGCCTTGGGGGACGGCACTTTTTCTATTGATACTACCGAAATTCAGGACCCGGAAGCTGATGAAGTGCTCGTGAAAATAAAAGCGGCAGGCATATGTCATACCGATTACGATTCCCTACGGTGGGGCAAACCCATCGTCATGGGGCACGAAGGTGCAGGCATCATAGCCGCTGTTGGTGCTGATGTTTCTTCTCTGGTTATTGGCAATCATGTGATCCTTAACTGGGCAACGCCCTGTGGTCAGTGTTTTCAGTGTAAAGAAGGGAATGAGCATATCTGCGAGCAGAATTCACCGGTAGTAGCAGGAGGAAATGGCTATACCCCCGGCCACGCCCATCGCGAAGGTACTCGGTGGAAAGGTCAGCCAATTGACCGGTCTTTCAATCTGGGCACCATGTCCGAATATGCTCTGGTCAAGGAATCAGCGGTGGTCAGAAATTCTTCGAGAGGCATGTCATTCCCCGCAGCCAGCATCATCAGTTGCGGAGTGATGACAGGAGTAGGTTCTGTTCTGAATTCGGCGAAAGTGACTTCGGGAGCATCTGTAGTAGTTCTTGGAACGGGTGGTGTTGGGCTTAACGTGATACAGGGCGCAAAACTGGCGGGCGCGAGTGTAATTATTGCCATAGATGTTAACCCTCAACGTCTACAAATGGCTAAGCAATTCGGGGCCACGCACACATTAGAAGCAAACAAAGATGATGTGGGGCTACTGGAGTCGGCCCGACAGGTGAAAGAAATGACCCAAGGACGAGGGGCTGACTTCGCATTTGAATGCACCGCCATTCCCGAGTTGGGTGCTGCGCCTCTGGCCATGGTACGCAATGCTGGCACTGCGGTCCAGGTCAGTGGCATTGAGCAGGATATCACCATTGATATGCGTCTTTTTGAGTGGGATAAAGTGTACGTTAATCCGCTTTATGGTGGCTGCCGCCCTCAACGCGATTTTCCTAAACTAGCGAACTGGTACGATAAAGGTGAACTGCTGCTGGAAGAGTTAATTACCCGTACCTATCCACTAGGCCAGTTATCGCAGGCTTTTGACGACATGCTGGATGGAAAGAACGCCAAAGGTGTTATTACTTTCGAATGAGTTTGTATGTTTAGAACTACCGAATTATCCGACCCCGCTTTTGAGAGCAACCACCTTCGGTTCATCACCGTCAAAACGCCTCACCTGAAAGGCCGGGGTGATATCTGTGTTTTTGTTCCCCCAGGCCATAATTTGCAGGATATTCCGCTAGTCATCTTACTGCACGGTGTCTATGGTAGTTGTTGGGTATGGGCATTGAAAGCCGGAGCCCATCTTACTGCCCAGCAACTGATTGCAGAACAGCGAATTTGCCCAATGGTTATTGCCATGCCATCTGATGGATTATGGGGAGACGGATCAGCCTACCTGGCTCATAATGCCTATGACTTTGAACGGTGGATTGTAGAAGATGTGCCGACTGCGGTGAGGGAGAATATTCCCGCAGTAAGCCAGAATTCCCCCCAGTTCATTAGTGGATTATCAATGGGCGGTTTTGGCGCACTTCGGTTGGGTTGTAAGTACCCGCATCGTTTTAAAGCTATTTCTGCGCATTCATCCATTACTGCCATTGATCAGATGCCCTTGTTTGTTGAAGAACCACTAACTGCATATCAATCAGCTTCCCCCAGCGATCATAGCGTATGGTCTACATTGCAGAGAGCAACGGCTCCCCATCCTGCCCTGCGTTTTGATTGTGGTACCGAAGATCTTCTGATTGAACACAACCGTACCTTACACCGGCAACTTACTGATGCCGGAATTGAGCATACTTATGAAGAATTTCCGGGCGGGCACGAATGGGCTTACTGGCAGACTCACCTTAGAGATAGTCTGATGTTTTTTAATCAACAGTTGCGATAAACTTTTAAAGAGCATACCTCTTTTTGGCAATAATTACCTATTCGTAATAATTATTTTACACAAAATAGAGTACTTATACGCTAAGATAGGCGAAGAGAACTTCTATCATTTCGCGTATCTTTATCATAAAAATTACGAAGCCTGATCTACTATGGAAACCGCACCACCGAACGTTAAAGACTTATCAAACTACCATCAATTAGTATCTGATCTGTTTCAATGGCCTCAGTCTCCGGAGGAATGGGAACCTTATCGTTTGAGCGAAGAGCAGGTTGCCTTCTTTCAGGAAAATGGATACCTCTCTCATATCAAGCTCTTAGATGAATGGCAAGTGGATGCTCTAAATGAAGAGCTAGTCGAGCTCACCGACCCGGACCACCCGATGCATCACCTCTTTTATGAGTTTCACTCTAATGAGTCAGCTGATCCGAATGCCGTATTATTTCACTCTCTGGGCCACTGGCGCATTGCACCCGGCTTTCACGATGTGCTCTGGAACCCTGCCTTCGTAATGGCTGCCAGTCAGTTGCTGGGCAATCAGTCGGTGCGGTTCTGGCACGATCAGCTATTCTGCAAACCGGCTAAACATGGCGGGGTAGTCGCCTGGCACCAAGATTATTCGTACTGGACCCGCACCAAACCCATGCAACACCTCACCTGCTGGACCGGCCTGGATGATGCCAGCACCGAAAATGGCTGTATGTATTATGTACCCGGAAGCCACCGTTGGGGCCTGCTGGATAAACCCGAACTGGCCGGTGATATGGAGGGATTGATGGATTACCTGACCGAAGTGCAAAAGGCTGAATTTAAACCAGTTCCTATTGAAATGCCCAAAGGCTATGGTACCTTCCACCATCCGCTTATGGTACACGGCTCTTACGAAAACAAATCCGAACGCTCCCGTCGGGCATTTGTACTGAATGTATTTGCGGATGGTACTCGTTCCGATGCTGATCAGGAATTGCTGACTGGCGTGCCGGCTATACCTCAAGGAGAAAAAATGGAAGGGCCGTTTTTTCCACTACTATATTGATCAAAATATCAGAAAAACGGCTATTGACTTAATATAACCTAGCGTTATTCAGAAGCCAAGCAGGCTATACTAGCCCTTTTCTGCCGGTAATTGCTCCGTCGCCGTCTAATAGCTCGATTACGTTCTAATATCGGCATCAAAAGTTTGAGTACACCGTGACATTTGGTTACAAGCCAGCCTGGGTAGCATAATCGTATATAGAGCTTTCAATCATTTATACAAAATCAATTACTACATTAAGTTATCTATCAAGGAGGTACTCTTTTCACAATTTCTGAAGTGCCTTTAAGATAAATTCAATGGGTAACTTACAATAAGTAAAAAGATATAGAAACAAATAATACCCATTTGAAAGTTATACAGACTATGTACTATCATCTTTTTGATTCTAACACTCTATCTTCTAAGAATGAGAGAATCTTAATAGAAATATTAAAAAATTATGAACAAACATTGCTACTGAAGCAACCATTGATTGCGTGGCAAGAAAAAAAATAACTCACCCCCGTTCCAATTAATAAAGGATAATCACACTTCTTCGCCAGTAAAATCTGTATCTATCATTTTTTTTAGACAAAACCTTATTAATTAGTACACTTTCTTGCTTTCTTCAGGCGCGTTATTTTCTAAACACTTTTTTATATTGTCTATTACCACTGTATGATTGTTCTCTCAACGGCAACTTACAACAGCTGGATATAGTCATGCTTATTTGATATCAACAGCTATCCAAGTAATGTCTTGAGAACTTTTAGTTGGGTACAATAACCCCATTTTACCTCTTGGTCTTCTTAAGAATTTAAAGCGGATGTTATGTACGAAAAGGATAGACTACAGGAGCTCAGGGAATATAAAATACTTGATACATTACCTGAAGAAGAACTGGATGAAGTAGCCGAAATTGCCTCAGCAATCTGTGACACCCCCATTTCGCTCGTATCTTTTATTGATGATAATCGTCAATGGTTTAAATCTACAAAGGGGGTGGACATTAAGGAAACTCCCCGAAAGCTTTCTTTTTGCCAACACACCCTGCACCAGCCCACGGAAGTACTGGTCATAGATAACCCCTTGCACGACGAACGATTTAAAGATCACCCTTTTGTTCAGGGGCAGCCTCATGTTCGTTTTTACGCCGGCGCACCATTGGTAACCCCAACTGGCAATGTACTGGGTACTTTATGCATTATTGACCATAAGCCTCGTAAAATTTCTGAGCAGCAGAAAAAAGCATTACAACTACTGGCTAAAAAAGTCATGAATTACCTGGAAACCCGGAAGCTATTATTTGAGCAGGGAAGCAAAATTGAGTTAAGTGCAACAAGACTCAAAAAACTAACCGATCAGGCACCGGGCGCAATTTATCAGTTCGAGATGAAGCCAGGTGGTAAGAAAACGTTCTCTTTCCTCAGTAAGGGAATTTCTGCAATACACCCAAATCTTAGTCCGGAAGCACTAAAAGAAGATCCATTACTGGCATTAGATGTCATTCATCCAGATGATTTACAATACGTTAGAGAAGGCCTCTATAGTTCTTTTGCCAACTTAACTCCCTGGAGCATTGAGTATCGAGTTATATTAGATGATAATAACATAGCCTGGCACTGGTCTAATGCCAAACCGGAAAAGCAAAAAGATGGAACCGTAATCTGGTACGGCACTTTTCAGGATGTAACCGATCGAAAAAGATATACTAAAGCGCTGGAGCAGATGCTATCTGATATCTCACACGTCATGCGCCGCCCCGTTGCTACCATGTTGGGGTTGGCTGAGGCATTTGAAATAGAGAAGGACTTAAATGAGAATACCCTCCGAGAATATCTAATGCATTTGAAAACAGTGTCGGGAGAAATGGATGTATATATCAGACAAATGAATGAAGCTTACTCTAAGATTTGCCTTACCAATGCCACCCCACCTCTTCGCGACTGTGTTCCCGATCCGTATGTAAGCATGGCGAAGGTAAGTAATCTATAAACTATCTGTACTAAAATGCATATTCACTCTTTACTTTATGATGAGTGATATGACCAACAAATGAGAGGTCATAACCCTCTGCATTCATTTGTCTTAGAAGCTTCCTGTTTGTAGTATCTGCGGTTTAACATTAAACCTGCCAGAGAGTTTTTCGGTAATACCCGGGCGACATACCATAGTGCCGCTTGAACAGACGCGAAAAGTAAGATTGATTACCGATGCCTACTTCATCTGCAATTTCGTTCAGCGAGGCATTAGTAGTGGTCAATAGCAACTGAGCCCGTTCCAGGCGCTTGTTCTGAATGTACTCAATGGGGCGCACTCCCGTGATTTCCAGGAACAGTCGCGAGAAATAGTCAGGGTGCAGATAGGCTGAGGCCGCCAGTTGCTCTACGGTGAGTTTATCCTGAAGATGCTGGTGGATGTGCTGAATGGCCGAAGCTAGTCGTCGGTAAGATTTGGCTTTTTGCTCCTCTACCCCCTGCTCGTCGCTCACAAAGCGAGATAACAGTTGCAGCATAATTCCCTGACTCTCAATAAAATTTCCCAGCGACTGATTCGGTTCTGGCAAATTGAAGCTGAGCAGATTAGGCTGATTATCGTACGTCTTAGGATCTGCTTCGGCGATGGTGCGTCCGGGGTTTAGTTCCAGTAACCGGGCGAACAGTTTGTAATCCAGCGGATGAGCGGGCATTTCGTAGCGAAATGCATGGGTGTCATACATATTCATTCCCTCGCTCATCTCGTGCAAAAAGCTGATGTAGTACTGCTCCAGAAACTGATCGCAGTGGTAGCGGCTGTCGGTATAGTTAGGAATCAGATACAAATAATCCGGTTTCAGGACAAACTTCTGATGGTGATGAAAAACCCACCCTTCCCCATCGGTGATCAGATAAAGGCGAGAGAACGGACTAATTACATGACTGTATTGCCACTGATTATCTAGCTGTATAAAGCCTATATGCAACAGGCTCAACCGCAGGGTTTTAAGAAAATTGAAGGCGTTCAAAATATCTGACGGTAAATGTGATAGCGTTTTTTTTATTGCGTATTCCCTCTCTACCTGATCGGATTTCTTTTACTGCATCTATCTCTCTATGATAGAATAATAATCACTTATGAGAAAAATGTCGGATTTGTGCAAAAACTACCTCTTTTTTCTTTATTTACAATGCGGACTTCTTTCTGTACACTTGTATTATCATATTTTAGATTTTAGGCATCTTTTTTTTAATTCTTCAGCTGCATGCGTAGTTCATTTTCCTGGTTATTGACTACTCAAAGAAAGGCCTGGCTATTACTACTTAGTCTATCGATAACCGTATGCCTAACCCGCTGCGGGACGGTGGATAAACCGGAGGAAGTGGTACAAGCCGAGCAGGATTTGCCGAAGGAGCTGGACTATAACCTGCACGTTAAACCTATCCTTTCGGATAAATGCTTTTTCTGCCACGGCCCGGACAAAGCAGCTATTGAAGCCGGACTGAGTCTGAGTGACGAATCGCTGGCCTTTGCGAAACTGGAAAGCGGTAATCAGGCCATTGTTCCTGGCAATCTGGCCAAAAGCGAAGTGTTTCACCGCATCACGGCAGATGACCCAGAAACCATTATGCCACCCCCCGAGTCCAATCTCAGCCTGACCGCTTACGAGAAAGCCGTGCTTCTACGCTGGATTGAAGAAGGAGCGGAATACAAACCTCACTGGGCTTTTATCAAACCTAAGAAATATGAACTTCCCGAGGTTGAGCAGGACCAATGGCCTAAGAACCCCATTGATTACTTTGTGCTGGATAAACTGGAGCACGAAGGGCTAACTCCCGCTCCCGAAGCCGACAAAGAAACTCTGCTACGGCGGGTCAGCCTGGATTTGACTGGCCTCCCTCCTACCGTAGAAGAAATGGATGCTTTTATTGCTGATAAATCTCCCAACGCCTACGAGAAAGTCGTGGACCGGCTACTTACATCAACCCACTACGGAGAGAAGATGGCAACCGACTGGATGGATGTATCTCGCTTTGCCGATACGCACGGTTATACGGTAGACCGCTACCGCCCTACCTGGACCTGGCGGGATTGGGTCATCCAGTCCTTTAACAAAAACATGCCCTTCGATCAGTTCACCGTCTGGCAACTGGCGGGTGATCTGCTACCCAATGCTACGCAGGAACAGAAACTGGCTACCGGCTTTAACCGGAACCATGCTCAGAACATGGAAGGCGGTATTGTCAATGAAGAATACCGGGTTGAGTACGTAGCTGACCGCACAAACACCCTGGGTACTGCTTTTCTCGGACTAACAGTCGAGTGTGCCCGCTGTCACGATCATAAATACGATCCTATTTCTCAAAAAGAATACTACAGCCTGTTTAGCTTCTTTAACAATATAGACGAAGCCGGACAAATCTCCTGGGATGATGCCCTACCGGTCCCTACCATGCTGATGCCGGATGAAAAACAGGATAGCCTGATCGCTTTCATTGACGAAAAGATCAAGGAAACCGAACAACGGATTGCTAATATTCGGCAGACTGAAAAGCCGGTATTTGAACAGCAGTACGAAGAGGGAAAATTATCGCAAACGAACCCCTTGAATGTAGGACTGCAAGCGCACTTTACCCTGGACCGTTTACAACAGGAGGCTTTTGTCAATCTCGTATCCACCGAGCAGAAAGGTACGCTGGCAGACGCGGTACTGGTGGAAGGTAAACTCGGGAAAGCCGTGAAGCTCAATGGTGATGAAGAGTTGAAACTGGGCAAAGTAGGCATCTTTGACCGGGCTGATCCTTTTTCCATCTCCCTCTGGGTACATATTCCTGAAGCCCAGAAAAACGGAGTAATCTTTCATAAGGGAGAAGGCGCTATTCTGTATAACTTCCGGGGTTACCACCTGGCCTTGCGAGACAATAAGTTTGAATTACTGATGGCCCATACCTGGCCCTATAACAATATTATTAAACTCTCTGAGCAGGAAGCCCCCAAAGAGAAGTGGGTTCACCTGACCGTCACCTACGACGGTAGTAGCAAAGCCAATGGCTACCGCCTGTTTGTGGATGGACAGCCGATGGCGATGCTGACCGAAAAGGATAATCTTTATAAAGGCATTCTCTTTCCAGCGCTGGATCATGAACCCGGTCTTCAGATTGGAGCCCGCATGCGCGGAGTTGGGTTTAAGAATGGCCTGGTGGATGATATTCGGGTCTACGAACGGGAGCTGGCCTTGCCGGAGATTGCTGATCTGGCTGGTTACACCCCGGAACCCGAGGCAGAAACTACAATCAACGGTTATTTTGAGGCCTACCTTCAGCAGCAGGTGAAAGCCTATCAACAACAAATCCGTAAACTTCAGCAACTCCGCCGCCAGAAAAACCAGATCACCGAGGAGGTACCCGAGGTAATGGTGATGGACGAACTGAAGGAAACCCGCTCTTCCTATCTGCTGGAACGGGGCGTATACGATGCTCATGGCGAAGAAGTACACCCCACCACTCCGGCCAGCGTATTGACCTTCCCCGACAGTTTGCCTCAAAACCGCCTGGGACTGGCTCAATGGCTCATGCATCCCGACAATCCACTAACCTCCCGCGTCATTGTGAATCGCTACTGGCAAACTTACTTTGGGCGGGGACTGGTGAAGACGGCGGCTGATTTTGGCAACCAGGGTGAAATGCCTTCTCACCCTCGTCTGCTCGACTGGCTGGCAGTTTCTTTCCGGGAATCGGGCTGGGATATCAAAGCTATGCAAAAGATGATTGTGATGTCGGCGACCTACCGGCAATCATCCACCGTGCTGCCCGAACAGCGTAAAAATGATCCTGAAAATGTCCTATTAGCTCGCGGTCCATCGGCCCGCATGAATGCCGAGATGCTCCGGGATTGTGCCCTGGCATCCAGTGGATTACTCACTCCCACGATTGGTGGCCCCAGCGTAAAACCCTACCAACCCGAGGGACTGTGGGCCTTCAACGGTGGGCATTACGAACCCGATACAGGGGATAAACTGTACCGACGTAGCCTGTATACCTTCTGGAAACGAACAGTGCCCCCTCCTACCATGAATACCTTTGACGCTCCTGACCGGAGCTACTGCATAGTAAAACGACAGCAAACCAGCACTCCGTTGCAAGCACTGATCATGCTAAACGATCCGCAATTTGTAGAAGCAGCCCGCATCATCGCTCAGAAGGTGGTTCAGGAAGAAGATCAAACAAATGGGCGGATTAACCACACCTTCCGCTTACTAACGGGAAGAATGCCAAAGCCTCAGGAACGTAAGATACTTCAGGATTTGCTGGAGGCGGAAACAGCCAAATTTGAGAAAGACCCTGAGAAAGCCGAGGGATGGCTAAGTCAGGGAGACTCTCCTACTACTTCGGATGCTTCTCCCGTGGCACTTGCATCGTACACCGTGCTAGCCAGCACCATCATGAACTCCGACGCTTTTATTACCAAACGATGACAATCGTATGAATTCACCCGACGATATTATCCGAATCGCCAGTCAGGTTAACCGCCGGACTTTTTTAGCCAAAACAGCTATGGGGTTGGGTGCAGCAGCACTAGGCTCGATGTTTCATACCAATAACGTATTTGCCCAAAGTAGCGGTGTCGACAATGATGGCATGCTGGGCTCTCCGCATTTCGCTCCCAAAGCTAAACGGATCATTTACCTCTTCCAAAGCGGAGGGCCTTCTCAACTGGAAACCTTTGACTACAAGCCCAACCTGGAAAAGATGCACGGGGAAGAACTTCCCGACTCCGTACGGCAAGGGCAACGGCTAACCGGGATGAGTGCCGGACAATCTTCTTTTCCATTGGCAGGTTCGTATTACAAATTCGCTCAGTACGGACAAAGCCGAGCCTGGGTGAGCGAGTTGATGCCTCATACCAGCCAGATTGTAGATGATCTGTGCTTTATTAAATCCATGCACACCGAAGCCATTAACCATGATCCAGCCATCACCTTTTTCCAGACTGGCTCGCAACAGGCCGGGCGGCCCAGCATTGGCTCTTGGATGAACTACGGTTTAGGGTCGGACAATGAGAACTTACCGGCATTCATCGTGTTGGTTTCTAAAAATGCCAGCGGACAACCGCTATACGCCCGCTTGTGGGGCAACGGTTTTCTACCTTCTCGCTATCAAGGGGTACAGTTTCGTTCTGGCAAAGACCCGGTTTTATTTCTAAATGACCCCAACGGATATCATCACGATGACCGGCGGGACATGCTGGATCACCTGAAAAAGCTAAACCAGGCTCAAATGGACATCTACGGCGACCCGGAAATTGAGAACCGGATTGCCCAATACGAAATGGCCTTCCGCATGCAAACCTCCGTACCGGATGTCACCGACCTGTCGGATGAGCCAGACTGGGTATTTGATATGTACGGCCCGGATTCCCGCGATCCGGGAACCTATGCGGCCAACTGCCTTATGGCCCGCCGCCTGATTGAGCGGGATGTGAAGTTCGTACAGCTTTATCATCAGGGATGGGACCAGCACGGTAATCTTCCCAACGGCATTAAAAATCAGTGCAAGAATACCGATCAGGCCTCGGCAGCACTCGTGAAAGACCTAAAGCAACGCGGGTTGCTGGAGGACACGCTGGTGATCTGGGGGGGTGAGTTTGGGCGCACCAACTACTCTCAGGGCAAACTGCTAAAAGACAATTACGGTCGTGATCACCACCCCCGTTGCTTCACTGTTTGGATGGCCGGGGCGGGAGTAAAAGCAGGTATGACCTACGGGGAAACCGATGAGTTCGGTTACAATATCGTCAAAGATCCGGTACACGTGCATGACTTTCAGGCGACGTTACTGCATCTGATGGGAATAGACCACGAACGCCTTACCTTTAAACACCAGGGCCGTCGGTATCGCCTCACGGATGTGCATGGCAACCTGGTAAAAAGCATACTCGCCTAAGGCTTTATCCTTTACTGATCTAAATTCAGTTAGCTAGCACCACTACTCCAAAGTAGGGGTCCGATTTCATCATTCAACGTAAATGGGATCAATAGAGAATTAGCAAACGGTCAATTTCTCACCTCACAATCCGCTATTTTTATAAAAATTAAAAAGAGACTAGTTGATTATTCGATTAATTTCAATTAACTATAGGCTAGAACAGCGTTGTTAGTCGCATCTTACCTTTCCCCACTTTTGAAATTATCGTATCTAAATAGCGAAGCTTTTCCTGATAATCAAAAGGCAGAAGTGCAGAGCTTCCTGACTTCTGAACCTGAAAAAAAAACTGTTTCAGATGCTCAGCTATGGAGTGAGTTTAAGCAAGGTAGTCAAACAGCCTACGCGTTATTGTACAAAACCTACGCCCATGATCTTTATCGTTATGGGATGAGTTTATATCATGATTCTTCCTTTATCAAGGATTGCATCCACGATATTTTCCTGGAAATCTGGAACCGTCGTCAGCAATTAGGTGAAGTGCATTCCATTAAACCTTATTTACTGAAAGCCATCCGTAATAAGATTAATAAAGAGTACCGTAAACGAGGCATACGAAGATTATGGTCTTCCGAAGAAGAAAGCTTCGGAATAGAGATATCACCTGAGAAAGTCATGATTCAGCAGCAAAGCGAGGTTCAGAATAGTGAACAACTGCAAAGAGCCATTTCGGCACTATCCTCTCGCCAGCGAGAAGCAATTTTTTTAAAATTTTATCAAGGGTTATCCTACGAAGAAATTGCCTCGATCCTGTCTATTACAATTAAGGGAGCGTACAAACTCATTGGCCGGGCAATTCATCTCTTACGTGAGAAAATGACTTTTCTCATCCTCTTGCTATGTATCATAACTTTTCTGTAAGCTAGCTACTGAAGATTTGACACCTCTTTTGCAACAGAACGCTCTATTTGTTAATAAATCACTCAAATTTTCAACTTTCTATTAGCAGAACTGTAAATCTGCTCAATTTCTTTATTGCTCGTGGGGTAATTTCTAAGAATTCGGAACCTGTTGGTAAAGGATTCTAGCTGAATCCATATCAGCTTACACATGAAATACCTAAACTACTCGGTAGAAGACTTCATTGCTGACCCTTACTTTCAGGAGGGGATATCTGGCAACAATGAGTCTGCTGCTGCCTTCTGGGCAACATGGGCGCAAGATCATCCTGAGAAGCAACCTGAAATGGAGGAGGCAGCCCGCTTTCTTAAGCAGCTACAATTTAAAACGAGCGATCTCAGCTCAGAAGAGTTTCTGGAAATCTGGGATGATATTCTTACCAACCGCGACATTCCACGCTATAAGCTCTCTCCTGCTAGCCCTAATCGGAGACGGTACTGGTTTAGCGCAGCCGCAGTCCTGCTCATTCTTTCCATGACCGGTGCTATATTCTTCCTGCAAGATTCTCTGTGGCCTTCCACAACCGTTGTTCAGACAGAATACTCCGACACCCGGGAAGTAAAACTACCCGATGGTTCGTTAGCCATATTAAATTCCAATTCCCAGCTACGTTTCAAAGACCATTGGCAGGAAGATGAAGTTCGAGAGGTGATCTTAGAGGGCGAGGCCTATTTTTCGGTAAAACATACCCAACAACACCAGAAATTTATTGTGCATTCTGGCGATTTGATCATTGAGGTACTGGGGACTGAGTTCAACGTGAACAATCGCCGGGGCGACAATAAGGTAATGCTGGAGAAGGGACGGGTACGGCTGGATATGACGCAACTACCTGATGTAACAGCTACCTCAACCCAACAGCCTCTTTCTCTGGTTATGGAACCCGGCGAGTTGGTGCAGGTATCATCATCGGCTGATGTTTCCCGAAAAATTGTGAACCCTGAGCAGTATTCATCCTGGACTAAAAATCAGCTTATTTTTGATAATACATCCCTGGCCGAAATCATCAAAATGATTGAAGATAACTACGGCTACGCGGTGTACACCAAAGGGCTTGATATCAATGAACTGCGCTTCTCCGGTGAGCTCCACTCCCGCGACCTCAACCTGCTCCTTTCTTTCCTCTCTGAGGCCTTCAATTTACAGATAAGCACTACCGATAAGAAGATTATTCTGGCAAAAAATAATGCTCCCTGACATTAACCGACGACCTTACCCAAGGCTCGGAAGATAAATGACTACTATACACCAACTTAAATCTACTCATCATGAATCATTCTTTACAACCCTGGCTCCTCATTTTTCTATTCCTGATCTTTACTATTCAAGGGGTTGCTCAGGATCAGTTTCTTGTTTCTGCACATACCGGACCACCCGACCGCCCTTCCCCACCCCAGGAAGAACAATCTCTGAAACAGGTACTGGACGAGATCAAACAGGAGTACCAGGTTACTTTTGGTTATCCGGATGAGCTGATCCGAGCCAAAACCGTCAATGCTCCCTTTGAGAGTCGTGAGAAAAATCTCGAACAAATACTGCACTCCATTCTGGACCCTCTGGGACTGGATTTTAAAAAGTTAGATCCTCTTCATTATGTAATCAAAGCAAAACAAGACAATATTCCGCCGCTAAAAAAGATAGATGCCCGCAAAAGCAACTCACTAAGTCGTGACAGTCATTCACATAACAGGCGGGTCTTCTCTGCGTCGCAACAAATGCAAAGCGCTCTGCACCAAACCATAATAGAAAAAAACATCTCTGGCCAGGTTACGGATGAAGCGGGCGAAGGGCTGCCCGGAGTAAATATTCTGGCCAAAGGAACAACCCAGGGCACGGTAACTGATATTGATGGCAACTACCAACTGACCGTTAAGGATAATGTAAATATCCTGATTTTTTCTTCCATCGGCTACCTAACCCGAGAGATTCCTATCAATGGTCAGACTACCCTTAACCTTACCCTGACGGCTGATGTACAGTCGCTTTCAGAAGTAGTAGTGGTGGGCTATGGTACCCAGAAGAAAGCCGATGTCACCGGCTCAGTGGCAAATGTATCCGAAGAGGTATTGCAAAGCAGACCGGTCGCTTCCTTTGAGGATGCGTTGCAGGGGCGAACAAGCGGAGTGCAGATCAGGCAAGCCGGAGGAAACTTGAACGGCAAATTTTCTATTTCAATTCGGGGTGTAGGATCAGTCACTGGCAGCAATGACCCACTGATTGTGGTAGATGGAGTGCCGCTGTACAGTGCCGATTTTTCTACCATCAACCCGAAAGATATTGCTTCTATTGATATTCTAAAGGATGCCTCCGCCACAGCCATCTATGGTTCAAGGGCCGCCAATGGGGTGGTGATCGTCTCTACCAAAAAGGGAAAAGCCGGTACCACGCAGTTCACCTTTAACACCGATCTGGGATTTGAAGAAATCACCAACCGGTTCGACGTAATGTCTACCGAACAGCAGCGGTTGCTCTTTGTAGAGGCTTTTAAAAACTCTAACCGGGATATATCTGTATACGACGATCCGTCTAACCCGGCCTGGCAGGTTGATACTGATTGGCAGGAACTGGGCACCCGCACTGGTTTCCGCCAAAATTATAACCTAGGATTTAGCGGTGGGTCCGAGCAAACCCAGTTCTCGGGTTCTGCATCTTACCTAAACCGAGAGGGCACCTTGCTGAATTCTGATCTTAAAACCTGGTCGCTACGTGTAAACGTAACTTCAAAACTTAACGACTGGCTGAAGCTCTCGACCAACCTGAGCGGTAGCCACCAGTTGCAAAACCTTCAGAACAATGATTCCTGGGGATCCAGTGGCTTCCGAAGTTTTGTCTATCAGCATTCCTTTACCCCAGCCTACGATGATAACGGCAACCTGACCGCCGTAAACACAACGGCCGCCCCTTACTTTGGCGCTAACGATAACCCACTGATTGATGTACTTTTGCCCACCCGAAGAGATCAGGTAACCAGAATTCTGGGAAACACCAAACTGGATGTAACCCTGACCGATGACCTGGTCTTGTCAGGCAACTTAGGCGGCGATGTGGTACTGGGTGAGGGGTATAACTATTTTCCGGTATATGAGATTGGCCGCTTCAGTCAGCCCGAAGGCCGGGTGGTAGTACCCAATAGCCAGCAGATTAACTGGGTATCGGATATCACTCTGAACTATGACAAAACTTTCAACCAACACTCAATCAAGGCATTAGCTGGATTTTCGGCGCAGCAGTTCCTGACGAAAAACAGCACTACTACTGGTATGGGCACGGTAGACAACGCCCTAAACCAACTCTCCAACCAAACCAGCTTCGATGCCAACGGCTCGCAGATCAGTGCCGGACTGGTATCCACCTTCCTACGGTTGAATTACGGTTATCAGGACAAATATTTACTTACCGCTACCGTACGCCGCGATGGTTCTTCCAAGTTTGGACCGGATAAACGCTACGGGGTTTTCCCCTCTGGCTCAGTGGCGTGGCGCGTCTCGGAAGAAGGTTTCTTACAATCCTCTCAATTTATTGATGACCTGAAATTTCGGGTAAGCTATGGATTAACCGGAAACCAGAACATTGGAGATTTTGCGTTCATTACCCGGGCCGGTGCCGCTCCTTATGTGTTCGGCAATAGTGTGGTGGTAGGCAACGCTCCCCAAAATATTGGCAACCCCGACCTGCAATGGGAGGCTACTAAACAATTTGACATAGGTGCGGATATCTCCATTCTGGAAGGCAGAATTTACGCTACGCTGGACTATTACGATAAGCAGTCGGAGGACCTACTGGTCTCCACACCAATCCCGCTTACTTCAGGCGTAGGTCAGGACCCTATTGTTAACCTGGGGTCGGTCAAAAATACCGGGGTTGAGTTTTCTTTTTTCTCCCGAAATATCACCGGTAACGTATCCTGGACAACCGATTTTAATATCTCATATAATAAAAATGAGGTTATCAACATCGGCACCAATTCTATCGGCGAACCCTTGGAAATACCCGGGGAGCTAATTCCTCTATCCAACCAGCAGGCCAACCTAACCCGGGCGGGCCATCCGGTGGGAGCTTTCTACATGTATCAATATGCGGGTGTTTGGCAGTTAGGCGAGGAAGATGAAGCCCTTGAGTGGTCCGGTGCCGTGCCGGGCGACCCTCGCTATGCAGACCTGAATGGAAACGGAGTACTTGATATTGGCGATAAAACGTTTGTGGGTACTCCTACTCCCAAGTTTTTCGGCGGTATGGAAAACACCGTTTCGTACAAGAACCTATCCTTATCCCTTTTCCTCAATTTTGCTACGGGTTATCAGGTGTACAATACTGCCCGAAACCTCTTTTCTCGCGGTGTGCCTTTTGTGCAGAACTTCGCCGAAGTGGCTGATTTCTGGACTCCGGAGAACCCCAGTAACACCGTGCCCCGACCTTCGCAAGGCGGAAATACTACTACGCTTACCACGCTGGTCTCCACCCGCTTTTTGGAAGATGCCGATTTTCTACGAGTAAAAAATGTGCGGTTGTCATATACTTTTCCAGCATCTATGTTTAACGGAAATATCGTTCGGGGCGCTCAATTGACGTTGTCCGGAACGAACCTTTTCACCTTCACCAACTATACCGGTCTGGACCCAGAAGCTTCCAGCCGGGCTAGTCTACTTTCTGCCGGAATAGATTACACCCCTTACCCCAATACCCGGCTTGTATCCCTGGGAGCGCGCGTTACTTTTTAGTCAAGTCAATACTACTCTAAAACCCGAGAAATTATGAAGAATAGTAAATATATCATCCCGATCATCAGCCTTTGCGCCATCTTGATGATGAACTGCGAAGACATTCTTGAGCCTACCCCTCAGGGTCAGGTAGCCTTAGACGACCTGTTGAATTCCGAAAGTGGCGTTCTGACTGCGGTAAACGGTATTTATCAACCCTTACAGGGTTTGTACGAAAGTAATATGCTCAGGCTCACCGACCTGGCTAGTGATGATGGATGGACCTGGCGGAAAGAAACCGAACCCGATATTTATATCGTGGAAGAAACCTTCAGTGTCTCTCAAAACGTATGGTCAGCGCATTACACGGGTATCACCCGGGCCAATACTGTGCTGGCGTATGCTCAGTCTGTTGACGAATTTTCCAGCTCGGCCGTGCAGGAGTCGGTTGAGGGACAGGCCAAGTTCATGCGGGCATTCTATTACTTTAACCTGGTGCGTCTCTTCGGGGGGGTGCCTCTTATTCTGGAAGAAATCAAAGCACGGGAGGATGCCGAACAACCCCGAGCAACTATTGAGCAGGTCTATGCCCAGATAAAAAGTGATTTGAACGATGCTATTGCATTACTTCCGACCACGTACCCCGGCGGCCCGGGAATGGAAGCCGGAAGACCGACAACCTATACGGCCAGTGCCCTGAAGGCGATGGTTCATCTGGAACTTGAGGAGTGGAATGATGCCGCCAGTGCTGCCGAGGTGGTCATAGGCAATGGAAGTTTACTGGCTAACTACGCAGATAACTTTAACGGTACTCAGGAGAATGGCCCAGGTTCTTTACTTGAGGTGCAATACGGTGGTGTAACCGGAGAAACGACCGGATCGCAAAGTGATGGCTTTGCTCCACCAGACTTTAATGGCTCGGCCACTTTCTTACCCACCGACGATAATCTCAACGGCCAGGGGGGCAGTTTATCTTCCGGGAACAGCTTCGTGCAGATCTTTGAGGAGGGTGATCTCCGAAAAGAAGTAATCCTACAGAGTTATGATTTGGTGAATTTTATTGACCCAAGCCAGCCCGACGGAAGCCTTTACTATATCAATAAATATTACAATACCAGCGATCCGGAAGGGCAAAGCACCTGGAATTATCCTCTGATTCGCTACGCCGAAATTTTACTGATTCGGGCTGAAGCATTGAATGAGCAAGGTTATGTACCCGATGGAGAAGCTTTCACCCTGATGAACAGCACCAGAACAAATGCCGGCTTACCCGCCCTGTCTTCTGCGGAAGTGCCGAACCAGCAAGCATTCAGAGAGGTGATTGGAAACGAAAGAAGAAAAGAACTGGCGTTTGAAGCCAAACGGTATTTTGATCTGAATCGGTGGGGTATCTTGCAAGATATTATTCAGGAGCAGATGGATTTTCTGAACCTTACCTTTCCCAGCAACCGCACCATCACTCACCCTGTTACCGGAAAAGAATATTACCTATATCCAATACCCAGTATAGAATTCGTCAATAATGCTAATTTAGGTGAGCAAAACCCGGGTTACTAATGAGATATGAGCTAGGCCTATCCTGTTTGATGTTTTTCTACCTGGGTTGTCAATCGGGAGCAACGGATCATACGGAAAATGAGCCTGAGGGAAGTAAACCCAATGTGGTTCTGATCATGGCTGATGATTTGGGATACGCCGATTTGAGCAGCTACGGCAGCACATCCATCCAAACACCCCATATTGATCAATTGGCCCGGCAGGGAATGAAACTCACCAACTACCACTCTAACGGAGTGGTGTGCAGCCCAACCCGGGCATCTCTCATGACTGGGTTGTATCCTCAGGAAGTGGGTATTGAAGGAGTTATTACCGCCAAGAGTCATCGTGATACAGGAATGAGCCCAGACCAATATACTCTGGCCGAATTGTTCAAAGCAGCCGGGTACCGTACCGCGTTGTTTGGAAAATGGCACCTGGGATACAAGCCAGCTCTGGGACCCGTTGTTCAGGGGTTCGATGTATTCCGGGGCTTTGTGAGTGGTAATATAGATTACCAGAGCCATATTGATCAGGAAGGTTACGCCGATTGGTGGAAGGGGAAAGAACTGCACCCTGAAAAAGGGTATTTGACCAGCCTGATCACTGATCATGGCATTCGGTTTATGGAGAATACTCCGGACCGCCCTTTCTTTTTATACCTTCCTCACGGAGCGCCTCACTCTCCCTACCAGGGTCCCAATGATCCTGCCGAGCGGACGGTACAAGGTGAATTCCCCATTTCAGGAAGCCGAACCGATGTAGCACAAGCATACCAAGAAATGGTGGAATCTCTGGATGCCAATGTGGGACGTATCATGGCTTACCTGAACGATCATGGGTTACTGGAAAATACGCTGGTGATTTTCTGTTCCGATAACGGAGCCTCTCCTAAGGCCGGAGCAAATACTCCTTTCCGGGGTTTCAAAGGTCAGGTATACGAGGGAGGCCATCGGGTACCGGCCATTTTCTACTGGAAAGGTAAAGTTCAACCAGGAACAACCGACCAGTTGGTGCTTTCTATGGATATGTTTCCAACCCTGGCCGATCTTTGTCACTTAGCGGCGAGCAATACAAAAAAGGTTTCCGGACAAAGCATAGCCGAGCTTCTAAGTAACAAGCCACTAAAGCAATTGAATGAACGTACGGTCTTCTGGAGGTTCCACGATCAGAAAGCCGCTCGTCGGGGTCCCTGGAAGCTAGTTATTGAAGATGATGAATATTATTTATATAACCTTGATACAGATCAGGTAGAGTCAACTGATGTGAAAGAGGAGCATTCGGAAATATTCAATATGCTAAAACAAGCTTTGCAAAGCTGGGAAGCTGGCTTGACCGAAGAGATAAAAGCCTAATTCAAAATAACTGTCTTCTGTGCGTGATCAGGGTTTCCCATATTTGCTATCTTTTTTTCTCATTACAACCTAATGTAAACACATGCAACAACTACTAAAACATTATACCTATTGCTGGCTTGTTTTTATGGCGATTTCCCCCGTACTGACGGCCCAACCCACGTCTAATCCCCCTAATATTGTGTATATCCTGGCAGATGATCTGGGATACGGAGATGTATCAGCCTTCAATGAAAATTCTAAATTGCAAACAGAACACATTGACCGACTGGCCCGGCAGGGAGTGCGATTTACCGATGCCCATACCAGTTCCGCGGTGTGCACCCCTACCCGCTACAGCATCTTAACCGGAAGATACAACTGGCGTTCTCGCCTGAAGAGTTCAGTGCTTAGTGGTTACTCCCAGGCACTGATAGAACCCGAACGCCTTACAGTGGCCGAACTATTACAGGATAATGGGTATCATACGGCCTTCGTCGGAAAATGGCACCTTGGTTGGGATTGGCCGTTTAAAGAAGATGCCGACAACATCGATAATCTGAGCAGCAACCCGGAAGTAGATTTTAGCAAGCCGGTTCAACATGGACCCGCCGACCAGGGTTTTACCTATTCCTATGGATTTAGCGGCTCGCTGGATATGCCTCCGTACGTATACGTAGAAAACAATCAACCCACCTCCATTCCCCAGGACTCTACCGTTAGCACGGATACGAAAGGTTTCTGGCGAAAAGGGCTAACTGGTTCAGACTTTAACCATACCCTGGTGTTGCCCCACCTGACCGATAAAGCGGTTCAATACATTAACCGACAGGCTCAGGGTGACCAGCCGTTTTTCCTCTATTTTGCCTTACCTGCTCCGCATACTCCTATCCTGCCAACCACCGAATTTTTAGGAAAAAGCAACACCAATTTCTACGGTGATTTTGTGTTACAGGTAGACGATGTAGTGCGGCAAATCGTAGAAGCACTGGAAAAAAATGGTGTTCGGGAAAAAACCATGATCATCTTCACCAGCGATAACGGTTGTTCTCCCCGTGCTGATTTTGATGAACTGGCCCAGGTCGGGCATGATCCCAGTTACGTGTATCGGGGCCATAAGGCAGATATTTATGAAGGTGGTCATCGCGTTCCATTTATTGTAAGCTGGCCCGCCCGCATTAAAGCAGCATTCTCAACAGACGAAGTGATCTGCACTACTGATTTTATGGCTACTGCCGCCCAGCTTACGGGGGCCACCTTACCGGATGACGCCGCTGAAGACAGTTATAGCCTGATGCCTGTACTGATGCAGGAGCAGTATCAGCAGCCCTTACGGGAAGCGACCGTTCACCATTCCATTGAAGGCCGGTTTGCCATTCGGCAGGGGAACTGGAAGCTCATTCTGTGGCCCGGCTCTGGCGGATGGAGTGCTCCCCGGTCTTCAGAAAACCTGGAAGAGTTGCCCTCGATGCAATTGTACGATCTGGCTCAGGACCCAGCGGAAGAGAAAAACTTGGTGAATGAGCATCCTGAGAAAGTAAAACAGCTGACCGATCTGCTCTCCAGGTATGTGTCGGAAGGAAGAAGCACCCCCGGATCATCACAAAAAAACGATGGCCCTGACCGGTGGGCGCAGTTAAACTGGATGGAGCAGACCGACTCTGGCAAATAGTATATTCCATGCACCGGAGCTTCGTATCTTTCATTCATATTTTATGCTCATTTACCACGCTTATAGCCTGTACTGAGAAAACGCAGACCAGTAAACCTCCCAACATCGTAATCATTCTGGCGGATGATTTAGGATACGGAGATATATCCTGCTACAGCCGGCAACGCATGTTTGAAACGCCCCACATCGATAAGCTGGCAGCCCAGGGTATGCGTTTTACCGATGCGCACTCATCTTCAGCCGTCTGCACCCCTACCCGGTACAGTTTATTAACGGGGCGGTATGCCTGGCGAACACGATTGCAACGTTGGGTTCTGTGGCAGTGGGACCCGCCCTTGATTGAGCAGAACCAGCTCACTCTTCCCGCTATGTTACAAGAGACCGGATATTATACGGCAGCCGTAGGAAAATGGCACCTGGGCTGGCACTGGCCCACCACCGACGGGCTTCCAGCCACGGAGACAAACGGGAAAAACGTGGATTACTCTAAGCCTATTAAGGGTGGGCCGCTCGCCTATGGATTTGATTACTATTATGGTGATGATGTGCCCAATCTCCCACCCTATACGTTTATTGAGAATGACAGAGTGGTCACAGAACCTACTGTTCCCAAACCTGACTCTCTGTTTGGGCGAGCCGGTATGATGGCCAAGGGATGGAAGCTAGAAGAAGTGATGCCTACCATCACCCGAAAAGCAGTGGCCGTTATTGATCAGGCGGCTCAACAAGAAGATCAACCCTTCTTTCTGTACGTAGCCCTAACCGCCCCTCATACTCCCATTGCCCCCCTGGATACTTTCAACAATAAAACCCAGGCCGGACCCTACGGAGATTTTGTGGTAGAAGTAGACTGGTCGGTAGGACAGGTGATGGATGCGTTGAGACGAAATAACTTTCTGGAAAACACATTGGTCATTTTCACCAGCGATAACGGTTCGCCCGCCCGAGATGGCACCAATTTTTCAGGTCTGATAGGTTCGGTCATCAAACGGTATGGTCACCGGCCAAACGGCGAGCTTAGAGGTTTAAAAGCGGATATTTGGGAAGGCGGACACCGGGTACCGTTTATTGCCTGTTGGCCCGGCATGATATCAAAAAACACCATCAACGAGCATACTATCTGCTCGATCGATATTATGGCTACCCTTGCTCAGGTTATTAACTACGTTCTGCCCCAGGGTGCTGCTGAAGATAGTTATAACCTGTTACCCTTGTTGCAAGGAGAAGAATCACAAGAACTCACTTCAAGAGCATTAATTCATCATTCCGGAAGCGGCGTTTTTGCGGTCAGAAAAGGGGACTGGAAGTTGATTTTATCAGACCGGTCAGGCGGCTTTAGTGATAATCTGCATAAAGATGGCTATGGCATTAACACCCCTGGTCAACTGTATGACCTGTCCAATGACTTAGACGAAAACGAAAATCTTTTTCAAACCCAACCAAATCTGGTTGATAGCCTCACGGCTATCCTGGAGGAGATTAAAACCCCTGCTGCTATGAATAACTGATGTTAGTTTCAGAAAGTCTCACAACGTCAACATGCGATCTTAATGAAAACCGGAACGAACTATGTTAATGATAGAGAACAGGCAGGATAACGTAACGGCGCCAGAGTTTGAACTACACCGGCGAATAGCTTACCTTCATAATTCATTACTACAACCAACCTAATTCTATGCGTTTTATAAACTGTGATGCTGCTATCTTGTGTAGCATATACTTTTGGAAAGCTCTCAGCATCAGTGCTATCCTTTTTCTAAGCCTATACTCAGTATCTCCCGCTCAGCCAGCCTCTAAATCTTCGGAGCGGCCTAATGTCTTATTCATTGCAGTAGATGATCTTAATGACTGGTTAGGCTGTATGGAAGGTCACCCTGATACTAAGACTCCCAATCTGGATCGTCTGGCCGCTCGAGGAGTATTGTTCCAGAATGCGCACTGCCAGGCTCCGCTCTGCGGCCCGTCTCGTGCTTCGCTTATGACTGGCTTACGTCCTTCAACTACCGGCATCTACGGAATGATTGATGATGATAAGATCCGGGACAATAATGAAGCGACTGAGGATATTATCTTTCTGCCGGAATATTTCCAGCAGCAGGGCTACCATACGATGGGTATCGGTAAACTATTTCACCAACATGCTCCTGTGGGGATACTGGATGAATCAGGTGGGCGGGCCAAGGGGTTTGGTCCGGTACCCAAAGAACGCTTTGTGTGGGACGGAGACGGCGGAGAAAACTACGGACGAACCAGCACCGACTGGGGAGCTTACCCGGCGGAAGACTCTCTGATGCCTGACTACCAGTCAGCTCAATGGGCTGCCGAACGCTTACAGCGAGATTATGAGCAGCCTTTCTTTTTAGCAGTTGGTTTTTTACGTCCGCATGTGCCCTGGTACGTCCCGCAGCCCTGGTTTGATCTACACGCCTCCAAAGATCTGGCCCGGCCACCCTACAAAGCCGATGACCTGGAAGATGTACCGGACGTAGCTCTTCAGATCAATGATCTTCCCATGATGCCATCCACAGACTGGGCGATTGAAAGCGGTTCCTGGAATGATATGATTCAGGCCTACTTAGCCTGCGTCAGTTTTGTAGATTACCAGGTTGGACAGGTGCTGGATGCGCTGGACAACAGTCAGTTTGCGGATAACACCATTATTGTGCTATGGTCAGACCACGGATATCGGATGGGAGAAAAAGGCACCTTTGCCAAGCACGCCCTGTGGGAAGAGGCCACGCACGCTCCTCTCTTCATGGCCGGACCGGAAATCCCTGCCGGAAAAGTAGTAAATGAACCAGTTGAGTTATTATCCATCTACCCAACTTTGCTGGAGTTAGCAGGCATTCCGCATTACTCCAGAAACGAAGGCCGAAGTTTAGTACCCCTGATCAAAGATGAGCCTACAGAAGATGAGTGGTACGCTATCACTACCTTCGGGATGAACAACCATTCGGTACGAACTCAGGATGAACGGTATATCCGATACGAAGACGGCACCGAGGAATTTTACGACCATACCACTGACCCAAACGAGTGGACTAATGTAACTGATCAGGAAAAATATCAAGCTAAGAAAGAAGCCCTCCGAAACTATTTACCTAGCATCAATGCTCCGTGGACGCAGCACTCCTCTTATAACTTTCAACCGTATTTCGTGAAGCAAAAAGCTCGATCTGATAAAGAAAATGAAAAACAAAATGCCGGACAGTAGCCCCTATCTAACATTGATGATAATACGTAGAAGCTCTTGCGTCTTTCTGTTCCTGTGGCTGGTATCCACTTCGTTTGCTCAAAACTCTCCTAATATTCTTCTGATTATGTCGGATGATCAGGGATGGGGCGATTTGCACTTGCATGGCAATAAAGACATTCGCACTCCCGTTTTGGATGCTCTTGGAAAAGAAAGCCTGCGTTTTGAGCGATTTTATGTCAGCCCGGTATGTGCTCCCACCCGCGCCTCACTGCTCACTGGTCGTGATTATCTAAGAACCAACACCTACGCAGTCACCGGGCGGGGCGTGGCTATGCGGTCTGAGGAAGTAACCATTGCAGAGATACTGAAATCTTATGGTTATCGCACGGGCATCTTTGGAAAGTGGCACAACGGCGAGCAGTACCCCAATCATCCCTTAGGGCAGGGATTCGACGAATTTCTGGGTTTTTGTGGTGGACACTGGAACCGTTATTTTGATCCTACTTTGGAACATAATGGCGAGAAACAAGAATATCATGGCTATATCACAGATATACTGACCGATGCTGCCATCAAATTCATTGAGGAAAGTCAGGACGCTCCCTTCTTTTGCTACGTACCCTACAATGTACCCCATGCCCCGTTTCAAGTGGCGGATCACTACGTGGAGCAATATAAGGCGGCTGGATATGACGATAAAACTGCCGCAGTCTACGGAATGATCGAGAACATGGATGAAAACATCGGACGACTACTTCATAAACTGGACTCGATGAAACAGACCGATAATACCATTGTGATCTTTCTTACGGATAATGGCCCCAACGGCCATCGGTACAATGGAGACATGAAAGGGGTAAAAGCCAGTGTAGACGAAGGTGGAGTGCGAGTACCCTGTTTTATCCGCTATCCGAAGGAGTTGCCTACAGACACATTAGTTCGGCAAAATACGGCCCATATTGACTTACTCCCCACATTAGTAGAACTGGCGGGTTTTTCGGTACCGGATACGCTGGCCCTGGATGGAAAAAGTTTACTTCCCCTCCTAAAGGGAAACTCAGAAAGTTGGCCGGACCGACTTCTGTTTACGCATTACTCCGGGAAAGAAGTTACTCCACGCCCCGGAGGCATCCGTACAGATCGCTACCGACTGGTGATGGGAAGAAACGGAGAAAACCTTCTATATGATATGATCAAAGACCCCGGTCAGAAACAGAGTATTGCTGAGGAAAGAACTGCTCTTACCGACTCGCTGGTGCAAGCCTACCAACACTGGTATCAACTGGGCACTGAGCATTTGGAGGAACTACCTATTCCCTTAGGTTACTCTGAAATGCCCAAGACAGTATTTCCCGCTCATGAAGCACAGCTAAGCCCCGGTCTTCACTATCAGTTTGAACAAGGTTACACCAATGACTGGATTACCGACTGGAATAGTACCGACAATACCATTAGCTGGCCTATGGAGGTAATCACCCCAGGTGAGTATCGTCTGATGATGGAATATACCTGTTCTCCTGACAATGCTGGCTCGACCATAGAAGCAACCGTTGGAACCCAAACTGTTCGCGCGACAATCGATACTCCTTTTCCCCTGGAGATTATTTCAGTTCCCAATCAAACTCCCCCAGTCAATCATGTGGATGCCCATTGGAAGAAAATACCTTTAGGAACCGTTTATCTGGAAAAAGGCCGGCATTCTTTGACCTTACGCGCAGTGCAAATACCGGGAGATGGAGTAGGACAATTCAAGTCCATTATTATGGAAATGGAATAATTGATAGCAAAGGGTTATTCCGCTCTCTTACGGGTGACATTCTACGCTCTAAAAAAGCTCGGCCAGCGCCACCACTCCCGTATAAGAGATAATACAGGCAAACACCAGCGCTGCCACCAACCCAATGTTCAGGCCGAGACCAGCCTTATGCTCTCCCATCATATCTTTTCGGTTCACTAGATATAAAATTCCGGCAATGACCAAGGGTAGTACAAACACTCCGGCTACCTGCGTAGCAATTTGCGCTGCGATGGGGTTTGCTCCCAGGATTGGAACCGTTAACCCAATTACACTGGCAATACCCGTCAGTATCTTAAAGCGATTAGAATCGGTATCCAGCTCACCGTCCCGGTAATCGGCAATGAGCAACGGGGCAACCATCAGAATGGGAAAGACTGAGGAAAGACCGGCACTGAGCGCCCCCATCATAAACAGCACCACCGCAAACTTACCAGCTACTGGTTCCAGGGTATACACCATATCCAGCACTTTCTCAATGGTCCGGCCTTCGTAATACAAAGCTCCGGTAGCCGCTGCCATAATCGCCAGATTAATGAGAAACATGAGCGAAGCCGACAGCAGAGCATCCTTCGACTGCTCTCTGGTATGTTCGCTCGTCCACCCCTTCCCTTTCATCAGCAGCGGGCGTACTACAAAGGTCGGAGCCGCCATAGTGGTACCTACAAAAGCAGCTACCAGCAGCTTTCCCCCTGGCACATCCGGGATGGCAGGGACAATGCCACTGGCGATATCGGCTGGTTGCGGAAACACGACGAACATGGAGATCAGAAAGGATACTCCCATCAGCGTGACAAACACAATCAGCACTTTCTCAAAGAACGAATACTTTCCTACCCATAAGAGCGAGTACATGATCAGGATCAAGGTAATGGCAATCCCTAATACAAACCAATAGTTTTCTTCGGGCAAACCGGGCATAAACAGGCGAAGCACTTCGTAAAGTGCATTGGCACTCAACCCCAGAATACCCGATAACGAGTTCCACTGCGCTACAACGATACCAACCACAATCAGAATGGCGATCAGTTTGCCGGCTTTCAGCTTGGTTTTAAAACTATAAATTGAGGTGTTACCAGTGACGACTGCATAGCGACCATACGCTTCCATCAGCACCCAGGAAAACAGGCAGCTCAGAAATAGCACCCACAACAGTTGCATCCCAAACTGGCTCCCCGCCTTGGCCATCGAGGTAACACTACCCGTACCAACGGTATAACCAATGCAGAATATTCCGGGACCAATACTCAGCATGAAAAGCCAGATTTTTTGAAGAAAAGAGGCCTTCTGCGTTGTTTTCGTTTTCTCTACCGACATGGGTTACTGGCTAATAAACTGTTGCGATTTCAGATAATCGAGGCTCTTTTGCATGTTGGCAAACGCTTCGTCCCGGTCAGCTACTGACTGTAATTCAATGGCAACATACTTCACATCGTGGGCCGCCATTACTTGAAAGATATCGCCTAGTGCCAGCGGGTTATCGGTTAGCATAGGCTGAGCAGCCCCCTCCTGGGCAGATTTAAGATGAATGTAAAAGAGGTTATCGGCATGATCCCGCAAGAAGGTATTCACACTATCCGCCGAAGCATGACTACGCGATACGCTGAACGGATTGGCCGTGTCGAACTGCCAGCCTACATCTTCGCCCACCCGGTCAAAGGCATCGGCAATACCATAATATTCTCCATCACCGAAGAAAGCCTCCGCTCCGTTTTCAATAACGTATTGTAAACCATTCTCCTTCGCCAAAGCAGCCGCACTATCGGCGCGTTGCACCACCTGCTCCAGTTCTTCTGCGGTCCATCCTTTTCTATTTTCATCTCCGGATATTTCAACTCCGCTGGCTAAAGAACGAATGATCTTGAGACTTTGAAATGCCGTGGCATTAATTACGCCTCTCTCGAAAGTAGGCCAGAAATCTTCATCCAGTAAGCCTTTCTGTATGGCATAGCTTACTTCAATATCCTTTTGCCGGGCATAGCTCGAAATCTGCGTACATTCTTCTAGAGACAGAGTAGCATCCGGGTCTCTTAATTCCAGCCAGTCAAAGCCCAGCGAGTCAGCATAATCAATGAGCAAACGGCTATTATCTAATGTTACCGGCATGGCCTGAAGGAAGTTCTGGGTGGTGAAGCCCAGTTTTAGATCAGGGTACTCCTGAAACTTGATTTTTTCCATTGTCTCGGTTGTTGTTTCAGTTTGAGAATTATTGCCAGATTGGCAGCTTGCCATTATCAAGAAGAGCAATGTCAGGGATAGAAGATTGAATCGTGGTGCTTTCGTCGTAAGATTTGTCATTATAGGTTGTTGGTTAGAAATCCTTAAGCAGCGGAGAAGGTAAGGATTTTTCGGGATGATTTTGCTTCGTAGACATTTGAATGATTATCCAGCAGAAGGCAAATGAACATCAAAGGCAAATAAATTTAGGCGTGGATATTTCAAAGCTTAGGGTGTACACCCTAAGCTTTGAAAATACCGATTAAGGTCGGATAATGGTACCATCGCGCTTGCGTACGGCCCAATTTCCGGCATTATTGCTAATTGGATATTTAGCAGCCAGCTTTTCATCAATATCTACCCCAATACCTGGTGCATCGCTTACGTACATGTAGCCGTTTTCAATGTAGGGACTTCCCGGAAACACCTCCAGCATCTCATCAGAAAAGTGTACTGCTTCCTGAATACCGAAGTTCCAAATGGAGTAATCCATATGGCACTGAGCTGCATGCCCCACCGGAGATACATCCCCCGGACCATGCCAGGCGGTTCGAACATTGAACCACTCACCCAGACGAGCCACCTTCATAGCCGGAGTGATACCACCAATCTGCGATACATGGCAGCGAATGAAATCAAACATCCGGTTGGCCATCGGGTCAACAAACTCATTGATGTTATTGAACAATTCCCCCATCGCAATGGGTACCGTCGTGCTTTCCCGCAATTGTTTGAACCAGCTCATGTTTTCCGGTGAAAAGGGGTCTTCTACGAAGAAAGGGCGGTAATCTTCCAGTTGCTTGATCATGTTAATGACGTCCATCGGCTGTACGCGCTCGTGAACATCGTGCAGGAGCTCCACTTCCTCACCGCAGGTTTTGCGCACGTATTCAAACATCTTGGGTACCGATTTAAGATACTGGTACTGATCCATGAAGTTATCGCTCTCTTTCCCAAAGCCAGCCTCTTTGAAATCGGGCTTCTGGGCCAGATTCAATGCTCCGTAGCCTCCTTGTTGTATCCGTACGTGGCGAAAGCCCTGCTCCATGTATTTCTGAACGTCTTCGGCGATGGCCTCAGGAGTATCTCCACTACCGTGTTCGTAGCAATCTACCGCAAAACGAGCCTTTCCTCCTAGCAACTGGTGCAAGGGCATATTGGCTCGCTTTCCTTTGATATCCCACAGTGCCTGATCTAATCCACTGATGGCATTGTTCAGCACCGGGCCGTTTCGCCAGTAGGAGCTCACATAAAACGACTGCCACATGTCTTCAATGTTATCGGCATCGCGGCCTACGCAGAAGTCATTCATGTAACTGTTGATGGCCGTTACTACCGCTTCGGCTCGCTGGGTAAAAGTAGCGCAACCTAGTCCGTACAAGCCGGGCTCCGTAGTTTCTACTTTCACTACAATGAGGTTAGAACGTTGAGGAGCTGTACTAATAGCTTTCACACTTTTTATCTGAATCGGGGGCATTCCCTTAGCATACGATGGCGTTTCGTACCCTTCGGCTCTGGCACCAGGCATACCCAGTATCCCGGCCAGTCCGGTAGCACCTAGCCCCATCATTTTCAATGAGTCGCGACGATTGAAATTGTTTCTTTTCTCGGTCATTAGTGATGATTTATTTTTAATAAAAGTTAGGTTGTAATAGCATTATTTTGGTTCATCCCACCAGATTCGGGTATCCAGATTATCAGGTCCCTGACGGGCAATAGCGTCCCCGACATTCTTTTGATTGGTAATAGTCTCACTATCCGGATACGGCATACGCCGAATGAAGTCCTCCTCAATCTCAGAACCCGGATACGGATTAGGCAATAGGGTTGGGTAATCGCTTCGACGGAAGTTAGCCCAGGCTTCGGAACCATTCAGAAAGGATGACACCCAATACTGGGTATTGATCTGCTCCAGCGCCGTTGCCGTATTGAGGGGGTGGGCATCCAGATACGTCTGAATCTCGCTTTCCTCCAGGGCAGCATTCACATCGTACAAAGCCATTTGCTCCATATGAGCCCGAATGCCACTTTCAAACAGCGCGGCAGCATCTTCATTCACCCAACCTCGCACAGCGGCTTCGGCTAACAACAACTGGGTCTGAGAGTAGGTTACGTGAAACTCAGGGGCGTCTACCTTCAGTACGGTGGTAATATTCACCTGAGAAAAATCCCAAAGGCTAGCCACTCCGTTTTCATCCAGCACGGTGCTGATAGAAACGTCATCATAGCCCATCGGCATACCAACTTGCACATCCGGTTCGGAAGATGCCCGATCCGAAGTTTGCTCTGGTCCGCCAGTAGCTCCCACGTAGCGAATTGCCAGAGATGGTAAGCGGGGATCATTATTTTCTTTTAGATAGTTGACGAAGGGCGCGGCCAGGTAGTAATTAGTTTTTTCCCGGGCCGACAGGTGCTGACCGATGTAGTTGTTATACAGAGCCGTATGCTGGATCATGGCATTGTCTTCGTTCGATTGCATCACCCCGCCGTTGAAAGCTTTGGTGGCATAGGTCTGGGCAGTAGCGGGATCAACCTTGGTTAATCGCATGGCGGCTCGCAGCAAGAGGGAGTAACCTAAACGCCGCCATTGGGTGATGTCGCCTCCGTAGAGAATATCGCTGGTTTCAATTGCTTTGGATTCATCCAGAGCGGCTGAGGCTTCGTCCAGTTCTTTGAGAATGTCCATGTAAATTTCCTGCTGAGGATCGTAGGTTGCTTGAGTAATATCTTCCAGATAGCCTTTTCCCGCCTCAAAATACGGAATATCTCCGTAAGTATCGGTCAAAATCATGAAGGAATGCGCCTGCCAGATTCGGGCCATGTTGTACAGATTTGAGCGTTCCTCATCTTCACGGGTTTTATAGATCACATCCACCACCTGCTTAATGACGTTCTGATAGAAGTTTTGCCACACCCGAGGTGTATTGGCCGTATTAGTTTGGTTATAATTAGCCCCGGCCAGCGAACTTCCGTAAGGGGTAATGACCTGCTGCACAATACCAAAGTTATACGACAGCATCTGTAGCGTACCAAACCCATCACGGTAGGTAGCATCCAGAATCCCCTTGTTCATCACAATGCCCGGATCGAGCGTCGTGGGATTTACTTTATCAGTGTTGAGGGTATCGAACCCTTCTTCGCAGCTCGCCAGTAACATGACGATAGTCAGTAGGCTGCTTAAGTATATTTTTATGTTTTTCATTTTTATTAAGGATTGAATGAATGAAGGATTGAGAGAATGTTTGAATGAGTGAATGGAAGAACGAAGTCAGGAGACCGAAGTCGGAAGCTTGAACTTTGTACCGGGCCCCGGCGGCTCTGTACTCTAAACTCAATACAATTAACCATTTAGCCATTCGTCAATTCATCAGTTAAAACTTAACATTCAGGTTGAAACCAATGCTTCGGGTGGGTGGCAGACTAGGCCAGAAATCCAGTCCCAGGGCATTATCGGAAGAGTTATTCACCATTTCAGGGTCCATATTCTCTGTCCATTTTTTCAGCACTAGTACGTTGTTAGATACTACATCCAATCGCAAACCCCGGATGAAGAAGTTTTCCGGCAGTAGGCGAGTTAGGTCGTAGCCCAGGGTAACCTGACGCAGCTTCCAGAAACCGGCATTGAATACCCAGTCTTCGTAGATACCCAGTACGTTAGGGGTTTCGTAAAATGGTTGAAGGTCGGACCTAGTAGTATTGATTTCACCGTTGGGATTTACTCCATCTCCAATAACGTAGCCTTCTTCTCGCCCTACCAGCGTTCTTTTGTGTAGGCCATGCCGCAGGTAGTTCATATTAGAACCGGCAATCATTTTATGGCCTAATTTGAAATCAATGAGGGTAGACAAGCGGATACCTTTGTAAGTAAAAGTGTTAGTGATACCACCAAAGTACCTGGGCAAGGCACTACCCACGTTGATTGGATCAGGATCTCGCATGGGCCGACCACTATTGGCATCAAACACCTTTCGCCCCTGATCATCCCGCAGATAGCCAAACACGAACAACTGTCCAATGGGTTTACCTACGACCTGCCGTAAGGTACTTCCGCCGCCACCACCAACGGTGATCATGGTATCAGCTGGTGAGGCGCCTAGCTTCAGTACCTCCGAGGTATTGTACGAGGCATTCAGACTGGCATCCCAACGGAAAGAAGGCGTGTTAACCGGAGAAAAGCTGAGGAGCATTTCCAGTCCCCGGTTCAGACTGCGCCCTACGTTGATGAGCTTGTTGGTGTACCCAGATACATCCGGAACCTGGGCAGCCAGAATCTGATCTTCGGTAATTTTACGGTAATAGGTAAAATCAAACCGGATCAAATCTTCCAACATACGTAGCTCTACCCCTACTTCAGCTTCCGATACTCGTAACGGTCGCAGATTGCTATTCGGAATGGTATTGGTATAAATGCCTCCAATCGGCACGGGTTGTCCGGAAGGTGTAGGAAACAGGTTATTTTCTACACTGTAATACAGCGCATTGGAGTAAGGAGCTACGTTATCATCTCCCACCTCGGCATAGGCCGCCCGAAGTTTTCCAAAACTCAGCCAGTTAGGCAGCGAGGCAATGGCCTGAGAGAACACAAAACTACCGGTTACCGAAGGATACAGAATACTTCGATTGCCCGGGGCTAGCGTAGAGAACCAGTCGTTACGAGCAGTCACGTTCAGAAAGGCGAACTCGCGGAAGGAGACTTCAGCAGCCCCGTAAAGGGAGTTCACTTCCCGTTCAGATAAACTATACAGTGGGTTCTTTTCCCGACCGTTCATCACTGTATATAGATCAGGCTGAATAAAATCTTTCACCGTAACACTGTTGTACTCCATACGCACGTAGCGCTGGTTGCCTCCTAAGGTTACGTCCAACGCAAAATCTCCGCCGATACTGTGGTTTGCCCCGATCAGAAAGTCATAGTTGGCTTCCCGAAACTGCCGAACATCCTGGGTATACGAGCCATTTACGAAACCTTCGGGCGCGCGAGGGATGGGGGCATATCCGTTAGGGATATTGTAGTCCTGATTTCGCACGTAGAAATCCTGGGCAATCCGTCCCTGCACATACATCCAGTCAGCCAGTTGGTAGCGGACTGATAGATTGCCAAAAAGCCTATCCCGGTTAATATTCTCGAAGTGATGACTTAGAGAGTAATACGGGTTGTTCCGCACTAGGAAGCGAGAGAATACAAACTCATCGCCGTTGGGCAGGGTCTGATTCTGCTCCAAGGCCTCCAGCGGCATAGAGTTAGCCAGTGTGGCTACCACAGTAGGTACGGCAAAATCCTGGGTGTTGATCTGGGGCGGGTTATCGTTGTCTTCGTTAGAATAGTTGATATTGCCCTGCACGCTCAGTTTCTCATTGATATTCTGGTTAAAGCCCAGATTGATGGTTTGCCGGTTAAACTTCGCATTGGGCATAATGCCTTTGTTGTCCGTATTGGCAAAGGAAAGACTGAAACTTCCGTTTTCTCCACCGTTGGAAAGGGTCACTGTGTTGGTCCAGTTAGTACCCACATTGTAAAATTTCTTGAAGCGATCGTATACGGGCTCGTAGGGCCACTCTTCGCCATCGAACAGCACCTGGGTCATGCCCGGCTCAAACTTCTCACCAAAGCTCCACACTCCGGAGGTCGGATAGGCCGACGTAGGCCGGACTCCTCGCTCACCCTGACCGTACTCATACTGAAAATCAGTAAAGTCCAGCGGTGTCTCGGTCGTAAAGTTGGTGTTGAACTCAATGCCCAGTCCGGCACCGCGACTACCGGTTTTGGTGGTGATCATAATGACTCCATCTTTGGCTCGTGATCCGTAGAGTGCCGCGGCGGTACCTCCTTTCAGTACGGTCATCGACTCAATATCATCCGGGTTGATGCTAGAGAGGCCATCGCCCCCATCCGAACTGTTTTGGGCGCGGTTACCAAAGTTGCCGCCAATGGCGTAATTGGAGTTATCTACCGGCACTCCGTTGATCACGATCAGTGGATTATTCTGCCCACTGAAGGAAGACTGCCCGCGGATGCGCACCTTACTGGTACCAGCCGGCCCGGTGGTCATGGATGAAATATTGACTCCGGCCATTTTACCCTGAAGGGTGCTCATCATGTTTGGTGTACGGTTTACCGAGATTTCTTCTCCATCCACTTCCGAAACCGCATACCCTAAACTCTTGGCTTCCCGCTTAATACCCAGGGCCGTTACCACCACCTCATCCAAAGACTGATCGTCGTACGACATGGTAACATTGACCTCAGATCGGCCATTGACCTCTACCGTTTGGGTAATATAGCCAATGTAGGAAAAGGTAAGTGTTGCATCTTCCGAAGCAGAAATCCGGTAGTTGCCGTCCACATCCGTAACGGTACCGGTAGCGGTGCCCGTCACCAGAATATTAACTCCGGGTAGTCCGGCATTCTCGGGCCCAGTTACCTTGCCAGACACGGTATTGTCCTGGGCAAAAACATAACTTCCACCGAATAGCAGAAGTAGCATCATGAGTAGTGTTGAAGGTTGTTTCATGGTGATTGTTGATTAGGTAAAAAATAAGTCAAAGCTGAACAGAAATGCAGCCGCTGCGTCATTTCACCTGATCTGAGAAGCGGTGAGGGGCAAAAAATAGTTGTATTAGTAGTCAGGAATAACCGGGTTGTCTGCGGCTATTCTGGTATGCCCTTATAGGTTGATTTGGTTAGTATATAGTAGTATTCTAGCTGTGTGCGCACTTGGCGATTACCAGTTATGAATCGCTCCATCTGGGCTTTTCAGGATTGGATGAGGGAACTCGGTTTTTTCGGTAATTTCCATTACAAAATCGGCTTTCTTGGGGTCAAATTGTACTCCCAGTCCGGGATTCGGATTCAGATACAGCTTCCCATTCTTGAAGTTGATATAATCTTCATTGAAGTACTCCGGCCTTTCTGGCTCTCCCCCTACCAGCTCAATCAGACAGCGAATCGGACTGCTGGAACCCAGCACGTGTACCAGCGTGGCCGTAGAGAGTGGTCCAGTAAAGTGAGGAATCATGCCGACATAGTGGGTTTCGCAGATCGCCGCGAGCTTCTTGAATTCACTAATGCCGCCGGTATTGGGTACAGTAAATCGGGTATAATCAATAAGATTATCTTCAATCAGCTCATTGGCGTCCCAGCGATCACCGAACTGCTCGCCCACTGCAATCGGCACTTTGGTCATTTGACGAAGGGTGCGATATACACCGGGATTTTCTGAACGAACTAAGTCTTCTACGAAGTAAGGTTCCAGTTCTTCCAGCGCGTCGCAGATTTTAATGGCTTCCGGAGTATCAAAGCGGGTGTGTAGGTCGATGGCCCAATGCCCACCTCCGCCCACGGCTTCATCCAGCCGCTGGCACATCTCAATAGTTTCTTTGACATTGGCGTAAAAGTCGAATGGCTCGTCGCCATTGCCTCCGGTGGGGCCAATACGGTAGGCTCGTAAGCCAGCCGCGATGCAGTCTTGGGCCCGCCCTTCCATTGTTTCAGCCGTTGAATTTCGGAAGCCAGTGGCGTAGCACTCCACATAATCACGGGTTGAGCCACCCAACAGATCATAAACCGGAACGCCCAGAGCCTTGCCTTTGATATCCCAGAGCGCCATTTCCAGAGCCCCCAGCGCATGTAGTTTCTCGCGGCCCGGAGGGTAGAACATGCCCCGATACACATTCTGCCAGATATGCTCAATACGAAACGGATCTTCGCCAATGATCATCTGGGCACATTGCTCAATAACATCTTTGAAACCGCCCTCGCCAATGCCCACAATACCTTCATCGGTGTGAATTTCTACAATGCCCCGGGCCTGGTTGAATAAAGGCTTATTGTACCCAGGCGCGCTGTAATACCGGACTTTGGTGATCTTCATGTTGGAAGCGACTTCCCGGGTAGCCGCTCGGGCGTTTAATAATGGAAAAGCACTCAGGGCAGCCGACCCCAATGCTGCAGTTTTCAGAAAATTTCTACGCTGCATTAGCACTAAGTTTTGTAGGTTGTTGAATTATGAAATGAGTGAGTATTAGATTGAGTGAATGATGGATTGGTCAGGTTGTTTTCATAAGGATTGACGGGTTGAAGGATTGAGCGAATGATTGAATAAAGCACAATGTTTTGATAATCAACCACTTACAATGCTACTTTTTTCATTGTTGAGTATATTTATTTGGTATTTCGTATTTAATCGATTAAGCAATTAGGTGCAAAATCACACAGGTACTTTTGCTTTGGATGAATCCCTGATTACTAGTTTGGCCTCCATCATGATCTGCTGCATGCCTTGTTCGGGGTCTTTGAGTTTCTTTACAAGCAACTCTACCGCGGTTTTCCCCAGATCTTCCATCGGCTGCTTCAGATACGTAATCGGACAATGGTAAAGATCAAAGCCTTCCGCCTGCCCAAAGCTCACTACCGCCAGATTATCAGGCACGTTCACCTGCATCTCATTAATACATTTCAAGCCGTTTACTGCCAAACCGTAGGTAGCAAATAGGATGGCATCCATCGGCTCATCGCCCAACAGCATGGCATCAACCGCCGCTTTTACTTCTTCTTCAATGTGGCTGAACCGTATCTCTTTGATCCAATGGGTCTTAAAACCCAACGAATGTTCTTCCATCGCCTGAACATAACCGCGAATTCGCTCCTTCATGTGAAAGAGATTAGATTTATATGCGATCAGTCCAATTTTCCGGTAACCGTTTTCAATCAGATGAACTCCCCCATCGTAAGAGGCTTTAAAGTTGTTGATGGTGACGAAATCCGTCTGTATTTCGGCAAAATGCCGGTCAAGTAGCACAAAAGGAATTTTCCGCTCTTTCAGAAAATACACCTGCTTCTCCGAGTTCTCCGAAGATACAATGATGAAACCGTCCATCTGCCGGTTCACCAGCACATTTAGCAAATCCCACGATTTATCGGCATTTTCATCAGAGCTACCAATTATCACCGTATAACCGTGTTTTCGGGCTTCGTCTTCCACAATGCGGGCAATATTGGCAAAGAACGGATTTGATAAATCAGCGATGATCAGACCGATCGTAAAGGTTTTTCCGCTTCGTAAACTCTTGGCTAAATGGTTCGGCTGATAATTTAATTCTTTGGCTATCTTTTTGATTTTGGCCGCCATCTTCTTCCCTACCCGACTCTCTTTTTCTTTTCCGCTCAGAACATAAGAAACCAAAGCTGTAGAAACACCTGCCTTCCGGGCAATGTCCTTTAGGGAAACTTTCTTGTCACTCATGAGAGAATCATCATATCAGAAATATAAGCTTAATCGTTTAAACAAAAAATTTCAGCTTTATATATTTTGATATTTTTTCATTTTATTACCATTCAAACGATGAATTTAGCATTCTAAGAAGATACAATTCTGTTGTTTTTTATAATTCATTTATTGGGAGGGTGCCGGAATTATTGCCACCAATTTCTTAGTCTTCTAAAGCCTAATCTTGCATCAGAGACTTCAGAAGTTTTATCAACGTCCAAACCTTACCTTGATCACTTAAACTTCTGAAGTCTGGGGTACTATGGAAAAATAGACCTAAAGATTGTCAAAGACTTCAGAAGTTTTCTCCATGAATAAACCATTACTCCCTTTAACTGCTAAACTTCAGAAGTCTTACTTATTGAGATTCGGATTAAATCCTGAATAGTTTGTCCCTCGTGTTCAAAGCGGGCTAAGGTATATACATCTCTAGCCTCGCTAATGGCAATGGAGTTGACATAGGTAGGTGGGGTGCCGTCGGGGTAAAAGATGGAGCCGTGATCGCGGTATTGCCGGGTAGGCAAGTGGTAGGTTACCAGATGCAGATTTTCAATGCCCCTTGCTCCCCCTTTAGCAATAGATTTTTCTCCTTCCAGGCGTTGGCCATTTTGGTACACCGGGCCACCGGTTAGGTAATAGATAGTTTCCTGGTCAGGGCTTAATTGGAAGCCCAGGTAGCCGTAACTGAACTGGTCAGACATGCCGCTACGGCGGGAGGGTTCTGAGGTAATGCGCTCTAGCAGTTCAACACTGGGTTTCCGAGGATCGAAGCGGAACAGGTAGCCAGAATTACCGTGCACTCCGTAGGCCACCTCTTCAGTGGGGTGCCAGAAGATTTGCCGCCAGTGGTATCCCATGCTTCCCGGCCGTGTGGGATCATACCCCCCAAAGTAATCTAATCGGAGGTGTACTCCCTCCAGTTTGCAAATGGATTTGACAGAGGGTGAGAAAGAGAAGATATTCCCATCTGAGGTAGTGAAGTACACCTGGCCATCTTTCGGGTCGACAAACATGGAACGGCATAGAACCCGGTAGTCATCTCCTGGAAAACCGGCTTCGCCCATCTGATGAATGAGACCGTATGTCTCCAGCTTTTTCTGTTGGATATCGTACTGAATGAAGTATCCTTTAGGCCAGGTGATTCCGTAAAGCAGGTTCCGATCCTTATCCATAGTCAGCGTCAGAATACCCTCACCGTGAGGCGCAATAGCCAGATCATCAAACGTTTCGGATGCCAGATCATAAGCAAGCAGATGCCCACCCGGATACAGGTTGTAGCCATCAGGCTTAGTGACCGGTAAGCGTTCCATGCCATCAATCTGCTCATAGTAACCAATGTGAGTGGCAAAGTAAAGTTTGCCCTGATTTTCGTGAAAGCTGACGTGGCTTTTGCCCTGGGAAATAGCTCGCTGACCTTTTTCTCCGCAAATCTCGGTCAGGTCGCCCAGGTGTTGTATATGGTTGGTTTGAGGATTGTAGGCGTACATTTGCCCGCCAACCTTTACTGACTCGGAAGAAAGTACATAGTATACTTTTCCATCGCTGGCTACAGAAATGGCGTTGTAGGTGTCGTGTGCTTTATCAAAACCTGAGTAAAACTGCTGGGCGGTCAATGCGCGAGGAGATGTTCCATCAGAGGTATTATGATGATTCGTTGAGGTCATGAACGTATCTGGTTTTCAGTGTTATTTAGGCAACAGCCAGGATTGCGCTTTGAGCACTCCAGCTTCTTCGGCTAACTGCACCATGCCCTGAATAATGTTGGATTCGATGTCGGAAGTCCAGGTACCGGTGTGTCCGTATACGATCTGGGAGGAAGCGCCTTCGTAGCCTCCTTCCTGTAGGATTTTTGCAGAAGGAATATAGGCCATTACATCATTGGAATAGCCTGCCACAAACACCTCGGTACCGTACATCTGCTTGAGCTTGATGGCGTATTCTACCACCACTTCTCCGCCCAAACTAAAGATAGTTTGCTCACCCAACCGCCAGATTTGTAAGGGATACGGATAGGAATCAGGCAGCTCGACTCCCACATCCAGACTGTCCAGCATTCTTTGAGCCCAGCGTTGCTGATAATCAGGTGCATCTTCAACCATTTCAGTAAGGACTTCCCGATCAGGCAAACGGTTTAAGGTCAAATCAATTTGGGAATATACGGTAGTTAATTGTGGAGAAAGCTCCTGCATCTCTTCGCTCAGCACCCGTTCAACCGCCGCAGCTAGTGTTTGTCCGTATTGCTGAGCCAGTGCCACGGTTCGCCTGGGCAGGGGATTCTGGTCAGCCCCGGCTCCCTGGAAAAACAATGCGGTTGCCTCGGGATATTTTTCCTCCAATGCAATCTGAGCAAATCCTGGATAATCGCCCGACCATTGGTAGAAGCTCAGTACGGTAGGATGGCAAGCGTACCCAAACGCAATGGCTTTTACAGTTCCTTCCGCATTCACTACTTTAATCACCGGAACAGCATAGTCATTCGGGCCTTTCAGTTCGGTTTGGGTGGTCAATAGTGCTTCGTTATTGTTTCTCCGGTTCACCTGAAAGCGAGCTACGCCATTCTGGGCGAAAATGCTCGCTGGTTCTAGCTTTCCCAGCGCATCCCCTACCAGACCTACAATCTGATTAGCCAGATCAGCGGAGTACTGAGCTACTTGTGCTAATTGCTGCTCATTGAGCGGGTAAATATCAGAAAGTGCATTTACTAAAACAGGGCCAGTATGAGTGTGAGAAGAATTCAGCAGAATTTGAGCGTTAGATAACCCGTACTCCCTCTCAATACGATTGCGAATAGTATCGGAAAGCCCTTTAGGAATTCCAACCAGATCAGTCGTGATCAGTACTGCCTGATTTCCGGATGCGTCCTCCAGCATCAGAGCTTTAGCATAAATATCGTGAAGCAATCCTTCGGCAGGATGATCGCGAGCGGCATACCCGGCCATCCATAGGGATTGGGTGGGTGTAATAACCACACTGGCCGCTCCTGCTTTCCAGCCGGATTCATTCATCTGAGCCTGGGTGTATGTGGACAGAAAAGTGCTTAGGAAAAGCACCAAGGGGATCATCGTTTTCAATGGTATGCAGGTTTGGTTGTTTCATTGGTTTTATGCCGCTTCATTCAATTCGGAAGACTTATAAAGTTCAATTTACGGGTAATTTATTTATCAGTCCGTAAGCTTTCAGGTTATAGTTGCGGAAGGTGGTTAAGTGTCCTTTAAGCCATAGTACCACTTCCCACTGCTCATTGGCTACCACAATGGGGCGAATGTTATCTTCCTGCGAATTCTGAGTAATAGGTGTCCACTCCCAGTTTGCTCCCTGATCGGTGGTTGTGCCCCGGAAAATTTCGTAATGGGCCGTATCGGCTTTGGTCAAAGGCTTTCCGGTAGCGGGGTTTACATCGGCTGAGATGTAAACTACATTGGGGTTTTTCGGGTGTAATGCAATCAGACCAGTATATTCGTTCTCTCCCGGGTAAAGCCGGGTACCCGCGTAGGCAATTTCGTACTCGTGCCACTGTCGCCCATCCCAGCGAGCGTAATGGTAGCGGTTATCAAAGCCCCCTTCCTGGGTGTCTTTTGTTTCTCCCAGGCGAATGGGATCTTTTACCACGGAAAACGCTACGTACGGATAGCCGTTTTCATCCAGTTCAATATCCTGGGTCCAGGCTACGTTGGTGCGAGTGGTTGAGTCTCCATTATAGATCGTGGTAAAATCAAACGGTTTGATATCCGTCTGTTCACTTTGACTCAGGTTGCCCACCTTGCTTCCGTCTGACCGGTAGATTTGTCCATTCTCTATGTACCCGTGGTAAATGCTGTTGTTATAGTAGCGGGGATGTTCTTCGGTGGTGATAAAATCAATACGGTCAGTATCATTAGAAGCATAACGAACATAGGGCCGCCCGGGGAAAGCAAAAACTTGTCCGCCGTATTTCCAGCTTTCTCCATCGTCGTCTGATACCATGTAATTCGGATTGGTACCGATGCCCCGATGGAAGTTATAGGTTTTACCAGTTGATGACAGGCGATATATATTAGAGTAAGTCGTATTTCCTCCGGTGTTGGCTGACTTCTCGGTTTCCCATTCACTAATATCTCCTGCTTGGGTTGAGATACGGTAACGCATTTTGGGTTCGTCGCCGTGTCCGGCATATACGGTCAGGTAACGTCCATCGGGCCGAACCATCAGGGCCCCTACGTTATGATCATCTGTCTGGAAAGTGGAATCGTTCATCACTACGGTTTGCCGTTCTCCGGTCGCCAGATCGTAACGCGTTACGGTGTTAACCCCTTTGGAAGTAACGTTGGTGAACAGTAACTGATTACCATCGATGATGGCTCGCTCATCCTGAAACCAGCACCAACCGGCATTATCATCTAATAATACGATGTTTTGATCTTTCTCCTTGGCTGCTTCTCCCTGGCAGGACTGAAGGATGATTGTGGTGATTGATGATAGTAGTAGGATGATAAGGGATTTTGACATGGGAGGGAGAATGGTGAAAAGTTATTGTATTTGGATATAGTAATCTAGGCAGATTAAAGGAAACTGTTCAGGCTTTCTTAAGTATATTGTGGGTTCAGTCATTTTGTATTAAGACACAGCATCACATATCAACATGAAGAAGAAAAGTGCAGCCCTTCCTCCGACTGGCTGCACTTTTCTTTTTTAATCAATTTCTTCGGGAGCTTCGATGGTCTCCAGAGGTGGAACGTTGTTTTCGGCGCCAATGTAACCTTCGTTTTGGTTGATTACCCCTTGGGTGTTCGCAGTGATCACGTTGGCATCAATAGGCCAGAGCACGTGGTGAGGGCTGAGGCGGGGTGAATTGCCCACGATGACGGGCTGTATCTCGTACATGATATTGTGCTCCATTACCCGGTCGTACCACCAGTTGTTTTCGCTGAAGGTTTCCAGGCTGTAGCCGTTCATTCCTAAGCTAGCCATGATATAAGATGCTCGGACCAACTCGGAGTGACGAGGCGACTCGATGAACAGCTCCCGAGCCCGTTCATCAAAAATATAATCAATCGTCACGTCGGCGGCCGTAATGGGTTCGGCTTGGGCTCGCTCTCTCACCATATTGATGTCATTAGCCGCACTAGCCATATCACCTTTCCAGTAGTAAGCTTCGGCCCGTAATAGATATGTTTCGGCTAAGCGGAAAATGTACCAGTCGCCATTACCACCCATTGGCACGGCACTGGGATCTTGCTGCGGGACATACGTTTTGTAAAAAGGAAAGGGAAAATTCAGGTGTACAGAATCCTGGGGATCAGCGTAATTCATAGGATCAACGGGCTTGCCAAAATCCACCGATTCAGGATTATTGTACAGCAGTTCGTGTTTATCCACCCAGTTTTTATCGGCCCTTCTCAGGTCGGGAGTGGTTTGCCAGGTGTAGCCGTCGGTGTTCCAAATATCGTAAAACCCGTAGGGAGTGCTGACCAAGTCAGGATTTCCCCGCCCCAAAGAATCGTACATAGGGCCTTCCGCCAGCATGCCGCTGAGTCCTTCACTATCCCGGTTTTTATTATGCCACCAGGAGCAATGGTAATGTCGCATGGTGTACAAACCTGCCGACTGCGCCCCATTAGGAGCCTCAAACCGATCGACCATCGCCAGAATAGTTTCGGTATTGGCTGGGCTGTTTTTATTGGCGGGCCGGTGTAAATCCCAGATCAGGTTACGAACCTGATCTTCGGCGTCCACCCCAAAACGTTCGGTCATGAGGGAGTAGGGACCGTCGATGATGCGAGTTGCTGCGGCAATGGCTTTATCAAATTCCATGTTTGCCAGATAAACCTTGGTCAACAGGTGGTTTCCGGCTCCCTGGGTAATAGCACCAGGCACGGCAGTTTCCGGAAGGTGCTCTACGGCAAACTCCATATCTTCCTGAATCTTATCTAATATTGCCCAGCGGCTATGCGTATAATAATCCAGTTTGGCCCCTTCCACTTCTTCACCTACAAACGGCACATCACCGTAGGCATTCACCAGCCAGTAGTACCAGTATGCCCGGTGCCAGTAACCCTCGGCTAAGATCGCATCCCGCTGTTCCTGCGTATCCCACTCGATATCATCAATGCGATTAATAAGCACGTTGGTGTTTTTGATAAACCCATATGCCTCGGAGAACAAAGGAAGAAAAGTATAGTAGCGGTCAAAATAGGGCGTAGTCTGGAACCAGTCCATCTGAAAGGTAGGCACTCCGGCTTCAGAGGCCGCCCATTCTCCTACCATATAGTAGCGTCGGCTGCTCGTAACCCCTTCAGTCAGGGCTTTCCGCATGGTCACCAGCGCAGCTTCAAAACCAGCTGGCTCATTGTACACATTGGATGGCGCAAAAAACGACAGCGGCTTGGGCTCCAGTAAGTCATCAGAACAGGCTATCGATAGAAGGAGCACCAGGAAAATTACCAGTTTATTTATTGTCAGTTTCATATGATTAGATCTTTTGTGCGGATGATGTGCGTTCATTAAAATGATACATTGACTCCCATCGTAAAGGTGCGAGGCATCGGACCATCAATGCTGTTTCCGATACCAGTCTCAGGATCCCAGCCCGGCCATTTGGTTAGGGTAAAAAGGTTACGAGCCGATGCAAACACACGAAGGCTCCCTACTCCCATTCGTTCAACTACATCAGGAGAGACATTGTAAGCCAGGGAAACATCTTGCACCCGCATAAAACCTCGTGGTTTGAAAATTCTCAATCCGCCGCCATACGCACCATGCACTTCTGATGTACGGGCATATTCATTGTTCCCATTGGTTGGGGTCCAGTACGGAATATTCCAGATGTTAATCCGGTCATAGGTAGATGACTCGTGTACGGCGTAAGCAAACTCTCCGATATGACCCAGGTCCGCTCGCAGAAAAACTGATGCTGTAAAATTTCTAAAAAAGCTGATGTCATTTCGCAGTCCCAGGCGATAGCGGGGTTTTGAGTAGCCAATGAACTGCTTATCATCCAGGGCATCGTACGTTTTGCTATCATCCACATCCACGGCTTTGTAATCACCGGGCAGCATGGTATACTCAGCCGCTTCGTCGGCTTCATCCAGTTGCCATACGCCAACCACGTCATAGTCCCATACTACATCAATTGCTTCGCCTGGGAACCAGAGGTTGGTATAATCAGGGATCTCCCGGCTTATCGTTTCTCCGTTAACTTCTACCTCTTCATAATCACCAAACAGCCGTTCGATCTTGTTTCGGTTCATAGAAAATATGATACCGGATTTCCAGGATAGATTAGGGCTACTAATGTTGACCGTGTTGATGTTCAGTTCAATTCCCCGATTGGATAATTCTCCCAGGTTGGAAATGATACTGGCAAAACCGGTAATCTCCGGTAATTGACGATTCATAAGCAAGTCGGTGGTAGTCATATCATAAGCGTTGACAGAAACATCGATCCGGTCTTCCAGTAGCCCCATATCAATACCTATGTTAAAGGACTCAGTTCGCTCCCAGCGTAGGCCCGGGTTGGCCAGTCGGTTGTTATACAAGCCCATCTGCACATTGGTGCCGTCATAATACAGCTCCGAACCGATCTGGGCTAGTGCTGCATAGACGCCAATGTCCCGGTTACCGTTCACTCCCCAGGAAAGTCTCAGTTTCAACCGATTGACTAATTCACTATCAAAGAAATTCTCATCCGAAATTTTCCAGGCAACGGCCGCTGCCGGGAAGGTGGCTCGAGGGTGCTCCTGCCCGAAGGCCGAGTAACCATCCCTTCGCACCGATGCAGTGAATAAGTACTTATCCATCAGCGTATAGTTGATACGGGCCATTAGGGCCTCTCCTCCTGCTTCCAGGTCATTCGTATTGACCAGCGGCTTAGAGCCAAATTGCAGCCCATTATAGCCTAGCTCCTGATTGGGCAGGAACGTCTGATTCTCGCCGTAAGACCGGAATACTTTGGTATGTTCAGCATTGTACAACAGGGTAAGATCAAAATTATGCACCCCAAACTGCTTGTTCCAGCTTAGTATGTTATCAATCATCCAGGCATTGAGTGTGCTATCCTGCCGGGTACCGTAGCCATCGAGGTAGGTTTGCCCGCCGGTAATGGTTTCCGAGTCCCAGAAGTTATAGTCTTTCTTAAACTCCATGCGGGGCTGAAAAGACACCCGGTAGTTAAAACCGAATGGTAAAGCAACATCGGCAAACATAGCAGCAAACAGGCTGTGAGTTTTGTTATAGCGTTCCTGCTCGTAATAATTGATGAGCGGGTTCGTGATAATACTATACCCGTGTGGATACCATTCCAGATCACCCTCTTCATTATAGATCTGACTATACGGGCTAATACTGGTGAAATTTCTGCTGGCTGGCACTGAGCTACGATCATTATTAGAATACTGAGCATTAACTCCCACATTCAGCCAGTCCGTCACGCTGAAATCTACATTCAAGCGGGTACGGATTGTTTGAAATTCATCGCCCAGAATCACTCCTTCATTATCCACATAACCAATTGACCAGTAGTAATTAACATTTTCCGCGCCACCACCCACACTGAGGTCATAGCTTTGCCGGACACCAGCCCGAAGCACTTCATCAAACCAATCCACTGTTTGTCCGGCTATATACTGGTCAATCTCGGTATCAAAGAAGTTGAGCCGTCCCAGGTATTCCTGCACATTGTCGGCATTGGGGTTAGGGTTAGCATTACGCCACTGATCGAGCGTGACTCCCGGTCGCAGATTATTCGGGTCATCCCAGTACCAGTCTTCCCGATTCGCCACCCCGACCGTTCGGAAATAGTCTCTTCGGAAATCTTCGTACTCTTTTGCGTTCCGAGGGCGGAAGTCATCATTGGTAATCCCGCTAACCCCGACTTTGGCAGTAAAGTTAATCGTAGGTTTTCCGGCTTTCCCTTTCTTGGTTGTGACGATGATCACGCCCGAAGCGGCCTTAGATCCGTATACAGCAGCAGAACTAGCATCTTTTAGCACATCCACATGCTCAATATCATTCGGGTTGATATCGGCCATATTTCCGTTGAAGATTACTCCGTCCAGTACAATAAGCGGACTGGTACCGGCTGATAGGGATGTAGGCCCCCGCACCTCAACGGCTCCCCCACCCGAGGGGGAAGCACTCTGGTTCATATAAATGCCCGCTACCTGTCCGGCCAGCATTTCGCTCACCTGGGTGTAACTTCGGTTCTGCACACTTTCACCGCTAATGCGGGAAACGGCCCCGGTCAGATCGCTCTTTTTCTGAGTACCGTAGCCGATTACCACCACTTCATCCAGTTGGGCCTGGTCGGCGGTAAGCCCTACATCAATAGTATTCTGGTTCCCCACAGCAATTTCCTGAGAAATGTAACCAACAAAGGAAAAAACCAGTACCGACTCGGCAGAAGGAACATCCAGGGTATAATCCCCCTCAATGTCAGTTACCGTACCTGTACTGGTACCCTGAATGATCACGTTCACTCCCGGCAAAGGCATATTCTCTTCTGCTGAAGTTACCGTACCGGACACTTGCAGCCCTTGGGCAACTGCCCCCGGTGCCAGCAGAATAAAGCATACATAGTAGATAAATTGTTTCATAAGTTAGTGTTTGTGCGAGTGATTAGTAGGAAAAATTAGCCGATCATATTGACCGGTTGGTATATGTTAAAGATGGCTTTCCTTTAAAAAAAACCTCTTGCTTATCTGCTACAGTGTTATTGCATACTTATTCCAAAACTTCCTCTATAGCACGCATTAGCACCTCTTCTGCTTCCGGGCTTACCCGGGAGGCTCGCTCGCTGGTCTCGTATCCTCCCTGGGCGTAGGCGATTTTTGTTCCGATGTAGCCAGGCCCGTATTCTTCATAAGCTGCCGTTACCACATGCCCTTCCGGACGCATTTGCTGAGCAGCCAATTGGTATTCGATGAACAACTCGCCGGGTACATTCAACATCCATACATTGCCTAGCCGTAAAGATGATACCGGGACTTTTTTTCCGGATTGATGGCGCTGTAGCCAGGCCAGATGCTTAGCGGCTGTAAATTTTTCATCATTAGTGGCCGAGTCGCTCGCTAGTATGTCTCTCAGAGGCTGTTTCTGCAAGTGCTGGCCTAATGGAAGGTTCACCTCAGTACTTTTCCAAGCTAGTCCGGCTTTTTTGATGGGAGTTTTTTGGGTACTCTCCCAGGCTAGCTGCATGCCTGTTTCTACCCGATGCGCCAAGACAGGCCGTCTTTCTTCAGAACCATCATTATATTTTCCAGCAGCAACGTTTCCACCGGCGCCATTAAAATGAATATGTGGTACTCCTCCCAACATCTCCTGCCGCTTGTTACGAGCCAGGCCCACAAACTCACTGGTAACATCTCCTTCGCCGTAGTAACTTTGCGGATGCACGGCGTAGTAGGTCATCACGGCCAAAGGTTTCTCTTCGTGCCAGAAACTCACGCTCTGGAGCCAGGGATCGATCAAGCCCTCGGGAGCTGCAATAGCCACCGAGTCGGTAGATTTACTCCAGCGTATTACTTTAACCATTCCGTCTTCACCCAGAATACGGCGGTTCGATGCTACTTTCTCTACTTTGGCTTTGCCAAAACCCAAATGCGTAACCGGCTTGGCTTCTTTATAAGCGACACCCACCGCACCAGCTACGCTCTGGATCGTTTTCTTCAGAAAGACGGTATCAAAGCGAGTGCCCCCGAGGCCATATTCATCCAGAATAGAAGCCACGGTAAAATCGCAACGAACGCCATCGTGTTGATGTAAGGCATGTACTGAAACCCGATCGGGTGTGGTGTGGGCTGCTTCCGCTAAATGCTCTTTCCACAGATCCATTCCCTCGTTGGCAATACCCAGCCAGTCTACTGCGCAAATAACAATCGGTGCCTGATCGGAGAGAATTACCACTCCCCGGGCACTTAGTGAGTCGGTAATAGAGCGAGCCGGTGCATAGGCTACCGGACTGCCGATTGGGGGTGTTACATCCACCTGAAAGGCCCCTACCCGCAACTTATCCGAAGCATCGCCGCACGCAAACAGGCAAAGCAACATCCCAGCAATGGCTACTATGCTCCATCGCTGCTGTAATGCTGTTTTATCGAGTAAAAATGAGGTAGAGGTTATATTCATATGTGCTCCTACTTAGGTTAGCAGCTAGTTACTTTCAGTACTTATTCAGGTTCGGACGTTACTATACTTTTGGTGCCCAATAGGTACAATAGGCTTCGGGCTTTACCGGCCCCTGAAATAGCATACAGCCCGAACATTTGTTATCGCCTACTGGCGGCAGATACAGGTTGCAGTTACCGCATTGATTATCCACAATAGGAGATTCCTCCACATACCCCAGGTTCTTCCGTTTCTGAATCTCTCCTTCAGGCACTTCGCTCAGATCACTGCAAGGGTCGGCGGAAGCGGCCGCTTCATTCTTTTCCTGCGTTGGTTTTTCTGTCCCACAGCCGCTTAACATCATACCACCCAGCAGTAAGCTGATTCCTGAGCGTACTGACTGGCTTATAAAAACTCTTCTTGATCCGTATTGCTCTAACATTATCAGGTTGTTGTTGAAAAGAATTCTCTCAGTTTGGCGATCCTCGCTTTCGGGTTTGTAGTAGCATCCGCCTCAATGGTTTCAATTGCCTCCTGGAGAGCGGGAGCTTCGTTCTTCTTCAAGCCTTTTAGTAGCCCGCTTACTCCGGCTGTCTGCCAGCTTTCTTCAAACTCTTCTAATAAGCCCAACTGCGCCATTATTTCCTCTTGCTGATACCGGGCACCAATGGCATACGATACATCTTCTACCATGCTTATTTTCCAGGGTGCCTCGTCCTGCAAAAAGGATGGCTTTGCCAAGAGTGCTTTCAATAGTTCGTAAGAAGAACCGGCTCTCGAGCTTAGTACCGCTGTTTTAAACCAGGGATCATCTCCTTTTGCCATGACCACATCTGCTAGCGAAGTAACCACTGCCTCATCATCATACTGCCCAACACTCAAAACGGCCTGAAAAGCAACCTGAGCGGAAGAATCCTGTATGCACTGAATAAGTTGGGGAAGTTTATCAGAAATCCGCTCGGCCAGTAAGACTCCATGCTCCCGCACCCCCGAGTGAGCATCCATCATAGCGGGCATGATATATTCGGCTTTCAACGCGCCTAAGCCCTCCAGCACATATAGAGCGTGCAAACGGGCTCGTGGATCTTTGTGCTCTTGAAACATACTTTCTACCAAAGGCACTACCGACTGATCCTGCCGCTCCAGCAAAAGTCGCTGAGCCTGAAGCCGCCACCACTGATTCGGGTGAGCAAGCAAAGCCACTAATTCCTGCGACTCCATAGCGCTCAGATTCGGCTTTTCCGGGCTGGCCGATTCTGACTGGCTTGGTTTAATCCGGTAGATTCTCCCCCGATCCATCCCGTTCATGAAATCCATATCTTCTTTCAGGTCTTCCGGAATAGAAACCGGAGTTTCAATATGCTGACGGTACATATCGATGACGTACAGATACCCATCCGGCCCTACCGTGAAGTTAGCCGGACGAAACCAGGGGTCGGTAGATGACAGAAATTCTTTATCCGTTTCAGAAGGGTGGCGACTGGCCACGAAAGTGGGGCTACCTTCAACTGGTGTTAGCACATCGCGATGTATCAGGTTTCCCGCTACATCACCGGTAAATATGTTGCCGTAGTACTCTTCCGGAAAAGCATCGCCGGCATAGAATGTTCCACCGGAGGCTCCGGTAAAATGATCTTCCGCGTATTCTACCCGGTCAAGCCCCTGCTCGTCATACTGTTTCTGACGGCGGCGAGTACGTTCTGCCCGCCAATAGGGAGGGGGCGTTTGTTGAAACATTTCCAGGTCATGGTCGGAAATATTGAATACAGCAGTAGAAGCGGGAAGGTAGGGATTTCTGTCGAGGTATTGCTGGGGAATGACAGCATGGCGAATGTGCAGGGTATTTTGAGTCATAAACCGATGACCCCAGTCATCGATGGCCTGCCCGAACTGAGTGGGGCCGGTAGCCAGAGCGAAAGTATCCCGATCCAGCCTGAACCGGAAATCGCCCCCTTGCATAGATAGTTTGGGGGCGCCCGGTTTCCGGCTGAAGCTCACCTCTCCAGCCTGCCCGTGGTTTGAGGCATATATCCAATTGTCTACAGCAAACCTCAGGTTGGTAATCTGCGCTTCAGAATTATTTTCAAAAAAGCCGGTAAAGAGAATTTCCTGAGAATCAGCTTTAAAGTCGTTGTTCGTATCTTTCAGATAAAGAATATTCGGTGCAGCCGCCACCAGCAAACCTCCTTTCCACGGTAATACGCTAGTGGCCTCTGAAATTTTATCAGCAAATACGGTTGCCTGGTCCACACGTCCATCCTGATCGGTATCGATAAGCACCTTGATGCGCCCCTGCCCTTTTCCCTCTTCCGGTTTATAAGGATAATCCGGCATCTCCACAACAAAGGCATTTCCCTGTTCATCAAACACCATTGATACCGGGTCCATGACCTGAGGCTCCGCTGCAAAGATCTCGATATCGAACCCATCATGTAACTGAAAACTCTGCAAGGCACCTTCGGGAGTTAGGGCATCAGGATAATGTTCTTTCTCTGAGCAGGAAAAAAACATCAGTCCGCACACTGCCATTACACTCAGTGGCCCGAGAATACTGTTAGGTGCTATGTTAGTTTGACAAATTGACATTATAAAGATCTCATAGATTTTCCATTAAGCTTCACTGGGAATCAGCGAAACTTCCGAAAAATAGTAATGATTGATTTAGCTTCGGGTACGTACCCGAATGTACTTAATAATTTCTTAAATTAAAATTCTAGAAGCCATTTTCGGTGAAATTTTATCTGTAAGGTTGCTTTGCGGGTATTGAATATATAATGAATATCCTCATGAGTCCTTTACTATTATCCTTCAATATCCATCCGGCTATAAGCTCTTCTGCTTAGTTTTCCTTATTTAGGAATAAGAGCTAGTTAAATGAATTATCATTTACCGGTTACGTACCCGAATTTAAAGTAATTATGCTACAAAAGAAAATCATTGCAATATTTTTAATTAATTATTTGCTTAAATTAAGGTTAAGCTTCTATTTAAAGGTATTAATACAAAATATTATATGGCAATAAATAGAATATTATGATTCCGCTAGTAGTTTCTTTTAGTGAGTCAGATATCTAAATTCATTAGATATCATACTATTATAGCTCAAATACAGTGTGTCCTTTTTTGATAACCTGAGTAATATGAATTTTCTTTCGTTCAGTCAGATGAAATAGTACTATATCAGCCGGTTGGCCAGGAAGCAGCCTATGCTCGGTCTTGCCTAAAAATGCAGCCGGATTGGTGGAAGCCATCTGCCAGGTGGTTTTTAGAGAAGCCAAATCCTGCGTTAACAAATACTGCACATCTTCCACCAGACACTTGGTAGCTCCGGCCAGTAAGTCAGGTGATTTTTTCATGGCCAGTCGTCCGCCTTTTTCCAGGATAACTTCATCTCCAATATGGGTTTGATACGTCCCCGGAGTCATGCCAGAAAAGCAGGTGGCATCGCTTACCAGAATAGTTTTGTCTCCTTTAGCCCGAATGGCTACCTTGAGAAAAGCATTAGGCAAGTGAAACCCGTCGGCAATAATACTAGCATATAGATCGTCCTGGGCGAGCTGCTCCCACAGTAAGTTGGGGTGCCGAGGTAGCATCAGGGGTATGGCATTTCCCAGGTGAGTAGATAAAGTAGCACCGGCTTTCACTGCTGATTGTATTTGTTCAGGAGTGGCAAAAGAATGTCCGATCGCCACGAGTATTCCCTGCTGCCGACATTGCCGAATGAGTTCATTTGTTCCCTCCCACTCTGGCGACAGTGTCAGTAGTTTTACTCGCCCACCCGACACTTCCTGGCACTTTTGTACCCATTGCCAATCAGGTGCTTTAATATATTGCAGATTATGTGCCCCTCGTGCGCCTTCCACCTCAGAAATAAATGGCCCTTCCAGGTGAATTCCACCCACACAGGCTTCGACGAGCGGGTACTTTTCACAGGCTAGTCGTAAAGTCTCAAGCAGCTTAAGAACATTGTCGTCAGCATTGGTAATGAGGGTGGGAAAAAAGGTGGTTACCCCTTTGCTCAATAAATACTGCGTCGCCTTCAACACATCTTTATGATGTAAGCTGGTATTATTAAAATCAACTCCATCAATCCCATTCACCTGTAAATCAATTAATCCAGTGCCCATTAATGGCAATTCTTCGTCGGATTTTGCAATACTGCCAACTTGTTCAACGCTACCATCACTGATCGTAAGTTGCTGGGGTATTCCGGAAATACAATTGATCCCTTTAATACTGGTTACTTCGGCAGGGGTATTCATCGCTATCATGAATCACTAGTTAGGGTAAGAGGCCCGGTCGAGGTACAGGCAACAATTAGGGTGGGTAGTCAGAATGGTAGCCGGACAAGCGGTAGAAACCGGATCGGATAAGGTTTTAGCTACGGCTTCTCGTTTGGTTTCTCCGGGCACTACGCAATACAAAAATGTTCCCTGCATCAATGTAGGCACGGTGAGTGTTAATGCCTGGGTTGGGACCTGCTCTATGGTTGCAAAACAGCCATCGTTCACTTGCTGCTGACGACAGGCCTGATCCAGTGTCACTACTTTCATCACTTCCGGATCATCAAAATCTGCCACCGGCGGGTCGTTAAAGGCAATATGACCATTTTCGCCAATACCCAGGCACACAATATCAACAGGTTTTTCGGTAAGCAGTGCGGTATATCGCTTGCACTCCGCAGCACTATCATTGTTTCCATCCATAAGGTGCACTGCCTTAAAATCTACCTGATCAAAAAGGCGTTCTTTCAGAAAATTAGAAAACCGCTGAGGCGCATCGGCCGATAAACCAATGTACTCATCCATATGGAAGGCCGTAATACGGTTCCAGGGAATGCGAGATGAGTTTCGCAGATAAGTCAGCAACTCATTCTGAGAAGGCGCAGCGGCAAAAATTATTCTGATATCTTGCTTCTGTTGGAGCAACTCTAAAATCTTGCCTTCTACCGCTTTCCCAGCAGCCTCTCCCATTTCGCGACGGGTGTCAAATACTTCTATATTTAATTCAGATACAGTAAATGTCTTCATGAGTGTAGTATGGAAATTTCATTATTCTGCAATAGAAGCTGAAAGCTCCTTCACATGTTCAGGCACTGATTTGGGTTTATTCAAGAACCCAACAGCCACATAGGTGATGGTTGATACAATCAGGGGGGCGCTGACTTCCAGCGCAAAGCTTTCCAGATCAATATTTTTAGTAATAATAAATGTTACAAGCCCCGCCGCCACCGACAGAATAGCCGCCCGGGGCCCACAGCGATTAAAGGCCGGAAGTAAGCCAAACAACATAGGTATGGCAATTGGACCGACTAACGCGCCAAACCAACTGACAATAAGCCCCAGAATACCGCCAAATTTCTCGTGCTGAAGAGCAATCACAATCGTCAGCAAGGTGAAAATAAAAGTGGTGATGCGGGCGGTGAACAAGGATCTTCTTTTCTCTTTAAACTTGTCTGACAAGGTAGGGAGGATGTCCCGGGTTATTACAGCGGAGATGGTATTTACGTCTGAAGAGGTCATCGACATGGTATTGGCAAACAGGGATGCAACTACCAGTCCGATCAGCCCATTGGGCAAAAGAGCCAGGGTCAGGGCGCCGTATGATTGGGTGGGGTCTTCCAGATTAGGTAGAATAATTGGTGCTGCCCACATAGGAAAGAACAGAAACAAGGGCCACACAATGTACAGAATGCCCGACAGACGGGCGGCTTTGGTAGCTTGCCCCTCGTCCGGTGAAGAGATATACCGAGTTGCCAGGTTCCATTGCCCTCCGTTGTAACTCAGAAAATTGATAAACAGAAATGCCAGTGCGAAGCCTACAGTATAAGGTTCGTTAAACAGTTGCCCATTCCCTTCCGGAAGCTGATCCCATACGCTAAATATGGAGCCCCAGCCTCCCAGTCGATTAATAACAGCTACAAACATGACTAGCCCGGCAACAATCTGTACTATAAACTGGGTAAAATCAGTAATAATCACTGCCCAAAGCCCGCCGAAGGTAATATAGATCAGTGAAACTCCACCGGAAATCAGGATACCCATTGGCAGAGAAACACCCGTAAATATATTAAGCAGTATAGCAATCGCCGCCCATTTTGCTCCAACGTCAAATAGTTTAAGCACTACCCCACTCCAGGCCATAATCTGCTGCGTCAGCAGGTTATACCGGGTGGCCAGGTATTCTAATGGCGACTGAATCTGAAACCGCTTTCGCAACCGCACCCACAGCACTGGGAAGAGCTTAGCACTCAGGAGAATTGTAGTACCAATAGTAAAGGCCCACCAGATGTATAGTGAAAACCCGTGGGTGTAGGCCAACGCAGCATAAGCTACGAATACGGCCCCACTATAGCCAGAGACATGATGAGAAATGCCCGACAGCCACCAGGGTAGGCTCCCTCCTGCCACAAAGTAGTCTTCCGCACTTTGGTTCTTAAAGTAAGACCAGATGCCAATAACCAGCAGAGACAAAAAGAAGACAATGATGACGATGAGATCGAGGGTATTAAATTCCATAGGTTTTGTGAAACAGGGATCAATATAGGTAATGCTGCCAAAAAGGCTACCTTCCGATAAGCTTTTAATCTCTTACTGAGGCACTTATTCTTCACATGTCTTCTTCCCCAAAGATATTTTCCAAAGGCTTTCTTCCTCTCTTATAAAAGATTTTCAGGCTTAAAACCAATCACTAAATCATCTTCGGGTACGTACCCGAAATTAATCAAAAAAAGTTTCAAAAGAAATTTTTTGATTTTTTTATCAGCGATTCTTTTAGCTTATGGCTTGCCTGCTGAAGCTTTTGAGGCTTATCAGGATGTTCAGAGGCTAGACTAAGTAATTTTTAACACTACGTAATTTCCGTTCGTCTCGCCGATCAGATTAGCTATAGTCCTGACTTGAGGCATTGCGTGATATACAAGTTTGATCTGCCATTATACCTTAAAAAATCAATTAAAAATGTCACTTTTATACCTTTAACCTGTTTGAGCCTTTCTTTTTGCTTATACAAGCTTTAGTACAAAAGTGACATTTTCCATCACGCGCTTTGGAATGACTATTCAGTCACGGTAACTTTTCCTGGCTGGTAGACTACCTGTTGGTAATTATTGCTCTGATAACCGTGGTTGGTCACAACCACCGTCAGATCAAAATCGCCTACTGAGTCGTAGGTGTAGGAGCAGTACCACCCTTTTTCACCCAGGGCCGTTTTAAAGCCTCGCGCTTTCACCAAGCCGTAATCAGCGTAATGATCGCTGACAATCAGCACCGGGTGGCCGAACATGTCCAGAGAGTCCGTATCGCTATTTTTCTTTTTCATAATTCTTCGTTCTCCCCCCGGCCAAACGGTAGCAATATCGGCGTCAGTCTCTATCACAAACCGGAAGGGTTGGTTTACGGTAGGTTGAGTAATCAAAGAATCATTTCCCGCCACGTCGGTCATGTACATTGTAACACTTTGCACGGTGGGTTCCAAAACAATATCCTCCTTCAGGCAGGACATCAAGACAACTGGCAGCAACAGGGCCAGGAGTATGTTATATTGTATATTTTTCATGAGTAATCTTTAATCGGTGAATGCTTAATAACCAGGGTTTTGAGTCAGAGTCGCATCTTTCTCAATTTCACTTACCGGTATGGGAAGAATCAACTGATACTCCTCTATTGGTTGGGTGGTGAAGATCTGATCGTCGTAGTCAACCACCGTCATCAGCGCCCGTGAGATATACTCAGCCGCCTTACCGGTTCTAACCAGGTCAAAGTAACGATGTCCTTCAAACGCTAATTCTAGCCGCCGTTCGTGAAGAATCTGCTCGATATCAAGCTGATCGGCAGTGAGACCATTCAGGCCAGCCCGCTCCCGCACCATGTTAAAGTAGCGTATGGCTTCCTCTTTCTGATTCATTCCGGCCAGTGCTTCGCCGTACATCAGCAGGGCATCGGCATAGCGGGTGATCATATAGTTGTTGTCAGTACCCACCACATCGTACTGAGCCAGGGTAGATTTTTCGGGAGTAAACTTACTGGGCCAGCCCTGAATCTCCGGTCTACCTCCGGGCAGCAACCCGGAGTCCAGCGTTGCGGTATATCGGCTCCAGTCCGGTTGATCATTGATCCAGTCTTTGTCATCCACAAACTCATGCATGAGGTTAAACATCACCACCGGACCACCGCCGGAGGCAATGCCAAAACGGTAGCCGTTCTCATTGCTCATCCACTTAAACAGAAAGCTGGGCTGTCCGGCTGCCGCGTTGAAATTCACCTCAAAAATTGACTCATCATTAAACTTGTTATCAAAGGCATGAATCGCACTGTAGTCGGCGAGTAAGGAGTAAGAACCAGCCTCCTGATCGACAATCAGCTTTTTCAGGCTTTCGGCCGCTTTAGCATGATCACCCAGGGTTAAATATACCTTCCCGAGCATAGTAAGCGCGGCACCTTTGGTAGCGCGAGCTTCTTCGCCAGCCAGCTCCGCATTGCCCTTTACAAGACAGTTAGACACAGCATATTCCAGATCAGGAATGATTACGGTATTGTAAATCTCATCTACCGGAGTGCGTCCGATTCCGATAGCGTCATTGGGGTTTTCGAACCGCTCTACCACTTTGGGCACCGCTCCGTATAACCTGACCAGATTGAAGTAGGCCAAGCCGCGCAGAAAGGAAGCTTCGCCCCGGTAGGCTAGAACGGTGGCTTCATCAGCAGCACTTTTAGGCTCAAAATTGTCAATAACGTCTATGATATTGTTGGCGTTGACGATCATCTTGTAATGGTGTTCCCAAAAATTGGTATGGGAATCACTACTGGTTTTCTTGAATAGATAATCGTTGGTCTGCCAATAGCTGTCTCGCCCATCATCGGAAATGATAGAAAGATACTCAGGCAACCCCCTACGGTTATCCTTATCTTGACGATTATAAATTTGTTGCAGAGGTTCGTACACGGCCATCAGCCCGGCTTTGATCTCTTCCGGATTGTTGTAAAAAGCATCAGACGACAGGATATCCTCGGGTTGCTTGTCCAGAAAATCTTCTGAACAGGAATACAACGCCAGGGTCAGTATGATTAATGAAAATAATCTTTTCATATCGATGTTCTCGTTTTAGGTTAAAATGCCACGTTAGCTCCAATAGAAATGGTTCGGGCCAGTGGATAGGCTCCCCGGTCAATGCCTTGTGATAAGGCTGAGTTTCCTTGATAGTTCACTTCAGGATTGTATCCCGGATACTTAGTCAGGAACAGGGCATTCTGTACGCTCAAATACAACCGCAGATTGGAAATGGAAGCTTTGTTCGACAATTCGGAAGGCAAAGTATAGCCGAACACTACATTCTGGATGTTCATGTAGGTCTTCTTGAACAGCAAGCTTCCCGAAGTACTGGCTCCGTCGGCACTTTTCCGAATCGGAGTGGCGTAGATAGCGTCGGTCATGTTAGGGCGCCAGTAGTTATTATAGTATTCGGTGGTCATGCTGCGTCGTCCGCCACCCCGGCCCAGCATACTTTCAAACTCTACCATCGAGATATCACCGCCCTGCACCCCATTGATCTGCACCGAGAGGTCAAAGTTTCTATATCCGAAGGTGTTGGTCATACCCCACACAAAATCCGGGTTGTTCTGGCCGATTACAGTCTGGTCACTTTCATCCAGGATACCATCACCATTCACATCCGATACTTTGGGGGTGCCCGGATTAGAACGCTTGCCCCATATCTCCTGCTGAGAATTAAAGATGGGCGAGGTTTTTACATCTTCCCAATCGTCGAAGGCTCCCAGGTTATCATACCCCCAGATTCCGGCCAGCGGACGGCCTTCGGTGGTGTACCCATTATTGGAGATGATGGGCCGCTTGTCTTTACCGATGTCAAGTACGCGGTTGCGGTAGTACGACAGGTTGATGCTGGTGCTCCACTGTAAACGCCCCACCAAGTTGCGGGTGTTTAGCGAATACTCAAACCCACGGTTACGCATGGAGCCGACATTGGCCATGTACGAATTAAACCCGGTAATTACCGGTAATGGCATATTAAACAGCATGTTTTCGGTGACCCGATGGAAATAATCCACGCTCAGCATCACCCGGCTGTTTAACATCTCTACGTCAGTACCCACGCTGTAGTCGGTCGTTTCTTCCCAACCCAGAATAGGATTAGCCACCTGACCGTCGACGTACGAAGGAGCCAGGGTTGAACCTGAACCGAGCACATACGCTCCGGCATTCAGGGTGCTTAAGGCTAAATAGTTGTTGATGCCCGCATTACCAATAACACCCCATCCGCCCCGGATTTTAAGGTCGGTAATATATTTACGTAATGGTTCGAAGAACGGCTCGTCGGAGGCCCGCCAGGCTAAAGAGAAGGAAGGGAAAATACCCCAGCGATTGTCTTTACCAAATTTTGAGGAACCATCGCGGCGCACACTACCGGTAACGTAGTATTTTCCGGCATAGTTATAGATCAGGCGGGCAAAACTACCAATGGCCGACTCACTGGAAATATGAGTTCGGGCATCATTCTGCGCATCGGCTACCGTTACGGCCTGGTTCAGTGTAGGCAGCAGGTCGGTCGGGTAATCATACTTTTCCAGGTACGTGGATTTGAAGGTAGACTCATTCACCGAGTATCCCACCATGGCATTCACGGAGTGTTTGTTGAAATTGTGGGAGTAGGTCAGGAAGTTTTGCGAGTTCCAGGTGAGAGATGTATTGATCTGGTTGATACCTCGGGATCGGGAAAAGGGTTGGGAGGTATTCGGCACGTGGTTGGGCAGAAAGTAATTCCGCTCCCAGTAGTCGATCTGAGTATGAAACTCTGAACGGAAGGTCAGGTCTTTCAGGATATTGATCTCGGCATACAGGGTAGAAAGGTTCTTGGCTCTCTTCCGATTGTCCTTAATTTCAAAAGTAGACAAAGGGTTAACGGCAAAATCCAGGTTCCAAAACCAAGGGCTCTCGTAGGTAGACTCGGTACCGTAGTAGATAGGGTCGCCGTTTTCATCCGTTGGGCTCCAGATGGGAGGCAGAGCCAGGGCATTATAAAACGGGTTGCTGGAAGCACCACCCTCCGTGTTCGATAACACATCGGTATTTTCAAGAGAAGGGGCCAGCATCAGTCCCAGTTTTAAGGCGTTGTTTACTTTCAACTCGGTATTGGTCCGGAAAGAAAAACGGTTATACCCTGAAGTTTTTACGATACCTTCCTGACTGAAGTATCCTCCGGAAATTCGGTACGACAGGTTTTCCGTTCCTCCGGATGCAGAAAGCTGAATATCGCTTACTCTACCCGGCTGGGTGATTACGTCCTGCCAATCAGTATCGTAGAAGCTGTTTTTCGTAGTGTCCGTTACGGTAATCCAGCGGTAAAACATCTGGTAGGGGTCCTGCATACCGGCGGCATACTGAGAATAGTTGGCCCAGTTGTAAATCCGGGTTTCATCGGAATCCGTCCATTGCCACAGCGGCGCTTCCGGGTCGTTAGTGCCGAAGTTGGGGTCTTCTATGATGTAGGCGGCGGCGCGGGAATCGTCCATCATCTGTAGGAACTGCTCCCGGTTGAGCACATCTACCTTGTTGATCATAGACTGCACTCCGGTACTGGCGCTCACGGAAATGGTAGGTTTTCCGGTCTTTCCCTTTTTGGTGGTAACCAGAATTACCCCGTTAGCCGCCTCCGTACCGTAAATGGCACTGGAAGAAGCATCTTTCAACACCTCGACAGATTGAATATCGGCGGGGTTGATGGAGTTTAAGGGGTTCTCGTTTTTGTTGTAGCCGGGCTTAATCGGAAACCCATCAATCACAATGAGCGGACTATTGCTCGCGTTGATTGAGCTTACCCCCCGGATTACAATGTTAGAACCTCCGCCCGGTGCCGAATTATTGTTAGAGATTCTGACCCCGGCCAGTTTCCCGGTAAGTGCCTGACTAAAATCCGAGACGGGTATGTCTTTAATGTCTTCTGACGAGGCCGAAGCAATCGCCGTAGAAACATCTCGCCTCTCCTGCTTTCCGTAACCGATCACCACCACTTCCTCCAGGCTCTTCACATCTTCCTCCAGCGTAATATCCAGCGTAGATCTTCCGTTCAGGGGCACTTCCTGGCTCAGGTATCCGATGGATGAAAAGATGAGGGTTTCTTCTTCACCGGCTACAGTGATAGCGTAACTACCATCTACTCCGGTGACGGTGCCCATGGCGGTGTTTTTCACCAGCACATTGACTCCTGGCAAGCCATCACCGGTGTCCCGGTCGATAACCTTACCCTTAACTGTTTTCTCAGTACTCTGAGAAAATACCTCTGACCAGGAAATGCTCATAAGCATGACCAGGCAGCAGAGGTAAAACTTCTGCGCGACGTTTTTCATAGGTTGTTATATTAGGTGAGTAATTGTTGCTTATTCTCGCATGGCGCTGCCTTCTCGGGCCTCTTCCATTACGCTTTTCAAGGTTACGGCCTCGCCGCCTCGTTTCTTGCTTTCATCGGCCGCCTGCATGAAGGCGAATATCTCCAAAGTTTCTTCTTTCGGAATGGGTGATTTTCCGGTTTTGAAGAACTCTACAATCTGCACGACCAGAGGGCGATAACCATCATAGGGACCAATGGGTGCAATTCCTTCTTCTCCGAAGGCCGTTCCACCGTACCCTAGCTTGCCATTACGCATGCCCCGAAAGGTGCCAATTCGTCCATCTTCCCAGGTACCTACTACCAGTTCGGCATCTTCCGTCTGGGTGCGGGTTACCTGCTGACAGCCAGCTTTCATCACGGTAAACAGGGTTTCTACGCCGTGCACCCCGTACCAGAACAGATCGGGGTGGGTTTCTTCCAGGTGAGCGGGGCTATACGCATCGGCTCCCAATACTTTTCCTACGGTTTCACCATTCCGAACTTTCTGCGCACTTTCCATGAACCTAAGAGAGGAAGCCGAAAACATGGGTACGTTGTATTGCTCGGCAGCATCAAACAAAGCGATAGCATCCGAGAGGGAGGCGGCAATGGGCTTGTCAATGAATACCGGCTTTCCGGCTTTGAACACGGGCATGGCCTGTTCCAGATGCCGACGACCGTCATTGGTTTCCAGAAATACAACATCCACCTCTTCCAGCAGGGCTTCTACTGAGTCTACAATCTTTATTCCCAATTCTTTCATCTCGTCGGTATAACCGGGGATGCGGCTGGTGCTTTTTTCAATGTCCAGGCTTCCTTTGGGGTAAGCGGCCACTACTTTCACTCCGGCTACGTCGGCTTCGGCGTTGGGGTCGTTCAGCACTTTGGTAAAAGCTACACTGTGCGATGTGTCCAGCCCGATGATACCGGCCCTTAGCTCCTTACTTTGAGATGAGGTTTTATACAGGGGCGATGCGCTCAATGAACTTCCGATACCCATACCTACTCCAGTGACGGCCGCCGCTTTCATAAAGTGACGCCGGTTAAATCCTTCTTTCATGAATTCTGATATTAAAGGTTAGCTTATGTGTTGGTTTATTTCTCTAGGCCTAAGCTTTCGAGGTAAGCGATACTTTTGGGTACCTGAACGTAGTAGGTTGGGCTTTCGTCCTCGATGTAATAATGCTGGACTCCGGCTTTTTTGGCGGCTTTCATAATGGCCGGAAAATCCATCTGCCCCGTGCCAAGCGTCACGTCATTCTCCTTCGGAGTGCCGCCGGAAAAGTCGCCTTTCACTCCTTTTTTAAGGTCTTTCACGTGCATGAGTTTGTAGCGGTCGCCGTATTTTTTCAGCAGCTTTACCGGGTCGGCCCCGGGATGAACTACCCATAGCACATCAATCTCAAAACTCACATAGTCTGGGTTGGTCTGTTTCATCAGGTAATCGTACATGGTGCCTTTCTCGTAAGGCTGAAACTCGTAACCGTGATTATGGTAGCAAAACGTTAAGTCATGTTCTTCTTTCAGTTCTTTCCCGGCTTGGTTAAAGTCCGCTACGGCTTTTTTGAGATCATCCTCGGTAAAATCATCTTCGTGGGGAATCCAGGCTACTCGTACGTATTTGGCTCCCAGCACTTTGGCCTGCCGGGCTACTTCGGCCGTTTCGTTCACCAGGGCATCATAGCCTACTCCGTAAGAGGAGCAGTACATATCCCGTTCGTCTAGCATGGCCCGCAGTTCTTCAGCCGTCGTGCCAAACAGGTTGGAAAATTCCATATCGGTGATGCCCATCTGCTGAAGTGTGTCCAGCGTTTTGGCTACATCTTTTGCAAAGCTATTTCGGTAAGTATATGATACCATTCCGATCTTATCTGCCTTAGACTGCGCCAATAGCGGATTTACCATGAACCACGCTATTGCAAGAACCAAAACATCGCGCATTATCTTTCTCATAGAAAACTTAAAGGTTGTTGTATACTTAATGACTGAGTGATTGAGAGAATGAGTGAATATGTTGATCTCACTCATTCACTTTATTGGATATGGGGGATGAACACCTACACTTGTGGCTTCCAGCTTGGTTCGTAGTCGCGGCCCCATAGTTGCATGGCTTCATCATCACCGACAATTCTTCCGGTTTTAGGGTCGCAGTTTAGTACTCGCTTGGTGCGGTAGGCGATATTGCCCAACTGGCACAGTAGCACACTTTTGTTAGCATCTTCAATGTAGGTGATGGGCTTCTTCCCGGTGCGGATGCCATCGCGGAATGCCGCCAGATGGTATTGATCCAGGTCCAGACCAGGGCCGGTAAGATCAGTGGCGTCGGCATTACTTTGAGTGACGGTTTTGAGTACGGTATTCTTATTATCATACAAGGTGTACCCGTTGCCCTGAATTGCCAGGCTGCCATTGGTGCCGTGGAAAGCACAACCGGCTGATGTTTCCTCAATTGTTCTTCCGTTGCAGCTTCGCCCTTCCCAGGTGATGCTCATACCGTCTTCAAAATCGTAAAAAGCAGATTGGGTATCCGGGGTTTCCCAGTCATCATCAAAAGCATAGCGTCCTCCGCCGGAGCTTACCCGTATCGGATAGTCTACGCCCAGTCCCCAGCGGCAGAGGTCAATCACGTGCGTTCCGTTGTTAAGGATTTCGCCGGTGCCCCAGTGCCAGAACCAGTGCCAGTTGTAATGAATCAGGTTATCTTGGTAAGGTTTACGGGGTGCGGGGCCCTGCCACAGATCATAATCCAGTCCGGCAGGTACGGGAGCCTTCTTGCCATGCCCGATAGATTCGCGAGTGTTGGCGTACCAGGCTCGGGCAAAGTAAGGCTTGCCGATAGCTCCGTTTTTAATTTCCTCGATAGCCTCCACCACGTGCGGCCACGACCGGCGCTGATTTCCCATCTGCACAATCTTCTTATGCTTCTGAGCCGCTTCTACCAGCATTTCTCCTTCCTGGGGATTATGGCTACAGGGTTTCTCTACATAGACGTGCTTACCGGCGTTGAGTGCCATGATAGCGGCCGGAGCATGCCAGTGGTCGGGAGCCGCAATCACTAAGGCATCTACCGAAGAATCTTCCAGCACTTTACGAATGTCTTTTTCTGCTTTGGGCTTCTTTTTTTGCCCGCCCTCTTCGGCGGCTGCCATTCCATTGGCCAGCGCCCCGTCTTCCACATCACAGATATAGGCAATCTCAGCACCGGGCAGTTTAGCGAAGCCTTTCGCCAGTGCGGAGCCTCGGCTGTTAGTACCCATAATGGCGACCACGACCTTTTCGTTGGCCGAACCATTGCTTAGGATAAAGGGTGCACCGCCGGTCATGAGGCCCATGCCCATGCTGCTGGCCGCGGCTTGTTTGATAAAATCTCTGCGTTTGACGGTATTTTTCATAGGTTGGTAAGATATGTTAAATGAGTAGTAATTTTTTCTATTGACTATCTGGTTTGCATCTATGCTTAAAACAAAGTTTGCGTATTTCTTCGCCAAGGTTTATCGGTACATTTCTCCGTCAGCAGGCTTGCAGAGCTACTTGAAAGCCTCCTGACAGCGTCGGCAAGCTTGCTGGGTCACTTAATGGCTTCCTGACAGTGTCAGGAAGCTTGCTGGACCACTTGACGGCTCCCTGACAGCGTCAGCAGACTTGCCGGGCCACTGAATTACCTCTCAACGGCGTCGGCAGACTTGCCAGCGTTGGCAAACGGTTCATTTCATAAAAGTATACCGATGCCAGAGATTTAAGTACCCAAATTACCGATTACCCGGCACTACCATCCCGTTTCTTATGTATTAGCAGTAAAATGACTATCTTAATATAGTTTCTTCGAGGCATTTTTACGCCCCTTTACCCAATTAATATGAAACCGGCCAGTCTCTTTAGGCGGCCTGTTCTCTTAATAAGCTTAGGGTGATGCCTCTAGCACTACGACTCTCTTCTCCTCGTGACTGCGCTGGGCCGCTTCAATAATTGCGATTGTTTGCATAGCCTGCTCAGGAGTTACTGCCAGAGCCGCATTCGTTCTAATAGCTTTATATATATTATCGTAATAACCCAGGTAGGAGCCGGGAATAGTTTCTAGCTGCCCTTCAAAATGCAGACCCTGCACTTGAGAGTTAAGCTTACCCCACAGTTTTTTAGGTTCACTCCCCCACCCTTCATCCAGAGGCGATCTTCCGGCCTTCAGCAGGCTTTCCTGCGCATCGGCACCGTATTTCATAAAGGTACCCTCGGTGCCCTGCAACACGTATCGTGGTCCGGGCTCTCTCACCAGATAACTGGACTTTAATGTCACTTTTAGCTGAGGGTAATGGAGCACAACTTCAAAGTTATCGTGCACTCTGCCACCGGGCCGCTGAATCCGAAGATCGGCCATAACGGCTTCGGGCCAGCCAAACAACACCAGCACCTGATCGATCATGTGTGACCCCAGGTTGTACAGAACGCCTGTACCGGGCAGAGGATCTTCTTTCCAACTATCGGGCTGTATGTAATTACGGAAACGATCATAGTGCGCTTCGTACTCTACTACCTCGCCCAATAGGTTCTGCTCAAGCACTTTTTTGATTGTCAGGAAATCGCCATGCCAGCGGCTGTTCTGAAATACGCTTAGCACTTTACCCTGCTCCCGGGCCAAAGCGATCAGCGACTGGGCTTCCCGAACGGTAGGTGTGAACGCCTTTTCTACCACTACATGCTTACCCGCCAGCAGAGCCTGCCGAGCCATTTCAGTATGTAAATGTTCCGGAGTATTTATTATGACTAATTCAATCGTTGAGTCAGCCAGCAGATCTTCAAAAGCGCGAGCTATCTGTATATTCGGGTACTGCTGCCGGGCATCCTGGCGGCTACGTTGCAGGATTGTTTGTAGATGAAATCCGGGATGAGCCGTAAGCAAGGGACCATGAAATACCCGGCCTGATAATCCGTAGGCTGCCATTCCGACATGAATACGTTCTTCCTGATAATGCATGAATTAATAAAGTCCAGAAGTGAAGTTTCGGGTACGTACCCGAAGATAGTAAAAAAAAAGTCTAATAAAAATCTATAGACTTCTTTTGTTTACTTTTATATGACAATACTGTTCTCTTTCAGAAGTTACTATCCATCTGCTAATTGCTATAAAACTCATAATTTTCTTTGGTAATAATGTCTATCGGCATGTATTGCACCCGGTCAATATTCACTCCTAGAAATAGATGCTGATAGAGAGCCATCATACCCCGATAGGCCTGTTCTTCTGGTTTCTGACAGATAAGGAAGTCAATAGTTTCCTTTTTTAAGTATTCAATATTGTCTTTCAGAAAATCATACCCTATTAACAGGAGGTCTTTCTTGCCGGCCTGCTCCATAAACTTGGCGACTGAAAACACCCGGGAGTTGGTGGCAAAGACTGCCTGAATATCGGGGTGTTGGTTAAAAGCTTCCATCAGTTGCTGCTCTACCTCCGGGTAGGTTGTTTGCCGGATATCAAGCTTAATAATCTCGTTTGACTTTTGGTGATCCTTAAAATAGTTTCGGAAGCCTTCTTCCTTCCTCAGCAAATGGTGATGGTTGTCTATTTCCTTAGAGATATTTACAACCAGAATTTTCCCACCATCAGCCATTCCGTAGCTCATCAGGTGAGCCGTCATGTATCCGCTTTTCACCAGATGCGGACCAATGTAGCACAGGCTATCCTGGTTAGGAATGTCCGAATTGATAAATACATAAGGGATTTCTCGCTCTTGGCAGGCCTGAGCCAGTTGCATGGACTCTTCTATAAAGGAGGGCGCCAGCAAAATTCCGTCTACTTTACTCTCCAGGATTTTTCGAGTCTGCTGCACAAAGGAAGCCTTGTCGTTCAAATCAAAGAAGTGCTTTTTCATACTCACTCCATATTGACTAATTTCCTTTTCTGCTTTTTTAATCCCTCTTAGGGGAGCTTCCCAGAAATCGGTCTCTTCAGAAACCTCAGGAATTAATGTAGTAAACTGGTATACCTTACGGGAGGCCAGACGGCTGGCCAGCAGGTTAGGTTGGTAATTCAAATCCTTGATAATACCCTGTATCTTTTTACGTGTTTTTTCCGATACGCCAGTCCGGTTATGAATTACTCGGTCAACCGTAGCAATAGATACATTCGCTCTACGGGCAATTTCCCTCACTCCTACTCCTACCTCCTCATTATTTTTTTTCATACTTTCTCTTTTGTCTAAAAAAATGATAAAGATTTAGATTTTATAACAATTCTCGAGATTTGAGCATTATCATAACCTCAAAAGTAAGCATTCCCTGGCTTTTTCACTCTTTTATTTTGCTCAAAATACTGTGTATTACCTAGTTTATTAATACGGTTTTTGCAATCCAGCTCATTTTTATTACTCATTTATTAAAATATAGTTAAAATCAACCGATTACAATTCCGGTTTGATCTGTGATCGAGCCTGCTCTGTATCAATGTATTTTCGTAGATCACGCAAGGCGATCACCTGATACTGATGCTCATGGAGGTACTCCAGGTATTCTTTAAAAAGCTCAGGGGGAGTTGTAACCCAATCATGGGCATAATCGGGCACTCCATGTACGGTGAGTATCACTATCTTTCCCTCTCTAGCCTGCCGGATAGCATTCAAGACTCGCTCTTTATCAGTGCCGGTGGTGCTATAACTGGGAATCAGGTAGGGATGATGTTTGGTTGGATCATAGGCCTGATCGCCGCCAATGCGGGCAAAATCATAGCCCTGAGCCGCCAGCGTTTTAAAGGCATCCGGGTCCGTATCATATGCCGGATAGGCAAAGCTTACGGGTTTATCAATACCCAATTCCTGGCACTTCTGCTCAATATAGGTTAGTTCCTTCACCAGCTGGGGTTGGTTCATCTGGTTTACGTGGGTATGTGTGCGGGTATGGTTCGCAATCTCAAACCCCATTTCAGCCAATTCGTCAATCTGCTCCCACGACATATACTTGGTTTTATCCTCAAAATCGGGTGGAAACTCGCAGACAAAAAAAGTACCTCCAAAGCCATACTCCGTTAGCAGAGGCCCCACCAGCGTAGCATGCGTACTGACAGCATCATCAAAAGTAAGCACAACTAGTTTATCAGGGATGGGTTGTTTGATAATTTGACCGGCAACGGGTCTGCCTAGCAAAAGCAGGGCTAAGGCAAGAAGGTTTAGCAATTTCATTTACGAAGGTTGTGTATTTGTGAGGAAGCAGTATCCGTTATACTTCTTAGTACGTTATTTCAACCGAAATTTCTTCCGTACTGTCTCCAGCTGATTGAATATACAATATTTGCGCTTCATCATTATAATACCAGCCGGAGGAAGCCGTCATTGTTGTGGCTTTTTCCAGTTTTTTCTGGCCAGAGGTTACTTCGGTCGGGGCAGTGGCGGTGTGCACTTTTAAGCGATATGACCTTTCCGGTACAGAATAATTTCCCTGAGGCTGACCGATGTGCACCCGTGTTGTACCTGTTGCCTCTTCGCAGCGAATGGTGGTTGTGGCATAGGTATCCTGTTGGTAGGCCAGACTCTTACCATCATCATCGTACAGTACAAACTCGGTATTACCTTTAGGAAAAAGGTCCAGCGTGATAGTGTCTATGGGGTGTTCTCCAATATAATTCACGACGGGTTGCATGGGGATAATAGCCCCGCCTTTTGCAAAAACAGGAATAGTATCCAGCGGGGTTCTTACACTGATGTATTGTTCTCCCTCATACTGAGTGCCCGTCCAGTAATCAAACCAGGTACCTTCCGGCAGATATACCACCCGGGTTTGTGCTCCTTTGGTAGTTACCGGGCACACCATCAACTGGCTTCCCAGCATATACTGATCAGCAATATCGTAGGTGTTGACATCATTCTGATGCTCCAATACCAGTGCTCGCATAAGCGGCATACCGGTCTCGTACATCTCGTAAGCGTGGCTGTAGAGGTAGGGAATCAGTTGGTAACGTAAATCATCGTACTTTTTAAAGTTTCTGAGGGCATCTTCGCCATAGTTCCAGGGCTCCTTATAGCCGGGGTGGTCCATGCCAAACAAATGAGCGATAGGGCTTAGCAAGCCGAACTGGCACCAGCGGATGTAGAGTTCGGGGTCGGCATCGTGCTCAAACCCGCCCATGCAATGCGCCCAGTACCCTACTCCCGACATACCAACGTTCAGACCGGCTTTGATCACCGGGGCAAAGTACTGCCACTCGCTGGGCCAGTCACCGGCAAAAATGAAGGGATAGCGTTGAATACCGGCGTAGCCTTCCCGCGTGTGGTTCATGCCCCGTTGCTGGTTGTATTCGGCAAATTTTTCGTACGGTGCTTTGGCATAAGCCAGCGGAAACAGATTGTGCAGCTTTTCTACTTCCTTGCCGGTAGGCCCTATCTTATCGCTTTCGTTAGCTTTTTGTCCGAAAGCACTTCCTTCATCCGTTTTCAAAAACATCGCTCCGATCGAAGCAATCCGCTCAACCCCATTATCCCACCACCAGTCTACCGCCTCCTGATCAAAGAAATTAACAAACTCACCGGGGTTGTCCGCTTCGGGGTAAGTATAGCCTTTCGCCCGAGCCTGATCCAGTAAATTAAGCTTCTGCCCATTATCAAACCGGGGACGCAGGTGCAAGCCGACCATATTAAGATTCATAGCATACAGGCTATCGAACATGGCTTCGGGGTCATCAAAGGTATCTCGCCATTCGAAGGAGGTTGCTCCGGTTCCGCCCACTTTCCCGAAAATTCTCCAGGTGGAATCCAGATGTAAAATGTCAATGGGGATGCCCAGCTCCCGGAATTTCCGGGCCAGGGCTATAACATACTGAGTAGAAGTAAGCTCCTCGTGCCCCCAGGTGCCGCCGCTGTACGTACCCACATGCAAGCCCAACGCAAACATGGGGAGCAATGGTGATTTTCCGGTCAGGGTAGTGTATTGATCAAGGATAGTGGGGAAATCGGGACCGTACATCAGGTAGTAATCCATTTCACCCCCATCGGCCTGAAAGCTGTATTGATCAGGTTGGGTGGCACCCATATCCCATTCGGAGGCGTACGCATTATGCAGAAAAATACCGTAGCCGCGTGTGCTCATAAAGAACGGAACCGGGCAGTAATTGGCTTTCAGAATATTGTATGCCCCCACAATGTGCGGTCGCCCCTGCCCTCTTCCTACATTAAGCTGCACTTTACTTCCCCGGCGGTCCATCAGGTCCATACGCTCACCGAAACCGAAGAAATGCTCATCGGGTAATAGTTGCTTACGGGTGAGAACTGCCTCGCCCTCCTGAAAGCTTCCTCCCGGCCCCTGTTCTGAGGTAAGCACCAGCCCATCGATTGTTGCCACTTCTAATGAGAAAGGCTGCTTGGTAATGGTGACGTTGAGTGCTTCGGTTTTCAGCGTAAAATGATCTTCTTCCTCGTCAGCATCCAGTTCCACGGTAGGCCAGTCGTATTTCACAACCATCCAGGGCTCGTTCTCTTCGAACTGCCGGTTCCAGCTGGTGCGAACCCGGAGCATGGTAGGAGTGCAAAATTCCAGGCGCACGTCGGCATTCTCATTGGAAAACGTAACCACATTTCCCTTTTGCTCAAACCCAGATTGGTAATTGCCTACTGCGGTTGGTGTTTGGGCAACGGTTACACTACTTATTAGAAAAAAAGAAAGGAAAGCACCACAATTTTTCTGCTGTATGGTGTGGATAAAAAAGGCAATTACTTTATTAATCAGGTTGTGATGGATTCGTGTCATTCAATTGTAGTCAGATACTGTTCCGTTTTGCATAACAATATTGTAAAATAAAAGCCGGACACCTGATTCCCAAATCGAACCAAATATCCAGCTTTGATTAAGAAATAGTGCTATTGATCAATAGCCAAGATTTTGATCGTATAGCCCTTCTTTGATATCAATCTGATTCTGAGGAATGGGATAAATGATAGAAGTTTCATTGATGCTGGCGGGCATTACGCCGCTATCATCGGCTACGGGAAGCCAGGCGTTCATTTCATCCAGCACCAGACCGGTCCGTACCAGATCGTGCCAGCGCAAACCTTCACCGGCAAACTCCAGCCTACGTTCTTCCAGTAAACCTTCCAACGTTACATTGGCTATCGGAGTCAGCCCGGCTCTGGCCCGAACTTCATTGACCAGCGCATCTACCTCAGCCTGGCTACCCGAAGCACCGCGAAGAATGGCTTCTGCCTTCATCATGAGCACATCAGCGTAACGCAATACGGGGTAGTTCAGCTCAAAGTCAAAACGGTCGATGCCCAGGTTATTCAAGTCCAGGTATTTGGTGATGAAGGGTTCCGGTACGTAATTTCCATTTACATCGGTGTACCCTTCTGCAATGTTCACTTCTTTGCGCAGATCAGTTTCCAAATACAACGTAATCAAGTCATCCGATGGGGTTTTAGGGGCATCCGGGAAAGCTCCCCCGGCGAAAGGAATGCCTACGCTGCGGGCAAAAGCTTCAGAATACTGCTGGGCAACATACTCTCCACCTACGCCTAATCCGCCGGACAAGTATTGAATGTCAAAGACGATTTCAGCATTGTTCTCATTATCATAGTCAAAAATGCTTTCGTAGCTGTTCAGAAGAGCAAACTGAGCGCTATTGATAATTTCATTGAGCATAGTGAGTGCGGCTTCGTAATCATTGGTGCCCAGACAGGGACCATCGGGGTGCAGTTGAGGACCGGAGCGCGTTAGGTAAGCACGAGCCAGTATACCCCGTGCTGCATACGACGTAGCTCTTCCAACTGAGGTCCCCGAATAAGCATCCGGCAATAGCGCAATGGCCTGCTCAAGGTCGTCAATGATTACCTCATATATATCAGCTACGGGAGCGCGAGGGATATCCAGGGCTTCCAGAGGCGACACTGGCTCGGTAATGAGGGGCACTTTCCCAAACCACCGGATCATATCAAAGTAGAACAAAGCGCGGAGAAAACGGGCTTCTCCTTCTATACGGTTTCGCAGGGCTTCATCCGGCACGGCATCTGCACTTAACTGGTTTAGTACAGTATTGGCTCGCATAAGTCCGTTATAGTACCCATTCCAGGTATCGTTGATGAACGTAGCTGTGGCCAGGGTTTTAGAGAAATTGTTGATAGCACTGTAATCCCGCACACCTCCTAAACCGGGCACATACATATTATCAGACCGAATCTCGGATAGCTCAAAATGCCAGATCGGATAGGGACTTAACTGGGCATAGGCTCCGTTAATGGCCTGCACAAAATCTTCCGGGGTTTGATAAAAGCTGTTGCTCCCCCGCTCGGAGATGGGTACCTGATCCAGTTGATCTTCACAAGCCGCCAGGACCAGCACAGTAAAAGACAGTATGATATAGTGTAATTTCTTCATGGCTTCTCTGGTTATGGTAAGCATTAAAAGGTCAGGTTAACTCCAAAGATGACTGACTTTGGTAAAGGGAAAGCTCCGTAATCATCACCACTGGTATTTACGGCTTCCGGATTAAACCCACCCGTGTAATTGTCGTGCCCGAAGTAGTTTTCGGCCGTCACATATACTCGAGCGGCGCTGATAAAATCACTGTTAATCAAGTTACCAAGGTTGTACCCGAGGGTGATGTTACGGACCCGTACGTAGCTGGCATCATACAACCAGTCGGTATTTTTGATGCGGCCGAAATTGGAGTTGGTTTTGGGCACTTCGCTATTACCGGGTTCTTCCGGTGAGCGCCAGCGTTCTGCCCAACGACCAAGGGCATTATCCACAAATCCCATCCCGGTACGGTTCATAGCCCGTCCAAAGGTAGAATACAGCTTACTACCCCATTGCCCCTGCACCAGCACCGACAGATCAAATCCTTTATAGTTCAGTGTATTAGAAACACCCCACACATAATCAGGGTTAGGGTGACCAGACAGCACGCGGTCGTCTGGGTCAATTACTCCATCTTCGTTGGCATCCAGGTATTTAGGGTCGCCCGCTTCCTCACTACCGTAGAGTGCAGCACCGTTATCAATATCTTCCTGAAAGAGGATACCAATTTGCTGCACCACATAGAAACTGTACATTGGTTCGCCTACTTTCAGAATATTATGGTTGATATCAAAGTCGCCGCCCAGAATCGGTGTATTCTCGGGGCCTAGCTGCACTACTTCGTTGGTGTTGTGGCTAAAGTTCAGATTAGTAGTCCATTCCAGCGGGCCAGTCAGGTTACGAGTAGTAAGCTCTACTTCCCACCCTTTGTTCAGCACTTCACCAATGTTCGTTAGGGCGGTAGTAAAACCAGTGGCTGACGGAACCGGAATATTGAGCAACAGGTCGGTATTACGTTTGGTGTAATAGTCAAATGAAGTATAAATGCGGTTAGCCAGCAGCCCCAGATCAAAACCAATGTCTACAGTTTCTGATTGCTCCCAGCTTAGGTCGGGGTTGGCGTAGTTCTGCGGTACCAGCCCGCTACCCAAAGCCCCACCAAAGGAATAGTTAGCAATGTCCAATAAAGCAATGTGGCTGTAGTCTCCGATACCGTTATTACCGGCCAATCCCCAACTAGCTCTGAGCTTCAGGTCGCTCACGGCTGCAATATTGCGCATAAAATTCTCCTCGGATATTCTCCAGCCAGCTGATGCGGAAGGAAAAATCCCCCATTTGGTGTCCTGCCCAAAACGAGATGAGCCATCCCGGCGGATAGAGGCCGTCAGCAGGTAACGGTCATTAAAGCTGTACTGCACCCGACCAAAGTAGGAAAGCAGCACACTTTGTGTCTCGAAAGAGCTGGTACTATTGGGCTGAATGGTTGCCGCATTGAGGGTAGTTACTCCTTCGGAAGGAAAGGTTCCGCTAATATCCCAGCTATTCAGCTTATTGTAGGAATAGGAGATACCCGCTACCGCAGATAGCTGGTGCCGCTCGGCGATCGTCCGGTCAAAGGAAATCGTGTTTTCGTTGACAAATGTTAGTCGTCGATACCCGTCGAAGCTACCGGTGGTGTTTCGGTTACGGCTCACCCGACCGGGGGTATATCCTTTGAGCTGCGTGTCATTGTTATCCAGGTTGAAAGAAGTTTTTAGAGCCAGTCCATCCAGCACATCGTATTGCACGTATGCCGTGCTCAGCGTTCGGAATGTTCGATTCTCGCCAATACTGGCCTGAGCGGTTGCTACCGGACTAACCCGGGAGTTGCCCCAGGTATAAATGTCGTAGGGAGCTACACCGGTCATAATTCCCACGCTATCTTCTACTACAGGCACCATGCCTACGGTAATGTGGGTTAGCTGATCTTTTCCTTCCACACCCGGGTCATTGATAATAGAATAGGTAGGAGAGATATTCAGACCAAACTTCACTTTATCGCTGGCTTGCACTTCTACGTTAGCACGGGCTGAGTAGCGGCGATAGTTCACTCCCACAGCCACTCCTTCCTGATCCAGAAAATCGCCCGATACATAGTATTTAACGAATTCGTTACCGCCGGTAGCGGATAGGGCATAATTTTGCAGCACGCCTCTTCTAAAGAATTCATCCTGCCAATCCAGGTAAGTAAGGCCGGGGTGGCCGGGTTGCAGCCAGCGATCATCAATCATTACATTCCGGTCAAAACCACCCAGAATTGCCTCCCGTTCGGCTGAGGTCTGATCAGCGGTTCGTCCGTCACCTGAGTTCACCCAGTTATAGTTGATCATCTCTATGGCCCGGTCTACCCACTCATCAGCGGTAAGAATATCCAGGTGCTTGGTAGGTTCCTGAAACCCGGTGTAGGCATTAAAGCTGATACGGGCCTGCCCGCTTTGCCCGGATTTGGTAGTGATAATTACAACTCCGTTGGAAGCCCGGGAACCATAGATGGCAGCCGCTGAAGCATCTTTAAGCACCTGGATAGAGGCAATATCATTTGGGTTGATGTTATCCAGTGGGTTACCGTTAGAAAACCCTCCTGATGAGTTCTGACCGGCAGCTTCCAGAGGAAAGCCATCAATAACGTATAATGGTTCATTGTTAGCGTTGATGGAACCGGTGCCCCGCACCTGCACCCGAAAGCCCTTGCCGGGCACTCCGCTGGTTTGCTGCACTCGCACGCCCGCCATCTGCCCCACCAGAGCCTGGTCTACCCGGGCCAAGGGGCGCTCCTCGATACTTTTGGCTTCCATCGTAGCAATTGCCCCAGTGATGTCCGCTTTTTTCTGGGTACCGTATCCAACCACGACCACTTCCGAGAGTGCCTGAATATCCGGTGCCAGGGTAACATTAATAACGGTCTGATTGCCGATAGCGACCTCCTCCGAGGTAAATCCTACGGAAGAAAATACCAGGGTTTCGGCATTATCAGCTACAGTTAAGCGGTAGTTTCCATCAACATCCGTCACTGTTCCGGTTGTTGTTCCCTTAACCACTACATTCACTCCGGGCAGAGGATCGTCCGTCTCCATGTCCAGCACTTGCCCGGTAATGGTTTTTTCCAGGGTTATTTTGCGGAAGGTAACCCGAGGCGGTTGGTTAGTCGCGAAAGGGGGCACCAGACTTGAGGATGGGTGATTGAGCCGGGGAGTTTGACGCTTATCTTCCACCGGGTAGATGACGTAGTAACGGTCTTTAACTTTTAGAAAATCCAGTTTTACCGGCTTGAGAAATGTAGCTAAGACCTCTTCTACCGGGCTATTATCCGTTTCTAAAGCTTTCTCTAATTTCACTTCTATCGTTTTATGCTCCACCGCTTTCAGGTCGTAGCTTAAAAAGACTCCGTATTTTTCTTCCAAAGCCTCCAGAACAGTTCTGAGCGACTTTTCTTTCACCTGTTTTACCACCGGTGATTCGGTAGACAGGCGAGCTAACCTCTCGCTGGGTAACGCTGCCAGAGACGACTGACAGTAAGCAGACAAACTACTGCCGAACACCAGCCCAAGCAGTAGCATATTCCATAAAAGTAAAGAATTGATTCTCATATGCATATATGTTAGATGGTTGTTTGTGGGTTGTTTTTATTAAAAAATTGATTGTTTACTTCGCTTTTACTTTTTTAAAAATTAGCATATGCTCCTTTTTCTCTATCTCTATCCCATAGGCTCGCTTTAAAATTTGAATCAGCACGTCCGGGTCTTCGTAGGGAACGGTACCCCGGAACTGATAGGCTTTGACCTGAGGGTCTTCAAAAACCACCTCGTAACCAAAAATCTCCTGCACCCGAGTGGCCACCATGGTTAGCGGTTCACCATCGAAGACCAGTTGCCGGTCTTGCCAATGCAGATAATGAGTAGGGTCAACCATTTTGTGCGTAATGCGGGGCGCTTCCGGCGAATACTCCAGCAGTTCGCCCGGTTTCAGGTAAACCTCCTGCTCTCTCTCCCTGACATTAACCTTCACTTTTCCCTCGGTCAGCACTACCTGACTTTTATCCTGCCACTGGTGGACGTTGAACTCCGTACCCAGCACTTCGATATCCAGTCCACGGGTATGTACCTGAAATTTCTTTAGCCCTCCCTGACCGGCAGCTATATCTGAGGTAAGCTTTTTTACCTTGAAATAGGCTTCTCCTTCCAGCCATACTTCCCGAACCGGCACATCTGGCCACCCAGCCGAATACTTCAGGGACGAATTGCCATTCAGCACCACCTGCGAGCCATCGGGTAGTAGCACCTCCTTTGTTTCAGCGTAAGCGGTTCTGATCACCTCCGGTTGCTCCTGTTCCCACCGATAATAACCACTCGCCAGGCCCAGCACAAGCATAATACTGGCAGCGATCTTTAACCAGCCTCTGCGCGAGTACAATGATCTAACCGGGTGCCTAACGGTATTTTGTTCCTGCTCAAAATGATCTATCCTACTCAAAATAGTATTGAGCATTTTTTCACTATGAATAGCCTCTTCGGGTATGGGGTTAAATTTGAGAGACGACAATATCTTCCGGCCGGCCTCAATGTTCTCTTCCTGATGAGGATACAAGACAACCACTCTTCGCCAATGCGCGTCGCTGCCGGAGGTAGGCGAGCGTACCCACTCCTGAAAGTCCTGATCCAGTATAAAATCTGTAATGGTATAGCGCTCGTACATGCGAGAGATAGCTTTTATAAGAGGAGACGGCTATGAAATTCTTTTTACCCCAGAGTGAGGCAACTTTTTTCAAAATATTTTATTGGCAACCATAATTAGCTAGCCATACTGAGAAGTTTTCAGTAAATGAGAAGTGCAATATGTTTTAAACGAAGGGGATAAAACCAGCTTCCAGGAGGCAAAGCAGTGCAAATACAGTGTTTTCAAAATGCTGCCGCAACACATCTAATGCCCGGTACACCAGCTTATAGGTAGCTTTAGGGGTTAATGAGAGTAATTCAGCTACCTTGGCATACGGCAGATTATCGTAAAAAAGCAGGGTAAGCGCTTCTTTCTGGCGTGGGGTGAGATGATGCTGAATAACGTGCTGAAGTTCTTTTTTCCGTTGCGCCTCCCCTTCGCTCTGCATAATCTTCTCATCTTCTGCCGGGCTAAAGTCGAAGAAAGAATCCTGAAATATGGCATCATTCAGCTGATTTTTCCGGACTTTTTTCAGGTTATCCAGGATATTACACTTCAGCCCTTTATAAAGGTAAAACTTGATGGAAGACACTTCACTCAACGATGACCGTTGTTTCCAGAGTTTAAAAAAAAGGTCTTGTATGCTATCTTCCAGCACATCACGGTCGTCTGTAATCCTGGCCCCATAATTATAAAGGTCTGTAATATATCGGCGATAAATGGCAGTTAAAGCCTCTTTACTACCTTGCTGAAAGGCAATCCATAATGCTTCTTCATGGGTTGAGTTATTCCTGGGCATAGCACGCAAACCTTTATCCTGCCATCACACAGCACTGGGTTAGTGAAACAATTTACTTAATTAGCACTAATGTTTCCGCTTATTTTGCAGAATTCTTAACCAATAACCGTCAGGTACTGTCCTGTTTATCTACTTCCTTTTACAGCAAATATCGGTGAGATAGGCCGGATAGTTGTTTCAAGCGTTGATTGATGAATGGGTAAGCGGTTAGCCGGTAGCAGTAAGCATAACTGCCGCCTACGGCCAATCGCCAACAGTCTGTTAGTCTACCAGCTTACTTTTGACAAGTATCACTCAAGCTGATGAAAAACTTTATCCAGGAAGGCAATGGTATACTCTGCGGTTGGCTCAAACCAGGGATGGAACAGCCAAAATGGATGAGGTGTATCCGGGAAAGTGTGTACTTCCGAGTAAATGCCCTGCCGATCCAGTAGGCGAATCAGATCGTCTCGCCCCGCATGAAACCGGGGTAGAGCGCTATTGATAAATAGCATGGGTACCGCATTATCGCTTGCATGGGTCAGTGGCGAGGCTTCAATCCAGTGATTAGTGGCCTCCTCAAACGTCCCTCCCAGCCACCAACCGGCAGCCTGTCCCTCTTCTGACTCAGGATGCTTGAATGCCAAAATTCCATCCACATCAACAGCAGCCTGCACCGAACTGGAATGAGCCGGATGATCACCCTCTCCTTCCAACTTTTCCATCCCGTTAGTCGTTCCGAGGAGAGCCGCCATCTGCCCACCAGAAGAGCAGCCATAAGAAGCAACTTTTGAAGTATCCAGAGAATATTTGTCGGCATGAGCCCGCAACCAGCGAATAGCAGCTTTTACGTCGTGCATAGCAGCGGGATAGGGAGCTTCCAGCGAGAGACGATATTCTACCGCAGCCGCTACAAAGCCGTGGGCAGCTAACTGCTGAGCCATCGGGATGGTATGTTCTTTTGAGCCGGAGCGCCACCCTCCACCATGAATCAGTAATACCCCCGGGTAGCGTTGCTTTCCCCCTCCCGCCGGATAAAAAATATCCAGATGTAGCTGCCTTTCACCCAGCGTACGATAAACCACATTTTTCCGGACATGCACTCCTTCCGGTAACTCGGGGCGAGCAATCTCTATAAACGGATACTGCTCTCGACTTTTTTCATACGCACTCTGTACAGTAAAAGAGGTATCTCGCGGAATAACGATTGTCTGCGCCCAACTGCTATGAACCACGAACATCACCATGATCGGAAATAATACCTTGTACATTTCAAATTTAATTAATGCCACCATCAAGGTTGAGAAGCTAGCTCCTCTACCGCTGGCACCCACCCATTAAATACCTGCTCTAACTGGTAGGTTTCTACCTCCTTTTCGGTTAGCTGCTGCGCCCAGCCTACGCGAGCACCAGGATTTGCTCCCGGACCGGTGGATGCAAACTCAGCATAAAAACTAGTCTTTTCTGCTTCGGGCCTTAACCAGTTATGCCAGCCTTCGGGCAAGATATGGTTACCCATCTTGCAGGCAATAAATACGGTTCGGGCATAATCCCGCCAGGGTCTACCCAGGTATACCTCATCCACTGCCGGGTCGGCTGTCAGGGTGCAGTTTTTGAAAACATAGCCGTATTTCACCCACTGAGGGGTAGATGCCGCGGTAATGTAGGAGTTTTTCTTGCTATGAATCACGCAGTTTTCAAAAACGGCCGTAGCAGGGCCAAAAATAAAATCAGTAGTACCCTCAATATAACAGTTGAGGTAATACTGCCGGGCATTTTCGCCCGAAGCAAACATAGTATCCTGATTCCCTAAGAACCGACAGTTTCGGAAAATACAACGGTCGCCTTCAATATGGAGGGCTACAGCTTGCCCTACCGGTCCGGCGGTATTTTGGATAGTGACATTCTCAACATAAATGTCGTTTCCGGCAATTCGTACAGAGTAAGAATCAAAAGTCCCCATTTTTCCCCGTCCGGCATGGTCATCAAAAGTAAGAATGGTACTATCGGCGCTTTCCCCGATCAGGGAGATATCCGTGACCCAGGCCGGAATCAGCAGTTTTTCCTTATACACCCCGTTTTTGATCAAAATGGTCAGTCGCCTAGGTGTAAAAGCCCGACAAGCATCGATAGCATCTTGAAGATACGTATAATCTCCGCTGCCATCCTTCGCCACTACCATATCATAGGATAAGTTCTGCCCAAAGCTAGAAACAGAAAAGAGTAAAATTAACAGCATCGCAGATATGTGTTTTGTAGCGTTTCTCCTCTTAAGAAAAGGATTCGTCTTATCCTGTATGTTACACTGAGATATTGCCCTTTCTTTCATAGACTAATTCATAGGTACGACCTCAAAATAACAGAGTTTATTATGATAATTATGAAAGAAGCGATTTTCTTTTGAAAGTCTTATCCGACCGGGCAGGTCTGACCGGAGCGGTAAGCGTTACCGGAGGCGCTCAGCAGGGGGCTGTACAGGCTACTGGATCTTGACTATGGTCACTATACGTATCAATCCGGCTGACCGTAGAGATAATTTCAATGTATGGAAGCAGGCTTTCCTTTGTAAATTCCGAATTAATTAACTACTTGATATTCCAGGATGAATGACAACAACATGAGGCTACGAGGACTGATTGTGTATTTACTATGCTGGGGTCTATTGACCGGGTGCCAACCGGACGCGGGAGAACAGGCCTCTGCCCTGAGTAGTAAAGAAGACCGCCCTACCCTGTTTCGTCTACTTTCTGCTTCGCAAACCGGACTTCAGTTTCAGAATAACCTCACTCCTGATTTTGACCGGAATATTCTTGAGTTCAACTACTTTTATAATGGCGGTGGCGTGGCATTGGGTGATGTAAACAATGACGGAGCCACCGATATTTTCTTTACCGGCAACATGGTTTCCAGTGCGCTGTACCTAAACCAGGGCGAGCTAAAATTTAAAGATGTAACTCCACAGGCCGGGCTGACTACCGAGCGATGGGCTACCGGGGCCGCTATGGTAGATATTAACCAGGATAGCCTGCTGGATATTTACGTTTGTTTTTCCGGTATTGGCGCAGAAGCTGATCGGGCTAATCAATTTTTTATCAATCAGGGAGTTGCTGAGGATGGTACCCCCCGGTTTAAGGACATGGCCCGGAACTATGGGCTGGCTGATACCGGCTACTCCACCCAAGCCGCTTTTTTTGATTATGATAAAGATGGTGATCTGGATATGTACCTACTGTCCGCCTATCACGACAAATCCAACCCTAACTTTCCTAAACCAAAACTATCTGATGGCACCGGCCCCAGTACCGATCGGCTTTACCGCAACGATGGAACAGGCCCTGATGGTCATCCGGTCTTTACGGACGTGTCTGATGAAGCAGGTATTGTATACGAAGGCTATGGGCTGGGAATTGCGATTGGCGATGTGAACCAGGATGGCTGGGATGATATTTACGTAGCCAACGATTTTATCTACGATGATCTGCTGTATATCAACAACGGAGATGCCACCTTTTCTGAAAAAGCAACTGATTACCTGAAGCACACCAGCCGCTTTTCTATGGGTTGCGATATGGCTGATATCAACAATGATAATCTGGCTGACATTATGGTGCTGGATATGCTGCCTGAGGAAAACCATCGTCAGAAAATGATGAGCACAGCCATGAGTTACGATAAGTTTCAGGCTGAGCTTCGCCGGGGTTACCAGCGGCAGTATACCCGAAACATGCTTCAGCTCAATAACGGTAACGGTCCGGAAGATACTCCCAGCTTCAGCGAAATTGGGTACCTGGCGGGCGTGTATCGTACTGACTGGAGCTGGTCACCGTTGCTGGCCGATGTGGATAACGATGGTTTTAAAGATATTTTTGTTTCTAACGGCATTCCAAAAGACATCACCAACAATGATTATATCGCCTACCGGGATAGCCAGATCAAGCCCAACGCCAGTTACGATGCGTTAAAAACGGATTTTCTAAAACAGATTGAGGAGCTTCCTAACACCGAGCACTCCAACTATCTGTTTCAGAATAAGGGCGCGAACTACTCGGGGATCATGTTCTCAGACAAAACCCACGAATGGGGGCTTGATGTGCGCACCTGCTCTAATGGAGCTGCCTTTGGTGATTTGGACCAGGATGGTGACCTGGACCTGGTTATTAATAACCTGAATAAACCGGCCTTTCTTTACGAAAACACATTATCAGATTCTTCAAAAAATCACTACCTCAGAATACAATTCGATGGCCCTCCGTCCGTAGCCGATGGTATTGGAAGCAAAATATTCCTTAGATATGGGGGACAAAGCCAGTATGCCCAACAATCCCTCTCGCGAGGATTTCAGTCGAGCGCGGAGCCAATTCTTCATTTTGGGCTAGGTGATGTCCAGGTCATTGATACCCTAGAAGTGGTCTGGCCAGATGGGCAACAGCAACTACTTACTAACGTAGATGCAGATCAGCTAATAACCCTGGATTATTCTGAGGCTTCGCCGGTAGAGCAGTCCAAATCTCCCTTGCCAACGCTCGTGTTTCAGGAGGTATCTGAAGAAAAGAATATTCGGTTTACTCACGAAGAGAATGCTTTTGATGAATTTAAAATAGAGTTTCTCCTGCCCCACATGTATTCTCAAAACGGACCAGGCATGGCAGTAGGTGATGTAAATGGTGATCAGTTGGATGATTTTATCGTCGGTGGTGCTTCCGGAAAAAGCACTCAATTGTTTACCCAAAACCGACAGGGAGCATTCTCTCAACAGGATCTCCCGACCAACAGCAACTATGAGGACATGGGCGTGCTCTTGTTTGATAAAGACAATGACGGAGATCTGGACCTTTATATGGTAAGTGGAGGAAATGAGTTTAATGCCAACTCTCCCCCGTATCAGGACCGTTTGTTTGTGAATGATGGCCAGGGAAATTTCACTTTAGATAAAAATGCGCTGCCTGAGCTTCAGGTTAGCGGCTCTTGCGTAGTGGCGGCCGATTATGATCAGGATGGTGACCTGGATTTGTTCGTTGGAGGACGTATTGAGACGGGGAAATATCCGCTGCCGGTCAACAGCTTTATTTTACGGAATGATGATGGCAACTTTACGGAGGTTACTCAGGAAGTTTGTCCCGACTTACAGAAACTAGGATTGGTAACCTCTGCGTTATGGACGGATTTTAATAATGATGGGCAGGTAGATTTGCTGGTAGCCGGAGAGTGGATGCCCCTCACCTTTTTTGTTAATCAAAATGGCAAATTTACCAATATAACCCAGGATACGGGTTTGTCGGCGAATGTAGGTTGGTGGAACAGCCTTACCGCCGGAGACTATGACAATGACGGAGATACAGATTATATAGCGGGTAATCTGGGGCTAAATGCTCCATTCAAGGCATCGGCAGATGAACCCGTAACGGTGTACGCCAAAGACTTCGATTACAATGGCAGCACCGATGCTATTCTTACCAAATACACGCAGGGCAAAAGCTACCCGGTAGCAGGAAGAAACGAGCTTATCAGCCAGATGATAATCTATACCCGTAAAAAATTCCCTAACTACATTGACTACGCTGACGCTACCATCACTGATTTGTTCTCTGAAGAAGATCTGCAAAATGCGTATGTAGCCAAAGCCGATAACTTTCAGACCTCGTGGATTGAAAACCTGGGGAACGGTCATTTTGCACTGCACCCACTTCCCATTGGGGCCCAATTTGCCCCCGTTTACGGTACACTTAGTGCCGACTTTGACAACGATGGCAATGTTGATGTGCTGTTGACCGGAAACTCTTACGCCGCCAACTATATGACTGGCCGCTACGATGCCTCTACCGGCCTGTACCTGAAAGGCCACGGCGATGGCACCTTTACTCCCATGCCCTCGTCTCACAGTGGTTTTCTGGTAGATGGCAACGCTAAAGCACTTGCCGAACTTTTGACCAGTCAGGGGCACTCATTAGTAGTATCGGCCTCCAACAGTGGCCCGCTAAAAGCCTTTTCTGATTCGGAACACTCCAAAGAAGGTATCAGAATTGGTCCGATGGATGCCTATGCCGAGATCACTTTGAAGAATGGGAAAACCCGCCGGGAAGAGTTTCACTATGGGTCTTCCTATTTATCCCAGTCTTCCCGGGTGCTGTGGCTCGGTGAGGAGGTAGAGCATTACCGGATTTATGACTATTCAGGAAATATTCGTTCTAACCCCAGCCGCGGCTTCCGAGTAAACGTACAGGAAGCGATTGGGAGGAGGCGAAGCTACTGATTATGGCCTCTTACCAACCGCCTCCGGTAACACTTATAGATTGCCTTTTACATGATAATCGGAATAAACGCATTAGTCATGGCTAACAATTCGTTCAACCAAAGGTAGATTCAACGCTCGAATCTCGGCCAGCACCAGCTCGGCCATTTTGCGAGCGCCCAGTTCACTAAAATGCGTATTGTCCTCTCGTCCATCCGGGTAATTAGGATGTTCTCCGGGCTCCAGGAAGTTAAATAGCATTTTGGAAGGCTCTACTCCGAGCTTCTGTAAAAGAGCCTGACTTTTCCTGTCCAGATCAATGAGCGGAACCTGTTGCTCGCGCGCCACCGTTCGGACGATCTCTGAGTACTGATCATGGGTGCCAACGATTTTACCTGCCTCATCAAATTTACGGCGGGCTACCGGAGTGATTAAAACTGGCTTCGCTTGCTTATCACGGGTTTCGGTAACGTATTGAGTAAGATTGGCTTTAAACTCATCAGGGGTGGTGTAGCGTCCTACTTTGGAAGGAACCTCGTCATTATGGCCGAACTGAATGAACACGTAATCTCCCTCTTTAAGCTCAGCTACCACGGGCTGCCAGCGGTCTTCTTCCATAAAACTCTTGGTACTACGCCCATTGACCGCATGATTTTCTACCGTGACAGTAGAATCAAAAAAATAGACAAACGGCATGCCCCACCCGGTTTCAGGGTAGGATTTTACTGCTTTTTTGGCTAAGGTAGAATCCCCAATGAGATACACGGTGATAGCACTCTTCGGTAAGTAAATGAACGATAGAAGCGAAATACTGAGTAGAAGAAGAAATATTTTTTTCACAAGGCAAAAGGTTGTTATTCAACAAGGCCTTCAAGATACACCTCCAGATTGGTATACGGAGAGTCTATAGTCATTTTATTTCGATCATCAGCATCGTGCGGGTCCAGTTGATGGTTTGCTTCCCAGATATCGGGCATACCGTCCTGATCACTGTCTTGCGGGGCGGGGAGCGCCTGTAGCTTAGGCCAACCACCTACCTGTTGCGGGCTATTAATAATCCCCTTGTTTCCGAAATGATAGGAGCCGTTTCTGACTTCTGCCACTATCCGTTGGTCTACGGTGTCCCTTGCCAGAGAAGTACCGGCTTTGGCGAGCACTCGCTCATAAGCTTTATCAGCTGCCTCAGCCTGCACACAGGGCTGTACCCGGATGGCAGTTTCCAATTTCACCTGGGCCTGGTCTGCCGAAGGTATCGTAACCCCCTGCCAGTTATTTTCAGTAACGGCTATCCTGGATGCGTTTATATTATCGCGAAGATAAAATTTGCCGTAAGGTGTGTAGGGGTCTACCAAGATGCTTTCCTTACCGGAAGAGGTGGCCGGACCCGGTTTATAATAGTTGGCGACAACATTGTAGCTTCCCTCCTCGCCTCCGTATGAGCTGTTGATCCACCAGTTGTAAATCACATTATTGCTAAACTCTGCTTTTTCTCTTTTGGGCTGATGATGGTAGCGGCTTCCCTGGAACCGGGGCAAGCGGCTTTTATGATGCGCCAGCAGATTATGATGAAATGATGCATTTATACCGCCCCAGATGCCCCCGTAGCCATGCTCCCCTTTAGGATGCACCGAGTTATTCAGACTTTCGCTGATAATACACCATTGCAGCGTAAAATTTTCATTATCATAGAAAGAGGCGCACTCATCTACCGACCAGCTAAAGCTACAATGATCAATGATGATATCTTTTTGATTTTTCACACTGACCGCATCATTCGCCAACCCGGCTTCATCGCCCAGGCGCACTCGTAGATAACGAATGATCACATTATTCGCCTGTACTTCTAATGGATAATCCCTCAGGCAAATACCATCCCCTGGTGCAGTCTGCCCGGCAATAGTCAGATCACCCGACTTGATTTCCAGAGGAGACTGAAGCCGGATAGTCCCCGACACTTGAAAGATCACCGTTCTGGCCCCTTCCTGCTCAATCGCTTCCCGTAAGCTGCCCGGCCCGGCATCATTCAGGTTAGTCACCGCCACTACTTTTCCACCTCGGCCACCCGTGGTGTACATGCCTGCCCCTTCAGCGCTGGGGAAAGCTTTTATCTTTTTACCTGGCTGAGCCTGAAGAGAAAAGTTTACTATAATCAGGCCATATACCAGCACGGTTTTTATCAACAGAGAGACTTTTCTTTGTTCCATAGGTAGGCTTCAGGGTTCTTACATACTTCTAAAAAACAGAAACCGTGTAATAAGCTATTTCACGGTTTCTATCAATAATGTGAGTACCCTAGTACCCCGGGTTCTGGGCAATATTTTCGGCCTGATTCAATTGAATAGCAATTGCCGGAATGGGTCTTAGTATTTTAAGTTCTCCGTCGGTGCCTTCAAACGGGTTAATCCCCGTGTTGAACCACTGCCGAATGCTCCGATTGTGCAACTGCGTTCTTTCTACCAGGGTGTTGGTGCGTTTCAAGTCAAACCATCGGTGATATTCACCGGCCAGTTCCCGGGCTCTTTCATCAAGAATAAAATCAATATCTACCTGATCTGGCATAATGGTCATTTCATTTTCAGTACCGGGCTCAGCGGCTCTTCTTCTGACTTCGTTGATTCGTTCGGCGGCCGTACCCTGGTTGCTCATTTTAAAATAAGCTTCGGCCGCAATCAGGTAGGTTTCTCCTAAGCGGGCCAGAAAAATATCTCTTGAACTGCTACCTGAGTTGGAAAAAGTTGCAGTAGGATCATCAAACTTTTTCACTGCTGGCGTAGCTGCATCCTCAGTGGTTGTTGCGTCTGCTTCCCATAGCTCAGAATAAGGGCGGATGATCGCATCGGCCCGATTCGGGTTAGCGTTTCTCCAGGCCACGGTATCCTCAACCTCCCACTGATGGGCAAAATAGATATAAACGGGCAATTCATCCCGGCTATCTGCCTGGGTATAATAGAGGTAATACCCGGGTCTCGGAGTGCCATCATCCGCCGTAACCTCATAAATATTGGTCATAAAAGATGCATCCCAGCGGGCATCGTTTTCCGAGAAAACATCAAATAAGTACATGGTAGGTACCAGCCGGAATGCTCGGTAGGGATAGCTAAACTGGACCCCTTCTCCGCCAAAATACGGCCCAAACCAGTAGTTTTGATCATTCCCGGCACTTACCGGATCCTGCGAAATAGATGACTTATCGTACTGTACAGAAAAAAGAATTTCTTCATTTTCCTCATTGCCCGGATAGAATAATTCTTCAAAAGGAATGGTAAGTCCCTGCCCGGCAATTGCGGCATCGGCATACTGAGCTGCCTGCACAAAGTCATCCATAGAGCCGAATGACTCATACCCACGGGTCAGGTAAACTTTTGCCAGATAGTGGCGAATAGCTCTCTTACTTACCCGTCCGAAGGCTTCCGGTGTTTCGGGAACCAACGTAAGGGCTTCTTCCATTTCTGCAATGATAAAGTTGTATACCTCCTCAGCCGAATTTCTCGGAAACTCCAAGGCTGGTCCGTCAATATAATCTTCTACAATGGGCACTCCGCCAAACGATTGTACTAACAGAAAATAATCATAGGCTCGCAAGAATTTCACTTCCCCCCGCCGGGTGCTTAGGTTTCCCGATTCTTCGGTTCTATCATTGTAATAAAGCGCTACATTCGCTCTTTGAATAGCAGCAAAAAGGTTTTCGTAGAACAGTGTCACATACTCATCTTCGGGAGTCAGTTCCCGGTACTCACTAATTCCTTCTGGCTGATCACTGCGCCCCTCTACCCACAAATCGGTTCCGGCGGTGAATACGTACGGCTCATCACCATAAATGGTGCGCAGCGAGGCATATACTGAATTAACCAGGCTTTCGTAGCCCTGCTCGGTTGTATAGAACTCATTAGCAACGGTATTGCCTGGGTTCTCCTCTTCCAGATAATCACTGCAAGCAGTAGCTAGCAGTAATGCGGTGGTTATCGTATATAAATAATATTTATTCATCATCGCTTTCATTAAAAAGTTACGTTGACACCAAACTGATAATTGATAAAACTATTACCGCTAGATTCCAGCCCTTCGTCGGCCCATTCCGGATCAAACCCGTCGTACTTGGTGAAGACAAACGGGTTCAATACATTGGCGTAGACCCGCAGGTTCTGGATACCCACTCTTTCTATTAGGCTGTAGGGCAGACGGTAACCTAGCTGAATGTTCTGCACCTTCACAAAAGAGGCATCTCTATATGCTTTTACCGAATTCCAGTAGTTTCCTACATTATTGGGTTGCGGGTACTCATTAGATACTCGAGTGGGTGTTACGTCATTGGGTGGCATGAAGTAGTTTGACATCAGCTTAGCCCGTCCCCGATCGCGGTAGTTCAGGAATTCATCGTGGAAAGGACTTTCTACCTGAACGCCTTGCCGGGCGAACAGCGAGGTGGAAAAATCAAATCCCCGGTATCGTACCTGGGTAGAGAAACCGCCCGTCCAGTCGGGCATGGGTGTGCCGATAATAGCATAATCATCATCGGTGATGGCGTCATCATCATTGAGGTCTTTCACCCGAGCCTGGCCCGGCAATTGGTTATACTGAGCAGCCTCGTCGGCTTCATCCAGTTGCCAGATACCGTCAAAAACATACGTGTAATTTACCTGAATAGGCTCACCAATAAACCAACGGTTGCCCACCAAATCTTCTTTTCCGTTCAGTAGCTCTTCAATGGCATTTTTGTTTCGAGCAAAGGTAAAGGTCGTTGACCACGTAAAATCGTTGGTGCTGATATTAACCGTACGTAAAGAAAGCTCAATTCCTTTGTTGCTTACCGAACCAATGTTGTCAGTGATGGGGCCCCAGCCGGTTTCCCGGGGCAGATCCCGCTCTAGAAGCAAGTTGCTGGAAAGTTTATCATACAGGTCGATGGTACCGGATATTCTACCCTGAAAGAAGTCGTAATCAATTCCGAAGTTAACCTCTCGGGTTCTTTCCCAGCTCAACCGTGGGTTTACGATGCCGCTCGGCGCAAATCCTTTGGCGATTGACCCGCCGAAATCGTAAAAGGTTTGATTGTTAGCTAACACCTGCGTGGAATACGGGTCAATGTTATTATTGCCTGTAAACCCATAGCTCAAACGAAGCTTTAAGTTATCCACGAATGAGGCATTTTGCAGGAAGCTCTCTTCTGAAATTCTCCAGCCCACTGCCACGGAGGGAAATGCCGCCCATTTGTAGCCGGGCGCCAGTTTGGAGGAGCCATCCCAACGGGCAGCTGCGGTAAAGAGATACTTATCCCGGAACGAATAGTTGAGTCTTCCCATATAAGACAATAGCGAAATCTTGCTAAAGCCAGACCCTACCGATAAAATATCGGGAGCCGTTCCCAGATTGTAGTACAGAGACTCGTACGGCAGGTTCTCTACGTAGATATCGCTACTCTCATTTCTTTCGTACCACAGGCTATAAAGTCCCATTAAGGTAATATTATGATCACCGTACTGCCGGTGAGCAGTGATCTGATTATCCCAGTTGTAGGAGAACGATTCACTATCTTCCCGACGGGCCGCAGGGTCTGCCAGGTTACGGGTTTCCGTTTGAGAGCCCCAGTAACGTCCTCGGCGTTGGTAATTGATGCGAGGAGCAAAGGTAGAACGAATATCAATCCAGTCTACCGGAGAATACTGCAAGTATAAGTTACCCACCCCAAAAATGGCCCGGGTATTATCTTCCGAGTACCAGTTCTCAAACAGCGGGCTGACTGAGCTGGTGAAGCTGATACCCGCGTACTTAGCCGGTTGATACAGCGGTTCCCCGAGAGAATCGTAGGGGCTCACCAGTGGCGACATACGATAGGCATTAATGATGGCTCGCGGGCTACCCCGTTCGGTTTCAGAAAGCGAAAAGTTAAAACTAGCCCCGGCTGACCATTTCGTATTTAGCTGGCTATTGATGCTGGCCTTAAAATTATAGCGTTTAAACTGATCTTTGAGCAGGTTTCCTTTTTCTTGCTGATAACCCGCTCCCAGTAAATAGTTTGCTTTTTCACCTCCACCGGATACAGTGAGCCAGTGATTTTGCTGTAATCCGGTTTGCAGAAAATAATCGGGCCAAAAGGTATAATCTTTATTCGCAAGCCGCTCCGCCAACACATCGCTACCATCCAACCCGCCTACCGTAGCATCGTAAGAGTCTCCGCTGATCAGGGCAGGCGAGATGTAGGTGTTTTGGCGATATTCCCACCACTCATCGCCAGACATAAAATCAGGCTGGCGAGCATTCTGCCGTACACCAACGTATCCGTCGTACGAAATCCGGGCTTCTCCGGCAGTTCCCTGCTTGGTGGTGACGATAACCACCCCATTAGAACCCCGCGACCCGAATACTGCCGTAGAAGATGCATCTTTCAGGATATCAATGGATTTAATATCCTGAGGATTGAGAAAATCAATATTATCAACAATGACCCCGTCTACCACAAATAGCGGATTTCCCCCTGACAAAGAATTCTGACCGCGAATCTGAATATTATATCCGGCCCCGGCCCGACCGGAACCAGCCGAAATATCTACCCCGGCTATCTGCCCCTGCACTGCCTGTAGGGGACTCACCGTGCCTCTTTCAGCAATTGCTTCGCCATCTACGCTGGCAATGGCTCCGGTCAGGTCCTTTTTTTCCTGAGTACCATAGCCAATTACCACAATCTCTTGCAACGATTGGATGTCCGGCGTCAGTATAATATTTACTTCAGCCCGGTCGCCGATCTCCACTTCTTCACTCAAATATCCAATGGATGAAAATATTAATGTGGTAACATCATCGCTAACGGTCAACCTATAGGAACCATTTACATCGGTCACTGTTCCGGTATTGGTCCCTTTGGCTAAGACATTGACACCCGGCAGCGGTTCGTTGGTTTCCTGATCATTCACGGTACCGCTAATTGTTTTTTCTACTGCCAGATAGTCTGCTGGTAAACTAGGTAAATGAGCGTAGGTCTGTCTGGTGGCTGTTGGGATAGCCCCCACTCCCCTCTTCTGCACCTTCTGAAACTCTTCTCCGTTTTTCTCTTCGGCTCTTTTAATGACATAATACTTCTGGGTGAGTTGCTTATACTGAAGTTTAAGAGGTTGTAGTACTTCCGAAAGTGTCTGGTCCAGCTCCTGTCTATTTAATTGAGAAGCGTTGACCAGTTTATCCTGTACCAGTCGCTCGTCAAAGGCAAACTTTACGTCGTGTAAAGACTCCAGTTCACCTAGCAATTGTTTAAGAGAAACCTTTTCTATCTGACGCTCTTCGTAAGTAAACGGCAAGCGATTAGAAGCCAAACTCTGAGCCTGTAATTGACCGAGAAAGCCCATAGTGACTAAAAAAAGCAAACAGAATGGAAAGAAAAACCTCCTTCTGCCGTAGTTGCGTACATCATTAGCCATAGTTGTTGTTTTAAATTGTTAAACTAAAAACCCTATCTTTTCCCGCTCCGATACGTTTATCGGAACCCTAAAAAACTTACTGAAATACGATCTTCTTCTCTTGCTGAGAAATGCTGATATCAAACGTTTCTGACAGCATTTCCAACAGCAGCGTAATATCATTGGCCGGTGCATTGCCGGTAAAAATCATTTCCTGGCTCACCGTATTGTCTCGGATGACCACCTGGTAACCATAGTTATACGTAAGAATGTCGATGATCTCGGTAATAGGCGTGGCCTCAAAAATCAGCTCATCATGCCGCCACGAGATATAGCTTTCCGGATTCACTAATTTTTTTTGAAACCGGGCGTGCTCTTTAGATAGCTCTACCAACTCCCCCGGTTTCATCACTAACTCAGGCTGATTCCGGGTTAGTAGTTTCACTTTTCCCTCGTCGAGCACCACCCGCGTTTTTTCTTGGCGGGAGTTAACGTCAAACCTCGTTCCCAGCACCTCTACTTTTAAATCAGTTGTGTGTACTATAAAACGAGTAGGATTAGCCATTTTCTTTACGTCGAAAAACGCTTCCCCTTCCAGCCACACTTCCCGCATCTGGTTTTCTGCGGGTTGCGATTCATCCGGCCAGTCAGAGGCTATAGTAAGGGTGGAATTAGCGTTGAGCACTACGCTGGAGCTATCGGGTAGCAAAATATGCTGAGTTTCGCCGTAGGCCGTTGAATAAACCTGCTGAGAATTACCTAATGATGATGGAAGGTAAAAATACAGCAGTCCGCCGCATAACAACAGGGCAATGGTAGCCGCCACGGCCATACTCATTCGCACTGCCGTCATTTTTTTTACAGGTCTCCCATGCTCATCATCTATGTTTGTCTGAATAGCGTGAAACATCCTGGCAGAAACCACCGGTGAAACTTTCCGTTGCTCCGCCAGCCTTTTTTCCAGATTTTCTCGTATCAGGTCATCAAATTCTTCGGGAACTTCCGATGCATGAATATACTGCCATACCTCTTCCAGCTCCGCATCGGTACACTGGTTGCGGATGAACTTCTCAAATAACCTTCTTACATGCGGTGATTCAGCCATGTTATCCCGGTTTATAGTACTAATACAATTGGGGCAGGCTAAGTGATGGCTCGATGTGAAATTTTTTTTAGAAAATCGCAGGACTAGGGTTTGTTCGGATCATCATGTGATCTAACCGATAGATAAGGGTTACCGGAGGCGGTTGGCAGGAGGCCGGTCTCTCCTACGGACTCCTGCCAACTGCTTCCTGGTGCGTCATTAAAAGAAAGTAGGATAATGTCTATTAAAGAATGCCTAGTGTAATGGCCAGAAATAGCGAGATAGTGATGTCTGCCTGGCAGGCAAAATACTCTTTGATTGACTTCTCTGCCTTCACTACATGATCGCGAACAGTGTTCTTTGAGATGTTAAGCAAAGTGGCAATTTCATCGTACTTTTTCCCTTCCACCCGATGCAGGGTGAAGACCATTTTTCGCTTGGGGGACAACTCTGCCAGGGCTTTCTGAGCAATGGCTTCGTAGTCGGCATAAATCACCTGTTCTTCCACCTGATTGTGGAAGCCTATATGGCTATCAGAAAAATGCTGTTTTGCCTGCCAGTCTAGGGAAAGCCGTTTAAGTTGATTGAGAATATGATTTCGGGAGATGGTGAACAGATAAGACTTGAACGATAATTCAGGCTTGAGTTGCGCTCGTTTTTCCCAAACTTTAATGAAAACCTCCTGTACCACATCTTCTGCTGCCTGAGGGGATTTCAATAAATCCAGGGCATGAAAATATAGGGCATGATGGTATTTCTGGAAAAGGTTGTTCAGCCCTTCCGGCTTCCCGTTACGCAATGCCTTCACCCATATTTTATCCTCATCCACCATTTACAATGTGTTAAATTAAGCCTTCTGTATGGCTTATGTTTTACAATATTGTAAAAAGCTTTCGGTAAAACAAAAATCTTTATTGTCATTTCGCAAACTTGCGCTATAGGTTATATTTTCATAAGTGTAACAGGCAAATACTATCAGCTAAGGCTATTAAAAAGGTTAAGAAGGTTCTTCAAGCACAATTTTTTCCCCATTGATTGTTACATCATCAAACTGAATGTCTTTTACGTTGGAAAACCGATAGGGCTCCTTCGTGCCTTTGATCACCACGTTTTTCAGGCGGATGTTAGTAATAGGGGACTCTTCATAGCCTTCCAGCAGCACACCCGTTTCGCCGCCTTTTTCTACCGTCATATTTTCTACTTCAATATTTCTGACCGTCGGCATAAACTCACCTGGGTCTTCGTAAAACATATTCACCCGGACCACCTGTTCGGCCACCTGCCCTACTTCTATGTTCCGCAAGTAGACATTCTCTACCACTCCGCCCCGCCTCGAGCTGGTTTTTATGCGTAATACTCGCTCCAGCAACGGGCTATCCATCGTACAATTTTCAGCGAATACATTTCGGGCCCCACCTGAAATCTCACTTCCGATCACCACTCCGCCATGTCCATTAGCCATAGAACAGTTTTGAATGATAATATTTTCGCTAGGCACATTCACCCGTCTGCCATCCGCATCCCGGCCCGATTTAATAGCAATACAATCGTCGCCGGTATTAAAGTAACAGTCTTTGATCAGCACATTTTTGCAGGATTCCGGGTCGCACCCATCAGAATTAGGTCCCTGACTTTCTACCGTTACTTTTTGAATAGTTACATTGGTGCATAGTACGGGGTTCAGAATCCACATGGGTGAGTTGATGAATTTCACGCCTTCAATCAGCACATTTTTGCAGCGGTAAGGTTGCACAAACTGGGGGCGTAGATAGTGCCCTTCTCCAAACATGCGCTCTTCTACCGGCACCTGATTCTCGGCCATTTCCCGTAAGGCATCGCGGTTTTCTGGCTGATTTTGATGCGGCATCCCCTCCTGCCAACCGTATTCTTCTCTTCCCTTCCAAGGCCACCAATTGGTTTTATTAGCCTGCCCATCCAGTATACCTTCACCGGTTACAGCTATGTTTTCCTGCTCAAAGGCGTAGATGAGCGGGGAATAGTTCATGAGTTCCACTCCCTCCCAGCGGGTGTATACCAAAGGCAAATAAGCTTTTGGGTTGGTAGAAAATGAAATTTTGGCACCCTTGACCAGATGCAGATTCACGTTGCTTTTCAGATGGATCGGTCCTGAAAGAAAATCTCCTTCCGGTACTATGACTCTTCCTCCGCCAGCCTCGCTACAGGCAGCAATGGCCTTTTGAAAGGCTTCGGTACAGTCCTGACTTCCATCACCGGTAGCTCCGTAATCCGTAATCGTAAAGTCTTGATCAGGAAAAACCGGCGGCTTGATCTGTTCCAGAATAGTATCTACCTGGTTCCAAACCTCGCTTTGTACTGAAGGTTGCTCCGTTGCTGTGTTGGCGTTACTTCCGCAAGAGGAAAGGACAAAAGATAGTACAGCCATGCAAGCAGCATACCATGCTAACTGAGGTGCTGGTTTAGTAATATTCATCATAGATGGGTTGAGTAAAAGGAAAGTGACTAATAATGTTCTGGCAACAATAGCGAATAGCACGGCTGACTCTCTATTTCGCAGGTAAAGATCCAAACTTCTTAATAAATCAAATAGCCTGTCGCTTTAAGTAACAGCTTAAGAATAGATAGTTGGCAAGGTGCGTTCCGCTTTTGCAAATATGCAATGCCTATCTAAATGCATGATACTATTAGTTTGAGAGATTGTAAAGCAAACGCAGTTATTTTACATCTATTTATTCTCTGGCATCAATTGCTTAAGACAGTAGAGGCAAGACTGACTTCATCTAAATATTGAGAGTGCCATGCTAAAAATAGCATAACTATTTCATTGATTTTTCATTATTCGCAACATCTTCGCCCTCCTTTTGCTTATAATAATAGCATGTAGTAACATTGCCCATTACGTCCCCATAATATAGTGCCCTCTAGTCTAATATTGAGAAGGGCCGAATTGAAGATCGAATCACTATGCAATCAGCTACCAATGATCGTTTGGCAGTCACTATTTCTCCGTCGCGAGTCGCGCTAATACTAAGTGCTATTGTTATTTTTCTGGCACTAGCAAACATTTTTGTTCATCTGGCAGAATCGTCTTTTGGCATTTCACCCGAAGAAATGTTTGGGCTATATAACTTCTTTAATATGGGCGAGGAGGGCAACCTACCAACGTATGTATCTGCCCTTAACTTATTGTTTGCCGGTGGGCTTCTCTCTCTAATTGCCTCTCTGGACTTTATTCGCCAACAAAAACAAAACTGGTATTGGTGGGGGCTGGCAGCCGGTTTCTTCCTTATGAGTTTTGATGAAGCTGCTCAGATTCACGAAGGTATTGTTGGAAATCTAATGATTATGAAATTTGGTCGGGGTGAAGGAGTAATGTATTACCGCTGGTACCAATTTTATATTCCTCTCTTGCTGATTATTGGATTATTGTATATTCCTTTCGTCCGCCGCTTGCCTTTGCGATATTTACTAAAGTTTGGCGGAGCTGCGGTGGTCTTTCTGGGCGGTGCCATTGGGTTTGAAATGTTAGAATCATACCTTAACTACTATGATGAGGGGGGAAAGAATGTAAGCCGACTTTTTGAGGAAACCGGTGAAATGCTGGGGGTTGTTATTTTCATTTACACACTTTTGCTTTATCTACAGGAAATCCGGGTAGAGTTATTATTCAAGTTAAAAGAACAGGAAAAAGATGAGGCAGTATATGAAAACAGTCATTTGTCTGCGTAAGAAGCAAACTTAAATTCTGGCTCGTTATCTCAGATAAATACATAATTTATTTTAAATGTCGATTACTGCATGTATCCGGCAGTCAACATTCCAGTGCATCTGTAGTTATGGTTTGTGCTTATCATTTAAAAAAAACATCGTCCATCGTTTTTTCTGTTATACTCCATGACCGGCAAAGCCCAACGCATTCTTACCTTTTTTACGCTCCTTATAGTAAGTCTCACTTTCTTTTTCTGGGGACTGATACAAGCCCGTTCATTTTTACTACCACTGTCAGTAGCCTGCCTGCTGGCCATGATCATTCTGCCTGTCTGCCGCTGGTTTGAAGGGAAGGGGCTTAAGCGAGGTTGGGCTTCTTTTTTATCGGTGCTGATTATTATTTTCTTCTTCGGAGCACTGGTGGGTGTAGTGGCGGCCCAGGTAAAAAGTCTGACGGATGACTGGCCCCAAATCAAGGAAAAAATAGAGCCTAAAATAGAGCAGTTACAGCAGTACATTGCTCAAAAAACAGGGCTTTCTGTTCAGGAACAAAAGCAAAAGATTTCCAGTAGCGTGCCCGGGGTAGCGTCTGGTTCAGAGGCTCAAAGCGATAGCACCAAAAACAGCAGTCCAACTGACAGCGCCCAGACCAATTTACCGCCTTCTCAAAACCAAACCTCCACCCAGGGACAGGAAGAAAAAGCTCAAAATGAGTCTTCTTCGGCTAGCAGTTCATTACTATCTTCAGCCGGAAGTGTCATCAGTCAGTTTTTCAGTACGCTGGGCACCCTGCTACTCATCTTTGTGTATATCTTCTTCTTCCTGATGTATCGGCGCAAATTCAAACTATCCATTCTCAAGATGGTGCCGGATGACCGGCAGGAGCATGCAAAGAAGGTTATTAGCAACTCTACACGCGTTTCTCAGAAGTACCTGTTCGGAAGGATACTGCTCATTCTTTTTCTGACTGTTTTGTATGCGATTGGATTATCGGTGTCTGGTGTGCGCAATGCCATCTTGGTATCAATGCTGGCGGCGGTTCTCTCGCTGATTCCCTATATCGGAAATATGATTGGGTACGGAGTTGCTATTATTCTGGCCTTCATTTCAGATGGTGGTTTTGGCGGGGCTATTGGAGTATCCATTACCTTCGCCATCACCCAGTTTGTAGAAAGCTATATTCTGGAGCCTTACGTAGTAGGCGATCAGGTAGATCTTAATCCGGTGTTTACTATTATTGTAGTGGTGCTGGGCGGCGCTATCTGGGGCATCGTGGGGATGCTGATTGCCATCCCGGCCCTGGGTATTGTTAAAGTGGTATTTGATAATGTTACCGTACTTCAGCCCGTGGGCTACTTGTTTGGCGAAGAGGATACCGAGGACGATGAACAGGATAGTGACAACATATTTAAAAAGACCAAACGCTGGGCTATGAACAAATTCCACTAACAAAGCTTTGTAAGGATACGTTTAATTTTGCTGCCATTAAGCTTGATGGGCAGGTAGGTAGTAAGGGTACGAGTATTACTAACGCTTACTGTCTTCTGCTAATAACTAACATTTTTTTGTTCGATCGTCATTTACAATATGATTACCGAGCAGAAAAAAGTCTGCCTCTATTGCGTGACCGGTGCTTTCGTTAACTTTGCTACGCTGTTGCCATTATACCGCTTGTTTTTCAAAAAATGAAGAACCTCTTTCCGTTATCATTAAACTCATATCAGCTTCCCTTTCACTGGGTTACGAAGGGCGTAGCAGGCTTGCAGATTATCCTGGTCAATGTATACTTTATCCGACAAGTAAAAGACGGGCAGATGCACTGGTTTTTAGTAGATGCCGGACTGGGACGATGTGCACTGCGAATAAAAAAAGCCGCTGAATTCCTTTTTGGTACTGGCACAAAACCCGAGGCTATCTTGCTTACGCACGGCCATTTTGATCATATTGGGGGATTGGCCAGTCTGGCCCGAGAGTGGGATGTTCCGGTATATGCTCACCCTTTAGAAATGCCCTACCTCACCGGCCAGTCCAGCTACCCACCGCCTGATCCGAGTGTAGGAGGCGGTTCGCTGGCGGCTCTGTCTTCGTTTTACCCTAAAAGCCCCATTACACTGGGAGCTCAATTGCTCCCTTACCCGGCAGATGGCCGTATTCCCGGTCTGGATGAGTGGCAGGTTATTCCTACTCCCGGACACTCACCCGGTCATGTATCTTTTTTTCGGGAATCTGACAGAACTCTGATCGCCGGTGACGCTATCGTAACTGTAAAACAGGCCTCGTTTCGGGCAGTGGTGAAGCAGCAACAAAAGGTTCATGGCCCTCCCGCCTATTTCACCTGCGACTGGCAGGCAGCACAGGACTCAGTGGCTACCCTGGCCCGACTTGAGCCTGAAATTGCCGCGTGCGGTCACGGAAGACCTATGCGAGGGGCACCACTGCGGGAGCAGCTAACCCACCTGAGCCATCACTTCGAAGAGCTTGCTACCCCCCGTCATGGACGATACGTGCACCACCCGGCGCAGGCCAACGAAACCGGCGTTGTGCAGGTTCCTCCAGCCCTACCCGCTTCTAAATCTACTCAAATAGGGGTAGCCGGACTGGCAGCACTGGCTGGTTTTAGCCTTGCCTGGTGGGGAAAGAAATGGGTCAAAGACCGCTCATTCAAATAAAGTGATCTTTTGCTACTGATACTTCAGGATAGCTCGGTTTTCCCAGTTAGCTCAGGATTTTTCTGCCATCATCATAGACATACCTTTGGCCAGGAAGCTATCCGGAACAAAATTGGCCATAAAGGCTTGTATCTTATTCTTCGTCCCAGAAATAACTCTCCGATCTCCTTTCATCAGAGCTTCGTACCCATCACGAGCAACCTTAGCCGGATCAGACAAACCAGTGTCTTGCACAACCCGGGCATCTTCGGCATTGGCCCGATCAAAAAACTCCGTATCACTAGCACCCGGACACAGAGCAGTCATGGTAATATTAGTGCCCTCCAGCTCATGCTGTACGGCTTCGGTGAAAGAGAGCACAAAAGCTTTAGAAGCGGCATACACGGCCATTCTGGGAACTGGCATAAACGAAACCGTAGAGGCCAGTTGCAGTATTTTTCCTTCGTTGCGCTTTCGCATCTCAAGCAGGAAGAGTTTGGTAAGTTCTACCAGAGTAACCATATTCAGATGCATGATTCTCTGTTCTTTTTCCAAATCAGTATCCAGGAAGAGGCCATGAGCGCCAAATCCGGCATTGTTCACCAGCACATCAACGATTAAGTCCTTTTCCTTTACCTCATCATATAGCTCCTGAGCTGAACCGGGCACTGACAGGTCCTTGGCAATAATGGTCATCTCGCGAGTAGGGTGATTGATTTTTACTTCATCAGCCACGGCTTGCAAATCCTTTTCATGGCGGGCAACCATAATTACATGATAGCCATCCCGGGTGAAAAGCTTGACAAATTCGCGCCCAAAACCACTGCTGGCACCGGTAATCAAGGCCGTTTTCTTGTAAACTGGCATAGAAAAAAGGTTAGGTGAAAAAATGAGACTACAATCTAAACCAGCCTTATATCAATTTGTTTCTCCCTGCCTGACACCCCCTTTTTCATCTATAAGGGTACTTTTTTCTTTTTCCATCTCCTGAGAAAGAAAATAGTTCAGCCCCGTTCGGATCACGGCAATAGCCGCCAGTTTTCCAATCTGATCCCAGGAAGGAGCAATAGCCGTAGATAAGATATCTGCACCTAGCTGAAATTCTAAGGCCAGCGCCAGATAACGCGCTAAAATCAGCCGAATAGGGTTGAAATTTTGGGTTTGCCGAATGACCAGGGCCCGCAGGAAATGAAATAATGCTAACAGGCAGCCCAAGGCCACCATGCCCGCCCCCATTACTTCTACCGTTAGTCGTAACCACTGAACGCTCTAAATTACAATTTCCTCAGTATTCTCAAATGGCATTTTTCTGATTTTTTCCGTACGGGGTTTATTCTACTTGTGCTGATGATCGGTAAACCGGTGTACCAACCAGACTACTGATTGTTCTAAACCAACCAACACCACCGTGAGGCCTAAAGCTAAACCGAATAGTACCAGGGTATGTTCGGAATACGTACGAAACGCGAAAGTGAGAGAGGTAGCCACTGCCGGAGGGTGCATGGCATCCAGAGAAATCATTAATATAATTGTAAACACCATACCTACACCAGCGGCTTGATAGTTGGAAGCTATAAGCAAGTGAGCTGTATAACCGACTATCACCGCAACCGGCTGTGCAATCAGCAGCGTACGCACCCGGTTCATAATATGGATGGGATCAAGGTATATCAGGAAAGCACTGGACGACAAAGAGGTAAACAGAACGTGTTGCCGACTAAAAATCTCTAAAAAGAACAACGTACCAATAACCGTAGCCGTGGGCAATATGGCTAATAACAGTTCGGTTTTCAGATCAAAGCGTTTTCTGAATACTCTTTCGTCAGTTTGGGTGGCATCGGTTTTCATGAGAAAGCTACTTTCTATAGTTTTTAATGTGTAAGTCCCCGGTTTGTTCTAACCCAAAGCCCATAAAAAAAGCGATGCTATTCACTGCATCGCTTTTCATCCTTTGCTATTGGCTATCTAACCCCGGCATAGCGGTTACCGGTATCCGTTATTGGTTGGATCAAACTCCAATAGGTTGGGATTTAGCAGTATTTCCTCCTCTGGTATCGGAGCCTTCACATGGATTGGCTTAATGTTCTGCGGCCCGTTAAAAGATAGATACGTAGCGTTTTGGACGGTTTCTACCAGAATGCCCCAGCGAATCAGATCATAGCGGCGAAAGCCTTCTGTGGCTAACTCCCACTTGCGTTCATCATGCAGCACTTCCCGAAATGCCTGCTGGCTCAGACCGGCGTAGGGCTGATCCGGTTCGTAAGCTCGGGCCCGTACCTGATTGATATATTGATAAGCTGCCGGATCATTAAGCTCATTCGCTGCTTCGGCAGCCATCAGGTAGGTATCGGCCAGGCGAAAAATAATGTATAACTCCCCATGGTTAGATCGGGGTGATTCAATAAAATTCAGATTCCAGTGCTTAGGCAGATAATTAAACTTTAATTCATAACCCAAATACTCATTGGCCACATTCAGGGGTCTTCTCAGATCGTCTTGCGGAAACGCTTCGGCAAAGCTAGGGAGGCAAACAGTCAGCCCAAACCCATTGAATTCTTCATTTCGGGCAGTCAGCTCGGAAATCAGATCGTTGCGTTCTTCCGAGTTGGCGGGTTCATCCCGAATTCGGGGATTAAAAGCATCAGTACGAGACGTGATGTTACCATTCACATCTTTAGAGTAATCAATACCCCAGATCACTTCATCGTGAAAAGGATTTTCGGCATTCAGGTTAAACACCTCTTCGTAGGTATCTAGCAGGCGATGGGGAGAGTTATTGATAATATCGGTGGTTTCCTTTAATGCTCCTTGCCAGTCTTGCTCCCACATCATTATTTTGGCTTTCAGCATTTTTGCTGCCCACAGGCTGGCTCTTCCTAAATCGGTACCTTCGTACGATGAAGGAAGCAAGCTTTCTGTTTCAATTGTACTCAGGTCATTAATCACATTCTGCCGTACAGTGCTGGCATCAGTACGCCCCAGTTCGGCCACTTCCGACAGGGGCAGATCTTCCTTGTAATATGGCACTGCACCCCAGATGTTAGTCAGGTGGTAATAGGCAAAGCCCCGAAGAAACATCGCTTCTCCGGTAATCCGGCTTTGGATCTCAGGCGATAGGTTCGGATTATCCGTCACGTTGGCAATAACTGAGTTAGCGTCGCCTACAATACGGTATAAGCTTTGCCATACATTGCGCCCGTTTCCGTAGTTGCTCTCAGTCAAAGTATAATTCTGAATAGGTTCAACTAGTCCCTGTTGCCGGTTTGGTCCTACTTCATCAGTACCATATACCGTCCAGAACTGAATACCTGCCCAGTAACTGTAAAGGTCGCCCAGTCCAAAACCGCCGCTGCCAACAAACCCTTTATATACTCCGTTAATGGCAAGAATAGCTTCTTCATCGGAGGTGTAAAAATTGCCGGGATTGATAATTCCTCGGGTTTTCTCCTCCAGAAAGTCTTCACAAGCCGTGATACCGCTCAAGAAAACGACAAGCAAAATATATATAAACTTTTTCATAGGATGTTGCTGATTAAAAGTTGGCATTTAGTCCGAATGTAAAGGTTCGGGCGTTAGGGTACTCTGCTCGGATTACTCCCCGAACAACACTTTTAAATTCATTGGTAGAACCAGGTCCGATTCGAGTAGCTTCTGGATCATACCCCCGAAAGTTTGTCAATAAGAACAGATTACTACCATTAACATACAGGTTCAGGTTGTTCAGCCAACTGAGGTTGCCTGTTGGAACCTGATAGCCTAGCCGCACATTCCGAAGGCGCAGGTGAGACCCGTCTTCTATTAACTCGCTATTGGAAGGCACATCGGCAATGCTAATGACACTACCCGCTCTGGGGATATTAGAAGTGGGGTTAGCTTCTGTCCAGCGATCGAGCCCTGATTTATAGATGTTCTGGTCGCTACGGCCAAAAAAGCCACGTTGAGCAAATTCATTGTACACTTCGTTCCCCAAAGTGCCCTGCAAGAAAACATCAAGCGAGAAGTTTTTCCACTGAAAGCTGTTGTTCAAACCACCAAAAACGGTTGGCTCAGGGTTACCGATAATGAAGAAGTCATCATTAAAGCTGATCTGCCCGTCGCCGTTGGTGTCTCTAAAGCGAGGGCCACCCACCACGGTGCGCAGTCCGTCATACCCAGACTGGTCAATTTCGGCCTCAGACTTCCAGGTACCCAGGTACTCTAATCCGGTGAAGATACCAACCGGCTCGCCTTCAATAAGCTTAGCTCCGGGACCACCCTGATCAAGGTTATAAATATTAATCTCGTCAATGCCACCCAGATCAAGTACTTTGCTTCGGTTGCCTGCTAATGTCAGTGTAGTAGCCCAACGAAAATCATTGTTATCTATATTCACTGTGTTGATCATAAGCTCCAGCCCCTGATTCTGCAAAGCACCGATATTCTCCAGCCGCTGGTCAAAGCCAGTCTGGCGAGGAATTTCCCGGTTAAGGAGTAAGTCAACTGTTTTCTTGTAATAGTAGTCCAGCTCAAAAGTTAAGCGGTTGTTGAAGAAGCCCGCTTCCAGACCCATGTCAAACTGATTGGTGGTTTCCCAACGCAGCTCCGGATTATCCGGCCGGTCACGCCGCACCCCAATGTTTTGAGTATTATTGAAGATGAGCGTAACCGGGCTTAAGATGGCTCGAGTGCTGAATGCGTCAATTGCCTGGCTACCTGATACCCCATAGCTAGCTCTCAGTTTCAGGTCATCGAATATGCCCAGATTCTGGATGAATTGCTCTTCAATCAAACGCCAGGCTACTGCCGCCGAGGGGAAAAAGGCATATTGGTTATTCGCGCCCGAAAAGCGGGAAGAGCCATCTACCCGACCAGCCACGGTGAGCAGGTATTTATCCATCAGGGTATAATTAGCCCGGCCTATCCAGGATACAATCTGAAATGGATCGTTGAAGTTAGAGTTGATCTGGAACGTTTCGGGATTCCCAATCTCCAATACATCATAAGAAACTCCGTCGTTAGGCAGTCCGTCCGTTTCGGCAGAAAAGTTTTCAGTGATAGATTTCTGCCAGGTAAACCCACCCAACACATTAAAGCGATGGTTTTCGTTAATTTCTTTATTATAGGTAACGGTGTTTTCCTGAAGAATCTGGTAGTTAAAGTTATTGGCAATACGCGCTCGGCCGCCAATTTGAGAAGCCGCCCGGGTGGGCAGTTGCCCGGATTCAAAAATATTGTTTTTGTTCCAGTTCAGTTGTGGTCCAATGGTTGATCGGATGGTCAGTCCTTCAATAGGCTCAATCTCCAGATAAAAATTGCCTAGCAGGTTGGTGGTCAGCGACTGATCTGTTCGAAGTGCCAGGTCGGCCAGTGGATTTCTGAAGGGACCTCCCTGCACGTAGTTTTCGTCCCAGAAGTCGCCATTGTCTTTATAGGCCGGAAAAGAGGTTAACGCCAGGCGAGCGCTCCACAGATCAACCAGGTTGTTATCATTATCCGTATAGGTAGTATTTATCCGGGCACCAAGCTTAGCCCAGTCAGCCAGTTGAAAATCTAAATTAGCTCGCACATTATAACGCTGAATGCCCGAGTTTTTAATGATGCCCTGTTGATCCAGATAGTTGCCCGATACATAGTAGTTTACCTTTTCGGTATTGCCCCGTATTGAAAGATCTACATTGGTAACCGGAGCCGTTCGAGTGATCAGGTCCTGCCAGTCAGAGTTGGCAATCAGGCTCTCATCGACAAAGGGATTGGACTCGCCGCTAAACTCAGCGTACTCGCTTCCATACGCCGCTCGTTCGGGCCCATCCAGAAAGTCAATTTTACGAGCGAGTGACTGCATCCCGGTATAGGCATTGAAGGAGATGTTAGGGCGATCTCCAATGGCACCAGAGCCGTCCTTGGTCGTAATCAGAATCACTCCGTTAGCACCCCGGGTACCATAAATGGAAATAGCCGATGCATCTTTCAGAATTTCAATCGATTCAATATCGTTAACATTAATGTTATTCAGGTTAAAATCGGTACCCGCGATAAACCCATCAATCACATAGAGCGGTTCGTTATTTCCCTGTACTGAGTTACCACCCCGGATACGGATAGAAGCACGAGAACCCGGCTCACCACTGACGGAGGTTACGTTTACCCCGGGGGCACGTCCCTGCAACATCTGATCTACCCGAGGTGAAGGAATATTTGCCAGTTGGTCGCCCTCAATTTTAGCTACTGATCCGGTAAGGTCACGTTTCTGCACAGCACCATACCCAACCACAACAACCTCAGAAAGAGACTTGATATCAGGCATGAGTGTCAGATTAATGATCGTGCGACCATTGATATCCACTTCTTCGGTGAGATAACCAATGGAAGAAAATACCAGTGTAGTAACATTATCCTCCACGGTCAGACGATACGTGCCGTCTACTCCGGTCACTGTACCATTCGATGTACCTTGAACCAGAATGTTGACACCCGGTAAAGGCTCTCCCGATTCTCCGTCCGTCACGGTGCCGGAGATCGTTTTATCGAAACTCCGGTTAGGAATGTGCATTTGTCGGGATTGTAAGCTGCTTAGTGCGCCGTCATACCTGGCCGCTGATGACAGTGGTTCACTCTTCCGAACCGGGCGAACCTCCGACTCCTTATAAATCATATAGTATCCTTCCTGTAGCTTTTTGTATTTCAGCTTTAGTGGGCTGAGGAAGGTGTTGATAACCTCTTCAAGGGCATTGCTTTGTTGCGCTTCCTTCAAGATTTCTGCCTGTACCACTTTCTTTTCTATAAGCTTGGTGTCATAGTTGAAGAAAACCTTATACTGACTCTCCAGGTCAGCCAGCACTGATTTAAGAGATCTGGATTTTTCTTCCTGATCAGGCGTGGTATGAACAGTACTCCGGGACGACAGCACCGGAGGGCGAGTAAGCGAGGCCAGATCCTGAGCCTCGGATGGCCTCACCGATATGAGCAGGAATGCCCATAAAAACCAGCCATAAAATTTGTGTAATTGGTTGTTCATAGTTACTCATTTTGAGTTGATGTAAAACTTGTTTCCCTAGCGATAGGGGCTATTTTCTTTTGTGAAAAGTGATGACATTTTCTTTCCGGCTGATCTGCAGATGGTAAATGCCGGAGAGGGCATCCAGCAGTATTTCAATATTACCGGATGGCACCGCACCGTTGAACATGAGATTGCGAAGCTGCTCATTGGCGAATACCACTTGCACTCCGTAGGTATCTTCTAATGTCTGTGCCACTTTGCTAAGAGGCACATCATCGAAAACAAGCTGATTCTCCCGCCAGGATAGGTACTTCTCTGGTTCTACCACCTGCTGCTCAAGAGTTTTATTGGCTACTACAATTCTCTCCCCCGGTTCCATAGCTATCGCTTTCTGCTGATCATCTCCGGCAACTGTTAACTGTATCCGACCTTCCTGAAGCACCACTTCGGTTTCCAGGTGGCGGGCCCGTACATTGAACTGAGTTCCCAGCACTTCCAAAGAAAGTTCGTGGGTCTGAACCACAAACTTGCGAGGCATCAGACTTGTGCTTGTTGGACTTAATTCTGCCTTATTTCTCTGCGAAATAGAATCTTTAACCACATTAAAAAAAGCTTCACCTTCCAGTTGTATCAGCCGATGTTCCTGCTTTTCCCAGTCGGTGGCATACTGAAGAGTAGAATTTGCATTTAACGTTACCTGCGAACCATCCGGTAGGGTAATTTCCTGAATCTCACTGTATCCCGTTTGATATTCAACCATGCTGCCAGAATGGAGCAGAAAAAAGTAGAGTAACCCTGTTATTGTGAGCAGAACTGTTATGGAAGCTGCCCATTTCAGGTAAGCAGATTTCGTTGATGATGAAACCTTTTTCGGTTGACCTATAATTTTGGTAAGCTTGGAAGCAGAAGTATTGCGCATGACTCGCACTTTCAGATGGGCTATTTCCTGAGGTGAGACTTCTGGTTCCTGAAATGAGAGCGATAAGAGGATTTCCTTCGCTGCTGCTACCTCTTTTTGTTGGTGAGGATGCTCTCTCAGCCACTGCTGCCAGAAAATGCGGTTTTGCTGATTCGGAGAAAAAACCCATGCCTGAAAGTACTCATCCAGTACAAAGTCCTGAGCTGTATAGCGCGTATAATCCATAGTACAGGTTGTTACTATACAGGAAAAGCAGGAGCGTAAGAAAGTTCACGGTTTTTTCAGTAGAAAAAAATAGATTTACATATTTGACAAAGTCAGGCGATGTTTACAATGCTTTTCGTAGTCTAATACAACTTTCATTGCAATTATAAAAACAGCACATATGATAAGATAAGCCACCAAAGCGAAAACAAGACCGAGCGCGCCGGTTTAAGTTTTTCCTGCAAAACGCTAATCGCCTGAGAAATAAGGTTGTATACCGTACGCTTATTCAGCGACATCACTTCGGCAATTTCCTGATAAGAGAAACGATTATAAAATTTCAGATAAATTGCCTCCTTTTGCCTGCGCGTTAATGAGCGGAAAGCAGCGTCCAGGTATTGGGTCTGCTCTTCGGCCCGTTGCTGAGAAACTATTTTGTCTTCCTGAGAAAAGGTAATGAGATTGTCTGATTCCGCATACACTTCCCATGTTGGAACTTTGAGTGAAGCTTCCAGCGGCTCTTTCTCTAAGCAGCGCAGTATCCTTCTCCGTAAACCTTTGAATAAATAAAACCTGATGGCATCCGTATCACTCAGCCGGGCTCGTTTCTCCCATATTTCGGCAAACAGGTCCTGAATACAGTCTTCTACCACTTCCCGGTTAGCGGTAAACTTATGCCCGTAACTGTATAGTAACCGTATGTGATCATCAAAAATAAGACTAAGGGCTTGTTCGTCTCCCTGCTTCATGCGTTGCCAAAGCTGAGCATCACGATGATGGTTTACTGCTACGGGAGGAGATTTAGAGTAGGTTGCCAAGTAGTCCTTATTTTCTTTGAAGATGTTAAAACCCACTCATTTTTTCAAATTAAATTTTATCAGAGACATAATATTACAATTAAAAAAAGGGCTAGGGGGGTATTTAGGGTACAGTATAATAAAAGCCAACAGAGATTTGCCCCTTGGCCTTAACTTACCTGACTCTCAAAAGTGATATTTTTAGTTTTAGTCATATTAACCTTTAGGTTATACGGCTCTATGTGCGCCTACTCATTTGTAAAATTATTTATGTTTCCACTTTTAAAGGGCAGTCTCTTGCTTTCCAGCTTGTTTAAAGTTTGTGTTCCATGACTTGCCGTAATTCCTATGACTCCCCTCATATTCTCAAGATAAAAATTCATATTCTTTTTTTTAAGTAGCTCGGGTAAGAAAGTATTTATCATGCTTCCGGTTAAGAGCCTAATACACTTCAGCTATCTCACAAAGAGATAAAACATAACAGGCAAACAACCTTAGTCATTTGCCTGTGAAGATACTGCGTCAAGAAAGATGGCTTTAAAATTTGGTAACCTTGAATTCGGTTCTTCGGTTTTTTTGGTGTTCTTCTTCAGAACAGGATACTCCATCTCCACAACCGTTGATAAGCTCGCTTTCGCCATATCCTTTGCCTACAATGCGCCCCCGACTAATACCCTGAGAAACAATATAATCTGCTGAGGCTTTGGCTCTATTGTCGGATAAACGAAGGTTGGAAGAAGCACTACCTCGGGCATCGGTATGAGAACCAAGCTCAATTTCGATGCTGGGATTATCTTCCATGATAGACACAATCTTATTCAACTCCGTAGCGGCATCCGGACGTATATTGTATTTGCCCAGATCGAAATAGATAGGCTGAATATTAATCAACTCACCGATATCCATGCCAATATCAATTTTGTCTAATTGCACATTGAGCGCATCATGCAGGTTAATTTGCCCAGGCTCTGACAACTCACTATTGAAGGTAACCGACTTACCCAGATACCCATCTTTGGCCAGCGTAACCTGATAGCTGACCCGGTCATTGAGCTTCTTATCTTCCATAGCGTAGCGGAATGCTCCTTGCTCATCAGTGGCACCCTGCTGCACAGTTTTTCCCGTCATGTTGTCCACCAATGTAATCTTTACTCCCGGAATGGGTTCATTCGTACGGTGATCTTCAATACGTCCGTACAATGAAAAAGCATAGTTTTTCAGCAGTGCCATATCAACCTGCCACTCCGTTTTACCCTGGGTGGTAGTAACATCTTCCTTCTTCTCAAAGTAGTCATTTTGCTGAGCCGTGATTTGGTATCGTGAGCCCGGTTCTACAGTAAAAGAATATCTTCCTTGTTCATCGGCATTCATCGTGGCCACTTCTTTCCCTGCTTCTTCCACCAATATGACGTTTGCTCCTGGCAAAATGGTGCCATCCTTTTCATCGGTAACTACACCTTTTACCAATAGCTGATCCAGCAGCGGTTTGAGGGACGTAAACGTGTAAATATCATCGCCCCCGGTGCCTGCTTCCCGGTTGCTGGAGAAGTACCCTGACTGTGCCCCCTCTGACTGACTATCATGTTTAACAATCAACCCAAAATCATCGGAAGGAGTGTTGATAGGATAACCCAGATTGGTAATGTGCCCACCGGTTCCCTGGCTGATGTCCAGACCAAAGATATCCAGACCGCCCAACCCTTGCCGGCCGTTACTGGCAAAGTACAGCTCCCGATCATCATGCAGAAAAGGAAACATTTCATTGGCTTCGGTATTGATATTCTCTCCCAGATTGACCGGATCTTGCCACTGTCCATTCATAAAAGTACTACGATACAAGTCAGTGCCCCCAAAGCCACCGGGCATATCACTGGAAAAGTAGAGCGTGGTGTCGCTACTGATGGCCGGGTGCCCGCAGGAGTATTCGGCGCTATTAAATGGCAAAAGTATGGGTTCACCCCACTTTCCATTTTCCTTCTTTTCTGCGTAGAACAACTTCAACTTATTAATTCCTTCTTTGCTTCGCCCCAACTTTTTGTCTTCATAGTTGCTACGGGTGAATACCACTTTGGTATCCTGATCAAAAAAGACGGCCGTACCTTCGTGATAGCGAGAGTTAATTTCTTTGCTCAACGGCTCAATCTCCTTAGTCTTCAAATTCAACTGATACAAATCCAGGTAGTTAGAATTATCCCAGGCAAACTTTCCTTTTCCCGACCGAGCCGAGGTAAACACCAACCCTCCATTATAAAATATAGGAGAGAAATCCGACTGAGGGGAATTAAACTCAGCCTCATTTACAGTAATATAGGATTCATTCCGATAAAAGGACTCCTGGTTCTCAATGCCCTGAATCCGGTTCAGCACCCTTCGTTCCTTCCCTTTCTCCTGGGCATAACGCTCATACCATTTCCGCGCCTGATCGTACTTTCCATTGCTGCTCAGGGCTTCGGCATAGTAAAGTTTATGCTCGGCCATGGCTACAGAATCGTCTACCACCTGGGCGTACCAATACTCCGCATTGACGGGATCGTTTAACCGGCGGAAACTCTCGGCTATTTTTAACTTGGTTTTCTGACTGGTGCTATCTTTTTCGTAGGCTTTCTGATAGAAACTAAGTGCCCGGGCATAAGCCATCTCCTGATAATACTGATCTCCTTCGTCAATCAGTTGGTGCTGGGCCATCACCTGGGTTACGCTCATCCAGCAGAGTATGATATATCGTATAATACTTTTCATCGTTGGTGCTTCTTTAGAAATAGCGAGGAGTAAGCATCTTTTTATTTTTTCGCAAAAAGCGATAATTCAGCATCAGCTCATGAGAACCGGTGTGAAATGATCGCAGGTCTGTTAAGGTGTAATCGTAAGCATACCCGAAGCGAAACTGAGACGTAGCCTGAAACTCCACTAAAAAGCTTACTGCGTCAAAGGAACGGTATGAAGCACCCAGCCAGAGAATCTCGTTGAGAAGAAAATTGGCATTGATATCTACTTCCAGCGGTGCTCCTTCTACGGCTTTAACCAGCACATTGGGTTTTAGCTTAAGGTTGGGGCTTACGTCAAATACATATCCTGATGTTAGAAACCAGTGTCGGTACTGCTGAGCCTGAGACCCGTCTTCACCGGGATAGGGGTTAGCCAGCAGATGCGGCAGTGAGAAGCCTACATAAAACCGCTGCGTATTGTAGTAAGCACCGGCTCCGATGTTCGGTAAAAACGACCGTAAGTCATCACTGGAAAACGTGATATCATCTCCCTGCCGAACGACTACTCTGCTAAAACTGGCTCGATACGAATTGAAGCCAGCTTGTAGCCCGGTAGACAGGGTTCCCTTCGCTAATTTAATACGATACGCATACACGGCATATGCCCCATACTGATCAGTCACTCCGATCTGGTCATGGGTGAGCAATAGTCCTAAAGCAATTTTCCGTCCTTTAAACGGGCCGTGCATCGAGAAAGTCTGGCTGCTGGGAGCTCCTTCCAGGCCTAGCCACTGCTCGCGCGCTAAGGCAGTCATCGTTAATGATTCCTGACTTCCGGCGTAGGCGGGGTTGATGGCCAACCCATTAAACATATATTGGGTATACATGGCCTGCTGTTGTCCATAGCCGGTTACTGCGGCCAGAGACAAGCAAGCGACGGCTATCCATTGCATGAAGCGCGTTATATTCAACATACTTATATACTTTGTGGTTTAACGGTGTACGGTGATATAGCCTTTCAGCGGCTTTCCACCATTTCCTAAATCAATGATGTAAAAATAGGTACCATCGGGCACCTGGGTTCCGCCCAGCACCAGGCCAATAGACGACTCGCTTCCCCAAGACCGATCCTGATTATTATAGCCCTGTACCTCAAATATCTTATTACCCCAACGGTTGAAGATCTGCACGGTATTACCTGGATACTCTTCAATACCCTCAATCCACCACACTTCGTTTTTGCCGTCCAGGTTGGGTGAGAAGCCCTGATAGATGACCACTGCATCATCTTCTCCATCCGGAATACCATCGCCGTCACTATCGGTTTCCTGAAAATCCGGAATACCATCTCTATCGCTGTCTTTGGGATTTTGAGGGTCACTTCCGGCTTCTGTGGCATCGGCAATACCATCCCCATCGCTATCGGTTTCCTGAAAGTCCGGAATACCATCCCCATCACTATCTTTAGGGTTGGCAGGGTCGCTGCCTACCTCGGTAGCATCAGCAATACCATCGTTATCACTGTCTACTTCTCTTAGATCAGGAATACCATCTCCATCGGTATCGGTCAGCTGATTCGGATCGCGACCGGCTTCAATAGCATCGGCAATACCATCGCCATCACTATCAGTATCCTGAAAGTCAGCGATGCCATCACCATCGGTATCAATGGGAGAATCCGGATTATCGCCAATTTCAAGAGCATCAGAAATACCATCGTTATCGCTATCAGTATCCTGGTGGTTCGGTATCCCGTCGCCATCACTATCCGCAGGATTAGTAGGATCACTACCTGCTTCTATAGCATCGGCCAGACCATCATTATCGCTGTCAGTATCCTGCATATCCGGAATACCATCCCCATCACTATCCGCCGGCTGGCTGGGATCGGCACCTGCTTCTGAAGTATCGCTTAAGCCATCTCCATCACTATCGGTGTCTTGGTAATCGGGAATTCCATCCTGATCGGTATCGGTAGGATTTGATCCGTTACCTCCTGCTTCTATGCTATCAGGAACCCCATCATTGTCGCTGTCGGTATCTTCAAAATCCGGCGTACCATCACCATCACTATCGATGGGGTTAGACGGGTCATCCCCCTTCTCCACTACATCGGGAATACCATCCTGATCACTGTCAGCTCCTTCTCCACCCACCTCAATGGTAAGCGTGCCGGTTACACATTGGACCGGATTGCTACGGTCACAAACCTGGTAGCTAAAGGAATCCTCTCCGATATAGCCTTCTTCCGGGGTATAGGTGAACGTCCCATCCTGATTAAGGACCAGTGTGCCGTGAGTGGGTGCCGTAATCAGATCAGTAGAAAAGTCCAAACCGGTCCCTTCCGGATCAGTAACATATTCAGTCAAAGAACCATTGGTGATTGTGCCATCGACCTCGATAGAGGAGGTAGCGGCGGTGACCACGGGTGTACCATCAGGTACCGCTTCCAGTGAAAGAGCGACCGTAGCCGGGTTATCAGCATACGCTGTTCCATCAGAGCCATTCCAAGTGAAACTGGTAGCGCCGTTGAAGTTGGCATTCGGTTCAAAGGTAAGCCCTCCCAACTGGGCCACTGTAATTTCGTCACCGGCTTCTACCGCTACACCATTCAAGAACAAGGTGCCATTGTCTGGTAAGCTTACTAGTTGAATTTTATCCAGTGGCTGGTCGTCCGCATCACTAAACTGATTAGTAAAATCAGTGGCAGTAAACGTGATCGGCTGATCTTCTTCTCCCGATTTAGGTACCTCGCTCAGCACTGGCGCATCCTGTACCGCATTAATCGTCAAGGCTACTGTCGCTTCATCGTCGGAATACTGAAATCCATCGTGACCATTCCAGGTAAAGGACACCGGTCCGTTGAAGTCTGCATCGGGTACAAACGTGAGTTGATCTAAGTCAGCGGCATCAATTTCATCATTCTCAGCCACCGCTACCCCATCCAGCAGGAGGGCCCCATTGGCGGGCAGGCTGGTGATCTGAATTTTTGTCAATGGATCGCCATCGGCATCGCTAAACTGATTGGTAAAATCAGCCGCCGTAAAGCCTACGGTTTGGTCTTCATCACTAGTTTTCGGAACATCCGTCAGTACGGGAGATTGCTGAGGGGCTACATTGATAGCCACTTGCTCGTCGCTTGCCGCATACGCTGTTCCGTCAGAGCCATTCCAGGTGAAACTGGTAGTGCCAGTAAACGCCGGATTGGGTTCAAAAGTAAGGTTGGGCAAATCGGCCGCGTTAATTTCATCATTTAGCACGACATCTACCCCATTAAGACGCAAGGTACCGTCGGTCGGAAGACTGGTAATCTGAATCTTACTTAATGCATCTCCGTCTACATCGTTAAACTGGTCGGTAAAATCGCTGGCTGAAAAGGCGCTTATTTTATCCTGCGCTGCCGGTTTATCCACCTGGCTCAGTACGGGAGCATCATTTATGGAGGTGACATCTGCGGTAATGGTGTGCTCTATGCTTTCCTCTCCATTACTATCAATCACTTTGAAGCCGAAAGATGTAAAACCGGCTCCGTTTTCATTTTCAGTAGGAGAATAGCTAAATAGACTACGATCAACAAAGGCCGTTTCATTGGTGATATCGCTGGCCGTTACGGCAACCCCATTATAATATAATGTGCCCTGATCCGGTAAACTGGTCATGACTACCGAAGCAAAGGTATCTCCATCCGCCGCATCGGTAAAGGCGAAATCAGCATCTACGAAGGTATAATCCGTATCTTCATCGGTGGTTATAGTACGATCAGCGCTCACCGGTGCATCAGCGATGGCATTTACATTGACGGTTAACGTATAATCTGTACTGTATTTTCCGGCGTCATCGGCTACCTGGAAAGTAAACGTAGCATAGGAGGCCCCATTGGCATTCGCTTCGGGAGAGAAGACCAGGTCCCCGGCTGCCAGATTGGCCAGACTCACCACATCGCCCAATTCCACGTCTACCCCATTCAGTGTTAAAGTCCCGGCTGTTTCCAGTCCGGTGACTCTGATTCCATCGAAGGCATCATTTTCCACATCATTATAGTTAGCTGAAAAATCAGCACCCGTGAAGTTATAATTAGTATCTTCATCGGTGGTCACACTTTCGTTGTCTGCCGTAGGGGCGTCGTTGAAAGGGGTTACCGTAATATCCAGCGTTTCGCTATCGGTCCCTCCATTGCCATCATTGGTTGCCAATGTGAGATCCGCCTCTCCTGTAAAATTAGCATCAGGTGTAAAAGCCGCTCCTTCCAAGGCAGCATTGATATCGGCCAGACTACCACTGAAGGTCATCGTAGCATCATCATCCCCATCACCCGTAGTAAACGTCAGACCAGTAGTTTGACTCAATGTAAAAGTACCGTTGGTCGCAGTCAGGGTTACCGTTTGATTATCCCCCTCAGCATCATCTACGCTCAAGCTATTTACATTAGCGGTGCTGAACACCAAATCTGTATCCTCGTTGGTGGACTGAGCAGCTGGAATACTTGATACCGGAGCATCATTGACCGCCGTCACAGACAACGTGGTGGTCGCTGTGTTGCTATCATCATCCCCATCATTGGTCACGATAGTGATGCTACGATCCGTGACATCCGGATCATCATCACTATTGTTATACACAATCTGCTGCAAAGCAGTTTGGTAATCGGCTAGGCTCGCCGCACCACTTAACACCAGCACCCCATCGGCATTATCATAGCTATCAGTTACCGTAATACCGGCAGGCAGAGCTCCTACGACACTTAAACTCTCACTCGCTCCATCCGGGCGATTGGTTAGCGTCACAGTCAGGCTTTCCAGGTTCGTATCATCCACATCGCTGATCGCTACATCACTATCAACCAAGGCCACATCCGTATCCCCTTCGGTAAAATCAGCTGCATAGTCCGATCCGGTGACACCACTGCTATCATCCGCATCCAAATCCAGCACTGACACATCATTGACCGAATTAACTGTAATATCCAGCGTTTCGCTATCGGTCCCTCCATTGCCATCATTGGTCGCCAGTGTAAGCTCGGCCGCCCCCCCATAGTTGCTTGCCGGAGTAAAAGCTGCTCCTTCCAAGGCGGCATTGATATCGGCCAGACTACCACTGAAGGTCATCGTAGCATCATCATCCCCATCACCCGTAGTAAACGTCAGACCAGTAGTTTGACTCAATGTGAAAGTACCGTTGGTTACCGTGATCGTTACTTCCTGGGCATCCCCATCCACATCGATAACACTCAACGCGTTAGTGTTTCCGGTGCTGAATACCAAATCTGTATCCTCGTTGGTGGACTGAGCTGCTGGAATACTTGATACCGGTGCATCATTGACCGCCGTCACAGACAACGTGGTGGTCGCTGTATTGCTATCATCATCCCCATCATTGGTCACGATGGTGATAGTACGATCCGTGACATCCGGATCATCATCACTATTGTTATACACAATCTGCTGCAAAGCAGTTTGGTAATCGGCTAGGCTCGCCGCACCACTTAACACCAGCACCCCATCGGCATTATCATAGCTATCAGTTACCGTAATACCGGCAGGCAGAGCTCCTACGACACTTAAACTCTCACTCGCTCCATCCGGGCGATTGGTTAGCGTCACAGTCAGGCTTTCCAGATTAGTATCATCCACATCGCTGATCGCTACATCACTATCAACCAAGGCCACATCCGTATCCCCTTCGGTAAAATCAGCTGCATAGTCCGATCCGGTGGCACCACTGCTATCATCCGCATCCAAATCCAGCACTGACACATCATTGACCGAATTAACTGTAATATCCAGCGTTTCGCTATCGGTCCCTCCATTGCCATCATTGGTCGCCAGTGTAAGCTCAGCCGCCCCCACATAGTTGCTTGCCGGAGTAAAAGCTGCTCCTTCCAAGGCAGCATTGATATCGGCCAGACTACCACTGAAGGTCATCGTAGCATCATCATCCCCATCACCCGTAGTAAACGTCAGACCAGTAGTTTGACTTAGGGTAAATGTGCCATTCGTTACCGTGATCGTTACTTCCTGGGCATCCCCATCCACATCGATAACACTCAACGCGTTAGTGTTTCCGGTGCTGAACACCAAATCTGTATCCTCGTTGGTGGACTGAGCAGCTGGAATACTTGATACCGGTGCATCGTTTATAGAATTTACGGTAATGGTTACTGTCGTAGTATCGCAAGCAGGAGTATCTACGTCATCGCAAATACGGTAGGAAAAACCATCGGTTCCATTCCAGTCCTGATCAGGTTCATAAGTGTAAGAACCATCAGGGTTAAGCGTGAGTGAACCATTGGTAACATCAGTTACTAATTCAGCATTTTCACCGAACTCCAAGTTAGCATCATTATCTTTTACATTCCCGTTCAGCGTATTATCTTCATCTACAGAGGGAGTATCGGCATTAGCTATCGGTTTACCTTCTACATGAAAGATAAGATCTACTGTTCCTGGCACCCCAAACTGGTTAACCACAGCCACACTTACCGTATCATTACCCAGATAATCCGCTCGGGCAGTGTATAAAATACAGGTGTCTTTTGGTGCACCAATACTACCGACGCGAGCTAACCCGCCAGTATTAGCCGAAGGGTACACATTCGTAATATGATATATTTCATTACAACTTTGCAGACTGAGGCAGTGTTCCAGGCTGGCTCCCTGCTCTAGCGAATCCACCAGATAACGCGTAGTAGGCAATAGTTCAGTCGGATCAAGTACATCTATCTTTTTAGGAAACCCGGATAAATAGCCATATGTACCTGTTCCCCCCTGTCCTACAATAATTCCCAGATGAAAGAAATCATCTGATTCTACCACGATATCATCTGATGCGACAGGAAAATTAAACGTAATAGTGCTCCAACCAATACCGCCAGGCACGGTAGTTGGAGAATTGTCAAAATTTGTATAAGGTTGTCCGTTAATTGTAAGGCTGGTGAACGCAGCGTCCGATGCCATGATGTGAATAATGTTATCATAGCCTACAAACTTACTGAACTCCAGATATTTACTTCCAGTACAGGTAATAGCAGGAACTGCTGACATACCTACCTCTTCGGTAGTTAATCCTGATATATGATACAGATAAATCTTCTTGTCAGATTCTATATAATAAGGAGTGCCCAGCGTTCCTACAATTGATTTATCAAATACATCCCCCTCATTTAGTGTAGTAGTTGTTGTAGTGCCATTTCCCTGAATGGTCACTTCGGTATTATCTTCGGTGGCGATCGCAATTACATAATCCGTACTATCTCCACTATTACTTCCTCGTACCACTACATATTCAGTTCCGATTACTTCAAAAATATCTGAAAAGATTGGCACAATCTGATCTATACCAGCGTCAGCAGGTCCTCCATACTCGTGATTGACATGTTGTGCGCCGGAAACTACTGAAATAGGTTTATCAGCCGTAATTTGAGAACCGGCCAGGTTATTGGTCACATTGTCTGCTCCCGGATTAACTGCGGTAGTATTTCGAACCAAATACGTTTCGTTTTTGTCCAGCGTAACGGTAACGGTATTCAGGCCCCCAAACATGGTTACCCCGGTAGGTGCGGTAATCGTTACTTCTGTATCATCTTCGCTAGCCATTACCGAAATAAAATGCAAATCATCAGCTCCGTAGCTGGTTTGTTTTACTCGAGTTTGCGTGCCGGCTCTAAAATCAGTGCCTAATCCAAAATTTCCCTTCAAGGGTACCAAACATTGGTTATTCCCGGAAGTGAGGCGGTAAACAACCTGTACTGGAAAATCTGAGTTGATGAGTAGCCCCTTGTCTGTTTCTATGGTATTGGCAACATAAGTCATACCCCGAACAGTATTCAACGGTACCTTTACCGGAGTACCTGATACTACCGCTCCGCTGTAGATAGATGTCCCATCGGCTAAGGTTACTGTAACGTTGGCCTCGGGATAAGCTGTAGTAATTAATAGTTCACTTGGGCCAGTATCTCCCCCCCCATTTCGTGATTCCCAAACGGGTGGCATCCAATAATCGGTATCAAATTGCGCGTAACTGTAGCTCAGTGACAGCAATACCAATATGAGCGTTAAATATTGTTTCATAGCGAATCTACCTATCAGAAAAATCATTCTTATATGATTGGCAATATTAGCTATGAAGTTATTGCAAAGCGCCTGTAGGAATTTGCAAAAACTACGAATGTATTCTTGTCATTTAAATTGCAGAAAAGACGATAGATAACTAATAAAACTTATCTAGCCGACATGAAATACAGAGATCTAATCATAAAAAGTTATTAATATTTTATATGATTTTTCAACTATCTATTAAGTTTTACCTAATGTAATACCACAAAGTACAATTATTTATATGATGGTTTTACTTAAATTTATACTCACTAAATATGTAAGTATTTTTACTCAACCTATAATAAAAGAGTTATAAGATTCACTATTTTGATCAGAACGCAGGGTAGGTAATTTCCTAATGAAATTAAGGGTATGTCTCCACCTTTTCTAAAAAGGAACTTGCTTCTTCAATCCAAAAATTCACTAAAGAATTGGTAATCAGCAAAGTTAGATATAGAACTTAGTTTCATGTTTTTCTTCTCGAAAAAGAACTCCTATCTTAGCCCGATCCAATAATCATCTCTACGCTTCGCATTATTTTAATTGGCTTAACCTGCCTGCCAGCGAAGGCCACCAACATGACAACCGATTATGAACCTATGCAAAAATCTGACAAAGTAGACTTGATTATAATTGGTGGCGGGGCACTGGGTACATTCCACGCTTTTCATGCATTGAACAAAAGACTTTCGGTACGGCTGTTTGAGAAAAGTCAGCAGCCGCAGGGAGCTACCGTTCGCAACTTCGGGCAGGTAGTGCCTTCCGGCATGGATAGTACCTGGCAACGCTACGGACGGAAAAGCCTCGAAATTTACAAGCAATTTCAGCAGCAATTTGATATTACGGTGCAACTCAACGGCAGCGTCTATATTGCCTCCGATGAAGAGGAATTAACGTTGCTGGAAGAATTACACCACATCAATTCTTCAAACGGTTACCCCTCTTCTCTCCTGACTGCCCAACAATGCCTGACCCGTTTTGAGGGCTTACGAGCAGATTATTGCCAGGGAGGGTTATTCTTCCCCGAAGAGATCACGGTAGAAGCCCGCCACATGATCCACCGTGTACTAGACTACCTGGTGCAGAAATTAACCCTGAAGTATCATCCGTCTACCATGATCAGGCAGATTGAAACAGCGAACGGTTCATGTATAGTTACAGACAGCGAAGGCCGGGTATATACCGCAGAGAAGGTTATTGTGTGCAATGGCAGTGAGTTCAAAGCTTTGTTTCCGGAGCTATTTGCCGAGAGCGACCTGGAAGTGACCAAGCTACAGATGCTACAGACGGTGTCTCAAGCTACCCAACGGGTAAAGGGTAATATTCTGACCGGCCTGAGCATTCGCCGCTACGAGAGTTTCCGCGACTGTCCTTCTTACCGCGCTATTAAAGCAAAAGAGGATGCGGAGGCTCCCTGGAAAAAGTGGGGCGTGCATATTCTTTTTAAACAAAGTCCCGATGGCTCATTTATCATTGGCGACTCTCACGAGTATGCCGACGCTGCTCAGGCCGATGATCTGGGGTTTGACCTTTATCCGGAAATTAATCAATACATGCTGGAGGAAGCTCGCAAAATATTTAATCTTCAGAACTGGACCGTGCAACGGGAATGGTTCGGCATCTACAGTCAGGGGAAGACAAAAGATATCTTCCGGCATACTCCTCTACCCAATGTTCACATCATTACGGGCATTGGCGGAAAAGGTATGACGGCCAGCCCGGGTTTTGCCCAGGAGAGCATTAATGAACTCTTTGGCTTTGCGCCGGAAGAAGCCCCGGCTTAATAGACATTACTCTGATTTCTTTCAATGACATAGCAAAAGGCAGTACAGGGGACTTACCTCCTGCTGACTGCCTCCGGTAACGCTTATTTGCTTGGTCAGACCTGCCCGGTCGGATAATACTTGGGAATAGAAAATGGCTTCTTATATAATGATCGGAATAACCTCTAATAATACTAACTCTTTTTAAACTGCCCTTATTTATAAGTACAGTGAGAAATTAGACATAATTACTTTAGCGCGGAAACACCTTATAGTAATACTGTTTATTGCTCATGTATTCACTAATTTCGGCCTGGTACTTATCTTTGAATAAAATCACTCAACCAACCTTTTTACTCTATGATCAAGATGATTGTTTTTGATATGGCCGGCACTACGGTAGATGAAAATAATGTAGTGTACAAAACGCTTCAGAAAGCTGTGAACCAGGCTGGCTATGATGTCTCGCTTCAGGAAGTTTTGCTGTTAGGTGCCGGGAAAGGAAAACTTCAGGCTATTAAAGATATACTGGCCTCGCTCCACGAAGCAGATATTGATTCCAAAGCCGAGCGCATATATGATTCCTTCCTGCAATCGCTGAAAGAGGCTTATCAGGCACTAGAAGTTAAAACATTTGCCGGTACGGAAGAGCTGTTTGAAAAACTAAAAGAGCGTGATATTAAAGTAGTATTAAATACAGGCTACGACCAGAAAACAGCTACTTCTTTGCTGGAAAAGCTAAACTGGCACCCGGGAGATCAGTACGACCTGCTGGTGACTGCCGATGATGTAACCCAAGGACGTCCACACCCCGATATGATTTTGCTGGCTATGGAAAAAATGGGAATCACCCAGGCCGAGCAAGTAGCCAAAGTAGGTGATTCTAAGGTGGATATTGAAGAAGGCAAAGCGGCCGGTTGTGGCATGACACTGGGAGTGACTACCGGTGCCCAAACGGCTGAGCAGCTACAAAGTGCCCAACCCGATTATATCATTGACTCTCTGACCGAACTGGAAGAACTGGTCGCCCTTTCGTAACCTGAGAAATCCGGCCTCAGCCTTGGAAACTCCTGGTACCGGATAAAATTACTATAACATGGTAGCCCTGCTGCTGATAACGGTCAGGGTATGCGCTAGGCTTTTACGACGATCCCCAGGGTTTCCAGTAACTGAGGATCGTCTTTCATGGCAATGCGGGCAATCTGGCGGAATTCTTTCATCCAGTTATTCAGGGCTTTCATAGCAAGGTTACGTTTTTCGGTGGCATCTTGTGCTTCTCCCTTCCGCTGCAACTGCGCATCCCGCCGGGTTTTCAGTGCCTGAAGCTGCGATTGAGCCGACTGTATGGTTTCCGAACTCACTCCGTAGCGACTCATCACCTCGGTGTAATTAGCCAGCTGACTGTAAAAGGCAGAAGCCTGGGTTAGCCAACCACCCAACGAAGTTTTCCGGGCTTCATCTACTTTCAACGTGCTCAGCGTTCCCCGGTCTTCTTTAAACGCAATACGGGCCAGTGCTACATGCTCAGTATACGGCTTCTTGAACTCCTGACAATCGGCCTGTAGCGCATCGGTGGCAGTTTTCTGCGCTCCATAGTGGGTATTCTTCACCGACTGCCAGTGCAACACATCATCGTAAAGGGCTATTCCCTTTAACATCTTGTTACCGTTGTAGCCCAGGGCATTTAACCGCTTGGAGATAGTCGGAGTGTTTTTGGCATTGAATAACATGAGGCGGTGTTGCTCTAATTGGCTGTCGAAAGAATATTTCATCACACACTGGAGGTTTTTTAAACATTGACTGATACCAAAGTTACAGAACTCTCTATTTTGATACCGATGAAAAATTAGTCTGATAGCACCTGAGTGATTTTGCTTATTCCGGGAGTTTTGTGTTCTGATTGGTTTGGTCAATAGAATGCTTTTGTAATAGTGTTCTCGTTTGTATGGGATTTCTCTTATTTAAGTAGGCTTGCCAAACCTTGATAGTGAAAGTAAAACCATGCCTCATCGCGGGTTTGTCCTTTTTGACTAGGCGTCCCCGTCATTGCCACAGGATGGCCCCCACAAAAAGAACCGGGCGACGATCGCGAAAAAGTCTAGAAAACTCAATGACTTTCGCCCACCAACTCATGCACACCTCGCAGAGTTTTCGGGCCTATCCACTGAACTGAAGAAGGCTTAGAACCTTCACTCCTCCACACGTCATCCCGGGCGAGCGAAGTAAATTCCAGGATACCCCTAAATAAAGCCTATAAGTATCTTTTAGAATAATGATTCTATGCGATCTTCCAAATCTTTGATATAGCTATCAGGTAAATATTTATTATGCCCATTTTGAAGGCGAGCTTTGGCAATAATCATCGCTGGACTTAGTACTAGCAAGTCTAAAACGTTCGTCCAAAACAGTTTGCGGATTTCTTCCGAATGGCAAGGACCATCTTTTTCATTTTGTAACCTTGATGGATTAATAATAAGGAGTTCTAACTCATCGTATCCTAATGCTTCAGCTTTCGATGCTTTAATTTCCCTTAATTCCCAATTATCCATCCAATGTTCCCCATAATTATTATCCAAAGTAAAAAGACGACCAATCCAGGCGTACTGCTTCCAACCTTTAATACCTAGATACGATGCTATATGTTGATAATCTTCAGTGAGTACAAATGCATCTAACTCGAGAATATAGCGAAATGGTTTCACAGAATTTCCATTTTAGAATTAATCAAACTTTGGCTCTGCTTCTGCTTATCAACGTTAATTCGCTTCTTCATTCATATTCATTTTCTAAGGTTGCATAAACGCCAAATGAATCATATATTACTAAACTTGAATTTTTGAACTCAAAAAGATAAGATGGGTTTTCTGCTTCACTTTCTCTTACATATTTTCCTTCTTTCCCAATAAGTTCGCTTTCTGAAACAAGAGGAGCATCCATATGAGGAGACATTACTTTAGTAGTAAGCATTAATTTCCCCTTTATTTTTTTGATTAAATATTCAGTGTCATTTCCTCCTCCTTTTCTTAAAACCCAAACTCCCAATACACTATCATTTATAGAAGTTTTCTCTTCATTTGCTTGATTTCCTGAGCTGTCACAGCTTATAATAATAGAAAGCACACTTACTATAAATAATGATATTTTCACGGTCAACTTGTTCATTAGATCAATTTCATATTATAGTTAAGCAAACAAAACCAGTATAATAATATGATCAGCGCATTAGTTACAAACCTAATTAATTTTGATGTATTTTTTGTAATCTATAATAACTTGACAAATATATAGGGCTCAACTGTTTAAAAATATTAAAGCGCGCAGGCCCGAAAGCTCAGCGGGCGTGCGCTTGCTTAGTGCGGAGGAGCATTGGATGCTCCGCATTGAGATTTCTTGATTTCTTTGGCGACAGCCGCGCTGTTACTTTCTTTATCAAGCGGTCCCCGCCGGGAAAAGAAAGTAACGAAGGAGTTACTCTGAGCATGAATCCAACCACTACACCATAACCACACTAACTCAAACAATAAAAAAAGCAATCACTAAAAACAAAAAATGCTCCCGAAGGAGCACTTTACTAACGAGAATACTACCCGATGTTTACTTCCCAACGAAAACATCCTTAGTAAGAGGAGCATTAGAAGACTCTTCCAGTGAAATATACTGCCCAGCCATTTGGTCATCCGCACTAATGACACCATCGGCATTAATATCCAGGTACTTCAAGCCACCTACTCGCGGATCATCCTGCATGGGTGCACTATCAACTTCCGCCTGCGTTTTAAATACTCCGCCAATAATAAGCCCATCTTTTATATTGCTTACATCACCTTTCTGAACCGTCATAAAAAACGAGAAAGGCGCCTCCAGATCATACAAAACTACTTTACCATTCTCATCACTTTGAGCAGTGTATGAAGGTGAACCAGACTGTACTGAGGCTTCATCCGTATAAAACTTCACTTCAGCATCGGCTACCGTAGCCAGGGTAGGTGAATCAGCCGTCCAACTGTTGGCATCATAAACGGTTAGCTCAACCGAAGTAACGTTCGGGCTAATGGACAGGGTTTTAACTACAGAATCGGGTTCATCCATATAGTCCAATACACCATCGGCATTAATATCGGTTCCCGCCAGTAATTTAACCTCATATTCACCATACTCGGTATAGGTATGCGTGGGTTCTTCCTGGGTAGAAGTGGTGCCATCGCCAAAATCCCAAAAGAAGTCAGTGCTGCTTTCAGAACAGTTAGAAAACTCAATCTCATCACCTACTTTGGCTTCCGAGGGGGTAAAGTCAAAACATGCCGTTGGCGTATCAATGCCTTCGTCTTCTGAGCATGAGAAATACAAGAGAGCTGATACCACCATTGGAATAAATCGCGAAACGTTTTTCATAATACGTAATTGAATAATTGATCTTATGGTTAATACTGTTTTAGCGAATAAATGACTCGTCGTCTTAGTAAATTCGAGCAGCTTTGATGCCAACCCACCGTATTTTTTCAGGCTTTCCAGGCAGATTAGTACTTCCGTGTATCTGCATTTGCCAGGCACTTTTCGCTTGCTACAGACAGTCATCATCTACCTATATTCACCATCCGCAGCAAAATTCTTCTTTTTATCATTTTAGGTAAGCCCATCAACTGCTTTAAAAATTAGAGGATAAGCTTTATTCTTACTCAAACATTACTTCCAAGTAACTTGGCGGTCATTAAACTTACTCAAACCATACTTCCAACTGGCTAGCAATCGATTAAAAGGCTCAGATAGTACACCCAGATAACTAGCCATCGAAAAACATGCATGAATCTTACTCCCAATTAACTTAACAGTCATTTTCGAGCCTCGAAACTCATTACCAATAACAAAACAGTCAATACAAAGGCTCATAACTCATTACTTAGTAACTGGCAACCGTATAAAAGCCACTGAAACGATTGCCAGCCGCTTAGCACTTCTCAATTCCCGCTTATAAGCACTACTTACTCAGTATACACTCATAAAAGTCACTTATCTCGAAGCCCCGGCATTCATCAGACCAGGATACACCCTCAGGTACACCTCAAACGCCAGAGGATTGTTTCCGTAGAGTTCCTCCAGTTCGTCAGGGCTTCGGTACCAGGTACCCTGCACTCCCAGTGCTACATTCGTTTTCAGCACCTCGGCCAGACTTTGCTGTACTCCCAGCGTCACCGCATTCACGGCAAAAATAGCGTCATGGCCGTAGATTTCTTCATTGAGCACCAAATCCTCGGTAGACTTCTCCACCCATTCGTACTTTCCGTATACAGTAGTAGATTTTGCGGTCAGCGCACTTTCCAGCAGGAAGGAACTCTGAGGATCATGGTGTCCCTGGGCCTGATTATACCCCCAGACGGCGGTAGAGTTCAGATACGTATCCGTCCCTAAACGCAGCGCATGAATCGCCGAAGCAGAGGTCTTGTTCATGTCTTCCCGGGGTCCCAGGGCGTGTACATCCTTCACCCAGGCTTTGGATACCTGAAAGGCCCAGGCCGGAGCTGGATTATAGGACAAACGGGCCGACCAGGAATCGAAGCGGGGACGATCAAAGCCGTAGCGTTCTTCATTGGGCTCTCGCCCCGTGAAGACCGAGCCTTCCAGCTTCAGTTGTTTGTACCGCAGCCCCAGGGTTCCTACGCCAAAGGTAATATGGGTAGCATCCTGCCAATGATGACCGATAGGCGCATCCGGATTATACAGGCTGGATACCCGGTGCATAAACGCTACCGGACCGAAAGCCGGTTCGCCCGGATAGCCCAGGTACGCAAAGGCATCCACATCTTTAGAAAACATATGGGTATAGCCTACCGAAAGCTCGGAAAACAGATCGTGCGGGTGCTGACGGTCGACCAGCGGCTCTCCTTCCCACGTCTCTCCGGATTGGTACAATAAAGGATATCCTTCGCCGCCTACAGTAAGCGGATCGAGAGAAAGCATGGCACTAAAGCGAAAGAGGCCACGATGACCCACTCGGGTTTGTCCCATTCCCATTACCCAGTTAGGAGCATCGAATTTATCATTTCCCCGAGCCCCCTTACGGCCGATGTCCTGGTAATTATACCGCAAAAACAGGTTTCCGTGAACCATGTACATCCAGCGATTTGTATGGTGCATGTACCCGTACATGGGAGTGGCATCGGGCAGCCAGCCGGTGCCCGAGCCGTTGCGATTCATGGGAAGGTTCTGAGAAAAGGCATGAGACATAGGAACCCCACCGGCATGATTTTCATGACTTACGGTATCGGTCGACATGGAATGCTGTTTTTCCTGGTCAGCATGGTTATGATGTGGATGATGCTCCTCGGTTTGAGCCATAGCACTGGCTGCCAGAAAGAGCAGACCAAGCCAAAGTTGAAAGATAATTGTTTTCATAGTTGTGTTCTTTATTGATTGTTTCTACGACTGGCAGCAACCACCTAGGTCGGGCTGCTTAGGCGTAGGGGCCGACTGATTTCTTTTATCAGTTAACCTAATCAAAGGTACGCGAAGCAACCGGTTCGCACGTTACACTTTAACCAGAATGATTTACATAATTATCTGGGTTGACGCAGATTCAGGGTAGTGAGTGTCATTTTGGCAACGTGCACTGCAATACCCAATCTTTTCTCACCGCAATACTAACCTCCGCAGGGGGCAAAGCATTGATGCCGATGATGCATTCACCACAATAATCCTCATTGCTGAAAACAACCTCTATACAACCCTTCAAGATTAAAGCAGCGCTCTCCTATCCGAATGGTCGCAGTACCAGACTCAATCCATCCGGACAGTTTATTTTTCACTGTAGGTCACACCACAACTCTATTAAAATAGTCTATATAAAAAATAAAAAAGTACCAAATAAATGAAGCTACCTTAGAATTTCCTTTCAAACGGTTTCAGTAAGCCAATTTCACAGTCGCGAGATTGGGATTCACTACTGCCTTAGCAGCGTATATGGATAAGATATTGATTTTTGTTGCATCCTTTGTTAAAGAATTCGCAAAGTTTGCATATATTTTCTATTTTGATTACGAGAATAGTATTCACAAACAACCTGCAATGCTTTGGAACCTACTAATATCAACAACCCCGAATACTTTCATAAAGTCGTAGACTGCCAGTACGCCTGTCCGGCTCACACCCCCGTTCCCGAGTACATCCGGCTGATCGCTGCCCAGCGGTACACCGATGCCTACATGGTCAACTGGGAGTCTAATGTGTTTCCCGGTATCCTGGGCCGCACCTGCGATCGTCCCTGCGAACCGGCCTGCCGCCGGGGACGCGTGGAAGAAGAACCCGTGGCCATCTGTCGCCTCAAACGCGTAGCCGCCGATAACAAAGGCGAAGTACGCAGCCGCATGCCGCAGATACCCGAAAAGAAAAACGGCAAGAAGATCGCCCTCATCGGGGGTGGCCCGGCTTCGCTAACGGTAGCTCGCGATCTGGCACCGCTGGGTTATGAAATACATCTGTACGACGAATGGTACAAGGGCGGCGGTATGATGCGCAGCCAGATTCCTGCCTTCCGCCTGCCCGAAGAAGTGCTGGACGAAGAGGTGAACTACATCATCGATATGGACGTGCATACCCATTTCAATCATTACGTAGACAGCATGAAGGATATGCTGACGAAAGACTACGATGCTATCTTCGTAGGAACAGGTGCTCCCCGAGGCCGCGACCTTCAGATTCCCGGTCGGGATGAGGGAGATAAAAACATCCACATTGGCATAGATTTCCTGGCTAATGTGGCCTTTGAGCACGTAGACAAGATCGGCAAGAAAGTGATCGTGCTAGGGGGGGGGAACACTGCTATGGACTGCTGCCGCACCTCCCGCCGCTTAGGAGGCGATCAGGTAACGGTCGTTGTACGTAGTCCCTTTGAAACCATGAAAGCCTCGCCTTGGGAAATATCCGATGCCCAGGCCGAAGACATTCCTATTCTTAATAATATGCCACCTAAAGAATTTGTGGTAGAAGATGGAAAGCTAAAAGGTGTACTGTTTGAGCATGTAAAGGCCGAATACGATGAGAAGGGCCGCCGCCATCTGATTGCCACCGGTGAGCCGGATACCTTCATTGAGGCCGACGACGTGATCATCGCCATCGGGCAGGACAACGCCTTCCCCTGGATTGAGCGCGACCTGGGCATTGAATTTGGCAAGTGGGATATTCCGGTGCTGAATAAAACCACGTTTCAGTCTACCTTACCGAACGTATTCTTTGGGGGCGATGCAGCCTTTGGTCCGGAGAACATTATCACCGCCGTGGCCCACGGGCATCAGGCCGCCGTATCGATTGATAAGTTCTGCCACGATAAAGATGTGCACGAGCGGCTTCCGCCCATGACCAACCTGATCCGGCAGAAGATGGGTATCCACGAGTGGAGCTATGACAGCCCAGTAGTGAACGATCTACGCTATCCTGTGCCCCACGAGCAAAAAACGATTACCCTCACCAACCGCAAGGTAGAGGTAGAACTGGGCTTTGATCCGCCTACCGGTTTTAAGGAAGCTCAACGCTGCCTGAACTGCGACGTGCAGACGGTCTTCACCGAAAACCTCTGCATTGAGTGCGACGCCTGCGTAGACATCTGCCCGACCACCTGTATTACCTTCACGGTGAATGGAGAAGAAGAAGATTTGCGGGAGCGGCTGAATGCTCCGGCGGAGAACAAGAGCCAGGACCTGTATGTGTCCGAACATCTGCCCACGGCCCGAGTGATGGTGAAAGATGAAGACGTATGCCTGCACTGCGGGCTTTGTGCCGAGCGCTGCCCTACCGCCGCCTGGGACATGCAAAAATACCTGTACAATGTTACTAAACCTACACCCATTCTATGAATCCAATCCGCGCGGTGAATGATTTGGTCATCCGGTTTGCCAATGTAAACGGCACCGGATCGGCCAGTGCGAATGATATGTTTGCCAAAGCCATCTTTCGGATGGGTCTTCCGGTTTCCCCCAAGAATATCTTTCCATCCAACATCCAGGGATTGCCCACCTGGTACGAAGTCCGCATCAGCGAAGATGGATACCTGGGCCGAAGGGATGGGATCGACCTGTTAGTCGGAGTAAACCCCCAGAGCTACCGAAAAGACATTGCTTCGGTACGCCCCGGGGGTTATTTTGTGTACGACAACACCAAACGGCTGCACGACGAATTCTTTCGGGAGGATATCCACTTCATTGGCATCCCTATGATGCGGCTCTGCATGGAAAACTACCAGAACCCCCGGCAGCAGCAATTATTCAAGAACATTGTGTACGTGGGAGCGCTGGCCGCCTTACTGGACATGGAAATGGAGGTACTAAAGGATATTATTCGTCAGCAGTTCGGTAAGAAAGAGAAACTCATCCCGCCCAACTTTGAAGCCCTGGATATGGGCTATAATTACGCCCAGCAACACTACGATTGCCCCCTGGATATCCGCGTTCAACGCCGGGACATGGTAGGTGACCATATTTTAATTGATGGGAACAGTGCCACGGCTTTGGGAGCGATCTTCGGCGGAGCCACCGTGGCGGGCTGGTACCCGATTACTCCCTCTACGTCCGTAGTGAAAGCCTTTGAGACCTATTGTAAAAAGTTACGGGTTGATCCTGAAACCGGGAAGAAGAAATACGCCATTGTGCAGGCCGAAGATGAACTGGCCGCGATGGGCATGGTGATTGGAGCCACCTGGAATGGAGCCCGAGCCTTCACCGCCACCAGCGGGCCGGGAATCTCTCTGATGAGCGAGTTTATCGGGCTGGCCTACTTCGCCGAAATCCCCGTAGTGCTGGTAAACGTGCAACGAGGTGGCCCTTCCACCGGGATGCCCACTCGTACCCAGCAATCGGATATTCTCTCTTCCGCCTACGCCTCCCACGGAGATACCAAGCACCCATTACTATTCCCCAGCACTCCCGCCGAATGCTTCGACATGGGTGCCATGGCTTTTGATCTGGCCGATCGTCTGCAAACGCCCGTCATCATGATGTCGGACCTGGATTTGGGCATGAACAACCATATGTCCCCTCCTCTGGCCTGGGATGAGAGCCGCCGCTACGATCTGGGCAAGGTACTGAGTGCGGAAGACCTGGAAAGCATGGAGCAGTACGGCCGCTACCTGGACGTGGACGGTGATGGCATCTGTTACCGCACCATTCCCGGCACCCACCCCACCAAAGGCTCATTCTTCACCCGAGGCACGTCCCGCGACGAGTACGCCCGCTATTCCGAAGAGGGAGCCGTGTACGAACGCATTGTGGATCGCTTACTGAAGAAATGGGAGACCGCCAAAGACTACGTTCCCCTGCCGGAATTCTACCAGCCGGGCAACTGCTCTACGCAGGGCGTAATCTTCTTTGGTACATCTACCTATTCGGCATTAGAAGCACTGGACTTGTTTAAAAAAGAAGGCATCATGCTGGATGCGATGCGGGTAAAAGCTTTTCCCTTTCATCACTCCATGGATACCTTTATCCGGGAGCATGAGCAGGTGTTTATCATTGAGCAGAACCGGGATGCGCAGTTTCGTTCCCTGTTAATGAATGAGATGAGCGTATCACCCCAGAAGCTGATTTCGGTACTGAATTACGATGGCATGCCCATCACCGCCGATAAAATTATGCAGGAGATTCGTCCTAACCTGACGATACCCGCAGCATTCGTGACCAACAACCACCAAGGAGAAAACCATGAGCTACATTAGACCTACCTTTCGCCATCCGGGCCTGTCCCGCAACGCCATTGGCTTCGCCAAATCCGATTACGAAGGAGCCATCTCCACCCTCTGCGCCGGCTGCGGCCACGACTCCATCAGCGGAGCCATCATCCAAGCTTGTTATGAAATGGCGATTGAACCGCATAAATTAGCCAAGCTGTCGGGTATTGGCTGCTCGTCCAAAACACCTACCTACTTTTTGGGCAACTCGCACGGCTTCAACTCTGTGCACGGACGCATGCCCTCCATCGCCACCGGCGCCGGGCTGGCCAACAAAGACCTGATCTATCTGGGCGTTTCCGGCGACGGCGATACCGCGTCTATCGGCCTAGGGCAGTTCTGCCACGTGCTTCGGCGGAATCTTAGCATGGTCTATATTGTAATGAACAACGGCTGCTACGGCCTCACCAAAGGCCAGGACTCCGCCACTGCCGATGTTGGCTCCATCAGCAAGGCCGGATCGAACAATCCCTTCCAACCCATTGATCTGGTCGGGCTGGCGTTGGAACTGGGGGCTACTTTTGTGGCAAGAAGTTTCTCCGGAGACAAAACCCAACTAGTACCGCTCATCAAAGCGGCTATGTCTCACCCCGGCTTTGCCCTGCTGGATGTACTATCACCCTGCGTGACGTTTAACAACAATGCGGGTTCTACCAAATCCTATGACCACATCCGGGAGCATATTCAGGCCACCGCCGCCGTAGATTTTGTGCCCGAACGGGAAGAGATCACAGTAGATTATGCCGAAGGAAAAAGTACCTCAGTGGTGATGCACGACGGCTCGCTGGTACAACTGCACAAACTCAGCCCCCACTGGGACCCTACCAATCGTGACTCAGCGATGGAAAGGGTACAGAAAGCCAAAAACAAAGGTGAGATCCTCACTGGATTACTCTATATCGATCCCGAAAGCCAACCTCTGCATCGCATGCTGGATACGGTGGATACCCCACTGAATACGTTGCGGGAAGATGTGTTGATTCCCAAGGCTGAAGCATTGGATAAGATTAATCAATCGTTTCGGTAAAATATTGACCGACTTGTCTATGTGAGATACGCTAAAGAAGCAAAAAATGAAACTACCACTTTCACTTTTCGTGGTTGCTTCAGGTTTATTGTCGGCTTGCATCAATCATCCTGAGGATAACACATCTGAAGCCGCCTATCCTGAATTTATTAAAACCGAGGCTGATTCGTTTGCGGTTAGCGGAAAAACCTGGCAGATGAAGTTCGCCATTGGAGAGCGTGATACCATCGCGCCGGGCACCGATGGTTATGAAGGTGGACTGATGTGGCTTTCCACACAGGAAGATACGCTGGAATTTGAGTACACCAGTACTCCTTACCGGCAGCATCATACCATTTCGGTCATTTCCCCCCAGGATACCACAGTATGTATAATTCGCTTCAATCAACATACCGCTGAGTATTCAGATACTTATATAGAAAAGTCGGAAGGCAATGTTCAGTTTGTCATCCCCGAGGTTTATGAATTAGCAAACATCATCTGGACTTTAAGCCCTAGCGGGCAACAGGCGTCTAACCTTCGTAAAGAAGGCGCATACTATCAGAATGTGATGGATCATTTCGCTCCGTACCTGGATCATCCTATTTTCAATGATCTTCAAGTCCCGGACTCTGTCTATTTTCAGCAGTACTACAGTTTCCGGGAAAATAGTGTGTGCTTTCAATTTGAAGGAGATTCATTAAAGTATAATGGCCCCTATTATCACGTATCGGGTAATTTCAATCAATTCGGAGGACTGTTTAAAGAAATTCAGTCTCAGGTAGAAGACTTTGCAAAAACCTCAGACTTCAAAACATTCTACCAGAATCACCTTCCCTATTATGAGCAACTTATTGTGCGCCAACAAGAACTGATGCCCGTAAAAGAAATGTGGATGTGGCTTGAACAGGAATCTCCTCAAAAGATGAATGCGTATAAAGTGGTATTCTCACCGCTGATCGGAGCCAGCCATAGTACACAAAACTTTGCTTTTATGGGTAATCGAGATGCATGGTTTAGAGAAGCTCTGATGTTCACGTCAGGTCCGGAAAGCGTTGATGAAAACAAAGCGCTGCCCGAGCCACAAAAGCAAGGTCTGCAATCCGGTGTTGTTTTTACCGAAATTGACCATAATTACGTAAACCCGGTCAGCTACCAGTATCGGGAAGAGATAGAAAAGATATTTGATGATCGAGCCATATGGACTAAGACCGGAGGTGATACTGATCTTTACGATAATCCTCTTTCGGTTTTCAATGAATATATGACTCACGCGGTTTTTTGCCTGTACGTTCAGGATACCTATGACGAAGAAGCCGCAAAGTTTATTATCAATGAGCGAGAAAAACTCATGATTGACCGACGGCACTATACGAAATTCTCTCAATTCAATGAGCAACTAGCCGCTTTGTATGAACAAAAACCTGATGATAAAACTATAGCCGATTTATATCCTGAAATATTAGCCTGGGCGCAAGGTGTAAAAATGTAAGATTATTTTTACACACTCGCTTTTGCCCCCTATACACGATTTTCACAGTTCAAACTATTCCTACCAAATCGAGAGAATCATTAAGCCTTATGTGCTTTTTCGAGTTCACGGTTTAGTGAGAAAGCGGCACTGATTAGCCCGAGGTGGGTGAAGGCCTGAGGGAAGTTGCCCAGTTGCTCGCCCCTAAGACCGATTTCTTCGGCATAGAGTCCTAAGTGACTGGCATACCCCAGCATTTTTTCAAAGTACAAACGGGCTTTCTCTACCTGTCCGCCTCGGCAAAGGCATTCTACATACCAGAAGGAACACATAGAGAAAGTGCCTTCATCTCCCTCAATACCATCATTAGCAGTCTCGTTATTGTAGCGATATACCAGAGTATCGGTCACTAATTCTTTTTCAATAGCCGCCAGGGTTTTCTGCCAGCGAGGATCATACGGGCTGATAAAGCGCACCAGCGGCATTAATAGTGCCGAAGCATCCAATGTTTTGGATCCTTTATATTGAACAAAAGATTCCAGTTCGTCATCCCAGAAGTTATAGTACACATCTTCAAAGATTTTGCTGCGTGTATTTCGCCAGTAGTCCCAATCGTAGGGGAAAGAGCGCTTCTCGGCCAATCTGATAGCCCGGTCTACCGCTACCCAGCACATAACCCGCGAATAGAGGAACTCTTTTCTTCCCGAACGCACCTCCCAGATTCCGTGGTCAGGATCTTGCCAGTGTTCACACACATAGTCAACCAGGTAGACCATTTTCTCCCAGAAATCGTAGGTAACAGGTTCCCCGTATTTGTCATACAGGTAGATACTATCCATGAGTTCACCATAAATATCCAGTTGCTTTTGTGCATACGCATCATTGCCAATTCGCACCGGACTTGACTTCTGGTAGCCCTCTAAATGGTCCAGAACTCCCTCATTCAGTTCTGATTCTCCGGAAATGCTATACATGAGCTGTAGTTCGTGATTTTCATCAATATTTTTGTCGAACTGCATCCGTATCCATTTCATAAATTCCCCGGCTTCCCGGGTAAAGCCTAACCGAATGAAGGCATACATGGTAAAGGCAGCATCGCGTACCCAGGTATAGCGATAATCCCAATTTCGTTCCCCGCCTATTTTTTCCGGCAGGCCAAAGGTTGCTGCGGCTACGGGTGAGCCAAACTGATAAGAGGTAAGCAGCTTAAGCGTCAGGGCTGAACGGTGAACCATGTCTCTCCACCGGCCCCGGTAAGAAGAGAGGTTCATCCATTTTTTCCAGTAGTTCAGGGTTTCATGAAAACTACCTTCAATATAATTCTTCAAATGCCCTTCAAAATCAGGCTCATACGATTTGTCCGATACTGCCACCAGCAAGAAGTTAGCCGACTCTTTTTCTTTGAGAGTAAATTCCGCATTTACATCCTGCCCCTCTTCCTGCAACGCCACATCGCTCATTAACTTAATAATAGTCCCATCATCACCTTTGCTAGAAAATGAAGCTTGGTTATCATTTTCCATGCTTACTTCGTGCTCGGCACGGGCATAATCAAACCGGGGGCAACAACGCATCTTGAAATTCACTTCCCCTCGCACCACCGTAACTTTCCGAATCAACACACACTCTTTTTCTATTTCGCGAACGGGCATGAAATCAGTGATTTCCACCATACCTTCGTAGGCTAGAAAGCGACTAAGCAATACATTAGTATCTGGCAGATACATCTGCTTATAGTCTACCTCATTTAATTGCGGGCTGATTTGAAAGCTACCACCTTTCTCTTTATCCAGCAAAGAAGCAAAGATGGAGGGAGAATCGAATCGGGGGAAACACATAAAATCAATAGAACCGTGGATGCCCACCAGCGCTACCGTATGCTGGTTTCCTACAATCCCATAATTCTCAATCGGCGGGTAATCTTTAGATGTATGTCTTTTCACTAGTTTCTTTAATTGATCTGTTTACTTGTTCTATTGCTTAATTGTTGATTGCTATGAGTAATAGGTTTCAAGTTTTAACGTTTTTCGCTCCGTTCTTCGGGTTAGACTTCGGAAGTTTAAGCAACCAAAGCATCCATTAACTATCATAACCCAAAACTTCCGAAGTCTCCGACGAAGTCTCCGACGAAGTCTCCGACGAAGTCTGGATTCCGTTTACCGTTTACCTCTTCATTCCTGGCACCTCGCTCTTATCCATTACCTTTAAAACCGGGATACAGCGTCATGCCGCCATCAATGTAAATGGTTTGCCCTTGCACGTAGTCTGATTCATCAGAGGCTAGCCAAACGGCTGTCTTTCCAACGTCTTCTGCATCGCCAATCCGCTGGTAAGGAATGAGTTTCATGAGTTGCTCCCGAGCTTCTTCCGTTTCCCAAGCCTCTTTGTTAATATTAGTTTTGATAGCTCCCGGGCTAATAGCGTTCACTCGTATTTTATGTTCGGCAAGCTCCTGCGCCAGGGTTTTCATAAACATGAGGATTCCCCCTTTCGCCGTAGCATAGTTTACATGCCCGGCCCAGGGAATAATATCGTGTACTGAACTAATGCAGATAATTTTACCTGCCGCCTTAGAGCGCCCTTCGACAACTCCTCGCCGCATAAATTCTTTTGCCGCCTCCTGAGCGCAATAAAACTGCCCCGAGAGATTGACGTTGATTACTTTCTGCCAGTCTTCGTGGCTCATCTCTAAAAAAGGCGCATCCTTCTGAATACCGGCATTATTGATCAGAATATCTACGGTTTTGTATTTCTCAATGGTTTCCCGAAACATTTCTTTTACATCATCAGGGTCGCTGACATCCGCCTTATGAATAAAAGCTTCTCCTCCCGCTTCCCGAATATGTTGTAGTGTTTCCTGGGCTCCCTCCTCACTGCTATGATAATTAATGCACACGTGTGCTCCTTCTTTAGCTAGAGCAATGGCTATTCCTTGTCCGATGCCAGAACTGGCCCCGGTTACGATTGCGGTTTGATTATGTAGTCGTTTCATATGCGTAAAAATGTTGAGTCTCTGAATGATAAGCTTGGGGAGCTCATGATTGTTGGTTAAACTTGAAAAGTTTTTGATAATCCTGCTGGAAAATCACCCTAATAAAGCCCTTTCAAACTATGATGAATCAGGAAGAAGCCATACAAACAATCTGGAACTTTCATCACATGAAGCATGAGCTGCAACCCTCCGATGCCATACTGGTGCTGGGCAGCCATGATACCCGGGTGGCCGAACGGGCGGCTGACCTGTGGCATCAGGGTATGGGTGAATGGCTCATCCTTTCCGGGGGGCTGGGCCGGCTGACGGAAGGGTTATGGGAAACCAGCGAAGCCGACCTGTTCCGGGAAATAGCGATTGAACGAGGGGTCAATGAAGAGAAAATTCTGGTTGAAAACCGCTCGACCAATACCGGCGAGAACATGAGCTTTACCCAGAAGCTGTTACAGGAAAAAGGGCTTTCCAACCTTCAATCATTTATTGTGGTGCAAAAACCTTATATGGAACGACGAGCCTACGCTACTTTCAAAAAGCATTGGCCGGATAAAACCTGTTACATCACTTCACCCCAGCTTACTTTTGAGCAGTACTGCCACAGCAACGATGCTGAAATCAATCCTAATGCGGTTATTAACCTGATGGTGGGCGACTTGCAGCGATTGTGGGTGTATGCCGAGCGGGGCTTTCAAATTCATCAGGATATTCCGGAAAATGTGCGAGAGGCTTATGATACATTAGTAGAAGCCGGTTACACTCATCATCTAACGTAACAAGCTAACCCTCATAGCATAGATGCCCATCTCTAGACAGGAAATCGTGAAACCAGTGTTAAGCTCGCCCTCGCTGATTGCTGCCACTATCCTAAGCCGGGTTATTTGATAACTTACGTTTATCATTGAAAATATACTAACCGTTAGTAATTACTGCCTCAACAAGAAAATTGAGCATTTTGCCTGAATATGTAGTTACTTCATCTATAAAAATTATCCAAATAATCTCGTATATCTCTGTTTTTTGATGAAATAACTAGTATCACCCGCTCATTTTCATGGTCATATGTACCTAGTTACTAGGTGGTAATAAATTAAAGAGGTACATTTAATCATTATCCCGCTGACGCGATACAATTTTTTTAACTGCTGTCTCAATTTTTTGCAGGGGATGAATTTTTTCAGCTATTCATTGGGTTGGTTATGAAGGAAGTTATTTTTGGCCATCGAGGATTCCTCGATGGCATTTATTTTTCCCCTCACCCTCACCTATTTCTCTTGCTTATAAGCCAATGCGTTTCTTAACGCAACAGTTACTCTTCTATTGGCATTTCCTGTAAGGTATGTTGCCCTTTCTCAACCACATACGCTTTAGCCAGATACTCGGCTGACTCGGGTTGCTGGATGGTTTCTACAAAATACCACTCAGCCTGTGCCTGCTCTGGGGTTAATGTCAATAATAAATACCCGTGATCAGCCAGGTTCACGTATTTCAGGTGTGGATTATAAGCAGGCTCCTGCAACTTCTCGGCAATCTGGTCTACCGTATCTCTCGGCATCCCCTCATCCAGGTTACCGGAACTGATACTGGGAGTACCGAACTCCACCGCAAAAGCTCCTTCGGAAGTTTCAGCATCATACGTTTCCGTTGGATTAATGGCCGTTTCAAATGCCCAGGAGGTATGCGTATCTCCAGACAAAATGATAACATCTTCCACATTATTCTCCTGAATAGTTCCAGCTACTCGCTGTTTGGAAGCCGGATAACCATCCCAGGCATCCAGATTTTTAGGGTTACCGTAGGCAGCTTCGGTGTTTACATCGGAAAAAATCACCTGATTGCCCAAAACCTTCCAGGTAGCCGGGGAATTGGTAAGACGCTCCTGTAACCAGCCGAGTTGCTCCTCTCCCAGCATATCGCGCGCCTCATCTTCGTAGGCCGGATCGTCTACGCTGGTAGCCGGTTCGTCCCGGCCGGCCAGACGTTCGTCCAACATCATCAGTTCGGCTACATCGCCGAACTGGAGAGTGCGGTATAATTGGTTTTCAGGGTGCTGGCGCACGGGCATCCATTCAAAATAGGTCTGAACTGCCGCATTCCGACGTTCAGTAAAATCTCCTTCATCCTCAGTATGATTCTGCGCCCCCGACTGGTAGGAGTTGTTAGCAATTTCGTGGTCATCCCAGATGCTGATGAACGGATGCTGCTGGTGGACCCGCATCAGTTCGCGGTCGAGGCGATATTGGGCGTAGCGGATACGGTAGTCTTCCAGGCTGATTACTTCTTTGTTGGGTTGATGGAACCGGCCCGTGGTAGAATCACCGTATACGCGCTGGGGATACTCGTAAATATAATCTCCCAGGTGCACGACGGCATCCAGATCGTCTCGGTTGGCGATGTTGGCAAATGCGGTGAAGAAACCACCTTCGTAGTTGTTGCAACTGACTACCGCAAACTTTACTTGCTCAGCCGAACCGACTGCCGGAGCTGTTTTGGTGCGCCCCACCACCGACTGCCCAGCCAAAGCAGAGAAGCGATAATAATAATACGTATCAGCGGATAGTCCCTCTACTGGAAACTTTACGGTATGGCCACTAGTGGAATCCGTATCGTAGGTGCCTGATTGCACAATCGTGACAAACTCTTCGTCTTCAGCCACTTCCCAGTCTACCAAAATACTGGGTTGAGGGGAATCAGGAACAACTTTGGTCCAAAGTACTACCTGATCAGCCCTCGGGTCGCCTGATGCCACCCCGTAGTAAAAGGGTTTAAGGGAGAGATCGTATTCCAGCGAGTCATACAGGAGTGTGCTGAGCGGCTGACTTTCACTGGTTTCGGCAGAACGGGTACAGCTTATAAACAGGGTTCCAAATAAACTGATGAACAGAAATAATTGAGTGTAGTGCATAGTCAGGGGGTTTTCTTTCGGCAAAAGAACCAAAAGCTAGGGTAATTTCTGTTACCGAAATGTTAAATTACCGCCCGTTTTCAAAAATATAGTATGATATCAGCTCCCGATGTATATGGTCAGGCCCTGTCTGACTATTTTTATGAATCTTCTTACGAGACATTATGGGTACACACCAGTTACGGAACCCGGGAAGAGATGCCAGTCGACTGGTTTTTCCGGGAACCGGATGAGTTTCCCGAGGTAGAGCAGTATGCGCTCTCACTTTGTCAGGGCAAGGTGTTAGACATAGGTGCCGGAGTGGGTGTGCATGTTCTGGCTTTACAGGAACAGGGTTTTGACGTGCTGGCGTTAGAGCAATCGGAGCTATGTAGCAACATTATGCACGATTGTGGCGTTCGTCAGGTGCTAACCATGCCCTATCAGAATTATCATGGACCCCGGGTAGACACCATACTGTTACTGATGAATGGAATTGGGCTAGTGGGAAATATACCGGGGCTACAGGAATTCTTAGGCTGGGCTAAACACCACATTCAGCCAGAGGGACAACTGCTTTTTGACTCCAGCGATGTTGCCTACCTGTTTGATGATACACCTATTCCTACTGATTACTACTACGGGGAGATACAATTTCAGTACGAATACCGGGAGAAGTACGGCGATTGGTTCTCCTGGTTGTATGTTGACTTTAATACCCTGGTGCAAGTAGCTCAACAGGAAGGCTGGGAAGTTCAGCAGATCTTCGAAGATGAAACCCAGCAGTATTTAGTACGCCTGACACTATCGGATAGTCGCTAGACTCTTTTGAGTACGGTCAGGGCTTATGGAGCGGTGTCCCCTTCATCTGTTTTACCATTCAGACAGCCCGACATACTACGATTTCAATAGCTTTTTGCTAACTTCATCGGCACAACCTAATCCTACCAGTTCTATGAAAGCTTTTGTTGCTACCCTGTTATTCTTTTCCACATGCCTGCTTGCCCAGGAGCTTTGTGCCCAACCAGATTTCGAGCCGAATTACGATGAGAGTAAGATACCGGACTATTCTCTGCCGGAACTACTGGTAACGGAAGATGGGCAAGCCGTAAAAAACGAACAGCGATGGTGGGAGCAACGCCGCCCCGAGATACTACGCCTGTTTGAGACCCAGGTGTACGGCAAAACTCCTACTCAGAAACCTGAACTTAGCTTCAAGGTAGTCTCAGTAGACGAAAAAGCATTGGAAGGAAAAGCCACGCGGAAGCAAATCCAGGTTTTCTTTACGGAAGATGAAGCCCGGCCCTACCTAGATCTCTTACTATACGTCCCGAACAAAGTCAACGGACCTGCACCGGCCTTTATTGGGCTGAATTTCTTCGGTAACCACACCATTCAACCCGACCCGGAGATTATTATAACCGATCAGTGGTCGCCGAACAACGATGATTTTGGTATAACAGATAATAAAGCGACGGATGCCTCTCGCGGTGTACGTATTCATCGCTGGCCGGTAGAGATGATCATTGACCGGGGCTACGCATTGGCTACGATCTACTGCGGAGATATTGATCCCGACCGGGAAAATTTCCAGGATGGCGTTCATCCGCTATTCTATAAAGCGGGACAACAGGCCCCCGCCGACGATGAATGGGGCACAGTGGGTGCCTGGGCCTGGGGACTAAGCCGGGGACTGGATTATCTGGAAACCGATGAAGATATTGCCAGCGATCAGGTAGCGGTTATTGGGCATTCTCGATTGGGGAAGGCGTCGGTATGGGCCGGAGCGCAGGATCAACGCTTTGCGATGGTCATCTCGAATGATTCCGGCTGCGGGGGTGTGGCATTATCCCGTCGGGCGTATGGAGAAACGGTAGGGCGGATTAATCATGCTTTCCCGCATTGGTTTTGTGGCAATTTTAAGCAGTATAGCCAGAACGAAGCGGCCCTTCCGGTTGATCAGCACATGCTGTTGGCCCTGGTAGCCCCGCGCCCGCTCTACGTAGCCAGTGCCGAAGGCGACCAGTGGGCTGACCCGAAAGGAGAATTTTTATCAGCTGTCTACGCAACACCAGTTTATCAGTTATTGGGCACTACTGGCTTACCTGTTACTGACATGCCAGAAGTAAATCAGCCCGTATCCGAGACAATAGGGTATCACATGCGTACCGGCAAACATGATATTACTGAATATGATTGGCAGCAGTATCTGGACTTTGCTGATAAACACTTCAGTACTCGCACGCCTTAAATTGGCTTTAAGGTATTGCAATATCAAGTCATCTCTTTTGATTGTCTCCTTGTTGTATTTTGACCTTCATACTGGCAGCCCTAAAGCCGGGCAGGCTTCTACTTTTTCCATTGATGAAAAAGTAGACAAAAAATCTAGGAAAACTTGAAACTCGCTACGCTCAGACAGCAAGTTTTCCCCTTGGTAAGAGTGTATAAATATTTCACTTACAATTCTTATAGAAATCAGCTAACTATCAATTACTTCCTTAGCTTTTTCCAGTAGCTCGTCTTTGCCTTCTCGGATACCTTCTATGGTAGGAGTAAGGGCGATGTCGGGGACGATGCCTACCCGCTGAGTTTCCTCGCCATCGGGGTAGTACACTCCGATGCCTGAGATCATGGTTCGGATGTTACCGGGCAGGATGATCTCCGACACGTTCCCATCGGCCCCGGCGGTAGTGCTACCGACAACCGTAGCATTCGGAGCTACTCTCAGGGCCATCGTTGTGTACTCCGCCTGGCTCTGGGTGGTCTCATTGATGAGGATGACAACATCTCCCTGATAATAATCTTCCCGTTCCTCACCCACCATCAGAGGATCAGTGAAGGTGAAAAGACCGGGTGCCTCAATACTTCCGTGGGTAAAGCTTACGAAAGGGGTAGGTTGCGGCATCAGGTATTTGCTTAGGCTGAAAACAATAAAATCTGAGGGGTAACAACGCAAATCAATAATCAGGCCCTGGGTATTCATGAAATCCGCCATGATTGTATCAATCTCTCCCCGAGCAAGGCTTCCCGGATAGATGTACCCAATAGAATCTTCCAGTAATGTATGCGAAGGGGTATCGTTTTTCCAGAAATTGACACTACTGGCAGGCACACTGGCTACTACCTGGGCTCCTTTTCCCTGCAACGTTAGTGTCAGAGAATCTTCGTTGGTTCTAAGTAATCGACGAAGGACATCCCGCAACTGGGTGGGTCGGTTAGAAGCCGGGGCGTAGACACTTTTTTCGGTAATCAGGGAGTCTACCGGTTGTCCGTTGACCTCCGTAATAATATCTCCTATCTGCAATGCATCTACGCCATCGAACCCAGGAAAGACTTTAGAAATCACTACCTGATCTTCGGCCATTTTCAGTTCTACTGGCACTATATTTCCTCCCCAGAATTCTTCCAGCACAGCATCGCGCTGCCAGATATTAGCATGGGTGTCCTGCACTTTGCCAATAAGCTCGAGTAATGTCAACTTATAAGATAATTCATCCTCAACCGAAACCATTTTAGGGATAAAATCACGCAATACAGCGTCCCAGTCTTCGTCCATTAAATGCCGATTGGGAAAGAAGTATTCTATCATATTCCAATACCGAAACAGGCTGAGCAATGTGAAGCCATCATCACTAAAAGACATACCGGAGTAGGCTTTCTCGTGTTGGAAAATTGGATTTCCAACCCCTGGGGCAAAGCCCAGATAATAATGCTGTTTGGGTTTATCTACCCGAGCCAGGGCATTCAACTGATTCTGTAAAGGATAATGGACTAAGGCATCGCTGCTGATCCATCCGGTATCGGGTTGTAACTTAACTTTCTCTATTGAAGTATTTGGCTCGCTGGTTTCGGCCAACGGGCCCAACTGTTGAATCCAGTCGACCATTGCCTGCTGAGCGGCTTCTTCAGATGAGGCATTGGTGATTTTTGGTAACACCCGGAGTAGCTCATAATCCCAGTTTACATTCCCCAGAGCAATCTCGGGGTGGTTGTACTTGACATATCCCCATACTTTACCCAATAGATAAAGATTTTCTGTCTGTAAATCCGACAGATCGGCTAACTGAATATCCGAACCTTCATCAAATTCAGTATCCTGGGCAGCCAGCGCCTTAGGTTTTTCAACTGGCTTTAATTCTCGAATATCGGTACCATCTATGGTAACACTAAAGTTATCAAACCAGGCTTTGCCAGTACCACTTAATATTCCAGCGACATAAATACGGGTGGCATCTTTGGGTAGGGATAAGGTAACCGTGTATTTTTTCCAATCCTGGGTACCGTGGATGTTTTCTTCTTCCACATTATTGAAGGCCAGTGGTCCCGCCTCACTGTCGATACGCATTAGTAACCCAGCAAAGCCATCCTCTACATCTTCCAGCTTCATATATCCTTCCAGCGTAATATTTTCTCCAGCATAATTGGCCGAAAATGGGTGAGATATAATTCCTATTGATTGTTCTCCAGCATTCTCCTGCGGATACATGACCACCGAATAATCGCCGGAATATGCGGTGCTGCTATCCTGTTGTACCGTATAGCCCTCTGTTCCCAAATTTATACACTGAGCCGGAAGTTCCTGATTGCCTTTTTTCTCAAAATCAAAGTTCCATTCGTTTTCGGCTGATTGAGCCTGGCAGGCATAAAAGATTAATGCCCAGCAACCGATACAAAGGACAATTCTGTTAGCTAAATAGGTAACGGAAGCTCTTTTTTTTAGTAAGTCCATAGCAGTATAGTGGGTTTAGAGGGTTGTTGGTAATTTTAGGGGGCGTAGATGGTAGAATGGTAGCTTATGTAAGATAAGAAATACTTAGGATAAATTCCGGGGGTTGCCGAACTAACCTGGAGGAGGAGAGCGGGACGTTTTACTAACGCAATATTATAGTTTTGTTACCTAAATACCCTATTTTGTTATTCCCGAGCTTGCGGGAGCTATCTAGAGTGGCCGATACGAGACTCTGAATTAGTGGGGAGAAGCGTAGCGGGTCTACGGAACGGCTCCGCAGTTAGCCGGAGCCATTCAGAGGGTCTGTAGTGTTATTCCCGAGTTATGCAATACCCTTCAGTGGGGCCTATACGTTATTCCCCGAAGCATTTTTGTTAGCAACCTGCCCATTTTGGTGATTCCCGATCCCGAAAAAGGGTATGTACCTTCGTGCTGAGAAGTCACCCGGAGGTGGGATGTTATTAGTTGTTCGGATTTAGCGGTATTTCCCTTGCTGGGTGGATTATATTAGGGTGTATTCATAGTGTTATCAAACGTCAGATTGATTACTCAGAACTATCGAGTAACTCATCCTGCTGAATACTTTCTTGAGGGCAACATCCGTATCATACTCCCATTAGATAGAGGGTGTCATGTGCGTCGACATAAAGAGAAAGAGCAGACAGGGATAACGGGTTGTCTTCCTGCCTGCTATTTTCATCAATTTTCCAGTTCAACGGTAAATTCCTCAAATGTTACCGCTCTATCGCGAATCACGAGAGTGTCTTTCACGGCGTGGGTTTCATTGTTGGCGGCATCGGTATAGCTATAATCGAGATAAAGAACATCCCGGGCTTTGTCGCCCCACTCGCCAGCATCTTCAGCAAAGGTGCCGCTGCCGCTGATGTTATACGCATCGCCCTCCGCACTGCGAATAGTGCACTGGTTGTCGTTGCCAAACACCAACTCCATCATCAGACTTCCGGGGCTGGCATTATCACCTCTTCTTACGTTATTTTCCAGCGTTACGGACTGGTTGCCGGAGGTACTGACCATTACTACTTCATCCCGCACTACGTACTCATTGTGGTATACGTTTTCCACTTCATTACCGGAAGCATCGGTCATCACATCTACTCCCCGGCGCAGGTAGTGGCCGTGATACTGGTTGATAAACTTGATACCAAAGAGGGTATAATCTTTAGGCAACACATTCCAGTCGGCCGGATTTACCCGGCTGGGGTTTTCCACTGCGCTCTCCCCGACCAGCAATGTATCCAGGTTTTCTACCCGGGTAATTCGAACCGGCACCACATAGTTAACCATACCAGTGGGGGCAATCGAAAGCGGATCGTTGAAGAACGCATCATTCAATTGAACCGTTATTCTCCCTTTGGTATCCCCGGCGGGAATGGTCACCGGACTTTGCGCTTCTATAGAGTAATACTCGGACGGCAATGCCTGAACATTGGCAACATTATCCAGCAGGCTGTTGTCCAGTTCAAAGTGCACCAGGCGATCTTCGTCATTCTCGTACATGCCGCTCATGGTTACCCCGATCTCAAAACGCTTATTGTTATCGTTTTCATTAATGCCCTGATCGTAGTTTCCCAGAATCAAGGTGCGAACCGGGGTCTGGTAAGGAAAGTAACCGGCCTGGATGTCATAATCCGGATACACAATATCCTGGTTACTGCAAGCGGCCAGCCCCAGGACCAAAAACAATGACATGATATATTTAAGATTCATAACGTATAAAGTTTTATCGTTCAGTGATCATGATTTATCGGGAGGTTACCATCCTCTATTTTGCTCCAGGTTACTGAATTTAACCGTTTCAGACTGGGGAATCGGCCCATAGATTGCCCGATCGCCAAACTGACGAGGCTCTACTTCAAAAGGCGCGTACTGACTGCCATTAAAGAAGGTTCCCACCACATCTTCCTCCAGGTCGAGCTTCCAACGTCGCATGTCCCAGAAACGGTGGCCTTCAAAGCAAAGCTCCAGCCTACGTTCGTTACGGATAAGTTCGCGCATAGCCTCTTGTGAATTAATCGATTGCAAATAGGAGTCAGGTTGCGCTATCCCGGCTCGTTGACGAATGGCCGCGATGACCTGCCGGGCGGTCATTCCGCCTACCATAAAGTCTGGCCCGCCTAGCTCGTTAGCCGCTTCGGCAAATACCAGGAAGATGTCGGTATACCGGAGAAATACATTATAATGCTCCTGATCGGTGGTGGAACCGTCTGAGCTGATGACAACATCCGGCCGCAGCAGTTTTTTGAGATAATAGCCCGAGCGGGTCGATTTCTGAGCGATGGAGTCTACCCGGTCAATCCCGGCACCTCGCCCCGTATAAATAACGTTCCCGCCAATCTCGCCTCCATTGTAAAGGATATATTTTTCCAGTCGCGGGTCCCGACCTTCATACGGATTGCTGGCATTATACCCGGAGGCAGGGTCAGCAATAGGGTATCCGTTTTGCATGGGGAAAGCGTCAGCCAGATTCTTAGAAGGGTTTATCCGACCATCACCGTTCAGAGAGGGTGGTAGTTGATCAGCTTCTACCCAGGAAGACCGGTAGACTGAGCTTCGCCATAAAAGTTCGGTAAGGCTTTTATCGCCATCATCATTATAAAACTCCACTCCGTTAGGATCTAACCCAGCAACCCCGCCTATGTCATTAATCAGTTCGGCTGATCGCTCGGCGGCTTCCTGATAATAATTTCCGGTACCATTCAGGAAGGCAGGGCTGGCCACCAGCAACGCCAGCTTCGCCTGATAGGCTTTGATAATCCGGCCACTAATCCGTAAGCGATTATTTGAGCCAAATACAAACTTGTACGCTTCAGGATCATACGCTTCGTAAGCCGGGGGAACGTTCGTCAGGTCATCATTATAGTCTAGGGGAAGCAATGTCAGCGCCTCATTGAAATCGGCATTAATAGCATTGACTGTTTCCTCAAAGCCCGGACGGGCCACGTTGAAATCTCCGTCAGATTCAATGAACTCGGTGAAGTAAGGAATGCCAAGCAACTCACCTGACTGTCCCTCTCCGCCATGCGCCTGAAGGATGTACATATGGTGTAAGGCCCGCAATGCCAGGGCTTCACCGAGCAGTCGCTTTTCAAATAGCTCGTTGATGGCCGAATCTCGCTTCCACTGCACATTTTCCAGCGTGGGTATAAACTTATTGATGTAGAAAATAGGCTCGTATTTATCCCAGCGACCTACCGGATTGAACTGGGCGGTCCATTCACCCACCGCCATACGTCGGAAGCCGTTGCTTAAGTCGTTGGTCACCGCATCGTCGGTGCCCACTTCGATGAAAGTATACTGGCTGATAAGCCCTTCGTAAGCGTTCAGAAGCACTCCTTCGGCAAACGCGGGATCATAGTTCAGGCGGTCTGATCCCAAAGCGTTTACATCGACCGGCTCAATGAGTTCTTCGCAGCCTAAGCTCCCAACCAGTCCCAGAATGATGATATATTGATATATAGTTTTCATTTCGGTTGTATTTAGAATTAAAACTTCGCTCTCAGACCCACAGAAAAATACCGGTACATGGGCTCCGAGCCTATGATCAGTTGCCTTTCATCCTTGTTCTTGGCAAACTCAAGCAGGTTAGAGCCCGCAACATACACACTGATATGCTCCATGTTAATATTATTGACCCAGGTATTGGGTAACTGGTACGTTAACTGCGCCCGCTGAATCCGGAAGAAAGAGTTATTGTACAGCCAGAAGGTAGAATTTCGGAAGTTGTTATTGTTTTGCTGAGACGAGAGACGAGGAAAGGTCGCCGTCTGAGCCGTTTCTGGTGTCCAGCGATTGAGTACTACCTCCGAATACTTGTCATTGCCATCTACCCAGTAATAATCCCCGTAATTACCCGTCGGGTTATTATTCAGTATGCTCTGGCTCCCTGTTTCGCCCACTCCCAACACAAAAAGACTCAAGCCTTTGTACTCAAACCGCATATTAGTGCTATACGTCCAGGGCGCTCGCCATCGGCCAATATTCACTTCATCCTGATCGTTAACCACTCCGTCGTTGTTCTGATCCTGATACTTGATATCCCCCGGTTGCACGTCTCCGTAGGCTGGAGCCGGCATTCCATCTTTTAGCGAGCCATCTTCGTTAAAATCATCTGTCGCATAAAAGCCCTGGTCTTCCAGTCCCCAGTAAGCATCAATAGGGTTTCCCTGGCGATTTTGGTAAGCATCATCGTATTTTTCATCTACTCGTATCCGATCAGAGTTTGCGTACATGACTCTCGCCCCAATATCGGCTTTCACCTGGCCAAAGTACTCGGAATAATTAAGCCCGAATTCTACTCCTTTGAAGCGATCCAGATTATAGTTGCTGTAGGGCATAAAATCTTCGTAATACGAAGGGTACTGATTGTTCAGGCGGGTCACCTGATTGTCTATATCAATCTGGAAGGCGTTCATCTCCACCCAGAGGCGATTAAATAAGATCGCTTCAAAGCCGATATTGATATCCTTGCGCTGCTCATAGCCAAAATCGTTGTTCTGTCCTTGCTGGATGCGAGTAGCCTGATTACTGAACCCATCCGCCCAGCCGTATCCGCCACCATTTTGAGCGTATACTTCCCGATACAAGAAATAATCCCAAATGCCCAGGTCAGAATTTATTGTTCCGGCGGAAGCCCGCAGCTTAAGGTAATTCAGCCAGTTGGCATTGTTTATAAAATCTTCTTCGCTCAGGATGTAGGCCAGCCCCACGGTAGGAGAAAACTTTGCCCTGTTTCCTTCCGGCAGCTTGACTGAGTTTACGTAAGCCGAACTGAAGTCAAGCAGCAGCTTATCATCATAGTTGTACGATGCCTGTAATGCTACATGGGCATTTTTCTGCGGCTGAGCCTGCTCTCTGAAATACATGTTGTTGGCAAAGCCAATAAGAGAAGCATTTAGGCTATGTTTCTCCGCAATCTGCTTATCGTAGTTAAGCATTCCGTAGAAACCGTAGCGGGTTACGAAGCCCTGAGTTTCAGCATTTTCGGTCAGGTCCTTCTGATCCTGATCACCTAGCCGGTTGAGGGCAACGATGGTGTCATTACTCCAGGTTGGTTCGTAAATAGAAAAGGTATTGTTAACCGATAAGGCGTAGGTATTGTAGAAGTCGAAGCTAATATACGTTTTGGCCGATAATCCCTCGGCAACCTTACTTAAATCAAAATTAATTGAGTTGTTAACCTGGGTAACTCGGGAGATATACTCCTGATACCCACCGGCCAGCACATTGGCTATCGGGGTGTTGTCCTGGAAAGCCTGAGAGCCGCCTAATAAGCTTCCGTTATACATATTAGCTGCCCTTACCTGTCCACTGAGGGTTTCATTGCGGAGCGTATCAATCATAGAGACCGGCAATAATGGCGCAAAGATGTGAGGCTTACGCGTGGTACCTTGTAGCAGAAGATCACTCTGGGCGGTTTTGGTAGAGCTGATAATGGAGACTACATCGAGGCTGCTGGAAATAAAGTCATTTACTTTAAAGTCAATATTGCCCCGCACATTGAAGCGGTTGCTTCCCGCATTGGCCTCCGGGTTGAGCCTTACCAAGGAGCCGATATTGTTATACCCTAAGTTTACGTAATATTGGGTATTCTCACTCCCCCCCGAAAACTCAGCCAGCACGTTGGTATAACTGGTGCGAAGCTTCAGGTACTCACTCGAATAAAAATCCACATCGGGATAGCGATACGGATTGGTGCTATTGCGGAAGTTGCTGATCTGCTGCTGAGAGAAGGCCGAATCCAGCCCATCGTTGAGCCTCGCCTCGTTGTATAGTTGCATATAGTCCGCTGAGCCCAGATAGCGAGGTAGTGCGATTGGCTCGCGTACGCCATAGTTAACGATGACATTTGCCCGGCGAAACTTGGAACTTCCCCGCTTGGTGGTGACCACGATCACGCCGTTTCTTCCCATCGCCCCGTACTGGGCTACAGCATTAGCATCTTTTAGCACGGTAATTTGCTCAATCTCTTCCGAGTTAAGCAAATCAATAGACCGACCGGGGATACCATCTACGACGATCATGGCACTTCCCATGAGTCCCCGAATATTATCGCTACCAGATAGCCCAGTGATACGCCCGAGTAAAGCGTCTCGCACCCACTGGGTATTGTCATATTGCAGGTACGATTCCGGCCGGATAGCCGATACCGACCCTACAATATCCTTCCGGCTTTTCTCCGTAAACCCCAGATCTATGGTATCATTGGCAAGAAGCGAGGTGCTATTGCTTTCCAGCACAACTGTTTCTCCCTGGCTCTCATCATCATCTGCTTGTCCGTAAACATTGCTCATCAGACAAAGTACTGATAAACAGCTCCCAAGGAATGCTTTCGTAAATATCTTTGAATTTATCATGATTATGTAGCTCTAATGATTGACTATGAATTAGATTTCACCATGGTTTACCATCCGGGATTTTGCTCAAAACCCGCGTATAGCTCCGTATCATTCTGAGGAAAAGGCAACCAGTAGTGCTTCTCGTCAAACACCTTAGTACGAATTAATTCTTCGGTGAAGTACGTATGATTTTCATCAAAGCGTAGGCCGGTCTTCATCTTGTATTTGTCTAACTCACCCAGGCGCCACCGTCTCAAATCCATCCAGCGGTGCCCTTCCCAGCTTAGCTCTACGGCCCGCTCCCGGCGAACCTCATCCATAAACTTCTGAGGATCACCTACAAACTGTATGGGTCCTACCCCGGCCCGATCTCTTAAAACATTGATTGCCTGCTCGGCGGTTAATGAGTAAGATGAAGGTGACTGCTGTGCACCATAGGCCATGTGAGCGGCTTCGGCGTACATCAGGTATACATCGGTAAGCCGCATGTGTAATCTGAATGGTAGGTAATTACCAATCTGGTTATCAAACCAGTTAAAAGATCGGCCGTACCATTTCTTGCATACATAGCCTGTGGTAGTTCCTAAATCAATGGTGGGATAGCGGTGGGCGCCACCGTCATAAAACTGAGCATAGCGATGCACTTCATCGCCACCGCTGGCTGCGCCCAGATTCTCTACCATTTGCTCACCATCCAGAATAACCCACTTGTATAATCTGGGGTCGCGACCTTCCCAGGGATTAGATGGATCGTAATTAGGACTGTCTTCGGTAGATAAACCGTCGGCCATACCAAAATTATAATGAATATAATTGTGGGTAGGAAACTGGGTATCGCGCTGCTCACAATGGCTACCCAGCTGAAACCCCTGGGCCAGAAACCTGGGGAACCAACCGGTATCTCCCGACTGGCTGAAAATGAATTCAGAACCGCCCGGATAGCGATATCCGGTAGTGCCACTGAAAGAGTAGAATACACCCTGATAGTTTTCCCAGTCGGCCAGAGCGTAGTACCCGGCATCCTGCAGTTTCAGCACTTCGGCAAAGGCATCAACGGCCATCTGACAAAGCTCCTGATCGTACTCATAAGGGTTGGTAGACTCAATCATTAAGGGGCTAGCGGCAAACAGTAGGTTTTTTCCTTTGAATGCCCAGGCCGCTCCTTTGGTAGCCCGAAACTGATTAGCCCCTTTGGTCTTCTGTCCGGCCGGATGGTCATCCCAGGATTCTGGCAACAGTTGCGCAGCCATTTCAAAGTCCTTATCAATGGCTAAAGCAGTTTCTTTGTAAGTGTCAGGACGCTCTAGCTGCCAATCATCAGAAGCAAGCGGCTCATCAATGTAGGGGATGCGCCCCCAGAATTTCATAATTTCCTGATGGAAGAAAGCCCGAAAGAAGTATGCCTGTCCGAGAACAGCATCCTTTTCTTCCTGGGTGGCATCTACCATCAGATCAATGTTCTGAATAGCAATATTTGCTTTCCGAATGCCAGCCCAACTGCTCTGCCAAACTCCTGCCCGGTCGAAGGGATAATCTGCGTTCGTATCGTAGTCGGGGTCGGAAAAATAGGTACCGATATCTCCCATCCAGTCCCAGTACCTTCCCTGGTCAATGCGGTAGTCGAATTGCCAGGCCTGATTACCGACGGCATCATCGCCGTAGCACATGTAGCTCTGCCAGTGGGTAGCCGTACCGTAGTTAACGACCATCGCGTACATCTCTTCTACAAATCCCTGAGCGTTATTAAAATTCTTAAATACCTCGTCTTTATCAAGGTCAGTCTCAATGGTTTTGTCCAGATAATCTTCGCAGGATGACATGCCCAGCAGAAGGCAGATCAAACCAAATATTTTAGTAAGATAATTTTTCATAGCCACTCTCATCTAAAAATTAACATTAAACCCAACATTGAAGCGCCGGAAGGTAGGATACTCCCCTCGCACATAGCTGTTATCTCCCCGGTTGCTTTCCCGGTCATCCGGCAAGTGAGACCATAAGAACAGGTTATTACCGTTCACGAACACTTTGTAATTGGCACTACCACCCGAAAAGGTATAAGCAATCTCCGCATTTTTCAGCCGCACATACGATGCATCAAAATAGTTGCGGTAGCCATCGGTACTCGCCCCTCCCTTCCAGCTAGGAAGAATCACTTCTCCGTCCGGGTTGTCTACGGTCCAGTAATTGAGATTATGCTCAAAGAATAAGGGAGTGTTATTGTGGAAATCCCAGACGGTGTGCTGTTTGGTAGCATTATAGGCTCCGTAAAACTGCACCATAAATGATAACTTGTGGTAGTTGACCCCGACAGTCCAGTTCCAGGTATTGATGGGCTGCTGGGGATAGCCGTAGGGAGCACTGTCCGTATTACCATCATGGCGACCATCTGCGTTAAAGTCTACCATATCATAATAACCGGGACGCCGGTACTGCATATCATTTACCAGAGGAACTGACATATACACATCATCCCAACTGGTCATAAGATCTCCGTTGATAGGCCTTTTATTGAGGCCAATCGGAAACCCTTCGGTTTTGAGGTGGTCGTCTTTCAGCTCAGGCTCTTCCCGGAAGAGTATTTTACTTCTGGCCTGCGTAAATGCGATATTAGACCATAGCTTTAGATCAGGATTAACGTAGTGGTTGAACCCCAGCGCCAGCTCAAAGCCCTTTACGCTAGTGCGCCCCACGTTCAGGTCAGGGGCATCAAAACCAAGAAATGAAGGTACGCTTCGGTCGCCTCCTACGACGATGATGTCGTTACGCTCTTCTTCAAAAACATCGAAGTTGGCGGTTACCAGGTTGTTCAGGATGGTTAGGTCAAAGCCGATATTAGACTTAGTAGCGGTTTCCCAATGAAGGTCGGGGTTGCCTATGACATCCTCCCGGTAAAAAGTATAAGGCGATCTCTGTCCATACGGATTTGAATTATTCATGAAGGCTTCTCCTCCCGAAGCCCATTGGGAAATATAACCCCAACGGCCGGAGACATTATCGTCTCCCACCAAACCATAAGAACCACGAATCTTGAACATATCCAGCCAACTGGCCGAGCTCATAAATGCCTCATTGGAAATCATCCACCCTAAAGCCACTGAGGGAAACAGTTCAAACCGGTAACCGGGACCGAATTTTTCAGTACCATTATAAGCACCATTTACATCCAGAAAATAGCGTTCGTCATAATTGTAAGTAGCACGGGCTACCCAGTCTTCCCGGTAACGGGGAAACATAGAGCCTTCGGCATATTCCTCGCGGTTCATAAGTAGCAAGAGCGAGGTGTTATGCTTTTCGGCGAAAGTCTGGTTGTAGTTCAGCGAAAGTTGGTAGAATAATCGGCGACTGGGGGCATTGATGCCTAGCGGATCATAGTACCAGGGTTGGATAACATAATCAAACTGATTGACCCCGGCCGGGGTAACAAACAGTTCATCCCCATCGTTGAGATAGCGTTTGTAGACAACGTTGTCTAAACCTCCCGGGTTATCTTCTCTGACCCCCCCCTCACCCTCAAAATTATTATCGTAAGCCAGTCTACCTTTAAAAGTCAGCCCTTTCAGTAAAAAATCCAGGTTCTGCTCCAGAATAAAGTCTGTGTTTACCTGAATTCTATGTTGTTGCACTGCGCCCTTGGCCGTCATCATCATGAGCGGATTCGTTGTATCCCACAAATTTGTCGGATCTTTTCCGTAGGTGCCATCTTCGTGCATAGGATAAAATAAGGTAGGAGCCATACCGTATAGGCTGGAGTACACGAGTGTCATATCGCCGCTACCAATGGTTCGTTGGATGCCGTAGTGCCCCGACAGATTGACCGAAACACGCGTGGTTTTTGTGATATCAAAATCAATATTGCTACGATAGTTGAAGCGATCATAGTTAAAGTTAGGCTTATAGCTTCTACCATTGTCGTACCCGGAACCATCGAATATATCTCCCACTCGCTGATACGCTATAGCTCCAAAATACTTGACCATATCAGAGCCCCCTCGCACCGAAAGGTTAACGTTATAATCCATCGCATAATCTTTCATCACTACATCGGCCCAGTTCACATCGGGATACCGCTCTCTCTCAAACTGATTGGCGGGGTTGCGGTATATGTCCATAATCGGCCGGGGAGTATAATCAGCCCAGGATTCTTCTATGCCGGTCACTTCTCCCTCAATGGCATCGTTGACCACTCCCAGGGCATTATAGGCACCTAGCTTCTGAGGTATTTTAGAGGGAGTTTTAAGGGTGGCATTGGCGGATAGCGAGAGTTGAGGCTTACCTTGTTTCCCTCGTTTGGTTGTAATAAGAATAACACCGTTGGCTCCTTTTACTCCAAACACGGCCGTGGCAGATGCATCTTTGAGCACGGAAAGCTTTTCAATATCATTGATGTTGATATCGTTCATACTCCTTTCTATCCCATCTACCAAAATCAGTGGCTGTCCGCTGCCATTCCAAGTACTCTTCCCTCTGATGTAGATTTCAGGGCTTTCGGCCCCCGGCATACCGGTGTTACTCACTGATATTACTCCGGGCACCCTTCCCGTTAATGCTTGCCCTACAGTACTCACGCCACCGGACTGCTGTAACACTTCGCCCGAGGTCTGCACGATAGAGCCTACCACACTTTCTTTCTTTTGCTCACCATAACCAATCACGACTACTTCCTCCAGTGCCTGAATATCGGGCAGCAATTGCACGTTGATAACCGAGCGTCCTTCAATAGCAATCTCCTGATTAGCATACCCAATGGAAGAGAATACGAGCGAGGTCGCATCATCACTTATTGTAAGCCGGTAATTTCCGTCAATATCTGTAACAGTACCCGTAGTTGTCTCTTTGACCAGTACATTGACCCCGGGTAGCCCTTCCCCATTTTCCTGGTCGGTCACTCTACCGCTGATGGTCTGGGCCAGCATTTGTTCATGTTTTTGGTAGAGCGTACTTTCCAGCACTTTGACCAGCTCCTGTCGAGGTACCTTTTCACCTTCCGCCATCAGCTTCAGCGTTTTCTTTGGTAAGTGTAAGAGGCTGCTTTTCTCTTTCGTTGCGGCGTAGATCACATAATGCTGAGGGCTGATCTTCTCATACTCAAGAGATAGAGGCGGAAGCAATTCATCCAGTACCTCATTCAGACTGTCGTAAGCAAGGTTGCTCACCAGGTCTGAATCAACAAATTTATCTTTAACCAGCTGACTATTGAAGTTAAAGCGCACATTGTAATGTGATTCCAGGGATAAAATAACTCCTGAAAGTGCTTTCTTTTCCTCTTGCTGAGGGTCATGACCACTATTAACCTTCAGGACCGACGCCAGCTCCTGAGCCTGAAGGGTAAAAGCAACCAAACTCAACAAAAAGATGAATGAAATACATCGGTGAAAATGTTTCATAATCTGAGTTGTTTAGGTGTTATATTCTAGTCCTGAGCAGCCGCCACAAGCGGACGACCTCGGGAATAATTCTATGGATTCTCTTCCACTACAATCTGTCTTCCTGCCTTAGAAATAATGAGATTGAAAGACCGGGACAGCGTTTTTAGTAATAGGTCTAATTGATCAGCCGGGTTAGAACCCGTAAAATGCAACTGGGCCAGACTATCATTTTTGAAGATGACTTCATAGCCGTAGTTGTCACTAATCATCAGACCTATTTCTGCCAGTGAAGTTTCCTTAAAAAGAAGCAGGTTATTTCTCCAGGAAGTATACAGTGTGGTATCTACCTCCTTCTGATTGACCTGACGGCTCTCAATTTCATATTCTACCAACTCTCCCGGTTGCATTACCCATTGAGCTTTATCCTGTTTCGGAGTATTAATCTTTACCTTTCCTGAGTTAAGTACTACCGTTGCTTTCTCCTCCCGGCTCTTGACGTTGAACTGAGTACCTAATACTTCCACACTGAAATCGTGAGAAGTATGGACTACAAACTTTCTATGATCCTGCGTATGCACTACGGAAAAGAAAGCTTCACCTTCCAGCCAAACCTCGCGGATTGTGTCTTCCTGCCAGGCTTCGGAATAGCGAAACTCTGAGTTAGCATTCAGATCAACCTTAGTACCATCGGGTAGTAGTACTTTCTTAGTCTCTCCAAAGCTGGTAGCGTATTGCACGGTATCCGTGAAGTCGTGATACCATAGGTATATTCCTGAGAGAAATATAATTCCCAGAAAGGTAGCCGCAACGCTCCAGTGTTTCCGCCAGGGGCTTAATCGACGTCGGGCTGGAAGTAAATTACCTGATTGACTCTGGCTATCCCTGCCAATCACCCGGTTAAAAATCTCGTCGGCTCGTTGCTCATTCATGGTAGGAAGAAGCCCGAGTTTTTTTCTTACCTCCTCTACCCCCGGCAGGCTATCGGCATCGTCCGACATCTTTAAATGAGCAATAATTATGGCTACTTCTTCTGGGGTACATTTATCCTCCAGAAATTTTAAGAATAGTGATTTAATGTATTGATAGTCCGCCAATGCTCTGTGGGGTTGCTAGTGTCTACACACCTATTACCCATGAGTAGATATCAGGGACGATCGGGGCTTGAAAAAAACTTAACTTTTTTTGGAAGGGGCTTTCTGAAGGAAAAGCGAGGAAAGAAAAGTTGATAATACAGGTTATCTTGAAGATAGTACTCTACGGAAAATAAGCTTGCTTACGGCCGTAAATGGACAATAGACTAACCTTTAAAAAAGATATAAAACCAGGCCTAAAGCAATATCCGTATATACCTGCAAATATTTTTTAATGGATTTGAGAGCCTTTACAATCTGGTCTTTCACCGTATGCTGAGAGATGCCTAACTGGCTGGCAATTTCTTCGTGACTAAGTCCCTGACTGCGACTCATCTGGAAGATCAACTGCCGACGCGCGGGTAAGCTGGCGATGGCTTTCTCTTTGAAACCTTCCAGATCGTGGTATACCACTTGGTCTTCGGTACTAAAATGGGTATTGATACGGCTGTAAAAAACTTCTTGTTTGAGCTTATCGCTATACGCTGCATTTCGCAAGGTATTGAAGATATGATTTTGGGTAATTTTGTAAAGGTAGGCTCTGATTGAAAGATCGGCATCCAGATGCGCTCGATTTTGCCATACTTTCATAAATGTTTCCTGCACGGCTTCTTCAGCCATCTCAGCCGACTTTGTCAATTTATAACTGTAGCCGTAAAGCACATCTTTATACTGATCGTAGACTTGTCGAAAGGCCTGATGATCGCCTTTGGTCACCTTTACGATAATCTCTCGCTCGTTTTCCTGGTAGTTTTTTCTCAAAGTGAAAGGTTGTCTTAGGTAAGTGAGTTACATGTTTTTTATTAAAACAGTTATAACTTACATATTTTGCAGTTACAACAAAAATCAAAGGGATATTTTTATGAGCATTTTATCAAAGCTGCAATTTGCCTCAAAAATGTTATTACCAAATCAACAATAAATTTTACAGAAAAAACGGGGTATAATAAATCCGCCAAGTGGATTAAAAGTTAAATAAATTATTTTTTTGCCACAGATTAACTGCTACTCATTCCCCCTCTCCACCTGGGCGTCTTTTCCGATAGAGATCAGGTTAGTCAGCAGACGATAGGCACCGGGCACTCCGGCAGGAAGCTCACGAAAGAAAGAAATACCGGTATAGATGTAGTAGCCCTTGCCGTAGGGGGCTACCAGCAAGCTTCCCTTCTTCTCATCCTCTCCCGGATCATTCATAGAGAAGATAGGCGTAAACTTTTCATCCCATTCGTCGGGAAAATACAGTCCTCGCTCCTGTACCCATCCGCTAAAATCCTCCTGCGTAATGGCATTAGGGGTAGTCAGCACCGGATGTTTGGGGCTGAGGATACGCACATCAACCGTTTCGTCCGCTACCCGGTCGCGAGAAAGCTGTAGTTTGTAGGGGGCAATATCCTGGGTTACCAGGCGAGAATTGGTGTTGTACTGCGTAATTAAAGTTCCGCCCTGTTCTACGTATTCTAATAACCGATTATTACGGTAACGTAGCCAGTTGACGGTATTATAGGCGCGAATGCCGATGATGATCGCATCAAAGTTAGATAAGTAGGGCATGCGTATATCGTCTTCCTGCAACAGTACCACCTCGTACCCGATCTGCTCCAGCGCCTTCGGCACATCATCGCCCGCGCCCATGACGTAGCCCACAAGATTACCCTCTTTCTGAATATCAAGCTTTACCAGATTGGCTGTAGCCGGAGGCAATAAGGTCTGGGTAGGAATATGTTCGTAATCGATAACAACCATACTTTGATCGTAGGATTCGCCATTGTAGTCAGCTACTACCCGAATCTCGCCGGTGCTGGCCCCTTCAGGAGGGGTAACGGTAAACGAAAACTCCTGCTCCTCGCCCTTGAGGGTTAGGTTATATTGCTGCGAGGCTGGCTCCACTTTCCATCCGTCCGGCACTTCCAGCGCTACGCTTCCTTCTACTGCCGAGCGGCCAGCCTCCACTGTCGCCGTAATTTGCTGAGACTCCTGAGAAGCAAATACATACACACTCTCCGGCACGCGTACCAGCACGGGTGGGATGATAACAAAAGGGCGATAGACTTCCCCTTTGCGAGGATCGTTTCGTTTATAGACAATCCGTCGGGTAAGGGTCAGGGGCTTTTCATCAATCTGCAAATGAAACTTAGCCTCCAGTAAGGGTGGGTTTTCGTCCAGCCCGATTAAAGCTTGGTCGTCAACCTCAAAGGAAAAACCATCGTTGGATTGCGCCAGCCAATAAGGTTCCGTGTAAGGTAAATCTTCTGGTAATTTCACCTGCTTATCAAATATCACTGACTCATTATACTGAAGCGTGTCGTTCATCAGGGTATCGTACTCGATTCGGCTTATTTGAACTTCTTCTAATCGCACCGGCACTTCAGAACGCTGAATGATTTCTACATTAATGGTCACACTATCGCCCGGGGTGGCGGAATATTCGGCGATGCCGGGTCGTCTCTCTTCTCCCCGGAAACGACGGGCCAGCATATTAGTACCACTGCGCACCTCGGCATATAAACCCAGGCAGGATTGAATCACTCTTGTAAGTTCTTCTCGTTTCACTTGTTTCCAGTATCCCTCCGGTAGTTGGTCTAAGGCTTCTGAGGCCTCCATCAGCGTTGGAACAATGGCTTCCGGCTGCTCAGGATTATACTGCTCGTAGGCTTTCTGTAACAATGCACCGATGGCAGCTCCGCCTTCTACCCTACTCCAGCTTGTATTAATACCTTCCAGAATATCGCTCTCTGCCATATCTCCTTTCATGTGTCGGAAATACTCAAAGTCGCTCCCCCGGCTTCCCGTAGAGCCAAACCCCTGCGACTCGTGCTTGCTGCGGCTAAGGGCAGCAATTTCTGGTACTGATTTACCCAGCAACGGAAGGTATACTCCCATATCCATCAGGTAGAGCGAATCATTGTCTGCTACCTGCTTTTCAATATCTTCAGTAAACCAACTGGTTTCGTTCATCAGCAATCGCTTGGGTTGCCAAGGCTCTACGTATTTGAGTTGCTCAGGAAACTGATCGGGGTCACCGGCCAGATCAAAAGCTTCAGCAGCCAGAATAGCTGAAGTGGTATGATGGCCGTGGCCTGCCCGCTCATCGGGAGGAAAGCGAGTAATGATCACATCGGGACGAAATTTGCGAATCACCCATACCACATCCGACAGTATTTTGTCTTTGTCCCACAACGCCAGGGTTTCCTCCGCAGTCTTAGAATAGCCGAAGTCAATAGCCCGGGTGAAGAATTGCTGGCTACCATCCATACTACGCGCCTGGATCAGCTCTTGGGTACGTACTACACCCAGACGCTCACGAATTTCCGGGCCAATAAGGTTTTGGCCCCCATCGCCCCGGGTGAGGGCCAGGTAACCCGTATTCATCATCTCCACCTGCGACATGTAGCCGATGACTACCTGATTTTCATCATCCGGGTGAGCTGCCATGTACAGCACACTACCCAGCACATTCAATTTTTTCAGGGCCAGTTGAAGTTCTCCTGCCGAAAGTTTCTTCGGAGACTGGGCGAAGGAACTGCTACACAGCAGAAATATACTGCAAAGAAGAGCGAATAAAGGGCGACGTATCATAGGGAAGATCGTTATAACCCATGAAGTTAGAAAATACGTCTGAAAAACCAATAATCAATTAGGGTTTGACCGTCTACAGAGGTTGATTTTATCATTGAGTCATTGCCTGACCTGGTCGATATTCCCATTCCCACACATTACCGTCTTCTTCATCGTAGACAGTGCCGGTCAACGTAAAATTATTTTTCTCAAGTATTCGGGTGGAGTAGTTATTCTCTGGTAATGTTCTGGCTGTAATCATCACCGTTGGGTCTGTCTTGAGCGACAGATCTACTAATGTTCTGCATATTTCAGCGCCCATTCCCTGTTGTCGAAATCCTTCAAATGTGCCGTAGGCAATTTCCACTCTTCCATTCCTGGGAGCACCCTTGAAAGCAGCCACCCCAACTAATTGATTATTCTTTTTAGCGAAATACCCAATCCAGGGAGGATGGTATCCAATCCTCTGGAAATAGTTCACGGTCACCGGGAGGCTTTCCTGGCACTCGGGATTAGTGGAAAATTCGGCATTCTCCTCCAGCGTTTTTTTTACCGGTACCAGTTCCATGCAACCATGTTTAATAGAAAGGAGTGATTGACAACTACGTTCTTATAAGTGAACACCAGAGAACGTTCCGCTTATCTGGCTTTTGTAGAATAACGCGTATTTTCAAGAGACACCTTCTCTCCCCGTTGGGCGGCTATATGGCGTACTAAAAACACTTTTTTATCAGCATCTGTACTACGCATTGCTTCCAGGTAGGTTTCCGCTACGCGTTTAATGCTTTTGGGCTTCAGGTGCAACTCATCGTGCCAGTCGTTGTCCCGGGCGTAGCCCCGGCAGTCAATATGGTAGACTTTATCGCCAAATATTGGGTCACGAGCGATATTAATCATCACCTCGTTGAACAGATGAATCATGGCAAAGCTAATAGCCCGCTGGTCAAACGGATCATTGATCTCCCGTAGCATCATAGGCTCCTTAAAGTGGTGCCCATTTCCCCCAATCAGGTTTATCAAATACTTTATCACTCCCGGTCCTTTCTGAAACGAAGGCACAGTGTAATCATAACCGTGAGTATAGATACGTAAGTCTTTAAACTTCTTCCGAAGCTGTTTGATCAGATACTTATAGCTGAGCTCCAACACGGAGAGCATCACGAAGTATTCTTTAGTCAGATACGACAGCCCATGAATCAGAATATCTTTCTGCTCCCGATCCAAATCATCGCGAATTAGCACATCGCGCACCAGCGGATGGGTTTGCTTGAACTTTTCTGTAACAAATGGGCTATTCTTCTCTACCATCAGTGCTACCCGCCGGCCATTCACCAACTCAATACCCCCGGCACTCAGCAGGAAAACTTCCGGACGCAACAGCGACAGTTCAGTGATGTATTCCCGCTCTTCCAGAATATTCGTCAGAAAATCCCCTCCTCGGGCAATACTATAGATTGAGTATTCCTTTTCGCCCAGTTCATTCAGCCAGTCAATCACATCACGCACTACCGGATGCTCAAACCAGGAATCGCCTTCTGCTACAATGCGTTTACCAGCTACTCCGGTCCGTATCTTCTTAAAGAAGCGTTTGTTTCGGCGGCCCTGACTCCAGTTGTTCAAAATGCCCAGGTAACCCGTATAAGCGTTATCAAACTTAAAGTTCTCATTCTGATCAAAGATACGTAGCATCAGGCTTTTTAAGTCGCTGGTGTCAATGGGTTCATCTCCGCAAAAAGGATCGTCCGGGTTGGCTTTATCTACATTTAACAATGTATAGATATCAGCCTGACTAAATGTTTCAGGAGAGTCCATCAGCGAATCAATGAGGCGTTTCGCTTCTTGTCTTTCGGCAGTTTCGGAAAGAGTAGTGTTAGAATCTTCGGTCATGGCAGTAGGTTTTAGTGGTTAGTATCCGTACGGAGGCCATTGGTAACCATTAAGATACGAAAAACTACCTGAAAATAGCGCAGACTATTCTTGATACGATGATCATCAAAACTTCTCCTGCATCTATTCAGGATTAACAATTTCTTAATATTTCTCCCCATTTCGTTTTGTATGTTTGTCTCTCTGGTTTTTACAATGAAGTCCACCGATACGCCTCCCTCTTATATTGACAAACTCGCCTGGATTGAGTTACAGGATGAGAAAATACTGATGACCCGCAGCCGGGGTAAAGACACTTTTTATATTCCGGGCGGAAAGCGGGAGCCGGGAGAATCCGATGCGCAGGCCTTGCTTCGGGAAATTCGGGAGGAACTATCCGTTGAACTCACTTCCTCTTCGCTGGCCCTGATAGGCACTTTTCAGGCTCAGGCCCACGGGCAGCCCCAAGGAGTAGAAGTTAAGATGCAATGTTATACAGCTACGTATCATGGCTCCCTCCAACCGGCAGCGGAGATTGACGAAATGGATTGGTTCAGCTACGCTGATATTGAAAGAGTAGGTCCGGTTGACAAAATCATTTTCCGTTGGCTGCACAACCAGCAGCTTCTTTTCTGATAACTACACAAAGAATATGAAAACTTCCCGACGCCAGTTTATACAGTCTGCCAGCATTGTTAGCATAGGCTTTCTGGGACTCAACCGCCTGGTACAGGCATTGCCCAAAAATGAAGCGTTTGGCTACGGCCCTCTTAAGAAAGACCCCAATGGCATACTAAATCTGCCCGAAGGTTTCTCTTACCGTATCATCTCGCGCGCGGGCGACCGGATGAGTGACGGCTTTTACAGCCCAGGCCGGCCGGATGGTATGGCTACGTTTGCGGACAAACAGGGTCGCCTCATTCTCATCCGAAACCACGAGATTGATCCGGGCAGTGATGATGGCCCTTATGGAAAAGGACTATCGTTACTGGATAAAATGAATCGTAAAAAAGTGTATGATTTCGGAAGTGGAAAAACGCCCTCTACTGGCGGTACCTCAACCCTGGTGTATAATGAAAAGACCGGTGAAGTAGAAACCTCATACCTCAGTCTGACAGGTACTAACCGAAACTGTGCTGGTGGCCTTACACCCTGGGGCAGTTGGATTAGCTGCGAAGAAAATACCGACCGGGCCGATGGCACGATGGAAAAAAATCATGGCTATAACTTTGAAGTTCCGGCCTCTCGTAAGCCACAACTGGTTGACCCCATGCCCCTAAAGGAGATGGGACGCTTTAATCATGAAGCCGTTTCAATTGATCCAAAAACCAGCATTGTGTATCAGACCGAAGATCGCCCGGATGGAATCATCTACCGCTTTATTCCGCATGTATCTGAGCAACTCAGCCAAGGCGGCAGGTTACAGGCATTGGTAGTGAAAGAGCAACCGAGCTTTGATACCCGTAACTGGAAAGACCTGGATGGGCCGAAGATGCCACTCCGCCAACCCATGACCATAGAATGGATAGACCTGCAAGATGTGGACTCTCCCGAAGATGACCTGCGTTACCGCGGATTTGATCAGGGCGCGGCTCGCTTTGCCCGCGGCGAGGGGATGTGGTTTGGAGAGAATGAGTTGTTTTTTGCCTGCACTAATGGTGGTAAAATTGGTGCCGGGCAGGTTTTCCGCTATGTGCCTAGCCCCTACGAAGGAACAGACCAGGAGAAAGAAGCTCCGGGCCAACTCGAGCTATTCCTGGAATCTGAAGATACCGATCTGCTAAAAAGCTGTGATAACCTGACCATTACTCCCTGGGGCGATCTGATGCTTTGCGAAGATGACCCGCACCCTTTTATTGTAGGAGTAACTCGCCAGGGTGAACTTTACAAGTTAGGAGAAAATGTAGGCTTTCCCTCTGAATTTGCCGGTGGGGTCTTCTCTCCTTCCGGCGAAACCTATTTTGTCAACATTCAGGATGCCGGCCTGACCCTGGCTATCACCGGACCCTGGCAGGAAGGTTTAAAGAAGGCTTAATGGTTTGGAGCGGATTTAGATGCTAAAAAGATCATTTCCTGAAGGGGCTCACTTCAGCACAAGCCTAAAAATATTAGACATTTTTCTGATTTCTTCAACGACCTACCAGGAAGCGGGTGGCAGGTTTCCTGTACAGCCTCCCGCTGACCACCTCCGATCACACTTATTTGCAAAGTCAGACCTGCCCGGTTAGATAAGACTCCCCATAGAAACCTGAAAGTTTCAATTTTGCAATCTTCTATTTATGGTTTAGGAAGCACACTGTTTGCCTGTGCCCATTTCTGCCATAAACTATCTAACTCCTGAACCACTTCCGGATGCTGTTCGGCCACATTTGTAGTTTCAGTACGATCTTCATTAATACGATACAGCTCCCAGGGACTATCGCCATTCAGGGCTACCTGCTTCCAGTTAGCGGTACGCACGTAACGCCCGCCCATGTGTTCGTTAAACAGTGTTGGGTGCCCGGTGCGTCTTTCCCCCCGGAAAATAGGGGCTAAACTCATCCCCTGTAATGGAGTAATTGAGTGACTATTATACTGGGTAGGATAATCAGCCTGGGCTAGCTCTACAAAGGTTGCCATAAAATCCATGACGTGCCCTACCTGATCGGTCACACTGCCTTTTTCGGTAGTGATGCCCTGCGGCCAATGGGCAATCATAGGGGTATGTACTCCGCCTTCGAAAGACTGCATTTTCCAGTAACGGAAGGGAGTGTTAGCCACATTGGCCCAACGTTCTCCAATAGAGGTAAAGGTAGTCTGTGGTCCCGGCATCACATCCTTGTCTACCGGGTAGGTGATCTCTTCCCCGTCCCGAGTCTGGCTGGGTCGGTCAAAGCCGGGACCGTAGCGCATGCAGTCCTCCGGGCTGGCGCCGTTATCACTCAGAAACAGGATTAAGGTATTATCCAGCTCTCCGGTTTCCCGCAGGGTTTCAATAATCCGGCCAATGCCCTGATCCATACGATCAATCATGGCGGCATGTACGGCCATGGCGCGGGCGTCCCAGTCGCGGTCCGGGTTATCTTCCCAGGCTAAGTCATTTTCCCATCGGGCCGTCAGCGGGTACAGAGTAGAGTCGCTCAGCCCCTGCTGCACCATGCGCTGGTATCGTGCTTTCCGAATGGCATCCCAGCCTTCGGTGTAGGTCTCGGAATACTTCTCAATGTCTTCCGGCAGCGCGTGGAGGGGCCAGTGCGGAGCCGTATGGGCCACATACAAAAAGAAAGGGTTTTCATCCTGACTAAAAGCCCGGATATAGGCCGAAGTGCTGTCATTAATGGCATCGGTATGGTAATAGTTCTCAGGCACGCTTTCTACAGCATCGGTGCCATTTACCAAGCTGAAGGGATCAAAGAAATCGACTACTCCCCAGATGTTACCGTAATACTTCTCAAACCCGCGGCTTACCGGATACTGATCCAGAGGAGAAAATTCGGGATAAGAAGCCTGATGGTTCAGCCAGTTCAGTTGCTCCTCAGGGTTTTCCTGCACAATGGTATTAGACACGTGCCACTTACCCACCATTCCGGTATGGTATCCGGCTTCCTTCAGCACTTCAGCCAGCGTGACGGAACTCTCCACCAGGTGCCCCCGGTATCCATCCTGCCCGGTTTCAGTCGTCATTCCCCCAATGCCCGCCTGATGGTTATACAAACCGGTGAGCAGCGAAGCGCGGGTTGGACAGCAACGGGAGGTATTGTAAAACTGGGTAAAACGAAGTCCGTTATTGGCCAGATAATCTAAGTTAGGTGTTTTGATCTCTCCCCCGTAGCAACCCGCATCAGAAAACCCCATATCGTCCGCCATAATTAAAATAATATTGGGCCGGGAGCTTTCTGCTTCTGGCTCATTTTGAAAAGAACACCCATTAAGTACAGTGCCTGCCGCGAATAGATACAGGAAAAAGTTTCTTAACATTTTTGATATCAGTATTTGTCAGTAAGCACCAAGATTGATTATAGAATCTGGTTTGGAGCGAGATAGAATTAACGTTTTATAATTAGCAGTTTACAAATATGGTTATTTCAAAGTATATATTTTTGTAAAAATCAGACTACTAAGCAATGATACTTTCCCCGACTCTTTCTTACTACTAGCTTGATGAATTCCCTTTTTTAATCTCACCAGTGCAGTCTGCTATCTTGTCTTGCCATGATCCACACCACTAGATGCTGATTGACAACCCATTTCTTCTAATAACAAGCAAGTTCATATTGATAAATTTCATAGTTATCAAGCTCGTAAGACTTATTACTTAGATAACAGGCGTTTTCTGCAAGCACCTTACTTTAGAAGATATGGCTCAAGCAACTTTTCTATGAATTTCCAAGGATTAACCATCTTTATCGCTCAATGGTTTTCCAGGTATGCAGGCGCTTATCCAGCTCAGCTTTAATTTCTGGTTTGCCGCTTAAGAATAAGAAAAGTAGTTGATTCAAACCGGGACTATATCCCAAAAAAAGAATATAACATCTCAAAATCCCCATTTGGGACATTTTATAAAAATGACTTGCCTCATCACTATTTATCTTTCCACAAAATAATCACAGCAACATTTATTCACAAAACGCTGAATATCAAATCTTTGATAAAATAATTTTTGCTGAAAAAGTTGTTTCAATCAGCTCTAAAATACCAATTACCAACTTTCTGCATACTGATTGAATATTACTAATTAGGTAATACAATTAGAAAACAAGATTATGAAAAAACAGACAGTCCTTACCGAACAATTGCACGGAATTTATCAAAACCTTCAGGACACTGACACTTTATCGTTTCAAAACCTTATTGCCGCTCAAAGATTGCTTAACAAATACAACCAACAGATGTCTGCGTTAGAAAACATGCTTAGACTGCGTACAAAAAGCTAGATTTATTTCTTTAGGATCCTTCAATTACATCCATATCAAGGAGTAATTGACTTAGCTACTTATTCATCCTCAAACTTCGCTTCTATAAAACTTACAATTTGGTTTTAGCCCTTTAATAGCTACCCTGATAGCTTACAAACATTTTTTTCCTAAGAATAAGCTTACTAATAAGCAGATTACAACTCTTCCTCATTTTAATAAATAGTAGAGTTCGCCTATCTAGTATTTCTTCACCTTGTCAATCAGCAATAGCTACAAATCTTAATTAACAGATAGGCTTTGGCAGTAATCAAAGAACGCTGAATAATAATTTCTGCCTTTGTTTGGTATCCTGCTGTTATCCCCCGCTAATACCTGTTTCTATAAACTAGAACAACTATTTGTTTGATCATGTAACAGCACCTTCTAGCTCATTTCAGAACAGAATTAAAAAATTGTCGTTAAATATTTAGAATAGTCTAAATTTATTTTTAGGTTTATAAAACATTAACATTTACCTTTGTCTAAAATGTACTGCGATGAAAGGTTGTATTTTGGCTGCCGGAATAGTTTTTAGTCTAAATTGGGTATCCCTTACTCCAGGGGTAGCCCAGACTGCATCCATTTCCGGCATTATTACCTCGTCTGGAGAACCAGTACCTTTTGCCAATATTGAGGTTGTAGGCACTTCTCAGGGGGCATCAGCCAATGGAGCAGGCTTTTACCAGATTACGAAGTTAGATGAGGGCTCCTATAAGCTAAGGGCCAGCAGCGTTGGTTATGAGCCGGCTAATAAAAATGTATCTCTGGCTAAAGGAGAACAACTCACTGTCAATATTAACGTGGCAGAAAGTGCAAATGCACTGGATGAAGTAGTAGTTACCGGTACTTTAAAGGAAGTAAACCGGCTGGAAAGCCCGGTGCCGGTAGAAGTATACAACCCCACTTTTTTTAAAAAGAACCCCACTCCCACCGTGTACGATGCTTTGCAAAATGTAAACGGGGTGCGTCCTCAACTCAACTGCAACGTATGCAATACTGGCGATATTCATATCAATGGGCTGGAAGGTCCTTACACCATGATCTTGATTGATGGCATGCCCATTGTCAGTGGGCTCTCTTCGGTCTACGGGCTTTTCGGCATCCCTAATTCTATGATTCGCCGCGTCGAAATTGTGAAGGGACCGGCTTCTTCATTATATGGTTCGGAGGCAGTAGGTGGGCTGATTAATATTATTACCAAAGATCCTCAGAATACCTCGCCCCTTTCAGTAGATGTTATGACCACAACCTGGCAGGATTACAACATTGATCTGGGTCATACATTCAAGTTGGGCGAAAAAGCATCTGTACTAACCGGCGTTAACTACTACAACTATAACAATCCGGTTGATAATAATGGCGACGGGTTTACTGATGTGACCTTACAAAACCGGATTTCGGTATTTCAGAAGTGGAATATTTCCCGGCGCGACAACCGCTTGTTTTCGCTGGCCGGGCGTTACCTGTACGAAGACCGCTGGGGAGGAGAAACCGCATGGGGCCCGGAATTTCGCGGAGGTGACAGTCTGTATGGCGAGAGTATCTACACCCAGCGGTGGGAACTGATTGGAAACTATCAGTTACCAATTGAAGAAAAAATGCTACTGGCTTTTTCGCTTAATTCTCACAACCAGAACTCATACTACGGCAATATTCCTTATATGGCCGACCAAAAGATCGGGTTCGGTCAACTTACCTGGGACAAACCACTGAGTAATCACGATTTACTATTTGGAACAGCCCTGCGCTACACATATTACGATGACAACACCACCGCCACTGCCGAGGAAAACGATAATCAGCCCGACATTACCTGGCTTCCGGGATTGTTTGTGCAGGATGATATTTCGTTAACCAAACAGCAAAAGTTACTGCTGGGAATGCGCTACGATTACAATTCGGAGCATGGCAACATCTGGACACCTCGCCTGGCCTACAAGCTTAGTATTAATGATAACAATATTCTCCGGTTGAATGCCGGAACAGGTTTCCGCGTGGTCAATCTTTTTACTGAGGAACATGCCGCTCTTACCGGGTCGCGTGAGGTGGTGATTGAGGAGGAACTGGCTCCCGAACAGAGCTATAATGTAAACCTGAACTACATTCGCAAATTCTATCTGAACGACGGCTCTTATATCGGGCTGGATGCCACTGCCTGGCACACTTATTTTACCAATCAGATTCTACCCGATTACGACACGGACCCTAATAAAATCATTTACCGCAACCTGGATGCCTACGCCGTTACTCAGGGAGTATCGCTTAACCTGGACACTGAATTTTCTAATGGCATTAAAGTACTGGCCGGTGGTACCTACATGAATGTGTTTTTTGCCGAAGAGGATGCAGAGGGAAATTTGCAACGCCGCCGCCCCATGCTAACCGAGCGTTGGACCGGGGTGTGGGCAGTTTCTTATACCATTGCCCCACTTCATCTGGGTATTGATTATACCGGGAACCTCTATGGCCCCATGCGGCTTCCGGTACTTGGCCCGTTAGACCCGCGAGATGAGATGTCACCCTGGTGGAGTTTACAGAATATTCAGCTCACCTGGAGCCAGCCCGGCGGCCCGTGGGAGGTTTACGGTGGGGTAAAAAACTTGCTAAACTTTACTCCACCCGCTAACAGCATTGCCCGTCCTGATGACCCTTTTGACAAGAATGTGACTTTTGGTGAAGGCGGGCAGGTACTTCCCACCCCTAATAACCCCTATGCGCTTTCGTTTGACCCGGCCTACGTATACGCTCCTAACCAAGGCACTCGAGGGTTTTTAGGAGTAAGGTATACTATTCCATAATCTTACGCTATGGTACGTATACTGCTCATTGGTATGTTCATTACGGTTCTGAATGCCACCAGTATTCAGGCTCAATTCAGTGGTGCGCTCACCTTCCAACAACTGGATAGCCTGCAACAGATTGAAGCCAAACCAGTACTGGTATTTATTTACGCTGAATGGTGTCGTTACTGTAAAGCTATGGAGCACACTACGTTCCAGAATGAAGAAATCGCTACCTGGTTGGATAGTGCTTTTTATATGGTCACGATGGATGCGGAATCGCAACAGGATATTACAATCCGCAACCAGATTTTTCATTACCAGCCTAGTGGAAACGGCACCGGGCAACACGAATTGGCTCAGGTACTGGGCCAGATTGATGGAAAGCTGACACTTCCTACGCTTTGTTTCCTGAATGCAGATTATCAGATTATTTACCAGCAGGCAGGATTTACAAGAGCACCGGAATTGATCACTATTCTGGAAACGCTAAACACTGACATCCGAGCCGATAGATTATAACGACACCATACTCTTTAACCTTTTTAGTAAGTAAACTTATGTTCAAAGATCTTTTTTTACGCATTGTTGGTGACAATACCGTATTACAGGGGCTGGCCGGCGGAGTAGTCATTACATTCCTTAATATGCTGGGAGCATTGGCTATTTTACTGGTTCGAAAACCTTCTGAACGCTTGCTGGACGGAGCCCTGGGTTTTGCCGCTGGAGTCATGCTGGCAGCCAGCTTTACCAGTTTGATTCTGCCCGGTATTGAGGAAGGAGGCATGCTGGCCGTACTGATCGGTATTGTGCTCGGCACGTTGTTTCTGGATCGAGCTGATGCCTGGGTACCCCATGTACATATTCTGATTACCGGTCGCATCCGAAAAGAAGAAAACGCAGAAGATACGGAACAGGCGCGCGCCAAAAATTCCAAGCTTATGTCTGTAGTGCTTTTTATTGTGGCTATCACGCTGCATAACATGCCTGAAGGACTGGCTGTAGGCGTGAGCTTTGGGGCAGAAAACCTCGATAATGCCTTATCGCTCATGTTCGGAATTGGCATTCAGAATATCCCGGAGGGGTTGGCCGTAGCTGTAGCCGCTCGTAATGCCGGGTTGGGTGGCCTCTTCTACGCGGCCATAACCGGCATTCGGGCCGGACTCGTAGAAATTCCGCTGGCACTTTTTGGAGCCTGGGCCGTAGCAATTGCCCAACCTATTGTGCCGTATGCCATGGGCTTTGCCGCCGGAGCCATGCTCTATGTCATCAGCGATGAGATTATCCCTGAAACTCACTCCCGGGGCAACGAACGCATTGCCACGCTGGGCCTCATGCTTGGCCTGATTATTATGCTCACGCTGGACGTAACGTTGGGATAAAACCAGGTTTGGGCTAGCTATAGGCTTGAAACAGGCTTCGTAAACATCATTAATATGCTCTACGACAGCCTGATTATCCAACGATAAGCAAAACCTACAACTATTTCCGATCATACAGCAGAGCAATGTATCTGTATCGTCACAAAACTTTTTATCTTTACCATAATCATATAAACAACACCTAATAACGTATGGGCCGATGTAAAGACTTTGAGCACGAAAAAGTTTTATGGAAAGCGATGGAATGCTTCCTGGAAAAAGGGTATCAGGCTACCTCAACCCGAGATTTAGCGCAGGCTATGGGCATTAGCTACGGCAGCGTCTACAATACCTTCCATGATAAACGCTCGTTATATCTGGCTTCCCTTGATCTGTATATCTGCTCATTCGTCGGCCCCTTAGTTCAGCAATTGAACTCATCTACTACTGCCCGCAAAACAATCACTGAAATATTTCAACAAACCGTTAAAGAATCTATTGACCACAGCTCCAACTGTTTAATTGGCCACACTATTGTGACTTTAGACAACCATGATGATGAAATAACGGAGAAGATACAGGGCATGCAAACCTCGCTGGAGCAAGCGATGGAGCAGCTGCTGCAAAGAGCTTCTGCCACCGGAGAGATTGACTCCTCTTTAAACCTTACTGAACTGTCTCAGTTTCTTGTTCATACACTCATGAGCATTCACCTTACGGCCCGCCTGAATCAGGATAGTGATAAGCTAAACGGTATTGTAGAAGTAGCTTTATCGGTTTTCTGAAAAAATTTTTTCTTTTTTAAATCAATTGATCTAAAATTCTCGTAGGCTTATGTATTGATTACTAAACTTACGATAACGATGTTATTTGAACCGTACAAATTAGGTCCGATTGAATTAAAGAACCGCGTAGTGATGGCCCCCATGACCCGCTCACGCGCTATTAATAATGTCCCCAATGATCTGATGGTGGAGTACTACAAACAGCGCTCTGGTGCTGGCCTGATCATTACCGAAGGCGCTGCCCCCTCACCCAATGGCCTGGGATATGCCAGGATACCGGGTGCATTCTCCTCAGAGCAGGTTGAAGGATGGAAGAAGGTAACTGCCGCAGTACACGAAAAGGGCGCTAAAATATTCCTTCAGCTTATGCATACCGGCAGAGTGGGCCACCCGCATAATGTACCGGAAAGCACTGAAATTCTGGGCACCACCACCCAGGCCGTAGAAGGCGAAATGTACACCGACCAGGAAGGCCCGCAGCCTTATCCACCCGCAAAACTAATGACCGAAGAAGATATCCGGAATGTTATACAGGATTATGTAACATCATCCAAAAACGCTATTGAAGCGGGGTTTGACGGAGTGGAGTTGCACGGAGCTAATGGCTACCTGATTGAGCAGTTTCTAAATCCGAACGTTAACGCACTGGAAAATAGCTATAATGGATCTTATCAAGCGAGATCAAAATTTGCCATAGAGGTGTCTCAGGCTGTAGCTGAAGCGATTGGTGCCGAAAAGACTGGTATTCGCCTATCACCTTATGGAGTGTTTAACAGTACTGGCCCATTCGAAGGATTGGAAGAAGCGTACGAATACCTAGCTAAAGAACTGGGAAAACTAAAGCTGGCGTACATCCACATCGTAGACCACTCAGCGATGGGCGCGCCGGAAGTACCGCGATCACTAAAAGAAGCTATTCGCGATGAATTTGGCGGAACAATCATTATTAGCGGCGGCTATGACAAAGACCGGGCTGAGCAGGATTTGGCTGACGGACTGGGACAATTAGTGGCATTTGGCCGCCCTTTTATTTCCAACCCAGATTTGGTACAGCGCTTAAAACAAGATGCTGAACTTCAGCAGCCCGATCCAAATACTTTTTACACTCCGGGGGAAGAGGGATATATTGACTACCCTTCATTAGAAACAGAAACTGCCGGATAATAGGATGTGGGCAGACTTCAGAAGTTTCAGGCTCTGATCGTTTTTATGATATGATCTCCCAAACTCCCGAAGTCTATTCTACTTTACCTTTTCTTCTAAGGTATTAACTACCATAAAACCTCCTATTTAGTGTAAAACTCTAAATCAGGAGGTTTTCTCATTTTACCGGCTATCGCAGTGGGCCGGCAATCATCACCTGAGCATTCTGAGGCGATATAGCTCCGGCTGCATCGGTCGGGCCAGTCACGTACACTACAAAACGTCCGTCGCTGGAAAGCACCGGATGTTTGCTGGCTTGGTTACTGCCGAAGGTGAGGTTCACCAGGCGGCCATTGATATAAGCATAAATATCATAGGTGAAATTATTATCAGCCACTCCCAGATTATTGGCGGAGGAAGAAAACACGATAACGTTCCCATCGGCTGAAATATCCGGTGATTCGCTAAAACCATTGGCATCGGCCGGTGTAAGACGGGTGTAGCGGGGGACGGTCTGATCAAACAGAAAAACATCGACCAGCTTATTATCATCTTCAGCCCCAATCAGGTCACCCAACTCTGATTCAAAGACTACCAGTCGCCCATCGCCATTGATTTTGGGGTTATTAGAGTACTTAGTAGATTTGGTGACAGGAATATTGTTACCCGTCTGCGCATCGTATAACCACACCGCGGGCGACTGCTCCACCGTCATAATATCTACATTCACCCAGGTATGAAACCGCCCGTTGGTAGAAAAATCTGCGGGTTGACCATTGCTGATTACCGGACCTTGCAAGGTTTGCAGCGGAGCCACTATATGCTTAAGATCCACACTTACCGCAACCTGCTGCCCATTGGGCGAGATAATATTTCCCATTGATACCAAAGGGGTTATTAAAGGAATGGGCGAGATAGGGTCCTGCCGACCTTCCTGAATCACCCGAACAGTGTTATTCTCCCAGAGATAAATAGCGGTGGCCGACGTAGGGAGTGCCGGACTTTGAGAAGCCGTAAATAAAACGCGGTTACCGTTATCTGAAATACTGGCAGAAAAGGCGTTACTTACTAAATTAGTAGATAACAGAAGCCAGGTATTATTCTGCCGGTCAAGGCGGTAAACATCGGTAAAAGTGTCCTGATCGTTTTGCACTAAGCGGGCTGAGGTAGTTATTACGATAAACCGCCCATCACCGGAGATGGCCAGGTGCTGTATGCCGCCATTGGACAACTCACTTGGCAAGGCGGTGACGGGAATGGCAGGCCCCTGGTTATTCTGATTGTTGTTGGGAGTTGGGTCTTCATCTGTCTGGCAGGAAAAGAAGAACAGAAGAGAGATGATTAGAGGGTGTAACTTTTTCATAGGATGGAAAGCTTCGTTTTATGATGATCCATCCTTCTATAGAATTCACCCTCTTAAGGTCATCATGTTGGAAATATTTTTATACCTACTCCCTATGTTCCTGACATGCCAGGAGACCAACGTGAAAGGTGTATTTTAAGATTATTATCCCGCTCTACCGAAAATGCTTGCCCAGGAACTATACAAGAGCTTCGCCTAAAATAATGGACGGCTATAAGACAGGCAGATAAAGTATTTTCTCTGCTCATTCGTCTTTCAGTAGGAATGGAAAATCCTATTGATACGATAATGAGAGAGCCCTCCCCGCCTAAAGTTGTGCAAGTAGTGAAAGACTACGGTACCCGGCTTTTTCGGTTTATCCGCGGCCGGGTTCGCTCAGACGAGGATGCGGAAGATATTTTGCAGGAGGTTTGGTATCAATTAAGCCATTCGGTTAATATTGATGAAATCGGGCAGATTAGCGGGTGGCTATACCGGGTGGCGCGTAACAAAATTGTAGACAAATACCGCAAAAAGAAGCCAGAGTCACTGGAAGATTATGATTATGGGGAGGAAGGTGAGTTTAGCCTGAAAGAAATTTTACTGGCCGACGATAGTGACCCCGAGACTGAATACCTGAAGGAGCTATTCTGGCAGGAGCTGTTTATGGCTCTGGAAGAGCTTCCGGCCAACCAGCGACTGGTTTTTATGGAAAATGAATTAGAGAACAAAACACTCCAGCAAATTGCCGATGAAACCGGAGAAAAGCTAAAAACAGTGATCTCAAGGAAAGGATATGCCGTAAAACATTTGCGGCGTAGATTGGAAACATTGTATAACGAATTTATATCTTACTAGCATACGCATATGATGAACCCAAGAAAACGCTACCGAGGATTCTTCTTCCTGCTGTTCATCCCTCTCCTATTGGGGGCGTTAGCCGCAGTAGTGATGGGGTTGTGGAACGCTATCTTACCCGAGGTGCTGGGCGCAAAACCTGTCACCTACTGGCAAGCCGCAGGGTTACTTATTCTTTCCCGGATTCTGCTGGGAGGTTTTCGTATGGGCGGTGGTGGTCGTCCACCCTGGCAACAACGTCGCCGGGGCCGATGGAGTAATCTGAGTGAAGAAGAAAGAAGCAGGCTGAAAGAAGAGTGGCGAAAGCGCTGCAGCCGGTAAGAGCCTTATTTAAGCAATACTTTCGCCTACCTATTCTCGCACTCGATTAACATTATTCTGATTTTTTGACATTCCAGTAGGCGGGTGGCAGGAGGCTCTATGGAAGGTATGGCCTCCTGCCACCCGCCTCCGATAACGCTTATATATGGCCTTTTTCATCATGATTGGAATAAACTCTACTATTTCCAATCCGCCTAAAAAAAAATCACACTCCGGTAAAGTAATTTCTGTCATGGTCCGTCTTCTGCTCTGAATGATTATTAACATTAACTAGAAAGATCATGTACAATCCATCATTAAAACCCATTTTAATAGGTATTGGAGTTGGCATCGTATTGTTCGCCCTCCCTTTTTTCCTTCTTAAAGCCGCGTTGTTCTTCTTGATTTTCGGAGCCATATTCCGCATAGCAAGAAGGCTATACTGGGGCAGTCATCCCCGAATGATGTATAGAGACCAGGGTTATGGACACCGTAGTCCAACGCTATACGGTACCGAGCTGCACCCGGCGTTTGCGGATAGTATCCGCAATATGTCAGAAGAAGAATATGATACCTTCCGGCAAAAACTGGCGGCTGAACAACCGATTCATACGGATTCCCGGCATAAGACAACCATTGAAATTCAATAGAACCTCTTAACCTGACCGTCATGATAGGAAAATCAAGGATTTTACTCATTCTGGCTGCGGCGGCCCTCACCTACCTGAGCCTGACTGCTTTGGCAGGAGCCAGAGACTATGACCGCCGTGGCCCCTGGAGTGACTCACACTGCCACGAAAGCCGTTGGCACACTGACGAACGCCCGGAAAGGCGCTAATTATTTTTATTTATCACTTTAAAGAAAAACAATCATGTATAGACATCATTATGGAAACGGCGGCCGAGCATGGGGCGGCGCCTCTCATAAAAAAAACCCTCCATTTATTGACGCTGAGTTTTGGGAAGGTCTGCGGGGTGGTTTTTTCCGACGCCCCAAGTACAATGTTCCGCTTAATATTTCTGAGAACGAAACCGGCTACGAAGTACACGTATATGCCGCCGGGTTTGCCAAAGAGAATATAACCATTACAGTAGAAGACGATGTACTCTGGATCCGGGGAAAACGCGACATTGATCAGAATAACCCACCCAAGTTTAGACGGCAGGAGTTCCCGGTTAAGCATTTTGAGCGAGTAGTAAGTTTACACGGACAGATAGATACCAGCCAGATTACGGCCCGGCAGGAAGATTCAATCCTGATTATCACGTTGCCTAAACTACCCGAGGCCCAACAGTCATCTCACAAGGTGGACATTGATTAGATAACACAACGTACCATCTGTTCTCATCGAGATGCTGAATGCGTTTTAGAGGTTCATATCAAGCCCTGGAGTTTTCCGGGGCTTTTTCATGACATAATAGGAAGCAGGTGGCTGTATGGAAGGACCAGCCTCCTGCTGACTGCCTCCAGTATCACTTTCAAGGCTCACGATATAAAATAGATTCTTACATTATTATCGGAATAAACTTTAATCAGAAGCATCAAATTTCATCCGAAGCGGGTACTAAGCGGGCGGAAAGATCCGGGTCTTCCATATCTTTGGCGAAGGGAAACATTGGTCGTTTGATACGTTTGTATTCCAGGCGTTCCAGATCCTGATCTACTCCACCGGGAGTGAGGGCCAGCAGCCAGTCGGCTCGCATATCGTACAGTTCGGGTACCAAATAACCAATCTTCACCACCACGATGTCGGTTTCCCGGGGATTAAGGCCCAGATTGGTAAAATCACTTTCGTGATGATATGGCTTTCGTTTTTTAGTAACGATCACGTGTACGCTGCCAATCTTTACGACGACCTCTGTTTCGGCATTCCGGTCTCCGTGTTCAATAGCTTCCACCGTTCCCGTAAGCCGGACGGGCGGGGCAAAACGAGCATCTACGGCCGCTCCGGCATGAGCATCTACTTTTCCGCCAACCCCTACTTTTATAGCTTCTTCTACTACTTCCGGTCCAGGAATGGAAGCATAGATCAGCGAAGGCCCATCGGCTGATTTAAATTCGGGGCGTCCCAGTATTTCATTTAATGTCCAGGTAACATCTCCGGCACCACCCGCCGTGGGATTATCGCCCGAATCACTGATCATAAAGGGGTGCTTGTCGCTGGCAATGGCAGCATCCAGGCTTTCGTGTAAAGTAGCCGTGGGCGCTACAAAGTCAAACTCTGATCTCACATCCCAGAAACGCTTCGCCAGATCCTCAGCGGTACTGGTTACTTCCTCCTCATCGTCGCCCGTTACCATCACCACGGCATGGTTGCGAGGTTCATCAGCCCAGGCATAGCCAATCCAGATGGCAGCATCAATAATTCCTTCGGGTTTGGTCGCCGGGTCTACTGCAGCATACAAACTTTTGCCCGGCTCTACCCGGGTACTGGTTTTTTCTCCGGGCAGTAAGATAGGAACTGGAATCCAGGCTTTGTAGGCCGGTTTACCTTTTCCGCTTTCCAGGCGATCCAGCAGATTATCTACGGCTCGTTTCTTAGACTCCAGAGCATCTTCGTGGGGTGCCATACGGTAACAGGTGATCAGATCGGTGTTTTCAGCCAATCGCCAGGATACGTTACCATGTAAATCCATTGAAGTGGAAATAAGCGTTTCTGTCCCTACTACTTCGCGAATGCGAACGATAAAGTCACCCTCCGGGTCATCCAGACCTACTACGCTCATTGCGCCGTGAATATCAAAAAACAGACCATCGTAGGGCGCATTTTTTTCCAGCAGGTCCAGGGTCTTTTTCACCATAGACTCGTAGGCCTCCCGGGTAACGGCCCCACCGGGAATGGAGCGGCCTACGAAAGCAGGAAACCAGTTGGCCCGCTTACGATTTACCGAGTCGGGGGAGAAAAACGGGTAAGAGGTAAAAATCTCATCTCCCTGCTTGGCATGAAAGGCATCTTCATGAGAAAGTGCCGGCGAGAAGGTGCTCGATTCAATAGCCAGCCCGGCAATAGCAATACGGGGTAGTTCCTTAGTCCGCCCAGGCTTTTCCAGATGATTTGAAGAAAGTTGCTCATTCTGAAGATCATGATCAGGCAAAGATGAAAATGTTGAAGTCAGCACCAGATAGATCAGGGGCAGGTATAGTGTGATGTTCATAAAAAGTATAGTTTGTGTATGTGGTTTAACCAGGCCTAAAATAAAAGGTAGATCGCTAAAATCCAGATTAAAAGGTAGCATTACCAAAACTTCTCTGGAAAATTCACTTACACCAAAGAAGAATATTGGCTAACCCCTGCGGTACGCCAAACACTAACTCATTTTTCTAGAGAGCCAAATACCATCTGATTACTACAAAGAGAGTAGACATGATTCTGATTTCTTTTCATAACGTGGCAGGAAGCCGGAGGCAGTTAGCAGGATGCGGACCCTTCCATACAGCCTCCTGCTAACTGCCTCCGATATCACTTTTAAAACTCACGATATAAATGGATTCTTACATCCATTATCGGAATAATCTCTAGTGTTTTGTCAAGAGCAAATGGACGGACTACGAGGGAAACTAGTTGGCGGTAGACAGATGGCTATAAGCATTCGCTCGAACCCCTAGCCGGCCCACCGCCAACCGCTTACCCATCGGCAATCAATATGCAGCACTAGGATTTATCAGCTACTCGTAATTTTTTTCTAGAGGTTGATGACCTTTATGAGGTGAGGGCAATATAATGGTAAATCTAACCTAATCTCTAAAATTAAAAGATCATGAAAAAAGTGTATTCAGCCTTCGGAGTCAGAATAGGAACCTTCATTGGCGGCCCTTTAACCGGAGGGTATTTACTTTCTCAGAATTTTAAAGCCATAGGCCGGGCAGACCTAGCTCGTAAAACCTTGATGATAGTCACTATTTTCACCCTTGCTTTCCTGGCAATGTTGGCAGCATTACCTGAAGAAGTGGTCAATAAAATTCCGGGTATCGTATTTCCCCTGCTTTTTGTATTCCTGGCTAACCGCCTGTTTGATCGTTATCAGAAAGAGGCAATAGAGCATATTCTGGAAAAAGAAGAAGGCACCCCAATATCTAACTGGATGGTAGCCGGTATTTCGTTGCTGTTTGCGCTGGCAACTTTCTCAATATTGCTTTTATTCATCTTTGGATTAAACCCGGAAATAAGACTATAGCCAACAAGCCACCGACCTGGATGGTGAAGTCACGTGTTCAGATTAATCTGACAAGTTCTATTATTGCCCGAGATGGCCTTCTTTCAAGCTCCCCTATTCATTCTCAAACAAAACCTATAACTGTATACTACCATGAAACCTTCATTGAATAATCTTCAATCTTATTTGTCAAAGTTTGGCTCTAAAAAAATACTGGGCTGGGTTATTACTCTGGGAGTTATTGCTGCCTATGGCCTCTCAGAAACAGAAACCAGCCAGTATATGGAAAACCCGTATCCGCCACAAGGGCAATATGCGCCTACAATGCAATCAGATCCGTACGCTCAACCCATGCCCCAACCAGAACAGCAGCCGGGGTTGTACCAATCTGGTAACCAGCCATTTTCCTCAAACGGACAACAACAACCCAGGATGCAGCCTCAATCTAACGGTGGTTATCCTAATGGAGCAAACAGTAATTATCCCGCCACCACCCCGGCCTATCCAAATTCGCAGGGGGCAAACTATCAGCAGACAACCCCGGCAAATTACGGGTACTAAGGAAAAATCAGGGAATACCCGAAAACTGAGAAGAAGGTAATTTCCAAAGGGCGGCAAAACATATACAATAGCTGCCCTCTTACTTTGAGGCAATACGCAAATGCGCTAGCGAGGCCGGTATATTGCTTTGATCAACGCCCGGAGTTATATGAAGCTCAATCGTGGATACTTCATCCAGATTCACGGTGTACTCTTCCAGTTCCCGGATGGTTTGAGGAGGACTGAAATTATATTGCTGACGCACAATGTCCTGATAGGTATGGCCACCATCCGAAGAGTACCGCAGCACAAACTCCTGGGTACGAGCCTGTTGTTCTTCCACAAACAGCAACTGAATTTTTCGGATACTTTGCGGCTCATCAAAAATGATACGAATATACTGTGGACCAACCTGCGATGCTCGCCAACCGCCCTCACCCTGAAGATCCAATGCTCCATCTATAGGAAATGCTGTGTCTTCGGAGGTTAACTCAACCTGGGCCAGGTGGGATAAGTCCAGCCAACCGTCAGAAGATGATATATTTTCAGGACTCGAGTCAATGATTTTTTTGCGCATGGTGGTTGGTTGTTCAAGAGGTGTCCTTCACAACTGGCTGAGTTGCCTGAATAGTTCATTTGCCGAATTGCTGCTTTTTTTGGCTGGAATATAAAATAAGTGACTCAAATTGGAACGCATGGCCGTATTTACCAGTTATCAATCGTTACACTTATAATTAATACCAATGAAAAAAGGCACTGTTAAATTTTTTAATCGCTCAAAAGGATTTGGGTTTATTAAACCAGACGATTCAAGCGAAGACATTTTTGTTCATGAATCAGGGCTAACCGAAGAGATCCGAGAAAACGACGAAGTAGAGTACGAGGAAGAGCGAGGCAGAAAAGGCATGAATGCGGTAAACGTACGAGTTGTTTCCTAAACCAGTAAAATTTAAGGCAATAGCTCTATTGTATTACTTGGTTCATAACATGCTTTGAGAGCATGTTTTTTTGTTTCAGAGGCTTGGCCATTGATGAATTCTTTTGAAAATTTTCCTTCGACTGGCTATATTGGTCCGAATAAATTACTTAGTGCCCAATAAGGTATTTCTGGTTTCAGCTAAATAAAACAGCCACCCGATCAGTGCAAAAAAATTTAATTTTTCCAAAAGCTCTTCCACATTAACGTCCCTTGTCTGTTAATCTTTATTTCTATTGAATTATTTGTATCGTTCCTTAATATTGGCCACTGAAAAACAGATTTTTCTAGCACCAAAATGGTAGCCTAAGCAATTAGCACTGAACAAAGTGATCTGCCTCAAGGTTGTTACCACAATCGATTCAAGATACCCTACTCTATGTCTAAAATCTCGTTTAATAATTCAAAAAGTCCCTTTTTCAAATCGCTTAAAGCAAAAGTGGACCTTTACTTTTCTGAAAATAATATCTCGACTTCCGGTAACCGGAAACTATACTTCAAAAGTATACTACAGGTTGTATCAGCACTTATACTCTACGTGGTGCTTGTTTTCTTTACCCCCGTTGCCGGGCTTGCTGCCGTTCTTTGCGGCCTGCTGGGCTTTAATCTGGCACTCATCGGATTCAACATTATGCACGAAGGCGGGCATCAGAGTTTTTCTAACCATCGCTGGTTAAATAGTATGTCAGCTTATTTCTTTAATGCTTTGGGGGCCAGTGCCTATTTCTGGAAAATAAAGCACAATATTAACCACCACACCTATACCAATATTGAAGGCATGGATTCTGACATTGACCTTCAACCTTTGATGAGGCTTCACGAAGAGCAACCGCAGTATTGGTTTCATCGCTTTCAGCACTTGTACTGGGTGTTGCTGTATGGCCTCTCTTACTTGGCCTGGGTTTTTTATTACGACTTCCAGAAATACTTTACCGGAAAAATATCCTCAGCCTCTTCTGCCAAAAAAATGCACCGTAAGGAGCATATTATTTTCTGGGTCACGAAGGTTATGTACGTTACTGTATATGTGATAGTGCCTATGCTGATGGTAGGTGTGGTGCAGGCCTTGGTTGGCTTCCTGGTTGTTTCTTTTGTATTTGGCTTATCCATTAGTGTGGTATTTCAACTGGCTCACGTAGTAGAAGCTACCGATTTTCCAATACCCAATCAGCAAACTAATAAAATTGAGCAGGAGTGGGCTATCCATCAGGTAACTACCACCTCTGATTTTGCTACTCGGAGCAAGCTGGTTTCCTGGCTGCTGGGAGGGTTAAATTTTCAGGTAGAACACCATTTATTCCCTCGGATCAGCCATATTCATTACCCTAAGATCAATCAACTGGTAAAAGAAACCTGCCAGGAATTTAATATTGTCTATAATGAGTATCCTTCTTTCTTTCAGGCCTTTTATTCGCATTTATTATGTTTAAAGAAACTAGGAACTACCTACTCACCCGTAAATGTTCAAAGGTAGTATCAACCTACATGGGGGCATTTAGCTATTCGCTACAGCCCTGAAAAAGGAAAGTAAAATACCGGCCATCGCCTTAGTTTCACTATGCCTAACTGCGAGCTTATACTGATTTGTCAACTAAAATAATTCCTTGTTCTCAGTTGTCTTCGTTCATTTACTTATAAATGCAAAAAGCAAGCGGTCATTGAAAAACATCCTTCTGATAGATACCCTACATGCTGATATTTCACAGGTAAGCCCTACGCTGAGGCTTTACTTTGGGTGATGGTAGTGTGACAGCCTGGGTGTTATATGTAATCAAGTCTAAACTTTAATACTATGCTTACTAAAATTGATAAACTTGTCCTTGAATATTATTACAAACATTCAATCAGATCTTTTTCTGTACCGGAAGTTTTCAGCTTACTAAATTTGGATGATAGAGACGAGCTAAGAGTCAGAAAAGAACTGAGCAGCCTGGGTTTAATTCGCCCTGTGGTTACTAATCAGACTGGCACCTATTATGAGATCAGCGAGTATGGGAAACAGGTGCATAGAAACCTTGAAACTACTTAAAAAGATGGGTTTCTAGTGATCTTTATGAAATAGAATAACTAGCCATCTCATGAAGCGACTCAGCAACAACGCAACCGTTATATTTAGATATCTTTATCAAGATACTACTCATGATTTGGCTATACCTGAAATTTACAAAAAGCTGGAGCTTTTAAGTGGGGATGAAAAGGAAGTTGAATATGAACTTAGCTCATTAGGGCTAATTCAAGTGGAAAATGGATCAAACAATAACCTTTTTCATAAGATCAGCGAGTATGGCAAACGCGTGTATGAATCCTGAATACCAATGGCACCGTTTCTAATGACCATTTGCATTTAGTAAGTGGCATGTGAATTTGCTGAACCTCTTACCTATATCCTCACTCTTTCTACTCTCCTTAACCTTTATTCTCTGCTCTCCGTCCCTATCCTCACATGATAGATATCCGCCTAATCGATCAATGATTTTTCTACATAAGAGGCTATTCCAATAATGATGTAAGAAGCCATTTTCTATCGAAATTCTTATCTGACCGGGCAAGTAAGTATTACCGGAGGCGGTCAGCAGGAGGCGATGCTAGGGGGAGCCTCAGCCTCCTGGTATGTCTGAAAAGAAATCAGAATCATGTCTATAGAATTAGGCTGCTGATTATGCATATATTCTAAAAATGCCCCAACCATTGTCTGAGGCTTTTTTATAGGATAAATTCAGAACACAGGGTGTGTGCCAGGGGCAAAAACCACTGACTTTCAAAACATTATATAATATATTTCTGCACTTTGAGTTTTAGCACTCTAATTATGCTTATCTTCCTGTATGGAAAGTGTCCTTCCTGGAGGGCATGCAGTATTCTCTGTTTTTAGGTAGTAATAAGAAGCTAACAACAGGCACTCATTACTGCACCATTCAATCAACCCCTTCCCAAAAGATCTGGTTCTTTGAGCAAATAAGTAACACAACTGTTTAACCTAAACAACGCAAAAATGTCTAAAGAAAAAGAGGGCAGACCGAAAAACACGAAGAAGGCTCCAGAAAAAAACTTAAAAGAAAAAAGAGCCGCTAAAGCAGCTAAGAGAGAAGAAAAAAGACGACGTGGTTAACGGACAACCTGGCTTTCGTTAGATCTATCAGGGTTACATGTCCTTAGATCAGGGACAGTTTTTAAGAAAGGCTGCTTTATAATTGCCAAGGGCATTGCTGTGCTCTATTCTTATATTAACATTAAGCCAAGAAAGCAGGCTGCTTAATACCCCTATGCTATTACTAAGCAGATGGCCCAATAAATCTGATATTACGCGGACTAACCTAAGTAAGTCTTCAACAAATTGCTGCGGGAGCTATGCCGAAGCCTTCGGGTAGCTTTCTCTTTAATTTGGCGAACGCGCTCCCGGGTCAGGTTGTATTTTTTTCCAATTTCCTCCAGCGTCATTGCTTTCCCGCCATCCAACCCAAAATAATGAGCAATAACGTCGGCCTCTCTTGCCGTTAGAGTAGAAAGTGCCCGCTCTAATTCTTTCCGCAAAGACGACATCATCAGATCAGTATCTGCCTCTTCACTTTCATTCTCCAGTACATCAAGCAACCCGTTTTCTTCTCCGTTAACAAAAGGCGCATCCAACGAAAGGTGCCGTCCCGAAAGATTCATGGTAAAAGACACTTCATCTTCAGTCATCTCTGACAATTCAGCAATTTCTTCCACGGTAGGCTCCCGATGGTATCTCTGCTCCAGTTCAGAAAATGTTTTGGTAATTTTGTGCAGAGAACTCACCCGGTTTAAAGGAAGGCGCACCACGCGCGACTGCTCGGCAATGGCTTGCATAATAGACTGCCGAATCCACCAAACGGCATATGAGATAAACTTAAATCCTCGGGTCTCATCAAAGCGTTGAGCGGCTTTAATCAAGCCCATATTTCCTTCGTTAATTAGATCGCCCAATGTCAGATCACTACTTTGGTACTGCTTGGCAACCGAAACAACAAACCGCAGATTGGCTTTCGTCAGTTTTTCCAGAGCCCGCTGATCACCCTCTTTGATCTTTTTTGCCAGAATTACTTCTTCATCAGCAGTAATCAAGCTTACTTTTCCTATCTCCACTAAATACCTATCCAGAGACTGGCTCTCTCGATTTGTGATCTGCTTGCTTATCTTTAGCTGTTTCATTAAATAATAATCTTCAGAATAAAATGTGTGCGATGGCCCACCCATCACAAATCGATGCAAGCAGGGACCCGGTGATGGAGAGTAAAATTTCTATAGTTAGCCCTTCCAGAGGCTTATGGATAAAATGGAGGAATCAATAAAAAACAGTGGTAGTCTATGTTTTGATGAAGGTACGGTAATTTTTTTGACTTTTAGTAATTCTTTGCGAGCCAAGAAAAAAGTTTACCGGCATCATCATATTTATTACTGATTCACCCACAGTACCAATCCCGTAAAGGGTTAATTAACTATTTATTTGCCTGGGTAGTTTCAATTTGTTTTCACAGCCATAGTCTATACCATTATTATTTTGCTTACCTTACTAAAATGGACAATATTTTTCCTGAAGAGTCGGTAGTATATGCCAAAGAAAACCCGACGCTTAAACTGGTGGTGAGGCGATACGTTAATCGGGTCTATTACTGCACCATTCAAGCGAATCCTTCCCAAAAAGAGCTGGTTTACTTTGAACGAGAGTTGATGAGTGCCCCCGATTCTTCTGAGACTTCTGCATAACACCTACCGTACCTACAACACTGGCAAACTAATTGCACGCAAAGAGCCCAAAAGACTACCTATGGCTAACCTCCAGTATTATTTATTTTACTATTTGCTCATACTTCCTCTCTCTCGCCTTCCCTTCTTTTTACTTTACCTCATCTCTGACTTTCTCTTTTTAGTGCTGTACTACCTGTTTCCTTACCGCCGGAAGGTCGTTTTCACCAATCTGAAAAACTCATTTCCTGAAAAGACAACTCAGCAACTTGTAGAAATTGAGCGGAAATTTTACCGCCATTTATGTGATCTGATTGTAGAAAGTTTAAAAGCGTTTACAATCTCAAAAGAGCAAGCTCGTAAACGGATGAAGCATATCAACCCTGAAGTGCTCAACCGTTTTTTTGATGAAGGAAAAAATGTAGTGATGGTAGGCGGACATTATTGCAACTGGGAGCTATTTGCCGTAACAATAGATCAGGAAATAAAGCACCAGTCGGTAGCACTTTACACTTCTTTCAAGAATAAATTTCTCAACCAGAAGATGCTGGAAAGCCGCTCAAGGTTTGGCTTAAAGATGCTGCCCTTTCAGGATATTAAACAACGGCTATCCGAATGTAATGCGTGCCCGTCGGTGACTATCTTTGGAGCTGATCAATCGCCTCGGAAATCACAACGTGCCTACTGGATGGAATTTCTGAATCAGGATACTGGCGTGCAGTACGGAACCGAAAAGTTTGCCCGAGATTATGATATGCCGGTTGTGCAGGGAAATATCTATAAAGTAAAGCGTGGTTATTATGAAGTGGTTTATACACTACTGACCGAGCACCCTTGCCAGACTGAATATGGTGAGATTACTACCATGTATACCCGGTTTCTGGAAAAAGTAATCCAGAAGCAGCCCGAATATTGGCTTTGGAGTCATAAAAGATGGAAGCATAAAAGACCTGAAGTGCTCGCTGAGAAATCTCCTGTAGAGGGTTGCTGATGAGTTTTTACCACTTATGAACCCCATCATTTCTTCTATAGCAAATAGGATAATCTGGGCTTGAGAAACCTCATAACTGTTTAGTCACAGACGGTTTCATAACTGGCCAACAGCAGATAATCAGATTAACTATATTTAAGATACCAGATTACTGGATAGCAAAGGGCATTGATTCAGGGATTATAGAAATCAAATGAACTTATTATAGCTATTTTTACTACTTTTAAAGATGTTTCCTCTATGATAGGTAAACAACACACAGCCGGATTAGAAATATTCCTTTTGCCCGTCTTATGGTTTTCATATTCTTGGCCGGCTTTAGCTAATTTTTTCCAGCGTCTAACAACATACTGCAAATTACTAAAATACCGAACCAAGACCTATGGCTAAACAAACAGCAGAAATCCTTAATAAAAGGAAAGAGCATATTCTCAAAACATGGATTGATACGCAGGTACAAGACCCTGCTTTGCGAGAGGATTTGATGAGCAATGAAGATATGCATCGGGAATCTGAAGAGCTTCTTGATGCCTTCATCCGGGCAATTCAAACAGATAACTATAATAACATTGAAGCTCATGAGTATAACTCAATCATTGAGTTATTATCGAATATCTCGCTTTCGCGCGCTCATACGGGTTTTACACCCCGCGAAACCGCTACATTTGTTATGAGTCTGAAAAGAGCTATCATTCGAATTTTACAGGATGAATATCAGGACAACTTGGATGTTTTAATCAACGAGGTGCTTAAAGTATCAGATTTGCTGGATAGCCTGAGCATTATTACGATGGAAACATATTTAAAAGGCAGAGAAGAGGTGATCGTCCGGCAATCCAATGAAATTAATGAGATTTCCACTCCGGTTATTAAAGTTTGGGAAGGCGTGTTGGCCATGCCTATTATCGGCACTATTGATAGCGCCCGTACCCAAATTGTTATGGAAAGTTTACTTCAGGAAATTGTAGATAGTGGGTGCAGCATTGCTATCCTGGATATTTCCGGTGTGCCTACCGTAGATTCGCTTGTGGCTCAGCACTTAATCAAGACGGTTAATGCTACCAGACTGATGGGCGCAGAATGTATCATTAGCGGAATCAAACCCGATATTGCCCAGACCATCGTACATCTGGGAATTGACTTATCTGGCGTACAGACTAAAACATCATTAGCCGCCGCACTTCAGATGGCTTTTACAAAAATGAACCTGGTAGTCAGGAAAACCCAATAATACAACCAACTTTAACGAACTGTTTCAGATGGATAGAATTCCGATACTTAAGATGGGTGATTTTCTATTGGTTTCCATTCAGGTAGATATGTATGATCAATTAGCCGTTAACCTGGAAAAAGACTTGATCAGCCTGGTTCAAAAACACGAATCACAGGGTGTTTTGATTGATATTTCTGCCGTATACATCGTCGATTCTTTTATGGGGCGCATTTTAGCAAATATCACTGCTATGGCTAAAATAATGGATGCTATCACCATTGTGGTAGGTATGCAACCGGCTGTAGCCATTACACTGGTAGAACTGGGTATGCCACTCCAGGGTATCCATACCGCTCTGAATGTAGAAAAAGGGATGGAACTCTTACGAGAATATGCACCCAACCCCTCAGAACGAGAGTTTGAGGTAGATGATGACCAAACTGGATAAAGTAATACTTGCTGTAACCACTGAACAAGATGTAGTATCAGTCAGACAATGCGTGCGCGAGTATGCCAGTAAGCTAGGTATGAGTACTCTAGACCAAACTAAGCTAATGACTGCTGCCAGTGAACTTACCAGAAATATTATACTTTATGCCGGAACAGGCGAAGTGACGATCGAGCATGTTACGCAAGCATCGAAGCAAGGTGTAAAAGTTATTTTTACCGATACTGGCCCGGGTATTCTCAATATTGCTGAGGCCATGCAAGACGGATATTCCTCCGGCAAAAGTCTGGGGGTAGGGTTACCCGGCGCGAAACGACTGGTCAATTTTTTTGATATTCAATCCAAAAAAGGACATGGAACAACCATTACCATTATCCGTTGGGGAAAATAATGCTGAGGCACATATCAGTTATCGCTTCGACGAGCGAAGCTTTCTAAGCTTAATCAAACGGGATATTGCAAAAAAAGCCAGGTCATTGGGCTTTTCCGCCGAGCGTATTGGTAATTTAGATATTATTATTTCCGAACTAAGCTCAAACCTGCTCAAATTTGGCGATCGTAAGCGGGAGTTTTTATGGAGAAGTGTTCAACAGCAGGGTCAGACCGGCATTGAAATGATTGCTATCGACAAAGGCCCGGGCATAGCTCATCTTTACCAGGCTTTGCAAGATGGCTACTCTACTTCTGGCACGGCTGGGGAAGGTTTAGGGGCAATAAAGCGGCTGGCCAACTTTTTTGATGTTTACTCTCAACCCAACAGAGGGACGGTAGTGCTTTGCCGCTGCTTTGCAAAAAAAAACGGAATTAGCAGACACTTAACAGTAGGTGCCATTTGCGTAGCAAAACCCGGGGAGCAGGAGTGCGGTGACGGATACCAAATTATCTATATTCCCGAAAAAAATATATTTCAGATAGTGCTGCTAGATGGGCTAGGACATGGACATGAAGCTTTTCAAGCTACTCAGTCAGCTCTGCAACAATATGAGAAAATAGTTGGGCGAAAACCGGCCTTTATTTTAGAGCAGATTCATCAGACAACACAGAAAACCCGAGGAGCAGTTGGTTTAGTCATCTCTCTGGATACAAGACAACAAAAAGTTGCCTATAGTGGTGTAGGCAATATCAGCGGAAAGATCACTGCCTGGGAAAAACCTACATCTTTGGTTTCATCCAACGGTACCCTAGGGCTTAATGCCTCGCGCATTCAAGAGCGGGAAGTCTCCTGGCAGCGAGGGCAACTACTTATTATGCACTCTGACGGAATTTTGTCGCGCTCAGATATAACCCAATATCCTCAAATAGAAAAACACGACCCTACCGTTCTGGCAGCCTGTCTGTACCGCGACTTTAGTCGCAATAATGACGATGCAACCGTGATCGTAAGTAAATACCCGAAACTCAATGAATAAGCCTGAAGCTCCTATCACAGAAGTAATCCTTGAAAATGAGCTAGACCTGATACTTGCTCACAAGAAAGCTATGAAATTAGCCGAAGTTTCGGGGTTGAGCTTTACTGACCAAACCAAGTTTACTACGGCAGTTTCTGAAATCTGCCGGAACGTGTTGGTGCACGCCGATAAAGGTGATGTTAAATTCCGTATCATCCAACATGGATTAGAATATTGTGTGGAAGCCATCATCACTGATCAGGGACCAGGCATCAAAGATGTTGAATCTTTATTGAATGCTTCATCCTCATTACATGGAAATCGGAAAAACGGTATTATCAACTCTCAAAAGCTTTCCGATGTATTTGAAATCAAAAGTCGCTTAGCAGAGGGCACTCAGGTATGTATAGGCAAGAAGCTACCCTCTGGTCACCCACCGATTAACCCTTTGATTCTTTCGGGTTGGCGTAAGTACTTCAGCGAACTATCACCCATTTCGCCGTATGATGAGCTTAAAAAGCAAAATCATCGCCTGCTGCAAACGCTGGAAGAACTAAAAAGCCAAAAAAACCAGACCCAGGAGAAGCTGGAAGAAATTCAGAGGCTCAATCAGGAGCTAAAAAGCAATTACGAACAAATAAGTCAGCTTTCTGATGATATAGCCCGGCAAAACTCATTACTAAAAAAGAGAAACGAAGACTTAGATGGTTTTGCTTATATCGTTTCTCACGACTTAAAATCTCCTATTTCTAACCTGCAAGGACTATTGCGAATGTTAGAAGAAGGGCGCTTGCAGCCAGAACGCGGCATTCCCATGTTCAAAGGGCAATTAGACAAAGTAGAAAAGCTCATCAGCAACATCCTTTCCTATAGCCGGGCCGGCCACGAGCAGGTAGACAAAACAGCGGTTGACTTAAATCAACTTATCCATGAAATTATCGGTGAGCTTCAACAGCCAGAAAACTTTTCTATTGAGTTAGAGCACCCGTTGCCTACTTTATTAACTGAGGAAATATTGATTTATCAAATATTCAGTAACCTGCTAACCAATGCAGTAAAGTACAATGACAAACCCGAGGGGCGGGTGAAAATAGGGACTTCAAATACTCCAGAAGGCGCATTTTACTACTATGTTGAAGACAACGGACCGGGAATTCCTGAAGGAAAAAGAGAATCTGTTTTTAAAATGTTTACTGTTTTACAAAAAATTGATGGCGTGGATAGCAGTGGACTAGGGCTCGCCATTATTAAAAAAATCATTGGTGAAAGAGGAGGGGAAATCTGGGTACAGAATTCAGCATTTAGTGCCATGGGAAGCCGTTTTTGTTTTACCTGGCCTGCCGAAACTATCACAAATTCTTGATAGCTATTTTATTGGGCTGGATGTTCGCTCAGAAAAGACGGTTTTACAATGCTTTTATAAGCAAAGTATACCCGAAAGCATAAAACAAATAATCATAGTAAGGGTTGTAATCCTAACGCTCACGAGCTGTGCTTTATCACCTTCCCCGAAAATCATATCTGATAACGGTTGGTAATTTTTTAACTCTCAGTTTCATGATTTTTTAGCGTTATCAGCAAATTAATATGTCCATGCTTGATAAAATATTCCTTATTGACGACGACCCTGTAACTAATTTTATAAATGAGGATATCATCGTAGAATTACATTTGGTAGACCAAATAGAAGTTTTTACAGAAGCAAAAGATGCTCTGGCCTGTCTTCATAAATGCCCTCGGGAACCAGACCTGATTCTGCTGGACTTAAACATGCCTGGTTTTAACGGGTTTGATTTTATTGAAGCCCTCCAGACTGTTATCTCTCAGATAAAGATAGTTGTTCTCACCTCTTCTAAGCTCAACCACGATCTGGAGCGATTAAAGGCTTTAGGAATCACCAACATCTTAAGTAAACCTTTGACAAAAGAAAAGATGCTGAGTGTTGTGTAGTATTCTGATAGCAGCTTGGCGGCAAGTTTATGTATCCCAAAGCCTTTCTATAGAAATTTCTATTCAGTAGTCTCAGCCTGTTTCTTCCGGGTGTACTTATTTATGCTCATACGCTGACAATAATTCTTCTCTTAATTGACTTTCAAGAAAGTATATTTACCTTTGAATTCATCAGATGATAAGATGAATAATCAGTATATTATTAGAAAATCGTTAGCGGACGAAGTTGCCGCTAAAATTCAGCAGCAAATTTCGCTGGGGCAATACCAAGTGCACGAAAAGCTGCCCACCGAGCCTGAACTCATGAAAAGTTTTGGCGTAGGACGCTCTACCATTCGGGAGGCGATTCGGATATTAGCTAATTCAGGATTATTACGGGTACAGCAGGGGGTGGGAACCTTTGTAAAAGATGCTTCGGACATTAAGGAACCACTATCGCAAAGGCTTAAGAGGGCTAATGCTCAGGATGTGGATGAGGTGAGGAAACTCCTGGAAATGAAAATTGCCGAGAAAGCAGCCCACCACCGAAAGGAAGAAGACATTACAAAAATGCAGCACTTTCTGGAGCTCCGTACTCAGGCTGCCCAAACCGGAAAGCTATACGAATGTGTGGAAGCCGATATTCAATTTCATATTGCTATTGCTGAAGCTTCACAAAATGATATTCTGGCTGATCTGTATAAGTCCTTCGCTAAAGAACTGAAAAACCTGTTTTTACAAACCTACTCCGATACTAAACCCTTTATAACAACCTCTGCTTTGCATCACCAGTTATTGAAAAGCATTATCAGTCAGGATGCCGAACAAGCCTGGCGCTGGGCAGCAAAAATCATCGGACATATCACACAATAGTTTTTTCTAAGAATTCATCAGATGATCTGATTAGTAACCACAAAACTCATGAATCAGAATGTATCCATAGCACCGACACTGAAAGCCACCTCCAGTGCGCAAAAGACTGCTTTTTCTATACTTTTTACCATAGCTTTTGCCCATCTGCTAAATGATATGATGCAATCCGTCATTCCGGCAGTGTATCCCATGATCAAAGATAAGTTTAATTTATCCTTTACGCAGATAGGCTTTATTACGCTGACGTTTCAACTGACAGCCTCGTTATTACAACCATTGGTAGGTTCGTATACCGACCGCACTCCCCGCCCCTACTCTCTCGCCATTGGAATGGGTTTTACGCTAATGGGTTTAGTACTTCTGTCTCAGGCTGCCGAATACACTGTTATCTTGATTGCGGTAGGGTTAGTAGGAGTTGGGTCATCCGTATTTCATCCTGAATCGTCGCGGGTAGCCCATTTGGCTTCTGGTGGAAAGCGGGGGCTTGCTCAGTCAATTTTTCAACTAGGCGGTAATGCCGGGTCAGCCATTGGACCATTACTAGCCGCTCTCATTGTGGTTCCTTATGGGCAAAATAATATCCTTTGGTTTGCTATTGCTGCCGTAATAGCGATTCTGGCTCTATCCAAAGTAGGTTATTGGTATAAAGAACATCTGTCGCAAAAAGCCAGAGGTATATTGTCAAAAGATGAAGATGCCAGCTCCGGACTGTCAAAAAATAGAATCATCGGTGCGCTGGGTATTCTGCTGCTACTCATTTTCTCCAAATACTTTTATATGGCCAGTATGAGCAGCTATTTCACTTTTTACCTGATTGAGAAATTTGATGTGTCAATCCAGCAATCACAAATTTACCTGTTTATTTTCCTGGCAGCAGTAGCGGCGGGCACGTTTATGGGTGGCCCCTTGGGAGATCGTTTTGGTAGAAAATATATCATCTGGATTTCAATACTGGGGGCCGCTCCATTCACCCTCCTGCTTCCCCACGTCAACCTATTCTGGACTGGCACATTGTCCATAATCATCGGGTTGGTAATTGCATCGGCTTTTTCAGCTATTATCGTGTATGCGCAGGAACTAGTACCCGGCAAGGTAGGCATGATTGCCGGACTGTTTTTTGGTTTTGCTTTTGGCATGGGCGGCCTCGGCTCGGCCGTTTTAGGAAAACTGGCTGATCAAACCAGCATTGAGTATGTATTTCATATTTGTGCTTTCCTTCCACTAATCGGCATTGTTACCGGGTTGCTTCCCAATATTGAAAATAAGTAACCGAACCCATTAGTATCAAAAGAATACAGACAGCCATGTTTACCTGCTGATAATCATGGCTGCCTGCCCAAAATTGGAAAGAGCCCCTCTTTTATTGCATATATGGCTATATGTTAACCACTGATGCTATGTAAGGCAATAAATTGATGGTTCAGCCAAATGCGGTTACTTATACATGCGGACTTGCTGATAGCAATTATTATAAGAAAGCTCTTAAATCTTGGGCTTTTCTTGAGGAAACTGCTCCAGGTAGTCTTTAACTAACGGGGGCAATTCTTCTCCTTCGGCTACAAAGATCATGGCATCCCCATTCATGCAGTAACGTAAGCCGGTAGGTTTGGGGCCATCAGGAAACACATGTCCAATATGCGAACCACTACTGCTATCTTCTACCTCAATGCGGGTCATTCCGTACGCATTATCTTCTTTCAAGACCACCGCTTCTTTGCTGATAGGCTCGTAAAAGCTAGGCCAGCCAGTGCCAGACTCAAATTTGGTTTCTGAGCGAAACAACGGTTGTCCGGTAGCAGCTGAGTAGAAAATTCCTTTCTTTTTCACCTCATTGAGCGGACTGGTAAAAGCACGCTCGGTACCTTCTTCTCGCAGCACATGAAACTGATCTTCAGAAAGTTGTTCTTTCCATTCTTTTTCCGAACGCTTAACCGGATACTCATAATCTTCATCGGCCCAAATGCCAATATATTTGTCGCCGTAGTTAGTAGCCTGCGCACTCATAGAAGCAGACTCTGGCTTGTTGCCGTCATTCTGAGCTGCACTAGGCTGTTGAGAGCAAGCGGCCAACAAAACGCCTCCGGCTATTAATGATGTATGGATGAAAGATGATAAGTACTTCATATTGTAAAATTTATTCTGTCATTTTTACAACGCGCAAAGGCATCAGATGGTTTATGAAAATGAATGATCGGGAAGTTAAACGTAAACTTCCCGACAAAGAAGTTTATTCCCTGAAACTCGCAGGGCTTCCAACCTATTGGCTGGTTAATGAGTCTTTTCAATACAGCTCAAATCTCTTAACATCATCAATATGCAAACGACTATACGCTATTGCTGGATACTCGCATTCATCTGGGTGCTACTCTCCTGTGAGGATGGTTCAGAAGACACCCCTGCTCCCGGGAGGTCATATGATTATGCACTGTCAGATGGGGAATATGCTGGTGAAGTACCATTGGCGGGCGGAGACGGAGACAGCACAGCTCAACCTCCGGAACCCGGACAAATTACAGCTGGAGAATGGAATGACCTCGCCCACTGGGATTTCTGGAAGAACCTAGAGGATAACGAAGACTGGCAAACCAGTCGTTCAACTTGGGGTTTCACTGCCGAACAACGCTACCGGCTGCGGGTGCTCGACCGCTACAATCGCCCCGTAGTAGACGCTCTGACGACTCTGTACGATGAGCAGGGCGGGCTACTCTGGGAAGCGCATACCGATGCTGAGGGAGTAGCTGAACTATGGGGCAAGGCCATGGGATCTACCTCCCCCTCCCAGTCCATTTCGGTAGATTATTATGGGCAAACCGCCACTCTGGATGCTCTATCACCTTTTGAGCAGGGCGAGATGACACTGAAGCTGGACACCGAACGAAATTGCCCCGACCGCATTGATCTGATGTTTGCGGTAGATGCCACCGGCTCTATGATGGATGAACTAGACTACCTGCAATCAGAACTAACTGACGTGATTGCCCGGATTGAACCCACCGCCACAGTTCGTTTGGGCACAGTTTTTTACCGGGATGAAGGCGATGCATACGTAGTGCGTGCTTTCCCTTTTACCAGCAATATACCCAGCATGATAGAAAACATTCAGGCCCAATCGGCTGATGGTGGCGGCGACTGGCCCGAAGCCGTGCATACCGCCCTGGAAGAAGCCATTGTTAACCAGCAGTGGAGTGAGCCAGCTACCGCCCGACTTTTGTTTCTGCTACTGGATGCACCTCCACACGACAACCAGGATGTAAAGAGTGACATGCAGCGGCTTATCCGCAAAGCCTCTCGTCAGGGGGTTCGCATCATTCCGATCTCAGCCAGTGGTATTGACAAACCTACTGAGTTTCTCTTACGGGCCATGTCTATTCTCACCCAGGGCACCTATGTGTTTGTCACCGACCACAGCGGCATTGGCAATGATCATCTGGAACCTACCGTGGGAGAATATGATGTAGAACTGCTCAATGACCTGCTCGTGCGTCTCATCAATCAGTATGGGGCAAAATGTGGGGTAGAACGGTAAAAGAAGTAGAGTGGTTACGCAAGTTCGTAAAAGAAAAATTAATAAAATATATGCTCTAACTTGAATCAAAGAGCTCCTACATTGGTGTTTTTTACTCCAACGTTGCAGTAAAGAGGTTCAACGTTAATGTTATTTACTTCAATGTTGCAGTAATTAACTTTAATTGCTACTAAAAGCTTCAAACGTAGTGCATTCAGCTACTAACCGCTGGTAGACACGTTGTCTTCTACAAAGCCGCTCTTAAAAGAATAGCATTGCATTATTTAATATCCTAGCGGGGAAACGAATACTTTGGTATATTGTAGATTAATCAGTTTCTTTACTTTTTCCCAGTTTGGCCGGCTAAAAGCATGCATTAGGAAGTTATTAATTGATCTATATGTATTGCGGCTATATGGGAGATAGCCGCAACTATGCGCTATCCCTATGTTGTGTGTAATGCAAAGATGAAATTAAAATTATCAACAATATTCTGCTTGGGAATTCTATGGTCATGCGGACCATCGGATGTTTGGTGGTACGGTGATATTGAATTAGGGGATGAATATTATTATATGGTGGAACCTGCCTTTAATGCTATTCAGACCTTGAAAACAGAAGATGACGATAGATTCAATGGCTATGTAATTAAGAATATTGAGCACATTGGATTTAATGAGGATTTTATTCTCGCCGTGAACAAAGACAGCCTCCATCTCCAATATTGGATCATTGATAAGAATCGGAGTTCGGATTTATACAAAGAGGCTAAGAGAAATCAACTTGTTCATGAAGAGGTGATCGGACCAATGGATTCTTTAGAATTCATGGATTTCAAAGCGAGCCAAAAAATTGAACTGAAAACCAAAACCTATTATCGCGAAAAGTTGAATTATGAATGAAAAGCACTACACACAACATCACCTAGCCCCAACCGGGCGGAAAGATGAACTTGAACGTTTATTGCTCCAAGCACAAAATTTGTAACTTGAAAAGAAAACGCCAACAAGGCCCGGTATGATGGCTAGCCTTGGCGTTGGGCACAATTAACTATTAGTATGAAATATATTCAACCACAAGTATTTGCCAAATCCTTCACCTGTCCTCACTGTGGTGCGATTGCAAAGCAAGATTGGTGGTTCAGGCGCTGGACCGGAGATCAGGCGACTCCTAAGCCTGAGTCCAATCATCCTATAAGAGTTGGAACATGTCAACATTGTACACAAAGAACAATTTGGATTGAAGAAAAAATGTACTATCCAGATACTGGTAACGCTCCTTTTCCTAATCCTGAAATGCCGGAATCTGTAAATAAGCTATACATGGAAGCAGCAGCCATTCACACAAAGTCACCAAGAGGAGCTGCTGCTCTACTCCGATTATCAATTCAAATATTGTGTAAAGAGTTAGGAGAAGAGGGTAAAAATATTAACACAGATATAGGTAACCTTGTAAAAAAGGGACTTCCAGAGATTGTGCAGCAATCCTTAGACATTGTTCGTGTGACTGGAAATGATGCTGTCCATCCCGGTCAAATTAATACTGATAATCCTGAGACAGTCAGCCAACTGTTCGACTTAGTTAATATTATAGTAGAATACATGATTGCTTTACCTAAAAGAGTTAGTGGAATCTATAATTCACTTCCGACTGACAAAGTTAAAGGTATTACCGATAGAGATAAAAAATAAGAAAACTGTGCCCAACAAAAAGCAACTGCTACCCCCCTGGTGTTGAGGTAGCATGTTAGTTGCGCCAAGCAGTAAAATTGATAAATTGAAAGAAAAACGCCAACATGCTCGGCCTGTGGCTGCACTTGGCCGTTGGTAGCAATTAGATGGAAGAAATCAAAAATAAAGTAATTGGACATAAGATCCAGAAGGTGGTCTATAGCGAGGTTAATGACCATAATGGGAAGTTTTATTATGATGGATTCGACGTATTCGATCACGGGATTAATGTCCAAATGGAAAATGGGTACTGGTGGAACCTATGCTGGAAAGACGAAGAGTATTTTGAATTTGGAGAAGGGAGATATTACCACAATCAACATCTCAACTCCGATGAAATAAAGACTTGGGAAGCTCCAGAAAGGTGGAATGAAGTGTTGAACTTTATTGTGACTGACTTTAGCATCGATTTTATCGATGAGGCTGAATTTATTCCAGCACAAGTTACAATTGAATTTGATAATGGAAGAAAAATCACAATTCTGATTGCTGAAGAATTGAATCTTGACGAGTCAATTCCGACACCTATTGAATACGAATTTGGAGGAGAGATTTATGTTTTCCACAATGAAGATCTATTGAAGGAAAGTAAAACTGCTACCAACAAAAGCTAGCGCCAAGCCTAAGTTGAAAAGCAACTCGTCTGCTTTTTGCTCTAAGTTCTAATAATGAAACACGAACAGAAAACGCAAACAAGCCCGGCCTGACCGCTAGCCAAATCGTTAAGTCAGAAGTTTAAAAGATAACTCACCTATGAGTTTGGAAGAATTTGAAAATAAGTTTAGAAAGAAAAAACGGTTTGACAAATACTGGTATCACGGCTTTTGCTTTGCGGTCATTGGGTTTTCTTTGTACACCCTTTATGTGGTCGTAACAGAACGTTTCCAAGTTTTTAGTGTACGTGACAAGCTATTTCTTATATGAATGTTTGCTTTTTTACTCGTACTTGGGGTGTATGGCCTATTTGTGCTTAGAAAGAAGTTTAAACTGACTTATTGGAGAAATTCCTTTACCAAAGAAGAAAACCTGGCTTTATTTCATACAACGTGTTCTGAATTAGTACAGGCGGACATCCAACTTGACGACAACAGTGCCCACTTTATGTACCGAAAAAAATGGTGGATGATGCCCCATGAAGTTTTTTTGTTTGCCGACCAAAATCTAATCGCCATCAATGTAGAACCATTTGGTAATGGATTTATTGACTTTGGAGCATCAAAAAGAACGCAAAACAGAATTTTAAATTTGATGAAAGAAAGAGTCAGCCACTAAGCAGTAGAGGTGGAGTGTAGAAATAAAGGCTGTTCATGAGAAGTCATTTATTGATGCTCAGCGTATGCTTGCGTATAGTCCCGCAGCCAACCCGGCAGAAGCAGGGTATGCTCTGATAGTCGTTGAAGGGTGCTGTATCTCCAGTTTTAAGGAATGCTTCTGAGTATAATGGTCAATCAATAAAGCTGCATAGCGGAGGATATCTCAAACACTCAGTAATATTGAGCAATAGATTCGTATATTTTGCCGTCATAACTTTATTCTCTGAGTATCATGATGGTTAAAGAACTCTACAAAACCACTTCCGCACCTACTTCTCTTTTTTTCTACCTGCTGCTCATCATAACTATAAGCTCCTGCACCGATGCAGAAAAGAAATACCAGGAACTGACGTATGGGACGGATACGGTAGAGTTTACCAACCCTGAACGAGGCTTTTACCGGCCTTTTGGAGTGAAGATGAGCGATTTTGAACCCCTGGATGAGCAGAGACTGCGGCTCTTAAACAAACCGAGTCCGGCTGCCGGTGGCTTTACGGTAGGCAGCACTCTGGTCTACCGATCGTACCAATTTGATGAATTCAAAGATCGCTCCCTCACCCCTGACGTGCTGGCTCACATCCAGGATGATATGAATACGATCCGAAAAGCAGGCGTAAAGGTCATACTACGCTTTAGTTATAGCGACCATTGCTGTGATCCTCCCTTCCATGATGCGCCCAAGGCTACCATCCTGGAGCATCTGGAGCAGTTGAAACCGGTTTTAACTAACAATGAAGATGTGATTGCTGTAGTACAGATGGGGCTTATCGGGCCCTGGGGGGAACAGTTTTATTCCGATCATTTCGGGGATTTAGAGCATGGACCGGTCACCAACCAGCACTGGCAAGATCGCAACGAAGTTATTGCTGCTCTGCTAGCGGTGGTTCCTCAATCCCGGATGGTGCAAGTGCGAGCTCCCTATTATAAGTTACGGTTTCTGGATGGTGAAGAAGCCCATCCGGCACAGGCCGATGCACTGGATAAAACGGAAGCCTTTAGCGGAAGTGATAAGGCCAGACTAGCTCACCATAATGATTGTATTATGGCGAATGAGGATGATTACTGGACCTATAATTCGTTTCATACTTGGCCTGCTACCAGCGATACGCTGCATCTGAAGGCGTATATTGCAGAGGAAACCAAATACCTGGTTTTTGGTGGCGAGACCTGCCCGGGTGGCCCTAACGGCGAGGATGTTTTTAGTCCTTATAATGATTGTATCTCCGAGGGAGGGAATGCAGAAAATTATCTGAAGCGGTTCCATACATCTTTCCTGAACACCGGGTGGTCTGGCGCAGTGAACGGAGATTGGAATAACAAATGCATTGACGACATCAAACGAAACTTAGGCTACCGCTTTGTTTTGACAGAGGGGAGTTTCCCTACAGAAATTAATAATGATGAACCCACCCGGATACGGCTAAAAATTACCAATGAAGGGTACGCCTCTACCTACAATTACCGCTTTGCCGAATTGATTCTTCGCCACAAGGGTTCGGGCGAGATTTACAGAAAAAGAATTGACTGTGATACCCGCTATTGGTTTCCCGATGAAGTACAGATCCTGGATACGGACGTTGATTGGGAAGAGCCTCTTCCCGAAGGAGAATACGAACTTTTCCTGAACCTGCCAGATGCCAGCCCATCACTTTACAACCGACCGGAATATGCCATCAGACTGGCCAGCACGTATCAGTCAAAACCGGTATGGGATGCTGCCACGGGCTGGAACCTTATACTATCCAGCATACAAGTCCGTTCGTAAGCCTTAAAGCTAGACTACCGACTCCTAGTACCCTATTTGTTAAAAACAGGGTTCTTCTTTTTATCCATCAATGTGCCCGGCAGAATATTCCCAGCAGCAAGTAGAATAAGCCTAAGCTTACGGGAGCTTTTTGCCCAGCAGTAAACGCACCTGCGATCCCCATCCTCCGATAATGGCATCATCAATACCATCGCCATTGATATCCCCAATGGCAATGCCCCAAGTTCTCCCAACAGTTACAGCGGGAATTACTTTGGTAGTTACATCCGTAAAGTTTCCCTGTCCATCGTTTTCGTACGCATGCACCTGCATTGCGGCAAAGGGTGGAATTTCAATGGCGCTCATCAGCAGGTCAGTATCACCGTCTTGGTCAAAATCAATGGGGGCACCGGCGTAGGTGGAAAAGGTATTGGCGGGCACTTTCTTTTCTGTTTCATCTTTAAAGTTGGCTTTACCGTCATTGATCAGAAGCCGGGTGCGAGGGTCTTTTTCCCGTTGCCCTCCGTTGCTGGTCAGGTTGGCCAATACAATGTCCATATCCCCATCGTCTTCGGCGTCTAGCAGAAATACCTCCCGCGTATGCAGGGGCACCAGGAGTTCCAGTTGATCGGCAGCTTCGGTAAACACTCCTACCCCCTCATTAATGAGCAGTCGGTTCGGCGGCACTTCGTTACCCACCACCATATCCAGATCACCGTCCCCATCCAGATCGGCCAGCTTAACGCTTTGGGTGCCGTCATTGACCTGAGGCAGCCCCTGCCGGGTATAATCTATAAAATAACCAGGCTGGGACTGATCATTGATCCAAAGGAGATTCTGGCCAGATGACCCGGAGTTGCCTACCACAATATCCGGCAAACCATCACCATTTACATCTCCTACATCCAGACCATTACCCTCGCTTCGGGCCAGCAGCCGGTCACTCACATTACGGAAGGTTGCATCGCCATTGCCCAGGTAATATTCGTGATACTGATCGTCTTCTGCCACAAAAATTATATCCATAATACCATCTCCGTCAAAATCGGCAATCCGCACGTGCTCGGTGTCATGAGCGGCAGCTTCAAATACACTTTTCTTCCAGGTTAGTTTGCCTTTGCCATCGTTCAGATAAAGCCGGTTGGCATCAGCTTCCAGGGCCAATACCACGTCCAGATCACCATCCTTGTCAGCATCTACCAGAGCCACATCCAGCGCATGAGCTTCCGGGTCGGTCGGCACATGGGTTGCTGTAACATCTGTAAAATAATCCGTTCCACCCGACTGAGCGTTCACACCTGTATATGCAGCAGATAGCACTACAAAAACTATTAAGTAGCACTGCTGAATTCTTGGCATTTTCCCTGTAGTTTGTCTGATAAGCATGTTCTCGTTTTATAAATCTCGATATTAGTGGAAACTAATTAAACCTAGTAAAGCAGGAGTAAATATAGGAAACTCTTCGGGTAACGAACTTTGCTTTTACTTAGATTGCTTCACTGACACAGGACAGATGTTCTGCTTTTCAACAATTAAATTCCGGCGAACTATATTTCCCAGGGCCTTACTCTTGATAAAAAGGATCCTTTTTCACCCTTACCCTCTTTTGCAAGCACTTTATTCTTTACGAACTAAAAATTTAGTTTGATCCATTAGGATTATTGAAACTAAGTTTTTAGTTTTAACTAATTATTTAGTTTACCTGTAGAAACCAGAATGACCAATGAAAGAATTAACGAAAGCTGAGGAAGAAATCATGCAGGTGTTATGGGACTTGGATTCAGCCTTTGTAAAGGACATTATTGCCGAACTACCCGAACCCAAGCCGGCCTATAACACCGTTTCTACAATCGTCCGGATCTTGCAGCAAAAGAAATTTGTAGGGCACGAAATACACGGTAAGTCTCATAAATATCATCCTTTGATTACCAAAGAAGCCTATACCAAATCTTTTATGAAAGGGTTTGTCAAAAGGTATTTCAGCGGATCATACCGGCAGATGGTTTCATTCTTTACGAAAGAGGATAACCTCAGCCTTCATGAACTGGAGCAACTTCTTAAAGAACTTAAAGACAAAAACGCATGAGCAATTATCTGGTAGAATTTTTGGTAATCCATAGTGCCCTGATGCTCGGATATTGGTTCTTTCTAAGAAAAGAACGGCAGTACGCTACCATGAGGTTTTACCTCATAGGTTCTGCCCTGCTGGCCCTTATCATTCCCCTGCTCAAGCTACCCAAGCTGTTTTTTGGCAGCCCCGAACCTATCGCTACCCTACCGATGGAAGCCTCCCCCCTTGATGCAATTACCATTACCCCTACCCCTGATGGGTCAATCTGGAATTATGATCTGCTGCTAGGGACATACATAGTTATTTGCGGATTCTTTCTACTTAAATTTTTCAGCAGTGTGTTTTATCTAATCTCTTTGGAGCGCAAAAGTAACTATGAGAAATTTAATGACCTCTACATCCGCAAAGTCCGGAACATTGAAGGAAGTTTCACCTTTTTCCACTGGATCTTCCTCAGTGATAAAATTGATATAAACCAGCCGGATTATGCCGTAATCCTGAAGCACGAAAAAGCCCATGCATCTCTGGGGCATACCTACGACATCGTATTCTTTGAGCTATTTAAAGTATGTTTTTGGTGGCTTCCTACCGCGTGGTTTATTACGAAAGAAATTAAAAAAATACACGAATATCAGGCTGACGCTTACGCACTTAAGTCGTACAGTGTTGACCAGTATTCGTCTATACTGATCAGTTCTACTTTAAATTTAAATGGACTGAGCCTGGCCAGCTCGTTTCATGATGGTTTAATTCTAAAACGACTAACAGCAATGAAACAGAATGCAAAAAATGTAAGCCCCTGGAAGCTAGGGGCTCTAGCGGCACTATGTGCTTCGCTCTTCATCGTATTTGCGTGCAGCGAAGAGGTGGACCAGGAAATAAAAGAGATGGGTAGCCAAAGCAACTTAATCACCTTTGATCAGCTGCCATCCTCCATGCAAACCGGTCTGGCAGAGATTAAGGATGAATTATCATTTATGAAAGTAGATGTGCCAGAGGGTAATAACATGTCTAATGTAGAAGAGCTGCAAGCTCTTGATCCTGAGCTTATTCATGTAGTGAATGTTGATAAGACGAATAGAGTGATCTATGTCGCATTGAAAAAGGACGGCGCTAATTTTGACTACCTTTCTGATAAATCAAAAATGGAAGGGGACGTCTTTACCGTGGTGGAAGAGCAACCTGAATTTGAAGGAGGAATGGGCGCTTTCTACCGGTATATAGGAACCGAAATGACATATCCGCTAGAGGCCCGGCAAAAGGGCATTGAGGGGCGTGTATATGTACAGTTCGTGGTTGAGAGAGACGGTTCCTTAACAGACGTACAGGCAATTAAAGGCATTGGCGCCGGCTGCGACAGTGAGGCGGTAAGAGTAGTGCAAAATGCGCCTTCATTCAAGCCTGGCAAGCAAAGAGGAAAAGCGGTACGCGTGCGAATGATTATGCCCATAGCTTTCAAGCTTAACGAAGGTAAGCTCAATGATGATAACAGCACTCAGGGAATCATTATTGTAGAGGAAGCCGAATCAAAAAATGGCAAGCTCAAAGTAGACGCTAACTATACCAATGGAGAGTGGTCCGGCACTGTGTATAGCCCCGAAGGTGATATACTTCCCGGGGTTAACATTGTGGTAGCGGGAACTAGCACCGGAACGGTATCCGATCTGGATGGTACTTTTAAAGTGAAAGCTGATGAATCCAGAGAGCTTCAAATAAGTTTCGTTGGATATGAAAGCGTGAGACTGGCAGGAAAGTAAGGGGTAACAGGAGAATGCAGACTTATTATAGCTGATTGTTTCTCATATTAAAAGCGCAGGTTAAGTTTTGTTTTTGCCGTTTCGCCAATACGATCTTGTCCAAACGATGACGAAAACTCAGAGTTCAGACGTTAAGTGAGAGTATTTTTGAGGGAATAGTCTGGATAAAACCGCCGGAGTTCAGCGGGTAAAAACAAATTTGAAGCTTAAAGTGGCCTCGGCCGGGACAAAATTTAAACCTGCTCTAAAATGAGACTTAAAATACTAATTTTATCTGCTTTATTGTTATTTACATCCGCAATAAACGGCCAGAATACTAAAACGGAAATGGCTTTTTATACTATTGGCTTAGGCTCTGTTTTTAGTGGTGTCGGAGCATTAGTTAATAAAAATTCTGATGAGCGTTGGGACAAAGTTCTTCTAAAAGGACTCGGACAAGGGGCTTTAGGAGGCTATCTGGTATACGAAAGCAAGAACCTTATTGGTAAAATAAGTAGTCAAGAGCGATGGAAATATAGCTGGTACGGAAAACTTGTGAATTCTGCCGGGATATCAATTATTGAAAATGCAGCATCTAATAGAAATTTCTGGGAGCAATGGCATATTAACCTTGGATTCAATCGAGTAGAGTTCTATACAAAAGGCAGACTCAAAGTTAAGTACAAACTAATGCCAGTTTCACTAATACTAATCGCCTATACCGCTATCGGAAATAAATTTGAACTTACCCGAACATTACAGACTGGCAAAATCATTTTTTCCGGATCAGGATTAAAAACAATCTTTGGTTTTTATGCAGGTGGCTGGGCTTTGGGAAATGTTCTTTTAATTGACCGACACTTCATCAATAATTACCAACTTTACTCTCATGAAATCATCCATATTTATCAATACAATGATTTCAATTTTATCAATTCATATTTGAACAAACCAAAGGCTTCTTTGAACAAAACCTCAAACACCTTCTCAAAGGTTAGTAACATCCTTCATTTTGATTTGCAAGGATTTGTTTTCTACCCTTTGTATCTCCTGGAAAACAGAAATAGCAGTTACTACAACAATTTTTTTGAACGTGAAGCAGGCTTTTACTCAAATACAACAGGTTATAATTAGAGAAAACTGGGTGCAGAGGAAATAAAAAAGGTGACCCGTTATCCGGTCACCTTTTCCATGATTATTTAGTTTTCCTTAACTACCAGGCAGGAGCCTGGCAATAGATTATTTCAGGTCAAAGCGGTCCAGGTTCATTACCTTGTTCCATACCGCTACAAAGTCCTGCACAAACTTCTCCTGAGAGTCTCCGCAAGCGTAAACTTCAGCCAGAGCTCGCAGTTCTGAGTTTGATCCAAAGATAAGATCAACCCGGGTACCAGTCCACTTAAGTTCGCCAGTCGCCCGATCACGTCCTTCAAACACGATTTCATCTTCGGAAGTAGCCTTCCAGGTAGTACCTAAATCCAACAGGTTCACGAAGAAGTCATTGGTCAGAGTTTCCGGACGGTCGGTGAAGACGCCGTGCTTAGAGTGATCGTAGTTAGTATTTAATACCCGCATACCGCCTAAAAGAACGGTCATCTCGGGTGGGCTTAGTGTTAATAGCTGCGCCCGGTCCACCATTCTTTCTTCAGCCGAGGCTGATATATTGTCATGAACTTTCAGGTAGTTTCGGAACGCGTCTACATTCGGCTCAAGTACCTCAAAAGCCTGCTCATCGGTTTGCTCTTGCGAAGCATCGGCACGGCCTGGTGCAAAAGGCACTGTGATCTCCTGACCGGCATTCTTAGCTGCCTGCTCAATACCAGCACATCCGCCCAGTACAATCAGGTCAGCTAAAGAAACCTGCTTTCCACCTGACTGAGCACCATTGAATTCCTGCTGAATGCCTTCCAGAGTCTGTATTACTTTGCCCAGTTGAGTTGGGTTGTTCACTTCCCATCCGCGCTGGGGAGCCAGACGAATGCGAGCACCATTGGCACCACCACGCATATCAGAGCCACGGAAGGTAGATGCTGACGCCCAAGCAGTAGATACCAGTTGAGATACTGTCAGTCCTGAATCAAGTATTTTACCTTTTAGCTCGGCAATATCCTGATCATTAATCAGCTCGTGCGTAACTGCAGGGATGGGATCTTGCCAGATCAGTTCTTCCTGAGGCACTTCTGGTCCGAGGTAACGGGCCAGCGGTCCCATATCGCGGTGGGTCAGTTTGAACCACGCCCGGGCAAACGCATCAGCGAACTCATCAGGGTTTTCAAGGAAATTTCGTGAAATCTTTTCATACTCAGGGTCCATTTTCAGCGCAAGGTCAGTCGTAAGCATGAATGGCGCGTGGCTCTTGGACGGATCATGAGCATCAGGTACGGTACCAGCACCAGCTCCATCTTTCGGTCTCCACTGGTGAGCACCAGCCGGGCTCTTGCTCAGCTCCCAATCAAAGCCAAAGAGGTTCTCGAAGAAGTTATTGCTCCACTGGGTAGGGGTGGTGGTCCAGGCACCTTCCAGGCCACTGGTAATTGTGTCACCGGCATTACCGCTACCGTACGTGTTTAGCCAGCCTCTACCCTGCGCCTCAATACCTGCTCCTTCGGGCTCCGCTCCTACGTACTCAACCGGGTCAGCAGCACCGTGGGTTTTTCCAAAGGTGTGTCCGCCGGCAATCAGGGCTACCGTTTCATAATCATTCATTGCCATACGGCCAAAGGTTTCCCGTATGTGCTGTGCCGCTCCAATCGGATCAGGATTACCTTCCGGCCCTTCGGGGTTCACGTAGATCAGCCCCATGGTAGAAGCTCCCAGCGGGTTCTCCAAATCACCTTTGGCGTAACGTTCCTTCGTTCCCAGCCATTCTCCTTCTGATCCCCAGTAGATATCTTCCTCTGGTTCCCATACATCTGCCCGTCCACCGGCAAAGCCAAATGTCTTAAAGCCCATTGATTCCAGAGCGCAGTTACCGGCCAGGATCATAAGATCGGCCCACGAAATTTTCTTACCGTATTTCTGCTTGATCGGCCAAAGCAACAGACGAGCCTTATCAAGGTTGGCGTTATCGGGCCAGCTATTGAGAGGGGCAAAACGCTGGGTGCCTGTGCCTGCACCACCTCGGCCGTCGGCAATACGGTAGGTACCGGCACTGTGCCATGCCATCCGGATGAAGAACGGCCCATAATGACCATAGTCCGCCGGCCACCACTCCTGAGAATCATTCATCAGGTTGAACAGGTCTTCTTTTACTGCCTTCAGGTCAAGCTTTTTAAATTCCTCAGTGTAGTTGAAATCCCTACCCATCGGGTCAGACAGGTTAGAGTGCTGCCGGAGGATTTTCAGGTTGAGCTGATTGGGCCACCAGTCGCGGTTTGAGGTACCACTGCCTGCGGTGAAGTCCAGCGCGCCACCAATAAAGGGGCACTTGCTCGATTCGTTAACTTCCCACACCTTATGGTTTGATTCGGGGGGAGTGTTTCGATGTTTGCCGTTTTCCATGTTAAAAAAGTTTATAAATTAATATCGTTTCCATTGTTTAAGGGGATAAACTTACAGCTTTTTGAAGCACTCATCAAAGATTTCCAATTCTTAAAATCTATCTGTTGATAGATAAAATCTATTCTTTGGTTTATAGCCTAAAATATTAGAAGAAGGGAACGTCATATGCTTCCTTGGGAATGGCTGCTTAAAAAGAAACCAACGTTCTGATTTCCATAGGGCTATCAGTTTTTAAAGACATCAATCCAGTTTATTGTTCAATTTTTCGCTAATAGAAATACACCCCTGACATACCTTTGACGCAAAGCCCGCTTACCTTCGCCCTGAATCAAACAACGTAAATTATGCAAGATGTAAAAGTAGAACCTTTTAAAGTCATGGGTATCAGCGTGCGAACCACCAATGAAAACAATCAGGCCACCCAGGAGATTGCCGCACTGTGGCAGCGTTTCATGAGTGAAAACGTACTAGCCAACATTCCCAACAAAGTGGATAATACGATTTACTCGGTGTATACTGATTACGAAGGCGACCATACTCAGCCCTACACGGCCATTCTGGGCTGTAAAATAAATAACCTACACCATATCCCGGAAGGAATGACAGGAAAATCATTTGATGGCGGGAAATACCTGAAAACCACCGCTCAAGGAAACCTGATGCAGGGGCTGATTGTGAACCACTGGTCAAAAATATGGGCGATGGATCTGGATAGAACCTTTACAGCAGACTTTGAAGTATTTGGCGATAAGGCACGAAACCCCACCAATGCCGAAGTAGATTTTTATGTAGCCATCCGATAAACCCAAACCCAACCATTCACTCCCTCACTCATTCAATCCCTTACTCCTTCGCCCCATGCCCCACGACCTCAATCATTACTATTTAAGCAAAGAAGAACCCAATAAAAGCTGCCTGCTTGCACTGAGAAGTATTATTCTTGAACAGGACGCCAACATTACCGAAACCCAAAAATGGGGAATGCCCTGCTTTTGCTATAAAAAAAAGATGTTTTGCTATTTATGGATAGATAAAAAAACGGATGAACCTTATATTCTGATGGTAGAAGGAAAACACCTTGATCACCCTGAACTAGAAGAAGGTAATCGCTCCCGGATGAAGATTTTCAGGGTAAACCCTAATGAAGATTTGCCGATGGATACCATTACATTAATACTGAACACGGCCCTGGACCTGTATAGAACCGGAACTCTTTGATTTCCTGCTCCTGCATGGTCTATGTAATTTCAGGAACAAAATAGGGTAATTGCAAAAATCAAAATAACTTGCTGCCCTGTATTGTTATTAGAAGTAGATTAGAATAATGTGATGTTGAGAAACCATTCAAAGATCATGCACCTACAAACCGATTATACATTCAAGTTAAGGCCCCAGCTCCCCCTCTTTCTGTTTCTTTTCCTGGTGGGGCATCTGACCTACGGGCAAAGTGGAAAAACGTATACCGAGGCTGACTACGATCAGGCAGCGGCTATGCTGACGGGTAATGTAGCCAAACTCATCGATAATGATATTGAAACCTATTGGCTGCCGGATGGCCGACTATGGTACGAATCTCTGACCGAAGATCAGGCAACGTTTGTACTGTTTAATCCTGCTGATGGCACAAAAATAACGGCAGATTCTAGAGAGGACCTGTTTGAGAAAGGGGCCGTCGTGCAGGAAGAGCCTATCTTTTTTAATGAGGTACTGTCACCGGATGGTAAGTACTCGGCTTTTATTCGGGACTGGAATTTATGGATGCGGGAGGTGGCCACTGGTGAAGAAACGGTCCTGACCACCGACGGCGTCGAAGATTTTGGCTATGCTACGGATAATGCCGGATGGCGGCATAGCGATGCGCCCATTTTGAGCTGGTCGCCCGATTCAAAGAAAATTGCCACGTTTCAGCAGGACCAGCGGCATGTGAAAGATATGTATCTGGTCAGAACCCAGGTAGGCTCTCCCGAGTTGCAAGCCTGGAAATACCCCCTTCCCGGCGATTCAGCCATTATTCAGATCCACCGGGTAATTATTGATATTGACGGTGAACCGGAAGTAGTCCGGTTGAAGATGGGGCCAGATGCCCGCCGGGGTACCCTGTGCGATGACATCTCCTGCGATGGTGAATTTGATGATGTGGCCTGGAGCGACGACAGCCAGCAACTGGTTTTCGTTTCCACCAGCCGCGATCACAAGCAAGCCAAAGTGCGCATGGCCGATACCGAAACCGGAGAAGTACGGGACATTTTTGAGGAGAATGTGGATACTCAATACGAATCAGGACAAGGCACGATTAACTGGAAGTACCTGTCTGCCTCAGACGAGATCATCTGGTATTCGGAACGGAGCGACTGGGGGCATTTGTACCTGTACGATGCTAATACCGGAACCGTAAAGAACCAGATCACCTCGGGAGAGTATGTGGTAAGAGAAGTACGGCACGTGGATGAAAAAAAACGGGAGATCTATTTTATAGCGGGCGGAAAGGAAGAAGGTGTGAACCCCTACTACCGTTATCTGTACCGGGTTAATTTCAATGGAAAGAACCTTACGCTTTTAACCCCGGATGAAGGCGACCACTCCATCAGTTTTTCTCCTGACTACAACTATTTTATTGATGCTTACTCCCAACCCACCGTTCCACCGGTATATGAGGTAAGAAACAAGAAAGGCAAACAGATTGCCACCCTGGAAGAGACTGATATTTCCCGCCTGGAAGCTGCCGGATGGAAGCCCCCTACCCCTTTCACCGTCCGGTCTGCCGATGACCGCTGGGATTTGTACGGCATGTTATACACCCCAACCAATCTGGATTCCACAAAGAAGTACCCCGTCATTGTTTATATCTATCCGGGCCCGCAGGGGGGGAGTGTAGGTTCGTGGAAGTTTTATGCCGCCCGAAGAGATAACCAGGCTCTGGCCGAATTAGGGTTTGTAGTGATGGCCCTGGAAGGAAGCTGCAATCCCAACCGCTCCAAATCTTTCCACGATGCCTGCTACGGTGATATGAGCGAAAACACCTTACCCGACCAGATATCGGGATTAAGGCAACTGGCCGAACGATACGCATTTCTGGATTTGGACCGGGTGGGCATCTGGGGGCACTCCGGAGGGGGCTTTGCCACCGCAGCCGCCATGTTTAAATATCCTGATTTTTTCAAGGTAGGCATTTCGGAATCAGGTAACCACGACAACCGAAACTACGAAGACGACTGGGGCGAGCGATACATCGGGTTAGAAACCTATAACGATGCTGGCATATCCAACTACGGACAGCAGGCCAACCAGCAACTCGCTAAAGACTTAGAAGGAAAGCTACTGCTGATCCACGGAGGCCTGGATGACAACGTGCCCCCCTATAATACCTACCTGGTGTTAGATGCGCTTATCAAGGCAAACAAAGACTTTGACTTCCTGCTGCTGCCCAATGCCCGGCATGGGTATGGTCTCGACTCTCACTATATTATGCGCCGCCGCTGGGATTACTTTATTGAGCATCTAATGAAGGGAACCCCGCCCAAAGAATACCTGATTGACATTGAGGAAGATCCCAGGCTTGAAGAAAGTGAGTAGTGAATGGTAGAATAGGAGGTTGGTTGGCGAGAGGCAGTGAGCAGGAAGTGGTTGGTTGAGTAAGCAAGTTGTGATTTGTGGCGGGCTTTGTTTTGACGCTCTTTACAAATCCATCAGCCACCGCCTGTTAATATATCTTTTAGCTCACTACAACCGCTTTGTCTGCTATGTCCTGCTCATTATCTTATGTGAAAATATTGCTCTCAATAAAAATTAAAGTACTTATCTCTAATTGTTGATTTTTTCTCTGACGTTAGAGGTTGTTTAAGTTTTATTCTTTGTGGGGAAACAATTCATTTTTCGCATAGGCCACGAAGGTTTGGGATGATAGCAGCATTATCAAGCCCGGTTCTGTAACGAAGTATAAGCGGAAAAGGGATGTTTTCAGCATGATTACTGGATTTAACACCCTCTTAAATTTATTTACATTAACGTTAATGCTTTTACCCCCTCCCATCAGTAGCAGCTCCAAACTCGACAGTAAAAACTTCAATAGTCCCCTTCATACTGGTAGACAGGTTGTCCTCTACAAGATCAAAACAGAGCCGCCCTACTATACCCACCAATCAACGCCAGCTTGATGAAGAAAACGTTAGTATACTGTCAACAACAAACTAATAAATTACCAATGTACCGGCACCTTGGCGAAAAGCACCAACCAGATATTAGTGATGAATCCATTATATTGCTGCTATAAGAAATATAACCGCCATATGGCGTATACACATTCGTGGGCAGTAAGCTAATTTGAAATGAATAAGCAAGCATTAATTTTTCTTTGTTTAATAGTAGTTCTGATAAGTTGCAGCAAGTCAGATAGAACTAACGAAAAGCCAAAGGAAGCTTTGATTAAAAAAGATACTACACCTGTAGCTGTCCAGGTACCAAAGAATACTGCAGAATTGAATCGAGTGGATCAGGATAAACAGGGTGATCGTGAGCCGTTAGATTTGAGTTACGAATTTAAAGATGCCAAAATAATTGATTTAAAGGATTCAATAGTTGAAGATTTGAATGGCGATGGAACCGCTGACAACGCCATATTCACTACTGAAAATGGAAAGTCGGGAATACTCATTACCGATGGAAAAACAAAGCAAGAAACTAGAATTGGATTAGGACATTCATTTGAAGAAAGGGGAGATGATTTCAGTTGGGTTGATTATTGGGGCATTGTTAAAGATTCAACTACTTATGAAATCATCATTGAAAATGCTGAAATTCTTGGAGATACGACGGTTTACCTAGAAAACCCGTCAATCTTGATAAGAAAGGAAGAAGTTGGTGGTGGATTAATAACATTCAGAAATGGGAAATATGAATGGATACATCAGGCAGATTGAAAAGCCTACTGCCAACAGCGCTCAGCCCTCACCCTAGCGAGCTTTATACTTGCACGTTAGTTGCTATAAGTAGCTAAAATGATAAACGAAGAATTAAATGCCAACAAGACGGCTAGGGCTACCCTAGGCGTTGTGTGGCATTGAAGATAAAATGAAAAAGCTAATCATCTTACTATTATTGGTAATTGACTTGGTTGGTTGCCATGAAAAACTTGATGAAGAATTGGTCTATTTTGAAGATGTTGATTTTTCTTCGGGTGATTATAAGATTTATGTTTTCGCCACGGAAGGGGAGTGGATAGAAGATTATAAAAATTTCATCATCGATGATATTGAGATTCTAAATGAAATAAAGAAAAGGTGGGTTTTTGAACACAAGATACCTCCTTCAGCCTGTGGATATGGATATAATTTAAAATTGGTTGATAATGAAAAAATAGTTAAAAGTACAAGCATCAACGTCGATTGTGAATACATGTCAGGTTGGATTGAGTTTCCTAAAGAATATCTATCTGACTATAAGAGTGCTTTTGAAAGACTGGAAGGAGATGGAATTAAGAGGTTTAGTGAAAAGTATTTAAAAGAATAAAAACGCTACACAACATCAGCTAGCCCCAACCGGGCGTGAAAACGAGTACGATCATTTATCGCTCCAACGAAAGAAAATGTAACTTGAAAAATAAACGCCAACAAGGCCCGGTCTGATGACTAGCCTTGGCGTTAGCAATAATCAAAAAAACTACTAAAAAATGAGTTTAAACCTGCCGGGCTTGGGGAAGAACTATCTCCCCTATTTGATAGGATTGACTTGTGTCTTTCTCTATCCAAATAGAACTAACGCACAACCTTCTATAGATCAAGAGCGGCCCCGTATCGTTATTACTGCTGATCCGGAACTTGACGATAACAACTCCCTTATTCGTTTTCTGCTCTACAGCACCGACCTGGAGATAGAGGGCCTCATTTATGCCAGTAGCCAGTTTCACTGGAAAGGTGATGACAAAGGAACTCAATGGTTTGTGCCGGGAAGAGAATACGATCGCTTTGGGATGAACCTGTGCCCTTGTGAATCGTGGCGTTGGGCTGAAGACGAGCGCTTTATCCATGATGCCGTTGAGGCTTATGAAAAAGTGTATCCAAACCTGAAAGTACATCACCCGAATTATCCGTCCCCTGATCATCTGAAGTCAAAGATCCGATTCGGAAATATTGCATTTGATGGTGATATTTCCCAGGACTCGCCCGGCTCCGACCTGATTAAAGCGTTAATGCTGGATGATAAGCCCGGCCCGCTGTTTATTACGGCCTGGGGTGGGCACAGCACCATTGCCCGCGCTCTTAAATCAATACAAGAGCAGTACGAATATACTACGGAATGGGAAGTCTTGAAGAATACCATCTCGCGCAAAGTAGTGTTGTTGCCATCCGGCGATCAGGATGACACCTACGCTACCTATATCAAACCAAATTGGCCCGACATTGAATACCGGCAGTTCAGCGAGGGTCCCAACTTCGGGTATGGCGCCCAGTTAAACGCATCATCAGTAAATGCCCGATACTTGACACCTTCCTGGATGAAGGAAAACGTTCTGGATCGTGGACCGCTGGGTTCTTTGTACCGGGTTTGGGGTGACGGAAAGCAAATGGTCAAGGGCGATATGGTCGACTATTTTGGACTATCCGGCCACAGCGATGAAGAACTAAGAGAAATGGGGTACTTTGTGTGGATGCCCGTGCAGCCCAAAGGCTCATGGCTGGGAGAAGGAGATAACCATACCTTTATGAACATGCTGGGCAATGGCCTGCGTGCCTACGAGAGAGGCTTCTATGGAGGATGGGGTGGACGAGTAGTGGTGAACAGAGACGCTAATAGTGTTTCATTTTCGTCCGGACTAAGCGCAGACGAAATGGCCGAAAGTATGGGCACGCAGAATAATCGGTTAAATCAGGAATATCCTAACTTTTTCCCCCAGGCACAACATGATTTTGCCAACCGTCTGAAATGGTCGGTAACCGAAACCTATTCCGATGCAAATCATGATCCGGAAGTTAGAGTATTGGGTCCTTTATCCCTTATGGCTGCGCCCGGGCAAAAAGTACGCCTCCACGGGTTTGTTTCAGATCCTGATGCAGATGATGTTAAGGTTCGCTGGTGGCAATTTCAGGTAGGCACCTATCCTCATCAGGTTGAAATTACTGATCCTGATGCCATGCAGACAGAGGTTCGGATTCCGGAGGATGTGAAGGCCGGGCAAACCATTCATATAATTCTAGAGGCAACTGATAATGGAATCCCTTCTATTACCCGGTATCAACGAGTAATCATCACTATAAGAGATGAATAATTTCAACATGTTTTACGTTTCTCTATCAATAGAAAGTGAAAGGTGAGCGTTACCGGAGGCGGTTAGCAGGAGGCCATGCGGGGATTCTCTGCCCCTTGCCAACCACCTCTCAATAGGATGCCGAAGCGAAAACATGGCTCGGCTAAATAACCGATACCCGCACTTTCTTCTTCTTCAATTTCACATTCGTTACTTTGGGTAAAAGATCCTTGATGGCGGTGGTTTTAACTGATACAAAAGCACAATCGTTCTTGAGTTCTATAACCCCCAGGGCTTCTTTCTCCAGGTTCCCCTGCTTAAAAAATAACCCGGCCACATCGCCTTTTGAGATTTTGTCTTTGCGGCCCCCGGAAATAAATAAAGTACTCCACCCCGATGATTTGGGCAGTTTAGCTTTTCTCAGTTTTTCAACCGGCACCTTTCCGATAAAATCCGGCGTATCCTCCTGTTCATACTGAAGTATATAAGCAGTGCCGTTGCTATTCATCCGGGCTGTTCTACCGTTACGATGGGTAAACTCTTCGCTTCGGAAAGGAAGATGGTAATGAATGATAAAGTCAATTTCCGGTACGTCAATTCCCCGGGCCGCCAAATCGGTTGCCAGCAAGAGTTGGTGGGTGCCGTTTCTGAATTTAATCAGAGAGCGTTCCCGGTCTACCTGTTCCAGCCCGCCGTAGAAAACCCCATGTGAAATATTATTATCCGCTAAACATTCACTGATCCGCTGGATGGAGTCCTTGAAATTACAGAAGATGATGCCGTTCTGGTTACCAACATGAGCGATCAGTTCAATGAGAGTATCCAACTTATCTTTTGCCGGAGAGATAACCCTTTTGATTTGTAGCTGGTTTCGCCGTTGGTCCAGATAATCAATGATCACTGGTGCTCGCAGACGCACAAATCCGGGAATGTTCACCCCCTGGGTAGCGGATGTGAGTATCTTCTTCTTCACTTTGGGAAGCAGGTTGAGGATGTCCTTCATCTCATCTTCAAACCCTATTTCCAGTGACTTATCAAACTCATCGAGCACCAGTGTTTTGATATGAGCCGTACTGAAAGCCTCTCGCCTTAGGTGGTCGGCTACTCGGCCGGGAGTACCGATTAACACGGCCGGTCGATGTTTTATCTCTACCCGGTCTTTAGAACCCCGGCGTCCACCGTATACGGCATTTACTTTAAAGCCGGTGCCCATTTCCCGCATCACTTGTTCAATCTGAATGGCCAGTTCCCGGGAAGGTGCGATGATAACGATTTGTATTTCTTCGCAAGCTGGGTCTAAGGCATCAATCAGGGGCAACAAAAAGGCCAGCGTTTTACCGGTGCCCGTGGGAGAAAGTAACATAACTTCGTTTTCCGAGGCGATGGCCGACTGCGCCTCTATCTGCATAGGATTTAATTTCTCTATGCCTAATTTAGCTAATATGGCCGCTTGATTTTTGATGGATACAGACATTGACTATTGAAGGATGAATGAAGAACTTTGAGATGGTATATTTTCAGAAAATGAACCTACCGCTTATGATGACTTTACATTGGGATAAGCTCAGAAAATGATGAACAACAGAAAACACAATATAGATCCAATTATGAACTTACCCATCGTATTCTCAACAAATGGCTATAAAATGACCAATTATGGAGAGCGGTGGCAGGCGAACAATGACCGCAACCTGGAATAGATGAAAACTTTATTAAAACAACTGCTTCTCAAATCGCAGCACATTGTTTTGTACGGAGCACTGATGGCGATTATGGTATTTGCTTTAAAGTGGCTTCAGTGGAAGTACTTGATCACCGACTACTCGCTAGATATCTACATTGGGCTGATTGCGCTCTTTTTCACCGGCCTGGGCATCTGGGTAGCCACCCAACTGTCTCGCCCCAAAACCCGGACGGTTGTTGTTGAGAAAGAAGTGTACCTTCCCCCACAAGATGAGTTTACCATCAACAAAACCGAACTGGAAAAACTCAACCTGACCCGACGGGAGTATGAAGTGCTGCAATTACTGACCCAAGGACATAGCAATGCTGAAATTGCGGATAACCTGTTCCTTTCTCTAAGCACGGTGAAAACACATGTATCGAACCTGCTGGTGAAAATGGAGGTAAAAAACAGAACCCAGGCCACCGAAAAAGCCAAACGACTGCGCATTACTTTGTAGAAAGGGTGAAGGGTGCGCGGAGGCGGAAGACCATAAACCGGAATCCAAAACAATCAACAACCAGCAATTTAGCCGGGCACTGAGTGCAATTTAACAATAGAGCAATTGAATAATCAGGCATTTTGGTACTAAAGTATGAAGTAAACCTGGGAGGTTGCGTTTAGCTTTGCTTACACTAAAAACATAAAGCAATGAAACGAACTGTACTTATTTTTGGATTGATTCTCGGGGCCATCCTGGCAACCCAGATGGTGTTTATGGTAAATCTGGTATACGAGAATCCAGATTTTGTAGGCAACGATGTAGTAGGCTATGCCGCTATGGTCGTCGTATTTTCTCTCACCTTTTTCGGCATCAGAAATTACCGTAACCAACAACTCAGCGGGGTAATTTCCCTCGGGAAGGCAATGAAAACCGGAGCGGCTATTGCTTTTGTTGGCTCTACCATCTATGTGGTGGTCTGGCTCTTTTACTACTACCTGTTTGTGCCCGACTTTATAGACCAGTATACCCTGCACGTGCTTGATGAAGCCCGCCGAAACGGAGCTACCGAAGCCGACCTGGCGGTTAAAACTGAAGAGATGGAACAGTTTAGTGCCCTGTACGAAAACCCACTGTTTGTAGTACTGATCACGTATTCGGAAGTGTTACCTGTAGGGCTGATGGTGGCTTTTATCAGTTCATTAATTCTAAAGAGAAAACCCGAAACTGCCGTCGCCAAGTAATCTGCATACCCCAAAAGACACTGGTTTCTCTTATCTTTCGCTCATGAAACTTGCTTTAACTCCGAGGCATCACCGTTTTGTGATTTGACACCTTCAGTTTATTCGTGCGTATAAGTAACGTTGTCAAGCAATAAACTAACCATGACCGACTCAATCAGCACGCTGGAAACGTATGAGAAGCTGGCAAGAAGCTACGCCGAGAAAATAGACTCCAAACCACACAATGCGTTTTACGATCGCCCCAACACCCTTAGCTTATTACCTGATATAACCGGAAAACGGGTACTGGATGCCGGTTGCGGACCGGGCAAGTATGCCGAGATTCTACTCGCCCAAGGTGCCCAGGTGGTTGGAGTAGACCTTAGCCCGAAAATGATTGAAGAAGCTATAAAGAGAAACGGGAACCAAGGTGAGTTTAGAGTATACGACTTAACCAAACCCCTGGATTATGCCGATGAGGAATTTGATGTTGTGCTTTGCCCGCTGGTGCTGGAATACATCTACGACTGGCTTCCGGTGTTTAAAGAATTCTACCGGGTATTGAAGCCTTCAGGAACGTTTGTTTTCTCCATCACCCACCCGTTCTTTGACTATACCTATTTTAACGCAACCAATTACTTCAAAACGGAAAAAGTGAGTGCCGTCTGGAAGGGGTTTGGTGAGCCGGTGGTGGTAGAAAGTTACCGAAGGTCTTTGATGGAGTGTATATCTCCCCTTCTTGAGTCCGGATTTATACTCAACAAAATTCTGGAACCTTTACCAGTACAGGAATTTGAAAAATACGACCCTAAACACTTTAAGGAGCTCAACGAGTTTCCTTCTTTTCTTTGCATAAAAGCCACATTACAGTAAGCACTGATAGAACAATTTGGGAAAAAGTTACCACCAGTGAGCACAGCCTCTCTGATTGATTGTTTCTGCAAAAAATTTATTACCTACTGTGGTTTTTCAGCAAGTCATGCGAATAATAGATACAATGAAACCTATTATTTTGTTGTATGATGATGCTCACCTAGAGGGTTACAAGTCATTATGGACAACTCTGAGGAATATCGAATAACTATGTAGGAAAGCAAAAGCTCCAACGCCTAAAACCAAAAATCTACAACCACTTCTAGTTTCCCCCAAAAATGCTTTTGAGTACATCTTTCAATCGGACTTTCTGTTTTCTTTGAGGGGTGCGAGTGGGTTGAGGTCGGCGATCCTGCGGGCGGTTCGGATCAACTTCTTCCTGGTCCTGATCTTCTCTACCATCTTTCTTAGCAAATAAGTCCCATAACAGTCCCCGGTCGTTCTCTCGCCAGAGATCACAATCTAAAGCGGCACTAATAGAGCGGGCGGGTGGCGGGAAAGTGGCGTAGCGAAGGTTCTTGAAGGTTTCGTCTTTGTTAAAGCTTTGCATAAAGCGCGCCCAGATAGGCAATGCCGTATTCGCCCCCTGCCCCAGGCTCGTAGATCGGAAACGAACCAGGCGGTTGTCACCACCAACCCAGGCTCCGGCTACCATCTTGGGCGTAGCCCCAATAAACCAGCCATCAGCCTGAGACTGGGTGGTACCGGTTTTTCCGATAATATCATTCTGAAGACCATAGCGGTAGCGGATGCGCTGGGCAGAACCACTGTCTACTACGCTTTTCATCATCTCTACCATCATATCCGACGTACGTTGAGAGAGTGCCCGGGTGAATTCCGGCTTATCGTTAAACTTGGCAATCACATTACCCTGCTGATCTTCAATGCCGAGCACATAGATAGGCTTTACGTTCATGCCCCGGTTTACGAAGGTGCTATAAACCGATAGCATCTCGTACAGCGAAAGATCGGCAGTCCCTAGAGCAATAGAAGGCTCATCGGGCAAATCGTTACGTACGCCCATCTGGTGAGCCAGGTCCACTACCCGATCAATGCCGGTGTTCATCATCAGTTCTACTGTTACGGTATTTACCGAGTGTGCCAGCGCCCCTTTCATGGAATAATAACCATCGTACTTTCCATCTGAGTTGCCCGGCGACCAGTCCTTGTACTCCGGATAGGTACGTCGTTCGTTAGAAATGTACTCGCAGGGGTCAGCCCCGGTTTCCAGCGCAGCTGCGTAGACAATGGGTTTAAAAGTTGACCCTACCTGCCGCTGAGCGGTTACGTGGTCGTACTTAAAATATTTATGATCAATACCTCCCACCCAGGCTTTCACGTGGCCATTCTCAGGCCGCATCGCCAGAAAACCGGCATTTAAAAACATCTGGTAGTAACGAATGGAGTCCAGCGGTGTCATGGTTTTCTCAGTTTCTCCATCCCAGGTGAACACTGTCATGAGCACCGGCTCGGTAAATTCGGCATGTATTTCTTCTTCGGATTTTCCTGCCGCAACTCCTCGCTTATACCGATCTGATTTGATCATAGCCTGCCGGATCATGGTTTCATCTTCTCCCCAGGGCTTGCGGTCTTTCCAATGCTCCAGAAACGTTTTTTGCAATTCCTTCATATGCCCCTCTACCGCCTCTTCGGCATGCCGTTGAAGCCGAGAATCGATAGTAGTGTACACTTTCAATCCATCAGTGTATAGATTGTAAACGGTGCCATCATCTTTCGGGTGCTCGTTCAGCCAGCGTTGCAGCTCGTGCCGCAGTTTTTCCCGGAAGTACGGGGCCGGGCCAGTATTATGAGAGATGTAGTTATAATCAATTTCCAGCGGAAGCTGTTGCAAAGAATCCTCTTCAGCCACTGTTAGGTACTTAGCTTTTTCCATCTGGCTCAGCACCACATTGCGCCGCTGCTGGGAGCGTTCGGCATACAGGCGAGGATTGTAGGAAGTAGTTGCTTTGAGCATTCCAACCAGTACGGCGGCCTCTTCTGTCTTCAGGTCAATAGCAGATTTATTAAAAAACCGTCGGGCGGCGGCCTCAATACCATACACATTTCCGCCAAAAGGCACCGTGTTAAGGTAGAGCATCAGAATCTCTTCTTTAGGATATAAGTTTTCAATTCGGTGGGCAATCATAGCCTCCCGAATCTTATTTACTGGCATGGTGAATATACCATGATGTTCCCGAGGATACAGATTTTTGGCTAGCTGCTGGGTAATGGTGCTTCCACCTCCTGAGCTTTCGTTCTGCAACAGAATACTTTTTACCAACACCCGGGCCAGGCTGCGGTAATCAACTCCTTTATGCTGGTAGAAACGGGAGTCTTCGGTGGCTACCAGCGCATTCACCAGTGAGGGCTGCACCTTATCCAGCGTAGTTACCGTACGGTTCTCAATATAATAGCGCCCCAGCAATACGCCATCATACGAGTACACTTCAGAGGCGGTATGATTGCGGATGCTTTTAAGCTCAGAATAGTTAGGTAGCTCACCAAACCAGCCGGCATACACGGCATAAAATAAGCCCATTACTGCAAATAGCCCCACCAGTGCTAAAACAGACAAACGAGTGGCCAGATATCCTATCGGACGACGGGTAAGGCGGCGGCGCTCATTGGTTAGAAAAGCGCGCAGGCGCTTGAGAATTTTCTGCATGCTGAACGATATTCTTTACATTGATACGAAGCAATGAGGATTTCATTGTTACAAACGCAACAAACGTGCTAATTCTGTATTTGGTTCGCAAACTAATCTACCTCTTTTTAGTAGTTTATTATCTCATAGAGGATTGCTTAAGGATTGAAATTGCCGGATGTTTCGAGTTTTGAGTTCAAGGTTCAAAGCCTGTGTGGGACAGTCGCCGGGGGCCTAGTCTAGAGCCGCTGCGGCCCGGTTCAGAATCTTGCGTTTCGGTCATCCGTTCATATGTACCCTATACCTCGTTTTCCATTTCCCCATGCACCACCCTTCCAGCTCCCTGCACTAACCTTTCTTCTGATGATTTTTTCCCCAATTCGCTAGTTTCCGCCTCAGCCGCACCAATATGCCAACAGCGTTATGCACTAGTAATCAACATCTTACAATTTGGCACTATTCTTCTACTCTGTCATATAGATATTTAAATTAACAAACATCAAATACTACTATTATGAAAGCATTATTGATCATCTTTAGCATGATGGCTTTCGTTACTGTAAGCCAGGCACAACAATGGGCCTATGAGACTTCCGCGCCGTATGTTCGCGAGCAACTCACCGAAGAAGATCCTACTGAGGGTAAAATTCCTTTAGGACATGAAGAGGTGCCATCTGCAATTATGGAGGCTTTTCAAAGTGGTCCTTATCAGCATATGACCATTGTTCAGGCATTTCGCTTGCAGGGCCAGGCGCTGAATGACGTAATTATTGGTGATGAATCTCAGCAGCCCTTTTCTTTATATGAGCTCAGATTGTTCTACGACGGAAAATCATTTTGCCTGTACTTTACACCCGAAGGCCATTTGTACGAAGGAGAACAGGCTGTATAATTTTTTGGCTTGACAGTATACAGCAAGCCCCTGATTGTTCGTTCAGTAATCAAAAGTACTAACCAATTTTTTAATTTTTTTGATTATGCGTCATTGGATCAGCGGTTTGCTCTTGTCTACTACAGTATGTGTAGGCATGACAGTTAAAAATCTCGAGTTTGAAACCATCGGTATGGTCGAAAAAACGATTATTGAGGCTCATACCGGACGTTTAACTGGTGTACTTATTCAGGTAGCCGACCATTGGTTAGCGTCTTCTCGCCCTTCAGGCAAGCGTGTAGTATCCCCAATTGCCTCTTTGCAGATTGATAGTGAGCATCCGGGTACAGTATTTTGGAATATTCCTAAAGAAAAACTGCAAGCAACTCTATGCCCTCCCAATTGTTAGCTATTTTGTAGGTATTTGCTTTAAAGGGTTCTGTGTATTGAACAGATGCATAAGTGCCCAGGTGAAAGTATGTGTAAGCATAAGAAGCGCCTAGTTTTCATAGGCCATTGCGACTACCAGTATTTACGCCTCAAAAATATCATTCTGAACATCTTATTTTTAAGCATATTTATCAGAACTCATTATGTTATTTGAGTGCTGTACAGGTTGATTTAAAACATACAGAGTAATTTTGGTAGCTATAACCACGCCCGTTGATAATGTAATGCTCATTAAAAAGAGCTTTCCCATTCGCTTCATAATATGCATTGTAATAGCAGCTTATGATGACCTAAAGCGGTTATAATCAGCAAGTAACACTAAAGTGCAGATAGGTTTTTCGGGATAAAGTTTACATGTTTTTGTACAGACTTCTACTGTTATAAAAAAAGTGGCTGTTAAACTCTTTTTACAAAAATCAAAAATTGGTTTCTTCGGGGCAGGAAAAACAGGATATAACGGTTACTGGTTAGAAATGTTATATTTAGCACAACCTTTTTGTCTAATATTACGTATAAATACATAGACAAACTTTTTTAATCTAATATTTTTACAACTATGGAGTATACCAAAAAATTTTTTAAACGACTTCCTATCTATTGTGTAAGTGCTGGTATTATTGCCTTTACTGCCGCTGGATGCGGCTCTTCCAACGAAGAACAGACGGCCCAGACAGACACTGACGAGCAAGTTGAGCAGCCGGTAGAAGCACAACCAGAAATGCAAGAATCAGCGCAGACTGCTGACCAATCTGCTATGGAAGATGTAGAAACTCAAGAGGTAATGAATCCAGCACCAGCTATTGAACGCAATTCAGCCGAATTTGAGCGTTTAGCGGCCATGAAAGAAGCTAACCGTAATAATGAAGTGCTTGCCGGAATTAACGTTCGCTACGGTGATTGGGATAATGATGGCGATAACGTGTTAAATGAGAGCGAATTCTTCAAAGGTTTTTACAGCGTATGGGATAATGATAACGACGACGTTGTGAATGAAGAAGAATTTCAGACAGCTACTGAGAACTTATTTGTAAACTACGATTTTGATCAGTTTGGCGAGTTTTCTGATTGGGATGCTGATGGAAACGGTGAATTGACTGAGCAAGAATTTGATAATGGAATGAATCAGGCTATTCAAACTAACAATGATCCTGAAGCGGTGAATCGCCTATTTACTGTATGGGATCTTGATAATGATAAGAAAATTGAGCGCATTGAGTTAGGTAATGTTACTGTATTGCTTGATGCTGACAATAACTAATTGATAAAATATTACCCAATCCTTATTTCAATCTTAGAAAGCAGTATGAGTTCGTACTGCTTTTTTTGTTGGACAACGGAAACTAACAATCATTTTCTCGGTGCTTCCAGCATTACCTCTTCCTACAGAAAATTAACAAGGTTTTATTAGGAAGTGATACCTGCCAGGACAGAACCAAACGGAATGAAAAAGTTTGTTTTCCGAAAAATCTGACTGGTATGGTAAACCTATTGCCTAGCCAGTAGTTTCATTATCAGTGTTTTAAACAATTTTTTAACAATCTAACTATTTTTTGTAATGGACACGAAACACGTAATTGACGAATTGAACGACTTAGTAGAAAAGAACCTTGATGCTGTAGATGGCTTTCAGAATGCCTCTGAAAATGTACGGGATCCAAATTTAAAGAATTACTTGGTAGAACATGCGAGACAACGTAGCCAGTTTAATACTGAGCTTAGGCAAGAAATAACCTCGCTCGGTGGCACTCCTAAAGAGAAAAAAGAAGGAATCGCCAACTTACACCAAACATGGATGAACCTGAAAACAGCTTTAAGCAGTGATAAGGAAGAGGCGGTGCTGGAAGAATGCATACGAGGCGATAAAAACGCATTAGAAGAGTATAAAGATGTACTGGAAGAGCGCGACGTGCCGGATAACATAAAAACTACTGTCCGTCGCCAAATGGACCAGATTGAAACCTCTTTGCGCGAATTAGAGCGCCTGGAAGAACAATATGACTAGTACTTGCAAATAACTATAGTTTAAACCCTCACCCTTTTCGGTGGGGGTTTATTTTTGTCCAATCTGGCTAAGAGATAATACTGACTGGCCAAGAGTCACTCCATCTTATTCACTGATAGTCAAGTTCATTCTCAATGACTAGGTCAAACTGGCTCCTGCTTTTTCGGAAAATATAAGTACCTTAAACCATATAAATTGAGTACAAAATATGCCATGATCCATGTCAATCTCTCTCCTTCTTCGTCATCACCTGCTGATCATCTTCTGGCTGATTGTATACGTTCTGGTTATTTTTCAGGACTATCTCTTCTCTGTATTGCGCACTACAGGCTTTTACTGGTCGGAAGTCACACTATTCAATTGCTATTGGCTGCTTTTCATTCCAGTATATTTAGGAGCAAGAAAATGGATCATGCCAGCGGGAGAGAAAGTAGTAAGGAAAAAACTGATGATATTAGTATCTATGAGCGTCAGTTGTAGCATGCTGCACGTTTTGGTGTTTAGCATTGGTATCAGTGGAATTAGTGCCTGGCTTTTCACTCCAGCTCACCCCTTCATGAACGTGGTCTTTGCCAGTATCTCTAATGATTTCTCAATAACACTACTCATATACCTGCTGCTGTTTTATCTCATTCAACCTCCGGCCAGAGGCGAGTCAAAGACCACTGAACCGACTACAGAAACATACCAAACAACTTTCACTGTAAAACAAGGAAACCAACTACGCCTGATTGATGCCTCAGCCGTGTACTATATCTGCTCCAACAAACCCTACATAGAATTACATACCGAGCAGGAGAAGTATCTACTCTCCCAGAGCTTAACCACACTCGAGCACTCCCTTCCCACCCGGCAATTTGTCCGGATTCACCGGTCTGCTATGGTAAACCGGAAGTTTATAAAAGCTATCGTCTCCCGAAAAAACGGTGACTACGATCTTGTTCTGCAAAACGAACAAAAGCTGAGAATGAGTCGGCACTACCGCTCTACATGGGCTCACCTCCTCTCAGGCAGATAACTCCACCACTAAGGCATATTACCATCTACCGGTATAGTGATGTTAGCCAGCGTGCAGTAATTTGGGCGGCATCATACGCTTACCTAAATGCCGTCCGCACCATGAACTTTTTCCTTAGCATTGGTTTTTTGCCCGTTTATCTATTATTCCTACCTGCATGCAGCGGTCAATCTACACCAAAAAGCCTGTCATCTGAAAAGCGGCCAGTCATCGGAGGCCCATTTGAGAACCGGGAGTTTATGTACATTGGCATGCCAGAGATCATTAACTCGATAGATACCAGTGCCGGATGGACACAAGACGGACAAAAGCTTTTAATCACCGGAACTATCTACCAGCGAGATGGCAAAACTCCGGCCCCTGACGTAATACTCTATTACTACCACACCGACATTCATGGTTACTATACCTCTCGGCCCGAATTAGACGCCCGGGTAGCCCGACATGGCTATATTCGGGGCTGGGTAAGATCAGACCAGTTCGGGCATTATTCCATTTACACGGTTAGGCCAGCACCGTATCCTAACAACACCATGCCCGCCCATATTCACCCCACCATTAAGGAGCCAGACATTGATAATGCCTATTATATTGATGAGTTTGTGTTTGATGATGATGTACTGTTGACCCGCGCTAAACGGCAGACAATGGAAAACCGAGGCGGTAGTGGCGTGCTGAGAGTGAAAGAACAAGGGAAACTTCAAATTGCCGAGCACGATATCATTCTGGGACTGCACATCCCGAACCATCCCGGAACGGAAAGAAACGAAGCAAGCTCAGGAAAAGAAATTGGCGAAGATGTGTTTTCGTTCACGCCTTACCATGCCTGGGGGCCGGACCGGGACACCCGCACCTGCCCTATTTGCCAGTATGGACAATACCAAGGCATTCTCTATTTCGTAGGCAATGCACCAGCTTGGGAGAAGATCAGGGTCTGGCTACGGTATTTTGAAGATGAAAGCGTAAAACGGGGAAAATACCTCAAAGTATACTTCATTTACGGCAATGAGCAAGACTATGATAAAGAAGCCCGTACCAAAGAGCTGGCAAAGCTTGGGAAAGAATTAGCTATAAAACATGCGGCTCTCACCCTGGTACCCTCTTTTACCGACCGAACATCGGATATATATGTAAACCGTATCAATCCAAATGTAGAAAGCACTATCCTGCTATACCGCAACCGAACCATTGTAGACAAATTTATCAACCTGCCCCCAGCCCCTGAAAACCTTCAGCAAATCAGTAACCGGATTGATGATACCCAGACCACCTATTTCCGGTTACCCGAACCCGCCCATCCTTAAGTAACCGGTGTTTTCTTAAGAGTTTGTTCCGATCATCTAAGCGTTACCAGAGGCGGTCAGCGAGAGGCAGGTACTTCCCGTGTCTCCTGCCACCCGCTTCCTCCCAAGCTCACTCGTCAATTCTTTCTTGATCGTACTTAGCCGGTTTTTAAGAAATTATTATAATATCTGCCAAACCTTGACAGAAGATATCTTAAACAGCTTTTGGAAACAGTCTTTTACTGGCTTATCAACAAACTGCAAAAAAAATTTGCGCAGCTAAATGACTGCACGTATATTTGCAATCAAATGACTGCATAAATGGAATTAAGAAGAGACGTGTTTCAGGCAATAGCTGACCCCACCCGCCGAGCCATTATCACATTAGTAGCTCTTCATGCGATGACACCCGGGGCAATAGCCGAAAATTTTGACTCATCCAGACAAACCATCTCCAAGCACATACAAATTCTTACCGAATGCGAATTACTTGAACAGGAACACAACGGCAGAGAAATTCACTATCATTTAAATCCTCAAAAAATGAAAGAGATAGCTGACTTTATTGAGCCATTCCGCAAAATGTGGGACGAGCGGTTTAACAAATTGGAGGCTGTCATGAAAAAACACCAACCCGATAAATAGAAATACATGGAGCGAAAAACAAAAATTGATGCCGAAGACAGTAAACAGGAATTACTAATCACCCGGGAATTTGAACTGCCTTTGGAGCTGCTTTTTAAAGCGTATGTGGAGCCCGATATTGTTGAGCAATGGATGGGAACCAAAGTGCTGAAACTTGAAAATAAAAAACACGGCAGTTGGCAATTTGAAACCACTGATCCTCAGGGAAATAAACACAGGTTTAATGGGGTAATTCATGAGTTTGTTCCAAACCGGAAAATCACCCGGACATTTGAAATGGAGAACACTCCTTTCCCCGTCCAGCTTGAGTTCTTAGAATTTAAAAAGCTCACCGATGACACCAGCAAGCTTAGTATGCATATAGTTTACAAATCGGTAGCAGCCAGAAACCAAATGCTGCAATTACCCTTTGCTCAAGGCATCAACATGGCGCATAACCGTTTACAGGACACAGTGCGGCGCACGCTGGTAAACAAATTAAAATAACATACCATGACAAAACGATATAAAATCATCTATTGGGTTTCTACCATCTGGCTGGCCTTAGGGATGGTGTCAACGGGCATCGTACAACTCATAAAAGTGGATGAGGAAATAGATATGATGGAGCTTTTGGGCTACCCTGTCTATATTCTAACCATACTGGGTATTTGGAAAATGTTGGGTGTTATAGCAGTACTTCTTCCCAAGTTTCTTTTATTGAAGGAATGGGCCTATGCGGGCTTTTTCTTTGCCATGTCGGGGGCAATAATTTCACACATTGCGTCGGGTGATGCCATAAATACAATATTCCCCCCGCTCTTACTTCTGGCCCTCACTGTAATATCGTGGTATTTTAGACCTGCAAGCAGAAAAGTCGTTTCCGTTCATCAATAAAAAAAGCTATGAATCCTAAGGTTGACTTCTTTTTTAATAAAGCTAAAAAGTGGCCGGAAGAGTATGAGAAATTAAGAATGATTGTTCTTGATTGTGGGCTAACCGAAGAATTGAAGTGGGGAGTACCCTGCTACACTTTTAAGAAAAACAACATCGTTTTAATACATGGGTTTAAAGAATATTGCGCGCTCCTTTTTCATAAAGGCGCCTTGCTAAAGGATACTGAGGATATTCTGATCCAACAGACCGAGAATGTGCAGGCGGCACGGCAAATTCGGTTCACCAGCCTTCAGGAAATCGTAGCTATGGAAGCTACCTTAAAAGCTTATATTTATGAAGCTATTGAAGTGGAAAAAGCCGGTTTGGAAGTGGAAATGAAGAAAACTTCAGAGTTTACCATGCCAGAAGAGTTTCAAAAAAAATTAGATAAAAACCCCACTCTAAAAGCTGCTTTTGAATCGTTAACACCAGGGCGGCAAAGAGGATACTTACTATATTTTTCGGGAGCCAAACAATCTAAAACCCGGGAATCCAGGATTGAAAAATATACACCGCATATTCTCGATGGAAAGGGATTAAATGATTAGCATCGGGTAAGAACAGTATGAATCCAAAGGTTGACACATATTTAACAGAAGGCTGCGGACGCTGCTCCCTGGGTGGTACACCCGAATGTAAAGTCCATCACTGGCCGAAAGAACTGCTACGGCTCAGAATGATCGTGCTTGACTGTGGGCTTACTGAAGAGTTAAAGTGGGGAGTGCTCTGTTATACCTTTGGGAAGAGTAACATTGCTGTAATAGCGGCTTTTAAAGAATATTGCGCGCTCAGTTTTTTTAAAGGGGCTTTATTACAGGACGCTAATGGAATTCTGGAAAAACCCGGAGAAAACACCCAATCGGCCCGCATTGTGCGCTTTACCAGTGTTAGGGAAATTGTAGAGATAGAACCTATCCTGAAAGCTTATATTTACGAAGCCATTGAAGTAGAGAAAGCAGGTTTGCAAGTAGACTTTAAAAAAAATCCTGAGCCAGTTCCTGAAGAGTTTCAAGCAAAACTGGATGAAAGCCCTGACCTAAAAGCTGCTTTTGCCTTGTTGACGGCAGGGCGGCAAAGAGCATACATTATTCATTTTTCTCAACCCAAGCAATCTAAAACCCGGGTATCAAGGATTGAGAAATGTATACCGCAAATTCTCAATGGAAAGGGGTTACATGATCGGTAACTCCGGTCAGACAACCAGTGAATCACTAAGATTTTTCCTTATTTTGTATGCCGTTCAAAGAATGTAAACCTCCGAAAAAGAAGAAGCGCAAGAAAAAGGAGTAACAGGCAAGATGGAAGAGAAAATTCTGGAATATATAGCAAAATATGTTCCTCTCACCGCAGAGGAGCAAGCTTCTATCCTGAAGGACGTTCCTTATAAAACCTTTAAAAAAGGAACCTACATTCTAAAGCAAGGGCAAATTTCCAAAGAGTGTTATTTCAATATCCAGGGGCTGGTCAGGCAATATGAACTTATTGAGGGTGAGGAAAAGACCACGTACTTTTATAGTGAAGGCGAAGCTATTGTCGCTTTTGAGAGTGCTGCCAAAGAAATTCCCTGCCAGTATAATTGGGTTTGCGAGGAAGATACCGTATTGGTCATTGGCCGAATAGACGGCATTGAAGATGCCTACAACAGGAACCCTAAGCTAGAGGTGATGTCTAAACTCTTCATCGGGCAGGAATTTGGCAAGTACCAGGATTTAAGCTCGTCCCTTATCACCTTAAGTCCCGAGCAGCGTTATCTGCGGCTGCTGGAAAAACGGCCAGACTTACTTAACCGGGTGGCCCAGTATCATATAGCCAGCTATCTGGGCATAAAGCCTGAAACGCTAAGCCGGATTCGCAAACGGATCATCGCAAAAAAGCAGCCATAGCCCGTTCATGCAATCATTAGCTTTTTGCGTTTTACCAGTAACCACACTCCCAGCAGTAATTCTGAGAAGGTCATCGGAATAATAAAGATGATAATGATGACGGTTTGAAGAAGCTCAACGTCAGAAGCAAATAAATGCCCCAGGCTGTTTACGCTATAACCAACTCCACCCACCAAAAGCAACCAAACTATAAATTTCGGCACCTCTCTAACCTTCATCAGCAGCCTTGCAAGGAAGATCAGATGGACTCCAAAAAAGAGTAACCCGATGCTAAACCCAAAATCGTGAAATTTCAGAAATTGCAAAGCCTGGGCAGCATGCAACGCTGTTTGACTCAGTCCGCTTTCAATAGTTGAAGTGTACACATCCTTCGCCAGAAATAGCCCAATCATGGCAGCTCCTTTAATCGCTACATATAAAAGCCTGAGGCTGGTCATGAGCAAGGCTGTACTTTTGCTGACAGAACTTAATAGAGCGTAAAACGCAATGGCAATCACGATATCAAGCAGTATAATGATTAGAAAGGCTAATATGCCCACTTTAAAAAACTCTGCTGAGTTCTGAATATTGGAAAGCGTCAGCATAGCATCATCCCATACAATTAACCGCGCCCTAAAGCCAAATTCAGCCAGAAAACCTAGTATACCCATAACAATGTAGCTTATTCCTACAACTCGGACTATCTGCATTTTGCTCCAGTCACGCGCCAGCCTTTTATTGATTTCAACAGACTCCATTTGTTTTTTTGAAGCAAAGTATCAACCTCATCCCTGGATTTCATTGACTTAAATCAATAACTTCAGATTGTGTAGCCCATGATACATTCATCATCAGGATGCTCCGGCTAGCAACTTTTAACTACCCTGTAAGTGGATAATAAAACTAAACAGGAGCTCAAGAATTCGCTCGACATCACCGACGATGAAATTGCAGAATTCATCCCCGTGTTGCTTGAAGAACTCAGAGAGCTCGGAAGTATACCAGCTTATATTATCGAGATCATAGATAAAAACATAAGCACGACCAGTTCTTTAAAAGTGGTAGATTTTGGTTGCGGAAAAGGCGCAGTGCTCATAAAACTTGCTCTAAGGTTTGAAATATGTGGATTGGGCATTGACATAGTACCTGAGTTTATTCTATCGGCCCAGCAGTTTGCGCAGCTCAACGGAGTTGACCATAAAGTAACATTTAAAATAGAAGACATTACAGAAAGTGTGGTGACAATCAAGGACCAGGATATTTTAATATATAGCTATGATTCCGAAGCTTTAGGGAATATTACTAAGACTCTGTCTCAGTTAGAGAAATGCCTAACCAATAATGGATTTATCGTGTTTGAAGTGGCATTTACTCCCAAAGACTCTAGCAGCATTGATGAAATGCCAACAGAAAATGATGTGTTCAGACAAATAGAAGGAAGTGGCATGAGAGTCATTGAAAGAATTGACTGGGACGCTAACGTTTTGAGAAAGGTCAATTTTCTTAATAACACATTAATACAGAAGAAAGCGAACGAATTGATAAAAATTCATCCTGAGAAGGCCTATCTTTTCAAGCAGTATGTTGCTAACCAAAAGGCAGAATGTGCGATGCTGGAAAATGAAATGATCTGCTCTACATTATTATTGAAAAAGAAAAAATAACTTAACTGCTCATATTGCTTACTACATACCTACCCTGTGAAACTCGCTATAATTATTACCACTGCATTACTACTATTAAGCTGTACCAAGCAACCCGATGAACCAAGGCTTAGATCAATTTTACTGGAACAGCTGAGAAACACCCATACCCATAAAGACTGGTTTGTCCCCACCTTTTTTGCGGTTGAGGGGCTGACCGCCAAGCAAGCCAACTGGAAAGATAGCTCGGGTAACCACTCCATTGGCGAACTGGTATCTCACCTGGCATTCTGGAACGAAAGAGAGCTGATTAATTTTCAGGGAAACACCCTACCGGATTTTGATGGTAACAATGAGCAAACGTTTAACCATTTTGACAGTACCCGTTGGCAACTGGCCATCACCAAGCTTGATAGCATCCAAACGCAGTGGGAACAGGCCGTAGAAAATGCCACTCAGCCGCAACTGGAAGAAGCCAGTTCGAGTATCGCCAATATGTGTTCGCACAATGCCTATCATACCGGGCAGATTGTGTATATCCGAAAAATGAATGGCTGGTGGGATGATGCCCAGGGGGTAAAATAAATGCCAGACATAACTTCCAGCATTTATTCAGTATTATTGTACGCTTTACACCGTAATACCTTAATTGTATGTCTCCCATTGAGATTTTACTAAGACAAACCGAAGATGCCTACGGTTGGGTAAATAAGCTCCTCACGTCTGTACCCAAAGAGCATTGGGACGATATTACGCCCAATGTTGATACAAATGTAACCTGGCAGGCTGGTCACCTTATTATGAGCTTTTACTTTCATTCGATTATGGTTATCCGGGGGCATCAGATGGATTTGCTTCAAAAAATTCCGGTCCAGGAATATGACTCGTACTTTACAGTAGCCGAACCGGTGCAATCTGTTGGAAAAACAAATCCTGAAACCCTGGAAAGCCACTTAGCACTGATGCAGGAAAAATCGCTGGAAGTGATTCGGTCTTTATCAGTAGCCGAGTTAGACGATGCGTTGGAGCCCACCAAAACACCCCACCCCATAGCTAAAACCAAGTACGAAGCCCTAGACTGGAACATCAAACATACCATGTGGCACTGCGGGCAATTGGGGATTATCAAACGAGCCCTTCATGGCCGGTATGATTTTGGGCTGAACCGATAGAAGAAGTTACTAGGCTCCCAGGCATCAGTAAGAAATATACTTTAAGATAACGCTGGATTGATCATTTACTGTTAAAGTTTTCTCAACCCGAACACATCATACCTCCATGTCAACCTTTCCGGTGTTAGATTCTATCTTATCCCCGCAGCCAATTGCTCAATTTATCCGGGATAAATACAACCTTAGTGCCAGTACCCATGCCAGAGTATTGAGGACGGGTATTAATCACAGTTATTTCATCTCTGATCAGGGTAAGAAATATGTGTTCCGGGTTTACAGTTACCAGTGGCGTACAGAAACTGAAATTCTTGAAGAGATAACGTTTCTCAATCTGCTGGCAGAAAATCACATATCGGTCTCCTACCCTATGCCGGATATCTCCGGAACGTTTATCCAAACCATTGAGGCTCCCGAAGGGCTACGGTATGCCGCACTTTTTTCGTATGCCGAGGGCGACAAAATCAGGAATCTGACCGATGCCCACTGCTATAGTATCGGATCGTTAATATCTCAAATACATAAGCTTTCGGCAAATCGTGCGGTCAACAGAATTACGTACGATGCCCATACCTTAACCCGGTTGCCTTATCAATACGCTAAAGAACATTTTGATGAAGCATTACCGGAGATGAAGTATATTAAATTAGCAGGCGACTACGCAGCTTCAGTGCTCGATCAGCTTACCCCCGAACAATTACGCTATGGCACCGTGCACCTTGACATCTGGTACGATAATATGAACATTGCCCCAGATGGAAAAATCACGCTCTTCGATTTTGACTTTTGCGGCAATGGCTGGTTATTGCTTGATGTAGCCTATACTATAACCCAGCTGTTTCATACCGAGCCGGATAAAGAAAAGTTTAAGGCAAAACAGGAAAGCTTTTTCAGCGGATACGAAGCAGTTACTCCAATGGATAGTGCTGAGAAGCAATTGTTGCCCGTAGCGGGTCTGGCTATATGGATATTCTATTTAGGCGTGCAATCTCAGCGCTTCAACAACTGGTCAAACATTTTTCTCACCAAAAATTACCTGAAGCACTATACCGGATTACTAAAGTCCTGGTTAGCCTATCATGAAATTATAATAGATGAGTTGTAAATGATGCCAGTATTCCACTAAATGATGTATGCTTCAGTATACTATATTTTTCCGCTTCTTCCTACATTTATAGAAGACTCCAGCAGCCTAAAAGAAGATGAAAAAGCTTCCTGAAACAGGACTCTACAGGTTAACAACAAATGACTACCAAAAGAAAGAAAAAGCATAACATCGCGACTTATTAAAACCCAATCCGCAAAACCATGAACTTACAAGACAAACCTGCGCTCCTTCTCATTGACATCCAGAAAGGGCTTGATCAACTTGCGTACTACGGAGGGCACAGAAACAACCCGAATGCGGAAGATAATATGGGACGGCTACTGCGTTTCTGGCGAGATAATAACCTGCCGCTTTTTCATATCAAGCATAACTCAACCAACGCTGAGTCACCACTGGCAAAAGGTAAACCAGGCAATGACATCAAAGATGTGGTGAAACCGCTGGCCCATGAGACTGTCATTGAGAAAAGTGTGAACAGCGCGTTCATTGGCACCAACCTCCAGCAACAGCTTGATGCACAGGGTATAAAAACGCTGGTTATTGTTGGGCTTACCACCGAACACTGCGTATCAACCACTACCCGCATGGCTGGAAATTTAGGATACGAGACTTTTCTTGTTTCCGATGCTACTGTGGCCTTTGATAAAATAGGGCCGGATGGTAAGAAGTTTTCGGCAGAAATTATTCATGAAACTACCCTGGCCAGCTTACACCAGGAGTTTGCTACAGTGCTAGAAACAGGCGATCTGCTGAAGCAGCTTCAATAAACCGTTACCGGACTTTCTATACGACAGCAACTTTTCAAGCTATTATACCACCTCCATTACCTGTACGGTCTGCCCCTGAAAGGGAGCTTCTTCTCCCGCAGATAGGCCAGCCAGAACTTGGCCCATGGGCGATTGTGGAGATATGCAGTAATACGCTACATCGTCTACCTTCACGGCACCCAAGCCTACCGACACATAGAATGTGCCCCTCGATGTAGCCACCAAGCTTCCGATTTGCACTTTATCGTGTGATTTTGTGGGAGATAACAGCATCAGGGCATCATAGAGCTTCCGCGCTTCATTAAGCTGACCGGATAAACGCTCGCTCTCCATGTCAAGCATGGCCCGCCCGGTTTCGTATTTATCTCCGGCCGAGCTTTTGGTTTCTTCGGAAGCAGCCAGTTGCGTTTCCTTCATTTCTTCCCGCAAATCAGCGATCCGTTCGGTTAAGCGAGTCTGACAAGCAGCAAACACCTGTTTTTTAAGTGTTAAGTCCATGCGTATTTTCTTACAAAATGAAACAAAAAATAAACAGCTACTGACTACCTGTTGGGTCGATTATTTCTTTACCGCAGGCGTATGTCCTTACCATAAATTATGATGGCGCGCAAATGTACGACAAACCCACTAATAATTTACCCTTCGGTAAAAAGTTGGGTGAAAAATTATGCGAGATTTTCGGCTAACACTTGTAGTTTACGCACGCTCTTGGCATTCCGGGTGGTAGCCTGAACCTTTAGCTTACGCTCAAAAAAAGTGTTCGTTAGCTTCGTGCGACCATATCCGTTTGGGCACAGTACGTACACTTCTTTGTGGGTTACCTGAAACTCATCTCCATTATCGGTAGGCAGTGTAAGTGCTTCTACTCGCTCCGCGTCAGGCGTTTCTGCCAGAAAAGTAACGTACAGATGGTTCGTCGTTTCATCTCCTGATGAAAAGAGGGCATGAGATGCTACCTCTTGCCACTCATCCAGCGTCCTTAGTATGACTACCACCTCAAAGCCAAACTTCTGCTGAATCGCCTTTTCCAGCTGGTCGCGCAGGGCTGCTTTATTGGTTTCAGCACTTTGAAAGATCACATTCCCGCTCTGAATGTAGGTTTGCACCGGAGCCAACCCCAGTGAAGCATACACTTCCCGAAGTTCGGCCATGGGGACTTTCTTCTGTCCACTGACATTAATGCCCCGCAATAATGATATGTAAGTAAGATTCAATGCCTGAATAGTTTAAAAGTGCTGTTACCTAAAACGAACAAGGTAGCGATTTTTAATAATACATTTCTTCCCAATTCAGGGATTCGGCCATCAAAATGAAGTTGCCTTTCGCCAGAAGAAATTTTATCTTACCTGGTAAGTCTATCTGCCCTATGTCCACATCGCCCTTACTACTCCGCATTCTGTTTGCCACATCGCTCATGGTCATCTGCTTTGTGGTGGGTGGAACTCTAGGAAGTCTTTCGGTGTCTCGTACCGACGGACTTGCCGGGGCCGCAGTGGTCTTATGGTATTCTGTTATCGGGGCCGTTATTGGTCTTATTGGTGGCCTTATCATTCCCCGTTATTTGTCCGGCCGTTCGCTAAAAAGCGGAAGTTTATTCTTAGGGTTGATTACTGTGATACTGATAGGCGTGCTCTTGTACCAGTACAATCACCCTTCCACCGCACCTGAAGAGTTACCTCCCGAAACAGCGCCGGAGCAATTTCCTACTGAGAGTGAAGATGCTATTTCTTATTCAGCAGATACCATAGTAGCCCAGCAGAGAGCTACTTCGTTAACTTATGAACCAGTTCCAGGCCGGTTCCGCTGATAAATAACCGGTGCTTACGGTTTGATAATAACTTCTGGCTCCAGTCTACCACTCCCCCATCAGCCACATCAATCCTCTGATCATTCTTTTGCCAGTAGATTTTGTATTGCACTCCCTGGTAATAATCGCCCTGACCGTAGTGTTCTACCCATTCAATTATTATATCCTTGTCCAGATGACGTAGACATTCCTCCAGTTGAGTTCGTAAACTTTCGTTCTTTTCCCGAAGAAATAATTTGATGATCAACTGCTTACGATCGATATGCCGGGCCAGTAACTGGTAGTGTAGCCACAGGTGCTCCCGCAACTGCTCTGCTTCAAACCGGTAATTTCCTGAATCGAACCCGCCAGAGGCCAGACAGAAAACGCCAAAATGAGCGCTGAAAGCCGGGTTATCGAAAGATTGCCCCCGTACATGGCGGTGTACTGCGGCATAGCGAATGGTACGATCCTTATCGGGATTTTTCTGAACCTCCTGAGCAATCTGCAAAGCCAGCACATTGGTAGCATCTGATACCACCTCTGTCCCGCGCAGGGCACTAACCACTTTATTCTGGTCTACCTCTCCTACCACAGCGCAGCTCCCTAACGGTGCCAGTGGCGATAAGGCCAGAGGTTGAAACTGATGCTTTTTTGCGAAACGGAGCCACTCCAGTTCCATCTCCATCATGGCTAACGGATCTACCAAGGCAGGAAGAACAAAGCGGTTGGATGAGAACTGTTGGAGCAATTGAGCCGGTGTTAACGTATTAGTTCGCTCACGAAAAAGCTCCAGCATCAGCGAATTAAACTCCGTCCCGGAAAGCTTGGTACATAAGTCCGTGAGCAACGATGAATACCCTAGCTTTTGCTGAATTTTTTTAATAATCTTACTCATAGGCGAGATTATGTCCGTTTTCCGACGCCCGATTAATAGTTAAAATATGCTCGGAAGTGACCACCTCCTTTTTCTATTTACACGCTCTCCCACCTCATCGCTCTTTCTATGAACAAAGTTGTCCTTGTTTTTTTATTGATCAACGTCACGGTGCTTTCCTCTATCGCCCAATCACCGGTTGAGGTAAAACGGTATAACGTTGCTGAAGCACAGCAGGGAGTTGCGGTAGACGAGAATCACTTTTATGTAATCAACAACCACAGTATTCGCAAATATACCAAAAGCGACGGGATGGAAGTTGCCTCCTGGGAAGATACTACCGGACTAATCAAGCACCTGAACAGTGGAATTATCATTGATGGAACGCTGTACTGTACAAACTCCAACTATCCCAACTCACCCATGGCCAGTTCGCTGGAAATGTTTGACCCCGAAACATTAACCCATACGGGAAACCACAGCTTCGGCATACAGATTGGCTCGGCTACCTGGGTTGACCAGTACGAAGGTGCCTGGTACGTGGCATTTGCCCATTACACGGGCCGGGGATCTACAGAAAACAAAGACAACCGCTGGACCCAACTGGTTAAATTTGATACTACCTGGCGGCAACAGGCTGCCTGGGTGTTTCCTGAAGATATGATTGCTGAGTTTGGCACCCGCAGCAGTTCCGGCGGATTCATCGCCCCTGACGGAAGCATCTATTGCACCGGACACGATTTGCCTAAACTCTATGTGCTTCATTTCCCAAAGTTAGGGTACACGCTGGACTGGCAACAAACGATTGATGTAGCCAACGAAGGGCAAGGGGTTGCTTTGGATGATACCAGTGCAGAAAGGCAGATATATGGTATTCTTAGAAACGAAAACGCAGTGGTTGTATCTTCCTTACCAGATGAGCCATAATCCACCTGAACAGACCATAAGCTTGCACTGGGGCATTTGAGATTACTCAGTCATTGTAGATATTCTGGGCAATTCGGTATAACTCCTGTGTTGTTACCTCACAGGCTCCCTCCTCAATTGCTTCTTCCCAGTAAGCAGAAGTAATAGCATAATGAGGAAAATAGGAAGTCTGATTAAGATTCTGTTCAGGAAGGCCAATCCGTTTAGCAAATTGTCTAAGTTCTCGTACCGAATCAGCCAGAAGAAAGGTTCCGTCTGTGTAGATCATCATTTTGTGGTATTTCTGGCACAACTAACTTAGTACATACGAAAGGGTTTCCTATACTGGATTTAATTTGAAACCAGAAAGATGATTTTTTATTTTCACACTCGCCTTGTAGCAAACCACTGATAAACAAAACTTTAAGACTAACTCACACCATCAACTGCTGAGTAATATACCTGCTTAAAGCAAAAATCTCGTTCATAGTACAATACTATGCTCTTCATTTCCGTATAGCATTCTACAAGAGGCTTTGGGGAGCAAATGCGCATCTCAAAGCAGCAATAATTTAGGGAACTACTGGCGTATTCGGCAAGATTTGGTAGATTACGCCCTTTTTACTACACACATGAACAAATCTATAAAGTGGACACTCATTATCGGTGGGGGCTTTGCCCTGCTTTTGTTTATAGCCTACCGCATCATGATTGCCCAAACCAAGTCGCATAGCCCGGAAGAAACCATAATTCAAGACCACGGGGAAGCTACCCTCTCGGTTACCTATAGTCGGCCCTACAAAAAGGGACGGGTTATTTTTGGCGAGTTAGAACCTTACGGCGAAGTATGGCGCACCGGGGCTAATGAAGCAACAACATTCAAAACATCGCACAATCTGCTAATTGCCGATGAGCCGCTTCCGGCCGGAAAATATACTTTGTGGACAATTCCCGGCGAGGAACGCTGGAAGGTAATATTCAACAAAGAAAATTATGACTGGGGCGTGAATCGCAATGGCGTGGCTGCTCGTGACCCTACTGCCGATGCGCTTATGGTCGAAGTGGCCTCTGAATCAACTACTGGCCTGGTCGAGCAATTCACCATTCGTTTTGAAGACGAACCTTTTGCCATGATTCTGGAGTGGGATGCGACAAAGGTAGTTGTCCCAATTCAAGTGCAGGAATAAGCGTGAACGGAACCGGGAATCTGGAAGGCCGAAGTTAATGGCCAACAGCTGGGAGGTTGGTGCATGCAGGAATTGGAAAACGAGGTGCAGGGTACAGAGTACAGAGTACATATGAACGGATGACCGAAACGCAAGATTCTGAACCGGGCCGCAGCGGCTCTAAACTAGGCCCCCGGCGACTGTCCCACACAGGCTTTGAACCTTGAACTTGAAACTTTGAACTCAAAACTTTAAACCAGGTCCCAGCAACTTTGAACCGGGCCTCGGTGGCTCAAAACAATCAGCAATTCAACCATTAAACCATTGAGTAATAGCAAAGAGGAACTTCAGCAACAAATTAGACTTCTGCGGTTAGAGAAAGAGGCCGATCTGGAATATTACCGTCAGAAAGTGCTGCTTGCCTCGCTGGAAGACCGCCGGAAAGATGGAGTCTGCTGGTATCCGGTAACCCTGGATAGCCAACGCTACAGCCTGGGCGAAAAACTGATTATCCGGGTAAGTCGTACCGCTGATGCTAATCGCCCGCACGTGTTTCAATCGGGAAAGATTGTCAGCCTGTTCTGCAATACACATCAGGATAAGCCTTCCGCCTCGGGGGTTGTCAATGATGTACGGAGAAATACCATGACCATTACCCTGAATGCCCAAGAACTGCCCGACTGGATTAATGATGGCAACCTGGGCATCGATTTGCTGTTCGATGAAATGGCCTACCGCGAGATGGAAAAAGCATTGAAAAAAGTAATCGATGCCAAAGATCCCCGCCTATTAGACTTACGCTCTGTTCTGCTGGGCGAACAACCCGCCACTTTTACCAAGGATACACTGGGCGGATACGTAGAGCATCTCAACGAAAGCCAGAACAAAGCATTGCAGCGCATCCGACAGGCGCAGGATGTTGCCGTGGTGCATGGCCCGCCCGGCACCGGTAAAACCACTACGCTGGTGCAGGCTATCTACCAAACGGTGCAGGTAGAGCATCAGGTGATGGTCTGCGCGCCCAGCAATGCTGCTGTGGATTTACTCACCGAGAAGCTTAGTGAACAGGATTTGAATGTGGTACGCTTAGGTCACCCCGCCCGGGTTACCGACAGCAACCTTAGCAAAACCATTGATGCCCAAATTGCGGCACATGGGTATTATAAAGACTTGAAATCCCTGCGCCACCGCTCGGAAGAAATGCGTAGCTTGGGGTTAAAGTACAAGCGGAAATTCGGACAGGCCGAGCGCCAGCAACGTAAACGGTTACTCAGTGAAGCTTCTCAACTTCGCGAAGAAGCCGAGCAACTAGAGCACTATATTGTAGCAGATATTCTATCCAAAGCTCAGATTATCGCCTGCACACTGGTGGGTGCCTCTAACAGCCTGGTGAAGGGATTCCGGTGCCATACTGTGTTTATTGATGAAGCCGCCCAGGCACTGGAAGCTGCCAGTTGGATTCCCATCCTGAAAGCTCAGCGAGTAGTGTTTGCCGGCGACCACTTCCAGCTTCCCCCTACGATTAAATCTTATGAAGCGGCCCGGCAGGGGTTAAACACCACGTTGTTTGAGAAGTGTATTGAACGGCAAGCGCGACTCGGCTCACCCGTCGATGCGCTGCTGCAAATGCAGTACCGCATGCATGAACAGATTATGCAGTTCTCCAGCCAGTATTTTTATGATGGAAAGCTCATTGCAGCCGATAGTGTACGAGAAGCCACCCTGGCCGATGATCAATCTCCCCTCACCTTGATCGATACAGCGGGTTGCGGGTTTACCGAAAAAACCGACCCGGAAACACTTAGCACCTACAACGAAGAAGAAGCGCACCTACTGCTAAAACACTTAAACGAACTGGTAGAAAGCCTTACCCCCGACTATTTTCTGGACAACCAACTGGATATCGGAATTATCACTCCCTACAAAGCCCAGGTAAAACTGCTTACTGAGCATTACGAATCGTACGAATATCTACAGGCTATTCAGTCGCTCATCACTATTGATACGGTAGATGCTTTTCAGGGACGCGAACGGGAGGTCATCTACATCAGTCTGGTGCGCTCTAATGCCAAAGGCGAAATTGGCTTCCTCAGCGACATCCGCCGTACCAATGTAGCCATGACCCGGGCCAAGAAAAAACTGGTGATGTTCGGTGATAGTGCTACCCTCGGCAACCATCCGTTTTACGGACAATTGCTGGATTATGTGCAGGAGATCGGAGCTTACCGAAGTGCTTTTGAGTTTATCTACGAACCTTAAACAACATGAGCAAAGTAACCGTCGGTGTCGTACAGGCTACTCCTGCTTTCTTTGATCTGAACCAAACACTGGACCGGGTAGATCACTGGCTACAGCAGGCCGCGGCTCAAGGTTGCCAATTAGTCCTCTTTCCCGAATCTTTCATTCCTGGTTATCCCCGGGGCTTTACCTTTGGTTCTGTAGTAGGTCGTCGTAGTGAAGCAGGACGGGATTTGTACCAGCGCTATTGGGAAAGCAGCGTAGAAGTGCCGGGCGAAGCATGTAACCGCTTGGAAAAGATGGCCCAAAATTACGGCGTTTACCTGGGGATAGGAGTGACCGAACGAGATTTGCTGAATGGAACCTTATATTGCACTTTGCTTTATTTTTCCCCAAAAGCAGGGCTACTAGGCAAGCACCGGAAGCTGAAGCCAACCGGTATTGAGCGCTTAGTGTGGGGCGAAGGACAAGGCGACACACTGATTAGCGTGCAAACCGCCATTGGTCGTATGGGTGGGCTGATCTGCTGGGAAAATTACATGCCACTGGCCCGTATGGCAATGTATCAATCCGGAGTGGAAATTTACCTTGCCCCCACCGCCGATGCCCGCGACCGCTGGACGGCAACGCTACAGCATATTGCTTTGGAAGGGCGCTGTTTTGTGCTAGGCTGTAATCAATTTTTTCGTAAAGAAGATTACCCCGAGGATTACAAGGTGTACGTAGAAGATGAGGAGGAGAGCTTATGCCCCGGCGGCAGTGTCATTATCAGCCCCAATGGTGAGATCATCGCCGGTCCGTTATATCATCAGGAAGGGCTACTAACCGCTGAACTGGAATTATCAGACATCGTCCGCAACAAACTGGACTTTGATGTGGTCGGACATTATTCCCGCAATGATGTATTTTCTTATCAGGTCACAGGTCAGCCCCCTATCATTCAGGAAGATGATTTGCCACTTTCAGGCGAATAAAGCTCTTCAATAGCGTTAAGGCGTGAACACGAATACCTGGTATCTGCTTTTGGATTCCTTCTTTCTGCTATTTCACAGCACACTGGTTTTGTTCAATCTGACCGGCTGGATGTGGAAGAAAGCTCGATTGCCGCACCTGATTGTTATTAGCCTGACCATAGTAAGTATTAATGGGTACAGTCAGCAGAAGGCGGTGTAGAAGGGCCAGCCTCCTGCTGACTGCCTCCTGAAACGTCTGTAAAAGAAAATCAGAAAATCAATAGCAAATTATTTTACCTGATAGAGGTGACGCTACATAGGGTAGCTACACTAATAGCTAAACCTTATTTCTTTAGCTTTTGGCTAAGAAGCTGGTTATTTTAATGTGTCTACTAACCTAACCCTTTTCTATCATGTTTAAAAAAGTTCTGAAGTTTGCCTTCATTGGCCTGGGAGGACTCCTCCTTATTCTACTTGTAATCTATACCTTCGCTCATTTTTCTGTTGGAAAACGTCTTGAGAAACAGTACACGATCACCCCAAAACCTATCACTATTCCCTCTGATTCTGCCTCTTTGGCTCTGGGTCATCACATATCCCTCACCCAGGGTTGCCAGGATTGCCACGGTGCCAAGCTGGAAGGCATGACCATGATTGATGATCCTGCCATCGGTCGGGTGTCTTCTTCCAACCTGACCGCGGGTGAGGGTGGCATTGGACAAAGGTATACCGACGACGACTGGCTTCGGGCTTTACGCCACGGACTGGCACAGGATCATACCTCCTTGATGATTATGCCCTCTACCGAATACTCTAAGATGAGCGACCGGGATATTGGGGCACTCATTGCCTATTGCAAACAAGTAAAGCCAGTAGATCACGTACTTCCCGAAAATAAAGTAGGTCCAATGGCGCGTATGCTGATCAACTTTGGTCAGATGAAAGTGCTAATGGCCGAACTGGTAGACCATGACTACCAGCCTCCCACCGAGGTCACTCCTACTGTTTCGGCCTCGTATGGGAAATACCTAGCAGCCTCATGTGCCGGATGCCACGGAACCAACTTTAAAGGCGCACCAGGAAAAGAACCTGGCTCACCAATGGCAGCCGATTTAACCCGCAGCGGAAATCTGACTAAGTGGAATGAAGCCCAATTTATGGAAGTATTACGCACGGGAAACACTCCGGAAGGCAAAAGCATGGACCCTAAATTTATGCCCTGGTCGGCATTTCAGCATTTCTCCGATGATGAACTGAAAGCGCTCTATCTTTATCTCCAGACCGTAGACTAAGTTTTTTCTAGCTAAAAGATGTAAAAGGGCGGAAAATCTGCCCTTTTACATTTTGTTCACAGAAAATTAATTTACAATTTTGATTAAAAATGATTATTTTTGATCAAAATTGATCATATGAGAATTGAACATCTTGCCCTTTGGACCCATGACCTGGAGGCACTCCGAGATTTTTACTGCTGCTATTTTAAAGCTTCGGCCAGTCCTCGTTATCACAATCCTGCAAAACAATTCACTTCCTATTTTCTCTCCTTTGCTTCTGGTTGTCGGCTGGAGCTTATGCATCGTCCTGAACTAGGCAACCCATCAGCAGAAGTGCATATCGGGCTAGCCCATTTTGCACTTTCAGTAGGTAGTGAAGAGGCAGTAGATCATATGACAGAAGTCCTGCAACAAGCCGGATACCCACCCATTGACGGACCCCGACATACCGGAGACGGATACTACGAAAGCACCTTTCGCGACCCCGACGGGAATTTAATAGAACTTACGGTTTAGCTCCGCCGTATCTCTGATTTATACACTTTTTTTATATCCACTGACTTGAACAGTTCTTCTACTCCTTCTGCCTTACGACGTGCCCGTTTAGCCGTGTCACTTATTTTTTTTGTAAATGGTGCTGGCTTTGCCACCTGGGTCCCACATATCCCCTGGATTCAGCAACGTTTCTCGCTTAGTGAAAGTGGGTTAGGCCTGACCCTACTCATTATTGCCTGTGGGGCCATTATTGCTATGCCCATTACTGGTGGACTGGTAGAACGATTGGGGAGCAAACGAGTGGCGGGTATTGTGTCCATCGGCTTTTGCTTTTTGCTGGCTTCGCTTCCGCTTATGCCAAGTTACGCGGGTCTGGCTGCAATGCTGTTTCTGTTCGGTATGGTAAACGGTTCTATGGATGTGGCCATGAATGCCCACGGAGTATTCGTAGAAAAAAAATACCAAAAGCCTATTATGTCTTCCTTCCACGGCTTATTTAGCACCGGCGGATTGGTGGGTGCGGGAGTTGCCAGTGGGTTGCTGGCGTTAGGCCTGACTCCGGTGCAACATATGCTCAGTGTCATCACGCTTTTACTTATTACCACGCTCATCGCCATTCGATATCTTCTCCCGCATGAGCCGGTAGCTACTGAGCCCGGACAAAAACAACCGTTATTTGTGCTGCCATCCAAACAACTGGTCTGGCTGCTGGCGTTTCTGGGCTTCTTCATCCTAATGGTAGAAGGTGCTATGGCAGACTGGACTGCCATCCATATCACCGAGTTGCCAGAAGCTACTCCGGCCCTGGCCGCCATGGGCTTCGCTGCTTTTTCTCTAACCATGGCTATCGGCCGTCTTACTGGAGATGTGGTCATCCGTACTGTTGGGCGTCCGAAAGTAGTGCGCTGGGGTAGCTTTATTGCGGCAGTGGGGCTGGTCATTGTCGTACTGTGGCCTTATCCGGTCGGGGCGATAGCGGGCTTTGGCTTAGTGGGTATAGGTTTATCGAATGTCATCCCTATTATCTTTAGTTCGGCGGGCTATGCAAACCCTACTGAACCGGGTAGAGGCATTGCCGCCGTAACAACTATGGGGTACTTTGGCTTTCTGGTAGGGCCGCCCCTGATTGGCTTTATTGCCGAAGGAATTTCGCTTACCGGTGCGTGGGCATTATTAAGCCTGTTTTTACTGATAGTAGTCACGCTGGCCCCACGTATTATCAGCAAAATTCCTAATGCCATGGTTACGGCGCACTAAGTTGCCTTTTGATATCTGACATTTGTTTACGAATTAAGAAAATGCCAAACAGTAGCCAGGCCATTTATTTTTAAAAATAAGCATAATAAAATCTTCATCTACGGTTACTAAAGGGCATTTTACTTTTACATATCTTGCATAAGAGAACGATCTGCCCGGAAAAAAGCAAATAACTTGGTTCAGCTCCATTCACCTTTGCTTTTATCGGGGCATAGACTATAAAAATGTATCCTACATTCCTTTGTGCATTTATGAAAATTTGCTTTACAATCACCCTGCTTCTGGGGACAGTATTATTCAGTTGCCAACAATCTGCTTTTAATCCTGACACTATTGCTCAGGACTACATCACTTTTGGTAAAGGGGGAGGCATGGCAAACCAAGTGGATACCTACTATATTCTTCGCAACGGAAAGGTGTATCATCATAATAACCTGACTTCAGAATATGAACGTCTAGATCGGCTGGATAAATCGGCCCGAACGGAATGTTTTGAACAGGCCCAGGCCATACCTGTAACCAACTTTGGTTGCAACGAGCCAGGCAATATATATTACTTTCTGTCCATTCACACTGACACCTTACTAACGTGTACCTGGGGTAGTAACGGATTCACTCCTCCTGCCGAAATCGACTCATTTTATCAATATGCCCATCAACTAACCAAGAATAAGCCATGAAAAAATCGTTGGGAAGTTTGCTATTATTTTTTTTGCTGAGTATTGGTTTCTTATCTGCCCAAACCACTGACCCCTGGTCGGTGAAGAAGCAACGGAAAGATACTCGCCAGCAACCGTCTTTCAAGTATCAGACTCGCAATGGTTCAGCCACTTCATCAGCTCGTACGCAACCTACTCCCGGGCTGCTTCCCTACGGCTTAACAGTGAAAGGCGGCTCTCGCCAGGAACCCCCTCGTGAAATTAAAGGTATCTTACCCGTATCGGCGGGGCAAAGTGCCCGGGTAGCTACTGACCTGCCTTCGGCTACCAGCGTTTACCTGGAAGCGGTTGCTTCACTTATGCAAATCTCCGTTCCTACTGAAGAATTTACTGCCAAACAGCAATGGAAAGATACCCGCGGGCAAGAACACCTGCGGATGCAGCAGCAATACCGGGGCGTAGCAATCTATGGCAGCGAAATTATTGTACATGCTGATAATAACCACGTTGTGCAGGGCATCAATGGCCGCTATATTCCTACTCCTCAATTGTTGGATACTTCACCATCTGTTCCTGCTCAGCAAGCCATTCAACAATCTTTAACCCACCTGGAAGGGAGTAAAAACTTGAATGACGCTCAGAAAAAACTGCTCAGTTACGATGGTCCTACTGCCAACCTGGTTATTCTTCCTTCTTGGGAGAAAGGGGAACCTCAGCTGGCCTGGCAGGTTATGGTTCGCCCCAATATGCTGGACTACTGGGAATTGCTCATCGACGCTCAACAAGGCACATTGATCCGCAAAACCAATTTAACCTGCACCTTTGCCCCCGACATTTATCTTCCGGAAGAGAAAGCAGAAAAAGCTCATTCTCTAACCCACCCTCATCACCCCACTCCTCTGGCCCCGGCCCGAAGTATGGCTGCCAGCCAGGGTAGCGGGCAGGATTTAAATGGAGTTAATCAGGTATTAAATACCTGGCAGGTAGGCGATGCCTTTGGGTTAATAGATGCCTCCAAAGATATGTTTACCAGCAATGATAATACTGCTCTGGAAGACCTGGAGGGGGTATTAATCACGTACGATGCGCTACGCACTCCCCAGCCGGAATCTGTCAGTATTGTAAACTCAGCCAATAATGTTTTTTCTGATCCGGCTGCTGTATCAGCCCACTATAATGCCTCAATGGCTTATGATTTCTTCCGGCAAAACCACCAGCGCACGGCCATCAACGGGCAGGGAGGTAATATTTTGTCTATTGTGAATTACGTGGATGATGACGGTGAAGAACTGGATAATGCCTTCTGGAACGGCACTTTTATGGTTTACGGAAACGGCAACCTGGCATTTACTCCCCTGGCGGGTGGTCTGGATGTTGGTGGGCACGAAATGACCCACGGCGTCATCAGCTCCACGGCCAACCTGGTTTACCGCGACGAATCCGGTGCTATTAATGAGCACATTGCCGATGTATTTGGAGTGCTGATTGATGCGGATGATTATCAATTGGGAGAAGATGTGGTGCTAGAGGATGTATTTCTGTCAGGAGCCATGCGCGATATGGAAACTCCTCATAACGGAGGCACCTCTCTGAGTGATCGGGGCTGGCAGCCAGACCATATTTCAGAAATTTATACCGGCGAGGAAGACAACGGCGGGGTACATATTAACAGCGGCATTCCCAACCGGGCATTCTTCCTGTTTGCCAACGAAGTGGGCCGGGAAAAAGCTGGAGAAGTTTACTACCATGCCCTAACGACCTACCTGACAGCCAGTTCAGAATTTACCGACCTGCGCCGGGCCGTTATTAACTCGGCCAATGATCTGTTCGGAGAAACTGAAGTGCAAGCCGCTACAGAAGCCTTTGATGCCGTTGGAATTACCGAAACCATTGGCGATGAAGACCCAGACGATGAGGAAGAGGATGAGTTGCCTACGGTCGCTGGCGATAACTTCTTACTAACCGTGAATACCGACCCTCTGGATGGGAACAGCCTATACCTTTTTAATCTTACAGCCAATGATTTCTCACCTATTTCCACTACCTCCGTTAAGAGGAAACCTACCGTTACTGACGATGGAAGTCTGGCTTTCTTTATTACGGAGGATGAGACCATTCAGGGTATAGAACTCTTTGAACCTTATAATGAAGAAATCATTAGCGATGAATCCCTCTGGGCCAATCTGAGTATCTCTAAAGATGGGGAACGGCTAGCGATTATCTCCAATCAGGAATTGCCAGAGATATGGGTGGCCGATCTGACCCGAGGGGAAAACAACTTCATGAAGTTTGAGCTGTACAACCCCACTACGCAGGAAGATATCACTACTGGAGAAGTACAGTATGCTGATGCCATTGAGTGGGATTATTCGGGCGAATACTTGGTTTATGATGCTTTTAATAGGGTGCAGAGCCTTGACTATGGCAAAAGCATTGAATTCTGGGATGTAGGCTATATTCACGTCTGGGACAACACCACGAATGATTTTGGGGATGGAAGGATTACTAAGCTTTTCACCAACCTGCCCGAAGGCACCAGCATCGGCAACCCTTCATTTGCCAAGACCAACCGTAACATTATCTGCTTTGACTTATTTGATGCTACCGATGAAACCTACCTCGTTATTGCCTCTAACTTAAATACCGGAGAAACCAAGGTAGTATATGAGAATAATACTATTGGCTTTCCCAGCTACTCTAGCGATGACCGCTCTATGGTATTTAATGTAATAGATGAAGAAGGTCGGCCCGCCGTAGGCCAGATTGCCTTAAATGAAGATAAGCTTACGGCATCCGGCGAAATTGACATACCTATCATCGAAGCCCAATGGACTACCTGGTTTAGCCAGGGTACTAGGGTGATTAATAGTCCGGAGAAGGACATGTTGTCGTATGAATTTCAGCTGGCAGATACGACTATTACCGGTAGTATTACCGGCAATGCTATTACACTAGTTGTAGCCGACACCATCGATGTATCCCGGCTTGCGGCCAGTTTTGAGCACTCCCCAGGCTCTGAAGTGTATGTAGGTGAGTTCCGTCAGATCAGCGGCGTTACCAGCAACGATTTCAATGATGATGTGGTGTATACCATCATTGCTCAGGATGGTAGCACCCGCACGTACACTGTAACTGTTGATCTGGTTGAGGTAGAAGACCCGATCACCGGTATAGATGATGAGATAGCCGGACAACCACTGGTTTACCCGAACCCTTTCCAACAGGAACTTACCTTGAAGAAGCCTCTTAGTGAAGGAATAACACTTTCCCTGGCGGATGTGCTGGGGAGGTCTTACCCGGTAGAAATTCAGGGAAACCAGATCATAGCACGGGACTCACTTACTCCAGGAGTTTACTTTCTAAAGATTCAGACGAGAACAGTTTCTAAAACTATTCGGCTTCTACGAAAATAACGTACAAACTATGAAGACGATCAGAACCTGGCCTCAAGATATACTCCACCATCAGGGTATATTCCCGGAAGAATTACTGCGAGATTTTCATCAGGAACCATTACAATTATCTACCACCCTACTGATTGTTACCGGTGTATCCCGATTTCAGCGGGAGCGAGTAGCGCGACAAGTGGTAGCTCAATTAAATAAGCCGGTGTGCCGAGTAAACCTGGGCAAGGTTACTCGCAAGTATATAGAAGAAACAGAAAAGAACATTCAGCATGCCTTCGATAGACTGGGTCATTCGGGAAGTATTTTATTATTTGATGAAGCGGATGCCATCTTTGGAAAACGTACGGGTCTGCGTGATTCTCATGATCGCTACGCTAATATGGAGACCAATTACCTGATTAGCCGCTTGGCTCAACACCGGGGCCTCGTCATCATACTAGCCCGATCTCTGCCTGCCCTTGTTCTCCAAAAGCTTCGCAGAAAACGGTTTGTGATTACCCTTCACCCAAGATTAACATCATAGCCATCATGATTACTTTTCGCTTCTCTCAAAGGTGATTAGTGCGCGGATATTGTTCTAGACAGACATTATGGAATTTGCCATTCCGGGAGATATGCTTATACTTTTTGCTGATACAGAAGCATCTAATTGCGTTTAGGCTACCGGATATTATTATAAGAGCTAGTCTATCCCCGTAGCTCTATAGCTAAATAATTCACCTTTTGTAGTTGATTGGTTCAAACAATTGCATTTTCATATCGTTTACGATTTAATCGCTCACGATATAAAATCATGATATGAAACAAGAACCACAAACATCTACATCGCAGAACGTGCTTAGAATACTGCTAGGTGCCTTTATGGTATTCGCAGCAGTCGGTCATTTTACTTTTGAACGGGAAGAGTTCCAGGCACAGGTCCCCAACTGGATTCCGCTGAAAAAGGATTTAGTCGTTATACTATCAGGGATAGCCGAGTTAGCACTGGGCTTGAGTATGATCTTCGGGAAGAAGGAGAAAACTAAAATAGGCATAGCTCTGGCTACTTTCTACGCCTTAATTTTTCCGGGAAACATTGCCCAATACGCCAATGGTACCGACGCATTTGGCTTAGACACCGACCGAGCCCGACTCATACGATTATTTTTCCAACCCGTACTCATCTTCTGGGCATTATGGTCTACGGGTGCCCACCGTGTACTTTTGAAAAAATTAAACCGATAAACCACTTATGGCAACCGAATTTTATAACCTCCAGGCCCAGGGTCTCGGGGGCAAAACCGTAAAAATGAGCGATTATAAAGGGAAGACTGTACTGGTTGTAAACACCGCCAGTAAATGCGGCCTGGCCCCGCAGTTTGACGGCTTAGAAAAGCTATATCAGAATTATAAAGACAAAGGCTTCGTTATTCTGGGGTTTCCCAGTAACCAGTTTGCCAATCAGGAACCGGGAGACGAACAGTCTATTATTGAAGGCTGTAAAATAAATTATGGGGTTACGTTTCCGATGTTTGCCAAGATTGACGTGAATGGAAAAAATACCCACCCTATTTTCAAATACTTGAAAGGAAAGCTTAACGGCCTGTTTGGCAGCCGTATAAAGTGGAACTTCACCAAATTTTTGCTAGACTCTGATGGCAATCCGGTTAAGAGGTTTTCTCCAACTACCAAGCCTGAGAAGATTGAAGAGTACGTGAAAAAATATGTCTAATACCGCATGTCAGAAGTAAGCCATCCCTCCCTAAAGTTAGAGAACCAGATTTGCTTTCCGCTATATGCTACCTCGCGCCTGATCACTAAAGTATATCAGCCTTATCTGGATGAACTGGAGATTACCTACCCTCAGTATTTGGTGATGCTGGTGCTCTGGGAACATGACCGGAAGAAAGTGAGTGAGATCAGCCATTGTCTTCTGCTAGAATCTAATACCCTCACTCCTTTGTTGAAACGTATGGAAAAGAAAGGGCTGATCCGCCGTACCCGCTCAGCAACCGATGAAAGAAGCGTTATCGTTGAGCTTACGGACAGCGGCCAGCAGCTAAAAGCAGAAGCAGCCACTATTCCTGAAAAAATTGTAAACACTCTTCAATCCGACCAGGTAAAACACGAAGACATTACCCATTTGCAGCACACGCTCTCTAACCTGATACCTCTTCTTTTACGCGCATCTGATGAAAGCCAGGCATAACTGTCTTCAGACACTTATAGATAGAATAAAATTACTAATATTATGAATGCCCAGTTTCTACTTGCCCAGCCCAGCGATCAGGAAATCGTACTTAACCTGATGAGTGACTTTTACGCTATCGATGGCTACCCGTTTGACCGAAATAAAAGCCAGAAGAACTATCAAGCTCTATTAGCTAATGAATCGCTAGGGAGACTTTGGCTTATCAAAAATGATAACAATGTTATCGGTTACCTGGTGCTGGCTTTTGGTTTTAGCTTTGAGTACGGGGGGCGAGATGCTTTTATTGACGAACTGTATTTAAAAGAAGAGTATCGGGGAAAAGGCCTTGGTGAGCAAACCATAGACTTCGTGAATCAGGAGGCAAAAAGCCTGGGTATAAAAGCCTTGCACCTGGAAGTGGAACGACACAACGAACGAGGCAATCAACTTTACCGGAAGAAAGGGTTCGGGGGTGCTGAGCGAACGCTGCTGACCAAATGGTTATAGCAGTCTCCGCAAAATTTTGTACCTTAACATTCATGAACAACCACCTATCCCGACGCCATCTGCTCAAATCTGTTTCCGGCATTCCGTTGCTGGCATTCTCCGTTTCGGCATTTGGCCGGGGCATTTCAACTCAGACTAATCCACTTGCTTTCCAACTCAGTTTAAACGCTTATTCGTTTAACGACCCTTTACGCAACGGAAGCATGTCCTTAGAAGACCTGCTGGCCTTTACCGCTGATCACGCTTTTCCGGCGTTGGACCTGACCGCCTATTATTTTCCTACTTATCCTAAGGTGCCGGATGATGCCTATCTGTACCGTATTAAGCGGGAAGCGCACCGGAAGGGAGTGGTGTTCAGTGGCACGGGAGTACGCAATAACTTTACCCAACCCGACCCTCAGAAGCGGCAAGCTGATAGAGAACTTGTGTACCAATGGATTGACGCCGCAGTGAAGCTGGGAGCGCCGGTGGTACGCATCTTCGCTGGCCCGGCTATCCCCGAAGACCAATCGTGGGATGAGACAGCCGCCTGGGCTTTGGATGACATCCGACAGTGTGTGGAGTACGGAAAACAACGCGGTATTATTGTAGCTTTGCAAAATCATAATGAATTTATTACGACCGCCACTCAGGTAAAGCACTTTATGAAAGCGGTAGATTCCGAGTGGTTCGGCCTCATGCTGGACATTGGCAGTTACCGCACGGCGGACCCCTACGATGAAATTTCTCAAACGGCCTCTTATGCTGTAAACTGGCAGATTAAAGAAGACGTCTATGTACGGGAGAAAGAAACAGAACCTGACCTGATGAAACTACTTTCGATCCTTCACCTTTCCGGTTACCGAGGGTACGCAAACCTGGAAACCCTGGGCCCGAGTGATCCTTACCAGAAAGTGCCGGATTTCCTGGCAAAAGTGCGCACAGCTATGACCGACTACACAGCCGGGCTGAGCCGAGAAAATTCGCTACCCCAGAGCAATGAATAAGATGGCTTGAGCGGCAACTTTCTTTCGAAAGTCTTGTCTGGCTGGGCGAATAAGCGTTACCGGAGGCGGTCAGCAGGAGGCGGTACGGGTACCTGCCTCCTGCCACTCGCTTCCTATCATGTCTCTAAGAGAAAATCAGAATAATACCTGTTATAAATTATGCTCTTATAGCTTTCGGTTTTATCTCAAAATGAATTCTCTCTGGAGTCTATTACTACACACGCGTCTCTGTTTCGCTCAAACGCGTGCGACCTTACCTACCACACCTCAGGTGCAGCTCCAAATCTCATTCATTATTATTCACCATTCATTACTCGCTACTCAGCCGGTGAATGAAGATAGAAGCTCGTTTGATGATGTTCTCCAGAGAATTGAGGTTGATAAACTCTTCCGGGGCATGCGAGTTACCACCAATGGCTCCTAACCCATCCAGACAGTCCAGATACTCAGCGATAAAGGAGATATCTCCGGCTCCCCGTTTTCCGGGGTCATAGGCTTCTACCGCTCCCTGCCCCAGATCCTGGCTAACCCGATCCAGAATGCTCAACAGTTGCCGATTTCCTTCGGTCGGGGGCATAGCGGGATAGCCATCTTCAAAGGTGATACTCGCTTCCGTTAGTGGTAAATGATCGGCTACAATCTCGCGCATTTTTTCGCGAGTACTTTCCTTTTGCTCTTCAGTGATAAAACGAAGGTCTCCGTTCACAATCGTGGTGTTCGCCACTACATTGGTCTTCCCGTTCACACTGCCCTGCGTGCCGGTGGTATCCATATTCATTTTAGTGCCTCCGATAATAATCCCTGGATTGTATGTCAGGTATTCTTCCTGCAATTCATCGTAGAAGCGGTGCAAAATACGGGCAGTTTCATAAACCGCTCCGGCTCCCACATTCTCCGAAAACACCCGAGACGAATGCGACTGCTTTCCTGTTGCCTCCAGATGCCAGGAGCTGCTTCCCCGGCGAGCTACCGTGGCGTAATGATAGCCGGTGCCCGGTTCAAAGCTTAGGGCTACATCACTTCGTTGGGCGGCGTCTCTAATGTCTTTCCGACTGAGGTCAATCGGGTCGCCCGCATTTTCTTCGTCGCCGTGCAACATCACAATGATCTGCCGGTCTTCCAGTTGCCCGGCATCATGCAGTGCTTTGAGAGCGTATAGCAGCACCATGTTTCCCCCTTTCATATCGGTAGCACCCGGACCCGTAGCAATGGAGTCGGTCACGTTCCAGGTTTGAAAGGGACTATCTGGCTCAAACACCGTATCAATATGGCCAATGAGCAGTATTTTCTTCCCTTTGCTGCCTTTAATTTCCCCCATCAGGTGACCAGCCCGGTTCATCTCCGATGGCATCTCAATCCACTGCGTTTCAAAGCCCATGCTGGTGAGCAGGCTATCGTAAATTTTGCCTACTTCCTGCACTCCCGCGTGATTAAACGTGCCACTATTGATATTAACTGTGCGTTCCAGAAAGCTGACTGAGCTTTCGTAATTGGTTTCTACTTGCTGCAAGATCTTTTTTTCGGCTCGTGATAGTTTCTGAGCCGCTAATGGTAGGAATGTAGTAAACAGGAATAGCAAGAGTAAAGCATTTTTCATAAGGTAGGTGGTTTAACTGTAGATAAGTATCTAATACTATCGTTTAAAAACGAAAAGGCAAAATAACCTCTGGCATCTACTAACACAAACCTATTTGCTTTCTAGCTGCTTTAACAAACTTTATCCCCTCACTCATACCTCACCGGAAAGATCACACCATCTTCGGCAGGCTTCCCGAAAATCGGTCGGTTCTCTACCCAGTAAAAGGGCTGCATTTTTACATATCGGCTTCCCCAGCCGCCGTTCGGGTAACCGGTCACGTGGTACACGATCCAGTCCTGCGGCCCAATGGTGGTGAAGGAGCAATGGCCGGGACTGATTACGCATTCGGTGCCGGAAAAGACTGGCTGGGTTTCTTTCTTCCACGAGGATGCGTTCAGCGGATCGTTGCCGGTCAGGCTTAGCATACCCAGGCAGTAATCGTTAGACCAGCTCCCGGCGGCTGAATAAATGATATGGTACCGACCGTTTTTTTGAAGTATCTGCGGACCTTCGTTAATAGTAGGCAAACCATCACCGGAGCCTCTTTTCTCCCATTCGTATTCGGGAGATGATAGTAACACCCGTTTCCCACTAATTTTGGTAGGCGATTCCATCGGGGCAATGTATAAGTTCTGAGCCACGTTCTCATCTCCCCCCCAACCCGACCACACAAAGTACATTTTATCCTGATATTGCAGTACGGTGCCATCAATAGCCCATTTATCATCCGGGTCTTTCAGTTGTCCGGCATACTCAAACCCGCTCTCTATCGTCAGCCCTTTTGATGCCAGCACATGCATCCGATGGTTTTTATTCTGCCCATCATCCGCCGCCACATAGACGTACCAGCGGTTATTGATCTTGTGCAGTTCCGGGGCCCAAAGCTCTTTTGAATACATGGTGTTGGCCGGTGGCGTCCAAACAACCAGGGTATCAGCACTGCGTATATCGGTGAGTTGCTTTACTTTCTGCACACCTATGGCGCCTTTTGCACTAAAGCAATAGTAATAATATTGACCATCCTGCATCACCCAGGGATCCTGTCCTTTTTCCAGTAGCGGGTTAGTGAAAAGATTGTTGGCATCATTGACCACCTGCGCCAGAGATAGCGTGCTAGTGGTCATCCAAAAAAGTATTGTAAGTAAACTGATATATTTCATCCGCTTGGTTATTGGTATAGCGGCCTGAAAGTACGGATAGTCAGTATATTTTGAAAGTGAATTTTTGGCAAGATAGAGAACACGCTTTACCGATGAGCCTCCTCTAAATTAGAGTGATCTGTTTATTTTCTATCTTTAGGCGCTAGTATGCCTGACCGCTGTAGTTTATGAGACTAGGAGCCATTATTTGAGTTGTTACTGACAATGAGTATTGTAGTATTTAGTCACCTCCCAGGCATAGGTGAGCTCTTTTTTCTGTATTTTCTCTTGTAGTGACGGACAGTCGGTAAAGAACTTCGTTAATTGCTTCCTTTTTAAACCCAATATCCCTTGCGTGGCCCGAATGAAAATAGGCTCGCCTGCGCGGCGAAAGAGATCCATGCTATCGACCTGAGACTGATCGGCCCATTCCCATTGGTAGTGGCTGAGTTTGCCTTTGCTGACAACTCGTAAGAAAACACAGTCGCCCGCATTGGGAAAAGACTCATAGTAGGGATTAAGCAGATGAATGCCCGATGAAGCCGGACGCAGCCAGACACTTTCGTAGGCAACCTCATTGATCTGATAACCAGCCAGTTCTTCGGGCCGGTACTTCTTCCGCTTCTTTTTCTGATCTCCTTTAAAACGAATCTTATGGTAGATTTCCGGACCGGTGAATGTTTGCTTTCTGTCTTTTACCATCCCCGTGAGAGTATCACCACTCGCCAGGATAACCCAGCCCGGCAAATACTGCGACTGGCTCATTGCCTTGGATGTACTAAGAAGACAAAGCAGTATCAGAGGAAAAAGTGAGACTAAATAGTTCATACCCCTGACCTTTGCAACTACTGTTCCAGGACAGGTTTAAAAACCGCCTAAAACCACTCAAATCAGACTTCCTTCTACTCAGAAAGGCTGCACTGCATATTGGTGTATCACGACCGATCGCTGTGTCCCAGGTTTCGCTCGGGGTCTATCCGGTCGCGCACCAGTTGTTTGAGTTCTTTGGATTCGGGAAAACGGCCCGCTTCCTTACGAGAGAACAGCAACTCCCCATTCAGATGCACTTCAAAGATGCCTCCGGTACCGGGCGCCAAAGCAACCTCCTGCAAATCAGTATCAAAGGTAGATAGCAGTTCCTGCGCCATCCAGGCCGCCCACAGCAACCAGCGGCACTGGGTACAATAAGTAATCTTCACACGATGCTCCATAGTGATATGGTTAATTTGTCGTTTAACCTGTCATTGCGAGCGGATGTTTGCCTTTATGTCGTACATCATCTACAGCATTCACTATCTTGGGGGTGTTAAAACGTGGTTTATAAAAGTAATGGCATCTTTAATTTTGCTCTTAGAATCCAGAGTTGTCAATTTTTCTTTTGGACTATACCCATACTTGTCTTGAAAATAATTATCCAAGTCTGAGTTGTATCCTTGAGAGAAGTGCATAATGTGCGAAATACTTTTCTGATATTTTTCATTGTTATTGTTAAAAAGAACTACTAGGATAATAAAATTTATTAGAAAACTGACACCTACACCTGCCATCCTAACTATTTTAGTTAGAGTTACAACTGGCTCAATATCAACCCCTTCAGAAAATATTGTAAAGAAACTGTAATAGATAAAATCAAAATAACTTGGATTGAAATCAACTCGGAACCAACTAGGATCTATACTATATAGTGCATAGTTGATTCCGCCAAAACATATAATTGAGAGAGTAAAGCTAAAAACCACTTTACCTAACAGAGAAATCATATATGTTTTGTTATTTAAAATATATCTCATGCGCGCACCCAACGCGTTAGAAAATACGCTCAACATCAAGAAGTGCTCCATTTCTTTTGCTTCTTTTTCATCTTCGTTCAACTTTTCATTAGCCTCCTCTTTTATAGATTTAAGTGCTTCTTCTGCAGAAAAGCCTTTTGGTTGGTCGTTCTCGAAATCCATTTTCAATCCAAAAAACTTAATTGGCGAAAAGGATTGCTTAAACCTTTTCCATAAGTGTGATAATTGAATTATGCTAAATGTGCATATTGGAATAAACAGCCAGTAATTGTCAAAATAAAACAGCCCTATCATTCCAAGCAAGAGTAGGATAATTTTCGCAACATTGGATTTAAAGTTTACGAAAAAAGTGACTATCACTTCAAGACTGTAAAATAGAAGCGTCGTTTTTCTATTCTGGTATAGGTATTTTGGTACTTGAAATATTTTTTTGGCTACAGTATAAAAGCCAGGATATAAAGGAAATACAGCAAGCAGTGCCATATTTTGCCAGAATTTGATATTACTAATCTTTATCCATGTTATAACAACAACTAGGGTAATTACTAATAATCTTAGGATAGCATACAAAGAAATATCTGACAGCCCTAAATTATAGATAATTAATGCATCAATATCAGTCACAAGTATTCTTGTAACAATATATAACCATATAATTGAGAATAGTATCTTTTTCTTTTCAGAATATTTTTTACGATTCTTAAGTAATATGTTGCTGTTTTCTTGACTTTGAGCAACCAATGATGCGCTCGCCTTATTCTTACTTCTACTCATATCTATACAATGTGTGATGACTTACTTTGATCCTAGGCTGGTTTTTTATAAACGACTGTAAAATGGTGTAGCTCTTATTGAAAACTCACCAGATTGCTTTCTCAAATGATGTAAATTCATCATGTCAAATTTGACATTTGAACCACTTAGCATTCTTCAATCAGACACAAAATATTCTTTTTATAAGAATATTTACTACGATAAAAAGCGTCGACAAATTAATGCCGACGCTTTCTTGTTTCTATTTAGCTTCCGCAGGCTTCGCAGCCGTCGGGGTCATCCAGGGAACATTGCATGTCTGACTGGTTTTGGGCTTTGGGGCCGGCTGAGGCATTGCCTTGTGAGCCTCCCCCTCCCGGGGCTGATACTCCCACTGGGGTAGCCGTCACGGGTTCTTCCGTAGACTGGTTCAGCGCGGCTTTGTCTACCGTAAACTTGATGGCATCGGTAGCAGCTTTGGTACGCAGGTAATACATACCGGTTTTCAAACCTTTTTGCCAAGCGTAGAAGTGCATAGACGTCAGCTTACCAAAGTTAGGGTCCTGCATATGAATGTTCAAGCTCTGACTCTGGCAGATAAACGCTCCGCGGTCGGCGGCCATATCCAGAATGGTTTTCTGCGAGATCTCCCAGGTCGTCTTGTACAGGTCTTTCAGGTGCTGAGGTATATCGTTGATATTCTGCACCGAGCCGTTTTCGGCAATCAGGCGGTTCTTCATGCCTTCGTTCCACAAGCCCAGGTCTACCAGGTCGCGCAGCAGGTGTTTGTTCACTACTACAAACTCGCCGGACAATACGCGACGGGTGTAGATGTTAGAGGTATAAGGCTCAAAACACTCGTTGTTACCCAGAATCTGCGAGGTAGAAGCGGTTGGCATCGGAGCCAATAGTAAGGAGTTACGCACTCCGTTTTTCTTCACTTCTTTTTTCAGCGCGTTCCAGTCCCAGCGACCGCTGCTTGGAGTTACACCCCACATATCAAACTGGAAGATGCCTTTAGACACCGGCGACCCTTTGAAGGTTTCGTACGCTCCTTCCACCTGAGCCAGCTCCATAGAAGTTTCCATGGCAGCGTAGTAGATGGTCTCAAAAATATCGCGGTTCAGTCCCTGCGCTTCGTCCGACTCAAACGGCATCTTCAGCATAATAAATGCATCAGCCAGCCCCTGTATTCCAATACCAATCGGGCGATGCCGCATGTTGGAATTTTCGGCTTCCTTCACCGGGTAGTAGTTGACGTCAATTACCTTGTTCAGGTTACGAGTCACTACCTTGGTAATTTCGTACAGCTTATGGTGATCGAAGTAATTATTACCGTTTTCATCCTTACGGATAAACTTCGGCAGGGCAATAGAAGCCAGGTTACATACCGCTACTTCATCTTTAGAAGTGTACTCCATAATCTCAGTACACAGGTTACTAGAGCGGATGGTTCCCAGATTCTTCTGGTTAGATTTCTTATTCGCGGCATCTTTGAAGAGCATGTACGGAGTACCTGTTTCTACCTGAGCTTCCAGAATTTCAAACCACAGGTCTTGTGCCCGTAAGGTTCGGCGAGCCTTGCCTTCACGTTCGTACTTTTCGTACATCTTTTCAAACTCCTCACCATACTTATCGTACAGCCCGGGGCACTCGTTAGGGCAGAACAGTGACCATTCTTCATTGTTCTCTACCCGCTTCATAAACAGGTCAGGTATCCACAGTGCGTAGAACAGATCCCGAGCTCGCAGCTCTTCTTTTCCGTGATTACGCTTTAGCTGTAAGAAGTCAAAGATATCCGCGTGCCAGGGTTCCAGGTAAATAGCGAAACTTCCTTTCCGCTTACCACCACCCTGATCCACATAGCGAGCCGTCATATCAAAGTTACGCAGCATGGGCACAATACCATTGGAGGTGCCATTAGTACCACGAATGTACGACCCGGTAGCCCGCACGTGGTGGATGCTCAGGCCAATTCCACCGGCCGACTGCGAAATCTGAGCGCATTGCTTCAGTGTATCGTAAATTCCATCGATAGAGTCATCCTGAATAGTGAGCAAGAAGCAGCTTGATAACTGAGGCTTAGGAGTACCCGCGTTGAATAACGTAGGAGTGGCATGCGTAAACCACTTCTCCGAAAGCAGGTTATAGGTTTCAATGGCCGCTTCAATATCTTCACCGTGAATACCTACCGCTACCCGCATCAGCATATGTTGCGGGCGCTCTACCACTTTACCATCCAGCTTGATCAGATACGAACGCTCCAGGGTTTTAAACCCGAAATAATCGTACGTATAATCGCGGCTGTATATAATGGTAGAATCAAGCAAAGCCGCATGCTTCTTGATTACGGAGTATGTCTCTTTAGAAATTAATGGAGCGTGTTCGCCATTTTTGGGGTCTACATACGAGTAGAGCCGCTTCATGGTATTGGAGAACGACTTACTGGTTACCTTATGCAGGTTAGAAATCGCGATCCGGGCGGCCAGCACTGCGTAATCCGGGTGCTTTACGGTGAGCGTAGCCGCTGTTTCTGCAGCCAGGTTATCCAGTTCTACGGTGGTGACCCCATCATAAATGCCGGTGATGACCTTCTTGGCCACTTCAACGGCACTCACATAGTTGGTGTCCAGTTTGTAGCAGAGCTTTTCAATACGGGCGGTGATCTTGTCGAATTTTACCGACTCTCGCCTTCCATCTCGTTTGATTACTAGCATAGCCTAAGGAAAATTAGTTTAGTAGATATTAAAAGTCTTCGTTAAGAGAAAATTTAGGACGGTCTTGGTCTTGAGAGCTATTTTTCACTCCTGCTTTCTGGTACTCTCCTACCCGCTTCTCAAAGAAGTTGGTTTTCCCTTGCAGCGAGATCATTTCCATAAAATCAAACGGATTTTTTGCCTTATATACTTTTTCACAGTTTAGTTCAAGCAGCAGGCGGTCGGCTACAAACTCAATATACTGCCGCATCAGTTCGGCGTTCATGCCAATCAGGCTCACCGGCAATGCATCGGTCACAAACTCTTTTTCAATCTCCACTGCATTGGTGATGATCTCCCGGACAGTTTCTTCCGACAGTTTGTTATTGAGATGGTCATTGTATAGATGACAGGCAAAATCGCAGTGCATGCCCTCATCGCGAGAGATTAGTTCATTAGAAAAACTCAGGCCGGGCATCAGGCCACGTTTCTTCAGCCAGAAGATGGAGCAGAACGAGCCAGAGAAGAAAATACCTTCTACCGCCGCAAAAGCAATGAGTCGTTCAGCAAAGCTTCCTTCATCAATCCAGCGCAGCGCCCAGTCGGCCTTCTTCTTCACGCAGTCCATGGTTTCAATAGCCCGAAACAGCTTGTCTTTTTCCTGGGCATCTTTAACGTAGGTATCTATTAATAAAGAGTAGGTTTCGGAATGGATGTTCTCCATGGCGATCTGAAAGCCGTAGAAAAACTTAGCTTCAGTATACTGCACCTCATTCACAAAGTTTTCTGCCAAATTCTCGTTCACAATACCATCACTAGCAGCAAAGAAGGCCAGTACATGCGAAATGAAATGCCGCTCGCCATCGTTAAGGCTATCCCAATCTTTCTGATCCTGACTCAGGTCAATCTCTTCAGCAGTCCAGAAACTAGCTTGCGATATTTTGTACCATTGCCAGATATCATCGTGCTCTATGGGAAATAACACAAAACGATTAGGATTTTCCTGTAAAATAGGCTCGTGGACATCTAAGTTTTTTTCACTCATAACGTCTGTCTGTTAAATTTTATACTTTAAATAAGTAAAGTTAGATTTTGATAAAATGTTCGAAAAACCACTAAAACTTTCCAGGTTATTCAAAAAAAGCGTGTAAAGAAATTTTGGTAAACGTAACCGAAAGTTGAGCGTCTTCTGTATGTATGGTTCTATACAAATATGTTGATTTAGGTGAGAAAGAAAAAGGTTTTTTAAGCAAATCGCCGGACCATTTAAAGTTGCACACTTAACTAATTCTTGAAGGTGATTACTACAAAAGACTGACTAGTAGCAGGTTATCCATTTAATGCCTTCTCGGAAAATTTCGTAACATTTACGTAATATTAGAACGGAACATGAAAAACCAGGGTTTACCCAAAATAAGTAAACAAAAAAATCCATAGTAATCTTTGATAAAAAAGAGGCAACTTTTTTAAAATAATTTGGGTTGTACGAAGGGTTGTCAAAAATACAGGAAAACTGTATATTTGCGCCTCGTTTCTAGTGGACGATAAAGAAATCATTATTAATCAAGTACCATGTACGCAATTGTTGACATAGCCGGAAAGCAGTTTAAAGTAGAAAAAGACCGATTCGTCTACGCCCCTAGCGTGGCTGGCGATGCAGGCGCTTCCGTCGAATTTGATCGTGTGCTACTCGTTGAAGATGATAACGGTGTGGAAATAGGCACCCCCCTCATCTCAGGAGCCCGCATTGCCGGGAAAATTTTAGAACACGGACGCGGTGACAAAGTCATTGTGTTTAAGAAAAAACGACGTAAAGGATACAAGAAAACTCAGGGCCATCGCCAGGGGTATTCTAAAATCCTGATCGAAGACATTTTATTAAAAGGTCAGAAAGCTGCTCCTAAAAAAGAAAAGGAAGCTCCTAAGAAAGAGGAGGCTCCCAAAGCAGAGACTGCTGCTACTCAGGACGACCTGAAGAAAATTAACGGGGTTGGACCAAAGTTTGAAGAAGCCCTGAATGAGCACGGGATTCATACCTACCAGCAGTTGGTAGATCTCTCTTCTGAGGAAATTGAAAAACTGGGAGAAGACGTTGACGGAATCACTGCTGAGATGGTTCAGGATGACTGGATTCCTCAGGCTAAAGAATTGATAGCAGAAAAGAAAGGTTAAATCTTAAAATAATAACACCATGGCACATAAGAAAGGAGCCGGTAGTTCTAAAAACGGTCGGGATTCGGAAAGTAAACGACTCGGCGTGAAAAAATTTGGTGGTGAAAATATTATCGCCGGCAATATTATCGTGCGTCAGCGCGGTACCAAGCACCACCCTGGCAATAATGTAGGCATCGGTAAAGATCATACACTTTATGCTTTAACCGACGGCACCGTATTGTTCAAAAAAGGTCGTCAGGATCGTTCGTACGTTCATATCGTTCCGGCCGAAGCCTAAGACATAACAGTCCAAAATATATCCAAAGCCAGTTCTGAAACCAGGACTGGCTTTTCGTGTTTATAAAATCCTCCTTGGCAAATCCCTTTTTGTCAGCCCATTATTACTATTTTAACTTTCTAATTACGAAAGAACCCATATCTATAACTCAGCAAGGTCAGGAAAAATAACTGATGTATATAAACCATACCTCAGTATAGAGTAGAACTATTATAAGGCAATGAGCACTTTATACTCTCCCAGACCATGTTTACCCTTTATGCGGAGCGTTAAGATTAGTAACAGGCAGATACCATCGTAAAATTAGACCATACTAAGAAGTAATAGTACGGTAAGAGTTCTTACTCAACAGCCCATGTTAAACACACTTTATTCTTCTTATAGTCAGTGACATAACCTGTTGCAGAAAGTTATAGTAGAAATACTAACTTCCATAAGCAATGCGAAAAAAAGTAACCGAGCCCGAAAGACTAGATAATTTTATTCACAGCTTTAGCAGTTACAACTCGGACAGTAA
>NZ_JAINFL010000013.1 GCF_022458895.1 Roseihalotalea indica | reverse complement strand
TACTCTCGCTCTGAAATTTGATACACAATTAGAAAAACTCAGTCAGAATTAATGCTTGCCTATTTTTATTCAATATTAGGTCATAACTCAAAAGCAAAGTTGACATTTTGCCACTCAATGTTACATAAGTCAGGAATAGCGGTTTGTGACTCGTTCTTCTTTTTTTTATGCTATAAGCAATATAAATGCTAATTCTTATTTTATGGTATTATACTAGCATTAGTTTTACTTTAAAACACTATGTATAAAATAAAGAACTTTGCATGCTAAAAAAACCATATTTTGTAGTATATACCTCTCTCAAATATCTTTTATACGGCTTTGTTAACCATTAACAGATGGATTTATGCGTATTAAGATAATAGTCTGCGTATCTCAGAATTACGGGTAATCTCACCAAAAACCAATAATTGAGTACTTCTTTTCCAAATGAACTTAAGTCCTAACTTCTTTAAAAAGAAGCAAATTCTTGTACAGAAAGCCCTTCTAACCCCCAAGAATCACTTGTTTTTCATCTATTTGAACAAAGATAATTTCTGAAATAGTCTTCTCTATTGATATACTATACATGAGTAATTTTGACTAAAACCTGTAAAATACCTAGCAAGAAAGCATTATACAGTCACTCTTTTAGAAAAGTAAATCTTCTCGAGTTTTGAGGATGAACTCAGGCATTCAGGGGTATAAATAAAGACCATTCAGCCATTGGAAAGTTGATACAATATGCCCGACTTTTTATAGAGTCAAAATCAAAACACCAGGAGCACTTTCGCTCACATAACTACTATAGTTGCCCCTAATCTTTGGGCAGCTGATTTGCATGCATCAAGTGGACCATAGGCATCTTCTTGCCGGGGTAGTTACAATCTGAACATCAGCACCTTCTTTCCCCATGACCGAAACTCCTTTACTACTAAAAGTCAGATCTGGATTAGGTTCTTTTCTAACTCTTCCAGAGAGGCGCCTTTCGTCTCGGGCATCATGAAATGAGTAAACAGCAGCTGCAAAAACATAAAAAATGCAAAAAGGGCAAACACTACCCAGGGGGCTAAGGCATTGATCAGCACTGACCCGAATAGTGCTATCAGCGCTGCAAATACGTTTAAAACCCCTGATCCCCAGGCCTGCCCAAATGATCTTATCCGGGTTGGAAAAATTTCAGAAATAAACACCCAGATAACGGCACCCTGCCCTACTGCATGGGAGGTGATAAATAAGAGCAAGAAAACCAATTGGAAAGTAGCAGATAAAGAGGTATGAAACCCATAGGCAATCATCGATAGACTGACAATATACCCTGTAGATCCAATATACATTAGCTGCTTTCGCCCTACCCGATCAATTAAATAGATCCCTACAAAAGTAAAAACAAGGTTAACCACACCAATGAGAACAGAACTTAAAAGTGAATCAGAAGTTGCAAAACCTGCCTTTTCCAAAATCTCCGGTGCATAAAATAAAATAAAGCTGATACCTGAAAACTGGTTAAAAAAGGCAATCAAAAAGGAAAGCTTAAGCACGCGGTTATATTTTCCGGAAAACAAACCCGATCTACCTTCCCGGTTATAGTCTGGCTCATATTGAATGGCTTCTATCAGGTGGTTTGCTTCGGCTTCCGACGAGATTAATGCAGCTATTCTTCTAGCCTCTGTTGTATTCTTTTTATGTACGATAAGCCACCTGGGACTTTTCGGGATATTCAGTACTAATAATGAAAACAACAGCGCAGGGACTACCTCTATCCCTAACATCAGCCGCCAGTCATCACTCCCTAATACTCCGGTTAATATATAATTAGAGAGGTAGGCAATTAATATCCCAAAGACGATATTAAACTGGAACAGCATGCCTAAACTACCCCGATTATGCGCTTTGGAGATCTCAGAAATATAGGTTGGAACAGCAATAGAAGCTATTCCGGCACTTAAGCCACCAATGAAACGAAACACTGAAAAAAAGTACGGGCCAGGTGCCAGAGAAGCTCCCATAGCCGATATTGTAAACATAACACCTACCCAGGTAAGCGTTACCTTTCTGCCGAGTTTTTCAGTAGGATAACCACCCAACAGAGCCCCCATAACAGTACCCCATAACGACATGGATATGATAAACGTACCATGAAACCAATCAGAAGTTTGCCAAAGATTTTTAATAGGCAGGTTCACTCCCGAAATCACTACTGTATCAAAGCCAAAGAGAAAACCAGCTATCGAGACTATGAAGACATACTTGAATACTTTATTCTTAGTAATAGGCATCCTTGTTTTGGCAGTCCTCGATCTGCTTTTAAGGTCTTACGGTTGTTTCGTTTGCGTAGATTCTCTGATAATGAGATTGGTAGACAAGGTAATGGCCTTTTTGACCTTTTGTTCTTCAACGTTCTGGAGCCTGTCAAGAAGCGTTTTTATCACAGTCTGGGAGATTTCTTCTATAGGTTGCGCTATCACTGTGATAGATGGATTGTGGATTCTGAAGAGGTCATGATCATCAAATGATACAATGGCTAGGTCATCCGGGATTTTTAAACCCAGATCACGAATTGCCTCAAGCCCACTGATCCCTAAATAGTTGGTACCAAATATGATAGCATCAAAATTCTCATTATCCTTTATGATATCACTTATTTCGGTTACATAGTCCTGATAATGAGGTTTGAATGTAAGAGGGAAAACATGGGACTCTAATCCATTATCGGCTATTGCTTCTTTAAACCCTAGTATCCTTTCTTCCTTTTCGGGTTTGCCAAGGGCAAGAGCTACAAACGCAATATTTCTATAACCATTCTCAACCAAATGTGTAACAGCACTATAGATCCCTTCTTCATTGTTTACCATGACCACATCTGCAGACATGTTTCTAAACTTTCTGTCAAAAAGGACAACATCCATCCCATGATCAACCAGTTTTCTGATGTCTTCCTCCATACCCATAGTAGGGGCAATGATGCACCCGTCTACTCCAAGGGTAGAAAACATGGTTAGAAAATCTCTGGCTCTTTCCCGGTCATTTTCAGTACTACAATAGACAATCTTATAATGGTTTTGGTAAGCTTTTTCCTCTATCTCCTTAGCGATGCTGGCAAAAAACGGATTGGATATATCCTCAACCATTAAGCCGATGATGTTGGTCCGACCCGTGCGCAAACCTTTGGCAAACTGATTGGGCTGATACCCAAGTTCTTCTACCTTTTTAAGTACTCTGGCTACCAACTTTTCGCTGATTCTTTTCTCTTTGGCCTTTCCGTTTAAGATAAAAGAAACGGTTGTTTTAGATACGTTTAATTTTGACGCTATGTCGTTAATAGATACCTTGGTTTTAGCCATTGGTTACTTGGTTAGGATAACTAACATAGTTCAGAATTAATTGCCGAACCGCTTTAATACAGCTTTTTATCCAGCTTTTCAGGCATGGTTGGCTTTGTCCTTGCTCTTATGCTTTACGAGTTGCTCGTGCAACGCTTCTAAAGACACACCCTTGGTTTCGGGCATCAAAAACGCGGTGAATAGCAATTGAAGTACCATGAAAAACGCAAAGAAGCTGAATACCATCCAAGGTTCAAAACTATTGATCAGTACGGCTCCCAGCAGGGTGATGATTGCTGCAAACACCCAGTGAGTACCACAGCCCCAGGCCTGTCCAAAAGCCCGAACTTTATTGGGAAATATCTCAGATATAAAAACCCATATTACCGTGCCCTGCCCAACGGCATGTGAGGCAATGAACATCAAGATAAACACGAGCTTAAACGTAGAAGAGGCATCTGAATAAAAACCATAGGCCACCATCAGCAAACTAATGATATAGCCCACCGAGCCTATGTACATCAGTTGTTTTCGCCCGGCCCGGTCAATCAGATACATTCCTACGAACGTAAACAGCAGATTGACAACACCAATGGAAATTGAGCTCAGAAGAGAATCAGATGCTGCAAAACCTGCCTTCTCCAGAATTTCAGGTGCGTAGTATAAAATGAAGTTAATGCCCGACAGCTGATTGAAGAAAGCAATTAGAAAAGCTAGTAATAAGGGCAGCGAGTACTTTCCGGAAAAAATACTGGTTGGCTCAGTCTGCGATTTACTCTGATCTTCCTGAATGGACCGTAACATCGCCCGAGCATCTTCATCGGTCGCCGTAAGCTTGAGCACCCGGAGGGCTTCGTCAGGGTCATTCTTTTGCAGTAACAACCATCGAGGACTCTTAGGCACACCTAGCACCAGAATCGTATAAAGTAAAGCTGGGATAGCTTCTACTCCCATCATCCATCTCCAGTCCTGCTCTCCTCCTACTCCATCTAGTAAGTAATTAGAAATGTAGGCGATCAGAATGCCAAATACCAGGTTAAATTGATACAGCACTCCGAGTCTTCCCCGGTTTTTGGCCGTTGAAATTTCAGAAATGTAGGTGGGTGCCGCAATAGAAGAAGCCCCCACTCCCAGACCGCCAATAAAGCGGAAAAACGAAAAAGAATAAGGGTCGGGTGCCAGTGCCGAACCGACAGCTGATATGAAAAACAATCCGCCTATCCAGATCAAGGTCTTTTTTCTACCTAATCTTTCGGTAGGATACCCGGCCAGCAGGGCTCCGATAACGGTACCCCACAGGGCCATTGACATGATAAAGGTGCCATGAAACCACTCCGAAGTATTCCAAAGTTCTTTGATAGGTAGGTTGGCTCCTGATATCACTACGGTGTCAAAACCAAACAGAAAGCCAGCCATTGAGACAGTTACAGCAAAGTAAAAAAGCTTATTTTTCATAAAATTGAGATGATACGCTTTTGCGTTTTTATAGTAATTCTAGGTTCTTCAGTGTATAAATTAAATTTCCTCGAAGTGCATCTGTTTATCTTTATCCAGCTGATTGAGCGCATAGGCATAAGCACCAATGGCAACTGCCTTGTTAGTTCCCAGTCTGGATAGCCCCAAAGCTATTCTTTTTCCCCGACGATAGCTTATTTTCTTATCGGTAAAAGGTATAAAAATTTCAGTTTCACTGTCGTCAACAAAAGCTTCCCAGGAAGATGGATCATCTACATTAAAAACCTCCGATACTAAACGTGATACCTTCTCTCCGGCCCACATCTCAATACTTCCATTAAGATGCTCTATCACTTTAGATACGATAATACTGGCTGCTCCGGCAATACCTCCCCCTATGACAATGAGGCCATCTACCAGCGTCATGGCATGGGCCAGGGATTCTGCCAGTACCAATGCCATATCTGAATAGGCCTTCAGCGCAGCTTGTCTATCGCCTTCTTTCTGACCAATAGCTATTTCATAGATATCTTTCGGTGAGAGGTCGCTGCTAGTTCCGGTTTCTGTTTTGTAAACACTTTTAATGGCTCGGATACTGACCCCTTCTTCTGCTATCTGGTGAGGATGAAGAAAATTTCTGGTAAGCCAGATTTCACCGGAGGCTGAATTATCCCCTTCACACAAACTATTATTAACTACCATTCCGCCTCCAAACCCAGTACCTAGGGTAATTCCAAATAAGTTTTTGTATTCCCTCTTTACACCGCACTCACTTAGTTTTTTGTTAACCTCCGGAAGTATACCAGCCACGGCCTCACCATAGGTAAACAGATCGCCATCATTGTTAATAAAAGTGGGCAAATTAAATACGTTTTCCAGCATCGGCCCTAAAGCAACGCCTCCTCTGAAGGAGGGAAAATTGGGTAAATCACCGATAATCCCCTTCTTATAATCGGCCGGTCCGGGAAAAGCGAAGCTGATAGCCACTGGCTCTGTCTCCAGGCTGGTTTTCACCGATGTAAAGCCTTCAATAACAGTATTTAAACATTGATGTAGATCATGTGAGTTTGAAGGCAATACAAAAGGTTCTACTATTTCTTTCCCTCCTTGCAAGGCAGAAAACACGAAATTTGTGCCACCGGCATCCAGGGTCATCACTACCCTTTCATCATTATAAATATCCATTATAGGCTTTAGTAAATAATAATTGACAGCTATTCATTTTATCACAAGTGTAGTTTCTCTTTAGTATTATAAAATCTGTATGCCACACTATCTATAAATCGGTTTAGCTAAATTACTCATTTTTATTTAATCTCAAGGTTTGAATACCGCAACGGCTACCCGCGAATCAGTGCAGCCATAATAGAAGTAGTATTGCTTTTTGAAATACACTAGCCCTTCAACAAACACAACTCAGACTGGATACTGAGTGCTTTTCTCAATAAGACTTCCTGGTGGGTAATTAATAAGAACTGCGTTAGCTCATGAAAGTGCTTCGGTCAGCAAAAAGGATTTCCTCTAATACCGCTCTACCTTACTTAAACACTAACACTTTTATATTGTGTATTTTGGAATAGTATACCAAACGTTTTAATTCTCGTCAACTTTGCTTTGGAAAGCGACAGCCCAGAGAAAGTCATTGCCACTTATACGCGTCTCCCTACATGTTATGCTATCCTTTCGCCTTTTAGTTAATTTTGGGTTGATTTCCCATAAAAAGTTCCAGTTCTCCTCCCTTGGCAATCTGGCTAAAATCCAGATAGGGAGTATCATGAGTTTTTCCGTTCAGCCTAACCTCTTGGATATAAATATTTTCCGGGCTGTTATTGTGGGTTTTTATGGTGAATGCCTTTCCACTGGCATAATTCGGATCCAGTTGGAATTCAATCTGATTGAAAACCGGACTGGTGATATCTATGCGATTATCTCCGGGGCAAACCTGATACAGTCCCGATGCCGATAATACGTACCAGGCCGACATCTGCCCTACATCTTCATTACCCACCAGCCCATCCACGCTGTTCTTGTACCCTCGCTGGCAAATCAGGCGAGTCCACTTCTGCGTGAGCCAGGGGGCATCAACATAATTGAACAAATAGGGTACGTGGTGCACTGGCTCGTTGGCGTGATTATAATAATTATTCCACATCAGGTTTTTCGGAGCTTTCTCAAAAAACCGGATTAGGTCTTCTTTTACCTTTTCCTTACCGCCCATCAGCTTTACCATGCCCGGTATATCGTGGGGAACAAACCAGCCTTGTTGGTAAGCATTGCTTTCCACGCTACCGTACCACTCCAGCAATCGTCCTTCTTCCGGCCAGGGCTCGAAGGAGCCGTCCTCCCGGCGAGGACGAAACCAGGAAACTGAATCGTCAAAGATATTCTGATAACTCTTCGAGCGTTTAAAGAAAGTATCAGCGACATCATCCTGCCCCATTTGTTCGGCCATCGTGGCGGTGCACCATTCCGTATAAGCATATTCCAGGGTTTTGGAGAGCCCTAAAGGGTCGCTGGTATAGCCCTGCTCACCATTGCCAAACTTTTCCCCGGTATTAACCATATACTGCAAGGCCTGCTCGGTGTCAAAACCCCTGATGCCTTTGGTATAAGCATCGGCGATGACCGAAACTGCCGGATTACCTAACATACATCCGCTATAGGCATTAAGCAGCTCCCACCGCTCCAGATAGTCTTTATCGCTTTGCTCGGCCAGCGTGACCAGGGAATTGATCATATCATTGGCCAGCTCCGGATTGATAATGGTTTGTAAGGGAAACTGACTTCGGAATACGTCCCACCCACTGAATACCGTGCGTTTGGTGAAGGTATCAGACTGATACGCTTTTCCGTCTCCGCCCGTATAGTTTCCATCCACATCTTCAAATTCCCGAGGGTCAATCATAGTATGGTAGAGCGCCGTATAAAATACCGTTTTCTCCTCTTCGGTTCCCCCGGCAATTTTAACTTTGGATAAAGCCTTGTTCCATGATTCCCAGGCCTGTGCTTTCAATTGCTGAAAATCCCAACCCGTAATTTCCGATTGAAGATTATTCTCAGCTCCCTCCATGCTGACAAATGAAATCCCGGCCTTCACCAGAATTTCCTCGCCCTCCTGGGTTTCATATTCAGCGAAAAAGCCCAAATGTTTTCCTTCTGCTTTATTAACTACTTCCTTAACTTCAGCATCGGCTATTCTCTGTTGATACCGATCGCTTTCAACATCTTCTCTTTTTCTACTCCAGTCATCGGGAATATCCGCCTCCCACACTCCGTGCCGGTCAAATTTCCTGTTGAATTTTGCGTAAAAGTAAACGGTGTAGTCGGCATGTCCGTCACCGTTGCCCCAGCCGCCGCCTTCGGGAGTACATTTCATCCACCCACGAATCGTCTGATCATCCACTACTTCCACATATTGGGTGGTAGAGGTTCCCCCCACTCGTCGGGCCAAGTCAATTTGAACACGGGACGTGTTATCTTTCGGAAAAGTAAATTTCAGCATTCCACTATGCGGTGCCGCTGTCATTTCTGCTTTGATATTGCTTTCCGTAAGCATCACCCTATAGTAACCGGCGGCGGCCTCTTCACTATCTTTGTCGTAATTGGACCGGTAGCCGGTAGAGGGGTCTTCAGCAGACCCGGCGGCCGTTTTCAGCTCGCCGGTGGTGGGCATTACCAGAAAATTGCCCATATCACCAAACCATCCGATGCCGCTCATTTGTGTGAAAGCAAAGCCCTCGATACTGGTATGCTCGTAACTATACCCCGAGCCATTGTCGCCCCCCGTAATGGTATTTGGACTCACCTGCACTAATCCGTAAGGCGTCGTAGCTCCCGGAAAGGTTTTGCCCAGCCCATGATAAACTCCTGCGGCATCGGTACTGGTGCTGGCCCCGATAAACGGATTGACATACTGCGCCGGTTCTGCCACCCAGGCTTCATCGCTATCCTGGGCATCAGCATGCATACCTGGCAACCAGGTAAAGGCTAATACCAATAAGCTATATGTTAAATCTATTTTCAATGTTGTCTTGATTAGATTGATGATCATCACCGACTATTCTTTTTCATTGTAAGCTTCATTTCTGTTCTGGATTCATACTGTCATTATCAGCATCAGAAAGTCCATTCAGGCGACGTTTAGTTTTCAGCGAGCTCCTTTTCTGAGCTCATGATTCTGTCATTCCTGACTATCGTGGTCAACAGCTTCCAGCCCAAGTCGAATTGTCCGAATGCCGAAGTGGGGTATCGCTAGTGAAATGGTACTTTGACTATCTCCCTGCTTTTGTATTTCCAAGTTCTCAATTACCTGACCATTCAAAGCTACCAGCTCGGCAGTTTGTACTCGGCCATCAATCGTAATTTTCTGGGCTTTATCGCTCGCTTCGGCATTGAACAGCCGGATGGTTAGGTCACGGTCATCGGCTAGCATGGTGGTTACCTCCCATCCCTGACCGCTGGTTTCAATGAGTGATCTTTGATCTTGTGATGAAGGCGAATCCATTAGCGTAGTGTACAGCGGTTCGTTCCATTTTGTGCTTTCGGTCCATATACCGGCATCTTTCCAGGTTCCCTGATGGGGAACGATGGCGTAATGAACTTGAGAAGGCCCGGTGATTTTGTAATCCCTGCCCCACAACCCCTTGCCGGAATACTGAAGGTTTAGTCCCAGAGGGTGATTGGTTCCGTGAGTGTAACTGGTGGTATGATCTGTGAAAAGGGCTAGTCCGTACTGGTCTGCTCTATTGGTTACATCCACCCAATTGACCACGATATTGTGCTTTATGCTATCCCAGCGGTTGAAAAAGGTATTATCTAACTGGCTCTCTGTTACATCAAAAGGCGCATTTTTGTAGACTTTCTGCGACTCCAGATTTAAGGGAAACAGAGTAAGTAACTTGTATTGATCGTTGTAAAACGCTTTGTTTAGATCGGTAGCTTCGTAATTTTCAGCTTGTGAATAATGACCAATTCCCGGATTTCCCTGCCAGTCAATGGTTAGATCAAAATCAATTTTTTTGTCACCCTGCCGTAGAGTGATTATTTGGGAATAGGGATGCACATCAATCTTTCCCTCTATTTGCAAACGAACCATCAATGGACCATTCTCCAGAATCTTTATCCGAGCAGCCTGATCTGCGCTGGAGTAGAACTGCTCTTTTTCAAAGAAGAAGCCTCTAATCTCATTAAAGTGACGCTCATTATTTTGATCAACAAACTCCCGGTCATCCATCTTTTTAGCAATCAAGCTTTTTATGCTCCCACCCTGCCGGGGGTCAATGGTGATTTTATACAGATCGGTTTCAAGCACATGAATACCATTGTTTTCTACCCGAATGGTTGCTCCTGAAGCCGATGCGGGTTTAGCCTTTTTCAAGGAGTATGTAGCATAACCGGTTGAAGGTACTTCCGCCAAAAAAAGCAGTTCTTGTTTATTTTCACCCGGAAGATTAATCACCTGCGAAACCACGGGCTTACCATTTTGATCAGCTATCGATACGTCAGCGTTTCCCCACCCGTCCGGTATAGTTACGGATGCTATCTCACTTCGCGGGGCCAGCAATGTGTTAAACACCCGAACGTGCTGCTTATCTTCAGCAGATTGTGAGCTCGCCAGATTTTCCGCTGCCTGCTGCATCACACGGTCACTGGTTTGATTGGTAGTGTCGGTCCAGACAACCACCTTATCAGCCCAGGTATCGTTCACTCTGCCGTTGTATGGCACAATCCAGCAGTCGTGGTGCTGGGCGAGTAGTAATGTTCTCCAGGCTTCATCCAGTGATGCGGTAGGCCAGGACATAGGACGGTAAAAGGATGACAAAGCCGCCAGCTTTTCGGCCATCACGATTTTGTTCTCCGCTACCCGTACCTGCTGGGCTAGCTTTTGTAATACCTGCGATCCCCACATCAGGCTTACCTGAATATCCTCCTGGCTAAAGTTCCAGGCCTGAGTAGCTTCAGGGGCTATATCTTCAAAATAGTCTCGCCAGGTTGTGTATTCCGAAGGCTGATAAGTACGCTTGGCAATGCCCAGCCACGGACCGCCATCCCAGCCAGCATCCTGCAAACACATACCGATGGGATCTTTAATGCCCGCTTCCAGACAGGCCTGAATGTAGTCTTCCGAATTAGCCCAGGCGGTCGTCTGCCAGGTGGAGCTACCCTCCAATTGCTCCGCCGCATAGCGGGGAATCGTCGTAATTGCGGTGCCATCCGGACCTATCCAATCGATTGGCCCATTGCCATACCCGCGCGTATAGCCCCCCCAGCAGGTGTTAGGGTTTTTCAGCGAAGCGTACTGGAAGCCGAACGAGTTAAGCACCTGCGGCAATGCACTGGTAAAGCAGGGCTCTTCCGTAGAATAGGTCGTAAATTGAGCCGAAGGGAAGTGCTCATTGATCTTACGGATACCGTACTCAAATTGCCGAATCAGGCTTTCGCCCGAGATGTTGTATAAATAAGACTGTCCATACCCCGGATTAACGAACTCAATTCTTTCGGCAATCGCAGGATCATTCAACGCCTCCTTGAACCGTTGATATGCTTCCGGGTCGTAGACCTTGACTGAATCCCAGGTTTCGGGTTCTATTTCCAGATTGACCTTCCAATCCGGGTGATCTTCCAGTTGATCTACCATAAACTGGGTCTGCCAGCGAGGGAAATGCCCGTATATTCCACCGTGGTAGCCATCAATGAAGTAGGCTTGTTGAGCACTCACACTTGTTATGCTAAACCAAAATACTCCTAAAATCCCCATTATCGTATTTCTCAATAGATGAGGTAACAAGCGCGTGAAGCTGGCGGAACTGAAAAACTTTATCATCAAAAGACTAAAAATTGATATGTTTTGAGAAAATGATGAGGACTGAGAATAGCCCAAGCAAAGCATATTCCCGGGAAGTAAATCCAGCGAGAATAGGCTTTGACCAGAGTGATGACCACCGGTTGTCAGTAATACTTAATAGCCCGGATTTTGCGGTAAATTGGTGTTCACATCTCTTTCCCGCTGAGGAATAGGAAACAAGTAATAGATCGGATTTACCTGAATATCTTTTGCCTCCATTACCTTCTCTTCCAATGTTTCGGTTCTTACCAGATCGAAGAATCGCTGTCCTTCTCCCACAAATTCCTTCCTTCGTTCTGCTAATACTTCTTCCTTAAACTCGGCATTATTGTTAATGGACACAGCCGGTAGGTTGGCCCGGTTTTTCACCATATTCAGGTAGGTGTTGGCTTCCGCAAAATTCCCCAATTCCGCTTGAGCCTCAGCATAGGTAAGCAGCACATCCGGATAACGGATTACGGGAAAGTCCTGCTTGGAATCACCGGCATTGGGTTCGGCTTCTTCATCCCAGTATTTTTGAATATAGTACTCGCTTAACTCCACTACATTGCCATCATCGTCCAGAAATTCGGTCATAAAGGTTACCGCTTTCCGGGCATCGTCTTCGGAAAAAGCATTGTATAAATCCTCCGTGGCTACCTGCCAGCCCTGGGTGTTGGTCACTATCGCTCTGGATTGGGTCAGTTCGCGAGGCAAGAGCCGTACGTTGAACTGTCCGAATTCCCAGAACGAAATCGCTCCTCCCCCATCGCCAAACCCCACGGAAAAGAGAGCCTCCTTACCATTTCGGCTGGTATGCTTAAACACTTCCGAAAAATCTGCCCACAGATCGTATTTTCCCGATTGAATAACCTCCAGTGCTTTGGCTGATGCATTTTCGTAATCTTCCTGGGTCAGGTATACCTTGGCTAACAGCGCTTTGGCTGCTCCCCGGGTGGCCCGGCCTTCCTGAATATCACCGTCCTCCGGTAGGGCTTCTGCATCCTGAAGATCACGGGTAATCTGCGAGTAAACCGCCCCGACCTCGGCTACTTCCGGATTCAAGGTAGTGGCTTCACTGATGAGTAGCGGAACCTTGCCGTACATTCTTACCAGATTGAAGTACATCAGCCCTCGGAGAAACTTTGCTTCATTTACCAGACGACTTCTCAAGGTTTCGTCCATCTCAATGGCTGGAATTCGTTCTATGGCAATGTTGGCCAGATTGATGGTTTTGTAGTGAATGCGCCAGATAGTTAGGATACTGGAATTTTCGGCATTCCAGGAAAAGGTGCCTAACTGATCGTTAGCCAGGGCGCCCTGCTGCATATTCTTCAGATTATCGGAAGCCAGCCCGGCGGCAATCCAGGTAGTACTATGATACACCCCTTCCGGCCCGGAAGAGGTTGAACCTAAATTGGCATAAATGGAGTTTACGGCTGCCTCAGCGTCTTCTGCCGTTTGATAAAATCGGTCCTGGGCAATCCGGTCCTGGGGGTCTTCCTTCAGGAAATCATCACAAGCGGTAAACCAAAGGGTTGCTAGCAAAAGGGACAGGCTGCTTATTTTTATATTGAATAATTTTTTCATTGTCTTCATGAGTTAGGTTGTCGGTACGCTTAAAATCCAATATTAAGGCCTACAGTATACGTTTTAGCCTGGGGGTAGCTGCCAAAATCAACTCCCACAATGTTCGTCGTCTGGCCGTAGGCATTTCCTTCCGGATCGTAGCCGCTGTAGTTGGTTAGGGTCCAGAGGTTGGTACCACTCACGTAAATTCTAAGATTACTTAACCTGATTCTTTCCAGAATGGACGAAGGAAGATTATAACTTAAGGTGACGTTCTTCAAGCGTAGGTACGATGCGTCTTCCACAAACCTTGAAGAAAAAACATTATCATTCGCCGTTGCCAGTGCGCGGGCGTAGCGGTTGCTGGGGTTTTGGGGTGTCCAACGGTTGAGGCCAGCTTCTGCCAGTACATTTTGTTGACCGTTTACGTTGGCTAAATCACCTAAGTTTAGGTTAACCATCTCATTACCCTGTGACCCTTGAAAGAAAAATGAAAGGGATACATTTTTAAAGGATATTTTATTATCAAATCCCCAGGTAAAGTTGGGCTGGGCTGATCCAATGACCGTTCGGTCAAAATCGTTGATTACCCCGTCGGGTGTTCCTTCCGGCCCGCTGATATCCTTATATTTCCGGTCACCGGCAGAAGGTGTCTGCCCCGCAATGACCGGACTCTCATCAGCTTCCTCATCGGTCTGATAAATACCGTCAAACACATAGCCGAAGAAAGTACCGATAGGTTCTCCCTCACGCAGTATATTTCCTCCCACGCCTAAGTTGACATCTTCTTCCCGGGCCAGATCCGTTATTTTGTTTCGGTTAAATGATACATTAATCGAAGAAGTCCAGGAAAGCTCGCCTTCGATATTGACGGAGTTAAAGGCTAAATCAACCCCGCGGTTCTGAACATTGCCAATATTCAATAAAGTATTCTCAAATCCGGTTGTAAAAGGAATAGGCGTGTTTAGCAGCAGATCGTTGGTGTTTTTATGATAAGCTTCGGCAGTTAACCCGAAGCGTCCATCCATGACGGAAAGGTCAACTCCAAAATTAATCTGCTCCGTTGTTTCCCATTTCAAATCCCGGTTGGGGTAAGAAACAGGCTCTCGCCCGCGGAACACATCCGTCCCGTTACCGGTACTAAACACTCCCTGCCCGATTGGCCCAATCAAGGCCAGTGACTGGTAAGGAGGGATCGACTGGTTGCCGGTCTGCCCGTAGCTGGCTCTGAATTTCAAGTCAGAGATGAAGTCTGCGTCGCTCATAAACCCTTCGTCGGAAACCCGCCAGGCGAAGGCGGCAGAAGGGAAAAACCCGTATTTTCTTCCCTCAGAAAACTTAGAAGCTCCGTCAACCCTACCGGTAAGCGTAAACAGGTATTTATTCAGCAGAGAGTAGTTTATTCGGCCGAAGAAAGACATCATACTCCATTCTAGCTCTCCGTTGCTGGGCGTCTGCGGATTTTCGGCAGCGCCAATGTCATGCCACCCCGTTCGAGAATCGGGAAAACCGAAAGCATAGGCGTTCAACGATTCATTTCTAAACTTTTGTGTTTCAAACCCGAGCATCGCGTTGATGGTATTATTCGGGTTAATGTCTTTGTCGTAGGTAAGTGTGTTGGTATTCAGCCAGGTGAGCGCTTCCAGCGTAGAGATGGATGCCTCCCCTAAACTGTTTTCAGTTCTCTTCAAGAAATTAGGGCCAAACGAATTGGATTTAGTGGTTATCCCATCTATCCCAATGCTGGTTTTAAATGCCAGACCGTCCAGAATTTCGTATTGGGCAAAAAAGTTACCGAGAATCCGGGAGGTTCCGGTAGCGGCAATATATTCTTTTGCTTCGGCAACAGGATTGGCTACGGCGGGCTTTCTATCGTGCTCAAACGTATACCCTCCTGGAACGGTAGCATCGTACACTGGTAAAATAGGGTTAAATTGAAGGGCATTGGTTACTACTCCCTGAACAACAGCACCGGGGCCGGTTAACACCCCATTAGAAGAAATTCTATTGTAGGACAGATTGGACCCAATCGTTAATTTTTCATTAACATCAGTATCTAAATTGACCCGAAAAGAATATCGGTTAAAATCAGAGCCAGTTACAATACCATCCTGGGTAAAATATCCGCCCGAAACTGCGTATCGGGTGCTTTCATTTCCGCCGGTTAGCGAAAGCTGATAATTAGCCATAGGAGCTACCCGAAAAAGCTCTTCCTGCCAATCGGTTCCTTCTCCAAAACTTTGCGGATTAGCATAAACCGGTTCATTGCCCGCATTGAGACTAGCCTCGTTTACCAGTTCGGCATACTGGGTAGCGTTGAGCATGTTTAGCTTTTTGGATACCTGCTGTAAGCCGTAGTAGCCCTCAAAGCTCACCGACCCTCTGCCGGACTTACCCCGTTTGGTAGTAATCAGAATGACTCCGTTAGCCCCTCTTGATCCGTAGATAGCCGTGGCGGAAGCATCTTTCAGTACTTCAATAGATTCAATGTCGTTGGGGTTGATGGTTGATAAGGCACCTATCCGGGGCCCTCTTCCCCCAATCGACATCTCCCCGCCGTTGCTATTAATGAGCATCCCATCGATGACGTACAGCGGTTCACTACTGGCATTCACCGAGCTGGTACCCCGGATTCTAATATTAGTTTCTCCCCCCGGCACCCCGGAGGTCTGCACTACTTTTACCCCGGCGGCTCGTCCCTGTAGTGCCTGATCAAAGGTAGTGACTGGTACCGCCTTTATTTCTTCTGAGCTTACTGAAGCTACAGAACCGGTTAAATCTGATTTTTTTACCGTACCGTAGCCTACCACCACTACTTCTTCTAAACTCTGTACATCTTCCTCTAAGGTTATATCAATGGTAGACCGGCCGTTGATTTCTATTTCCTGAGCGAGATAACCTATTGACGAAAATACCAGGGTGGCATTTTCATCGGGGACATTGATACTGTAATTACCATTGATGTCAGTAACCGTACCCATTGAGGTTGTTTTCACCAGCACATTTACCCCGGGTAACGCTTCTCCTTCGGAGGAATCAATTACTCTTCCTGACACTTGTTGCTGGGCGATCACCTGTGGCCAGATCCAGATGTTTAATACACCTATTAGTAGTGCTTTTTTCATAGTATAGGTTGTTATGTAAGTTACTTTGGTCGTTAAGTTTATAGCGTGTGCCAATACGTTAATTAAGTTACCGAATCAAACGATAACGCAGACTGGCATCTGCTAAAAGATTATTTACTAAATCGGTTTAGCAATTTAGTAAAAATATCAGAAAAACAAACAGGCGAATTCTTTCCAGGCCAAATTCCTGGTAGTTTCAGATAAAGCTGGCTAAATATTTTGTTGCGAACCAAGCGAGGATTAAGTAACCCTCTACCATGGATTAGCTATTCCGGTTGGGCTCTCACTGGAACTTGGTACTATCTAGGATCCTTCCATTTCCCTCAAAATCAACAATTTCTAATAATTCGGCTTCTTCCGGAATTTCCAACATGCGGGAAGATTGAGATAGGTAACCGGAACCATAATAAAACTCTACTTTCCTGTTACCGGAACCTGGTATTTTGAAAGTAGCAAACGCATCTTGGCTATGTGGCTTCAGCAGCCTGATTCGTTCAGGTATAGTATGTAGATAAGCTTTTAAGCTGTCAGCATTGGCTGCCCCCAGAATCAAAGCATCTCCCGTTTGCGTATAAAGTTGGTTTAACGATTTAGCATCCGAATCAATAAAAAAACCGCTTTGGGAAAGAGCTACCGGTGAGAAGCTACCGCGACCATCTCCCTTCAAGTATAATCCGGCAAAAGCATCGTAACGGCCAATAGCAACATCTGGAGCGTATGAGTTTCCGGTCATCAGGATATCCAGGTTTCCGTCGTAGTCCACATCTTTCACCAGAATACCGTTTACCGGGGCAACCTGGGCTTGTAAGGGCAAAGGTCTTAATGAAAACTTCCCCTCGCCCTGGTTTTCCAGGTAAGCGGTAGAAAAATAACTACTTTGCAGCACTAGGGTTTGCTCCAGAGCTTCCGGCAGGATAATATCCTCGACCGTTGCGCGAGCATAATCATGATACTTCATGAATCGCTTCCCAAAGCCGGGCATTTGGCGTAGTAGTAAATCCCGTGATGCCATTGGGTAATTCTCGCCCTGCTTATACCAGGATAACAGTGTATGCGGAGTGCTGCTTCCATCAAAATCACCGGAGTAAATGGTAAGCGGCTTATCTTCGGAAGCTTTGAAAGGGGTATTCAACCCTAAATTTCCCAGTACATAATCTATATCGCCATCATTATCCATATCCCCGCCCGCCAGGCTGTTCCACCATCCTGATGTCTCGCCTAATCCGGTTGCAGTGGTGACATTGACCAGTTTTCCTTTTACATTCTTAAAAAAGGTAATGGGCATCCACTCCCCCACCACCAAAAGATCTACCTGATTGTCGTTATCAAAATCAGTCCAGAGCGCCGAGGTCACCATGCCTATATTTTTTAATCCGAAGCACACTTCTTCGGTAACATTGGTGAATGTTCCGCCATCATTCTGAAGAATATAACTCTCCGGGGCCTGGGGATAACTGCCGGGTAGTACCCGTCCACCCACAAATACATCCAGATCACCATCCCGGTCAAAATCCGCGGCGGTTACACAGGCACCGCTGGAGTTGATCGTTGGTAAAGCGGACATATCACGCTGAAAGCTCCCCCGGCCATCATTGCTATAAAGCCGGTCCTGATACAGTGATGAATCTGCCGAAGATTCGCTTCCGCCACTTACCACATAAAGATCCAGATCGCCATCCTGATCAGCATCAAACAACAAAGCTCCCATATCTTCAAACTCAACATCCTGGCGAAATTCCCGACGGGTAAATTTACCGGAAGATTGCTGTAGAAAAAGGCTACCCGGATTGCCCGCTGAGCCGCCCATAAAAACATCTTCCAGTCCGTTACCATCAATATCTCCGGCGGCGAGAGAGGGCCCTAACGATGAGTACGTTTGGGGAAGTAAGGGATAGGCGATGAGGTCGGAATAACTATTTTCCTGATGCAAAAAGTCAATACCCAATTCCTTAGAGACCTCGGAAAAAACAGCTTTCACTTCATTATTCTCTTTTTCCGAAGGATACCTGGCATCTTCCTGCCTGACCGTCATAAGCTGATTAGCCGGTACGTTGAAGAATTGTTGCTGTCGGCCATCGGCCCAGTGGATTTCTACCGTATCGACACGCTGAGCCTCTCCCAGCCCGAAATGAACAATATTACTTACCGTTGACTGGTATCCCCGATACAAAGTATGTTCATACAACTGAACCTGCCCCTGGTTTCGCAGAATCACTTGAGTACCTAAGCCCATTGGATTGGGCAAATCGCCGTGGAGGGTTAATGCAAGGTAATGATTAGCGGTACGCTGTTCGGTCTTATTTTCATAAACCGAGGCTTTCTCATTGATGTTGTTAATCACCAAATCCAGATCACCATCATTATCCAGATCGGCATAGGCGGCACCATTGGAATAGGTAGGCTGATCGAAGCCCCAATCCTCTGCCTTAGAGAAAGTGAGGTTATGGTTGTTTTTGTAGGCATAGTTAGGAATTTGCACTCCTGCCTGTTCATCCATCAACGCAAGCAGGGTTTTGTTCGCATCCTGCTCGTCTTTAAACATGGTTTTATTCTTACTATAGCTGATAAAATCCTTATCGGTGATATCCTTAAGATACCCATTGGTGATGAAGAGATCTTTGTAACCATCGTTGTCAAAATCAGCAAATAAAGGACTCCAGCTCCAATCGGTTTTCTCTATTCCGGCTAAGCGTCCGATCTCACTGAAATGCCCATTGCCATTATTTAACTGAAGCGTGTTTCTCATATACTGCGGTTCATACCCCCGCTGGAGCATGAAATCAAACTTCTCGTTGGTCATACCGCCCGACATCGTTTTCTGACGGTAGTTGTCTTCCGGTAACATGTCTACCACAAAAATATCCGAGAGCCCATCGTTATTATAGTCTGAAACATCCACCCCCATGCTATTGTAGCTCTGATGTTTTACAAAGTCACTAATCTTATTGGAGAAAGTGCCATTGCGGTTGTTGATGTACAGCAGGTCGCTACTCAGAAAGTCGTTGGAAACATAGATATCCGGCCACCCATCTGCGTTGATATCATTGATACCCACTCCCAGTCCGTATCCTTCAATCAGAATACCTGCCTTAGCAGATACATCCGTAAAAGTAGGGTGCTCACTTTCTGAACTATTCCCATTATTCCTGTATAACTTATCCGTGCTTTTACCCTCTCCATTTTCTTTTACCGGGCTAGGCACGTTCAACGCCTGAGGGGCATGATCGTGAGTGAGCAGGTACAGATCCAGATATCCATCTTTATCGTAATCAAAAAAAGCTCCCTGAGTAGTGTAGCCGGTATCGGCTATTCCGTAGGCACTCGCCAACTCGGTAAAGGTATTATTCCCCTGATTGATAAATAATAAATTAGCTCGATCATGGGGATTCTGACTTCCGGCTCGGCTAACATAGATATCCAAGAACCCATCATTATTGATATCTACCATCGCCACCCCAGTACACCAACCAGTTGTAGCAACTCCCGCCTGCCCTGTAATATCTTCAAACCGGAGATTTCCTTTGTTCACATATAAGCGGGAAGAAACCATGTTGCCAGACAGAAAAATATCAGTTAATCCATCGTTATTGATATCTCCTACCCCAACTCCTCCCCCATTATAAAAATACATGTATTCCAGTACATTCTGTGAATCAGTTTGACGGATATCATTTGAAAAATTCACCCCGGTATTTTCAGCCGATAGGCGTTTGAATAGAGCCTCAGACATCTGGCCGCTATTTTTGCAACCTGAAATCAGGATGGTCATCAGAAGCCACCAGACAATGGCCTTTTTAACAATGATTGTTGTATTAGGGTAGCTCAAACTTTTACTTTTTCACGAACAACTGACCAAAAACAAAAGCAACCAAATGTATAACTGGACTATTAGCTGGAGCTATTGTTAGCCCCTCAAAGCTAAATAAAAATTACATATCCGGTGAATGTAACTTCAATTTGATGAATCGGGGACGATACAGATGAGGGTTGGCCTGTAGTTCATTCCAGAAGTCAAATGCATTGACATTGTAACTGATCAGAAGTTCACCGGGAGCTGATAGGTTTGGATGAGCCTTTGCATTGTAGGTGATATAGTTTTTATGCTGCATCTCTTTCGCTTCATAGACCTTGATTACTGGTCCAAACGGGCCGTAAGGAGTGGGACCTAATCGTAAGCCCACCGTCGGGCTTAATCCACCTAGCGTGAACACCAGGGCATATCGCCCATCGGGAAGCGCGGATACGCTCAGTTCGTTAGAAATGTCAGAGGCTATGGTCTTCACTTGTTGCATATCCTCATTCCACCCTTCGCCATCCCAAAACCGCCAGGCACTAAAGTTTTCAAAATCTTCGGGTTTTACCCGGGCCACCATCAAACCTTCTCTATTGCCATATACATAAATGTACCCGTCCGGGTCAGGTGCTCCCGAGACTGTGGTATTGACAAATATGCCAGCTCCAAAACCACCATCCTCAAACCGCAGCGGGGTTTCTACCTGGCGCTGCTCCTTAAAGGGAGGGCGGCTGCCCGCCGGTAAGGCAATCAGATTCGTACTCATTTCTTTAAACGACCAGTCATCGCTCGTATCCATGTTCCGCATCCGGTAGGCAAAGATATATATACTATCCAGAGCGGTATTCAGAAATCCATCTCCCAGCCAGTAATAGTCTCCTTCTTCAGCAAGCGAAGTATGAGGAGAAAATAATGTAGTGGGTTCTCCACCCTCGCTGTTAGCCCATTGAAACCGAATCTTTTCTTCGTCGGGCTTACTTCCGGTAAGGTAGGCCACTGAATTATTAACCATGACCGCGCCAGGCTGCAACGTACTGTCAGAAATTTCTCCAATCATGGTATCACTGAAGATCAGCATCGTTTCGGTACCGGATGTTGCTGATTGATTATCTTTTGCATTCAGTGGTATGGCAAATATACCATCAGCACCAAACCAACCGGATTTACGGTTAAACAGGTCTGTCCATTCCGGAGCCTCTTCTACTGTAAACTGAAGAGACAGACTATCGGCAGAAGTATTAAGTTGATTTGGATTCTTGGTCTCAGTCTTGCTATCAGAATAGTTACAGGAAAACAAAGAACATAGTAGTAAACTCAGCCCGCCCCTAAGTCCTACAGAAATTATTACGTTCATTGAATGAGCTTTAAAGGTATATGCTCCGAATGTTGTTGTAAGCTTACTCGGAGTTGTAGTATGTTTTTTTCCGGGTTTATTTTAGAGCGCTGTTTATACTATGACTTGAATAATGTTAGCCACTTTCTTCGCCTAAGATAACTCAATACAGGCAATAAGCATCAAAATTTCCGCTTACGCAAAGCTCTTATTATAATATGTGAATCAAGGGTAGGCAGAACAAATATTGGTTGTGGACTCTTTTGATTACCTTGAACTTGCTACCTTTAGTAGGTGGACACTGAGTTAAGCCTTACAATCCTTAACTTAACTGATATGAAACAAGAAAAGAGACACTACGACCGAGCCTTCAAGTAATGGCAGCCACCGCGGCCCGGTTGAACTTTGCCTGTCTGGTAAAGCACCTGGTGAGGTAGCAAAAGAAATGGGTATCCGGTCCGACCTACTAAGTCTTTAGAAACGGGAGCACAAACATAAGAGAGAAGGCCGTCGTGGCGCGAAAGCTTCTCTGGCTATGGAAAACCCTCATTAATGCAGAGCAAGCAGAGATTGCTAAATTAAATCGGACCGCCGAAGTGGAAACAATTGCGGGAAGCTGAGATAGAGCGGGATATTCTAAAAAAGGCAGGGGGCTACCCCGCAGTAAGCATCTTTTTCAGGAACAACAGTTCCACTGCGGCAGCAAATCTTCCAGTTTATGAAAAAGCATCGACATATGTTTGCCATTGAGAAGCCGACGTGGCGCGGATGGGGAAAGTGTTCAAGGTCAGCAGAAGCCCCCGAAGCCCGGTGGATATTACCACTGGCTTAATCGTAAGCCATCAGCCAGGATAATCAATAATCAGGCGGCTCTAAAACTAATAAGAGCCACCGGGGACCGGAAATACACAACAGGAGCAAAGGTAGGTACGGCCGCCCAAAAATTACTGTTGAACTCCAAAAGGGAGGAATCCAGATCTCAAGGTCTAGGGTTGCCCGGATCATGAGATCGGCTAACATTAAAAGTATTGTTCACAAAAAGCTCAGATCGGTCTGCCGAAGCGGTGCAGACTACAAACTCCAATCATAACTACCCGAAAGTAAAGAACCTGTTAGAAAGACATCGGCCGCCGACGCGGTTCACCCCTAGTACTACAGGAAAAGCTTGGGTGTCTGCTATCACCGGGCCTCGGGGACTTTCTGTCCAGTTTTTCATTGCAAGTTCAACCTTCATGTGAAGCCAGCGCGGCGTGGCATCTAATTTTTAGGACAAGAGGCATACCTTAAATATTGAAACTTCCTACACAATTACCAGCATTCTAAAAGTAATACTCATCCTTCGGTAGCTGGGTGGTCATCATCAGATAATCTGATCAAAATCATGTTTTTACCTGCGTTCAGTCAATGACTTTGGTAGTCCGGTGAGCGACCTTTGAACGGTCGGAGTAAAACACTATACCGGCATTTACTAAAAGTCTTCCGAACATGAAAAACATACAAAACTCTGGTATTTGGGGCTTATTATTCGGGCTCATTATCTTTTCCGCCCAAGCCCAGGAAACCTATGAGGTGGCTGACAACAGCATTATGATGATCAAAGGCACCTCTACCCTACATGACTGGGAAAGCGAGGTTACCGAGATCAAAGGGAAAGCCCGGCTTGAAGTGCAAAATCAATGTCCTCTGTTTGAGAAAGTGACCCTTACCATACCGGTGAAATCCATCAAAAGCGGTAAGTCGGCAATGGATAAGAACACCTACGAAGCGCTGCATGAAAGAGAATACCCCACCATTCAGTTTGCCTTACAACAGATCAAGCCCCTGGCATCAGGAAAAATCCAAGCTACCGGTGAATTGCGTATGGTCGGCACTTTACGACTGGTGCAGGTAGAGGCCAAATATGAAGTAGTCTCTCCAAGCCTGATACGCCTCATGGGCACCCATACTATGAAGATGACAGACTTCGGCATAGAACCCCCGACAGCCGTGTTCGGAACCATTAAAACCGGCGATGAAATCACCATTAACTACACTCTCTACCTTAATAACATTAATTAGCACCTATCTCATAAAATCCCATACCATGAAAACATTACATTATCTTTTCTCTGCTCTGCTGTTGATCAGCCTGCCTTGGATGGCACAGGCTCAGTTTAAGCCTATACAGTACTGGCGGCCTTACGACCAACGAGGTATTAACATGTTTGAGCCTTCTAAAGCCGATACTATAGGGTTTACCGACGTATCCGTGCGAGTAGGCGGAGCATTCACCCAGCAGTTGCAGGCCCTAAAACACAGCAATGCGGCCGAACCTAATTTAGTAGACGGAGTGGACCTGAATGAGTTGAAAGACATCGGCCCCGGCTTTAACCTGGCTACCGCCAATCTGAACCTGGATGTGCAACTGGCCGACGGAGTCAGCATGAATGTAGTGACTTACCTGTCGTCCCGTCACCACCCTGAAGCCTGGGTAAAAGGCGGTTACGTGCAGGTAGATAAGGTACCCTTCCTGCACAGTGCCTTTCTGGACCACGTCTTTGAGTACGTCCGACTGCGGGCCGGCCACATGGAGATTAACTACGGAGATACCCACTTCCGCCGTACCGACAATGCCAATGCCCTGTATAACCCGCTAGTGGGCAACTACCTGATGGATGCTTTTACCACCGAAATCGGAGCAGAACTGTACTTCTTTAAGAATAACTTCCTGGCTATGATCGCTACTTCCGGTGGGGAGATCAAAGGCAGTGTAGTCTCCCCAGAGAATCGCGCTCCTTCGTACTACGGTAAGATCGGCTACGACAAACGGTACAGCGATGATTTTCGCTTCCGACTGACCGGTTCTTTCTACACCACCAACAAGTCGCTCAACAACACTCTGTATGCCGGTGACCGAACTGGCTCACGCTACTACCTGGTGATGGAAAACGTGAATGCTTCCGAATCTTCTCAGTTTACCTCCGGCCGGCTAAATCCTAACTTCCGAAATGACGTCACCTCCTTCCAGATCAACCCCTTCGTGGAAATCAGCGGCCTGGAGCTCTTCGGAGTTGCCGAATGGTCTAATGGTAGCCTGTCTGACGAAGATAAAAATCGAGAATGGAGCCAGTACGGCGCCGAAGCGGTATACCGATTCCTGCCATATGATCAACTCTATGTAGCCCTTCGGTACAATACCGTCACCGGTCCTATGGCCTTTTCTACCGATGAGGTCACCGTCAACCGGCTGCAAGTAGGTGGTGGTTGGTTCATTACAAAGAACATTCTGATGAAGGCTGAATATATAAATCAGGAGTACAAGGAATTTGACCCCAGCAGTATCTACCACGAAGGTCAGTTCAACGGCCTGATGTTAGAAGCCACGGTCGCTTTCTAGACCGGAGCAGAAGAAAGAAGGCAGTTCGGGATTTTCCCGACTGCTTTTCTGCATCTAAATTTTGTCTCAGTTATTCTCCGTCTACCATGGGTTTCTTGCTTTTTAATTCAGCTTTTGTACTTCTGCTTATAAATTGGTTTACGCTGACTACCTCCCCTACTGCTCCGAACGAAATGGTAGTGGTAGTCATTGAAGAAGGTAGTTCGCTGAAAATCCAGGGAAGTACGAATATCAGCACCTTCCGTTGCCGTTACGAGGGGGATCTATCCCGAGATACATTGAGCATCCGGATTCAACCACAATCCGATAGCTTATGGCAATTGGAAGAAGCCAACATATCGATAAAGGTAGCCTGCTTTGACTGCGGTAACCCGATGATGAACAGAGATTTCCAGAATCTGCTGGAATACGAACAGCACCCTGATCTGAAGCTTAGTCTACTGAGCCTATGGGTACGCGAAGCGCCCAATCAAGGCTGTCAGGTGTGGGTTAGGGTCCGGTTTACTGTAGCCGGGGAAGATAGAATCTATGAGGTACCAATAAGCAACGTGCCGGAATCTGGCAGCCCCTCTGCTTATCAGGGTGAGCAGTGCCTGAACATCACTGACTTTCATCTGACTCCCCCAAAAAAATTCATGGGTATGGTGACCGTAGACGAGGAAGTAACTATTGCGTTTGATCTACACCTTCGGATACTCTGACCGTAGACTTTCCCATTCCTTACTCATATTATACCCACTCATGGACTAGAGCCATCAAACCATATATATTTAGAATCAGAGCTATAGCAGTCTCTACTGACGGTTTTCATCACTTTATCGTATACTTCAAGAATCTCCTCAGTCCTGGTCTTTATTCCCCCTATCCTACATGCCACTTTCTTATTTTCTCCAACTTGCCCGGTTGTTTAATCGTAATCTTGCTGCTTCGCGTGGTGATGATGCCTTCTTCTTTGAAATCTGAAATTACTCTTATAACCGACTCGGTAGCTGTGCCAACCATATTGGCCAGATCCTCCCGAGAGACAGTAAACTCGTAGTTGATATCTTTTTCAGTATTAAATTTCTGGTACAAACTGATCAGGGCTTCAGCGGTACGTTGCCTTACTGAGTCATAGGCCAGATGCAGCAGTTTCTCTTCTTTCTCTTCTACTTTATTAGAAAGTAATTCGATAAATTTTTGTGCTATTTCCCGATTGCCATAAACCAACTGATAAAACTCATCTTTCGGCAAAATGATGATTTCAGAATCCTCCATGGTCTCAGCGCTATTCGTATATTCTTGGTTTTTAAGCAAAGCCTCGTACCCAAAATACTCACCCTGACTATAGATACCGGTAATAAGCTCCTTCCCATCTTCATTAATACGAATCGTTTTTATTTTTCCTTTTGCGATAAGAAACACACTGAGGGGCATTTCGCCGGGGTGATAGATCACACTCTTCTTTCGGTAGAATCGCGGCTTTTTCTGACTGTCTATCGACAGGAAGTGGTGTAGGGATTGGGCATCCGAAATAAAGGAATATAGCCCTTCGGCGCTTGATGCATATTCTTTTTTTAGTAGATCATTCTTCCTGAGTCTCACTTCTATGGCATCGAGCAGTTCGGTATCATCAAAAGGTTTGGTCAGGTAATCATCTGCTCCCAGCATCATCCCCTTGCGCATGTCGGCTCTATCGGCTTTGGCGGTAAGAAAGATAAAGGGAATGTAGGCGGTAGATTCTTTTTTCGCGAGGATATGTAGCACTCCGTACCCATCCAGTTCGGGCATCATAATATCACAGATAATCAGATCGGGCTGCTCCTGTATGGCTTTTTCCACCCCTTCTTTACCTTGGGTGGCGGTGATTGCCTCATAATCGGCCAGCTCCAGTATTTCGGCTATATTCTCCCGGATATCGGCGTTGTCTTCTATAATAAGTATTTTCTTCATTTACTTTGTTACTTTAGGAAGCCTGACATAGAATTCGGTACCTTCATTTGCCTCACTCTTAAACTCAATGGTCCCGCTCAGCATGTCAACGTATTTTTTTACGATGTTCAATCCCAAACCGGTGCCTTGAATGTGGGTAGCGTTCCTGGCGCGGAAAAAGCGATCAAAAAGATGTTTCTGTTCCTCCTGAGGGATACCAATCCCCTCATCAATAATAGAGAGGCATAGGTGATCGTTCGCCCGGTAGTCTACTCTGATGGTAATGTCTTTTTCCGAGTACTTGATAGCGTTCGAGGTAAGGTTAATTACAATGTTTTTAATGATTTTAGGGTCGGCCGCTATGAGCTCGGGCGTACCTTCAGAAGAGAAAATGAGAGATTGGTTTGCTTTCTTAATGGAAGATAGTTCATCAATGACCTCTGCACAGAGAGCCGTCAGATCAACCGTATCAATTTGAACATCTACCTTGCCTTCTTCCAGTTTGGATACGGACAGAAAGTCTTCTAAGATGGTATTCAAGTTACCAATGGAAGACTTAATCTTTTGAATATGTTTAAGCCTTTTTTCCTGAGCTTCTGCTTGCGAATACCTTTCAATTAGCGAAGCCGATGACAAGATCGTGCTTAGGGGGGTACGGAACTCATGCGAGGCGGTAGACACAAAACGGGATTTTAGCTCGTTCAACTCCCGTTCACGTTCCAAAGCGCTAATAGCCTCTTTTTCGGCTTTCTTAGTCTCCTGTATCTGCCGCTTGAGGGCTTGATTGGTGTGTTCTAATTCTTCCGTTCGCTCCTTCACCCGCTTTTCCAATTGGGCTGCGTATAAGATCAATTGTTCTTCACTTTTTTTGAGCGCATGCTCCATCTTCTTACGCTCGCTAATATCGATGACATAGGCAATCACATGCCGCTTGTTATCAAAATAGGCCGTATTTAGGCTTATCTCCACCGGAAAGTACTCCCCATTTTTTTTGGTGGCTAGCAGATCTCGTCCGGCTCCCATTCTTCGAGGGTGAGGATTTTTATTGTAATGGACTCGGTCGGCCTGATGCTGTTGTTTCAACTTCGGCGGGACTAGATCTTCAATGCTATGCCCCGGCAGTTCGTTTTCATCATATCCGAAGATAGTATGGGCCGCAGTATTGGCCATTTTAATTTCCCCCTCTTCATCCACGGCAATAATTCCCTCTTCACAGGCTTCGTAAATAGCTCTGAATGCCTCTTGGTTGGCTTTTTTTTGATCGTTCTGCATCATATGATGAATGTAAGCTAAAATTACTGACAAAAATCAAAATTTGGATTGATTGTCATCATATTTAAGGGTAGCAAATTCAAGTACATTAGCGCTAAGATAAAGACTTTGTAGGATACAGTTCTCGATGGAAAGTCAACACCTATATAAGAAAATACTTTTTCCAACAGACTTTTCGGAGTCTTCCAACGATGCGATACCCCAGGTGATGAACTTGGCCAAAACGTATGCGTCAGCTTTGGTTATACTGTATACATTCCGGTTCAACGATGCTTTTTTAGATCACAAAAACATTCGCGAAGCCAAGAAGAATCTGGAAATGAAGGCCGCTCACCAGTTTAAATTAATTGATGAGCAATACCTCCAAGGTTCGGGGCTACAGTATGCATTTCAGGCGGAGGTAGGTTTTTCCTCGGACCGCATCCTCTTCAACATACAAGAACATAACATTAACCTGTTAATCCTGAGTACCACCATGCAAAAGGCACTAAGGGAAGGCTACCCTAACCTACTGGCTGAGATTAGTTGTCCGGTTCTGGTTATTTCCAAAAGATGTGGTGGCTCCGATCAGGGGTTTGAGTGGCAGCTGTTAGAGCAACCTATCCTCTCCGAACGGAATAAGAATTAAATCTGCCTTCGGTCAGTTCATTTGCCACTGTATTACCGTAATTTATCCCGTCTCTAGGATCTATCTCCACAATCACATAATTGCATCCCTGATACTGCCGCCCATAGGTGCTCTTATCTGCAGGGTTCCGACAATACATGCCCTTACTCCTCAGACATGGGCGCCAGGTACCTTCCCGGTTGTAGAGGATTGGATAAAGTAATTTCTTACCCTTAGTGCCCGGTTTAAGTTTGCCTTACCGGAAGTTGTTTTAATATGAAAGGCTACCACGGTATATCCCGTACTCAGTACCGCTACAATAACATCCTGGTCAAACGCTGAAAAAAGGTTATTGAGAAAGTGAAACAGCATTACCGGCATCAAACAACCGTGGCTTGAGTTATAAATAGATGCCAATACAATTGCTCCAACCAAGACACCGAAGAAAAAACCTATGGAGATTGCTAAGGAAAATTATGAACGGCTAATGAAAGATTAGCACCGGCCGATCTGCGTCAAAAATGATTTCTTTACTAATGCTGCTATGGGTGAGGCGTTCCCACAAACTATGATCCCGTGGCATCACCGCCACCATGCCTACATCGTCATGCTGTTTCAAGAACATTTGCAGCCCTTCCAACACATCATCGCTATCTGCATGATGGTATTGGTGAGGAGTATGCAAAATGCGCTCCAGCCCTTCTCCTATCGCTAGTTTTTCCTGACTTAGCTTCTTCTGCGCCGAGGTGATATGGAGCACATCAATCTGTGCTCGGAACAACCTAGCTAATCCTAGCAGGGCTTGGAAGTTATCAGCCCGATTCACTTGTTCATAATCGGTAGCAAACAGCATATGGTCCACCTTAGCATATACCGCATTTTCAGGAATGGCTAGGATCGGACAGGTAGTTCGACGCATCATATGGGTGGTCGTGCTGCCCAACAATTTCTCAAAACTACTATCACCCCGATTACCCATCACTACCAGATCAATAGCTTTTTCCGGAATAGCTTCTTCGATCGCCTCTTCAGGGAAAGCACAACTGGAGATAAATTCGTAGCGAATCGGATGATCCTTCAGATGAAGCAGCTTAATTTCCTCAAATGACTGTTCTACTTCCTTTTCCACCTGCTGGTTGATTGTTAGAGTATCGGTGTACAGACCGGCCATAGGGTAAGGCGTGCCAGTAGCGACCGCCGGTACGCGATAAGCATGCAAAATGTAAAGTTTTGCTTCGGTAGCCTGAGCTAAAGCAATAGCGTACTTCAAGGCTCGAGTGGACCGATTAGAGAAATCAGTAGCAGCAAGAATTTTCTGAATGGGTTTCATGATAGTGTTATTTATAGTTAACTAAAAGGAGTTGCATCATGAATCTCGGTCACAAAAGCCTCCGAAATAGGTGAACTCGTGGGAATCGATGAGCTCAGTATGCGCATGAGCTTTGATAAGGTTCCTTCTTCCTGAGCTAAGATAGTCTGGACAATATTAGCTTCATTCTCTCGCCTCAAGAACTGGAAATAGGTCAACAGTATTCGGTAGCTCCCCAGTTTATAATGATTCAGGAGAATGAGTGTATGCACAATAAGCGCATCTTTCAATTCAGAGTTCTCAACACTTTTCATCTGCTCGAACCCTTCACTGACAATGCCATTGATACCTGCCGTATTGACGGTTTCCGAGGCCCCCTGCACTATAGTCTGAAGCCGATGTAACTGTTTAATCTTTTGATGGGTCAAGGGTAATAATTCCCACAATACATCCTTCCAATACAGATTAGTAAGTTTGTAGGCTAACACCTTAAGATACATCAGACATTGTTTTTCAGTACTGTAAAGCTGTTGAATTTGGTGAACAGCTAATTCGTAAGTTATGGATACAGAGCTCATAGTTCTAAACTTATTGGTTGTGTTCATTTTATTATCTGCTATCAGAGTAAATGGTCTCGAAGGTTTTCCGGAAACAAGTATGCCATCTGATGGGCTTCTACAGGTGATATATGATCCCCCATGGTGGCAAACAGCGCCCGTACTGCCTGTTGAGCTTTTATTGTACCTAGCTCGCCGGATGAAAATACCGATGGATTCATGCGCACAATTTCATCGGCCAGATCGGTAAAGCTTCCCAGCGGAGATGGAAGAAAATCACTTACCTCCCATCCTTCCACAAAGATAGCCTGTAGTTGCAGGGGCAGGAATAGGAGAAACTGTAGAGCTTTGGGGAAATCCAGGCGACGCCGAATAGCCCAGAGTATGGCTTCTACCATTTTCAGTACTGGTTCAGTTTCATCCGTTTGATCCAGTCTTTTCGCTACCTGAAGAATGATTTCATCCAGGTAAATAACATGCTTCTGGCGACTAGGAGGATACTTCATAACATGGCTGATTTTGAATAGATAAATTAAAGTGAGCAACAGGGTAAACCTATGACTTGCGTCATGGTCTACTATGATCTTCTCCCACCCTACCTGTCTGATACAAGTCAGAAAAGCAGGTGATATATATCATTGAAAGTGAGACATGATTTACGCTACTTTCGTACAGTACGCCGGACATTTCGGTCAACCGGGCTGATGTGCCGGAAGTAGCTTATCTAAGTAGTTTAAAACGATGAACCATGAATAAATTCCCCCTTATTCTTTTCCTTGTCCTTCCTTGGTACGGTCTCGCTCAGCAGCTACCCATCCGGGGATATTACACCCAGGACGACCGGCTACAGTTTGAGTTTAAGGCGGAAGATCACGCCTACGCCGTACAGCAAGACGACGGTAATGTTGTTCCGATGTCTTCTCTGACGATCCACGATGTAACTCTCACCGGGGAGTTTGCCGGCTGGCAAACTGACATTTACCCGATGAAAAAAGAAGACAGTGCTGCATACCGGGTAGAGATTCCCCTGGATTCACTCGGAGGTATGGATTCACAATTTGCCTTTGTGATCAATGATTTCTACTGGGTAGAACCAGCGATGCGGGCCGTAAACCGGGTACCGGCTCCCTGCTGGCTCACCAGCACCGGATCAGTGTATACCACCCTGCTATATAAGCAGACGGTAGATCAGCTCATGACCGATACCCTGTTGACGGATGAGACTGCCCGGCAGTGGCTCATGAAATACGCTACCCCCCTCCATACCCATACTCCCGCTGGCCTGAACTCTCTCCGGAAGTTTGTACGGGGAAAACAAGCCATAGGCATTGGCCACGATACCCTGACGACCTATACTTCCCGTCTACGCATCACCCAGTTTCTGCTTGCCGGTATGGACTATCCGGTGGTAGCTTTTCAGCTGGACTCTACCCGAGCGGAACAAGTATGGGATTACCTAGACCAGGGATTTGCCATACTCACCGACGATTATCCGATTGAAGTCATTCGGGTGCTTGAGTGGAGTTATAAGCATCCTGAAATAGCACTGATGGGTTACGAGCGCGAAGACGTATCGGCTAGTCTGGAATCTCTAATACATATTGCCGCTCAACAGACAGATACCACCTGGCAACGGGAAGTGGCTAATCTAGTGAAAGAAGTCAGCACGCTGCTCAACTTACAGCAGACTTGGGGGCTATACTACTATGACTCCCCCTCCTACCAGGAATACGTATTACTCGTACTGTGTTCGGTGCGCGATGATATGCCTCAATTACCAATGGAGGAACGTCGAGTGGTGGAGCGAGCGGTGACTGTCATTAACCGTTACCTGACTAACCTTTCCAACCTCAAGAGCTATTACCAGGGTATTACGCAAAAGTTCAGCCCTTCTTTCGACTGGATGGACAATAGTGACACTACTTTGCAGGTAGTGGCTTGGGTGCCTAACGAAGAGATGAGCCGCAATACCCCCGGGTCGTTAGGTGCATATCTGAGCGACCGTTTTCAGGATGGTTACTTGGCGGTAGGCGTAGGCACGTTCCGCTTTCAGGAAGAACCGATGCCTCCTTCTTTAGAATTGCAGTTTCCCAACTTTTCCAGTTTTGAGGAGAATGGGAACAGCGCCTATATCATCGACCTACGTCAGACCGAGTTGAGTCCGGAGGAGATGCAATGGCTGACCCGGAAGATAAACAACCACACTACCAATTTTCACCGAAACCTGGCCGAAGACTTTGATATCATACTGCTGATCAACCAGCCGGAAGCCCCTGCCTTACTACGATAACTGGACGGACAAATCTCCGTTCTCACTGTCAGTGCTTTATATGGTAATAACCGGTGAGGATCATCCTAAACGAAGGCGGTTCATGAGTGAGCAAAATTAGTGAGATAAGAAGAGCTATTGAACAGTAATCCGTCGGGATGCAGTCTTCGGCTCGCAGGGCAAACGGACATACAATATACCGTTTCTGAGTGAAGCTTGTATATTGTCAATACTAACACATTCAGGAAGATAGAATGCGCGTTGTAGCCGTACCTGCGGGAACTCTCGTTGCCGTACAGTATTACTGTATACCGCTTGGTCTTTCTGCGCCGTGATGGTCATTATCATGTGCTGTACTGACACCTGAATGTCTTCAGTGGCGAAGCCGGGCAGAGCTACCTCCAAGTCGTAGTGCTTTTGTTGCTTAATTACGTTGATCGGAGGGTGCTCGGCAGGTGCCAACCAGGTATCATCGTAGGGACTGCGCCCTAGAAAGCGTTCCCCATCAATGAAATGACTTATACGATCACCGATTCTATGTAGTCCATTATGTAAGATATGAGATTTCATGGCTTTTTTAGCAAGGTAGTCAGCAAATGAGCGATGTGCCATGACCAGAATCAATTACAGTATTGATATGGATCATGTCTTTTTGGAATTACCAGTATGATCTTTCTTTATGAAGACTTCGCCTATCATCGTAGTAGTGACGGGCTTGCCGGGTAGTGGAAAGACCTACTTTGCAAAATGTTTGGCCCGACGGTTGAACGCTGAACATATCCGTAATAATCAAGTGCGTAACAATCATCAGAAACAGGGGCTTTATCGCCTGTCAGATAAACAATGGGTATACCAGTGGATGTTGCACCAAGCTGAAGAAGTGCTCACCGGAGGTCGTTCAGTAGTACTTGATGCTACTTTCACCTTCGAAAGGTCCGCCAAATGGTTGAGGACGGGGCGAGTAGACTACCATATCCGCAATACTACCTCGAATTTATCGCTGATGGATGTTACGATTTGGGAGCACACCAACCGTCATCGCAGCGATAGCGAAGTCGGTTATAGCGTGTACCTAAAACTCAAACATAAAGCTGAAACCCTGGTACAACCTCATTTACGATTAGATTCGTAGCGCCGGAAGTGATAGAAATGCATATTTCGGACGTAATCCTGGCCGGGCGGTGAGTCTATAAGATTAAAAACAATGCAACTACCGTTCCTTAACTTCTCTACTCTCGCTCTCAGACACAATTACTGCCAGCAGGAGCTTCATCTTCGTCGGCGACTGGCTCCGAATATGCATCTGGCTGTATTGCCCGTTCAATACTATAAAGGCCATTTTTATATTGGGAAGGAGTAGGGGCGACAGTGGACCAACGACTGAAACAACAGCAGGTGGAAGACTCTCAGATTACTGATATAGCGCTGCAGATCGCCAATTTTCACGCTGCAGCTCCTGTGGTTCAACCAACATTTAGGACAGAAAGTTGGCAGCAACTGTTTCACACGATAGGTCAACTGGCAAATGATATTCGCTTAGCCTTAGGTAATTCTTACCGTGATTGAGTGCAAAGAGCTCTTGCTGTCTCTGATCAGTTCTTGCAAGAATATCTACCGCTTATGCTGCAGCGTAGTCGCCAGGGACTGGTATGGGAGGTGCATGGCGATCTGCACAGCAAGAACATTTTTCTAACCAAACCTGCTACGATCTTTGATTGTAAAGAGCTTGATGCTACCTACCGATAGATTTACTTAATGAGATAACATTTTTATGTATGGACCTAGAAGCTTATGACACTAGTAGTCTATTTTACCAAACGTATCTAGCGAGACTGACAGCCAACGGACTAAATCAAATAGGAACCAAAAACCATTTACCTGTTTCAAACTCTAACGAGCCAAAGTCCTGATCTTGCAAGTACAACAGACCTCTTTTCCGGATGATTGGCAACAGGACAAACATTATCTTCAACTCATGGGTGCCTATGCAGAAAAGCTGCTTACTCAACGGTCTACTGAAATGAGGGAAACCCCAGGAGCAGATAGTAAAACGAATACGCGTGATGAAAAATAAACACATTATTCTGCTGACCTCCGTAGGGACTGTCGCTTTGGCAGGTTTGATCATTGCCAAGCGAAAGAATACCCAAAACTATTCCCAGGAAGTCCGTCAGTTATTTTCCCTGGCGAATGATGTATCCGACAATATATTTCACTATCAACAACTAGAAGGGCTCCCCCAGCCAGTACAGCGTTATTTTCGTCACGTGCTCCCCGATCAGTATTCGTATATCAGTACGGTCCGATTAACTCACGAAGGTCAGTTTAAGACTGGGCCCAAGAAAGCCTGGAGCAATATTAAAGGCGAACAGTTCTTTACGGCTGCCCCCCCTGGATTTGTCTGGAAGGGTCGTACTGCACTATTTAGCGCCGTTGATAAGTATGTAGTGGGTAGAGGGAGTCTATCGGTTACTCTGGCCTCCCTGATCGGAGTAGTTCATGTAGAAGGGGCCAGTGTTGACCAGGGAGAGTTGCTGCGTTGGTTAGGAGAAAGCGTTTGGTTTCCTACTAATTTATTACCCAATGAGCGACTTAGCTGGCTACCTATTGACGAAAATACGGCCAAACTGAGCTATAACTACAGTAATCAATCGCTGTATTACGTAGTTGCATTCAACGAATTGGGAGAAATCATTCGCTTACAAACCAAGCGCTATATTTCAGAAGACAAACTAGAAACTTGGGTGGGGGAGCTGCTTGATTATCAAGTAATGAATGGTGTGAAGATTCCTACCAGAATTCGTGCCACCTGGAAATTGCCAGAAGGAGACTATACCTATGTAAACTTCCGGCTCAGAAAAATTGAGTACAATTATTACGAGTCATTCTAATGGCATTTTTAGTGCATTTAGAATGATGTAGATCATTGGTAGATAAAGGTTATTAGCGTAATTTTTAGTTTTAACCAAAGAACATGTGTTGTGGAATCAAACCAGCTCCCTCCTTCTTATGCACATGAGCTACAGCGGCTATTGCGGCAGAGCAACCAGCCGTTGGCGGGCCTGCTAAGCGTGAATCCTGATTTGGCCTTTCGTATGGTTCAGGCTATTCTACACACCATTCGTAACCAATTCGATTTTGAGCAATCCCTTCGTTTTCTCAATCAGCTTCCTCTCTCGCTAAAAGCACTATACATTGATCACTGGGACATTCAAGAGGAAGCAACTCAATTGGAAACCCTGGATGAATTGGTAGATGAAATTGAGAAAAGATACCCCCATCTTATGCATGATCTCCAGCATAACCGCCAACTGGTTAAACAATGTTATCTTATGCTCGGTAAACTTATTACTTACCAAGCTGATTTTTCTGTTAGCAAACTGGGTAATTATACTAAGCAAAGGGATAAGTCTACTTACGCCGACCGAACATTTCAAGACAAAGAAACTAACACCACCGAGAGTAGCATTTGGCTGCCTTAGACTTCGCTAAAGCTAACTTTCAGACAAAATCCACCGAATGTTCCAACATCTTTGCTTATGTACCAAGTAGATATAAAGGAAGGAGTACGATTAGAAAATTACCGTGCCTACGCTCCGCTATTACCACCTTTTAATGCTTTTTATGACGAGGCCCTGCTGCTAAAGCGCTCACTGCGCCGATGCAAAATCTGGATGGTTAATTCTACCGAACACGGGGGTGGAGTGGCTGAGATGATGCCCCGAATGGTGAGCCTGCTACGTCAGTTGGGCTTGAAGGCTGACTGGCTGGTGATGGAAACCGACGAAAAACACTTCTTCACACTCACTAAAAACCTTCATAATCTTATTCACGGCCAACCAGGGTCGGAAATTACCACCGAAGATGTAACTTTATATGAGCGAGTGAATCAGGAGAATGCACAACAGTTAGCTCAATACGTTCAAAAAAATGATATTGTGGTCTTCCACGATCCCCAACCTGCCGGCATGGCGCAAGAGCTCAAAAAGATGGTAGACATCACCGCTATCTGGCGCTGTCACATTGGACTTGATTTCTCAAACGCTAGCACGGACCGGGCTTGGTTATTTTTGGCTCCCTACCTACGAGCCTACGATCATTTCGTGTTTTCCAGCCCCGAGTATATTCCCGAACGCTTGTCGGGCAATGTGACCCTTATTCATCCCAGTATAGATCCATTATCACATAAAAACCGCCCTCTCTCGTTGCATAAACTTACCGGTATTTTAGGAAATGCCGGACTGCTTACCTCTTTGCATCCTCACTTGTATCCTAAGTACCGGTATCAGGTGGCTCGTATACAACCGGACGGTACATTTGCCCCCGCACGCAATGGGGCTGATATTGGGTTGCTGTTCCGCCCTATTCTTACTCAAATATCCCGTTGGGATAAACTCAAAGGATTTTTAAGCTTAATGAAAGGGTTTATAGAGCTAAAGAGGCATATGCCCGATAGTTCGAACGGACGGAACCAACAGCGCATCCAAAATGCTCGGCTGGTACTGGCCGGACCCGACCCTGATTCGGTAACCGATGACCCCGAAGGAAAGCAAGTGTTGCGAGAATTGGTAGAGGCTTACGTAGCCCTACCTGCCAAGCTGAAAGAAGATGTGGTGATACTTAAACTACCTATGCATTCAGCCAAGGAAAATGCTTTAATTGTAAATGCTTTGCAGCGTTGTTCGTATCTGGTAGTACAGAATTCTATACAGGAGGGCTTCGGATTGACGGCTACCGAAGCGATGGCCAAGCGTATTGCTGTACTGACTAGCAATGCCTGTGGATTGCGTAACCAGGTACGGGATCATATTGATGGTCGTTTACTGCTCTATCCTGAAAAACCCCAAGAGGTATCCTGGTACCTTAGAGAGTTGTTGAATAATCCCAAACTAGTCGAAGAGATGAGCTTTAGTGCTGAAAAGAGAGTACTGGATCATTTCCTCATTTTCCGGCAGATTTCCCAGTGGCTAAACATCTTTCAGCGCCTGAAGCATGCCCCCGTTCCCAGAACGGTTTCCCCCCCTGATAACTATTCCTAAAAAACGTATTATAGTACCATGAATTTTTAAGCTCAAACCATATGACCGGATCATTAACCGACTATCAGATCAATACCCTACTGGCCAGCCAGTTAGTGGGCAGACTAGGCTGTGGCAGCCAGGAGGAGTTGTATGTTGTGCCTATTATTTACGCCTTTGACTCGCCTTATCTCTACAGCCATACCCGGGAGGGGACCAAAATTACTTTGATGCGAAAGCACACGAAGGTGTGTGTACAAATTGACCAGATTGATAACCTGGCCAACTGGCGGAGCGTAATTGTATGGGGTCGGTTTGAAGAACTAAGTGGAAACGAGGCCGAGTCTGGACTCCGATTACTGAAAAACCGGCTATACCCACTGATTACAAGCCAGTACAGCCAATCGCTGCTCGACCTGAAAGCCGAGGATATGAACCGAAGTAGCCAAACCCCAGAGGTACTCTATCGCATTCGCATAGAGCGGCAAAGCGGAAGGTTTGAAAAGTCGTAGTCAGAGCCGGGGCCTTCTTAATATCTATTTTACTGCTATTTGATGGCTGAAAAAGCAATTTCTCTGCTTTGGGAGTGATTGTCGTAAAAAGGTGCCACCGCTTACCCCTTTTATTACCAAAGGCCTGCCGGTACGATAACATAGTAAGAATTCAAGTACTAAGATCATCGTCGGTTACAACGTATGTCATTCTATTCCTTACCAAATCAGGTAACTTAAGCCCGCATGAAAGATACATTGGCTCGAATGATTGCCCTTGTACTAACTGTCTTTATTTCACTCACCTCAATAGGAGGAGGCGTTGCTATACTGGTAGGCCTAGATGAATTTCCGGCAGCCTGGCTGGAAGGTACCCTTTTTCCAGACTATACCATTCCCGCTCTTATCCTGGTAACCGTAGTAGGCGGCAGTTCTTTCTTGGCAACTATTCTGTTGGTTAAAAAATCAAATTTAATGGGCCTGGTCGCTATCTTTTCCGGCGTAATGATGATGGGCTATATAAGTGCAGAAGTACTGATTCTTAAGCAGGAAACATTAGGCCCTACGTTGATTGAAGTATTTTACTTTGTTTTGGGGCTTCTCATTATTGGGTTAGGCATCTACATCCGGAAAACGCATAAGTCACATCCAACTGTAAAGTCTACTCCAGAGCAAACCGAAGGATAATCAGCCTGTTTCTTTGAAGACAGTCAATGACTGGCCTCACACTGACCGGTAATTCGTACGACCAAAAGCATCATTAGATGGTCAGTCCACCGTCGATAGGATGGATGCTGCCGGTAATGTACTGACTTTCATCGCCCGCCAGGAACAAAGCCAGTTGGGCTACTTCTTCGTTCTTGCAGTACCGTCCCATGGGGGTCAGGTGTTCAAATCCTTCTTTGGCATGTTCGGGATGCCCCTCGTCCATACCTTCCTCTAGTGTGCGCATCATGTTATTATCTACAGCGCCCGGATTAATGGTATTAACCCGGATACCCGTAGAAGCCCCTTCCAGAGCTGCCACTCGCATCATACCTACCACAGCGTGCTTACTGGTAACATAGGCCACCATATTGGCGAAGCCTTTCATCCCAGCTACAGATGATGTAATCATAATACTTCCGCCCTTGCTTTGCTTCATAATAGGCATTACATATTTGAGGCCTAACCATACTCCCCGTACGTTCACCGCAATCAATCGGTCAAAGTCTGCTTCGGAGTATTCGGTCAGCGGCTGGACATTGCCAACAATACCTGCGTTATCAAAAAAGATATCAATTCCTCCGTAGCGCTCAACTGCGGTTTGTACGTAAAGTTCAACATCTGAAGCTTTGCTAACATCTGCTGTCTGATAACTTACGGTTGGCAACCCTATTTGATCTACCGTTCTTTTTAAGTCGCTTTCGTATAGGTCCACTAATAGTACATTAGCTCCTTCGCTGGCAAACAACCGAGCGGTGGCGCTGCCAATACCACCGGCTCCCCCGGTGATCACAGCTACTTTTCCCTGTAGTCTCTTCATCATTTTAATTGTTTTGAGTACAGCACATAAGTAAAGAAAAGCCAGGGTTGGCTTAAATATAGATTAGCATGCCCGTTGATCTTCATCATCCGGCGATTAGTCAAGATGAGCGACCGCCGCCTTTTTTGTAGGTTTTGATCAATTATCGTATGCTAAATAGTAGAAATCAGGTGATGCTTATTTCTTGAGAATGAGTACCGGTCTTGTTGCCTGTTTCGCCATTTTAATGGTATGCCTATCTGCGGGTGAATCCTGAAAGGGCAGTTGCCGACGGGCCAGCATTACCAATACATCAGGAGAATATTGCTGTGTATAATGTTCAATACTTTCTACCGCATCGTCTTGGCTGTATGCGTGATGAAATCGATGAGCCACATCTTTAAGCAAAAAATCCAGTTCTACATTAGCTCGCTTGGTAAATGGAGATATCCACCTCCGGTCTTGATCAACCTCTACCACTTCTACATCTGCCCGGTAAACTTTCGCCAGTCGGCGAACAAAGCTCATCGTTTCAGAAGGTGGTAGCGTGGCAGTATCATACGCTAAGCCAATATGGCGAATGCTGTGATACTTGATTTGTAGAGGAACCAATAATAATGGAATTGAAACGGTTCTTACCAATTGCTGAAGTGGCAAGCTGGCATCGGCAGCAGAAATAATAAGATCAGGACGATATACCGGAGCAGTAGCCCCCATTGCCTCGCACAGCGGACCATCAATAGATACCATTCGATAACCCAGAGATGTATTCGCTAGTTGCTTCATTCTCAATTGCCCAAAACATTTTTGAACATATTTCTTCTGGCAAACCAGCGCGGCCTTGTCTTCAGGTTCTTCTCCTTGTAATTCATGATTACTGGTATAGACAAGCACGATGGTCAGCTTGATCTGTAAATCCTGAGCCATACGCATAGCATACTGTATCGTCGGTTGGTAGGTTTCTGAAGCAGGCACCGCTACCAGGATATTTTTAAAGGAGTCCATGATATTTCATGATTTCGGTAGAAATATTCTTATCAGAATAAAGGATCTAGCATTACTAGATTATTCGTACATCTGACTGATACGAAGTAACCCTTGCGGATTGAGTACCGAGATAAGTTGCCCATCAGTAGTAATCAGGTTCTCAGATTTAAATTCTGACAGTAAGCGGATGACCGTTTCCTTAGCCGTGCCTAAAAAACTGGCCAGATCATGGCGGCTAAGCTTGATAAAGCTCTCTTCATCGCTGTCTTGCTGCTCGTACAGATTATCCAGCGACAGAAGAGCTTCTGCCAGACGGCCCCGTACCGGGCGATATGCCTGAGCTACTAACCGCTGCTCGGTTTCTACCAGATCACGACACAGCAGATGGGTAAAGTGCTGTGCTACCTGACTATCCTTACCAAAAGTATCCAGAAAGTCTTGCCGTGGGATAAAAGTAAGCATGGCATCCTGAATGATTGCGGCGCTGACATGATACTTCATATCATTGAGTAAGGCAGTGTAGCCAAGGAATTCCTGATCACCAGCAATACGGATGATCTGCTCTTTTCCATCACTACCATATTTATAGAGCTTTACTTTTCCTTTCTGAATGAAATACAGTCCCCAAGGAGAATGTCCTTCCTGAAACAGGATATGTCCTTTAGGATAGGTAACCACTTCATAATCGTGCTGCAAATGATTCAGTCCAGAAGGGGCAAAACGTTTTTTTCCTGAATCAATTGACCAAGCGGGAAGGGTTGATAAGATAGCATTCATGGGTAATAATGATTTAGGTGAAGCAGTAAGATTATGATAAAGGTATGGCTTACTACCTCCCCAGGGTAGACGTAAAAAGCGTAATTACATAAATGCGAGAAAGCCACAGAAAACTACGCAATTTACGTAGTCATTCTCTAAGCAATTTTTAGAAGGATGTTAAAGAGATTGTCGCTCAGAAACTTATAGACACAAACACTATAAGTGTACTAGCTCATGTTTAATAGCATAACGTACCAGCCCGGCGGTATTCTTGACATTCAGCTTAAGAATCAGATTGCGCCGGTGGGTATCTACGGTACGGGTGCTGATGAATAGTTTTTCGGCAATTTCCGGATTAGTATTTTCTTCGGCAATCAGTTTTAGAATTTCCCGCTCCCGTTTGGTAAGTTGCTCCGGGCAAGCATGATTGCCTTGAACTGCCTTTTTCTTACCCTGCATAAACCGGTTCATCATCGTGTTAGATACCCTTCGGCAAAAGTAACTCTCGCCATTTCCTACGGCTCTAATAGCAGCTACCAGTTCATCCATATCAGTATCTTTTAGCAAATAACCAATAGCACCCGCCTGCAACATGCTGGTAATATGCGCTTCTTCATCGTGCATGGATAATGCCAACACCTGTACATGCGGAAACTGCTGGACTATTGCCCGCGTAGTTTCAGTGCCGTCCTCTTTTTCACCCTCGCCCAAACTAATGTCCATAACCACTACCGAAACCTCAGGGCATTCGCGCAGCTTTTGCAACGCATCTTTATTATTGGCCGCTTCTGCTACTACCTGAATGTCGGGTATGTCTTGTAAAGAAGCTTTAATGCCCTCCCGAATCATCTGATGATCATCTACAACAAGGATATCAATGACGTGCATGTAAAGATTGGTTTAAAGGAATTTCAACAATGACTAGTGTTCCTTCACCCGACCTGGTTTCTACATTAAAAGTACCAGAAAGCGACTTTACTCGAGTTTCAATATTGGTTAACCCATAGCCACGGCTGGGCGACGAGTTATTCTTTTCATGATCAAAGCCAATACCATCGTCTTCTACAGATAATACGATACTGCTGTTATGGCCTACCAGTTGTATATCTATCCGGGTAGCCTGGGCGTGCTTCAGTGCATTATTGATCAGCTCCTGAGACACCCGGTAAAGCCCGATGGTAGAAGATTGATCTAATGTACGCTCCATATTGTACACCTGCAAATGTACTTGTACTGTATTAGTATCGTTGATTGTCTGGCATAAAAATTCCAGTGCTTTTACCAGTCCATAGTCTTGGAGGATGTTGGGCATTAGATCCCGGGAAATAGACTTAACTTCCTGGGTTGTGGTCTGCAAAATTAATTTGAGCTTATCAAAAGAGTCTTTATTCTTCTGTGTAAATTGAGCTACATCCGATTCCAGAGCATTTAAATGCAGACGAATTGCGGTTAACGATTGCCCCAAACCATCGTGTAGCTCTTTGGCAATACGTTTTCGTTCCAGCTCCTGCCCCTCGATAAGTGCATGAGTCATCGCCTGCTCAGCTTTTCGCTTTTCAGTAATATCTACGCCAGAACTTAAGGTAGCCACAGGCTTACCGGCCGCATCTCTGATAATTGTATTATGCCACTCTATGAGTCGCTCACCCCGGGTTCGGGTTTTCACCTTATTTTCAAAATACTCGATGTTCTCAATCTGGTCCTGCATTGCCCTATTAAAAACTGATAACACATTTTCTCTTTCAGATGCAGGAATGAAAAGATCAAACCAATGCTGACCGATAACCTCTTCCTCGGAATACCCTAGTATATCACACCCTCGCTGGTTAATCAGTGAGACTGTATAATCCTTTTCCACTACTATAAAGAGGGCGGCGGCTACATCCAGGTACATCTGGAATTTTTTCTTCTCTTTTTCCAGAGCCTCCTCGGCTTTTTTACGTTGATCCACATCGGTAAGCGCCGCTACCCATACTCTGCCATAGGTAGGATGCTCAAATGCAGAAGCTGATACCAAGCACCAGAAGGTAGTGCCATTTTTGCGCTGATTGCAAACTTCTCCACTCCAGGCACCGGTTTTCTGCAGGGCATGTACAATATCCAGAAAAACACTCTTACGATTTTCTTCGGCCGGAGCACTTAGCACACTCACGTGCTGGCCATATAACTCAGAATTTTGGTACCCGAACATATGGTCCAGCTGGGCATTGGAATATACGATAGTGGCATCCTTGGCCTTGAGTAGCAATACCCCTTCGGCCAGATTTTTGGTAATTTCGCTTTGCAAAGTCAGTGCTTCCTCCGCTTGCCTACGCTCACTGATATCAATTACGATTTGCATGTATACCTCACCCGAGTTATACACAAACCGCTGTAAGTGCACCTCAGCAGGAAAAGAACGTTGATCCTTCCGAACAAAAGTAGTCTCGTAGCTAATCTTCTGATTCCTGAGTGTCTGTAAAGGAGCAATTCGTTGGCGAAAACTCTCTTCTGTTTCTTCTGAGGTCAGGTCCCAGGGATGTAGGTGGCTGAGAGCCTCCGGGGAGTAGCCGGTCTGCTCAAAGGCTCCGGTATTGGCTTGTGTGATCTGCAATGTAGTCGCATCAAACACATAAATGCCATTCAACGATTCATGAAATATTTTAGATAACAGCGTGTTCTGATCTTTCACTAGCTGCTGGGCCGTAACATCCACAATAAAAGCAATGGCATAGTGTTGCTGATCTACCTGCATATGCCCCAGGCTAACTTCTACCGGAAACTGCTCGCCGTTCTTTCGCACTCCTCTCAACTTACGGCCAATGCCCATAGGACGCGCCTTTGGATCGGCAAAGAAACTCTGGCGCATTTGAACATGCGCATTTCGTAACGAAGCGGGTATTAACACTTCTAACGATTGCCCTATGAGCTCCTTATCCCCGTATCCAAACAAATCCTGCCCATAAGGATTCACCATGGCAATCTTCCCGTCAGTATCCACTACCAGGATACCCATTACTGAAGCTTCTACTAAAGCACGTAAAACTTTCTGGTTTGCCGTAAAGTGATTCATCAAGTTTTACGTTACTAAAAAAGTACAGAAAATCATACTACTGAAGTAAAGATAGGAGGATAATGGAAATGTCAAAATAGTTAAAAACGCGCGGTATCCCTAACTGCAAATCAGCATTTTACGGCAAAGTAAGCACATATTACTGTAAACTTACTAGTTGCACTACCAAGGTGGCAGACCGATAATTTTTTCGTAGTGCAACACGGTTTGCGCCAGATTTTCGGCCAGCTTTTGGTAATACTGAGGGTGTTGACGTAAAAACTGAAAAAGCACTTCCTGTTCTATGGGGCAGGCTCTTACCAAAGTAATGGCAACGGCTGTTGAGGTATACACCGATTGCGCTAATACTGCCGGCATACCGATAGTGCTTCCACTCGTAAGGGTGCTTATTAAGTATTGTTGCTGATCAGAGTGTTTTTTGATTAACTGTACTTTGCCCTGGTATAGTAAATAGACTTTCTGCGCAGCTTCCCCCTCTCGAAACAGCGTGTCGTATTTCTTAAAGGCAATCCATAATTTGCTTTTTTTTATAGTCCCTGGAAGTGGGGTTTTCAGCATAAAATGCTCTAGTAGAGTATACTTCATTTTAACGCTGCAGTTAGTTCAAAGTCTAGCATCTGAAAATATAGCGTAAACATAAATACGAATCCTGATCTGCTATTTTACATTTTTTACAGACCTGTTTTTACATTTATCATACTTATATAAGTTAGTTTCAACATGCTTTCGTTTCGCTGATATAGATCATCTCTTCTGTTGATTTAGCCCCATATCTTTGCGTAATCACTGATGAAGTCAAGTTATGGACTTGCCGGTTCGTTTACTTATTGCCGATGACCACCCCTTTGTACGAGAGGCTTTAAAGCTGGTACTTAGTGATGTGTCAGGAATTCATCTCGTAGGAGAAGTCTGTAATGGGCAACAAGTTATTGAACAGGTAAATATGCTGGAAACCGACGTAGTGCTGATGGATATCAGTATGCCAGAGTGCGATGGTATACAGGCTACCTGTTACCTAACCCAATACTTTCCCCACATAAAAGTACTGGCCCTCACCTTGCACGATGAGCAATCGTATGTAGAAGATATGCTAACGGCCGGAGCTCGAGGGTTTCTATACAAAACAGCAGATATCCGAACAATTATTGAAGCAATTCAGGTAGTATCTACCGGGCGGATATACAGGGACGGCGAATGATGTAGCCTTTATATCGCTCACATTACTTTCATGTTTCATACTAAGCCGGAAGGTGGCCGTTGCGATTGAACGCATTCTTTCAAAGTGGCATGGCCTGATACCGGAAAGAACTTCAGTACGTTCGTTTGCGCAGATGATTCATATCATTGTGTGTCTTTACGGAAGGGATTTACCTTTATAGTTGAACTGATATCCAAATAATGGTGGCGCCCAATAGGCCCTTATAACCAGACAAGAAACTTATGAAAGAAAAAATCCGCAACAATGCTCCATCCAATGCTGTGTATGGCCTGGGATTTATTGGAGCAGTGATCTACTTTATATTGCATGCCGAAAGCTTTTGGGCAGGCGCTCTGGGGTTGCTGAAAGCGATGGTTTGGCCAGCCATTCTTATCTATAAAGCTTTTGAATATCTGGCAGCATAAGAAATTTTGACTAAAAGCAGCTCCCGCCCGTAATCTCTGTTCCTAAAACAGATGGAAGGTCAGGCTGCTACCAAAGGAATAGTGCCTTCCGAAGGAAAGCCTAGCAGGTCGCTGGCGGCTAATAACATCGCTTTATGGGAAGAGTACAACTCCCGGTTCACGTTAAAGAAGGTGGACAGGCTTACCTCATCCAGCGACTTTTTGTCAATCGTCTGATAAATATCGCTCAGCAACAGTTCGTAGCTATGCTGAATCATCACCATTAAGGCGCTCAGTTCATCAAACGATACTTCTCTTCCATCTGCCAACACTATCTCAAGCAGGGCTTCGTAAAACTGCTGAGAGCTCTTTTGTATTCGTCGTAATAGCCTTAGGTAATATGCCTTTGTTTGGCTCTCAAAATCCAGGATGTTGTGCTCAATATCTTTCAGGCCCTTCACGGAATGCATACTGCTATGAACAACACGCAATAGTCTACTCAGCTGAGCTGATTCCTCGGGCGGCAATACCTGCTTTTGAAGTTCGGCATTATAACGAAGCATCTCTCCTTCCCACTGCTTCATCATTCGGTAGCCTTTTTCGTAAGACTGGCGGCGCACTACTCCTGTCGAAAAAGCCTCGGTTTGCACCAAATACTGATTGAGTTTATCATCACTAACATGAAGTGCTTTAAGATTAAGATACAGGCTGAAGCAAAGCAGTCTATGGGTTTCCTTCCGCAGTGCTTCCAATGCTGCTTCCGGCACCTGTACCGTCACCAGATGAAGGTATTGGTTGACCACCACCTTCTTCGCAACAAACAATCTCTCTAACAGATGAGCCAGCGGACGAGTGAACGGTAAGAACAGCAGCACCCCCAAAAGGTTAAATAAGGTATGAAACCCGACTAGTGCCATCAAAGGGTCCTGTAGTCTTACTACCTCTGTAATCAGTTTTAGCAGCAATGGCAGCATAGAAAACGCTACTGCCGCCGTCACGATATTAAAAAGAAAATGAGCAAAAGCTACTTGTTTCTTAGCCGGAGCATCACCCAGTGCCCCCAAGAAAACAGTGATTGTTGTGCCTACATTAGACCCGATAACGATGGCTATTGCGGCAGGCAGGGTAAGCAGCTCAGTATGCAATGCACTAAGTGCCATCACCATAATAGCCGAGCTGGACTGTATCAAGGCAGTAAGGACAACGCCAATGCCTAAGAAAACCGACAAGCCATAGTGTGAAAACTGCCCCAGATCCATTGCCAGCGCCAGCGATTCCATGCTCTCTTTCAGATACTCTAGCCCTAAAAAAATCAAACCAAAGCTCAGCAGGAAGCGCCCCATATTAAAATATCGTGGCTTTGCGCTGAAGAAAAACAGCATCAACCCACCTATTCCCACGAGAGGCAATGCTATATTTCCGATTGGCAGCTTAAACCCTAACGTGGCAACTACCCATCCGGTAACAGTAGTACCCAGATTTGACCCAAAGATCACCGGAAGAGCCCTTTTCATGCTTAGAATGCCCGCGCCTACAAAAGCCAGCAAAAGTAGTGAAACCATCGAACTGCTCTGCACAATGGCAGTAATCAGGACTCCACTCATCAACCCGGTCAGCACATGTTGGGTACTGGTTTTGAGAAAGAGTTTAAACGACCGGCCGGCTAGAGCGGTGATCGCCTCTTCCATCTGAAACATGGCAAAGAGAAAAAGCCCCAACCCTGCCATCATCTTCCATAAATCTACAGTTGTTACCATAATCCGAAGGTATGAGTTTATCTGACAACCCTGGCTGCCGGAGGTCATATCGGTAGCTGACCTAAGTCATTGATTGTTTCTTCCCGGTTGGTGTACTTGGAGGAAGCAAAATCTCTACAACCATGAAAATTTTAGTCCCAGTTGATTTCTCTGATGATGCCTTGCAGGCACTACGCTACGCTGCCACCCTAGCCAAGCTAATGCAGAAAACATTATCGATTTCCGAGGATCCTGAACCCGAATTGCTGCTGTACCATGCCTTTCATGTGCCGATTGGTGGAGATGCCACCTTCTTTGTAGATTCAGACATGTTAGACAAAGCAGAACGTGCCGAACGTCATAAACTTGAACAGCTTGCCAGCACAATTCCCGATATTCACGCTATATCCCATCGAGTGATGATCCAGATGGCTCTGCCTGGAGAAGGAATTATTGAAACGATTAACGAAGAGGGTATTGATCTGGTAGTGATGGGCGTGCGGGGAGTAGATGCGTCTTCAGCCTGGCTGGGTAGCACAACTCTTCATGTAATGAAGCATGTAATCTGCCCGGTGCTGGCTGTCCCTCACTCAACAGAAGTATTACATCCGAAGCAGGTAGCCTTTGCTACTGATCTGGAAGAGGGAGAAAATTCGTTTTCGCTAGACTTCTTGGTACGGCTGCTGAAACTATGGAAGGCCAGTATGCATATTATCCATGTGCACTCTCAGCCAGCCACTATCGGGATGGGAAAGGCCGAAGAAGCATTACGACTGGATCATATCTTCCGCGACGTACCGCATACTTATCACTTCCCGCAAGACAAAGTGGCCACCCGAGGAATCAGCCGTTATCTTAACGATCACTCCGTTGACTTGCTGGTGATTATCCCTCGCTACCACTTTGCTTTGGGTAGCGTCTTTCATAAGAGTGTCACTCGGTATTTAACCACCCACCCTTCGGTACCCTTGCTTGCATTCCATGAGAGATTATAGAAGAGGTTCCTTAAACTTATCTTTTTAGTTTGGCTATGGCCCTTTTTGCGTTAATCTTCGTTACCAACATCCTCATTTAGCATTTCCACGTCACGAAGACTAAATGCCGGTTTTGCTGCCTCGCAAGATATTCAGACCCAGTAACCAGCCTTATGCTCTTCCCAATAGGCACTTATTTTTTTACTCCCAGTAGATATCCATATGCCTGTCCACTTTCCGTATCATCCAGAAGCACCTTAAGCGCTCCAACCAAGGGGATGAATAGCACCATACCGGATACTCCCCATATTGCTGCTCCGGCAAAAACCGTCAGAATGATGACCAGCGGGTTCAGTTTGATCCTGTTGCCCACCACATATGGGGTGATGATATTATTCTCCAGAATCTGAATGCTCCACAGCAGGGCTAACGTGAGCAAAGGATACCATAATGAATCGGTAGTCAGAAAGACATATACGATGGATACGACTGAAGAGATGAAGACTCCGATATAGGGAATCAGGTTAAAAACCGCTACAAAAATGGCAAATACCAGGGCGTACTTTACTCCCAGACTCATAAACACCAGAAAAGCCAGGCAACCCACTAGTAAAGTCACAATTAATAGTCCGCGTAAATACCCTTGTACTACTTGATCTGCTTTGGCCACAATGTTTAACACCTGGTCGGGCTGCCGGTGTTGATACAACTTGTGAACAAAAACCGGGAAGCTGTGCTGATAATATAGTAGAAAAAACACGTACACCGGCATCACTCCTAGCATAGTGACGGTTTTGGCAGTATAAGTGAGAGTATTACCTAATGTGCTAATACCACGCTCTAAGTAATTGCTTAGGGTACTAATCAGTTGCGCTGGTTGCTCTTCATAAGGTATGTCCAGATACATCTCAATGGCTGATCGCACCTGACGGTACCCAGCTTCCAGTTTACGAGTAATAGAGGGTAGTTCGGACACCAGCTCCACTATCTGAAAAGAGATCACATACAAAATGGTTACGACCAAGGTGGTTGCGATTACCATCACCAGCGTAATGGCCCACCCAAGGGGAATACGATGCCGCACCAGCCATTGAACCGCCGGAGCCAGTAATACCGCAATAAACAGTGACCAGCAAAACGGAATAAGAATCAGTTTAGCCACGACCAGACTGTGTAACAGCAAAACCAATCCTAACAGCAGAATGGTTGCACGAACGTATAAAGGCAAACGCATCATGACTGCGTTGAATAATTGACTATCAAGACAGGCTACTCTTTTAAAGTTAGTAAAGGAATTTGGGTGTGATACGCCATCTGTCGGGTCACGCTCTTCTGGAAAAGCCAGTCAAAAAAGGTGTGATGATGTGGTACTAGCACGATTAGATCGTTTTGGTGCTCGACCAGGTGCTGCTGCAATCCTTCTTCTATCTCTTTTACCCAGAGATAGTAAAACGTGTGGGAAACCTCTCCCAGATCATACGTTTGCCGGCTAACTTCTTCCATCGGCTTGCCATGCTTTTGGCTTACATGAATAATATCCAGATGCGCTTTAAAGTGTCTAGCAAGAACTATCAACTGGTCAAGCGCCTTGGGCGAATGGTTGTGCCAGTCTGTGGCAAAAGCGATGCGATGAAAAGGTCGAAATAATGCTTCCTTCGGGACAGACAGTACCGGACCGTGTATATGGTAGATTGCTTTCAGGGTGTGGCTTCCCAGAATATTAGCCGAATAACCTCCCCCCCGATTGCCCACCATCACCAAGTCAATACCTTCCTGATCAATTAACTGGTTGGCCTGTACTACAAAATCACCGTGACTAATCAAAAAATGAGGCTCTCGATCGGTTGAAAGATTGGCACTTTCTTTCAGTTGCTCAAATGCCTTATGCGCCTGGTGTTCGTATTTCTTCAATGCATCCATGGGAATAAATACTTCCCCTGCCAGATCGGGTGGAATGTAATAGATGTGCTGTACCCATACTTCGGCATTCCATGCCTGGGCAAGTTGTAGTCCATAAGTAAACAGTGAAGGGGTTTCCTCGCTCAGGTCAATGAGTATGAGTATTTTTTGGATTTCCATCATCAGTTAGGCGATAATTGCTTTTTTCTTTTGAACATGGGGTATCAAGAGAGCACCGAAACAGGCTGCCACCATCAGCACAGAAATAAAGAACCCGACAAAGGGTGTAATAGTCAGGGCACGCAATATGGCAAACACCATAAACGAAGTGAAGATCATCCAGCCTTTAGACCAGGTATAGTGATAGTAGTCTCGCAGGGCATGGGTTACCACCACTGATGCAAAGATATGTCCGAAGGCAATGGAAAAAATGTAGGCGAACAACAAGAAAAGCCCAATTGGAATACCAATAAGGCTAATCAACAGTAGCCCGATAGCCAACGGTACTCCTAACAAATACAGCATACCATACCCGAAACTACGCATAAAGTCTTGCTGAAGTACTTGTCCGGCTCGGTTCATGGCACGGGGGAATACCCAAAAGACTACGCTGATAGTCAGCACTACCGCCAGCAGATAGGCCAGTCCTATCAGAAACCAAGGTGCAGAGTTCCCAAACCAGCCGAACTCCTCTTCTAAACTGAGAGTTTCGTCGAAACGAGCAGTTGATCCGTTAAGCACCGATGCAAAATCCGGAGAGACGGCCCCTTCGGGTAGCCAGTAACGCACATCACCATTCAGTTGTGCGTTGGGTTCCAGCATAATTTTCTCAGCTGCCAGGGAAGAGGCGCCCTGTACGGTGCCGTTGATCGTAACTTCCCCGCCTTTTACCTCCAGGTTGCCCATACACTCTCCGTTTAGCTGCACCTGGCCTCCCCGGATAATTACATTTCCGGCGATGGTGCCTTCCAGCAGTACCTCACCCGAGAATACAACCACATCCTGGCCAACTCTTGAGCCTTCTTCCAGAGACACTTGCCCTCCCATGGCAATAACATCACCTTCTACATTATTCACCAACCGGATCGTCCCTCCCATAGCCAGGACATCATCCAGCACCGGCCCGTGAAGAGTCAAAGTACCACCCACCACAGAAAGATCACCCTGAATGCTATCACGAATGTTGATCGTGCCAGCCGCCGCCAGCATATCTCCCCGAATGGGGGCATTCACTACGATTCTTTCTCCAGCTCTGTACAGGTCGTGTTCTACCGGACGATCAATCAGAACCTGTTCAGCGGCATCAAACTTCTCCTCTACAGGTGTATCACCTCCCTGGGAGAACAGCAGAAGAGGGGCAACAAATAAAGCAAAGGTTTTCATACTTCGGAATATTGGTCATTCCCAGGCAAGAAGACCTTTTCTTGTCACACCTTCAATGACCTGCATCATCCTGCTACCTGACTGTAATCACGCCTTTTTTGTGACTCAAGCCTCGAGTGACCTTTATCATTACTACGATTGACGGAGGTCATAACACCTAGAAAGAGAAAACGCGAAATTTTAATCCCTTAACCATAACCTAAAGACTGATATGAAAACGTTTACGCTTCTTTCTGGCATGGCTGTACTGTGTTATCTTTTGTTTCTCTCCCTATTTATCAAGGGGGTGGCCTCCCCGCTAACTACTTCTCCTCAAAAAATAGATATTGCCGCTGCCGTGGCCCAGGGACAAGCAGCCCTAACCTCCACTCCCTGGTATGCCGGACCCGTTGACAATTGCTTTGACGGAGACATTCACACCGAAATGATCACGAGTAACCGGAACCCAGCCTTTGTACAGGTAGCGTTTACTACTCCTCAAAGCGTCAAAAAGATTCAGGCATTGCCGGGTGAGCCCTTTTTCCCTTTTCCCTACCTGCACAATAGCAGTTGGTGGCTTGAGGCAGCCGACACCCAGCAAGATATGGATACACACTCTGGCACGTACCGAATTGTTGTGCCCCGCCGGGATGACGTACATGGCATATGGGATGTAGTTGTATTGCCCGAAGCCGTAGAAGCTAAAATATGGAAGTTTACGGTAGAACGTACCACCTATGACAACTGGGTTCACATTGCTGAGCTGGAACTATGGTCAGAAGATGATGAATTTGAAGGCCTGGAACCAGTGTACGAAACCATTGATCCTTTTATGGCCACCCCGGCAGATAATGCCGCGAATATCATTCCGGTACTCATTATCCGTTTCCTGCCTACGGCCGATGGTCTAAACCTGGATGTGAGCAAAGTTCCTGATTTCTGGGGTCTGGGCAAGATCACTCTGCAAGCAATGGAGGAAAAAATCGATCAGCTTAATAAGCGGATTAAGTTTATGCTGGAGGAGGGCAGCAAGTATCATGGCTATAAAGATCCGGATGCCCAACCAATGACGGGCTACCAGGTGGTAGAGGATATTACCGTATACGAACTCACCCCACCCGGTACATCGATCGTCACCGACAGGAATGGCTACCCGGTTTATAAGCCCGACTATTTCCAGATCTTTGAGCGATTCAATGTGGAGCATTACGTGAATGACCTGGGAGTAAAACACATCTGGATCTGGGATGGCTCGCTGGACTCCAGCTGGCCTAGTTACGATCCCAACATCCATGCCCCCGCTAACTTCCGGGGATCACCCGAGGCCAATATGGCCAGTCCCATCACCGGTGATATCTCTAATAGCTATCGCGACAATAACGATCTGCCGATCTACGATCATACTTATATTGTCTTCGGAAATAACTACCGACGAACGCAAAACGAAGCAGTAGGGCACAATTATGGTCACCAGATAGAACATATGCTAAAATACGTGGATTTACAGGATAACGGTGAAGAAGATTTGTTCTGGCAGAAATTTGTTGGAGCTGATGAAAATCTGCAGTCCGTTACCGGCCGTTGTGGGTGGAATCACATGCCCCCCAACACTATCGAAAATTATGATTACCTTAACCCCACACTAGTAGAATCTGATATTGAGGACTGGCGACCGGATAACAGCGGAGAGAAAAAAGAGGTGAATGTTGATACCTGGCGAAATCTGCAGTACGACTGGCCGGACGGCTCCCGCCCCTACCCGATTGATCCCGGAGAAGGCGACGAGCGAACTACTTCCCACTGGCACATGTATTGGATGCAGGCTTTACCGGGTGCTGAGTCGAAAATCCCGTATCAGGAAGAATATATCATTAGCGACTGGTGGAATATTTTTGCTAACTGGGATGAAGCTATTACAACTTCTCAGCGCCTATATGAAGCAGCCCCACCTACTCCAATCTCTTTCCGCTTGATTGATGCTGAAACCGATCTTCCAGCTCTTGATCTGTATGATGGTTATTTTGCATCCTTTGTAGAGCTACCAACCAGTATGGCTATTGAAGCGGTTCCCTCAGAACCTGTGGGTAGTATTCGTATCGAGGTTTCTGGTCCGGGTATTCAAAGCACGCGCAACCAAAGCGAAGCCCCTTACGCCAGTTTTGGAGACGAGGCCGGCGACTTCAAGGGGATGCCATCGGGGGTAGGAGTCTATCATGTAAAGGCCACGCCCTATTCCGGAGAAAATGGGACCGGAGTAGCGGGCGAACCAACTGAGATCTCTTTTGAGTTCCTGGCGCCTCCTATAGCACCCGTAGCCAGACTCACCGCAACTCCGATAAAGGGCTCGGCTCCGCTCACAATCCTGTTTGACGCCAGCGGTTCTACTGATGAAGATGGAGAAATCACTCAGTATATTTTCATCTTTGGAGATGGCACTCGCGTCCAAAGTGAGTCGCCTTCGGTAACTCACACGTACGCTACTGCCGGTGAGTATGAAGTACTCGTCAATGTACGCGATAATGAACGAAATGGTGGTGCTACCTCAACCCTCATTACAGTAATAGATGAGCCTACGCCCGGTACCACCTTCCGGCTGATTGATGCCCAAACCGATGCAGTAATCGCCAACCTGACGGAGGGAGCGCAGCTATCCAAACAGAGCCTTCCGGAGAGCCTGGCCATTGAGGTACTTCCTAACGAACCAGTAGGCAGTTTCAAGATCAAGGTGGTGGGGCCAGGACTGTTTCATATCAAAAATGAAAGTGCTCCCCCTTACGCCAGTTTTGGAGATGATGATGGAGACTTTGATGGCAAAATGCTGACGGAAGGAATCTATACCGTGACTGCTACCCCATATTCCGGACCGAATGCTACGGGCGTACCCGGCACTCCCAGCATGATATCGTTTTCTATTAGCATCCAGGCTCCCGACTTACAAATTGCTGGCTTCAAACTGATTAATACTGAGCAGGATATTAGTCTGTATGATGATCGAGTACTGACCAACAAAATCACGCTGAATCTGCTCGACCTGCCTGAAGAAGGATTAGGGATCTTGGCGATACCTTCCAGTAAAGCTGGTAGTATTGCAATAGATGTATCGGGCCCCGGCATCAGTACGAGTACTATAGAGAATGCCCCGCCCTACTCCGCCTTCGGCGACGACGGAGACGATATTTTTGGTAAGCAGTTTAGCACAGGGACTTACTATATCACGGCTACATCCTATTCGGATCGGAATGCCCTGGGTACTGCCGGGGCACTCGCAGAATTTGAAATAGAAATCCAATCCTGTGATCCACCCATCGCTCACTTTACTGCTATCCCTACCTCCGGAAAGGTCCCTCTTGAAGTAAGCTTCTTGGCCGCAGGGAACGGATCTGACGAAGGTCAATCGCAGGAATATATTTATCAGTTCGACTTTGGGGATGGCACCGTACGAAACGCCAACCTGAGCACTACTCACACCTATGCCCAAACCGGCATGTATACAGTGATGCTGACCGTAACAAACCTTTCAAATGGCTGCTCTAGTTTTACTACCCAGACAATTACAGTAGAAGAGTTTATCACTCCGAATGATATCTCCTTCCGATTGATCGATGCTCAAACGGATCAACCCATCGGCGACTTAACTGACGGAACTAAAATCAGCTCATCGGAGCTTTCGGAGAGCTTGGCCATTGAGGTACTTCCTAACGAACCAGTAGGCAGTTTCAAGATCAAGGTGGTAGGACCAGGACTGTTTCATATCAAAAATGAAAGTGCTCCCCCTTACGCCAGTTTTGGAGATGATGATGGAGACTTTGATGGCAAAATGCTGGCGGAAGGAATCTATACCGTGACTGCTACCCCATATTCCGGACAGAATGCCACAGGCGTACCCGGCACTCCCAGCGAAATATCCTTTGAGATCATGCATCAGACATCTCTCCTCAGCGGAAGTCTGGTGTTCACCCCGGACGTCCCTGCAAATGCTCGCCAGCCAGTTTTTTCTGGCAAGTCCGTGGCCAAAAGTCTGAGTCAGCATAATTCAACTATGCCCGAAGATCTTATACTGACGGTGTATCCGAATCCTGCTCATTCATACGTTGAGGTAGACATCCCTATTCCCGATGATCAGGAGTATACGCTACAGATATACAATATGTACGGTCGGCTGGTCATCAGTGATAAAGGGTATGGACAACGACAAGAAGCTCTGTCCCTTCATGATCAACCCGCAGGAACCTATTTGATCGCAGTAGAAACCGGAGGGCGAAGAGTGACTAGTAAACTGCTTCTGCACGACTAGGTGGCAGGAAGCCTAATCTGCTTTGTATTTTTCATTAAAAAGGGGGATAGCTTTAGCTATCCCCTTTTCCTATGTTGTACAACCTACTAAATACTTACTGATTGATTACTAAGGGCAAATCGTTACTTCCGCTAAGAGTTATCTAACCCAACCTCAGAACTGTTATATATTTAACCATGCGTAAGTTGGGGGGAAACTCGCTCACTAACATTTTCGGCTTGCAGTATATTTTTAATACCCGACACTAGCGCATCAGGATTAAATGAAATACTGTTGATACCCGATTCTACCAGAAAACGAGCAAAAGTCGGATCATCGCTTGGCGCGTGACCACACAGGCCTATTTTGGTATTTGTTCGTTTTGCCGAAGCAATCACATCACGGATCATCTTTTTAACTGCCGGGTCACTGGCACTAAACAGGTCGCTTAGTAAATCTGAATCTCGGTCTACTCCCAGGATAATCTGGGTTAGATCGTTAGAGCCTATGGAGAAACCGTCGAAGTATTGGGAACATTCTTTAGCCAAGATAACATTACATAGGAGATTGAGAAAATATCGTGCTATTCTTACGAAATTGCTGCTGCCCTCGGCCTATGTGATTCACAATCCACTGACCCATTCTGGATATGAGCCAGAGCGTATCCAAGGCTGATTGACCAATCTGAGCTTCCAGTTCCTTTCAGAGTATGGGGTTAGAAAGCTGTAGCATATCAGCCCGCACAATTAATCCTTCTATCCGATGTTTATGTGCTGGCTGATCAATCAATTGTAAAGATACATCTGTTATAAAGCCCACTTTTGTATTCTAGCTTGCATATCTTCATCAATCGCCTGCGGACGATACCCATAATGGTAAGTACGACGTGATAGAACAGCAGAAAACAGGTCAAGACTTTGTTCATCATGCAGGCTTGGATTTACTCTCAGATCTACATTTGCAACCCAGTTGGGATGATCTGGATCGGGAAAATAAGTAACCTGGCAATCGAAGCGAAAGGCCCGGGTGGCTAGTAGCAGGTTCTCCAGAGCACACCCTACACTGATATACATCTCCCGCTGGTCAGCATCAATTATGGGCAACCAGCAGGTATGATCGGCATGTACCCGAATCTGACTATTAGCCCAACTAAACTTCTAGGGCGGTGTATGGTGACTGGAAGGTGCCAGAATAGTATAGTGCAGTAATATCTTTACGCTCTCTTCGTCCAACGGAACGGTCATGGCAGAAGACTTTTGTTTGAACTCACTTTTGAAAGATTACACGTACTATTTATACAATGCCTCCTGCTTCTTTACCCTTTCCCTTTCAACATACGATGCCAGTAAAACCAGGGAAGAAAATACTTTTTAAGCAGCCACATGCTCCAACGCTCTTTAGCAGTGTTAAAAGGAAAAGAAGGAACCGGATGGTTTTCATAATCAAACTCTGCCAGCATCATCCGTCCATAGCGGGTGACCATCGGGCAAGAGCCGTATCCCTGATACTGTGGGTTGACCCTCAGGTTAGAATGCTGATGCATAACCGAAAGCAGGTTGGTTACCAGCACCGGGGCCTGCTTTCGGATGGCAGCCCCGGTTTTAGCATTGGGCGTGCTGGCCACATCACCCAAGGAAAACACATTGCCATAGCGGTTGTGCTGTAAGGTATGCTTATCCACATCTACCCAACCATACGGACTGTCAGGTACTGCCAGGGGGCTTTGTTTGATGAAATCAGGGGCACTTTGAGGTGGTGCCAGATGCATCATTTCATACGGAATGACAACCTTGGAAGTTCCCTCCGAGTGGATACCCAATTGGTGTTCGCCTTTGCCCAGGGACACTGGCAGCCAATCTTCTTTTGTTACTTCATATACTGCCTCTTTCTTCTCGGGCCTGATTTCTATCAGCCGATGAAAAAAACGAGTGTGAATGTTGCGCTCCTTCACAATTTTGTTGAGCGTATTGGCAAACTTTTCCACTCCGAAAATGACTGTGCCTGAAGTAGCAAAAATGACATTGGTTTGATCGCGAATTCCGTGCTTACGGAAATAGTCGTCTGCCAGATACATGATTTTCTGCGGAGCGCCACCACATTTGATAGGTGTGGCTGGCTGAGTAAACAGAGCATTTCCTCCTTTAAAATTTTGTAATAGCTCCCAGGTATATTCTACATAACGTTTATCATAGTTGGTAGTCAGCCCATTTTTCCCAATCCCTTCTTTAAGGCCGGGGATTGCGTCCCAATCCAGTTGAATGCCTGGAGCTACTACCAGGTAGTCATAAGCATAGCTACGCCCTTCCTGAGTTGAAACGATCTGCTGCTCAGGATCAATTTGCTGAGCATGCTCTTTGATCCAGGTAGCTCCCGTAGGGATAAATTTCTTCTCTTCCCGTATTGTGTCTTCCAGATCATACGTTCCGGCACCTACCAAGGTCCAGGCTGGTTGATAGTAATGTTTGTCAGAAGGCTCTATGATGCCGATATCCAGAGATTTATCCTTTCGCAACAGTTGGGCAGCCACTGTAATACCGGCGGTTCCCCCTCCAATAATAAGAATTGTATGCTTGCTTGCTTTCATTGTCTTAGGCAGTTTGGTAATAATTAAAATAAGGCACTACACAGTCTTTATACAATGACCTATGTCATGCTGTATACTGACTACTTCCTTTGGCAGTGGAAATGCCGGCAAGATGATTCAGAAAAGGTGGTGCTTCCTTAATCTGTTTATAGACACACTCCCTTTACTGATAATGATTATCAATCTCCATCCACGTTAGAATGGATATACCGACAAAACCACTCTTTTACCAAAGCATGTACTGGATAAATTTTAGCATTGGCTTATATCATCCCGGTTACTGTAGTGCCTAAGTAACCCATCAGTGCCGTTTTATTGCCCGCACTGAAACTATAGCTTTTTTAGCAGGCTTTTGATCTAAGTCATCTCCTTTTATGAGTTCTGAGCATACGCTTTCCAGGCATTTATCCCCCCAGAAAGATTGTATAGCTGGTCAAACCCCAGATCAGCCATTAAAGAGCAGGCCTGAGCGCTTCGATTTCCGCTTCGGCAATAGACCAAATAAGCCTGAGATTTATCCAACTTTTCAAGCTTTGACCTGAAATGAGGATCAAAGAAATTAATCTGAATACCTCCCTGTATACTGCCATCTCGCGCTTCTTGTGGTGACCTCACATCAAGTACCACATGCCCTTTTCGGGCTTTCAACGCATTAAACTCTTCCGGGCCAATAGCATGATAGTTTTGTGGCCGTTTTTCAAATAAATTAAACATATTTTTTACATTTAAAGGATACGTATTTTGCTAGCTACATTCGCTACTGAAGCTCTTTTTTAGCTAAATAGAAATCTACTTTTTCAAGCGATTTGTCAGCCAATCGTGCTTCCATTTCTTCTAGTGTCTTGGGGGGTGGCACGATAACCTTCTCACCCCGCTTCCAGTCTAAGGGCATAGCCACCCCGTGCTTATCAGAAGTTTGAAGTGCGTCCAATGCCCTCAGTATTTCATCCATATTCCGCCCCACATTCAGGGGGTAATACATGATCAGTCTTATCTTCTTTTCAGGGTCAATAAAGAAAACGGCACGTACAGCGGCTGTTTCACTCTCATTCGGTTGCAGCATACCGTAACGTTTGGAAACTTTCATATCCAGATCCGCGATGATGGGAAAATCAAAATATACTCCGGTATTCTGCTTTACATTATTTACCCAACCCAGGTGCGCATGAACACTATCAATACTAAGCCCTAACAATTCGGTATTCAGCGCATCAAATTCAGCTTTTCTGCGGGCAAACCCGCTCATCTCAGTGGTACAAACCGGGGTAAAGTCAGCCGGATGAGAAAACAGAATGATCCATTTACCCTGAGCAAACTCAGAAAATTTGATTTTCCCTTTGGTAGTTACCGCCTCAAAATCAGGTGCCTGATCACCAATTCTGGGCATATGCGTGATGGTCGTTACTATACTTTCCATGATAATTTACAGTTAAATGAATGATTCATAAGAGGCATCGAGTAATGCCAATAAGCAAATGCTATATAGCACTCGTACCTGTGTTATTACAACATGGTTTCCGGCTCACGGTACTGTGTTACTTTGATACAGGACTTCTTAATTTCATTGAAGCCACCCCGGATATTCACGATCTTGTTAAAGCCTCTTGCTTTTAGTATAGAAGCCGTAATCATGGAGCGATATCCCCCCTGACAGTGCAGATAGTATTGAGTATCCCGATCAAGCATTGCCATATTCCGATTGATAAAATCCAGTGGGAAGTTGACTGCTCCTACAAGGTGCTGAGACTCAAATTCGCTTTGTTTACGAACATCCAGAACGTGTAATTTTTCGGTATCGTAAAGATTTGTAAAATCGTGAGGCCCAATCTCATTCATCTGATCTACTGGCTTACCGGCCTGACTCCAGGCAGCAAGACCTCCTTTTAAATACCCTAGAGCATGATCATACCCTACCCGGGATAAGCGAGTCACTACTTCTTCTTCTTTGCCGTCTTCTGCCACGAAAACGATGGGTTGTTTCAAATCGGTAATCAGCGCCCCTACCCAGGGTGCAAACTTATCATTCAACCCCATCCATATGGAACCCGGAATAAATGCTTTGGTGAATGCTTCCTGGGGGCGGGTATCCAGTATCAATGCCTCATTTCTCTCTACTACATCCTGAAATTGCTCAACATCCAGCGGCACTATTCCTCGTTCCAGAACATCATCGACACTTTCATATCCCATCTTGTTCATTACGGCATTTTTAGGGAAATACTGTGGTGGTTCTGCCAATCCGGTGGTCACTTCCTGAATAAATTCTTCCTTGCTCATATCCTTCCGAAGCGCATAGTTGAAGCGCTTCTGATGGCCCAGGGTGTCAGAGGTTTCTAAACTCATATTTTTACCACAGGCTGAGCCGGCACCATGCCCCGGGTAGACGATCACATGGTCTGGCAAGGGCATAATTTTGTTTCGTAATGAATCATAAAGATGCCCGGCGAGATCTTCCCGGCTCAGATCGGTCTTTACAGCTAAGTCGGGTCGGCCTACATCTCCGATAAAAAGGGTATCTCCGGTAAAAATAGCCTGCTCTTTCCCTTCTTCATCCAGTAGCAAAAAAGTAGTGGATTCCATAGTGTGCCCTGGAGTGTGCAGCACCTTTATAGAAAGATTACCCAATGTCAAAACTTCTCCATCAGCGGCTACATACGCTTTAAAGTTAGGCTGAGCAGTAGGTCCATAGACAATAGTAGCCCCGGTTTTTTTGGCAAGATCCAGGTGCCCAGACACAAAATCCGCATGAAAATGGGTTTCTAACACATACTTAATTTTAGCCCCATTCTGCTGGGCTTTGGCGATATAAGGCTCCACCTCCCGCAGAGGATCAATGATTGCTGCTTCCCCGTTGGATTCAATGTAATAGGCCGCTTCGGCCAAACATCCGGTATAAATCTGTTCTACTTTCATGATATAAATATTTTAATTGATACTACTGTAAAATACGGTTAATATGAGGCGGCAGATGGTAACTTCTGTTACACAAAAACATGATTTATATCAGTTAAAGAAAGGGAGGCTCTCACGCTGTGGGTAGCTATAAACCTCTTAGAAGTTGTAATTGAGGATAAAATTAACCTGAAACATATCTATCTTATTTATTACGAAATTAGGGTTTTCAGGGAAATCCCCGTTTCCTATCTTATAGGTTAACAAGAGCTCTGGCTTCAATTTTGGCACCTTTTCAGCATGGTAGTAGAAATCCAGATTGATATGGGTATAATCTGGCAAGCCATATTTATTGCTTGCCGGGTCAAGCACCGCAGGCTTCCAATGATGCCCCAGGCTGGTGATGGTCTGAAGTTGGTTTTTTTGCCAGGCGAATGTTCGTTCGTAGGTCAGCAATACCGCATGATTACCCGCTGCACCTTCACTTCGTTCTCTTTTCTGAAAACTGAACAACGGTTCTCGCCCCCACTCTCTGGGAAATAAGAACCTACCTTCATTCAAAATATGATTGTACCCCAAGGAAAGCTTAGTTTTATTCAGATTTACACTCACTTGAGCGCCAAGCACATTGGCATGAGCGTCTGAAAAATAACGAAGCGAGTCAGCATCATTGCCCCCGTTTCCCAGCCGGTCTTGATGGAGCCACTCCAAAGCAATCTCGCCTGTTTTTTGGGGAAATGTTAGCGTAGGTTTAAGGTATAGTGTATGAAAAACCTGATCTACGTAATAGTCCCATATTGCTAGTTTGAAGGTTTTAGCAGGCGCCATATTCAAGTTGGTTACCAAAACAAAATCTGACTTGGTATTTCCAGCATATTGACTAGCCGACCCATCGTGGCTTCTTCCTACCGGATATTTACCGATACTTTCTCCAATGCCGAAAAAACCGTCTGTTGATCTGGGAGCAATGGCATTAATGAACCCAAGTTGTACCTGATATTTTTTTCCAGGTTTATAGTGATACCACAAACCTTGCTCAAGCGTTGGTATCATCCGTCCATCTGCGGGATTGATAAGTGGGGTGGCTATTTTCATTCGCCCCAACGTTAATTCATGTTTCTGGGATAAGTATTGAAAGAAAAGCTCACCCGGAATAACAATCAGTCGGCTCGTAACATCCTGAACATCGAATAAACCAACTTCATACCGACTGCCTTTGCCTGTAACTGCATCAGGAACTGTTAAATCTTGTAATCCCGCATTATAAGAAGTATATAATGCGCCACCAAGTTTAATATGACCTCCCCAGGAATGCACGTACTTTAGTTTTCCCCCGGTAGCAAGGGCATAGAAGTCTTTTAAAGGACCTTTATTGTGAGTGCTTAGGTAATATGTCCGCCATTCTCCGGAAAAAGTACCTTTACTTTTCCGGGGTGCTTCCTGCCCTTTGGCTACTCCGAGAACCGTAAACATCAGCCAGTATAGTAAGATAGTTCTCAAGATTAGTTCGTTTTTGTAATACCATACATCTCCTTATAATAAGCCATGATCGGTGGAAATGGCCCGTACTTATGCTGCTCTGGAGAAAAATTATCTGCCCATGGGCCATATGGTGTAGAAACTGGCTTCAGTTTTCTGTCCGGAAAATCTGCTTCGGAATTTTCTTTTAGGGGGCGGTCAAAGCTATCAATGTAGGCAGCTACATGATAAGCTTCTTCGTCAGTAAGTTTAGGATTTTTATGAGTTGCCTGCCCGAAAGGCATGTTTCCCTTAATGAATCGGGCAGCCGTCAGCACCCGATTCATGCCCGCACCTTGGTTATAGCTGTCGTTCCCCCAGAGTGGCGGGTACTGATATCCTTTAGCAGCTTCAGAAAACCACACCCCCTGCCCGTCTTTACCATGGCATAGTTGGCACTCTCGTTCATACACCGCTTTACCGACCAGAAGGTCAGCAGCTACTTCCGGAATTTTTAGTGAGGGGAAACCGGCAAACTCTTTTTCCCGATCTTCGGGCACATCCTCACTTAACCACTCCATATAAGCCACAATTGCCTCCATCTGTCTTGAATCTTTCGGCAACTTCCTACCATTCATACTCCGTTCCATACAGCCATTAATACGGTCCTCTAAGCTGCCCATCTTATTTTCTCTCCCCTGAAAGTGAGGAAAGCGATGAGTCACACCTACCCAGGCGGCTGACCCTGCCTGGAGGCCAGCCTGCAAGTGACAATTACTACAGGCCAGGTTATTACCTGTGTATTGCAGATCAGGATTCTTTACCAGGGGCCCCATCCATCGGGACGATTCTGTTACTAATAAATATCCGTATTTGATCCTTTTCCCTTCGCTACCTTCTGGCAAATCAGTTTCTATACTTTTAGGTTTCCATTGGTCTGAGGCAACTTTCTCCTTCTGTATATTAAACCACGAAGGTTTGAGTTGGTAAGTCACAATGGTGCCGAACAGAATCGATACCACTATAAATATCGCCGTTACTAAATGGGTTAGCAGCCTTAAAACCTTATACATCTTCATGAGTATTAATGCGGAAGTTTACTTCTAAGCAGTTTAACGGCATTCTGAAATGGTGCCTTAACAGAGGCAGCATGAGCAGTACAATGCCAGCCCTGATCTATACCAAGGTCAGGGTTGACTTACTACCTCAATCAGCCCTTTCTTATATACACCGAAAACTCTCAATCAAAAATACGGGAACAGACAAGCGGTTAACGTAACAATTGTTACACACACCTGCCAAAAACATTTCCAGATTGATCACTTCCGAAAAACAAGCCTTTTCCAGGAAGGGCGCACACACCATCTTATAGTCAAAATGACGAATCAATGGGGACTTCTATCTTTCTATGTGCAACGCTTAAAGTTAGCGCCACCGCCCTCAACTTCACCTTTTAACTTGTTGAAAATCAGCAAATAAAACCTTATACCATTCACCTATCTGTAATTGATATTGCTTTTATAACGGCCTTGATGAATGGATTAGTAAGTACGAATACAACATAATGAAATGGCTTTTACAATGACTGTGATTACCCACATCTATGACCTTAATCAGTGGAAAAAGAAGGTAAACAAGGGATATTGAAGTATAAAGAATAATAGTATGAGCACTGTAATTTCTGTTCCCTCAATCCTGAGTATTGTATACTCTTCCATAATCTTCTTGCTAAGTTTCACTACTTCAGTAGCTCAAGAAAGATCGTTTGAACATAGTAGTATGGTTATTGTTAAGGTTCCTGAACTTACCAGCGCACAATATCATCAAATTTCCTCAGGCCTTGCACGAGATCATCAGTATAGCGTAGAATATGTGTGTTTGGAGTCAGGCATTATCGTACTTAAGTTTTACCATAGCTTTATTGAGGTTGGAGATGTGCACATGGCCGTCAATACTGCATTGGCCCGCACTGGTAAACTGAAAGATATAGAATTTGTCTACGTTGATATCCAGAAAGGAGCGAGCAGCCAGTGTTAGGCGCTGTAACACAAAATAACGATTTTATAGCCGGTAGTATTGCTGCCGATGATTAGTGATAGGACGATCAACAATCTAACATCACTAAACACTATTCCCTGAGAACATAAATTCAACAGCCTGTTCTTTTTTCATTGATAATCAATTACGTAAATCAATTTTGTAACAACGAATGATTCTGGTGGAAGTCACCAATCAAATTAATTAAGGCCAGGGTAGTCTGGGAATCCTGCTCAGAGATGATCGTTTGGGCGAGCAACTGCAACAGACCATGGCAAATCTGTCTCAGGCAAGCGAAAGTGCCACTGCTACGATCCGTGCATTACAGAGCACCGCCAACCGCATTAGCCAAGGTCCGGAAATCATTGGCTTTTTGATGGAAGATACTATTACGGTCACTCAACTTCGGCAAAGCATGCTGCACCTACAGAATGCTAGTGGGATAATTGCCAACATCAGCCTGGATATTCAGCAGATGGTACAGGCAGTGGAAGCCGGAAAAGGAACAGCCGGACTACTGATTAGCGACAGTATATTAGCTGAGGAAGCAGAGCAACGAATAGAAGAAGTGGAAACCGGATTACTACTGTTTAACGAAAATATGGAAGCGCTACGACACAACTTTTTGTTTCGCCGCTATTTCAGAAAACAGCAAAGGGGACAGAAATGATCAGTTAACGTACAACCTTACCATTTTTTCCAGTTTGTGCGAGTAGATTCTGATAAAGGCTTCTGAAGCATGTTGTGATCTCATAAAAAGGACGCTTATAGAGTTTCATCTGCGCGGAAGATATACCTTATTGACTGGATAAAAAAATTCCTGATTAGATATTCTCTATCGACGCTCAACGAATCAATGATCTACATCATGCTTAACTGTAATCCAGGTCATTTCTCACTCCGTCTTCAACCACTATTTTTAGATTTTCATTCTTATATTTTTCACTTAACTGTATATGAACTATGACACAACTAGTAAAACCTTCCCGGTTACTGAGTAACATGCCCTCCCTGTTCTCCAGCCTTTTTGACGATGATTGGTTTGACGGAGATCATCACTGGCTTGCCCGGGTGCCTGCGGCCAACATTCAGGAACACGACGATGCCTTCCGAATTGAACTGGCGGCCCCCGGCATGAAAAAACAAGATTTTCACATTGATGTGGACCAGGGCCGACTTACCATTCGTTCTGAAAAAAGGGAAGAAACCAAGGAAGAAAAAGAGCACTACACCCGGCAGGAATTCAGCTATCGCTCCTTCAGCCGCTCGTTTGTGCTGCCCGACGTAGTAAAAGCCGATGACATACAGGCCAAGTATGAGGGTGGGGTACTTCAACTTACCTTACCTAAAAAAGAAAATGCCAGAAAAACTCTCAAAAAAGAAATTGCTATCCATTGATGCTGCAACGCATCTTTTGCTTTCTACCTAAATGTTAAAAGTTGTCAACCCTTATCCAGATCGTATGCAAACAAGAACTGATACTACATTACAGCGGGAAATTATAGAACAGATCAGGTGGTGCCACCAGCCTCAACCGGACCAAGTGAGCGTAAGTGTGCTGAATGGAGTAGTAACCCTATATGGTGTAACGGACTCCTACGCTCAAAAGCGATACGCCCAATTGGCGGCTGAGAAGGTAAAAGGAGTAAAATTTATTGCGGAAAGCATTGAAGTGCTACTACCCACTGGGAGCGTACGCAGTGACACAGAGATTGCCAGCGCAGTACAGGCAACCCTGGCGAATAAAGATGTTAAATCCTACCAAAAAATTAAGGTTTCGGTCAATGGTGGACTGATAACCCTGGAAGGAGAAGTAACTGAGCTTTGCCAGAAAACAATGGCTGAACAGGAAATAGCTGACCTGCCTGGAATATATGGAGTAAACAATATGATTGACGTTAAGCCTGTTGAGGTCACCCAATGATGCATTCAGTGTGATTTTACCCGCCAATTTTATAAGATTTTGTGAAGAGAAAGAAAAGATTGAGCTCGGGTTTTTCGCATGGGAAAAGAACCTTATCAACACTTCCGGCTTAATCAATGTGGACTTCAACGTGAGTTTTGGTAGTCTATTAGTGACCTTTCGTATGACGTCAAGGCACCCGCAGGTATCATTGTTGTACCAAGGCGGGTGCTTTCGTTTCTATCGCAATTGATAATCATCAAAAATAGTGAAGCACTGATATGCTTGCTAAACTCTGGCTGAGACCATCACCAAAAGATCAATTGAGAGGCCTGCATCTGTGTTTTAAGTAAAACCTTTTATCTAGCCTCAACTGTATAGCAATACTTTTATGGCATTTCAACCACCTTCTATCATTATTATTGGCTCGGGGATGGCCGGTCTTTCGGCTGGTTGTTATGCTCAGATGAACGGATTATCGAGTCAGATTTTCGAAAAGAATGACCGGGCAGGTGGTGTGTGCACCTCCTGGCAGCGTGAAGCCTACACCATTAATGGTTGTATCCACTGGCTGGTAGGTTCCAGCCCAGCCAACACGTTTCATAAAATATGGCAGGAATTAGGAGCTGTTGGCGATCAGTCATTTCTCGATCACGATCGCTTCTTCACTTTTGAGAATCCAGATGGTCATACATTCACCTTATACCATGATCCGGATCGTTTGAGAAATCATTTGCTATAGCTAAAGTTCCTGCCACAACAATGGAAGTACTCACCACCAGCGCGATCGGCAGACTCCTGGTAATCAGCAGTGCTACGGGTAGGCTAAGGCGACCTAATACAAACCAATCAACATGCCGGTTCTTAGCTCAGTATACAACATCTTCTTGAGGTGTATCCGGCTTAATGATAAAGCAAGATAACTTTTTAGTATTTGTTCATAGCCAGCCATAAGATAGGTAGAAGTAAAAGATCCAGCTAAGCCGGCCAACAGCCAGGGCAGCCTGTGCCTAACATTCCGAAGTGGAGGGGGCTTCCACTGCTTTTCTGGCTTGAATACTTTCTTTTCTGATGCTTGCCATTTTATGCAAGTCTTCTATATGCTCCTTCCATAAAGTTTCTATAATTGTTTGAGACGGAAAAACTCCCTGCTCATCTGTAATAGGAACTTCTTTAATAACCTTCCGAAGCGCATGGATGGCATACTCCAAGAATGTTTCTTGCTAACCGCAAAACAAGGCTTCAGTAAGGTACCAGCATTATCGGTTGCATCACAGCGAAGAAGTTGATAGAGATCTATACATCCTTGCAGCCTTTGCTGGGTGTCAATAACGAAGACCTGCTGTAGTTCTTCCAAGGAGGCGTACTTTATGGTTTCCAGTATCTCCCCGGTGGTATCTTTAGGCTGCAATTACGGCACCCGAGACACAATATACGGCTCTTTCATGATCAGAAAACTACCCTACAAAAGCACTTCACCTGTGCAGACGGTTATGCCACCTTAGCAGATTAGGACAGTATATCTTCAACCCACTGGAACATCTCCTTTTTAGATTGCTTTACTTCTTTCAATAAGCTTTCCATCTGAAGTTTCACTCTCTTGTGGCTATTACGGTATTCGTCATCGGACACGTTGATATTGCGTTGAATAATCTCAGACAAATAGCTCTCATGTTCGCGAATGGTTTCCTGCATCGTTAGAATCTGCTGCGAGAGGAGCAGTAGTTTGGTTTGCAAGGCAATGCTCTGTTTCTGTATTAGCTCCGGTAGGCTCTTTTCGCCAAACCTCCGATGCAACCTGTGCAAGAACATCATTTCATCCATCGCGAATGTAATCTCTTCCTGCCATTCACGACTCTCGTAGTGTAAGACATCTAAACTAGCCTGGAGCAGGTATGCTGAAGTGGATGTCGTTAGTAATTCCATGATCTTAGTTAGTTTTACTATTCTTAAGAAGGCAGAAGAAGATTTTCATGAGGTAAGATGAATTTTAGCTTCGCCTATCGTTCTTTTGATAGTGGATGAATAACCGACGAAGCTACCACATATCAGTACTGACACCAATGATCTATATCATCCTTTTGCGCTGAAAAACCATGAAGTTGGATGAGAGAACTGTATTTTGGTTTTTCATATCCCCCGGCACTTATATAGGTTATTTATCTTATAAAAACTGCTACCGATCGGGCCGGTAATTGATACTCATTCCCATAAATAATGTCTTCTTCCGGCCCAACAAAATCAAGAGGGGCGGAAAAGCTGGTATTCACAATCCGGTGCCAGGGGCCCTCTAGCTGAAAACAAAACGTCAGATCTTCCCAATAGGCGTTGATTATCACATAGATATCCTGGTCGGCATGCGTTGCACCACTAAGGAAGAAAGCCAGGGAATGGGATGAATCGGTAAGATCCGGCTCTCCCGCAGTGCCAAACCACCGAACATCTTCGCGCCAAAAGCGACTTCGGCAAAGGGATGGGTGAGCTTTCCGAAAGGCAATCATTTTTTTGAAAAACGTAAAAAAATCCTTGTTTTGTGTCAAGAGGCTCCAGTCGATCCAGGAGGTTTCATTATCCTGATTGTAAGGGTTATTGTTTCCTTTTTGAGTACGCAAAAACTCATCCCCGGCCAGTAGCATGGGCGAGCCATTGGATACCATCAGCAATACACAAAAGTTTTTAGCCTGCTGCTTCCGCAGGCTCAGTATGGTTTCCGGTAGGTCATGGTCACCTTCCACACCACAGTTCCAGCTATAGTTTTCATTCTGCCCATCCGCATTATGTTCACCGTTGGCAAAGTTGTGTTTGTAATTATAGGCGACCAGATCGTAGAGCGTGAAGCCATCGTGAGAGCTTATAAAGTTTACACTCTGATACGCATGATAGGCATAGGGCAGACGATCAGAAAACAGGTCATCACTACCGTAAAGCCGGGTTATCAGATGCCCGACCCTACCTGCATCTCCTTTAACGAATCTGCGTACATCGTCCCGGAAAGCCCCGTTCCACTGCATCCACTGTAGACCCGGAAATTTATTACCTAACTGATAGGTACCAATAGCATCCCAGGGTTCGGCAATAAATCGCACTTGAGCCAGCAGAGGGTCCGACTGTATATCACCGAAAATAGGTGGCTCTTCGAAGCTCAAGGTTCCATCACTCCCCCGCGAAAAAATTGAGGCCAGATCAAACCGGAATCCATCTATATGCATTTCTTGTACCCAGTAACGCAAGCTATCAATGATCATGGATTTGACGTAATTATTCCGGGTATGCAGCGTGTTGCCCGTCCCTGTAAAATCACAATAGGGCTCGGGCTGATCTGGATTGATCAGATAATAGGTACTGTTGTCAATGCCCTTAAAACTATAGATCGGCCCGAAACGGTCGCCTTCAGTAGTATGATTGTAAACTACGTCCAGCAGCACTTCTATGCCCGCTTGGTGCATAGCTTTGACCATCTGCTTGAACTCCTGTAGCTGTCCGCTAATTTCCTGTTGGCTGGCATACGCATGATGAGGGGAAAAGAAGTTAAGCGTAGAATATCCCCAGTAGTCACCGTTATGTGAATCAAATTGATGCACAGGCATAAGTTCTACCGCCGTTATGCCCAACTCCTTAAGGTAAGGTATTTTCTCAATAATTGCGGAAAATGTGCCTCGTTTACCGTCTGCTATTCCGGATGAGGCGTGGTAGGTAAACCCTTTCACGTGCAACTCATATATCACCAAGTCGCTTTCATGATGCGGCTTGGTATCACCTTCCCAATCAAACGTACTGGTTTCTGTAGGAATGATACCCAACGGGGCCTGCCCATCATTAGGACCAGGAAGACTGGCTATGTTACGGTCAAAGTCCGGTGGAAAGAAGACGGCCCGAGCGTACGGATCAAGCAGTACTTTTTCCTGATCGAATGCATGCCACTCAAAAGGCTCCGCAGGGTCGGGTCCATTAATTTTATAAGCATAGTACGTGCCCTCCTGTAGCTGTTTAGACTTGATTCGGCAATGCCAGATCCGGTGAGATTTATGATGCAGATACTGCATATGATAGGTGACTACCGGCGTACGGAAGTTCCACTGATCATACAGAAGCAAGGTGACCTGCGTAGCATGTTTAGAGTATATAGCGAAATTATAAGCATCCTCCTCAGATATATAGCAAACTCCAAGAGGATAAGGCGAACCTTCCAAAGCAGTCCAGGAAGTCATTTATAGAAATTATAAATTGAATACACTGAATAGAAACTGCGATAAAGCAGCAGCATCACTGCCTATCAACTTTCATCATTGCATACTACCTAATGCTTGGATATATCACGAGGATCTAGGTCATTTTTTCTCCCGACTTCAAAATAGGCCGATCAATGTCTCCACCCGGATGATTAAAACCATCAACCCGGTTCATTTTTACCACTAACTTGAATAAATATGAATCATCCCACATTTTAAAGTAGAGGATGACAAAAAGAAAAACCTTCTGTTTAGAGAAAAGTAACAGATCTAAACAAGGAAGTTTTTATGTATAATAGCTATACTGAAGATACTTCTTTTTCCTCTGAACAGGCTGCAACGGCTGGCTATGCGGCCTGCATTATCCTCCTGTAGTAGCTAAGTTTAGTGGGTGTACCAGCCACGGAACACATGTGACCGCAGCGGCGGCCGCTTCCCTGTCACAACTCAGATTCCAGCTTTTCATGTCTTAAAGTCGGGGCGTCAAGACGTCTGCCCCACACCCTTAAATGCTGACTATCAATAAATTGCGCGATCTATTTTCTGATTAGACCATCAATTAGGCACATATTGTTTAGTTCCGTTTGAACTACTATGTGAATATAGAAAGAATGTTTTGGTTTGAAAAACAGAATTTACTATGTGAAGTTTATTTGAAATTGGTCGTTTTAACACTAACGAATTGAGGATAATTGAACCTATCATCTTATACCTCACAACTTTAGTAGAGCAGGAGACCACTTGAACCAATTTCGAGTCAATTAAAGCTCTTTTTACCACCCTATCATTAGTATCATCAAAAAGAAATCGTATTTGGATTTCTTCTTTTTTTATCGCAATATTGCAATATAATTATGGGAATTACGAAGACACAAAATTACACCGAAGAGCAGAACCAATTAGCACAACTTGGAAAAGCCTTTTCTCATCCGGCCCGGATTGCAATTATTCAGCATTTGCTTAAAACCCAAGCGTGTATCAATAATGACCTAGTACAGGAATTAGGCCTTGCTCAGGCAACGGTTTCTCAACATTTAAAGGAACTCAAAAACATCGGTCTGATTCAGGGCACAGTAGAAGGTACGTCAATGAATTACTGCATCAACCCTAAAACCTGGCAGCAGATGCGCACCCAGTTTGAGGCTATTTTCGCTTCGTTTGCCGGACCTGATGACTATTGTTGCTAAAAAAATTTGAATCATTCATCGTAATAATACAATAATATAATATTGTGGAAAGAACAGAAAGTCTCAAAAAGCAGGTACAGCAGAAATACAGTCAAATGGCCCGGGACGGTCAGCACAACGGCTGCGGAGAACCGTCCTCCTGCAGCCCCACCGATCGCGGATCGCTATATACCATCATGTCGGACGATTATACTACCCTTCAAGGCTACAACCCCGATGCTGATCTGGGATTAGGATGCGGATTGCCAACCCAGTTTACCCGCATCAGTGCAGGTGATACTGTAGTAGACTTGGGGTCAGGGGAGGGAAATGACTGTTTTGTCGCCCGCCACGAAACCAACCCCACGGGTAAAGTGATCGGTATTGACTTTTCCGAAGATATGATTGCCAAAGCTCGCCGGAATACGGATAAGTTAGGGTTTGATAATGTGGAGTTTGTCTATGGCGATCTGGAAGCAATTCCGCTGGATGAGCAGACGGCTGATGTGGTAGTCAGCAATTGCGTACTGAATTTGGTACCTAACAAACCCTTGGTGATGAGCGAAATTTACCGAATCCTCAAACCGGGAGGTCATTTTAGTATCTCAGACATCGTCTTAACCGGCGAACTGCCCACGGCCCTGCAGCAGGAAGCCGAGATGTATGCCGGATGTGTCGCCGGAGCTATTCAAAAAGAAATTTACCTACATCAGATTCAAGAAGCCGGATTCACGCAAATTACCCTCCAAAAAGAAAAGCCCATCAACTTACCGGATGAGATCTTGGCAAAATATCTATCCCCTGCTGAAATAGAAAGCCATCGAGAGCGTAGCAGTCCGATTGTTAGCGTGACGGTCTATGCCGTAAAGCCTTGCGTGTCAAGCTCTCAGGATGCATAGTTATCAGCCATAAAATTTTCAAACCTTTTAACCAATTATGATGAAAGTCTCTTCCCGTCTCTTCTTAATAGTCCTGCTGAGCGTTATTATACTTTCTGGCGTGCTGATTGCTCGGGGATTTAAATTTTCAGAAACCTCAACCATTATGCATACGATCCAAGAAGCTACCCAACAGTTTGATCAAATTCCGGATGAGCGAAAAGAAAGCCTCCGAGAACTGGCCCAGTTTATTCAAACCAAAGTCAGTGCTGGACAAGAGGCTCAGCTGATCTTCATTTGTATCCACAATTCCCGGCGTAGCCATATGAGTCAGCTCTGGGCTAGCGTGGCGGCCCATCATTACCAGATCCCTAGGGTGCAAACCTATTCGGGAGGCACCGAAGCTACGGCCTTCAACCCCCGCGCGGTAGCCGCCATGGAGCGGGCCGGATTGGCGATTGAAAAGGTAAGCGAAGGCGAGAACCCTCGCTATCGAGTGAAATATGCTGAGGGTGCTCCTGAGTTAGAAGTCTTCTCCAAGAAATACGATGATCCGGCTAACCCGCAGCGTGATTTTGCCGCAATCATGACCTGCTCTCAGGCGGATGAAGCGTGTCCTTTTGTACCGGGTGCGGCTTTCCGGCTTGCCCTCCCCTACGAAGACCCCAAGGAAGCGGATGATACCCCTGAGGAAACGTCGCGCTACGATGAGCGAAGCCAGCAGATCGCTACCGAAATATTCTATTGCTTCTCACAAATACAGCTCGTCTCGCCGACTGAATAATACCCTATCATAAACCACCTAACTCTTTGATCATGAAACCTATCCAATTTATCCTGTTCACTTTCATCGTTATATTGTTATGTAATGATGTTTTTGCTACTGACGAACCTCGTTTTACCCGTAAGCTTCAGCAATACGTAGAAAACACAGTAAATGAATTTGACCAAATCTCTGCTGAGCGGAAAGAAGCGCTGCAAGCGCTGGGCGATTATATTGCCAGTCACCAAAGCCAGGCTGATCAGGCCCAGGTATTGTTTATCTGTACCCAGAACTCCCGCCGCAGTCATTTAGGACAAGTCTGGCTACAAACGGCCGCGCAGTATTACGGACTAGCGAACATCCGAGTATATTCTGGAGGTCTGGAAGCTACTGCCTTCAACGAACGCGCTGCCGATGCTCTGGACCGGGCCGGCTTTCAGGTGAATGTCGCCCAGCAGCAAGGCGGCAACCCCCGCTATGTCATCAGTTCCGGCAACGACTACCCCACCAGTATCCACTACTCAAAGGTATATCAGGATTCCCAGAACCCATCCGGGGCCTTTGCCGCGGTGATGGTCTGCTCGGAAGCAGACCAGTCCTGCCCAGTAGTACCGGGAGCCGATGTACGGATATCCCTGCCCTACGAAGATCCTCGCTATTACGATGGCACCCCTTCGGAAGAATTGAAATACGACGAGACGACGCGCGAAATCGCTCGACAAATGCTGTACTTGGCCGATTATGTCAAAAACACCGCCATCCAACAGATGGAAGCCAAGAAATAACTACACGAACAAACAGAAAGAATAATTTATGAGCCATAGTATAACTCAACAACGTCCGGTCAAAGCTCGCTTATCCTTATTAGATCGCTAACTGACCCTATGGATTTTCCTGGCCATGGGGTTGGGTATTATCCTGGGAAATATGATTCCTGATATAGAAAGCAAAATGCAACAGTTTCAGGTGGGCACCACCAATGTTCCCATTGCCATCGGACTCATAGTAATGATGTACCCCCCATTAGCCAAGGTGCGCTACGAGCATCTGGACAAGGTATTCCGCAACCTGAAAGTGGTCACACTTTCCCTGGTATTGAACTGGATTATTGGCCCCTTACTGATGTTTGGTCTGGCGTTACTATTTCTACAGGATCACCCAGAATACATGATCGGGGTCATTCTGATTGGTCTGGCACGCTGTATTGCTATGGTGTTGGTCTGGAATGATTTGGCCCATGGAGATAAAGAGTATGCGGCAGGGTTGGTGGCGCTGAACAGCATCTTTCAAGTGCTGTTTTACAGCCTGCTGGCCTGGCTTTTTATTAGCGTGTTGCCCCCGGTTTTTGGTGTTCAGGGCACGGCGGTAGATGTGAGTATGGGAGAAGTGGCCGAGAGCGTACTACTGTACCTGGGACTCCCGTTTCTGGCCGGTTTTCTGACCCGTTACTTTTTTAAACGTGCTTACGGCGAACAGTGGTATATCGAGCATATCCTCCCCAAAATCAGCCCCCTCACTCTGATCGCCCTGCTGTTTACCATTGTAGTCATGTTCAGCCTGAAGGGCAAAATGATCGTGGATATTCCACTGGATGTGCTGCGGATAGCGTTGCCTCTGGTCGTGTATTTCGGGCTAATGTTCGTGCTAAGCTTTCTACTGGCTCGCCGTCTGGGGGCCAGTTATACCGAAAATACAGCGGTCTCATTCACTGCCACCGGGAATAACTTTGAATTAGCGATTGCCGTAGCCGTTGGGGTATTTGGCATTAATTCGAGACAAGCCTTTGCTGGGGTCGTTGGCCCGCTGATTGAGGTGCCAGCATTGATATTGTTAGTCAACCTGGCTTTTTGGCTTAAACAAAAATTTTACCCCTCGAGTGAAAGCAATTATTAACCACATGATTATTGGCGGCAGCGATGCCGGAATCAGCGCAGCACTGCGCATCAAAGAAGTTGCCCCGACCCACCGCGTTACGGTACTACTGGCCGATGAATATCCTAATTACAGTATTTGTGGCCTTCCCTATTATCTGAGCCGGGAAGTGAAACATTGGCAGGACCTGGCGCACCGGAAAAAAACCGATTTGGAAGCAGCAGGAATCCATATCAGAACTTCGCATCGGGTCACTGCCATTGATGTACGTGAGAAAAAAGTATACGCCCGGGGCAGGTCAATCGGCTATGACAAGCTGTTGATCGCTACGGGTGCTTCGCCGATTCGGCCACCAATCTCCGGATTAAATCAAGCGGGAGTTTTTACGCTTCGCTGGATGGATGAGATGCTATCCATGGATGCCTACATTCAGCAGCATTCCGTATCTTCGGTAGTGATTGTCGGAGGAGGTTATATCGGAGTAGAGCTAGCCGATGCTCTCACCTTACGTGGACTGCATACAACACTGGTAGAATATGCACCTACTATACTGCAAACGCTTGATGCGGAATTGGGAAAACTACTGCAACAGCACCTGACAGAAAAAGGAGTACAGATTCATACCCAGACTCAGGTACACTCCATTAAACAAAGGACCGGTACCAAAGGGTTAAAAGTGTTGGGAACTGCTGATTTTTCGCAGATGACAGGCATGGTGATCGTCGTAGCAGGCGCCCGCCCTCAAACTACCCTAGCCGAGGCACTTGGTCTGGAAACCGGTAGCAAAGGTGCACTTAGAGTCAACCAACGCATGGAAACGGCTCTGCCCGACATCTATGCAGCAGGAGACTGCGCCGAAACCTATCATCGGTATCTTAAGAAGTATCAATACTTACCCTTGGGCACCACTGCTCACAAACAGGGGCGCATTGCCGGTGAAAATATGGTGGGAGGCAGAGCAATATTTCAAGGTTCACTGGGCACACAGGTGGTAAAGGTGTTTGACCTGGTAGGCGCTCGTACCGGCCTGCATGACCGGGATGCCGCCGAGCAGCACATCCCCTATCAGACAATCTCATCGGAACATGATGATCATAAAGCCTATTATCCGGATGCGCAAAAGATGACGATTCGAGTCACCGGAAACCCGCAAACCGGAGAATTACTGGGGGCACAAATTGTAGGAAAGAAAGGATCGGAAGTCGCCAAACGCATCGATATTTTTGCTTCTGCTCTGCATCATCGTATGAAAATATCCGAACTAAATGATTTAGATCTGAGCTATTCACCCCCGCTAAGCAGCCCTTGGGACCCGGCACAAATGGCTGCCCAGGCTTGGTTGCAAGCTCAGTGAATTAATACAGATAACAGGCACAAGCTTCTGAAAACGAACGCGGCCACTAGATTAAAATATTTATCACTAGTAGATATTCAGAGAGAGCAACATGATGACTACTAGCTTCTGTATAGGACAATGGCACTAAAGGTGCTTGCATGTTTCGGATATACAAACATATGAGTTTAGCATTCAGTAGATAATAGTTGGAAGTCGCTCAAAAAATTAATATTTCTTGATCTCCCCCCCCAATAAATTAGACCGATTAATAGAAGTTCTTTCCTTACTTCACCTCCACTCAGTGAAAAGACTATGAATTTGCTATTTAGATTGAACGGTGAGGATGCTGATGAAATGTTTTTACGAAAAAAATGAAAGCCACCAGACCTAGAATAATTCCAACGATATTCGTAATCGTGACAAAGACGCCTATAAAGAGAACTAGCATCCCTGATAACAGCATTTTTTCAGAATATCGCAGCAGTTCCATAGCGGAGAGACTCTCTATATCTCGAGAGTATTTATAAACTTCCTTATCAATAGTGAGTTGTGCTACCACTATCCAGACGATGGCAACTTTTAGAATGAGAAGCCCTATGGAGTTGATAAGTGGATGATGAAACGTATCTAAGGGAAGAAACAGAAAATACAAATTCGGAAGGATGGCATAAACAATGATCATCATTCCAAATAATGAGAATATAACCCAGAAAATACTGCTGACCCGCTGGACTCTATTATAGTCAATGATTTTTTCTGGGTCTGGCGGGCTTTTAATTGGAATTACTTTTCGGAAAAGCTTCCAAAATACGATTAACCATAAAGCCACCAGCATGAAGGCTAGTAGGTACATCTGTAAAACTGGATCGGTCATTTTTCTTGAAGTTTAGGGCCGCTTTTTACTTTATTGTTTTGGGTTTACTTATTTGAAGGCTATCGTAAACCAGGTTCATGCCTTCTTGGTGATCGGATAAAACGATCAGAATGTCATTCGCCTCCAGGACCGTAGTCCCATTAGGGGTAATGAACTTATCACCTCGGCTAATCATAGCGATGATGGCTGTTTTAGGAAACTGCAACTCAATAATTTTTTTCCCAACCGCAAACCCGTTTTTAGGAATCAGAATTTCTACCATAGCCGTTTTTGCATGTTCGGATAGAAATATATCTATTGGGGCTTTAGGCTTTACTTTCTCAGGCAAAGAAACGTGCAGCCACTGAGCCACCACAGACAATGTAGTTCCCTGGATTAATACGGAGGTTAGGGATATGAAAAACACGATGTTAAAAATAATATCGGCTTTTTCAATGCCTGCTAATAAGGGATATGTGGCAAACACAATGGGAACTGCCCCTCGTAAGCCAACCCACGATATATAAAGTCGCCTTCTAAGTTTCATTTTGAAGGGTAGTAAACTTAGAAACACGCCTAACGGTCGCGCTAACAGAATCTGAAATACAGAAATCAGCAATCCCACCCCAATGAAAGGAAGCACATGAGATGGAAAAACCAATAAACCCAATGTAAGGAACAGGACGATTTGCATGAGCCAGGCTAGTCCGTCAAACATTTTCAGAATGGTCTTTTTGTGTATCAGTTCCTGGTTACCGAGATAGACAGCACATAAATAAACAGCCAGAAAACCGTTTCCACCGATAAAGTCCGTGGCTGAAAACGTGGTAAACATAAGAGCGATAACCAAGACAGGGTACAAGCCTTCAAAATCGAGCTTTATCTTGTTGATCACGAATTTGCTTGCTTTCCCAAATAAAAAACCGGCTACTCCCCCCAGCCCCATTTGTATGAGAAATAAAGGAATAATAGAAACAAGGCGTTGCTCTGGGTTTACTACCAATCCCAAAAAAGCCAGTGTAAGAACATAAGCCATCGGATCATTACTTCCACTTTCTAATTCTAAAGTTGGGCGTAGCTTACTTTTGAGAGCCAGGCTTTTGGAGCGTAGAATGGAAAAAACGGCAGCAGCATCGGTAGAAGAAACGATAGCCCCTAACAATAAGCCTTCGTAAATGCTAAAATCGGTAATAAGCCAGACAAATACCCCCAGGCTCACTGCCGTTAACAGTACACCTACTGTTGAGAGCGAAATCCCTTGCCACAAAATAGGTTTAATGGAAGTCCAGTCCGTATCAAGTCCCCCCGAGAAAAGAATAAAATTGAGCGAAACAATGCCAATGAAACGAGCAATTTTTGGATCATCAAAATAGATACCGCCAATGCCCTCTGATCCTGCCAGCATACCAATTAGCAAAAACAAGATCAGAGTCGGAACCCCAAATCGATAGGAAGTTTTACCAGCTATGATACTGATTAATAACAGCAATGAGCCAATTAGTAATATATTTTCGATCGTTAAATTCATTCTGAAGTCAGTCAGGAAATCATATCATTTTTTCAATGGTAAAGTTAGTCATTTAGACAGGCTTTCGAGAGAGGCAGAGTAACATCCTAATATTTTTACACTTTTGTACAGGATTATTGGGGTTAGAGCGCTTGATAACCCCTTAGTGAATCAAGAGGGGAATTTAATACTTTTAGCTTTTATTAAGCCTGTCTCAGGTGGCTGGATCACAACCTTGAGAATGACTTCCTTGCAAATAGTAGCTGAGCGACAATCTATCCTCTTGGCTGACCATTTTACCGAGAAGAGGAAACATCAACCTACCGCTCAATGAAACGTGTTTTACCCTTTTTCCAAAGTATGGAAAAACCAGGTTCACTGCGAATGAAGTATTGCTGTTTAATAAGCTAAGTACAGACCTCACCGATTTATTCATGCTGGAAGCTAAACAAAAGGTGGGGAAGAAGATGTGTTGTATCGTATAATCGAAAAAAACACATTCGGTTTGATGCCAACCTTGATGGATTACCTAAAATAAAGTTGCTGGAAGGAAATAGCCTTATCAACAATTCCGCACTTATTATAGCTGCCAGCAACCTGACATCACAACTGAAAATCTATATCCTGATCGTTATCGGAATGCTCATTCAGGCGCTTATCTTTACATCAAACTCTATGATGCCCAGGTTCGTCCAGGACAAAAGCCTGAATTGATATAAAAAGCAATCTTATTGAATCCGGGATGAAACGTACAACAGCAATGACCATGACGCAGACACGATTACCACTTAAAATGATTAATAAATGTAGTGCCAGCCAGTGAGTAGCATTTGTATCAGAATGTTTCCTACACTATTTTTGGCGTGTGCGAGCGGTTGTATTCATGTGTTCCATCTGGGTACTTTATCTGTCCATAGTGCCCTGTTGCCTACCCGATGAGGGATGCTATAGCGAGGTTTGCTCCGAAGCCTCTCACACTGAAGCTGGTCATTCTGATAATCCTGTCCAGTCTGACCATCCGGAAAGTACTCAGGATCAAGCCTGCTCCCCGTTTATGCGGTGTGGTAGCTGTAGTGGTTTTACCTTACATCAGCCAGCTCACTTTTTAAAGAGCACAATGGCTCTTACCAGTAATAAGCCTGCTTTCTTCTATTCTTCCAAACTTTTTCCTTCTGCCTGGCTATCCCCGGTTTGGGAGCCACCTCAAGCTAACGTGTAGAAAAACATCATTTATTTTCTTCCTATTTCTCACACTTTTGAGTGAGCTTTTCTCAATTGTCACTAATCCTAGTATGAAAAATATTATCATAGGGTTATGCCTTTGTGGCATGACCCTGGGCCTGCAAGCCCAGAACCAATTCACCGCCATCGTCAAAGACCAGGATAGCCAGGAGGTGTTACCGGGGGCTACTGCGGAAATCAAAAAAACCGGTCAGGGTCAGACTGCCGATGCCAATGGTCGCCTACAATTTACGGGGTTTCCTGATGGTTCTATCGAGATTGTCTTTCGGTTTGTAGGCTATGAGCCCGAACAAATCACCTTGCAGTTTCCGGAAGATGATGGGCGTTCGCTGGAGGTAGGTCTGCACCATCATCACGAAGAACTGGAGGAGGTCACCGTCACTTCCACTCGCAGCAGCCGTACCATTGCCGACCTGCCTACCCGGGTAGAAACCATTGCGGGAGAAGAGCTGAATGAGAAAGCAAATATGAAACCGGGCGATATCCGTATGCTGCTCAACGAAAGCACCGGTATTCGCACCCAGCAGACATCAGCTACCTCGGCCAATTCCAGCATTCGCATTCAGGGGCTGGATGGAAGATATACTCAACTTCTGAAAGATGGCTTTCCGCTCTATTCCGGTTTCTCCGGAGGGTTAAGTATCATGCAGATCCCCCCCCTGGACTTGCAGCAGGTAGAGGTGATCAAAGGTAGTTCTTCCACCCTCTACGGTGGAGGGGCTATAGCAGGTCTGATTAACCTGATTTCGCGTCGCCCTACGGAAGAGCGGGTGGCTGATTTTATGATCAATTTCACCTCAGCGGGTGGGGTAGACCTGAGTGGCTTCTACGGTAAAAAGTGGGACAAAGCAGGACTAACGGTGTTTGCCGCTCGCAACAGTAATGCTCCGTATGATCCGGCCGATATAGGACTGACCGCCATTCCGAAATTTGAGCGTTACACGTTGAATCCTAAGTTCTATTGGTATCCTGGCAAAGCTACCGAAGTAAGCCTGGGGGTAAACCTGAGCACAGAAGACCGATTGGGCGGTGATCTGCAATATATTGAAGCACCTGCTGAGAATGATGATCGGTATTTTGAACGTAATGATACCCGAAGAGTAACCAGCCAGTTTTCCCTGACGCATCGTGTCAACGAGCAGGCATCACTTGCTGTAAAGAGTAGCTTTAATGTGTTTGATCGGGATATTGAAGTGCCTGACTACCGTTTCACCGGGTATCAGTTAGCGTCTTTTTCCGAGGTAAATTATCAGGTTAGCAACGAAAAGCTGGAATGGATTGCCGGGCTAAACCTGTGGACCGACTGGTTTCGGGAAACTCAGCCTAACGATCAGACTCGCGATCAGGACCAGACAATTGCCGGAGGTTTTTTGCAGAGCACCTATCAATTTTCTGAGCAGTTTGCTCTGGAAGGGGGCTTGCGAGGCGATTATGTGGTGGACTATGGGTTTATTCTGTTGCCCCGAATTTCGGCATTGCTTAAAGTATCCCCCCAACTTACCTCCCGTTTAGGAGGAGGGTTAGGATACAAAACTCCTTCTATCTTTACCGAAGAAGCGGAAGAACGGCAATTTCAACAGGTGCTACCGATTGGCTACGAATCTACCGCGCTAGAGCGCTCCCTTGGCGGAAACTGGGATATTAATTACCGTACCGGCTTGTTTGACGATCAGGTAAGCTTATCGATGAATCATCTGTTCTTCTTAACTCGTCTGAATGATCCTCTGTTGATCAATCGAACTTCTCAGGGCTTGTATTACTTTGATAATGCAGACGGTTATGTAGTATCCAAGGGAATGGAAACCAATCTGAAGCTGGGTTACCGGGATTTCAAACTCTTCGTGGGCTATACATTGGCGGATGTGAGGCAACACCTGGGCGATAAAGTCACCCGGATGCCGTTAACCGCCCGGCACCGGCTCAACAACGTGCTGGTCTACGAAGTACACGAAAAGTGGCGGGTTGGACTGGAAGGGTATTATTATAGCCAGCAGCAACTTTCGGATGGCACCGCCGGACAGCCTTACTGGATCTGTGGTTTGATGATGGAAAAAGTATTCTCAAAATTTTCCCTGTTTTTAAACTTTGAGAATTTCCTGGACACCCGTCAGACTCGTTTTGATATCATCTATACCGGCCCAAGAACCAATCCTGATTTCCGGGATATCTATGCCCCTGTGGATGGTTTTGTGGTTAACGGAGGAATTAAGCTTACACTTTAAAAAATATCACCATGATTCAGACTACCAAATCTCCAAAGTTATTACATACGGCATTCCTGCTCAGCCTGATAACCATCGGCTATAACCTGCTGGAGGGTGCCGTGTCGATTTGGCTAGGTTATGCCGATGACACGCTGGCCTTGTTTGGCTTCGGGGTAGACTCCTTTGTGGAAGTGCTCTCCGGGTTGGGCATTGCCCACATGGTCCAGCGCATGAAGCACCATCCGATAGAGAGTCAGGATATATTTGAAGTCCGGGCACTGAAAATCACCGGAACAGCTTTTTACATCCTGACCATCGGATTGGTGGCAGGAGCGTTTCTATCCATTTACCAGGGATTGCAACCAGAAACTACCCAGGGTGGTATTGTGATTTCAATCATTTCCATTTTGACTATGTATTTTCTGTACCGCAAAAAGCTGAATGTGGGTAAGGCTTTGGATTCAGCTCCTATAGTTTCGGATGCCCATTGTACGAAAACCTGTTTCTATCTTTCGTTCATCCTACTGGCTTCCAGTTTGTTGTATGAGTTATTTGCGGTGCCCTACGTAGACGCCATCGGGAGCCTGGGGATTGCCTGGTATGCATTCAAAGAAGGAAAAGAAGCCTTTGAAAAAGCGCAAACCAAAAACCTGAGTTGCAGCGATGATTGTTGTTAATGGTTAACACAAGAGGCAGCCAGGGCCATATGGAAGGTGTAGCGGATGAGTTAGAGACTTTTCTTACCGAGCTACGAAATGGTCAGGCTGAGTAATAAGCCAAGGCATAATGGTTCGGGGCAGTGACTGCTGGGTCATTTCCCGAATTTGTTCATAATCGTCTCTCAGAAAATGTACTCAGGGATGTTCGCTCAGGAGTCGGCTCTAGGGAACCTGGAGTGATTCAATACCCATACTCATGAGAAATACGGCCCGTTGGATGAGGTCTATCTACCCTCGGGTTTCAATCCTGACAAACCAAGGATGCAGGAGGGTGATACTCCCCTACTTAATGAGTGCTATGCGAGGGATAATCTCCATCAGTAAAGCTGGGATGGACAATATGTGCAGCCAAACTCTGGGAAGAATCATTGGTATGACGTTCCATAAGCGAAAAGTATTATGCAATGGCTGAATGAAATCCAGGCAGCTTTAGCCGATCGTGCCGATTAGATCGATACAAGCCGAGCCGGCTGCTGTCTTTTTAAATGCAACCGGTCGCTAAATAAAGATGGCAAAACCGAATGCTTTGAGTAAATCTTTTACCCTTTTATGGCGCCCCCAGTGCTATGAATCCTCCAACATCAAATGCAAATATATATCTTCCCAGCTCAAAAAAACGATTTCTGCATTCGAGCCCAACAGACGGTGCGAGCTCGAGCATCAATTAAAAAATCAAAAGCTTACAACTCAGGTTCCAACCGTTCTTGCGACTGGGCCACTGATAATCTGCGGCTTTCTTTTTTTCTTTAATCAGTTTATGGAATGGGATACCTGATATTTTTAACTGTTAAATAAACAACCACTTCACCAAAGTGGGTGGAAGGTAGGATGAGTAAAAACAGTCGATCCAACTAAAATAAGAAGGTAGTGTATGCCTACCTGTCTTTTTTCCAGTTCTCAAAATCAATTTTGTTTTCTTCTGTAGTGATAGGATACAGACCTATGATTGATCGGCCTTCATAGATCTTTTCAGCCACATACTTTTCATAAAGCTCCATTTTCTTAGCTTCCGCTGCCACTTGATCGGCTAAATTCGCGGGTATTACCATTACCCCATCGTCATCACCCACTAACACATCCCCAGGAAAAACAGCTACATCGCCACAACCAATGGGGACATTTACGTCTATAGCATGATTTAACGTCAAATTTGTCGGTGCCGAAGGGGTATTATGAAAAGCAGGAAATGGTAATTTTGCAATAACTGGTGAGTCTCTAAACCCACCGTCAGTGACAACTCCGGCAGCCCCGCGAACCATTAGTCGAGTAATCAGCAAAGATCCTGCTGAAGCGGCCCTTGCATTTTTCCGGCTATCCATGACCAGTACAGCACCTGCCGGACAGGTTTCGATAGCCACGCGCTGAGGATGTTCAGGATTTTGAAAAACGGTAATTGGATTCAAATCTTCTCTGGCTGGTATGTATCTCAGCGTGAAAGCCTCACCGACCATCGTTGGTTTACCCAATGCCAATGGCCTAACTCCTTGTATGAATTGATTCCGTAGCCCTAATTTAAATAAAATGGTGGCTATCGTAGGAGTGGTTGTCTCTTTAAGTTGTTCTCTGGTTGACTGCAACATATGTAAAAGCTAATTTATAAATGATTCGGTGTTTTCCCACCATCTCCATTTAGTATTGGGGTCTTTTATTATCACGTTTAACTGGTCGCTGCTTTCCAATTATGGCACCTGTTTTCCTGTTCTGCTTACAGATGGTTAAGCGTTAAAGAACAAGCTGTTACTTTCTCAATAACTTCAGGAAAACAAAACGAGAGCAGGTAGCTAATCATCTTCTGTTGTCACAACCAGACTGTCACCAGCAATTAGACCCAGAAATAGTCAATGAAGCCTTGCGCTGGCAAGTTATCATCGTGACATCACATGCTTATCAGGCTTACTTCCCCTCCAACACTTTTTCTGTTTTACCCCAGTCCTTTTGGGGTACACCTCCCATTTCCAGCCGTAAAACACCTCCCTTAACCAAGTTTTGATGAGGCACAAAAGGGCTGCTCAGCGACTCCCCATTTAGCGTAGCCGACTGTATGTAACGGTTAGTGGAGCTGGTATTGCCTGCCTCAATTATTACTGATTTGCCTGGGTAATAGTCTGGGTTTAAATGAATAGTTATCCTATCAAATACCGGACTGCCCAGTTCATAAAGTGGTTCCGTTTCATTCCCGCTTTTCATCTCAAAGATTCCCATTTTCATTAGTACTGACAATGCCCCCATCAACCCCTGGTCTTCGTCACCATTATAGCCTCGCTGAGGAGAAAGGTCCGAAAAAGACTTTTCAATCACTTCTCGTGACCAGTATTGGGTAAGCCAGGGATAGCCAATATGGTTGAATACAAAAGCCGTCTGGATAGAGGGTTGGTTTCCGTAGTTGATCGGAACTCTTCGCATTTCGGCCTGTAACTCCTGGTCATGTGATTTACCGGAGGTAAAGTCCTGCTTGGCCGCCACTTCAAAACTTTTCACCAGCTTTTGGGCCGCAACTTCCTTCCCTCCCATTTCCGCTGCCAACCCGGGCAGATCGTGTGGTACATACCAGGTAGACTGCGCGCTATTCGACTCTACAAATCCTTTCTGATGATCGTAAGGGTCAAAAGGAGAACGCCAGCTTCCATCTCTTTCCCGTGGTCTGATCCAACCTGTTTCCGGGTCAAGCAGATTTTTCCAGTTATGTGACCTTTCCATGAAATAGGTATAATCTTCTTCCTTGCCTAAGGATTTTGCCATTTGCGCCAGGCACCAGTCCTGATAAGCATATTCCAGCGTTTGTCCGGCACCATCCTGATGTCCACCCCACCGTTTGTCATCCATCGGATATGGAATATAACCTCGCTCCATATAGTACTCGAGCCCGCCCCCTTTTTCAGTAGTATGTTCATAACCAGCCCTTGCCATGATTCCACCCGGTAGATGGTTTTTCTTTAACCCTTCATAAGCCTTATCAACATCATACCCCCGGATGCCTTTCATGTAGGCTCCTACAATAAAAGGGGTGGAAGAAGCACCAGTCATTACATAGGTGTAATTTCCGCCGGATGGACCGCGGGGGATCAGGCCGCCATCATCATACATCAGCAACATAGAATTCACAAATTCTTCTGCTATTTCAGGGTATGCTAGTTGCCAGAGCGTGGATATGGTCCACTGTGCTCCCCAGAAAGAATCAGAATTGTAATGGTTAAAAGCAGGTTTTCCATCGGTACCCAGAGGTATTTGCCCAATACGCTTTTTCCCGCCGGTTCGGTCGCAATACTTCCCATTGGCATCACTGATCATTCGCCGTCCCTGCAAAGCGTGCCAGAGGTCGGTATAAAATCTTCTTCTTTCCAAAAAAGTACCTCCCTCGATCTCAATTTTGCTTAATGTCTGGTTCCAATCTTCTTTGGATGCATCCACTATTTCGTCAAAATTCCACTCAGGTAATTCAGTTTCTATATTGAGTCTGGCTTGTTCCGTACTTACATAGGATATGCCCACTTTCATGAGAATCTTTTCCTCAGCCTCAGTATCAAATTCCATATAAATACCGCCTCCTTCTCCTTCAAACTCGGCTATTTCACCTAATAGTTGCTGGTTTTGCCAGCCTTTCATAGTTCGGAAAGGTTTATTTAGTTGAATCACATAGTACACTTCGAGCGGCTGAGGACGCCGACTGGTAGCATCCATCACCGCATACCCCGCTATCTCGGTAGTCGATATTTTTTTCGCATACCCAGACTGGGTACCGGAAGGCCCCAAAACCGTTCCCAGATCCAGCAGAATGTGGCTTTCGTCTGATTCGGGAAAGGTATACCGGTGAAAGCCTACCCGGGGGGTGGAAGTCAGCTCGGCTAGAATATTATAATCTTCCAGAAAAACCCGATGATAACCGGGGGTTGCTTCTTCTTTAGTATGTTGGTAAGCTGACTTATAACTATCCGGGCCCAGATGCCCCTTGAACTCGCCGGTAGTGGGCAACATAGGAATGCCTGACATTTGCCAAGCATGAATATGACTAAAAAAATAGATACTATCCTCCTCATATCGGTACCCTGAATTCCAGGCACCATCAATGGTCATGTCCGGACTCAGATTCACCATGCCAAATGGACGACAGGCCGATGAGAAGAAAAACCAACGCGAATTGGCCGCATCTAGATGGGGATATACCAGATCAACCGGAGCTATCTTCTCGACGGTTGTTAAGTCAGTTGTACTTTGTGCATTAATGGATTTGGTTGGTATGGTGAATAGTGAAACCAGTAAAAGAGTAGAAAGTATGTTTTGAAAATGCATTTAGTAAAATGTTTTTAGAGTGGATTGTGAAGTATCATTTGGTCGTGCGTTCTAAAGAAAGCAAATAACAATGGCACACATCTGTTAAAATAGCCCATTTTTAAAGTTAAGGATGTGATTCTTCGTGAATTTATCGTGGACTAAATTAGTGAGGCTTTATAGTACTATTTTAATCACCGATACTGCTTCATCCGGGGCCGTGTTGGGAAGCAGCACTAGTGACTCAGCCAATTGGAACTCTAGCGTGCTGGTTGGGTTAGAAAGCAGCGATACTTTCTTAGCTTTAATATCCGGGTGCAGTGGCAATTTACCATCAGCAGGCCAGTCAAATACATGGGCATATAGTACTCCCTCCTTAGCAGTATATCTACCCCAGTCTGGCTTTTCGTAGGGGCTGGCTTCTGCCCCGTAGATGGCCTCTCCGTTCACCTTTAGCCAGGCTCCCATCGCCTGTAAGCGCTCCACACTAGGCTCAGGAATTTCGCCTTCGGCCGTAGGGCCCACATTAAGCAGAAGATTGCCCCCTTTCGATACAATTTCTACCAAGCTCTGAATCAGGGCTTCTTCACTCTTCCAGTGATGATCCACTGACTTAAAGCCCCAGGTGTTATTCATCGTTAGGCAAGACTCCCAGTCTACGCCATCCATACCGGTATCGGGAATCTCTTTTTCGGGCGTACCGAAATCGCCAGCGAAACTCCCCGCTTTATTCATACCTGACATGCCTGTACGGCCTTTGTCTACCCGGTTGTTCACAATAGCATCCGGCTGAATATCGCGAATAAAATTGTATAGCTCTTTACCCATTTCAGTAGTGTAGTCCGGAATCCAGTCTCCATCAAACCAAACGACTCCTATATCGCCGTAGTTGGTCAGCAACTCTTTAATCTGTGGTTTTAGGTAGTTCTCATAGTATTCCGGAAATTCCGGGTTATACACCGTAGAATCGCTTTGACCGGCATTGTAATTAGGATACAGGGGGGCCTGCGCCTGAGGGTGATGCCAGTCTACAATTGAGTAATAAAAGCATAGCTTGACGTCCTGCTTTCGGCAGGCTTCGGCTAACTCGGCCAGGATATCCCGCTTGAAGGGTGAGGCATCCATAACATCATAGTCCGTTACTTCCGAGTCCCAGAGGCAAAACCCTTCGTGGTGCTTCGAGGTGATCACGATGTACTTCATGCCAGCGTTTTTGGCAATGCTCACCCACGCATCCGCGTCAAATTTCTGGGGGTTGAACTGACTGGCAAATTGTTCGTATTCGTTTACCGGAATATCCAGTTTATCCATAATCCATTCGGCATTGCCGCGCACCGTATCTCCCTGGTAAATGCCTCCCGGAATGGCATACAACCCCCAGTGGATAAACATCCCAAAACCAGCGTCTCTCCACCAGTCCATGCGCTCATCATCAGGTGGTGAACTTACTGCCACTTTAGCAGTATTTTCTTCAGGTTCTTTATCAGCATTTGTCTGGCAAGATAGGTTGATGAAAAGTGTTGTAGTTAGCAATAAAGCAGCTATTTTTTTCATTTATTTTTATGGTTTACTTTTTTGTATACACGTTGAAATTGCTGTAACGAGCCGACCTGGTGAACATATGCCGCAGGCCTATCCGCCCCTCGGTGATAGGCGGAAAACCACTGAGATCCCATTCGTATTGTTTGCTTTCTTCCGGCCTGGATACCTCAAGTGAGAGTTGATCAGCCCTCTTGATCCAGGTAAGGTGATACGTCACCCCCGGCTTAAACAAGCCAGTATTGAAGTAAGCAGGTGGCACTTCGGTCTCTCCAAACACAGTTTGTTCAGTAGCGGGGTAGCGCCGTACTCTGATATAATCGTTTTCAGGGTCTTCATTTACCATTGGAAAGGCAGCGTAGCTAATGTGGATGGCGTTCATATTATCGTAGTACTTACTCATGGTGGGCACCTTGCGGTAGTCACGCCACTTAGCAATATCCTTATCAAATTGCCCTTCTCCGATACCCGTTGCCTGAATGTAGAGTATGTTGACATTGATGACCTGATCGTCCGTATGGGTATAGTCATATTCAATTTTGATATCTCCCTGAAAAGAATCTTTTGTCCAGAGTACGGCATGGTGGGCGTCATCCCGGTTGACAGGCCCGGCACTGAAGTTCATGCCTTCATTTGAGTTTTCTATGGTCGCTAGCTCTCCGTCTAAAAACCAACGCGTTTGCCAGTCTTCCGTACCGGGGTCTGACATTTGCAATTGCCAGCTTTCAGCGCTGTTAAGCGCATTAAAAGAAACTTTTTCTTTAGGTATGCTACCGCTAAGCACCAATAGCCCTGAAGCAATAGTGCCTAATACTATATTTCTCAATATTATTCTCATCATTTGATTTTAGAAAACTGTTATACGCTGTATTTTCTTGACACTTAAGAATAATTGAGGCCAAGCCATTATAATCACTCACGTTCTTTTGTAAGAATCTGCATCTGCTAAAAGAATATTATCTTTGTGGTTCAAAACAGGAGAATTTTATTCTATTTTGATAGTCAGGTTCACTGGCTTTTGATTCCTCATAACTACCACATCCATCTTACCCTGCTGCTGGTATTTTTTGGTTTCAAGCAGGAAGCCAGCCGTATTGGTTACTTTCACTCCCGCTACTTCCAAAATTACATCGTCTTTACGGATTCCGTTGTTTTGTACTGCGGGGCTGAGCTTCCATACTTGCAGCACAATCACACCCTCGTCAGCATGAAGGCCATAGGCCGACTGTTCCTGTTCTGACTCTACACTCTTCAGCTGGTTCCTCAGCCACGCTACCGAACTGGAGCTACGTATTGTGTCTACTGTGTTGACTGGCGGCACTTCGGGCATTTTAGCCCTGGCTCTCAGCGCGGGTTTCTGTACGCCGAATTGATTCATTGGAAAGTTCTCGAATCCTACCTCAAGAGCAGGTGACTCTTCAGACACGGTGAAGTCCAACTGACCCGGTGCTTTGAACATCGGATCGCCGTATTTGCTGTTCATATCTCTTTCATAGAGCTGTGATTTGAGCATAGCTTCCTTTGTAGAAAAAAAATTAGAGTCTATCACTTCGCCCCAACCCAGCAGTCTCACATCCTGATAGGCGTCTGCTACAATGTTATGCATGAATACGTCCCGGCTATTGGCAAACCAGACGTGCGGATGCAGGGAGTTGTTTACCATGATATTGTTCTCTACAACCCGCTCAAAACCCTCCCGCAGCTTGATGCCGTTATTCAGGCAGAGGTTGTTGTAAATGTGATAGTTAGACGAACCATCGTCCAAATCAATGTCCCACCCATGATCACATCGGAAGCGGTTATTCCGGATCGTAGTTGTATGAATGGCGTCTAGCTGATAAAGATCAGGGTGAGCGGTGGTGATACTGTCCATGACCTTTCGCTGGGGATGCCAGAAACGATCCCGCCCCCACGAGTTGAAGGAACCGTGATCGCTGGTTTCCAGTACGGTATTGAATACATCATTGTATTCCAGCACGTGTCCGCCCCAGGTACCATCCCCAATGTTGATGCCCGCTCGGGGTACGTCATAGATAGAATTGTGCCTCACAGTGATGTTCATCGCCATGGAGATCTGCACACCAGCGGTCTGCTTTTCTATTCGTCCGATTCGGTAAATCAGGTTATTTTCTACCAGACACTCCTGGGGATAAAGCTCATTCTGGGGTCCCGGTTCCATGTCCATATCCGCAAGGTCTACATACTGACCGTAGTTAAATGATGGCGAACGAACCGCCGAAGGATCACCAATAAAAGCAACCGCGCTTGCGCCACAGTCGTGAATGTGGTTGCCGCTGATTTCCAGTCCTTTGTTATACTTGCTAGCCATGATCACATTTCCGCCCAGGTTGACCAGTTCATTATCGGCAACCTTACAGTTTTCGGTACCTTCAAAGAGCAATGCGCTTCCCCGGTAGATCGTCCAGTCGCTTCTGAGCAGCGGCTCATATTCTTCCAGAAACGTGCGTTGCGTATGCTCAAACCGAATACCGCTGATGGCAACATCCTTCACCGGGTTGTCTAACGTTCCTTTTATCTCGATCAGGCTCTTAAGCTTAGAAACCTCGACTTTCGCCTGCATCAGATTCAGATCGTCGACCGGCCAGTAATACAGTTTAAGTTCTTCCCGGTTCAGATACCATTCCCCCGGGCTGTCTAGTTCTTCAAACACATTTTCTACCATCCGGTACTCGTCGTGAGGGCGAGAGCCTCGGTTGTTTTGATGCCCGCCTTCTAGGATCGGCGTACCGTCCTGGTTCACCCCGGTAATTTTCCAGTGAAAGCCGCCCCACCTTCCACTGTGGAGCGCATGAAAGTAAGCTCCTGCCGGATGATCCCATGATGCCACTCTTTCTTTAGCGATGGCATCGGCGGCAAACCCCTGCCAGTAGTGAGCAGTTTCGTCATAGTTGGGGTAACGAGCCAATATTTGGGGCTCACCATCGACGATCAACTGATCAAAGTCAAATTCGGCGGGCACTTCCGCTACGTATATTTTTTCCTCATACACTTGCCAGTCCAGATACAGGAGGGAAGAACCTTTCACCCGCACCTGGTCGGCTCCCGCCCCTTTGATGTGCAGATGGCTAAGAGCAGCGTCAATCATGATCGGGGACTCGAGGTAATACTCGCCCGGGGCTATTTGTATTGTTATTCCACCGTCCTCTTCAGCTCTGAGAGCTCTCGCTGCCGCCACCGCCTGATGCAGCGAATTGAAGGTAATGTGTTCCTCGCCGCTCGCGATCGTTTCGGTAGTTACGTACAAAATAATCGGCTCATTGGTTGAAGCTGTTTTCGGTTCTATACAAGAACTCAGTAACGATAGCAGACATGCTGCACTAATCGTGATTCTGAATTTTATTTTTCTCATAAGGAAAGTAATCCTATAGTTTATTATTTTAGAATACTCGAGTAACAGATCTTGCTGATCTCAGGTCGCGCAAGTGCCAGGTGCAAGTTCTCTACTTTCCTGAACGAACTGCCCGCCAGTGAAACCGTGTTGATCTGTCGGGAATCCCGTATCATGACTTACCAAAACAGGTTGGCTATTCCAGAGAGACGGCTCGAAAATCTTCCGGTTCAAACTGCCTGGTTACCCCACCCTGCTCAATGATAACCGGCACCTCATTATGTAACATTACCTGTCCATCTTTTTGCACCAGTACCACATTACCAGCCTGGGTGGCGTTAATGGAAAACCCTTTCCCAGTCAGGTGTTTGCCGTTCCCCATAAAAAGAACAAGTTCCCCGGTTGTTTCCTCGGCTATTACTGCATAGGCAGCATCCGTAGATGCCTCGTGATATTTTGCTAATCTACCTCCGACGCAAGAGAATACCATATCCTCACGGCCTGACGTATGCTTTACGGTCAAGCCAACAAATTCGGCATTCCCGTTCTTGTCTTCAAAGCCGGTAATGCTTTCTATACTTTTTCCTTCGCCCGAGGTGTAGGGCTCATACACAGACACGAACGGGCGCTCCCAGGCCTCTCCATGCTGCCGGGCCGCAAAGGTCAGATAAGGCTGCTGGTCTACCTCGTAAGGCAAGCCTCCGTTTCCGTGAAATGCTTTGTTGGACGGTGACTTAATGCTAAACACTTCGCGGCCTTCCGCACCCAGCATCCATAGGTTCATCATCACATCATCTTTCCCGTCAGGCATATTAATTTTCCACTCCACCTGATAGTCCTGATCAGTTTTGACGGACTGCTTGTCCCACATGTAATCCAGGGCGTAGAGGTGGCCGCCAGCAAAGGCCATTTCCTCACTCGGTGTTAGGGCTAACGGCTTGCCATCGGCATCCATCAGCTCCATGGTCTGTCCCAGATTGTGATAGAAGTAGTCGTGAAACTTATCACCTTGCCGCTGCTTGCGCGAGCGAAAGATATCTACGTAGTACCCGGTGGTTTCGCCGGTTTTGACAATACTCACCCGGCGACTCTGGTCGCTGCGCGTCTCGGGTTCCAAAAAGAATACATCTGAATACGTAATGTCCGGGTAATACCCTTCTTTTTGCTCGGATGCTGGATATTCCCCCATCAGGTCAAACGCATGGTAGCTCAGCATTTCAGTGTAAGAAGATGCTCCGTCTACCATGACGGTATTGTGCGCCGGAAACTGAGAGTAGTACTCCAGGTAAATGGGTTGCAGATACCCCGCCCCCTTACCTGGATCGGCTCCCTGCACAAACCCTTTGCCGTACAGCTCCATATTAATGCCATTGGCGTGCATGTGGTTGCCAAGCGAAGCATTCAGCGAAACCATCATACCCTCTTTTCCTTCCCCCATGCGCTGTACATGCCAGCTTACATTGGGAGCATAGAACGTTTGGGTGATATAATTACTTCGATGGCCTGCTTCGTACGTAGGGTTAAGTTCCAGGGGCTTACTGGCAAAAAATGAGGAAATAGCGGCCCGAGGTCTCTCGCGGCGGTCGCGTTCGAGCTCTTCAGCGAACAAGCGGTACATAGCGGTATATTCTTTTTCCCTTTCCTTGTCACCCGTTTTTTGCGCTAGCCTGATCATGTCGCTCATGGGCTCGGTGGTCACGGGGCCATAGTAGCTATCCCCAAAAGCTACCGTTTGCCCGTTGGGAAATAAATACTGGGGCAGCATCTTCACCGCTTCGTCCATCACCGGCATGTAGGGTAAAATGTTGTGATCAAAGGTGTTGTAAAAGTCTACCATGAAGTTGGTCAGGTCTTTGGTAACTCCCTGCGAGTACCCGGGGCACTCAGCCCAAACCCCATTGTCAACATCGTAGCCATACGCTAGAAACTTGGTCATTGACCATTGCCGGGGCGAGGTGATGTTCAGGATGTAGTTGATGTAGTATTCCCGGCCCTTGCCATCTTCATAGTTTTCATTGTCCTGCAAGACCATGGCGGCCTTCAGGATGATTTTGGCCTGGTGTAGGTTCCAGTTGTTTTGAGGTACGCCGTTTTTGATAATCTGATCCGTCCACCGCTTCACGGTTTGATCGTACATAGCAATGTTATCGGCATGGTTCGCCTCAACGTAGGGGTGAAGAAAGTCGTAAAGCACGGCTATGTCTTGCAACACGCTCTCATGAATTACCTGAAAATTGGTAAAGCCAACCAGAGTCTGGATATGCCCGTTAAGCAGATCGATCGGTTCGCTGCGGTACGACATCCCTTCCATATAAGTTTGAAAGATATCGTAGGCGAAGGTCGCGAAACGCTTATCACCCTCCAGCCAGTAAAGAAACGCCGCATCGCGGGCCAGTTCAATAATTTCCTGGTTGATCGAGTAGATGATTCTGCCCGTTTTAGAGATTTCTGCCCACTCAAAAGGATTCCCCTCCTTGCTTCGGTTGGGCAACCACAAACCTCGGGGATCATCCATGTAGGGCTTGATGTCTTCCAGTTTCGGCTTGCCGTAAGGGGTAGTGTAGTCGCGCGAACCGCACAGGCGCACCGTCGGCACAGGCGCTTCACCATCGGCATGAGAATAGTAGATGCCGTTGATGTAAACATTGGTGGCTCTGGTGTTCCAGTACATTTGCAGGCGAGAGACCATCCACTCCGGGTCGGTAACGTGGCGCTCTACGTGTTCGTCAATTCGGTTATGAATTCCTGACAGCACTTCCTGAGCCCAATCTTCTTTGCGGATTGTTTTTTCCAGGTCTTTTTTCTCTCCCTGAGTAATATAAATCCGTGGATACCCTTTTTCCAGGTTTTGAGGAAGCGGAATCTGGGCGTTGCTTAAAAACGATACGGAAAGCAGTACAACGAAAAGTAGCCTCAGCTTTTTCATACTAAAATTTCTTTCTCTGGGTTTCAATCACGTTCTGGTCCGTTGATGTGGTGCTTAAAACTACCATGGTCGCCTATTTTTTCTCAATGTACACGTAGTAGGCGGGATGCCGTCGGCCTTCGTCATCGATCAGCTCCGCCTCCATATCATACTTCCCAGCCGGGAGATTTCCGTTGAAGGTCACTTCCTCCTGCCCATCTTCTATTTCCAGGGATTTGGAAAGCCCCGCGATGAACAGATACGCTTCCTTGAAGTCACTCTTTTCACCCGCTGGTGCTGTCCTATCCAACTCCACAGCCTCTGCTTGTGCGGGAAATGTAGCGTTGATCGCCAGTTTGCTTTCTCTCGGAAACCGTCTCAGGGAAATAGTATACTCTCCATCTTCAATAACTTCGATCTTCCAGCTTCCGCCCGAAGGGGAAGGACGGATTGCGCTGTTTTGATGCCATGCATCAGCGTATCGGCCGCTGAACATATCGTGGGCAGAAATTTTTGCAGGGTTCTCCCAAGGCGACCCCACTTTGATGTAAGCGTACTTCTGATCTACGCCCTCATCAATGAACGACTGCCACCATTTTTCATACCCCACCGCCAGCCGGTCGGCAACTTCAGGATACTGGTCAATGACATTGTGTTCTTGGCCCCGGTCCTTGCGCATATCGTATAGCTTGTCGCCATCCACCAGTCGCCAGTTGCCATCCATCACCGCATACTTTCGGTACTTGATGAGGTTCTGCTCGCGCTGGGTATCCATGTACAGCATTCGGTTTTCCCAGGTGGGGTTTTCCTCCGTTAGCAATGGTTTGAGGCTTTTGCCATCGAGGGGTTTTGTGGCATTAAACTGTAAGCCGAGTAAATCCACCACGGTAGGAAGCAAGTCGTAGTGGGCTACCAGTTGGTCTATGTCTTTGCCCCCGGTAAGCTCACCGTTAGGCCAGCGAATGAAAAACGGCACCCGATGGCCACCGTCATACTGACTCCCTTTTCCCCCTTTCAGTCCGGCATTGAAAGTACTTCGTCCGGCCGCAGTACCGTTGTCGGTGGTGAAAATCAAAATGGTATTTTCCTCAAGTCCCAACTCCTGTAGCTTGTTCCGCATTTTTTGAAAGTTGTCGTCAAAGTTGGTGATCATTCCGTAAAACCTCCGCAACCTTGGATCCAGCTCCTCAAACTGCTCTCCCTGGTACATGTCATAGTACTGCTCAGGCAAGTTGTAGGGTGCATGCGGAGCGTTGGTTGCCAGGTAGCAGAAAAAAGGCTTGTTTTTGTTTTGCTCTATAAACTTCATGGCCTCGCTGAAAAACACATCAGTGCAATAGCCTTCGTAAGATTGCGGCTCACCATTGTGGAAGTAAGTGTCGTCAAAATAATCGTTGCCCCAGTAGTCGGGTCCTTGCCCTACGCCTCCGGCTCCGTGCATAACTACCTCATGAAAGCCTCGGTCCTGGGGCCGGAAGGGATAGTTGTCTCCCAAATGCCACTTGCCAAACATGGCATTAACGTAACCGTTTTGCGCGAGCACTTCCGGCAGGGTAGTTTCATCCTCGTACAGCAACGAACGACCCGCGATTGTATGAAACACATTTACTCGGTTGCAGTGCCGTCCGGTCATGATGGATGCCCTGGTTGGCGCGCAGGTAGTAGATACGTGGTAGTTGGTCAGACGGACAGACTCACCGTAGAATTTATCAATATTCGGCGTTTTGATGTAAGGATTGCCCATGCAGGCCAAATCGCCCATTCCCTGGTCATCAGTCATGATGAAAATGATGTTGGGCCGTTGCTTATTGTCATTTCTGGTCTGAGCAATCAGGATTAGTGGGGTAGTCAATCCAATGAGCAGAATAAAGGCAGTTAATCTCATGTAATTATAATTGGGGTTTTCCGATGAGGTAGTTTTTAAAAAATTTATCGGCTTCTCTTACCGTGCTCGTACAATACTTTCCATCGTATTGGTATTTATTAAAGAAGCCATGTCCGCCCCATTGTATAAAGAAAGGTCGCAACGCTTGCCGGCATCTCTCATGTGTTAACGACAAGAAAATCATAGCTTTTCTCATTTATTGTGGTTCATCCAGGTTAACTGAGGCCAGTTTTCGCTCACATAACTCTGTGGTTTACCAGGCGTAGAACGGCCAGTTTCAATAATTTGCGTAAGCTCGCTTTTGAGCAACTCCACTACTTCGGAATGCTCAAAGTAGAGGTTTTCGGTTTCTCCAGGGTCTTCTTCCAAATTGTAGAGTTCGTAGGGAGCCTCTCCTTCAGTAGGTTCAATGAATTTAGGCTTCAGAGAACCTCCTGACCCTCTTAACATATTGAGTTTCCATTTTCCCCAGCGGATCGCAAAGTGTCCGGTAAAGGAGTGATGAATGACCGCTCGCTGATCTTTGTATGCGGATTCTTTTCCCGGACTGATCAATGGTAGCAAGCTATGGCTGTCTTCGGCTGCATGCTCGGGGAGCGCTACTCCTACGATCTCAGCGATAGTGGCCATGTAATCCGACTGGCACACCGGAAGGTCTACCCGGCTACCTGCTTTGATTGTGGCAGGCCATTTCATTAAAAAAGGCACGCGATGGCCTCCTTCGTAAATATCCCGCTTGCCTCCCTTGAAGTGCAGGGAGCTGTAGTGACCATAGGTATCGCGCTGATACACATAATTGGTTTCAGCTCCGTTGTCTGAAGAGAAAATGATCAGGGTATTGTCTTCAAATCCATTTGCCGCGAGCGCAGTGAGTACCTGTCCGACCCGATAATCGGTTTCCATCATAAAATCACCATAGTTTCCGCATTGGCTCCTTCCCTGAAAATCGGGATGAGTGCAATGGGGCAGATGCGGGCTGGTTAGCGGCAGATACAAAAAGAACGGCTGATTACTCTTAGCACGCTCTTCAATGTAGCCAACGGCACGCTCGGCAAACGTCTTGAGCACTTCTTCGTCGTTAAAAGAGGGTGCGACCTCCACGTACCCTCGATGGTAGGTACCCTCATACGGAGGAGTCATTCTGTAGGTACGGGGCGTAACATCTAGTTTCTTTTTGGTAAACAGCGTTGGTGGATCCAAAACCCGGTCGTTTTCCAGGTAGGTAAGTATACCATAGTTCATGGATGCGGGTATGCCGAAGAAGTAATCGAAGCCCCGGTCGATTGGTCCTTCTTTAAACGGTCGGAACCAGTCCCGCCCCTGATTTACGGTTCCTTCAAACTCCATCTGCAGGTGCCATTTGCCGATCATGGCGGTATGATAGCCCTGCTCCCTAAGCATGGAAGCGATGGTCATCCGGTTTTCTTCGATAAGGCAGGGACCATCCGCGTTTAGCACGCCTTCCTTGAGGGATGTACGCCAGCTGTATCTTCCGGTTAGAAGCGAATACCGGGACGGAGTACACACCGCATCGCTGCTGTGGCCATCGGTAAAAATCACCCCTTCATGGGCTATCCGATCAATGTTAGGTGTATTAAACTTAGCGCCAGGGTTAAGTGCACTCACGTCTCCGTAGCCTTGGTCATCCGTATAAATGATGACAATGTTGGGTCTCTTGGTTTCAGATTCGTTTTTAAGGCCAGTGGCCCCAGTAGTTACAACGAGTGTAAGTAGTACAGTAAAGATGACAGCTGCTTGACATTTTCGAATCACATCCCAATTATACATTTGATTAACTTACCGTTTTTTAGCTAAAACCTAAATAGCTACCGAAAAACTCAAACTTGACACTACTAATTTTCTCATGGTTGTTTTAGATGTAGCTTCGAGCATTATTTTTAATTTTACATTCCACTGCGAAAAAATAGGTAAAGAAGCTTAAACAGGCATCCGGCAGGAACCTGCTCTTTGCTTTTTTACCTACTTTATCAGCTAAAAATAAGACTACCTACTTGTTAGTTACTTTACAATAAACCGTAGCTCTTTACTGCTATTGTTGATCAGGTTTACCATTTTACCAACCAGGGTTTTGCAGTAAATTATCATTGATCCGGATTTGATTGGAAGGAATCGGATCCAGATAATTCTGCAGTTTGAAGTTGCGGTTTCCGGCGGCATCAATAATTAAAGCCCCGGGTTTATGGTTAGCGATGCCGGCATAACTGGAGACACTTTTTTCTGTGGAGGTGAGTCCGTAAGGCCAAACGCCATCCTTATAGATTGTTGTGCCCGGATTCAGGGGGTTTTCAGCGGTTTCGTATTCCGTCCCTTCAATATACGTAGCACACACGTTGTTATTCAACTCTTCGGGGGCAATATTCCAGCGCTTCAAGTCATCAAACCGGAAGTTTTCACCAAATAACTCAATCGCACGTTCCCGGCGGATTTCCCCCAGCATGTTTAAATCGCTGTAGGGTGCGATTAAGGCATTGGTTAAGGGAGCTACGCCTGATCGTTCCCGGATCTTGTTGATAGAAATATCCAGATCGGCGTCAGAAATATTTCCATTGCCTAATTCACAAGTAGCTTCCGCATAGATCAGCATCACTTCCGCTAACCGGATAAGAGGATAGTTGAACGATTCTTCCCGGGTTTCACGCAGCCGGTGTTCGGTGGTAAACTTGCGTCCTTCATAGCCAATATTACGAGGATTACCCGGAGATACCAGCTGGGGTACATAACGATAGTCAAACTCTATCCCGCTATTCTCGAAAGCCGTACCGTACTGGGCACCTCCGCCCGCCGTAGCAGCGCCCCACCCCCAATATTGCTGGAGTGGCACTTTTGTATTCAGCCTTACCCGCAAATCGCGATTTTCGTATTCAGAGGTTAAGGTTGAGTACCCCTGAAATACCGGGGAAAGCTGAACCGGCAGGCCATCCGTACACAAAAACATGTCCATTAATTTTCGGGTTGGAGAATGCGGTCGGGCATGGGTAATATTCAACCGGGTTTGTCGTAAGGTAAAATCATACACGGTTTGGAAGATATATTCCCGGTTATTTGCTTTAGTTAACCCTGCCGGGTTGGATCCTCCATCTTCCAGATTAAAGAGATAGAACAGATGGTCGTCACCAATATCTTCACGATGATCCCACAGCTCAAAAGCACCACTATTGATCACATCCAGGGCTTCCTGTTTGGCTCCCGAAAACATCGCTGTAATATCCGGGTACCCGTCAGGCTTGGCCGAACCAGCCCCTACAGATGATCCGTCTCCGTCGGTAGCGGTGCCCACATACTTTTCCCAGGTAGCTTCGTACAAAAGTATTCTGGCTTTAAAGGACTTGGCTGCCTCCAGCGTTAGCTTTCCCTGATCTTCGTTCGTAAGTGCATTTTGGGAAGGCAAGCCACTGATGGCTACATCCAGGTCTTTTATCATTTGATCCACCACTTCATAGCGACTGTTTCGGGCCGCATACAGATCCTCAGAGTCGATCCCTAAAGAGGTTGCGACAATAGGAACCCCACCAAAGCGCTTTAGCAACAGATAATGATGCCAGGCTCGAAAAAAATGGGCAGTAGCAACCGGCACCGCAATCTCCGAATAGTCACCGGGGTATTCGTCCACTTTCTCAATGAGCTGGTTAACGGCCCGAAGGTGCGTATAGTTATCATTCCATATCGGATCTGTAGTAGGCACGATGGTATTTCCGTGGGCATAGTTTTCAACATCACCCATATTGTTGGATAAGTCTGACTGTACATCACCATCAAAAAATCCTAAACGGGTATAGAAATAATTAGAAGCAGTCGTAAAATGATCTGGTGTTTGGAAATAAATAACTTCACTAACCACATCTTGGGGCTCCTGATCCAAATAATCTTCGCAGCTGCTCAGGATAAAGCATGAGCATATGGTCAGAAAGAATATCTTCGTCATACTGTTGCTATATTTCGTTTTCATGATATTCATAGTACCTATTAAAATGTCAGTTCTAAACCAAAAATTAGTGTTGAAATATAGGGTACGGTATCCCCCTGATGAGCACTGGTGGTTTGCTCAGGGTCCATCCCGTCCTTCACGTTAGAGATCACGAATAAATCATTCGCGGTAAGGGAAAAACGAACCCGGTCTATGCCTACTCGGGAAATCATATCCTGAGGCAGCGTATACCCTAAAGAAAGTACCTTGGCCCGCAAATACGATGCTTTTACTACGTTGATATCGTTAGGGTGGCCATAATTCCAGTTTTTTCTCTGGCCATTGTAATAAATGGCCGGCCAGAGGGCATCGCGGTTGTCTTCTGTCCAGGTTTGTCCGAGAAATGAGCTGTTTTGGTTCATCCACCATCGGCTAAACGGATAGGCCAGTCCTCCTTCACGCAGTATATTTTGTTGCCCTACTCCCTGGAAAAACGCGCCAAAATCAAAACCTTTCCATTGTACTCCCAACCGGATACCAAAGCTGAGGTGAGGATTGGCATCTCCAAAATAAACCAGGTCGTCTTCGTTAATCACGCCATCTTCGTTTACATCTACCCGCCGTACGTTGCCCGGCACCAGACGGTCCGGACTTCGGTATTGAGGAAGAACGGTACCGGGTTTCATAGTGTTTTGATCATCCAAACTCGCAAAGCCATGTTGGTTGTAGTAGTTCAACACTTCTTCCTCGGTTTCCAGAATACCATCGGTTACGTATGTGTAGATGGCGTTTAGTGGTTTTCCTTCAATTACTGAGTTGGTTCCTAAGGCAATAGTGTTGGCACCTTCCATACGAGTTACTTCACTGCGATTATCCCAGGCCATCAATCCAACATTGTAATTGACATCGCCTACTTGATCTTGCCAGTTTAGCGATACTTCCCAGCCTTTGGTGGTAAAATCACCGCTATTGGTTTTGGGGGCGGTAGCACCCAGCACTTCCGGGTACGTGATATTCACTAGCATATCGTTGTTTTTACGAATAAAATACTCCGCCGTACCTCCAAGCCGATTATCCAAAATAGCGAAGTCAATGGCAGCGTTGATTGTACTGATTCGCTCCCAGGAACGGTCGGTGGTTGTGATACCCGCGATCCACGATGTATTAATTAAAGAGGGAGGGGCTCCAAACAGCGTTGACCCCGCTCCCATATTAGAGATATAGTCATAAGCTCCAATACCCGTTACGGAGCCAGTTTCACCGTAAGAGCCCCGCAACTTTAGATTATCAAAGAAGCCACCTTCCATAAAGCCCATTTCAGAAAGCCGAACTCCGGCTGACCCACCAAAGAAGTTTTTCCAACGATAATCAGGGTGCAGCCGTGAAGAACCATCCCGGCGAGCTATTGCCTCAAAAAGATAGGTAGAGTTATAGTCATAATTGAACCTGCCCAGGAAGGAAATCAGGCCGATCTCGTTAATTCCAGTTTGGAAGTTTCCTTCCTTACCCCCATTGATTTGGGTAGTGACATCTCCCGTATTGATATGATCCAACTCATCAGATGCCATGTTGGACCGAGACATGAAGTTTCTGGTATCCTCATCCTTTTGAGCGGTCGCTCCGACGGTCAGGCCGAAGTTGTTATTGCCCAGCGCAAAACGATAATTACCCTGTACTGAATGCATCAGCGTTATATCTTCTGTTTGAAAGATTTTAATATACGAATTCAATAAAGTGGTAGGCGTATAAGAAACATTTCCTTCCCAGTCGTACATGGTTACTGAGGTTTTTCTTTCCTTTTTTTCAGTATCCTGTATACCGACATTCAGATCATAATTAAAGGATAGTCCTTTTACATATTTATCCAGATCCAGGTTTACTCTACCCCCCAGCCGCAATATTCTATCCTTGGTCCGGGTCCGCCCACCTTCATCAAGTTTGGCTAACATATTATTACCCCCGAAGGTATCGTAATACTGCCCTAAGGGATTGTAAAGCGGAAAAATGTACATATCCTGAACGCCTTCTCCCACCCCCTGGGTTGGAGCATCAATCAGTCGGTCATCGTACGAGACGCTAAAATCAGCCCCTAGCATCTCATTCATCTGGTACGACAGATTGGTGCGAAAATTAAACCGCTTGGCACCGTCGTACACAAAGTCAATGGGTGAGCGTTCGTTGTTATACCCAAAAGAAGTTCGATACACCACTTTATCGTTTCCGCCTGAAATGGAAAGGTTATGTCTTTGGGATGCCGTGGTACCGTACACCGCATCGTACTGGTTGACATCGGCTAAGTGCCGCTCCTGGCCAAGCCAGAAATAGGGCTCGGGCGCCATAGGCATAGTGCCATCAATAATAGATACCAACTCATCCCGAGTAAAGAAACGATAATTAGCAGCGGCCTCCACCTCATTGCCATCGGCATCGGTGTAAAAAATATTATCATTATCTCCAGCTCTCAGCCATAACTGAGACCACTCGCTTAAATTTGCGAGGGGAAAATCATTGGCAAAGTTCAACTGATACTGACCGCTATAGTCCACTTTAACATCGCCCTGCTTTCCTTTTTTGGTGGTAACCAGGATTACCCCACCGGCCGCCCGAGTACCATAAATAGCCGCAGCAGCGTCCTTCAGTACTGAAACAGATTCAATATCGTTAGGGTTGATGGTGGAAAGTTGCCATTCGGGTATGATTAGTCCATCCAGCACCACTAGCGGGGAAACTCCATTTACCGAGATATCACCTCGAATTTTGATATCGAGTCCTTCCTGCCCCGGTCGGGAGGACGCACGGGTCACCACCACCCCGGGTATTTCCCCTTGTAAGGACTGGGCCGCACTTGAGGTTCCTTTAACCTTTAATACTTCACCAGATACCTGAGCCACCGATCCTGTTAAGGTCTTCTTTTCCTGGGTACCGTACCCTACTACCACCACTTCCGAGAGGGATTGTATATCCGGCATCAAGACAATATCAATTTCGGATTGATTTCCTACAGCTACTTCCTCTGACAAAAAACCTATGGATGAAAATACCAGCGTGGTAGAGCTCTCATTAACGGTCAGCTTATAATTTCCGTCAATGTCCGTTACGGTGCCCGTCGCAGTTCCTTTTACCAGGATGTTTACCCCCGGTAATCCGTCACCGTTTTCGTCATTCACCTTTCCAGACACGGTTCGATCCTGGGCATAAGCATGTATATTCAGATAGAATAACATGATAGCAACGGCAAGCGATTTGTTGATAAACCACTTATCTTTTAAACTTTCTGATAAAGATCTTCTCATATGTAGTTTTAGATTAGTTGTTGGATTGTTTGAAAAAAATTGTAAGGTTGTTCCGATTATCACTGCTATTGAGTCGCTACTCATACAATAACAGTAATACCTCGGCCAAATTGGCAAGATGAAGTGTAGATAACTGAGTCAAAGGCATACGTTTAGGTTTTGTTTTACATGTTATTTATAGCAAAAAAAATAGTTGTGTTTTTACCCGGAAAAACACACAGGCAATGTAGGTTATAGTAGTAAAAGTGAGCATGAATTATGATTCAAAATTCATAAATCATGTCCCATTTCACCTCTAAAAATGCCAAAAGCGCATTTTCATGCAGTTGCAGCTATAAATTATTGAATTTTTGAAAGGTACTGATTGGGCGCCTTCCCAAAGTGCTCCCGGAATGATTTGGTGAAGTACGCTGAGGAATTGAAACCCGACATATAGGCAATTTCCTTGATGGAATATTGATTTTTCCTGAGCAAACCCAGTGCGTATTTAAGCCGGATGATCCGGATAAAATGACTGGGGTTTTTGCCGGTGAGTGAGCTTACTTTTCTATAAAACTGCGAACGGCTCATGCCGACTTCCTTTAACAACTGCTCTAACCTAAAATCCTGATCGCTGATATTGTCCAGAATAATTTTAGTGATTTTATCCAGGAAGGCTTCATCCAACGTATTATTGGCTACTTCACTGGAAGCCATCATCTCACTGATGGTTGAAAATTTCTCCCGCAATCGTTTTTTGGCCTCTAAGAGATTGTTAATCCTAGCTTTCAGCACACCTATGTTGAAGGGTTTGGGCAGATACTCATCAGCTCCAGTATCATAACCTTCAATACGATCCTCCTCCAGACTTCTGGCAGTAAGCAGTATTATCGGAATATGACAAGTCTCCAGTTTTGTTTTCACCTGCCGACACATTTCAAAACCATCCATCTCCGGCATATCCATGCTGGGCATCATTACATCACTAATGACGATATCCGGATAAAATTTATTGATCTTCTCCAGCCCTTCTTTGCCATGAGCAGCTTCTCGGACCTTGTACTGTGGCCTCAGCTCGTTTCTGAGGTGTAATCGTAGTTCTCGGTTGTCTTCCACAATCAACACGGTAGGCCTTTTGGAATCCACTTGATTTTCCAGCGCTTCATCTACATAGATTTGGTTATCAGTAATCGCCAATTCATATTCGGTAGAGCGTATCGCACTTGTATCTTGTAAATAAGTGCTTGGCATTTCTTTAAACTGTACACCTTTGTAGGCATGTTTATCCAAGGGTAAAAGCACAATAAAGGTGCTCCCTTTTTGATACTCGCTCTCCACCATAATCTGCCCCTTATGAATTTCAACCAGTCCTTTGGTGAAATTCAGGCCAATGCCGGTTCCGGTTTTAGAGCTATCTACATGAAAAAACCGGCTAAAAACTTCTTTTAACTGTTCTTTTTTAAATCCTATACCGGTATCGCTTACCGTAATCTCTGCGAAATCCTTACCCGCCTTTTTTTGTGATCGTACTGTCATAAAGACACTCCCCCCATTATCAGTAAATTTCACTGCATTAGACAATAGATTGGTCAATATTTTCTCCACCTTGTCCGGATCAAAATATCCAATCAGCGATTCTGGGACACTTTCAAATTTGAAGTTCAATGATTTACTCTGAGCCAGATCTTCAAACAGCAGAAAGGTATCTTTACTGAACCTGACTATGTCTTCTTTTACCAGCTCTAAAGGAGTCTTTCCGAGGTCCATCTTTCGGAAGTCCAGCAGTTGATTCATAAGGCTCAGCAACCTTCGAGCACTTCTTTGGATCACCAGGGCTGAATCTCGTACTGCTTCCGGCTTGTTGTACGCCGACAGTATTTTATCTACCGGATTGAGAATCAGGGTCAAAGGGGTTTTAAACTCATGGGATACATTGATAAAAAACCTAAGTTTCAACTGATCAAGCTCGTGTTCCTTTTCTTCTCTAACTATTTTTACGTAAAACCTAATAGCAAGCCAGGCAATGATTACAAAGCTTAGTACATATAAGACATAGGCCCACCACGTCTTCCAAAGAGGGGGCAATACCCGTATATCAATACTTGCTACTTTGGCGTTTTCCAAATCTCCATCCAGGTAGGCTTTAACCTCAAAAGTGTAACTACCGGGAGCAAGACCGGAGTAACTAGCGGCCCTAGCCTTACCATCATATACAAATTCCTTTTCCAAGCCTGCCATCCGATAGGCATACTTGACCCGCTCGGGATTCTGTAAATACAGCGCTACATATTCAAAGGTGATGTACCCTTGATCATGATTGAGCACTAGCTCATCGGTTTGATCAATGTTTTCTGTAAGCAGGACCTTATGATCTACTGTATCCCCTACGTTGATTACTTCATTAAATAATTTAAGACTGGTGATTATCGGTTGCACCCCTTCGTAATTACCCCCTACCTCAGCAGGGTCAAAAATATTGAACCCATTAATCCCTCCGGCCATTATCCTTTCGTCTTGAGTTTTGGTGATGGATTTACTCTGAAACTCCATCCCTTGCAGACCATCGTTCACGTTAAAATTCTCGAAGCTTTCTTTACTGATATCCAATCGGGATATGCCGCTTTTGGTAGTAAGCCACAGGTTATGCTGTTCGTCTTCCTGTATTCCTATAATCAAATTGCTAGGCAGTCCGTCTTTTACCGAATATGTTTTTAACAGCTCTAGCTTTTCACTCAGCTTATGCAACCCCAGGTCGGTTCCCAGCCATATATTATGCTCATGGTCCTCAGTAATGAAATTAATCCGGTTTCCCAGTATTCCAGCGTCCTGGACAGTCTCAAATATTACTTCCTCCAGTTTACTGTCGCTAAGCTGTTTAAGGTCTAGCACACTCATACCGGCAGAAGTACCGATCAGGAGGCGTTGTTTGGAATCTATAAATAAGGAAAACACAAAGTTGCTGAGTATACTATTAGGGTTATCCGGCTGATGGGTAAAACGCTTGAATTGATCATGTTTGGGTAAATAAACATTCAAACCTGCGGTCTGAGTGCCCAGCCAAAGGCGATGCTGATCATCTTCTGCGGCACACCAGACAGTATTTTGCCCAATGCTATTTGCGTTGCGAGGATCATGTTTGTATTGTTTTACATCACCGTTCTGAGGGTAAAATCGATTGATGCCACCATCCCAGGTGCATACCCAAATAGAGCCATCATAACTTTCTTCCAGAAAGAGAATTTTGTCGGAGCTTAACGTATTTTGATTGCCTGTCTGATGCTGATAATACTGGAAAGTAGACGTGTTTTCGTCGAACAAGTTTAAGCCGCCGCCATCAGTGCCTATCCATATTCGCCCTTCATTATCCTGCATCACTGACTGGGCTATACCAGTGCTTAAGCCTTCCGAGCTCCCTGCCTTATAAAAATAATGCCCAAATTCTGACTTAGAAAGCACCAACTTGGCTATACCCTTGTTGTAGGTGGCAATCCAGAAGATGCCTTCGTCATCCTGTAGAATTTTAGAGGGTTGATTATTAGGTAAAGAAAAGGGGACCGCCGGATCGTTTTCTATATGTTGTAAAATATCACCTTTTTTGTCTAAAATATATAGTCCATATCCATCGGTCGCCACCCATTTGGTCTGATCATCATCCAGGTAAAGTTCAAATATAGGGATGCTGTTCTCCGTCGAGGCAATTAGTTCGAAGGTATTGCGCTTTCGGTCCCAATACACCAGTTTAGAAAGGTCGTTACCAATCCAGAAATCATCTTTCTCGTCTACCAGAATACTTTTGGGTAAATGACCCAGTTCAAACGCCTCCTCGACATCTATGAATATTCTCTCAAAAGTCTCGGTTTCTCTAATAAACCGGTTAAGGTATTTTCCAGCACTTCCTATCCAGATATGCCCTTTCGCATCAGAAAATATGCTTGAAACATCATTATCATCTAATGAATGCTGATTGTTACTATTATGTGTAAAATGCTTGAAGGCCAGTTGCTCTCCATTCATTGCGCGGTAGCCTGTAAGTGAAGCCCTATAGAGGCCGTTTTTGGTCCCCACCCACAAATTATTGTATGCACTATCATAAAAAACAGTGTTGATAAGATACCGAGCCTTTAGCCCAACATCTTCCCCCTGTAAACTAATGCGGCAAAAGGCTTTTCTTTCCTTATTGAAGACATTGAGGCCATTAGCGGTGCCAACCCAAAGATTGCCGATTGCATCTTCGGTAATAGCGTTAATCCGATTACTACTAATTGAACTAGGGTTACCTAGTTCAGGTCTGAAAATTTCAAAATCGTAACCATCGTATTTATTAAGACCATCAATGGTGCCTACCCATATAAACCCCTCCTTATCCTGAAAAACTTCTAAGCAGGTGCTACTGGATAGCCCTTCCATCGTAGATAATTCTTCAAATTTTAAGTTAGCATATTGTGCACCGGCATACGTAGAAATCAAACAGAAAAGAATACCCCACACATACCCACTACTCCTATTATTATATATATTCACATTCATTTTGAAAGCAACTTCATACCAGACATCGAAAATCAACATTCAATATCAACAAAAAAAGCGATCCTCTATAAAAAGATGCATAGTCTGTATTCTGTTGTTAAGCTAGAAAACCATGCTATAAAACGCCGTCTACCTCAATGCGATTTACTACCAGGTCGCTCAAAGTCTTCGTCTCCTGCCCTAGCATTACTGTCCCTTGGGTAAACTATATCTGTTTCTGACCCGAACTGTAAATATTACTTTTTTGCCACTGGTATTACCTGGCGGATGATATACCACCAGAGCGTATATGTATCTCTTGACTACTTGTCACCCAATGAATACAACTTTACACTTAACCAGTATCAGAAAGCGGTTTGACCGCTCCCTGGGGCCTTTTGTCCCGAAAACCTCATTCACCTTCTATTGCAAGTTCTAAAAGCAGCTAAGTACGATAACGAGCAATTCACATGTTCGCTATGTATCCTTCACCACTAGCTAAACAATCCAAGTAGCTTCTAAAAAAATCTATTCTCCCAAAGGATTCTGCATTTTTTACACTCTATAGCTCAACACTTCAGTGACTTACGTTATCTTATAAAATCAACTTACCCTGAAAAATCACAGAATTAATGCCTCAAAAAGTAGTTTATTCCTTTTGCTTGTGCAAACACTGATCTTCACATTAAAGGCTTAACTGGCCAGTCGATATAAAAACTATGTGTCAGTTTTGCTTGAGCCATAGATATTGCGAGTTCATTTTTTAAGAGATTAGGGCAGTTTGGGATCGCACAGCGAATGGTCACGTTCAGTTCTTAGTTCAGGTATTCCTAAGTACAGTGTAACCAAGAGCGTTATTATGATCAAGAAGTCTGATAGCCCGGAAAGTGTTCAAACGATGCACTGAAGTAAAAGAGGTGTTATGAGAGAGGGAGTTTTGGGGAAAGGGTTGTGGTGTGAATGCAGTTAGGTGGCATTGCCCAGAGAAAATGATAGCTGTCTTTAACCATCAGTTGAAATAATTCTAATGCCGTAGGCTTGTTTCAAGGGGTATGCATCACCTGCCCATTTCACGTTGTCTGAAGCATGTAACTTTTGTCATCTCGTCAATAACTCCTAGCCCTTCACAAAGTTTAGTAATACGATTTATTAAAAAATTAATAGTTTTTCGTTGTAAATAATTGTTTTTATACAAAATTCGTCGTAAAGTTTGTTAATTAAGAACCAACATTGTAAATTGGTTGACCAGTTGTTGGTATACTAGTATTAAGACATGGAAGAAAAATTCGTAAATACTTTCAAGGAGATCATCATAGAAAAACCTGTTGACAAGATAATTCAACAGATAAAAGAACTTATTTCGAGCGGCAAGTTGAAGTCAGGTGACAAATTGCCATCCGAACGAGCACTGAGCGAACTTCTAGGTGTTGGTCGCTCTCATGTACGAGACGCCATACGAAAACTTGAGTTCTATGGTATACTTAAAACCTTACCCCAAAGCGGAACTGTAGTAGCGGGGCTTGGTATTACTGCTTTAGAAGGGCTAATTACCGATGTCCTGAAGATGGAAGGTAGAGATTTTCATGCTTTGGTAGAAACTCGAGTATTGCTAGAAACAAATTCTGCCCGATTGGCTGCTCAAAGAAGAACAGATGATGACATTGTAGCCATAGCTAATTCGCTAACTGACTACGAGGGAGCTGTATCATCCGATGGAGACTCCGTAGAATACGACTTATTATTTCACCTTAAAATAGCGGAAGCGAGCAAGAATCCGGTACTAAAGTCTTTAATGCTGATTATTACACCAGACATTGTAACGTATTTTAAAAACAACAATGTATGTGCTGGTAACCGGCCAGTTACCGCATTAGAAGAACATTACAAAATTTTAGAATATATTGAAAAGAAGGATAGTGAGAAGGCAGCAGAATCAATGAAAGACCACTTAAATGAACTACTAAATTTTTCTATTAACGAAAACCCATTGATTAACAACAATGGCAATCAGAAATGAAAAATGGATTAGCTATTTGATAGACTAACCCATTCGGACAGAGTCACCGGAAAATACCTCGCAATCGCCAAATTGAAACAGTATTCCCGAGTGAAAGTGATCTGCTTTTCAAATATAGCCAAATTTCAGTTGGCTTGCCAAGCAGTTTCATGTCCTTTTCCCTAATCTGTCATCATTGACATTTTAATTAACTACTCATGAAACACAATCTAACACTCCCAGCAAGTAGGGGTAATCATCTCCCCCCAATTACGCTGACCGCATCATTCAAATTGAATGCTTACGGTCAGTACAGACAAATTCGAGCTACAGCTAACTCTGATGAGGAAAGTAAGCTTGAGTAACACTAACACATTGGTATATGATGGTCTGCCTCTAAAATAAGACTTATCCGGAGACTAATTCAAAATGTGCAATTACCCTGCTACCCAAGGCAAGGTGCATATGCTCAAGTGAAATATTCTGTATAGGAAATTAGCCATTACCTAATTCAACATCCACCTTGTGAATAAGTGGCTCTAAGATTGTAGAGTCCCAACAATTATGATAAAACACTTCTTTATCAAACTACTTGTTTGTATACTTTTTTCCCAATTCATATTTTCCTGCGATAGTGCCGGCCCCAATCTGGTAAGCAATGAAGCCGAATTAGAAAAGGCTCTTGCCAATGCCAAACCGGGGAGCGTCATCACCCTGGCCAGCGGTGTCTGGAAAGACATTGAAATTGAATTCACAGGAGAAGGAAATAAAGACTCTGTAATTACACTGACTGCTGAAGAAGCCGGCAACGTATTTATTGAAGGTCAGTCTAACCTAAGTCTGTCGGGGAACTACCTTATGGTTTCAGGCTTAGTATTCAGAAACGGATACTCTCCCACCAGTTCGGTCATTGCTTTCCGAACCAGTGAAGATAAACTGGCAAATAACTCAAGGGTAACTAATTGTGTGATTGATAATTTTAGTAACCCTGAGCGATTTGAGTCAGACATTTGGGTGACCATGTACGGGAAGAATAATACATTTGACCACAATAGCCTGATTGGAAAGAGAAACTTAGGCGTCACCATGGCAGTAAGGCTAAACACCGAAGAAAGCAGGGAAAACAACCATCTGATTGAATATAACTACTTTGGTCCCCGACAAAACCTGGGTGCCAATGGCGGCGAGACACTTAGAATAGGTACCAGTCATTATTCACTTACCGATAGTAAAACCATTGTCAGAAACAACTATTTTGATCGCTGCGATGGTGAGCACGAGATTATTTCCAATAAATCGGGGCGAAACGTATTCCAGAACAATGTGTTTGACCAGTGCCGAGGTACGCTCACGATGCGTCACGGTCAGCACACTTTGGTAGAGAACAATTATTTTCTGGGTCGGGGGAAGCCTAATACCGGCGGCATACGCGTAATTAATGAATACCAGACCGTTACTAACAATTACATGAGCGGGCTTACGGGCTACCGGTTTAGAGGAGCATTGGTTATCATGAACGGAGTGCCTAACTCCCCTATCAACCGCTACAATCAGGTAGTAGACTCAAAAATAGAAGGTAATATCATGATCAACTGTGATCATGTACAGTTTTGCGCTGGTAGTGATGAAGAGCGTACCGCAGTGCCTATCGGCACCACCTTTACCAGAAATCTTTTCCTAAGCAAGACTAACCCTGAGCCTTTCACTGTTTACGATGATATTTCGGGTATCGCATTCTCTCAAAACCTAATTAATAATGGAGTCCAACCACCCCAGAAAGACGGATTCGAGCAGGTCGACTATCAAGTGAGTCAAAATAGCAATGGTCTTGAAATTCCTTCCAAGGAGCTATTGGATAAAATTGGCTTTGCAGACCCTAAACTGCCAGTAGAAAAACATGAAACCGGAGCCGATTACTATTCGCAGGATATTGTAGAACCAACTTTTGGAACCGGGAAAAAGATATATGTTACTCCGGGTGTAAATACACTCCTGGATGCTTTGAAAGAGAGCGAATCCGGTGACATACTGGTATTAGAAAGTGCTGGCGAGTATCTGCTGACCAAGAATGTGCCCATTCATCACCTTATCACAATCTGGGCTGAAGCTTGTGATAGGCCAACGATTAAATCCGAAAAGAACACGTTTTTTAGCATTGAGAATGAAGGTGGTCTGGAACTGGTTAACCTAACATTTGACGGCTCGAAATCTCCTGACATGGCTGGTAATAGCATCGTCAGCACTAGTAAATATTCGATGAATAGAAACTACAAGCTCTTTGTCCGGAACTGCGAAATAAAAAACCTGGATGTCAATCATACATTCGATTTTTTAAAGATTTACCCAAGCACCATGGCTGACACTATACTGATTGAAAACTCCAAATTTCAACATGTGACTGGTTCCGTTATTTCCATGGCTGAGGAGTTAGATGATCTGGGCATGTACAATGTTGAACATGTCATTATTACCGGAAGTACTTTTGAGGAGGTTGAAGGATCGGCGGTCAATATTTATCGGGGTGGAACCGATGAAAGTACGTTTGGTCCGATTGTACAAATTACGGACGCAACTTTTAAGGATGTTGGCCGAGGCTCCCGCAATAAGACCCACGCATCGCTCAAGTTTCACGGCGTACAGGACTTGAAGATCTCCAGTTCGCAATGGCAATCAAGTGCCCCGCTGACGCTTTATCTGACCAATGGAGAACCCATAACTCAAATTGAAAATATTACACTTGCCAATTCTGGAAATATCGTCAGTAATAGTCCGGAGTATGATAAAGAAGATGTTAAAGTTATAAGCGATTAAGTCTTTCGTAACTGATATTAATACTGCCTTGCTACTAAAAATTGATATAGGGTGATTTAAGCCTAAAGTAGTTTATTTTGACATTTTCCCATTGGCGAATTCCAGCATCGTATACCCAAAGGTTATGCAAAAAGATGAACGGTGATAGTAGATTTTACTAGTCACTCGATCTTACGGCTCTTGATATACCAAACTAATTAGCTTTTACAAAAGCTTCAATATTTATCTCCTTGGAATGAACATTTGCAAAAAAATTAAAAAAAACGGACTTCTTTCTAGGAATATCAATTGGTATACCGTAGATTGGTTAACCAATTAGTCAGTTTGTTATGGAGTTACTAAATAATTTTTCCCCCATCGAAATTGAATCCCCGGTCGATAAAATAATTAACCAGATCAGGGAATTGATTACTTCAGGGCAGCTAAAGCCTGGGGATCGTTTGCCATCGGAACGCAAACTGAGTGAAAAGTTGGGGGTTGGTCGAACCCACCTTAGGGAAGCACTTAGAAAACTGGATTTCTACGGCATTTTGAAAACTTTACCACAAAGTGGTACGGTAGTATCAGGACTCGGGATGTCCGCACTGGAAGGGCTTATTACCGACGTATTAAATATACAAGGTCGAGATTTCAGGTCATTGGTTGAAACCCGGGTCATTCTTGAAACGAACATCGTGCAATTAGCCGCAGAAAACAGAACGGATCAGGATATAATTGAAATTGAGAATGCGCTGCATACCCACAGAATGAAGATCAATCGGGAAGAAGATGCTGTCGAGGAAGATCTTTTATTTCATTTAAAGGTAACCGAAGCCAGCAAAAATTCAGTTCTGACTTCTCTAATGCTAATCATTGCTCCTGACATCATGCAGTATTTCAAAAAGCATAATATATGTGGAGAAGGTAGGGCTGGATTAGCTGTGGAGCAACATGACCAACTTTTGCAGTACATTATTGACAGAAACCCTGAAAAAGCCGGTCAGGCTATTAAAGAGCACTTGAAGGATATAAGTGAATATGTTAAAGCATTTAAAAATGGTCAGACACTTAACGGTAATGGCTCCTTAACCTAGATAAGGCTATGAAGAAAAACACAACCTAAGTAAAAACTAAAAAGGATTAACTGTTGGTTAATCCTTCAAATCTGAGTGGAGCGGTAAAATATCAATTTGGCGATCGGTATCTTTCTAGGGCTCCTTGATTTCTACAAAACTATAAAAAATGCTTGCCAATAACAAGGCATAACAATATTGCTCTGTCCTGAGCAGAACCGTGTAGTAATCATACCCCCTCCGTTTCACTCTCTCCATTTTGCAATTATCACAACAATCTAATTTTTATTATGGAAAGAAATTTAAAATCTGTATTGCTCAAACTGAGTATGAGAGCAGCTCTCATGCTGGTTTTAGTTCTTTGTATCTCTGCAGTTTCAGTTGCACAGAATACTGTAAGAGGTACAATTGTCGATGAGAGCAGTTTAGGAGTACCTGGTGTGTCGATCCTTGAAAAAGGGACATCTAAAGGCACAGTCACCGATATTGAGGGGAACTATTCACTAAGTGTTGGCGACGATGCGGTCCTGATCATTTCGTACGTTGGATATGAAATGCAGGAAATTGCTGTAGAGGGCAGAAGTACAATTGATGTTACCCTTCAGGAAGACCTTGAACAACTGGAAGAAGTAATTGTAGTAGGCTATGGTACCCGGAAAAAATCGCATAACACTGGTGCAATTGCCCAAGTAGGAGGTGAAGACGTAGCAGCTATTCAAGTTCCACGAGTAGATGATGCGCTTGCCGGAAAGATGCCGGGTGTTCTGATTCAAAACCAAAGCGGTGAACCCGGTGCTGATCCCCGAATTCAAATCAGAGCTGCTTCTTCTTTATCCGGAGACTCCAACCCACTAATTGTGGTAGATGGGTATCCAATTTCGGGCAGCCTGGCCACAGTGAATCCAAACGATATTGAAAGTATCGAGGTATTGAAAGATGCTGCTTCGGCTGCCATTTACGGTTCCAGAGGAGCAAACGGCGTGATCTTAGTCACTACGAAGAAAGGTAGAGGTGGGCTAAGCTTTAGCTACAATGGTTACACGAGCTGGTCAAGAAAATATGTGGATGACATTGAAATGCTTAAAACAGCCGGTGAATGGGCCAGTGATTTACAAACTGATGCTTACAATCTTTCTGAAGTCGATCCGGAATTGGCAAACTACCGGTTAAATGCCTACCGGGATGCACCGGATGTAGTGAGTATGGAAGACTGGCTTTTCCGTGAGGGTATGACCCAAAGCCATGATATAAGCATGAGAGGGGGATCTGATGAAGTAAAAGTGTTTGCTTCTGTGGGTTACCTGAACACGAAGGGTATCGTACAGAAACAAGGATTTGAACGATATAACGGTCGTTTGAATGTTGATGCCAATCTTAGCGATAAGTTTAAAGCGGGATTAAGTTTTAATGGGTTTATTGGACAGCAAGAGCTTGTGCCTCACGACATGAGAGACCTCTTGCGAGCGTACAGTATTCATCCGATTTATCATACCGATGCGTCTATTGCGTTTGTCCAGGCGCTGAATCAGCAGGCGCAGTCACTGGGCTTAACTCCGTTTGATGAAGGCTACCGGGGAAGCGGAAATATTGCTTCCAGCATCTATGATTTGCAACCGGGAGATATCGCCCACGACTGGCATTATGGCCGAAGCGAGAATGGAATCGGAGGAACTGGCGATAGCGGTCCTGCCGCCAAACTAGATTATGCAGAAAGTACTCAGAGAACGTATTTCGCTAATGCTTATTCTTACCTCCAATACAGCATCATAGATGGCTTAAACATCAAAACAGTTTTAGGTGCCGACCTTAGTGATATGCAGGATTACTATTGGCGAGGGGTATTAGCAGACTCTCAGGAACGAAGCAATCAGTCTGCTCTGGACCAAATAGATACCAAGAGGTCTTCTGTACTGAGTGAGACTACTTTGAGTTTTGACAAATCGTTTGGCGACCATGAGCTATCGGCGGTAGCTGGATTAGAATTTCAAAATTTCTTCATCACAGGAACTACCATCAGAGGTACTAACTTACCGATTGATCTGCCAATAGACTATTCCTTCCTTGAGCCGTCTGATATTACTGTATCTGAGCGAGATGAAACGATTTCCAGACGTAGCGTATTCGGGAGAATCAACTATGCCTATGCCGATCGTTATTTAGCTTCTGTGTCATTGAGAAGAGACGGCGATTCCCGTTTCGGAGAGAATAATCGTTTCGAGACATTTCCTGCCGTTTCTTTAGGATGGAATATCCATAACGAATCCTTCTTCAACTCAAACTTTATAAGCAATTTAAAACTACGGTTTAGCAGAGGAACATTGGGGACAACCTCTTTCCTGGGCGCATACGACGCATTAAGCCTTTTGTCCACCCAGCCAACGGCTTTAGGAACAGGGTTCCTTATTCCTGAAAACATAGCAAACGAAAATCTTACCTGGCAGAGCAACACCGAAACTAACTTCGGCTTTGATATTGGTCTAAATGGCAACCGTTTCACCCTGAGTGTGGATTACTACACTTCAGATATTGAGGACATGTTAATTAATCAAAGCGTATCTGAAGTTCTGGGCACTCCTTCTGTTGTGCTTAATCGGGGCGATGTGCAAAGTTCAGGGATAGAATTTAGTTTGGGAGCCGTAATCATTGAAAAATCTGATTTCAACTGGAACGTGAATGCAAACCTTTCCACGGTTAACAGCGAAATCACCAGCCTGGGTGACCTGGAAGAATTGCCGCGAATAGTTTATGGTGGACCAAGCGGCCGGGGGCCTCAGTGGAGAAATTATGTTGGTGGAGAAATTGGTGAAATGTGGGGATTGGAAGTCATTGGTGAAGTGGAATCAGAGTTTATAGCCGACCCAACCGAAAACATCGGGATAAACAGCTCGGAATATTACGTCGTAGATCAAAACAATGATGGAGAAATCAACGAAGATGATTTTGTAAAACTGGGTTCAAATACGCCTGATTTTTACTGGGGCCTGAATTCTCAAATGAACTACCGGAATTTTGATTTTTCATTCCAATTCCAAGGGTCGCAGGGAGCCGAAGTGTATAACATTGACCCAATATACTGGCAATCACAATTTGGTGGCCGAGTTCGGGAAAGTTTTGATGAGAATGATGACGGCATTGCGGATCATAACGGAGAATTTTATACGCAGACTAGATTTGCTCACGGGGCATTAGTACAGGATGCTTCTTTTATAGCCTTAAGAAACCTGACGGTAGGCTACACTTTCAATCCGGAATGGGTCGCCAAAGTTGGGCTTACTTCGGTAAGAGTATACACTGCTGCAACGAACTTGTTGTATTTGTTCTCTGACGATTACACCTCTTTCAATCCGGAGGGAGTAGAAACTACAAACTCTGGTTATTTGGGGCCCACCACCTACGGATATCAGGAAGGGGCAAGTCCTATCGCAAGAAGTTTCACGCTAGGTTTAAATGTTAATTTTTAAAGTGAAAGTCATGAAAAAGCTATATTCATTATTGGTGTCCGTATTCATAATAACATCATGTGAAAATGATTTAGATCAGACACCCCCTAACCTGGTTTCCTCAAATTCTTTAACCGATTTCTCTCAAGTATTAAATGCCGCGTATTATTATCAGACCGGCTCGGCAACGCCATTGGCCGTCATGGGCGATTTCAGGTCTGATAATATGCTGATGCTTGAAGAGCCTTATCCATCTTTTGACCGATTTAACGGCGATATCCTGGAGATGGATGGACTGTTCTTCCGTCCGATGTATAGTAATCTATACAAAGCAATTTTGAGTACCAATAATGTAATTGAGAACTCAACAGATCCTGGTGAAAAAGGGGAAGCACAATTTCTGAGAGCATTGTCATACTTTAAGCTGGTGAAAGTTTTCGGTGATGTCACCGTGAATCTAGAATCTTCACCAAGTATTTCAGATCCTTCTCTTTTGCCAAGACAACCCGCGGCAACCGTTTACAATGAGGTGATTATTCCTGATTTGCTGGATGCGATACTAAATTTGGATAACTCAGCGATTACCAGTGGTCGAGCGTCTCAAATTGCGGCAAGTGCATTATTAGGCAAGGTTTACATGCAAATGGGTGACTATCAGAATGCGGAACAGGTGCTGGCAACGGTAATTAACGACGCCGCTTCTGCGGGGGTTATGCTGGAAGCTGACTTTGCCAATGTGGTGACCGATGAAAGTTCCGAAATCCTATTTGCCACCCAGTTTTCCACTTCATTTAGCGATGCGTACACGGCCCTTGCTACCGAATTTCCGGCATGGTTTGCCGGACAAGATCCCAAGTCTGACTTTCCACTAGATCCAGACTTAGTGGCTGCTTTTGATGCCAGTAGTGCTGGCGGTGGAGGAATAGATTTGCGTAAAGCGTTGACCATTGATGAGGCGGCCAATATTGGCATTAAGTATACCGGAGGTTTGGAACAGGACTTCATTGAGCTCAGATTGTCAGATGTCCTGCTACTGTATGCTGAAGCCTTGATTGAAAATGCTGATACGAATGCCGCCCGAGAAGCCGCACTGGATGTATTAGATCCTATCCGGATCAGGGCTGGATTAAATGTTCTTGATCATACCGTACTCAACACCCAAGAACTGGTTAGACAGGCGATCTATGATGAAAGAAGACTTGAATTAGCTTTGGAAGGACAGCGGTGGTTTGATTTAGTAAGGACCGGAACCGTAGATACCGAAATGGGACAAGCCATTGATCCAAATTATTATTTGTTTCCCATTCCGCCATCAGAAGTACTGGCCTCTGATGGAGTAATAACTCAAAACCCTGGCTACCTACAATAGCCATACCCCCAAAGAGCAACCTGAATTGCTCTTTGGGAACTACCTTCTCAAATATTCTTCTGACGATATTCTACATGAATGCCAGATAAAAATTTCATACAGACTGCATTGCGAAAAAACTATCACCTTTGTATGCCTATAGCAATATATACCTGGGTATTCTCTAACAACAAGTTACCCGCGCCCCCTATGGACAAAATGTCAACTAATTCTAGTAAACAGATACGTGCTGTTCGGGATGAAATTGATGTTGTGTATCGGGAGATAACCAACGAAAGCATATTTGACTCAATGGTAGCAGTGAAGAATAGGAAGGTCAAAAACCCTGGAAATAATAAAAGAAACAAGAATGGAACTGTGCTTTACCGACAGGGAGTGCAGAAACTGGACAAGGACATCGCAAACCTATGAAGTTAGTCTCGACCATATCGCTAATTTTTCTTTTGTTCGTCTGTGCAGCGCAATCACTGGTTCATGCCGGACAGGTGCACCCCAACCTTATTCTAACCGTTGAAGGGGTTACCAACATGCGAGCAAGCCTGGGGACGGTTCCTCTTTTTGATCAATCATTTGAAACGGCTCGCAAGCAGGTAGATGTAGAAATTGAAGTAGGCATTGAGGTTCCGGTGCCTAAGGACCTGGCCGGTGGATATACTCATGAGAGACATAAGGCCAATTTCTTTACCATGCAAAAAGCCGGGGTACTCTTTCAAATTACCGGTGAGGAAAAATACGCTATCTACATACGGGATATGCTTCTTGAGTATGCAGAAATATTCCCAACACTGGGTAAGCATCCCGCCACCAGGTCTTATGCTCCAGGAAAGCTGTTCTGGCAATGCCTTAATGATGCCAACTGGCTGGTTTACACCAGTCAAGGGTACGACTGCATTTACGACTGGTTAGACGAGGAAACAAAAACCAGACTGAATACCGAGCTTTTTCGGCCTTTTGCTGATTATATATCCATTAAAAATCCCAGGTTCTTTAATCGTATCCATAATCATAGCGCGTGGGGAAATGTAGCGGTAGGAATGATTGGTTTGGTGATGGATGATGCAGAACTCATTGACCGGGCGTTGTATGCCTTTGACATCGCAGATTCTGTGAAGCTAACATCTGATAACGATGGGGGCACGATCGATTTGAAAGGATATAAAGAAGGTGGGTTTTTAGCCCAAATTGATCAATCCTTTTCACCGGATGGCTATTACACCGAAGGGCCTTATTACCAAAGATACGCCATCTATCCATTCCTGGTTTTTGCCCAGGCGTTAGCCAACAAGAAACCTGAATTAGATATTCTGAACTATCGGGATCGTTTGTTAATAAAATCAATTTATGCCCTGATTAATCAAACGAATGCCCAGGGAGAGTTTTTTCCCATCAATGATGCCCAGAAAGGAATGTCCCTGGCCTCCCGCGAGCTCGTCTTTGCGGTGAGTATGGCCTATCATCATGGTGGAAACGATCCACAGTTGCTTTCCATCATCAAGGATCAGGGTAAGGTTCCGATAGATAATTCCGGCCTGGATGCGGCCAAAGCAATCGCTGATGGGAAAGCGAAACCCTATGAATACAAAAGCATGGAACTTACCGACGGTGCGATGGGCGATGAAGGAGCTATTGGAATTATCCGGGCTGATGATCTGACCCTGGTCATGAAATACGCCAAACACGGTATGGGGCACGGCCATTTCGACCGATTGGGATTCTTGCTGTACGATGAATTAGGTGAGGTAATCCAGGATTATGGTTCGGCCCGTTGGGTCAACATAGAGCATAAAGATGGAGGCGGATACCTGAAAGAAAACCATAGCTGGGCGAAGGAGACTGTCGCGCACAATACGCTGGTTGTTGATAAAGATTCGCACTTTGATCATAATGTAAAAGTCGCTGACCAGTTCGCCGGTACCCCCTATTGTTTTTTGCCGGGAGATACTGTCCAGATCATGAGCGCTAAAGAGCTCCATGCGTATGAAGGCGTTGAGATGCAGCGAACCATGGCGGTTATAAATTTGAAGGAGTTAGAAAAGCCCATCATCATTGACCTTTTCTCCATTCAGGCTCCTGAAAATACGCGATACGACTTACCGCTTTACTATGTAGGTGAACTCATGTCAACGAATCAGGAGATTGAGACTAACGACAGCCTGACCCCCATGGGTACTAATGATGGATACCAGCATTTGTGGCAGGAAGGCCAGGCCATCCTGGAAGGAAAATCATTAGCGTTTACCTGGTTCAACCACGGAAAATTCTTCACCATGAACGCTGATATTCGGGAGGGAGATGAGCTGCTGTTAACCAGGATTGGGGCCAATGATCCTAATTTCAACCTGCGAAGAGATCCCGGCTTAATTCATAGAAGAAAAGGAGGAAACACAACGTTTGCCAACCTATATGAGATGCATGGTTATTATGACTACGCCAGTGAGATACCCATTAACTCATATGCCTCCGTCACTGATCTGAAAGTACTTCATGAATCAGCGAACTATGTCGCCATTCAATTTCAACTCAAGAGCGGTGGGCTTTATCAGTTTGCATTCTCGCTTAATGATAAGCAGGAGAACAGCCAGCACTCAATAACGACTACAACAGGTCAATTACAATGGAAAGGAATTTATTATCTAAAAAAACACAAGGACAATGGACAGAAATAGTGAAAAGTACATTTTAACCGAAGACATGAAATGGGAAGATCTTGGAGGGGGCGTTTCCAGAAAAATGCTCGGCTACGATAATCAGATCATGATGGTGCTGGTCAAGTTTGAGAAAGGCGCGTTGGGCACCCCTCATAGTCATTTTCATACGCAGGCCACTTATTGTGTGTCAGGAAAATTTGAATTCGAGATCGATGGGGTTAAGCAAATGGTAAGTGGAGGGGATGGCGTATATATCGAACCGAACCTATTGCACAGTGCCGTGTGCCACGAAGCCGGAATGTTAATCGATACTTTCAGCCCGGTAAGAGAAGATTTTCTAACAGGTAAAAAACCATCATACTTTGGAGACCAAGACTAAAAAAACCGAACTGCTAAAGATTAAAGGGCTACGCTGGTGGATCATCGGACTGGTCTGCTTAGCAACCATTATCAACTACATAGACCGTTCAGCCCTGGCTATTATGTGGCCTGATATTTCCAGCGACCTGGGAATGGATAACAACAATTACGCTCTGATCCTTAATATTTTCCTGGTAGCCTATGCTGTTGGGCAATCGGTTTCAGGTAAGATGTTTGACAAGATCGGAACCCGCTTAGGGTTTGTCGTTTCCATTACGGTCTGGGGGCTGGCAACTGCCTTGCATGCACTGGCAAGAGGAGTGTTTACCTTCAGTTTTTTCAGAGTTCTCCTAGGATTAGGCGAAGCAGGAAACTGGCCAGGTGCGGTTAAGAGTAATGCCGAATGGTTTCCGGTGAAAGAGCGGGCACTGGCACAAGGGATTTTTAATTCCGGAGCGGCTCTAGGTTCAATTGTTGCCCCTCCCCTCATCGCCGTGGTCTGGGTAGCCATAGGATGGCAAATGACCTTCCTGTTGCTAGGGATACTGGGGTTACTATGGGTCATTCCCTGGTTAATTTTTAATAAAGCACTACCATCAGAACATAGCTGGATCACCGAAGAGGAAAGAGATCACATTTTGTCCGGGATGCAACAAAAAGAAGAAGCATCTAACAAACCTGGCCTCAGTATGTCGGCTATTCTTTCCCATCGTGAATCATGGGCTGTGCTAGCTTCCCGGTTTTTTATTGAGCCGATCTGGTGGCTTTTTGTCGGATGGATGCCCATTTACCTGGCTGATGTATATGGATTCAATGTAAAAGAAATTGGTCTTATGGCGTGGGTCCCTTACGTGGGAGCAGCCCTCGGAAGCCTTTCCGGTGGTTACTACTCGGGCAGATTGATGATGAACGGAGCATCTATTGATAAAGCAAGAAAGCAAACCATACTTATTGGTTGTATTATTATGTTCCTGGGAATGGCCGCAACCATTTTGTTTGGCAACACTCCGCTAAAATTTGTGGCCATCGTAGCCGTAGTGCTTTACGGATTTCAGTTTGTTATTTCCAATATCCAAACTATTCCAAGCGACTTGTTTAGTGGTAAGTCGGTAGGCTCATTGGCCGGGCTGGGAGGCACTGTTGGTATCTTTTCCGTGATCATCATGAATTTTCTGGTGCCGGTAATCACCGAAAATTATTCCTATACCCCCATCTTTATCATGATCGCTGTTTTTGTGCCATTAGGCTACTTATCCATCAGTTTTTTTGCTAAAGAAATTAAATCTATTGACTAATCTTTAAAAACATATAAACATGAACAATCATTCTGAACATAAAATAGCCATCGTTACCGGGGCAACCGGCGGTATTGGTTTTGAGGTGGCAAAGCGCCTGGGAAAAGATGGGTACACGGTGATATTAAATGGCATTGAAGACGAGATAGGCGCTCAAAGAGTGGAAGAGCTGGCCCAGGAAGATATTAGATCAGCGTATTATGGATTTGATGTTACCAACGAAGAAGAAGTAAACGCTAATATCAATGCTATCGGTGAAAAATATAGTAGAATCGATGTGCTGGTCAATAATGCAGGGGGGCTGGGTGGCCGGTCAAGATTCGAGGAGATGACGACCGACTTTTACCGAAAGGTAATGGCGCTTAATCTGGATTCTGTCTTTTTCACCTCAAGAGCGGCCATCCCTTACCTTAAAAAAGGCGAAAACCCCACCATTATTAATTATACCTCGAATGCTGGTTGGAATGCAGGCGGGCCCGGGGCCGGTATCTATGGCACATCCAAGGCGGGCGTACACGCCATCACCCGGGCCTTGGCCAAAGACCTGGCCGAGTACGGAATTCGGGTAAATGCTGTATCTCCGGGCACCATTGATACTCCATTCCACGCGCAAATTAAAGAGACCAAACCGGAAGTGTTCGCTTCATGGAAAAACAATATTATGTTAGGAAGATTAGGCGAACCGCAGGAAGTAGCTTCGGTGGTTTCTTTTCTGGCCAGCAAAGATGCATCTTTTATCACGGCTGAGACCATACAAGTAGGCGGTGGACAGGCATTAGGTATTTAATAACTATCAAAACAAGATAAAATGAAACTTAAAGGTAAAGTAGCGGTGGTTACCGGCGGAGCCCGTGATATTGGGCGGGCAATCTGTATCAAGTTAGCCCAGGAAGGAGCCAAGGTCGTAGTTAATTATTTTGGCAGTGAAAAGGACAGTCAGGAGACTGTTGCCGCCATTACTGCCGAAGGTGGAGAAGCCCTAGCTGTATATGCGGATGTAACCAAGCAGGAAGATATTGAAAACCTGCTTGCTAAAACCAAAGAAGCATTTGGTAATAAAGTGGATATCCTGGTAAATAATGCAGGAGGTCTTTTTGCCAGAAAAACGATTGAGGAAATTGATGAGCCGTTTTACAATCTGGTAATGGACGTAAACTTCAAGGGAACAGTGTTTGTCACCAAAGCATTTAAGCCTCTTATGGTGAAAGGCGCATCTATTGTCAATGTGGCATCGCAGGCCGGGCGAGATGGCGGTGGCCCGGGTTCAGCCCTTTATGCCGCTTCTAAAGGTGCGGTAATGACATTGACGCGCAACTGGGCTAAAGAATTTGGCCCTCAGGGAGTCCGGGTAAATGCGGTTTGTCCAGGCATGATCGCTACAAAATTTCACGATGATTTCACGAAAGATGAAGTAAGAAAGACAGTAGCTGACAAAACCCCACTTAAACGAGAAGGTCAGCCAGAGGAAGTAGCGGACTTAGTAGTCTATCTGGCTAGTGACCAGTCGTCGTTTATGGCGGGAGCAAGCGTAGATATAAACGGGGGATTAGCATTCTCTTAACAATATCAGGCTTTCTATCCACTAGCCACATTGTCCGATGCTTGACAGTCAGACGTCCGGCAGTCCTTCTTGAGTCCCAGAAAAGCGAATCTGGCTATGGCAATACTGAAGTTTAAAACGCTACAGTCCCAAAAGCCAATTTCTGGCGGCGGAAAAATAGAAATTGAAAGTGTATTACATTAATTAATAATTGACCAAACCTATTTATAATAGTATCAGATGAAAAAAGTAGTAACCTTTGGAGAGATTATGCTTCGACTGGCTCCGCCAGAATTTCTACGCTTTTCTCAGGCCGCCTCATTTGATGTGGTATACGGCGGAGGCGAATCCAACGTAGCTGTTTCATTAGCCAATTACGGAATTCCGGTAGACTTTGTCACCCGACTTCCTGCTAACGATATCGGAGAGTGTGCTCTCATGGAAATGAGGAAAAGAGGAGTAGGAACCAGTCATATTATTTGGGGAGGCGAACGTTTAGGCATCTATTTTCTGGAAACCGGTGCGGTTTCCCGAGGTAGCAAAGTAGTCTATGACCGAGCTCATTCAGCCATAGCAGAAATAGAACAAGGAATGATCGATTGGGAAGAGGTTTTCAATGACGCCCAGTGGTTTCACTGGACCGGCATCACCCCGGCTATTTCTCAGGGAGCGGCGGATGTTTGCCTCGAGGCAGTAAAGGCGGCCAGCCAGCTTGGCATTACTATTTCTACTGACCTCAACTACCGCAAGAAGCTATGGAAATATGGCGTAGAACCGGAAGCAATCATGACCCCGCTGGTTGAATATTGCGATATTATCCTAGGAAATGAAGAAGATGCCGAAAAGCATTTTGGAATCCATCCTCAGGGTGTAGACGTAACCCAGGGTGACTCAGTCAGTGGCCTTGCTTTTGAGTCAGTTTGCAAGCAGATGATGGAAAAATTTCCGAGAGCGAAAAAAGTAATCACCACTCTCAGGGGTTCTATCAGTGCCAGTCACAATAGCTGGGCGGGGGTTTTGTATAACGGCACTACCTTATTTGAGTCGCCTACGTACCAGATTACTCACATCGTAGATCGGGTAGGCGGCGGAGATTCATTTATGGGTGGATTAATCTACGGATTACTGAAATATCCGGATGATGATCAAAACGCGCTGAATTTTGCCGTAGCGGCCTCCTGCCTAAAGCACACCATTAAGGGTGATGCGAACCTGGTAAAGGTAGAAGAAGTAGAAAAGCTGATGTCCGGTGATGCCTCGGGCAGAGTGTCGCGATAATATTTGAGGGAGGATATTGTACTTCCTGACTTGTGCCAGCAGTCAGAAGCTAGTGTCCTCGTTCTTCTCAATACATATAGAACTGCTTTAAACGCACATAAGCAATCACAAAAGACAACCTAATGAAACCAGCCGTAGCAATTATATGTGGTGGTGGGCCAGCCCCAGGTATTAATACCGTAATAAGCACCGTAGCCAAAATATTTCTAAAAGACGGTTACCGGGTCCTGGGAATCCACGAAGGGTACCAAGGACTATTTTCCGAAGACCCCGATGTGAAAGAATTTGACTTTGATCATGCGGATCGCATTTTCAGCCGAGGAGGATCTACCCTGATCATGAGCCGCTTCAAACCTAAAGACGAAGATTTTAATACCCGAATCTTTTCCAAAGAAAACATACAGCTATTAGTGACCATTGGTGGGGATGATACGGCTTCTACTGCTAATCGTGTTACAAAATTTTTGGCGAGCAAGAATATTATCATCGCCAACATCCACGTCCCCAAAACCATCGACAACGACCTGCCCCTACCCGACCGTAACCCTACTTTCGGGTTTCACTCGGCAAAAGACGAGGGCGTACGCATCGGTAACACCATCTACGAGGATGCCCGCACCAGCCGCAACTGGTTTGTCGTTACCACCATGGGCCGAACTGCGGGTCACCTGGCGTTTGGTATCGCTACCGGTTGCCACTTCCCCATGATGATCATTCCCGAAATGTTCAATAAAACTACACCAACGCTGAATAAAATCATCAATCTCATTATTTCCTCAATCGTGAAGCGCAAGCTATTGGGAGTTGAGTACGGGGTAGCATTGGTGAGTGAAGGGGTATTTCATATCCTTGACAATGAGGAGCTGCGAAAGTCAGGTGTTGAGTTTACGTATGATGCTCACGGACATCCGGAACTGGGCAATGTTAGCAAGTCGCATATCTTTAATCTTCTACTGCAAAAGGAGCTGAAAAGGCTAGGCATTCGGCTTAAGAGTCGCCCGGTAGAACTAGGATATGAACTACGCTGCTGCCGCCCCATAGGATTTGACCTTACGCTCTGCACTCTTTTGGGTATTGGGGTTAAAAAGCTTTACGATGAAGGAAAAAGCGGCTGTATTGTGAGCGCCAATTCTCGTGGCGACATTACCCCACTTTACTTATCTGAGTTTGAAAACAAAGATGGTAAGATTCCCCCTCGGTTAGTGGATATCGACTCCGAAATAGCGAAGCTGTGCTTTCAGAATATGCACTACATCCTAGAAGCAGATTACGAAAAGGCCTCAGCTTATCTTCCCGAGCCCGAGGCGTATGACTTCAACAAGCTACTGAATTGGATATGAAAAGAATTGTAACCTTCGGCGAGGTAATGATGCGCCTGTCGCCACCGGGGCATGCCAAATTTTCTCAGGCAACGAGCCTCGATCTGGCCTACGGTGGCGGGGAAGCAAACGTCGCTATTTCATTAGCATACCTGGGTATGGATGCCGTGCACGTTACCCGTTTTCCCGATAACCTGATTGGCCGAGCTGCCACTCAGTTTTTGCGGCACCATTGGGTAGACACATCCAGAATCCAGTACGGAGGGGATGTAATGGGCAAGTACTTTCTGGAGAAGGGGGCGGTACATCGTTCCAGCAAAGTGATTTACGAAAGAGAAAATTCCTCATTTGCCAAAGCCGAACCTACGATGTTCGATTGGGAAAACATATTCCAGGAGGCTGATTGGTTTCATTGGACCGGTATCACTCCGGCTATTTCGATAGGAGCGGCTGAGTGCTGCAAAGAGGCGATACAAGTAGCCAGAAGCAAAGGAATTATGGTATCGGCGGATATCAACTCCCGAAAAAACCTGTGGAATTACGGTAAAAAACAGCAGGAAGTAATGCCTGAGTTGATTGCTGGCTGCGATGTGGTGATTGGCGGCAGTAGAGATATCTGCGAGATCTTTGGCTTTGATACCGAAGGAGATGAGCAGGAAAAATTTATAAACGCAGCGATTCAGCTCACCGAAGTGTGCGCGGGAGTCAAGAAGATTTTTGATAAGGAACGAGAAATGCTTAGTGCTTCGCATAACCGGATTCAGGGTAAAGTATGGAATGGGAAACGCTTCATCGAGGCAAAAAAGCTGAATGTTACGCACATCGTTGACCGGGTAGGCACCGGCGATGCGTATGCAGCAGGGGTTATTTATGGATTGCTGCAATACCAAAAAGATGAAGAAGCCCTAGCCTTCGCCACGGCCGCTTGCGCACTGAAGCACACGGTAGAGGGTGATGCCAATATCATTTCTCTCGAGGATGTTCAGGAGTTAATGAGCGGTAATACAACCGGAAAAATTAAAAGATAAAATCATATAATTCATGGCAAAATTTACGAGAATAGAGGTCGCATTACAAATGCGAGAAACGGGGATCGTACCGGTTTTCTACCACAAAGACTTAGAAGTATGCAAGAAGGTGGCCAGGGCGTGTTATGAAGGCGGAGTGAGAGTATTTGAATTTACCAATCGTGGTGATTTTGCGCACGAAGTTTTTCGGGAACTAAATTGCTACGTGATTGAAGCCCTCCCCAAAATGATTATGGGAGTAGGCTCAGTAGTAGATGGCGGCACTACTTCACTTTATTTGCAACTGGGAGCCAACTTTATTGTATCCCCCATACTAAATCCAGACATGGCAAGGGTGTGTAACCGAAGGAAAGTTGCCTGGTCTCCCGGCTGTGGTTCTTTGAGTGAGATTTCTTATGCCGAAGAACTCGGTGCCGAAGTAGTAAAGATATTTCCCGGTTCACAGGTTGGAGGCCCCAGTTTTATCAAAGCCGTCAAGGGGCCTTGTCCCTGGACCAGTATTATGCCTACCGGCGGGGTCACTCCAGAGGAAGCTAACCTGAAAGCCTGGTTTGAAGCCGGTGCTCATTGCGTGGGAATGGGTTCGCAACTTATCACCAAAGAAATTCTGGCGGAAAACAACTACTCCGAGCTTACGGATAAAGTTTCCCAAGCAGTGGCTTTGGCAAAAAAATATCGATCCTGACGATACCCTAAAGATGGCAGATAGAGAAAACAATGGTTGCACGAATAAAGAAATTTGGTGAAAAAGCTAATAAATATCCTGTTATCCTTCGGTCCGGGCATTTTTGCCATTGGCTATACCATCGGTACCGGAAGTGTTACATCTATGATTCTGGCGGGCAACAACTTTGGAATGGATTTGCTATGGGTGCTTTTCTTCAGTTGCCTATTTTCTGGAGTCTTAATTTACGTTTCCGGTAGCTATTACCTGATTACCAGCGAAACTGCACTCTTCGCGATTAGAAAACATTTGCCTTGGGGTAAACTCTTAGCCATCGCCATTATTGTCACCGTAGGCATCGGCCAGTGGAATTCACTGATTGGTATCTTAGGCATTACTTCTAATGTGATCTTTGAGATCCTGGTGATTAACTTCCCGGGATTAGAAACCCAAAAATATTGGGTAGTCCTTGGGCTGGCCGTCCTGATCATTGGCGTCTTTTACTATCTGTTGATTAAGGGGAATTATTCATTGTTTGAAAAAGTACTTGCTCTCTTCGTCTCCCTGATGGGATTGTCATTTGTTTTTACACTTCTTTTTGTATTTCCGCTACCCTCGGAAATAATCAGGGGGTTGATTCCTAAGATTCCTGAAGTAGAAGGAGCCGGAGTACTCATTGCCGCATTTGTCGGGACGACCATGGCCGCGGCTACTTTCTTATCTCGCCCGCTGTTCATTCAGGGAAAAGGTTGGACGATGGAGGATTTACAGGTACAAAAAAACGATTCAATCATCGCCGCCCTTTTAATATTCACCATTAGTGGGTCAATTATGGCTGTTGCCAGTGGCAGTTTGTATGGAAAAGGAAGCGAAATAAACCATGTACTCGATATGTCGGGGGCTTTAGAGCCTTCGGTAGGGAAGTTTGCCGTCAGTATTTTCTTTGCAGGAACATTAAGCGCGGGACTCTCTTCCATCTTCCCCTGTCTGATGATTGTTCCGTTAATGTTAGGCGATTATAATTCAGGAGAACTGGATGTTACTTCAAGTCGGTTCAAGTTGATTACCGGAGTAGCAAGCGCTCTGGCACTCAGTGTGCCACTTTTTGAGTTCAATCCAATTCAGGGTCAGATTTTTACGCAGGTATTTAATGTCTTTGCGCTGCCACTGGTGGTCATCAGCTTCTTCATTCTTTGGAATCGAAGAAATGCTGGTTTACCCAAGAATCGAATCTTGACCAACATCATCATGCTAGCTGCCCTCGCATTCTCGATTATCATAATGATCAATGGGCTAATGGATATCTTTAATTAGAACCAATAAATTATCACCTCATTTTAACTATCAGGTGCCTACCAAACCGAATCGTTCACCATCCATTTAGCAACCTATAATATTATTCATATGCCTTCACCAACGAATCAACTATGGCATTTGTACCGGAAAGGAAACATAATTGCTTTTGAGCAAATTTATTATCAGCATGTGAATATTCTGTATGATTACGGTCTACGGATGACCCAGGATACTGCATTGGTAGAAGACTGCATTCAGGATCTTTTCTCTAACTTATGGGAGAAGAGGACCCAAATGAAAGAAGTTTATACTGTCAAATCTTATTTGATAGTTTCTTTGAAAAGAGCACTTGTTAAGAAGCTAGTTGGGAAGCAAAAAGAGCCATTTCTGCGCACTCTGGAAATATCTATACACCCCCATAGTTTTGACCTCACTTTCTGTGAAAGATCTACTGCAGAAAAGTTTGCCTATCTTGCTCACGCGTTCACTAAACTGAGTGACAAGCAAAAAGAAGTTATCTATCTACGATTTTATAATCAACTTTCTTACCAAGAGATAGCCGACATCATGTCCGTTCAGGTGAAAGCGGTCTACGAACTCATGGGCAGAGCAATTCAGATGCTTCGCACAGATACAAACCTAGCTGTATTAAATCTATTCCTGTCTACTATTTTGACTAATAATTGACTGGCATTCCCATACAAAACCAACCGTAATATTCTTTAATAAAGTAATAGAATTTATCAACACCCTGGACACCTTTGAGTATAATGCTAACACGCTTCCTAAGGAATTTTATTTTGAAGAAAGAATATACATTTGGCTGCTCATCGTCCTAGTAACGATAAGTACATTGGAGCCATTGCAAGAATGGTCAGTGCTAGTGGGAATATTCATCGGCTGTATATTTCTAACCTTACAAAGCTTTGGAAAAGCACTTCTTAATCCTTTTGATGAAAAACTGAACTTTTTTAATATTGAGAAAACAGTGAAAGATATCGAGGCAAACTCGATTGAACTGCTTAGAGAAAAGGAAATAGCAGATCTTATGAAAGATAATCGTTAAAATGCTTTCTTTTAATTTCTTGCTTCAACAAAGACATCAGGTGATTTTTGTTTGGTTGCGGGTCCGGGAGCCAACACCCACTATCATTTTGAAATAACGTTTAAACTCAATAAATCATCAGAGTCAAGTTGAGCGATAATGTCAACAGTACGTTCATTGGCTGCGTGTTTATTAAGGCTAAGATTTCCCAGTTGGCGTTAGTACTTTAAGAAAATATAGAGTGGCTGCGACGGGACGAAAAAATGATAGCTCAGTGAATACCAAAAGTTTTGGATTCAGTTGTTATATCCAACCTTGTACGGAAGAATGCCTACATGGGTTGAAATATCTGATATTATCCCGATGAACGGCAAGGTTCTAAATGCTAGGCATAGGATTAAAGTAATTCATAGAAATTAGCAAAAGTTGACAAAATATAATCTCCTTCCATAGACGAAGATATTTCTACCGTAGTACACGGCGTAAACCGCAACCAGAAAAATGTGGAAATTATCTCTTGCGCCAGTTGCATCACCAATTGTATTACACCAGTGGTAGAAATCATGTGGTCCGTAGAATCGGCATTAAGAAAGCCAATATGACTACCATACATGCGTATACTTCTACGCAAGGGCTAGTGGATGTGCCGAATAAAAAAATGCGCAGAGGCCGGGCAGCAGCGGCTAACTTCGTACCCACCTCTACCGGAGCCATTCAGGCTACTATGCAAGCACTCCGGAACTAAAAGGCAGGTTTAGCGGCGCTGCCATACGCGGTCCTATACCGGTAGGCTCCGACATCAATTTTGTGACTGCCCGGGAGACATCAGAAGAAGAAGTGAAAAGCATTTTCAAAGAAGAAGCCGGGAGCGATAGGTACCAGGGCACTTTGGGCGTCACTGAAGATCCACGCGTTTCTTCAGATATTGTCCTGGAACCCGCAGACTTCCATTGTTGATCTTCCTATGATCCAGGTGACTGATGGCAACCTGGTAAAGGTCATGAGCTGGTATGATAACGTATGGGGCTATGTGAATCAGATGGTAAGGGAAGTTGAAAGCATGCTAAAAATATAATTTCACCACAGTGAAGGAATAGGGCGTATATTATTTCCAGAGCGCCCATTGAGAGTTAAGAAAGCATAAGGCAAGTATTGATTATTTGTGACCTCAAATAACTGCATTCTCTTACCTATCACCGAATTTCTTCTTGCTATCAATTAAGCATAGGTGTTCATAAGCCTCTATATAATTATCGCAATTCAATCTGCATTATTTACTATTTTATAATCTTCTTCATCTATAAGTCGTTTCCCAGATTTCAGTTGTACCAGTATATGACGAAGCAGCTGTTGTTGAAACATGAATTTAGAGGTCATCGCCCCTTTTATCTGGTTCTTGGTTTTAAAAACACTCAACAGAATTGCTGACAATAAAGATACATACAGTTGTACCTCGATGCCGTTAAAAGAGCGGCTGAGCCAATAATTAATATCCAGTTCGTGTTTCAGGTAACGAAATAAACCCCTAATGTCCCATCGATGACGATAAATATCAACAATTGTTTCGGCACTCAGATCGAAAATATCACTGATAAAATATAATCTTTTACCTTGGGATATGTCGAGTATTTCCACCAACCGGAAAGGTTCATTGAAAGACCCACCATCTGCATGGAAATATACTTTGCTATCTTGTAAAAACAGAATTCCGTCTCGTTCCAGAGGTAACTTGCTTGATTCATTGATGATATGATAATGAAGAGTCTTTGCACGGCAAGCCACAAAGTTGACTAATTCACCACTAGATTTTTTGCTGGTAGTCGGGCAGATAAATTCTCGCTCAATAGTAACAGTTTCACCAGCATCAAACCTCCCTTGCATCAATATTTTTTTCAAGGTTCTTTTCTGAAGGCGGTTCCGCTTTAATCCTGTTTGAGTCACTCCGGCTAATAGTCCGTCTAAACCTAGTGATATCTTGATCCGCAGCTCGTTTGCATACTCTTCGGATTCTGTTGGCATACTCCATTTTATCAAACTACCACTGGTCTTAATAATAGCAGCGTTGAATCGCTCAACCTTTTCTGCTAATTGATAATCTTCACACCCCTCAAACGAATGCTGGATAGCCCAATCCAGAATATCTTTGAGATGTTCCGGAGGAATTGTTTCCATATATTTATTCACAGTATAAAGCGGCTTTCCAGCAGACAAATCTCTATTTTGCCTACAGGCACCGTAAGTCTTATCAGAGTCAGACTGGCGATTTGTAGCATTAAACAAGGGCGCATTGTAAAGTACTTTCAAAATTATGATGCTCGCGTGTTCCGAACGCATGCTACCAAAAAGAAGTAGATTCAATAAGACTCTACCTCGGAGATAGTGAATACGCTCGTTCAAATGAACATCGTTCGGCAGTTTATCTGTTAAGTCCTTCGGAATTTCACGTAAGATCTCTTTTACTTGCATGGCTGTAGCATTCGTTCGTTAATAAATAAGAGTAGATAATGTTGCACCAGCTCATCTATAAGGAAAACTCACCAGCGGCTTCCGGTTGAAACAACACATCTTCTACTTGAACTCTAATGCTCCCACCTGGAGCATTCCAATGGATGGTATCTCCTTTTTTATAGCCCAGCAGAGCGGCACCAATGGGTGCGAAGATTGAGACTTTGTTCTCTTTAATGTTGGCATCTTCGGGATATACCAGTTGGATGATAAATTCCTTATGGGTGGTAAGATACTTTACTCTTACCACTGAGTTCATCGTAATGACATCGCCGGGAATCTTATTAGGCTCCATCACTTTTGCCCGATCAAGTTCTTTCTGCAATCGCTCAATCTCACTACTGGAAATGGGACTTCTTGGTTCAACCCATTGAATTCTCTGTTTTACTCGAGCCAAATCCAGGCTACTCATGATTATTTCTCTCATCGTGTATAAAATCTTGGTTTGTTAAAATGAGGAGATGGCTATCCAAGGTGTGGTTAATGGGGGCAATTGACTACTAAAAAGTACTCTACTAAACACTACCAAAAAATAACTGCCCCCTTCACCTTACTTAAAATCCACCAATCGTTATTGCTCAATCCACTGGATGGCCATGTCCTTTTCCGAATAGGAAAAACTCTTAAGATTCGTTTCCTGTAGTTCATGGGCTAGTTGAGAAGCCTGACTGATCCAGTCTTTGAACGTGATGATCGCTGTTTTCTCAAAATTGCCCCAGTGGCCAAAGCTATATGCAAAGTCCTCCATGAGCGTATCCATCGAGAAACCGTTGGTATCTACATACTCCACCAACAAGCGCAGTTTCTTATGTAGCCGCAGCTTTTCGTTCAGGTGCAGCAGCAAAGGACGAATATCCACTTCGCTAATGGTTCCGTCCATCCGGAAGCCAATAATATCGTCTCTCCGGGTGTTAAAAGGTTCTATCATGGTAATATACTTCCAGGGTTTTAGTTGAATAGATTTTGCCAGGCCGATTGCCTAAATACTGACGTACTTCTCCTAGTTTCACATAGGCGTACACTAAACTGCTTCCTAAGACCAGTGCAAAAACGGCTATTTCATAAGTGAGCGAAACTACTTCCATGATCAAATTTGCGCCAATGAAAAGTCCAAACAGGATCGAGAGCCCTCCTACCGCAACCATCCCCTGCCAATGGGGCATCTGATCACGCAGTTTGTAGAAACAGCTTATTTGATTCATGCCAGTCAGAATGACCCACAGGGCAATGAGTTCAAAAAAAATAGATGCCGAAATAATGTCCGCTACAATAGCCGTAAGACCAATCAGAAGTTCTGCTAACCCTCTTCTAAATGAGTGCTGCCAGTCGAAACTGCCGGTAAAAAATCGGATATTCTTACTGATAACGGTCACCCCATTCAGGGTTACTAAAATCCCAAAGGGCATCATCATCGCGTGAATATCTTCTCCTGGATAACAAAGAGCCACCAGGCCAAAAGTGATGATCCCGACCGCCTTCAGCATCAAACTACTTCGATGGATGATTAATTGATTTTCCTTGCTCATAGGCGTATTACTTACTAATCTTATTCAAAAGTAAGGAAGCATCACCCGGGGAAAAACGATCTCAGTCATACGGTTTCGATGATCTTCGTCACCTAAATACTGGCGTATAACCGGCAAGTTGCGTTTCTTTAACGAACCGATGCCGATGCATTGACTGACCCAAAAGTGCAAACCGAAGACATACATGAAGCACCACCCTACCGAAACACTTTCAAACCAATACCACGCTCCGTACGAAGCGATTGCTACGTATTTTCCTAATGTCATGATTGCCGTCGTAGATACGGATCATCAGATCGTGTTTATTGATGGCGAAGAATTATCGAGGTTAGGCTGGTCCAGAAAGAAGATGGAGGGTAAACCCATACAGTCTATCAAATATTTTTCTGCCCAATGGAAAAACCTCATGGTAGAATATGCTCGGAAAACCCGTCGGGGCGCCAACCGGTCTGGCGAGACCAGTAGCGGTCCACGACAAAATGGTGAGAGCTTTTCTTACGAAGTGCAGGGTAAAGACCAGATGTACCGGGTCAACACTATGCCCCTACAGGAAAAGAAATCCACCAACCAGGTTTTGTTTGTATTTACTAATATTACCGAGCAGAAGCGCACAGAAATGGAAATGCTCAACGCGATTAAGAAGGAACGAGAACTCGGTGAACTGAAATCGCGATTTGTGTCAATGGCCTCTCATGAATTTCGCACCCCGCTGAGCACCATCTTATCGTCAGCCAACCTGATTGCCCGGCAGAATGAGGCAGGAAAAGAAAGTGAGCGGCTCAAGAACGTAGAGCGGATACGTTCCAGTGTAAAAAACCTGGTGGATATTCTGAATGAGTTTCTCTCATTGGGCCGCCTGGAAGAAGGTAAGGTCAGTGTAAACAAAGAAGAGTTTGATCTGGTGGAGTTTATGGAATCTATTGTTCAGGAATTGCAGCATGCCCACAAACCCGGCCAGCAAGTCCGCATCTCCTCCCCACTTCCGGCCATTCCGGTGAATCTGGACAAACAGTTTGTCCGTAATATTTTTCTGAACTTACTTTCCAATGCACTGAAGTACTCCCCCAAAGGAAAGTTGGTGGAAATAGCCATTGCCTTGCAATCAACCACCTTCAGTGTAAAGATTGTTGATCAGGGAGTGGGCATCCCCGAAGATGAGCATAAGCACTTATTTGATCTGTTCTTCCGGGCACGTAACGCCACCAACATTCAGGGGACGGGGCTGGGGCTGCCGATTGTAAAAAAGTACATTGACCTGATGCATGGCGAAATTGCCGTAGAAAGTCAGGTAGAACAAGGAACGACATTTACCGTCACACTACCTGTAGAACAAGTAAACCTGGAACCCGCATGAAGAAGATCCTATTAATTGAAGATAACCAAGACGTCAGAGAAACGACCACCGATATTCTGGAACTATCGGGCTACGAGGTTATTGCGGTAGATAACGGACGAGCGGGGATAGAGAAAACCCTGGCGCAACCACCCGACCTGATTATTTGCGATATTATGATGCCTGGCCTGGATGGCTACGGAGTGCTGCATATCTTGGGCAAACGACCGGAAACCGCAGGAATCCCGTTCATTTTTCTGACGGCCCGCTCCGAAAAAGCCGATGTGCGAAAAGGCATGAACTTGGGTGCGGATGACTATCTGACCAAGCCGTTTGAGGAAATAGAGCTGCTCGATGCCATAGAAACTCGCCTTCGGAAAAGTGCTCTGCTGCGGGAAGAATACGCCCCGGATGCCACGGGTCTAGATCAATTCTTTCAGGAAGCTCGTACATTTGAGGAACTGAAAGATCTCTCCTCGGAGAGGAAGGTAAAAGTATACAAGAAGAAAAGCAGCTTGTTTTCGGAAGGCAGCCCCAGTCAGTGGCTGTACTTTATTAACCGGGGGCAGGTGAAGACGTACAAGACCAGCGAAGACGGAAAGGAACTGGTGACCGGCATTCTGGGCGCTGGCGACTTTCTGGGCTATATGGCATTGCTGGATAATACACAAGGCTATGCTGAAACAGCGATGGCCCTACAGGAAACCGAAGTAAGCCTGATCCCTCCAGCCGACTTCTTCCGCCTGATGTATGGTAACCGTGATGTAGCCAACAAATTTATCAAGATGCTATCCCGTAACCTGATCGAGCGGGAAGAGCAACTGCTACAGATTGCCTACCACTCGGTAAGGCAGCGAGTAGCCGAAGCTCTACTGAAACTAGCATTACGCGACCCGGGGACCGATGCTTTGCCCGTTATCAAGATTGCCCATAAGGACTTGGCAGGCATTACCGGTACGGTAAAGGAAACCGTAACCCGTACCCTGGCAGATTTTAAAGAAGAAGGACTGATCCACCTCGACCGGATGAAAATTACGATACTGGATAAGGAACGCCTCCTGAAAGCAACGCTTTGACAGGCAAACTGCTCAGCCCCGCTGGAGTAGAAAAATTATGTAGGCTATGTAGCACAACAAGAACACAATACTACTAATTCTGCCCACTGCTCGGTTCTTTTCCAGGCTGACTGACAGAATGAGTAGTGTGCTGGCAAAGATAATCATCAGAATGTCAAAGTTGCTCAAGACATTAAACGGGAGGGGGTGTATTATCGCGCTGATGCCTAGTATCCAGAGGATATTGAATATATTAGACCCTACCGCATTTCCTACGGCAATATCAGTATTACGGCGCGAGGCTGCTACGGCTGAGGTCACCAACTCAGGTAACGAAGTGCCAATGGCGACTACTGTCAGTCCGATGAAGCTTTCGCTCATTCCTAACTGTATAGCAATAAACATAGCTCCATCTACGGTCCACTTACCACCCAGAAACAGGGAGCACATCCCCAGCAGTACGAGTCCGCTGGCCTTTAACATGGATTGCTCTTGGTAGCTTTCTTCGGCTTCGCTTTCTCCCCCTTCCCGTGCAACCTTGAAAATATAGAGCATGAACAGGACGAAGAAAAATAGCAATATGCTTCCGTCGGTGCGGCTAACGATTAGCCCCTGGTACTTATCAAAGAGTGCTGCATTGGCCAGAAAACCAACCAACATTGCAGCCATCAGAGAGAACGGTATTTCGGAAACCACAGTGCTCCTTTGGAGGGGTAGCGGATAAATCAGCGCCGCCACTCCTAGAATCAGCAGAATATTAGCAATATTGCTGCCAAATACGTTGCCTACAGCTAACTCAGCGCTGCCACTCAGGCTAGCCAAAATATTGACTACCAGTTCCGGCATCGAGGTTCCCATTGAGACGATGGTCAGTCCGATGACCATATCGGATACTTGATACTTTTTGGCGATTGAGGAGGCCCCACTGACCAGCCAGTCGGCACCCTTAATAAGCAATACAAAACCCAAGGCGAAAAGAACGTAGGTCAGCATCTTTTTTCTAATTTACAACGTCGCATAGTTACCATCTTTTATCTAAAAGATAAAGCCTTAATGGCCAAGAACTACTATCAAAACATGCCGCGGTGTACGACCAACCATGGGCCACCTACACCCTCCGCACTCTGGACAAGACCCTAGAGTATTTGGCTGATCTGGTAGGCAAAAGGGTGCTGGACATAGGCTGCGGCAGCGGGGAATTGATTAAGCGAATGGAAGTTAGCAATCTGAAGTAATCCGCGCAGTGGGAACCCTCTGGAAAAAATAATTCAGTTCGATATGTACCTGGGTTCACTCTGCTACGCTACTATACCGATATAATTTCCAATAGTCAACATTTTAGACAACTCAATGGACCTTATTAATTCCAAAAATACAATTGTCAAATTGTTGTACGTCTTGCTAATAAATGCCATGCCAGAAGAGCCGTCGTTAATACTAAGCCTAGCCAAGAAACTCCTGCCCATCCGAAGTGCTGCCAAGCCATCGCCCCCGATGTAGTACCCAGCGCGCCACCTATAAAGAAACCAACCATGTATACGGTATTGACCCGGTTGCGAGCTTCGGCGTTTTTGGAAAAAATGATGTTCTGGTTTGTGACATGCAATGCCTGAAATCCCAGGTCTACAAGCACTATTCCGACGATAAGGCCTAACAAGGAGTTGGCCGAAAAGACAAAAATACCCCAGGATACTATCATAATCATGACTGACCATCCGATGATTTTATGCTTACTGACCTTGTCGTTCATTTTGCCCACCACCGTAGCGGCAACGGCCCCAGCCACTCCGAAAATACCGAATGCTCCTGCCACATCGCTGCCGTAGCCGAAGGAGTCTTCCATCAGAAACACCAGGGTAGTCCAGAAAGCGCTGAGTCCGGCAAAGCCCAGGCCGCCTCGCAGAGCAGCCAGCCGTAGGGCGGGTTCGGTTCGAAAGTAGAACCACAGCGATCGCATAAGGCTACCGTAACTGCCTTCGTACTGGGGAGTCAGCTGAGGCAGTTTGGTTTTTAGCAGTATAAATAATACCCCCATTACACCGCTGGCGGCATAGTACATCGTGCGCCAGCCAAAGTACTCGCCCACCACTCCGCTAATGATACGGCTGCTCAAGATACCAATTAACAGACCACTCATCACAATACCCACGGCACGTCCTCGTCCCCGATCGTCGCTAAGCTGGGCGGCCATGGGTACAAACAACTGCGGGATGGCCGAGGTAAAGCCAATAAAAAAGCTACTGGCAATAAGTACCCCAAGAGAACCGGACCAAGCAGCAACGAGCAGTGCGATAATCATCAGCAGAAAATCAACCTGTAGTATGCGGTGGTTAGAAACCTTATCGCCCAGTGGAATGATAAACAACAGCCCCATAGCATAACCTAGCTGGGTAGATAATGCAACGTTACTTACCGCCGCGTCGGTCACACCTAAGGTGGTAGCTATCTGGTGTAGCAGCGGCTGGTTGTAGTAAAGGTTAGCTACCACCAACCCGGCCGAAATACTCATCAGGTACAATACCGGATTGGAAAGTTTCGGTGGAGCATGGCTATGCTGTATGGTTGTTTCTCTCATTATTGATACATACTTAAAAGGTATAGACTTATGAAAACTGACGAAGTTATTCAGCCTATAGTACAGTTAAAAGACGGATAGTCCGGTCTGGGTAGTAAATTGCTCCAGAAATTTTAGTCCTCGATACGAGTTTCCCTTTTTATTCAGCCGAGGGCTCCAGACAGCAATAGAGAAATACTCCGGGTGGACTGCTACAATACCGCCACCCACACCACTTTTACCGGGCAGTCCTACCCGGAAAGAAAACTCTCCGGCTTCATCATAGAAGCCACAAGATTGCATAATTGCGTTTACTCTTTTGCTTTTGCTGAGTGTAAGTATTTGATGGTGGGTTATTGGATCAATCCCATCATTTGCCAGAAAGAGAAAAGCCCGGGAGAGTTCCTGACAAGTCATTTCTATAGAGCATATAGAAAAATAAAGGTCAAGCACTTGATCAATATCGTTCTTGATGTTTCCGAAAGCCTTCATCAAATTGATCAGGGCAGTATTGCGGTAGCCTACCGATTTTTCTGATTGTACCACCTTTTGATTAATAGTTATTTCTGAATTCTGAGTTATTTCCCTAATAAATGTTAGAAGTTCATTTTTAGGATTATTGAAGTTAGATATCAAAATGTCGCATATCACGATAGCCCCAGCATTAATCATAGGATTTCTGGGGATTCCGTGGTCGTGCTCAAGCTGTACTAGTGAGTTAAAAGGAGTACCGGAGGGCTCTACGCCTACTCGTTTCCATAACTCACCTCCCTGTAGGTTATATGCCAGCGTCAACGAAAGTACTTTGGAAATACTCTGGATAGAAAATTTTGTATAGTTGTCTCCTATTCCAACATCGTACCCATCAAGCGTACTTATGTGAACACCAAAATGATTAGGGTCAATATTTCGTAGTTCAGGAATGTACTGAGCTACCTGGCCTTTATTTTCCAGAGTACTGACCTCAGCATAAACTTCTTCTATAATTTTTTGATAGTCCAATGGGTACAAGTTTGATCTGATTAATTTAATTTTTCAGGCACTTCGTTGGGTAAGAACAGTATCTTCTCAGGCATATTACTTCCTGTTTTTTCCAGTCCGTACTGAAGAATATAGCGGTGTGCAAGCCCGGCTCTTCCACCGAATACGAATTGCCCTTATCCACACGAAACGGTTACCGAAAGCGTATGTTTTTCAATTGTCTTCTTGGTAAAGGGGCTTTTCAGAATATTCAAGTTTAAAACAGCATAACCTCTACACTTGAGCTAAACCAAACAGAAGCATAAAAGTTATTTCAGTGTAGGCAGTGGAAGTTCGTAATTATTTTTGGAGCAATGTATAATTTTTATCCATAGAATATTCTAATGAAATAGTAGCTTGATCAGCCCAATCAAGCTTCCCATTCTCAGGGTGAATAATCCAGCTAAAAACATGCGTAACTTTGGGCCATGCAATAGGTAGACAATCCGAAGCCCATAAATAAACAGCCTTACATAAATGATGCATTCAGCCAACCTTACCGCCATGGATGCTGAAAACAATCCTATCCTGGTCAGTACCACCATTACAAGAGGTAAATAAGCTGCCATCAACACGGGGCGAGTTTCGCGCCAGATGGCACGTGTCTCCTGCCGATCCAGCCGCTTCTTTCCAGCAATCGTTAGGCTGATACTATCACTAAACGCCTCAGCTAGAGCTACTGAAAGCGCGGTTCCAAACAGTAAGGATGCGCCATGCCAGGCAGTTGGTAAATGATCTTCAAAAGTGAAGCATCTCGTCCCACCATGGCACTGTATCGTAGAATCCTACATCGCCGCCTAAAAAATTACGCAGTATTAAGAAAATCATAATGAAATTCTCAAACGAACGAGTAAAATGTATGTCCACTACTTTTTTGGAAAGAAAAAAGATAAGGTAAGCGGAGGCGAGCACTCCTAAAATAGGGGCTTTAAAATAAAAGGCTACCCCCCGGCAAGTAAGAGAATAATGCCGAGGGCGGTGAGTAGCTTCTCCTTAATAAATCGTTTGAACTTCCTCATACTATTACATTGAGGTCAGGCAATAAATACCTTTAAGTACTAAACAACCTGGCTTTCTGTTCAAGCCAAATGCTTTTTCTCGGTAGGTTGCCGGTTACGCAGGAACACTTTGAAATAAGTTAGGGCACCTATCGAGGCGATGACAGAGGCAATAAGAATACCAATTTTAGCATTACGTAACAATACCGCATCGACAAAAGCTAATTCGGCGATAAACAGCGACATCGTGAAGCCGATACCCCCAAAGACAGAAATTCCTGCTAATTGAGACCAATTGCTGTTCTTCGGCAACTGTCCGCCGCCCAGACGGACAGCCAACCGCGAAAAACTAAAAATACCTACCAACTTTCCAATCAGCAGCCCGGCAATAATGCCGTAACAAACTGGCTGAGTGATGATATCTAGCAGGTTGCCCTCAATGACCACTCCGGCGTTAGCCAGTGCAAAAACAGGCATAATAACGAAGGATATCAGTGGGGCCAACTGATGCTCAAAGCGTTGTAAAGGTGTTTGGGCTCGTTCGGTGAGGCTATCCATTTTGTCAATAATGTGAGTCTGTTCACTGGAAAGAAAATTACCCGCTCCAACAGGACTCTTGGTAAAGCGGTCTATTAGCTTCTGCATTTGTTGGGTAAAGTCATGCTCGCTGATACGGGTGCGTACCGGGATAGCAATGGCAGCTAGCACACCGGCGATGGTAGCGTGCACTCCGGAAAGTAGTACGGCGTACCACAGCCCCAGGGTACCGATTGTGAGGTAAACCCAGCTTCGTCGGAACCCCAGATAGTTGGCCAGAAACATCGCACCCATAAATAACACCGCTATTCCCAATTCGCTCACCACTATGCCATCCGTGTAAAACAGGGCAATCACCAGCACTGCCCCCAGATCGTCAACTACCGCCAGGGCCGTCAGGAACACTTTGAGAGAGGTGGGTACTTGCCGAGAGATAAATGATAACAGTCCCAGCGCGAAAGCAATGTCGGTGGCCATTGGAATGCCCCAACCGTGGCTGCCGGGCTTTCCGTAGGTAAGCAGTACGAAGACCAGTGCGGGAACTACCATTCCGCCGATAGCGGCCACCATTGGCAACGTCGCTTTCTTCACCGTAGATAGCTCTCCAGTTAGGATTTCCTGCTTGATCTCCAGACCAATAGAGAAGAAAAAAACCGTCATCAGACCATCGTTGATCCAGTGGTGGATGCTTTTAGTCAACGACCAGCCGGGGAAGCCTACAGTAAATTCGGTATGCAACAGATTAATGTACGAGTCGCCACCAAAGTTGGCCCAAACGAGCGCAATGACGACAGCTACGATCAAAACGGTACCGGAGGCTGAGTCTTGCTGAAGAAAACGATAGGTCGGGACTAGTACCCGGTCAATAGGTTCACGTTGCATAGTAGAGGGTTTTATCAGGAATTGTTACTAACGGCTCTGCCAGTTTTAGGGTTTCAGTGCAATCTAAACCTAACTTGTTTTAGATATTTTGTTGATCAACCTGTATCCCTAGCTTTTTTGGTAACTTTAGAACTTATCATCATTAGGCGGCTTTGGGGCAACAGAATTGACTAAATTATTCAGCGGACTGACGGGAAATCGCCTTACCTTCGTTTATAACCCGATTATGCTATGGAAATCCCCATATTGACCGACATCGTTATCATTCTGGGTGCTTCAGTGATAGTAATCTATCTTTTCCAACGGATGAAACTGCCCACCATTCTGGGCTATTTGATGACAGGCGCCCTTGTAGGCCCCTACGCACTGGGTCTGATCACCGTCTCGCATGAGGTAGGGGTCATGGCCGAGATCGGAGTCATTCTACTGCTATTCGTTATCGGCATGGAGTTTTCGCTTAAGAATCTGACCGCTATTAAGAACAGTGTTTTTATTGGTGGAGCAGCACAAGTAGGGCTAACCATCTTCGTGACTACCTTGGTCGCTATCAGCACCGGCTATGCGCTCAATGCGGCTATCTTTATTGGATTTGTATTTTCACTCAGCAGTACTGCCATTGTGCTTAAGCTACTACAGGAACGTAGCGAAATTAACGCTCCCCACGGTAAAATCGCACTGGCTATTCTGATCTTTCAGGATATCATCGTGGTGCCGATGGTGCTGCTCACGCCAGTATTGTCTGGTCAGACCGGTAACGTGTGGCTTGTAGTAGGGGAAATGCTGCTTAAGACGGGGACAGTGGTGGTTATCGTCTTGTTCGGTGCGCGTTATTTGGTTCCGTACCTGTTGCATGAGGTGGCCAAAACCCGTAGCCGCGAGCTGTTCATCCTATTCGTAGTAGTGATCTGCTTTGCCGTGGCTTGGGTCACTTCTAGCTTAGGCTTATCACTTGCCCTAGGCGCTTTTCTGGCCGGCCTGGTAATCTCAGAATCCGACTACAGCTACCAAGCCACAAGCCTGGTGATACCGTTCCGAGAGATTTTTACCAGCTTCTTTTTTGTATCGATTGGTATGCTGCTGGACATATCATTTTTGATTGATCACCTGCTTATGGTGTTGGGGATGCTGGTGCTAGTGATACTTGTTAAAGCCCTCATTGTTGGTGCTGTAGCCCTGCTGCTCCGTTACCCGCTTCGCACCGCCCTGTTGACTGGCCTTAGTCTATTTCAGATAGGGGAGTTTGCATTTATTCTCTCGAAGGTAGGCATGGACTATGGGCTAATGTCTGAAGAAGTTTACCAGTACTTTTTGTCGCTTTCTATTTTATCAATGGTACTCACTCCCTTCGTCATTCAATACTCAGAAGCAATATCCGGCTTGTTTATCAAGAGTAACATACTAAAAAAGATATCTAAGCCCGGGGGAATGCCTTCTAACCTAACCGAAGCGCAGACGAAACCCTATGAAAATCATACAATCATTATTGGTTACGGGGTTAATGGGCGTAATGTAGCACAAGCTGCTCGCTTTGCGAATATTCCCTATGTTATCATCGAAGTAAATGCCGATACAGTACAACGAGAACGAGCCAAGGGTGAGCCAATACTATTTGGTGATGCCACACAACACTTCATCTTAGAGCACGTGCATGTTTACCGAGCCAGGGTAGCGATTGTGGCCATCTCTGACCCATCCGCTACCCGAGCGGTGATTTCCAGCATTCGTTCTATCTGTCTGACGGTTCACGTGATCGTACGCACTCGCTTTGTACATGAGGTAGCCGAGCAACTGCGATTGGGAGCTAGTGAAGTAATACCCGAAGAGTTTGAAACCTCAGTAGAAATTTTTTCTCGATTACTGCATCAGTATTTGGTGCCTCAAGACGAAATTGAGCATTTTGTACAGAACATCCGTTCAGACAATTACGAAATGCTGCGTCCCCGCGAAATGTCATACAAAGGTATTGCCCCTGTTACCTTACCTAATATGAATATTGCATCGTTGCGGGTACAAAACAGCAATCAAGAAGTGGTAGAACGCACCATAAGCGAGTCAGAAATTCGCTCCCGTTTTGGGGTCAACGTGCTAGCTATTCAGCGCAACGATGATTACCTGTCGCATATTAAAGCAGATACCACTATTCGGCAGAATGATATCTTATTTCTAGCTGGCACCCCCAAGGATATTGCGCGCTTCCATGAAATAATCAAAGGATAAACAGCCGGAAAGTTTATTATTCGGAATAAGTGAACATATAATAGTCTATTCCAGCCTCTCGCATACTACGTATTTTCCGCATGTAAATGAAGAATTGTCACCAAGAAAAATCGCAACAAATCGGTAGAAACAAGTACCCGTATTTATACTTAAAAACGATCAGTGTGTCGTAATTTTAGGTATCCAAAAATAGGGACTGTTGTTATCATATCTACTCTCACACTACAATTCAGTAAGAACATTACATAAAGTTTAATGTTATATAGTTACTAGTCAATCTAGTAATGAAATAAATTATTGTTTAGTTTTAAAATAATATACTATGAGATTTTTTGCATTGACTCTAATGCTCTCTGCTTTTTCACTAGTTTCTTATGGACAGAAAGATATTGATCCTTCGGCGGTGCCGAATGTAGTAAAAGACGCTTTTAAGGTAGAATTTGCTGATGCTACTGATGTGGAGTGGGAATTGAAGGATAATCATTACGAAGCTGAATTTGAAGTGAACGACACTGATTACCATGCTTTACTTGACACTTCCGGTAAGATAATCAGTCATAAGCAAGAAATTGAGGAAAGCGAATTGCCTGCCGAAGTACTGACGGCGATCCAGAATGACTTTTCGGATTATAAAGTGGACGATGCTGAAAAGCTGATGAAAGATGGCGAAATCTATTATCAGGTAGAGTTGGAGAAATTTCTGAGTGATCAAGAAAAAGTTTTTTCTGAAACAGGCGAACTTCGAGATGATATCAGTTACTGGAACTAGATATCATACTCTTCATTGATATTATCAGATAGGCCGGAACTTATCGTTCCGGCCTTTATTATAAAATATTATGCAGAGAGACTAATAATAACGTCAAATACTATTGATAATACTTCTACTGCTTTACTTTTCTATCTAGTAATTTTATTTTATATATCCTCTTCGAAGCACAAAATCCCCGAAATGCTCTCCTTTTTTCCTATCCTTCCCAAAATCCTTAAGGATAGGTGTTAGTGTTGAAAGAATCTCCTCCTCAGAAAGCATTTCTTTATACAGGGTGTTCAGTCGATCGCCTTCATGGCTGGCTCCCAGATACAGATTGTACTGGCCTACAGCTCGCCCTACAAAACCAATTTCTCCTAGATAGGAGCGAGCACATCCATTGGGACAGCCGGTCATACGAATATTAATCGCCTCTTTCTCCAGCCCGTTTGTCTGCATTACTTCGTCCAGCTTATCAATGAGGGAAGGAAGGTAGCGTTCGGCTTCTGCAAACGCCAGACCGCAGGTATTTAATGCCACGCAGGCCATAGAGTGCAGTCGCAGCCCCGTTTGTTTTTGGTTATCCAGAATGCCATGTTTTTTTAAGATAGTTTCCACCTTCTCTTTTTCTGTTTCCTCAATATTGCCGATGATGAGGTTTTGGTTTCCAGTAAGCCTGAAGTCACCGGTATGGAGCGCGGCTACTTCCCGGAGTCCCTCTTTTAGAGTATAGCCTTTGGTATTTTTCACCCTCCCGTTCTCGACAAACAGGGTCAGGAACCACTTTCCGTTGATACCTTTGTGCCAGCCGTAAACATCACCGTTAGTTTTGAAAGAATAAGAGGCTGCTTTTTCCAATTCCCAGCCCAGGCGCTGATGTAACTCTTGGGTAAACCAGTCTAATCCTCTGGTATCAATCGTATATTTTAGACGGGCATTTTTCCTATTCTCGCGGTTTCCGTAGTCCCGCTGAATGCCAATCACCGTTTCGGCCACTTCTATAACTTGTTCCTTATCTATAAAGCCAATGATATCCGCCAACCGGGGGTAGGTACTGCTATTTTCTAAGGTATTGCCCAGACCACCTCCGACACATACGTTAAAGCCTTTAAGTTTGCCATTTTCCTCAATAGCAATCAAACCCAGATCATTGGCGAACACATCAATATCATTATGCGGAGGTATGGTTAAGGCTATTTTAAATTTCCGGGGTAAATACCGGTTTTGGTACAGCGGCTCAACCTCGGGAGTACCTCCTACCTTTTTTTTAACTGACGAATTGTCGGCCACCGGGGTGCCGGCCACCGGGGTGCCGGCCAACCAGATTTCATGATACGCCAGCGTTTTAGGTTTGAGATGCTCGCTGAGCTGTTGGGCATAGGCATATACCTGCTCGTGCACTACAGATTGATAGGGATTGGGGTTGCACATCACATTGCGATTTACATCTCCGCAGGTAGCAATGGTACTCAGGAGAGTTTCGTTCACCACTTGTAAGGTAGGCCTGAGATGGTTTTTCAGAATACCGTGAAACTGAAACGACTGCCGGGTGGTGAGCTTCAGCGTGTCATTGCCGTATTGGGTAGCCAGTTTATCCAATACCAGCCATTGCTCAGAAGTGGTAATACCTCCCGGAACTCTTACCCGCACCATAAACTGGTACAATGGCTCTAACTTCTGTCGCCTTCGTTCGCTTTCCAGATCACGGTCCTGCTGCTGGTAAGAGCCGTGAAATTTAATGAGTTTGACATCATCGGGAGATAAAGCTCCGGTCAATGGATCTCTGAGGCTCTCGGTTATCGTGCCCCGCAGGTAGTTACTTTTTTCTTTGATAAGTTCTTCCTGCGAAAGCTTTTCTGCTTCCAGTATTGCTTCTTCGTCCAACATAACGTAAGATTATTTTTTAATATACATCTGTCTGGTACCGATCCGAGACTTGCAGATATTTTACATATTCTGAGGCTTTCTCCCGAGTCATCGCCCCTTGTACCTTTACAATCTCCTGGAGGGTTTTATGTACATCTTTGGCCATTCGCTGAGCATCACCACACACATAAAAGTGCGCACCTTCTTCCAGCCACTGAAACACGTCTCGACCGCTTTCCATCAGGCGGTGCTGTACATACTGCTTTTCTTCCTGATCCCGGGAAAAGGCCACGTCTGCCCGGGTGAGAATACCTTCTTTTAGGTAGTGCTGCCATTCGGTCTGATACAGAAAATCCGTCGTAAAATGCTGATCTCCGAAAAACAGCCATGATTTCCCCCGGCTTTCCTGTATTTCCCGCTGCTGCATGAAAGCCCGAAACGGAGCAACCCCCGTACCCGGTCCAACCATAATAATCGGAGTTTGGTGATCCTGAGGCAGCTTAAAGCGGGTATTACGATCTACAAACACTTTTACCTTTTCTTCTTCCGTAATCTGGTCGGCCAGGAAAGAAGAACACTGCCCATGTTTACGCCGTCCAAAAGCCTCATACCGCACCACCGATACCAGCAAGTGTACTTCGTCCTCGTAAGCATCCTGACTAGAGGCGATAGAATACATCCGAGGGGTATTTTTCCTTAAAACAGCAATCAGTTGTTGGGGTGATAGCTTACAAGGTACCTCCCGGATCAAATCTACAATATCCCGCCCATACAGATAGGCTTGCACTTCCTGGTTATCCTCTAGCACTTTTGAGAGCTTTCTGCTACCGCTGAGTTCGGCATACCGGGTTAAAGTAAATGGGGTAAGTACTGTAAGTTCATAATCGGTGGTGAGAGCCGCTTGGAGAGATTTTTGGCCCTGATACGTTTCGACTTCTTCAGTACCGGAAAATTGCATAGCAGTTAACACTTCTTCCATCAGGTAAGAAGGGTTATTGGCGTATATGCCCAGTGCATCGCCCGGCTGATACGTAAGTCCGGAACCTTCCAGCGAAAGTTCAAAATGCAGGGTTTCCTTTCGGGAGCCTCTTCCGTTCAGGTTTATCTTATCGAGAACAGCAGCCTCAAAAGGTTTTTTGCGACTGTAACCCGCTTTATTAGTACTTTGATCGACCTCCGGACTAGTTCCGTTTACCTGAAGCGCGGATAGGCTTGGCAATGGTGCCTGAAATTTCTTCAGTGCCTCTTCTATCCACTTGGTGGCTTCTTCTTCAAAATCCACATCACAATCTACCCGCGGATGAATTTTTTCACCCCCCAGCTTCTCAAGTGCCTGATCAAACTCCTTACCGGTTTGGCAAAAATGTGCATAGCTGGTGTCGCCCAAAGCAAGTACCGAATAGGCAAGTTGCTTTAGCGGAGGGGCTTTCTTGCTATGGAGAAAAGCATGCAGTGCTTCGGCCTGCACCGGAGGCTCACCGATGCCATGCGTACTAACGATCACCAAAAGATTTTTGATCTTTTTTAAATCTCTTGGTTTAAACCGGCCCATATCAGAAACCTGGGTTTTTAAGCCATATTCATGAGCCTTTTTCACTGTATACTCAGCCAGCCGTTCACTGTTTCCGGTGTGGGTACCGTATACTACCCAAACAGGGTCAGTAGCGGATTCTTCCACCAGACAAGGAGAGAATTTTCCGGTTTCCTTGACGGCACTTTCCTGCCGGATCGCCTGACTGGCTCCGGCCATATAACCACACAACCATTGCAGTTGTCCGGCATCCAGATCAGACATCACATTCAGTAATTGAGTGATCTGCTGCTCTGAAAACGGACCTCCCTTCAAACCGTCTTTCCAATCCATAAATTTCAAGTCTTTACTTCGTTGGCTGGGGCGTATACCGCAAATACGAGGTTACCCTGGTATGGCCTTTCGGGAATTTAGCAGGGATATCTTCGTCTCTTATGGAAGGAGAAATCACTACATCCTGCCCTTTCTCCCAATCGGCTGGAGTAGCCACGCTATGTTGGGCAGTTAATTGCAAAGAATCAATGACCCGAAGAATTTCATAGAAATTTCGCCCGGTAGAAGCCGGATAGGTAATGGTAGCCTTAATCTTTTTATCCGGGCTGATAAAAAAAACGGACCGTACCGTCACGGTATCCGAAGCATTTTCATGGATCATATCGTACAGACTGGCAACGTTTCGGTCAGGGTCAGCAATCAGCGGGAAGTTAACGGTACACTGCTGGGTTTGATTAATATCGCTGATCCAGCCACTGTGCGACTTCAGATCGTCTACACTAACCGCCACTACTTTAGTGTTTCTCTTTTCAAACTCTTCGTTAAGTTTAGCAGTTCTACCCAGTTCGGTCGTACAAACCGGAGTATAATCGGCAGGGTGTGAATAAAGGATTCCCCAGCTATCTCCCAGCCATGCATGAAAGTCGATCTCGCCCGCTGTAGTTTTCGCCGTAAAATCCGGTGCGTTGTCGCCTATTTTTAAACTCATTGCTACTATAATTTTTGGTAAAAATTCAATTGTCTTTTTCAGCGTAGTACTCTAATTCCTGACGAAGAAATTTTATAAAGTAGTCGAAATATACTGGATATTCTCTGTCCTGAATTCGAGCCGCATACTGCTGCCGGAAGAAGCCGGTTGGCGTTATTTTTACAGCTTTAATATCATCATTGAGATAAGGCTTCAACGCCCAGTTGGCCATCACAATCACCCCCATATTCGCCTTCACCAGCTCGATAGAGGCTTCGGTAAGTGGGAGAGTAATCAGTTTTTTGGGCTGTATGCCTTTAGGAACAAGCAGGTTCCTGAAGATAGAGACCGTTTCGAGAGGCAATGAATGAATAATGAGCTCTACATCTTCAAAATCCTTCGCTTCTACATAGGGTCTTTCTGCCCACGGATGAATTGAGGAAACCAACGCAAACATTTCATCGGAAAAGAGCTCAATATACTCTATATGGCTACTCAAATCAGGATTACTGGTGATAGCCAGATCCAGTTCACCTTCCACCAGCTTTTCCAACGGCTGATGGGTAGCCTCAAAAACAATAGACACATCCACATTGGGAAACTCCCCTTTAAACTTTTTCAGCACCGAGGGCAGCCAATGATAGCTGGTGTAACACTCGGTGCTGATACGAATCGTACCATTTTCACCATCAATAAGTTTTTTAATTTCCGATTCGGTCGTATCAAGTTCTATCAGCACGCGGTTCGCTGTGGTATACAGTTTTTTTCCAACTGGAGTTAGAATCAGCTTTTTATTTCTTCGATAGAAAATTTGCGTTCCTAGTTGAAGCTCTGCCTCCTTAAGCTGATAACTTAGTGCACTCTGCGACAAGTGCAGCTTATCCATGGCCCGGGTAATTCCCCCTTCTTCTACAATGGCCTTGATCAGTCTTAGATATCGAATCTCCATCAGCTATCAGTATAAAGCAAAGTTACACTTCTTGTATGTGCATACGGCATCATTTTCATGAAAAGTCTTGATCCATATCATGTAAGAATTCAATACTAAAGACCAAACTCATACTTATCTATCCTGCAAAACCCGTGAACAGCCTTTGTCCACTTTAAAATGTTTAGCTACTTACTATGTTAGGTATTGAGTAAGAAGGTTTCTGTTTAATTTGTATCCTAGATGTAGCTGTCAAATCGGCAGTAGTAGAAGGAAGTTTGCCGCCTAGTAGATGCGTTCTATACGATATTAGAGGCCATCCCGGTAAGGCAGGTATATCCGAAATGTTGTACCCACTCCTTCCTGGCTACTTACCTCAACCCGCTCCCCCACGATTCTCAATGATCCGCTTGATAGTATACAAACCGATGCCAGTCCCTTCCCCTTGGGTGTGCAATCTCTTAAACATTGTAAAGAGTTGTGCTTGCTGTTCTTGATTCAATCCTAATCCATTATCTTCCACCTCCAAGATGATCATCTCCGTTTCCGGGTAGGAGGGGATTGTCACTTCGGCTGGCAGGTTCGGGTCCCGGTATTTGATCGCATTGCTGAGTAGATTATAGAGGATGCTTCTGAGGTTACTTTTGGGGAATAGTATATCCGTTGCCTGCAATTCTTCGTAGATTTGCGTCTGAGCAGTTTTTATAGCAGTCCGTAAATCCTCCTTCACTTCTTCAATGACCGCCTTGAAGGATAAGCGCTCGGCAGTTTGATTCCTGCGAGATTTTGAAGAATATCCGAAAGCAGCCATGTCAGCCCTTACTTTTGTGGGCACGTCCGGGGCTATTGAGCCTGCATTAGCTTCTCAAGCTCAGAACTTATTGGATACAGAGGGGGTCAGTGTCATTCCTGCATTGGCTATTGGTGCTATTACCTTTTGGGCTGCAGGCCTTAATCGTCGCTCAAAAGAGAATCTCTATCAGTCTGATGAAGATGATGATCTCGGGGTGCAAAAACTTTTGTATTATGCTGAAGATGTCTGGGCTTTTTTTGGTCCATTGGTACTACTTCTCTATCCGGTTTTGGTTCTGGTGCTCACTGGAATTGTACTGCTGCTACTGTATTGGTTTAAGAGGCGGGCTGAAGCAAAAGAAGAGAAAGCGAAAATTGCTTGTACTAATTGCCATGAACTTATTTACAGCACAGCACTGGCCTGTCAAAGTTGTAACCAATCAAATCAGAATCCCAGTGCTATTGACTTTTTCGGACAGATCAAGGCAAAACCAGTTCGTGATAGGGATGAACACGCTTACAAGCTCGTGGAAAAGAAACGTTGTCCGGTATGTGCTAACCGCTTTCAAGAACACCACGTACATCAATCCTGTGGTACATGTGGACACGAGCTCATGCAGGATGATCGTTTTGCTACCAGGTATATTGGGCGGATAGACCGGCGGGTGCTTAAGGTATTGGTTATTACATTTCTATTTAGCCTAATACCGATTATTGGTTTGATACCAGCTATTATTTACTACCGCATTCAGTTGGTAGCTCCTTTTCGCCTTTATATACCTCGTATGCGCAATATGGGTTTACGATGGGGATTACGAATCTTTCATTTTGCATTAATCGCCTTCCAGTGGGCGCCCGGCTTCGGAGGGTTTGTTGCCCCTATCATGGCATTCACTAGTTATAGAATGTATCGAAATTCTTTTAAGAGGCAATTGTTCAGCAAAAGTATGGATATAGCTGGACACGACTAACAGGAAGAAGTATTCTTGGCTAGTATAAAGGGCGACAATACGGAGGCACCGCCTGATTTCTTTACTCAGCAATCATTTAAGCCGCTGGTCAAACTCTATTGGAGTGCGGTGGAGCACTCGCACCCACTGAGAAAATTGAGGATGAAGGGGATAAAGTAAATAGTTATCCTCTTGAGGGCTTTGCCGGGAAGGAATCTGTAAGCCTACATACTGTTGGTCTTGTAGCCACCTTTCGGTGAGGACATGTAGCTCCTTGGGATAGGGCACTTGCATCCAGTTATCAGGCAAATCAGCGGGTACTATCCGTTTGATAGGAGCCTTATCATCTACCTCAATTTCCAGTAGCACCCGGCTACTGGGTAGGCTTTTGGAGTTAGCCAAAGTTTCCAGTTTGGCCAGGGCTACGCTTTCGGAACAGTAAATAACCCAAAAACCCTTGCGATTCCAGCGCCCTTCACCGTACAACGCCCCCTGGGATGGCCACAGTTGTGCATAGGTTTGCCGTTCAATCCGATAGATGCTCTTCATCCGTATAAGCCGTACTCAATTCGAGCCAGAGCTTGCTCCACTTCCCTTCTCCCGGTTTCTAAATGAAGGAGGTCTATCGGTCTTCGGTTGCCCAGATTTTCTATACGGGCGTTAAGCCACTCTTGCAACTGCTGTTCGTTTTCCCAAGTTTGTAAACCTTGGTCCACAATACGCAACAAGCTAATTAAATGATCTTTTAATGAGGTATCGATATCCTCTTTTTTGTATTGGCGATACAAACTTGCCGAACTCACTGGAAGCACCGATACCAGGTTAATTCCCAGCGGCGAGAGTGCTTCTACGATCCACTTCAGCGTACTTCCTGGAATAGTCGTCTCGCTCAGATCATAACTGGGTAAGTCCATCAGCAAAGCCGTAACCTTCTGCAGGCGGAGCAAAGAATTTTCCGAAGTCCATGAATCAGCCGCTGTGTACGCTGGTATTTGCTGGTCACCGACGGTAAGCGGATTAGGAGAAATACTCATATCATTTTAATTATCAAATGAAAAATAATTTTTCTCTAATTAAAAAACGAAGCGCATTCAGAAAAGTTGCTGTATAGAGAAATGCTCCCAATAGGGCGGAAAGCAGCCTTAATAAGTAATCCTCTATAAAAGTACCAATAAACTTTGTCCCACGTTAACAGAAATGCTGCCCATACCAATGCATTTTCTAAAGAAACCGTGGTATAGATCTCGGTTTTTTCCGGCAGTGATTTGAGGTCTTTTACCCGTGTAGCTAGGATGCTTCAACAAGGATTTATCCTGAACAGGCACCAGAATGATTAATAGGCTGCTAAGAAGGTGACCATACTTTATTAGCGGGTTAATTGCATGTTATAAAGCGTGGACTACGATGGACACACTACACTTTGATCGGATAATGATCTTTCAGAAACACACAAGTATTCTTTACGAAAGCTGCTTTCCATCTACTGGTATAAGGTATGAATAGTAAGACCTTTCAGATTTTTGGAATACGCAGGAAAAAGCAGGCTGAACAGGTAGCTGAACACAAAGCAGGAAACAAAGCCCGTCATCGTGAACAGCAGCACGTTCAGGGAAGTGTACCGGGTGAGGTAGTACTGTATCACTCCACTGAGAATGAGGCCGATCACCGCCCCGATCCCGTTGGCTCTGCGGGTAGTGATGCCCAGTAAAAACAACCCGCCCAGTCCACCGGCAAACAGCCCAATAAATAACTGAAACTGATCCCACAGTGATTGGATGCTCCAGGAGGCCATCATCAGGGCAAAGCCAGTTCCTAGAATGCCAAAAACCAGGGTAGCCCAGCGCGCAACGATGAGTTCCTGCTGATCATTGACCTGACGGAAACGTTGATAGAAATCGGATGTAAAAGCTGTTGCGGCAGAGTTCATACTGCTGCTTAAGCTGGACATAGCCGCCGAAAACAGACCGGCAATAATCAGTCCGGAAACACCGGCCGGAAGCTCATTGATGATGAACCAGGGCAAAATGGCATCGTTCATTTCTAATTCAGCACTTAACTGGCCAGGGTGCTGCTGGTAGAAAACGAACAAAGCAGTCCCTAGGCCAAAGAAGATCAGCGTAGCCGGGATTGCCATCCAGGCAAAAGTCCAGGCACTGCGAGCGGCCCCGGCTTCATCTTTGGTGGTCAGGTAGCGTTGTACCATGGTCTGATCACTGCCGCTGGAAATCAGATTTGCAAAAAAGCCACCCAGTACCACCACCCAGAAAGTGGGTGCCCGAAAGTCAAGGGCAAAATTGAAGATGTTTATCTTATTATTCTGGCTGGCAATCTCACCAAAAGCGGGCAAGCCTCCATCGGTACGGAAAACAATGAGTAACAGGCACAGAATAGCACCGCCTAATAATACCACTACCTGTACTACATCCGTCCAGATCACGGCCTCAATACCGCCGATCATGGTATAAATAATACTGATGATACCCATTGCCAGAATACAGAAGGCGATATTGATGTCAGTCACCATATGCAGGGCCAGCGAGGGAAGATACAACACAATGCCTACCCGACCGATCTGGAAAATGATGAATGACAGACTACCCAATACCCGAGTAAGATAGTTGAATCTTTTCTCCAGATACTCATACGCAGTATTGACATTCAACCGCCTGAAGAACGGGATATATAGACCCACGATGATGGGTGCCGTGAGCAAGGGAGTCATTTGCAGGAAAAAGTAGGCCCAGTCGGTAGCATAGGTTTTGGCGGGAATCGCCATGAAGGTAATCGCACTCAGGCTGGTGCCGAAAAGGCTCAGTCCGGCCGCCCACCAGGGAATACGATTGCCCCCTTTAAAATAATCAGCCGTGGATTGCTGCCGACGGGAAAAATAAACCCCGATGAGGATCAGCACTCCAAAATACAATAGCAGCACCAGGTAATTCAGCCAGCCGAATATTTTCACCTGCAGAGGCAACGCTGCTGTCCAGACTTCTGAAGTTCGGATGCCGGGTTTGATCTCCCCGCTGACCAGAAAAAGGTTTTGGTTCCAGGTTAACGCCTTGGTCGTGACGGGAAGCAGACCGGGAAAATGAGGCTGTGGGGAAAAGGTATTGGTAACCGTATGAAACTTCAGCACTTCCCGGCTAAACCCCGGATGGCGGACAAACTCCTCGGTTAACTGTTGCTGAAGCGCTGTTCTGCTGACCGAGTCCTGGGCCTGGGCGATTTTCTTCTCGAGCGCAAATCTTTCCAGAAACCGATCTCCGGCATCACCTCCCAGCAACAGAATATTGTTAGCTCCGGTAGCAATGGCCGAACCAGCCATGACGGAAATATCCGAGCGCTGGCCGGTGGTAATATTCCCAATCAGGCTCCACTGCTGCTGCGCGGGATTAAACACATAAGCATCTTTCAGAATAGATGCGCTATCGGGCGTTTGATGCCGCCCTCCAAACAGGTACAGGCATTCGGTATTTCCGTTACTCTGAGCGGCCGCTACGGAGAACATGCGCACCGGTCCCGGACATCCTGGCCCTACCGACCATTGTCGGGTTGTCAGGTCCAGAGAAAGCAACTGATTCTTCCCGTTCTGCACTCCGTGTACCCACACCTGCTGACCCATTCGGGCACCGGCATCCGTCTGAAAACCATTGGGCAAGCGGGAATATTCCTCATAGTCTACCGACTGAGAATCCGGATTCCAGGCTAGCAGAAAAACCTGATCTGAGTTTCCCTGCTGGTTATTACCACCAATACATAACACACCTTCCGGCAGAGACACCGATACCCCGTAAGCCAAAGGCTGCGGCAAGGTTTGAGTGATATTATCTTTCCATTGATACTGCCCCTCACCCGACTTTTCCAACACATAAATCGTTTGCCACCATTTTTTCTGTCCACCTTCCCAAGGTAGCTGATCAGGGAAGTTCGCTCCACCGGCCACGATCATCACATCCTGATGAATTCCGGCAAAGGCTCCGGCTAATCCGGCCTGGGTAGTTTCTCCGGGTGCCGGGGGTAAATCGGGCACTTTCTCCCACTGCAGAACATCATCCTGGCTCCAGGCAGCGGTACTCAACAGGCAAATTAGCAACCAGCTATAAACGCAAAAATGAGCTTTCCAGCGCGTCAGTATCATTCAAAAATGCTTTCTTCTACTACCTGAAAAATGATTTTCTCGTAAGCACTCTCTTCCCCGGCTTCGTAAAGCAGTCCAATGTTGCCATTAGTAAGTCTGGTGAGACTGGAGTAAGCCGAAGGACCGGGAAAGATGGTGCGGATACCCGGCCAGGTTTTCCCTTCATCGTAACTCATCCGCAGCGTGAGGTTATGTCTTTTCCCGTTATCGGCACTGGCCGGATTGAGGAACAGGATCTTACTTTTCTGATCGCCTTCCGGCCACTGGTAGCGAAGGATGCTGGCCTGACAAACGGGTTCTACCAAGGCTTCCGCATCGGCCGGATCAGTCCAGGTCTGGCCGCCATCGTAGCTTATCGCGTGGGCGCGACGGTTACGGCCGAAGTACGAGCGCATATCCATCATCAGCGTACCGTTTCCGTCGGCCAGTTCCACCATCTGGCATTCGTTGACTTTTGGCCGGATCACCCCGCCCAATTGCCAGGTCTGCCCATGGTCGTCGCTGTAAATGGCATGAGAACCGTATTCATAAGGGCCATTGCGTACTTTTCCGTTGGGGTCATCGTAGCTATGATCGCTGGGAATGACCAGGCGCCCCTTATGCGGCCCATGCTTGATCTGAATGCCTACGCCCGGGCCGGTAGCGTACCATCCCCATTCAGGGTCTTTGGTCGTGCTAGTGATTTCTTTCGGCTCCGACCAGCTCTTTCCATCATCCTCACTGGAGCAAACCCAAACGGTACGGGTTGATTCTGCCTCTTTGCGGATAATCTCCGATTCACCGTCGTCGCCCAGGTTGTGCGTCATCACCAGCCAGATGGTGCCGGTTTCTTCGTCTACCACTGGGCAGGGATTGCCGCAGGTGTTGGCACCATCGTTCCAGACTACCTGCTGTTCACTCCAGGTTTTTCCCTGATCGGTAGAGCGTTTGAGCAAGAGATCAATGTCTCCGGCATCTCCCGCTTCTTCTCGTCCCTCACAAAAGGCCAGCAGCGTTCCGCTGGGGGTAGTGAGTATGGCGGGAATACGGTAACTCCCGTATCCCTGCTCACCGGAGGTAAACAAATCAACCTGATTGCTGGAGTCAGAAGACTGAGCCAGGACTGAATGCATCGGGCCTGAAAACAGCCATAGAGTAATTATAATTGTTTTTAGGAAAGTGTTGGTTGTAGAATAGGTCATTGGTATTAAGTTCATAGTCCATTAAAATGAGAGATCGGGTTGCGGTTCCGCATTGCGGTTAGGAATGTACTGCTTAAGAAATTGAATTGTATCCTGATACTGCGGCTCTCCCGCCAGATTGTTCCATTCGTTTGGGTCCTGCCGGTGATCGTAGAGTTCGGCGGTACCATCCGCATACTGAATGTATCTCCATTGCTGGCTGCGGATAGCGTGGTTTCCCTGCCCGTAGGTCATCAGCGCCGGAGGAAATTCCGCATTATGATCGTTGAGTAAAGGTACCAGACTCAATCCATCTACCTCAGGACGATCGAGTCTGCATAGTTCAGCCAGCGTAGGATACACGGTAGTAAGGTCCACCGGATGATCAATCCGTGTTCCGGGTTCTATCTGCCCGGGGGCAACGATAATGTAAGGCACATGGGTGGTCTTCTCCCATAGGGCAAACTTTTCAATATGCTCTTTCTCTCCCAGATGAAACCCATGATCTGACCAAAGCACAATGATGGTATTCTCGCGGTACGCACTCTGATCCAGCGCATCAATCACCCGCCCGACCATTGCATCGGCAAAGGTAGCACAGGATTGGTAGGCCTGCACAAACTCCCGGTAAGCATCCGGATAACTTTCCACTCCCGCCATCATTCCTCTCCAAAACCATTTTTTGTCCTGAAGCAGCGTTTCGGCCCCGGCAGGCAGATCGTTCCAATCGTTTTCCTTTAAGGTAGGCATTGTTAGTGTCTTTAGTTGGTATCTGGCAAAGAAGTCAGCGGGAGCAAAAAAGGGCGAGTGAGGTTTATAAATCCCCACATTCAGGAAGAACGTCCGGGTATGCTCGCGTTGCAGAAAATCAATAGCATAGGAAGTAGTTCGATAATCGGCTGTTTCTTCAATGTGCTCAGGCCAGGGTCCCCAGTCAGTATTGCGGGAGCCGTACTCCTCCAGTTTGTTGAGTTTGGTAGGCGGATAGGGTTCGTTGATCTTCATCAGGAGAAACTCATGGAAAGACGCATCGTCGTGGAAAGTCCAGTCGGCATGATGATGGAAGATTTTCCCGGCCCCGCCCACATAATAGCCATCATCCATAAAATACTGCTGAAGAGTTTTCGCCTCGGGCAGCGCTCCCCGCCAGTCGGCTGCATTGCCGTAGATCCCGGTTTTATGAGGGCGGGTTCCCGTCATGATGGAAGCCCGGGAAGGATTGCAGGCAGGCGAAGAGCAGTAGGCCTGGGTAAAGAACGCGCCCCGAGCGGCCAGATTCTCCAGATGAGGTGTTGTGATAGGATTGCCCGGATCAAACAGGCTGATCCAATCGTTCATATCATCGATAGCAATGAATAAAACATTAGGTTTTTGATTGGCTGTTGTACGCTGACTATGCACCCGATCGCTTATTACTATAATCAGGATAACACTCAGGCAAAAGGTTATCAAGGTTATCTTTGCTATTTTTGGGGTGATTATCATTTACCAAAGATCATTCGTTTGCTCAAAAAATTCGGGCAAGATGCGCTGACCGGCCTGCCTTACCTTTGCCACTTCGGTTTCGTCAACACCTCGGTAGGGCCAGCGCAAACGGGTACCGATGTCAGCCCACCCGCCTACCGCAGCCAGTAACTTATCTACTGCCTGATTGCTGTATTGCTGATTGCGGATGTAGGGTACAATGAGCTCGTTCATAAAATGCTGAATACGCTTTTCCAGCTCCAATCCTTTTTCAGGATGGGTTAGTATCGTTTCGTACCACCTTTGGGCTACCTGCGGATGTAAGCAGGCTACATTTGAGTAAGCTCCCTGCGCACCCCGACTGATTCCGGTAGCCAGATGATGACCGGGAATAAAGAGCGATAAATCTGGTGCCCATGTTCGCATGGCAGCGTACCAGCTTTCATCACCACCCCCTACTTTGCAACCTACCAGCCTTACCCCGGTAGCTTTGATCTCGTGGTACTCCGACGGGCTGAGGACTTTCTTGACATGTGGAGGATTATACAACACCAGCCCGACTGGATCAGCAGCATCGGCCATTACCCGCAGAAAATCAATCGTCTCCGAAAGGTTGGGAACCGACCAGTCAGGAAGCACTACCTGAATAGCACTGGGATGAAGTGATTTGACTCGTTTTACTCGTTCCAGTGACAGCTTCGGGCTCATCTGACTGCAACCGATCTGGAAAGGCATTTCAGCCGCATTGCATTTTTCGGCCAGCATCTGGCTAACCCGGTCAAACTCCGCTTCGGTCAGGTTGTAGAACTCCCCGGCCGTGCCGTTGGAATAGATGCCGCTCACTTTCATTGAAATCAGCGTATCAATTTCATACGCCAACTTTTCCCAGTTGATGTTCTCATCTTCATTAATTGGTAGTAACAATGTTGCCCAACTACCCCGGATTTCAGTACTGCTCAGTGGTTTCATCATTATTTTTGGTTCTGGCTTTTCTTACCGGCAGTAGCGTCGGTGGTCTTCTTGTATTCACCATTTTTGTATTCGATCACCCACTCCCGCAGTTGTGACTCCTGTTCGACAAATTCGGGTAGCCCATGCAAATTCTTCTGTTCAACCAGTTCTGTATCCATCGCATAAAGCTCCTGTTCATCCACCTTACCTGATTTCAGATTAAACCAGGCGGTGTACCTCCATTCTGACGTACGCACGGTGTAGCCCATGTGGGTCGCGGGAGTATTGAACAGGGCGGCATAGGGTCGGCCAAACTGACTGAAGGCTACCTGCTCCCCGGGCTGACTCGGGTTCTCCAACAGAGGAGTCAGATCATTACCGGCCAGTGTCTGTTGGGCCTTGATACCGCACAGGGAGATCAGGGTTGGATACAGATCGACTGCTTCAACGATAGCCTTGGTTTTGGCACCGTTACGGGTTACTGATGGCACTGAAATGAGTAAGGGGATACGAGTATCCAGCTCGAAGTTGGTTGCTTTGGCCCACAGTTGCTGCTCGCCCAGATGATATCCATGATCACCCCAGACCACCACGATTGTATTCTCCTTCACGCCTAACTCTTCTAACGTCTGTAACACCCGGCCGATCTGGGCATCTACGTAGCTCACGCAGGCGTAGTACCCATGCCAAAGCTCCTGTTCTTTCTCAGGTGCCAAGCTTCCCTGCTTCGGAATATCGGCGTAGCCTCGCAGCTCTTCCCAGTGGTGAAAAGCCAGACCGGGTGCCTCTTTGGGCTTATTCTGATTTGGAAGTAGCGAAAAATCTGTTCTCTGATACAGATCCCAGTACTCTTGAGGCGCGCAAAAGGGTAAATGTGGCTTTTTAAACCCCAAAGCCAAGAAAAAGGGTGCATCGGTACGCTTAAACTTTTGAAGCCACTCTATTCCCCGCTCCACAATTTTTCCATCCTCATACACCTCGTCATCTGCATTCGCTGCTTCGGTAGCTGCCGCTTTACCTCCCTGACGATTCTCCGGCAAATAGTATTCGTCCTCTTTGACCGAGATGGCATATTCGACCGGCTCAGACCATGAAGGTTCGTCTTGTGCTTTGGCTGATCCGTGAAAAACCTTTCCTATCCCTACCGACTGATATCCTTCTTCTTTGAAAATCTGAGGCAAGGTTACTACCTCCGGGCGTTTTTCCCGGAAATGAGTGCCCAGATCAGTCACCTGAATCTGATCCGGTCTTAACCCGGTCAGCATGGAGGCCCGAGACGGGTTGCAGACGGCCTGCTGGCAATAGGCGTTCATAAAAACCATACTTCCGTCGGCTAACTGATCGATGTTGGGCGTTACCGCTTTCGCATCGCCGTAGCAACCCAGGGAAGGGCGTAAATCATCCACAGCAATAAAGAGGATATTCATTGGATGAGACATTTCCTCTTTCTTCTGAGCGTACACCGGGTCCATTACTAACCATTGGATAAGGGCCAGCAGACACGCTACCTGATTACTTTTTATTCTACTACCGGGCATTCGTTTGATTTCTAACTATTGCCGTTTAATTGTTTTTTGACAGCCTTATTCTTTAAGGTTCAATTCAGCTCTTCAAGGGAGATAATCTCAAAAGCAACACCTTCGTAAGGGCGTTTCTGCCCACGCTCGTACAGCACTCCTACTGTTTTTTCTGTGAGCTGCACGATATCCGAGTAGGCTGATGGTCCTTGATGCACTTCGTACTCTTTCTCCCAATGCTCTCCCCCATCGGTACTCATTTTCAATGTTAGCCGCTCCCGTTTCTGGCTGGCGGGGTTAGAGAACAATAACCCGAATTCTCCCGCTGTCTGAATTGACAGTAAACTTCCCTGGCAGGTGGGTTCTACCAGTTGGGGGTCGCCCTGCATGTTGGTCCAGGTAGCTCCGCCATCATCGCTGGTAGCTACCATCCGCATTCCCTCATGGCTACGCATATTTAATAGCAAAGAGCCATCCGGCCGCTCCGCTACCGTGCTTTCGTTGACTCCCGGCTGAGGAGTTACTCCTCCCAGCTCCCAGCTTGATCCATTATCATCCGACCAGATGACATGAGAGTAGCCTTTACGGTCGGGGCCGGTTTCTATGTAATCGCAGGGGATCAGCAACCTGCCTTGGTGTTGGCCCTGCTGAAGCTGAATACCGTGAACCGGGCCGGTGGCGTACCAACCCCATTCCGGCTTCTTGACTGATTCAGTAATCTCCCGGGGCTTTTCCCAACTTAAACCATCGTCGGTGGAGGCTGTGTAAAACACCCGTCGGGTATCCTTACTGGTCCCCCGACTAATCTCTCCGATATCATCCTCTCCCAGATTCCAGTTCATCAGCAGATGCACTTTTCCGGTCTGCTGGTCCACGACCGGGCTGGGATTACCGCAGGTATTTTCCGCATCGCTCCAGACGATCATTAGTTTGCTCCAGGTTTTTCCCTGATCAGTGGATCGTTTGAGCACCAGATCAATGTCCTCTTCGTCGGAACAGTTATTTTTTCTCCCTTCGGCAAAGGCTAGCAGGGTACCTTTTTGCGTTTTGACGATGGCCGGAATACGGAAGCACTGGTAACCTTCCGTTCCGGATTCGAAAATATAGGGTAGCTTTTCCGACGTTGACGGGAATGCGTAGACTACCCCAGATAACAGGATGCATACCCATATTCCAAACATCAGTTTGCCAACCGAAAACTGCTTATTCATATCAGGTTCAGATTGTTTCCTAAAAGACTATTGATAGCCTTCGGTTTGAGTGAGCAAATCGTTATTGTCCAGCACCGTCTGAGGAACCGGGAAGTAAAGAGGATATCCACTCTGATTGCTTAGATTCGGCACTTCTTCGTAAATATTGATTGTCCCTCCGCTATGGAAGCGTACCAGGTCGGGCCAGCGCTTTAGCTCACCTACCAGTTCGCGCCAGCGCTCGTCCAAAATGGCTCGCTCTACCATTGCCTTATCCGTAGCGCCGGAATAAGCCGGAACATTCGCCCGACTACGAACTTTATTCAACTCAGCCACTGCTTCAGAAACCCGATTCAGGGCTGCCAGCGCTTCGGCTTTCAGCAGCAAAAGCCCCCCCCAGCGGTACACAATGATGTCATCATCGAAGTAGCGATCATCGTACACAGTGCCTCGGAACTTATTGAAACAGGTTAAAATGGTGTCTACGGCTCCGGTACTTTCATCAGTAGTAATAGCATCAATTACCACAATTTCACTACGTACATCCTCAGGGTATTCAGTATACAAATTCCGAAGTTTTTCGCTGGGGGCATACACCGCCCGAGCCCGGTTGGCTTCGGTAAGTGGTAGTTCACTGTAATTATCGGCTCCCTGCACATTAATTCCCCAGGTAGTTAACCGAGTGGCATACATCTGATCCTGCTCCTGAAACTTGAAGAAAAGCGAGAAAATAACCTCGTCGTTGGTTTCATTGTCGGAAGAAAACAGACTTCGGTAGTTGGCCTGCTTATCATCACCTTCCAGCAATGTGATACCGGTTGACTCCAGTTCGGTAAGTGCGCTGAGTGCTGTTTCAAAGTCGGATTGTCCACCGTCTAACACTTTGCCGGTCCACATATTCACATCAGCCTGAAGTGCTAGGGTAGCGGGACGGGAAGCACGGTTGCGGTCAGTAATACTGTTATCAGCAAACAAGGTAAGCGACTGATTGATATCGGATTTAACTTGCTGAAACACTTCCTCCAGTGACGCCCGAGGCTTGAGTTCTTCATCCGCACTCTCCAAAGGAGTCAGTTCTAATGGCACTTCACCCCAGATGCGAGCCATGGAGTAGTAGGCAAAAGCCCGAATAAAATACGTTTCCGCCATAATTTGATCTTTTGCTGACTCCTCCCGAAACGTAATACCTTCGGTTTCTTTCAACAGTAGATTGCAGTGATATACCAGATTGTACCAACCGTTCCAGTCAGGAGCATTGGATGCATTCAGGCTTTGGCTCCAGGCTTCGGACACCGGCCCAATATCACCGGGAGCAAAGGAATCGGAACGGTCCTCAAAGTATAAGGTACTGTTGTAGACATCTCTTAGCTTATCGTAAACTCCGGTAAGGTAGGCGGAGGCATCGTCTTCGGTATTCCAGAAGCCGGAAGAAGTGATATCCGAAACAGGCACGATGTCCAGTTCGTCGGCGCAGCCAAAGAACAGGCTACCGGAAAGGCTCAGGTATAGTATGAATTTAGTGTAGGTTTTCATGATTCTTGGTTGTTGTTAGATTAAAAGCTCACGTTGCAGCCCAGTTGAATCTGTAGCGGGCGGGGATAATCACCTTCCTCGTAGCCATTATAGTGCTCGGGAGTAAGCCCATCAAAGGCAGTGATGTAACCCAGGTTGTAGACCCCGGCATTAAACGTAATCTGATTCAGGCCCCAACGCTCAAGCAATTGAGCCGGAAGTCGATAGAGCACCGATACCTCACGAAAAGCCAGAAAATCACCTTTGCTGTAGTACAGTGAGTTGTCCGTGTTATAACCATCATCCAAGCCTACTCCGTTGTAGGAGTCTACCTGCCGCACGTGGTTTCGCTTGCCGTTGTCCCAGTCAGAGGCGGCATTGTAGCGAGGGTATTTGGCCTGATCGCCCTGCTCCCACCACATATCACCGCTGGTTACGTCGGTCAGGGTCATCACGCGGTTCCGGGCATTGCCGTTGGCCCGGGCACGCCAGGAGTTATTAATTACATGCCCTAGGGAATAGTCCACGACAAAGCGGGCGGTAATGCCTTTCCAGGTGAAGGTATTCACCATTCCCCCGAACTTATCCGGACTTACGTAGCCCATAAAAACCAGGTCACGGTCATCAATCGTGCCGTTACCATCCCGATCATCCCAAATGGCGTCCCCGCCTACTTTCTGCTGTTGATCTTCGGGTAGGTTCAGCCAGGCTCCCGACACTTTGGTATCGTACGGAGCGTTAGCAGCTTCTTCATCGGTGGCATATACACCCAGCATATTGTAGGCCCATACCCCGCCAATCCGTTCGCCTTCGGCTAGTCCGCCGACCATGACGTAATCGCCCTGGGCAGGATCATACACTAGTCCACCATTGATGCGGTTTTTATCGTTTTCGTTATCCGGCAGTTCTAATACTTTTAGCCGGTTGAAGCTAAAATTGAAGCTCATATCCCACTGAAAAGCTCCTTTGTTCAGCACATTCGCACCCAGTTCCACTTCTACCCCGCGGTTTCTGAGCTTTCCGTAGTTGGCTACAATGGAGGTAAAACCGGTCTGGCTGGCTAAAGGAATGCTAACCAAGCGATCGTCGGTTACTTTATCATATACGTCTGCCAACAGCGTAAAGCGGTTATCAAAGAATCCCATATCTACTCCAAAGTCAAATGAGGAAGTGGTTTCCCACAGCAGATTGCGATTGGCCAGCGTTGTATTCAGCAAACCGGGTTGTTCGCCGTAATTATAGCCAATGGTATATGCTCCCTGGGTATCCGAGATAGACAGATTATTGTTACCGGCTTGCCCCCAGGAGGCCCTTACTTTCAGTTGATTAGCCACGCTGCTGTTCCAGAACCCCTCTTTATGAACATTCCAACCTAATGAGAATGCCGGGAATAGTCCCCACTTTTTGTTCTCGGCAAAGCGAGAAGAGCCATCGTAGCGCAGGCTTCCGCTGAAAAGGTACCGAGCGTCGTAGTTATAGGTTACCCGGCTAAAGTATGAGAGCAGAGCATCCCGGGTGATCTCGGAAGTTACTCGCTCGTTTTCGGTTGCTGAGGCGTTCAGAGTGGGAATGTAATCGGTAGGGGCATTCATACCGTCACCCTGCAGAATAAATTCCCGGTTAAACGTAAAATTAGTACCAGCCAGCAAGGACAGGTTATGCCATCCGAAGCTTTTATCGTAGGTCAATACTCCATCCAGCATATACTGCTTGCCCAGTTGATGGTCAGCGTACATCTGTCGACGTTTGTCGTACTCATGATATTTCTCAAAGCCATTGGAGTTGGTATTCACTTCGTAAATTGAAGCCGATGGTTTAAAGGAAAGCCCGTCCAGGATCTCCCACTCCATTCCCAGGCGCATGGTGGTACGACTGCGTTCGGTAGAGAAATCTTCGTAGTACAGTTCGTGCAGGATATTGCGGGGCGACCCGGCCGACTCGCCAATAGCCGGAAGTCCGTCGTCATAGTACATTCGGGTGGTATGCGGCAGGCGGGAAGAACGGTTGATGGTTTCCTGGTAGCTTTTCGGCCCCGCATCTTTCGTGTATTGGTAGTTCAGTCCGGCTGTGATGCGAACGTTATCACTAGGCCAGAAGTTACCGTTGAGGATGTAGCTCATTCGCTTATAGTACGTACCTTGTACTGTTCCTTTCGCATCAGCATACCCCAGGTTCGTGTACAGGCTATACTGTTCGCCGCCTTTGGTGAAACCGACGTTTACGTTATCCATGATGCCGGTCTGGAACATCACATCCTGGTAATGATTGTCTTTGAAGATGATCTCCCGACCGGTTACAGGGTCTGTCATGGTTTCGTAGCCCTGGTTGTTCAGCAGGTTGTTCACATAGTCCTGGCCTTCGGCCGTCACCAGATCGTCAGTGAATTCAGTGGTGGAAACCGAATTGCCGTAGCCCGGCCCGTGCAGGCTTCCTTCAATGGCACCGGTAGAATAGGGATAAGCCCCACCCGTCAGGCGGTTTTTGGTGTTATAATCCAGTTCGGCATCGGCTGCTACGCGGGAAGCCCAGATATAGTCGCGAGCCGAAGAGAAAGGATAGCGCCGGGTTTGCTGCTCAATTTGCCGGGAATAGTCTACGGTGATTTGTCCTTTTTGATTCTTGCCACCCGATTTAGTCGTGATCAGGATAATACCGTTAGCTCCCTGCGCCCCGTAAATAGCGGTTGAAGCAGCATCCTTTAACACCTGGATGGATTCTATGTCCGCCGGATTCACATCATTGAGCGTGCGATACACTCCATCTACAATCACCAGTGGACCATCGTTATTAGGAGACGTTGAAGTACCTCCGCGGATAATAACGTTCGCTCCATCTCCGGGCATACCAGAGGTTACCCGGATATCCAGACCGGCGGCTTTTCCTTTCAGGGCCTGAATGGGGTTGATAGAAGGCACATTTTCTAGTTCGTCGGTAGAGATTTTGGAAACCGAACTGGTCAGGGTTGCCCGCGACTGTTCGCCGTATCCGACGACGACAACTTCGTCCAGTGAGGTGACATCGGATGATAGCACCACGTTAAGCTGGGATTGGCCAGATACCGGGGCTTCCTGTGGCTCAAAGCCGATGGAGCTGAACACCAGAATAGCATCCTGAGGCACGGCGATTGAGTAATTTCCTTCCACATCGGTAACCGTACCCTGGCTGCTTCCTTTGACAATAATATTAACTCCGGGCACCCCAACTCCATCTTCTTCTGAAGTAACATTGCCGCTCACGGTAATTTCCTGCTGGGCCATTGCCGGAATGGATGGCAACAAGCTTACTATCCAGCAGAATAGTATAAGTTTTAGGTAAGTATTAGTTCTCATAGTTGTTAGGTTATTATTTTTCTATGGGCTGGTTGTTGACATATTGCATGAGGTTGGTTTTCATAAAAGCCGCTTCCATATCCTTCATCTGCTGCGTATTCAGGTTGCCCAGCGGAAGTCGTAGGGGACCGCAGCCCATTCCCAGAATTTCCATTAGGGCTTTACCGGCCACGATGCCGCCTCCGTACGCCACGAGTACATCAATAATGTTTCGAGCTTCCTGTTGTAAGGCTGCTGCCTGAGGGATATTGCCTGCTTTGAATAAGGAAATGATTTGGTTGAAGAGCGGGGCCATGTAGTTGTAGGTGCTTCCCATCGCCCCGGTAATACCCAGTTGTAGGGCATCCAGCAGTATCTCATCCCGGCCAAAAATAATCTCGTACTGTTCCGGCCGATACTGCATACACTGCCGGACTTCATCCAAATCTTCATACGTATATTTAATACCTCTGAAATCCGGAATGGACTCACTGGCCAGCTCCATAAAGCGGCGCATGGAAAAGCTGACTCCGCTCAGCGAAGGAATGTGGTAGTAGTAAACCGGGGTGCCTTCTATTTCCTCAACGATGGCAGTACAGAATGCTACCAGATCTTCCACACAGGATGGTTTGAAGTACATGGGAGCACTTACAATGATACCGGCCACTCCCAGTTCATGCGCCTGCTGTGCCAGCGATTTTGCTTCGGGGATAGCATTGTGCCCTACATGTGCAAAAAGATAAAATTGATCCGGGCAGTGATGGCTCCAGACCTCCGTCAATTTTTTTCGCTCCTGAATCGACAGAGAGTATCCTTCCCCGGTAGAGCCGCCCACCAACGTACCCACGACTCCACCCTGAGTTAGCTGCTCAACCTGAAGAGGAATATGATCATAGTTGATGGAACCGTTGCTGTGAAACGGCGTGAAGGCTGCTGAAATTAAACCTTGAATATTATGCATTTATGATTAATTGAAGTTATGTACTACATATTACAAATGTCAAAAAAAATACTCCTGTATGTCAAGTCATTTTGAAACTATATTTTTTTCTGGGCGGCAATCCACTCAAAATGAGGCTCTAAGTGGTTATACATGCCCTGCCGAAATTCCAAAGGAGTGCCGGTTTTTAGTATTTTAACCAATTGAGGATGATCTACAATGCCAGTTCTGGGTGGTTTCTTAAGATGGGCTTCTTCCTGGGTAACGAACTGAAAGATGGGAAGCAGTAATTGCTGGAAGCGGTGCAGGGTTTCGTTGCCCGTAATTTCATACAGCTTACTATGAAACTCCACTTCATGCTCCAGTTTAAATCGAACATCCTGGAGTTTGGGAGCGTTATTCACAATACGCTCCAGTGTAGAAATATCTTTCTGAGTTTTCTTGATGAAAAGTAGTTCAGAGAGTCCCATTTCCAGGACCAGTCGCATCTCAAAGATGTCCAGCAAAGTACTACGATCCAGCAAATGGGGGTCCAGTACCCGCTCGAACCCGTTCATGATATCGGGTTTGGTCAGAATCATGCCCCGTTTCTTGCGCGACTCAATCATGCCCAACATGCGGAAGCGGCTGAGTGCTTCGCGGATTACATTGCGGCTCACTCCCAGCGATTCAGCCAGTTCGGTTTCTTTCGGAATAGAGTCACCGGGCTTTAGCTTCCTTTTTTTCAGATATTCCCGGATGCGCTGCTCAACAATTTCCGCTCGCGTCACCGTTACAATAGGCTCAAAATCAGGCTGATCTTCTTTCCTCTCCATCAATTATGTATTTATGTAGGGCAAATATAACAAATATCTCCCTCGTTGTACTCTAAAGCAATGGAGTTGTAGAAAGAGAGCTATTGAGGGTAATGAATGCAGTTTTTCTACTCACAGCAAGCTTGATTACTGACTAGCATCATTAAAAAATGAAATAATCAGTTAATCCAATATACTTAAAGTTCTCTTCATGCGGTCGTTGCTCCAGAGGGCTTTCAGGAGATTACAGGCTTTAGCCAGTAAGGAACCTTAAAAAATCAGATTTATAACTGAAACAGGGTGATACCGTTGAAGCGGGCACTTGCCTGATCGGTGAACAGGCCGACCTGGGAAGCGGGGAAGTTATTTTTCATCTGGTAAACCACTTTTCCGTCTACCAGAAAGATGATTGTATCCTTTCGTTTGGCTACGCTTAGGTTGTATGAATGTTTGAAGTTTTCCCGTACGCCGATCTTATACAGGTACGTTTGACGATCTTCAGCACCTTTATTAACGAACCTTAAGGCATCTGCCTTCACCGCCTCGAACGCAATTTCATCAAAGCCCGGATGAGATGAAGACACTTCCTGGTAAGATGATAGCGGGTGCCACTGCCCCTGCTGCCGATAGAAAATATTCATTTTTTCGTAAATGTCTTCTATGAGGGTATCGGGTTGGTTATGGGGTGTTTTATTGAATCGCAAACGGCTGATGTAAGCCGGATCATGCAGGGTAAAACGCTTTTCCATGAAATCGGTGTACTTCATGTCTGCATAGTAGGTCTGGGTTTGGGCCAGAGAGATTTCCTCGTCGGTCAGCGCTTTCCCATCCTTTTTACCGGAAATGGTAAATTTCTGATTTTCAACATCAAGAGTAGCTTTCACATAATTGTTCGCGTCGGTGTACACCGGATATATTCCGGCACTACCCTGATCACTTTCCGTGGTTAGCTGTACACTGAACTCATATTCTTCCAGCAAATCACCCTTAAACACAGTGCTTTCACCGCTGGTGCCCGACTGGGTGAGTCCCTCCTCGCCTACTTCCCAGCTTCCTTGTTGAGGCGTCCTGCGGGAAGCCGCTCCCCATCCAGTGATGGTCTGATCAAACTCATCCCAGCCGATCGTATACACCACTCCGTCAAAAGCACTCGCTCCTTCCGAATACAAACCGGGTAAGCCGGGGGCAGAAAAGCTTTCTAATGAGATAAGCGGATGCTCAGGAGCCGGTAGCCCGTCAATCTTCACGGTGAACTGCTTCGCATTTTTTTCAATATGCAGCGTATGATATACCTCATAGTTAAAATCAGTGGGTAAAGAAAAGGCGGAATTTTCAGATTCACCGTTCACCATTTGCTCAAAACTCCATGACTTCTGTTCCGGATTGAGCAGGATTTTCAGCCAATTGTTTTCATCCTGCCAGTAGGCGTAAATTCCGGCCCGGCTCGTTCCTGCTCCGCTGAGCTTCACACCAGCCTCAAACAGATAATGCGTCGCCGGTTGACTCTTGATCAGTGCCTGCGAAGTTTGATCACTGGTCTGAACCAGTTCTGCATCTCTTAACTCCCAGTCTCCACCACTAATTTCCCAGTTGCTTTGCCACTGCCGGGCGTCGGCATCATTAAACAAACCACTGAATGTAGGTTGGGCGGGCTCGGGATGATAGCCCGGAGTTTTGCTGCCGGTAATGCCATCGACTACCATTCTTTTATCATAAAAGTGGACCCGGTTGATATACTGGCTTCGGCGGTCGGTGTTTTTATTCGCCATGTAGATCAGCCACCACTCAAACCCGTTAGGTCCGCGTAAAATATTAGGCTGACCGGGAGAATACATGATGTCCTCTCCCACCTGCCCTTTCATATCAAACAGCGATACATCCAGGAAACTACCTCGTCGGCCTTGGGTGCTATGAATAGCCAGGGTATTTTCTCCATTCTCTAGCAGAGCGTTAGCCTGCTGGTCAAAATTCCAGTTGGTGTACTGCCGATCCGGCTGCTCATAAATGGGTTTTCCGTTCAGGTATACCTCGGTGTCGCCATCGTGGTGCATCCGCAGCATAAGGTTGCCGGTGCTATCACTGTTCAAGGTAAATGACTTTCGCACCCAGATATCAGAGGTTTCCCATAGGTTTTTTACCTGTCGGGTGGTGGAATTCTCTACGACATCAGAGCCAAACCCCAGTGAGCCTTGCTGCCAACCGGAGGCATTAAACTCAGGCGTATTCCAGCCTTGTTTTGGCTCTTCAAAGCTGTACTGAACAACTCCGGGCTCTTCATCAGCATATTTCAACAGGTCGGCGTAGGTCTCTTCCAGTTCAATTTGATTGGACTTTACGACCGGATAGGGATATTTATTGCCGTGATTGAATTCTAAAGGAGAGTCGGCCTGCGCTACTCCTAATGCGTAATTGCCCCAGCGAGTAGAGGTGTGGTTAGCATTGTACATCAGGTAGTATGTACTTCGGTATTTGATCACCCAGGGCCCCTCCTCTACCCGACTGTCCAGTGTTTCCCAGGTATTAAGCCAGGATGAGAACACGTAGCGCGGCTCCCCGGAAAATGTCTGAGGGTCTTGCATGGGCCTTACCCAGATGGTGTTCCCATCGGTAAACTTTACCATATACATATAGAGTTGCCCGTCGTCATCCACAAACAGGTGTGGGTCAATGCGGTTATCCAGCCAGGTATCTTTTACTGGTTCTTCGTACGGACCCAGCACATTGGATGAGGTGGCGTGCCCGATATGGACCGCGTGTTGCTCCTTTCCCCAGTAGTTTACTGACCAGTAGTGATGAAACAGCCCGTTGATATACTGAATATCGCTGGCGTGAATCTGGCTATCGTCCGCTGAGGGGCCGTCTGTCCACTCATTATTCATGGAAAAGACGTGAATCGGCCCTTCCCAGTGAACCAGGTCGGCTGATCTATAAAAGCCGCCATTGGTGAATACCCCGCCAATATAGTACTCCCCGTTGAACCGGATTACCCCGGCATCCGCCACGTTAGGAAGCACTGGATTATCAATAGAAGGAAGTTGCTGGCTGTAGCTTTTGAAAGTACTACAAAGCATAGTGCCACTTATTAACAGCGTAACGATCAAACCACGATACAGACCTAGTGTATTCGGCGTAAACCAGCAGCAATTCCTTTTATCAAGCATGTTTTTTTTATTCTGAGCGAAAGAAAGATGATTAGTTAGCCTCGGAAGTTAGTTCCTTAATCAGGGCTACTTCTTCCGGCTGGTAAGGAGTTCCGTCATTTCTGAATACCTCGTGGAACCATACATCTGGCTCCTGGGTGTATTGCTTGTCCCAGCTATCCCAGGGGTATTTGGTTTGGGTTTTTCCATCCACAAAGCCCCAGTTAAACATGGCAACATTGTATTTTTTGGCAATGGGTAAAAACCCTTCAAACGTGCTACCGTTAGGGCGAGCCATATACTCCGTACAGAGCATGGGTTTGCCGTAGCGTTGCAGCCACTGGATGCGCTTTTCAAATTCCGCCGGATCATCGTAGTTATGAAACGAAATCACATCAGATTGCTCAATTTGTACCTGCTGCCAGGGCATGAGCGCTTCGTGCGACGACCAGTCGCCCAGCCAGATGCCCGACGTAATCGGCTGCGAAGGATTGGCCGAGCGGGTCCATACGAAGGCTTTTTTCAGTAAAGGCAGCACGTAATCAACCTTGTTGAATAGTTCTACTTTACCGTAGGCCCGGTCATTGGTATTATCCGGTTCATTCCAGACATCCCAACCCAGAATACGATCATCATCGGCAAACTCGCTAACCACTCCGGTTACGTAGCGTTCCAGCCGGGGGTAATGACTTGAGTCCTGCAGGGCATAGTAGCCAGGGCTTTGTACCCAACCTGAATTATGCACGTGGGGTTTTGGCTCTCGCTGCTCGCCGGTTTCAGGAAAAGGGTCCCAGCAGGAATCAAACAGTACAAACAGCGGGCGGATGTGGTGCCGATCGGCAATGTCCAGAAAGGCATCCATGCGGTTTAAAAAGCCGGTAGAGTCTTGCTCCCACAGTAGATCGTGCAGGTATACCCGGGCGGTGTTCATGCCGATGGAAGCAGCTAATTCCAGTTCGCGATCAATAGTAGTGGGGTCAAAGGTTTCTTCCTGCCACATTTCCAGCTGGTTGATAGAAGTGCTGGGGTTAAAGTTGCTGCCAACCAGCCACTCTTGCTCCTCGTACCAGGCGTTGGCCTGCTCTTTACTCCATATTTCCCGGGTTGGTTGGGTAGTATCGGTTTCTTGGGGCTGGGAATTAGAGGCGCATTGCTGAAATACCAGACAGGCCAATAGCAGCCAAGAACTTATTCTTAGTAAAGTCATTAATCAATGGTTTAGGGGTTGGGATTAAAGAGGTTGTTTAAATTCTAGTAATCGGTCTGCAAACGTTCATTTTCCACTTATATTTCGTTGCAAAATCGGGCTTGATAGCGCTGCTATCATCCCGAACTTGCGCCTCATCTAAGCAAAAAATGACTCGTTTTCGTCATAATGACTAAAACTTAAACAACCTCTGAACTGGCTCGTCAAAAATTGCCGTTCAGGATCATTCTTCTAATTTTAAATAGTAAAAGCTCTCGTCGTCAATGGTTAACACATCCATGGTGTCGGTATCATTCTGAGGTGCGGTGAACTGAGCTTGTACCACCGCGGATTTTCTGGGACTGACCGTCGTTTCCGAATAATGGGTGTGAAAGACATAATGCAGGTTTCCCTGGTCATCATTCACAAAATCACCGTGCCCGGTGCCATTAATTCCGATATCGGCCCGACTCATGATCGGGTTTCCGCTATACTTCTTCCAGGGTCCGTAGGGGCTTTCACTGACGGCAAAACCTACGGCATAATCGGGATTACGAAAATCGTTGGCCGAATAGGCAAAGTAATACAGACCGTTATGCTTCAGAATTGAGGGGCCTTCAGCAACGGGCCACTCGACATTCTCGGTATTTTCCCAGGGTTCCACCGCCGAGATACATTCCTGTAGCGTTTCGGGTTTGATGGCGGAGAAATCATCCTCCATTTCGGCAACGAACAGTCGATTGCCTTCCGTCAGGCGTACGTGGTACAGGTATTTTGTTCCATCATCATCAATAAACACGAAGGGGTCGATCTGCTTCATGGGAGCGGATAAAGAATCTTTTACGGCCTGGGTAAAAGGCCCGAGCGGGCTGTCGCTCTCGGCAATGGCAATTTGCTCATTGGCCGTGTAAGCGAGATAGAACTTGTCCTGATGATGAAAGATTTGGGGTGCCCAAAAACCCTTGTCACCGTACACATCTTCTTTTCGGAGGGCGTATCCCTCATTCACTCCCTGCGGACCTTCCCAGGATTGCATATCGGAAGAGGTATACACCAGGAAACCCTGATTCGCATCTCGCGCTACGGTGCCGTACAGATAGTAAGTACCTTCGTGATGAAAAATGGTAGGGTCCGCCAGGTAAATCGTGCGCTCAACTTCCGGGTCAGCTTCTACCTGAGGGGTGTTATCTGTGTTGCCGGAACAACTAGCTACAACGGCCATGACAAATAACATACAGATTGTTCGTACTCCGATCATTTGTGCCTTAACAAGTGAATATTTCATACTGATGGTTATTAAGAGGGGCACACTCACCCCTCTTGAATTACTATTAATAGCCGGTATTTTGCTCTAAATTAGGATTATTATCCACTTCACTCTGAGGCAGCGGCAGCCTGACGTTTACTCCAATATCAAAATTATTGAAGTCAGGGTCGCGTTCGGCTATGCGGTCTACGCCTTCCTGGGTTTCAAGATCATCCCATCGTTTCAGGTCGGCCCATCGTACACTTTCACCGCACAGCTCCAACACCCGCTCTACTTTCAGTCTTTCCCGAAACTGCTCCGGGTCATTCCCGATGGCCGGGTAAGCGTCGGCTAAAGGTGCCATATTGGCTCGGGCGCGCACCTGATCCACGTAGGGGTAGGCTTCAGCCGTGCGGCCCACTTCGTTAAGTGCTTCGGCGTACATAAGCAGGATATCGGCAAACCGGATCATGCGAAAATTTACCTGGCTGAAGTAATCTTCGTTATCGCGCATGTAATCGCGAGCGTATTTCCGGTACCAGGCCTCATTTTCGCCCCACTCCCAAGGTCTTCCGTAGACCAGATCACCAAAATCAGCTTCCAGTTCAGGATAGAATAATGTATGTTCAAGACGACCATCAATCTCTCCAGCTATGGTTGTTTCTTTCTTAAACTCATCAACTACCCAGTATCGCGCTTGTCCATCAGACCAACCGATACCTCTAGGGGCAAAAAATTGTGTGCGATTAGTACCCATATTCTGGTTAGGTGCATCACCATCACCCCCTTTGTTTACATCAGAGAACTGAATCTCAAAGACTGATTCTTCATTGTTCTCATTCAGGTGTGTAAAATTATCTTCGTAATTAGCTACCAGACCGTACAAACCGGCTCCTTCTCCATTGATAAGATAATCAAAGGCATCCAGGGCTAGTTGCCACTCGCGTTTTTGCATATGCATTTTGCCTAACATCGCCATAGCAGCTCCTTTGGTAGGTCGGCCCACATTGGCTTCATCCCACTGAGCGGGAAGCACCTGGCTGGCCTCGGTCAGGTCCGTTTCTATCTGAGTCCATACCTCAGCCAGGGTATTCTGCTCGGGCAGATCATCCGGGTTAGAAGGCTCCAGCACGATAGGAACATTCTCCCAGAGAATGGCGGCATAATAGTAATGCAGAGCTCGTAAGAACTTGGCTTGCCCCAGCACTCGCTCCTTATTCACCGGATCGGCAAACTCAATATCCGGCACATTGGCTAATACCTGGTTGCAGCGAAATATCGCTTTATACGTATCCCGAAACGAGATAACATTCCCCTCCCAGAAATTATAATTTACGTACTGAAAGCGGGTCCAGTCGCCCAGTTCTACCCAGGGGCTGTTGCTGAAACCCTCATCGGAAGTTAGGTCTAGCCGAAAGTAAATCCAACGGCTCCAGAGCCCCGGCTTGTAAAACATGGTATACACCGAGTTGATACCTTCGTAGGCATCGTCTTCGGTTAGCCAGAACTGCTCTTTCGTCAGAGTGTTAGGATTAGATTGCTCCAGCAGTTCCTCATCGCAGGAAACGACCGTGAGCATGGAAATTAATAGGGTGGTGATATATAGTATCTTTTTCATGTCGCTCAATGATTAAAAACCAAATTGTATAGCCAGGGAGTACGTTTTCAAATTGGGGAATGCACCAAAGTCTACTCCCCGCTCAAAAATATTGGCATTGTTAAACTCCGGGTCCAGGCCGGTATACTTGGTAAGCGTAATAAGATTTTGTCCAGAGATAGAAATCTGAGCGTTGGAAAAACCAATTTTCTCAATAATCGAAGCCGGAACATTGTAGGCCAGACTGATGTACTTCAACCGTCCGAAGCTACCGTCTTCCAGCCAGCGGTCGGTATCTCCCCGGGCATTCAGAGTAGACGCGTATAATACGCGAGGGAAGTCGGTATTGGGGTTTTCTGGGGTCCAGGGCACCACGCCACTGCGGTAGTTAGAGTTATCATCAAAGCGATCCATGCCACTACGGGGACCGTTGAATACAGTAGCGCCAAAGGCACCAAACCAGTTCATGGTCAGCTCAAAGCTCTTGTAAGAAGCTCCCAGGTTCAGGCCTACCTCTACATCGGGCCAGGGGCTTCCAACCACCGCTTTGTCGTCATTAGTGATGCGGCCATCGCCGTTATTGTCTTTGAAGCGGATGTCTCCCGGTTGGGCATCGGGCTGAATCACCACTCCTTCTTCATTCTGGTAACTGTTCACCTCTTCCTCGCTCTGAAACAGCCCATCGGTCTCCAGCACGTACCACATACCGACCTGCTCTCCTACTTCAGTCACTGTATTGCCTGAGAAATGCCGATTCAGACCGTACCCAAGTTCTATCAGTTCATTGCTCAGGGTTGATATATTGGCGGTAGCGTAATAGTTTAGTGCTTTTTCTGCTTCCCGATACGTGGCCGAAAACTCAAATCCTTTGTTGCGGATTGTCGCCCCATTCACAATCGGGTTACCTCCGTCGTTACCGGTGGTCAGCAGAATCGGATACCCAAACAATACATCTTCGGTGGTAGCATCAAAGTAATCGGCAGTTATAGTAATTTTACCTTCCAGAAAGGATACATCTACTCCGAGGTCTTTCTGGGTGAGGGTTTCCCAGCGCAGATCGGTGTTCGCCAACTGAACCTGAATAGCACCAGCTTCAACATGCTGGTCGCTGCCAATAGCCATCGTAGAAAAGGTGTTGATGACCGGGATATAGTCGTAAGGGCCGATGTTACCGCTACCCAGCTTACCGTAACTGGCACGAAGCTTCAGGTCACTGACTCCGGGCAGTTCAAAGAAGTTTTCTTCACTGATGCGCCAGGCAGCCGATAAAGAAGGAAAGTTACCCCACTTATAATCACTACCCAGGCGGGAAGATCCATCCCGACGCAACACGGCATTAAACAGGTACTTATCAGCAAAACTGTACTCCAGGCGAGCCAGGTAGGAAAGCAACACATTGTGGTTTTCGTATCCGCCAGTCTGGGGTTCATTTCCCTGATCCAGCACGTTGTAGTAGCCTCCCTGAGGGTTTTCCAGAATATTACGTTTGGTACCCCAGATCTGAGCGTAATCCTCCTTCTGGAAAGTTTGCCCCACTACCACATTCACCACATGGCTATCGAAGGTTTTATTAAAAGACAGCGTATTTTCTACCAGTTTGTTCTCGTACCGGGCGCGATTTTCGTTAGCAATGGCCGGGTCATACGCCTGGTTCAATGTCCAGTTCCCCTCTTTCCGCAGATAAGTGTAATGATCACTACTGGTTTCATAACCCAGGTTTAAGCGGTAGTTCAGAAAGGGAAGTATTTTCAGTTCTGACCACAGGTTGCCCCGCACCCGGAAGTTCTCATTGGTACGGTCTTCCAAGTCGGCAATCGCCACCGGGTTGGTAGCAAAGGTTCGCGCCCGGGCTTCATCACCGTAGCCGTACCCACCGGGGTTGTTCTCATTGTACACCGGAATGGTTGGCAGCAGGCGGTATACATCAACTACGGGGTTTCCTGACATTTCATCGGATATGGCATTACTAATTGCCAGGTTCTCACCAATGCTGAAAATACCACGGGAAGCTTCAGAATTTACCCGAAACGTATAGCGATCAAAGTCGGTATCAATTACAGCACCCTCATTGCCAAAATAGTTACCGGAAACATAGTAGCTACCATTCTTACTTCCACCGGAAAAACTAAGGTTATAGTCCTGAATATTTCCGGTCTGGAAAGCTACATCCTGCCAATTGGTGTTGGTGGACAGGTCCAGTTCCTGTCGGGGTTTTCCGGCATTGTCATACGCCATATAGTTTAGCTGAGCAAACTCATCCGTTTCGGCCAGATCGTAGCGGGGCATAGTTTGCAGACTGGTTTTGGCCGAGAAGGTCATTTTCATCGGGCCATCTGCTCCTTTTTTGGTGGTAATAATAACAACCCCGTTAGCCGCCCGTGATCCGTAGATGGCGGCGGCAGAAGCATCCTTTAATATCTGGATAGACTCAATGTCGTTAGGGTTAAAATCCCGGTTGGCGGTAGTGATCAACCCGTCTACCACGTAAAGAGGATTGGTGCCCTGCAGGTTTTTCAGACCTCGAATCTGGATTCGAGCTTCTGAACCCGGTTGGCCGCCAGCTCGCACGTTAACTCCGGTTGCCAGTCCCTGCATAGCCTCAGCTACGGTAGTTGCCTGCCGTTTCTGAATCTCTTCTGGCTCCACCGTGGCAATGGCCCCGGTCAGGTCTTTTTTCTGCTGGGTTCCGTAGCCTACTACCACGATCTCGTCCAGCTGGGTTAAATCCTCCGCCAAAGTAACATCAATCTGACTTTGGTTACCAACAGATATTTCCTGCGAACCATACCCTACATACGAAAATACCAGTACCGCATCTTCCTGCTCATCCGGCACATTCAGACTATAGCTACCATTAAGGTCGGTAATGGTTCCCACGGTGGTGTTTTTCACCGTTACGGTAACTCCGGGCAGCCCCTCGTTATTCTCGTCAGTTACCGTACCGGATACCCGGGCGGCAACGGCATCGTTCTGAGCATACACCGGTGATAAATAGAGCATCAGCATGATTATACACCAGAGCCCTTTACAATACGTACATCCTTTTTTCATTGGGTGGTTGTTTTAGTGAATACTTATACATCAATGGTTAGGTAATAATTATATTAGCAATACTTTTTATTGATTTTAAAAAGTTTGCATAAATAGAAGATTTTAAATTAGTGCAATTAATGATTTAGCAATGTTCATCGTTGTATCATAATTTCATCAATTTGTCTCATTCTTGTTTTTTTCGCTGTATTATGGGGAAATTTGAAACGAAACAGGGGTATCTGATACGTTTTGTAGAAAGTAAAGGGGACTGAATCAAGCTTCACTTTTATCATAAGTCAGAGTCACATTGGAACCTGCTCATTGAATTCTTTTTTATACTGTCATGTCACGCATTATCCATACAGCCATTAGACTACTAAAGAACAGAGGACTAGCCACGCTTATCATCTGTTTTGTCATTAACACTGCTCTGAGCGGACAGCCCTATTACTTCAGGCATTATCAGGTAGAAAGCGGGCTTTCTCACAATTCGGTCATTTGCATGCTGCAGGACCAGGAAGGGTTTCTTTGGTTTGGGACAAAAGACGGGCTGAATCGCTTTGATGGATATACATTCAAGGTTTTCCGCCATAACCCGGAAGATACCGGCAGTATTGGCAATAACTTTATCCAGACACTGTATGAGAGCCAGGGCGTGCTATGGGTAGGCACCAATAAAGGTTTATATCAGTACGACGCTCAGTCCGAGAGCTTTCACCTGCTGAAGGTCACCCTGAATAGTAGTATCCGAGATATTTTCAAAGACTCCGAAAATAACCTCTGGTTTATTGCCGGTTCAACGCTCTATCAATACAATGAGCAAAAACAGGTATTGCAAGCATACGATAGTAATAAATACTTTGAAGCCACGGCTCTCTGCGGTACTATTGACGGCTCTCTGTGGGTTTCTACGGCTTCCGGCACGCTGAACCAGTATGATCCGGCTCACGATTCTTTTACCAGTTTCAACCTGTTTGATCAGTCGCCTCCCACTTCTTCGTACTGGATAGAGAAAATTTATAACACCGGCAAACGCTCTATTCTGGTAGGAACCCGCAGCCAGGGGGTGAAACTGTTTAATACCCATACCGGTACCTACCAAGACCTGCTGACTCATGACTCCAACCACTCAGAACTGTTTGTCAGAAACTTTGTCCAGAGTTCGAACAACGATTACTGGGTTGCTACGGAATCGGGGGTCTATGTATACAATATTGTAACCGGCGAACTTACAAATCTGCGTAAAAGCTATAGCGACCCCTATTCGCTTTCTGACAATGCTATTTACTCCCTGTGCATGGACCGGGAAGGCGGAATCTGGACCGGTACATACTTTGGCGGGGTTAATTATTACCCCAGGCAGTACACTCCTTTTGAAAAATTCTTTCCGAAACGAGGTGAAAACTCCATCAGTGGAAATGCCGTTCGGGAAATTTGCCAGGACCAGTACGGCAGTCTCTGGATAGGGACCGAAGATGCCGGATTAAACAAACTTGATCCTATATCCGGCATTTTCACCCACTTTAGCCCTACAGACACCAACACCCGGCTTTCGTACTACAATGTGCATAGTCTGCTAGCCAGCGACGATGAACTATGGATAGGCACTTTTGAGCACGGGCTGGACGTGATGGATATAACAAGCGGAAAAGTCATTCGCCATTACTCGGCATCCTCGCAACCTGGTTCTCTGAGAAGTAATTTTATTCATACGCTTTACCAGACCCGTACCGGACAGATTTTGCTGGGCACCTCTATGGGGCTGTATCGCTATAATCCGAAGAGCGATGATTTCACTCCCCTACCGGAATTTCCCGAAGTACATCATTATACCGCCATCTTTGAAGACCATCAGGGCACTTTATGGGCAGGCACCTACCGGGATGGACTGTACTACTACCGGGCTGAAACCGGCCAGCAGGGATTCTATAAAGCCAACTCTGACCACACAAATAGCCTGAGTAGCAACTCGATCAACGGTATTTTTGAAGACAGCCAGCAAACATTATGGATCACTACGGATGGTGGCCTGTCGGAATTTAATCCTGACCAGCACAACTTCACTCATTACACCACCCAACACGGCCTGCCCAGCAATATGGTTTACAGTATGCTGGAAGATGAAAAGAACACCCTATGGATAAGCACCTCGAAGGGATTGGTACGTTTTGACCCGGCCAACGACGACCTAAAAGTATATACCAAAGCCCACGGCTTATTGAGTGACCAGTTCAACTATAGCTCGGCGTATAAAGACCCGGAAGGCACCATGTACTTTGGCAGTGTGAACGGACTTATTCGCTTTAACCCGTCCGAGTTCATAAAGAACATGCTTATTCCACAGGTACGTATTACCGGATTTCAGGTAGATAATAAAGAACTTGCTATAGCCCCGGCTGTATCTCCCTTGAAGCAGTCGGTTACTTATACCGACAAAATCACGCTCAGCCATAACCAGTCTTCATTCAGTCTCGACTTTGCTGCCTTACATTATACAGCGCCCACCATGACGGAGTACAAATATAAAATGATGGGACTGGACAAAGAGTGGACTTACCTGAAAACCAACCGGAAGGTGTATTTTACAGAACTGGCGCCGGGCGAGTACACCTTTATGGTGAAAGCCTCTAACAGCAGCGGACTTTGGAATAACGAAGCTACCCGGCTCACTATAGAAATCCTCCCTCCTTTCTGGGCCAGTTCCTGGGCTTACCTTCTGTACACTGCCCTAGCGGCCTTGCTGGTTTTTTATGGTATTCGGGCGTATCACCGTAAAACCGAAGAAAAAAACCACCGGAAAATAAAGTTACTGGAAAACGAAAAGGAAAAAGAGGTGTACCAGGCAAAAATTCAGTTTTTTACCAATGTGGCTCATGAGATACGAACCCCGCTTACGCTGATTAAAGGTCCGTTAGAGAGCCTGGTAAAACGATCAGATACCCCCTCAGCCGCCTCCGGCAATCTGAAGATTATGGAGAAAAATGTAGACCGTCTCCTTGAATTGGCCAATCAGTTACTGGATTTCCGAAAAACAGAAACTGAAGGTTTTAGCCTCACCTTTATTCAATCTGATATATCAGACCTGCTGGAAGATACCTACTCCCGCTTTCAGCCTGCGGCGGAGCAGAGTAATGTTCACTTTAGCCTGGAACTACCCCAGCACCACCTATTAGCCTATGTAGACTCAGAAGCGCTTATCAAGATACTAAGCAACCTGTTTAGCAATGCCATCAAATATGCCGAAAGCACAGCTGGCATTCGGCTGCTTCCGGTACAAAGTAAAGAAGACCAGACGTTTACCATCGTAGTGAATAACGACGGGCCGGTCATCCCGAATGAGTTACGGGAGAAAATCTTCGAACCCTTTTACCGGCTGGATGAATCGGCGAAGCAAACCGGAACCGGCATTGGCCTCTCGCTGGCCCGCTCACTGGCAGAACTCCACCAGGGCACACTAACCATGCAACCTGAGAATGGGATGAATAGCTTTATCCTGACACTACCGATACATCAGGAAAAAGAATTCAGGCTGTATGATGAGCCCCGGGAAGAAGAGGTTGTGCCTGCCGGATTACCGGAAGATGAAACAGAAGAACCAGTATTGAAGAAACCGTTCATTTTGCTGGTAGAAGATAACAATGAAATGCTGGAATTTATTTCCGGAGAATTAGGTCAGGAATATAGCGTGCTACCGGCTACCAATGGCGAAAAAGCCCTGAATATCCTCAAGAAAAGCACAGTTCATCTGGTAATCAGTGATGTGATGATGCCCGTGATGGATGGGTTTGAGCTATGCAAACAGATAAAAACAAACCTGGACCATAGTCATATCCCAATCATTCTGCTGACGGCAAAAAACACCCTGCAATCCCGAATTGAAGGGCTGGAATCGGGGGCAGATGCTTACCTGGAAAAACCTTTTTCACCGGAGCATTTGCAGGTTCAGATCACAAATTTACTTACCAATAGAAGCAAAATTAAAGAGTTCTTTTCCAGTTCGCCTCTGGCCCACCTCAAAAGCATGGCTTACTCCAAAGCCGATGAGAGCTTTCTCGATAAGTTACACGAAATTATTGAGCGGCACATTGCTGACTCGAATCTGAATGTGGAGCACCTGGCCGAAATGATGAACATGAGCCGCCCCACGTTATACCGGAAGATCAAAGCACTATCAAATCTCACGCCCAACGAACTAATCAACCTGGCCCGACTGAAAAAAGCGGCGGAGTTGCTAACTACTGGTGATTATAAGATTTATGAAGTAGCCGAACTGGTAGGGTATAACTCGCAAACCAGCTTTGGCAGAAACTTCCTGAAACAGTTTGGCATGACTCCTTCAGACTACGCTACTGCCCGGGAAATCGCCAATAAAAATCACTAGATTGAAGACAGAATAAACCTTTTCGATATTATCATTAGCGGTATGTGACATAGCGTAAAAAACCTTTTCAGTAGCAAGACTATCTCTTGACGTTAAGAACGCGCTAGCGGAACTCATTCCCAAATTATTCTATTCTGTATCCATCATTTAAATAGCAGATAATGTGGCTAATCTGGTTCTTACAACCAGTATTATTTTTAGGTTGTGGTTTAAAATCTATGATGAGTTTGATTTCTGTAGTTGATCATTAAATTGATTGCCGACAAATGATTCTTCATGTCTTTTGAAAAGCAAGTCACCGTGACGCCTTTAGGTTTGTAGTATATGAAAATTTTAAGAAGCTGTCATTGTTGCTATAGTGTGGAAATATGGATAACTCTTATCGAGTTACCCACATTACCACACTGGGGCCACGGCGGCAGAATCCGATTTCCCATAAAACTCGAGAATCTGACAACTCATAGCAGGTGTATTCAGTCACCAAAAACGTACGGAAATCAGGATCTGGACGGTTCCCGCAAGATTGGCTTTTCTAGTTTTGCCATGTGCTTTCGGTCAATCGGCAAGTCATTTTTTAACCTTTTCTGTTCTATTGGCACTATTCCTGCCATCTCTCCGATAATATTGACCAACTCAGTTCCTGAGGGAATAACAATTTTTGCGTTATGGGACAATGAAGCTTCCATCGCCTCTAACTTCCGCAGTAATTGGGCGTTACCGACAAAATATTGATCGGCCGCTTCGTTGACCAGCTTGATGGCTTCCGCTTCTCCTTCGGCATGCAATATTTTCGATTGCTTGTACCCCTCCGCTTCTTTGATCTTGGCTCGTTTTACCCCATCAGCCACAGTCTCGGCAGCAGTAGCGGAATCTATGGCAGCAATTTTTTCATTTTCGGCTTTTACTACCTTATTCATGGTTTCCTGCACATCTTTGGGCGGGTCAATTTCTTTCAACTCGGTGCGTACAATTTCAATACCCCAGCTTTGGGTTTCAATATGAAGGGTTTTATAGAGGTCCGCATTGATTTTACCCCGGCATAACAAGCAAACTGCCTTCCGTTGTCAAAAGCACTAAAGTTTTGCGTATAGATCAGAAACGCCACAGCAGTGATCATACCGATACCTACCACCGAACTGATCAACCGGAAGTGATTTTGAACCTGTTCATCCTCCTGAATGACAGCTTCCATCTGTTGGTCGGTATACTTGATCTGCTGTTCTATGAGTTTCAACTGCTTTTCGGACTGCTTGATAATGAAAGAGTTATCTACTAGAGAGGATGTATCCTTCAAATCCTGCAGGGTCTGTTTCAAGCTGACTTTGGTCTTAGTAAGCCTATCCCGAAAGGCCATGAGATTTTTAAGTTTGAGCAAACAGGCCGAAGGTAGTTGCATAGGTTTCAAGGTACGATAATGGAGGCAAGCATATTGGGCGATACGTTGAGCATCCACTCGGTCATTCTTACCCCGGGTGATACCTAAAGACTTCTTCAAGTGAAGAGGGCTCACCAACGTATAAGATAGTCTTTCCTCTTGCAAAAAGTAGCACAAGGCGAGCGTATAGTGCCCGGTATGTTCCATACAAAAGAAACTAGCATCTGCATCTACCTTTTGTTTCTTTATCCATCTTAGTAGTTGCTTGAACCCAGACGTAGTGTTAGCAAATTGCTGGTAAGCAAGCTGATTGGGACTATCTTGATGGCAGAGTGCTGCATCCAGAGTAGCTTTTGAAATATCAATGCCAATAAACCAATCAAACGTCATAGTTTCGTAGTTAAAATGATACATTAGGAACCGGATATATTGAGATGACTAATCCCTTTACTAAGTCTTGCTTAATGTTCTAATTGGCCCATGCTCAATGCAAAAGTGTAGAGGCCACCGCGGCGCGGACTAATTCGGGCGATAAGTCTATATCCAATCTTAGGCGACCCGATAGTTCACCTCTGCACTTTCGGTTCTTTTCATTTTGTACTTTCTAAAGTGATGCTTTGTTTTACAAATCTAAAGGGCGACCCGGTTCCGGTAATGGTAATAAACCGATTGCCAACTCAATGGATGGGAGCAGAGAAGAGCCTTGATAGGTAATAAGGCCCATTGTACACCCGTCTTCATCCTATAGAGAA
>NZ_JAINFL010000012.1 GCF_022458895.1 Roseihalotalea indica | reverse complement strand
CGGCCAGGATTGCGCCCGAGCTTTGAAAGCACCACTTAAAAAACCGGCCTTGCATAGAGTCTATACAAGATAATTCAAGGATGATTATTTGCGTATCGTTAGCTCAAGAAATTAATCGAGTTTCTTGATGTGGGGGATAGCACACAACGAATGTGTATACGCCATATGGCGGTTATATATCTTATAGCAGCAATATAATTGGTTTATTAATACTGCAAAATCCACTTACACACCTCTTTATCTTTAATAAGGTTTAAGCACTTCAGTATTCAGACTGGTGGTTGCGGCTAAAGCCGGGCTGAGTTTGTCTGCTGACCGGCGGTTGGTGAGGAGAGGGTTTTGAGTTTGAGGCCAGACTGGTGGTTTTGCGCCAGAGAGGGCAAACCATGATCATAGACCAGCGGTCTACGGGCGTAATACAGCCGCTATGCACGAGGACCGGCGGTTGGTGGCTGATGGTGGTTTTATCTTACAGGGGTGTATCGGGTGGTGGCTTCATCGATTTATTGCATATGAAGCTTTTATAGGCTGAACCTGGCAAAAAGTCACTTTTGGCTTACGTTGTACTGGGCAGTGCCATTGGGGTTATCTTTTTCAGCGCACCAGGGCTATCTTTACTTCTCAAAACGAAGCTGATTATCTTCAACTGGTAGTCTTTTACTCAATCTTTTATCTCTTCCGCTATGAAACAGAATAACTTCTTAAAGCAGGTGTATATAGCACTTACCAACACGCTTAATTCTCCGGAACTACTGGTTGCCTTTCAGGAGTTTGGTTATAATGAAAAGAAGCTGCGCGATGGCCTGAAGCGTCATACCCATATCGGACAACTCATTCAGCAGCAGCAACTGGCTCAGCACGAGCTTAAAACGGCGACCCAAGCCCTACAGGAAGCCCGCCAGAAATTAATATCTTTATTTCAGATCCACCTGGATACGGCTCGCCTGGCTTACAAGCGGGAAGCAGGCTACACCGATACGCTCTCGCTCACCCGGCGGCGCAGTCGGGCTACAGCCGATCTATGTACGCAGGCCAAAACGTTTTATGCTAATATTCCGGTAGAGTTGATGGAGAAGTATCATGTGCCTCAGAAGGAACTGAACGATGCCAGCAAGCTGGCTACTCAGGTTATGGAGCTGGTAGCCCTACAGCGAAAAGCACAGGCTCACGTACAAGACCTCACCCAAACCCGCAAGGCAGCGCTGGCCGACCTGAAAACTTGGATGCAGACCTTCCTCACCATTGCTAAACTTGCTCTTCGTGAGCAGCCTCAGCAGTTAGAAGCTCTGGATATTGTGGTTACTTCCTAAAATGTTTAGCGCCTTCTGAACAGGGAGCTTAGTAAGGGTTCAGCGGGATACGGTTACCGTTCCAGTCGCAAAGCAAAAAGGCTTCAGCAATAGCGGCCAGCTTCATGGCCTGAAAATAGCGCGCCGTCCCCAGTCCAATACTGATTTCCTGTTTGGCTTTGTCACGCCAGAAGTTCACATCCCGGACTCGCTGCCGGGAGTTTCTCTCCCGGGCCAGGCGCCGAAGCAGATCCGTATCCTCTGTGGCATTAACCCTGTTTTCGATGAATGAGCGGCTCCAGAGCTGGGGTACCCGCTGCGGCGGCAGTTGAAGCAGACGGCATAGAGTGAGCAAACTATTGCGCCCCCCAGCCCGGCTACCCGACCAGTCGGACCTACCTTGCCCGCCGAACGTCAAGGCTCGCCAAAACAACCGCATAAGCTGGTCGTTCATTCCTTCCAGAATACCACCCAGATGGAGATGATGCTGATACCTCAAGTAGGCGGCAAACACCGCATGCAGGTTGCGTTGCCGAATACCTATGTTTCTGGGGTCGGTCGAGGCAGGGTCATCAATAAACATTTGGCTGCCCCTCCCCTCTAAATAAGGAGCCATTCCCCGCTGAATGGCCGGGCTTCCTACGTGATCCAGGCCACTACCTCCGAAATTTCTGATATAGTTTACACCTCTGTGAACAAAAAAATTATCAACGGCAGGACGTCTGTTTACGAGTGACAACCCGGTTTCCCGCAGCCCGATCAGTAAGGCTAATGCTTTGGTTTCGCCAGAAAATTCAACACGGGCACCACTTAAGGAGTGATTGAACAGATCAGGGATAAGCGCTGGCCCGATGGCATCAATATGCCGTAAGAATCGCTCCTCGCAATACTGACGAACAGGAGTATACGTAATGGTTCTCTGATACTCCGAACTGTAGTGAGTGATTGTCTGAAAAACCTTAGGATTGTTAAACCGCTGGGCACTTCTATCCGCATACGAAAGCATTTGCTCTCTCCACATAAGCAATTAGGTTGTTATTTGATCATTCCTTCATTCTCTTCTCCCTCTACAATTTAGCAAATGTCAGGCATTATAAATACAATACCATTAATGCTCTCAGCGTTTTATCAACAACTAATTCCAAACCCATGAAGCAACCTTTGCTACTTTTTCTGCTGCTTGCTCCGCTCACCATGTTTGCCCAACAAAAACAAACCGGGGTGCTGGGTGGAGTAACCCTCAGCAATTATTCAGTATCTGATTTTTATGACAGCACGGAACCCATTGTAGGGGTGTATGCGGGTGTTTACCGGAATATGCCGATAAGCACTATACTGAGCATAGAGCCAGGGCTTTTCCTTTCCCAAAAAGGGGTAAGAAGTTACGTAAAGTCTCCTAGCTCCTCTCAGGTAGATCCAACGGTCAGCCGAACGACCCTATCCTATTTACAGATACCTGCCGTGCTCAGAACGAAGGTGACTCAGCGGTTCAGCCTGCACACCGGAATCTATATGGCCTTTCTAGCGCATAGTGTACGACAAACCACTGGCCCATCTGCCGGTCAGGTAGAAAGACAAAATATGTGGGGTATTTTTGAGCGTCAGCTAAACAGTCCTTATGCTGACTTTGATGCTGGGCTTCAAGCAGGCATACGTTACACATTACCCACACAATGGGTACTCAATGCCTCGTATGACCACGGCCTGCAACGACATTTCTCTAAGGCATTTAATGATGGCCCCATGAACCGCTCGGTTTCTGTGTCGGTGGGCTACCAGTGGTAATTTAAAGGCGCAATCAATATAACTACTCTATTATGCGACTTTCTCTGTTAATTTTACTCTTAGTGCTCCCCCTGTTCAGCATGGGCCAACGAAGCCATATTGGTGTACTAGGTGGTGCCATTGCCAGCAATTTTACTTCAGCCCCCTTTTTCCCCCAGTCTGAACCAATTCTGGGCACAACGGTGGGATTCTACTACAATAGGCCTGTATCTGCCGGATTGAGCCTGGAGTCAGGCTTTTCTCTGGCTCAGAAAGGAGCCAGGCATGATCCAGGTTTGTTCTTCTATTCACCTGTCCCCTCCTCCTCACGGCTATCTCTTTCGTATCTAAGTCTGCCTGTACTGGCGAGAGTTCGCCTTAGTGATCAAGTAAGCATCCACGGCGGTGGCTATCTGGCAACCCTTATACATAGCTACTACTTCAGCACATTGAAAACAACTGGCGAAACTCAGGAATCTACGAACTGGGATATAATAGAGCAAAATAGCGCATATGCCAGGCATGATTTTGGTCTTCAGGTTGGGGCGCGCTGCGTTTTTTCCGAGCACCTGGTAGTCAATGCCTCGTATGATCATGGCATTGGAAGACCTTTTTCCAGGGTATTTAATGATGGGCCTAGAAACAGGTCTGTATCTATGTCAGTGGGCTATCAGTGGTAGATTACTTCTCGGTGCGCTTGTAAAAGAACAAATGCGGGGTTACGTTGCTTTGCTTTTCGCTGAGGGTATAGTACCCCGACATATCCAAGGCCCAGCCGATAGCTTCACCCTGCGGCTCTACAGTGTAGGGTAAGAGCTTAGGTTCGGTTTGTAGCAGGTCAAAAATAGAAGTCTCATCATCTTCCCGCCGCCAGTACATCACCTCTACATATGATTTAATCAGCAGCTCTTTACCATCCGGTGAAATATCTCCTCCCACGGGCTGGTTAAAGACACCGCCAATCTCTCTCGGCCATTCCCCTAAATTCTCAGCTACCAGCGTTGTTGACGTGCTCTGAGGATAAGCCATACGGTAAATATGTGCCAGCTTATCCCGTTTGGAAACAATGTACAGATCACGGGTGAGAGGATCAAGCAACAGGGTTTCGGCATCTCTGGCACCATCAGGGTACTGTACCGTAATTGTCTCAGCAGTTCCGATAGTACCACTAATCCGGTCATCACCGGTAATGGCAGGTTCAGGAAAGCGGTAGATAGTGAGATTGGCGTGCTTGGCATCATTATCGCCAATATCGCCTACATATAGGTAAGTTTCTCCCTCTTCGGGTCCCGGCCCGATCGTAATATCTTCCCAATCGCGGTTCTTCGCCCCAACAATAACCCACTCGCCCAGGGTTTCTCCGCTGGTGCTGATGGCATAGATTTTGGCATCGTTCCCACTGTCGTTATGTGTCCAGAGAACACCCGGATTTTTACGACTGGCCACAATACCAGAAGCTTCGTTAATCGCAGGATTTTTTACCTCACCTTGATCCGTAGGCTCGGAAAATGTGATAGTGGGCGGCTCTACTACCGAAGGGGTAGCATTGTCTTGTCCACAGGCTAAGCAAGGCAGCAGCAATAGTGCCCACAGAATTGTTCTTCGCATACAAGTGTATTTTTTCATTTTATAGAGAGAGCCATGAATCGGATGTTGTAAACATATAAGCACTTTTGCTCCAGGAAGCTTGCTTACTACAGGGCTGCTCCCTGGCTAATCAACGCGATTCTTGTTCAAAGCTGCAATGATACAAAAGATCATTGAGCGTCCACCGGTTGGCGGGGATAAAAATACAAATACAACTCGCTGCCAATGCCTCTTTCGCTAAGCGTGTAATACCCTGAACCATCAGCCGCAAACCCTACAGCTTCCCCCTGGGGCTCAGCCGTGTAGGGCAGGGTATCGGCTGGTTGCGTTATCCAGTCGGCAAAGGCAAGGTCGAGAGATGTACGGGCTCGGTAAAAGACACGCGCATAGGTTTTCAGTAATAGTTCTTTCCCATCCGCAGAAATATCACCGGCTACCAAGCGATCCAACAGGTTCTCACCATCAAAAGGTAACTCCAGTAGATGCTGGGCTATGGCAATACTATCTGTACGCTGAGGATAAGGAAGGCTATACAGATTGATACTAGACATTTCTTTGGACAGTAAATACAAAGTTGTGTCTGTGGGATCCAACAGCAACGTTTCAGCATCTCGCTGCTCATCCGGGTATACAAAAGCCAGGGTATCAACCTGCCGGATAGTGTCAGGCAGAGCAGTAACAGTGCCGCTGTCGGCCAGTATGGCTCCGGCCCACGTGGGTTCAGGGAAGCGGTAGATATAATTCCACGAGTGAAAGGTAAAATTATCGCCGATATCACCCATATACAGGTAGGTCTCTCCCTCTATCGGGCCGGGGCCAATAGTAAGATCCTCCCAGTCACGCTGAGCTTCTCCCACCATGTATACTGCCCGCACCACAGCCTGGCTGTCAAGCAGGTAAAGTGCCGGGGGGTTACCACTATCATTGTGTACCCATAGCATACCTGGGTTCTTCCGGCTCGCCACTAATCCCGATACCTCCTCTAACCGGCTATCGGTTACCGATGCCATAGGAACCGGAGCCAGAAAAGGGCTTTTTTCCGTTACAGGGGTGTCTGGGCCAGAGAGGCAACCTGATAATAACAACGCCCACCAACTGCACCATACAAGCCAGGATAGTACTCTCAATTCAGGCTAAGGTTTTAGAAGGTTGTATTAGTAGATTCATACATTTAATGGATCAGTCTAAAGGGAATTTAGAAAAAAATCAGACTCAGACAAAGAAAGGATGTAACGGCGAGTTTAAACTTCTTGGCTGTTCATGTCTCCCTGCACATTGCTTAAACGTCTTCTCGGGATAGGCCGAATTTCTCGTGTTTTTCTACATTACCCCGGGGTTCAACGTGGATCATGATATCGTAGACATTGGTGAGGGTCGCTTTGATCTGCTGCTCTACTTCTACTCCTAGCTGATGAGCCTCCATCACCGATAAATCGCCAGCTACTTCAATATCCAGTTCCACCACATAGGCGTTAGCTAGCTTGCGGATGCGGGCGCGGTGCGGGTTATGCACGCCCGGCACGGATTTTACGGCAGTAAACACCTGCTGATACAATGAGGTATCATCCACACCATCCATCAGTTCGGTATTACTTTCTTTAAAAATCTGGTATCCGATTCGTAAAATCCACAGACTAACCAGCAACGCCAGAATAGTGTCAATCATGGGCCACTGCTTGACCACTGATAAGCCTACTCCGACTAGTACTACTGCCGATAGCACAATATCAGCCTGCATATTTTTAGCGTTGGCAATCAGCATAGGGCTTTGGGTACGCCTCCCTACCCGAAACTGCCATAGGGCTAACCCCAGCTTGCCTAACACTGAAAACCCCGATACATATAACGCCAGTAAGGAGGGAATCGGACGTTCTATACCCTGTACCAGATCCATCAGGTTATTATAAAAGAGCTGCGCTCCGGCAAAAAAGATGAAAAAAGACAGGGCTTTGGAAGCAATCGTTTCGGCCCGGTTATAACCGTAGGGATATTTGACATCTGGCGGGCGCTGGGTAATACGGGCCGTGACCAGGGTTACCAGATAGGCGGCTACATCCGAAAGAGAATCAATACCATCGCCCAGTACTGCCTGGCTGCTGGACAACCACCCTACTATGATTTTCACTAAGGATAACAGCAGGTTGCCGATTAGCCCCACCCAAGAGGCCGTTATAATAGTGCGCGTTCGTTGGTTCAAAATATCCTCTTCTGGTTGCTACGCAATGGAACGTAAAAACAAATCGGTAGTTGAGCAACCAGCGGCTAAATTACGAATAGTAAACGAATGCGCGAAGTGTAAAAGGGAATGAAAGGTTGAACGATAAAAATATGCACAGCCCGGCTCTGGTAATACTCCTTCGAGAGATGTTATTGTATAATGGTAGCGGTAGGTTGTTAGTGGTTTCTCACATTCACACACTGCCTGACGGCCAACAGCCTTCGCTTACACTAGCTAATACTTCTTACTCTTACCTAATTGAAATACCACTCCGGCGTGGATAGGAACGAAGACTAAATGTTCTTTGATGATGTTTTCTACGAATGGGATATCTTCCTGAAGAAAAATGGTTTGTACCCGGGCGTCGGCTTGTAGGCTCCAGCGAGGTGCCAGAGGCCACTGCACCCCTAAGACCGGAGCTACTCCCCAGTAAGAGCGCGATATGCTCAGTCCGTAGCCGCTTACCTTAATATCGTTAGTGCTGCCTACTACGCCCACAAATGGAATAACTTTAAAGTAGGGAAGGGAATAACGAAACCCGCCACTCCAGGAACTGGACTTTAGATCCAGTGTAAACCGTTCGGGCAAATTGAATAGTCTTAGCAGTGCCGGGCTTATATCAAGGTCCTCCAGGTTAGCACCTACTTCAAAAGCATACAGATCATACGCTACCGTAGCGCTCCACCGCTCGGCCAACTGGTAACCTACTTCGGCTCCGTAGCCTAACCGGGGAGTTGCATAGGCCTGAGCATTGCCCACCGGAACTCCCATATTAAGTTGAGGGGCAATAGAAAACTGAGCTATTCCCGGTAGCCAGGCGCCAACAACTAAACCCGCGGCCAATATATACTTCAAGCAACTCTTCATCTAGCTATAACCCGGTGATAGCAAGAATGTTAACGAGCTACCGGGTTTAGTGATGCTAAATGAAAGAAGTGATGTCTAGTGGCTGTTTAAAGGGAAATCGTGACGTCATCTTCGTAGTCGAAGGGAACGTTGAAAGAGAAGCCGTACATTTTAACGCGTGCTTTACCTTTATAGCGAATCTTTTTCTCTTCGCCATTAAGCATGCTCATGGCGGTGCTGAGCAAATTCATATTCAGGTCCTGCAGCGTGAGAGTCACATCAATGGGGACAGTCACCTCACTGTTGGGTTCAGCAGTGATATCAAACTCCCGAGCTATATCTTTTACTTTTTTCCCCTCAACCGAAATTTCTACATCTACATTTTTGAGGGTAATCTTCCGGTCGTTAGGGTTGAAGAAAACGGCATCGCCATTAATGCGAGCCCCGCTCAGGCCCTGCACATCCACTTTCATATTTCTAACACCCTGAAAATCGGGAGCCTCGGGAGCTTTGCAGGCTACAGCCATTGCCCATACCCCTAGTATCCAAATCCATCTAGTCCAAAGCCGGTTCATAATCAATCACTTTTTGCTTTTCGTTCTCGGGAATCACCACCGGACGTCCCGTTTGCGGATTAACCGCTACCATTACGGTAGAAGCTGAGAAAAACAGTTGTTCTCCGGCTTCATCGGTAATCATATTTTCAATAGTCATACTGCTTTTACCCAAACGGGTGGTTCGCATACGTACCACTGGCGTTACTCCCGGAGTAACCGGCACTTTAAAGTCCATTTCGGCATGAGCCAGCACCATTGCAATCGTTTTCCAGTCCTGCCGGTTCACCTGTTTATAGTACTCTACACGGGCCAGCTCCAGGTACGTCAGGTAAATGGCATTGTTCGCATGGCCCAGCATGTCCATATCCGAGTAGCGCACCTGAATAACGTGCTGAAAGCGGTATTTATTGATATCGTCCGGAGAAATCACTACTCAATAATAATGGTAACTTTGTTCATTCGCTTTTCTACCAGCGAATCAGTTTTGATACCAGCCCCAAAATTATTCAGATCTCCCTTCTCAACATTCACGAAGTAATCACGCGCATCCAGCCCGATGTATTTTGCCCGGCCTTTATCATCGGTATACACTTTTTCTCCTACCGGGTTGGTTTCTTTCTGGTAATCTTCTTTGCTGGTAAAAAGCTGTACCTCAGCACCTTCTACTACATTACCAATATTGTCGCGCACGGTTACCTGTAGTGAAGTTTTCAGAAATTGTATGGGTGAGCTATCAGCCTCCGGTACGCTGGCGGAAGGCACATTCTGGCAACTCATAATAACTACGGCAATCAGGGTCAGTGTTTTTTTCATCATTATTTGGAAGTTTAGTAGGTAACGGCTAAACATAAACAATCGTTTGGTACGTTATTATCGGAAACTACATAAAAAGTTCGAGACTGAATGAGGAAGCCACACCAAGGATACGTTTATTTTATTTTATTTTTATTGATTCACTCGGCGGTTTGGGCGCAAAACTACCCAAAACTTTCTATAAAGGAAGTAGAAAAGCGGGCAAAATACTACCAGCAACTTACGGCTCCTGTAGAAGCAAGCCAGACTTACCAAGTTAACCCAAAACTTCCTTTTACCAGCCTGGCCTTCCGAGCTGCTATGGGCACCAACTGGGCTGATACGTATGTGATTGTGGACCAGGATACCTTTCGGGTGCAGGCTGAAGAGCACGAAACCGAAGGATTATCCTATAGCCAGAGCACCTTGCTGGTCTGGGACCGCCCTGTACGGCAATTTCTGCTGCATACCGGCTCCGTTCAGGATTCTATCATCCTTTCGCTCTTTAATGCCCAAACTGGTAAGACCACTCCCCCCGCCCTACGACAGGAACGCGTCACTGCCGAAGACCCCGTCTGTGAAAAACCCACCTATATCCCTCAGGACGAATGGCGGGCCGGACTACCACCTCCGAGCTACTCCCGCTCCTTCACCCAAGTAGAACATGTCATTATCCACCACTCGGCTACGTATAATAACCTAACCGATTATGAAAATATAGTACGGAACATCTACCTGTTTCATACCCAAGACCGGGGCTGGTCGGATATTGGCTATAATTTTCTGGTAGCTCCTGATGGCACTCTGTTTGAAGGTCGCAGTGCGGGTAGTCAGAATATAGAGCCAGACAATATTCAGGGAGCTCACTTTTGCGGCCGCAACTCAGGGACAATGGGCGTTTGTATGTTGGGTAATTACAATACAGTAGAACCTACTGATACGGCGCTGGCAACCATTATCAAAGTCACTAGTTGGAAACTGGATAAAGAAAACCTGGACCCGCTGGGTATTGAGCCTCACCCTGCTAATAGCGAACTTGGGGTGATTGCCGGACACCGGAATGGCTGCTCTACCGAGTGCCCCGGAGATAATTTGTACGCCCGGCTGGAAGCTATTCGTACAGCCACTGAAGAGCGCATTAGCAAAGGTTGCCGAGATACTCCCCAGGTGTTCAATGCCTATCCCGTCCCTACTGAAGGTATACTTACTATCACGCTCCCTGAGGCAGATACCACCGCCACGCTTACCTTGATTGATCTTCAGGGACAAGAGCTGATGCTTCCTGTGCTACAAAAATCTGATGACCAATTGTCTCTGGATACCAGCAGCTTACCCACCGGGATGTACATTGTAGAAGTACGTACGGCCCTGGCAGTGCTTACCCGAAAAATTTTAGTGCAATAGCAAAGGTGGTTAGCAAGAGGCGATTTGGCTGTCTATCAGGACATAAAGCGTATACACTGTCTGACAGCCACCCGCCTCCATTCATTCTTCCTCTTCGAATAAATGAGTGACAAAATCATCAAAATGCAGGGCATCCTGGTATAAGCGATCAGAATAGGTGCTGACGAGTACTTTAAGGTAGCTGGGGCGGTCATCGACGAATACCTGGGCTACAGAAACATTGCCAAATCGCTGATCTACCGGTTCATTGGCGACCCCTTCTACATCTAAGGGAGGTTTTAAGTAATAATGTTCGGTCGTTTCCACGTAGTTTTTCTTCTCTATCATGCGTCGGTCAGTATTCACCAGCCGATAATCCAGCAACAACACCCGGTCTTTCAGGTAATCAAGCATATACTGAAAGTGCTTGGCACTGATATTCGGATGATATGAGATAGCAAACCCATTAGCCGATGGCATGTTAAGAATGTGTACATTCATCTCTGAGCGGATATTGGTCTTTTTGTAATAATAAGCCTGCGCCATCTTCCGCAATAGCAACTTTTTTTCCTCGCTCTGCTTCCACCGTTCGTATGCCTGTTGTTCCTTTTCGCTCCGCTGCATAACTTCATGCACCTGCGTAGTGGCTCCCGGTTTCTTCGAAAACAATTTCTCCGTAATTTTATCAAAAAAGGACATAACAAACGGATTTGATCCTGACGTTCTAAAATACAACTTACTGCCTTACCTTCGTGTTATAATCAGATGATGAAACATTTTTTTCTCCCTTTACTGACGATCGGCGGACTGGCCTGTACCACCGCTGAAGATTCTGCTGACACTATGAATATAAAATATCCGCCTACTCAAAAAATAGATCATGTAGACGACTATTTTGGTACTGAAGTAGCTGACCCCTATCGCTGGCTGGAAGATGACCGCTCGGAAGAGACCGCCGAATGGGTAAAAGCTCAAAATGTGGTAACCGAAGCCTATCTGGAAAATATTCCCTACCGCTCGGCCATTGAAGAAAGACTTACCGAACTCTGGAATTACGAAAAATATGGCGTGCCGGCCAAACATGGCGAACGCTATTATTTCTTTAAAAACGACGGACTGCAAAATCAAAGCGTGTTATACGTACAGGAAAGCCTGAACGCAGAACCCAAGGTATTTCTGGACCCTAATAAATTTTCTGCCGACGGAACCGTTTCTCTTTCCACCATCAGTTTTACTAAAGATGGTTCTATGCTGGCCTACTCCATTTCTGAGTCAGGCTCTGACTGGCGGAAGATCTTAACCCTGGATGTGGCTTCTCAGGAACTGGTAGAAGATACCTTGCGCGATGTAAAGTTTAGCGGCATTGCCTGGGAAAACAATGAAGGCTTCTTTTATAGCAGTTATGACAAACCGAAAGAAGGTAGTGCGCTTTCGGGCGTTAATATGAACCATAAGCTTTATTACCACAAACTTGGCACTTCTCAGACTGAAGACGTGCTTATTTTTGGTGGTGACCAAACCCCTCGGCGCTACGTAGGCAGTGATGTTACCGAGGATCAGCGTTTTCTGGCAATTACCGCCGCCATGGGTACTACTGGACGAGAGCTATACATCAAAGATCTCCAACAGCCCAATAGCAAAATTGTGCCCGTCGTCACCAACTTCGATAATAACCATTCGGTGGTATATAGCGAAGGAAGCACACTCTATATTCTTACTAATCTGGACGCACCGAACCAGCGATTAGTTAAGGTAGATGCGTCTCAGCCCACTCCTGAACATTGGGAGGACGTACTACCAGAAAAAGACTACGTGCTGCAAAGTGTATCGTTTGCCGGAGGAAAACTTTTTGCTAATTATTTGAAAGACGCCGTAACCCGCATTGAACAATACGACTTACAGGGTAAGCTGGAAAAAGAAGTTGAACTGCCCACTTTGGGCACGGCTGTCGGATTCCAGGGGGAGATGGATCAGGATACGCTATTCTACGCTTTTACCTCATTTACCTACCCCACCACTATTTTTGCGTATGACGTAGCCTCCGGTACCTCAAGTATTTTTAAAGAACCCCAGCTAGATATTAACTCGGACGATTACGAAACCAAGCAGGTATTTTACAGCAGCAAAGACGGCACAAAAGTCCCGATGTTTATTGTTCATCGCAAAGGTCTGGAGATGGACGGGCAAAACCCGGCCTATCTATACGGGTACGGAGGCTTTAATATCAGCCTGACGCCCAGCTTTAGCATTGCCCATCTGTACTGGCTGGAAAACGGCGGAGTGTTTGCCATGCCCAACCTGCGCGGTGGTGGCGAATACGGTGAAACCTGGCACGAGGCTGGCATGCAAATGAACAAACAGAATGTTTTTGACGATTTTATTGCCGCAGGAGAATACCTACAGGAAAACCAGTACACCTCAGCCGAGAAACTAGCCATTGCTGGCGGCTCTAACGGTGGGTTACTCGTTGGGGCTACCATGACCCAACGCCCGGACTTATGCCAGGTGGCTTTACCAGCCGTGGGCGTGATGGATATGCTACGCTACCATCAGTTTACTGCGGGGGCAGGTTGGGCGCCTGATTATGGCATTGCCGACAGCAGCCAGGCTATGTTTGAGTATCTGTACGGTTACTCCCCGCTGCACAATCTGGAAGAAGGGGCAAAATACCCCGCCACGATGGTTACTACCGCCGACCATGACGACCGGGTGGTGCCCGCCCACTCATTTAAGTTTGCCGCTACTCTACAGGAGAAGCAAGCTGGAGAAAACCCCGTGCTCATCCGCATTGAGACCAAAGCCGGACACGGAGCCGGAAAACCCACATCTAAGCAGATTGAAGAGTGGACGGATAAATTCGCCTTTACCTTTTACAACATGGGCGTCATGCCCGAGCACGCGCGGTAATCCTTCCTCATTTCATTATACACTAACTGTTATATTTCACTACAAAATCAGTAAACCTTATTATGCCCACCATTACCATTCGCGACGGAATCAAAGAAGATTTGCCTCAGGCGTTAGCATTAATTCAGGAACTGGCCATTTTTGAGCGGGCACCCAAAGAGGTTGAGGTTACTCTGGAAGAACTGGAGCAGGATGCTTTTGGTAAGAAACCAGTCTTTGAATTTTTTGTGGCGGAAGATAATGAGCAGAAAAAAGTGGTGGGACTGGCGCTATACTTTTACAGCTACTCTACCTGGAAGGGCAAATGCATTTACCTGGAGGATTTGATCGTGACGGAATCGTACCGGGGGCAAGGCATTGGGAAAAAGTTGCTGGATCGTATCGTGCTAAAAGCCAAAGAAGAGGACGCCCACCGCGTAGTATGGCAGGTGCTGGACTGGAACACTCCTGCCATTGAGTTTTACAAATCGCTGGGTGCTTCTTTGTTGACAGAATGGATTACCTGCCGCCTGGTGAAAGACCAGATTCAGCAGTATCAAATTAATGAATTGTAGAGTAGGACTGTTGGTACCGGACTGAAAAGTGCTATTTGCAGACAAGTGCAATTGAGTTTAGCAACATCTCTTCTGTTATAAATTTCGGGATGACGTATATCAGAGTTCAATGCTCATTGCACCCTGCTCATTGTACATTTTTTATACTTCTTCCATTAGGGTGCGAAAAGCCAGGGCGCGATTACCGAAGCGTTTTAGTTGCTCCTCCCGTAAGGCCGGAGCGTGCTCTTGTTCATATTGCTTGAAGTCGGCTTGGCTTTTGGCAAAATACTGAATGGCATACGTACTCGTTCCCTCCGATTGTTCCACATTCAGCAAACGAAAAATTTTAGCATTTTGAAATAACCCGGTATTGATGATATCCAGAATATGTTCGGTGCGCATCCATTGCAGCCACTCTTTTTCAATCGAGTGCTCTACATTGACGGTAACGTTGTATAGAATCATGCGGTAAAGATACGAAAAAGACACGTAACTCCTTCGCTACGTGTCTTTAACCAAAAACCAAACAGGTTTCTTATGATACTTTAGTAGTAGAACCCGTAAAGGCTGTAGAAGTTTGAATTTTTTCAATATTTTCCGAAACCAAGGATGATTCGGAAGTAGTATTTTGTAGTACTAGATCTTTCAGGCACGCTACCCACAATGGATGATCGTTGAGGCTTTCTACCAATTGCCAAACTTCACCACCCGCTTCCAGAAAATCCTCTTTATAAGTTTCTCCCACTTCCAGGGTGGTTTCCAGGCAGTCAGCGACAAACGCTGGCGAGAATGCTAATACCTTTTTAATTCCTTTTTCTGCTAATTCCTGTAGAACTTCATCCGTGTAAGGACGAATCCAGGGCACGGGTCCTAACCTTGACTGGAAAGAAACGGTGTATTTCTCTTCCGGAATACCTAGTTTTTCCGCCAGCACTCGCGAGGTCTGAAAACACTGCGCCCGGTAGCAAAACTGATTCTTCTTATGGTATTTGTTACAACAAGTACCCACCTGACAATAATTATCCTGCGAGCCCTTCATAATCTGGCTCACGGGCACCCCGTGGTAACTGAACAGCACATGATCAAAATCCTGTTTTTCTAGCTGCGTCCGCGCCCGGTCCAGATGGGCCTCAATAAACAGCGGGTGGTCCGGAAAATGACTAATAAAATTGATGGATGGCATAACCTGCCAGGTGCGTACAATTTCCATCACTTTGTCAATGACTGAGCCACTGGTGGCTGATGCGTATTGCGGAAAAAGGGGAATACAAACAATGTGACGCACATTTGCTTTCTGAAGCGCGTCCAGCCCTTCTTGGATGCTAGGCTGCTGGTAGCGCATAGCCAGGGTAACGATGTATTCTTCACCTAATGACTCCTGTAGCAAATCGCGTACATCTTCACCGTAGAACTTCAGAGGTGAGCCGCGGTCTTCCCACAACTTCTGATATTCCTTCGCTGATTTAGGTGCCCTAAAAGGGGCAATAATCAGGTTTACCAGCATCCAGCGGGGAATAAGCGGATAATCTACTACCCGCCCATCCATCAAAAACTCTCGTAAATAGCGGCGTACATCTCCCGTTCGGGGGCTATTGGGGGTACCTAAATTGACCAACAGCACTCCTACTTTTCCTAATTTTGCATTCATGAGCTATGAGGTAGAATTTTTACGATACAACGCGAAGTTATATCGGTTTGTTCGAGAAGCTTAACAAAGGCGAACGTAACTTCCCAGCCATTTAATCTCCTTATCATACTCTGATACAATCTGCTGCACGTTCTCATCCTTCCAGTGCCCTTCAAAATCAATAAAAAACTGATAGCTAAAGCTTTTTCCCTGCTTGGCCGGACGGCTCTCAATCTTGGTCATGTTTATGTTTTCCCGGTTGAAAGCCTGCAGAAAATTGGCCAGACTCCCCGGCTCGTCGGAATGAGGTAATTTTACCAGCACTGATGTCTTATCGTCGCTGCTTTGCTGGTTCTCAAAATCTTTGCTGATAATGAAGAAGCGAGTCTGGTTATCAGCCGAGTCTTCAATATTCTCAAACAGCATAGGCAGTTGAAATTCCTGAGCCGCAATTTTAGAGCAGATAGCCGCGCTGTTGGGTTCCTGCTTGGCCAGCCGGGCCGCTTTAGAAGTAGATTCTACCGGGATCAATTCTACATCGTCTTTATTGAGAACTTCTGTCAGAAACTTTCGGCACTGCCGGAAAGCAATATCCTTGGAGTAAATTTTCTGAATGTGGGAAAGCTGATCAATCTGACTGGCAAAGGCAAAGTGCACCGACATCGGAATTTCGGCTACAATATGCACATCATACTCCGCCAGGCAGTCGGCGGTTTCAGGCACCATCCCTTCCTGATTATTCTCGATAGGCACCACGCCGAAGCGGGCCATTCCTGAATTTACGACATCAAAAATGGTTTGAATAGAACCAATAGCCATGTAATCACTCATAGCACCAAACCGGCTTTCGGCTGCCTGATGCGAGAAGCTACCGCTAGGCCCCAGATAAGCAATACGCTCGGGCAGTTCAATATTACGGCTGACGGCAAAGATTTCCAGGAAGATAGCATCAATAGCCGGCTCGTTCAGCAACCCCTGATTGCGATCTTTAAGCCGGTCCAGAATGGCTTTTTCCCGTTCCGGGCGGTAGATAATGGAATTGGTAGAACGCTTCAGTTCACCTACCTGTTTGACGACCTTCATTCGCTCATTAAGCAACGAGAGCAATTGGTCATCAATTTGGTCAATACGATTTCGGTATTCTGAGAGGGTAGACGGTTCCATAACAAAAATTGTGGGAATAGAACCGGCAAATTATAAAATATTTACTGCAAAAAAATGTGCTACCTCTTCTAATGTATGGGATACGATGTAAAAAGGATATTATTAAACTCCGTAGTGCAGATATTATTTACTACCAAATATTTTTGACTGTAGCAATCCAATATGGGTGTCTGGTAGTATGTAGCAGTGGGGCAGATAAGATTAATGTAGTGAAAAGCCTAAATGCTAGAGGTAAGAGATATGGTTAATCATGGCTTTTTTGCAACAATAGCATAGCCTGAGTAAGTAATGCTTGTTGTCTGTATTTGATCAGCATCTCCTGGGCAACCATGGCATTATGGGTTGACATAGCATTAACATCCAGTAGATCATCACATAAGTTCCGAAGCTGATTAAAGAGGTTTGTACTTTTTTTCATGATACTAAGTTATGATTTGTACCGTTGCTCATGATTTTAGTTTCAAATGCTGTGCAATTCTTCATCTACGACTTAATAAATTACATTAAATTGATGTAATATTCATAATTACAAATTCATAAGACACTGACTTTCAAAATTTTATGTTAAAATTATAGTACATCGACATTTATATGTTTGAGATAGGACCTACGAAGGCTTTACTAATTTTTACTCCCAAAATGGGATTACGTCATCATTATGGGAGAGAAATCGTGTAAGAACCACAGAATCTACCTTAGCCATTGTGAATGTCTTTGACTTCGAGTACTTTTGAAATCTCTAATTTTACCGGCTATGCAACGAGACCAGCAGATATTTAACCTGATTCAACAGGAACTAGAACGACAAGAGCGAGGCATTGAACTGATTGCCTCCGAAAACTTCACCTCTCCCCAGGTTATGGAGGCTATGGGAAGTGTACTTACCAATAAATATGCAGAAGGGCTACCCGGCAAGCGATACTACGGCGGTTGCGAAATAGTAGACCAGATAGAGCAACTCGCCATTGACCGAGCTAAGGAATTATTTGGCGCTACCTGGGCTAATGTGCAACCCCACTCCGGTGCCCAGGCCAATGCTGCCGTAATGCTGGCTATATTACAGCCCGGCGATAAGATTCTGGGATTTGACTTGTCACACGGTGGGCACCTTACTCATGGCTCACCAGTAAATTTTTCCGGTAAACTGTATCAGCCTTCGTTCTACGGCGTAGAAAAAGAAGACGGTGCAGTACCCGCCGGCTATATTGACTATGACAAAGTAGAGGCCATCGCTCAACGCGAGCAGCCCAAGCTACTGATTTGCGGTGCTTCGGCCTACAGCCGCGATTGGGATTACAAACGACTGCGGGCCATCGCCGATAGCGTAAATGCATTTCTATTAGCCGATATTTCGCACCCCGCAGCGCTTATATCCAAAAAATTGTTGAACGATCCGCTACCGCACTGCCATTTTGTGACCACCACTACCCATAAGACCCTACGCGGGCCCCGCGGTGGCCTCATTATGATGGGACAAGATTTTGACAATCCGTTTGGGGTTACCACGCCGAAAGGGCAAATTCGCCCTATGTCAGCTCTAGCAGACATGGCCGTATTTCCGGGAACACAGGGCGGACCGCTAGAGCATGTTATTGCTGCCAAAGCCGTTGCTTTTCAAGAGGCATTGTCTGATGAGTTTCTTACCTATTGCCAGCAGGTAATCAAAAATGCGCATGTGATGGCTGAGGCATTTCTGGAACGAGGATATTACGTAATTTCGGGTGGTACCGACAACCATGAAATGCTAATTGACCTTCGCTCTAAGGATATCACTGGTAAGGTGGCTGAGAAAGCCCTGGGTGAAGCCGATATCACCGTTAACAAAAATATGGTGCCCTTTGACGATAAATCACCTTTTGTAACTTCGGGAATACGCGTAGGAAGTGCTGCAATTACTACCCGGGGCATGGGCGAAAATGAAATGAAGCAGATTGTTGAGTTTATTGATGATGTCCTTAGCCACCCGGATGATAGCGAACGAATTGCTCAAATCCGACAATCAGTGAACCAATTGATGGCCGAATATCCTTTATACAGTAGTTTGGAAAAGATCTAGAGACGTTGGAAGAGAACACCGAAAATCAGTTACAACCTAAGCAAAACGGCGTAAGTGAACGTCGGGAAGATGCGGTTCAGAAGCATCGACCAACTGAGGACGAAAAGCAAATGTCCTTCCTGGACCACCTGGAAGAATTACGTTGGCACATCGTTCGTTCGCTGGCGGCCATTATGGTATTTGCCATAGCGGCTTTTGCTGCCAAGGAGTTTGTGTGGGGAATATTAATTTTAGGCCCAACCAAAGTTGACTTCTGGACCTTCCAGCAATTTTGCAAGATCGGAAATCTGATTGGCTCTGATGCTTTCTGCATGGAGAAAATGCCCTTTATCATTCAAAGCCGAAAGATGACGGGCCAGTTTACCATGCATATCTACTCTTCGGCCGTTATCGGGCTGATCGCCGCATTCCCCTACGTATTCTTTGAGATCTGGCGTTTTATCAGCCCTGGATTGTACGAACAGGAGCGAAAACTGAGCCGGGGGGCGGTGTTCTTTGTCAGCTTGCTTTTTCTAACTGGCGTGCTGTTTGGGTATTTTGTGGTGCTGCCTATATCCGTAAACTTCTTAGGAAACTATCAGGTAGACCCTACTATCCTCAATGAATTTGACATAACCTCGTACGTATCCATTGTTATCACCCTGGTATTAGCCTGTGGGTTATTGTTTCAGTTGCCCATTGTCGTTTACTTCTTAAGCAAGGTAGGAATCATCACTCCGTCCATGCTGGTTTTGTATCGTCGCCATGCCATTGTAGTCATCCTGATTATTTCTGCATTCGTTACTCCTCCTGACCCGGTTACTCAGCTACTGGTAACATTCCCGCTTATTTTGCTCTATCAGGCCAGTATCTATATATCAAGATGGGTATTGCGTAAAAAGCGAGAAGCAGAAGCGGCCGCTGAAGAAGCACTTTAACTCTTAATCTATATGCCTATATCTATTGCTTTGGGAGCGGATCATGCGGGTTTTTCATACAAAGAAGCCATTCGGGAACATCTGGCTAAGCAAAATCTTTCAGTAGAAGACTTTGGTACCTACTCTGAGGATTCTATGGATTACCCGGACGTTGCGCATCCGCTAGCCGAATCAGTGCAGCAAAAACAGCATGAGTTGGGCATTCTGGTGTGTGGCACCGGAAACGGTGTGGCCATCACAGCTAATAAACACAGTGGTGTGCGGGCCGCTCTTTGCTGGAATCAAGAGATAGCAGCCTTGGTACGCCAGCATAATGATGCTAATGTACTTTGTCTTCCGGCCCGATTTATCTCACAGGAAGAGGCTATTGCCTTAGTTGATGTCTTCTTACAAACTCCTTTTGAAGGCGGGAGGCATGCCCGCCGGGTGGGTAAGATTATTTGCTAGCCTCCTGCACCCGCTGATAGATCGGCTGGCCCGAAAGCTGCCGGTATTCTTTTCCAATAGCCGGAATACGCTCAAAAATCTGGGGCATCAGCTGTACCTCATCAATAATAAGATCAGGCATATCCTCGCTGAAAGCCGCATAAATAGCAGAGACATTTCTGAAGTCGTTGAGGTTTGCCAACTGCTGCGAAGCCAACTGCCAGTTGAGATACGGAGTAGCTAATTCTGCATTTCGATATACACTAAGGTCTTGCCCCAGCACTAATACCTTCTTACCAGTCACCAGTTCATCATAGTCCGTGGACTGCACCATTAGGTTATTGATCTGGGTAAAATCCTGAAAAGAGAAAAAATTAAAAAGCAGCGCATAGCCATTCATAATCAGCAAGGCGGTTAACCCCACGGTTACCAGTTCAGCAATTAGTATACGGCGAATAATCAGCAAAAAATGTGTGATGAAGAACGCAATGGGTGGAACAAACAATAGTAAATGATAGGGCGCCAACTGGCGTACAAAAAATAGTGTAAGCAGAGCTGCCACAAGCTTAATTATCATAATCTGCTGAAGCTTACTTTGCTGATTGGTATAACGGCGGTACTGCCCTAGCTTGTAAAGCGATACCAGCAGAAAGATCAAAGGAATAGCTCCCACTGCCAACAGAGCCCATTTAGTTAGATAAGGGTCTTTTGAGATATTGCTAAAGGCCAGTAAATACTGCTGAGTGAACCCGGAAGAAGCATCAAACAGATAAAAATAGGTGAAGGCTACTAATAAAGGTAACGCCAAACCATATAACAGTAATAAAAACCGCCGAAGCGAGACATTAGCAAAAAGCAGATAGGCCAAAAATGTTGATATAATATAAATCAAACTAGGCAGATAGCAGAGTGCTGCTAGCCCGATAAAGATACCAGTGCTCAGAATGCGCGGATCACGCGATTGGCTTTCAATACGATGAAATATGTTACGCAGTGCCAGTAGAATCCAGGTTAATGACAGCAATACCGGAGAGAGCGTGTAGAAATCAAAAGAGAAACAGGAAAGCAAAGCATATAGTAAAGCCGGGATATACGTATTCTCGTGATAGGCTTTCTTGGAAAGCAGAAAATCATTAAAGATTACGCTTTGATAGGTAGTCAGTAAGGTAGCCAGTATAACGTAGGCGGTTTGGCTTCGGGAAAACACCAGTTCAATCAGGTGGTAGACCAAAGCCGACAGTGGGCCAATATTATCCCATACCTGTAAATAAAGGCGGTCGCCTTCAGCCATATTTTCGCCAACCAGCATCCAGTTCAGTTCCGGCAACGTAAGATGATCGCCCGTCAGTAAAAAGGGAAGCCGTATAAGAATTAAAAGTATAAAAACTGCCAGTATCCGATACGGATCATTGACTCGAAAGTAAGTGAGCACTCTGGTTTGTTTAAAGTGTTGACAGCACTAATAAGTAGATGCAAAAGAAACAATCAACCTTAGTATACGCAATGTCGTGTACTTTTTTACGTAGATTTATGTGAATTGTAGTCTAACGATGGTATGTTTGTTCATTCGCAACTTACGAAATAGATGCGTTTTAACATCGCACCGCGTGTAACGAATTGATGCTATGAAGGAAAGTAAACGCCAAAAACAATTTTCATCGTTGCTCCAGAAAGAATTGAGTGAGATTTTTCAGCGCAATGCAGCCTCTCTGTTAGGCACAACTGATTTTGTGACGGTATCGCGCGTACAAGTGAGTCCCGATCTGGGATTAGCTAGAATATACCTCAGTTTTATGCTCAGCAAGCAAAAAGAGCAACTAATGGATACTATCCAATACAAAAAAAGCGAGATCCGCCGTCTGCTAGGCAACCGGATTGGCAAAGTAGCCCGTGTAGTGCCCGAGCTTGTTTTTTACCTCGACGATAGTGCTGATTACGCCGCCCGTATGGACAAAATTATTTCCGACCTGGATATTCCCCCAGCTGATGACGAAGATTGAGAGGGCAAGGTGCTTAGAGCGTGGTGCAAGGGGTAAATGGCTAGGAGCAAGGAGGTTGGTGCAGGGAGTGAAAGGAGGCAGGAAGTCGGAAGCGAAGTAACATTGCAACTAGTAACCATGCCCGGCGGCCTTGAACTTTGAACTAAGCACTAAAAACTCTGAACCTTGAATTTCGAACTAACAGGTCCCGGCAGCTCTAAACTTGTAACCTTAAAACCTGCAACCAATCAACAATCAGCCATTTAGCAATTCAACAATTAACAATTGAGCAATCGAACTATTGAATAATGAATTTCCCCTTTCTGGTTGCGCGGCGGTACTTCCGATCTAAGAAGAAGAAAAACTTCATTCAGATCATCTCCAATATCTCAATGGTGGGAGTGGCTGTGGGAACAATGGCGCTCATTGTTGTACTATCGGTATTTAACGGGTTAGAAGATCTGATCAAAGAATCTAAAAGCACCTTTGACCCGGAAATTAAGATTGTTCCCAAGAAGGTAAAGACATTTTTGATAACTGACTCGTTGCTGGCGCAGATTCAGCAGGTGGAAGGAGTTAAGGTAGTCACCCAGGTGATTGAAGATAATGCTATGGCTCGCTATCAGGACGCGTCTATGATTGTAAAGCTTAAAGGGGTTAGTGATAACTTTATTGAGCAGCAACGCCTTGACCGGGCCATGGTACACGGAGATGTGGTGCTGAAAAAAGGGAATATCAACTATGCCATCATGGGCCGAGGAGTGCAATATACCCTATCTATTGCCCCCACTAATGATTTCTACGCCATGCAGATATTCACGCCCCGACAAGAGGCCAGCACCGGCGGGGGGTTCAACCCAGACCCTATGACGCGCTACTTCCGGCGTAAGAACATTATGCCGGGTGGCATTTTTGCCAACGAAAAAGAATATGATGCCAGCTATGTAATAGTGCCTCTTGATTTTGCCCAGGCTCTGTTTGATTACGATAATGAACGCACCGCTCTGGAAATTAAAACGCAGGACGGTGTGTCAATCAGTAAAGTAGAAAGCCGGTTGGAAAAACTGTTGGATGCCTCTCAGTATGATGTGCTCAATAGCGACGAACAACACGCCAGCCTGCTGCGTGCCGTGAAGATTGAAAAATTATTTGTCTACCTAACCTTTTCGTTTATTCTGGCCATTGCCTCTTTCAATATTTTCTTCTCACTGTCTATGCTCGCTATCGACAAGCGGAAAGACATTGCCATGCTCTTTGCCTTAGGGGCTCGCCAACGCACCGTCAAATCTATTTTTCTGATGGAGGGCACCATCATCGCGCTGATTGGGGCCATTACCGGATTGGTGGGGGCCGTTATTATTTGCTGGGCACAACAGACCTTCGGGATCGTATCAATGGGCATGCAAACGGCTATCGTAGATGCCTACCCGGTAAAAATGCAGGTAACTGATTTTCTATATACCGCTCTCAGTATTTCACTTATTACTTTTCTAGCGTCTTACCGCCCGGCCATTATTGCTGCCCGCACCGATGTGAAAGATTTCCTCTAGTTAAGTAGCCGGAAAACAGGCAGTTTAAATGAAAGTATTTTGCAGATTACTTTTTGGCGAATAGTTAGTCAAGTATTCATGCCTATTCCTTGCTGAACGGTTTCGTGCCAGATTCAATAATTCAATTCTTGTACTTAATATTATTTTAGCTAAATTGTGGGTTAGCTTTTTTTGATCAACCCAAACTATCAACCGCTACTTTTTCTTTCCATGAAAGTCTCGACCGAACGGCCATTTAAAGTCATTTATTCACTCTTTAACCACGAGTATCTCGGATACCTGTTTGAGTCCTTTGCCGTTCAGCTCAACGATCAGCAGGAATTTACTTTCGAACACCAAAATATTTCGCACAAAAATGCTCCGGAATTTGCTCAGGAACTCGATGATCAGGACTACGAGCTCATCCGCCTGATGGACTCTATGCAGCAGGAGGTGATTATCAAAAAGTTTCATAAAAAACGCGTAAAACCTCACGAGTTCTTCTACAAAGTGTATGACGGAGACAGCGAGCGGCAGCAACAACTAAGAGTAGAAATTGCCGAATACCTGGAAGATATCCGAAGCCGGGTGCTCCCTCTGTTGCACGGAAAACGCCTGTTCGAGATGAGCAATGACGGCGAACCCGTAGGTAAAGAGATTGACGTGCTACCCAACAAAGCCACGGTGCTCTTTCACTTCCGGCGTAATGAAGATAACACTCATTACTTTCCTACAATTAAGTACGATGGCGAAAAGGTTGACTTTCAGTACCAGAATGCCTACATCATCTGCAACCAACCAGCCTGGATGGTGCTTCACCATCGGCTATACACCTTCGAGAAAGAAGTAGATGGCAACAAGCTTCAGCCATTTTTAAACAAGAAATTTATTGTGATTCCTAAAAAAGTAGAGGAATCGTATTACCGAAAATTTGTAGCCTCACTGGTTTCATCGTTTGATGTATATGCCAAAGGCTTTGATATTGTCACGGAGAAATACCGCCCCAGCCCTTTTCTGTCATTTTACGAAATTCAGCATCGCGAATCTAACGGCAACGGTAGGCATCGCAATTCAGGCGTAGCGGTTTCTAACGATCTGGCCACCGCAAACTCCAGCATTGGGTTCGACCTGGTTTTTGCTTACGGGCCGCACCAGTTTCAAGCCGATTGCGAGCAGGTAAGTGTGATTGTGGAAAAAGATAATAACGATTACGTGTTTCACCGTATCGTGCGCAACCAGTCTGCTGAAGAGCAGGTACTAAGCTTTCTGCAAAGCAAATCTATGAACATAGAATCCTCTCGGGCAGTGCTGGAGCGCAACACCGCCATTGAGTGGATTAATCAGCATAAAAATACCATTGAAGAAGCCGGCATTGTGTTATCACAGCGCATGTCGGGCGACAAAAAGTATTTCCTGGGCGAGTCCTCCATTGATATTGAAGTTCGGGAAAATATTGACTGGTTTGACATCCATGCGATCGTCAAATTTGGTGAATACGAAATTCCCTTTACCAAGATTCGCTCGCTTATTCTGGCTAAGAAACGAGAATTGGTGCTACCCAATGGCGAAATTGCCATTATTCCGGAAGTATGGTTTACCGAATATTCTGAGCTATTTGCATTTACCGAACCTAGTGAAGATCAAAATGGACAGGTTCAGCTAAAAAAATACCATCTATCGCTGGTGCAGGATCTACAGAACGGAAACCTGGCTAAAGTAACGATGGACCGGAAGCTGGATCGCCTCCGCCAGTTTGATAAAATAGAGGATCAGCAAATGCCTAAGCAGTTTCAGGGCACGCTGCGGCCTTACCAGAAGGCAGGCTATAACTGGATGCACTTCCTAAACCAATACCATTTCGGCGGTTGTCTGGCCGATGATATGGGGCTAGGGAAAACCGTGCAGACGCTGGCCCTGTTGCAACGGCAGAAGGAGCTCCACGAAGAGCAGAACCAGGTTATGAGCACTTCATTGCTCATCATGCCTACCTCCCTGATCTATAACTGGGAAATGGAAGCGGCTAAGTTCACCCCAGACCTGAAAGTATTTATCTATACCGGCACTAACCGGGATAAAAACGTAGAGCAGTTTGCCGAATACGATCTGGTGCTTACCTCCTACGGCATTGCTCGTCTGGATATTGATATACTCAAGACCTACTATTTCCACTACGTCATTCTGGACGAATCGCAGGCTATTAAAAATCCGGACTCTAACATTGCCCAGGCGGTCCGCGAACTTAACTCCAAGCATCGCCTTATCCTCACTGGAACACCCCTGGAAAACAGCACCTTGGACCTCTGGTCACAGATGACGTTCATCAACCCCGGGCTGCTGGGTAATGAGTCTTTTTTCCGTAACGAGTTTGTGCTTCCGATTGAGAAAAAGGGCGATTTATCCAAGACGTCTAAGCTGTACAGCATCATTAAACCCTTCATTTTACGGCGGCAGAAATGGCAGGTGGCCACTGAGCTACCCGAGAAGGTAGAGAATGTGAAGTACTGTACCATGTCTGAAGAGCAGGAGGCCCAGTACGAAGAAGCCAAGTCATTTTACCGCAATGAGATCCTCAACCTGATTGAGAACAAAGGCATCAGAAAATCGCAATTGCTGCTACTGCAAGGGCTAACCAAATTGCGGCAAATTGCCAATCACCCCAAAATGGTAGATGAAGCCTATGATAAGGACTCTGGCAAGATGGAGGATGTGCTCCACATGATTATCAGCACCATTAGCGAAGGACATAAAATACTGATATTCAGCCAGTTTGTAAAACACCTAAGTATACTAAGCAAACATCTGAAAGAACTGAATTTACCTTTTGCTTATCTGGATGGTAGCACCAAAAACCGTAAAGAGCAGGTAGAACGCTTCCAAAACGATCCTTCTCTTAGCCTCTTCCTGATCTCATTACGAGCCGGAGGCGTTGGGCTTAACCTTACTAAAGCCGATTATGTGTTTATTCTGGACCCCTGGTGGAACCCTGCTGTAGAGGCTCAAGCCATTGACCGGGCTCACCGCATTGGTCAGGAAAACCGAGTGTTTACCTATAAATTCATTACTCGTAATACGGTAGAGGAAAAGATACTGAAGCTACAGCAAAGCAAAATTAAACTAGCTACTGAGCTAATTTCTACCGAAGAGAGCTTTGTAAAACGACTGACTCCTGAAGACATTAGCGCCATTCTGAGCTAAACATTTTGTCGGTTTTCGGCTTTTAAGTGTTTAGGTGGTTGTCATGCGCCGTTGATGAGCTCGAGGTGTTTTACCTAACCTATTCAATACGCAGCCACCTTAATGCACTAAAACAGTAACTTAATTTTTTTATCATGATGAATCAGCAAGATTTTTTACGAAGACTGCACGAATGTGTAGCTGCTTGCCAGAATTGCTCTGAGCAATGCTTACACGAAGACAACATCAGCATGATGGTCAAATGTATACAGCTTGATCGTGATTGTGCTGATATTTGCACCCTTACTGCCAACTTGGTTGCGCGTGGCTCCAGCTTTGCCCAGCATATGGCCCGGCAGTGTGCCGAAATTTGCCAGCAATGTGCTGCGGAGTGCGGGCGACACGAACACACTCACTGTAAAGAATGCGCTCAGGCATGCCAACTTTGTCAGGAAGCCTGCGTAAGCTATGCTGGAGCTCAATAAAAATTAAAATAACAATGGATACCTTAAAATATAAGACCAATATCAATTGCGGAGGCTGTGTTGCCACCGTAACTCCATTTCTGGACAAGCTGCAAGGCGTACAGCAATGGGAGGTAGATACCCAGAACCCGGATAAGGTGCTCACTGTAAACGGTGAAGATTTACAGGACGCGGCTATCCGGCAAGCCGTAGAAGAGGCCGGTTTTAACGCCGAGCGTATTTCTGATGGCTGGTTCAAAAAGATGTTAAGCAAAAGCTAATAAGATCTGCCGCAGTGAACTGCTGTTAAAGGAGATTACTGAAGTAAAGAAACTTTTCCGCATAGAACGCTTCAGTAATCTTCTTTCAGTTTCACACTTCCGATTCCTGAGTTGAAACAGGCTTTGATTTTTCCGCAGCCTGTTCGTATTCTTTATCCAACTCATCCCAGCTTTCAAACGAAAGCTCATGCACTTCTTCTTCCGGCTCGCTTTTAGCGATCAATGCTACGGTCATAATAATACTTGTGGCCAACACGACCGTTAGCAGAATGCCCGAATTAAACTGTTCTGTGGCTATTTCGGCCGGAATTGCAAAGAATAGCAAAATGGTAATCAGGCCACGAGGAGCTACCCAAAGTTCAGGAAGAATATTTCGTAGCAACACCACTTTCAGGCAAACCCAACGTATAATATAGGTTACTACCACGATAGCCAAGCCAATCATTAGTGCTTCCTGGTCCAGCAATGTGGTCAGGTCCAGTGTCATGCCGAATACCACAAAGAAAAAAGTACGCACCACAAAGGCTGATTCCATCGTCACCAGATGAAAGTCTTCCAGCGTTTCATCAATCACTTTTGGCTTAATCCAGCTTTTAAATCGTTTTCGGAAAAAGAGCGGATAATTATTCAGCATCAACCCAAAAATAAGTATGATAACCAGCGAAGAAAGATGAAATAACTTGCCGACTGAGTACAACAGCACTAGTACGGCAATGAGCAGAAAAAGCTTTACCTGGGTAGTCAATTGCTGAAAAAACCACACCAACACGTACCCGAGCACCACGGAAAGGATGATGGTACCCGCAATATTCAAGGTTACATCGGCCACCACAGCTCCTACCTTTTGAGTTTCCAGATTGCCAATCAGAAAGTAGAAATACATAATACCCAGAATGTCGGAAAATGTGCTTTCGTAGATAAGAAATTCTTGTTTGGAATCAATGAGACTGGCCACACTAGGAATGATAATCGCGCTACTCATGACTGATAGAGGCACAGCATATACCAATGCTGTTAGAAAATCCGGTAGAATGTAGTAATGCAGCAGATACGCAATGGCCAACGAAGTCACTATTAATGCTATTAACGCAATACCCAGTGATTTTCCGATGAGCGGAAGCTTGTCCCTAGTCAGTTCCAGATCGAGGGCCGCCTCCAGTACAATCATAATCAGCCCGAAGATGCCCAGAATTTCCAGAATAGGGAAAAGCGCATTGCCCGTATCAAGCTCCATCCACTTTAGCCCCTGTTGAATACCCACTCCCAGCCCAATCAGCAGTAGCACACTGGGAATATTGGTACGCCGGGAGATGATGGAGAATGCATAAGACAGCACAATCACCAGACAAACGACGATAGACTCTACATAAGGATTAAAAAGATCCATAATCAGGAAGAAGTTATGGGGTACTGTTCTTTCAAATAATTTTCAATCCGATGCGCATACTGAGCATTCAGTGTATAAGCTCGAATCACAAAGGTGAACGTATTGGCATCCTCTGTTTTCCAGTAAATAGTGGGCGGCTTCTTTACTGATGACCAGGGCAAAAGCAATAGCTGCTGTTGTAGGCGATCCAGCCACACATCTTTGGTAGCAGACTGTGGCACCTGTAGCTGGAAATCAAAACTGTTGGCAACTTCTGAGGCATCGTATCGAGTTACAGTCTGGTTGATCAGGCGGGTATAAGGAATCTTACACTGTTCACCACTGGCACTCTCTAGTACTAACGATGTCAACCCTAACCGCTGCAAACGCCCCCGGGTATCCCCTAGCTGAATAGACTGTTGGGAGCGCAGATTATGCTGTAACTTGAAAATAATTCCCGCCACCATGTCTCGTAGCAAAAACCAGGTGAGCAGCCCAAACATAATCAGCGCCAGACTGATAGTGAGATAAGTATAGATGACCGGGTCCATCACCCACTGGTGCAGTAGCCAGAACAACCAGATGATCCAGGCAAAAAACTCAACGCCAATCAGCAAAAAGTTTCCTTTCCGCCAGTATGTAGACCGGCGCACCAGGTAACGAAACAGCCAATGAGCGCCCCGAAATACGGCGAGCAGTACCAATGCCGATAAACCTATGCGTATAAAAATCATAATAGCTCCTGTTCTCGAAGAAAGTTTATCAAATGGATTTCCATAAATATGTTCAATTGAAATACACTGCCGCCCTTTTCCACAATCAGTCCGGCCCGCTGTACATCCTGAAGTAAAGTGCGCACCTCCGTATATTCCATTTGTAGCAAACGGGTCAGTCGGGATACGGATAAACGCTTATGCAGCAGAAATTGCATAACCACAACCACCCAATCATCAGGCATATGTTGGAGGGCATCTATGTCTGGAGATTTAGGGTAGCGCAGGTGAACCTGTTTATTTCCTACTTTCTCTATGCTAGCCAGCCAGGCTCCCAATGCCGCACCGGGATTACCGCCCGAGTAGTCAAAGAAATTGTTAAAGAACTGCACTTTTTTCCACTCCGAAAGCTCATCCTCGGTTTGCTGCCTCAAGACAAACTTCAACCCGCCTGACCAGTGCCGTAACAAAATCAGCCGCTCAATATCTTCGGTACTGAAGGGTTGATAAGGAATGACACTTAAAAACATATCCTCTATGGAGTATAACTGGTTCATTAAGTGAAAGGCAAACGGGTTAGTATTAATCAGAAACAGATGCCGCTTACCGTATTCAGCCAGCAGGCGCATAACCTCCTTCACTACCGTAAAACCCTTATCCGAGCGCTCCCACCACAGTTCCAGATCATTGATAATAAACACGCACCCTGGGGCCAGCCCCTCCATCAGTTGATCATTTGCTTTGGACTGATGAGTAGCCTGTTGCAGAGCCTGGCTGAAATCATACAATTGAGTAGATCCTCCTACGGGCGGATATACCTGAAAGATACGATCTTCTTTTCGGGTAAATTTCTTAGCGATACGCCACGAAAGAGCTGTTTTACCTGAATTACGCTCACCCAGCAGCATGATTCCACCTGCATAGCCATTTTTCAGACGCCCCATTGCCCGCTCGGCCAGTTCCATCTCATACGGCCGCTCTACCCAAAAATCCTGACTAATATCGGATTGTCCGGTAAACAGGTTGCGGTAATAGAACGGAAGCTGACGAAGCACATCGGCCCGGGGCGAAACCTGCTCTACCAGCGAAAGAATACGGGCGGTGTGTGATTGTACCTGATCTTCCGTTTCGGTCAGTCGCTTGGCTAGTAAGATGCCCTGGCTGCGAGAGTAAAGCAGACGGGTACCAATATTGCGTACCCACTGATGAACCCGGTTCTGGTATTGCTCCAGTTGCGTGCGCACTCGCTGGCTTTGGTAAACCCGCATCACGTTCACCATACCTCCGGCTTGGTTTACCAGTTCCTGGGTAGTCAACTTCTCGTAGCTGGCTTTCAAATGTTCTTGAATAGAGGCTGGTAAACTGTTCTGTAGCTGGCGGATTTTTGCCTGTTCCTGCTCAATAACCTTGAGAGCATCCTGAATGAGTTGAGAATCTTCCTTCGGTGAATCGCCCGGCTGGGTTTTACGCAGACTGGCCAGCCGTACTACATCCCGCACCGTGTGGCTGCACCGTTGCAAACGCTGATCGGCTTGCGTTACTTTTTCCTGAATAGGTTGGTATAAGGTGGTTTCCAGCCAGTAATTCGCTAACTGATGCACTGGCACGTTCACTGAACCACTTTCCCCATCTTCCTGTAGCGAGGGCTGTACCTCAATAGATTCGGGCAACTGGTCTACCAACTTGGCCACATCTTCGTAATAGCCGGACAAGTCCTCATGAAACGTCACGCCATTAAGCGACTCATATGATACATCTACTTCCTCTTTCCCCGCCTGCAAAGACTCTTCCAATTCGGTCTGCAACTCTTCCATCGGCTCCAGATAATGCTTGGTAATACCGTGCGACATGGCATCGGTAAAATCTGTCATTTCCTGTTGTACCCGGTTCTCAGTAGCTAACAGAAAAACATCGAGTAATAAGGTATTTAGCTGGATTCGTACCGTCCGAAACCATTCTTCTACCCACGCCTGATTGTTCTCAGCCAACCGTTCGTAAGTACTGGCCGACTGTCGCTTCTGTTGCAACTGATACATGCCATCGGGAGCTTCTACCGTACGCACAAACTGACGTAAATTTCGCCGAAACTCTACCTGCATACGTCGTAGCCACCGCTGTTGCCATTGCTTCTGTTGTTCTTCCAGGTCGGGGCTTTCTTGCAAAAAGGTTTCTATTTCCTGGTCCAGCACCTCTTCAGATAGGGTTTCAAGGTGATTTTCCCAGTAGGTAAGCTGACGGTTAAGTCGGGAAACCACATTTTTTACATCTGCCAGAAAAACGGTGCTTTGCTCCTGCCAGGCCATAAGCATAGTAGCCAGAAAAACCTGCCGGTTATCCCGCAAGTAGTAAATGGCGACCTCGCGATAATCAATGACACGAGCGGGAGGTTGTCGGCTTATCCAGGCCTTAAGCCGGATTTGCCGCTTCCGCCAGCGCACCTTCCAGTCATCTGCCTGAGATGGTGCCAGAGCCTCAGGTTGATAGGTAACAGCAGCCTTCTGCGGAAACCGAATGATATCGGTGGCTAGTCGCTGTGTATACCAGTCAATGCCGGCAGACATGACTTCTTGTTGTTGTTCCAGTTGTTTGTCGCGTAGGTTTTCCAGCAAAGCTCTTACCCGGAAGGCAACATCATTCTTAGCCTTATCAAGAGCTCGGGCGCGACGAAAGTGATCCTCGTATTCTTCCCAATCGCGTTGTAGATTGCTGAATACCGAGTTATGTATTTTCTCTATTTCTTGTGCTACCCTACGGCTTTCCTGAAAATACGGCACAAAAGTACGCTCATAAAAACGAGTCAAAACCTGTCGATTGCGCTCGTCAATGCGCTCTAAGTCGCGGGTAAGCCATGAGTTTCGGGCCACTGGAAGATCCGGTAAGGGAATTTCCGCTTCGGTTTCTTCGGTAGTTTTCCGGGTTGGTAAAAGTCCGAGGTTAATCTCCTCAAAAGTAGAAGCGGCACTAATCACCAGGCTGGTGCCCAGGGTCTGTAATAAGGTGTGGGTCTCTTCCACCGTTCGCTCTACTTTTCGATATTTCGGATCAGCCATACCGATGATGGTCAGGTCGGTATTCTCCGATTCCCGTTGGATGACCGATGTATAAGGAAGTTGCTCTAAGCTATTATCAATCAACCGCACTTTCATGTTCATCCGGTAGCGTTCCAGCAGTTGAGCAGTTGCCTTTCGGGCCAGATCGGTCTGGTTGGCATCAGCCAGAATTAGCATAATACGCAATTCAGCCGTTTCCCAAAGGTCACCAGCGGTAATATGACGGATGAGATTAAGGGCAAAAGCAAGGTTACGCCCCGAGCCGCTCCACCATACATCAATGGTTTTATGATTTCCATAGCCTCGTTCCGGGTGGTGCGACAGACATACCACATTATAGTCGGAGCGATAAAAGCTTTGCAGCAGCTGAGCGAACTGCGGGCGGTTCTTAGGGGTTTTACTCCACCCCATCAGGACGGTATTCGGCTCTACTCCGGTGAAGCCATATATCCGAGAAATCTGATCCATCCCCTCATACACATCTTTACACTGGTATTTGTGAGAAAAATAGCCCATGTTATGCTCTTCCAGATCGCGAGATGCTTTGGCTAGCAGCGGTTTATCAGAGGGAATGAGCTCAAAACTAGAAAGCATCCCCAACCTGCCTGTTAGTGCCTGACCCATTTCGACCAGATGAGGACGTTCCTGGGTGCTTCCGCTGAACATTAGCACATTGGGGCGCCAGTTGCGAGCGTGTAGTTGGGAAGAAGAGAGACGTTGTAATCCGGTTTTTACCAACGACGCCCAAATACCGCTCCATGCATCCCCGGATTCCAGAGCAAGCTCCTTCCGCTTAAGGTAAAAGTATAGTAAACCCAGGATCAGAGTGGCTCCCAACATGGCCAAAAAATCCAGTTGGATCATTACTATAAAGCATGCCAGCGCTCCCAACAAACTCACCCAAGACGGAATCTTGAACTCAGGACGGAAATCAGCGCTGGTCCAGGCCTCAAAGGCAGCACTAATATTCAGAAACCCATAAGTAGTAATGAAGAAAATGGATACCACCCGAGCAATCACATCCAGTTCTCCAATGAGGATACCAGCTTCAGCAATAATAAAAGTAAGGAGCAGGGCATTACGAGGCTCATTCGTAGCCCCTACCCCTTTGGCAAAGACAGCAGGTGAGATTCTATCGGCTGCCGTAGCCTGAAGGATACGCGGTGCTCCCAGGATGCTCCCCAATGCCGACGAAATGGTAGCGCCCCAGATGCCGGCAATCACCAGCTCTGGTATCCAGGCAATGTTCAATAATATCTGATTATCCGTAGCCAGTGCGTTGGCATCAACCGTAAAGGTCAGGAAAAAGGCTAACGCAATATAGACAACCAACCCTACCACAATAGCCAGGATGGTACCCTGCGGGATAGACTGCTTCGCATCTTTTAAATCGCCCGACATCGATACGCCTGCCTCAAAACCGGTAACCGCCGGGAAGAAAATACCGAAGAGTAGCATAAAAGATACCCCGCCCGTCGGAATAGTTAACTGAGGATCGGAAGGTTCGTACGAATGCCCACCGAAAACAATGGAGATTAATGAGAGAATGATGGCAGCCATAATGAAGAACTGCATCCGTAAGGCCAGCGATGTGCTGATAAACGTGATGATGGTTACAGTGAGCAGGGCAATACTGCCTGTCAGCCGGATGCTATCTTTGCTTGCATCCCACCCCCAGTAGGTCAAAAAGCTTTCGGAGAAGCCGATGATGTATAAACTCACACTGAATGAAAGCCCTACAAACAGGGCCAACCCCAGTGTACCGCCAATCGGTAGCCCTAAACTGCGGGAGATCATAAAATACGTCCCGCCAGCCTGCACTTTTTTATCAGTGGCAATGGAGGATACGCTCAGTCCGGTGGTGATCGATATAACGTGGGCAATCACGATGATGGCAATGGTGGTCCATAGCCCGGCCTGCCCTACGATGGTCGGCAGACGCAGGTACATGATTACTCCTAAGATGGTAAGAATAGATGGGGTAAAGACACCTCCAAAGGTGCCAAACTTTCTGCTACGCGCCATAAAGCTGATTCATACTTCCGTGGTATTACTTGTATTCGGGGAATAAGTTAGGGGTTCTGACGAAAAAGATGAGGAAAAGTCACAGATTATGCAGAAAAGTAGGTAAATATTTTAAGAATTATCCTGAAAAGAATGCTCATCTGCTTTAGTAAGGCTCATATTTTCAATCAGAAACGCTCAAAATAGCTAATGATAACGCTATAAATTAAAAAAATCTCTCAAACCTGATAAGATGCTCTGTGTGGCATAGGCCGCCAGAATCAATCCCATAATCTTGCTGATAACGGTGATGCCATAGTCTCCTATCTTCTCCTGCACGTACCGGGCCGCTAATAGCAGCAAACAGGTTATCCCCAGCACTACCAATACCAACAGGGTGGTAATTGCCTGCTGCCCAACCGAGTAGATATGGTTGTCAGTCATTAACACTACTGCCATAATAGCCGCAGGGGAGGCAATGGAGGGAATGGCGATGGGAAAAATCGTGACATGTTTGTAGTCTTTGATCTGCAATTTCTCACTCGTGGGCTTACCTTCCCCAAAGATCATGGTCAAAGCAAAGAGAAATAAGATGACACCGCCGGAGATTTGGAAGGCATCCAGGGTAATCTCCATGCCTTCCATAATAAGTTGCCCCACCAAAATGAAGAACAACAGAATGCCAAAGGCAACGGCGGAAGCGCGCAGGGCTATCTTTCGCTTGTGATGAGCATCAAACTGCTTAGTAGCCTCCAGATACACCGGCACTGAGCCTAATGGGTCTACTACTGCAATAAGAAATAGCAGAGTCTTAAGAATCTCTACCATACCTTATCGCTTAATCCCCTGAGTGGTAAAGGAAATGCCCTGCTGACCGGTGGTGGAAATCATGACAGCTTCAAAGTGAGGCTCCAGTTCTTCCTTACGCGTAGCCCATTCAAAGATAAAATTGGCCCCGGTTCCGCCATCTTTATCCCGCTCATCAATCACAATTTCAATGGTTTCCAGCGGTTTTACGTAGATGGGATTGTCTAAATAGGTACGAATGAGGTCACCCTGGGTATTATAATAGTCGGCACGAGTAATAAAGACCGAATCAGCAGAGCTGATATTGCGGATACTGACCGTGGCTGTTAAACTATAGGTAAGTCCCTGGGTGAGTTGGTATATCTCGGAATAAACCGACAGGTAGGAACTGGCCTGCACCAGTAAGCTATCATTCATATCAAGCTCGATACTTCGCTGTTTCCAGTTAACCGGATCAAGCGAACTGATCTCGCTAACCCCCTTTTGCCGTTGTTGGCATCCTATCAGCACGAAGATGCTGAGAAATACTAAAAAAATATGCTTCATTCGTCGACCTGTTTTTACAGCACACTAAGCAATATTGCTCTTTCTGTGCACTTATTATTAGCGATAGTTACAAATTAAACCTGTATGCTAATAAGTTAAGGGAAAAATTTGCTGTCTGAGCATAGCGACCGGGTTGCCGGTGCAATTTCAAACTTTTCTAGATTTTTTGTCTACTTTTTCATCGATGGAAAAAGCCCCCGTGGCGCGGTAGAAGCCCGTCCGGCTTAAGGATACACACCTGAAAGTCAAACAATTGCAACCTTATCCGTCAACTTCTAGAACAAAATTCACTGTCAATATTAAAAAAATATACGAATTCGCACGCTTCTCGACGATCTAAAACATAAAAGAGGGACTCCGTTCTCGAAGTCCCTGCCTTTACGTCAGCTTAATTTATGATTTGTATTTAGTATCCTTTAGAAGAACTTAGTAGTTCCTGATAACATCTTTCCGCAAATCGCCCTACAACCCCTCACTACGACGGTACTACCACTCCCATCGACTCTAATAACTGAGGGTCATCAATACACGCCAGGCGAGCCACCCGCATAAAGCGGCTAAACCAGGTCCGAAGTTCTTTCACTGCCACCTGCTTTCGTTGAGTAGTTTGCTGCGCCTGTCGTTTGGTATCGTTGCGTAGCACCTCCAACTCGGATAGTTTGCTGAGTAATTCCTTTACTTGGGTGATCTCGGCAGTGGGCACTCCGTACTTAGCCATTACTTTGGTATCTACTTTAGCGTAAAAATTCTCCATCTGACTAAACCACTTGGCATAACGTACCTCTGGAGTTCCGGTTAGCTGAAGCTTTTGCAGTTGTTCGGCATCCTGACGGTAAGCAAAACGGGCTGTTTCGCGGTGCGGACGGTACAATGCTTTGATACTATCCTGCACTCCTTTGAATACTTTTTGCGCTTGCCGGGCATTCTCCTGAGTTTTCTCCTGCTTCTCCTGCCAGACTTCCACTTCCTGAGCCAGGGTAAGTCCTACCTGTATCTTTTTATCGTCCATTGAGTGGGCGCTCAACATTTTTTTTAGTTCGGGAATACTCAATGCTGCCTTGATGGCCACATCTACTACATGGAGTAACTCTTTCGCTGACAAATTTGCTATCTTCATCGTTCCATCGTTTAGTCTCCCACAAAGTAACCGGATTGCCAGAAGGCATAAAAACTCACTCATCGCAGAATATAACCCGCGTAAGAATTAGCCCCATTAAGACTAAAACAAGTAGGATCGTAAGTAATCGGATAGCCAAACTACTTATTTACCCGGGAGATAACTCTTTATCACCGCTGAAAATGTCTCTATCCCCTGAGATAACATACGTCATATACCTCCAATAACAATCTATCTCCTTCCAGATAATAATATATGACCCGAATAAACCGGCTACCTCCCTAAAGATGGTTTCCCATCAACATGAATCAGCACACTTCGATAGTTATAACCCTATCTACTTTCGCAGAAAAACTTCTGTCTTTGTTGCATTCGAACGTTTTCCCAGTGATTTTTGTGGGATTACTAACGCAGAATCTCTTCTAACCGAGCTATCATGAATATTTCTGAGTGGATTGAAGATAACTGGCTAATCAGTCAGGAAGTGCAACTGAAGATAGCTTACTCATTACTCGTGATTGTAGGTGTCTGGCTGTTTCGTTTTTTTGGTTTAAAGCTCGTTTTCAGGAGTGTCAAAAACCCAAAAGAGCGATATTACTGGCGAAATGGTATCAAAAACCTGTCCAACGCTCTGCTGTTGATCATTATCGGGTCTATCTGGATTGACCGGGTAGGGTCACTGGCCACTTTTTTCGGCTTAGTCGGGGCCGGACTGGCCATTGCGCTACAAGACCCCATTGTAAATGTAGCCGGATGGGTGTTTATTCTGCTACGTCGCCCCTTTGAAGTGGGAGACCGGATAGAGATTGGTGGCTTTGCCGGAGATGTGATCGACATACGATTCTATCAGTTTACCCTCAACGAAATAAAAAACTGGGTAGATGCTGACCAGAGCACCGGGCGCATCATTCATATCCCCAACGGAAGAGTCTTCAAAGAACCGCAGGCCAGCTATACGCAGGGATTTAGCCATATATGGAACGAGATTGAGGTCCGCGTTACGTTTGAAAGCAACTGGAAGAAAGCAAAAGCTATTCTGGAAGACACCGTGAACCTGCACGCTGAGCCTTTATCGAGAGCGGCCGCCCAGCGGTTACTGGAAGCCTCCAAGCAGTACCTTATCTTCTACACAAATCTTACCCCTATTGTCTATACCAAAGTGAAGGAAAACGGAGTGGCATTAACCATGCGCTACCTCTGCGACCCTCGCAAACGCCGCACGACCGAGCATAAAATCTGGGAAGACATCCTCACCACCTTTGCTCAGAATCAGGATATTGACTTTGCCTACCCCACTCAGCGTATCTATTATAACGCCCGTGAAGGAAAAGAAGGAGCCCGCAAGAATGATAATGACTTTAATGATAGAATGCGTGAATGATGAAATGAGTGAATGGTTGAATAGTTTATTGTTAGCCGTTTGCTCAAAGGTTAGAATTAATGGTTTAATGGTGCTATTGTTTAATTGCTAAATTGTTGATTGCTGATTGTTTGTTGTAGGTAGTTAGGTATTTGGATAAAGATTGCTTTCTACTTCAACTGTCTTCAGTTTCCGCCCTCCGTATTTCCCCAAACCAACCACTCAATCACTCATTCAACCCTTCTATTCTTTGACGATTTCCCCGAAAATGTGTATTATCGATAGACCGATGACGTTATAGATTGTATACCCAACATGAACCCTAACCGTTGTATGGCTATTGGCTGTTTACCTTTTGCTCTTATCTCCTGCATGTTGCTGGGGGTGCTCAGTAGTTGCGACATGGCCCATTCGGAGCAAGCCCGGCATTATGCCCGAGCAGACCTGATCAAGGGTATTAACCTGGAAGCCCCGCGCAATACCTTCGAGCATCATGAGATGGGCCCGCTGGATTCGCTGGGTTTTAACTGGGTTGCCCTGGTACCGTATGCGTTTAGTGTCCCTGGCGAGACTTTCGTCAAGTGGCAAAAGGGTCCGGATGCTCATTACTGGGGCGAAAGCATGGAGGGCATTGCTGCCTGCGCTAAAATGGCCCACGATCAGGGGATGAAAATAATGATCAAACCCCATCTTTGGGTGCGTGATCAGGGCTGGCCAGGCGATTTTGACCTCGTAACTCCCGATGCCTGGGCGGCGTGGGAGGAAGATTACCGCCAATATATTCTTGACTTCGCCCAGATAGCCAATTCTATGGACGTAGAGCTCTTCTGCATCGGCACGGAAGTGCGGCAATCGGTAAAGCAACGCCCCGATTTCTGGCGGTCGCTGATCCGGGATGTACGCAAAGTCTATGATGGCAAGCTGACATATGCCGCTAACTGGGACAACTACCACAACGTCACCTTCTGGGCCGACCTGGATTATATTGGGGTGGATGGTTACTTTCCGCTCTCTAAGGAGTCTAAACCCACTAAAGCCGCTTTACTCAAAGGATGGAAGCCTATTAAGAAGGATTTGGCCAGGCTCAGCCAGGCAGAAAACCGTCCTTTGCTCTTCACCGAATACGGATACCGCAGTATGACCTACGGCACCGGCGAGCACTGGAATATGAACGAAAATGAGTTAGTCACCGATATGTGGGTACAACGCACCGCCTACGATGCTTTTTACGAAACCTTTAACTCCGAACCCTGGTACGGCGGAGGTTTTCTATGGAAATGGCGTATACCCCATAACCGATCCGGCGGCAATAACGATAATGAGTTCACCCCTCAGAACAAACCCGTGCAAGATATCATCTACCAATGGAACCACAACGCAGCTCTCAACTGATATGATTTGTTTGCTTACAGGTTAATTGGTTTCAGGTTAAAGGTTTGTTAGTTCAAAGTTCAGGGTTCAAGGTGTAGTTTTCTTTGGGTTGAGATATGTGAGTAATGACTGAGTACCTCTAGTCTACTCATAGTTTCTTCATTTATTCTTATGCTATCCATTATCTACTTACTCCACACACCTTGCTCCGGGGCCTAGCGTGTTCCAGCCTCTCGGTTTTGGCCTCTATTTACCTTTCTCCCCGTCAATCCTTCCCTGTATGGCAACCATTTTGCCTCGAAAGGCGTTAACAACTTATTCGTGATATCACAGGCAATCCATATCGCCCTTAGTACCTTGTTACTATTCTCTACCACAGGAGTGATGCTCAGCAAGCATTACTGTGGCGGTGAGCTCTCTCAGATAGCGGTGGGGCAACATACTCCCAAATGTTGCGACGATCCGGAGGCTATGCCCTCCGACTGCTGCCACGATGAGCAGGAAATGATACAGGTAGACGAAGAATATGATAGTAATTTGCTGAAATTTCAGGCTGTTACGCTGTTCGTCGCTTACCATCTGCCTTATCTTGACCTTTCAGCACTGTTTAACTCAGCAGATGAACACATCACGTATGCGGATTACTACATAGACCCGCCGCCGATCATTCAGGATCTTCCCGTTCTCAAGCAATCCTTCCTACTATAGACCATCAGGTATAACCCTTTAATGCACTGGTATGCACATATACTGGTGCTGTAGCTATTTCTATAGGTTTACCTGATTTCTATATGCATCATTTTATCCGCTTTTTCTTAGAAAACCGGCTGGTTACCGCCCTGCTATTACTGTTGTTTATTGGCTGGGGGCTGGCCGTTGCCCCTTTCGGGTTTGAGATTGCCCAGGGCCTGACTGATCCGGTACCCGTCGATGCCATCCCCGACATTGGCGAAAACCAGCAGATCGTCTTCACCGAATGGCGCGGCCGCTCCCCTCAGGACGTAGAAGACCAGATTACCTACCCGCTTACTACCTCTTTGCTGGGTATGCCAGGGGTGAAAACCATCCGAAGCTCATCGGCATTTGGGTTCTCCAGCATCTATATCATCTTCGATGAGGATATAGAGTTTTACTGGAGCCGTTCTCGCATCCTGGAAAAACTCAACGCCCTGCCGGCTGGCACCCTGCCCGAAGGTGTGCAACCCGCCCTGGGCCCTGATGCCACTGCCTTGGGCCAGATTTTCTGGTACACTCTGGAAGGACAAGACAGCACCGGCACCACTACCGGCGGCTGGGACTTGCAGGAACTGCGCTCGGTACAGGATTTTTACGTTCGTTATGGTCTGGCATCGGCTGAAGGAGTCGCCGAAGTAGCTTCCGTCGGCGGGTATGTGAAGGAATATCAGGTCGATGTTGACCCGAATGCCATGAAGACCTACAATGTCTCCTTGCCGCAGGTGGTGGAAAGTGTGCGAAACAGTAACCTGGATGTAGGCGCAAGAACGATTGAGATCAACCGGGCCGAGTACTTTGTGCGCGGATTAGGGTACGTCAAGAATCTGGAGGACCTAGAGGAAGCCGTTGTCCGGGTGGAAGATAACGTACCGATACGGATTAAGGATATTGCTCGAGTACAATTTGGCCCGGCATCGAGGCGGGGTATCCTGGATAAATCAGGAGCTGAGGTGGTTGGAGGGGTAGTCGTAGCCCGTTACGGTGCCAATCCCCGGGAGGTGATCACCAACGTGAAAGCCCAAATTGAAGAAATTTCCTCCGGACTGCCCACCAAAACGTTGGAGGACGGCACCGTCTCTCAGGTGACCATCGTTCCTTTCTACGACCGCACCCAGCTCATCAACGAGACACTAGGTACTTTGGAAGAAGCCCTCACCCTAGAAGTGTTGATTACCATTATTGTTATTGTGGTGATGGTGGTAAATCTGCGGGCTTCGCTGCTGATTTCGGCCTTATTGCCAGTAGCAGTGCTGATGTGCTTCATTGCCATGCGCTATACTGGGGTTGTTGCTAATATTGTTTCCCTATCCGGGATTGCCATTGCCATCGGTACAGTGGTGGATGTCGGGATTATTCTTTCGGAGAATATTCTGAAGCATATTGAACGGGCTTCTCCAGCCACCTCAGAAAGGAAAAATTATTTGAAGATTGTGTATGATGCTACGGTGGAAGTTGCCAGTGCCATTGTGACGGCCGTAGCTACTACGATTGTCAGCTTTCTACCAGTGTTTAGTTTGCAGGCGGCGGAGGGGAAGTTATTTACTCCACTAGCTTTTACCAAAACCTTCGTGCTGGCCGCATCGGTCATCATCACGCTGGCGATTCTTCCTACGATGGCTTATTGGCTGTTTTCTTTCCGCCCCAGCCGGAAAAAGACGCAAATTATTGTAAACGCAGGTATTATCGTACTAGGAATTATCGCCTTAGGAATCAGCTATGCCTGGGCCGGAATGATTTTGCTGCTGTTCGGCCTGGTCAACCTGGGGGTTACCCTGGCTCCCGATTCACTTGCCTGGGTAAAAGACCTGCGATCTCCGATAAACGTTGCCATTGTAGTGATTGCCGTAGCCTGGGTACTGGGAATAGAGTGGATGCCCTTAGGGGCTAGTGTAAGCAGTTTTCTTAACGTGCTGTTCGTTGTAGTACTGCTGGTGCTGATTCTAGGAAGCTTTCTGCTGGTGCAAAGCGCTTACCCCTTCATACTACGCTGGTGCCTGAATTATAAGATCGTTTTTCTTTCGTTTCCTACTCTGATGATCATACTGGGGCTGGTCATCTGGCAAGGCTTTCACGGAGTATTCGGATTTCTTACTCATGGCTTTGATGCGGTCAATGTAGATATCCGCACCTCTGAGTGGTACAGTTACATGACGCATCAATTCCCGGGCATTGGCGAAGAATTTATGCCGTCGCTGGACGAAGGGGCATATCTTCTAATGCCAACCTCCATGCCCCATGCCGGAATTGAAGAGAACCGCCGCACTCTGCAACAACTAGACATGGCGGTGACGGCCATCCCTGAAGTATCATTGGTAGTAGGGAAGCTCGGACGTGCAGAATCTTCTCTCGACCCCGCCCCCATCTCCATGTACGAGAACGTGATCAATTACAAGAGCGAATACCTTACGGATGCCTCTGGGCAACGACTCCGCTTTAAGACTGACGAAGAAGGTAATTTCCTGATTCACGAACAGGACACTCTAAAAGCTATTTCTAGAGAAGAAGCCGTTTACTTAGATACCGATCGGCTCATCCCGGATGAAGACGGTCGGTACTTCCGGCAGTGGCGGGATGAAATTCAATCTCCCTCGGATATCTGGGATGAGATTATCGTAGCTACCCGCTTGCCCGGTGTTACTTCTGCCCCCAAGTTGCAACCTATTGAAACGCGGCTGGTCATGCTGCAAACCGGGATGCGGGCTCCGATGGGCATCAAAGTAAAGGGGCCGGATTTACCTACGATTGAAGCCTTCGGTTTGGAGCTGGAGCGCTACCTGAAAGAAGTCCCATCGGTAAAAGGGCCATCGGTATTTGCCGAGCGGATTGTGGGGAAACCCTACCTGGAGATCGATATTGACCGTAACCGGATTGCCCGCTACGGCCTCAGCATACAGGATGTACAGCAGTATATTGAAGTAGCCATCGGCGGTATCCGGCTAACGACCAGCGTGGAGGGACGAGAACGATACCCCATCCGGGTACGATACGCCCGCGAACTACGCGATGACCCCGAGATGATCCGGCAGATGCTGATTCCTACTCCTACCGGAGCGCAGATTCCGCTGGGCGATATTGCCGAGCTACACTACGTGCAGGGACCGCAGATGATCAAAAGTGAAGATACCTTCCTGGTAGGCTATGTATTGCTCGATAAAAACGAGGGCTACTCGGAGGTTGAGGTAGTAGAAGCCGCCCAGGATTATCTGAATGAAAAGATCGGTTCGGGAGAATTAAAGGTTCCGTCTGGAGTGAGCTACCGCTTTTCTGGAAGCTACGAGAACCAAATCCGGGCCCAGCAACGCCTGTCGGTGGTCATCCCGCTCTGTCTGGCCGTGATCTTCCTGATTTTGTACTTACAGTTTCGCTCGGTTTCCACCGCACTGATGGTTTTTACCGGCATTGCCGTAGCGTTTTCCGGTGGATTCCTGCTGATCTGGCTATACGGTCAGGAGGGTTTTCTAGACTTCTCCATCTTTGGTCTGTACGCTCGCGACCTCTTTCAGGTACGAACGGTCTACCTCAGCGTGGCGGTCTGGGTAGGCTTCATTGCACTCTTCGGTATTGCTACCGACGATGGTGTCCTGATCGCCACTTACCTCAATCAGTCGCTCAGGAAGATGCGCCCCGAAAACCGTCAGGATGTACGTAAAGCCGTTCTCCGAGCCGGGCAGAAACGGGTTCGCCCTGCGCTGATGACCACCGCCACCACATTACTGGCTTTGTTACCCGTTCTTACCTCAACTGGTCGGGGCTCAGATATCATGATCCCGATGGCCATTCCCATTTTCGGAGGAATGCTGATCGAGATTATTACCCTGTTTGTAGTGCCGGTATTGTATAGTGCCTGGATGGAACATAAACTAAGAAAAAAAGACCTTCTGAATGGATAGAAATAATGATCTTCTATATGGTCAGAAATAAGGTAGGAAAGATGATTTGCGCGACGATTAGAAATAAAATAGGGTTATGGACTTGCTTGACAGTTGGAAATAAAGTGAATCTAAAAAATAATATGTGATGGCTTACGAGAAAAAATTTATACCCCTTCGTGATTTGGAGGTTTACCAGTTATCTCGGCAACTGTCTACGATGGCCTGGACGATCTATCAGGGTCTGTCTTTCGAGGATAAAAAGGTGATGGGTGATCAATTTATCCGATCAGCAGATTCAGTAGGTGCCAATATTGCCGAGGGTTACCATCGCTTTCATTATTTGGATAAGATACGCTTTTATTACTACAGTCGCGGCTCGCTATCCGAATGTATTGACCACTGGCTCAGTCTTTTACAGGAACGACAGAAAATTTCGCCCGAGATCTACACTCAAATGACCGCTATCAGCAAACGGCTTCAGGTAAAACTGAACAATTTTATTTCTGCTACCCACAAAAGCGCCAAGAAATGAATACTACAAAATATTTACTCAAGATCAGCATTCTACGCTCTGCCACTTTGTCCCATTTCATCGAGCAAATCATTTTATCAATGATTCCTGGCTTATTTCTACCCATAAGGCAATTCCATATTTCCAATATACATCTAGCCATCAAGCAAGTTCTCATTCCAACTTTATTTCTATCTATTTCTGCAATCACATCTATAAAAGCCCAATCTCTCGATAACTACCTTCAAGCCGCCGTAGAAAACAATCCATCGGTAGAAGCAGCGTATCAGGAGTATCTGGCAGCATTGGAGAAACCGGGGCAGGTAGCCTTGAACAATCCAGAATTAAGCGGAGGTTATTTTCTGCATCCCATGGAAACAAGGTTGGGGGCCCAGCGAGCCCGGGTGTCCATATCTCAGCAATTCCCCTGGTTCGGAGCATTGCGGACCGAAAAAGATATATCGAGGCAACAGGCCCGGGTGCAGGAATATCAGTGGGCATCGCAGAAACTGGAGCTGATGTATCAGGTAAAGCAAGCCTACTTTAGACTATATGATGTAGAAAAAGACATTGACATCCTGCAGCAAACGCTAGTCTTGCTGCAAAGCTACGAGCGGCTGGCTACGCAACAGTACGAAAATGGGCTGGCCCGGATGGTAGATATCCTGCAAGCCCAAATGCAAATCCGGGAAACGGAAACAATGATCACTATTCGCCAGGAAGAAAAAGCTCCCCTGCTTACCCAATTCAATAACCTGCTTAACCGGGATATCAACGAGCCGGTTATGTTGCCGGACACCCTCGCACTACCAGAGACTGAGGATACGCGCTCCCTGCTTAATCAGGATTCTGTTTGGCAGCATTACCCGGATTATCAAGCCGTACAGGCCCAGCAAGGTATGCTGGAGGCTCAGGGGGAAATGGCACGACTAAGCGGTAAGCCGATGTTTGGGGTAGGCATTGAGTACATGGTCATCACTCCCCGAACGGATATGGAAGTGCCGGATAATGGTAGGGACGGGCTAATGCCGATGGCTACCGTCTCGCTGCCTCTGTGGCGCAAAAAATATGCATCGGCTCAGCAGGAAGTATTACTTCGCCAGCAAGCCAATCAGGCCAGTGCCCAGCAGCTAGCCAACGAGCTTACCACTGCCTGGGCTCAGGCCCAACAGCAACGACAGGCCGCCTTACGGGAAGTGCAGTTATATCAGGCGCAAACTGAACAGACCCAACAGGCATTACGCATTCTGGAAAGCGCGTACTCCAATGAGGGAGAAGACTTTACCGATATTCTGGATTTTCAGCAACAACTACTGGACTATCAGATGAAGCTGGTGGATGCCGTGGTTCGCTACCACATAGCTCAAGCACAGTTAGATAAACTAATCTATACACCACAATAACTTTTTTACCTATGATGAAAAAAATAAGCTTAACTACTTTTTTCGGATTACTTAGCAGCACTTTGTTTGCCCAGGACAGCGGCGGGTTTCTTCAGAAATGGGGTGATGCTACCATGACCAGCCTGGGATTTTTCTGGAGTGCCTTATGGGCTTTTGCCCTCGGCTATATCATCAGTAGCATGATTCAGGTGTTTGTCACACAGGAGAGGATGAAGCAGTCGCTGGGCGGTACGAATGCTAAAACGGTGGGTTTGGCGACGTTCTTTGGGTTTATCTCTAGTTCATGCAGTTTTGCTGCCCTGGCCACCACCAAATCGCTGTTCAAGAAAGGGGCTGGCTTCATCCCAGCATTGGCTTTTCTGCTTTCGTCTACCAACCTGGTGATTGAACTGGGAATCATCATTGCTATTTTTCTGGCCTGGCAGTTTGTGGTGGCCGAATACGTAGGTGGCATTTTACTAATCATCATCATGTGGATATTCGTGCGACTCACCCGCCCCAAAAAGCTGATTGAGGAAGCCAAAGAACATATGAAACAGGAGGAAGAAATGGAAGAGGATGTTCCGGATTGGAGAAAAATGATCAAGTCGCTGAAGGGGTGGAAGCAGGTCGGGAAGAGTTACGTAATGGAATGGGATATGGTTTGGAAAGATGTGACGGTGGGCTTTACAATTGCCGGAATTATTGCGGCTTTTGTTCCTAAAGAATTCTTTCAGACTTTGTTCATTGGTACTGGTGAGAATAGTCAGGATTTTAGCTTTTTGCAGATTCTAGAACATAGTATTGTCGGTCCGGTGGCGGCTTTTGCTACGTTTATTGGCTCGATGGGCAATATTCCGCTGGCCTCCCTGCTGTATCAGAACGGAGTGAGCTTTGCCGGAATTATGGCGTTTATCTTCAGCGATCTGGTGGTTTTTCCCGTACTCCGTATTAACGCTAAATACTATGGCTGGAAAATGTCGCTGTATATTGCATTGACGTTGTTTGTGGCGCTGGTAATTTCATCCCTGACCTTGCACTACGGATTCGACCTGCTAGGCGTAATTCCCGAGAATACGGGTAAAGCCATGTCGGAATCGGATCACTTTAAAATAAACTACACCTTTTTTCTCAATATGGCCTTTCTGGCCCTTTCCGGATTTCTGGTATGGCTGGGCTTCTTCAAGAAAATGCCTCAGCCCGAACATCACGAGGGGCACCATCATCACCACGGAGGTGGAGGAAAAGACCGGGTAGAGCAGGTATTAAAAATTCTGGCCTTCATCGCCTACGCATGGCTAGCGGGCGGACTCATCGTACATTTAACACAATAGTTATGAATTACTATCTCATCACCATTTTCTCATTCTCTCTGATGGCAACGGCCTGTTCCCGTCCCGATCAATCAACTGAAAAGGCTGAAACCGAAGTCAGCGAGGCAGAAGTTGCCGAAGCAGCGACCTCTGCGGAGATTGACGTTTCTTCTATTGAACTTACTGATTTGGAAGGCAATACTATCTCTTGGGAATCGCTGCGGGGGAAGAAGGTATTTCTGAATTTCTGGGCCACCTGGTGTAAGCCCTGCATTGTGGAGATGCCTTCCATGCAACAAGCATCTGAACAATTAGGGGAAGACTATGTGTTCCTGGCAGCGTCTTACGAAGAACTTGATAAGATCAAAACCTTTGCCGGGCAGCGCGACTTCAGCTTTCAGTTTGTGCATACTAAAACCCCGCTGGAGAACCTGAATATCTACTCCATCCCCACTACCTTCCTGATTAATGAAGAAGGCGAGTTAGTTGAAACCGTCATAGGGAGTCGCCCCTGGAATCAGTCGGAAACTATTAATCATTTGAAAAATCTATGATCCGTTGCACCTACTTATTCATACTAAGCGGGATTACACTTGCTTTCGGTTGTCAAAGCCCACCCGAAACTTCCGAGAGTGCAATCGACGATACCACTTCCCAGGAAGTACCGGTCAAGCAGGTACTCTCCCCGGCATCCGTAGCCAGTGGTGAGCCTAACCTCTTTGTTGACCCATCGGGTCAGGTTTATCTCTCGTGGGTGGAGGAGGTAGAAAGTGGGCACGAATTGCGTTATGCTGCCTGGCAGGATGAGCAGTGGAGTTCACCGCAGACCATTGCTCAGGGAGATAACTGGTTTGTAAACTGGGCCGATTTTCCCTCTATGGCCGTCACCGACGCCTTTGCAGCTGCTCACTGGCTTCAAAAAAGCGCTGAGGGCACGTACGATTACGATGTTCAGGTAGCCCTATCACCCCATTCGCAGGAACATTGGGACGACTCGTTTGTGCTGCATCAGGATGGTAAGGCGGCGGAGCATGGCTTTGTGACCCTACTCCCGCTTTCGTCGGAAGAAATTCTCTCGGTTTGGCTGGATGGCCGAAATACCCAGCAGGAAGATGGTGCCATGAACCTGTTTGCCAACATCATCACTCCTACCGGCACCACCGTACCCGGCACTCAACTGGACGACCGGGTTTGCGATTGCTGCCAGACCGATGCGGCCCTGACTGGCGAGGGAGCCGTAATCGTTTACCGGAACCGCACCGAAGATGAAGTTCGGGATATTTATGTAGTACGAAAAACCGCTTCGGGCTGGTCTGAGCCACAACCTTTGCATAACGATAACTGGCAGATTGCCGGCTGCCCGGTGAATGGCCCGGCTATTTGTGCTCAGAATCAGAACGTAGCGGTAGCCTGGTTTACCGCTGCTCAGGAAATGCCCAAGGTTCAGGTGGTGTTTTCTAAAGACGGAGGAAAGGCCTTTGGCGAGCCGGTTCGAGTAGACGAGCAGAAACCTCTGGGTCGCGTAGATATTGAACTGGTTGATGCCCATACTGCGGTGGTTAGCTGGATGGAAAATACCGGAAATGGTGCCACTATCCGACTGATATCGGTGTATGATGACGGTACTAAGGGCCAACCCATGACGCTGGCAACAACGCAGTCATCTCGCTCCAGCGGGTTTCCCATTATGGCTCAGGCTGATGACCGCCTGTATTTCGCCTGGACTCATGCTAGCGATTCTACTTCCGAAATTCGGACAGCTTGGATGCCCACCAATCACTTTACTAAAGAGACTGACTTATGAGACTGAAACAGAAAACGATATTACGATACGCCCTGGTGTTGCTGATCGGCATTATCAGTGGCTGGCTGGTATTTGGTTCCCGCCCGGAACCTACCGCCGAGACTATGGAGACAGGTCACATGCACGATTCTTCTATGACCGCTTCGGATGAACATGCTGAAGCAGGCACAGTCGAAATCTGGACCTGCTCTATGCACCCTCAAATCCGTCAGAATGAACCCGGCGACTGTCCCATTTGCGGCATGGATTTAATCCCGCTGGCTCAGGAACAAACCGAAGAGTCCTCTCCCTATCAACTAGTGATGTCTGAAAACGCCGTTCGTTTGGCCAACGTGCAAACTACCCCAGTTACCCGGCAGCACCCGGAACGGAAATTGTCATTGAATGGCAAGATTGAGGTGAATGAGCAGCAAATTCGTCGGCAGACCGCTCATTTTCCGGGGCGGGTTGAGCAGATGCTCATTACCTACGAAGGACAAGCGGTAGAGCGAGGGCAGATCATTGCCTACGTTTACTCTCCTCCGCTGGTAACGGCCCAACGTGAATTACTGGAAGCGGCTCGCCTGAGCGACACCAATCCAACATTATTATCCGCTGCCAAGCGAAAGCTAAAGTTATGGAAGCTCTCTGATCGTCAGATTCAGCGAATTATTGATGAGGGTGAGATCATTACCAACTGGCCGATCCGGGCAGATGTAGCCGGACGGGTTTCTGAGATTAACGTGGAAACCGGCGGTCATGTGCAGGAGGGCACTCCGTTCTTTACCGTAGCCAACCTGGATGAGGTGTGGGCGGTATTTGAAGTATATGAAAATCAACTGGCCTGGCTCAGCGAAGGGGACAGTATCCGATTTACGGTAGCCGCTTATCCTGCCCGTACGTTTACCGGTAAAATCACGTTTGTAGATCCGTTCATTCACCCTCAAACCCGCGTAGCTTTGGTACGTACCGAAGTAGATAACTCTCATCATCAGCTAAAACCCAAAATGTTTGCCCAGGGTACGGTGATCGGCGGCGAACAACCTGCCAGCGGCGACAACTCCATGGTGGTTCCTAAATCTGCCGTACTCTGGACTGGCCCACGATCTATTGTGTATATAAAAGTGAATAACACCACCGTTCCAACTTACGAAATGCGTGAAATAGCCTTAGGGCCTTCGTTAGGCGATCAGTATATTGTGGAAAATGGTTTGAAGGAAGGAGACGCGGTGGTGACCAATGGGGCTTTTACGGTAGATGCCGCGGCCCAGTTGAACAACAAATCCAGCATGATGAACCGGGAAGCAGCCCTACCCGCCCAGCAAGCTACGCTGGTAGAACTTGATGAAGAAGAAAACACTACGCCCGATTTTACCGCTTCCCTGCCATCAGCCTTTCGAGAGCAGATGCAGCAACTGTTACTACCTTATTTAGCCATGAAAGACGCGCTAGTGGCCTCTGATGCGGCTACCGCTCAAAAGCAGGCTCAAACCCTGGTTTCCCGATTCAGTCAGATTGATACTCAAGCTCTTGCCGGAGAAGCAGCAACTTTTTGGAAAGAACATCAATCAGCCCTGTTAAATCATGCGCAAACACTTCAGTCAGCTAGCAAAGTTGATACACAACGTCGTCACTTTAAACCACTTTCCTCAGAAATGATTATGTTAGTGCGGGCCTTCGGTACTGATCAGCCATTATATGTACAACACTGCCCTATGGCCGATAACGATGAGGGTGCCGACTGGCTTAGCGTATCCGAAGCGGTAAAAAATCCGTACTACGGAGATATGATGCTTACCTGTGGTAATGTATCTTCTATTATTAACCCATAAATAATTATAACCGATGTTTTCTAATAACACCAAACTACTTTGTCTAGCCTGTCTTATTACCTTTTTTGCCTGCAATAGTCCTACGCAAGAGACTGGAACTGCATCTAATACTAATGTGGCGGCGGTAGAAGCTCCAAGTTCAGAAGAGCAAAGCCTGACCGATGTAGTGGATGGTTACCTTTTACTAAAAGATGCCCTGGTAGCCTCTAATGCACAGGAAGCACAGGCCAAAGCTACCAGCATGCTGGAAGTAATTGATGCAACCAACATGATGGAAATACAACAAAGCGCCAAACACATTGCTGCGGCCCTCGATATTGATACTCAACGCGCCTATTTTGATAGCCTTTCTGTGCACCTGTATGATTTTGTAGAAACCCGAAATGGCAAAGAGCGCACCTTATATAAGCAATACTGCCCTATGGCCTTTAGCAATCGAGGTGCTTACTGGCTTAGCAGCGCCAAAGAAATCCGAAATCCCTATTTTGGCGATGAAATGTTGCAATGTGGCAAGGTAGAAGAAACGCTAACGTATTAATGAGTTTTGAGTGTTAGGCTTTAGGGATTGGATAATGGAGGCAGGAAGCGGCGAGCCATTACTTACCATCTGAAGAAAGCAATTCAACAATCAGCAATTTAGCTATCCCACAATCCAATCACTCTGTTAAAAAATGTTAAAAAGTGCATTCACGACTGACCTGATTGAGGCAGGTTGTGACGAAGTCGGACGAGGGTGCCTGGCGGGTCCGGTGGTGGCTGCGGCTGTCATTTTACCGAAAGATTTCACACATCCGTATCTTACTGATTCCAAGAAAATATCGGCTCGTCAACGGCTGCAGTTACGCGAAGAAATACAGCAACATGCCCTGGCCTATGCAGTAGCCGAGGTCAGCAATCAGCAGATTGATGAGATTAATATTTTGAACGCCTCTTTTCTGGCCATGCATCTGGCTTTAGATCAGCTAAAACTGCGCCCTGAGCTAATTTTGGTGGATGGAAACCGGTTTCAGCCGTATCCTTTTACACCCCACGAGTGCGTTATCAAAGGGGATAGCCTGTATTATTCTATCGCTGCCGCTTCGGTTTTGGCTAAAACTCACCGCGATATATTGATGCAAAAGTTAGCCCAAAAATATCCCCAATACGGGTGGGAGCGGAACGTGGGTTACCCTACCAACGCCCACCGTTTGGCTATTCAGGAGCATGGCATTACTCCCTGGCACCGGAAAAGTTTTGCCGGCTGTCGCCCCTCTCTCTAACCCATTCCTGATCAATGTATTCCCTTTGGTTCCTCAATGATGAACTCATGCGGAATACTAGTGACTAATCATCTAATTTTTGTACCTTGCCAATTGTTTTCGCGACCCGTGTAGCATGAAAGAAAAAATTGACGTCAGCAATTTGCCCAAACACATTGCCGTTATTATGGATGGTAATGGACGCTGGGCGAAGAAAAAAGGTGCAGAAAGAGTATTTGGCCACCGTAATGCCATTGAGGCAGTGCGTGAAGTGACCGAAGGATGTGCTGAACTTGGTATTGAGTATCTCACCTTATATGCCTTCTCTACCGAAAACTGGGGCCGACCCCGGCTGGAGATAGAAGCCCTCATGCAATTGCTGGTAACCACAATTAGTAACGAGGTTGAGACGTTAATGAAAAATAACGTCCGTTTGCAGTCTATTGGAAATGTAGATCAGCTACCCAACCGCTGTAATAACAAACTTCAGGAGGCCATCGAACTTACCCGGGGCAATGACGGTTTAACGTTAATACTGGCCCTCAACTACAGTGGCCGCTGGGAAATTATGCAGGCCGTCAAAAATATCGCCAAAATGGCGCAAGACGGGCAACTGGAGATTGAAGACATTGACCAACAAATGATAGCTGATCAATTGACTACCCGCGGCATCCCCGACCCCGAATTACTGATTCGTACGAGTGGGGAAATGCGGATCAGTAACTTTCTGCTTTGGCAGATTGCCTATACGGAATTATACATTACTCCGTTATTATGGCCGGACTTCCGGCGAGGGCATTTGCACGAAGCGATCGTCGAATACCAGCAACGTGAGCGAAGATTTGGTAAACTCAGTGAGCAAGTAAAACCGTAATGAAGCAGACAGGAATTTTATTGGTTCTTATGATCCTCCTCTCGGAGGCAGCGTTCTCGCAAATTGGCGTAGGGCGCCGACGTACGCAACCAACTCCTCAACAATCCATAGACTACTCAAACCCTCAGGAATACGAGATTGCCGAGATCACGGTTGCAGGCAACAAAGGCCTGGATAGCAACGCGATTATTTCGCTATCTGGCCTGTCAGTAGGTGATAAAATCCGGGTACCCGGTCCAACGATCAGCTCTGCCATTAAGAAGCTCTGGAAAAGCCGTATTTTAGGTGATGTTTCCATATCAGCCAGTAAAATTGAAGATGGCAAAATTTACCTTACCATCAACTTAGCCGAAAAGCCTCGCCTCAGCCGCATTGTGCTAGAAGGTGTCAACAGCTCGCAGGAAAGTGAGATCAACGATGATCTGACTCTTATTAAAGGACAAATTGTAGATGCGGCTCTGATCAACCGAACTCGCCTCACGGTGCAAAATTTCTTTATTGATAAAGGTTACCTGAATGTTGAAGTAGACATTCAGCAGCAACAAGATACCCTACTGAACAATGCCATTACGCTGAATATTGATGTAGATAAAGGGGATAAGGTAAAGATCAAGCGTATAAATTTCACCGGAAATGAGGCCATTAGCGGCAAGAAGCTAAAAGGCAAAATGAAAGATACTAACGAACGAGTACGTTTCACGTTAGTTAAAGACCTGGTTAACAGAGTGCTTCACCTCAAGCCTAAGAAGGTTGGTAACTTTATTACCAAACAGGAAGATGCCTCCCTTGACGATTTCAAGGCTTACATTAATGAGCATGTTAAGCTGAATTTCTTCAACGGTTCCAAATTCATTCGTGACGATTTTAAGACTGATAAACAAGCTATCATTGATTTTTATAACTCCCGTGGTTACCGTGATGCAGCCATCGTATCGGACAGCGTATACAAATCAGGGCCTAATACCGTTAGCGTTGATATTGAGGTAGACGAAGGGCAGAAATACTACTTCCGCGACATTATCTGGACGGGTAACTATGTATATGACGAAAACATATTAGCGCGAGTATTAGGCATTGAAAAGGGCGATGTGTACGACATGGAGAACCTCAACAAACGCCTCAATTTCAACCCTACCGGCGACGATGTTAGCTCGCTATACATGGATAATGGCTATCTTTTCTTCAATGTACAACCGGTAGAAGTACGCATTGATCAAGACTCCATTGATGTTGAGATGCGCATCTACGAAGGTGAACAGGCGACCATCAGCAAAATCATTATCACCGGAAATGACCGTACTAATGATCATGTGATCCGTCGGGAAATCAGAACCCTGCCCGGACAGAAATTTAGCCGTAGCGACCTGATTCGTACGCAACGGGAGCTTTCTCAATTAGGTTATTTTGACCCTGAGCAGATTGGCATCAACCCTATTCCAAACCCGGCTGATGGTACAGTAGATATTGAATATAGCCTGGTAGAGAAGCCTAGCGACCAGATTGAGCTATCCGGTGGTTGGGGTGGTTACTACGGTTTTGTAGGTACGCTCGGCTTAGTCTTCAACAACTTCTCGGTTCGCAATATCCCCCACTTTGACCGCTGGCGTCCGCTTCCTATTGGCGACGGTCAGAAGCTGTCATTACGGGTACAGGCCAACGGGCGTTACTTCCAGAGCTATTCAGCTACCTTTGCTGAACCCTGGCTGGGAGGCAAAAAGCCGAATAACTTAACCATTGGTTTATCCAAAACCATTGTGCGGCGCGGAGGAAACCTCTATAATCCTTATTCATACTACCAGCCTACTTCTTCAGTATCAGGCTCCCTTAAATTAACCAACCTGAGTGTTGGACTGGGACGTAGACTTAAGTGGCCGGATGACTACTTCACCATGAGCAATTCGTTGGTTTATCGCCTTTATGATATCAACAATTACCCCATACTCACCAACTTTAATAAAGGCACTTCTAATAACTTAGCTCTTACCAACGTCATTGCCCGGAATAGTATTGATAACCCTATGTTCCCTCGGACGGGTTCTTCCATCTCCCTGGAGGCCAGCTTTACACCACCATTTTCCGTACTACAAGATCTTGATTACACCGATCCGATCACCGGTAGTGATATCGCGGATAAAACTGCCGAACGTTATAAGTGGTTAGAATATCACCGTTGGATGTTCGATGCCAAGCATTACACCCAGCTAGGCAAGAATTTGGTATTAAACACTAATATTCACTTTGGCTTCTTTGGTTCATACAAAGACAACCAGATCAACACCCCCTTTGAGCGTTTTTCTCTGGGTGGATCAGGGTTAGCCGGGCAGAGCTTTGTTGTAGCTCAGGAAATTATAGGTCTTCGCGGATATCCCGATCAAAGCTTGCAACCATCTGATGAAGATGGTGTGCGAGGTGGTATTGCCTATAACAAGTTTTCAGCGGAACTGCGATATCTGGTTTCACCCAACCCGGCTGCTACCATCTATGTATTGGGCTTTGTTGAGGGTGGTAATAACTTCTCTGACTTTAATAAGTATAACCCTTTTGACTTGTACAAATCAGCTGGGGTGGGTGCTCGTATCTTTATGCCTGCGTTTGGGTTATTAGGTATTGACTGGGGTTATGGCTTTGACACCATTGATATTCCCGGTCTGGATTTCCGCCCTCCCGGACCTGAGTTCCACTTCCGTATTGGTCAGCAAATCCGATAATTCAGCTTGATTACTCTCTAAACATGCACGGTATGCTTAAGATTGTCACCACTATTATCCGGGTTTTACCAATAGTTTTCGTAACTTTGTGCGCTTTATTGATAACCTCAGGCGCATTTGGTCAGAAATTTGGATATATAAACTCAGATTATGTGTTGAGCAAAATGTCTGAGTATCAAGAGGCACAATCTGAAATACAGCAGTTGGCAACACAGTGGCAGGAGGAAATTCAGGGAATGCAGAAGGAAGTGGATGATATGTACAGCGAGTTAAAAGCAGAAGAAGTGCTTTTGACCGCTGAGATGAGGCGAGAACGAATGGATGCTATCCAGCAGCAGGAAGAAACACTGAAAGAATATCAGCAAAAAGTATTTGGCTTCGAAGGCTTATACTACTTAAAAAAACAGGAACTAATAAAGCCCATTCAGGATCAGGTATTTGAAGCGGTAGAAAAAGTAGCCGAAGAAAATAAGCTACAGATTGTATTTGACAAATCCGGAGACCTGGTGATGATTTACACCAATCCCATCCATGACTATACCGATTTTGTGCTGGATGAACTAGGATTGGGCGAGCAAGAAGACACGATTCGATAATTTTAATTTAGTATATAACCTATAATCAGTATGAAGAGGAATGTTCTAATCTTAATAAGTGCATTTACATTATTTGTTGGGGCGCAGGCCCAGGCGCAACAACAGAAGTTTGGATTCGTCAGTACAGAATACGTTTTAGGCCAAATGCCTGAAGCAAAATCCATCCAGTCTGAACTACAAGCCTATTCACGTCAGCTTCAGAATAAAATTCAGGCTACTGTACAGGGATTTCAGACCCAGGTAGATGCTTATCAGAAAGGCGCCGCTACCATGACTGAAGAAGCCCGTACCTCCAAAGAACAGGAATTGCAAGAACTACAACAGCAGATTCAGCAAGATCAGCAGGAAGCTCAGGTAAACCTGCAACGTAAGGAAGCTGAGCTGTTGCAACCCGCTTTGGATAAAATTCAAAAAGCCATTGATGCAGTAGCTAAAGAAAACAGCTATACCCACATCTTCAGTCTGGATGTTGCCGGAAACCCCATCCTGCTGTACGTACAAAATGAAGACGAAGCCGATATTTCAGATTTAGTCCTTAAGAATATGGGTATTACTCCTACCGAAGCCAGCGGCTCCGGATCTAACGAATAATATTTCCCAACCTATCATTTCAGAAGCCAGGCATATTTGTCTGGCTTTTTTTATGCCCCAACAGGAAGAAAGTACAAATTGATTTCCCTATAATGTTACTACTTCTACAATCAATACCTGATATTTGCTATTCCTTTTAATTTATTATCATAACTTATTATATTTATTTTTAATACTTTTAGTAAAAAAACTAATATCTAATCAAACCTAATTCTATTTAACGTACAACATTATGGTACCAACAATCTGCTTCCCTCCTCCGGTCATACACCAAAAAACATTATTGACACCCGGGAGAACTTACCCAAAAAGTTGTCTCTTTTAATTTTTATCTGTGAAACTAACCTTAAACAATAAACTCTCACAAAACCAATTATAATCTATTACAATGAACGAAAACATTAACAAAAACGCCCTCTTCTACGGGAGCTGTTTTGCTCTGATTACTACCGCTTTTTCTTTTTCCATTCGAGCGGGAATACTACCTCAACTGGGGAGTGAGTTTGGTCTCTCAGCCGAACAACTAGGATTCATCAACTCTATGTGGTTTCTGGGATTTCCCATATCCATGATTATTGGAGGACTAGTTTATCATTCTGTAGGTCCTAAAACCATCATGACAGTGGCGTTTTTCGCCCACACAGCAGGAATTTTAATGACTATTTTTGCCGGTGGCTATGTAACCTTATTGGTCTCTACCTTATTAATCGGTATTGGTAATGGGTGCACCGAGGCCGCCTGTAACCCCATGATTGCCGATACCTACTCGGGACTAAAAATGAATAAAATGCTGAACCGCTTCCATATGTGGTTTCCCGGAGGACTACTATTAGGTTCGCTTATTTCTAAGTTTATGACCGATGCTGGTTTTGGATGGGAAGCACAAGTATGGATTATTATGATACCAACCATTGTTTATGCGGTTATGTTCTTTGGCAAGACATTCCCTAAGGCCAAAGTAGAAGAGGCTACTTCGCTTATAGAGAATGCTAAAGCTATGGTAAGTCCAGTCTTCATTTTCTTGCTTGTTGCTATGGCGCTTACAGCAATTACAGAATTTGGGCCGGGCCAATGGGTAACGTTCATTTTAAGTGCTAGTGGAGCTGATCCTTTGTTGGTTATCGCGTTAACGTACGGTGTTGTAGCGACTGTCAGATTCTTTGCCGGTCCGGTAGTAGGAACATTAGGGCAGACAGGTGTTCTCCTAGGCGGAGCAATCTTAGCGGCTCTTGGCATTTATATGTTCAGCACAGTAACCGGCCCTATTGCTTATTTAGCAGCTATTATTTTCGGTCTGGGATACGGTTATTTCTGGCCGGTTATGATTGGAGCCACTGCTCAACGCGTACCGCTAAGCAGCGCCCTAGGAATGTCAGTAATTGGAGCCATGGGTATGTTCTCTTCGGCTATTTTCCAGCCTATCATTGGAAGCTGGATTGATGGTGCACGCACCGAAAATATGGCGGAAGGTCTCAGCGGAGACGCTTTGGAACTAGCCGTTGGCCAGGATGCTCTTCAAAACATCCTGATATTCCCTATCATCCTGATTGTATTATTTACGATCTTCTTTTTCTGGCAAAAAAACACCGCAAAAAAGGTTGAGCCAGAAGTAGTAGCTGAATATTAATAATAGAAAATATCATTAATTTCTTGATAGTTAACGCGCAACAAATAATGAAATAGTATCCTATTTGTAAGGTATTAACCATCAAGAATATTAGTAAAAAGTTAAAGGCAGCCTTCGGGTTGCCTTTTTGCATTTTAGTCACAAAGACTCTTCACCCAAAATACCTTCCAATACACCAATGCTTCTACCTCGTTAAAGGTATTAAACATCGCTTCATTTTTCAGATGTCCGTTCTTAGACACATCCTATATTATAATAGTCTTGCTATAGTACCATTTATTGAAAATGATCAAAATAATTTGTTAATTACGCTGTCATTTAAGAGAAAATATCAAAACTAGCCTTATATTTAGTACTGAAAATATAAAATCATTTATAATATGACGTAATTTTACTATATCCTTATCTCTCTTCACCGAATTATTAAATCAAAAGCCTATTTATAGCGGTGAAGTACTCAAGACTTTTTTCAATCAAACTTTAACGTAAACCTAGCAAGTATGAGAATTTCTACGCATGTTAAATTGTGCCTGCTACTCCTCAGCCTCCTAATAGGAAGTGTGGGGTATGCCCAGGACAAAACCGTGACTGGTACGGTCACTGATGTTGAGAACAATGAAACCCTTCCAGGAGTAAACATCCTGATTAAAGGGAGCACCCAGGGTACGGTGACCGACATGAACGGGGAGTACCGAATTAATGTACCCAGCAATGAAACCGTTTTAGTCTTCACCTCTATCGGGTACACCAGCGAAGAGGTAACCGTAGGCAACCAAAGCACTATTGATCTGGCGATGGCTCCCGACATCCAATCACTGGCTGAAATTGTAGTAACCGGTTACTCTACTGAAGAGCGAAAAGATGTTACCGGTGCGGTAAGTACTGTAGAAGCCGAGCAGCTTCAGGCGGTGCCTTCCGGTAACGTTGAGCAACAGCTACAAGGCCGGGTTTCCGGGGTTACCGTTATTACCAACGGCCAGCCAGGTACCTCCAGTATTGTACGGGTACGAGGTTTTGGCTCTTTTGGCGGTAACGATCCTCTGTATGTTGTAGATGGTGTACCCGTAGGTACTACCAACTTCGTACAACCCGATGACGTAGAATCTACTACTGTATTGAAAGATGCAGCGTCTGCTTCTATCTACGGTGCCCGCGCTGCCAACGGCGTTATCGTAATTACTACTAAAAAAGGAGCAAAAGACGGCAGCTTCCATGTAAGTTACGATGGTGTAACCGGACTTACCTTTCCAGGTGAAGGCCAGCAGAAACTCACTCCTCAGGAAGAAGCCGACTGGACCTGGCAGGCATTCCGTAATACCGCCTGGCAGTTAAATACCAACCCGGTATATGATCACCCTCAGTTTGGTACGGGTCCTCAACCCATATTACCCGATTACATTAACGTAGGGGGTGCATCTGGGGTCATCGGAAGTGTTGACCTGGAAGCAGAACGGGCTAATTATAACATTGACCCTTCAGCAGGTACTATTTATCAGGTAGTGCGGGCCAACAAAGCTGGCACTGATTGGTGGGATGCTATTACCCGTCCAGCCTTACTTAACCGACACACCCTGGGCTTTTCCGGTGGCAATGATCGCAGCGCGTACTATATAAGCCTGGGCTTTCAGGATCAGGAAGGTAACCTGCTAAACCAACAGTTTAAGCGTTATTCTCTTCGGGTAAACTCTGAGCATGATGTAACGGACCGCATTCGTATTGGTGAGAACCTTCAAACCACCTACTACTCAGTATTAGGCCTAACCGGTGGAGCTGGTGGACGTGGTGCTGCGGGTGAAGAGAATGATATCAACCTTTCGTATCGTATGCCTGCTATCATCCCAATATATGATGAGTATGGTGGATACGCGGGTACTGCTGCAACCGGTTTTAACAACCCTCGAAACCCGGTAGCTAACCGCCAACGGGCCGCTAACAACACAGGATACAGCATTTTCGGGTTCGGTAATATTTACGCTGAAATAGACTTCCTGGATAACCTAACATTCAGAAGTAGCATTGGAGGAGGATACGAAAACTTTTATGGCAACTCTTACGGCCTGCCTCAGTACGAGAACTCAGAAAACAACTCTACCTTTAATTACTCTGAGAGCGCAGGCGCTTACCTGAACTGGACATTCACTAACACCTTACGTTATGAAGTTGACTTTGGCCGCCATTCACTAAGCTTTTTAGGAGGCGTAGAAGCCCTGAATACTGGTTCTGGTCGTAATATTTCAGGGACAGGACAAAACCCGTCTTTCTCTGATCCTAACTATATTACCCTTACCAACACCAGTAACCGGCTTGCCAGTAGCAATTACTTCCGTGGTGTGAAGTTTTACTCCTATTTTGGTAGTGCTAAATACATTTTTGATGACAAGTATATCATCAATGGTGTTGTTCGCCGGGATGGTTCTTCTCGTTTTGGTACTGAGAACCGCTTTGGTATCTTCCCGGCTGCATCCGTAGCCTGGAGAATCTCTGAAGAGAACTTCATGGCGGGAACAACCTTCGTTGATGACTTGAAAATTCGTGGTGGATACGGTCAAATGGGTAACTCTAACAACGTAGACCCTAACAATCAGTATAGCCTGTTTTCTGCTGGATTAGCTCGTTCTTTCTACGATATCAGCGGTTCTAATGGTAGTGTAGCCGAAGGATTTTTCCGAAGCAGAATAGGAAACCCCGCAGCTAAGTGGGAAACTGCCATAACCTCTAACATCGGATTTGATGCCTCATTACTTGGAGGAAACCTGGACGTTGTATTTGATGTATGGCGAAAAGACACTAAAGACCTATTATATCAACTACCTCTACCAGCAGTATCCGGACCACAAGCCGCCGCGCCTGCCGTAAATATTGCAGATATGCGAAATGAAGGGATAGATATTCAGGTCATCACTCGATCAGAACCTCTTCCTGGACTAAACATGGAAATCACAGCGAATGCTGCGTTCCTAAGAAACGAGATCGTTGACATTGCTCCTGGTGTGCCATTCTTTGAAGGCGGAGGCACTCGTTTTGGTAACGTAGTTCGTAACCAACCGGGTCGACCTATGTCGGCATTTTTCGGATACAAAGTAGCAGGTCTGTTCCAAAGTCAGGAAGAGATTGACCAGGCACCTACTCAAAATGGCGTAACTAAAACTGAAGATGCCACCGATGATAACCCTGCTGGTGGGGTCGGCCGATTTAGATTTGAAGATACTAATGGTGATGGAGAAATCACTCCTGATGACCGTACCTATCTGGGTGATCCGGTACCTAACTTCACCGGAGGTCTGAACTTGAAACTGACTTACCGTAACTTTGAGATGGAAACCTTCCTGCTCATTATGACCGGATTTGAAAACTACCATTTTGCCAAATGGTTTACTGACTTCTATCCTTCATTTACCGGAGCTGCTAAAGGTGTGAATGTAAAAGACTCATTTATACCTGAAGAGCTAGGTGGCAATGGTGGTAACACCGTACCGATTTACGAAAACGTTTCTAACTTCAGTACCAACACTCAGTCAAACTCATACTACGTAGAAAATGGAAATTACGCCCGTCTGACCAACCTGCAGCTGGCCTATAAATTCCCTACTTCTATGCTAGAGCCCATTGGTATTGAGCGCCTGCGAGTGTACGTTCAGGCTACTAACCTGTTCACGATTTCAAATTATTCTGGCCTAGACCCAGGTGTAGGTGGTGCGGCTGATACCTCTTTCGGTATTGATGTCGGAAACCCTCCGGTTCCTCGTGGATTTAATATTGGGGTTAACTTAGGTTTTTAAGAACGCATTAAAAGGCTATACATATGAAAAATATACTTAGAAAAAAACTTACCTATCTTACAGTCTTTAGCATACTGAGTGTAGCTATCGCTTGTAATGAAAATGAGTTTCTAGACGTACCCGTCACCGGGCAGGTTGGTGAACCTCAATTGCTTTCAGAAGACGGGCTTAACGGCCTATTAATTGGAGTGTATGCGGCGCTGAATGGAGATACCGACCTGGGTTGGTTTAGCGGACAAGCTAACTGGCTGTGGGGAAGTATCCGAGGTGGTGATGCCAATAAAGGCTCTGATGCCGGTGACTTTAACACCATTACTCCGTACGCTCGCTTCGAGCAAACCCCAACCGATCCTCTTCATATTAACAAGTGGAATGGTAGCTACGAAGGTATTTCCAGAGCCAACATTTATTTAAGCAACCTCGCTCTGTTTGAAGGCTATACCGATGAGCAGAAGGCACCTCTGGCTGCGGAAGGACGTTTTCTGAGAGGCTTATACTACTTTGAATTAAGAAGAACCTTCTTGAATGTGCCTTGGATTGACGAAACCATGACCAGCGAAGAGGCTGCTTTGGTGCCCAATACCGTAGAAATCTGGCCCAATATTGAAGCTGATTTCCAGTACGCAATGGATAACCTGCCAGAAACACAAAGCGAAGTTGGACGGGCTAACAAATGGGCAGCTGCTGCTTTCCTGGCTCGCACCTACATGTATCAGGATAAATTTTCCGAAGCAAAAGTATTGTATGATGATATCATCGCCAATGGACGTACATCGAACGACCTGAAATACGGTTTGGTAGAGAACTTTGAAGATGTATTCAAAGGACCTAATGAGAACCATATGGAAACTGTTTTTGCATTCCAGGCGGCAGCAAATACAGGTGACATTAACAATACAAACCATGAGATTGCGATGAACTACCCGTACAATACCGGTCCTTCCGGTCCGGGTGAGTGCTGCGGATTCTTCCAGCCTAGCTTTGAACTGGTTAACTCTTATCGCACTAATGCTGCCGGACTACCTTTGCTGGATGGTTCTTACAACAGTTCGTCCAATGCAGTAAAAGATGATTACGGCTTATTATCTACTCAGGCTTTCACCCCAGATGCTGGCCCGCTGGATCCTCGTTTAGATCATAGCATTGGCCGTCGTGGTATCATGTTCCTGGATTGGCAAAAGCACCCAGGCGATGACTGGATTCGTGACCAAGGGTTTGCCGGACCATTTACACAGAAGAAATATTCTTACTACCAGGCAGACAAAGGCACTTACCAAGATGGAAGCTCCTGGACTCCCGGTTACCATTCTATCAACTTTATGATTATGCGGTACTCAGATGTACTGCTAATGGCCGCCGAGGCTGAGATTGAAGCCGGAAGCCTGGAAAAAGCCCGAGAATATGTAAACATGGTTAGAGAAAGAGCCGGAAACAGCGTTGTTATGGATCCTGATACTGGGGCTCCGGCAGCTAACTATGTAATTAGTACTTATGACTCTCCCTGGGGTAACGCTGACGCAGCTCGCCAGGCCGTACGTTTCGAGCGTAAGCTGGAGCTGGCTTTAGAAGGACAACGCTTCTATGACCTAGTTCGCTGGGGCACTGCCGACCCGGTAGTAAACGCCTACCTGGACTATGAAGGTAGCCGATTACTGACCAACTTAGGAGGAGCTAACTTTACTTCTAATCAAGATGAGTACCTCCCTATCCCGCAAACGCAAATTGACTTGCAGCAGGCAGAAGGTTCTGATGGACAAACCAGCGTGTTAGTCCAAAACCCTGGATACTAAACAACAGCTAGAATTCTCGATTGGAATAGGCCAGGCAGCATGTCTGGCCTATTTTTTTTCCAAGCACTTGTTATAACACTGCTTATGAAATGGAAATATGTAGCACTAATCCCTTGGTTAGCAGGTAGCCTTGCGCAAGCCCAGAATACTAAGCTGCTAAAGGCCCCTTTCGGAAAAGATGTTATGCACTTAGTGCCAGAAGGTGAGCAGTACCGATACAGCGGGTTTCGCCCCGGGAAGGTACATTTTGTTAGTGGCGCTACCAGCTCGGCAACGTTGAATTACAATCTCCTTAATCAGGAAATGCAGTTTATTAACCCCGTAGGTGATACGCTGTCTATTGCCCAGGAAAAAGCCCTTGATCTGATAAAAATCGGGGAGCAGCAATTCTATTACCGGCCCACCATCGGGTATCTGGAAGTGCTTGCGGAGGTTCCATTGCTAACATTAGCGGTACATCAGCTTATTGAAGTCACAGAAGATGGTAGAAGTAGTATATTGTTAGCTGACCCGGTTTCCAAGAAACAAAACTCTCAGTCTACCGCCGATCAGCGCACGAGAAACCTCAAACTGAGTAAGAAGAACGTCTATTTCATTATGGATAAGAACAAACGTTTTCATCCGGCCCAGCGCACGACCTTTTACAGAATCTTCCCCGAGCATAAAACCAGTATCAGAAATTATATTCAAGAACACCACATCCGCTTTGACCAGCCAGAGGCTCTCACCGAGATGATAACGTATTGTAGCCAGCTAACCAACTCACAATAAAGCTCAAAGTAGTACCAAAGGCCATCTATCAGACCTGAAAATACCCGTACTTCCTTTTTACAACCCCTGATTGTTCGTTAACTTCGTTAAATTAAAGATAGATTCAACTTGTATGATTAGCCCGCACCCCACACCTTCAACCAACCAGCCTTTAAACAAGCAATCCTCTTCGTACAATCTATAACCCTCATCCCGTTGGCACACCAGACCTAACGGGAGTAAGTATGATAAATTCTTGACAACCCCATGAAATCAATATACTTCTATAGCATTTTACTCATTACCTGGCTGGCCGGATGCCTCGCAGCATGCCAGTCTTCCCCCCCGCCCCTTTTCCAGTTGCTCTCTCCCGAAGCGTCAAACGTGCACTTTTCCAATCGTATCATCGAGGACGATACACTGAACATTTTAAAAGAAGAATACATCTATAATGGCGGCGGAGTAGGCATTGGCGATTTTAATAACGATGGTCTTCAGGATATTTACTTCACCGGCAACCAGGTTTCTAACGCCCTTTATCTGAATAAGGGTGATATGACCTTTGAAGATATTACTACTATTGCCAAGGTAGCGGGGGAAAACCGCTGGTGCTCAGGAGTAGCCCTGGTCGACATCAACGAAGATGGATGGCTGGATATTTACGCATCGGCCACCTTGGAGAAAGACTCGCTCAACCGAAGAAACCTTCTGTATATCAACAACGGCCTGAATGAGGAAGGCATCCCGGTGTTTACCGAGTCTGCGGCTGAATATGGCATTGATGACGCCGGGAACACCACCCAGGCCGCCTTCTTTGACTATGACCTTGACGGTGACCTGGATCTTTACCTGCTCACCAATGTCATCGATACGGAAGTGCCAACCAATTACCGGGAGAAACTTACCGATGGTTCCGCTCCCAACAACGACCGGTTTTACCGCAACGATGACGGTCACTTTACCAACGTTACGCAGGAAGCCGGTATTACCGTAGAGGGTTTTGGGCTGGGTATCACGGTTTCGGATATTAACCTGGATGGCTGGCCGGATATCTACATTACCAATGATTATCTGACCAACGACCTGCTGTATATAAACAATCAGGATGGCACCTTCACCAACCGGGTGGCTGACTACCTTAAACACCAGAGCTTCTCGGCGATGGGGTCTGATGTGGTGGATTTTAATAACGACGGCCTGGTTGACATCGTGGCCCTGGATATGCTGCCCGAGAACAACCTCCGGAAGAAACAGATGATGGGTGCCAATAACTACATGACCTACATCCATAATAAACGATACAACTTTCAGTACCAATACGTACGCAACACCCTGCAACTTAACAACGGCTTTACCCCGGAGGGGCACCCCGTATTCAGTGAAATTGGGCCGATGGCCGGGGTGTACCAGACCGACTGGAGCTGGACTCCCCTTATGGCTGACTTTGACAACGATGGGCTAAAGGACCTGATTGTGACCAATGGCTTTCCGAAGGATGTGACCGATAGAGACTTCGCCAACTTTCGCAGCAACGCGGGAGGGGGAGTGGCATCCCTCAAGCAGTTGCAGGACTCCATCCCTATCGTCAAAATCTCAAATTATGCCTTCAAGAACAATGGCGACCTGACCTTTGCTGACAAGACGGAAGACTGGGGACTGCTTCGCCCTTCTTTTTCCAACGGGGCAGCCTATGCCGACTTAGACAATGATGGCGACCTGGACGTGGTTGTTAACAATATTAACGATAGTGCTTTTGTCTATCAGAACCAGCTATATGACCGAAACGACGATGCTCATCATTTCCTGCGTGTGAAGCTCGAGGGCTCGGCTAAAAACCGGCAGGGCGTCGGCACGAAAGTCTTTATTCATTATGATCAAGGGAAAACCCAGGTGTTTGAGAATGCCCTGTATCGCGGGTATCTCTCTACGATGGAAAGCGGCCTTCATTTTGGACTGGGCGCCTCTACCCAGGTAGACTCACTACTGGTGATATGGCCAGACGGCAAAAGCCAGTTGCTAGAGAATGTACCCGCCAACCAGACCATCACCCTTAAGAACACGGAAGCGCAACCTATTGAGACCCAGGACATCAACCAGGAGCTGCCTACTACCTCTGGCAACGCACTGTTGCAAGCTTCGGCCGCAAAGTACGGCCTGCACTTTCATCACGATGAGGTAGATAAGATTGATTTCAATCTACAACGTACGCTGCCTCACAAGTTCACCCAGAGTGGCCCGGGCCTGGCCGTGGGCGATGTAGATGGAGATGGGCTGGATGACTTTTATGTGGGTGGACCAGCCGGGAAACCGGGGCATTTCTTCATGCAACAGCCGGGAGGCACCTTCCGGGATACGAACCCGATAACTAACCTGGATAGTCTGAGAGAAGAAATGGGTGTGCTTTTGTTTGATGCTGATAACGATGGCGACCTGGATCTCTACGCCGTAGGGGGCAGTTACGAGTTCCCGGCACAAGACCCCAATCTACAAGACCGCCTTTACCGCAATAATGGCCAAGGGCAGTTCACGCTGGACGAAGCCGCATTGCCAACATTACTATCCAGTGGCTCCTGCGTGAAAGCGGCTGATTATGATCAGGATGGAGATTTAGACCTGTTTGTGGGCGGGCAGGTAGTACCGGGAAATTATCCGGCCCCCCCAGCCAGCTATATCCTTACTAATGATCAAGGCCGATTCACCGATGCCACCGCCGAGGTGTTACCCGTACTAGACTCTCTGGGTATGGTTACCGATGCCCTGTGGACTGATTTTGATAATGATGGCCGGGTAGACCTGTTAGTCGTGGGCGAATGGCTGCCCCTCACCTTTTTCCGCAATACGGGTGGTGCATTTGAAGATGTAACGACTGCCACCGGCATTTCTGAGGCCACGGGCTGGTGGAACAGCCTCACCTCTGGCGACTTTGACCAGGATGGCGACATTGATTATGTGGCGGGCAACCTGGGGCTGAACAGTATTTACCGGGCTACTCCCGAGCAGCCCGTCAGCGTATATGCGAAGGATTTTGACGGCAACAACAGCCTGGACCCCGTAGTGGTAGTGTACGAGAAAGATGAACAGGGTAATATGGCTCCCTTCCCAATACACTCTAAAGATGACTTCACTTCGCAGTTTCTGCCTATCCGCCGGAAATTCCCTACCTACCGGAAGTACGGCGTGGCTACCATCCACGATATCTTCTCGGAGCAGGAAATGCAGGGAGCTATTCACTATGAGGCGAATCATATGGCGAGTAGCTACGTGGAGAACCGGGGCGACGGCACCTTTGCGCTTCATCCGCTACCCACCCCCGCTCAGCTTTCTCCCCTATTCGGCATGATTAGTCAGGATGTAGATCAGGATGGGCACTTGGATGTGCTGGCCGTTGGCAATAGCTACGCTACCGAAATTGCCACCGGCCGCTACGATGCCCTCAACGGACTGTACCTACGGGGTGACGGCAAAGGGAACTTCCGGGCAGAAACGATGCAAAAGAGCGGTTGGTATGTACCCGGCGATGCCAAGGCGCTGGCTGAGTTACGGGGATCGCAAGATGAAAGCATTTTCCTGGTCACCCAGAACCAGGATAGCCTACTGGTATTTAACTCCCGCCCGCCCACTCAGGAGGCAACCATTATTACTTTAGAGCCGCTGGATAGCTGGGCAACCCTCACGTTTGCCGATGGTACTACCCGGAAGCAGGAGTTCTATTATGGCTCCACCTACCTGTCGCAGTCAACGCGGCAGATCAAGCTTCCGGCCAGGGTGACCAGCATCACCATTTATGACTATGCCGGGAAGAGCCGCACCGTGAACATACAGCCAGAAAGTTGATGAAGCATTGGTGGCTGTGGGGGGTATGTTGGTGGCTCGTAGGGTGCCATACGCCGGCTCAGGAAGAGACGCAGGTTATTGAAACAAAACCCGTGTTTCCGGCTCTGGATAGTATCGCTCCTCTGTCGGGTGAGCAACTGGCGTACCGGTACTGTCAGGCCTGCCATACCTTTCCGTCCCCCGCCCTGCTTCCCAAAACCATCTGGACGGACAGGGTGCTGCCCCGCATGGGCCATCGCTTAGGGATACGCGCCTCCTTGCAGGAGCCTTACCAAGGCATGTCGATGTACGAATCCTTCGCACTGCGCCAGGCCGATATTTTCCCCGATACCCTGAGCATTACCGAAGAGGGCTGGCAAAAGATTGTAGATTACTACCAGCAACAAGCCCCTGATTCGCTCCCCTCCCCCCCCATACCCGAAACAGATACTACGCTAAGCACATTCCAGCCTCAGCCGATCCGCTTGCACCCATCCATTCCGCCCATCACCACCTTAACGCATTATGATACTGTCGCTCATCACCTGTTTATCGGAGATCGTCAGGGAAACCTTTATGCGTGGAGCCCTGAAGCGGGCCTGCTGGATTCTATCAGGCTAGACAGCCCCCCGGCCGATATACACATTAATGCTCAGGGACAACGGCAGGTTCTGACGATGGGCATCATGGACCCATCGGACCGTATTTTGGGTAAAGTATGGCAGATCAATCCCGGAGGCGACTCTGCCCGCCTGCTTCCGGAAAACCTGCGGCGCCCGGTGTACTTCGCATCGGCAGACCTCAACCAGGATGGGCAGGCAGACTGGGTGATTGCTGAATTTGGCAACTTCCTGGGTGAACTGGCGTGGTACGAGGGCCGGGAAGATAACACCTTTGTAAAGCATCTATTGGCGGCCGACCCCGGAGCCCGCAAGACCGAAATTGCCGACCTCAATCAGGACGGACTGCCGGACATCATCGCACTACTGGCCCAGGGCGATGAACGAGTGATTGCGTTTTATAATCAGGGGAATGGTACGTTCACCCCTCGCACCCTGCTTCGCTTCCCGCCCGTCTACGGCTCAAGCTACGTTGAACTGGCCGACTTTAATGGGGATGATCGCTTGGACCTCCTCTATACCAACGGCGACAATGCCGATTACTCCACGGTACTGAAGCCCTACCACGGCATTCGTATCTTTCTTCAGCAGACTGATAACCGCTTTGAAGAAGCCTTCTTCTTCCCCCTGCCCGGTGCCTCCCAAGCCCAGGCCCGAGACTTTGATCAGGATGGTGACCTGGATATTGCCGCCATCTCCTTCTTCCCCGATTTTGAACATGCCCCCGAACAAGGCTTTCTCTACCTGGAAAACCAATCGGCAGGCTCCTCTCTCCGCTTTCAGGCCCACACCTTCCCCGAAGCCACCCAAGGCCACTGGCTCACAATGGACACCGGAGATACCGACCAGGATGGTGACCTGGATATTATTCTAGGCTCCTTTGCCCTACCCCCCAGCCAGGCATCCCCCACCCTTAAAGCCTATTGGCTACAGCAAGGCCCCTCCTTCATGATACTCCAGAACACTTCATCAGAGACTGCGTCGGAGACTTCGCCGAAGACTGCGTCGGAGACTTCGGAAGTTTCGAGCACCCCTTAACCCTGGTGCCACTGACTCCCCAAACTTCCGAAGTCTATTACTAGTACCGATAATTAAGCTGAAAACTTCGTTAGGAACTTCAGGGGTTTCGAACATGCATGAACCTTAGCACCCCTCACTCTCCCTACTTCTAAAGTCTGGGCATAGCTAATACAACTGCCCCGCCCCTTCTAAGGGTATTGCCTCGATCACTATAAGGCTAGTACCCGGCACACTAGAGAGGGCATGCCTGGAGGCTTAGAGTCTCTCTAAAGAAACCTACTGGCTGATACGGAGCATTCCTACCTTACGATTGAGAGAATCGTAGTAGATGAATGGAGGTAATCGTAGCCTACGATTGAGTGGCGGTAAGGGAATAAGGGAGCATGCCTTGGCGGAGTACGGTACTGTTGCCGACAATAGCCCGCACTTGCAGCTGATACGTGCCGGAGGGCAGGTTATTCGGGGCTTGAAAGAGCAGTTGAGAAGGAATATTGGTAATGGCCGTTGCTATACGAATGTTCTCTCCCTCTTCCGGGATGAGGAAAATGCCTTGCCGAGGGTCTTCCGGGTCAAACTTAAGTCGGCGGCCCCGTAGGCGCAGCACCCCGCGAGCGGTAATGCGCTGGTCTTTCGTATCGGAGAAGATGTCTTCCAGATGCGTTGGTGCAGGGCAGGGGTGCTTGGGGTCCACCCGCTCGGCCTTTAGTTTGCCGGTGAGCTTCTTGAGCCGCTTACCCGGCAGGGCCTTTAGCACAATGGGTTGTTGCTCAGGATAGCGCCGCTCGTCATATTCGGCAAACTTACCCTGGATACTTGCCTGAATCTTTACTAGGGGTGTACTGATTCGCATCCCCTCGCTGAGCGCATATTCTACCACTGTAGCGTACTCTTCCAGCACAGATTCTACCAAGGCCGGAGGAAGGGTACGGTTGCGGGAAACAATTAATTCTACCAGCATCTTCTGGTCGCAGGTATTGCTGTGGTGTACGCGGGCTACAAAAGCTCCATCGGGCTTATCTTTCCGAAAGGTATCAGGGTAAAGAGCATATCGTATAGCCATAAACGCTACATAAGGATTGGCTAGTAAAAATGCGCGTCTGAGGATGAAAAGTCAACACAAAAACGAGGTGGATAGTACATGAAGTTGGGTACTGTGAATAATTAGCTTCATTAGATGTTATTCTTTCTTTTAGCGACGATTTTGGGCGGGGAGCGGTAAGTGGGAAGGGGAAGGATTTGGGTGATGGTACTGCGGGTGAAAGCCTCTGCCTCCTGCTGACTGCCTCCGAACTTACCTACAGGGCGTTGGCAAATTGCTACTAATGGTTGCCCTGGTCTGCGCTTTTTTCATTGAGGAGGCCATCCTCTTGCCAGGAATTAAAAAATATTCTATTTCATCTGTAGGCATCCCTACGTATATTAGCCTCCTACCACTATACTCATTACTGTCCTATGTCTGAAACTGTCGCTACTCCCTCTTCTTCCACCCACATTAAGGAATCGAGAACCCCCTCTAAAAGACTACTATCCCTGGATGTGCTCCGAGGCATCACCATTGCCGGGATGATCATTGTTAACACGCCGGGCTCCTGGAGTCATATATACCCACCCCTTCATCATGCCGAGTGGCACGGCCTTACCCCTACCGACCTGGTGTTTCCGTTCTTCCTGTTTATGGTAGGTATCTCTATTACCCTGGCCCTGGGCAAACGCGTTGAGCAGGGAACACCTTCGTCGGGCGTTGTCGGGAAAATCATCAAGAGGTCGTTGATTATCTTTGCCCTGGCCATGTTCCTGGCGCTGTTTCCCGAGTTTGACTTTTCCAGTTTGCGGGTAGCGGGAGTGTTAACCCGTATTGCCCTGGTGTATCTGGTCTGTAGCCTGCTGTTCCTGAAGCTTTCGTGGCGGGGCATTGCCTGGCTGAGCGGAGCGCTGCTGGTAGGCTACTGGCTGATGATGGTGCTTATTCCGGTACCCGGCGTAGGCCCGGCTAACCTGGAACCTGGCACCAACCTGGCCGCCTGGCTAGACCGCCTGCTGGTTCCGGGACGCCTGTATCAGGAGACCTGGGACCCCGAAGGTTTCCTAAGCACGCTACCCGCTATTGTCACCGGCTTTACTGGCGTATTAACTGGCTTCTGGCTGCGCTCATCCCGCACCACTGAAGTAAAGATTATCGGTATGATGGTAGCTGGGGTACTAGCCTGCATGGTAGGCTACCTGTGGCACCAGACCTTCCCGGTTAATAAAAACCTGTGGAGTAGTTCGTATGTACTGGTTTCCTCCGGCTTCGCCCTGTTGTTACTAGGTACCCTATACTGGTTTATTGATGTGCAGCACTATCGCCGCTGGACACCCTTTTTCGTAGCGTTCGGGATGAATGCCATTACGGCCTATGTGCTGCATGGGGTATTGATCAGCGCATTTCATATACCCGTGAATGATGCAGGGCAGACGTTGCGGGGTGCCACGTACGAAGGGCTAACTCAAATAGGCCTGGGGGCTAACCTTGCCTCTTTTGTCTGGGCCATATTGTACATGCTTCTTTGCTTTGTTCCTATCTGGATTATGTATCGCCGCAATATTATTGTCAAGATCTAAACAGAACTTTTGTTTTCCTTGGGTGGGGGAAGCTGCTTGGGTAAGATAAAATAGAAGGTGCTTCCCTTACCGTGCTCGCTGGAGAACCCTATTCTACCACCGTGGGCTTCAATAATCTTTTTCACAATAGCCAGTCCCAGTCCGTTGGAGCTCTCTCCGGCGGTGGGCCGGTTTTGCGTTTTCTCAAAGGGTTTAAAGATCTTTTCTCGGTCCTGCTCCCGAATACCTATTCCCTGATCAATCACCTCGGTACGTACCCGCCCCTCCTGTTCCTGCAACCGGACCTGAATGGTGCAATCCGGATGCGAGTACTTCATAGCATTGGTGAGCAGATTGGTTAATACCTGATTGATATACGTTTTATCAAACGTGAGCCATAAGGATTCTACTGAGCTCTCCAGCACAATTTGCTGGTCTTTCTGCTGGGCCAATGGCTCATTCGTGGCTATTACTTCTCGTAAAAAACCCACATAATCATTTTCCTTCAGGTTGAGTCGCAGGGTGCCAGACTCTATCTGGGTAATATCCAACATATTGTTAAGCAGCTCCAGGCAGCCAGAACTGCTGCTGCGAATCATGCCAATAATCTCATCTCGCTTATCTTCCGTAAACTTGCTATTATAGCGGGGATCGAGCAGCAGTGTGGTAAGATTGAAGATATTGCCCAGAGGCGTGCGGATATCATGGGCAGCCACTCCGATAAATTTATTCTTTTCTGCATTGAGTTTCGTAAGCTCTTCATTTTTAGCAGCAATTACCCGGTTTTCCAGATTGATACGGTAGGCCAGAATGGCAATGGCAAAGAAAATGATGGCCCTCACTGAAGCATTCCACATCAGTACATAGAGGCTTGAGTGCGGGTGTTCTGTTAAAATATCCACAAGCAGCCAGGATATACTGCTTATTATTGCTATCACGATAGCATCATTTTTCTTAGCCTGACTGTGAGAGGCTACCAGATAGATAGGAAACAAATAAAACAGGGCTGAGGATATCTCATGTCCGGTAAGGTAATCTAACCCGCTAATAAGGGCTAAAAGACCGCATGAAGCTGCAATTGCATATTCTCGCTTACGAAAAAAGGGCATCTTTGGGCTTAGTAGGTAGTCGTGAAACAAATAAAGCAGAAAAATAATTGGGTTCGTATCTATTTATTCGGAAAAAGAGTGCTATTTCTAGTGTTGAGAGATTGAAGTGGTTGGCAAGGCAGGTAGCGATAAGCAGTTAGCAGTCTTTTAAATAATAACACAACCTTTACTGCCACCTGCCTACTGCCAACAATTACCGGTTAGTCGGTCAACTTGCTTTTGTTCTAGTAATGAGATACACCAAAATTCTGGAGCAACAATTATACCTTTGACCTTTTCTAAAATCATTAGTGGGGTATCTTTGTTTCTTTGATAAGAAGAAGATATCTACACTATGTCGCTGAAACAATCTTTCCTTATTGGGCTAGCCCTACTGCTTATCCTTCCTGCCTATTCTCAAAACATCACTCAAACTATTCGGGGACGGGTGATCGACAGTGAAACGCTTCAACCTTTGGAAGGCACCTCGGTATATTTAAGAGATACTGACCCACCCCTGGGTGCCACCACAGATACTCAAGGCAACTTTTTACTGGAAAATGTGCCGATTGGCCGTCATATTCTCAAGACGAGTTACGTAGGCTATCAATCCTATACTATTCCTGACTTATTAGTGCAATCCGGCAAGGAGACAGTACTGGAGATTACTCTGACTCCTTCAGCACAAAACCTGAATGAGGTAGTGGTAGAAGAACAGCGCACGCCGCCCGAGGCCATTGAGCCACTGAGCAGCCGCAGTTTTACCGTAGAGGAAACGCGCCGTTATGCGGCTACCTTCTTCGACCCTGCCCGGCTGGCAACTTCCTTTCCGGGAGTAGTAGGGGTGAACGATCAGGCTAACCATATCTCTGTACGAGGCAACTCCCCCAACAGCCTATTATGGCGGCTGGAAGGCATCGATATTGTGAACCCTAACCACCTTTCCAACGCTGGCACCTTTAGCGACCGGCGAGCGTCAAGCAGTGGTAGCCAGAGTATTCTGAGTACACAAATGCTGGATAACTCCCACTTTCTGACCGGTGCCTTTCCGGCCCAGTACGGCAACGCCATTGGGGGAGCTTTTGACATCCGGCTGCGTCGAGGTAACAACCAGCAGCGTGAGTATACCGTGCAGGCAGGCCTGATCGGGTTAGAATTTGCTGCTGAAGGGCCCTTTGCAGAGAATAGCGCAAGCTCGTATCTGGTGAATTACCGTTACTCTACCGTAGGCTTGCTGACCAACGTACTGGGCATTGACTTTGGTGGCGAGCAGATTACCTTTCAGGATTTGTCATTCAACCTGACGTTTCCCACCCAGAAGGCCGGTACTTTTACGGTCTTTGGCATAGGCGGCACTGGCAGCAATGTATTTAATGCATCTCGTGACTCTAGCGCCTGGGAAACGCAGAAAGACCGCTATGATATCACCTTCGGCAATGATATGGGAGCGGTAGGGGCAACCCATACAATATCTTTGAATGAGCGTACATCTCTGAAATCAGTAGTGGCGGCTTCGGCACTCAGCAGCGAACGCTTCGGCGATATTCTTACGGAAGATTATGCAACCCAACGGCTGGAAGAAGATCAGTACCAGGAGGTTCGTCTGTCCATTACCTCAGCCATCACCCACAAACTATCCGAGCGCCGCTCAATCACGGGTGGTTTCTTTCTGACTTATATGAATTACGACCTTAGCAGTAATGAGGGCGATTCTATCGGCAATACTCCTCAAACGCTCATCTCCGGCGAAGGTGACGGTCTACTGATACAACCCTACGTACAACACAAATGGCAACTTACCGACCGCTTGTCCTGGCAGGCTGGTTTACATTATACTCACTTCTCGCTCAACGGCTCTCAATCATTGGAACCTCGCACCCAGGTGCAATGGACCGTAAGCCCTCAGCAATCGGTAAGGCTGGCTTATGGGCTACACAGCCAGATGCAGTTACCGGGCGTGTATTTTTCTACCATACCAACCGACGTGCTAGGGGCACCTCGGCCTCAGGCTAACCTCAATCTGGGCCTCACCAAAGCGCACCACTACGTGCTGGGGTACGACTATCAGGTTAGCGAAACTTCCCGCATACGTACGGAAGCTTATTATCAGTCTTTATTTAATGTGCCGATTTCTACCAATTCAAGCAGTTCGTTTTCTACCTTAAACCTGTTTGAGGGATTTGTAGACGAGGCCCTGGTTAACGAAGGAACCGGCAAAAACTACGGGATAGAACTAACGGCTGAGAAAAGCCTGTCTGATAGTTACTACTTTCTGCTGAGTAGCTCGATCTATGAATCAAAGTATACGGGGGCCGATGGTATTCAGCGAGATACCCGCTTCAATGGGAATTATGCGGTTAGCTTTACCGGGGGCAAGGAGTTTCTCTGGCAGCACTCGGAAAAGCAGCGAGTCATCGGTATTAACCTGCGGGCTAACTACCTGGGTGGTTTACGCACTACTCCTATTGACGCCGCTGCCTCCCAGGCTAGCCAGACTACCGTTTTTCAGGATGACCTGGCTTACTCTCAGCAATTGCCCGCCTACTTTAAAATAGACCTTCGTATCAGCCTGCGCAAAAATACTGATCGCTTTACCAGTGTATGGTCACTGGACTTGCAGAATGCCCTAAACCAGCAGAACGTGGCGTTTCAATATTATGATGTATTACAGCAAAAAGTAGTTACCAAGTACCAGTTAGGCCTCATTCCTGTACTGACCTATCGAATAGAATTCTAAGAGCAGCTGATTAGAGGGCTATAGGGTTTATGCCGATAATTACGTAAGAAACCGTTTTCTTTTGAAAGTCTTATCCGACCGGGCAGGTCTGATGGGGCGTGTTATCGGAGACGGTTGGCAGGAGACAGGTAGCTGTACAGCCTCCTGCCAACCGCTTTCTGATATGTCATTAAAGAAGTCAGAATATTGTCTAATGAATTATGATCTACTACTCCTAATCCACTGCTCATTCATCATCTTTTAAGCAGTTACTATTTTTATGGCTGATACGCTATGCGGTATATAACGCCATTCGTGTCATCCGACATTAGCAGAGAGCCATCATTATACATGGTCAGACCAACGGGGCGCGCAAAGTGGGCACCATTATTATTGACCAAAAAGCCCGTTAGAAAGTCCTCAAACTGCGTAGGCTGCCCGTCTTCAAAGTGTAGACGAACGATTTTGTAGCCCGAGGGAGTACTGCGGTTCCAGGAGCCGCGCATAGTAGCAAAAGCATCATTTTGATATTCCTCAGGAAACTGGTCACCGGTATAGAAGAGCAGGGACATAGGGGCCGAATGAGCCTGATAGCCTAACACCGGGTTAGTGGTCATCTGTAGATATTCCTGGTAAGTAGTATCTCCGGGGGGACGATCAGCAGGATTATATCGGCCGTCACCATAAATGAAGGGCCAGCCGTAATCTCCACCCTCTACAATATGATTCACCTCTTCTACCTGTTCATTATCTCCCAGCCAGTCAATGCCATGATCTAGCCCCCAGAGTTCCTGGGTTTGGGGGTGCCAGGTAAAGCCAATAGTATTGCGTAATCCTTTGGCAAAAATGCGCCGGTTGCTACCATCCGGGTTCGCTACCAGCATGGTAGCATTCTCTTCATTAGGCTCATCGCAGGCATTGCAGGTACTCCCTACTGAGATGTACATCATACCATCAGGGCCAAAATTCAAGGTACGGTTAGGGTGTTGCCCGCCGTCCGGCAAGTCGCTGATAATCATTTGCGGTTGCCCCAGCGTACCATCTGCATTCATATCAGCCACATACACTTCATTCACTGCAATGATGTACATCTGATTATCGTGAATGGCTAATCCGTGTGCCTGCTTAATAGTAGCAACAGTTTGGGTCTGATCCGCCACTCCGTCATCATCCGTATCCTGAATCATCATCACCAAGCCAGCCTGGCGGTCAGAGGCATACACGTTTCCGGCAGCACTAACTACCAGCATGCGAGGCATGCCCAGGTTTTCGGCAAACTTGGTTACTGTAAATCCATCGGGTACTTGAAGCTGCTGTACATTTTCGTTGGTAGCGTCAACGAGTGCTGGTTTATAGACATACCCTTCCACCTGCGTAGTGGTGGTCTCTTCATCTGTTTCCGGAATCATAGATTCCCAGAAACCATCATCCTCATCGCAACTTAGCGCGACGCCAATAATGACTGCTAATACAGAAATAGTCGTAATCCATCTTTTCATAGGATAGGTGTTAGATAATTAAAAAATAGCTTGAGTTATTAATGCTCTCTCTTTAAAAAATCTGGTAAGACGTCAGTGAGTTGTGTGACTTATAACTTTTAGTAAAATCAAAGAGTTATGATCCATTTTGACTAAAAAGGAAGGATTGAATACTCAAAATTTGAGCACTTTTCTGCTGATATAACTAGTAAACCTTCATAAAAGGCCAGGAACATCATCTGATGTCTCTAATGAATGATGAAAGATTGACTGCCAGAACTATTAAGTTGCTTAACAATGCAGATTAATAGAGGATTATTCTGCGTAAGGAAATTGCCGGGAAGCTTCCGCATCAGGGCATTAATGATAGTGTTGGTATCGCTGCCGAAACTGCGAGATATAGCTTTCTCGTATTTCCAAAGCAGCGCATCGCTGGTTCCATCATTAATGAAGATGCCTACCTTGCCGGATTTGGTAGGTCCACTACCAATAGCCCTAATGCTACAGCCGCTCCCTCCGACATGGTTGGTTTGACTCAAGTCGCCCGAAAATGATGGCATCCACTCCCATTATATTGGCTATCTCGCTCATGGTGTACTCACTGAGCACATCGTAAGTAATACCATTCTTAGCCAGTTTGGCATTGGTGGCGCTAATGTCCTGAAAGGATACCTGGTAGTTTTCCTTACCCTGGCGCTTTAAGAAATAGCCATACAGAGCACTCTGTACTGACTCTCCTTCCTTTTTCCTATTAATAATGGCTCATGAACTCTACAAAACTAATCTGCTTGCTTCCACCATCGTGCTCTGGAGGGTCGCGAAGAATCATACCGAACCGTGATACTGTCACCTGAATTAGCGCCCACCAAAAACAAGAAAGCATTTCGATCTAATGAGTGACGACTCAGATACTCTTCTTTCTGATACATATTGCCTGCCACATCATATTGATAGACAACAGTGAACCCGCCAATCTTAACTTCACCACCCATATGATTTTCATGCATGATCATCGAACGCTCAATATTCAAGATGATACCTACAGTTTTTACATCCAATCGCTCTGCCAGATACCTATTTAACAGGACTGGCCCACGCAAATAGATAATACCCATAATTATGACTCCCAGAAGAGGCCCTACTCCCAATAGGTTTTTTTGGTGATCTTTGATCCAGTATATTAGCTGACTTATACCCAATATAAAAGCAACTTGACTTACCGCACGCTAACCTGCCATATGGTATTTCCCTCATCATCGGCTACCAGCATTGATCCATCGGGAAGCATCGCAATGCCTACGGGGCGACCGTATACTTCGCTTTTTTCGGCATCAGCCACAAATCCGGTTAAGAAGTCTTCTGGCTCACTGGTGGGTTTACCACCTTCAAAAGGCACAAACACTACTTTATAGCCGGAAAAGTTGGAGCGGTTCCACGAACCATGCTGCCCGATAAAGGCACCGTTCTGGTACTTAGCCGGGAAAGCATCGCCTTCATAAAAGGCTAGTCCTAACGAGGCCGTGTGCGCCCCCAGAGGCACATCCGGCACAATAGCCTGCTCTACCAATTGCGGATTTTCTCCAGCCCGACGAGGATCTTCGTGTTGACCATAGTACGAGTAAGGCCAGCCGTAAAAGCCATTGGGTTGTACGCTGGTCAGGTAATCGGGTACTAGCTCGTCGCCAATTTTATCGCGCTCGTTCACGGCAGTCCAGAGGGTTGTGGAACCGGGGGCCCAGGCCGTGCCTACCGGGTTTCGCAGTCCGCTGGCATATACGCGCTCACCAGAACCATCGGGGTTGATCTCCAGAATGTTGGCGCGGCGTTCTTCCTCCTGCATGCCGTACTCCCCTACGTTACTAGCGGAGCCTACGGAAATATAAATTTTTGATCCATCGGGGCTGGCCAGTAGGTTGCGCGTCCAGTGGTGATTGTACCCACCGGCGGGCAGGTCAAGAATTTTTTCACCTTCGGCAGTAATTTCGGTTTGCCCTTCTTCGTAGGGGAATCTCATCAGCCCATCGGTATTGCCCACGTAAAAATAACCGTCTAGAATCAGCATGCCGTAGGGTTGGTTCAGATCTTTCAGAAACACCTCCTGCACATCGGGCTGACCATCCTGATCGGTATCCCGAAGCAAAGTGATCTGGTTAGCACTTTTCTTCTCATCATCAGACTCAGCCACGAAGATATCGCCATTCTCAGCCACATACATGGTGCGGGGGTGCTTAAGGTCTTCGGCAAACTTGGTAACGGTAAATCCGGAGGGTGCCTGAGGCATCTGATCATCCGACCAACCCACCGTTTCGCTGCGGTTTTCCGCCTCGTGGGTAGTATCCGGGGCGGGTAAGACTACCTGTAATCCTACCGGGGTTTGCACTGTGTCGGCAGTTCCTATAGGCTGGCCTTCCGTAGCATCTTCCGGTTGCGAAGACTCGCAGCTACTAATAACCACTACCGTGGCCATACTAAGTAATGATAGTTTTATAATATTCTGCTTCATATTATTCATCGGTTGTGATTTTTCAATGAAACAGTGATATGGTGCAAAAGTTATGACTTTGGGGGAGTAATGAACAGGCTGAAGGTTCGAATGGTGAGATGAAAGTAAAAATTCTATAGGATGAGGCAGCAACTCACCGGCTTTCTTCAGATGCTATAATCTTTTTGATTTGAGGATAAAGGGTTGGAATTTTGTTCGTAGCAACATCCCATACAATTGAATAGTTAATTCCCATGTAATCGTGAATCAGGCGATCTCGCATACCGGCCATGCTTTTCCACTCTATGGTACTCCATTGAAGCTTAACATCTATCGGAATTTTCTTGGTGGCCTCACCAATAATTTCCAAACTACGAACAACAGCACGTTTTAGAGTTTCATCCTGAATAAAGTCTGATTTCTGAGTATCAACTGTAATAACAGAGAGAATGTAGCTACACTCATCGCGTATATGTTTTAGATAATCGATGGGGTCTTTAGGCATACACTACTTCCTTAAGGATTTTCGGCCCTATATAAGGACTTAACCCTGACCTGGTAACAATCTCTACTCTCTCGCCCTGAAATAAGTTTTCCAGATAATCACACAAAGCCATGTAATTATCAAATTTCTCGTAGTCAGGGTCAAAATCAATCAACAAATCAATATCACTGCTCACGCTTTGTTCATCGCGCACATAAGAACCATACAGCCCTACATTTTTCACCCCAAAGCCCTCAATCTGCTTCCTATGGAGCTTGATCGTGTTCAATATGGTTTCTTTAGTTTTCATTCAACTTCAAGTACAGAATTTCTCATTATGCCGTACAAATGGCAACTCATAATTTAACGAGAGCAATCTAGTATTAATGACCTTCTCCTTCAAAGAGCCCTGCTCGATTCTTTATGGTTTCCAGTAGAAAGTCTTTATATACCTTAAGCTGCTTTACTACCTTATCCTGGTTTACCTTTTCATTTTTATTACCCAGCCAATGTTCGCTATCCACCACTGCCAGGGTCATATATTTACCGTTTCCAAAGCGCTTGGGCTTTCTTATCATAGGTAAATTATCATCTTTTGCAGCCTCCAATATAGTTTTACTAACGATATTTCTGACTTTCGTGCGATTAACCTCATTGGGTGTGCTATCTTCTTTAAAATCAACTGTGGATATTTTAAAGCAAAGCTTACGCTGCTCCGTTTGTAAATAAACAGGATAGACACCCCAATAATCCCAGTTTAGCACGGCATTCCAGAAACCTCCACTCGAGTTATTCACAAAATCCCAACGTACTATTTTCATCTTCTCTTCTAAATACTGATAAAACCCTTGCCACTCATCTCCTTTCCAATCTTCTATCAGATTGCTCTTCCATTTATGATTACGATCTTCCAGTTTGGATAGTCTCTCCTTAAAATCGATAAAAATATCATTTTTAATATTATGTCTTTTTAGAAGCTCAATAAAATTTTGCCGACTGTATATCGCAAACCCATCCCTTATCACCTTCTTTAAACTTTGTTGAGATTCGTTTCCAGTTTTTAGATAGATACAAATCACATATTCATATTTTTTATCCTTCTCCCATTCCCATTCTGCAGCAGCCTCTTTATACCTTTTTAACTGGCCTGAGTGCTGCTTTGTAAATGTCTTATCTTCGATAATTATCAGATACCTGTGATTCACTACGGCCCATACATCAATATTTTCTCTCTGTCGGTTGGCAGATACTGATGCAACTATTTCATTAAATTCAGGAATCTTTGTCTTAATCAACTCGGTTACGAAAGCAACACCACAATCTCTTAAAGCCTTATCGTATTTTTCATTGGAAGAGTCGCCCCAACGTAATAGCCAAGTAATGAAAGCATCTTGACTCAGTTCTTTAGTAGCAATATTGAAGATATTAGGTTTTGTCTTTTCTAATTGACTCATTTTAGGATGATTTTTTATTCTCACATATAAAGGGCTATCTGATAGAAGTGACCAGTATAATATAACTATTATCTTCTTTACAAACGGAATTGGCTACTGATTTTCTACTGTATACCCTTTATGAGCAGAAGTAACTAACCGAAGGCGCTCTACATAGCCTCTACAGATAGGAATGTGGAACTAAGGCCCTCTAAATACCTTCTATGAGTTGAAGTAATAAGAAAACTTACCCTCAACTACCAGTTACCAAATAAATCCATGCTGCTATTACCCTAATACTCTTATTTAAATACGCCTCTTTGAGATTTAACAGCAGGTTACCCTACGCTTTTTATTACACAGGTGCGCTAATCAGTGATTATCATTCAGCATAAAACAATTGCCTGGGTATTTTTGGGCTGATACACGAATCCCAGTAGGTATGCCCAAACAACAACAATTCCTCAATCAATCTCGGCTGGCTCTTAATAATTCATTAACGACACCGGCCTTACTGACCATTTTGCAAACGTATGGTTATGATGATAAGGCGATCAAGAGCGGTCTGGTGATTCATGCCCAAGTAGAAACGGTGACGGAAGCTCGAGATGCAGCTTACGGAGTAGTGCGCAGTACTAACCGAGCACTACAGCAGGCTAAAGATACTTTGTTGAGTATGTTTCAAAGCCACCTCAACATGGCTCGTTTGGCCTTCACCCGAGAAGATTATGCTGATGATCTGAAAATAACCGGTCGCCGTAAGGGAGCTACGGCTGACTGGCTGGCTCAGGCCCAGAAATTTTATACGCATGTGCCCATAGAAATTATGGAAAAGTACCACGTGCCCAAGAAGGAGCTGGACGAAGCTAAAAAGCTTACGGTTAAAGTGCTGGATCTGTTAGCCTTACAGCAAAAAGCCAAAAGTCAGGCCCAGCAACTTACCCAAGATCGAAAAGCAGCTTATGAAGCGCTTCATGCCTGGATGAAAAAGTTTATCGGCATTGCCCGTGTTGTTTTTGCTGATCAGCCTCAGCAATTGGAAGCTCTTGGATTAGTGGTGAAAGCATAGAAGGGGCACCTTACTCATTCCAGTTATTTCTTTTTTAACCCAACTTACCATTTACCCCAGTGCTACGAAAAAATTTCTATCTATTGCTTGGTACCCTCTTAGTCCTTTTTGGGTGCGAAAAAGATGAGCCGGTTGTATTGCCCAGTCTTGAGATTGCTAGTGCCACCGATATTACCAACAGCATGGCCACCTTACAGGCCAAAATTCTGGAGAAAGGAACAGCAGAGATTATAGAATTCGGTTTTATCTGGCAAGCTGACAGCGAGCCCTACCTGGATAATCCGGCTACTCAAAAGGTCACTCTTAGCGCCCCGGCAGAAGAAGACTCTATTTCGGCTACCATCTCTGGCTTAGAGGCCGGCACGGTTTACTATTATAAAGCTTTTGTCAGCACCCATGCGGACACATATACCAGCCTGATGTCTTCCTTTCAAACCCAAACACCAGTCATAGAAAGTATGAACCCGGCCCAGGGTATACAGGGTACGGAAGTAACCCTTACCGGAAAGTACTTTAGCACCAACCCGGACCAAGTTAAAGTATGGGTACATGGAGAAGCCGCCGAAGTGACCGCCGTATCTGAGACGCAGATCACCTTTATTGTGCCTGAAACCTCTCCTGGAAATGTAGAAGTTCAGGTGGAGGTAAATGGGGTGCGTAGTAGCGAGGCGGTGGATTTTAACTATCTCTATAGCTTTACTCTAAGGCATCATGAGGTAAGAGCCGGTAAGACAGTGGTGGTCAATGTTTTTAATTCTAGTCAGGGTAATACCTACAAAATCGGAGGCCTAGAAGCCAAGCAGGCATGGACCTGGCTCAACGATGGGTATCGCGAAATTGGAGTTGAAGTTCCGGCCAGTCTGGCTCCCGGTGAGACAACCATTGAGGTAATTGATAGCAATGGAACCCCGCTAGCCAATGCTCACCCTGATCCTCTTACGATTGTCCCCAGCGGCACCTGGGAGAAGAAACAAGACGTGGATGTAGGAGGATACTACAAGGCGGTAGGATTTGTAATTAATGACAAAGGGTATGTCATTGCCGGAGAAAAAGTCTATTCTTACGATCAGGCTACGGATACCTGGTCTGCTCCTACCACCATAGACTTCCTTTCAAATTCATCTTTCTACCTAGATGCCTTTGTAATAGGGGATTACGCGTATATTTTAGCTGACACTAAACTTTGTCGCTTTGACCCGGCTACACTATCGATAGAAGCTCGTCAAAGTTTTCCGGGAGAAGGAGAGAACCGCTTACTATCTTTCTCGGATGGCAATCACCTTTTTGCCGGATTGGGCTACTATTACGATGATAATAATGAGTCAATACCTACTGCCGACTTTTGGAAATACCAGCCTTCAACCGATACCTGGACGCAATTAGCGGATCTTCCCGCATCCGTTCATCACGCAAACCCGGCTCCCTTAGCTACCTACCTTCATGGTAAAGGATACATATTCGGATTCGAGAAACAGGTGGAGTATGATACTGACACCGACAATACGTTGGAAACCGATGTCGAAGTAGACATATTCGACCTAGACGTTGTATTTCCTTTTAACAATAGGCTCTACTACGGAAGAGATAAGTTTTATGAGTTTGATCCGTCAAAAAGTCTGGTGCTGGAAGAATCTACGAGCTCTGCCGTATCCTCAAGCCCTAGATTCACTCTTATTTTTGAGGATAAAGTATACCTTGGCGTAGCGAAAAGTGGAAGCCCGGATCTTGTACTATGGAAATTTACTCCGGGGTGGTAAAACCTCATTAGCCAGAGGCGAGGCGGCTAATCCGTATAATTTGAAATGAACTCAGAATTTTCGATTGGTTGTTGTATCTTTAAGATCGCAACACCTATCGAATTATGTCAAAAAACGTATTACGCCCTCTCGTATTATCAGCGCTATGTGCCATCTTCCTGGCGGCCTGTAGTCAATCTAAATCAACAGAAGAATCTACCGAAGAACAAGAAGAAGCGACCTTTGTCCGTGATGAACTGTCGGTGCAGCACGGACAGGAGCTGTTCAATATGTACTGTGCGTCTTGTCATAACTTTGACGAAAACAGCATTGGCCCTAACCTGAGCGGGGTAACCACCGAAGTAGAAAAAGAATGGCTGGTTTCCTTCATTAACAACGCCCCTAAAGTGATTGATAGTGGTGATGACCGGGCGCAGGAGTTATTTGCTACCTACAAACAGTATATGCCAGCCTTCACCATGCTGGAAGAAGAGCAAATTGAGCATATTCTAGGCTTTATTCACAAATTCTCGCAGGGACAACAGAGAAGCCAAAACAGCCGCTCCGGTGGCATACTGGACCCTATCAAAGAGAAAATTCCTTCCTCTAACCTTAGTCTGGTACTGGAAAAGGTCCTTACCCTACCCTCCAGTGCAGAAGAAGCGCCTTTAGCGCGGATTAATAAACTTCAGGCAATACAAGGTAAGTCTGGCGAGCGGCTTTTTGTGCATGATCTTCGTGGTAAACTATTTGAGATTCAAGGCGATAGTTCGGTGGTTTATCTGGACTTGGCGGCCAAACAACCCGACTTTATGGAGAATCCCGGCTATGCCACGGGCTTTGGCAGCTTTGATTTTCATCCCGAATTTGAAAAGAACGGTCTATTTTACACCTCTCACACCGAGCCCGATAGCAGCGCAACCGCTGACTTTGCCCTTCCCGATAGCATTGAGGCTCGGCTACAATGGGTAGTGGTTGAATGGAAAGCAGATGACCCACAGGCACATACTTTCTCTGGAACGCAGCGGGAACTGCTACGCGTTGAGATGTACGGCACTTCCCACGGCATGCAGGAACTTACCTTCAATCCGCTAGCCAAACCCGGCGATACTGATTATGGCCTATTGTATATCAGCATGGGCGATGGCGGCTCGGGTATCCGCTACCCATTTGTAAGCGATAATGACGCCCAGCGCATCTGGGGTAGCGTCATCCGCATTGACCCGGCTGGAAAGAATAGCGCTAATGGGCAGTATGGTATTCCTAAAGACAATCCCTTCGTTAACAATCCGGATGCGGTGGATGAAGTATGGGCTCGAGGATTCCGCAACCCCCACCGCATTTCATGGGACCGCAGTGGTTCTGGCAAAATGTTTATCTCCAATATCGGACAGCATAGCGTAGAAGAAGTAAACCTGGGTATTGCTGGATCGGACTACGGCTGGCCTAACCGGGAGGGCACCTTCCTGTTTGACCCACTGGCGAATCCCGAAATAGTCTACCCCCTTCCGGAAGACGACTCAGGATACGTTTATCCCGTAGCCCAGTACGACCACGATGAAGGTAATGCCATCTCCGGCGGATTTGCCTATGCTGGCACGGAAGTACCGCAGTTGAAAGGCAAGTATGTATTTGGGGATATACCGCGGGGCAAAGTTTTTTATGCGGAAGTAGATGAGATGGAACTGGGGCAGCAAGCTCCGGTCTATAGCCTGGGCATAGAGTTTGACGGACAGGAGACTGATCTGGAAACCGTAACGCAGAACCGACGAGTGGATTTACGCTTTGGTACCGATACCAAAGGTGAACTGTATCTTTTTACCAAAAGCAACGCTACCCTCTATAAAGTAGTCGGCTGCAAAGAATCTACCGGCGGTGGATTGGAGGCTGGATAAGCAGAGGCTTTTACAGATCCTCCTCATCATACAGCATGCCAACGATACGCTCATAGTCATGGTCGGAAAGCTCAGTGGCATAGTCATAGTGCTTCATTACGCGGCGCATAATTTTGTCTTGCAGCTTCCCTGTTCGCAGGGCATCCGAGTACCGCATATCGGTAAAAGTGACCATCGTATATAACGGCACCCACCGTTCAGGATAGCGATGATGTAGTTCGGCTTCTATCTTCTTACGCTCCAGAAACTCGCGGTCGGCTACGAGGTCACGCATCTCAATGAAATTATGCAAGGCCAGTTCGGCCACCGCGTCGGCGTCGGGTTTTCGTAAATCCTGAAAGTGGGTGACTAGTCCGGTATAATCATTTCCGTACTCGGCCAGCAAATCCATAAAGATGCGACAGTCTTCAAAACCGGCATTCATACCCTGCCCATAAAAGGGAACGATAGCATGGGCAGCATCTCCAATCAGCACGTTCTTTCCGTACCGCGACCAGGGAAAGCACTTGATGGTTACCAGATCGGAAGTAGGGTTCTCAAAAAACTCTTCGGTTAGCTGAGGCATCACCGCTAATGCATCCGGAAAGCGATCTTCAAAAAAGCGAGTTACTTGTTCGGGGCTATCCAGTTCAGCAAAGGATTCTTTCCCTTCATAAGGCATAAAGAGAGTGCAGGTAAAGCTTTTGTTGTAGTTAGGCAAAGCAATCAGCATGTAACCACCGCGGGGCCAGATATGCAAAGCGTGCGGCTCGAGTGCAAACTCACCATCTTTGGCAGGAATCGTCAGCTCTTTATAACCGTGCTCAATATAAGACTGGCTGTAATTATAGCGAGGTGTTTTTTGCATAGTGGTGCGCAAGGTTGAATACGCTCCATCGGCACCAATGAGCAAATCCGGTTCGGTTACGAAAGTGCTCTTATCTTCCAGATTTGAGAGTAAGGCCGCGCCCCGATCCAGATAGATTTCTTCACACAGATGTTGGAAGTGAAGCTCCGCACCTGCTTCTTCAGCCTCGGTTACCAACAACTGATTTAATCCGCTTCTCGAAACCGAATAAATAGCCTGCTGCTCTGTTCCATAGGGCTGAAATGATAGTTCGCCCTTTACGCTATGCATCATTCGCCCCTTCATGGCAATCGCCTGGGCCATTACTTTGTCACGTAAACCAGCCTGCTCTAAGGCTTTCCATCCCCGATGGCTCAATGCCAGGTTGATAGAACGCCCATCATCCACTCCCCCCTTACGCGGGTCAGGACGCTTTTCATAGAGATGTACCTGGTAGTTTTGTCGAGATAATAAAACGCTAAGCAGTGCCCCGGACAGGCCTGCTCCCAAAACGGTCATGGTAGGTTGGTTCATAATGGCAATGTCTGGCGAAGAATCTCGCAGAACTGGTATACTTCGGTAAATGTATTATACAAAGGCGTAGGAGCCACCCGGATGACGCCCGGCTCCCGCCAATCGACAATGATACCGGATTGACTCAAATTTTCAAAGACCTGCCTGCCCTGCTGCGAAAACATCAGTGATAACTGGCAGCCTCGCTCCTGCTTATTTTCGGGAGTAATGATGGTTACGTATTTCCCATTCGGATCTAAATCGTAGATACACTCTTCTAAAAAACCAGTCAGTTTCAGGCTTTTGGTGCGTAACCGGTCAATCCCAGCTTGAGCGATAACCTCAAGTGCTGCCCGTTGCGCAGCCAGGGGTAAGATATTAGCATTGCTAAGTTGCCAGCCATCGGCACCATACATGGGTTTGAAGCCTGGCCTCATCTTAAATCGCTCTTCTTCCCGATGTCCCCACCAGCCAGCCAACCGAGGGATTGTCGGATCATCGGCATAATGCTCGTGTATAAACGCTCCACCGTTATTCCCCGGTCCAGAATTCAGGTACTTATAACTGCACCATACGGCAAAGTCTACATTCCAGTCGTGTAATTGCAAAGGCACATTCCCAATAGCATGGGCCAGATCATACCCCACTTTTACACCTGCCTCGTGGGCGGCATCTGCAATAGCTTTCATATCAAAAAGCTGCCCGGTATAATATTGGATACCAGGTAATAATACCAGGGCTAAAGAATCACGATGCTGATCAATAGTGCGGAGAATGTCTTCGGTTCGCAACGTTTCATCGCCCATGCGCGGCTTAAGCTCAACTAGCGCTTTTTCAGGCTCAAACCCATGCCAGCGGAGTTGGCTCTCGACGGCATAATGATCAGAAGGAAAAGCACCGGCTTCAATGAGAATTTTGTACCGCTCAGAAGTGGGGCGATAGAAAGAAGCCATAAGCAGATGCAGGTTGGTAGTCAGGTTGTTCATCACCACTACCTCATGTTCTTTAGCTCCGGTCAGATGGGCTAAAGGCTTTTTTAATTGCTTATGGTAAGTCCACCAGGGATTAGGCTCATCAAAGTGCCCCTCTACACCTTTGGTGCGCCATTTTTTCAGTTCTTCTTCTACAGCAGACGATACTGACTTAGGCTGAAGCCCCAGTGAGTTGCCACAAAAGTAAATAATCTCCTTCCCCTGCGCATTGGTAGGAATATGAAATTGATTGCGAAAATCTCGCAATTCATCTTCCTGGTCGTATGTATAAGCCTGATTGTGCTGTTCCTTCATATTTTTATAACTTCACCGGAAGCAAAAAGATAGAACAAAAATGATGAATCTTACTTTAAACGGCAAAAAAGCCATTGTCTGCGGCAGTACCGATGGCATCGGTAAGGCTTGCGCGATAGAGATTGCCTCTCTTGGTGCTAGTGTTACACTCGTAGCACGCAATGAGGAGAAACTTAAAAAGGCGGTTTCTGAATTACCTTCGCCAGAGGGACAATCTCACGACTACCTGTGTGCTGACTTTCAACAACCAGAATATTTGAAAGCGGTCATGCAGGAGTACGCTAGTAAACAGTCCGAGATTCACATTCTGGTGAATAACACCGGTGGACCTCCGGCAGGACCAGCTCATGAGGCTAGTCTGGATGCCTTTCGGAAAGGATTTGAGATGCACGTGATCGGCAATCAAATTTTGCTTCAAGCCGTTTTGCCTAAGATGAAACCGGCTAATTACGGGCGTATTATTAATATTATTTCTACTTCGGTGAAAGAGCCCATTCCGGGATTGGGAGTCTCTAACACCATACGAGGGGCAGTAGGTAATTGGGCCAAAACACTTTCTAAAGAACTGGGTGCTTTTGGAATTACCGTTAATAATGTGTTGCCCGGATCAACAGAAACCGGGCGTATTCGGGATTTGATTAAGAATAGAGCAGAAAGTCAGGGAAAAACGGCAGAAGAGATAGAAGAGCAAATGAAAACGCAAATTCCGGTAGGGCGCTTTGCTGAACCGGCCGAGATTGGTTATGCCGTAGCATTTCTGGCCTCGCCAGCAGCAGCGTATATTACTGGGGTAAATTTAACGGTAGATGGGGGAAAGATGGGGTGTGCTTGATATAATGAACGGTTAGCAATGTACAATGAGCAGTGACTATAACTGCTCATTGTACACTGTTCATTGTTTTATACTGATACTAAAGTTTTACCAGCCTCTTTCTGGTTTTTCTTCAGTTTGGCAATATTAAATACCTTCTGAGTCTTGTATTTGGTATAGCTACATTCGTAATGCTTAACCAGCACACCCTCTTTATCTTCAGTAGGTGACTCAATGATTTCTTCGCGTACAACCCGCAAAGTGTAATATCCGCACGTCGGTGATTTCTCAGCGTGCAAATGACCTTTGTATTTTTCAATCTGGGTTTCGCCGGTTGCTTCGTCTACCCATACATCATAATCTACTGAGAAGATACTCTCTTCGGCCTGTTGCCCTTCGTCCAGGTGAACGTCTTCCTCATCTTCGCTCAGTAGTTTCATCTCATTCCCTGCACTGGATAACCGTGGCTTGTAGCGCAGCTTATGTAAGCGTTCCTCTACGAACGTAGGATAGTAATATTCCAGATAATTGTAAAAGACCACTCCGATGATCAGGCCAAACATGATAGAAACGAAGAGCCCAACGAAAACAAACATCCATTCGGTGGCCAGGATAGAAGTAACATAACATGCACCTGCTGAGATAAAAGCAATACTGCTATACCACAGCAATTTTATCTCGTTTTTGTTTATAAAATCGTACTTCGCTTTATAGCCTTTGGTACCTACTAGCTTAGCGAATAGATACAATAGTATAAGTATACCTACTCCGATACATACGAAAGTTCCATAGAAGAGCACTTGCCTAAAAATTGCCAAAAAGCTTTCCATAACCTAACCTTATTTAGTGATGAATATTTCGTTAAAGACTGTTGTTTCAATAGTTTACTAGACAGCACAAAAATACAGTAAAATCTAAACAAAGAGGCGATTATTGCTCCGCGATCTTACCGCTTTTCTTACATTTAGTGCTGACAATCTTATTAGGAAAATATACGAATAAAACGGCAATAAATGAAGCTCTATTGCCAATACTCATACTATTCTGGTAAGTCTGCTGGGTTAGCTGCAAATTTTCTTCTATAAATCGGATGATCATATTAAATAAATGTAACTGGGTATTTTCCCTTGAAATACTGTAGTTACAGTTAGGATAGAAAAAAGGCTCAAAAGGGTTGTAAACTACACTTAGAATGCCCTGCATTATGATGGCATGACAAAGGTGAATATTGTTATCGCACTTTCCATGAATCAGTAAACAACTTCCTTCTAATTTTTGTATAAGTGCTCGTACTTGGTAGCAAATATTACTTTTGTTTGTTTCGTTCGAGCCCATTATACACTGGCATAGATCAAAACATAAGGTTCGTCTTCAGATACCAAAGTCTGATCACAATCATATCCATATCGGCCCGAAACAAAATCGTATTAAACGGCTTGCTGATCATAGCCCTTCTTACCCTGTATTTATAAAGTATAATACCCTCGCTATTTCTTCAACCGATTTCCGGCACATTAAAACTAGCTAAACAGAGCTTGCTCATAAATATCTTCCATACTAAGAGGTAAACTTTGAGATAATTTTCTAAACAAAGAATGATGAGAAGGGCTTAAGCATAAAAAGAAGGTGATCTTTTTCACTAATAGTAATACTTCTGGTCATTTCTTACATGTCTGCTTATGCTTTAACTTACCTAAACCGATTAAAAATATCATTTCATAGAAAACAAAACAGTTTTATTACGTTGTAGTTATATACAATAATTGCCAGCAAATATGATTTTTTGAAGTAAAAAGCACTAAGTTTTCAATCTATTTTTTTATTTCCTCTGCACAACATACGCTATAAAAACATTATTTCTTACAAGTTGGCCGCATAACCTTATGCATCTGGTATAGTTTATGTACAAGTAATTTCGATGTTCATGGACGCAAAAAAGAGAACTTTTCATGAATTAATCACCCGGTCTGAGGTACCGGTGCTGGTTGATTTTTTCGCTACTTGGTGTGGTCCTTGTCAGGCGTTAAGCCCAGTTGTGAGTGATATAGCCAGTAATTTCAAAGGAGAAATTAAAGTAATTAAAGTAGATGTTGACAAAAATCAACAAGCCGCAATGAAGTATGGTATTCAGGGGGTTCCCACATTAATTTTATTCCAAAAAGGAAAAATTTTGTGGCGAAAGTCCGGCTTAATGACGCGCAAAGAACTAGGTTCTCTTGTGCAAAACGCGATACATAAGAACTAAATTTTTACAAACCACATAACTATTTTTATTAAACAAACGCAGACAATTATGAAGAAAGTATTGTATTCTTTTTTATGGCTTTTTACAGTAGGAGGCTTTTTATTCCTTACCAGTTGCGGTGAAGATGGTGAAGATCCCCTTCCGATCACTAACCCTACTCTTAGCGGCTTTCAGGTGGGTGGAGTAGATACTACTGGCGTAACTGCAGAACCTGGCGATGCCATCACTGTTAATGTTGCTTATGATTTAGATGGAGCTACTGGTGTTTCCTTGATTGCTTATATTGGCGATAGCGCGGTGATATCCTCACTTCCTCTTAGCGCTACATCTGCCAATCCTATTCAGACGAACTTTACTGTTCCTGAAGATGCAATGGAAGATTTCACAGTAGTATACGAATTACAGGATGCTGACAGTACTACAATTGATAGTGAAAACTTTGATGTTACTGTAGACATTGCCGTAGATGCTACGGTGTATGAAGCAGTACTGCTTGCTGCGCCGATAGGACAAGCCCCAGGCGAACGTACTTCAGAAACATTCTTTAGCGCTACTGACGGAGAGACTTATTCTGTAGAACAAGTAGTTGCAGGAACAGATGTAGCCTCAGCTGATATTCACTTTGGCTACTATTATGGTAACACAGGGCTGGCTTCTATCGCTTCTCCTGCTGAATATCCCGAAAACGTGTACAATTTAGGTCCTAATGGAGCTAACTGGGGAACCCTCAACGAAACACTGTTCCGCCCTGTAGCTTCTCTAACGGAAGAAGCCTTTGATGATATTACACGAAGTGATGTTGTCGCCAGCCAGTTTGAAACTGCCGGAAGTGCTGATGAGACAGGTAGAATTAATGAACTTGCTGTAGGTGCTATTTATGCTTTTAGCTTTAGCGAAGGCGACGAAACTCGATTTGGTATCTTCCGAGTAGACGATATTGAACCTGGATTTGAATCAAACGATTACATTTCTCTTACAGTGAAAGTTGCTGTAGACGAATAGTAAGTAAATAATTAGTAAAAAGGCTTCCAGTAGGAAGCCTTTTTTTATGCTCTATAATTACATAAGGACTGAAGCTGATCAGCAACAACCTTCTTAATGTTAGAGATGCAAAGTTTTACATCTCTATTCTCTTTTTTATTAATAACTTTCCTTGCAAAGGAACTTTGATTCTCTCAAAGCGTTTCCTATATTTGCAGTCCTTTTTTGGGAAGACTATTTTCAATTAACGATATCATGAGCGATCTACTAGCATTTGTGGAACAGGCCTCGCAGGAAGTGCGAGCCAAACACCCTGACTTTCAGGCAGGAGATACCATCAACGTACACGTAAAAATTACCGAAGGAAATAAGGAGCGTATCCAGCAATTCCAGGGGGTAGTTATTCAACGTAAGAATGGCAACTCAAATGGAGAAACCTTCACTGTGCGGAAAGTATCGAACAGCGTGGGAGTGGAGCGGATTTTCCCTTTACTATCTCCCAGCATTGAAAAAATTGAGGTGGTCCGAAGAGGTAAAGTAAGACGAGCTCGTTTGTACTACCTACGAGGACGCCAAGGGAAAGCGGCGCGTATCAAAGAAAGACGTCAGCATTCTTCAAAATAACAATACACGTTATCACAAAAGAAAAGCGATGGAGTCTCCATCGCTTTTCTTTTTGTTTGGCTATCCAAAATGAAGTACGTCTACTTTAGTCCTTTCATTTTATCATAGTCCATCTCATCTGCCGGTTGGCTTTCGGGGCCTTCTCCGGTTATCTTGGCTGCCCCCTCGTATCCTTCATGAGGATGATTGGTGTTTCGTTCAGCCTGATAATCTTCCTGATGCACATCTCCTTTCGCTAGAAAATCCCGATAGCCATAATAATCAAACAGTTGCTCTACCTCTTTGCGATCATAATTCTTTAGCTTTTCCATGTCCACCTTTGGAGCTTTGGTGAGCTTATCTCGCCGCACCTGTAGCAAAATAGCTCCCGAATTGGTATTGAACTCCAGCATGGGCCAGGGTAAAGCATAGGTATCGCTGCCCAACCCTAAAAATCCACCCTCTGACAGAAAAACAAATACCGGCTTATTGGTATCAGGGTTGATAAATACATCCTGGATTACCCCTACTTTTTCTTCGGCGGTGTCATGAACAGTTTTATCAAGTATATGATCTTTGATAGATAAGAATTTCGGAATCATAGTAATGTGTGTTGAAAATGAAAAAATTCCGAGCGCAGCATGATTTTCTTCTTTCAATAGAATCCACCCTACAGCTCCTCTTTAAAACTGCGGTATTGAGGAAAAGTTTTGGAGCTATTTCCGATATATAATCGCTCTCCACTCAGACTTCGAGGCGCTGGCTGGCTGCAAAAAATAAGCGCGGAACAAATTTCTTTAGGGGTTTTGCCATCAACCTTATCAGAGCCTTTGGAAGTTTAGGAGATTAAGGACAAAAAGATCTATCATTGCCCAAAACTTCCGAAGTCTACGGCGAAGACTCTCTTATCAAACTTTGTTATAACAGTTCGTTAGCCAGATTCGCCAATTCAGACCGTTCACCACGCACCAACGTGACGTGAGCGTAGAGCGGGTGCTGGGCTACCCGGTCAATCAGGTAAGAAAGCCCGTTACTTTGAGAATCGAGGTAAGGGGTATCAATCTGGTAGATATCACCAGTAAACACGATTTTACAGTTCTCTCCGGCGCGAGTAATAATCGTCTTTACTTCGTGAGGGGTTAGGTTCTGAGCTTCGTCTACGATAAAGAAGATATTGGATAAGCTGCGCCCCCGAATATATGCCAAAGGAGTGATCACCAGTTTTTCCTGATTAACCATTTCGGTAATACGCGTAAAATCCTTATCGCTCTCGGTAAACTGGTTCTGGATAAACTTGAGGTTATCCCACAGCGGCTCCATATAAGGGTTGAGCTTCGATTTAATATCTCCCGGCAGATAGCCAATATCTTTGTTACTCAACGGAACAATAGGACGCGCCAGATACACCTGCTTAAACTCTCGTCTTTGCTCTAGGGCACCAGCAAGGGCCAAGAGTGTTTTTCCGGTACCGGCCACTCCCTGAATAGTAACCAGCCGTACATTTGGGTTCATAATGGCATGCAGGGCGAAGGTTTGTTCAGCATTTTTGGGGCGAATGCCATAAGCCGTTCGCTTATCAACTTTCTCCATCTTCTCCGTTTCCGGATTATAATAGCTCAGGGCTGAGTTCTTAGAACTCTTCAAGATATAGTACTGATTGGGCTTTACGTTTTTCAACCCCCGGATATCTTCTACTTCACAAAAGCCATCCCGGTACATATCTGAAATTTTCTGACTATTTACACGCTCCAGCACGGTAGTACCTCGGTCCAGGTCATCTACATGCTTTACCTTACCCGTTTCGTAATCTTGCGCTACCAAATTCAACGATTTAGCCTTCAACCGGAGGTTGATATCCTTTGTTACCAAAATGATCTTACGGTCCGGATAAGCCTCCCGAAGAGTGAGTGCGGCATTCAGAATCTTATGATCAGGCTTACGCTCATCAAAGATCTGTTCGGCATCTACCTGACTTTCATTGCTTAGCACCACTTTAAAGCTACCCTTTGATTTTCCATTTAGAGGAATCCAATCTTGTAGTGTGTGCTCGGCAGAAAGAGAATCCAGCATACGGATAAACTCCCGGGCTTCAAAGTTACGGGTATCACTCCCTTTCTTAAACTGATCCAACTCTTCCAGCACAGTAATAGGAATCCCTACATCGTGCTCTTCAAAATTCATAATCGCATCATGCGAATACAGAATAACGGAAGTATCAAGTACAAAGATTTTTTTTGCGTTACTAGAGTTTGTGGCGTTCTTCTTACTTCGTGTCATAAAATTCAAGCTAATGTCTGCCCATGAATGCTTCGCTACGCAGAATTCTACCTTATTTATTGGAGGGCAATAAGTTAAAGAATAATTCAGGAAAAGTTGAGAATGAACACGTCTTCTTTTTCTTTCGGAATGACTTTCAGTACACTGGCCAGCACCAGTCGCACCAGGGTACGAGAGGCAATCCGTCGGGGAAGTTTAGCTACAGAAGAGAACTCACGTAATGTGATTTTCTGATGCTGCTCCAGGTGCTGCATCAGTAACCGTTCTTTTTCCCCGTAAGAGAACTGAATGTCCCGGGCACGACGCCCCTGTTTTAAGATTTGCCATACTTCCGCACTGGCTTGAAGGCTTTTGTCCTGATGACGCACGTAGGCGGTACCTTTGCGCATTTTTTGTTTCTGGATGCCCGCTACCTTTGAAGGTGACTGTCCCTGATTTGGCGTATGAGAAATACCGTTATCCGAAGATGATTGAGCACCGCTAAGTACCAGATGTGGTTTATGGGTACTTTCCTGAATGACATAATGTACCACTGCCCGTTTCTGATTTAGGGGAATGACCTGGTAGTGGTACTCTATTTTAGGACGGCACCATCGCTCAATAGCTCGCTCCAGCGCAAAGATTTCTTCTTCGGCAAACTTGATTCCCGGAATGCTCCCATCATCATCTACGCCAATAAGCAAATGTCCCCCACTGGTGTTGGCAAAGGCGACGATCTCCCGTACGATCTTATCAGGATGGGCGACTTTACGTTTAAACTCAATATTCTCTCCTTCGCCCTGCCCTACTAACGTCCGAATTTCCTGCAATGACATCTTTGTATCAGTTGGCAATAAGCAGTTGGCAGACAGTAAAACGGCCAGCAGCAACAATACAGGTATTGTTTCAACTGCTTACTGCCAACAGCCTACCGTTATTTTAGTCTTCGTCATCCTCGTCGTAATCCGACATGGAAAACATACTACTTAGCAAATCTTTAAACTGTGTGCCGGCAGTAAGTTGCTTTTTGCTAACCTGGCTGTACTCGGCCAGACCGTGTAAGGCAAACTCCATCATGAACAGCTTCTCATCATCGCTCAATCCTTTATGATATTCATTCACCAGCTCTTCCAGACCAGGAACACCCTTCAACAGCTTTTTGTACTCGCTATTACTTAGATCATTAAGAATATCTATTTCGTTACCTTCACCAAACCAGTTTACGATCTTCCGGTAGGGGTTTCGCTCTTTCTGCTTGCGCTTATCTTCCGGATTTGGGAAATAGTCAATAAACTGGGTGCGAATAGCTTTTCCCACTAAGTTATGTGCTACAATGCCTGGGCCTTCCTGCTCACCTTCGTAAACCAACTCTACCTTTCCGGTAATAGATGGAATCACCCCGATAAAATCAGATACTCGGATTACGGTTTGCTTTTCACCATTGATCAGCACCCGGCGCTCAGCGGAGCTAAGCAAATTTTCGTAAGCCGAAATGGTCAAACGTGCTGATACGCCACTTTTTTCGTCTACGTATTCACTATCGCGAGCTTCGAAGGCAATCTGTTCCACTAAGTCTTTTGCCAGTTCGGTGAGCGCAATTTTCTTCTGAGGCTCTTTTACATGCGCTTCCTGCTCGGTAATCTTACGGCCAATTTCAATAGAACGCGGGTAGTGCGTCATAATCTGGCTGTCAATTCGGTCTTTTAGCGGAGTTACAATGCTTCCCCGGTTGGTATAGTCTTCAGGGTTAGCCGTGAAAACGAATTGTATATCGAGCGGCAGACGTACCCGGAAACCCCGGATCTGAATATCTCCTTCCTGCAAAATATTAAATAGGGCAACCTGAATTCTGGCTTGTAAATCGGGCAACTCATTGATCACAAAAATACCTCGGTGCGAGCGAGGTACTAAACCATAGTGGATTACCCGTTCGTCAGAGTACGGTAACTTCAGGGAAGCCGCTTTAATAGGGTCAGTATCACCGATCAGGTCGGCTACCGATACATCGGGAGTGGCCAGTTTCTCAGTATAACGCTCTGAGCGATGCACCCAGTCTATAGGGGTTTGGTCGCCGTGCTCTTTCACCATGGTTTTTCCATAGTATGATAAAGGTTGCAGCGGGTCGTCACTCAGTTCACTATCCTTAATCACCGGAATATATTCATCCATCAGATCAACCATCATCCGAGCCATTTTGGTCTTCGCCTGACCACGTAGCCCAAGAAAAATGATATTATGCATTGACAGGAGGGCCCGTTCAGTGTCAGGAATTACCGATTCCTCGTAACCCCAAATGCCTTCAAACACCGTTTCCCGGCGCTGAAGCCTCTGGATGAGATTATCCCGTAATTCTTGCTTCACTGATTTAGGCTGGTAACCACTGGCTTTTAACTCGCCTAGTGTTTGAATTTTTACCAGTTTTTCGGAGGGTATATCTTGATATTTCATGCAGCGTAAAAGAAATGAGTTAGCAACCGTGGGACGGTCTTCACGGCGCAAAAGTAAATGATTGAATTAATAATCGTCTGGCCAGGATGTTTGTTTCAGCCTCAGAATGCAATTCAGCATACAGTGTCATCAACCAACAGGTATTAATAAAACGATTGTGCTCGTTATTGTTTGAAGTTTTTACGACGGTTGCGACGATAATCTTCAAAGATAAGATGCCCTAACCCTTTCAGACTGCTGTAGTAAGCATTTCCATTATTTACCTGGGTAAATTTCTGAACAAACTGTTTCAGGTAAGGATCTGAAGCAATCATAAAAGTGGTTACGGGGATACCTAAACGACGGCACTGCGCTCCCAGGTTTAAGGTTTTGTTTAATATTTTGCTATCCAGCCCAAAGCTGTTTTTATAGTATTTAATACCCTGCTTCAAGCAAGTAGGCTTTCCATCAGTAATCATGAAGATTTGCTTGTTCTGGGTCTTCCGGCGCCGCAAAATGTCCATAGACAGTTCTAGCCCAGCTACAGTATTTGTGTGGTAAGGCCCCACCTGCAAATAAGGTAAATCCTTGATCTTAATTTGCCAGGCGTCATTTCCAAACACAATGATATCCAGTGTATCCTTCCGGTACTTTGTGGTAATCAGTTCGGCCAGGGCCATCGCCACTTTCTTGGCAGGCGTGATCCGGTCTTCACCGTATAGAATCATGGAGTGCGAAATGTCAATCATCAGCACGGTGGAGGTCTGCGTTTTGTACTCGGTATCATTAACCTCCAGATCTCCTTCAGTCAGTGTAAAATCGCCAATGCCATGATTGATCTGCGCATTGCGGATAGAATCGGTCATAGCAATTTGCTCCAGCGTATCGCCAAACTGGTAATCGCGCCGGTCAGTGCTGGGTTCGTCGCCCAACCCGCTATAGGGGGTTTTATGGTCGCCCTGTCCTGATTTTTTCAATTTGCCAAAAATCTCTTCTAACGCACTTTTTCTTATGTTGCGCTCGGTTTTGGCGGTAATCTCAAACTCTCCTTTCGGGTTTTCATCGGTAATGTATCCTTTATCCTTCAAATCCTGGATAAAATCGCCCATTCCATAATCTTCATTGGTAATACCATACTGGTTATCCAGGCTGGTCATCCACTGTAACGTTTCGGAAACGTCGCCGGAAGTAACCACCATCAGTTCCATGAAAATCTTGAGCAATTGATCAAACGTGCTCTGTCCTTCTTGCTGAGGGTCAGGAGTGTATTCAGTAAATCGGTAGCCTATCATATCCTCGAGAACGTGGTTTTATCGGGTTTGTTTTCTGTATATATACGAAGTGACTTCTAGAAATCAAAAAAGTACCCGCCCTTTAAAAACGACTGTTTTACTAGAAGAAGTTCATTCCCCCACCGCTTTGCTTAACAGATAAATTTAGCTTGATAATGCTGGCCAGCAATAGTAGCTATAGGATCTAAAAAAGTATTTATAAAATACGTTCCAGGCGGAATTTTTTCTTAAACATGATACCATTCCGGTATATTTTCATGCGAACCCGCTTGCCCGGCCGACGGCTCATTATAGTGCTAAACAACCCCAGGTTTAACTCAGGAAACCGAAGGCCATTCACTGAGATAACCATATCGCCTTCCTGAATGCCCGCTTCCTGAGCCGGAGAGTTTTTGATTACTTTACTGACCAGAAACGTTTCCAGCAAAGGCCCTACTGCAATCAACTCCATACCGCTCATGTTATAGTCAAAGGGTTTGCGGTAGTAGCGATTCTTGTGGAGGTACATAGTTTCATTGGCATAATCAAAGATTACCCGAAAACGCTTTAGCACCGATCCACCAATATTGCCATTGTGCTCAGCCCGGGAGTGGGCCACCTGCAAAAACTCTCCTTCTTCCGGAAAGGATGAGATTACACCATTCAATGTAAACTCTTTGATGGATAATTCTGATACTCGAGCCATATGCCCAAAGATATCACCACTCAGGCCTCGACCTAAATAACCGGAGAGGTGAGGGTCGGGGACGGTAATAGAATCATTACTAGCGGTATTAAGCATGAGTGAGTGGCTGGCACCGGTATCAATCATCAGTTTTACATCCACCTTAGTAGAATCATTGACTGACAGCTTTACCCCATCAATGTAGGGCTTGGTATCTTCTATAGAGATGGGGATTTTCGTAAACCGGCGGCGAGGTCTGAAATACTCGGGTTTGTGCAATACTATCTGCTGCCTCATGTAGTCGATCTCTACCACAAAGCGGCTAAAAATTTCGTAACCCAAAATGCCATGCACCCGGGTGCCCAGATAACTATCCAGCCGAAGGTAATCTTCTTTCAGCACCAGCATGGCATTTCCTTCCGCAGCTACCCCCTCCGGTAAGTCGAATGAAATACCATTGCTTACGTAAGCGCTCACTTCCCCTTCATTGCCCGCACCCATCAGGCTGATCATGCGATCATTAACGTCAGGCACCCCTTCTACATACAAACCACTCGTTAAAATGGCGGTACGTACTCCGGTATCCAGGATAAACTTTAATTCTTCACCATCATTTATTCGCACCGGAATAATAACCAGGTTGCTCTGCAACTCAAAAGGAATTGATACTCGCTTGGTGCGATTATTTGTCATGTGAAACCCTCGGTGAAATACCTGGGCCATGACGGGAGAAATCGTGAGTGAAAGTCCGATGATCAAACATACGGTACGAACGAAATTGCTCATACATCCTCTCATTTACTTCGTTTTCAGTCAACGTGTCAGAGCGTAATCAATAAAAAAAGGTGGTTAGTCAGCAGGCTTGTTATCTCTTTAGAAATATACTAAAATATAGCGGATTACACGCGATATTTTCAATTTTACAGTTTATTTTATGGTCTTTTTTAGCACAACACCTCTTATACTATAATTTGCTGGTCTTTTTGCAGAATGATCAATGTCTGACTATAAATTAATCAGAAAATCGCTAATAAAGACAAATGATACAGTAAATATTATTATGCTTGGAATGAGCAAAAATGAAGACAAATACTATTCCTACTCGCTCTTCAATACCTCGGCGGGATTAGTATGGGCTACTTTTAGGGTCTGAGAGCCAATCATGAGGCCCGCTATGAGCATAACAGCCAAAGTGCCGGCCAGTAACTCAACCCAACCCATAGGCTGGTGGTAGGCAATTTTGGCCAGGACTATCCGATCAAAGAAGAGATAGGTAAGTGGTAAGGCAATTAAGGCCGCCACGAGCAATAGGGTCAAGAAACCCTTGCCCAGCAGGTAAACTAGGTTTCCTTCTCCGGCCCCCAGCACTTTGCGGATGCTTACTTCCTTCAAGCGGGTTTCGGTGGTGAAAACTACCATCCCGAACAGGCCCATAGAGGCAATGCAAATAGCCAGAAACGCCAGGAAGCCTATCACTTTGACCATCACAATAAACTGACTGTACGCCTGCTCGATCTGATCGTCGTAAAAAGCCGCGTCCAGCGGGTGTACCGGATCAATCTTTTTCCAGGCGGCTTCAATTGCAGCCATGCTGACGGAGATATCCTGAGAGGCAATCTTTACGTTCAGGTAACCGCTCGGTTCGTTTGAAGAATAGCGAAAGATCAGGGGCTCAATCGCCCGCACCACCGTACCGTAGTGAAAATCCCGAACCACCCCAACGATCGTCAGCTTTTTATCCCCATCCACAACCAGTTGTTCACCCAGCGCTTCTGCCGGATCTGCCTGACCGATGTTAAAGCGTTTCAGAAGCTGTTGGTTAACGATCACTTCCGTTTCTTCCGCCTGCTCTGACTTGGGATTCAGGTTCTTCCCGGCAATGATCGAGTACTCATGCAAGGGCAGGTAATGCTCGTCGATATAATTTAACCAAACCAGGGAGGAGTCCTGGGGCGTACCGTATTTGACTTGCGTACCATAAATACTCCCCAAGCTGCTAACCATGCGCGAGCGGGAAATTTCGGTCACGGCGGGTAGTTCGGATAATTCGGTGGCCATCCGATCACTCGCATTCCCCTGCATGCGAATGTTCAGAACATTCTCTGTTTGAAAGCCTAAATCAAAGCTAAGAAAACCCTGATACTGTTTGTAACCAATCAGGGTAGCCGTAATGAACATCAGCGAAAAAGTGTACTGAAGCACGATTAAGGCTTTCCGCAGATTGATATGCCGAAATAACTGCATACCAGAGGCATCCTTTAGCACCTGCATCACCCGGATACGGGAGAAAAACAGGGCTGGAACGAAACCCGCCGCAATCCCCACTCCCACCGCCAAAGCGATAAAATAGCCTACCAGCCGCAGAGAAAGCTCTAAAGAAAAGATATCCAGCAAAAATGGACTAAGCCCCAGGAACTGCTGCCGTAAGAACAAAAACAACGAAAAGGCAAACAGCAACGCCAACAGAGAGATTCCGACTGACTCTATGATAAACTGCCCCAGCACCTGCCGCTTTAACGCACCGATAACTTTCCGAATACCCACCTCCCGCGACCGCCGGAGCGAACGGGCAATGGACAGATTGGTGTAGTTAAAACAGGCCGATAGGATAACAATCAGCGCCAGCCCTCCCAGCACCCAGATAATGGATTTACTCAGGTTAGGCCCGATGGGGTTTTCCAGACTATCTAGTACTATGCCCCGCAAGGGTTGAAGATGTAAAGCAATCGTATGAGTCGGCAGTAGGGCATTCTCTTCCGCACTGATCTGATCCAGATTAGCCTGTATACTTTTCGGCACGCTGTTTTTAGCCAGCAGCAAATAAACGTAGTTCATGGTAACACTTTCCCAGCTCAAAAAACCACCGTCGGTGTCCGGCTGCTGCAAGGCGACTGTAGAAAAGGAGACCAGGACTTCAAAACGCATATGAGAATTTCTGGGAATATCTTCCATTACCCCGGTAACCGTATAGTCCGTGGAATCCAACTGCACCGTCTGGCCCAGCGCATCCGCATTGCCAAACAGCTTCTCGGCCGATTTCTCCGTCAGCACCAGAGAATAAGGTTCTTTCAGGGCAGTAGCCGGGTTCCCCTGCCGCAATGGAAAAGTAAATACATCAAAGAAGGAGGCATCGGCCCACAGTCCTCCCAACGGCACCACGGCCTCTCCGATCCGGGCATCACCCCCAAAGCCCCGACGAAGGAGCGTAAGATCCTCAATGCCCGGAACACTTTCCCGGATTATTTCTCCGGCTCTCACCGAGGTGGTCGCCAGGCTCATAGAGGGTTGCCCCTGAAACTGGCTTTGGCTGTATACCCGGTATATGCGGTCCTTCTTCTCATGAAACTGATCGTACGATTGTATATCGGTGATCATTCCTAAAATGAGCAACCCTACCGACATGCTGACGGCCAGCCCGACAACATTGATAGCGGAAAACAGGGGATTGCGCAGAAGGCTGCGTCTGGTGGTTTTAAGGTAATTTCCCAGCATAAGCCAATGGATAAAAGGGTGAGAGAATCGGGGAGTACGAACGGTATAGAGCCGAAAAAACTTCAGCACATCAATAATATAAATCAACCGGGCACGTCGTGCTCCTTTCGCCTTCAGGTTACGATCAAAATATTCGTTCAGGTCACCCTGCAGGTCTTCCAGCAGCGCCGGTTTGCAGTACCATTCCAGCAAGCGCTCCGCCCAGCGGGGCGGGTGCACCGGCGCCTGGGACTCTGACGCCTGTTGTTTATTACTACCTCTGCTCATGCCCATTTAATCACAAATTGAGGTATTTTACTCCAGAGCTGATCCCGGATTTCTTTGGATCGAATGAGCGCTGCCTTTCCGGCATTAGTGACCTGATAGTACCTTTTTCGTTTGCCGCCTCTGGCTTTGGTCGCTTCGCCCAGCGTGCTTTTTGCTAACCCCTTCTCTTCCAACCGGTTAAGCACCGCGTGTACTACGCCCAGTTTTACTTTACGCTCTGCATGTTTCTCTAACTCGTCACAGATAGCCACGCTGTAGGCGTCTCTTACTAATGAGGCAATAGTTAGCAATACCAGCTCTTCAAACTCACCCAGGTTGGTTCCTTTCATGGTGTCTCAGTTATTTATTCATCAAATGTATGTAAAACACATTGACTTCATATTATGAGTAGAAAAATTATTTTTTTGACGTCAGAATCAACACCAAATCACGGGATGCAACTTGTAAGAAAACAATCCACCGGTGACTAAAGACGAGTCCTAATCCGACCAGTTCTTTTTGAGTAACTGTAATAACAAAGTCTACTTAGCTTGCCCGGAAAACTGACCAACTGTTTATAACAAATGAGAAAAAAATTCTTTTTCTTTACGGCCTAATTGCTAACCATGTCTTCTTTTTCACTCTACTTCAACTTAGGCCTTACCCATATTCTGGATATCCAAGGCTATGACCACATTCTGTTTGTAGTGGCCTTATGCGCCCTGTACATGCTACGCGACTGGCGTAAAGTGCTAATCCTGGTGACAGCCTTCACTATCGGCCATTCTATTACTCTGGCCCTGGCTACGCTTAATATCATTCAGGTAAATGCAGGACTCATCGAGTTTTTAATTCCGGTTACCATATTCATCACCGCCGTAAGCAATATCATACGTAGTCAGAAAAACCTTTCTCAAACCGGGGTGCAACTCAACTACGGTTATGCCCTGTTTTTCGGACTGATTCACGGTATGGGCTTTTCCAATTACCTGCGTAGCCTGTTGGGGCGAGAAGAAGATATTACAGTTCCTCTATTGGCCTTTAACCTGGGGTTAGAACTGGGGCAAATTGTCATTGTAATTACAGTGCTGGTGGCCGCTTCCATCTTTATCAATATCCTCAATGTGGCCCGCCGCGACTGGAAGCTGGTCGTTTCTTCGGCCGTAGCTGGTATTGCTCTTATTCTGATGATGGATGCTAAGTTCTGGTGAATAACACAGAATATCTAACTCAGGTAGGAGTGGATGGGCTTTCACGATGCACTTTATACGCTCGCCAATAAGGTTTTATTGTATTCCATACCCCAACCCCACCGAACAAAAATACAAGCGGTAACAAAGGCATGAGAAATCGCCCATCCCAGTCTACGGTAGTAACCATAATAGCCATGACATGCACTGCTGCAAAAGTGATGGCAAACATCTGGAATGGGCGGTTCTCTTTACGGCGAAGCCCGGCAATAGCAGCCAGGACATACAGCGGATAAAGCGTAAGGATGATGAAAGCATTGTGCGCTACTGAGTAATAAGGCCGTATATGAGCCAGATAATACCAAGCCTTTGTCATAGAAAGGCGGGCAAAATAACCGGGGTTACTAATGACGAACAGCAGCCACCGAGAAACCGGTGCCAGATCGGCCGGGGGTATCTCCAGATCTTGAGCGGGAAGTAGCAACTGCTCTTTTCCCGCATACCCTTGCACCCCACTCATACCGTATACCACCTCTCCAGTAGCATAATTTTCAACGAGCACAAAGGTTGAAAGCATAGCGTTAAGTAACTCAATAAAAAGAGGAACCATGAGAATAACCAGGCTGTAAAACAGGGGTTTCCACCTCAGCAGATGAGCCTTATAGAAAGCAAATAAGAATACCCCGTAAGCTGGTAATGCTGCAATGCCCGTAGGTTTGGTCATAAACACTCCAAGTACCAAAACCGATGTCAGAAGAGACTTTTGAAAAGAGCCATCAAAAGATACAAGAGCGTAAAGCAGGAAGCATACCAGGCTAACATACCATGATTCGGCCAGTAAGTAAAAGTTCCACGCCGAAACCTCTATCCAGGTCAGGAAAAACAGAGCGGAAATCAGAGCGGCACCCCGCGTAGCAAACAAGCGCTGACTGGCCAAGTATAAGGCAACCGCTGCCAAGCCGTGCGCCAGCACTTGGAAAAGAATAACTGCCCCGTTTGTGTGAAATAAACTTTTAACGACTACTATAAATATGACATATCCTAAGTACCAGACATTGTGCGGCTCGTACCAACCTGCACCATCCGTAATTTTCTGGGCATAGTTAAGATAGCGGGGGGAATCATTTACTACCTTAATACCATAATGAAAAAATAAGCCTCCATTAATAATTGCCCATACCACTACAATAATTATGGTATCAAAAGTGGGGATAACCGCCCGATTCCGATATGTACCCCAAAGTTGCAGCATCATTAGCAATCAGTTATAGACCAATGGCGTGAAGGTCAGATATTGTTAAGAATTTATCAACCTGCTTTCCACACCCAGAGAGGTTATTCTTGGCAGTGAACTTTCGCATGCACCTCATCCATTAAGCTTTATCACACTTTCTGGGCACTCGCCACAACCTCTCAAATATTGACTTTTTATTTAATTATAAATTTTCATTCTGCTTTAATAGCATTATCACCAAAAATTATTCTAATTATAATGATATACACCTTTATAATATTTCACTAACTCCTTTTTGCATAAAGGAACATTTCAGTCATATTTTATGTAGATTTGCTACTCGCTTTTGAAATATTACCTATCCATTTATACTTATGAGATACTCCTTTTTACGCCTGACCCTGGCTTGTATCTTTATTCCCATGCTCTCGTGGGCGCAACAAGACAAGCACACTGATAAATTTGAGCAGTTAGGCCCTGCCCTCTTACCCACTCCCAACGTGTACCGAGCTGGCTCCGGTGCACCCGGCCACCAGTACTGGCAGCAACGCGCCGACTACAAGATCAAGTGCGAAATTAACGATGACAATCAACGGCTGACCGGCTCCGAAACCATCACATACTACAATAACTCTCCCGATGTGCTGGACTACCTTTGGGTGCAGCTCGATCAGAACATGCGGGCCAAAGACTCTGACACCTATAAAACCAACACCAATAGCATATCTGACAAGATGAACGTCGATAACGTAGAGGCTATCATTGGTTACGATTTTGACGGTGGGCATAAAATTCAGTCAGTGAAAGATGCTGATGGCGGTGATCTTCCGTACACCATTAACCGCACCATGATGCGGGTAGATATTCCTGAGCCACTGAAGCCGGGCGAGGACATTACCTTTTCAGTGGACTGGTACTATAACATCAATGACCGTACCCTGATGGGTGGCCGCGGTGGTTACGAATACTTCCCCGAAGATGGCAACTACCTGTACACCATCACCCAGTGGTTCCCTCGCATGGCAGTGTATGACGACCACAATGGCTGGCAGCATAAGCAGTTCTTAGGACGCGGTGAGTTTGCTCTTACCTTTGGTGATTACGAAGTAGAGATCACGGTCCCTTCCGATCATATTGTGGCTTCTACCGGAACGTTACAAAACCCTGAGGAGGTACTGACTGCGGAGCAACGTGAACTGTACGAAAAGTCTAAAACCGCTGACAAGCCAGTGGTTATTGTTACGCAGGATGAAGTAGAACAGAAAGAAAAACGCCACGCCAAAGACACCAAAACCTGGATTTACCACGCCGATAGCGTTCGTGACTTCGCCTTCGGTAGCTCTCGTAAGTATATTTGGGATGCTATGGGCGTTGATATTGACGGCCGTACCGTAATGGCCATGTCATACTATCCAAAAGAAGGAAACCCCCTATGGGAGCAATACTCTACCGAGGTAGTAGCGCATACACTAAAGACCTACTCTAAGCACACTATTCCGTACCCTTACCCCAAAGCCATCTCGGTAGAAGCTTCTAATGGTATGGAATACCCCATGATCTGCTTTAACTACGGTCGTCCGGCAGCGGATGGCACCTACTCCGAACGGGTGAAATACGGCATGATTGGCGTGATCATTCACGAGGTGGGCCATAACTTCTTCCCGATGATCGTCAACTCTGACGAGCGGCAGTGGACCTGGATGGATGAGGGGCTGAACACCTTCGTGCAATATATGACTGAACAGGAATGGGATCGTAACTACCCTTCCCGACGGGGGCCAGCCTTTAAAATTGTGCCTTACATGAGTGGTGACAAGTCGCAGATCAGCCCGATCATGACCAACTCTGAGCAGATTCAGCAGTTTGGCTGGAATGCCTACGCTAAGCCCGCTACTGCCCTGAACATCCTACGCGAAACCGTAATGGGACGCGAATTATTTGACTATGCTTTTAAAACCTATGCTGAGCGCTGGGCTTTTAAGCACCCCGAACCCGGCGATTTCTTCCGTACCATGGAAGATGCCTCTGGTACCGACCTGGACTGGTTCTGGCGAGGATGGTTCTATACCGTAGACCATGTAGACATTGGCATTGATCAAGTGAAATACTACCAGATTAATACGCAGAACCCCGAAGTTGAAAAGCCGATTGCCAAGCAGCAATATGAACAGGAAGAGAAGCACATCAGCCAGATGTATAACAAAGAAGACCTTGCCACTACCGCTATCGAGGATGATCCTTCGCTACGGGATTTCTACAATGAGTATGACCCTTTTGCCATTACGGCCGAAGATGAGCAGGCCTACAAATCCTTTATGGCGAATCTGGATGAGAAAGAGCAAAAGATGGTGAAATCTGGCATGAACTTCTACGAAATCACTTTCAGCAACGTAGGTGGTCTGGTTATGCCTATTATTCTGGAATGGACTTTTGAAGACGGTAGCACCGAACTGGAGCGCATTCCAGCGGAGATCTGGCGACGTAATGCCGAGCAGGTGACCAAAGTGTTTGCCAAAGAAAAGAAAGTAGCTCAAGTGGTGGTAGACCCTTACCGTGAAACTGCCGATACCGACGAAATGAACAACTATTTCCCCAAACAAAATATCCCTACCCGTTTCGAAGTATTCAAAGAGCAGCAAAACGCCCGGGGCACCTCTGGTGAAAACCCCATGCAAAAGCAACGCAAACGCGGCGATAGAAATATTGGGAACGAATAAGTCAATTAGCAATGTACAATGTGCGGTTAGCAATTATGCACATTGTACATTGTTCACTGCTATTTATCTTCGAACGTCTTCTCTCCCGCTTCCACTGGAATTTCCATCACATTCTCTCTCGGAGGAAAGGGGCAACTGAAGGTGGGATTGTAAGCGCAATAGGGGTTGTAGGCCAGATTAAAATCCAGCTCCAGGGTCTTCTGCCCAGTGCGGCTGGGCATCTCCACATTCAGATAGCGACCTCCTCCATACGTTTCTTCTCCACTGGTAGCATCGGCAAACGCCACAAATAACGTAGACTCTTCCTGGTCAAAAGGCTGCAGCACTAACAACCGCTGTGGTTGCCCGCCTAAGTCAAACTGGGCGTAGCCGTAGCGGATATATTTCTCATCTTCTCCGCTGGTAGTGGGTAATGTCAGCAACTTATGATCTTCAACGCGCTCTAGACGAGCTGTTACCCGGTATTCAGGTTTAGCCTCGTAGTAGGATAATTCATGAAACGGAATGCTATCGGGCGCAAAAGGCGAATCCGGTGCGCTACGCAAATAAGTGCGAATCCGCTGCCGCTCCTGAGCAATCCGTTCACTATAATCCTCAGCTGACTCCCCACCTTGGAGCGAGTATACCATAATGCCAACAATCACCAAACCAACCACTCCTAGAATAATCTTATTCATACACTTTGCTATTACTGGATAAAACCTAACGCAATAATAACATTTCTGTGGATGGCAGGGAAGAAGGAGGTCGATAAAACAGGTGGGAGAGATAGGAAGGTGGAAGAAACAGGAAGCAGAAGGCGCTTGGCTGGAAAATGGGAGTGGAATAATATATAGTTTATTATGCCAGGCCCCTACCATTTCTCAGCCATAACCCAGCAATTCTCAACCAACGGCTTTCTGCCGACCTCCTCCCATACATACGCTTAAGCAGCCACAATTACTCCCAACACTTCCAGCAACTGAGAGTCATCTTTGAGTGCCATCTTGGCAACCCTGATAAACTCTCGCTGCCATGTCCGCAACTCATCTAATGCCTGATTTCGCTTTTGAGTAGCTGATTCGGCATTTCCTTTGCACTGCATCCTTTGAGCTTGCTGGTCGATTAGCGAGGTAATCATGGCTTGAGACTGATCTAGTTCGTCAGCTTTAATACCAAATTTCTGCATCTCCTTACTCTTACCCATTAAAGCTCCGTAAAAATCGATAGCCTGATCAAGCAGATCGGCCATACGTTTAGGTGCCCGGCGGTCTACCCGTAGGCGTTGTAAAGTATCTGGTTCGTTACGAAAAGCCGTTTTCGCCACGGCCCGATGTTCGGCATACTGCCGCTGAAACAGAGTCCAATCGTTTTTCCACTGGCGATCGCAGTCTCTTTTAGCATGGTAGGTATCTTTCTGAAATTGCTGCGCCAAACGAGCATCGTTTAAAAAGGTTTCTCCGTGGGAAACATGCTGAATAGCATAGCCCCAATCGATTAATTTTTGTTGGATACCCGGATGTTGTTTGGCATTCATTATCATAATTTGAGCCTGCTTAAAATGATTATTGATTGAGTCGTTTTGCATGGTTTAATGAAAATTTAGTCTATAATTATAAGAATAACACAATAGTAAAGAACCCATCGATACATTGCCAATGGACTTTAGTTTGTACCTTACCCAGGTAAATTTACGCTGAGCAACCCTGATGTAAGAAAAGCGAACAGGGCTAATAAGCATAGATACTTTCCTGTGTATTGCGCTATAAAAAGTCTTTCTGAAAAAGGGGACAATTCTTAAAAATTCACTTTTTTCCTTATATAAAGTAAATCAGCAATCTATAATAAAGGGCGGGAGGGTACGACATCCGCCTGCGTAAACGTTCTCCCGCGGAGGAGCATACAGCATCCACGGGTTTCTTACATGAGACAATCGGGATAGCATAAGCGAACGAGAATTTATTACGGGTATCGACTGGGAGCAAACTTCAGGGGTCCCCTCTGGTAGACTCCTAAATTTTATACCACTTCACCCAAGAGCAGAAGCTTTATTACAGTATTAGTAATACGAATAACAGACCGTGAGAACGTTAGTAATGATCTTTTTGCTGAGGGCTTAGTATGCGATGGTGGTACCCGAATATTGAAATTGATTACCGCAAACTATTGAAACAGCAGGATGCTACTAAGGCATCACCTGATCTTATAATCGATAAGCTGAAAAGATGCATTGCACTTACTCATATCTATAGGGCTGCTTTAAGGGAGTAATGATAAAAATTGAGGGGCATTGTATAAATAGCTGATTTCAATATAGCTGTTCAAATGCTTATTATGCGATTGAACATCCTTATGTATACACTATTCCTTGATTCCGGGGCGGAGTCGGACAATCACCTCTAACTATGATTCATAAAATAATCAGCCTCACGTTTTTTGTTGTTTATATACTTAACCAGTACACCTTTGCTCAACAATCTCTCCCCCAGCTCGATGTGCTTAGCTACCAAGTACAGCTTGAACCGGACATCTCCCAACGCTCTATTAAAGGAAGGGTTACAGTCGACTTCCTGGCAGCCGAGGATGAAAACCAGATCACCCTCGATTGCGGCAGCCTCACTGTGATCCAGGTAGAAGGTAAGGGGATAAAAAGCTTCCGGCAGGAAAAAAGCCAAGTGATCATTACCTTCTCTCAGCCTCTCACTGAAGAACATAGCATCCAAATCTATTATCATGGCTCGCCCACCCGAGGAGTGGTATTTTCCTCGGAAAAATCGCAGATGTACACGGTCTACTTCACCAGCGAGTGGATGGTGTGCCACGATCAACCCGATGACCGGGCTTCCATACAATTAGAACTTATCCTTCCGGAAGATTTGCAAAATGTAGCCAACGGAATACTGATAGATGAAAAAAAAGTAAAGGAAAATAAGGTCAGTTATGTCTGGCAACAGGAGGTAGCCACTCCACCGTATACCTATGGCTTTGCGCTGGGCACATTCCACCAGGCCAGTGCCGACTATAAAGGCACTGACTTACATTATTACTCAGATCGTTACCCGGCTGATCAGCTAGCCACCATCTTCCAGGCTTCGCCCGACATACTCCGGTTCTTTGAAGAAAAAGCCGGGGCACCTTACGGACAACCGTCGTATTCTCAGCTACTTATGGGTAATCATTACCAGGAAATGTCTGGTTTTTCCGTACTTAAAGAGGCGTACGGTGATATGGTGCTGGCCGATAGTACAGAAATCAATTTGATCACGCATGAACTGGCCCATCAGTGGTGGGGCAATATGATTACCTGTCAGAATTTTGGCCATTTCTGGTTGAACGAAGCCTTTGCCACGTATATGTCGGCGGCTTATAATGAGCATCGTTTTGGCCAGGAAAAATACCTGGAGAATATCAACGCTTACCGCGAGGTATACGAAACAATCAAGGCAAAGGGAGCCGATAAACCCCTGGTGTTTAAAAACTGGTTAGCTCCTACGGCAGACGATCGGAACCTGGTGTACTTTAAAGGCGCATACGTGTTGCACCAACTTAGAGAAACACTGGGGAATGATACTTTCTGGAAGGGCATCCGATACTACAGCCAGCAGTATTACGGGAAATCGGTGCTTACGCCGGAATTTCAGCGGGCAATGGAAGAATCAACCGGAAAGAATCTAACCGGCTTCTTTGAGAAGTGGGTATACTCCGGTAACTAGCCTCCCGAAACCACTTTATTTCAACCAGACTACCATATAGAAAATGCCCGTATCTACCAGTCCACGTATTCCGAAAAAATATAGTGATATTCAGCAAGCCACTCAAAAATCGGGCTTCTCCATGAGTTCGGACCAACTCACCGGCAGGTTGCTCAGAACTCTGGCCGCTACCAAGCCGGGAGGCAGATTCCTTGAGTTAGGCACCGGAACCGGCTTATCCACGGCCTGGATTTTAGATGGTATGGACCGCCAGTCATCGCTCACATCTATAGACAACGAGGAGAAATTCCTGAGTATTGCCAGGCAGCACCTTGGTGATGATCCCCGGTTGGAAATTATCCTCAGCGACGGCGAAGCCTGGATTCAACAAAACAAGCACCTCACTTTTGACTATATCTTTGCTGATACCTGGCATGGCAAATACCTGTTGCTGGAAGAAACCCTCGCCATGCTTACTCCGGGCGGTCTGTACATTATTGATGATATGCAGCCCCAACCTAACTGGCCCAAGGGGCATGCTGAAAAAGCTTCTAACTTGGTGAGAACACTAGAGGAAAGAGACGATCTGTTTATAACCCGGCAAGCCTGGGCTACCGGCATTATTATTGGCGCAAAAAGAAGCGCCTAATGTTAGTGTATAGCCCCCTTCCTGCGCGTCCAAGAAGTCGCTGATTGGTAACCCCTCAATTATATTGGCACTACTTCTTCAATGGCTTGCAGAATGATGGCGCAGGCTTCTTCCAGCTCGTCCTCCCGTATAGTTAAGGGCGGGGCAATGCGCATAGAATTATCACAGTACAAAAACCAATCGGTAAGCACGCCCAACTCAATCGCCCGGTCAATGACGGGCTTCAACACCTCAAAGGAGTCAAACTCTACTGCCATCATAAGGCCCCGGTGCCGGATACCACGGATCGCCGGATGCTGAAGCCGCGCTTTTACCAATTCGGCTTTGGCGGGCACCTGCTCCAGCAGCTTTTCTTCCTGAATTACGCGTAATGTAGCCAAGGAAGCTACGGCGCTCACGGGGTGCCCGCCAAACGTAGAAATATGACCGAGGATAGGGTTACTCTTCAATACTCCCATCACCTCCTGAGATGCCATAAATGCCCCAATGGGCATGCCTCCGCCCATTCCCTTGGCTGACACTATAATATCTGGCACAATTCCGTAGGGTTCAAATGCCCAGAAAGTACCCGTACGACCAAAGCCGGCCTGAATTTCATCCAGAATCAGTAGGGCTCCAACGGCATCGCAGTGTTGGCGCAACGCTTGAAAATAATCAGCATCAGCCACCCGCACTCCAGCCTCGCCTTGCACCGTTTCTATAATAACCGCCGCCGTCTGCTCATCAATTGCTGAAAAATCTTCCGGTTGGTTAAACCGGATATGCGATACGCCCGGCAGCAAGGGACGGTACGCTCGTTTAAAATCTTCACTTCCACACACCGACAATGAACCCTGCGAAGAACCGTGATAGGCCTGGTGGCAGGAAACCAGATTCGGCCGCCCGGTATAGCGTTTAGCCAGTTTCAGCGCACCTTCCACGGCTTCGCTTCCGGAGTTCACGAAGTAGCAAGCATTCAAAGGATCAGGAAGTGTTTGAGCCAGAGCTTCCGCCAACCGTACCTGCGGGGTCTGCACAAACTCTCCGTACACCATTAGATGCATATAGCGGTCTACCTGATCTTTTACCGCCTGCACTACCTTGGGGTGGCGGTGGCCGACATTACTCACCCCAATACCTGAGATCAGGTCCAGGTACCGCTGTCCATCTTCGCGATACATGTAGACCCCTTCGGCACGGTCAATCTCCAGCATCAGCGGGAAGTCAGAAGTCTGGGCAATGTGGTTTAAAAATAATTGTCGTTGCGAAAGTATCATATGACTCATATTCATGACTAAATTAGAGAAGTGTAAAGACACTTTTCCGGTTTAATTTCGTTACCTTTTTGTTAAACTTGTGTTTTCAGAACGCGTCCGCAGTCTGAAGAAAGTACTTTAGACAACTTCGTAATTAAGGTTTAGATGTTACAACGTCTTTTCTCAAAAAATCGCTCACGCGAGTCCTCATCTACCCAGGCTACATTCAGTTCGGTAGAAAGGTTCTATCAAAAGAAAAACACCATTAGGGTTATTGTACTGCTGGTATCGGTACTTATTGCTACAGTTTCTATCCTGTACACCAACCGGTTGGTAGATAGCTTGAAAGAACGGGAAAAGAACTTTATTGACCTCTATGCCCAGGCTATTGAAATGACCGCCAACAACGAGGATGAAAACGTCACCTATTTGTTTGAACAGGTAGTAACTCCGAACAAATCTATTCCGGTAATATTAACTGATGCCTTCGGCAATTATGTTTCATCCCGAAACCTTGACCTGGAAGATTCTTACAGTCAGGAGAAGAAGGATGCCATTATTGCCCGGGAGCTTGAGAAAATGCGGGCGACTTATCCGCCTATTGAGATTGAGTTGCACGACCCTAAGACAGGGATTATTTTTGCTTACCAGTTTGTGTACTACCGCAACTCCTTTCTGCTGACCCAGCTCCAGTACTATCCCTACATTCAACTCGCTGTTATCTCGGTTTTTGCCCTGATCGCGTACCTGATTTTTAGTTATTCACGTACGGCCGAGCAAAACCGGGTGTGGGTGGGAATGGCCAAGGAAACCGCTCACCAGTTGGGCACCCCCCTATCGTCGCTCATGGCCTGGATTGAGTACTTTCGTGCCGACCCGGAGACGTATGATCCCAGCATAGTACAGGAAATGGATAAGGATATTAATCGCCTGAATATGGTGACCTCTCGCTTTTCCAGTATCGGGTCTATTCCTACTCTAAAAGAAGAAAACCTCTACCATATTCTCAATAATTCTGTTACCTACCTGCAAAACCGGATTTCTACAAAAGTGCACCTGCAACTGCATGCAGATGGTAAGCCTATTCCGGTGCGCATTAACGCTCCGCTGTTTGAGTGGGTGATTGAAAACATCTGTAAAAATGCCGTTGATGCCATGAGTGGAGTAGGCAACCTAACCATTCAGGTATTGCATGACCATCAGGAGCAGGTGATTATCGATATTACTGATACTGGCAAGGGTATTCCTAAATCAAAATTGAAGCAGGTATTCACGCCCGGCTACACCACCAAAAAGCGAGGCTGGGGGTTGGGCCTGTCGCTGGCCCAGCGGATTGTTGAGAACTATCATAAAGGAAAGATCTTCGTAAAACACTCTGAAATTGATGTAGGAACGACCTTCCGGATTATCCTACCTACAAAAATGGCTGATTCAACGCCTCAGAAAAAACAACCCGCCCGGGTTACCGCTTAGTATAGCAGGTTTATCAATTTTTAGTACTTTTGAAATTGCATTACCGGAAGCGATTGGCAGGCATTTGCTTTTACGGCCAGCAGTGCATTTTTTAACCTAATAATCCCTATGAAATCAGTATTTGTCTTTCTTCTTTTTTTTCTCTCTTTCACCGTACTACACGCTCAGGATAATGAGCAGGAGACATTGGTCAACGGTTTTCGCATAACCAGCTCGGGCGGCTACGGGGGGCCTTCGTTGCGGTCCAGCACTATTAATGGCGACTTTGCTTTGCTCTTTGGGGGCTACGGTGGCTGGTATGTCAATAAAAAGTGGATGATTGGGGGCGGTGGCTACGGGCTGGTTACGCAGCTGAAGGTACCCGCCTCAGAATCTGCCATACCCAATGAAGCGCTGCATTATGATATGGGGTACGGGGGGCTTATGGTCGAGTACATTTTCCGTTCAGATCGTATGCTACACCTGACTACCCATATGCTGGTGGGTGGTGGCGGTATCACGCAGGACCTGGAGGGCACACCTGACCTGACCGATACCCACAGTAACTTCTTCGTTTTTGAACCCGGCGCCGGTCTGGAATTAAACATCACCGATTTTTTCCGGCTGAACGGTGGACTAACCTACCGGCTGGTAAGCGGCTCCGATACTCCTGGTATTCAGGATAGGGATTTAAGCAGCATGGCTGTCTTCCTGAATTTCAAGTTCGGCTATTTTAATTAACTTTGAAGGGTAAACAGTAGAAGGTGAAGGGTGCAGAGGATTTAGAGATGAACATCTCTGTACGACTACCTCTCAACCGTTCACCATTTACCCTGTACCCTTGAAAAGATGATACCTCTAGAACACTACATACTGCTAAGTGCTTTTCTACTCTGTGTAGGCCTGGCAATAGTGATCACCAAACGAAATGCTATTGTAATTTTGATTGGGATTGAGTTGATCCTGAATGCAGCGAACATCAACCTGATTGCCTTTAGCCGCTATGATGCCAACTTATTGCAAGGACAGGTATTTTCTCTCTTCGTTATAGTAGTGGCGGCGGCCGAAGCTGCCGTGGCTATGGCTATTGTTATGAAGCTATATAACTTCTACAAAACGGCTAATGTAGACGACATTCATGAGATGAGAGGATGACGGGAGGCAGTGTTCAACATTACTTTACCTTCCACCACATCAACCCATTCGCACCTTCTTCTTATATATAAATCTGCGTTTGAAGGGTCCATTGGCCGCGGGTATCTGTTTGGAGACGCAGGCCGTTTTGTTCGGTAAAGATCGGGCGAGTGCCGTATTGTAGGGTAATTTTAGCGTTGTGACCTTCCAGAAACCAGTTAAACCCCACATCCAGATTAGTAAATGTATCATCCAGGTAGTCCAGGTCTTTATATTCTATCTGGGTGAAAGGTTGGACCTTTCCCAGCGAACCCAGCCAGTCGGGGGGCAGCAGTAGTCCGGCCTGGGCCAGCAAAATACTTCCGGTACCTAGCAATGGTTCGGCATTGCCATAACCAGATAGCGACACGGAAGGGTCAGCCGCGCGGGTATCCAGATTCATAATGCCGACAGTACGAAAATAGTTGGGGCCATAATCAAAATTGAACAACGAAGCATAAGCCGTTACCGCCATACCCTGTTCGCCGAAGGGATAATCCAGAAAAGCATCTACGGCCCATACAGATTGGGCATGTTTCTGTATATCATCGGTATTACCGCTCATCAATGTACCGCTGGCTTCCGGATGGTGGTAGAACCCAGCGCCTATATTAAAGACCCGCTTCGTACCCGCATAGGTGCCGACTCGGTAAGGTGAGAAAACACTTTCTTTTTCCAGAAACTGATAAGCAGCATACCCGCCGGCCGCCCAACGGTCAGAGAATATGTTACTGGCTCGCTCGGTAGTTATTTCAGACCGCTGCTCATGCGCAAATGGCTTATTCCAGTGAAGCTGATAGTGCAGCTTGCCTAACATGCCTTTGGCGTATATCCCGTACTGTCGCCCAAACTGATCGGTGCGCTCTATATTAGAAAAACTAAATACGGGCAAATCTACTGTCAGGAAATTGGTAATACCGGGTGAGCTGATACGGGAAATACCGTTCCAGAAATGCAACCCGGCTCCCAGAGAAAGAGAAAACTGATTGGCTTCGCCAGTTTCATAGTCCTGCTCAGGAATCACGGTAAACTCCGTCCAGGCATCGTGCACAAACATCTGGGGCTTTTTGGGGCCTTGGCCAGGAGCACCTCCATTCAGAAATGTCTGATTGTTAATACCAACCTGGGTATAAACTAAAAAACGAGGCGAAATCTGAGAATAGAGCGTAATGCGCGAGCGACGGCTGCCAATATCAGTCAGCCAGTCGGCAGGTTCACCGTCTGACCCTACCGTGCCGGGGTTGGTCTGCATCCAGCGTACCCAGAACTGCTCTACCAGCACCACGCGAATGTATTTACTACTGTCTTTCCCTACCGGAATACGGATACCGTCCTCATAAATTTCAGAGCCTTGGGCAAAAACAGCGGAAGTAGAGTAAAAACAAAGAAAGGTCAGCCACAAAAAAGTGGTAATCTTGATATGAGTCATGCAAAAAAATTTTCAGCCAAGATACAAAAATATCTTCCTGAGCACTATCTATATAAAGTTTGTCTAAAAAATCATCCCCCGATGGTAGACATAGACTCGGTTGCCGGACGCTTTTCCTGCCGTTGCTGCTCAGCTTCGTAACCGTCTTTTGCCCGATTCCGAAAGGCTTTCTCAAACGCTTGTTGCAACACCACATCCGATGCTCCGGAGCGCATTATATCTTTAATATCAAGCACTCCCTGATCATACAGGCAGGTTTTTAGAGTGCCCTGGGCAGTGAGGCGAATACGGTTGCAGGTACCACAAAAGGTGCGGCTAAATGCAGCAATAATACCCACCGTACCCTGATGACCGGGAACGCGGTAGTTGTAGGAAGTAGACGTAGGAGGATCAGGAAGTTTTTCCAGAGCAGGGTACTGCGCTTTAAGCACATCCAGAATTTTCCGGTGTGTCCAGACCAGCACGGGGTAGTGGCTACCTTCGCCATTAAAGGGCATTTCTTCAATAAAGCGTACGGATACCGGGTATTGGCGGGTAAGCTCAGTCAGTGGGATAATATCCTGGGTATTCTTGCCTTCCATCACCACGGCATTAATCTTGGTAGGAATCTGATGGTCCAGCAGAGCATGAAAGCAGGTCAGCACCCGCTCAAACTCATCACGACGGGTAATTTCCAGAAAACGCTGCCGGTCAAAGGTGTCCAGGCTCAGGTTAACTGAGGCAATGCCCATGTTCTTTAGCTCGGCCACATACGGAGTGGTGAGCACCCCATTGGTGGTAATATGCACTTCCTCAATGCCAGGAATGGCATGCACGCGCCAGAGAAAATCAATCAGGTTGCGGCGCACAAAGGGTTCACCACCGGTAATACGAATTTTGCTAATGCCCATTTCGGCCAGTAATCGTATCAGCCGCTCCATCTCTTCATAAGAAAGTAACTGGCTCTTTGGAACATACGAGATTCCCTCAGCCGGCATACAGTAAAAGCAGCGCAGATTACAGCGGTCGGTAACGGCCAGGCGAAGGTAGTTAATTGTACGTCCGTGATTGTCAAACAAAGGCATAAGCTAGGTACTTACTCTCTCGACGATAACAAATGTAAGAATGTTTTCCTAATGTTGCAGAGGGTAAGTGGAATAGGGCATACGATGAAGGGTAAAGGGTCGTTTAAACGCCTAAGTCTTTATAAATAACATCTCCCCTTGGGATAAAAAATAAGTACTGCTCACAAATTTTGCAAATCATGTTACTTTGAATATACTTTGTAGATTATGAAACTGAATATATTACTGTTCGGCATTACCAAAGATATTGTAGGGCAATCCAAACTGCATTGCGAAGTGCCGGAAGGATCTACGGTGCCGGATTTAGTGCAGCAACTAAAGCAACAATATCCCAAACTACACGATTTGGACTCGGTGATGGTAGCTGTGAATAACGAATACGGTCAAAAAAACCAAACCCTCCACGAAAGCGACGAAATCGCCCTGATTCCACCAGTGAGTGGGGGTTAGATGGAGGCAGGAAAAAGGAGACAGTAGACCGAAGGGATGTACAGGAGGTAACAGAGCCTATTATTATAGATAAAATTGTCTTACGGTTTCCGGTGTCCAGCTTCCATTATCCAAAAGTTACTATTATGCACGACAAGATATCCATATTGCTGACGGATGAGAAGCTTCAGGTAGAAGATGCGCTCCGGAAAGTTCAGTCTGACCGTGCAGGAGCGGTAGATATGTTTCTGGGTACGGTGCGCAATCATACACAGGACCGACGGGTAGTCCGACTGGATTACGAGGCTTATGATGCCATGGCCGTGAAAGAAATGGAGAAACTGGCCATGCAGGTGTGTGATCGCTGGCCGGTAGAAAAAATTGCTATTCACCACCGTAAAGGCACCTTAGAGATTGGTGATATGGCCGTGATTATTGCCGTAGCCACTCCGCACCGGCAGGAAGCCTTCGAGGCGTGTAAATACACCATCGACACGCTAAAACAAACCGTCCCCATCTGGAAAAAGGAAATTTTTGATGACGGAGAAGTATGGGTCTCCGCCCACCCCTGACTATTTTTATGAAGCGCATTCATCTTATTTCAAATCCTCGTAACCTTTCTACTGCGCTTATGTACTCATTCGCCCAGCGATCAGATACCAAGGTAGTAGATGAGCCTTTGTATGGATATTACCTCACCAAGCGGCCTGATATAGATCATCCGGGAAAGGAAGAAATCCTGGCCAGTATGGAAACGGATATTGACATTATTTTGCGAGAAGTCATTTTTGGCGACTATGACTATCCGGTATTGTTTCTTAAAAATATGGCCCATCACTTTGTGGATATGGACGAGCATTTTATCACCCAGCTTACCAACCTGCTGCTTATCCGTAATCCCAAACAGCTGATCAGCTCTATTGCTCAGCAGATGAAGGAACCTACCATGGAAGATATTGGCTCGCAAAAGCAACATGAACTGTACCGTTTCCTTATTGCCGAGGGCAATACCCCGGTAGTGCTAGATTCAGGCGAACTGCTAAAAAACCCACCCTTGGTCCTTCGAAAAGTGTGCGAAGCCCTGGAGATTCCTTTTGAGGATAGTATGCTATCCTGGCAGGCCGGAGCATTGCCGGAAGACGGGGTTTGGGCAAAATACTGGTATGATAATGTGCATCGCTCTACTGGTTTTAGAAAACAGCCTACCAGCGAACGGCCACTTCCTGAGCATTTACAGCCATTATACGAAACAGCTTTATACTACTACTCGGAACTCTACGAAAACTCAATAAAAGCGTAAAACTATGCTACAAGAATTTAACCCTCGCAACGAAAATATTCAGGTATATGTCGGTGATGGGCTATACCCTCGCCATGAAGCTAAAGTATCGGTCTTTGACAGTACCGTACAGGGAGGAGATGCTGTGTGGGAAGGGTTGCGAGTGTATGATGGCGCTATTTTTTGTCTAGATCGCCACTTGAACCGCCTGCGCGATTCGGCAAAAGCTCTGCATTTTGCTCACATTCCCTCATTGGATGAAATCAAAAAGGCAATTTTTCAGACCCTGGAAGCGAATGGTATGCGGACGGACACGCATATTCGACTAACCCTGAGCCGGGGCGAAAAAATCACTTCTGGTATGGACCCTCGGGTTAATCAGAAAGGCTCCTGCCTGATTGTATTGGCTGAATGGAAGCCTCCGGTGTATGATAACAACCGGGGCATCCGGGTAATTACCTCCAGTGTTGCCCGCAATTCGCCCCAGCACCTGGATTCAAAAATTCACCATAACAACCTGCTAAACAATATTCTGGCAAAGATTCAGGCCAATGTGGCAGGAGTGGATGCTGCTATTATGCTGGATGCTTACGGTTTTGTAGCAGAGTTGAATGATACCAATTTATTTATGGTGAAAAAAGGAACGCTGTTTACTCCCCACGCTGACGCCTGTCTGCCGGGCATTACCCGAGGTTTGGTATTGGAAATAGCCAAGTCGTTGGAGATTCCCTCGGTTGAGAAGAATCTCTCGCTCACTGAGTTTTATACGGCCGATGAGGTATTTGCTACCGGTACTATGGGTGAGCTTACCCCGGTGCGGGAGATTGACGGACGCGTTATTGAGGCAACTACCGGGGAGGGATTACTTTCCAGAATACGGGATCGGTTTCGGGAATTAACGCAAACCCTGAGCGAACCACTGCCCTTTGCCTGAGGGCAAACAGCTTCACCCTACAATAAAAGAAGGCTGGAAGTCGGAAACCACTCGCTGAAAACTCTCTTTGGCAATGGGTTTGGATAAATACCCATTAACAACGTCATACGTGCGCGCTCGCATTATATCGGCATCATCAATCGAAGAAGAAAGCACATAAAGCAGTGTATTTTCCTGGGCTATAGGCTGATAGTGATCCAGGAAATCCCACCCGCTAATCTCAGGCATGAATAAGTCTAGCAGAATTAGGTGAGGAGGGGTTCCTCCGGCTTTTAGTTTATCTAAGACAGCCCATGCATCAGTAAATTCCTGAGCTTCGATAGAGGGCTCCCAGCTTGTGATAAGTTTATGAGTAACTAAAAGGTCAATTTCGTTATCGTCAATAAGCCAGCATGTCATATGCAGAGTTCATGTAAGCTAGTTGTAAATTAATGAAGGCAACAGTTATCGGTCTATAGGTAGTTCTGTAAATATAAGAAAGTTAAAATCCTGGTTTTTGGAACATTATTAATTTACGTATATAACCTGTAGTTAGCGGAGCAGAGATGTATAAGAACTAATTTTTGAGCAAAAATTTGTGGTTTATCCTCTTTTTTCTGAAAAAATCAAGTAATACTATTTACCCAACAACAGGTATAATTACGGAATTTCTTAAAAAGAAAGAGGAGTTTATTCACCAGAAGCAAAGTCAAGCAAATTGTTTTCCATCACTGCCTTGGCAAGTTCAAAGAAGTTTTTTGCGCTGGTTTTTCGTAGTATGTTGGCACGGTGATTTTCTACAGTACGCACACTAATAAAAATTTTCTCGGCAATTTCCACATTAGAATTACCATTAATCACCATAGATAAAATTTCTTTTTCCCGGCTAGTAAGGTTATTGATTTTTACCGTTACGTCTTCTTTTTTATAATCATTTTTGATAGAATCAACGATGATACTTGATATTTCGGGACTGAAATAAGTATTACCCTGAGCAATCTGAGTCAGCGCCTGCTTCAATTCACCTAGAGAGGTATCTTTTGGAAGAAACCCGTTAGCACCGTATTTAATAGCTTCAACTACATTGCTACCATTGGCAAACATGGTAAGTACCAGCACCTTTACGCCCAGTTGGTCTTTATGAATCCACTTTAAAAGCGAAAGCCCGCTTTCGCCGGGCAATGATAAGTCTACAATCGCAATGTCAACAGGCTGTGAACGCAATTCTTCCTGCGCCTGTGCTACTGAAGAAACTGTTGCTACAATGTTGAAGTTTGATTCACCACTTAATACATGCTGAATAAGTTCACCAATAATCTGATGATCTTCTAAAATTAGAATATTTTGTTTGTCCATGAAGAGAAAGATTGCATATAAGGATATGCTTAGTAAGAATTACCTTAAAATTAAGTAAAAACACGTTCGGTCTCACCATTATTAGGTATTTTTTTAATATTACCCTTAATTATTCGAGCAATACTTAAGTGCAAATACCTGTTTCCCACCTAGTTAATTATCCATTTTATAACATATCAATTAAATCTTGTAATTTTTGAAGCAGCTCATTTTTCTCATCTTCATCCGAAGGAAGATCTTCCATTGTACGTAGAAAAGTTGCTAAATTATGAGATTCAATAAAGTATAAGAAAGGAAGTAACGTGTGTAATGTCTTATGAAACAACAGGTAATTTTGCTGCATTATTGTCTGTTGGAGAAGTTGTGTTTTAATGCCAACTTCTTCTTTAATAAGTTTTAGCATAGTTTCTTTCTGGCTTGGCATATTTTGTAAAAAGCCTGCCAAAGTATTGGCTTTAGAAACAGGAATATTATTTAACAGGTTCTGTTTCGGTGAATTGCTCTGAGCACAAAGCTGCTGGATAACCCGGTATAAGTGGTTGGGGTCAATGGGTTTGGTAAGCACCGCATCAAAATGCTGGTTTTTGCCTTGCTCTTTAATTTCATCCAGAGAGTATGCAGTCACTGCTACTACCGGTAAAGCGGGTTCGGTATATTGTTGCTTTATTTTCTGCGCAATCTGAGCCCCGTCAACAGTAGAAAGCACAATATCAGTTAGTACCATGTCGTACTGATGTTTCTCAAGCAGGCGTTGCCCTTCTTCCCCGTCTTTGGCAAAATCTAGTGTAAGGCTGCCTAACTGTGCATATCCGGCCATCAACATACGATTAAAGTAATCATCCTCAATATATAATATTCTGAAGTCTGATGCCTGCTGAGGTATGGTGTTATCTTCAACAGAAGAGTCTGTTTCAAAATCGGATACAACCTCTACCGGAAATGTAATGCTTACCGATGTACCTTGGTTAAGTTCACTATTGAGCTTTACAGTTCCGCCTAGGTAGTTTACTAACCGGCTGACAATATAAAGGCCCAACCCGGTATTCGTAGTATCGGCAGGTGATACAGATTCATTATCCTGATAAGCTGGCTGGAATACATTTTCCATTTGCTCTCGAGAAATACCTATCCCAGTGTCTTCAATAATAAACCGAATGAAAGACTGCCCCTCTATTTCCTTCCTTTTCAGGGTTATGCTGATGGCCCCTTTTTCAGTAAACTTGATTGCATTACCTACCAGGTTATTTAGTATCTGATGCAGGCGGGTAGCATCTCCCTTTACATAGCGAGGCGCTTTCTTATCAATAGTCAGGTTCAAACTAATGTGATGGCGTAGCTGACTTCGGAATAAGGTAGCTGCTTTTTCAAATAAATCATAAAGGTCAAACTCGGTAGTCTGCAACTCAAACTTACCCAGTTCAATTTTTGAGAAGTCGTGGATGTTATTGATTAATGCCAGCAAATGTCGACTAGAGAAAGCCAGCGTGTCGGTAATTTCTTCTCGGTGGGCTATGGTATGCGAATGGTTTAACAAATTGGCAAAACCGGCAATAGCATTTAATGAGTTTCGAACCTCATGGCTTAATACTGAAAGTATCCAGTCTTTTGACAGGTTTGCCTTTTCCAAGGATTTTTTTGCCTCTTCCAGCTCCTGCTCCTTTACTTTGCGTTCTGTAATATCCTGGAATGTACCTGCCATGCGCACGGGGTTTCCGTCAGCATCACAGTACAGTTTACCATACGTGGTTGTTAAATATACCGTTTTTTTACCTTTTGGCTGCAACCGATAATCAAATGTCTTGGGGATTCCATCCTGAACAAACTCTTCAAATGAGCTTACTACCAATGGCAAATCATCGGAATGCACCATGTTGGTTATGTGATCGAGCGAAAAGTAATGTTCCGGATACTCTTTGCTAATCCCCAATACGTGATTCAGGCGAGAGGTCCATATACCATCTTTTTGCAGTAGATCATACTCGAAATTACCCATTTTAGCCATGTTTAGAGCATCCTTCAATTGCTCTTCACTTTTCCGAAGTTTTTCTTCTGCTTGCTTCCGTCGGGTGATGTCCAGGCTAACACTCTGAAATTCAACAATATCTCCTTCTGAATTAAGTAATGGATAAATAGTCCAATAGTGCCAGACGCTGTCACTACCGTATTGGGATAGGTAGTGTTCACGCGCTATTGGTTTACCCTGGCGTATGACATCTTCTAGATGATCGATTATATTTTTCTGATTAGATATGGGTAGAAGGTCTGTAAGTTTGGTTCCAATAAGTTCCTGCTCCGTATTTTCCATATAACGGCAATAAGCAGGATTTGCAAATGTAAGAGTAGCATCAGGTAAAAAGCGGCAGATCATTTCCTGCTGGGTTTCTACTACCTGACGGTATAATTCTTCAGCCCGCTTAATGGCCTGTTCTTTTTCTTTTATCAGTGTAATATCTGATACCCGCAGCAGCATTTTTGTTTCGTTAAAACGGTTTGTGGCCATATTGCCCCAAAACGACTTTTTTTGCTCACTTAGGTATTCTATCTCGGTGTTTAACTGCTCGCCTTCATAACTCCGGCGGATAATTTCTCTGCACTCTTCGTCGGTCATGGGAAATCGATGAAACTCAGTGCATTTTCTACCTATTAGAGCAGTTTTAGAAGGGGTCTCAAACAGCAACACGCCGGCCTTATTACAGTCAACAATAGCATGAGTTTGAGAGTCTACTAGAAACAATGCGTCAGTGGTACTATTGAAGATTGACTGAAAATAATGCTGACTGTCGGCTAGTTTCTGCTGAGTTTCCATTTCCTGGGTAATATCCCGACTCACGACCAACAGTTTATGCTCCCCTTCCTCATCATATATCAGATTGGCTTTGCTATCTATCCATAGATAAGTATCATCTTTACATCTTAGACGATGCTTGATTTGCCCGCTAAAGCGCTCATGCGGATATTTTGCCAATCTTCGTTCAATTTCTGGCCAGTCATCAGGGTGTATATCACCAAACCCATTGTGCGTCCATTCTTCTTTCGTAAAACCGGTAATATTTTCTATAGAAGGAGAAACATACAACACATTCCATTCCAGATCAAAAAGTATAATAATATCCGTAACATTCTCAGCTAATAGTCGGTATTTGGCTTCGCTCTGCTGCATAGCCAGTTCGGCATTCCTACGCTGAGTAATATCCCGGGCCACAATCATAATTTGCGAGTTCCCATCGTCGTCTTTGACCAACTTATACATGGCCTCAGCCCAGAGGTAGTGCCCATCTTTATGACGTTCACGGAACACAATGTTCATTTCATCAGAAACTCCTTCCTGCAACTGAGCCACAGTAGCTTCTAACAAACTTCTGTCTTCAGGGTGTATGAGACCTGTTGCTTTATATTCTTGTAAATACTCTTCCGGTGCATAACCCAAAGCTGTTTCTATAGAGGGTGAAGTATAAACTTTATCACCATCAATGGTCATTAAGCAGATCACATCAGAAGCATTATCAGCTAGTAGGCGGTACCGGGCTTCACTTTCCCGTAGCGCCTGTTCTATGGCTTTTCGCTCTGTAGTATCTCGGGTAACAATCAATACACACTCCTCACCGTCTGTATCAATAATCTGATTGCAAATACACTCTATCCAAATCCATGCGCCATTCTTGTGCCGGGCCCGGATTACACTACGCACATTTGCTTCTCCAGATTGTAGCTGCTCAATAGCATTATACCAGAGGGATACATCATCTGGGTGCACATTGCTTACGCTATTGAATTGAGTATATTCTTCGGGGGTATATCCCAGAATTTTAGTGATGGCCGGGGAAATGTACTTCCATTGCTTATCTAATGTGCTAATAGCAATAATATCCGTAGAGTTTTCGGCCAGCAACCTGTATTGGGCTTCGCTTTTTTGCAAAGCAAGTTCAGCCTTTTTATGCTCGGTAACATCACTGATCCGGACTAACTGGATATCATGCTTAAACAGAATGATGGCCAGGTTACCCCAGAATATATTTCCTTGAGCACTCACGTATTCTACCTCATCTTTCCAGGTTTCACCTTTATTAACAAGCTTGCTTATGCTGATTACTTCTTCATCAGGGTAGGGCATACAACGAAAATCGGCCTTTCGCTTCCCTATCAAATTATCTTTGGAGTCTACCTCAAATATGGCTACGGCAGCGTCGTTGCAATCCAAAATCGCATAGGTCTGCCCGTCTATCAGAAATAACGCATCAGTAGTATTATTGAAAATGGACTGGAAGTACCGCTGACTTTCGGCTAATTTCTGTTGCGCCTGGATTTCCTGACTAACATCTCGGGAAACTACCAATAATTTATGTTCGCCCTCTTCATCAAGTATCAGGTTTGACTTGCTATCCATCCAGACATATGTACCGTTCTTGTGTTTAATCCGGTGCTTTATCTGTTGCGAGGCCTCCTTCCGAAAGTCCGCTGCAAGATTATGGGTGATCTTTGGCAGATCCTCCGGGTGAATATGCTGATTTTCTGATGCCAGAGAAATCCATTCTTCCGGAGTAAACCCGGTAATAGTTTCTATAGAAGGGGATACATAGAGCAACTGCCTTTCTACATTTAATAGAATGATAACATCGGTAGAATTTTCAGCTAGCAGCCGGTACTTCGTTTCGCTTTTCTGCAACGCTATTTCGGCCATTTTTTTCTGGGTGATGTCTCGTGCTACCAGCATGATCTGGGGATCACCCCGAAAATTTTCAATCCGTTTTACGATAGCTTCCCCCCATACATAATGTCCCTTTTTATGGCGTTCCCGAAATACAACACTTTTAGTTCCGCCTTTTTCTCTTAGGTGGGCTATTGTTTGCTCTATCAGTGGAACATCTTCCGGATGCACATTTTTAAGCCTTCCGAACTGTTTTTTGTATTCTTCTGCGGTGTATCCTAAAGCAGTTTTTACTGAAGGAGAAAGATATTGGGTCTCACCTTCAAGGTTCATGAGACAAATGATATCAGTTGCATTTTCAGCTAATAAGCGGTATTTAGACTCACTTTCCCGGAGTGCCAAATCTGCTTTTTTACATTCTGTAATATCCTGGACTAACCCCAAAATTTCTTCAGTCTCGCCCCGATCGTCCTGAACAAATGCTTTTGCTATCACCAGTACCCATCGCTTAATACCAGAGGGGGTAGTCAGTAGGTAATCATGCTTGTATGGCTCTTTTTTCTCAATCGCGGTATCCATGATACCCCGGATTATCTGCATGTCCTTTGTCGGTATACGAGCAACGACCTGTTCAACAACACTCACAACAGACGATGTATCGATTTCGTACATCTGATAAAATTCTTCGGAACCTATCAGGGTCTTGGTTTTAATGTTGAGCCGCCAATCCCCTATTTTTGCCATTGACTGAACAGTCTGTAATGTTTCTGTTTTCTGAAGCAGAGCCTGTTCAGTTGCTTTGCGGTCATGGACATCACTCATAATGCCTACCATCCGCAAGGGTTGATCTTTTGCATCGCGGATAATATTGGCACTGAGCCTAAACCAGCGATACTGCTTGTTCTTTGTTAAGAACCGAAATTCATTCACTATACGCCCCCCTATCCCTGATGAAATCTGCTGCAATTCCTGCTGCAATGCTTTTAGATCATCCGGATGAACCCGCTCTTCCCACATTTGCCGCGAAATGCGCTCCCCATCTATTTCCAGGGCTTCTTTCTGTATCTCTAACTGGCCTCTGTCTTCCGGCGCCAGATTCCAATCCCAAAAACCAGCAGTAGCATTTTCGATAATGAATTGGTAACGTTCATAAGTGCTCTTGTATATATTATTCAATCTGTGCTCGGCAGTAATGTCCTGCATAACCCAGATGGTAGCCCCAGGCTTACTATCACTTTGCATCAGAGGTTCTATTGTTGTTCTCAGGCACCGGACCTGCCCATCTTTTCGGGTGATTTGAAAAGAAATACTTATTAATTGCTCATCAGCAGTCTGTATTTTCCTAATTACCTCTTTGTAGTCGGGTACATCATCGGGATGAATAAGATGCGATAGAGTGTGAGTCTGAAGTTCTTCCTGAGTGTAGCCGGTAAGCTGCTCCATGGAAGGAGAGAGATATTGATACTCCCCAGAAGCCTCCCTAATGAGCACGCCTTCCTGAATATAAGATATTATCGTTTGCAACAGGGGGGAAGCACTATTAGCTTCATCAGATGGCGTGTATTTCCTGTCAGTTGCTTCGGTAATTTTCAGGAGATATACTTGGTAATCATTGTGCCATTTAGCCTGTACTATCACCTGGATCTCGGTGTGCCCTGATGTGAGAAGGACTATGGATAAAGACTCACCTTTTCTAAGTTCATCCCAGTAATCACCTTGCTCTAACTTTGGTAATAATTCGTGTATTACCAACAGATTACTTTTTTGATTATGAGGAGCATCCCACCACTTGTGAGAGGCGGTGTTCATATATTTTATGCACTTTTGGTCATCCACCGCAATGGTTGCATCAGGCAAAGCATCTAAAAGAGAATAATTATTACGCTGGTGATCATCTACTATGCCAATGAGTTCCTGTTTTGTCAGTTTAGCTAGTGAGGGTGTAGAATCTTTATTCATAAGCTTAAAAAGTTTTTAGGAATATTTCCCTGCTTACATAGGTAAAAATACATAAAAAAACTTCATTATATGCTTAGACATATCCGGATACCTACTTAAAACAGCAATCCGTATAGAAGCTTAATGCTATAATTATCTGTAAAAGTAGCCTTAGCAACAATATAAAGTAGAGCTTGATAAAGGCATATTTTTAATCCTCCTCTACTATACTCTCACGGATACTATTGGTCACTTACAGTAAAATCGCTTTTACCTCCTTTTTTCTCTACTAGCCGCGTCTCTCGGATTATAATATTGTGCGAAAGGGCTTTGCACATATCATAGATACTTAATGCAGCCACGCTAGCTCCTGTCAGGGCTTCCATTTCTACTCCGGTTTTGCCACTTACTGCCACCGTACACTCAACCAACACTTCATAATTATCGATAGGAACGATGCTAATAGTACACTTTTCAATGGCCAGAGGGTGGCAAAAAGGAATCAGTTCACTGGTTTTTTTTACGGCCATCGTGCCAGCAATAATGGCTGTTTGAAATACGGGGCCTTTTTTAGAATAAATTTCGGAAGACTCGGAGGTAGGTTTGAGTTGCTCCCACACTGTTTCACCTAAAGTTACGGTGCTGCGGGCGGTGGCCGTTCGCTGAGTTACTGATTTCTGACTGACATCCACCATGGTAGGATTATTCTGTGCATCAACATGCGATAGCTTCTTTTCTTCCATCTTCCAAAATGTTTGGTACAAAAATACAAAAGAAAAAGCCCGATTTCTCGGGCTTTTTTATTTCATCCTGGTATCCTAAAAACTACCCCTCTACTTCCAAATCGCCTTTCTCGGCAGCTTTAACCATTTTGTCGTTAGCATAGATGGCTACTTCTACCCGGCGATTTTGCTGGCGCCCGGCTTCTGTATCATTCTCAGCTACTGGCTGATTCTCTCCGTATCCATGGGTTGTAACCCGGCTACGCTCTACACCTAACTGTTGAAGATAATTTGCCACAGAAGCAGCCCGCTCTTCGGATAGGTCTTGGTTATAATCATCGGAACCAGTAGCATCGGTATGCCCTTCAATCAAGATGTTTGTATCACTATACTTTTTTAAAGTTTCAGCCATCTCGCTCAGGTCTTGTTCAGTAACACCTCTTAAATCATCTGAATCAAAATCAAACAGCAAACCGGAATCAAATGTAATTTTAATACCTTCACCTACACGCTCTACCGTAGCATTCCCGAGGTCTTGCTGCAACTCTTCTGCCTGCTTATCCATCTGGCGTCCAATAACAGCACCGGCAGCACCACCTACTGAAGCTCCAATAATAGCTCCTACGGCGGTATTACCTGATGCATTACCAATAACGGCACCTAATGCTCCACCAGCACCAGCTCCTATAGCTCCCCCTTTGGTTGTATTATTAGTAGAAGCACAGCCTGTTAAAAGCTGAATATTTGCTAAAATACCTATAACCAGCACCCATTGGGTAAAGGATTGAGGCAATCTTTTAAGTGTATGTCTCATAGTTTATTTATTTAAATCTCCAGTAGCAGTTACAAAAGTGATACCAAGCAAAAAACTGTATTGATTAAATATTTTACTTCACTAATTGGACAATAAGCCTTTAGAAATACACAAAAAAAGTACTTGATATTTCTACACAGGAGGAAAAAATTTCCACACTTTTGGGGATTTATCCTAAAAAAAACTAGTACCATCTGGGCCTGTTTCAGGTAATTTAGGGGTTTTGTAGGGTTATTATTAGCATGGCATAGATTTTTCATTATTCTGGGTATAAAGTCAATGTTCTACCAATTTTTTGATCCATATGAAACCAAGATATAAAAAAGTTATAGTCGGAATTATCGCTCTTCTTCTTAGTGCTATGGTCATTCCGATTAGTTTAGTAGCCCAGGATACCCGCACCGGAATTAAAGGAGGATTAAATGTGAGCAACCTGTATGTTGATGATGTTTCTGATGAGAATCTTCGTCCTGGATTTAGCTTAGGAGTATTTACTCAACTACCTGTTAGCGAATTTTTTGTTATTCAACCCGAAGTAAACTATTCTACTAAAGGCGCTCGCTTAACGTATGATGCTAACTTTTTTGATGCAGAAGGGGAGTATAAATTCAATTTAAATTATGTGGATGTACCTATACTAGCTACTTTTAAACTCGGCGAGTCTGCTGATATCCAGATTGGTCCATACATAAGTTATTTAGTTGGTTCTAATATTTCTACCGACGGTGACTTAGGAGAAGCATTAGCTGACATAGATCGGGATAATTTTCATACTTTTGATTATGGCTTAAGTGCTGGTTTTGGCCTCAACTTTGATGCAATATCTGTAGGTGTACGCTACAATTATGGCTTAGCTGAGATCGGCGATGAAACCCTGGCCGAGGCTGCCTTGAAAGGAGCAAAAAACTCAGTAGCTCAATTATATTTGGCTCTGAACCTACTTTACTAGAAACAAAATAACTATTCTGATATAAGAGGCGCATTATGCGCCTTTTTTTATTGTGTATACTTTTGTAACATTCCACAACCGAATGTCTAGCCTATGATTACCCCCCACGAAGCTACCCAAATCATTAATAATCACCTTTTCTCTTTTCCACCGGAACTGGTAAATCTGGATGACGCCCACGGACGCATATTACGTGAACCTATCCAGGCTGACCGAGATTTCCCTCCTTTTGACCGAGTGACTATGGACGGGATTGCGTATGATATACATGGTCTGAATCCGGACAACCCGGTATTAATCATCGAGAATACGCAATTAGCCGGTGAGCCGCCGAAAGCTCTATCCGGCCCCGCTCATTGCCTGGAAGCTATGACCGGTGCCGTGCTTCCGAAAGGGGCAAACACCGTGACGCCTTACGAAGACATTGATATACAGGAGCAGCAGGGACAAAAAATAGCCGCCTTACGAATAATGCCTGCCCGGAAAGGACAAAATGTACATCCCCAGGGCTACGATCAGCCTCAGGGCGAAGAATTAATTCCGACAGGTACCCGCATGAGCGCTACCCAGATTGCTGTAGCGGCTTCAGTGGGAAAAGCTCAACTTTCCGTCACCCGCGCACCCAATGTAGCAATTGTGTCAACCGGAGATGAACTGGTTGCGGTACACGAGCAGCCCGAACCTTATCAGATTCGTCAATCAAATAATCATGCTTTGCGGGCTGCACTGAGAGACACGAGTATCCCTTCTACCTTTTATCACCTTCCTGATTCACTGGAAAAAACCAAGCAGGGGTTGGCGCAGATACTGGAGCAGCATCCAGTTATTGTGCTCAGTGGAGGAGTGTCGCGGGGAAAAAAAGATTATGTACCGGAAGCGCTGGAGTCGCTGGGCGTACAGAAACTATTTCATAAAGTTAAGCAACGCCCGGGAAAGCCCTTTTGGTTTGGGACGAAGGAAGATCAGAATGTGGTATTTGCCTTGCCAGGCAATCCGGTATCTACATTTATGTGCTTTCATCGTTACCTGAAACCCTGGTTGGAAAAAAGTATAGGCCTGACACCAAATCCTCCCCTACTAGCTGCTTTAAACGATCACGTAAAATTTGAACCAGAGCTTACCTACTTTATGCAGGTGAAGGCTTACCCCAATGAAGAAGGCCATTTTGTAGCAACTCCCCTAGAGGGACACGGCTCCGGCGACTTTGCCAATCTATTGCAATGCAATGGTTTTCTGGAATTACCGGCCGATCGCTCCCATTTCATCCAGGGAGAAGTTTTTCCCTTCATTCCCTTTACCTAATTTTACCATCACTACATTATATTCTATCATTCACTCATTCAACAATTTGTTATCATGAAAACCCGCTTTATCCACAACGTATATTTCTGGCTGGCTAACCCATCGCAATCCGAAGATGGCGCAGCCTTGGAGAAAGGGCTCCGCACGCTAGAGCAAATTGAGACAGTGCGAGATATTCACATTGGAAAACCCTCTTCCACCAACCGGCCCGTCATCGATACCACCTATTCTTATCACCTGATGTTGGCATTTGATAATCTGGAAGACCAAAATACCTACCAAGTTGATCCGGTCCATTTACAATTTGTAGAAGACTGCCAGCACCTCTGGAAAAAAGTACAGATATACGATTCAGACTCAGGCCTGTTAGACTAATTGATCATTAGAATTTATTCTGATCATCATGTAAGCGTTACTGGAGGCGGTCAGCGGGAGGCCGTACGGAGAGACCTGCCTCCTGCCGTCCGCTTCCTGATACGTCTTCAAAAGAAAATCAGAATAATGTCTATTACTATAAATGGCGTAAGCATCCCGGGAATCCAAAGTTGCTTACGCCATTTTTCATACCTCTATTCAATCATTAGTGAGCCATCGCCTTGGGCGCTTCCCCTTTCTTCGCTGATTTAATTATTAACACAAAGGGTATACACAACAAAAAGAAAACACCAATGTAGAGAAACACATCCATATAGGTAAGCAAGGAAGCCTGCTTCATCACATTAAATTCTAACAACTGATACGCCTGATCCTGAGCATGGTTCGCGGTTGCTCCCTGACTCATAAAATTACGGGTTAGCCCTTCAATGCGCTGCTGCACCCCCGGATCGTACGGATTGATATATTTGATCAGATCAAAGCGGTGCTCAAACGTTCTCCGACTGATAAACGTACTGATGAGGGCAATTCCGAAAGAACCGCCTAACTGCCGCACCATGGAGGTAAAAGATGCTCCTTCTCCAATTTCCTTCCCTTTTAGGGTAGATAAGGCCAGGGTAGTAATCGGAACGAACAAGAGGCCCAAACCCGCTCCCCGAACAATGAGTAGCCAGAAGAAATCTCCTTCGCTGGTCATGGGGGTCAGGATTTTGTAGGAAAACAGGCTGTACAGGAAGAATAATAGAAACCCACCCGAAACCAGGTACTTCTGAGGCACTCCCCGCTGAATCAGATTGCCCACCACGGGCATCATCAAACCAGTGGCAATGGAGCTAGGAACCAGCATCAATCCCGATTGCAGGGCCGTCCAGCCTAAAATAGATTGGGTAAACAGTGGGATAATAAAGGTGGACCCAAATAACCCAAATCCCAGAATAAAGGTGAACACCGTTCCAACCGCCAGATTTTTGTCTTTCAATACTCGAAGATCGATAACTGGTTTTTTTGCGGTAAGCTCCCGCCAAATTAGCAGGTAAAAACCCAGTACGGCAGAAACTGTCAGTACAATAATGGATGTGTCGGCGAACCAGTCGTGTTCCTGTCCTTTTTCCAGCACATACTGCAACGATCCCACGGCAATCACCAGAAACGCAATACCCCACCAGTCAATTTCCGAAGCTTTCCGTTTCCCGCCGTAGTTAGGGCTTTTAACGTACCGCAACGTAAGCATGGTGGCGATAATACCGATCGGAATGTTGATGTAAAAGATATAGGGCCAGGAATAGTTATCCACAAAGTATCCTCCTAAAGGCGGACCTAAGGTGGGACCCACGATAATACCCATGCCATACAGTGCTTGCGCCATGCCTCTTTTTTCCGGCGGATAGGCTTCGGTGATAATCGTTTGGGCCGTTACCAACAAAGCTCCTCCGCCCAATCCCTGAATGAATCGGAAAGCGACCAGCTCCCAAATATTGGTAGCATTACCGCAGAGAAAGGAAGCTACGGTAAACAGAATAATGGATGCGGCAAAATAGTTTCGGCGCCCAAACTGCTGCGAAAGCCAGCTCGTCAGCGGAATTACGATAACGTTAGCGATGGCATAGGCGGTAATCACCCAGCCCACATCACTCAGAGTGGCTCCCAGGTTCCCCTTCATTTCATTGAGGGCCACATTTACAATGGTCGTATCTACGATCTCCAGCAGGGCGCACATAATGGCGGTAACCGTCACAATGACCCGGCGGAAACCGTATTCTACGGTGGAATTTTCCAACATCAATACTTAGTTCAAATGTACCTCAACCTCAACGTTCATCCCGGCCCGCAGACGCTCCAGGTTTTGCTGATCATCGTTAAAAACAATCTTGACAGGTACGCGCTGCACTACTTTCACAAAGTTACCGGTGGCGTTATCAGGAGGTAAAAGAGAGAATTTTGCCCCGGTGGCCGCGGAGAATGACTCTACTCTGCCTCGGTATTCCACGCCAGGATAGGCATCTACTGAGATTTCCACTTCCTGCCCGGCCTGCATTTTATTCAGCTCGGTTTCCTTAAAATTAGCGACCACCCATAGGTCACTCTGTTCCACAATGGCAAACAACGACTGCCCGGCCTGCACCAGTTGTCCTACTTCAATATTCTTGCGGGAAACCACTCCGTCAATCGGGGCAGTAAGCACGGTGTAGGAAAGTTGCAGCTTGGCCATATCCAGTTCCGATTTGCGCATTTTCACATTGGTTTCGGCTACCGATACATTGCCCGAAGAAACGGCCGTTTGGGATACATTGGCTTTTCGCTGTTCAGAAGCCACGGTCTTCTGTCGCTGCCACACTTCCAGTTGCTTTTCAGCAGATTCCTTGGCCGCTTTGGCCTGCTCAAACTGCTGCTGGGTGATGGAATGATCTTCAATCAGGTTAGAATACCGCTTAAAATCCTGATCGGCCTGCCACAGTTTTACTTTTGCCGCCTCAATATTCGCCTCTACCGTTCCAATATTGGCCTGCGCCGTGGTGACACCGGCTTGCGAAGCATTGACTCCGGCTTTCACTACTTCCAGATTAGCCAGGGCATTTTCATAGGCGGCTTCCGCCTGCTCTACCCTAAGCTCATAATCCCGGGCATCCAGAATTACCAAGGTATCACCCTTTTTCACCGTTTGGTTATCGGTAATCCGGATGGCGTCTACATAGCCGGATACTTTGGGAATTATCGGACTGATATCACTCTCAATCTGGGCATCGTCGGTATCCTGATAGTGAAGGCTATGAATATATTTGATAATCCCGAAGGTTGCCCCCAAAATGATGATGGCCCCAAAGATGATCGGAAAAAGCTTATTGCTTTTTTTATCTGCTTTTTGTTCTATTTCAGTTTGCGTTTCCATGTATAATGCTGCTATAGATTAATTTTGGTTAGAAAAGTCGGTGTTCAGCAAACCTGCTGCTTTCTCGAGTTGGTAATAACTAAGTTGCGCATCGGCCTGCGCCTGTAAGGCATTGACCTGCGCCTGCAACTGCGCCACTTCGGCATCCAGCAGATCGGTAATCAATGCCAGGTTATTATTGTAATTGTTCTGGGTAATCCGGTAATTTTCTTTGGCCTGCTCGCTGGCGACTTTCAGGGTCTCAATCTTTTTCAGACTTTTCTGAAAAGCAGCGTAATCCCGGAAAATTTCTTTTTTAACTTCATCCAGTTGTAATTCGGTCTGGAGCGTTTGCTGTTGTTGCTGCGCCCGTGCTTCCTGCACTTTCTGGTGGGTAGTAAAAATACCGGATAGATTGTACTGCACTCCTACCCCAACATTGACCGCATTGGTCACGGTGACCAGGTTTGGGATATACGCATCGATATAACCACCCGTCAGGGCCAGAGAAGGGTAATAATCCCCTTTTGTCACCTTAACCCGGCTTTCGGCGGCTTTTTCCAGGTTTTGGGAAGCCTCCAGGTCGGGACGGTTCGCCGGGGCCTCTTCCAGGTAGTAAGCTAATGCCTGAAGCTGTTCGGGCCTATTCTGAAACTGAAGTGTATCAATAATCAACTGTGTTTCTTCGGGCAAGCCTAATAAAATATCCAGCTCAAAATTGGCTACGGCCAGATTATTATCCACATCCAGTGCCGTAAGCTCCAGATTGGATTCCTGCAACTGCGCTTTCAACAGATCATTGCGGGTGATTACCCCATTTTTCTCCAGGTTGGTGAAGATGGTGACACGTTGCCGGGCCTGTTCCAGACTTTGTTCTACCAACTGCCGGGTAGCACTTAGCTTGTAATAGTTATAATAAGCCGCGATGGTGTTTAACAGCACTTCATCCTTCTGGCTTTCCGCATTCAACTCGGAAGCCCGTTTCAGGTAACCGGCGGCTTCTATGGAATTCTTGATTTTCAAGCCAGTAAAAATGGGTTGCGTCAGATTTACGGTGCCGTACATGGCCTGAGAAACTTCAGGAACCGAAGAGGAGCTTTCGCCACCTCCCTCGCCGGGGTTGGAAGCGGCTGGATTGAAATGCAAATTGATATCCGGTGAGTTCACCCGAAGATACGCCCCACTCAACCCCACCTGAGGCAATTGCTGATGCCGGGACTGGACTAAGCGGGCTTCGGCTTCCAGAATTTTAGACTGAGCGATTTTCAGTTGCTTGCTGTTATCGGCACTCAACTGAACCGCTTTATCCAGGCTGATTTGCAAGGTATCCTGCGCCACAGCTGAGAAAGACAGCAGGGCAAGTATCGGTATTACTAAAACTTTAAATGGTTTACTTCTTTTCATTTGATAATGAGATGATCATGTAATAGAGTTTTCAAATAATGTTTCACTCGGGTTTTAATATTCTCCCTCGAGTTTGAGCCGCTTGTTTTGGTTAGTAGCTTTAAAATTTTAGACTGACTGCTCTGATTTACCAAACCAAAAATGGTCATAATCACCATTTCCGTATCCAGGTCTGGGCGGAATACCTTCTCCTGCTGCCCTCTCACTAAGGCTTTTCTTACTTCCTCCCAATTTCGACTGATCAGCTCCAGCAGATTGTCGTGCAGATTTTTTCTGGATTCCAACCCTAACTCCCGGTGTATCATCTGGTAGAACCGGCTATTATTAGTTATTAGATCCACGTAATATTCTATGATCTGATCTAGCCTCTCTACAGAGGTTAGTTCCTGCCGTGTGTTGAATTCTTCCAACCGCGATCGGGTGTCATTTACTTTCTTTTCTACCAAAGCTTCCAGTAGCTTTTCCTTTCCTCCAAAGTAGTAGTTGATCATAGCCAGATTAACTCCGGCTTCCTTAGACAGATCACGTACTGAAGTTCCATCAAAGCCTTTTTCTATGAATAGCTTTTCGGCAGCAATCAGAATTTTTTCTTTAGACATGTATTAGTATGGACGGTGAAAATCAGATCGCACGAAAGTAGTTAAACGATCGTTTAAATCAAACGACTGTTTAATAATTTGGTTTTAAAAATTCAGATAATTTTTTATCAACTTTTTGCGATTTGCTCTGATTTATTAGATGTCAGCTAATTTTGACTGGAATTTATTGCCAAAAAGCCACATTTAACTCTTTTGTGAAGAGTGTAACCTTTCGTAGGATAGGAAGAGAAAAATTTCTTACGCCTGGTGAGGCAGCTAATCCACTATTTCTAATTCCAGAGGCTCTTCTTTTAGCTGAGCATCCCATCCCTGAATGTAGGGAGCATATTGCTTGTACAAATCCAGAAACACCGGGACTGCCTGGCTCACCAGGCTGGAAGGCGCGTTAGACAGGATGCAGATTCCAATCTGATTACCTCTATCTACGGCGATGGCACTTCGGTATCCATTAGCATACCCTCCGTGGTAGGCCACGGTGTCGCCCGCATACTGTAACACGCGCCACCCTAGCCCGTAGTAGGTACCTTCCAGATGATTCCAGTACCGGAAGTAACGGTTTTCAATGGGGGTTTTTATCTGAGGCGCGAAGATGGTATCAAGTGCCTGGGTAGGTAGCACTTCGGGTCGGTTACCCAACAGAGCAATCAGCCACTGGCCCATGTCCATAATACTGGCATTGACGCCTCCGGCTGAAGGTACATTGTAGTAACTTTCTGAAATAGGAATTGGCACCCAGCCTCCCCGGCCTCGCAAATGGGGAAGAGCCTTATTTGGTGTTTCCATGATATTATTGTACCAGATCGAGGCGTCGCTCATATGTAGCGGTTCAAAGACGCGCTCTTCCATCAGTGATTGATAGGATTTGATGGTAGCTGCTTCTAAAACTGGCTCAATCACCCCGTAGGCCACGTTTTGGTAACTATACCACTGCCCTACGCTTCCAATCAGGTTCACATTTGCTAGCTGCTTAATCATATCATCGCGTAGCAGTCCGGCTTCTACCAGATTGGTATAGGCATGGTAAGGCAACCCCGTAGTATGCGACAGCACATGCTTAATGGTTACTTCCTTGGTTTGTTCCGGAGATATGAGAGCGAATGAAGGCACATAATCAAGTACCGGATCACTCCAGCGAAGCAGCGTATCGGAGACCAACATACCAGCCAGTACCGAGGCAAAACCTTTCGATACTGAAGCCAGTCGAAAGACCGTGTGCATATCTACTGAATCCGGCTCCTTGACCGACCGCAGACCATAACCCCGCATCAGAATAGGCATGCTATCTCTTACCACCACAATGCCCGCCCCCGGTGCTCCGCTGGCCTCAAACAGGTATTGTAATGTATCTTCCAGCGCCTCGACAAACTGTTGCTGATACGGGTTGTACGGATCAGATGGCGGCAGAGGAGCCGGTTCTGACGAGTGCCAAATAGGCAGAAATGGGATGATTACCAGTATAGTTCCTCCTGCGAGGTAAGGCATGCGACGAATTAAAAAACGGAGAGCACTCTTCATGATTGATACTAACTGAAGCAGCAGGTCTATTATTGCTACCTAAGCACTTTTCGGCCGAAAAGGTTTCATCACCGCTTCGTCACACTCCAGATAAGGTCCGCCGATCAGATCGATGCAGTAGGGCACTGCCGGAAACACCGCATCCAGACACTGCCGGATGGCCCGCGGTTTGCCGGGTAAGTTGATAATTAACGTCTGCCCACGAATACCGGCCGTTTGCCGCGACAATATGGCTGTGGGAACATATTGCAGGCTAGTCTGCCGCATCAGTTCCCCAAAGCCGGGCATCATCTTCTGGCAAACAGCTTCGATCGCTTCCGGAGTCACGTCGCGCGGAGCAGGGCCGGTACCTCCCGATGTTACAATCAGGCAGCAGCCCTCTTCGTCGGCCATCTTCTTCATAGTAGCCTCCAGTTGATCTTGCTCATCGGGAATCACCGCGTATACTTTTTCCCAGGAAGAGGTCAGGTACTCGTTCAGGGTTTCAACAATCGCTTTTCCGGGAATATCTTCGTAAATGCCTTTGCTGGCCCGGTCAGAGACGTTGATAATGCCTATTTTAATAGTTGTCATGGTGAATAATATTGATGATGAGTGAATAATAGTTCATGATGAGTAAACTATGTCGTCATTCATTATTCATCACTCACTATTTACTAATCATTATTTACATGCTGCGAAACTAAGGAACATCTTTGAATTAATTAAACTATGTGCTGATGCTCTTTTTCATAGCAAAATGCTGAATAGTCTTGTTACATATATGATTGCGGTGTATACTCGCTTATAGATTAAATTGCCATGAGCTATATCAATACGTTTATCACTGTGTCAGCAGATTGTCCGGTGCAACGCAGTGAAGTACCGGTTTCCAAGCGAGCAACAGCTCCAGCGCATGTATTTCAGTATGCGTTGCTTACCAATGCTCCCTACTCCTTAGGGCACGAAGAACTGGTCTATGAGGTCTTTATCCGGCAAAAAGAGATTACAGCAGATGTATTAGCTACGGATGCAGCTCGTATTAAAGAAGAATTATTTTCCAAAGGCCATCCGTGCATGCGGGCATCGGCTCTGACCAAACGATATGGGTTTGGGGCACACTACGATGCGCAGGGAAAAATTGCCATCTATCCGCAAGAATCAGAAGAATATCGGCAGTTTATGGCAGATGAAACGGTAAAGAAAGTACCGGCCATGCGTAGTAAGCGGTAGCACATCTTTAACGGAGTGCAGAGAGATTAATACAATTCTATGAGTACCCGTATTGCCTGGTAGCTGCCTAGTAGCAATAGTATGCCGCCGGTAACCTTATTAGCCCACTGCGATAGTTGCTGGAGCTGAGAAGAGAGCCATTGCCCCGCGTAAGCATAGAGCAGCAGCGAAAGAAAGCGCCCGGCAGCTACTCCCAGCATCAGGCCGAGACAGTTACTGGCATCTTGCAAAAAGACCCAATCCTGTGATTGCACATAAGCCAGCGCCAACGTAATAAAGGGAAGCCCCTGCGGATTGATGAGACCAAAGACGATGCCTGTACCTAAAAAGCCCCAGGTCCGCTGTGAAGATTGAGATTCTTTCTGCGCCCGGGGAGAAGAAAACCAAAAATAGAGTCCTACTCCAAACAGGAGGATGAGGGCAGCAAAATCTATATAAATATTATCAATCAGGCGGCGGCCCAGCCATTGAGTGAGTGTAATAGCCACAAACGTGTAGAATATCTCAACCAGGGCGGACCCTACGGCAATCAGTACGGCTGGGCGCAAAGCCCTTACAATGGCGGTATTTAGCACAACCATGTTGACCGTCCCGAAGGGCAGGTAGCAAAAAAATGCAAGTGTCAGGGCCAATAAAAAATGCGACAGCACGATATAAACTTTTTGTTAACGAAATACACCGCCTAGCACGCGCCTGTAAATCAACAGCTAACAAACAACTTTGTGGCTTATACTGGTTAGGAGTATAAAGCAAAGGTAAAAAAGCCAGGGCTTAGAATCCAGATTTTGCCGGATTAGATCGTTATCATTTAACAAATCACACCCGTATCTTATTGATATACAGTGTTTTTACTCTCTATACGTAGATAAATCACGTAATCTCATCTCTCAAAGTATATTTATCTCAATTGAAATGATCACACAAACCATACATTTTTCTCTGATTTAGCGACCACTAAAGTATACTTCTGCACTTTAATTCCTCTGAATCAAACTATACGAACAGTCAGGTTCATTATGGTAAATTGGCCATCAGCCCGGGGATAACCTGCTAAACACCGGTTGAATATGCTCAGCAATAATTGTATCTTGGAGAAAGCACCTGTTTTCTCACCGAAACACAATCCTCATGGCTCTTTGTGGCAAACGTAGCTTAATTTATACGTTACTTCTTATGATTTGCGCTTCAGGACTATTGGCCCAGGAGGAAAACATCATCCGGATCAAATCAGGGCAGGAGGCGGAGCAGGCCCTTCCCATGGACGTAAAATACCGTTACCCGGAATTTCGGCAAGGGACCATCTCCTTTTACAACGGGCAGACCTCCTCGGGTCGCCTTAACTATAACCTGCTGCTGGGCGAAATGCAGTTTATCAACCTTACCCGCGATACTCTTTCGCTGGCCGAAGAACAAACCATCAGGGAAATTCAGATCGGCGATCATACTTTTCACTACGATGTTAAATATGGTTTTGTAGAAGTAGTACAGGAATACCCCACTGCCCGACTGGCCATTCAACAAAAGCTAACTCCACTCAGCCGCGAGAAGATGGGAGCTTATGAGCAGTCTACGGGCGTATCTTCTATCCGTGATTATAGCTCTATCTCTACCAGCAACGGAAGTACCCAGAAACTGGCCTTAAAAGGCGACCTACTCATTGCCAAGAAAGTAGTTTACGTATTCATTGATAAGAACCAACGCTTCCGCCGGGCCAACCGAGCCGGTATTTTGCGAATTTTCCCCGAGAATAAGAGGGAAATTAATACCTTTATAGAAGAGCATAAGACCGATTTTAGCCAACCGGAGGATCTAAAAGCGTTACTCAGGTTCTGCCAGGAAGTAGCTTCCTAGATTTAAGATACCTCGCTGCTCAATGTGTTCTGAAGGTATACCCAACCAGCACACCAAATAATACAGATATTTTACTTCCTCAGGTACTTTGCAGGCATACTCATCCATAATGGGAGGCTATACTGCTTCCATTTACTCTATAGTCTCTCCTTAACAATAGCGAAAGCTTAGGAAAAATTGATATAGGAGGCGAAAAGGAGACAGCCGATTTAATGCCTCTTCTTTGAGCTTCTCCATCAGCTTTTTCATATTCCAAGCTGTAGCCGCCAGCAGTGCATTGAGCTTTGGTGAATCCGCTCCATGTAAAAAGTTATCCTGCATTCTAAACCGACTTTTCAAGTGCCCAATCACCGGTTCAATGGCGGCTCTTCTCCGAAACTTCTTTCGTTTCTTGGTTTTCTGATAAGGGGTGTCATTTTTGAGGGGCTTTCCAGGAGTAGAAATGTACGTTTGGTTGATCTTTGCCCGTCCCCTTCCCCCTCTATCATAGACTACTTCCCCCGGTTGATACCCTAGTCTTTCCTCCATTTGAGACAGCAAAGGGGCAATGGTTTTACTATCATGCGGATTTCCTGGAAAGCTTTCTACGGCCAAGATGAGTAGCTTTTTTGGATGCATCATCAAGCCAATCTTATTACCATACTCATATTTTTTATGAGGCTTACCTTTAGCAATGCAGGCCGTGAAGGGTTTGTGTACGCTATAGATCTTATTTTTGTCGTGCCGTTGCTGTCTGAGTACTTGCTCGAAAAGATGTAGTTTTGCTTGATAGCGCTTGCTGGCTTCTGGGGTAAGCTTACGGGCTAACTCCCGCACTTGCCGGTTGGCAATGGTACGAAGCTTTCGCCTGGCTTTATGAGCTTTTTTAGCTCGATTGGGATGGATGGCATTATAGCAGTCTCGCAAGAGTTGCTTGCTCACCCGTACATAACTTTGTCGTTGAGAGATATGCTCTTTCTTAGCAATGCCATTACACTTGTCCAGCACTTTCTTGGCCAGTTTGGCGTCCGTTGGATAGGCGATGTTATTTTCCTGCACCGTCGTATCCGAAAGCACACTTTTACTCTGGGCGGCTTTTCCATGCATCTTCACCGAGTAAGTAAAGATCTTGGTCAGCCCTTCTTCCCCCATGCGCTTACGAAAATGTACAAGGTCACTAGGGTCGCAGGGCAGATGATGTTGAAAATGAGCTTCACCGCAGAAATATTGCATATAAGGATCTCTGATCCAGGCCGCACAAACCGTTTCGTCTCCTAAGTTATAGAGCCGTTTTAGCAATAGCAGACCAATCGTTAAGCGAAGTGGCTTGGCTCGGGTACCACGGTCAGAGTACTTGTCTTGCAAACTCTCTTCCAACTCATGCCAATCAATTTTGTCGGCTAGCAATACCAACTCATGCTGCATATTGATAAAGTCCTTGAGTAAAGGAATGAACATGTCAGTTTGGTTTTGATCGGGTGAGAAACCTAGCATATTTTGCAAGCTTTTGAGGCGCTTCTTGACATTTACTTGCAATACTTTTCACTTTAATTTACTGAAAATTACCCTTTAAACCGTAGCTGAAGCTAATTTTTACTTTTCTTCAGGAGAGACTCTATAGTGGCTAGCTGCTCAATTGGCTTTTCTTCTACGGTGCTGATGACCCATTTTCCCACATTTAACCCCTGGGCTGTGCCGTTTTCATTGGCATCCCGGTAATGGATACCGCCGTATAATCGGGAGGTAGCAGCTTCTTTGGCGGCGGCCATGAAGGAGGAGAACTGTCGGGCCGGGATGCCGTAACGTACCTCCACATCATCCGTAAAGGCAAAGTCATCTCCCAGGTAATACGTCAGGATGTAGCCCGAAGCACCCGAGATGGTCGAGTGACCGCTAGTGTACTCGGGGAAGGGTGGCGTTTGCAGGAGAGGCTCCCAGGTAGGGTCAATGTATTTACGAATGGCGGTTTCAGGACGGATACGGTTGCTGCGGTACTTTTCGTCCCAGCAGGAAAGGAAGGCATCCATCAGCCCTACCGCCACTACCGTATGAAGATGCAGGGCCTCGGGAAAACCTTTCTCTGCCTCGCGGCACGCAATGCCAGTGATCCCCATCCAGTGCGCTCCCGGAGAGATTTTCTTCAACGCTACCATGAGGTGGCCGGTGTTTTGCATGGCAAAGGGGTTGCAGTCCCAGAAGGAGGCGATGGTGCGGTGGTCGTCCGGCAACTCCACTCCCTCTTCGTAGACTTCGTACAGCATCTTGAAAAAGGGGGAGTCTTTATCTTCGCTGAAGGGCGCGGGGGGCGCAGGTTTAAACTGACTAGCCGAGTCCATCGTCAGCGGACGCACTTTGTTGAAGTGAGGTTCTACCGCAGAAAAGTAAGCTGGAGGGGTGGGGTACCAATAGCCATCTTCCCGGGTCGGAGTGTATTTGGGGTAATTGCTGGTTTTGTTATAGCCATCCTTCTGCGCATAGGCCAGTACCTGTTGACTGACTCCTTGGGCATACGCCAGTGACTGGGTTAACATTGCTTCCGAATAACCGAGTTGAGCGCAGGAGTCCAGGAACTGTTGTTGATAGTCGGCTATCACCTGGCCTGAGGGTTGAAGCTTACTGGCCGTTTCCAGCATCGCCAGCATAGCACTTAATGAAACCGAATAGCCTTCCGCCTCAGGTGACTTAATGGCCGGAAACTCATTGAGGCGTCCCTGCATACTCTCATACGTGCTATCATTCAGGGCCATCACCTCATAACCCGACAGGCAGATATACGCAAAGAAGCGAGCAGCCAGCGGTGGGTTAGTCACATCATGCACCATCACCTCCGTTACTTTGGTAATGATTTTGTTAATGTCGTCATTGCCCAGCTCCGGTGGCGGCGTTGATGATTGGCACCCCCACCCCAGGATTACTAACATACTCATCATAAACCCTATCCTCATAGCTATTTCACTTTATAAGCTTTTACCGTTGCCTGATTCACTCCTAAAAGCACCGTTTGTCCTACGGTGAGCGCACTGCGCACATCACCCGCTACATTAAAACCCGACTGGGGCTGAGGTACGTAAGAGAAGTTTCCATTTCCTTCTCCCCGTAGCAGCATACCTCGGTTAGCCGTACTTTTTCCAAAACGCAAACGAGCCTGGTGGATGTTCCCACCCAGTAGTAAGTCTTGATTACCGTCACCATTATAGTCTAGTGACGTAATGGCAAAGACCGGAGCATATTGTACTTCCAGTGGCAAGGATTGTTCTTCGAAGGTACCCGCTTCGCTTAGCGTGAAGTAGCGGGTGTGGAGGTCAGTGGCCTGTTGGTGCTGTACTCCCTCTAGTTCTTCTTGGGTAAAGATATCTTCCAGTTGGGCATCGGCGTAGCTTTTATAGTCTGGGAAGCGGTTGCGCGTCATGCTGATCTGCTCCAGCAACTCGTCACGGGTCACGGCCGGATACGATTGGCCCTGAATGTAATAGGTGAAGATGGGATCGACCGAACCGTTGTTGTCAAAGTCTTTATAAAACAGTTCTACCGGCTCCTGCTCGCTGGCGTGGTACTGCGTGTTCGTCCCCATATTGCCTACCAACAAATCAGGGCGACCATCCTGATTCAGGTCTTCTACGTGCAGGGTATTCCACCACCCACGATAGTCTTTTGAGAAATAATCACCCGTCTGGTCGGTTAATTTCCCATTCTGGTTAATAAATACTTTGATGGGCATCCATTCACCGACTACAATCAGATCCGAAACTTCGTCACCGTTCAGGTCTACCCAGGCGGCATCGGTCACCATCCCTATATGTTCTATGGAGGGAGCAACAGCCTTGGTTTGTTCACTGAAACGTCCCGAGCCATCATTGATCAGTAGATAGCTTCTCGGGGTTTCAGGATACTGACCGGGAACGACTCGCCCACCAACAAATAAATCTAACGCACTATCACCGTTGATATCGGCAGCCCGAACGCAACTCATACTGGTTAGCATCGTGGGTAAAGACGCGGTGCTTTTGGTAAAATTGCCGGAGCCATCGTTCAGATACAGACGATCTTGCAGCAGTGGATCTTCCGAAGTGAAGTTCCCGTAGCCTCCCGAGCATACGTATAGGTCTAAAGCGCCATCGCCATTGGCATCAAAGAAGGTTGCGTTAACATCCTCACTTCCGGCATCTTCTGCAAAGGCCGCAGTTGACTGCTCCCGAAAGCGCGTATTTTGTTGTTGCAGATAAAGCTTTCCGCTTTGTCCGGCAGCACCGCCAACAAAAAGATCCTCCAGCCCATCCCCATTCACATCGCCTTTCGTCAGGGCCGGACCGGAAAAGGACAATGGATTGATTAGCAGAGACTGCCGTTTAAAATCGTTCAGGTCATTCTCAGCATGCTGAAAGGGTATCGGTGAGGCTATCTCCTGAAACCATGCGGCTTTTTCTGATGAAGAGCTCCCCCCCTTTGCTGCCTCATTCTCAGCTAACGTTAGCTTTTGATCAGCTTTCACATTGGTGAGTAACTGTTGAGTGCCTCCGGGCCAGGTCACTTGCAGGGTATCTACTGTGGCTACGGTGCCCAGCCCAAAGTGTAACACTGGCGATACACTGGACTGATAGCCGCGCGTGGGCATTTGCTCGAGATATTGCTGCTTTCCCTGATAGCGAATTTGCACCTTAGCCCCCACTCCCAGCGTGTTCATTCCTTCCCCTTCCAAGGCTACTTGTAGGTAATGTTGCCCTGTCAGTGTATCGGCATCGTTACGGTAAATGAAAGCCGCTTTATTGATATTATTGACGACCAGGTCTAGGTCTCCATCGTTATCCAGGTCGGCATAGGCAGCACCGTTGCTGTTGGCCGAAGTGGTAAAGCCCCAGTTTGCCTGCATATTGTCGAAGGTTGAACCACCATTATTGCGGAACATGTAGTTGGCTACGTTGGAAGAGGGAATCTGATGCACCAGTTCCAGAATGTCCTGCCGCATAATTTTTCCCTGGCGGCTCTGGGTGAAGTCGCTCATGTACTTCATAAAGTCGAGGTTGGTGTAGTCGCGCACAAAGCCATTGGTGACGAACAGGTCCTTCCAGCCATCGTTATCATAGTCGGCTAATAACGCGGCCCAGCTCCAGTCGGTATTGGAGATACCCGCCAGTTGCCCGATCTCGCTAAAGACAGGAATTCCCTGAGCACTTTCCCCTTGCTGCACGTGCAGCATGTTGCGCATGTATTGGTAATGAAAACCTACCCGGAGGTTCAGGTCAAACAGTTCGTAATTGTCGGGAGCGAATAATAATTTCTGCCGCCGATTGTCTTCGGGCAGCATATCTAAGGTGTAGATATCGAGCTGCCCGTCGTTATTGACGTCGGCAATATCGTTACCCATTGAGAAATGTGAGGTGTACTCGAAAGTCTCCTGCAGGCGGTCCGTTACCGTTCCATCCTGATTGTTAATGTAGAGGTAGTCCGGTATGGCATAGTCATTCCCGATGTAGATATCCGGCCAGCCATCACCGTTGATGTCGGATATGCCCGCTCCCAGTCCGTACGAGAGAGAAGAACTGCTGATACCGGCCTTCTGGGTAATATCCGTAAAATACGGGTGACCATCAGCGTTGCGATCTTGCCGGAACAGACGGGGACCGCTCACTGGGTCGTCTTCCTTCAGATGCTCGGCAGTAGTTACTTCGTCCAGCACTGGTAAAGAAAAAGGGCTATGGTTGAGCAGGAACATGTCCAGGTCGCCATCCAGATCATAATCGAAGAAGGTAGCCTGGGTGCTGGTGGCAGGAACATCCAGGCCGTAAGCCTGAGCCTGTTCTTCGAAATGAGGTATTCCCAGAGAATCGGCACCCTGATTAATGAACAGTTGGTTGGTGCGGTTTTCCGGACGCACATTGCCGGAGTAGCACACGTAAATGTCTAGCCATCCATCACCGTTTATATCGGCCATAGTTACCCCGGTAGCCCAGGGGCCGTTCCGTCCGGCTACACTTGCCACTTCGGTAATATTTTCAAACTGCATCTGCCGACCTTCGCGAAAGCCCTGGTTCAGATACAGTTGGTTAGGCACCATGTTGGCGGTGAAATAGAGATCATCCCAGCCATCGTTGTTAACGTCGCCCACCGCTACTCCCCCGCCGTTGTAGAAGTATTCGTAGGCCATCACATTGGTGTTGAGGCCTTCGGTAAGGGTATTGGCAAAGGTTACCTGGGTCTGGCGGGAAGAAAGTAAGGTAAAGAGAGGCGGTGAGGCGGGTTTCTTTTCAGCGGACACTGACTGTTCGGGAGAAGAAGCATCCTGACAGCTTATGGTGAGAATGGTGATAAAGTATATGAAATATGAGTAAATGTAGCGCAATAGGAAGCGAGGTTAGATTTTCAGTAAAATAAAAAAAATCTATGCCGGTCAACCAACTGCCGGCATAGATTTTTACGTCAATCTTCCAATTTGGAAATTAATAACCGGGGTTCTGCACTAACTGTGCGTTCCGGTTCATTTCATCACGTTGAATGGGTAGGAAATACATCTTATCCAGCCATTCCCGATTTTCAAAACCAGGATCAAGGTCAGTCACGGTATAGGTATAATCGTAATTCTCAGGATCATACTTGTACAGCGTTACGTTGGCACCGGGCTTCAGCTTACCTTCTACCAGAATAATCTGCACCTGCTCACCGAGCGTTTCTTCGGCAATCATCCAGCGGCGGGCATCGTGGTAGCGATGTTCCTCATAGGCCAGCTCAATACGTCGCTCGTTGCGATACTGCTCCATAAGCGCCTCACCGGATTCGGTAATGGCTGGCATACCGGCCCGGAAACGAATTTTGTTAAGCCAGGTACGCGCTTCGGCATCTTGCCCCAATTCAATGCTAGCCTCGGCATAATTCAACATAACCTCAGTATAGCGCAAAATCGGCCAGGGAATTTCCTGCCACTCATTCTGGTCATTGATCGTAGGGTCTTTATTAATGAATTTATGCATGTAGTAACCGGTACGCGTTCCATTCCAATCCTCTACCGAGCTCTGCCGCGTGTCCAGGCCAAAGTAGGTTACTTTTTCGCCATCCAGCATGATCTCATACGTTCCGGTCTGTATCTGATTGAAGGGATCTTTAGCGGCTACATCAGGTGTACGGGGCTTCCAATCGGCACCATCGTACAGAACGGTAGCATAAAAGCGAGGGTCCCGGTTTTCGTAAGGGGCTGCGGCATGTTCTGGGTTATCCCAGTCAAAATCAGAACCGTCCATCATCTGGTAGTCATCTACCAGGTTCTGGGTAGGTGTATTCCCCGCCCAGTTGTGATAGCCATTGGGACCATTGGCGCGCCCTACCGTCTGCCCATATTCGTTTTTAGAAAGAATATAGTACCGGCCTAATATCAGCTCAGTTTCACCGCCATTTTTTGACAGAGAGATATTCTCATAGTTCTGCTCTCCTTCTTCGGCTGAAACAGGTTCTGTCAGATCAGTCATATAGCCGTCAGTAATATCCAGTACGGCTTTTGCCGCAGCCTGGGCCGCCTGCCAACGGGCTGTTTGGTCGCCGCTGGTGTAGCCCAATAGCGCAGAATTAGAGTACCCAGAAATAACACTTGAGTTAGCACTGGCAGTAGGAATATCATGCAGGTCGCTGGCTGCATATAGTAGCACCCGAGCTTTCAAAGCCAATGCCGCAGCCTGACTAGCCCGACCATCCGCCAGAGATTTACCCTCCAGCATCTGCGCAGCTGCGTCACACTCAGCCACAATAAAGTTTACACACTCTTCAAAAGTGTTTCGGGCTATGGAGTAATCTGGTTCGCCCAACTCATAGGGGTCTTCTATGATAGGAACTCCGCCAAAATAGCGTAGCAACTGATGATAGAAGTAGGCTCTCAGAAAGTGAGCTTCTCCGTTTAGTCGTTCTACCAGTTCAGGGTCCTCAAATAGCGGATCTGCCAGGTTTTCCAATGCCAGGTTGGTTGCTCTGATTCGGGAGTACATACTCCCCCAGCTTCGTGTATTATTGGTCCAACCCGGGTTTTCAGGGCTCACCCGCGACTCAGTGATCGTGTTGATATTACGACCAGGGTGGGTGAAGATTGCTTCGTCAGTAGCAGAAGCCAGCATTTGCTCATCAAATCCACCTAACCCAAATCCGTTATAGATCTCCGTTACAAAGGCTTCAGAAAGACCGGGATCTACCCAAACATCGGCTTCTGACACCTGGTCCAAAGGCTTGGTATTAACAAATTCTTCGTCACACCCGGTTGTAATACCCAAAGCCAGCAGGAGGCTTAGTGCGACTATATTTTTTATTTTGTTCATCTTCTTGTAAAATTTTAGTTCTTAAAAAGCTACCGTGGCACCAATGTTAAGAATGCGAGACTGAGGGTAGTACTGCCCATTTCCGTTCAGTGACTCAGGGTCAAAGATGTCGAATTTGTCCAGCGTGAACAGGTTCAGTCCATTGGCATATACTCTCATATTGCTGATGCCCACTCTCTCTATCAGGTCTAAAGGCAAGGTGTAGCCTATCTCAAAATTCTTCAGGCGCACGTAGTCTGTACTTCTTAGCCAATACGTGTTTCCGCCAGAGTACCACTGGTTGCCCCGGTCGGCAATACGAGGGTATTCACTGCTAGGATTATCCACCTGCCAGCGGCGTTCGTAATCATACAGCAGGTAGTTACCAATACTACCGGATTCGGTACCAATCATAATCTCACCACCTAAGGAGCCTTGGAACAATATGGTCAGATCAAAATTCTTGTACTGTGCTCCTAAATTAACCCCTCCCTGGAAGAGCGGAGTTACGGTTCTATCCGTTAGAATACGGTCATCAGCAGTGATTTTACCATCCGGTACTCCATCAGGACCGTACAAATCTTTGTACTTCATGTCACCGGGGCGCAGGTTGTTGGTAAGTTCGCTGTAATCAATGGTGTTGGCATCAATTTCTTCCTGAGAAGCAAACACACCATCATACACATACAGCAGGTTGGTGTACATAGGTTTACCGGTAGTACGTTGCCAGGCGGGTGCCCCGGGCGCTTCATCCCAGAAAACAATTTCATTCTTGGCATATCCGCCATTAACGCTGGCATTAAAGTTAAACTCACCAATTTGCCCGTTGTACCCTAATCTAAAGTCATAGCCCTGGTTTTTAACCTCTCCAATATTTTCAGGAGGCAAAGTCATACCGGTTGTCTGAGGTATTGATCCGAATTTGGGCCACAGAATATTGGTTCTTCGGTTCATGAAATAGTCAAACTCAAAAGCAATTCTGCCTTCAAACAGTTGACCTTCTATCCCGATATTGGCGTTGTTGGCAACCTCCCAGGTAATATTCGGGTTGGGCACGCGGGCTTCCAGCAGCGTTTTCACTTCTTGTCCGCCGATGATGTAGCTGTTGAAACCGTAGGTAGAAAGGTATTGGTACTCCAATAGCGGTCCATCCGGGCCCAAGGTGATATTATCGTTACCCATCTGCCCCCAAGATCCACGGATCTTCAGGTAATCCATTACAGTGATGTTGTCTTTCCAGAAATTCTCTTCGGAGATTACCCAACCGGCCAATACTCCGGGGAAGAATCCCCAGCGGGTATCTTCAGGAAACATGTACGAACCATCATAACGCCACAGGAACTCCAGCAGATATTTTTCCTGGTAGTTATAAGCTACCCGACCGAAGTAGTTCAAGCGAGCCCGTTCCCAGGCGCTTCCGCTGTTGTCTTTTTCGGCATCGCCACCCGCAAATATCTGATCGATAGCCGTGGAGATATAATACCGACGGAAGGCACCAAAGCCACTAAATTCAATAGTTTCTTTGTTAGTACCCGCCAGAATGGTAAGATTATGGTCGCCGAAGTTTTTCTCGTACGTAAGTACACCACCCAGCAAAATATTCGTCTGGTCTTCGTTGCCCTGGTTCAGTTGAGGTTCAGCTGGACCACGAGCTCCTCGTACCAACAAAGGATCTCCATCGTCGCCATACGATACGCCATCCCAGGTGTACAGGTACCAGGGAATATTCCATCGCTTGTTTTGCTGGATGCGCTTGTCTATAGCGGCGGTTCCGGTAAATTTCAACCCTTCTATACCCGGAATTTTAATGTCTAAGGTTCCGTTGGTTTGCAGGTAGTTTCGGGTGTCTCGGTCGTAACCAGTTTCATTGGTGGTAATAACGACCGGGTTTTGTCCATTTTCAATATCAGGGCCGGGCATGCCATTGGGCCAGTAAGCCGGTGCGGTAGGAATACCTCGCATCTGCATACGGAAGATAGCTCCGGCACTCTGGGTAGGGAAGAATCTTCTTTCCTGACGACCTACTACCCCCATTTTTACGGTGATATATTCATTAATATCTCCGTCCAGGTTAATCCGGAAATCATATTGTTTATACCCTGTGGCTGCATCTTTATAAAAAGCGTCCTGATTTTGATATCCCAAAGAAGCTAGGTACCGGAAATTTTCACTTCCTCCGGAAAGCTGAATGTTATGCTGAGATTGCGGTGACCACGGCTTCAGGGTAGCTTTGTACCAGTCGGTGTTGGGGTGCCCCCAAGGATCGGAACCATCGCGGAAAAGTTGAAAGTCTTCCGGATTATAAGGGGCTTCCAGAATGGCACCATTGGGACGATTGTACGTGCCGGTCTGATCGAAGGCTTGCTGAGCGGCTTCCCATTCTTCTACCGGCAGGTTAAATATTTCCAGTTCGTTACGCATTTCGGCAAATTGCACCGCATTGGCCATTTCTGGTATAGTGGTGGGCTGGGCAAAGCCTTGGTTAAACGAATAGGAAAGCTTGGGCTTGCCGCTCTTTCCGCGTTTTGTGGTAATCAGAATAACCCCATTAGCAGCCCGCGCTCCGTAGATAGCTGCCGAAGCATCTTTTAGTACAGATACACTTTCAATATCTGCCGGATTTAAACGGGCCAGTCCCCCGGCTCTATCCGGAATTCCATCAATTACAATCAGGGCATTGTTATTACCTAAAGTATTACTTCCCCTGATCCGGATGGATGAGTCATCGTAACCCGGCTCACCACTACGGTTTACCGCAAACAATCCGGGGATACGTCCGGCCAACGAGTTAGACAGGTTTACAGTAGGTGATTTGGTGAGTTCTTCTCCTCTTACTGCGGCTACCGAACCCGTTACAGTTACCTTCTTTTGCTCACCGTAACCTACTACTACGACTTCCGATAGCGACTGAACATCTGGAGCCATTCGTATATCGATGGTGGAACGGCCATCAATCGCTACTTCCTGCGTGGTATATCCTACTGAAGAAAATACCAGCGTAGTGGTTTCATCCGGTACTCGTAACGTATAATTTCCATCTACATCACTAATAGTACCAATCGTCGTTTCTTTGGCCAGAATGTTTACTCCGGGTAGTCCATCACCTTCATCGGCATCTACGACAGTACCTGAAATGGTTTTCTCCATAGCACGAGCGGGAGGGTTGATCCGCTCTACTACAGTAGAAGACAACCAGGGCTGCTCTTCGGTGCTTTTGGCCCGAGGGTCCAGACGGCTGACTTTCTGTACTTTTTCAGTCTGCTTCTGATAGATCACATAATACTGATCTCCGGTTTTTTTGAATGTTAGGTTTAAAGGTTTTAAGTAGGAAGACAGCACTTCTTCAACAGCCTGCTTCTTCACATCATAGCTCACCCCTTGCACCTTATGATTATCCACCAGTTTGGCATCATAGGTAAAGAAAACTTCATACTGGGTTTGTAGCTGCTCAAGTACACTTTTTAGCGCCTTTGTCTCCTGAAGGGATTTTGCAGGGTCGGTAGAAAAAGATTCGTAGCCAACAGAGTACGCCCCGACCGAAGCGAGCTGTTGCGCGGGTAGCGCCACCGCGTAACTCCATAGCACTGCCAGAAGCCCCGCTAGTTGCACACGTAATTGTAATTTGTTTCTCATAGTAAATAGTAGTTAAAATGAATCATAAATTATTATTTGAATAGGACATGATTACTCGTTCGTTCGGCCTGCACTCCCCCTATAGTTTCCAGGGTTGTTAGCACAGCATCCAGGTCATCAATAGGCAGTATGGCTACCACTTTTCTATTGGCCAGCCGGGGATGGTCAAAGTCAACTTGCACCCCGTAGTAGTTTTGTAAAATCTCAGCCAGATCAGAAAGAGGCTGATTATCCAGAATGATCTGGTGCTGCTTCCAGGCCACGATTTTTCCCGAATCAGCGCTTTGTTTGCTAAGCTTGCGGGTGTGAGAAGAATAGTTAACCATATCGCCAGGCTTCATGCGCAGCCGGGGTTGGTTTTCCATTTGAATATCTACCACTCCATGATCAAGAAAGACATCAACGTTTCCGGCCCGATGGTTTACATTAAAAGTCGTACCGATCACCTCAACTTGTAATGAGCTGACGTGTACTGTAAACTTTACCGGTTTTCGCGACTGATCAGATGCGATAGGATTTACTTCAAAAAAAGCTTCTCCTTCCAGCCAGACTTGCCGCCTACCAGCTTGCTGCCAGTTTTCTGAAAATTCCAGGTGTGAGTTCGCGTTCAATATAACAGTACTGCCGTCCGGCAAATGCACCTCCTGGGTTTCACCATAACCGGTACGATATTCCAGATGATGGTTTTTGGTGATCTGCCATACAATGGCGATGGTTAGCAAAATAGTGAAGGCTGCCGCTATCCAGGGCCATCTTTTGTGAATAAGAGAGCTGATAAATCCTGAAGGGTTAGGCAGTTTTTTGGTTGAAGAAACGCTATGCTTGATTCGCTCTAGCACTGCCTGCTTGCGTTCTGTGGGCCAGTGCTCAGTTTTGTATTGCTGCAGTAAAAGCAGTTGACGAGCTTCTGTTACTACCGCCTGCCGGTGAGGGTAAGTCTCCAGCCAACCGTCCCAGTACCGGGATACTTCATCATCCTCAGTTAGCACCCAGGACTGAAAATATTCATCGGCAGCCAGGTCAAGCGCGGAGTAGGTCAGGTAGTTCATGTAGAAAAAAACCGGTCTCTTTTACTACCATAGAGTAAAACCTGCTTTAAATCTGACCGAAAAAAATACTCTTTTTTGAAATAATTACATTGTCATCAAAAAATAAACACTAAGTATACAAACTCTCTATCAATTAAAGCATTTTGTTAAAAAAGAAGCACTTTATTATGCTAAAAGCGAAAGGAAAGGGGCCAGTTTTAACCCTATACTCATGATAGGATTAAGCTCTGCGCTAATACTTTTCAGGGAAGCGCGAAGCTGACTTAGTGCTTTATATACTAATGTATAGACAGCAGATTTTTCTAATCCCATAATCTGAGCTACTTCATCGCAACTGTGGTTTCCATAGAATCTCAAATAAACAGCTTCCCGCTGCCGAGCCGATAATTTTTGAAGAGCCTGACTAATATTTTCCCGTTTTTCCTGGCTATCTTCCTCCTCAATCCAGGCTGCTTCCTCTGACAAAACCAGCGGGAAATCGGTGATAGTATTAACAGTGCGCCGCTGGCTTTCTTCTCGGAGCTTGGCAAAAAGGTGATGGCGGAAGGATTGAATAAGGTAGGCACTCGAGTTTCTGATTTCAGAAAGATGCTCCTGACGCCCCCAGATTCTGGTAAAAACATCGTGAATGCAGTCTTCTACTAAACCTTTCTGAGAGGTGATTTTACATCCGTACTGAAATAATATCGGGCTTAGGTCTTCGTAAAGTTTTTCCCATTGCTTTAAAGGAGAGTAAATAACGCTCATAGGCGTAAGGTTAAGTAGTAAGTAGAGGTTGTTATTAAATAATTACTAAAAATTAGCAGTAATTATCATTAAATCAAATTGTCAATGAGCAATTATAAGCAAAGCATCTCACATTTTACATGTTATAATTTAATTAAGAGAACTGTCCTGAGACCAGTGCGGTCTCATAGATTTTGACGTAAAGATCAGAGCCTGAACGATTAGCCCCGCAATTATTAAGATGCAGATCTCTAACTGAGATGTTACGTTACTAGCGGCTATAATTCGCCGGGAATTATCAGTGAGGTTTTTACCTTCTAGTAATTGAATTTCAGATAGCCCATCTAAGTTTACTGCCAGCTTTCTGTACTGCTCTCCTACTCTCTCCCGGCGTTTGCTGCCTAAAGCAAGCTGGGTGTGATCAGCTTCTAACGAAAGTAAGTCTGTGATATTTTTTTTCAGAGCTGTAAAAAGCAAAGCTTCCTTCTCGGTAAGTTTGGTTTCTTCGTATTTTGAAAGTAAAGTTCTGATAGAGTCATTCAGAGCCTGATTTGTATTACGGTCATATACACCCAAATCATTAAGCTCATCGAATACCTTCTTCTTGGTATGAAGCTGGGCAGATAATTTGTAAATATAAATTTCTGCTACAAGTCGGTCTTCATATACCGCAGAGAAAGAATCCTGCAACTCAGAAAAATGGCTTTTGTCCATCACATTAGTGGCAAGTATCAGGACAAATATTGTTCCCAGCGCCATGGCTGCCTTCGTCTTCTGCCTTATTACATAAGTCCATTTCATACATGTAGTATTTGGGTTGTTGTATAATTCATAGCTTACGAGAACCAGAGGCTATGATGAAGCCGGAAATGGCATCATAATTCATCACAGTTCAGGTGTTCGTATAAGATACGACAAAGGCTGTCATGCTCCAACTGGCACGAATAGCACTTATCGCCTCTAACGTTAGGTTAAAAAACGGATAAAAGATACAAAAACAAAAACTGTTTCTAGCTCTGTATACCCTACCATCATAAAATGCCTCTGGCTGCACAAAAAAGACCAACAACCAAGGTGCTTTTCTAATAGACATTATTCTGAACGGCCTCCGGCTGAATGGCCTCCGGCTGAACAGCCTCATGCTAACCACATCCGGGAACGTCTATAAAACTTGAGCTCACATCATGATCGGAATAGACTCTATTAGCTATATTTTTTTCAAAAAAAGAATGGTTTATTACATCTTACTATTGAAAAGTTTTTTTGCTGTTTTCATTATCTGGCGGTTCGTTTGAGAAAATTGACATTTTCTATTGCAGAATCACTCGTTTTTAGTAATTTTTGAAGCCTTTACCTTTGTAACCTAACCTATTATAGTACCTTCACCTCTACACTACCTCCATGAAGATAAAGAACCAGCGTATTATCCTGATCTATCTCCTCACGGAACTGGTACTGCTGAATCTAATCATCCACACAATTTTCTTTGCCTACCGATTGCAACTGGACTTTAATGAGTCTGTGGCTATGCTTGTAGCCAATCTGGGTTGGGTGCTTATTGCCTTACTCAATGATCATCGCTATTATGCAGTGCACTCTCCCATGCTTAAGTTTAAGGAGATATTCCGGGCATTTGCTCAGTTTCTGGGTTTTTTGCTGGTAGGCAGCGTCGTATTTGGGCTGAAAGGTAACTTTGCCGAAGTCATCCTTCAGGCTTTCGTTATTTTTCTCTTCCTGGACTTACTGTTTCTTGAGTTTCTTCGTCCGTTCTTCTATAAGTACATTTTACCTAAAACATTCTCTTCCAATATTTTAATCCTGGGCACGCAACTACAAGGCAGCCGCTTGCTGGAGTTTACAGACCGCAATAGCCACCTGGGTTTTAAAGTACTGGGACTGTTAGACGACCACCCTGTGGCCGCACCGCACGAAACCATGGACGTGCTGGGGGGAGTGGATGACCTGGCCGCCGTGCTGGAACAAACGCGGGTAGATGAAATTATTGTGGCCTGGCCTCTAAGCCGCATGCACGAAATTGATTACGTAATCAATACGGCTGACCAGATGGGGGTGCGTGTGAGCTTGATGCCTAGCCTGGCTGGTGATGCTGATTTTAGTATCGGAGCCATTAACATGGACTCACTACCCATTCTGAACGTTCGCAAAATTCCACTGGATAACTTTGCCAATGCCTTCATCAAACGCTCATTTGATGCAGTTTTTGCAGGCTTAGTCCTTCTCTTGTTATCTCCGGTGTTTTTGCTGATTGCCCTATTGATAAAGCTAAGCAGCCGAGGCCCGGTGTTGTACAAACCCCACCGAAACGGGCAGACGGGTAGTCAATTTGCCTGTTATAAATTCCGCACCATGCGGCAGTGCGACGATGAGAAAAATGGCAGCCGTTCCACCGTTAAAAATGACCCACGGATTACCCCAATCGGGAGGTTTTTACGCAAATACGATCTGGATGAGCTCCCCCAGTTTATCAATGTGCTGAAAGGTGATATGAGCGTGGTAGGGCCTCGCCCACACCGGATATTTCTGAATGATACCCTAAAAAATGTGGTGGAACGCTACACCATTCGCCATTATGTAAAACCGGGCATTACCGGCTGGGCCCAGGTGAACGGCTGGCGCGGACCAACGGATACCAATGAACAGCGGATTGAGCGTATCAAACATGACCTCTGGTACATTCGCCACTGGAGCTTGTGGCTGGACATTAAAATCGTTTTTCTGACCGTGTTTAGCAAAAAGACCCGAACCAATGCTTTTTAACGCGTTCGGTGAAACGACGCATCCGATATACAATTTCTTTCAAATAATATACATAGATCGTGATTAAGGAGGACAATCAATTTGCCATTAAAAAACTGATCGGCACCTTATACCGGAACCGCTGGATGATTGCTGGCATTGTAGTGTTCATCAACCTGCTAGGGTTGCTGTACCTTAAGCTGGCTGATAATATTTACCGCGTTGAGGCCCTGGTTTTGGTTGACGGAAAAGATAACCCCAGCTTTGCCGGGGATGAATTTCTGGAAGGCTACGAATCGAAAGGGGTTCAGCGTAACGTGAAAAATGAGATGGGCGTGATCTCTTCCTACGCACTCATCCGGGAAGCGGTAGAACAGCTACCATTGCGGGTGTCCTACATCACCGACGATTTTTTCAAAGAAACCGAACATTATCCGTACTTCCCGTATCAGGTCATTGCTGACTCTTCGGCTTACCAGCTTACCGGAGAACTGATCTCGGTAGAGAAAATATCGGATCAGGAGTATCGCCTGCAAATTGATGGTGTGCCAGTGGCCCAGTATCACTACCTTGAGCATAAAAGCCGAAGCATTCCCGAGCAGACTTACTCATTAGACACCGTCCTCCAATTTGGTGAGCCGTTCGTAGGGAAGTATCTTTCGTTTACCCTTCAGCAGGATGACTCTCAGACCAGCATTGAAGACTTTTCTTTCCGCTTCAACAACCTGAACAAGATGGCGGAAGAGTACAAAAGCGACCTGGAAGTGAGCCTTAACGATCTGGAAGCCACCATCTTTAAGCTCAGTCTGGAAGGCACAGTGCCCAGCAAAACTACCGACGTAATGGCTACTATCTGCGACCTGTACATTAATCGCAGCACCCGGAAAAGCCGCCTGATCACCGATAACACCATTCAGTATATTGACGAGTACTTAACCAAAGCTTCAGACTCGCTCCGGCAGGCCAAGAGCAGCCTGGAACGCTACCGTCGGCAGGAAAGCCTGGCCAATATTGAGCTGGCTACGGTTAATGCCTACGACCGCGTGAAAGAACTGGGAGATGAAAAATCTCAACTGGAAGCCAATCTAAAATATTACGAGTCTATTGCCCGGTATTTAATCCGCACGAAAACCTACGGTGGCATTGTGAGCCCCTCGGCTTTTGGGGTGGATGACCCGGTGCTCACCGAGTTAGTGCTGGAGCTTAAGCGCCTGGATACTGAAATGGCTGGTCTTTCGGTAAAAGCTACTCAAAACAGCCCGCAGATCACCTCCTTAACCAAAAAAATGGAGAACCTGAAAGCGGCTATTCTGGAGAGCGTGGACAGCAACATTGCCTCAATCCGAGAAGCCGTAGCTGACCGCGAAGGGCAAATTCAACGGGTAAAGGGTGAACTGAGCCGCTTCCCCCAACAGGAACAAAACCTGGCTGACCTGGAGCGTGAATTTACGCTTAGCGACAACCTGTATAATTACTTGCAGGAGAAGAAGGCCGAAGCGGGTATCCTGAATATTTCCAGCCTGCCCGTGAGCGAGTTGCTGGATGAGCCTCGGGTGGTAGGGAATGAGCCTATCTTTCCGAACAAGCCCTTAACGGTATTCATTACCTTTTTCTTCTCAATTGTTATTACCGGGCTGGTTGTTGGAGTACGGGAAACCTTCAATTCGGATATCAGTGACCGGGAGCAGATTGAAGACCATCTGCAATACCCTATCCTGGGCAGCATTGGAAAACAAAAGGGCGATATACGCGCGGCATTGCACGGCGATGACCTGTACATCAAAAATGCTTTTAAAGAGCTATTGGTGAATATTGAATTGCAGCATGAAGATAAACCGCTGGCTGTTGGAATTACTTCTACCGTGAGTGGTGAGGGCAAGACTTACTGCTCGGCCAATCTGGCGGCTACCTGCGCCTCCTTAGGCTACCGTACGCTGCTACTGGAAACTGACGTTTACCGACCTCAACTATCACTGCTGTTTCCTTATGCCAAGCACATCCGGTTTTTCAACGATTACTTTGAGAAGAACCTACCCGCTCGCGAGATCATTCAGCCTTCTGAACTGGAGAACCTGGATATTATCTTCAGCAAGCCCAGCAAAGATATTCACATGAAAGGCTCGGACAAGGAAGTATTCGCCGAACTGTTTATTTACCTGAAGAAGCACTACGACATCATCATTGTAGATACTTCACCAGCTGGGCTGGTCACGGATTATTTCGCATTGACCCGCTTTCTGGATGTGAACTTGTTTGTGCTCCGGCAGAATTACACCAAGCTAAGCCATATTGGTGAAATTAAACGAGTGCTGTCCAAAGCAGAATTTTCTAAGGTTGGTTTGGTATTCAACAATGTAAAAAGCCATCCGGTAGAGCGTTATCAGAATTACTATAAGCCCTATCAGTATCGTTAGTTTTGCGGTGAGCCGATGAAGAAGTTTGTTTCAGATAGTGTGTTTATTACGGTAGGCGGGTTGGTAAACCGGGTAAAGGGCTTTCTTTTCATTCCTATCATTGTTGCCTGTATTGGGCTGGATGGATACGGTGCGTACACGCAAATCATCATCACTACTCTGCTGCTCAAGGCGGTGTTTTCTCTGGAGCTGGGCAGCGGCTTTCAACGATTTATTCCGGCCGAGAATGATCGGGCAACCCGAGCGTTGCATTTTAGCTCAGTACTGTATCCTACTGTATTACTTGGGGTTCTAGGTTCCCTGTTTTTGCTGGGCAGTGCCGGTTGGCTGAGTCGCTGGTTTTTTGAAGATCAGTATCAGGAGGCCTTGATGGTATCCTCACCGTTACTGTTGAGTGGAGTGCTGTATGCCAATGGCAGTAAATTTCTGCTGGCCGAAAAGCGCTTTAAAACCTATACGCTGCTCACCTTTTGCTACGATCTGCTACCCTACCTGGGCTTCATTGGCGCTATTCTCCTGTACCGTGATGTGTATTACGGCATGCTGGCCTATCTGGCCCTGGACATGGCCGTGGCTTTGTCTATTATCGGAGTAATTCTATACCGACTACCTCTGGCCCGCTTTTCGTGGAATCTCTGCAAGCAATATGTAAAGTACACCTATGCCCTCTCGCTCAGCTCAATTGAAGGGGGCTTACTAGACAAGGTAGATCGTTACTTCATCGGGTTTTTTCTGGGTGTGGAAAGCCTGGGCATTTACAATGTAGTGTATAAAATCTGCTCGGTCAGCGACTTTATTACCGTGCCGATTAAGAAGCAACTCATGAGCTACCTTTCCGGTGCCTGGGATCGGGGGCACGAGCGGGAATCCCGGCAAGTTATTCAGCAGGCGCTGTTGCTGTTTATGATTCTGAGTATTGCATTGATCACCTTCCTGACCATCAACATTCACGATATTTTTGCACTGGTTATTCAGGAAGACCCACAAGACTTACCGCTACCGTGGATTGTGCTGTTCATCGGGTTGGGCATTACCGCTTATGCCAGCAAACGCTTTTACAATCTCCTGATCTACTTACGGCAGCACACCCTGGACGAGCTACGCTACCAGACCGTCGGCCTGGTGTTAAATGCCATTCTGAATACCGCTCTGATTCCGTCGTTGGGTTTGCTGGGAGCGGCCGTCGCGACCTTCGTCAGCTACGCGGTCATGATTACCATGGTACAGATGCGGTACCGCCTGGAACTGTCGTGGGCATTCTGGGGGCACATTAGTACCTTTACCCTGTTGGCAACTGGTATTATGTGGCTATGTCATTATGTATTCGGTGGAGAAACTATCTGGTGGCTGGGTATTAACGGCATGCTGTCTACGGCCGTTTATTTTGGGCTGATCTTGCTCCTGAAAAAAGAGTTATTGATAGATATTCAACAGCAGGTACGAAAGTTTCAGAAACTGGCATAACGTAGTAAGCCCTGAGAGAATTGATGTATGCGATTACTTTACCTAAGCTATTCCAAAATACCTTCCCGTTTTGCTAACAGCATTCAGGTAATGCACATGTGCGACGCCTTTGCAAAACAAGGCTGGTCCGTCACGCTATTCTGCCTGCGTACCGTCCGGAAAGAAGATATTGGCGCATACTACGGTTTACCCAACACGCCTGTTCAACTGGTGCCCATCCGTATGCCCAGGATCAAGGTCATCTCCCGCTTTTTGTATGCCCTGCGGGTCATCTGGTCGATCAAACGCAATGGCTGGAAAGGTATTTTGTACGGCCGGGATTTCTTCTCGCTGGCACTGATCGCCAAAACCCAACTGATCCGCGAACCAATCTACCTGGAAATACACCAACCACCTTCCGACCGGCTGGAAAATTATCTGCAACAAACCATCTTTCGTAGCCCCTATTTTAAAGGGTTGGTCGTGATCTCAGAAGCATTGAAGCAAGAATACGAGCGTCGCTTCGGGAAGCTGGTGGCCGGAAAGGTTTACGTGGCGCACGATGCAGCATCTCCATCCAAAACAATTTCCTCTGTTTTACCTGCACTCGATATTCCGCGAGTGGGCTACACCGGCAGCCTGCAACCAGGAAAAGGAATGGAGCTTATCGCAAAGATTGCAGCTGATCTACCCGAATGCGAATTTCATATTGTAGGCGGCACTGATGAGCAGGTCGCTTATTGGAGTCAACAATGCCCACCGCACGTATATTTTCACGGACATCAGGACCCACAGAAAATTGCCGGTTATCTGGCGAGCTTTGATGTGGTGCTGGCACCGTATCAACCGCAGGTAAAAGTAGGGCACAAAAAAATTGATATTGCCCGCTGGATGTCGCCGCTCAAGCTGTTTGAATACATGGCGGCGAGTAAACCCATTGTTGCCAGCGATCTGCCGGTGCTTCGGGAAGTATTACACCACAAACAGAACGCGCTGCTTATCAATCCTGATGATATCGCAGCTTGGGTACAAGCTATTCGGAGTTTACTGGAAGATGAAAAACTGCGGGAGCAACTAAGCCAACAGGCTCATCGCGATTTTCATCAGCATTATACCTGGGAAAAACGAGCCGAGCAATTAGGCCAATTATTTGATACTTTGCATCACCAAACCACCCCTGCCTTATGACTCCGTGGTTACTGATTCTAGCGTTCATCACCGTTATCCTGGCCGGATTGCTCCTGATCCAGCGTAAAGATTTTATCTTCTTTGCCGCCTTCGTCTGCGTGTTTACCCCACTAGACTATATTGACCGCTTTTTCTTCACCGTACCCAGTGCCATCCGCTGGCTTCCGTTTCTCGCGATTGCCGCGCTGGCGGTGGTTACGGCTCTGTTAAAGTACCGGTATGCCCTACAAATTCCGAAGGGACTGGTGGTTATTTATGCGTTGATCTTAGGGGTTTCGGGTATTTCATTGCTGATGAACCACAGCTCCGGGCTGGCTATGCTGGTGGCCCAGCGCGGATATATTATGATTTTCTCTTTTCTGGTGCTGCTCAAAAATGTGTATGGCACCTATACCAAGGAAGATATTTACCGATTGCTGGTCTGGATTGGAGTCATTCACTTCCCGATTGCGCTGTTTCAGCGGGTGGTATTTGTTAGCCTGTTACACATTGAATCGGGCGATATGGTTTCCGGCTTGTTGCCTATCGATGGGTTTTATCTGTTTTTCCAGTGTATTTGTGTGCTCATTACGATGGTATTCTGGCTGAGAGGTCAGCGAATTATTCCTCAGCTATCTTCTGAGATTACATTACTTCTCTTGCTGGGTTCAGTGGCCATTGGGGCCAACAAAGCCGGACTGATCATGCTGTTTGTGATCTTTGGGTTTGTTATTTTCCGTTCGGAGCGCCAGTTGGTATTCCGGCATATGCGCAAGATTATGGTGGCCGGTGTGGCTGTGGGTATGGCCTTCATCACGTTCACCTTTGTGTACAACCAGGAGTTTGCCAGCAATGAGCAAAGCTCTTATACCTCTCTACTCACTGATCCCGCGTTCTTTATCCGCTATAACTTTGCCGGAAGTAGTGAGCGCTCCCAGTTCACCCCCTCCGGGCGTTTAAAGCGAGGGGCGGCTATTACTTTTAGCTGGAAACACGTAAATACCAAGCTTCGCACCACCTTATTAGGACTGGGGCCGGGGGCTACCGCCGAAAGCAACCTACCGGGGGCTAACGGTGGTTTGGCCAATCGCTATCCGAACTACTACATCAATCGGGTAGCGATGGCGATGTACCTGGGTGACCTGGGTATAATCGGGCTGGGACTACATATGGCCTTTCTGCTGTACCTGCTCCGCTGCACACCGATTGACCTTAAAAAGGATGACACTAGCAGCCGCTCGATGGACTATCGGATTCGGGAAGGGTTTGTCTTTCTGGCACTGGTTTTCTATACCTATGAGAACCTGTATTTCGAGCCCATGTTTGCTCTGCTCATCGCGGTGATGGCGTATCCGTATGCGAAAGAGCGAGCACCGAAAACCATAGCGTCAGATCCTGTTTACCATCAGCGTCGTGAGATCAGTGGAGCATAGCCATCAAGCGGAGCAGGATGTTCTACGGGTTTGCGTCATTAGCCGACCTAAGGTGGCCTTACTAGATTCCACCCACTTATGGCATAGGAATATAGAAGTGCTTATTGCTCACCAGAGGATCTTACGAGAAAAACACCAACTTGCGCTGACGTTCACGCATGTTTTTCCGGATCAGCCGCACTACGATGTCATCATTGTCTTTTCCCGCATTACTTCCCAGATGAGTAAACCGGAACGGATTAATATGCTTAAAAAACTACGCTTCTGCTGCCACCGCCTGCTGTGGTTTAGCGAGCGCGACAGTGCCGGATCTACCGAGTTTGAGGTGTTACCCTATGTAGATCGTTACCTGATGCGGCAAAAATACCGCCACCTGGAAGACTATGAGCAAACCTACTACTTCAACCGCAAGTACGCTGATTTTTACGCTACCTGGCAGAACCGACCCCGCGAGTCCTTTGAAGCGAACGCGTTATTGTCTCAGTATACCGAGCACGTTCACAAGATAGGTTTGTGGTGGAATATTGCCTATAATATTCTGGCGGCTGTTCCCCGCTGGGAGCGATGGTTGGATGTCTATTTTCGGAATAAAACGCCGGAATTCCCGCCTCATTCAGGGTTAACCACCAAAAAAGATATTGACCTGCACGCCATGTTTGTGATCAAAGACCAACGAGGCGCGATCAATGCGCAACGGCAGCATGCCTGGGAAAAACTAGCCATCATGCAGCAAGATTTTACCATTACTCCTACGGATCGCCGGGTATCCGAAAGAACTTACTTTGCCTATATGAAACGCTCATACTGCGTGCTCAGCCCGTTTGGGTGGGGCGAAATCTGCTACCGGGATTTTGAGGGCTTTTTGTGGGATACCTGCCTACTCAAGCCCGATATGGACGATATAGATACCTGGCCCGATTTATTTGAAAAGAACCAAACGTATGTTCCCCTGGCCTGGGACCTGAGCGACCTGGAAGAAAAATTAACCGCTACGCTGGCGGATGAATACATCCGGCAACAAATTACGCAGCAGGCCTACCAGCGCTATATTTCATTGTGGAACGCCTCCGGCATCGAGGCATTATTAGATCGATTTACGACCATTATCAAGACATCCTTATGAAGCACCCGTACCACCAGAAGGTAAGTTTTGCCATTGGCACCGGACGTTGCGGAACCAAGTTTTTATACCAGCTTTTCCAGAAAGAGAACGGGGTGGCATCGCATCACGAGCGATATCCACTAAGCGATACTTTTCAGCGGTACTGCCAGTGGAACCAGCTTCCGGTAGATACAGCCGGTTTTCTGGCCCAGAAAGAAGAAGGCATCCGGCAGGATTTGTCAAAATACACGCATTCATTTGAAGCAAGTGCCTACCTTTCGCTAAGCGTGCTGCCATTGTATGAGCAGTTCGACGCAAAATTTGTATTTCTGGTCCGCAGTCCGCATAAGGTTGTTAACTCCTATTTGCAAAAACACTGGTACGATCAACCCGTGTACCGTACAAATCCCCAACTGGCCGCGGGGTTTCAACCCGGAATGAAAGAACCGCACCACAGTTTCAGCCGGTTGGTACCGCGCGGTGAGGAAGCGGAGCGATGGGTCCATTACACGCAGGTGGGGAAACTGGCCTGGTTCTGGCGCACGATCAATGATGCTATTCAGAAGCAATTTGCAAGCCTGCCGGATACTCACCGTATGACCATACGAATTGAAGATTTCAACTTTCAGAAATATCAGGAGGTATGCGACTTTCTGGAGTACCCCCAAACCCACTCAGCCGCCGCCTTTGAAAAGCTTACTTCGTCCAAACCCAACCGCCTGTACAGTCGTCGGACGGTAGCAGACTGGTCGGAGCAGGCACGGGAAGAATTTGAGCAGGAGGTGGCAACGTTGAGTGAGCAGTGGGGTTACCCTTGGCAAACGGCCCCGCTTATTGCGAAGGAAGAGAAACAGGAAACCAAGCAGCCGGCGCCCTGGCGCGTTAAATACCAGCAATTGCGGAAAGATTTACAGCTAAGGAAAAAGCTTATTCAGTTTCTTGAGCGGCACTAATGTGAAGGGTGAAGATATGATTCATCTAATGACTTATCGAGTAATATTATTAATTTCATCAGTAACGCACCGTGCAAGCGGGTGCATCAATTCAGTTCAATGAGTTTTGAGCAAAAAGCAGTGATCCTTAATGGATTAGCCCGGGGGGGCACCAACATTATCTGGAATATTTTGCAGTCGCACCCGAATGTGGTTTCTCCGGTATATGAGGTAAATCAGATTATAGGAACACGAAGCTTTCTTACTCCCCTAAAGCCCCTGTTGGTGTCTAATCCCATTCCCTCGCTAGCACCGCTAATCAATCGCTTTGTACACCGGAGGTTTACCAGCTATAAGCTAAAAAACCTGGCTATTGAAGATAACCGTTACAAAACAGAGAACACTCCTTATTCACCTGACGAAGTGCATAACGCTACCCTGTGCATCAAAGGCGTTTGTTCGGCCAATAACTGGGATATTGATTATTCTGATCTGCTTTACCAGAGTTTTCCCCAGGTCTTTTTCATCGGGCTGGTGCGCAACGGCTATGCCATTTGTGAAGGCTGGAAGCGGCGGGGTGTATCCCCAAAAAAGGCCGGAAAGCTCTACGCCAGATATGTAGATCAACTGGTTAATGACCAGGCAAGGTATCCGGATTATAAGATCATCAAATTTGAAGATGCTCTTCAGGCACCTTTTGCGGTGGCCGAAACGCTATTCGGCTTTATTCAGGAAACTCCTACTGCCATTCCCAAACTACGGATCAAGGTAAAAAAAACTGTTAATCTCAAACAGAAACACAGAACGCACTACGGAGAACTGAACCGCAAATACTGGTTTAGCCAGGAAACCATTGGCGAAATCATCAAGCCAGATATCAACCATTTACAGGTAAACGGACTATCTGAACAGGAGAAAGCTATCTTTAAAAAAGAGGCGCAGGAAGCGTTGAAGTATTTTTCGTATGAATAGAGATTGTTTCGATAACGATGTAAGAGTCCATTTTATATTGTGAGCCTTAAAAGTGATACTGGAGGCAGTCAGCAGGAGGCTGGGCGGGAGTATTTCCTGCCGCCCGCATCCTATTGCACCTTTAAAAGAAAATCAGAATAATGTCTAATGAGTCAAAGGCTTTGCTGTAACGGCATTTTTAATCCTTCGTAACTGCCTGAGGTTGTGGCGGCACTTTGTTCAGAAGATTTTTCTCAATGCTTTTTAGTAAGGCGGGAAGGGTGAGATTTTGCTGGTAGAAGGTGTAAGCTCGTTGTTTCATCCGTTCGCCTTTTTCGGGGTTTTCTTCTATGTCCTGAATGATAGTGGGTAGGTCAGTTGTGGCATTTTTGTAGAGGTAGCCGTTGGCTCCTGCTTGCAGATATTGTTGGGTAATCCGCATTTCTACGGCGATGATGAGCTTACCATTGCGCATGTAGCTGTTCATGACCCGCTGCCCGGAAGCGCCAACTTCCTCTTTTAAAGGCAAGATGCAGGCTTTGGCTCCCCGCACCAGCGCCTCAAACTCCGCCTTGGGTATATCCTGTTTTACTGTGATATGCCTGGGCAGGTCACTCAGTTGATTTAGCTCCGGATTTACGTGCGATCCTACCACTACCAATTGGTGCGGTATACTGCGAAATGCCTCAATCAACGGTTGGTAGTCGCGGTTAGAATAGCCTCCGGCAAAATAATAGGCATCGGCTTCGGCCGAAGAGAAATCGGGCGAGCCGGCCACTTCCTGAATATCGACCACCGGCAAATAGGTAAAACTGGATGGCGGCAACCGAAGTTTTCTTGCATAGACAGGAATATCGGTATCGGCATTCAATACAAATGTTTGCCGGGAAACCGGAATGGTATGAATAAACCGGCGATAATAGTTGAATAGCCCTTTGTTCTGGATAAGAAACCCTAACCACACAAAACGCTGGCAGCGAATCAGGTTAAGCCAGATCAGTAGCCGGATGGGAATGGCGACGTAACCTACCCCCACCAGTACTTCGGCCCCGGAAATCTTTTTAGCATTTCGGAGAACAAAGAAGAAATCAGAGATCATGGCCATCAGCTTTTGCTTCCGGCTGGTTTGCCCTTTCAGGTAGTGAGGCTGTTTTATCTCAACAAAATTGAAGTGTTGAGTGAGGATTTTCGCAACATCACCGTGCGTCACTATTTTACTCTGCAGAAGCTTGTACACCTTGGGAAAATAAGCTCACTTTAGAAGGAAACAATCTTAGTAATTTAGTGTAAAAAGGGGATACAAGCCAATAAAGTACACAAAAAACCTTATGCATTTACAACCGAAGAATCATACAATTGAAAATACTGCTCGGCTACTACTCTAGCGCCGTATTGTTCTTTTACTTTTTTCTGCGCCAGCCCCGCTTTATGATCCATTTCTGCCGGATGCTGCACCGCCCACTGAAATTTTTCGGCCAGATCATCCGCCGACTTGTCCTTAAAGAAAAGCACTTCCTCATCAGTAAATACCGTGCTGTTCTCCGGAATATCGCTGCCAATAATGGGTGTGCCCGTGCTCGCTACTTCCAGCAACATTAGCGACATGCCTTCATTTTCCGAGGGAAATACAAAACATTTCGCTTTTCTAACCAATGACATTAAAGCCGGTTTGCTGCCCACGTACCCCACAAACGTCACGTTCAGTCCGGTAGCCAGTGCTTTTAGTTGCTTACTGTATTCGGGTGCGTGCGAATCCTGCCCTACAATAACAACCGGGCCGCTATACTTGATCTCTTGTAATGCCTTCAGCATGGTATGGCAGCCTTTGGTAGACATAATCCGGCGGGCTGAAAACAGCAGATAATCATTAGTTATACCATGAGCTTTCAGAATTGCTTCAGCCTCAGCATCATCGTATTCGGGGTTTACCTCTACGAAATTGGGGACAAAGTTTACGGGTTTGCCATACCGTTGTTGGTAGTATTCGGTGAGGGGTTTTGATACAGCGGTGAGCGTTGCCCCGGAGTACACAAACAGGCGCTCCATCAGCTTAAAGTATTGTTTACCAATAAAGCTCCATTTATCCCGCCGGTAGGGTGCTTCCTGCGAAGTAGCCAGCACCCGGCCTTTTAAACGTAGGAAGGGAATGAAGAATGCCGAATCGGTTTTATGCACATGAATAAGATCGTATTGCCCGAACAGGCACAGATGCAAACAGCATAAAGCGTAATACAAGAATACTCCGGCATTTCCGAACGGGAAACTAGGCATCTGAATGACGCGCACGCTCCGAAAGTGCTCTGGCGTTAGATCAGGGGTTTTGTAGCAATAGATCGTTACATCCTGGTGCTCTTTGCCCTGCTGCACCAGCAACTCGGCCACCCGGCTGGAACCTCCCTGCGAAGGATAATATTTAATACCAAAATGCGCAATGCGCTTCTTCTCACTCATGTAGTAACTGCTTCTGAATCCAGTAGTCGAAAATAATTTTGTTGAAACGCTTCGAATGTAAACCGTTCCCGGATGATGCTTTGACTTTCTGCCCCGTAGGCGCTCCGTAGCTGAGGATCACGGATTAATCTGATCAGGCTTTCGGCCATTCCGGCCACGTCTTCTACCGCATGTAAATAGCCATTTTTTTGAGGTATTACCAAATAATCATTGTCCCCCACCTCGGTGGCTACCACCGGCAATTGGCAGCTCATGGCTTCCATCACCGCATTGGAAAGCCCCTCAAAGCTGGAAGTACACAGGTAAATATCCGACCGGCTGAGTTGCTCTAACACGTTATCCGGATTGATGATCATATCCACGCGCGATACTAATCCCAGTTGCTCAATGGTTTGCCGAATCTCCGCTTCCAGCGCACCGTAGCCCATGATAGTATACCGGAAATTCAGGTCTTGCTCCCGTAGCATCTGCATGATACGCAGCGCTCGGTCGTACCCTTTCTGGGCTACAAACCGCCCAACGGTCACAATACGTACTTCTTCTTTTTCTTCTGGCGGGGAAAAGGAGGGCATTTCTTCCAACGCATTGTGTATGACAATGAACTTAGAGCCATTGAACCCTTCCCGTATCATATTTTTCACGCCGGAATGGCAATTGGAGATAGAATAGTCCAGCGAGTGATTATGAAGTAGTTTCAAAGCAGCCTTCTTGCGCCAGGGAATCTGGTCGTTGCGAATGCCACCGTATACGATAGGGGAAATACCCGACAGGCGAGCGGCTAACGTAGCCATCAGGGTGTCACTGGGCAAAAAGCAGAACAGATGTTGAAGGCGATGGCGGCGAACCAATCGGGTGAGTTGCTTTAGTTTTTGCAGCATATGCCCCGACAGAAAAATAGCCTGAATGTTTTCTTCCTTAATCTTTTGCCGATGCTTAGGGTGCTGCGGCTGATCATCCAGAATGATCAGGAAGGTCTGGTATCTTTCCTGTAGAGCTTTGGCTAGCAGGATACTCTGTTTTTCAGCTCCTCCATTCGCCAAAGACCGGATCATTACTCCTACTCCGGATGTTTCTGTCATGGTCAGGTTAAACTATAGCGCGATATCAAACCGAAAAATACAATTCTACCTCAGTAACTCAAAACCTGCTTATCGTTAATTTTGTGGTGGCCACCTGAAATTTTCTTTTTATCAGCACGGCCGAAGGTATTGATACTCTTTTCGTAACATTTTGTATTTTATGGTAAATTTCTGAAAACTACCCAACCATGAATGAGCAGTTTGCTATACAATCGGCCCAGTATCAGTTCCCCTACCATTACCTGGTAGATATTCAACAGCAGGAGTTCAGTAAGAACCTGGGCTGGGGCCTGGATTACTACACCTATATGAAGAAAGCCATGCAGTTGGTGAAGAAGTATGCCCAGGATGATATTCTGGATATTGGCTGCGGTGATGGTTTTCTGCTCAATAACCTGATGCGGGAACCGGAGATGCAGCGCTTTCAGGCAGTAGGCATTGACATTGATGAGAAGCCCATCAAGTTTGCCCAAGCCTTCGCCACCGATCTTCCCAACACCACATTTCTTTGCGAAGATATCTTCCAGTACGAACGTCAGTTCCAACTGATCTCCTGCGTAGAAACCCTGGAGCACATTCCCGACGATATCATCAGTGCCTTTGTAAAACGCATTGCCGAACTGCTGCTACCGGGCGGAACACTCGTGGTGTCGGTCCCCTCGGTGAATACGCCGCTGAACAAAAAACACTTCCGCCACTACGACGGCCCACTCTTAAAAAGTTACTTCCCTGATTTTGAAGCCCTGGAAGAACATTTTATTTCCAAGAAAAATACCCGCCTATATAAAGGCATCCAGTTTCTGCTCTGCAACCGCCACCTAAACCTCAACTTCTCTCCCTTCCGAGATGTATTACTAGGCATTCACCAAAACAGCATGACCGACGGCACCCCCAACAACTGCGGTCACGTAATGATGGTGTTTAAGAAGTCTGTTTAAATTACATATGGTAACTACTACTCTCAATATTAGAGAAGCCTACAATTTCTCTTCTATTGCCCAACTATAAATGGGGAATAATTTGAAAAAACAAGAATGTCGAAAGCATTACAGAGAAATAAGAAAAGGAAAAAAGCAAAGGAAATATTACAGCTTATCAGCGATAATCCTTCAGAATACTTAGTAATTCATTATTCCTGCGAGAGCTTTTTTAATTTGCCCGAGGGAAATACGCCCAGAATCACCTCAATAGCCGTACGTTATGTTCGAAATGCCCAGACTCACTCTTTTTCAATTCACAAAATGGCTGAATTAAACGGCGTTCCTGCTAATCAAATTAGTGAGCATTATAATCAGTTAGAAAAAGAAATGTTGGACGAATATTTTGACTTTGTCAAAAGACACCTTGACTATAAATGGATTCATATTAATATGCGAAATATTAATTTCGGATTTGAAGCTATAAAACATCGTTACAGAGTTCTTGGTGGAACACCTGTTTCAATAAACGATAATTTAAAAATTGATCTAGCGAGACTTTTTATTGATGTGTATGGAAAACAATATTCACCACATCCAAGAATGGAATCCCTTTATCGTTTGAATAAAGTTACGATGGCTAGTTTCTTAAATGGCGAAGAAGAAGCTAATGCATTTGATAAAGGAGACTATGTAGCATTGCATCAATCCACTCTTCGCAAAGTTGATAATATGCACAATGTAATTTTGCTTTCTGTTGAAGAGGATTTAAAGACTAAAAGCAACATTTTCCAGGTTTATGGAATTAGCCCTGCAGGATTCTTTTATGCAGCAAAAGACAATTGGATAGTCGCTTTAATTATGTTTCTCTTAGCATGCGTTATTGCAACCTTGATAGGAATCGGAATTAATGAATATTGGAGCTCAATAAGTGAAAACGAAAAACCAACACATACAAATAATAGTATCATTCGGGACATTACTGTTTTAGCTAAAACAATATAGATTGAGTTTTTTGCCCACCTCTCGGGAAACCTTGTTGTCTGAGCGCTAGCGAGTTTCAAGGTTTCCTAGATTTTTGTCTACTTTTCATCGATGGAAAAGTAGAAGCCCGCCCGGCTTGAGGGCTGCCATCATGAAAGTCAAAAAACAATGAACCCACAACGTATCATCATAAAACATAACTCATTAATAAAGCATATCACCTTCCCTAAGCTTTTCCTTCTCTATTTCCTCATCACCCACAACCTACCCGCCCAAATCTCCCCAACAGAATACTCCCTCGAGACATTGGTGCAACAACAACCCACCACCATTAAAACCCTATTCCAGGAACTAGACCTCACCCGCCCCGGGCTCCAAAAAACAAAGTCTTACGTGCAGCAAGCCGACTGGGTAGCCGCCTGTGAGGCTTTACTAGATTATTACCAGCAAGCAGCTCCTCAAAATCGCTTTTACCGAAAGCCTATTCCGCCTTCCCAAAAAACCGACTCCCTGGGCGAAGCGATCCGCCGAGGCTCTTTTACCTTTCAGAACGTCACGGGAACCGTTCCGATCTCCCCCAGCGGACAGCTAGACTGGCAGTACTTAGGCCCGAAGGAGGATAAAGAATGGGGCTATTTTCTCAACCGCCATCAGGGATTGGTAGAACTGCTGCAAGCTTATAAAAACACGGGGAACGAAGTATACGCCCAAACCTGCGCTTCTTTGCTATTGGACTGGATAAAGCAGAACCCACCACCGACCGAAGATGTCCGTACCGTCACCTGGCGACAGTTGGAAGTGGGCAAGCGACTCTCGGCAGCCTGGCCTCAACTTTTCTACGGGTTTATGGCTACAGATGCATTTGCTCCGGCTGCTAAAATACTGATGCTGTCCTCTATTCCGGCTCACGCCCGCCACATCAAACAGCACCATCTCCGCCATGAGAACTGGACGATCATGGAGATGCACGGGCTGGCATCGGCGGCGTTGTATTGGCCGGAGTTCAAAGAAGCAAATACCTGGTATAAGTACTCCCTTGAACAAATGCAGCACGAGGCGCAGTATCAGCTATATCCTGATGGTGCCCAGACCGAGCTTTCAGTAGGCTACCATTATGTTTCATTGAATAACTTCAATAAGTTTATCGAGCTACTAGGGGAGCAACAGAAACCGGTTCCCGAACCATTACATCAGGCGGTAGAGCAGATGTATAACTACTTGACCTACACTTTACGCCCAAACGCTACCAATCCGCTGAACAACGATTCTGACCTGCGCAATTACCAGGATATCGTACTCGATGCTGCCCGCCGCTATCGTCGCCCCGACTGGACGTATATTGCCACCAACGGCCAGCAGGGAAGTTCACCCGCCGGACCGGCATCCCGTTTTTTCCCCTGGGCCGGACAGGCCGTATTGCGCTCGGGTTGGGAGGCCGATGCCCAATGGGCCTTCTTCGATATGGGGCCCTGGGGAACGGCTCATCAGCACAATGACAAACTGCACCTTTCACTATCCGCTTTTGGGCAGGATTTGCTGGTAGATGCCGGACGCTACTGGTACCGGCACGACGAATGGCGTGATTACTTCACCGGCTCCGCCAGCCACAATGTGATTTTGATAGATGGATACGGGCAATTGCCTACCGAAGAGCGAGCGGAGCATCCCATCAGCGGGCAGAGTAGTATCCAGGAAGTGTTTGATTTTTGCTATGCAACGTACGATGGAGGATATGGGTCTGACGAGCAGCATGTATCATCCAATGCACGCCATAGCCGGGCGGTAGTACAATTGAAAGAAGAAGGACTGTGGCTGGTAGTAGATCAGGTAACCACGAATCAGCCCCGAGAGATTTCTGCCCTTTGGCACATGCACCCAAATCTCCGGGTGCGGTCATCCGGCCAATCCATTTCAGGAACTACCAACAATCTTTCGTTTAGTATTACTCTGCTAGCTGATCTACCCTGGAAAACCGAAGTGGTTCGGGGGCAGACTCAACCGACAATTCAGGGATGGCACAGTGAGCAGTACAACCAAAAGCAGGAAGCCGCCTGCGCCATTTTCGAGGGAACTACTTCAGAAACGCAGGTCTTTGGCTGGCTCATGCAAGCCCATCCATCTGACGCAACCAACTGGCAAGCTACCCTACTCAAGCAATCCGAACAATCCCTCCAAATCCGACTTGATAATAAGCATGGCGATACTCGAGAGGTAATTATCAGCTTTGATCCCAGCGTACCGGCTACATTTACCAATGGTTATGAACTGCAAGGAAGGTTTGGTATGATCAGCTCCGGTCAACCTCCCCAGGTAGCTTTAGGAAAACTGTATGATCAGCACGAACTTATTAGTGAGGATCACGAGGACGGGCAGTAAATTGTCTTTCATATAGACTTCCATACCATTTTTCAGTTGAAAGAAACAACTCAGCAACTTTTTTCGTATATTTAAGCGACAAAAGTTATTAATATGATGGAAGTAGCCAAACTTTTAGGAAATTCTTCAGATCGTCCTTTAGACCTTATTCGCCTGGCTCGGGAAGGCGTGGATAAAGGCGCGATGCTGCAAGTGCAGGAGTATCTGGGCTTATCTCAGAAAGAACTGGCTCAGCTGCTACACCTGACTCCCCGCACGCTCCAGCGTATGCAGGACGATGACAAACTTCCTTCAGCCGCCTCCGGGCAGTTACTGGAATTGGCGCGGGTATACAGTCAGGCCACTGAAGCTTTGGGTACCAACACACTAGCCCGGCAATGGCTACGACAACCGCTGACTGCGCTGGATGGCAACAACCCGTTACAACTACTGGACACCCCGGTAGGCATACAGTGGGTAAAGACAGTACTGGGGCGCCTGACGTACGGAGTATACTCCTGATGCTGGTTTACCGTCTGGTACGTCAACCCTATGCCCGGCAGCTTACTGGGGAGGGAGCTGCTTTGTTTGGCGGGCGCTGGAATTCAGTAGGGCATCCGGTTATCTATGCTTCGGAATATCGCTCCCTGGCTGTTCTGGAATACCGAGCCAACAATCCGCTTCCCATCCAAGACCTGATGATGCTGGCACTCAACGTACCGGATACATCTATGCAAGAGATTACCATTGACAGCCTGCCCGAAAGTTGGCAAAAGTACAGCTACGAAAGCCCGGTAGCCCACCTGGGAGATGAGTGGCTTACTCAACAGACATCGCTCATGCTTAAAGTACCTTCTGCCATCGTACCCGAAGAATCTAATATTCTGATTAACCCTCTACACCCGCTAATGAGCGAAGTCCAGATAGAAGCCCTTCTCCCGTTTCTGATTGACAGCCGCATGTATTCAGCAGGAGAATAAACAATTAGGCATATACTATTTCACTTCGTTTCGACTAAGAAAATAATAAAGAGACTGCAAAGCTTCTTCCTTATTAAAAAACCATTGAGTATATGATATTGGTAACGACTGAAGGCCAATTCGCTGAAGGATATTACATCGTTCTATTGGAAAAGCCTGGTCCATCGCTCCTGGGTGCCCTACCAGATCAATACAATAAGTCTGACCATTGTGTACTACTACAATATCCACATCAATACCAGCAATGGTATATGCACTATAAATCTCCTGATACCCTTTTTCTCGTAGCCAATGTATCACTGCCTCAGAGAAAGTATCATGAACAACAGTTTTTTCTTTATGAATAAATTCAGATTCGTACTGCTCACAATAAGCCAGATATTTTTCTAACAGAACGGCAGCAGCATATCCAGTTGGTTTATGAAGAGAGGTAATTATCCATTGCTCGGAGCGGGCACGGGTTACGCTTACATTGAATACATCTTCGCGGCTAAGATGCTGAAAAGTAGAAGGATGCGTTTCCTTATCTACTGCCAAAGATATAAACATCACATCTCTTTCCTCCCCTTGAAACGTGTAAGGTGTTCCTATAAGTAGCTGATGTCGTTGAAGAGCAGCAGCATCCAGCTCCTGAGCTACCTGATTGCGAAGGTAATCCACTTGCTGGCGAAAGGGCGATACAATGCCTAGTGTTTGACATGCAGTTGTCGGCAAATGCGCCTCTGCATTTAAGATCTCCCTAACTTTACGAAGTATAACTTCAGCCTCCTGCTGATTATGACCCACTTCATGGCGCTTACCCAATATCCGCATCACATGAACATGTTGCACTTGCTCGTTTTGCGGTTGTGCCGTCATAATTCTTAACTGGCTTTGGTAGAAATGTTCGTTGCTGAACTGAATAATAGAGGGTTGACTACGATAATGCTCGTCTAAAAAAACCAATGCGGTTTGCGAAAGCAAATTACGATTAACAATATCCAGTAAACTATCATCCCGGTAGTTATACTGCTCGGCCACGTCTGTAGATAGCCCTATTTTAGCGGCAATTTGTTGCTGGCGTTTTCTTGATAAAAAAGAGACGTGGCGAAGTTGCTTCGGGTCACCGGCAACTACCACTTTCTTGCTTCGCTGCAATACCGGTAATATGGAAGCTATATCGCATTGAGTGGCTTCGTCTACAATCACCACATCAAACATCTCTTTTTTCATCGGCAAAATATGGCTGATCTCTGTGATATTTACCAGCCATACCGGAAGTGTTCTGCTAATAACATTAAAATCAATCTGGCTAAACAAACGCATCTGCTTACTGCTGGTACGGGCTCGGATGGCACCCAACAAGCGTTGCAGTTCACGGCGATGCTGACGAAGTGTCCAATATAACTGATGGTTAAATGTATGCTGAAGTAACCATTTTACTTTTTGATGCTTCAACAATAATTTTTCCTGATAATTCGTCAGGAGCTTATCTAAAGAGACCCTGTGTTCTGTCTGCCAGCGAATTAAAAGCTTTCGCAGGTGTTGAAACCATGTATTTTGATAATTTGCTAAAAATATTCCATCCCGGCACGTCCTTTCGCTCGTGCCAATATACTGGCGTTCTAATGATGCCAATTTATCTTGGATATTACTTACTTCACGCTCTAATAGCTTTATTATCTTTTTGTTCGCCACCTCTACTCCGATACCACTCAACCAGTTTTCTAATCGCTTTTTAAGCACACTTTTGTAATCTCTCTTTCCACCGCCTCGTACAGTAACCTGCTCCAACTGAAATTCTGAAGCAATTTTATTATGAATCACATCTACCGCCTGGTCGTTAGCAGAAACGATCAGCACAGATTCGCCCCGACTCATCAAGTCAATAGCAAGAGCAGCAATTACAAACGACTTACCTGTACCTGGTGGGCCAGTAACCTGAGTCAGCTTATTTTGGGCTACTGCTCTAAAAATCTGTGTTTGAGCCTTACTTAAAACGGCCGGAACCAGCGGCTCTCCATAATATGCGGGTAAAGCAGTGCCGTGATCACCAAAAAATGCTTTTAGCGCTGAAGAATACTCCTCGGTTTGGCAAAGAGTCTCCAGTTCACTGAGAATACCTACTGTAACTGAAGATTTACGCAACACACCAAGGCCTGCCGCAGGCAACAGGTGGTTTCCGTTTTTTTTCTTGGCTTGCTGGATTGTTTTCTGGTCAAAGAGGGATGGATACATGAGAAGTTCTGCTGCCTGTAAATCAGGAAAAGCATCTATGAGCATTTTTCGCAGAACTCCTAAATCTCCGTACAGATATTGCCCTCCGGTAATCCACTCATGCAACGCTGATACAATATCGGGTGCACTTTCTACTCCAGCATTCAGCAATGCTATTGCCGAAGGATTTACAATAGCATTTTCAATCTGTGGTCTGGCAAAATAATCCTCATCCCTCTTCTCTAAATCGGTGGGTATCAGAAATAGCGGAGTAACGACTCTCCTTCGCTTATTTCCTAACGTATGTTCGCCCGTCAGGAAAAGATAAGCCAGCATCAATTCTTTCTCTTTCAGATAAACTGCCAGTGTTTTGTCAACCTCCTCGCCCCAATCAGGATCAACCGGATAAATAGGCATGGCTTCGGTCAGTATGGCCGCCTCTGCTAGCAGAAAGCGATGCTCAACCTTTTGACTGTAAAAATCTAACAACCCAGCTTCTCGATTATCAGCCTGATAACATTCTTTAAGATAACGTACTATGGTGTGAATTTGCATCATGGAATAAAAGTCACTTTTTCATATCAAGCAGTGGGCCAAACAGGAAAAGGCAATGGTACCAAAAGAAAAGGACAGTACATGAAGGATAGTTTTTGATAAAGTTGTTATTTAGTGAGTAGTTCATTTTATGAAGACTGTCCCGAATGTGCACGGGGCCTGCAAATACAAAACCTTATGATACACCGCTTAATGTCAGGGTGCCTGCTGGCAATGATTTTTTTTACGAATACTGCTTTTTCTTCCTCCACGGACATACCTTCGCCCCCTGATTCCCGCCCCAACATTATCTTCATCTTAACTGACGACCAGCGGTGGGATGCCCTGGGCTATGCCGGGAATGAACTGATTCATACACCTGAGATGGATAAACTGGCTCGGGAAGGAGTGTATTTTAGCCATGCGATGGTCACTACTCCGATCTGTGCGGGTAGCCGGGCGAGCATTCTGAGCGGGTTACATGAGCGTACCCATCGGTACAATTTTCAGACGGGAGCCATCCGCAGTGAGTATATGCAGCAGGCGTATCCTAAAGTGCTACGAGATGCGGGTTACTACACCGGTTTCTTTGGCAAATTTGGAGTGCAATTCGGAAATAAAGAGGCGCTGTTTGATGTCTACGAAGACTACGACCGAAACAATGCTTACAGCGACCGCCGTGGTTATTACTACAAAATGCTAAACGGAGATACGGTGCACCTGACCCGCTATACCGGGCAGCAAGCCCTGGACTTTATTGATCAGGCCGATGCGAATAAACCCTTTTGCCTGTCGCTCAGCTTTAGCGCTCCGCACGCCCATGACTCGGCGGAGGAACAATATTTCTGGCAAAAGGAAACTGACCCCCTGCACGCCAATACCGAGATGCCTGGCCCGGAGCTGGCGGACGACCGTTACTTCGATGCCTTGCCGGAGCGGGTGCGGGAAGGATTTAACCGTACGCGATGGCACTGGCGTTACGATACTCCTGAAAAGTACCAGCACAGCGTAAAAGGCTACTACCGCATGATTGCGGGCATCGATCTGGAAATTGCCAAAATCCGCCAGCAACTGAAGAAAAAAGGGCTGGATAAAAATACCGTCATCATTCTGATGGGCGACAATGGTTACTTCATCGGCGAGCGGCAACTAGCCGGAAAGTGGCTGCTCTACGATAACTCTATCCGGGTGCCGCTGATCATCTTTGATCCCCGGGAGAAAAAGCATCGGGACATTGACGCAATGGCCCTCAATATAGATGTGCCCGCCACCATGCTGGACCTGGCCGGAGCCGCTATCCCGAATAGCTATCAGGGCAAAAGTCTGGTACCTTTGGTAACCGGCTCTTCTTCTGACTTATCGCGGGATACGGTACTGATTGAGCACTTGTGGGAATTTGATAATATTCCTCCCAGTGAGGGCGTGCGTACGGCCGAGTGGAAGTATTTCCGCTACGTAAATGACCGCACCATTGAAGAACTCTACAACCTGAACGATGATCCCCAGGAAATTAATAATCTGGCCGATGATCCGGCCCATAAGGAAACGCTAGCAAAACTGAGTGCCGCCCTCGATCAGCGTATCCGGCAGTATCAGGATTCACTTTCTCTGGCTCCTTCGGGACTGATGGTAGAATTCATCCGCCAGCCCGAAACCACAACCATCCACGACCCGCAGCCGGAGTATAGCTGGGTTGTCTCCCCGCAATCCGGTACACAACAGGCATACCAGTTGCTGGTGGCCTCTTCTCCGGAATTACTGACTGATAATCAGGGTGATGTGTGGAATAGCGGGCAGGTGAGAACCGGTCAGTCAGCGAACGTTGAGCATCAGGGTGAGGCTTTGAAGGCTCAGACAGAATATTTCTGGAAAGTGCGTATCTGGGACCAGGATAACCGGGTGACGGAATACTCGGAAGCGCAGTCGTTTAAAACGGGGCAGTTTCAGTCGGGCATTGCGCCGGGTAAGACCTTTCAGGTGGAAGAGATTAAACCGGTAGCTTTAGAGAAGACCGGCAACCAAAATTATTTTGTGGATTTTGGAAAAGATGCATTCGGCACCCTCAAGCTACATTACGAAGCAGCCTCTGCCCATACATTGACCGTAAGGCTAGGTGAAAAGCTGAAAGATGGCCGGATTGACCAGGAGCCCGGCGGCACGATCCGCTACCAGGAAGTGCAATTGGCTGTCAATCCTGATACGCAGGACTACGCCGTTTCGCTGGAACGTAACGAGCGAAACACCTTACCCGTAGCCGTTGCTCTGCCCGATTCTTTCGGTGTGCTGATGCCCTTCCGGTATGCCGAATTAGAAGGCGTGCAAGCCGAATTGCAGCCGGAAGACCTCACCCAAAAAGCATACTTTAACTACTGGAAAGAAGATGCCAGTAGCTTTACCTCCTCCGATACTATCCTCAATCAGGTATGGGATCTCTGCAAATATAGCATGAAGGCCACCTCCTTTTCAGGTATTTATGTAGATGGCGACCGGGAACGGATTCCCTACGAAGCCGACGCCTACATTAACCAACTGGGGCACTATACTACCGACCGGGAATATGCCATGGCCCAGCGCACCATTGAATGGTTTATGAATAATCCCACCTGGCCGACAGAATGGCTGCTACACACGGCCCTGATGATGTACCAGGATTACTACTATACGGGCAATACTGAGCTTATTGAAAAATACTATGAACCACTCAAGCATAAAACGCTGATTGACCTGGCCCGGGAAGACGGCCTGATCAGCTCAACTTCAGAACAAGTGACCGGTGAATACATGGCCCAACTCGGCTTTGCCGACACTACCAATCGGCTGCGCGACATTGTAGACTGGCCCCCGGCGCAGAAAGACACCGGCTGGAAGCTCTCTACCGAAGACGGCGAACGTGACGGTCACCAGATGTTACCCATTAACACGGTGGTGAACAGTTTCTTCTACCAAAACATGAAGATTATGGCCGAACTGGCGCAGGTGCTGGGAAAATCCGAAGATGCCGATCATTTTTCTCTGATGGCCGCCAAGGTCAAGCAAGCCATGAATGATAAGCTGTTTGATAAGCAAAAAGGTATCTATCTGGATGGTGAAGGCGCAACCCATTCCTCTGTGCACGCTAATATGATGCCGCTGGCCTTTGGCATTGTGCCGCCGGAGCACCAGAAAACAGTAGCCGACTTTGTAAAATCGCGCGGTATGGCCTGTAGTGTATACGGTGCTCAGTTTCTGCTGGAAGGTCTGTATAAGGCCGGGGAAAGCGAATATGCGCTGGAGCTGATGACCGCCACAAACGACCGAAGCTGGTGGAACATGATTGAAGCCGGTTCTACCATTGCCCTGGAAGCCTGGGACATTAGATACAAACCCAACCTGGACTGGAACCACGCCTGGGGGGCGGCTCCGGCCAACATTATTCCCCGCTACCTCTGGGGTATTCAACCCAAAACTCCCGGCTTCGGAATCATCAGCATTCAGCCTCAAATGGGCTCGTTAAAACAAGCCTCAATCAAAATGCCTACGCTGAAAGGTGCGGTAAGGGGCGAGTACCAGTATGTGAATAACCGACTGCAACGATACACCATTGAAATACCGGCTAATACAGTTGCTGAGTTCTCTCTTCCGCAGACTACTACCGGAGATATTCAGCTTAATGGCCAGAAGGTGAACCCATCCTTCGGCTCCGTACGTTTAGAGCCGGGCATGAATCAGATAGAGGTTCGGGTAAATTCGTTTTAATTGCTCTTATTCAAAAGGCTCTTAAAAACACAGGGTTCGGGAAGAGAAAAAGTAATAGTGACTTCCTTTTCTTACTTACCCTACCGATAATTATTGAGTCTATTTCGGTCACAATAAAAGAGCTTTATTGAATCTAAAGCCTCTTTAAAAAAGGCTGCTCTGCAATTAAAAGAGATTGGAGAAAAACCCAACATTGCCCTGCCACAATTGTTACTCAAGTAGTTGCACTCATAAAGCTTTTACCATCATAATATGAAGGATAGTCTAGACCAGCAGATCACTAATAATGTACCGGAGTTTTTCTTTATTTGGGATCTGGCTAGCCAGCAAATTATTTACCTAACTCAGGGGCTTCGTGAGTATGCCCGGAATGCATTTACCGAAGAACCTGATTACGAAAGGATGCTTGATTTTGTACATCCTGATGATAGAAAAAAATTTGAGGAAATTCTGCGCAGTTTCTCAACCGACAATGCTCACCAAGATCATGATCTCAGAGTAAATGAAGATAAATATCGAGCCAAATGGCTTAATCTTAAGTCTTTTCCCATACTAGATGAAAAAGGGAAAACGGTTCGGGTCGTTACCCATATTTCTGATATTACTCAAATAAAGGAAGAAATGTCTTCTTTAGAAGATTTGAATGAGAAAAATGAAGTAGTGATTCGCATTCTGGCCCATGATCTGAAGAGCCCCCTGAATAATATATTTATGCTGGCGAACTTATCGGAAAAAAACATACAAAGTGGCGATCAACAGCAAGTATTGAAAATGCTAAATATGATCCGAGAAACGAGCAAAGATATGCGCACGCTAATAGAAAGCATGCTGGAGTTGATGGAGCTAACCGACTCTCGCCTATCTCCGGATATGCATAATGTAGATTTAGTTTCTTTGGTAGCAAATGGTATGAAAAATTTTGCTCCTCGTTTCCAGGAATATGACATCTCCCTGAATCAGCAATGGCCCGAGAATGCCGTTCATATACGGCTAGATGCTCAGAAGTTTCAGCATGTTGTTACCAATTTGCTTTCTAATGCACTTAAATTTACACCTACCGGAGGGCAGGTAACGGTAGAGATTAGCGAAAAAGATAAGCTGGTTCTGTTAAAAGTTAAAGACACCGGTATTGGTATTCCTGCAGATAGGCAGCGGGAGATATTTAATGAATTCTCGAAAGCCAGACAAAAAGGGTTACATGGTGAGAAAAGTACCGGGTTGGGGCTTTCTATTGTTAAGAAAATTGTTGACCTCCACCGGGGAAATATTACCGTTGAAAGCAAACCAAAGGCCGGAACTACCTTTATCGTTGAAATTCCGAGATAATCTCACACAGTATTATATAAAGCGTAGTATTCAGAGAATGAGAAAATGAAGTATTTTCTCCTGATAAACTTGCAGGCTCGCCAACTAAATTTTTGATCCGCCCTCCCTCCTACCAATCTATCTTTTTTGATATTACGTATATTATCAAGGAATGATAGCCTTCAGCGAATCAAAATATTTCCTATATGACCCTTCTTACGGAGCTTACTGATTTGGTAACTGAACTGGATAATAATAATGGTTACCCTTATCACTTACCCGAAAATCTATTCATACGTTTTCACCGTTTTCGCAAGGCTATGCAATTGGTAGCCAGTACCATTAACGACCGGAAGGGCAGAGCTTTCTTGCGCAAGTATGAGACAGGTGAACGAGGAGAACAGCTTGATCGGTTACAGCCCAACATGCAACTGGAACGACCACTTTTACTACTTATGTTGGAATTCAGCCAGGATGCTGATCAGATGGAGCGCTACCTTAAACAATCAAAAAAGCGGCCTAACGGCTTTTTAAACTAAAAAAGCCCGACGATGTCATACGTCTCGCCAGCCTCAGTGTCTATTTCAACTTGTTTTCCCTGATACCGGATCGTACATGGTCCTCCATTCAACGACAACACTTGGCCGCCTGACAGTTTATGATCTTCCCAATGTAAGGCCAACTCAAAATTTCCCCGGGCTTTAAGTCCCGCCACTCGCCCATTTTTCCAGACTTCAGGTAAAGCAGGCAGTAATTCTATTGCCTCAGTATGAGACTGCATCAGCATCTCGGCCATGCCCGCGGTGCTGCCCATGTTGCCGTCTAACTGAAAAGGGGGATGCGCACATAGTAAATTGTTATAAGAACCGCTTCCTTCATTGTAATCAGTCTCCTGACTAATGACCGGGGCCAGCACATTCTTAAGCAATTTGTGCGCACGGTCACCATCCTTAAGCCGGGCCCAGAAAGAAACCTTCCAGGCCAGCGACCATCCCGTGCCTCCATCACCCCGGGCATTCAGGCTCACTTTGGCTGCTTCGGCAAGCTTGGGGGTCTCAGCTACGGTAATTTGCTTTCCGGGGTGTAGCGCAAACAAATGAGAAACATGGCGGTGGTGGTTTTCCGGATCGTCCACATCTTCTTTCCACTCCTGCAACTGCCCCCACTGGCCAACTTGAGGTGGATAAATACGGTCTCTTATTGCTGCCGCCTGCTCCCTGAATTCATCATCCACCCCCAACACTTGGCTGGCAGCCACACAATTATTCAAAAGATCCCAGGCCATCTGATGATCCATAGAGGCTCCGGTAGAAATGCCGCCATGCTCGGGTGAGTAAGATGGGGAAGAGACCAGATACCCACTTTCATCTTCGGTAAGATAATCTATCCAGAAAAGAGCCGCTTCTTTCATAATAGGGTAAGCAGTATTTTTCAGGTATTGCTGATCCTGAGTAAATGCGTAGTGTTCCCATAAGTGCTGGCATAACCACGCAGCACCACCCGGATAAAAGCCCCAGGGAAATCCCCAGCCCGGTGCCGTAAACCCAAAAGCATTGTTCATGGTATTAACAACCCAGCCCCGGGTATTAAAATGAGCCTTGGCAGCTAGCTTTCCCGGTTCTACCAAAGTGCCCAGATAGTCTAGCAAAGGCTCATGGCATTCAGGCAGATTTGTGACTTCTGCGGGCCAGTAGAGCATTTGCTCGTTAATATTCATGTGGTAATCATTGGCCCAGGGCGGGGAGGTACTATTGTTCCACTTACCTTGCAGGTTTAAGGGCAAAGTGCCGGGGCGAGAACCCGAGATCATCAGGTAACGCCCGTATTGAAAGTACAAAGCTTCCAAAGCAGGATCATCATTCCCTTCAAAATAAGCCTTTTGCCGCTGGTCAGTAGGTAGGCTGTCAGCGGTATTCTCGCCCAGATGCAGAGCTACCCGCTGAAACAGAGACTGGTAATCCTTTTTATGTTCCTCAAATAACACATCTTTTGTCAGCCCTTCCACCCCTGCCATCGTTTTACGATTCAGGGCCTGATAGTCTCGTCCTTTGTAATCGGGGAACTGGGGCAGATAATCGGTGGCGGCTGTATGGACCAGAGTAAGTGAAGAGGCACCTTCCACCACAACTTCTCCCTGATCAAACCGAACTGTTCCTTCCGGGCTGATTACCCGATACAGGGTCTCGAAGGCCATTCCGTTATCAGCCACTTTTCCTTCAAAGGTATACGTACTATTCTCGAACCGCTCGGCTATTTTCTGGTGGGGTGTCTCCAAACGAATGTGATAGTCAGTACCCTCCGGGTCAGTGCTTGCAAAATGGTAGACCAGCACACGCTTGGGATAATTACCGAAGAACTGCCGCTGGTAGCGAATGCCGCCTACTGTGTAGTGTACGCGGGCCACTCCTTCACTCAGGCTAAGTGCTCGCTGATATTCCTGAATGGCTCCTTTATGAGCTACCTGTACATATAGATCGCCCATGGTTTGCTGGGCACCAAAATCACCGAAAGGCTGGCCAGAGCCTTCCTCTTCGTGGATAACTCCTGCCATCTCTTTACTGGCTAACTGATGCGCTTCATCAAGACGACCTTCTTTCAGCAAGGCCCGAACCTGAGGAAGGTACTGATGGGCATTTTCCCGGATACCGTAATGATACTCTTCATTTGCTCCCGCCCCCCCTGTCCACAATGATTCTTCAGTAAACTGAATATGTTCTTCTTGTGGAGTGCCAAAATACATAGCGCCCATATACCCATTACCAAAAGGCAAGGCCTCCCGCATCCAATCTTCAGCGGGCGCATCGTACCACAGGCGGAGAGTATCCGGAACTTCTGTTTGTTGTGGGGGCATCGTTTCTGATGAGCAAGCAGCTAACAGAAGTAACCCCAGAAATATAACTTTAGGCAGGTGAGTCAGGCAGTGTTTCATGGCCTGAAATTACATTTTTTCAACTAAACTGCGAATGCTTTATCCAAACCCTTCTTGCTCGGACCACACGGCGCAATGCTAATTGGTGACACTCATTTTGCCTGGCTAATCAAATAGTCTAGTTCGCCCCAATGTGTACTCTTTCTTTCGCCAGTAGGGCCGTCAGATATTAAAAGAATATTCGCCCTATGATAGGGAAAGGATTTGACGTTTTTTATACAATTTACTCAGTAAACACAACCTAACCGCTTTCTACCACCTATCTACCTAGGATTATTTGCATAGAGTTTGAATTATATTTCTCAAAGGTTCATAGATAACTTACAATCCGTAAAAAGACATGGAAGAACAATCCTCTTTGTCCCAGCAGTTACTCAATATGTATCATAGTCTGCTAGACACGAATGCTATCTCTTCTCAAAATGCGATAGTTGTGGAAAATATGATAGAAAAATACAAACGGCAATCGGCACTAAAGCCAGTAATACTTACATGGCAAGAAAAAGAAGCAGATCGTTAAGAACTTGATTGTTTTGCATAGTAATATACGCGCCTTCAATGTCCCATTTTGCCATAACTTGCTATAAGACAGTTAATAGCGAAAATGTGGCCTCATGGTTTGTGCCCTTCTACTAATTTTGCCGTGCATGTGCCAGTTGGCCAGAATATTATAGCCCTATCCTGAAGCTATTATCTGCCAGCAACAAAATTTCACTTCACCTTCTGTCTGAGCAATTCAGAAATAATTACAAAGTAACAATTCCGCCTAGTATTTTATGTAATAGTACGTTGACAGGCTATCTGGCAGATTGATAGTCAATGAGTTAAGCTTTCTCCTTAGACTTCTGACTACTATTTGGCTAATAAGTAGCCCGTCCCCCGGAGATATCATACAGAAAGCCCGTAGAAAAACTGTTTTCTTCTGATACCATAAAACCAGCCATAGCCGCTACTTCCTCCGGTTCACCCAACCGGGCCATAGGAATTTTGGCAGTCATATACGCAAGTTGCTCGGGTGAGGTATCCGCATTCATCGGTGTTCTGATGACGGCCGGGGCCAGCCCATTAATCAGGATGCCATCCGTAGCATACTCCTTAGCAACTGATTTCACAATACCAATAACTCCGGCTTTAGTTGCTGAATACCCGATCATGCCGGGGTTGCCCTCTTTACCCGCCATAGAAGCAATTAGCAGAATTCGGCCGTACTGCTGTTTCTTCATGTGCTGCACCATATACTTTGTCATCAGAAAGGTGCCCTTCAGATTAACCGCATAGAGGCGGTCAAACTCTTCAGTGGGATAATCGGTGATTTTAGTACTGGTTGGGCCAACAATACCTGCTGAGTGCACCAGTATGTCGATCTTTGAAAAATCTGATTCTACTTGTTTTATTCCCTCAACCACTTGCTCTTCTTCTGCAACATCAACGGTATAGGTTTTAACACGAATATCTTTTGAAAGTAAGTATTCGCTGGTAGCTTTCAATTGTTCTTGGTTCCGGTCGAGTAGTGCCAGAGAGGCTCCTTCCTCACCCAGGCGTTGAGCAATGGCTTTACCTAGTCCGTTAGCAGCTCCGGTAATAAGAGCTACCCGACCTTTAAATCTGTCAGGGAAAAATGTCATGTGTATCAGGTTAGATTGATTGTATTTGCTCCGAATATACGCAGTTTAAATCATTTGATCGTATTCTAGCTCTTTTGAAATAGCTGAGTAGAATCAGAGAGTAAGTTTGATTTTAAACTATAAAACTGGTAGGATATCTATAAATCCGATTCTAAATTATTATTTTCAAAGCACAATTGAACCCGGTGCTTTGAAAAGAAAATAGCACCGTAGACTGAAATATAACAACCTAACGTCAAACCATGCTCACCCTTCTCACTATTCTGCTTGTCTTAACGTGCATTATTGTTGCTATTATTAAGTTTGATATTCATCCATTCTTAGCGCTGTTTGTCGGGGCTATTGTGTATGGCCTATTGGCCGGAATGCCGACGGAATTAATCATAACTTCTATTAACGAAGGTTTTGGTGGCGTGCTGGGTAGCATTGGGTTGCTGATACTATTGGGAGTAATCATCGGAACCTTTCTGGAAAAAACCGGCGGGGCGTTTGTTATTGCCCAGAAAATACTGTCGTGGATTGGCGAGAAGTCGGTTATGCTGGCGATGATGATTACCGGATGGATTTTATCCATACCAGTGTTTGGCGATAGCACGTTTATCATGCTCAACCCTATTAACAAATCTTTATCTTTTAAAGGAAAGTTGCCGTTTGCAGCTACCACCATTGCTCTTACAATGGGGATTACAGCCAGTCATTCATTGGTGCCGCCTACTCCCGGCCCCATCGCCGCAGCCGGTATTCTGGATGCTGACCTGGGTATGATTATCTTCTGGGGTATCATCGTCAGTGTTATTGCTCTGATTCCCTGCTTCTTTTTTGCCAAGTACTTCGCCTCCCGGGTTGATCTGGTTCCGCAGTTTGCCGAGGTGGAGAAAACTACCGAAACTAAAAAATACCCGTCTTTTGGGAAATCTTTTTTGCCAATTATTATCCCCCTGCTACTAATCGTGCTGGCTTCCATAGCTAACTATCCGACCCGCCCTTTCGGGCAAAATGTGTTTACCTCGGTGATTACTTTTGTTGGGCACCCAATTATTGCATTGCTATTGGGTGCATTTATGTCATTTACGCTTCCGGCCAAGATGGATAAAACGCTGCTATCGGCCACGGGCTGGTTTGGTGAAGCGATTGTGATTGCCGCCCCGGTGATTTTCATTACGGGTGCGGGAGGTGTATTCGGGAAGATGCTACAGAATTCCGGCATTGCCGAGCTCGTGAGCGAGAATCTGAGTGGTGGTAATTTGAGCTTACTACTCCCTTTCTTTATGGCATTGGCGCTGAAAAGTTCGCAGGGTTCTTCTACGGTGGCTTTGGTTACTACCGCTTCTATTATGGCCCCGCTGCTTCCTACCTTAGGGCTGGATACTCCCACCTTGCGCGTGCTAACTGTACTGGCTACCGGTGCCGGGGCTACTGCCGTTTCTCACGCTAATGACAGTTTCTTCTGGGCCATGACCCAACTTACGGGTATGAACATCAAGCAGGGTTACCAGACGCACAGCATCGGTACCCTGATCCTCGCTACCACTGCAATTACCACTATTTATATCATTGCTTCTTTTGTGTAGAATTACTTCGCCGTCCAGCCGCCGTCTACGGTGAGCATAGAGCCGACCATGTAGGTAGCGGCATCGCTGGCCAGAAAAATGGCAGCTCCTTGTATTTCTTTTAGCTCCCCCCATCGGCCTACTGCCGTGGCACCTACAATGAACTTCTTGGCCTCTTCGGAGTCGGCAATAGGGATATTCATTTCGGTGAGAAAGGGGCCGGGGCAAATGGCGTTGACATTGATATTAAAGGATGCCAGCTCTAGTCCTAATGCGCGGGTCATCTGCACCACGGCTCCTTTGCTAGCGGTATAGGGCGTGCGGTTCGCCAGCCCAACCAGTCCGAGCGTGCTGGCGAGATTAATGATACTGCCTCGCTTCTGTTGCTTCATATAAGGAGTTACGGCTTTGCAGCATAACCAGGTACCATTAACATTGATGGACATGACTTTATTAAAATCTTCCTGCGTAAGGGTATCAATGGCTCCTCGAATATTGATACCGGCGCTGTTAATGAGGATGTCAATACGGCCGAAGGTATCCATAGCGGTTTTAGCCATTGCTTCGGTACGCGCTTCGTCGGTGATATCGGCGGCAAAGGAGATTGCTTTGATTCCGTATTCTTCGCTTAATCCTTCGGCGGCGGCTTTTCCCTCTTCGGCATTCCGGTTTACGATCATAATCTGCGCACCAGCGGAGGCGAGTCCGGCGGCCATGGCCAGACCCAGCCCTTTTGATCCTCCGGTGATGATGGCAACTTTTCCACTTAGGTCAAACTGTTTGATTCCCGGTAGGGCATCTGTACTTGTAGGCATACTGCTTTACTGTTTTTCTATATGAGTGATAAATTGTTCTTACTGTAAGCCAGCGACTCAAGAATGTTCTCTTCTTCAACCGCCAATCGGGCTTCATCTTTTAGCTGGGCAACTTTCGGTAGTTCAGACTGATACGTATGCTGCCGTACCATCTGTAGGGTGCGAGCCAGTTCACTCCCTGAAACTCCTTCAAATGTTGCCCAATAATCAGCCTGTAGACAGGGAATTTCCAGTGGGTCACGCGTAATCATTTCTAAGTTAAAAGTCACCTCCGGATTATGTTTCTTGCAAAGAGAGACAATCTCCGGCAGATCAAGTATTCCTTCCCCCAAAGGTACTTCCGACATCAGAAAACCATCTTCGTATTCCTCAACCGCCATATCTTTCACATGGGTGCTGAACAGATAAGGCACCAGGGTTTTTACTACTTCCATTGGGTCTTCCATCAGGGCAATACTATTTCCAAAATCCAGGGTTACTCCTACCCATTCGCTGTCGAGTTGCTGAAGAAGATTGGCCAACTCCGGTGCTCGCCAGTCTTTGTGGTTCTCCACTGCCAGCTTCATCTTATGCTTACGCACTACCGGTTCGGCCCATTGCAACGAAGCTAGGGATTTTTTCTTAAACTCCTGAAATTCTTCCCGCGAGTGAAAGTTTTCGTAACGCCTTCCACTGAGGCAGACCGTGCGTAACACCTGTGCTCCTGCCTCTTTGGCATGACTGACTTCCTGATCGAAAGCAGCTACATCATCGGCCGTTTTTGGCAAGCCAATGGACCCTTCCAGATATAATCCCATCTTCTCCCGGGCTTCTCGAACCTGCTTAGCAAAACCGGATGACCAGTCTCGCACCCCTACCTGAACGCCACCCGCCCCAATCTGATGGCAATGCTCCAGCAGATCAATAGCATCAGCGAAACCCGCATATTTCTGGCTCTCGGCCTTAGACTGCCATCGGCTAGCATAAGAATGCACAACTACCCCCATGCGCATGTCTTTCAGAAAATGGGGAATGCTAGGAATGGATAAGGCAAATGCCCCGGCAGCGGCGGTCTGTATGAATGAGCGGCGACCTATGGGGTTTCCAAGAAAGGATTCTTTTGATTGATATGATTTCTTTTTCATAGGTGGGTTGATGGTTCAATGGCTAAATTGCTGATTATTGAATTGTTGATTGATTATTGTTTGGTGTTGTATCCATTCTCTACTTACCCCAAGCTCCCCGCTCCAAGCTCTACACTTCAGTCTTCCGACTTCCCTCCCTGCTCTATTCTCCCAATTCTTCAGTATTAGTTTCCCGCATGTGTTCGTTCAGCTCGTCGGCGGTCCAGGGAACTACTCTGCCCTGCGATCGGTGGCGGGTAGAACCTACCAGTCGACCGCTGATTGGCTCGGCCTGATTACCCCAGGCGTTTCGGATGTAGGTCAGGATAGCAGCAATATCGCCATCGTCCATGGTGGAATGCGAGGGCATAACGGGCAAAATATCCGGAGCATCGTATACTTTGCCCTGGACTTCAATGGCTCCTTCTATGCCATGCAATACAATAAGAGCCAGTCGTTTTTCATCTCCCAACACCCAGTCTGAGCCGATTAGCGGAGGAGCAAACCGATTTAAACCGGCCCCATCGGTACCGTGGCATCCGGCGCAGGTAGTAAGGTAATGCTGCCTCCCCAGCGCAAACTGCTTCTGGCTTTCTTCATCTAATGTATTTTGTCTGGGCAGGCTATCAGCTTTAACGGTATGTCCGGGCCACTCAAACTGAGCTGCCAGTGCATTCAGCCTAGGTGCATCAATGTGTCCTTCGGTACGGGTTAAGATAGCAGGGGCAGCATCTAAACGAATGGGCTTAGTCGTTCCGGCTGCTCCCTGAATTGTCATAGCCGTGAGTACGGCATTTTCCCGCCAGCCAAACGAATCTTCATCCACATCGAGCAGGGCTAGCATATCTTTCATTTCTTGAGGATCTCTTTTCCGGACAACCGAAGTAGTTAGCATCTCCAGGAAAATCTCCTTAGCCGCCGCCTGCTGTTGCCATTGCTGTGATTTCCATAGGCTTTGTAAAAAGGCAAACTCCTGATTTTGCAAGCTGCTCATCACGGCATCTCGCATCAAAGCGGATGTGTCGTAGCGGGCTACAATATTGGCTAACAGGGCATGAGCAGCCTGAGGACGCAGTGTTTCAGCCGTTAACGCCATCTGAAGAGCCTGTTCTACCGAGGCATTCTTCCAAAGGCCGGGAAGCACTTTCTCTAACCGCACACGCACCGGCTGACTCTCTTTTGCCAAAGGCTCAAGCAATCGTATGGCAGTGGTGCTAACAAGCGAATTTTTATCTGACAACAACTGAAACAGAAGGTCCGGCTGAGCCAGATGTAAACCTTCCAGCGTCCATAAGGCATGAACTCGGCCCAGGCTGTATTCTCCTGCCAAAGCCAGATTGGTGAGCGCCTGACGCACACTATGATCTTTACGCTCTACCAGTAATCGTTGTGCCATATCGCGATACCATCCATCCTCATGCGATAGATAAGTGACCAGCTCAGCGGATGATGCTTCAGAAAGCTTGATTGGTTTTGATGGCTCCCAAGAGTCTGGCACAATACGCCAGATGCGCCCTCGGTGGATAGGCAGTACTAATTTTCGAGCCAGCGTCTGCTCTCGCAGGTACGGAGTTACATACGCGCCATGCTGCACCAGTCCCCGATACATATCGGCCACATAAAGGGCACCATCGGGGCCGGTAGTTAGGTGAACGGGGCGGAACCGCTCATCGGTAGAAGCTAGGAATTCCGTTCCGGGATGGGGATCATGGGCGGTCAGTAGCAAACCATTTTCCTCTACCACATTTCGTTTGATCAGATTTCCGGCGGGTTCGCAGACAAAAACATTTCCGTAATAGTCAGAAGGTAGGGCTTTGCTCCGGTAAAACAGCGGCGAACAGGCGGCGGTAAACTCCAGCAGTTTCCCATCTTCGTCCAACGTTCCGGGTATATAGCCCCGGTTTACCGCCGGGTTGGCCCGGATAGGGTAGATCCGGCGATCAATAGTCAGACCGTGATCAATGCCGGTGGTGGGAGTGTGGTTTTTGTTGCGAGAAAGATAATTGGGTGGCACCAGGTCGGCATGCAGTTGCGACCAGTTATAGTTATAGTACAAGCGCCCTTTATCGTCGTGGCTAATGCCCCATTGCCCGCGAAACTCCGTACTATCACGCTGCCACTCTCCGTCTACCAGACGATAGCGAAAGCGGGATTTGGCGTTATAGTACCCGTTATCCATGCTTCGCCAAAGGCCGTTACCAGAGTGTTCGGGGAGAGCACTACCGGCGTATTCTTTGTCAATTAAGGTTTTGGTATCGGCTTTAAAGTCGCCGTCCGTATCCTGGGTTAACCATAGAGCTTCATTTTCGGCTACTAACGCGCCACCCGGAACCAGGGCCAGCGCCCGGGGCATAATCATGCTATCGAGATAAATGGTGCTGACATCCATTTGCCCATCACCGTCGGTATCTTCCAGTACTGATACTCGCCCTACCGGTTCATCTTCCCCGTCTCCATCAATGGTCGGCATAAATCCTCGCATCTCTACTACCCATAATCTACCGTCTTCATCGAAGGTAATCACTACCGGGTCCTGCACCATAGGTTCGGCCGCTACCAATTGAATTTTCAATCCAGGCTCAAGCTGGAAAGTAGCTAGTTCCTCGTTAGGAGTTTTCTCTGGTGAGGGGCCTTCATCCAGAGTAGTAGCTGAGTTGGTAGCACACCCGGTGAGGCTAGACAGCCCAATACTTAAGAAACAGAAAAATAAATCAAACCTACCCATTAGACCTAATGCTACTTTGCAATGAAAATAGCATTTTTAACTGATAAAGGAAGGCTTTCTTTTAATATTCTTCATTCTTAAGACAATAGACGCAGGATTCATGCAAATTTTCATGTCTTGTTAGTCACCTTGCTTGCTATAGAGGGTGTAACAAATTACCGTTGAAACGATAGCAAAGACTTCTGAAGTTTAGCCTCCCAAAGTTGTCTGTGAGATCTTGCCCAGGATTAGATCTTGATAAAGATTTTTTTCTTGTACATCCAGTACAGAATCAACCACTCAAGCAGCAGTACTAATCCACCCTGCACCAGTGTGGCATAAGCACTACCAAAGATCTGATCAAAGTTTTGTCCCAGATGGATGTAAAGCGAGTTAGATATAAACACTTTCATTCCACCATCGGCGATAACGTACGCTGCAATAGAATTCATCCCGATCACCATCAAGAAGAATGACCATCGCTTGTGATCAGCTATGTCAATAACCCAGTAGAAAAATGTTAGAAACAGGAAGCAGATACCACCGCTAAAAATAGTCCAGGCGGGCGTCCAGATGCGCTTGACAATTGGATTAATGCCAGTTACATGCAGCAACAAACTAAAGATGATTAAACCAATGCCTACGATAATAAAGAAGCGTATTTTTTCCTTATCAGTGCGAGAAGATTTTAGGGCATTACCAGCCAGTAAACCCAGAATCATGGTACCCAGCGTGGGAATAAAACTTAGGGTAGCATAACCACCGCCATTGTTCAGAAATGTGCTTTCCCGGGGAAAGAGGTTCAGAAACCAACGGTCAAACGCCCAGGCCAGATTAGTATTTTTATTCCAGTGAGCAGAGAAGCCCTGCAAATGATGCTCCCAATCAGCAGCAACTCCGGCAATGGAGTAATCAAAATCAGGCCCTGGCAGCGGATACAGGGCAAATGCCAACCAATAGCCTACCAAAATTACGGCTAAGGTTATCAGCTGCACACGCTGTGAGTAGAACCCCAGAATAAACAGAAAAGTATAGCCCAGGCCAATCTGGGTCAGAGTATCTTCAAAGGTAAAGTAAGTTTGCTCAGAATATATAGAACGAAGGAAGATGCCCAGGAATATCAGGATAAGCGAACGAATGATAGCATGCCTTAATAAAGCACCAAATGTAGCACCTTTGTTAACACGACTGGCTATTGAATAAGGTAATACCACGCCCACCAGAAAGGTGAAAGAAGGCTGAATCATGTCATGCAAACTCGCTCCTACCCACTGAACATGGCTTTGGTGAAAAGCCAGAAATTGCCAGAACCCGCTTTCTGGTAATGCCTGAGCCACTGAGGCAAGCGAAAGCACCTCGGCCATCATCAGTAACATTACAAAGCCCCGGTATACATCGACCGAAACTATGCGGCGGGTGGCGGTGGTAGGATTAACAATAGGAGCAGAAGATGTCGATGAATCCTTGCTAGGTGTAGTGGCAGTTTGCATGGGCCTTAGATTGTTGACTAGCAATTTATCAGATTTTATCACTTCACACACCTTTTCCTCATATTCTTATCCTAAATTTCTATAAAAGGTAAAGGGTGCACGGTATAGGGTAAAAGGTCAAACGGTGCACGGTAAAGGGTAAACGGTGGACGGTAAAAGGTGCAGGGTTGTAAACTTTCGTACCCTTTACCTTTTACCGTCCACCCTAGACCCTTCTTAGGTAGCTGCCTGAGCCAGGGCTTCTTTTAGCCGACTGGCCACGATCTGCTCCTGTCCGGGGCGTAGCATCCAGGTGGTGATGCTGATCGAGTCTTCCCCGCCCCCCGCTACTTCAATGGACGGATGTCCGCTGCGCAGCACCTCCTTCAGCTCATCGCCCGACAAGCGTACTTTCTTTGGGTTCCAGGATACGCCCAGCGTGGGTACATGATTGGCAATGGGGGGCACATGAATGTCGGTCTTCACCGTGGTGATGTCTTTGACCGCCTCCGCAATTAGGTTCACCTGGTCTTCCCACAGTTTCCAGTCCGCATCCCG
>NZ_JAINFL010000011.1 GCF_022458895.1 Roseihalotalea indica | reverse complement strand
GGCAATTAGTGGATGGCACCTTTCATCAACTGGCTGAGAAGCTAGATTGGGCTGACAAGTGGATTGATGATATCCTAAACCCAGCGTTAGCCCCTAATTATGCAATTTCTTTCTGCACGAAGTAATGTCATTAACTATAAGTCCGAGTAGTGTGTTCTCAAATAGTGATAAAGCTGTTCAACGCCGTCATAATCAGTATGGTCAACCAGTTTGACTTTTCTATCATTAAAGTTTAAGTCAAGTTGTCTGAATCTTACTCGATACAAATTTGTAAATTCTCTCCATGATGTTATTTGATCCAGATCATATATCTTCTTTGAGAAGATAGTCTTTATAATCAATGTATTGTTTATCCTTTCTATTCTAGAATAGTTATTCAAATTCTTGTAAAAGAGAAATGTGAAGAATAACAATCCAAATATTAGAAGTAAGTTAAATGCGTTATCGCCATTTAGATCCCACAAAAAATACGTCATGAGTGCTTGCCCAAGCAAAAATACTGAAGTTGCAAATAGTAGTAGAAAGTATTTCATTTCAGGTAATTGAGCCTAACGAATGTGTATACGCCATATGGCGGTTATTTTCCCTATATCTACTAGATGGTAAATTAGCAAAATCAAGGTTTTACTGTATGGAGTCTTCTAATATGGTAGACATACAAATTCATCAATGCTTCAAGATACATTAAAAAATACAGACCTCTATAAAAGCAATTACGATTCATTTTGTAGGCAGGGTTGCCTTCTTCTTCCTCAGAGTCGAGAGTAGTACTCTAAGGACCTTACGCGAGCTATGTAACAGCTTTTATTGGCTTAATTAGTGAGACCTAAAGAAGTCTTATGTACTTATGTAGAGGTTACGTGTTCTTTAGCCGCTAAAAGAGGGGGGATTTATAGATCAATGGCGTATATACACCCAAGAGAGTGTATATACGCAACTGGTTTGGCTAATGATCTTCTTTATTAAGTTCAAGTATGGCCGCAATAGGAAAAGCTTATTCTAACAGGCACTTTCTGTTTTTCTTTTCTTTCAGAATCACTTTTGCACTTCCAATATGCCTTCGGAGATTACGTCTACCAGTTCGTCCAGGTGGTTGTCGTAAATGCCTCGGGGAGTAGTTTCGTATTTCCGGCATAGGGCAGCGGCATAGCCCACCGCTTCTCCCATCATACCGCAGGTGCGCATTACCCGAGTGCTGCCAAAAGCTACATGAGTAGTGCTGATGTCTCGCCCGGCCATAAACAGGTTGGAGATGTTGCGGGAGTACAGGCAACGATAAGGGATAGTATACGGCTGCACCCGAATGTGCTTGGTAGCAGCGAAAAACTCTTCGCCTGGGAAGTACTGGGAGTTTTCTTCATTGGGAAAGTGCAGGTCAATGGTCCAGGTAGCCGTGACCAGTCCGTCGGGGTACATCACTCCATTCTCAATGTCCATCTGGGTGAGGATGTGGTCGCCCAGCAGTCGGCGGGATTCCCGTTTGCCGCCGATGTAGGCCACCCAGGCCAGGGCATGTTTGGAGTACTTATCCTGCTTGTGGTTTTTCAGGTAGGCCCAGTTGCCGTAAATAGCTCGAAGGTTATGGTCGCGGATCTGCTCGGCTTCGGTAATGGTGTTGAAGTTTCCGAATCCGGTTTCCCATTCCCAGTCGGCTTTATGCTCGTCAATGTGGTACTCATCGGAAAACTGTAAGGCCCAGGGGCATTCCGGGAAGCCAGATGCCGTGTCCTGCTCTACCGAGGCCCACAGGTTAGAGGTGCCCAGGGTGAAGTTATCGGCTTCTTCGGGAGCGTACGATTCGCCGGTTTCTTTCTGGCTTTCCCGTCCGGCCCGGTAATCAGCTCCGGCCAGATAGCCTACGGTGCCATCCCCGGTGCAATCGGCAAACAGTTCGCCGGAAAAGCGGTATTCCTGGTTAGTGGCAATGTTCCGGCCAATGACGGCGGTAATCTGCCCGTCTTTCATCTCTACCTGGTCTACGTGGGTATTCAGAAACAGCGAGATATTCTCTTCCGCCTCCACAACCTTTAGCTTTCGTTCATCACCGTATTCGTCGCCATTAGGGTTGCCGTTACCGGGGTCGCCATTGTCCAGTTCATCCACAATACGGCCCAGCTTGGGGTAGTAGTTCTTATCAATATCTCCCATTAGGTGCACGCGTATCTCGGAGCTGTTATTCCCACCCAGCACCGGACGGTTCTGGATTAAAGCGACTTTAAGTCCTCTTCGTGCACCGGAAATAGCGGCGCAGGTTCCGGCCATGCCACCGCCAACAACGACCATATCAAAATGTCCGGCATCGGCGGGTTGTTCGGTTAGCCCCAGTTGAGCGCGGCGGAAGTCCATCAGCACTTTGGGTTCCTGTGGGGGAGTGTAGGAGTCGTCGGTGGTGAAGAGCAGTGCATCACAGCGGCCATCGAAGCCGGTGAGGTCTTTTATGGAAAGTTTTGTTTCCTTTTGGGCGATATCGGTTTCCCCACCATAGTACCATTGCCAGACATCCGAGCCGCTGGCCCCGAAGACGGTTTCCAGGGGCTGGTCATCCAGCAGCACCTGAAATTTTCCGGGGCCTTTGGGGTAGGGAGCCCAGTCTTTGGTCCGCACCCACACATGATACTTCCCGGTCTGCGGGAAATTGACGGTGGTATTCGCATCCGGCACCGGACGACCCATGCCGTGTGCCAGCAGATACGAAGAGCCCATCACATCGAAGGATTGCTGGTCAATCTTCCATCCACCGAGCTCTTTAAAAGATTCGGTCTCCACAAAAAGTAGGTGCGAATCGCTTTTTTTGGCGGCACCCCGCTGGGCGGCACCCCGCTGGGCGAAGGATAAAAGTGACGAAAAGAGGAACGTTAGTATTAAAATAGTTCGTGTAGTCATAGTGCTATTCATTCGTTTTAACGGTTGTTTCATAGTGTTTAAGGGCGCTTTTTACCTGGTCATTGTTCACTGAAAGTTGCTGCAACGCTTCATAGGCCTGTTCGGCATAAATAGGGTTTTCATGATGCACCAATTGCACAATCCGGTTCATCGTGTTATCATCCAATGCGGACTGATTGTTGATCATTAGTAGAAGGGCTTCTTGTAGCTGCTGCTCGCTCAATTGGTCTAACTGTTGGGATAGAACACGGAGGCTTTCGCTACCCATTTCCAATGATTGGAATCTTTTCAGCAACAACTGCTGGGTAGTAAAATCAGCTTCTGGAAATTGCTCAACCAAAGCTAACTGCCACTCAGGGTCAGCATAGATGGTATCAGGAATTTTGTTGAGCGCGTACCGAGCCACGAAGAGGCTGCCATTTTTAATGATCGACATGATTTGCGGCATATAGGTGGCGTACTGCTTTTCCGTCAAAGCATCCAGCGTATAATAATGGTAGCGATAGTTATCTGATGCCAGAAAGTGTTCCAGCAAAGCCTGATCAAACAAGCCATCGGTATGATCCGGTATTCGCTCAGCAATCTCGCCATTCACCAGGTGCCACAAAGCATAGGTACTGTACACCGCTCCGCTCACTACTGTATTTTCCACCGCCTTTACTGTCGCTCCAGTGACGGCATCCACTTCCTGTGATACCCGTTCGGAAGAGCCATCCACCAGATCTTCCACTCTATTCTCTCCGAGCAACGACCGTTTGTTCGCCAGAATCCGGTCCAGCTTTGCGTAATCTTCCTCAGAAAACTCTTCGTGGTCAAACTTGGTGAGCGGAGCGGTAGGAGGTAGTTCGTACTTATTGAAGTTCCCCAGCAAATCCCAATATAAATCCACCACCAGCAGATGACAAAGTCCCTCCTTGCAAACCGGAGTCTTCACATGGCAAAAGTACTCTTCCGGGAATCCCTGCTCATTGTACCGAAGCTGCACATCAATACGCAGCGAATCACCCGTAGCAATGGGGTAGTAAACCTCAAACGCCTTTTCTTCCAGGGCTTTATCCAGCCAGCCAAGCAGGAAAGTGAGCGTGAGGAATGTGAGAAATATTTTCATATAGGTTGCAATGATAGTGTTGTATTGGAAAACGGAAAACGGAGACGGAAGTCCGGAGTCCGTGAAACTCAAAACGCTAAATAATCAACAATTTAACCGGGCGCCATTCAACAATTGAACAATTTAGCAATTAAACAATCCCCCAACCTACCTCACCACATAATCTCGCCCCGGTTCCAGCGTAAAGGTAAAAACATGCCCGTCCTGGGTAACCTCAACCTCATCGCCACTACTTTGATCTGTAACAGTCAAATTCTCCCAATCCGGATTGTCCAGAGCAATACGGCTGCTAATTTCTCCATCCACATCATAAAAGGTCAATTCACCTTGCTGAGCAACGGGGTAAATGCATCCTTTCAACGTATCTGCATCCTGTTCCACAATAATTCCGGTGCCCCCCACAAACAGTGGCGTTTTGCCTACAGGTAGCGGAAAGTCTTCCAGGGTGGTAGGACCTTCGTACTTTTTTCCCGTATCGTAATCCATCCAGGTGCCCTCCGGCAGGTAAACATCCCGGCTATTTGCTGTAGCGTAATCATCGCCGTAAAGCGGAGTCGCCAGTAGCGATTCTCCAATCAGCCATTCATAACTTCTTCGGGTAGTATCGGCTAGTTCGTACGCATTTTCGTCGTCGGGATAGGCCAGCGGTAGGGGAGTCATAGTATAGGGAAATCCGGTTCGGTAGGTTCGGATAGCATTACTGTAGATATAAGGCTTCAACCGATGGTGCAACTGGGCAGCTTCCAGGCAAACCTGGCTGGTTTCTTCATCAAAGTTCCAGGGACCAAAGCCGAAGGCCATCGAGGGGTTAAGCGCAGCGTACTGGGCGTAGCGTATCACATAGGTACGCATACGGCTTTCCGGTTCATCGCCAAAGCGGCCGGTCGCTAGCCCCGTTCCGCCGATGATGTCCGGGTACACGTAAGGAAAGCCAGAGTAGGCGTAGGCCAGCCCGTTGAGCGGCCCCCGATCCTGCGGCTGGTTATAATTAAAATCGTTGTAGCGGTGGATATCGGCGGCGGAGCCCAGGTAATTATTTCGCCCCATGATGTATACTCCCTGATCCATCAACTTTCGGTTGACCGGGTCGATCAGGTCGTCGGGCAGGGTTTGCGGGTAGCCGAAGAGATCTTCCTTAAAGCCATCAATGCCATAATCCAACCACTTCTGGCAAAGCGCTACGTACCAGTCGACAGCTTCTTCCTGGCGGGTATCTAGCAGGTAAATAGGCGTTCGAGGAAAGCCAATGGTGAACAGCTCAGGCTCACCTTGTTCATTAGTCAGATAATAACCTTTCTCTACACCTTCTTCGGTAAACGGCCCGCCGGGAATGAAACCAATCCGCAGGCCAATGGTGAAGATCAGTCCTTCATTGTGAAAATGGTCAATTAGTGCTTTGGGGTCGGGGTACAGCCGTTGATCCCACATGCCAAAGCTGGTGGTGGCTTGAAGCTTTTTAGCTTCTTCGGAAGCAGTTTCTGAGCCGTAGGGAGTACCGTGTTCATCAAATTCCCCTTGGCCACTGGGCCAGAAGCCTGAGCCTACCACCATCCATTCCAGCGGGTAGCCTTCCTCCAGGTAGCGATTGACATTTTCGGTCACGGTTTCCTGATTGGTATTCCAGGCCAGTGCGCCAAAGGCTTCCCAGCCTACGCCAAACCATTCATGTTTGGGTTTATATACCGGGTAGCCCTCCCGGTTGCGAGCCTCGTTAAATGCCTTATAGATTTGCTTGGGTGGGCCGATAAAGTAGTAAAGAGCAGGCAGAGAAGAAACTTCGTGCGAACCCTGGGCATTCTCTTCTTCCGTCAGCCGGATCAGCTTCGCTCCCGGTTCCATATTCACTTCCGCAAAGCCTTGCCGGGGGAAAATGACAAAGTTACTAATCATCCGGTAGCCACTCAGGGTGTCCGTTTCGAAGCCGGTAAGCTCCAGTTTTGGTCTTACGCTAGAGTCCCAGTCGCCATTACCGAACGCGGCCTGATCAGCCAGCCCGAAGGAGGGTGAGATACCCTGGGTTCGGGCTACAATGGTGTATTTATCTTCGCCTTGAGGCTCAATCTGCATTTTGACGGCATGTTCCTGTAGTTCTAGGCGGAGGGTAGCCTGAAGATCGTTGTCGGTGGTTAGTGAAAATACCAGAGTGCTGTCGTTTTGCTCAGTCAATTTAGTGGTAGTAACATTGGCGGGCGTCTGTCCATCCAGTCCTATCTGGATACCGGATACTGCATGCGCCGGGGCAATAACTGATCCGTCGGGGTGACGAAACTCGTAGCGGAAACCTACTTTGGTGATGTGTATTTGATAGTTATCATTCGTGAACTGAAAAGCATCATCAGTTTCTTCCAGCGCCGTGGTGCTTGGGTCGGTACACTGAAAAAGCAGGATGGATACTAACAGGATGAGTGCAGTTTTAGGAAATGAGTAGGTCTTTGATAATAAGCGATTCATGTAAGTGCAGGTACTGAGTTGTTGAATGATTGAATCCGATTTGGTTTAAGCCTTGGGTTTAAACCCAAGGCTTTGTAATGATAGATTAATTGGTATTGTTTTAATGGCAATGTTAACTTTCATAGGCATTTCAGGGACTTTCATTGTTCTTAACGGGCCAGGGACGAACGCCATGCTGCTCCATCCATTCTTGGTATTGTTTCTTCATTCGTTCGGCAGTCTCAGTATCGGTTTGGCTCAGATCGTGCAACTCGGTGGGGTCGTTGGCTAAATCATAAAGCTCCCAGGATTGCTCAAATCGGCGAACCAGCTTCCGGTCTTGTTCCCGGATGGCCTGATTCCCTTCGTGCTCCCAGAAAAGCTGTTCGTGGGGCGAAACTTTTCCGTTCAAAGCCGGAGCAAAACTTTTTCCGTCAAGCGGCAAAATATTGTGGCCCTGGTATTGGGTAGGATAATTCGCTTCGGCCAGTTCCAGGCAGGTAGGCATGATGTCGTTGATATGCACTGGCTGGTCAATGAGCTGATGTTGCTGAATGCCTTTGGGCCAATGTACGATCAGTGGAGTGAGAATTCCACCTTCGTGCGTCATGCTTTTGTACAGGCGGTAGGGGGTATTACTGACATTCGCCCAGTTTTTACCGTAAGATGCAAAGGAGTGAACTGTACCCAGTTCAGCATCGGGAGCGCGGTTTACCTCTTCACTACTGGCCCCGTTATCCGACAAAAAGAGAATGACCGTATTATCCAGGCTTCCCATGTCTTTCAATGCTCCTACCAGCTTGCCAATATTCTGATCCATACGATCTACCTGCGCCGCATAAACTTCCATTTTATGGGCTTCGGTATCAGGTTCTTTATTCGTATTCCAGGCAGGATAATCTGCCGGAGATAGGGTAAGCTCGGTGGACACGATGCCTAATTGCTGCTGTCGTTGGAAACGCTGCTGGCGAATGGCTTCATAACCAGCGTCGTATGCGCCATCGTACTTGGCAATATCTTCCGGCCAGGCTTGCAGCGGAAAATGGGGAGCGATGTAGGCCAGATACAGAAAAAACGGCTGCTGCTCATCCTGAGCTTCCTGGATGAACTGAATGGCTTCATCGGTAAAATTATCGGTGGAATAAAAGGTCGCGGAATCGGGCGTTACCGGCTCGCCATTCCGGTAAATGGGGCGGTCGATAAACTCGGTAGGGTAGAAGTACAGCCCACCTCCTTGCGGGATGCCGAAGAAGCGATCAAAACCCCGGCGGTCGGGCCACTGCGGACGCTCACCGCCAACGTGCCACTTGCCGGCCATCACGGTGCGGTAGCCCTTTCCCTGTAGAACCTCCGCAATAGTTACGCACTGCCGGTTCAGGTAGCCCTGGTACTCGGGATACCCTCGGTCCTGGCTCATATCCCCTACACCCGCACGGTGTTGGTACAAGCCGGTTAGTAAGCTGGCGCGAGAGGGACAGCAGCGGGAGGTGTTGTAGCAGTGGGTGAAGAGAACGCCGTTACCGGCCAGTTGATCCAGGTTGGGAGTTTGAATTTCACTCCCCATACACCCGAGGTCGGAATATCCCATATCATCGGCCAGAATTACGATGATGTTTGGTGGTGCTTTCTGAGCCAGGGCGGATGCCCATAGTCCGAAGAGTAAGGAAAACGCTATCGCTAATTTATTCTTCATGGGCAGCCTGAGCAGTTTTAATTTGAGCTTTTACTTCTTCGTGCAGAGCTTCTATTTTCTGAGCGTACTTCTCGTGCGAGCTTCGCCGGTACTCATCAAAGGCTTGCTTTATCTCGGGAGAATCTTCGTCTAACCCCTGATCATTTGTATCGGTTATCCACTGATCCAGTGCTGAGCGCATACTGTCGAGTACCGGAGCATATTCAGCTTCGGAAGCCAGGTTATGGATTTCAAAAGGGTCGTTGTTCAGATCATACAGTTCTTCGGCGGGCAGGGGAGTGACCAGGTTTTTCTGGGCTTCGGTTAGCTCACCCTGTTCGTCTAAAATGTTTAGCAGATGATAGATCGGATGCATGGCTTTGCGGTAGGCCGTGGCGGAGCTGTTCACCGAAAAATCATGGTGGTAGTTGCGGGTATAACGGTACTGCTGGCTTCGTCCACTGCGGCTACGGAAATTGGTGCCGCCAATCCGGTTAGTGGTACTGAACACCATTTCGCGAGCTTGGTCTTTTTCAGCTCCCCAGAATACGCGGCCTTGCAGATACTCCGGTTTGGGAATATTCATCAGGGAAAGGGTAGTCGCCGTGATGTCCAGCGAACTGATTAATGCGTCATTGACTTCCCCAGATTGGTATTCTGCCGGAGCATCCAGCCCTTCCGGGATAGAAATGATCATCGGGATTTTCAGCCCGGAGTCGTACAGGTGATTCTTGCCCCGCGTCATCGGGCGACCGTGATCGGAGAAGAAAACGATAATGGTGTTTTTATCAAACCCGTACGCTTTCAGGCTATCCATGATCTGCCCTATTTCCTGATCCAGTTGCTCGATGCTGGCGTAGTAATCGGCAAAATCAGCCCGGCTTACCGGGTGGTCAGGGTAGTAAGAAGGAATGGACATTTCATCCAAGGAAAACTGCCTCGGTTGTGCCTTGGCAAAGGGGCGATGGGTCATTTTGGTGCATAGCTGGGCGAAGAAAGGTTTGCCCTGCCCAGCAAGTTCTTTCCAGTGATAGGCGTCAAACTGCTGAGCAACATCGGCCTGAAACATCCAGTCGGTTTTACCAAAGCCAGGAGCATCTTTGATATTCACACTCAAATACCCATTTGCCTGACTTAACTGAGCAATGGTTTTAATCTTCTCCGGCAGTTTGGGCAGCAAATTATCCGGGTAGCGCATATGGTATGCTCCAATGGATGTCTGGTACATACCCGTTGCCAATGCGGTACGGCTGGGAGAACAAACCGGAGCCGTAGTGAATACATTGGTAAACCGCATCCCTCGTTGGGCCAAGGCATCCAGGTTGGGAGTGCTTACAACAGTATTGCCGTAGCAACCCAGGTCAGGCGATAAATCTTCCGCGATAATCCACAGCACATTGGGCGGTTGCGGTTTGGTAGATTGGCTAAAAACCAGGTTGTTACTCAGAACAAACAATAAACCTAGTACCAGTTTGTTCGCCAGCTTTCTCATCGGACGGGGATTTTTATGGTTTTTTCGTGCCAGGCATAGCCGTAACTAACCTCCAGTGCTTCTCCCGCATACTCATTATCTATGGTATAAGTAGCTCTGAACACATTAGAATCTTCCGCAGATTCCGTTACGGTAATCGGTATCCATTCATCACCCTGACGCAGTCTGACCGTGGCGTTCTCCGCACAGCCTGGATCAAAATTAAGGGGTGCTTTCAGTGCTATTCCTACCGTTTCTCCCCGTTTAGCCTTTTTAAGCTCTTTAGAAAAGCGATCATCAAAAATACTGACCGAGGTACTGCTGCTGCTCAGGTAGGCCAGCCCGATGTTCCAGGCCGTGTTAAAGGTCACCCATCCTTCGGTATGCCCCGGATCACCGGCTTTCGGATTATAAGGGTAAATCGTTTCTTTGGGGGAACCGTCTAATACGCCACGGGCTGTCTGTAGGAGACCGGCTCCGCCCTGGTATTCCTTAAACCATCCCATGTCTGCCCCCTTAAAGTCAGTCGTAGCATCGAAGCTGAAGTGCCGACCGCTGGGGTTTCGGCCAAAAATATGATCTACGTAAGCTATAGCCATCTCTTCCAATCGGGCTTTCTTTTCAGGTTTCGTTACGTGGACTGCCGCGGCCAGTGCCGGAGCGGGAAAGCCGGCAATATTGCCTACCTCGTTAAAACCAAAGCGCGAGTCAAAGCGAGGGTCGCCGCCGGGCTGAAGGCTGGGGATAATCCATCGGTCGTCTGAGTAGCGGCGGTAATCCCATAGATTATCGGACCGACGGATCATCTCATCGGTCCAGGCCTCAATTTTTGCTGGTATTCCTTTGGGGGCTTTTTGGGGATAGTTTTCCAGAAAATAGGTGAGTGCGGTAATTGTCACATGCTCGCCTTGCCGTTGCCCTTTGGTGGTATATGGATCAGTCCAATCCAGGTGCTGAAGCAGCCAGTCGGTTTGATCGTATGCCGCCTGAAAGTAGTGGTCAGCGTCGCTGCGGCCCTCTCGTTTGGCTACCTCGTACATCATCAGGTTGGGTACAACGCTGTGCCCCGGGGGAAACTGCCCCTTGCCGGTCCCGATGAAGTCGTATACCTGAAAGAGGTTTCCGGTGTGCTCAATGTCGTGCCAGCGCCAACGCTGTATCGAATCTTCGCCCCAGATCGCAAAAAGGTGATCACGAGCCTCATTATACACCGAAACCGGAATGTATTCTTTCAGGTACGGATAAGCGTAGAGAAAGTAGGCCAGTTGTTCTTTAAGCAGAGTGTGGTTCACCTCGCCCCGGAGGTAGATGTCTACCGCCCAGTACACTAAGCGGATAATCTCGGGAGTATTTTCCGGTAGCTCTTCCCGCACTCCCAAGTACAAACCCTGCGTGGGCATGCGGTCGGTAGAAAAAGCAGCCGGATTGGCGAAGTACAGATTAAGCAGAGAAGGAATCTCGAATGAGAACTGATGACTATCCCGCCAGGCTACCCCCAGGCTGGGGCAATCTGCACTTTCGTCGGTAGGCGAGTAGTTACGGGAGTCGCCAAACCAACAACGGGTATCTACCATGAAATTAATGGCCGGAGCGTAGGAAACCTGTTCGATCAACCCTGGTGCAATCCGGAAAGGTACTGACCGACCAGTATACGCTTCCCCCTGAACCACTACCTGATACTGGGCTTGATTCTGAGGATGGAAATCCGAGAAATCGCCGATGTGTCCGCTGATGGTTCCCTGAAATACTGCCTGATCTTTACCTTCCAAAACAATGATGAAGGGCGTGCCGTCGGGAGCCAGTGGGGCGGTAAAGCGTTTGGGTTTATCAAGATCATAGCCTACCTGATTGACCATAACCGGCTGAGGATCACGGGCAAAAACTTGCACTTCGTAGATGCGGAGAGGTTGCCCCTGGATGCTAAGTAGCCGGATGCGGTCGGTTTCTACCGGATCGAACGCAATCACGGGGTTATCTTTAAGCAAGGTTCCTACCACCTGCCACTGTTCATTAACCCAGGCTTCGGCCACCAGGCTATCAGCCCCTTTCACCAAAGGAAGCACCACCTGTTCAACCGGGTAGCGTTTATCCAAAGTGATTTCCAGCCAGTGGGTACCCACCGTTCCGGCCGACTGCCAGTAGCTTTCATGATTGCCATCTACGGCAGCCTGAGCGGGTTCTTCCTCCGAAGAGGCCACGACTTTCTGGTTTAACGCCAGATTGGTAAGGCTGATCTGGCTGGCTATTCCGGGTTGAAATGAACAGGCAATCAGTAAGATAAATAATAGAGGTTTCACAGGCATACAGTCTTTCCGGTAATCCGAACTATGGGTTAACAATAAAATGAGCGATCAGCCTTTTTGCTTGCATCGGGGCTGATCACCCGAATTTAGTAGGCTGGGTTTTGCTCCAGTTGATCATTCACATCAATATCCTTTTGAGGGATGGGCCACAGGTAATCTTTCCCCGGTTCAAAGACGCGCTGATCTACCGAACGAAACTGATCTTCGGCACTACCGTACTGAGGATGGCCGTACTCATCAATCTCAGGAACGATACTCAAGTCCGCGTAAGCACCCTTGGGGCGACCAAGCAGGGTGCCGGGCATCACATGTTCAGCAATCCCCCAGCGGTGAATATCCAGCATACGAAAACCTTCATCGGCCAGTTCCACCTTGCGCTCCCGGCGAATCAATCTGCGCAATGCATCCTGGTCGGTCGTGGTAATTGCTGGATATTCGGCAGTAGCGGATGCATTTACGCCGTAGGCCCGAGCCCGTACGGCATTCATGGCTTCCAGTACCGAACCATCAATCTGGCCTAATTCAATCTTCGCTTCGGCATAGGTCAGCAGCACTTCAGCATAGCGCATCAGAATGAAGTTCAGTTCGGAGTTAGACCGGTTATTGGGTAGGTCGGTTTCGCTGGTGTACTTTCTCCAGAGGTAGCCGGTAAAACTGGCAAAGGGGTTTAGTACATCCTGATTAGCCACTCGTTTGGCGTTTCCGTCAATAATCTGCCAGGTTTCTATACTATCGGGGTGCGTTTCAAAAACGTAAGTAGCAAACAAACTTTGCGGACGAATGATGGAGGCATCCAGGCGCGGGTCGCGGTTCTCAAAGGGAGTGGCAGGGTTATACAGTGGGGATTCATCAATGGGTAGACCATCCGTGCATTCGTAGGAGTCGATCACGAACTGGGAAGGTACCAAACGGCTCCAGCAACTGGAGTTACGCGGTCCCTGTTCCTGAGGTACCGAGGTATTCACAAACCCTACCAGAAACGGCATATCCAGAATCACTTCCGCGGAGCGTTGTCCGGCATAGGTGAAAAGTTCGGCATAGTCGGGGTAGAGGCTGTAAACCCCCAGGTCTATGACCTCCTGGGCTGCTTGAGCAGCTACATCGTACTGTTCGTTCATCAGGGCAATGCGAGCTTTCAGAGCCAGAGCGGCTCCTTTAGTGGCTCGGCCTTCGTCAGAGCCGCCCCAACTGTCGGGCAGGATGCTGGCCGCTTCGTCCAGATCGGTAAACAGATTGGTGATGATTTCAGCTTTAGGAGTGCGAGGGACGTCGGCGTTTTCTAGTGATTGCAGTTCGGTAATGTAAGGCACGTCACCGTAAAGCTGGATGAGCCAGGAATAAAAATATGCCCGCATGAATTTAGCCTCGGCCTTCACCTGCTGGTAAAATGCTTCTGAGACTTCATCCTGCGCTCGATCCATATTATTGAGCAGGTTGTTTGCCCGGCCAATGCCGCTGTACATTTCCTGCCAGGTTTCGGAAAATCCACTGGTGACCGAGCTATGCGCACCCCGGGAGTAGGTTTGCATACCGGAAAAATCAGTGCGCAAAAATCCCAGATCGGTGGCATTGTCCATGACCATAGGATAGGGGAGGCTACCGGATCGCCAGTACAGTGAGCGGTACACTCCGTTGATACCCAGCTGTAGCTCGGCCTGGTTGGAGAAAAAAGTTTCGTCGGATGGAGCATCCAGGGGAAGCTTTTCCAGTGCGTCATCACAAGAACCCAATAAGAGCAACAGTCCGGTGATGATAGATATATAGGTTGTATTTTTCATGAGTTCGTTCTTAAAAGGTTAGGTCAACACCGAATGTGAATACTTTCGTGATCGGATACAGTCCGCCCGTGGTGTTGTTAGGAGTTTCGGGGTCCCAGCCGGGAGCCATATCATCCAGCGTCAGCAGGTTCTGGCCCGAGAAGTAGATTCGTAATCGGTCTACAAAGATGTCGTCCATCATAGTCTGCGGGAAAGTGTAGCCGAAGGTGAGGTTTCGTAACCGGGTGTAAGCGGCATTCCACACCCAGAAATCGGAAGTCTCATAGTTATTGTGGCTGGTGGTAGCTACCAGTCGGGGATGTGATGCGTTGGGGTTCTCAGGGGTCCAGTAATCCTGGTGCCACTCCTGAATTTTTCCGGCATTCTGGAAGGCCCAGATAGCATCTCCCTGTAGATATACGTCGCGTTTGCCCACTCCCTGAATGAAAATGGTCAGGTCAAAGCCTTTGTAGCCCGCCCCCATGTTTAAACCGTAAGTCAGCCGGGGAAATGGGTTGCCGATCACGATACGGTCATCGGCATTGATCACCGCATCGGCCTGGTCAGGAATACCATCGCCGTTGGTGTCTTCGGTCAACTGGTTCACGTATTTGATGTCGCCGGGGGCCAGAGCACCAAACTGAGCCGGAGAGTTATCAACCTCTTCCTGAGTCTGAAAGTAGCCGCTCGACTGGTATCCGTAGATGGCATTGATAGGATCGCCTTCCTGAATGATGCTGTTGCCGTTAATAAACGGACCGGCACCCAGCAAATCGGTAACCTCGTTCTTCACATCAGACACATTCAGGTTTACATTGTAGTTAAAGCTGCCGACCTCATCCTGCCAGCCCAATGCCAGATCCCAGCCCTGGTTACGAACTTTACCGGCATTCTGGAAAGGAGATTCCAGGCCGATCGTCATGGGTACGGGAAGCTGTAGCAGAATATCGCGGGTGTTGCGGATGTAGTACTCAGCAGATAGGGTGAAGCGGTTGGCAAAAAGTCCCAGATCGAGGCCGAAGTTGGTCGTTTCGGTGGTTTCCCAGCTGATTTCCTTATTGGCTAGAGCCGTTTGAGCCGCTCCGCTGTAGGGCGTTCCTCCAAACAAGAAATCCTGTCCTAAGGTGATAGTGGATGCAAAAGGATAAATGATGGGGTTATTACTCTGATCTACCAACTGCTGGTTACCCAACTGCCCCCACGAGGCACGGATTTTTAAATTGGTGATGAAATCAACCCCGGCGAGAAAGTTTTCTTCGGAGATACGCCACCCGGCTGATACTGAGGGGAATATCCCGTATTTGTTTCCTTCGGCGAAGCGAGAGGAACCATCACGACGAACGTTGGCTTCTAGCAAATACTTTCCGTCGTAGTCGTAGTTGATGCGGGCAAAGTAAGACTGCAAGCCCCAGTCATAAGCCGAACCACCGTTCTGCATATTATCCTGCGAACCCACGTTGAGCTGAGGATAGTCCTGCAAGGGGAAATTGTCGCGGTAGGCGGTGAAGTAATCGTAGCGAAAAGTGATCAGCTCGTACCCTACCAGCCCTTTTATAAAGTGTCGGCCCAGGTCTTTCTCATAAGTAGCCGTGGCGTTAAAATTGTGGGTCAGGTCGCGATTATTGCGCTGGCTGAGGGAGTTGCGGTCCGGGTAGTTGTATTCCAGTTCCTTGGTGTCAAAGTTGTATACCTGATACTGACGATTAAATGCTTTCTGGAAGTAGTCATTATACTCCGGCGCATACATGGTGGCAATTTCCAAACCCGAGATAGGCTTGTAGTGAGCCTTCAGAATACCCCGCACATAGTTGTAATCCTCATTGTTAAAACCTCCCTCCATCACTGAAGCCAAGGGATTCTGTCCGTTCCACCCCGGTCCCCAGGAACCATCCGAATACTGGGCAGCAAAAATTGGTGGAATGCGGTAGGCTTGTCGGGTAACCTCCTGAAGGTTAGCTTCCGGCTGCTGCCGAACAGAACGCCGGACGTTCAGGTCAAAGTTAAAACCTACCTTGTCTGATACCGTAATGTCGGTATTAATACGGCCCTGGTATCGCTTGAAATTGTAATTAGGAATGTTGCCATCCTGATCCATGAAAGAAAGCGAGCCCAGCACCCGGGCATTTTCACCGCCGCCCGATAGGCTCAGGTGGTGGCTTTGCTGGAATCCCGGTTTGGTAAAGAGTTCATCAACCCAGTCGGTATTGGGGTAATGATCGGGATCAGTAGCATGGTTAGCTTGCCATGCGTCAATATATTCCTGGGAGTACAACGGATCTTGTCCTAGGTTCTCCCGGGCCAGGTTATAATTCACCAAATAGCCATAGCCATCCAGGTACTTGGGAAAGTTCGTGGGCGTCTGCCAGCCGCCGTAGCCGCTGTAGTTTACGGAGAAGCCGCCCTCTTTTCCGCGCTTGGTAGTAATTAAAATCACGCCATTAGCAGCTCGGGAACCATAAATAGAGGCCGAAGCCGCATCTTTCAGCACCGAAATGTTGGCTATATCCCGAGGATCAACCCCGTTCATATCACCCGGTACTCCATCAATCAGCACCAGTGGGTTAGAGTTACCCAATGTGCCGGTGCCGCGAATGCGAATGGTCCCTCCATCGCTACCGGGCTGGCTGCTGTTTTGCAGTACGGTCACGCCTGGGGCGGTTCCCATCAGCGCCTGAGAGGTTTGCATCACCGGTTGTTTGGTGATGCGATCGGCATCAATGGTTTCTACTGAGCCAGTGAGGTTTTCCTTATTCTGCGTGCCGTAACCAACCACCACTACCTCGGAAAGCGACTGGATATCGGGGAGTAGGAGCAAATCAATTTCAGTTTGATTACCCACCTCTACTTCTTCGGTGGTATAACCCACAGCAGAGAAGACCAGTATGGCGTCATTGTTAGGGATATTCATTCTGAAGTTTCCATCAATATCCGTGACGGTACCGGTTGAGGTTCCTTTTAATAGGATGTTGACGCCGGGTAAAGCCCCGTCTTCTTCTGTCGTAACCGTACCGGAGACAGAACGCTGCTGCGCCCACAGCGGAGAGCTGCCGGCAAGCAGGAGAATACATAGTAATCGTAAGAGTTTCATAGGCAATAATTTTATTGGTTGTTGAAATTGATTTTATCGGAGAAGCAGTACACCGCAAACAAGCTCGCTGGTACATCAGCCGAAGGATGCTCTAGCTGTATTGTAAGCTGATCGGTGACGACTGTTTGAGGTAGTACAATGCGGTTAATGGTTTGATGATTGGCTTCCTGTCGATACAGGGTGCGTCCGGTTTGATCCAGGATTGAGTATCTCTGCACACAAAAAGGCATCACGTTCTCTGGGTGCCCCATGAGTGACGACTCCATCGGGTGGTCAAAGTCCGTATCAAAATGCAATTGAATGGTTTTGATCGTTTGAGGAGAATCCCAGCGCAAATGAAGCGTGGGAGTTGTGTCCAGCGGATCGGCTACCCAGGCATTACTGCGGATGTAAGGGCGGGTAAACCCGTTTTTTAGCTGTTGGGTAGAAAAAGCTTCCACAGCCGGGGTAATCTGCATGGCTAGGTTATGCCCACCAGGTCTTCGTTCCGGTATCCAGAATTCAAAGCGGTCAATGCCTAATCCTTCGGGAGGGTCCTGGTAGCCCAGGTTTGATACTGCCTTGTTGGTAGCGTTGAATACTGATAGCACTCCGGTAACTCGATGGCGAGAGCCTTTTACCTGCACCTGCGCGTTCTTCAGAAACGTGACAAATGCATATTGATCTTCTTCCAGCTCACGTTGGAAATCGAGGTTAATATATTGCTCGCCTGGGTGTAGCTCAATGGTTAAGCGGCTCAGCGTTATTTCCGGAGTGAAATTCTCTACCTTGCCGCTAATGCGCAGTTCGCAGTGCAGGGTAGTGGGCTGATCAGCATGCACTAATACCCGGTATATGTAATGTTGCCGGGCTGCTAAGGGCAGGAGCTGAGCGGCACCGTTCGTCAGCGAAATCCACGGACCATCGTACGGCAGCTCTTTTAGTGAGTAAGTACTGGAGGCTTCCAACCGAGCCGGTTGTATCAGGTTGGTTCTATCCTGAATGGGTACTCCTGGAATGCTTTGCCCCCGGTAGTTGAGTGCATTTTGCAATTCCCGCATATAGGCAGGTTCGGTAAGCTGTCTGGGCAATTGCTGGTGTTGTATGCACAAAGCAGCCGCCATCCCTACCGCCTGAGCCCCGTGCCCACTGGTAGCCATAACGCGTGAAGAGCCAAACGCCACATGCGAAGCACTGATGATACGTCCGGCCAGAAAGAGGTTTTGAATATCTTTGCTGTAGTAGCAGCGGTAGGGAATCTGGTACACTCCTTTGCTATGCCATTGGTTGCATCCCATCTTCTCGCTATAGACCCCATCGGCCGGGTGCAGGTCCAGTGACCAGCCGCCAACCGCTACGGCATCGGGGTGCTGACGCTGCTCTACCAGGTCTTTTTGATTGAGGATATAATCTCCCATAAACCGGCGGCTCTCCCGCTTTCCGGGTATCGTTCCGACCCATTCTAACGTTAGATTATGGGCCTCTGGAAATTCCCCGCTGTTCTTCACATAGTGCCAAATACCATAAATGACCTTCCACAGTTCCCATTTAATTTCTTCGGATTGGTGTACCGTATCCATACGTCCGCCGTACTCTACCCACCAGAGGCGGCATCCGTGGTCCTGCAATTGGTAGTTTTTGATTCTCGGTAGCTTTTCTACCTCCTGATGGGCATAAGCGGGAGCGGTGAAGTTGACCGGGTATCCGGCATCTTTGGTATAGAAATAGAGCGAGTGGCCCAGTAATTCACCGTAATCTTCAATATCAGGGGCAAAGCCTTCGTCAAACTCATCCGGTGACTCAGCGCCCATGCGGAATGACGCGCCCGCCTGAAAGGCTACAATCCCGTCGCCCGAGGCATCGCAGAATAAGGGTGCCCGGAGCACGTATTGGGTGCTGTTCTGGCTACAGAATGCCCGAATACTATCAATCTCCCGGGCTGATTTTTTCTTTACCTCATACACCGAGGTATTCAGTAGCAAAGTAATATTAGGTTCCTGCGTTACTTTCTCCAGTAGAATAGTATCGAGAATGAGCGGATTTCCTTCCTTGTTACGATAGGTGTTCTCTACCAATAGTTCATCAATCACTCCGCCTTCCCGGGCCCAGCGGTTATTGTTACCCATGTGGGAGGTCGCGCCTAAAATCCAGAGACGTACCTCGCTGGAGGCATTTCCTCCCAGTACTGGTCGATCCTGAACCAGTACGACCTTCACTCCCTCTCGGGCTGCCGTGAGCGCGGTGCAGGTACCAGATATACCACCGCCAACAATCACCAGGTCAGCCTCTATTTCGTTGCTGCGCGGTGGGCGTACAGCCTCAGTGAACTTTTCTTGAATCATACAGTGTGCTTTTATCAGATTGAAGTTTTTTAATGCGATTGGTTCTTATCAGCAGAGCGGCACCCAGTATCAGTACAACCAGTCCAATGGTGGTGACCAGCATTTGCCCGAAGTCAGCCAGCAGGCCTAGTCCGATAATCAGGGTGGCTACGGCCAGAATTCCGAAGGCAATGACCCGCATGCCGTGCAGATTGGCCTGGGATTCCTCGTCCTCAGTTTCTTTCGATGGCTCATCCGAATTTGAGCGATGAAATACAGTCTGAAAGCGGATGTCAGTCTGTTTGCGAATGGTGAAGTACACCTCAAAGGCAGCCAGCACCAGCAATGGAATGCCTACCCCAAGCGCCATTTCGGCCGCTCGCGATAAGGTAAATCCTAACAGAGCATCTCCCCAGAACTTAAACAGTACATTGATGGCCAGGCTCACCAGCGTAGCGGTTAAGATGCTGGCACCGGTTTGCCTAGGCGAGAACAACGACCAGATCGGCGGTAGGTATAGGGCACCACCGGTCAGCGCGGCTACGGTAAGTACAACCTCAACGATTCCGCCTAACTGGGGTACCAGCAGTGCTACGACGATGGTAAGAGCGCCGAAGACGAGGGTAGACAGACGAGCCACCAGCATGTTATTCTGGTCGGTGCTGTTGGGAAAGAAGGTGCGATACAGATCGTTAGTAAATACACCCGCCGAGATATTCAGCGTGGTATTGACGGAGCTGGAAGTAGCAAAGACCATCCCGCCCAGCATCAGGCCAAGCATTCCACCCGGTAGCACAGCCTTGCACATCATCAGGTAGGCCCCTTCATCGGAAAAGCCCTCTAATCCCGGGTTAAGGACGCGATAGATCATGGGAGGAAGCATCCAGACGATGGGGCTGATCAGATAAAGCGAGCCGAACAGCCAGCCTACCTTTTTTGCTTCCCGGGGGCGGGAGACGCTGGTATACCGTTGCACATAGGCCCAGTTTCCCCCGATGAATACGAGGTTATACAGCCCAAAGGCGATCATGAACCCCGGGCTGTATTGCTCACTAAACAAACGAAAAAAGTCTTCAGGAGCTTCCTGCACAAATTTTCCAACTCCGTTAACTGCCTGAAATGAAAGGGGAATGACGATGATGACTGCGGCGGTGAGCACAATAAACTGCAATACATCGGTGACAATAACTGCCCATAAGCCCCCTGCGGCGGTGTACAATGTAATCGCCCCGCCTAAAATGAGAATGCAGGGAACCAACGGAAAGCCGGTAGATACCTGTACGATCTTCGCCACCGGATAGAGAAAAGCACCCGTGGTGAACATGGCGATCAACAGGAATAAGTAGGTGTATATTTTTTGGGTCTGATTTCCCAATCGGCGGCTAATGTACTCGGCAGCGGTGACCGCTCCGGTCTTTCTCCAGCGGGGAGCAATGAAAAAGCCGATCAGCAGGCCGGCAATCGCCATGGTCCATTGAATCATTACGGAAACCCAACCTTCGGAGTAGGCAATGGAACCCCAGACCACGAAGGTGCCCGCAGAGAAAAAGCTCATGAAAAGGGACAAGCCGTTGATCCACCAGGGTACCGCACCGCCCGCTGCAAAGAAGGATTTAATATCCTTTCCTGATTTCAGAAACGAGAGTCCGATCAGAAATACTACCAGCGAAAAAAGAATCAGGGCCCAAATATCCAGCGGTTTCAAAAGACTGTTGTTAGATTATGTTTGTTTGTGAGGTTTATTAACAAATTAGCATAGGTGTCTCTACTATTGCTTCTGATATTTAAAAAAAAGTTTTCGGAAACGTTTTCGGAAACGTTTTCATAACCCGGAAACGTTTCCGAAATTGAAGACTAAACCGTAAGCACGATGAAGCATGTAACGATCAAAGATGTAGCCCGGCAGTTGAATGTGTCTATTTCAACGGTTTCCCGAGCCTTTAACGATAAGTATGATATCCGAAAAGATACCCGGGAGCGGATTTTAAAGGTAGCCCGTGAGATGGGGTATCGCCCTAACCCCATTGCCCGCAAGCTGATTCAGCAAAAAACCTTTAACATCGGAGTGGTGGTGCCGGAGTTTGTCAATAGTTACTTTCCAGAGGTGATCATCGGCATTCAGGAAGTATTGATTGAGAAAGGCTATCAGGTATTAGTGATGCAATCGAATGAGTGCTATACCACCGAACTGAAAAACATCCAAACGCTGGAAGACAACATGGTCGATGGTATGATCATCTCCTTATCCAGCGAGAAGCATAATAATGATTACTATTTGCAGATGCTGGAGAAAGGATATCCTATTGTATTCTTCAACCGGGTAGACGAAAAAATTCCGGCATCCCGAGTTACCTTTGATGATTATAAATGGGCTTATTTTGCTACCGAGCATTTGATCAAGCAGGGGTATCAAAAGATATTTCATTTTTCCGGCTATCAGCATCTGAGTCTGTCGCAGAACCGAATTAAAGGGTTTCGGAAGGCGATGGATAAGTTTTCAATTCCTTATACTAAAGAACATATCATCGAGACCGGGTTCTTTATTGAAGAAGGCCGTCAGGTAATGGAACGGTTGATTGCTGAAAATAATCTCCCCGATGCTATTTTTGCCAATAATGATCCAACCGCTATCGGAGCCATGAAAGCTATGAAGCAGGCGGGATTGCGGATACCGGAAGATGTGGCATTGGTAGGCTTTTCAGAATCTAAACTGGCCGAAGTGGTTGAGCCGCCTCTGACCAGCGTCAGTCAGCCTACGTTTGAGATCGGCAAAACGGCAGCTAACCTGCTGCTAAAACAAATTAATGCTGATGGGTTTGCCGCTGCCGAAACGGTGGTTCTGAATGGCACATTAAACATTCGGGCATCTTCATTAGCTCCGGTTACGCAGGATTGAGGTTTTGCCAGTCAGAAAAAAAAGGGAGTTGATTCATGGAGCTTCTAATAGGTTTCTAAATGCTTTTCACAATCTGTAGAAAGTCAGACTGATTGCTGAATTTACTATTTGTTGAATATGCTGAGGCCTTCTTACAAAAAACCAATTCTTATTCACTGAAAGAACACTCCCCTCGAATACAGATAAAAGTGTAACTTGTGAGCGTTCAACAACTATTTTTATCTCGTTATGATAAACACACTTAACCGTAGAAATTTTGTTAAAACCTCGGTCGCTTCAGGCGTCGGGCTATCGGTACTCTCGGTACCCAACATCTTATTTGGGCAGGATGATCGTAAAGTCAACCTGGGCTTTATTGGAGTAGGGATGCGCGGTAGAAACCACGTGCGCGTGGCCGGTGCCCGACCGGATGTGAACATCAAAGCCATCTGCGATATTGATCCGGCTTCTATTGAGGCCGCCCAGAAACTACTTCGAGAAGCCGGACATACTGATGCGGAAGCCTACACCAATGGCGAATATGATTACCTGCGTATGCTGGAGCGGGATGATCTGGATGCCGTGATTATTGCTACTCCCTGGCTTTGGCATACCCGCATGGCCGTGGCCGCAATGAAAGCCGGAAAGTTTGCCGGAGTAGAAGTGTCCGCCGCCAACACTCTGGAAGAATGCTGGGACCTGGTGAATGTACATGAAGAGACAAAAACTCCGGTAATGATTTTGGAAAATGTATGCTATCGCCGGGATGTGATGGCAGTGCTTAACATGGTGCGAGACGGACTGTTTGGCGAATTAATTCATCTGGAATGCGGCTATCAGCACGATCTGCGAAATGTGAAGTTCAATAATGGTAAAGACCCATACGGTGGGGGTGTTGAGTTTGGAGAGAAAGGGTTTTCTGAAGCCAAATGGCGTACCAATCACTCCGTACATCGAAACGGAGATATATACCCTACCCACGGCATAGGGCCCGTAGCCAACATGATTAATATCAATCGGGGTAACCGGTTTGATACTATCACCTCGGTTGCTTCCAAGTCTCGTGGGCTTCATAAATATATTGTTGATAACGGCGGAGAAGATCACCCTAATGCTAAAGTAGAGTTTAAACTGGGTGATGTGGTAACCTCGCTGATTAAAACGGTAAATGGAGAAACCATCATGGTGCAGCATGATACCAATTCTCCGCGCCCATATTCGCTGGGTTTTCGGGTACAGGGTACCCAGGGCATCTGGATGGACCTGAACCAATCCCTACTTATCGAAGGTAAGACCCCGGAACATGAGTGGACCTCTGATGCTGAATATATGAAAGAATACGACCATCCGCTATGGCAGAAATACGGCGAGCAAGCCAACGGTGCCGGACACGGAGGTATGGATTTCTTCCTGATTCATTGCTTTGTGGAAGCGGTGAAGAATAATGAACCGGCTCCCATTGATGCGTACGATGCGGCTGCCTGGAGCTCCATTACTCCGCTCTCAGAGCAGTCTATCGCCTTGGGAGGAGAAACCATGGAATTCCCTGACTTTACCCGAGGCCAATGGATGAAACGCGAACCTCAGTTTGCTTTGAGCACCACCTAGTTGCCAGATAAGTGATCAACCCTGATGATGAAATTTGGTTGTCTGGTAATAAAACATTCTGGCGTGTGAATCTGGGGAAAATAACGAGCCTTGTCGTAATCTTTTTTTTGGGGTATACGACTTACGCTCAACTTTCTAAAACCACCATATCAAATGGAAACTACCAGTTTCAACCCGTAACCAAGGAAAATATCTTTCAAACCGAAGGGTATTATAATTGGGGTGGTTCCATCCTGAAAGATCCGCAGGGCATGTTTCATCTTTTTTACAGCCGGTGGAAGAAAGAATACTCTTTTTCCGGCTGGCTGCTTTTTTCGGAAATAGCTCATGCGGTATCGGATCAACCCACTGGCCCCTGGCAGCATCAAGAAACGGTGATGAAAGGACGGGGCGGCAATGGATGGGATGCTATTACGGCGCATAACCCGAAGGTTAAATACTTTGAAGGTAAGTACTACCTGTATTATATCGCTACCCGGCATCCGAACGGTCCGCTCAGCGACGATAAGCTAAAAGAGATTGCCATTACCGGTGGTAAGCATCCTGACTGGAAACCTCTGCGGGAAGCCCAAAGAACCGGCGTAGTGGTAGCCTCATCGTTAACCGGACCCTGGGAAAGATCCGATGAGCCGCTGCTAGAACCCTCTGGCCCTATTACTACGCTGGTAGTAAACCCGGCTATTACCCAGGGTGGGGATGGTCGGTATTATCTGATTGTGAAAGGAGATAAACCGAATGAAACCATGTTCATCCGGAATCAGGCTATGGCGGTGGGCGACCACCCTGATGGCCCGTTTGAGATACAGCCCCAAGCAGTCATTGATGATCTGGATACCGAAGATATGAGCCTTTGGTTTGATGAAAAAGAACACATTTTTCACGGTGTCTTCCACGCGCATCAGTTTATCGGGCATGTCCAATCCAAGAACGGGCTGGCTTGGGAAAAAGGAAACCCCTTCGTCATTACCCCGAAAAAAATCATGTTGCAGGATGGTAGTACGCTAGTGCCTGATCGAATGGAGCGTCCTTTTATCTATGAGGAAAAGGGGGAGCCAAAGGTGCTTTCGGTTGCCGTTAAAAAGGGAGATGAATCGTTCCTCGTCATGATGCCCATCAAGAAAAATTAATCATATGAATCTCAGCCTAATCAAAAGCCCTATGAAGTTTTACTTTTTACTACTACTCATTCCCTGCCTGGCGAGTTGTTCGGCCCAGACTCAGGAAGTAAGTAGTGATGATTCCAGGAAGCCCAATATCATCTACATTCTGGCCGATGATCTGGGTTACGGAGATGTGGGGGCGTATGGTCAGGAGAAAATTGAAACACCTAATATTGATGCACTGGCGGCGTCGGGTATGCGTTTTACGCAGCACTATGCCGGAGCGCCTGTGTGCGCCCCTTCCCGCTGCGTGCTGCTGACCGGAAAGCATCTCGGCCACGCCCAGATTCGCGGTAACGATGAGTGGGGAGACCGGGGCGATGTGTGGGATTATATGGCTATGTTTCAGGATTCTACATTAGAAGGACAACGACCCTTACGGGCTGAGACTCAAACCATTCCCAAACTGCTGAAATCAGCTGGCTATGCTAACGGAATGACGGGTAAGTGGGGGTTAGGCGCTCCCAATACCGAGTCCATCCCTACGACGATGGGGTTCGATTACTTCTATGGCTACAACTGCCAGCGTCAGGCGCATACCTACTATCCGCTGCACCTGTACGAGAACGAGCACCGCGTTTATCTGGAGAACGATACCGTTCCCCCTCGTACTAAACTTCCCGAAGGTGCCGATCCCTACGATATGGCTAGTTACGCCGACTTCACGCTGACCGATTATTCGCCGGAGCTGATGTTTGATAAGATGACACAGTTTATAGCCGAGCATCAGGATGAACCCTTTTTCTTTTATTGGGCCACTCCCATTCCTCATGTTCCGCTTCAGGCGCCGCAACGCTGGGTAGATTACTATGTAGAAAAGTTTGGGGAGGAAGAGCCTTATCTGACCGACAGAGGTTATTTCCCCCATCGATATCCGCACGCTGCTTATGCTGCTATGGTATCGTACCTGGATGAGCAGGTAGGTAAATTAGTAGCACAACTCAAAGAAACCGGCCAATACGAAAATACCTTGATTATTTTCACCTCGGATAACGGCCCCTCTTTCAATGGCGGAACCGACTCGCCCTGGTTTGAGAGTGGCGGCCCTTTCGCCAGCGAACGGGGACGGGGAAAAGGGTTTGTGTACGAAGGCGGCATCCGGGTGCCGATGATCGCCTCCTGGCCGGGGCACATTAAGCCCGGAAGTACCACCGATCATATCTCTGCCTTTTACGATGTTATGCCAACGCTCTGCGATATTGCCAGGGTAGATGCTCCGAAGGATACCGACGGAATCAGCTTTTTGCCAACCCTGCTGGGAGAAGGTGAACAAAAAAAGCATGAATTTATGTATTGGGAATTTCCCGAAAACAATGGCCAGCTTGCCATCCGCATGGGTGACTGGAAGTTTATTCAGCGAGAGCTAAAAGGGGAGAAGCCGACTCTGGAGTTGTATAATCTGGCTGACGACCCGCAGGAAGCCCGGAATGTGGCGGCAGACCATCCGGAAGTTATTCAGCAAGCCACCGAAATTTTCAAACGAGAGCATACCGAACCAGCCATTGATCGCTTTAAAATTCCTGCATTGGAGGCAGGGTTAGTAGGGCAGTAAATGAATATGTTATTACTAAGCTATTTTCTATTGGCAACTATCGTATGCCCTAGGTAAAAAAAATCTTATGCGCCTTGGCAGTTTACCAGGAAAGGTTTGTCCAATGTACCAAGTACCAAATGGCCTTATTCACTATCCTTTTAATATATTGCGGCGGGTTATATAACCTACATTGATCATGGATTTTTATTATGCAGTGGATCTGGCCGGCACACTGGTTTTTGCCATGAGCGGAACCTTGAGCGCTTACACCAAACGATTAGACTTATTTGGCATAGGCGTAATAGCTTTTGTGACAGCGCTTGGTGGCGGTATGATTCGCGATATTCTAATCGGTAGCTTACCAGTCGGATGGATGAAAGACCTCCATTATCTGCTGATGGTTGTTATGGGGGTGAGTATCGCGCTGCTATTCCGCTCATGGGTGGCGAAGCTGCATAGAACGTTATTTCTGTTCGATGCTATCGGTATTGGTTTGTTTACGGTGCTAGGCCTACAGAAAACACTGGACATTGGCTTGCACCCTCTGATTGCCGTAATGATGGGAACGGTTTCAGCAGTGTTCGGCGGGCTGTTGCGTGATCTGCTGACGAACGAAATTCCGTTAATTCTGCGAAAAGAAATCTATGCAACCGCTTGCCTGGCCGGCGGTTTTTTGTTTTTAGGATTAAGATACGCAGATTTGTCCCAGCATACCTCCACTCTGATAACCATCATGATGATTACCGGAATACGAATTCTGGCAGTTTGGAGGCATTGGCACCTTTCGGTGACCACTTCATTTAAAGGAAATACTGACACGATATGACAAAACCAACTTTATTAGTGATGGCGGCCGGCATGGGTAGCCGCTACGGAAGTTTAAAGCAAATGGATCAGTTTGGCCCTTCAGGCGAATCCATCATTGATTATTCGGTGTATGATGCGATCCGGGCCGGGTTCGGCAAAGTCGTTTTCGTTATTCGGCGATCTATTGAAGGGGATTTTAAAGAGGTGTTTTATAATAAGTTTGCCAGTAAAATTACGGTTGACTATGCGCTGCAAGAGCTAGATACCTTGCCCGAAGGAATGGAGCTACCGGCGCACCGTCAAAAACCCTGGGGCACCGGGCATGCGGTTTGGGTAGCCGCTGATAAAATTCAGGAACCCTTTGCGGTGATTAATGCTGATGATTATTACGGAGCCGAATCTATCCAGCGGATGGGGGAGTTCCTTTCCAATGCTGAACAAGGCCGTCATTGCCTGATGGGCTATCGCCTGAGTAACACCTTATCCGAGCATGGGTATGTCTCTCGGGGTATTTGTGAGGTGAGTGACGATGACTTGCTGCAAGATATTACCGAGCGAACCCACATCTATCGGACCGATACCGGGGGCATTGTATATCAAACAGATGAGAAAGAGGAAGTCGCCCTTACTGGTGACGAAACCGTATCAATGAACCTGATGGGCTTCACTCCCGAAGTATTTTCTACTTTTGAGCGTTGCTTCATTGATTTTATGAAAGAGCATGCGCAAACCCCTAAAAAAGAATTCTATCTGCCTTCTGTAGTAAACGAGATTATTTCTTCGGGTGAAGCGAAGGTACAGGTTGTGCCAACCCCCGACAGTTGGTTTGGAGTGACCTACCCCGAGGATAAAGCCGTAGCTCAGCAAAATCTCCAAAAACTGGTAGAGCAAGGCGTGTATCCTGAAAATCTTTGGCAGTCCTGATAATGTGCCCCCTCACCTTTCTATGAGCGCAACTAATTCGTACCCGATAGCAAAAATTATCCAGGCTTTTGACCTGGAGGAAAAAGAATTCTCATTAGCCCCTTTTGGCTCAGGACATATTAATGATACTTTTCTGGTGGATGGAGACGGTGACCAGCGGTATTTGCTGCAACGTATCAACCACGAAGTGTTTAAAGATGTGGATGGGTTGATGCATAACATGGCTAAGGTAACGGCTCACCTGCGCCGTTCGCTAGACAGGGAAGGGAATGCCAACTTTACCACCGTACAACTCATTCCAACCCGAAAAGGTGATTTATACCATCAGGATGATGAGGGGCGTTACTGGCGGGTACAGACATTTATTTCGAACAGCACTTCCTATGATCTGGTAACTACTGATGAGCAGGCATTTCAGGCGGGAGCGGCTTTTGGCTATTTTCAGAAGCTACTTCGGGATATGCCAGCGGATGGTTTAAAAGAAACAATCCCCAACTTCCATAACATGGAAAGCCGCTTTGAGAAGTTTCACCGAGTACTAGATGCTGATCCGGAAGGAAAAAAGGTGCTTACCTCTAACGAGATTGACTTTGCGCTACAGCGGCAGGAGGCGATGCTCGGCTGGCATCAGCTAGTGAAAGATCAGGTTTTACCGCTGCGTATCACCCATAATGATACTAAGTTTAACAACGTATTACTGGAACGGCGCACCCAAAAAGCCATCTGCGTGATTGATCTGGACACCGTCATGCCTGGGGTAGTCGGCTACGATTTTGGAGATGCTATCCGCACAATTGTTAATACGGTGGAAGAGGATGAAACCGATCTGACGAAAATTGAAGTTAATCTTTCATTCTATGAGGCATTTGCCAAAGGGTTTTTCAAAGAGATAGGAGATTTTCTGACCGAAGCTGAGATCAGGCACTTGCCTTTTGCCGCTCACTACATGACCTTCATTATGGGGCTCCGCTTCCTTACGGACTATCTGGAAGGTAATGTATACTATAAGGTTCGACATCCGTTACACAACATTCAACGCGCTCGAGCGCAATTTGCGTTGGTCGCTCAACTGGAAAAATATTCTTCTCAAACCGAGGAAATCATGCGTCGGTTAAGCAAAGAGCGTTGACAGGTGAGCTACTTACTAGCTCGTGTTATATTAAGTGGTGATGGGCGGGTAAGCAGTTGGCAGGAGGCGGTAAGCGTTCGTTATATACACAAACCTCTAACCGCCTCCTGCCTGCCGTCAACTAGTTTCTCTTGTAGTCCGTCAATTTGCTCTTAACAAAACACTAGTATTTATACTATCACAGTCTTGTGTTTGGCAATAAACCCTGGGTCAATGGTTGCTCCAAGTCCGGGGCCCGTTGGTACAACAACGGTTCCGTCTTTACTATTGAGGCTGGAGGTAGGACATTCCAGAGGGAGTTCGTTATTAAAGCCTTTAAACTCGTGGTAGGGGCCAGCGTTGGGAACGGCCGAGACAAAGTGCATCATGTACAGGTAGCCCAGTCCTGAGCCAGAGATGTGAGGGGTACAGGTTTTTCCTTTCACGGCCGCCATGCGGGCTACTTTCATGGAGCGGATCATCCCGCCAAAGTAAAAGATATCGGGTTGCACAACATCCAGCGCATCTTCTTTGATCAGCCAGCGGAAACCGTGCATGCTGGGTTCCTGCTCACCACCGGCTACAGGAACGTTCAGTGCTTTGGTTACTTCACGTGTTTCTTCATACCAGTCGAAAGGAACCGGTTCTTCGTAAAAATCATAGGCATATTCTTCCATCAGCTTACCAATGCGGATGGCTTCTTGGGCCGTGTAGGAACCGTTGGAATCTGCGTAGATAGTCATGGTATCTCCGAAGGTTTTTCTGACCAGAGGAATAAGTTTTTCGGTTCGGTCGGGTGGAAAGTCTGCGTTGTTACTCATGCGCCCGCCTACTTTAAATTTCATGGCTTTCGCCTGGGTCTCGGTGACCTGCTGCTGAATCAGCCCGATAGATTCTTCGGCAGATTTTCCCCGGAAGTTATTAGCCTGGTACACCGCAATCTCAGGATGATGAATCTCACCGATCAGCTCCCCGATAGATTTTTGGGCAATCTGCCCCAGCATATCCAGCACAGCAAATTCAATAGTGGCCAGGGGCACCCATAGCGCCAGGTTTTGCAGCTTGTAGTTACTCTGGTAGACGTAAACATCCTCCAGCAACTGTTCCCAGTCCCGTGCATCTTTACCTAGGAAGAAAGGTTGCAGCCGGAGTACAAAAATGGGGTAAAGCGAAACCATCTGCATATTATTGCTAACCGAAATACCTTCGGCTCCATCCTTCGAGGTAACCCGGCACAAAAAGTTATCCTCATAACGAAGCAACTCCAATCGGTCAATAATGATCGGATCAGGGAAAAGTGTGCGGTTCAGTACAGGCTGGGAAAGTACAGTATCCAGCGATTTATCTTCTGGTTGTAATTGTGCCGAAGATGAACTGAAAAAAGAAGTGGTGGCTACCGTAGCGGCGGTGGCCTTCAGAAAATTTCGTCGGTTAGGTTGCATAGTATTCGGGTAAATTAATGAATGGATGGTGCTGGCCTAAAAATAGGGCAGTAAGAAGTATCTAAGTGCTTCTTCCTTTTAAATGTAGGTAAAATAGCGTTACATTAGACACTGAATTACGGCATTTCTATGCGTTGCCGGATCATTACTAAATACAAACCTAAACCTCATTATGACTCTACGAAGACCTTTCTTCCGTATGATCCTGGCTGCGTGCCTGGTTACTGCATGCCAGTCGGGACGGGTGTCGGAAAAGGCTGAAGCATCCTACAGCGGCGACAAATTTCAGGAACACATCCGGACCACCGAAGCCCGGACACCAGAAGAAGAGCGACAAGGATTTAAACTTCCCGAAGGATTTGAAATTCAACTATTTGCCTCCGAACCTGATATTGGTAAACCCCTCAACATTGCCTTTGATGACCAGGGCCGCCTTTGGGTAACTCAATCCCACGAATACCCTTTTCCCGCTGAGCCGGGCGAAGGTGCCGATAAACTGTCTGTACTGGAAGATACCGATGGAGATGGAAAAGCGGATACATTTATTCATTACGAAGATACGCTGAACATTCCTATTGGGGTATTGCCTCTGGCTAACGAAACGTTTGCCTACAGTATTCCTAACATGTACCGATTTACCGATACCAATGGTGATGCTCAGGCCGATCGCAGCGAGGCGGTATTAGGAGAGTTCGGTCATACAGATACCCACGGTATGGTTAATAACCTCATCCGGGGCTACGATGGCTGGATATACACCTGCCACGGCTTTACCAACACCTCTACCATTGCCGGCACCGATGGCGATTCCATTACCATGACCTCGGGTAATACATTCCGTTTTCTACCTAATGGCAGTAGGGTAGAGCAAAATACTTTTGGGCAGGTAAACCCCTTCGGACTGGCCTTCGATGAGTGGGGTTATATGTATTCTACCGATTGCCATACCTCGCCCATTTACCAGCTCATTCGCGGAGCGGATTACCCCCACTTTGGCAAGAAAGAGATCGGCATTGGCTTTGCCCCGGATACCAAACCCCACGGCGAAGAGTCTACGGCATTATCCGGTTTAGTCTATTATGCTGCTACCCAGTTTCCTGAAGAATACCAGAAGAACTTTTACATTGGCGATGTGGTCACTTGCCGCATTCACCGGAATTCTTTCAAATTTGAAGGTTCTACTCCTATTGCGCAGGCTGAGGAAGATCTGGTAAAAAGCGAAGACCCCTGGTTTCGCCCGGTAGACATCAAACTAGGGCCGGATGGCGCTCTGTACGTAGCTGACTTTTATAATAGCATCATCGGTCACTATGAAGTGCCGTTAGACCACCCCAAGCGTGATAAGGTGCGGGGCCGGATCTGGCGCATCACCTATACAGGCAATAATGATCAAACTGAGGCAATGCCCAATCTGGCCGCAGCCTCTACCGATGAGCTGATCGCTACCTTGGAAGATGATAACATCTTTGTGCGGATGACCGCTGCTGATGAACTGGTAGATCGTATAGGAGCTGATGCAGTAAGCCCATTGACGGCTCTGCTGGAAGACTCTAAAACCCAGGAGCGATCTTATACCCTGGCGCTCTGGGGCTTGCAGCGACTGGATGCCCTGAATGAATCGATGATCCAAAAAGCCGCAAAACATACCAGTCCGGTGATCAGAACTCATGCCATGCGCATATTGCGGGAAATGGATGATTCCGCTCAAACGTATTATCCGCTGATTACAGAAGCGTTGGGTGACGATGATCTTCACGTTCAGCGGGCAGCGGTGGAAGCTATTACTAAGTATCCTTCTATGGAAACGGTAGAACATTTGTTGTCCCAGAAAGCCAAAATTCCTGATTATGATACCCACTACCAGTATACCGTACGCCTGGCACTGCGCAATCTGTTGCGCGATGAATCAATGATGCAACAGGTAGTAGCCCAGGAGTGGGACGAGCGACAGACTGAAGCCCTGGCTGATGTGATGACCGGAGTGGAAAATACCGATGCTGGGCGCTTTCTGTACGCCTATCTGCAAGATCATGAGGCGCACCAAGACCAACTGGCTAGCCAGCTACAGCATGCAACGCGTTTTGTTCCATCCTCTCAGGTGAATGCGGTCATCCAACTGGCCCGACAGAAAACCGAAAAGAACTTAGATCAGGGGTTTGCTGGTTTTCAGGCCGTACAGGAGGGCTTGGTACAGCGTGGTATGGACAGCCCCCGGGCCATGACTCCCTGGGGCTCTCAACTGGCAGAGCAGCTATTTGATCAGTACCTGCCCGCCGGAAGATCAGAGGCTACCGCAGATACTGTGGAAATGTCTGAGGAGATAGCGCAAAAGTTGACACTGGCGGTGACATTGGCTGGAAACTACCGCTTGTCTGCGCTAAGTCCGGCTATGAAAACGGCCTTACAACATGCATCTGCCAATGAAAATGTAAAGGTGGCCGCTGCCAAAGCTCTGCTTCAGATTGCTCCCGAAGAAAATGCCGCCTTAGTACAGCAACTGCTGGCTGATGATGCGGAAGACAGTTCACTGAAACGAAAGCTGATCAGCATGCTGGGTGAAATGAGCGCCCCGGTTACAATAAAGGTGCTGACGGGTGCTGAGAACCTGCCCCCGGACTTGCAACGGGAAGTGGCGATGGCCCTGGCCGGTTCGGCTGAGGCTCGGGAAGTGCTCTTCCAGAAAGTGCAGCAGGGAGATATTTTTGCCCGGGCGTTGGTCGACCCTAAAGTGAAAGAACGCCTATTGCTGAATATCTCCGATAAGCAACTTCAAACCTTTGAAAGTATTACGGCCAACGTTCCTGCGGTGAATGAAGAGCGCAATGAGTTGATTAAAACCCGTCTGGCAAGTTTCACAGAAGCTGATTCGCTGGCCCAGTCTGGGGTGATGGTGTTTAACCAAAACTGTAAGACCTGCCACCGGGTCAATAACGATGGCGGGATGATTGGCCCGCAACTAACGGGAATTGGCAATTGGGGTGCCGAGTCACTGGCTACTAAAATCCTGGACCCTAACCGCAACATCTCAGAGGCGTTTCGTACCTACACCATCAAAACCAAAGATGGAAAAGTGATGACCGGATTATTCCGTAGGGAAGAAGGGGCAGCGATGGTGTTCGCCAATATGACCGGCGAAGAATTTTCAGTACCCAAAAACAACATTGCTGAACAGAAAGCGTCTCAGTACACCCTGATGCCGGATCATTTCGGTGAGGTGCTTTCTCAGGATGATTTCAACGCCCTGCTTTCTTATCTCTTATCCATGCAGTCTTAATATTTTCTTCATGAATACCAACAACCTAACAATGTCCGTGCGCGGAGTAAATGTTCTTTTTTTATCGCTTATCGGAGGATCAATGTTCGCTCAGTCGCCCCCCCCTGAAAATATCAGCAAGCCCGTTCAGTTTGAGCGAAAAACCATTGCCATGGAGAGCTACGAGTCGGTAGGAGCCTTTGATATTGATGGCGATGACACGCTGGACCTGATCTCAGGTGCTTACTGGTACGAAGGGCCAGACTACGAAGTGCGGCATTTTGTGATTGATGTTGAGCGCTGGAATGAGTACTACAACGATTTTTCTACCATTCCGGTAGATGTGAATGCCGATGGAAATATGGATTATGTGACGGGTGCCTGGGGAAACCAGATCATCTGCTGGCGGGAGAACCCCGGCAACGGCGATCCCTGGGTAGAGCACCTTATTGATAGTACCGGCCCCGTGGAGTGCACTCGCGGCTGGGATATAGATGGCGATGGAAATCTTGAGATTGTCCCCAATAACCCTGGTAACGCGCTTAAATTTTATCGGATGGACCGGGACGCGCAAGGGAAATCACTAGGTACCTTCACCAAAGTAGATGTGGCCGATAATCAGGGACATGGTTTGGGTTTTGGCGATCTCAATGGAGATGGGCGGGGTGATCTGATCAGCGCGGATGGCTGGTACGAAGCACCGGAAGACCCGCTCACCGGAACCTGGACAGAGCATAAAGAGCTTTCCTTGGGGCCTGCCAGCGTTCCTATTTTGGTAGAAGATGTTAATGGCGATGGTAAAAATGATGTCATCGTAGGGCAAGGGCATGGATATGGCTTGTCGTGGTACGAGCAGAGTACTGATGAAGGGGGGAAACGAAGCTGGATAGCGCATCCGATTGATCCCTATAATTCCCAATTTCATACCATGGAGTGGATTGATGTAACCGGAGATGGTCAACCCGAACTGGTAACCGGCAAACGCTACCGGGCTCATAATGGGCACGACCCTGGCTCCGGCGATCCGCTCGGACTGTACTACTTTCAGTGGAATGGCGAGTCATTTACTAAACATACGATTGCTTATGGTCCTCTGGGAGTGGGGAAAGGAGCGGGTCTGTACATGGCCATCGTAGACCTGCGTGGCACCGGTCGGAATGACATTGTGGTAGCCGGAAAAGACGGTTTGTGTGTATTTTACAACGAAGGTTACGGGCACTAGTATTCACTTTCTCAGAAAGCATCTTGCTTTGTAAAACAACCGCATCTGTTATGAAAAAGACTCTGCATTATTCTGTTTTCCTATTGATCGTTAACCTCCTGCTATCAGCTTGTCAGTCCACTGCTCCGGTCAATGAGGAAGATGGCCTTTTTGCCCCCTCCAATCTGGTAGCCTGGTGCATTGTGCCTTTTGATCGGGTGGAACGTGGTCCTCAGGAACGGGCTGAGATGCTACAGGATCTGGGAATTACAAAATTCGCCTACGATTGGCGCACCGAGCACCTCCCATCCTTCGAAGAAGAGCTTCAGGCATTGGAAGAACATGATGTAGAACTCCAGGGAATCTGGTTCTGGATTGAGCAAGACTCTGCCGGATATCTGGGCAAAGATAATGAAGCCTTGTGGGCGAAAATGAAAGAGAATAACGTGCAGACTGAGTGTTGGTTTTCCTTCAGTCCCCAGTTTTATAAAGGGCTTTCAGACGAAGAAAAGGCGAGTCATACCATTGCGTTTATCCGCGATTTTCGCGAGCGGGCTAAGGAGATCGGGTGTACGCTAGGTATGTACAATCATGGAGACTGGTTTGGCAAACCGGAAAACCAGTTAATGATCATTGACTCCCTGGGAGACGATCATCTGGGTATGGTTTATAACTTCCATCACGCCCATCATGAAATTGATCAGTTTCCGGAGTTATTACAGAAGATGAAACCATATCTGCTTGCTATTAACCTGAACGGCATGGTCAAAGACGGAGAAAAGATATTGATCCTGGGAGAAGGAGAGGAGGAACTGTCCATGCTACAAACTATTAAAGACAGCGGCTATCAGGGACCCATCGGTATCATCGGGCATCAGGAAGAAGAAGATGTGAAAGAAGTGCTGTCGCAGAACCTGGCTGGCCTGGCTAAACTTCAGGCCAAACTCAAGTGATTTCTATCGCCTGACGCCGCTAACCTTTCTTCAGCCGGAAATTTACAAAACCATAAGATTTCATTATCTTACTGTGGCTGACAGGCAACTGTCGCCACTATTTTTTTTGACTCAAACCTCTACACGCATGAATTATACCAACAGCCTGAGCCTGACGCGCATTCCGTTAAAAGCGACCTTTGTCTTACTGGCGATAGCTTGCATATTGCCTTTTCTCATTCATCTCATTCCACCGGTTCAGGGTACTCCGGTAGGAGCCATACTGCTACCCATGTTTTACATTCCGTTCATCGCAGTAGTATTCTTCAGCCTGCCCGTTGGAGTTATTGTTGCAGGGTTAGCACCGTTGATCAATTTTCTGATCACTGGAAATCCTCAGTGGCAAATTCTGGTGGTACTGAGCTTTGAGCTAATCATTTTTGCCCTGATCGCTCATCGGTTGCTTCAGGTTAAAGGGATAGCCTGGCTGGCAGCCCCGTTGTCGTATATGCTCACCAAGGTGGTTTCATCGGTGTTACTCTTCGTCATTCCTCTGGTGGGCGGTGTAGAACCAGCGCAGTTTTTTATGAACTCGGTTAGTAATGCCTGGCCGGGGTTAATCGTGCTGGCTATAATTAACATCGTTGTTCTTCGGTATCAGCAACGTTTGGTATGAGTGAGAAGGTAGCTCTTTCGTTTTCAGCCATTAGTGAAGCACTGTATACCTTTCCTTTACCCGAAACCGACTGGGTAATAGGTATCGGGCGAGGGGGAGTGGTACCCGCCAGCCTGGTCGCCCATCAACTTCAGTGCGGGCTTATCATCGTCCAACTCAACTACCGGGATGATGACAATAACCCATCGTACGAAGATCCTGTTTGGGTTCGGGAATCGCTGCCTGACTTTACCCCCAATGCCCGTATCTTACTGGTAGACGATGTGTCAGTGAGTGGTAAGACCCTGGAGGCGGCCAAAACCCGCTTAGCCGACTATCAGGTATCAACCTTCGTACTAAAAGGAAAAGCAGACTATGTGTTGTTTCCGGATATTAAAACCTGTGTGAATTGGCCCTGGAAAGCAGTTGACTATGCGATTTAAAGTATTTAGCGTGCGAATAGGCGGATTACTGCTTACTCTACTATTAAGTTTGCCGCTGCTGGCTCAGGAAAGAGATACCTCCACCGTAGAACTAGACCCGGTGGTCATCACCGGTACGCGGCTGGAGCAGCAAAAGAGCAAAGTGCCCGGCAGCATCTCGGTAGTCACTCGGGAAGCAATTGAGCAAAGCGGGCACACCAATATCTTACCTGTGCTTGCCAGTCAGGTTCCCGGACTTTTTCTGAACGCCCGGGGCGTGATTGGCTACGGAATAGGCCCAAATTCGGGAGGCACCATTAGCATTCGTGGCATTAGCGGAACGCCCAATTCCCGAGTGCTGGTTTTGATTGACGGGCAACCCCAGTTCATGGGCATCTTCGGCCATCCGATTGCTGATGCTTACACCTCAACAGATATTGAACGGGTAGAAGTGCTCAAGGGAGCAGCTTCCTTACTGTATGGCTCCAATGCTATGGGCGGGGCTATCAATATCATCACCCGGCAGGCCGAAGAGGGGCTTAATGGTTCTACTCAACTGGCGTACGGCTCCTTCAACAGTAGCAAGTATAACGGTACTATCAGCTATAAAAAAGGTGATCTGGAAGCAATGGTTGCCCTCAATAGCGAGCAGACTGATGGCTTCCGGGAAGATGGCAAAGATGAATTTGAGAATACCACTGGCTATCTCAAAGTGGGGTATCAGCTCAACGAGTCATGGGTAGCGACGGTCGACGGGCAGCTTGCCAATGCTATCTACTATCAACCCGGAACAGTGGAAGTGCCACTGGAGAATGACCGCCGGAAATATCTACGCGGACGAGCGGCTCTTTCCTTAGAAAATACCTTTGACAAGGTACAGGGAGCCTTCAAAGTGTTTTACAATGCCGGAAAACATGAGTTTACCGATGGCTTCCGCTCAACGGATGTTAACCAGGGCTTTACGCTGTATCAGAACCTGACATTGCTACCGGATAATATTATTACCGTAGGGGTAGATTATAAGAACTTTGGCGGAAAAGCCGAGAATGATAGCCTGCCACCACCAGCAAAGGTAGGCTTTGACAAAAAACAACGAATTAATGAGGTTGATTTTTATGCTTTGGTAGAACATACTTTTTGGGATAAGCTCACGTTGGAAGGAGGCATCCGCTTTATTCAGAATTCACAGTACGGCGGCAATACCACTCCGGCCGTAGGTTTAGCGTATCAGGCCACGGAAAGTACAACGCTGAAAGCTTCCGCCGCTAAAGCCTTTCGCAGTCCGGCCATTGTAGATCTGTTTTTGTTCCCGCCCGCAAATGAAGATCTCAAGCCGGAAGAAGTATGGAATTATGAGGTCGGACTGATGCAAACCCTGATGGACAAAAAAGTAAGTCTGGAGCTGAGCGCGTTTATCAGTGAAGGAGATAATCTGATTCAGGAAGTGCCTTCTGCCACTCCCGGACCACCGCAACGCCGGAATACAGGTGCGTTTTCTAATCAGGGTGTAGATTTTCAGGCGAAGTATTTCTTCAATACCGATCTGGACATGATGTTGAACTATAGCTTTCTGGATGTCTCCGAAACCGTTTTGTATGCTCCCCGGCACACGCTGGGAGTGGTTGCGAACTATGACTTCTATCGTTTCGGCTTACAGTTGGATGTACAGCAACTAGCTGATCTCAGTATTTCTTTATCTCCGGAGGTTCCCGCTGAAAGTTATACCCTGGCGAATGCCCGCTTCCGCTGGAATGTGACGGACTGGATGCATCTGTTCGTAGAAGGAAATAACCTGTTAGATCAAACCTATCAGGTAGAACTAGGCTATCCCATGCCCGGCATTAATGTGCTAGGTGGGTTTCACTACCAATTTTAAGCGTATGAAAGAGAAGGATAACCACGATCGAAGAGCTTTCTTAAAGTCATTAGCCGGACTCACTACCGGGATGATGGTGCCAATGGCTTGTCAGCCCAAAGCGAGTGGAAGTGAAGAATCCGGCGCGAACGCCGGACTGGCAAAATTTCAGGAAGTAGCGCAGACAGCTCCAATGCAGGACAGGTTTGGAGATCTGCTCCCGCAACGCTTGCTGGGGAAGACCGGTGAGTCGGTTACCATGCTGGGCCTGGGTGGGGCTCATATTGCCCGGATGAATGAAAAGGAAGCTGAGAAAACCATTGAAACGGCTATTGGCGGGGGAGTTCGGTTCTTCGATAATGCCGAGCAATACGGCAACGGGCTGGGAGAGGAGCGCTACGGCAAGTTTCTCTGTCCTAAGTACCGGGATGTAGCGTTTGTCATGACCAAGACCCGGGTTACCAATGCCAAAACCGCCCGGCAGCACCTGGAAGATTCCCTGCGCAGACTGAAAACCGATTACCTCGATCTATACCAGATCCACGCCATCAGCAGTCCCAACGATGTGGATGACAGGCTGGAGAATGGGGTGCTGGAGTATCTCCTGGAAGCGCGAGAAGAAGGTAAGATTAGACATATTGGCTTTACCGGCCATCGGGATTACCACGCTCATCAGCGCATGCTGGAAAGTACGGACGTACCCGAAACCTGCCAGATGCCCATCAATGCGTTTGATCCGAATTACAAAAGCTTTATTAATAATGTACTACCGAAACTGGTAGAGAAAGGTATTGCCCCGCTGGCGATGAAAACCCTGGCCAACGGTGGTTTCTTCGGCGGAACTTCGCATTTTAATAGTGGTGACAAACCCCGCATCGTTCCCAACGCCCTGAGTGTGCAGGAAGCCATCCACTTCGTTTGGTCCCTGCCCGTCAGCGTTCTAATTACTGGTCCTGATCATGCGGAGATGTTGCAGGAGAAAATCGATCTGGCTCGTTCCTTTACCGCATATAGTGAAGCCGAACGGCAACAATTGGTGGAGAAAGTAGCTTCCTTTAATGGGGGAATGGTAGAATATTATAAAGCTTAACAATATGTTCTTGCAGGAATATCATTAATGGGATTCCTACTTGATAAAATACATAAAACATGAAACTATCATGAAAGAAACATTTTCCCTGAAAGTAAACGGAAAAGCACATACGGTAGAGGCTGAGCCGGATACTCCATTATTATATGTATTACGCAACCAGCTTGAGCTTAACGGCCCAAAGTTTGGCTGTGGGTTGGAGCAGTGTGGAGCCTGTATGGTGCTGCTAGACGGCAAAGCCAACCCAAGCTGTAGAATCCCGGTGGTGTCGGTGCAGGATAAGACGATTACTACCTTGAAGGGATTGATGACGGAGGATGGTGCGTTGCATCCGGTGCAGCAGGCCTTTGAAAAGGAGCAGACGGCTCAGTGTGGCTACTGCCTCAACGGAATGATTATTTCAGCTGTGGCTTTGCTGGAGGAAAACCCTCAGCCCGATGAAGCGGCTATTCGGGAGGGAATGCAACGGGTACTTTGCCGCTGCGGAACGCACACCCGCGTGATTCGGGCCATTCAGTCCGCTGCCGAAACCACCAACCCTTAAATCCTATTACTATGAAATCCACCTATACCCGACGTAAGTTTCTGAGAGATACGGGCGGCCTCACCGTGGCTTTTACCCTGTTTAGCGGCTGTGGACTATCCGCGGAAAAAGCACCCGCCGTTGAGGGCGAACTGCCCGGAAGCCTCTCCCGGTACCCGAAAGTAAATGCCTGGCTGCAGGTGCTGGAAGATGGGAGAATACGTGTTTATACCGGTAAGATTGAACTAGGACAAGGCATTCGCACGGCAATCGCCCAGATGGCCGCCGAAGAACTTTCTACTGATATGAATCAGATTGAAGTCCACTTGGTAGAAACAGGAGTGACTCCCGACGAGGGCTACACCGCCGGAAGTGGCTCGATCATCAACAGTGCAATAGCGGTGCGGTATGCAGCGGCCTATGCCCGGACATTGTTACTGGAGCGAGCTGCTAAAAAGCTGGGAACAAGCACAGACAAACTGACCCTGGCGAATGGTGAAGTATCTACATCAAACGGTGGGCAGAAAATGACCTTTGCCGAGATATTAGACGGAGAACAACTAGAGGGAGAAGTACCGGCCTCAGTCGCTCTGAAGCCAAAGAAGGATTACCAATGGGTAGGAAAACCCATTCCTCGTCCGGATATCAGTCAGATGGTGCGGGGAGAGCCTATGTATATTCAGGATTTACGCTTTCCCGGTATGGTGTATGCGCGGGTCGTCCGCCCACCGGCGTATAAGGCAGAATTGCTGGATTTTGATGAAGAGGCATTGAAGCAACAGGTAAGTGGAGTGCTGAAAGTGGTCAGGAACGGAAGCTTTCTGGGAGTGATCACCGAAGATGAGTATCAGGCGGAGAAAGCTCAGCGCATACTGCGAGCCAGTGCGAAGTGGTCGGAAGCACCAGCATTGCCGGGCGGCCAGGATTTGGCAGAACACCTGAAGAGCTTACCGGCCAATAGTGAAGCGGTAGAGGAAGCGAATTTTCAGGCCAATGAAAATACGCTGAAGGCGAATTACTTCAAGCCCTACATTATGCACGGGGCCATCGGGCCAGCTTGTGGTGTTGCATTATACGAAGGCGATCAACTGCATGTCTGGTCAAACAGTCAGGGAGTATTTCCGCTGCGCAATGCCATGCCGGAGGTGGTCGGGTTAGCTGCCGAGAATATCCACATCAAAGGCGTGCCTGGTTCGGGTTGTTACGGGCATAATGCCTCCGACGATGCTGCGGTAGATGCAGCACTACTAGCAATGGCCTATCCGGGAAAACATGTGCGGGTGCAATGGGCCCGGGAAGACGAACACGGGTGGGAACCCTATGGAACGGCGATGGTGATGGAACTTGAAGCCAACCTCGATGCCAACGGGAAGATTGCCGACTGGCGTACCGAACTCTGGTCAGACTCTCACAGTACCCGCCCGAGCGGTGATCCGGGCAATCTGCTTACTGCCCATTATCTGGAAAAGCCGTTTCCTCAGAAATCGTACGGGTATAGTGGAGGTGGTTACCGCAACTCCCAGCCGTATTACACCGTCCCGCAACTTAAAGTAGATGCCCACTTTTTCGAAGGGCCTCTGCGTGTTTCCTCTCTGCGAAGTCTGGGCGCCTATGCCAACATCTTTGCCATTGAATCCTTCATGGACGAACTGGCTGAAAAGGCTGGAAAAGACCCGCTGGAGTTTCGCCTCATGCATTCGGAAGACCCTCGGGCCATCGCGGTCATGAAGAAGTTACGGGAAATGACCCAGGGGCAGTCAGCCGGAGAGCACGAAGGAATGGGGTACGCCTTTTCCCGTTACAAGAACTCGGCTTCTTACTGTGCGGTAGCCGCCAAACTGAAAGTAGACCCCAGCAGCGGAAAAGTGCAGATGCAACGCATGTGGGGAGTGATCGACGCCGGAGAAGCCATTAACCCCGACGGATTGAAGAACCAAACGGAAGGAGGTATGATACAATCAGCTAGTTGGACACTGCGCGAGGAGGTACTTTTCAACGAGCAGCACATCACCAGCCTGAACTGGGACAGCTACCCCATCTTCCGCTTTCAGGATGTGCCGCTGGTAGAAGTAGCGGTGATTAACCGGCCGGAAGAACCTGCGCTGGGAGGGGGAGAAGCCGCTCAAGGACCCTCGAGTGCTGCTATTGCTAATGCAGTGTATCAAGCCTGTAGTAAGCGTGTTCGGCAACTCCCTATCACCCCCGAAAAAGTTCTAGGTGAGTGACGAATGATTTGCCTACTGTCGTTAGCAGCGATTCATTTCTACGGATATATTTAGTTATGCTCCTGTTTACTATTTATAAGTCATTGGCAGTCAGAAGGTAATGGGTTTATTGCTATTTGCCTAGCGCCAAAAGGTTCTTAAGAAACTCGCCAGCCTGCTTCTGATAATTCATGGGTAGAGTTAGGCATCAGACCAATAAAATTGTCAATTCCGTACCCCCTTACTGATTAAAAACGCTGATAGCGATAATAGTGGGCAATGAGAATTACTATTCGTTTTATGATTTTATAGATAAAAAGAAATAGTATGCAATATAAATACTCTTTTTATGTACTTTAACTGTAAGTTATGTTCACAAATTGAAAAAAAATATTAAAAAAGTTTAATTTTTATATTTTCTTACCTTATCTTTACATCAGTTTATTCAGGTAAAGACTGATGACATGAGAAATATATTTAAAAAAAGCATCGTGGCCGAGACTTCTGAGAGTGTTATGGATATGCAACCTCGAGGAGTTCATCATACTGTTAGTTACAGAGGGGAATTCAATGAAACCTGGAAGCACCTTCGAGATGAAGTTAGAAATACTACCTTGCCCGATCCTAAGGAACTATACGTAGAGAGTCGGGATATATACAGTTATGATGTAAAGGTTTCATCACCTAAACTTTGTGCTCCACAAAAGATTAATACTGTTAATAAAACAGCCGAGCAACATTGTAATGTGATGAAATTGACCGGCGGTTTATTTTCATCTGCTAATACTGCTGCTCAGGAAGAGGAGGTAGTTGAAAGCAAAGTTGAGACAGGTAAGGATGAGTCTTCGGTATCGCAGATTACATCTACGTTTGAAAGTGAAATTATAGAGTACGCCTTGGAATCTACTGAAAAAGCATCTCAAGAGTACGCTATATCTACTAACTACCATTATGAAATTACTATTGGAGAATCACTGGTATATTCATTTTGCGAGGGGATAAGTGCAACCAGCGATTACGGTAGTAAAAAATATGTTTCCACTACTCAAAATACAGCGCAAGAAAGTGGAAAAGATATCTCTTTAGTAGAACAAATAGTACTTGAATCATTTCTCCCTGTGAGCCCGAAGGCCAGTGCCTATAGTGGGTTCCGCGGAAAGAGTGATTTTTCTGGAAGACCTCAGAATCAAAGAGCGAAAAATAGGCACAGGCCGGAAAAATTAGCCAAAAGGCTCCAAAACAGAAGCATGAAAGATCGGCACGTAACCGGAAAGCCAACTAATAATCAACAAAACCAAAAATGGAAAGGCTGGTATAGAGAAGAGGTTTTTGTTCAGACGACTGTCAGTTAAATTTTTTTGGAATACTGAGGTCTCAAGAAAATCTTATTTTAAGAGTTGTTTTTTTGTATCACCAATGTGCGTTTTAGTTTGCATTCCGCAAAGGAAATTCGTTTACACCATTCATAAGAATTTTCCTGTATACAAAACATGCTGTAGGAATTCAGATACTGATTTTTAAAATCTGCTCGTTGCTGGATTAAGATGCTTACAAGCACTGATAGCCATGTAAGCAGATAATTTTATACTGTTTCTGGTCTGCTCGTCCTCAGCAGCTAATACCCTTCACGTACTTTTAAGACCTTGAGCTGGATATAATCTCGTGCTAGTCAGGTGGCCTTTGCCCCTTAAGTTAATTATCCAGGTATTCTACATATTATCCATCTGCTTAGCATTGTGAAAACAGATATAACAATTTCAATCGTCAGTCTGCAAGGCAGCACAATTGATTTGAGTCTGCCTAAAGATGCAAGCTTTTTACCTCCCTCTGCCTAAAGATAAAGATCCTCTATATTGATCATACACGGTGTGCTGCTTCTGTCATTTCTGGCAACTCCAGGAAAATTGGAATAAGGCTAAATGAAAATTTGGTTATTTTAATATATTGTAAGTCAATACTTTAAGTATATAAACTGATAATTACGTTTTAAAACTGAAAAATAAGTTGTAAAACTGATTTATGCGTTATACATTTGGGGATACTTAAAATCTTACCCTTATGTCTACGATTCTATTGTATCTGCTAGAAGCCTCAGTATACCTGCTGGTCTTTGCTCTGGCCTATCGGTGGCTTTTTTCTCACCTTACCCATTTCTCCTGGATGCGGGTCTGCCTAATTGGTAGTGTGCTTCTTAGTCTCGCGCTGCCACTGTTATCTGCTCCATCATGGGGTTTTACCTTCTGGGGACAGGAAGCCACGGTCTGGCAACCTGCATTTAAATTGTTTCCTACTTCCAGCGAAGCGGCAGATATTATAACACCGATTGATGGAGGGGTATCTACCGGGCTGCGATGGACGACCATACTATTATGGTTAGGTAGTATATTGTATAGTATAGGAGTATTTTATCAGGCATATCGGTTGGCAAAGAATGTATACACGATTGTGCAACTGATTAAGAAGCATCCGCGGCAGTGGGAAGGTTCATATTGGAAGGTAAGCGTTCCTTATGAATGGCCCGCCTTTTCCTTTTTGCACTATATTTTTCTGGGCAAGTATCCTAACCAGTTTAACTCCCAGGAAGAACAGTTTATCATGGCTCATGAGCGGGCACACGTTCAGCAAAGGCATACTTACGATCGGTTGTTGTTGGAAGTTGTGGGTGTTTTTTTCTGGTTTCACCCTATGGTGGGGTATCTGCAACAGCAGCTACAAGAGGTGCAAGAGTATCTGGCTGACGAGACTATTGGCGGAAGGGGAGCCCATCAAAAGCAGTATGCTCACCTGCTGTTAAAACTGGCAACGGAGGCTCGTCCGGTTTCATTAGCTTCGGCGTTCTCGGGAAAACAGATCAGTCGGAGGATTGTCATGCTGAGTAAACCTCGCTCCAGCTCTCGGCACAAATGGCAGTTTGCTCTCGTACTTCCACTAGCTGCCGGACTCTTTCTGCTAAGCAGCTGCCTGGATGAACCTTCACCGGAAGCAACCATGCTACGTGGCACCGTGGCAAGTAAAGACGGCAGTGTTCATATCCGGCAAATACGTTGGGTGGGTAATACGGTATACAATGATGCCGCGCTAACAGCAGCCCTAAAGCTAAAATCCGGTGATTTATATGACTCACTAGTGGTTAATGAACGGCTTAATTATGATCCTGATGGGAGCGATGTTTCCAGTATGTACATGGATCGGGGGTATTTGTTCTTCAACTTAAAAGTACAGAAACAGGAAGTAGGGGATAATTTGGTTGATTTGCTCATGGAGGTATATGAAGGCGAAATCGTGCGCATTGAGGATATTTTTATTCATGGAAACCAGGGAGTGTCCAAAGAGAAAATACTGGAGGAAATTCACCTGGAAAAAGGAGAGGTATTTAAACGCTTTAAACTAATTGCTGCTCAGAAAGCCATTGCCAAGATGGGCTATTTTGATCCGGAGCAGGTAGAAATAAATCCCATACCTCACCCGGAACAGGGCACGGTAGATATTGAATTTGTACTCACACCTAAGCAATAATGGAAGAACTCACCAAAACCGAAGAAAGGATCATGCAGGTATTCTGGAGGCTGAAGAAGGCTTTTGTGAAAGATGTGATTGAGGAACTCCCTGATGATCCCAAGCCACCTTACAACACAATCTCCTCCGTAGTGCGAATTCTGGAGAAGAAAGGCTATCTGGGCTACACCGCCTACGGCAAGACCTACGAATACTACCCGGCCATCTCCAAAGCCGAATACCGGAAGATGTACCTGAAAAAATTGCTCTCAGGCTACTTTGACAACTCCCCGGTATCCCTGCTATCGTTCATGGTGAAGGAAGAAAAGCTAAGTGAGGAGGAGATTGAGGCACTGAAAAAGATTATTGATAAGTCTGCTTAGTAGGAGGGGAGAGTGGTTAGCAGTTGGCCGGAGGCAATTAGGATGGTTAATTACATATTGACGGCCTCCAGCTAACCCCCTTGGTGAATGAATGAGTTTAGTAGGTTGAAGACCTTGAACCGTTAACTTTGCTAAATGATAGAAACCGTCTGATACAGAAAATGCAAATATCGTGAATACCTGGTAACTACAATCAGAAGCCTATATGTTGAACAATTGATTTTTGGCAGAGCCTAACCCCTGACAGGTATCAAATTTGCTGTATTAGCATCAATCACCACCCTCAACTATATAAAAGATAGCCGCAATATGCGCTATCTCTATGTTACCCACAATTTGAATGAGAACAAAAAAGGCGAAAAGATACGATGAACAAATCGACCGAGAAATCGAGAAAGCTGTTTCTAGATTTTCGGAGCATCTTATGTCAAACTCAAAATGGGTACGCTTGATAGATAGGCTTGTTGAAGATGCTGATAAAATCAAAAAAATAGAATTCAAAAAAGTACAGAAGGATCAAAGAGGTGAATTGTACTTGGAAGAAGACACAACATTTGGGTTTGATTATTGGCAAAATGGATTTGAAGGTCATAATTCACTTGGAGGATGGTTAACATTCAAAGAGATTGAGTATTTAATCTTCCCAAAAGTTATAGACAGAGATGCTCAATTTGAACAGAATTTAGATCAAATTAAGGAGCTAATTGAAAGCGTTGGCCAATTTTCTCTTGATATCGATGACGACAGGATAAAACTAATTTGTTACAGAGAATAAAAATGTGGGTAACATTATGCACCATCCATGCCTCTTTAAAACTCACTCTGAAGCTTATTGCTCCAAACGCGAAAGTTGATAATTGAAAGATAAACGCCAACAACTCCGGCCCGGCTGGTGCATCTTACGTTACTCACCATAAAATTGAATGAAGCTAGAGATTAAATTGATGTACTATATTCTACTTCTTGTGTTGTCAAGTTGTCTCCCCAATGCAAACGAAACTGAGCAGCATGATTCAACTTCTGATAGCTTCAAAGATTTTGTGATTTGTCAAAATTATGTAGCTGCCATTGATTCTGAAAATAATCTTCTTTTGATTGATTTAGAGGGTAATGAGTATAGAAAAATAGACGGTGATATATCAACTTTGATAACTCTACCCAACAACAATCTAATGATTGCTAAAAAAAAGGGTGAATTAAAGTCTTACAACTTAGATACTAATCAGTGGGCTGAGATTGGTGTAGTGAAAGAAGACGTTCTGATGATTGCCAGAACCACAGATAGTTCAATTTACCTGATTACCGAATCAGAAATTATCAATTTTGATAACAAGAAAACATACGAATTTGATCAATCACTAAATCCTCAGGTACGAGTGAACCATCTAAAGTCTCCTCCAAAAGCTATGGCTGTTGACCAAGAAAACAATATTTGGCTAGGATTTGATTACGGTGAATGGGGTGGCGATTTGATGGTGTTTAGTACGATTGAAAATAGATATCTAGAGCCAAAAATCAATGCTTACCAGATAGAGCTATTTCCTATTGAATCTATTGCCTCTGATAAAGATAAAATTTTTGTGTTTTGTGGTTCAGGTCATTCTCCAGATGCGGGGCCAATTCTGGAATTTGATTCGCTAGTTGCAAGGATAATTTTTCAGTCTAATGCCAGTCTGGTTGAAGTGAAAAATGAGGAAGGTAAAAAAGATTATGTCCATAGACCTGGACGGAACATTGATGCAGGTACAATAGATGTTGATAAAAATAGGATTTATAGGGTGTCTGGTGATGAATTAGTAGAAGGGAATTTGTCCAAAGATCTCTCTCTTGAAGAGAACTGGACGGTGATCTCAGAATTAAATTTAGAGCTTACTAGCATAGTAAAATTGGAAAAAGTAAAAAAGAATGCTTTTGTATATTTAATTGACGATGGGAAAATAGGTGTCTTGAGAGATAATCGTATAAGAGTATTAAGTAAAAATGGTGGGTAACATTTTGCAGCCGTTAGCCTAGCGAAGTTGAGCTAGCTCGTCAGCTGCTCCAAGAAAGTAAAATGATAAACTAAAGTAAAACGCCAACAAGTCGGCCATCGGCTCGCAATGGTCGTTGGTGTGCTATTTAAAAAGATGAATTTGAGATTATTGACAATTATATTTGGACTTGTATCAATTGGTTTTCAAACCTCGATAACAGACAGTCGAGAAGATATAGCAAATCGGGTCATTGCATCACCAAGTCCTGAGATTGCCCTTGTGTTTATCAACGATTACATAAAATTCATCGATGACGGCAGTTCAGAACTGACTTTGGTTGAATGGGTTAAATCACAGAAGACCGTAACTGACAACTTTAAATCTGAACTTGAACGCATTATCACAGAGGCAAAGATACAAGATCCAGAGCTTGGATTAGGATTTGATCCAATTTTAGATGCCCAAGATTATCCTGAGAAAGGATTTGAATTACATCAACAGGACACTGACTCTGAATTTCTGATTGTACAAGGAATTGAGTGGGAAACTTTCCAACTGACTATGAAAATAAAAGAATCAGACGGAAAATGGCTAGTGGACGGATCAGGAATTATTAATATTCCAGAAGAGGCGAGAATAAGAAGATAAAAAACTGCACACAACATCATGCAGCGGTCAGCCCTGTTTGCAACGCATTCGGAAGCTAATCTCTCCATGTAAAGATATTGATAATTGAAAGTAAAATAGCCAATAAGCCGAGCGACGGCTGTCCTAGGCATTGTGGTGCATACGACAATCCTACCATCTGAAGATAGTGGGCGAATTATACTATTTTAGTTGTCGTTGGATGTGTTCACATGAAATTTCAACCAGCGTTGTATTCCCAAAACTTTCAGACCTCCCTACAAGAGTAAAATTATTAGGCGTACTAATGTTATTTGTGTCTTCCAGGAGACAACAACTCGTTTCGAGCTATTTAATCATCCTGAAAAATATCTTCGATGGATACTTGAAATAATCTGGAAATCTTGAAAGCAAGCGGTAAACTAGGATCAAATTTCTCTTTTTCAATCGCGTTGATCGTTTGTCGAGAGACCTGAACTTCATCCGCCAGTTCGGCCTGGGTCATGTTACGTTCTGCCCGAAGTACTTTGATCCGATTTTTCATTTGTACCTAATATTACCCACAAAAACTCCAATAACATAAGTTACCCCAATGAGGATGATTAAATGACCTATTTCCGCATTGAATGATATGATATCGGCTATATCTAACATGGAATAACTTATACCACCCACCACGCCAACACCCAGTGCAATGGCCATCGCATCCGTATTAATTTTTCTTTGCATTTCGTCTAATCCATTGATATACTTCCTGTTCATGAGTATCATACCAATGCCAATGATGGTGCTGATCAATATGATCAGGATGGTAATGATGGAATCGGAATTCCATATAAATTTCGGGCCAAAAGTAGCTATGGCTACGGTAAGCAACCAACTCCCAGTCCAAAAGGCTAAGTGCCTGACATTCTTTTTGGTGGTGACTTCCCACTCATTTAGTTTTGCGTTCATAAGTATAGTAAGTTTGACTTTATGTAAAGTTTTATTTACATAAACATGAAATAAAATTTCCTGAATGTCAAGTTTTATTTACATAAAGTCTATAATGCTTGTCAAAATATTTGTAACAAGGAGTGAAGATTAGAAGAATTCACCATATCAATTCCACCTCCTACATCAGAGAGGGGCAACCAAGGACAGCTGTATGAAATAGTCCAAAGGTACATGCCATATCCGGTCATTATGTAATTAGAAGTCTACGGTTTTGCATTCTAATTATTCCAGAATAAAGACCTCTTCAATTCTCATTTTAAATACCTTGGAAATATCATGCGCCAATTTAAGGGATGGGTTGTACTTTCCCCTCTCAAGAAAAACAATTGTTTCTCTGCGCACACCAACTTTTTGAGCAAGATCAATCTGTGTCAAATTCTCTCTGGCACGGAGTTCCTTAATCCTTGTTATCATCTATTCCTACTCTAGAAAGGTACAAGCGAATAAAAAGAAAAATGAGGGTCATACCCATCATGCCGATTGCTATGACGAATTTGGCTTTATTTACCGAATCAACCGGAAATATATCCAGTATAAACAAACCGACAAGCCACATATAAATCGAAATATGGAAGGCGGTGGCAGCCGCTTTTTGAGTTATCTTTCTCGATAGTTCATCCACTGGGTTTAGACCTGATTTGGCATCCTTGAAGGCCTGAATACCAGAATAGATCACGAATCCGACGACAAGCAGCATGACTCCAATGACTCCGTAAGCGAATTCATTAAATGGCTTTGTTGTCTTGAATATCCAAAAGCCCATTAAACCCAGAATAAAGGCTGCCACGGAAAACTTTGCTATGGCTAAATTTCTTGCTTTCATAACTATGTTATTTATTTCTAACATAATGTTAACTATTTCTAACATGTTATTCAAATGCTATTGAAAAATTCTGGTAAAAACCGAATTTTGAATATCAAAAAGCCAGTAAGTAATACAGAAAACAGCAGATAATAATATGTATAGCTCATGGCGGCTGAACTCTTTAGTCGGAATTCATTGCAATTCACTATCTTTTGGGTACAGCGAAAAATTCTACCGCATTCCCTGCAACGGGCCATACGTAAGATCGTCAGGGGAGATTGAAAAGAAGACAATAAACATGGTTTACCAATTTTTAGGATTTATGCTTCCATTCGTTATTGCAGTTGACATAATCTTAATCGGACTTGTCTTCATGTCAATATGGCCAAAAAGAAAAATGCACCAAAGACTACTTTACGGACTTGGAATTCTTGGTTTTCTTGGATTTGGACTATTGAAACTATTGTTTACCGTTCCCCATGCAATTCCTTCCACACCGACTGACTTAATAATTGAAACTAATTCAACTTATTCGACTCTTTACTACCTTGGAGACTTTAAAGGTGAGACGAAAGTATTTTGGAAAGAATTTGTAATTGGACATGAGAAAAAACAATATTTTGATCTTGAAAGCAGTGTTGCGAATGGATTAATGATAGGAACAAAATTTGACGGAAACTGGTACTCAACAACTGTGCAAATGACCTGGGACAGGGCGTCAACAATTAAAATTGATAAACAAAACTTTGCCGAAGCAAACAAGGAAATAGAAAGTGCAATAAAAAAGTACTGTTGGATAGAATTTGGGAATTATTTTTCGAATTTTCTGACGCTGACCTTCGTGATAGTACTAATTTGGAGAATAAAAAAATACGGTCCCTGACATTTTGCAGCGGGACTGCCCCAGCTGTCAGCCTAGCAAAGCTGCGCTAGGTTGCGTGTTATGCCAATGTAGCGTCATTGCCGGGGCATTGGGTTTCTTGACATCGTGTTAATACTGACTCTGAGATTGTGAATTTTACCTTCAAATACATTGGGCTGGCCTTCCGGAAGAACCTTATCCCGTATCAGGCCACAGGAAAAATAACCCGGTTGAATTTTTGTGTAGTCTTTTTCAAGCTGAGACGACAGAATTTCCTGATTGTTATAGTGTATCGTCAGCCTGCCCGCCTGGGTTAATTTTACTAGCAAATGTCCCTGAGGCTCGGACAATGGCCTGCTTTCGTATCGTTGACTATCTTCTAGGGCAATGCCAATTTTATCGTCATGGGTGAAAAGGTGAAACCGCCCGAAATAGTCACACAGGATACCATTTTGCTCAATACCCTCTACATAGGCTGAAATAAACAAGGTGTCGGGATTCCACTTGGTTCTGTCAAACGACTGATCGCTAACGCTTATATGTTGCTCAACCTGATAGGAGCGATCAAAAAAGGTAGGCAGGCTACCGTGTAGAATCATGGCTTCGGTTTCGCCTTGTTGCTCTAACGCATGGCTGAGGAGTTGCTGTAGATCCGTAAGATCCTGGGCATAGGCTGCTTCTTTCACCAGGTTATTAAATTCCCCCGGGTCATTGCTGATGTCATAGAGTTCTTCCGGGGGGCGGTAGCTATACCGGTGTAGCAGTTCTTGCGCTGTTTGATCATGCGCTGCTTTCTCTACCCAGGAATCAAAATAAAAATGATCTTGCTCTACCTTGTCAATATGAGTAATGAAGCGCACGCCGGGAAAGTAGTTTTTGATGTAATGCAGTCCTTGTTTGGTGATGATGGTGCGGGAAGGAACATAGTTGTACCAATAATGGGGTTCTACCGATGTTTCGGCAAAAGCATAGTCGCGGTGCTCCTGTTTGTTGCCCAGCAACACCTCTTTAAAACTATGGCCGTCTAAATTGGGTGCTGCCTGCCCTCCGGCCAGATCAATCAATGTAGGGGTCAGGTCAGTTAAGGAAATAAGTGCTTCTGACACACTACCTTTTTTGATCTTTTCCGGCCAGCGAACGATGAACGGAATGTTGAGCCCCTGCCGGTAGGTGGTCCATTTGGCAGAGGGAAATTGAGGGCCTTGATCTGAGAAGAACATGAAAACCGTATTATCCTGCTGCCCCGTATCATCCAATGCCTGCATCACTTCGCCCAACATATGGTCGGCGGCTGAGATGCTTTGATAGTACGCGGCCACTGCCTGTCGGGTAGCTTCGGTGTCTACCAGGTAGTCGGGCAGGGTAAGGGTGGCCGGGTCAAACATTTCGTTCTCTACCCAGGGCACATGAGGCAGCCAGGTAGAAACAATCAAACAAATGGGCTGCTCGGCATTATTGTTAAAGTTATCCTTGATAAACTGCGTACTCACGTGGCGCGGATCATCTCGGTTGCTGATAGGAAAATATTTACCGAAATACTCGCCAATATGCTCAAAGTCCGGTTGAGGGTATACATCTACTTTACCGGCAATAACTACCCGGTAGCCTAAGCTTTTCAGATAATCAGGTAACATTTTGGTGCCGGGCTGTACTGCAAAATGATTCATTTGAGAACCGTTTCTAAAGGGATATAGCCCGGTAAACATGTTGCTTCGGGAAGGAGCACACATGGGCGTGGCAGCATAGGCCGCCGTGAAGCGCATACCCTCAGCGGCCAGTTTATCCATAAAAGGGGTTTTTACATCCGGGTTCCCGTAACATCCTACATCCATCTGACTCTGATCATCACTGATGAAGATGATGATATTGGGGCGAGCTTGCTGCGCTAACAGCGGATACATGTGGGTTGCAAGGAAAAGAAAACTGAAAATGACAAACGATAGACGGAAATGACGCTTCATACAGTAAAATTGAATGCCTAGTTAAACCAATTGGGTTGGTTTCTCAATACCAAGTGCTTGATAAATACCTGTCCGCAAAATATTAAGGAAGTTTAACTTTATAGGCAGTGTAAGGGTATTCTGTGCGGTCTTCGCCATCATTCCACTGGGGTAACCGCTGTAGCTGGGCACAGGTGAAATACAGAAAACCATCGGAGCCAATGCCCAGTGAATCGGGCCAGAGAAGGCGGGAGTCTTGTACCAGCGTGTGCAGCTTTCCATCGGGCGAAATGTACTTCATAGCAAAGTCAGTGGAGGTAGACAGGTAAATGTTTCCCTTAGCATCGGCTTCCAAGCCATGCGTGGGACCTACCTCCCCCATATCTTTCACCTTACTTTTCAACTCCTCAGCTGAGAGGGATGCATTGGCCAGGTACTCAGTCTCTATTCTAAACAGATGTAACTGGTTGATCGGCTTAAAGTACAGATACTTATTGTCTTTGGTTAGCGCAATACCATTCACGTTGGAAGAAAAAGGTTTCCCCTGCTTATTCCACATTTCATGGCCATGGTAGGTAAGCAACACCTCATCGTCAGCCAATGTAAAGTCGGTTTTTTCCAGGGCCTTGCGGGTTTTGCCAGTGGTTAGGTCTAGTATTACGATAGCGGCTTGCCCCGGGTCAGAGAGGTAAGCCAGTTGCTTTTCAGTATCCACCCGTACATCATTCAGGCCGGACGATGTTTTGTCCAGATCATCAAAAGTGTAGATTTCTTCAACCTTATCCGTTTGGGTATTGATTTTTACCAGCTTAAACTGTCCCTGCTGCTTTTCTCCCGAATCGCCAAAGATAGAACCCTGAGATGCTGGTTTAGAGTCTAAAACCCATAAATAATCATCCGTGTCTACGTACAGGTCTTGTACCCTTAGAAAATGAGTACCGTAGTCTCCTTCGGTGTTCCATTCCTCGTTCGGGTACGGAGCAATTTTCCCGTCTATCACTTCGGTAAGGGTAAACTCTCCGCCGCCATCATGATTAGGAAAGGCCACAAACACCCGGTTGTCAGACGACACACTTAAACCAATCGCCATGCTTTGGCCGAAGGAAGCAATAGGCTTCAATTCATCACTATGGTATTGATTCTGAGCTGAAACCCAAAGCGGAGCGATTAGAATAGCAAATAATACTATACTTGTTGTCAGGTTAGTCATTGATGTAGCTGGTCGGTAATCATTTTTCTCATGAGTTTTAACTTACCTGTTACCCAAAAGTTATAAAGGGGGCCAATGAAAAAGAAGCTAAGCAAATCCTCTCAATACTGAGAGAACATTTGCGGACATGGCAGGTAAAGTGTAAGTTAAGCTAATAGCCTGAAGCAAAATTCATATGAAGCTGACTATTTATCTATTTGTATTGACTCTGCTATTGAGCGCCTGCCAAAACACCAAAGAACCCGAGTGGACCTACGAGGCATTCTTTGAGCAGGCATTTGAGATTATAAAGCAGGAATCCATTAAAAAGAATGATATTAACTGGGCAGCTCTGAAGCAGGATGTGAAGGATTCTATTACGCGCTTTGCTTCTAATCAGGATGCCTACGATGCAATCAAGTATACTGTTGAGCTTATTGATGACGGGCACAGCGTATTTGTGGATGCTACTACTCCCAATCGTTTGAGTACGGATACCATCAGTATTCCTCAAATAAAGACTGATATTGTGGGAGATAGCATCGGTTATCTAAAGCTGCCGGGTTTGGTGGCGAACGATAGTATCACGCATCAGTATTCATCGGTCATCCGAAAAGCTTTACTGGACCTTGACAAGTCAGCGGCATTGTCAGGTTGGATTATTGATCTGAGAGAAAATTCCGGGGGGAAGCTTGGCAGCGAATGTCTGGGACTAGCGCCCTTGTTTAGCGATACGCTGGTGGGTCTATCCCGCAATAATCAGAATGAACTCCGAACCATCGTTTGCAAAAATGACCGGTTTTACTTTGGTGATGTTTTAATTGATACACTGATCTGTGAACGCTCACTGAGCAATCATGATAAAAAAGTGGCCGTGTTAACGAGCAACAATACCGTAAGTGCCGGAGAATTTCTTGCCCTGGCCTTCATGTTTCAGGATAGCACCAGAGTGTTCGGCACCCGTACTCGGGGCAAGACCTCCCATTTACAGCTAATGACCTTCAAAAGCAATGCTTTGTTACTATTGGCGGTAGAGGAGTATTGCGATATAAATAAAAACAGTGTGCCCGATGGAGTTTATCCGGAGGTGGAATGCCTATCCGAAGATTGCATAACAGAGGCCATTGATTGGATTGAAAGCGCTACCTAGACTACGGGAAATCAGGAAGCCCATCGATTACATTTTATCGCTTGAGTTGGGTATCTTGGTCTGACTTGCGATTCTGTCTGCGCAATACCCATGAAGTTTTTATATATAACGCATTTTCATCCTGACCGCTACTAATAACCTATGATTGATCTCAGCCAATACATTGCTTCTTTTCCTTCCCTGCTTGATTCTGTAAAAGCAAATCTACCCTGGCTTATTACCGCTCATCTTAAGGAGGTACTAATCAGCGCAATGGCTGAGCTAAGCCCCCATCATTTCATCATTGAAAATGGCATTGCCATCCACCAGAGTGCCGTGATTGAGCGGAACGTGATGCTGAAAGCACCCATGATTATCCAGGCGGACTGCTTCATTGGCGCAAATGCTTATTTTCGGGAAGGAGTGTTTCTGGATAAGAATGTCAAAATTGGTCCGGGGGCAGAGATTAAAAGCAGTATCATCTGCTCAAACACTTCTATTGCGCATTTTAATTATATTGGAAATAGTATCATCGGGAGCCATGTGAATTTTGAAGCAGGCTCCATTGCGGCTAATCATTACAATGAACGGACGGATAAGACCATTGACGTGCTGGTAGACGGGCAGAGGATAGCCACTGGAGTACATAAGTTTGGTTCATTGGTAGGAGATCACGCTAAAATTGGTGCCAATGCGGTATTATCTCCCGGAACCATTCTAAAAATGAATTCTATTGTAAAACGTCTGGAGCTGGTAGAACAACTAAAGTAGTAATGCTAAATGCACCCCATGAGTCCCCTAACAAACATGATTCTGGTTTTCTTTGAAACATGTACCAGGAAGCAGGAGGCCAATCTTCTATACAACTTCCTGCTGACTGCCTCCCGTAACGCTTACCTACCCGGTCGGATAAGATTTTCAAAAGGAAAAGGCTTCTTCCATAATGATCGAATAAACGCTAATGTATAAAAGCATGAAACTCAAAGTTCTAAGTTTGGCCATCTTTATTTCTATGAATACCTATTGTCAGGATTTTGACAAGCAAAAAATGGATCGCCTATTCACGCTGATTGAAGAGAACGACCAGGGGATGGGGAGCCTGTCGCTTTTTAGTGAAGGAAACGAGGTGTATCAGCACGCTTTCGGTTATGCCAGTATTGAGGATAACGTGAAAGCAAATTCTCAAACCAAATACCGGATTGGCTCGATTTCTAAAACATTTACGGCAGCCATTATCATGCAGTTGGTTGAAGAGGGTAAGCTGACGTTAGACACCAGGCTCTCGGAATTCTACCCCCAGGTAACCCATGCCAGTGAGATTACGATGGAGCAGATGTTACGACACCGAAGCGGTATTTTTAACTTCACCAATTCCGAAGATTATCAATCTTGGATGGAACAGCCCATTATTAGAGAGGAGCTGGTGAAGAAAATTGTGAGTTTCGGAAGTGCCTTTGAACCCGGCTCAAAGTATGAATACTCCAATGCCAATTATGTGTTGCTCTCCTACATTGCCGAGCAGATTGAGGAAAAAGACTTTCGTGATATTGTGCAGGAAAGAGTCTGTGAGCCTTGTGCGCTAAACAATACCTATTATGGCTCTAAAATATCAGTAGAGAACAACGAAGCGAAGTCATACACTAACTTTGGGGAATGGGAGTTGGCTACTGAAACGGACATGTCCGTTCCGGTAGGAGCCGGAGCTATGGTCTCCAACCCTACCGATTTAAACAGGTTTCTCAACTGCCTTTTTTCCAATAAAGTGGTCTCCGAAAGCTCGCTGGCAAAAATGACTGACATTCAGGACGGGTACGGTTTGGGTTTGATGCAGGTTCCTTTCTACGATAAAAAAGCTTTGGGGCACGCTGGGGGTATTGATGGATTTCAGTCTAACGCTTTTTATTTTCCTCAGGAAAAAGTATCCATCGCCTATACCACGAATGGGGCGGTGATGCCTATGAACGATATTCTGATTGGGGTATTGAGCATCTATTTCGGAAAAGACTATACGCTACCGGAGTTCAAACCAGCCCTGACGCTGGAGCCTGAAGACCTGGATGAATTTCTGGGGGTGTATTCCAGTCCGGACTTTCCCATAAAACTGACTATTACTAAAAAAGGCAGTACACTCATTGGTCAGGGTACCGGACAGCCGGAGTTTCGACTGGACGCCATCGGACCTACTGAGTTCAAATTCGATCAGGCAGGATTGAAGATAGAATTTTTTCCTGCTGAGGATAAACTGGTCTTAAACCAGGCCGGGCGGAGCTTTGAACTGACCAAGGAGTAGAAAGCTTCATCCAGTTGCTAATTCCTATACAGATATTTATTTTTTTAATAATTTTAATAACCGGGCATAAAACCCAATAACCCACAACCTATGAAACTTACAATTATCTCATTCTTTTTCATATGCTCATTCGCCACAATTCCTGCGTGTGCGCAAAACCAGAATAAGGCCGAAGATACAGACGCTAAAGCTTCTACTGACTTTCAGGTAGGAGGGTTGGATAGCCAGCGGATGAAACAAATGTACACTTTTACCATGCAGTCCGTGATAGAAGGGCAACTTGAGTATTACGAAACTTCCGATGTTATTGAGCGAATTGCCAAACTCAATAAAAAATATCACCAAGCATTAGTAAACGCGGGTTTTACAGAAGAACAAGCGCTGGAAATTATTACCGATGCTCCCCTGATACCAAGCTCAGGAAGCTCTAATCATTGAAAATAATTTTTCTGACAGGGAATACATTCGCCCCACTCAGAGTCACTCGAAGAGGACTCTGAGTAGGGCGAAACATCACATGCAAAATCAACCGTAATAATCTTTAGTCTATTGAAAAATAAATTTTTCTGATAGGGAATACATGCAGAAATTTAAGCACCTGTTACGTAGTATGAGCAGGTGTTATTAACTTCCTTGTTTTACTACACAATCAGAAGAAATGAAAAATCTTGTCGGACTGCTTCTACTCATGGCCGGACTCATTCCCGGAAAAGTAGAAGGCCAGTCAACTGATAGAAATTCCCTAACCCCTTACCGGCAAAACCGGGCACCATTAACCGAAAAACCCTACCTGGAGTTGCCGCTGGGCAGCATTCAACCCCAAGGCTGGCTGCTGGATCAACTGCACCGCATGCGCGACGGTATGACCGGCAAACTGGATTCTATTTACCCCGAAGTGATGGGCAAACGCAACGGCTGGCTGGGCGGTGATGGCGACGGTTGGGAACGTGGGCCTTACTGGATTGACGGGTTGCTACCCCTGGCTTACATTCTGGATGATGAAAAACTTAAAGCTAAAGTACAACCCTGGGTAGAGTGGACGCTCACCCATCAGGCGGAAAGCGGCTACATCGGCCCCACACCCTTCGTAGAGGAACCGAAGTACGAACCGGGGCTGCAACGTAGCATGCGGCGCGATTGGTGGCCCAAGATGGTAATGCTCAAAATTCTCCAACAATACTACGATGCCACGGGCGACGAACGCGTTATCACGGTGCTGACCAACTACTTCCGGTATCAGCTACAGGAGCTACCCAACACCCCGCTCGACCACTGGACACTCTGGGCTAACCGACGAGGTGGTGATAACCTGCAAGTGGTGTACTGGCTCTACAACATCACCGGCGATGCCTTTCTGCTGGATTTAGGCAACATCATTGCTGAACAAACCTTTCCGTGGACAACCATTTTCCTGAACGACGAAAACTATAACGATCCTGTCTCACCCTGGCACTACGCCCGGATGCAGCGTTACCCTTTTGATCCTGAAGAAATTGAATCGCTTACGGTTTCTAAAATTGGCGGAATGCACTGCGTAAACTTTGCCCAGGGACTGAAGCAACCTATCGTGTATGATCAGCAGCAGCCTGATGAAAAGCATCAGCAGGCGGTGAAAAAAGCCTTGCTGGATGTAAAGAAATACCACGGGCAGCCCCAGGGTATGTACGGCGGCGATGAACCGTTGCACGGTAATAATCCGGTGCAGGGTGTAGAGTTCTGTTCGATTGCCGAAGAGATGTTCTCCCTGGAAACCATGCTCACCATCACCGGCGATATGGAGTTTGCTGATCAGCTCGAGAAGATCACCTACAACGCTTTGCCTACTCAGGCTTCCGACGACTTCATGTCGCGCCAGTACTTTCAGGCCGCCAACCAGGTAGCCCTGACCGATGAACTGGAAACCTCTTTTGAAACGGCAAACCATCGGGGAACCGACTTTGTGTTTGGTACTCTGACAGGTTATCCCTGCTGTACCTCAAACATGCATCAGTCCTGGCCCAAGTACGTGCAAAATCTGTGGTATGCTACCGCCGATGGAGGAGTGGCTGCCTTACTGTACGCCCCCAGTCAGGTCACTTTGAAAGTAGCGGACAATGTGGATTTGGAAGTGACCGAAGAAACCGGTTTTCCGTTCCGGGAAGAAGTGCAATTTACCTTATCGCTCAGCGAGGCAGCGACGTTTCCATTTCATCTGCGAATTCCGGGTTGGGCTCAGCACGCAGCAGTTACCATCAATGGTGAAACCTGGAACGGAGCTGTACAGAATCAGATAGCTGCAATTGAGCGAGAGTGGCAGGATGGCGATGAAGTAGTACTGACCCTGGCGATGGAGTTAAAAACATCGCAGTGGTATAATTTTGCTACCGCCATTGAGCGTGGTCCTTTGGTGTATGCTCTGAAAATACGCGATGAGAAGAAGTCCAAAGACCGCCACGATGGATACCGGGAATTTCAGGAAGTAACTGCTCTGGATGACTGGAACTATGCCCTGTTTGAAGAAGATATTAACAATCTGACTGAGTCAGTAGAAGTTATTGAGAAAGAATGGGAGGGAGAGTATCCCTGGAATCTGGAGAATGCGCCCATTGAACTCAAAATGCGAGGCGCGCGCGTACCCGAGTGGAAGCTGGTGAACAGCGCTCCTGTTTTCCCTGCCTGGTGGGGAGAGCGCGTACCTGGAGATCAAACCACTGAGATTACGCTGGTTCCCTATGGCTGCACCACCCTTCGCATCACGGAATTTCCGGTATACGGCATACGGTAAAATTTGCTTCTTAAATGATGAGTGCCAGCGAGGTTGAATGCGTATGATATGGTCAATAGATTTACTTATGAAAGATTAGCTGAATAATTCTTGTTTCCAATATTTATATTGAACTTCTTGCGAATAGCCAAATAAAAATCTATAAAGCGTTCTGTTGATAATATGGTTAGTATGATTCTGTATCTACTCTATTGTTAATGGAAGAAGGTTGAAAGCAAACTAATTATAGCTTTCGCACCATAGCATCAAAAATAAAAATCAACTTAGCATTAATCATAAGTTATCATTCATTAATCATCCTTTACCCCTGACCTGCCATGATCGCAAAGTTGTTTCCTTTTCGTTTGATCCCGGTAGTCTTACTGATTTCCTCCACATTAACGCTGGCTCAGCAAGCTGATTTTACCTTAGATCAGATTACCTCCTATCCGTTTCCCAATGAGCTAACGGCGGGTGGGGACAATAAAATAGCCTGGGCGGTCAATGCCTCTGGCCGACGAAATATCTTCGTAGCGGAAGGGCCGGATTTCGAGCCTCGCCAAATCACATCCTACTCCAAAGACGATGGACAGGAGATTTCCTCACTCATGGTATCGCCTGATGGAAATTGGGTGGTGTATATTCGGGGAGGAGACTTTGGTAGTAATTGGGATGACGCCCGTCCGGTAAATCCTTCATCTATGCCGAAGCTACCCAAAGTACAGTTATGGAGCATTCCGTTTGAGGGTGGCGAACCGGTGGCGTTGGGCGAAGGAATATCACCGGCCATTTCCCCCGATAGCAAAACCATAGCTTTTATAAAAGATGATCAGGTCTGGACAGTACCTATCGATGGGGAAAAAGAAGCTTCACAGCTCTTCTCCGCAGGCGGGGAAAGCGAGTCGCCGGTCTGGTCGCCCGACGGCTCAAAACTAGCCTTCCGTTCTGACCGGGACGATCACTCTTACATTGGCATCTACGAAAACGACAGCACGCAAATTCAGTGGATTGCGCCTTCATTCGATCAAGACCGGGAACCTCGCTGGTCGCCCGATGGTCAGGCGCTGGCTTTTGTTCGTATGCCAACCGATGCAGGAGAGCCGGATTCAATTTTAGCCGCTATTCCTCGTCCCTGGTCCGTAATGCTGGCTGATGTTAATAGCGGAGAGGTAGCGGAGTTATGGCAATCGCCCAATACCATGCCCGGTTCAGTACCAAGCACGCAGGGAGGCTTTAACCTTCATTATGCAGATGGCCACGTAGTTTTTCTCTCGTATCACGATGGCTGGCCTCATTTGTACAGTATCGATGAACAGGGTGGTGAACCGCTGTTGTTGACTCTCGGAGATTATATGGCCGAGTACATCACACTGAGCCCGGATAAAAAATCACTGGTGTTCTGTGCCAATACCGGACCGGACGAACTGGATATTGACCGTCGCCATATTATAAAGGTTTCAGTTGATAAAGCGAATGCCCAAGTCATGACGCCCGGAGATGGCAACGAGTGGACACCGGTGCTTACCAAAGAAAATGACCTGGTATACCTGAGTGCCACTGCCCAGCGCCCACCTTTACCGGCAGTAATGGAATTAGAGAGTAGAGAAGTTACGCTGCTGGGAGAAGATATGGTTCCCGATGATTTCCCTACGGAACAACTGGTGGTGCCCGAGCAGGTTGTATACGAAGCCCCTGATGGTACGCAAATTCATGCCACACTCTTTCAGTCAGCCGAAGGTCCGGATAAGAAACCGGCTATCATTTATGTGCACGGTGGTCCGCCTCGGCAAATGCTGTTGGGCTGGCATTACTCTTCTTACTACTCCAATGCTTACGCCATGAATCAGTATCTGGCTAGTCAGGGTTTTGTGGTGCTTTCGGTGAATTACCGCCTGGGTATTGGTTACGGCTACGATTTTCATAAGCCAGTAGATGGAGGGTCACGCGGTGCCTCTGAGTATCAGGATGTGAAAGCCGGAGGCGAATGGCTGGCCGAGCAATCTTTCGTTGACCCGGACCGGATCGGAATTTATGGAGGCTCCTACGGTGGCTATCTCACCGCCATGGCCCTCGGCCGTGATTCCGATCTGTTTGCCGCTGGAGTGGATATTCACGGCGTGCATAATAGGGTAGGAGGCCGGTACTCTTTTGATATGTCGGACTATGAAAAAGCTCCCGACCTAAAAGAAGCCATGGACGTAGCCTGGGAGTCCTCGCCCGTATCATCCGTGGATACCTGGACCTCACCCGTGCTGATCATTCACGGTGACGATGACCGCAACGTAAACTTCCACCAAAGTACCGATCTGGTCGGGCGGCTGCGCAAAAAAGAGGTGCCATTAGAAACGATGGTGATCGTAGACGATACCCACCACTTCATGAAACACGCCAACCAGCGAAAGGTAAATGCCGCCATCGCGGACTACCTCCTCCGCCACCTAGGCAGCGACCAAGGACAAGCCTCCGGCGAACAGAAGTAAGAACGTTTATTTAGCCATCGCCAAATGCATCCACTCAATCACACCCTCAATATGAAAACTCGAATAACATTCGTCTCTCTTCTACTAACTGTCTTTTTTGCTATTCAACTATCCGGATATGCTCAACAGTCCGCTAGTGTTACCGAAGCAAAGAAAATGGCCCGAGCTTTCGTTGAAGAGCAGCAGATACCCGGTTTTTGTATCAGCGTCTATCAGGATGGTGAGATGTTGTGGTCAGAAGGCTTTGGTTATGCCGACTTGGAGCTGAAAGTGCCTACCGATCCGGCGGAAACCAAATTTCGCATTGGTAGCGTATCGAAATCATTTACCTCTATTGCCCTGGCTCAGCTGTACGAGGCGGGTAAACTTGATCTGGATGAGCCCATTCAAACCTACGTGCCGTCCTTCCCTCAGAAGAAATATGACGTTACACTACGTCAGCTTGGCGGGCATACAGCGGGCATCCGTCATTATCGGGGCGAAGAATTTCTAAGCACGCAGCGATACGCAACGGTAGATGAAGGCCTGGTCATCTTTGCCGAGGATACATTACTCTTTGAGCCGGAAACTGACTATTCGTACAGCAGCTACGGCTGGAACCTGATCAGCGCGGCTATTGAGTCAGCCGCCGAAGATAACTTCATAACGTATATGGTTAATGAGGTATTCCAGCCCATGCACATGGAAAACACCGTGGCCGATTATCCTGAAAAGATCATTGAGAATCGTACCAACTTCTACGTGCTGGTGAATGATACCCTTCAGAATGCTCCCTGGGTTGATAATAGCTACAAGTGGGCTGGCGGCGGCTTCCTTTCCACCACCGAAGATCTGATCGACTTCGGGAAGATGCTGATGGAGCCCGGCTTTCTGAAAGCCGAAACGCTGGATGCACTTTTCACTTCTCAGAAAACTACCGACGGGCGGCCCACCAACTACGGCATTGGCTGGTTCGATCGCACTGATGAAAGCGGACGCCGATGGACCGGTCATTCCGGCGGCTCGGTGGGGGGCACGACCATGTTTATGTTCAATCGGGAAGAAAACATCATTGTGGCGATGGCGGCTAATCTATCCGATGTAGATTACGATGATTTCCACTACAAGATTGCCAGCCTTTTTATTGAAGATGCGGTCAGCCTGGAAAAAGAGTAATGAGCGATCGGGCGACGCACCTGACTAATGCCAATCAAGATATACGTAACAAACCAACTATAATGCGTTTTCAGCATTGGGTTTAAATCCAATACTAACGAAATTACTAACCATCTTTTTTGAATTCACCCTAAACCAAAGTAATATCAACATCAAAAGTATCTTTCTATATTATAACCTACGCATCCTTACTCATTATGAAATATTTCCGATGGACTAGTACCGGGTACCTAGCCTTGTTCGTATCCTTTTTACTCGCCTGCCAATCTTCAACCGACCAACAAAAACCCACATCAGAAACCGAGCTTTCCCAAACAGATACTTCTCCGGGGGGCATGGTATCGGCTGCGCATCCACTGGCCACGAAGGCCGGAGTAGAAATGCTCAGACAGGGTGGTAATGCCGTAGATGCCGCGGTTGCTTCGGCTTTTGCCCTCGCAGTGGTAGAACCCAGTATGAGCGGCTTGGGAGGACGCCTGCAAGCCATTGTTCGCCTACCCGATGGCACGGTGAAAGGAGTAGATGCGACTACCCAGGCCCCATTAACCTACGATGCTGCTACCGCTCCCAAAGCACCCTACGGCTATGCAACTATCGGTATTCCCGGAGTGGTAGCGGGTCTTACCAAATTGCTGGCCGATTACGGAAGCCTGCCGCTAAGTACAGTTATTCAACCCGCTATTGGCTACGCCGAAAATGGATACGAATTGTTACCGATGGCCGCTGCCCGTCACCATTCGCAGCAAGACCGTTTGAAAGAGTTTGCCGGGAGCAGCAAGTATTTTCTTAAAGCTGATTCCTCTACCTACGCAGCCGGAGAGCTGTTTGTCCAGAAAGACCTGGCCAATACCTTGCGTCAAATTGCTGACGGCGGGGGTGATGCATTTTATAAAGGAGCGATAGCTGAAAAAATCGCGCAGGATATGGAGGCCAACGGAGGTATCATCACTCAAGAGGATTTGGCCGGATACGAAGCCCGAGATGCTGAGGTTCTGCATAGCGAATTCGAAGGATATGATGTTTATGGTCTATCCATGCCTTCGTATGGCGCTATTACACTGGAAATCCTCAACCTGATTGAGCAAATGCCCGAACCTGAGGATGAAGATGATTGGGCAGCTAATCTCTATCAGGCAATGGAGCTGGGCTATCAGGATCGGCGCCATCAGACCGAAGACTCCATTCCTATTCTTATCACCGATGAGTATGCTCAAGCGCTGCTGGCAGGAACTAGCGAAACCACGGCTCTGAAATCTAATAATTCTACGAATATACCTGCAAGCTGGCGGGCTGAAATGGGACATACTACGCATCTATCCACCGCCGATAGTAGTGGCATGATGGTCGCACTCACCCAATCACTGGGGCCAAACATGGGTTCTAAAGTAGCGACCGATGGCCTGGGCTTTCTATACGCGGTGACCTTGGGCGGATACCTGGGAGAGTTTGAGCCCGGACAGCGAGCCGCGTCCCATATTTCACCAATGGTGCTCAGCCAAGGTGATGAGCCGTTTCTGGCATTAGGAGCGGCCGGTGGTTCGCGAATTCCGACTGCCATTGTCTCAGTGATTAGCCGGGTAGTTGATCAGCAAAAATCGCTGGAAGAAGCTCTGGCATTACCCCGCGTGTACGCCGATGAAGATACCGTACTGCTGGAAATGCACAGCGCCGAAGGTTGGAATGATGAAACCGTAAAAGCCATTGAAGCACACGGATTTAATGTGAAAGAAATTGCCGAAGAAGCCCGCTTTGGCCGCGTTCATGCCGTCATCTACAATCCGGAAACCAAAACCTTCACCGGAGTGGCCGACCCCGACTGGGAAGGTGCCGCAGGTGCTCCCGAGTAAATTAAAAATTGAAAAACTGATTTATATGAGTGATCATACCAACTAAATTTCTAACCCCACAAACCAAACATCAAAAAACAAATTTATGAGTTACACCACTACCCCTTTCCTACGAATGATGCTGGCCGGAATGACTATACTGGCTTTATCTTTTCAATCCCTTCGGGCTCAAAACGGAGATTCGGAAGAAGTTGCGGTTGATAAAAAATACGGAAAAGAAGTATCATCCATCGCCAAAAACAAAAAAGTACAAACTGCCCTGCAAGCCATCCAGAATACGGAAGATAAGGCCCTGGAAAATCTGATTACACTTACCGAGATTCCCGCTCCGCCATTCAAAGAAGAGAAACGAGCCGCCAAATACGCAGAGATGCTAAAGCAATACGGTGCCGATTCGGTCTGGATTGATGAAGAAGGAAACGCTATCGGACTGCGTAAAGGAAAGTCCAGCGACAAAACTGTGGTGCTGGAAGCCCACCTGGATACCGTCTTTCCTGAAGAAACTGACGTGACCGTGAAGCAGAAAGGCGACACCCTCTTTGCCCCCGGCATTGTAGACGACACCCGCGGACTGGCAATGGTGCTGGCTGTACTTCAGGCCATGGAAGAGAACGATATTGAAACTGAAAGCGATGTGCTGTTCATCGGTACCGTTGGCGAGGAAGGCCTGGGTGACCTGCGCGGAGTGAAGTATCTGTTTCGCGAAGGTGGCCCTCAGATAGACTCCTACATCGCCGTGGATGGGGGTGGCCTGGACCGGATCACCCATGTGGGGCTAGGTTCTCATCGATATAAGATCACGTACGTTGGTCCCGGTGGACACTCTTGGGGTGCTTTTGGCTTAGTGAACCCGCATCATGCTTTGGGAAAAGCCATTACCTATTTTTCCGAGGCTGCCGACGAGTTTACCAAAGAAGGTCCGCGAACCAGCTACAATGTAGGAGTGATCGGTGGTGGTACATCGGTGAACGCCATCCCGTTTGAATCGTGGATGCAGGTGGATATGCGTTCGGAAAGCCCGGAGAAACTGGAGGGTATTGATAAGCTGTTGCAGGATGCCGTTCAGAAAGCCCTGAAGGAAGAAAATGCCGTGAAGCGAAGTGGCCCGGACCTGGAAGTGAAAGTAGAAATGATTGGCGACCGTCCGTCCGGCAAGTTACCGGCTGATCTGGCCCTGGTGCAGCGAGCCATTGCCGCTACCCAGCAGTTTGGCGGAAAGCCCAATCTGAGAACCGGTTCTACCAATTCCAATACCCCGATCAGTAAAGGAGTACCCGCCGTAACCATTGGGGCCGGAGGCGACGGAGGCAAAGCCCACTCGCTAGACGAATGGTACCTTCCGAAAGATAGTTATCTGGCTACCCAGCGAACCCTGGTGCTTCTATTAGCCGAAGCGGGATTTGCCAAATAGCCCCAAAAATTTCACACCTGGCGATTTTCTCATCTTTCAGAAAATCGTATTTTAAAGAGCCGTTTTCATCATGCAGGAATATCATAGCTTATTGGCTACCGATATTCCTGCTTTTTTTGATACAACATCCTATTAAATCTTTTCAGAGATGAGATTATATACACTCGCCAGTCTCTTTTTCTTAACCTTATTATCCTGCCAGCAAACCACCGAAGAAAAGACGGAGAACAAGGATGAAATTTCCATACACACCGATTTTGAGGCCGGAAGCTTAGGGAAGGTAGAACAGGTGAGCAAGGCCCACTGGCGATGTGCCGTAGAAGGCGAATCCGATTGGGATAACCGGAACCGACAGGCCAGCTGGTACTACTTCCGCCTGGAAGGAGCCAAAGACCAACCCCTGACAATTGAGCTTACCGAATTGGTTGGGGAATACAACTACAAACCCGGTGCCCACGCCATCACCTCTGAAACCCGCCCCGTCATCAGCTACGATCAATCTACCTGGCGTCACCTGACCGATGATGAGGTGGTGTGGAATGAAGAAAAGGTAGAGTTACGACTGAAGATTACCCCTGAACAGGATACCATCTGGATTGCCCACCAACCACCCTACACCACCGCAGATCTTGAAACCCTTCTGGCTGCTTATGAAGATCATCCCAGCCTCTCTCAGCAGGACATCGGGCAGACTGCCGAGGGAACACCCATTCAGCTTTTAACCATTACTCACCCGGATGTACCGCTGGAGCATAAAAAGGTAGTCTGGATAATGGCCCGGCAGCATTCCTGGGAATCGGGTACTTCCTGGGTAATGGAAGGAGCTCTTCGGTACCTGTTGGATACGGAGGAAGGGGATGCGCTGCTGGATCAATTTGCTTTTAAGATTATCCCGATGGCCGACCCCGACGGAGTGGCCCGGGGCGGGGTTCGGTTTAATAAATTTGGGCACGACCTGAACCGTAACTGGGATTTAGTAAAGTCAGAAGAAATGCCCGAGATACAGGCTCAGAAGACAGCCATCGTTGACTGGCTATCCGAAGGAAACAGCATTGATTTTTTTCTGACGCTGCATAATACCGAGTCGGCCGATTACATACAGGGGCCGGATTTGCCGGTAGGTCAGCGAGTGTGGAATGAAATGGTGCAGCATACTTCCTTTGAGTCGGAAGAAGGCTTGCGCGAGATGCCGGAGACCACTACAGCTGGCAAAGCCGGAAGGATGACCGTGAATCAGGCCCTTTGGGCAGAGGAGCAACTTCCTGCTTACTTGATGGAATTGAAGGTGGAGAAAGTAGATAAGCTGGGTGCCCGAAGATCAGTACAGGACTGGCTTGCATTAGGCTCCGGTTTGGTAAAAGTCATTGCTGTAGCGGTGCAATGAGCTAGGTAGGACAGTGAAGGGAAATATCAGGAGATGAACGAAAAACGGGCGCTCACCTCCTGAGTGATTTATATACTTGAGGCTTTACTTCGCATTCAGATACGTGCCCTGATCAAAAGTGAAAACTGGTGAAGGAGTGCGGGTGGTTTTGATGATCTTTTCCATCTCGGCTACAATCTCCGGATGTTCATCGGCCACGTTATGTTCTTCGGCTACGTCTTCGGCCAGATTATACAGTTCAATGGGGTTATCCGGATTCTCCAGCACCTCGTACTGTACGGCTTTCCAGTCCCCTTTCCGAGCCGCCAGCCGCCCCCCTTTTTCATGAAATTCCCAATACAGATAATCATGTTCTTCCTGCCCTGATTCTCCCAGTAGGGTGGAGGCAAACGAAATGCCATCGGACTTAGGCGTGTTATCAAGACCAGCCAGAGCGGCTACCGTAGGGAAGACATCCCAGAAAGCAGAGATATGATCACTTTCGCTGCCAGCTTCAATCTTGCCGGGCCAGCGTGCAATCATAGGCACGCGGATACCACCTTCGTACAGGTCACGTTTGAAGCCGCGAAGCTCACCGTTGCTATCGAAAAACTCCGGGTCAGCACCCCCTTCCTGGTGGGGGCCATTGTCGGAAGTGAAAATGATCAACGTGTTATCTTCCAGCCCAAGTGACTCCACTTTTTCCATAATTTCGCCAACCTGCTGGTCCAGTATGGAGATCATGGCTACAAAGGCGGCATGTGGTTCTTCCTGTGATCCGTACGGTCCTTCCCGGTAATCATCCCCGCTGTCGACTCCTTCATACGGCGTTTCGGGTGAGAATTTCCCACTGTATTCACCCATCACTTCTGCCGGAGCTACCAGCTCGGCATGGGGGATAATGCTGGGCACATACAGAAAAAATGGTTCATCCTGATGCTGATCAATAAAAGCCAGCGTTTTTTCGTGGATTAATGACGGTGCGTAGGTTCCGGTCTGGGTTCCCGCATTGCCTTCCAGCACAATAGAATCCTGATTATGCCACAGGTGCTGGGTGTAGTAGTTGTGGCCAAATCGCTGGCAGTTGTAGCCAAAAAACTCATCAAAGCCCTGGTTATTTGGGTCACCTTCTGAGCCGGGAAAACCCAGCCCCCACTTTCCAAAAGCGCCAGTAGCATAGCCTGCCTTTTTGAGCACTTCGGCTAAGGTAACAGTGCTGGCTGGCATAGGAAACTGCCCCTCCGGCCGGATTTCCTTATTGCCGCGAATGGGAGTGTGGCCCGTATGCAGGCCCGTCATAAGGGCAGAGCGGGAGGGGGCACATACGGTGCTGCCGGAGTAGTGCTGCGTAAACAACATACCCTGGGCGGCCAGCCGGTCGATATTAGGAGTTTCAAATTTGCTCTGACCATAACAGCTTAAGTCGCCGTAGCCCAGATCATCCGCTAGAATGTAGATAATGTTGGGTGGTGATGTAGATGATGCTTGTTCGTCGTTTTTCTGAGCTTCCGATGAGCAACCGGCCATTACCACGCTACATAGAAAAACGATCAGCGTCCATACGTTTAACTTACTGAAATTCATGTGTATAGTTTAGGTTTTAATAATGAATAGTGAATAATGATTGATGAGTAATGAATAATGAACTAAGATGCTATACTAAGCTTACTAACAATCTAACCATTCAACAATCAATGTTATTTTACTTTAGCCCGACCTCGCTTTTCCGGCTGATCGGCATCATGGTATAGGTGAAGAAATATTCCCGAGGCAGAACCATGTATTCAGTATGAGGCAGTGCGCCCCAACTGTTATCACCACCGACACCCCGCTGGCCGTAATCAACATTCAGGGTGATGTTTTCCTGTTTCTTGATATCGGTGGGGTGCAGGTATTTTTGCTGAGCATCGTTAGAAAAATCCTCCCGGTCATAATAATTGGCGTTGAAACAAAAAGTAGGCGATCCCATAATTCGTAGACCCACTCCCTGTTCGTTGGTCAGCTCCAGCCAGCGCACGTCGGTACGATAACCGCTTTCCTGGGGTCGGATGTAGGGAAAGTTCAAGTCCTCAACCGGCAAATCGTACACTCCTACCAATGCCGAGGTCTTCCGGTCACTGTAGTTCTCATGAGGGCCGCGTCCGTACCACCGGGCTTGCGACAGGCTGCCACTGATTTTCATCTGGGTGCCAAAACGGGGTATCTCGCTCAGCCCTCGGTACGGTGCCGGGACAAAGGAAATATGGGTGGTGATGGAGCCACTGGAAGACACAGAATAGATAACATCGTATTTTGCATCAATGTCGGTGAAGGTGCCCGGCACCGTTATTTCTACTGACCCACCGGTCTGTTTAACCTGAACGTCCTCAATTTGCAGGGAATTCGGCACCTGCCGCCAGTCGCCTAGCCGGTCGGGCATACCGTTGCCGTAATCATTATCCGTGGGGATGCGCCAGAAGTCGGGACGGGGAGGAGATACCAGCAGTTCTTCACCCTCGTACTGAAAGCTTTGCAGGCTGCCATCGGTTTTGTTCCAGCGAATGGCAAAGCCTTCTCCCTGCACTGTTACCGATTGCCCTTCCTCCTCTACGGATAGAGAGGATTCATTTGATGAATTAGGAGCGGTCACAATCCATTTTGGGGTGGCCGGTTGCACCTGTAATTGCTCTACCGCTACTTCATGTCCTTCGGGAATCATGGGAGTAGCTTCTTTCTGGCGAAGGGATAATGTCAGCCATTGTTCTTTTTTGCTTTGGGAGTTTGTTGGGTAAGGGATGGTAACTTCCTGCGATGTGCGGGGTGGAATGGATACCTCCAGCGATCCTTCTTCTACCAGTTCACCATCTTCTTCCAGTTTCCAGTGTAGCTCATAGGCAGATAAATCGGTAAAGAAGTACTCGTTGGTTAGCTTCACTTTTCCTTCCGAGAGATTGACTGGCTCGGCTTTAAAATTCTGGTATACCTTCTTCACTTCGTACAGGTGCGGGTTCGGTTTCCGGTCGGGGCTGATGAGGCCGTTGATGCAGAAGTTACGATCGCTGCGAATGGAGTCCGGAGTGAAGTCACCGCCGTAGCCGAAGTAGTTTTCTCCGTCTTCGGTTTTTTTGGTAATTCCCTGATCTACCCAGTCCCAGATAAAGCCGCCTTGCAGTACGGGATACTCTTCAATCAGGTCCCAGTAATCCTGAAGGTTGCCCACGCTGTTGCCCATCGCGTGCGCGTACTCACACTGAATCAGCGGGCGGTAGGCGTGCTCATCCAGGGCGTAGTTTTTCATTTCTTCCATCGACATGTACATAGGGGCAAAAATATCGGTGTGGCGTCGTAAGCGGGCCTGTTCAAACTGCACCGGGCGGCTGTCATGTTCTTTCAGCCATTCGTAGCCCTTCACAAAGTTAGAACCATCTCCCGCCTCATTTCCCAATGACCAGATGATGACTGATGGGTGATTTTTATCCCGTTCGTACATCCGCTCTATCCGGTCCAGGTGAGCTTTCTCCCAGGCAGGGTCATCGGCAATATGGTTTTCCGGGTCGTAGGGTGCTTGCTGGGCTGCTCCTAATCCGTGCGATTCAATATTAGCCTCGTCCACTACGTACAAACCATAGCGGTCGCAGAGTTCATACCAGTACGGGTCGTTCGGATAGTGGCTGGTGCGTACCGAATTAATATTGAACTGTTTCATCAGCCGGATATCTTCCTCCATACTTTCTCGAGGAATATAGTGGGCCGTTTCAGGATGATGCTCGTGCCGGTTCACCCCCTTCACCAGCACCGGCTGTCCGTTTACCAGAAGCTGGCCTTTTCGGGAGCTCACAGTGCGGAAACCAATATGCGTTGCACTCACCGAAGATGAACCTTCTGACGCACCGGGAGTGGTGACCAAGAGTGTATATAAATACGGTGATTCGGCCGACCAGAGCTGGCAGTTCTCTACCTCAGTTTTAAATCCGATGATCTCTTCTGCTCCTTTGGAAATTGTCACCGATTGTTCTTCTTCGTAAATCGTGTTTCCCGATGCGTCTAGCAGCTTGAGCGAGACCGGTTGATTGCGGGCAGTTTGATCGTCGTAGTTTATCAGGGAGACTGCTGCACTAAATGTTCCGTTCTGGTAGCTATCATCCAGACCGGCCCGAACGGATAGGTCGCGAATGGTTACTTTGGGAGTGGCGTACAGGTATACGTCCCGCTCAATGCCACTCAGCCGCCAGAAATCCTGGCACTCCAGATACGAGCCGCTTGCTATGCGGTACACCTCACAGGCGACGGTGTTTTCGCCACCCTTCAAGAACTTGGTGATGTCCCACTCGGCGGGAGTTTTAGAGTCTTCGGAGTAGCCGACATACTGCCCGTTGACCCATACATAAAAGGCGGTTTTCACTCCGGCAAAATGCAGCGTTACCTCCCGATCAGTCCAGTTCTCAGGAACGGTGAAGGTGCGGCGGTAAGAGCCTACCGGGTTCCAATGCATAGGTACAGCCGGTGGGTTGGGGGTTCTTACTTCCCGGTTGTCAGTAGTAAGGGGGAGTTGAGAAGCACTTTCCATCGTGGTAAATTCGTAGGGGTGGTTCAGGTAGATGGGTAGGTCGTATCCCTGCATCTGCCAGTCGCCCGGCACGGTGATTTCGTCCCAACCCGATACATCGTAATCAGCCGTATAGAAGTCTTTGGGGCGAAAGTCGGGATTCTCGGAAAAAGTAAATTTCCAGGAGCCGTTTAGCGACTGGTAGTAAGGGGATTCTGAAGCCTCGCTTTGCTGAGCCTCTTCCTGATCATCAAAGGGAATAAGTAGCGTATGCGGCTTCATTTTATTCACCCCGACAATGTTGGGGTCGCTAATTTCCTTACCGGTAGGGGAGGCCGTCTGAGCCTGAGCTTTCAGAGTAAGGCCCATGATCAAGAATAAACTTGTTAGCCACAGATAAGACGCTGGGATAGTAACTAATCGGTAAAATTTGGAAATGGACTGTATGGTTAAATGATAAACGATTAAGAAGTATCGAGACATCATGGCCGAATCAGGTTAGGTCGTATACATTGAAAGCAATGACAAATTGGTTGTTATGCGTATGACATGCAACTGGTTTAAGTAAAAAGTTGGTATTTTGCCAATAGGCTTCATCTCATTGCTTTTGAAGATGACAGTAAATACTCAACCTAACATTTTGATGAAACTCAGTTTGATACAGATTGGCCTTCGGGCTGTCAGCGTAGTCGTTGCACTTATAGCCCTGAGCGGAACGCTTCTGGCCCAAAAGAATCTTCCCAACATAATTTATATCAATGTAGATGATCTCGGGTGGAAAGATTTAGGATGTATGGGTAGTCAATACTATGAAACTCCGAATATTGACCGCCTGGCATCCGAAGGTCTGCTGTTTACGCAGGCATACGCTCAGGCGGCTAACTGTGCCCCCAGCCGGGCCTGCCTGATCTCCGGAATGAATACCCCTCGTCATGGAATTTATACGGTTAGCCCATCGGACCGGGGCGATACCCGAACCCGGCAGTTAATTCCCACTAAAAATACCGAAGTGCTGGCTGACTCAGTATATACGCTGGCCGAAATGCTTCGGGACAGAGGTTATGTAACTGGTACATTTGGCAAGTGGCACCTGGGCGAAGACCCCACAACGCAGGGGTTTCTAGTAAACGTAGGAGGCAGCACCCGGGGTAATCCGGGAAAGGGCGGATACTTCAGTCCGTATAACGTAGATCATCTGGATAATGGCCCGGAAGGGGAATACCTGACCGATCGGCTCACCAGCGAGGCGATCAATTTTCTGGAAAATAATGAGGACACCACCTTCTTTTTGTACCTGCCTTATTACTCAGTACACACTCCCATCATGGGTAAAGAAGAGCTTATTGAGAAGTTTAAAGATAAACCAGCATCCAACGGACAAGGGCGGCCCGACTACGCCGCCATGGTAGCCTCGGTTGACCAGAATGTGGGGCGCATTATAACCGTGTTGGATGAACGAGGGCTTGCTGATAATACGCTCATCGTCCTGACATCTGACAACGGGGGAATTCGGGCGATCTCCAGCCAGCAACCCTTGCGAGCTGGAAAAGGCTCTTATTACGAAGGAGGTATTCGGGTGCCAATGATCATTCGCTGGAAAGGCCATATTAAGGCCGGAAGCCGCTCAGAGACCCCGGTTACGAATATGGATATTTACCCTACGCTGCAAGCACTGGTAGGGGGTAAACCTAACAATACATTGCTGGATGGAATCGATATATCTCCCTTATTTAACGAAAAAAACTTGCCAGAGCGACCCATTTTCTGGCACTTTCCCATCTACCTGCAAGCCTATCATGAGCAACTAGACCAGGGCCGAGATCCGTTGTTTCGTACGCGTCCTGGCTCGGTAGTACGGATGGGTGACTGGAAACTGCACGAATATTTTGAAGACGGAGAACTGGAGCTGTACAACCTGAAAGACGATGTGGGTGAAGAGCATAACCTGGCTGATACGAACCCGGAGAAAGCTAAAGAATTGCATCAACTGCTAATAGACTGGCGGAAGGAGACTAATGCTCCGGTGCCAGATGAGCGAAATCCGAAATACAATGCTGCTTACGAACAGGCACAAATCAATCAGCAAACTTCAGGGAAATAGTTAAGCCATTAGAACACATTTGTTTATTGACCACCTATCAACAATGGCAATAAACTACTCTTCACCGGCACTGGCGGCACCTTTTTCATCTTCGTACAAGTAACGGTCCTGCTGATTAAGGGGCATAGCCATGGCTTCTTCCGAAGTCCTTGCACCAACCCGTTTGGCTTGGGCATCGAAGGTCTGTATCATCTTCGCTGCCCGATCGGCTTGCTGGTCAATCAAGTTGTTCATTTCGGTGCGATCTTCCGCCAGGTTATACAATTCCCACGGGCCGCCCCGTTCTCCCACTAGTTTCCAGTCGCCATCGCGAAGGGCGCGGCTGCCTCGGTATTCCCAGAAGAGAGGGCGTTCTCGTTCCAGGGTATTTCCTTGCCAAATTGGTAACAGACTGACACCTTCCATCGGTAAAATATCGTGCTTCTGGTGCTTCTGCGGATACGAAGCATTGGCAACCTCAACCAGGGTAGGCATCATATCCAGAATTTGTCCTGGCTGACCGCTCATGCTGTTAGGCGAGATTTGATCCGGCCAGCGGATGATCATGGGAGTGGCGATGCCCCCCTCGTGAATCCATTGTTTGTATTTACGGAACGGGGTGTTCGATGCTTGCGCCCATTCGGTATCGTAGGTTCGGGAAGATTCAGCAGGGCCGGGAGACAGGTTCGGAGTGCGGTTAGCATCGAAGGGGCAGCCACCGTTATCGGATAAGAACATGACTAGCGTGTTATCGGCAATGCCCAGCGAGTCCAGCTGATTGAGCAATCGCCCGATTTGCTGATCCAGGCGGTCGATCATGCCGGCGTATACTTCCATTAGCTGTTGTTCTTCCTGTTGCTCATCCTGACTAAGGTCGTCCCACGATGGAGCTAATGTGTCGCGTGGTGAAAGCTGCCACTGCTCGTCGATGATACCTAATTCGTGCATTTTTTGAAGACGTTGCTCGCGAAGACGGTCCCAACCCATTTGGTAGCGACCACGATACTTCTCAATGTTTTCTTCAGGTGCCTGAAGCGGGTAGTGAGGTGCGTTATAGGCCAGATACAGGAAGAAGGGAGAGTCTTGCTGGCTGGCTTGGGAAACCTGATCCAGGGCGTATGTGGTAAATGCATCAGTGGTATAAAAATCTTCGGGTGCTTCGTATACTTCCTGGTCCATGCGCATGTAGTTGCGGTCCGTACCATAGTCGCGACCGGTAAAGAAATTAGTCGCGCCGCACAGAAAACCAAAGTAATGGTCAAAGCCCCGTTTGTTGGGAGTGTCTACTTCTTCTTCCCAATTTCCCAGGTGCCATTTTCCGCTCATGATCGTCTGATAGCCACTTTCTCTTAGTACCTCAGCCAGCGTGACGTTATTATCGGATTTGAGCAGATTGTTGGACTGTTGAAAGTAAAGCCCGGTTAAAAGGGTAGCCCGGGTTTCGGTACATTTGGCCGTGTTGTAAAATTGGGTCATTCGCATACCTTCCTCAGCTAATCGGTCCAGGTTTGGAGTCTGAATTTCAGAACCATAGTAACCTATGTCAGAATAGCCCATATCATCGGCCATGATAAGCACAATATTAGGGCGTGTATCGGATTGTTTGCTGTAACAGCCCGCCAGCATGAGGAATAGAATAGCCGCTGAGAGAGCTTTTAAAAAGGAGAGTATCACGTTTTTGTTGTTTAGTAGTGTGCGCTTCCGTTTGGATGTACTTTCTGTCAAAAAGAAAGTGATCCACTCAAGGTAATAATTTATTGTGGTAGGATGAATACAGATAACCACAAAAGGGCGAAAACGAATTATTAAGCCTTGGGAAGTTTCAGGCCGTTATCAATCTTGATACTATTGATTTTTGGAAACTTCCGAAGGCTATGGTGATGGAAGGAGATGCTTAACTTTGCATGAGTATTTCGGCTGCCTGCCGTCCGGCGCGCATAGCAGCATTAATAGAACCGTTGAGCAGGTAATCTCCGGTGATAAACAGCCCTTCCCGTACTTGGCATCGTTCTTTTGTCAGGTCATGGGTAACCGAATCCTGATTGGGTAGCGCATAATCGATGCGGTAGGTTTTGAGATGTTGCCAGCTCTCGAGTTGTTTTCCAAACCAGGGTGATAGCTCTGCTTTGATTTCCGTGGTTAGGTCTTCATCAGATTCGGTTCGTTGCCCGGTGATCGCAGCAGAAATCAGGTATTTGTCTTCCGGAGCATAGGCCGGGGATACCTCGTTCATAACCACAATATTGTTCACCAATCGGTTAGCTTTGGCATTAAGGGCCAGTATTGGTTTAGGAATGGGGGAGACTTCAGCGGTGAAGTATACATTCACTGTAGAATGATGCTGCTCTGTGCTAGTTTGGTTGCTAAGGCTTTTTAGTAAATTATTAGGTTCGGTGGCCACCAGAATTTGCGGGGCAGTGAACGTGCTACCATCCGCAGTAGTTACAGTTTGTCCCTCAATAGATTGTACCTGTTGGCCGGTAAGCAATGTATCCGGCTTAAGCTTCTGAGCCAGTTGCTTAGGAATTTCTTCCATGCCACGTGCGGGAACGGCTGTGTCTCCTTCTGAAAACATCTTGAATACAAAGTCAAACTCCCGGCGCGAGGTGGTTAGAGCCTCTTCCAGAAAGATACCGGCCATAAAGGGCTGAAAGAAGTTCCGGAGCATACGTTCGCTAAAGCCATATTCCTGAATAACAGCCAGTGTGCTCTTTTCTGTTTGATTGAAAATCTCCTCTACGGTTTTGGGCTTTAGTCTGCCTTTTAGTTTCAGGACGCGAAGCTTGTCATTTATTGAGGCAATATTGGAAAACAGTGTTTTAAAAGCAGCGGCAGGTACGCGGCTGGGGTCGGTAATTTCATGCTTACCATCTTCGTTCAGGATAAGAGCCCCCGGGGTGAAGGAGCGAAGCTGTAAAGCGTCGTAGTCCAGATAGCGCTTGGCTTCGGGGTATTCGGTGAGGAGTACCTGAAAGCCCCGGTCTAGCAAATAGCCATCTACCAGATCCGTTTTTATTCTGCCGCCCGGGCGGTCAGAGGCTTCCAACAGTTTAACGGTGCGGTGTTGTTCTTGCAAAGTAAGCGAGGCAATGAGTCCGGAGAGTCCGGCACCAATGACGATAACATCACTATTGTTGGGTTCAGGCATTGGAAAAAATTTTATGAAGTATAGTCCCTAGCATCGGAACCCGGGAAAAGCGCAAAAGTTTGAGGATTTGTAAGAGAGTAGCGGGTTTTAAGAAGGTTCTTCAAAAATCTGCCGAATTTCATTGGTCACGCGTTTGGGGCGTTGGGTTTGAGCATCCAAAAGGCACCAAACAGATTTTGCTTTGACACAGAGCTTTTCTTCCTGTGGTTTCCAGATCTCCACAAAGCGGTCGTATTTCGGGCCGGAGGCTTCACCTACATATGTGCGGAGCTGCACATCATCCGGCAAAAAGACCGGGTTTTTATACTCTATAAAGTGGCTGAGCACCACCCAGACAAACTGTTGCTGCATATCATCCGGAGCTTGATGCCGCCAGTGGGCTTCGGCTACATCCTGAATCCACTGCACATAGCGAACGTTATTCACGTGCTGCATGACATCCAGGTCATCCGGTTGCACCTGCCGCTTCTGTTCAAAAACATAAGGCTTCATGGTGCTAAGAAAATAAATTAAAGTGCTAAAGGATAGAGGTTCAGTTTTTTTACCTGATTTTTTCGGCGGATAGTCACCTCCAAGGGGGTCTGACAGTTCAACAGTGTTTGTACTTCGTGACTGCTGCGCCCACTGGCCGAAATTTCATTGATTTGCACAATCTCGTCGTCAGGGGTAAAACCGGCCATGGCTGCTGGTGAGTCTTCAAAAACATGGCGAATTACTACTTTTTCCTGATGGTCGTCGGCTTTTACTACCAGCCCGGAGTAAGCCAGGGTAAATTCGTTGGCAAACGACTGGTTGGGTTGCCAGTAAGATTTCTTGTGCTGATAGTCAAGGACGATATTGAAGCGTTTTAGCAGAGCATTGCCAATGTGCCCGATACCATGCTTAAACGCCCGTTTATAATAGCGGGACTGATTGAGGCGAATGGGAATATCCGACAGGCTAAACCAGCCGAAGGCAAACTCCTGCAAGCGCCCCGCATAATTACGGTCAACCATGCCCGAAAAACTCATGGTATAAATTTGCTTGGTCTTACCGATTTTCCGGGTCAGGTGGTGTTCATCCACAAAAGGGGAGTAGAGCGTTACAAAAGCACCTGAGCCATTATCTAACTGAAACTTTCCCGATAACGTCTCACCATTATTAAGGCGAAATGAGCCATCTACGTAGGGACGGCCGCCGATAAGATCAAACCCCTGCTGGTGGTATTCAGCTGGCGGAATGAATACCTGAGGGTCGTGAAAAATAATAGCAGACTGATCGTAGTTGATCTCTATTATATACTTTTTAAGAATATCCTGACCAATAATGCCCTGCACCGGAGTGTCTAGCGCGCGGTGCAGATGCTCGAGCGGTAAATGTACTAACTTTACGCGCGGTAGAGATACCTGCCCCAGTGTGAGGGTGTTGTAGTTAGAGTAGTATACGAATTTAGGTCCCCGTTTGCTTCGTACGGTAGAGAAACCATCGTGCGGAATATCCAACCGGTCAGCTTCTTCTTCATTAATAACCGTAGAGGCTGCTCCCGTATCAAAAATAAAGCGCAGAGGCTCGGATTCATTCACCTGGATATCCACAAAGATATGGTTCTCATGCAGGGTGAACGGAACCTGGGTGAGCACAGAAGCCACAACCCAGGGACTAAGCCCCAGAGTAAGAACCATAACTATAAGTAAACGGAAAGCCGAGTTCTTCATGAACACCTGTTTGTAATTGCAACGTTGCGCTGCATGAGGGTTAGCGAAATATACATATCTTCAGAAAACAAAAAAAGCGCCAAGTTGACGCTTTCCGCACGAAATAAAGAATCATGTACCATAACCTTAATTTTCTATAGTTGCCCATTACGGTGAGCTACAACTTCAATGAGTGTGCTTGGCAAACTGTGGTGTCCCTCTTCGCTTTTCTTATCTTTATCATATGGGAATAATGCGTAATAGAAGATGTATTTGCGGTTATTTATACTTTGTGTACGCTCATTGGTAAATAATCTTGTTCTTAAGTAATAACTTTTTTTAAAGATGTACTTTTTAAATGCACTTTTAAGATTCTTAACCAGGATTATGGACAGCAAGTCATTGCATCTTGCGTTGAAGTAGTCATTAAATAGCGAGTTTCACTGAGTAGTTTGCTGTTTGTCCGAATGGTTTTTCAAAATGATAACCTGTGGCGTATACGCCATAGTGATTAAAAGCAATGAGTTGAAAGTCCGGGAGTACTTTATAGAAGAAGATTTAACCTCGGATCTTCTTAGAAGCTACATATCAAACTGAGATGAAAGGAAAGAGGGCAGAGCAGATCTGCGGCTATTCAGCAAATGGGGAAAATTTAACAATAGTAAGAGTTATAACGGATTTCATTACGAAAGCTTTGACTGATAAGAAGACTACTACGCTGTTATATATAGGAAGTGACAAAAGTATAGCTCATACTCTTCAAGCGACTTTGCCCTTACCGCAATACCAAATAATCCATTGTATAAATAGGCAGCAAGCCATTGACTATTTACACCAGCAGCCCATCGCTCTTTGTATGGTTGATGGTGAAGTGTGGCATTCAGATGAGATGATAGCCACCACTCAGTTGCGCCACCGCAATAGTCGCTTGTCAGTTCTTGTGCTTGCGGATAAAAAGCCTGCGGAAAATGAAGTGGGGCAGTTGAAGAGTAGGAATATACATTTTATCGGGCTCTCAATCGGGCAGGAAGCTTTGATAGATAAGGTTCTTAGTCTCATCTATCAAAATGCTAGTTATGTGGTTTCCGCTACCTGTGAAGCACCTCTGGTAGAAATAGGCAGCTTTACCTTTGATCAGGCTCAACAGCAGTTGACTATTCAGGATGAAACCCGCGAGCTAACCCAACGAGAGGCACTATTACTTGAATATCTGCAATCTCGGCGTAACGAGGTGGTGCGGCGGGAAAGTATTTTGAAAGCTATTTGGGGAGAGGACAATTATTTTGCCGGTCGTAGTCTGGATGTTTTCATATCGCGCTTGCGCAAATACTTGCAGCAGGACTCCAGCATTCTGATTGAAAACATTCACGGAGTGGGCTTCCGGTTTGCTGTCTCTGATTAATGTTCTTTCTCCTGACTGATAGCCGTTGCTTTTGCCAGATGGGTAGGCAGGCCATCCAGGCTTAGCGTGTTCTTCTTCTTTTGATATTCCTGTATGCCTTCCTCGCCTTGTTTATTAGCCCAGTCGGTTAGCGTGCTGCGCTCTTCCTGAAGTTCCATCAAGGGCACCCCGAAGCCACAGGAGGTTTTTGTCTGCTCAATGTGGTTAATCACGATCTGCCGGCTGCCAGGGAAATCCGGAAAAAGGGAAATGAGCTCGGCCCAGCGATCTGTTCCTGGTAATACTACCTCACCCTGGCCATAGGTGCGAAAAATTTTAGGCTTCTTATCAAAAGAGCACCACATGAAGGTAATGCGCCCATTTTCGGCAATATGCGCGGAAGTCTCATTACCACTGCCAGTCAGATCAAGGTAAGCTACTGTTTTAGGATTTATAACCCGGAGGCAATCCAGCCCCTTGGGAGAAACATTAATGTGCCCGTCGGCCTGGAGCGGAGCTGTAGCGACAAAGAACAAAGGTTGCTGTTGAACCCAATGAATCTGTTCATCGGAAAGTTGTAAGGCTGAGGAACCCATAGTTTGAAGAAGATTAAAATTGGAATAGCTTACCGTTGACTACGCGAAACTACAATAAAGTGTTAGTTTTTGCCCTTTACGTTGGTTAAAAGTAACATCTGTTTTAGTATGTGGGTATAATTATTAATTTTAGCCCTCTACCTATCATATATTATGAAGTACTTTCGCTTAGCCATAGGGCTGTTTATACTGTTGTTGGGAAACCATACATCCTTCGGCCAGAAAATTGAGGAGCAGATAGACCAGGTTTTTCAGGAGTTTGCCAATCAGGATGACTTTCAGGGAGCGGTGCTGGTGGCAAGCCAGGGCAATATTCTGTATCAGCAAGCTTTTGGGCTGGCTAACCGGGAATGGAACATCCCCAATACCGTAGATACCAAGTTTAACCTGGCATCTATTAGTAAGCAGTTCACCGCAGTGCTGGTGTTGCAATTGGTAGATGAGGGCAGGCTCAAGCTCAATCATACAATCTCAGACTATCTGCCTGAGTACCGCCGTGATATTGGTAAGAAGGTTACGTTGCATCAATTACTTACCCATCAGTCGGGCATTCCTAATTATACCAGCATTCCTTATGTGTGGTCCGACTCGCTTTATAACCGATATGATCTGGAAGAACTTGTAGAGAAGTTTGTCAGTGGCGATCTGGAGTTCAAACCTGGCTCTAAGTACCAGTATAGCAATAGCGGGTATTTGCTGCTCAGTATGATTGTAGAAAAAGTAACCGGTAAGCCATTTGACCAATTAATAGAAGAACGCATTACCCGCCCACTGGCCCTGCAACATACCGCGGTAGATGACCGCCAGCGTATTATCTCCCAGCGAGCTTACGGATACGAGAAAACACCGGACGGTTATAATAATGTGTATAGCATGCATATGCAGAATTTGCAAGGAGCCGGAAATTTATACGGCACAATCACTGACCTCTTCCAGTGGGATCAGGCATTATATGGTACCACAGTATTGCCACAAAAATCGCTACAACGTATGATGCGCCCCTATACCGATGCCAATCAGGAGTGGATACCTCCTTATGAAAACCGCTATGGCTACGGGGTAGGTATCGCCAAAATTCCGCTGACTTCTCAAGAGTCGGTTGACATGATTTTTCATAGTGGTCATATTCGCGGGTTTAGTGGCTTTTATGCTCGCTTTCCGGAGGATGGGCACGCTATTATTATGCTGAGTAATACCGGCGAAGTTAGTACGGCGCGCATGAATCAGGTATCACTAGAGGTAGTCAAATTACTTGATGAGCAAGCGCCAGCTGGCCGCCGGGTAGCTCGTGCCAAGAAAAATTCTAAAGCGAGCACCCGCGGGGCATCTGATATAGATGAGCGGGATTTGCAATCGGCTATGTATGCTGCCTGGGAAATCGACGGGGGCGAGGCAGCCGTTGATCAATATTATCAGTTAGTAGAAAGTTTTCCTTATGATTACAAAAACACTCAGCAGGACCTAAGCGCTTTATCTGGTCGGTTGGCACAGGAGGGAGACCCGGAAAGTGCTCTGGCAGTGGCTACCCTTAATAGTAAGGTGAATCCTCACTGGCAAACATTTATGGAAGTGGCTACCATTAACCAGCAGCTGGGGCAGAAAGAACTTGCTGCGCAACATTACCAGAAAGCATTAAGTGTCAACCCTAATCGCACCAACGCCGAGAAAGAAGCTTACCAGCAAGCCCAGAGTGCGTTAAAAGTGTTGCTGTAGCATGGTCATCAAATATGTGGTTCTGGCCTGTTACCTGGGTGTATTGCTGCTTATTGGCTTTGTCGCTGCCGGACAGATAAAAGATATTAAAGATTATTATGTCGGCGGAAAGCGTCTGGGGTACTGGGTCGCGGCCTTTTCTTCCCGGGCAACGGGTTCTTCAGCCTGGGCACTGTTGGGGCTTACTGGCATGGGAGCCATCTTTGGAGTGTTTGCTTACTGGGTAGTCATCGGTACTGTAGCTGGTGAAGTGGTGGCCTGGTTTATCATGGGAAAACCCTTCAAGCGCTTAACCGATCATTACGATTCCATTACTGTTCCTGACTATCTGGAAAGCCGCTTTCAGGCTACTTCTCATCGCTTACGCTTAGTAGCGGCCGTAGCCCTCGCCTTTTTTGTAACTATTTATGTAAGTGCTCAGATTGATGCCACGGGTACTGCCTTTGAGTCGTTCTTAGGTTGGAACTATTATGTGGGAGCAGTCATCGGGTTTTTCATTGTTGTATTATACATGTCTTTCGGAGGGTTCATTGCCGTGGCCTGGTCCGATGTCTTTCAGGGAGGAATGATGGTTTTGGGTTTGGTGCTGTTGCCTTTGGTCATGCTGACTCAAACTCCCCCCAACTTAATCGATGAAATCAGAACTCTGGATGCTGACCTGCTAAGCTGGTGGGGGCCGGGTGGGTTTTCGTGGCTGAACCTGGCGAAAATTTTCGGCTTTGTGATGATCGGTTTAGGTTACCTGGGCTCGCCACAGCTCTTTGTGCGGTTTATGTCAGTGAAAAGTGAAAACGAAATTGATAAAGGTAAATGGGTTTCTGTTTCATTAACATTTATAATGAATGTCTCGGCAGTAACGTTGGGGTTGTTGGGCCGTTATTTATTCACTAGTCCGGGAGAAGACCCCACGCAGGTGCTTGGTAATGGCGGGCAGGAAGTGCTGATTTACTCAGCCGATCAATTGCTACCCACATTGATGAGCGGCTTTTACATTGCTGCGGTGCTTTCGGCCATCATGTCTACCATCGACTCTCTGTTAGTAGTGGCCTCCAGTGCCGTTACCCGCGATTTGTATCAGAAGGTATACCACCCCGATCTTTCGGATATTCAGTTATCCTCATTTTCTAAGAAAGTAACGCTTATACTTTCACTAGCGGCTTTAGGAGTTGCCCTGACGGTAGCAGTTCTATCGCCTACCCGTACTATCTTCTGGTTTGTGATATTTGGCTGGTCCGGCATTGCCGCTACTTTTTGCCCTGTGATTCTCCTTTCTTTATTCTGGAGCAAATACACTGAGCAGGGAGCGTTAGCTTCCATGATTACCGGCTTCCTGAGTGTTCCATTTTTTAAGTTCGTAGCAACTCAGTGGGAGGGCGTCGGGCCTTATATGACAAATATTGCTGAATTATTTCCTTCTTTTCTGTTAGCGCTGGCTGCGGGTTACATTGTTAGCCTCCGCACACACTTATCATAAAATAAGCATTATCTTACATCGTTGGAGATTAAGTACATTTAGAGCGACCTCCAGAAGCATTAAGCCATCTAAGAATGCTAAAAGCTCTGTTTCCTGCTAAAAAAAGAATAAAAGAGGTGAAATTAGGTCTTTGATAAATGAAAAAAATTATTGATATTGAAATAAAAATGTACAGAATGTTGGATAAATAATACATTTGTACTATTTTGCATAAAAATAGTTAAATTCACTACTCGCTATGGACAATTTGTATTCCTTTCATAAGCTGTCACTTGAAGAAAGAACTCAGTATGTATTAGGCAACGGACAGCTGCTGTGTAGCCGGTACTTCGCAGGACGTAAGGTTTTCTTATATTATACCGGACGGTTTTTTGCTGAAATTTGGTTTGATACTCGTAAAAGCAAGGTTTCAAATATTATCCCTTTTACTACTACCAAATGCTTAAAGCCTTATCTTGATCTGATCGATATTCAAGACGCTTTTGTTTATTAATAAAGATGATTAGCAAGGAGCCCGGTGAGCATAGCCATTAGCTTACCGAGAGGCACCCTTGTTTATCATAGAACAACTCTCCCTGATCCAGCATCTCTTTTACTACACTTACCACAACTGTTTCGTCATGGGTTTTCAGCTCATGTATTAGCTTATCAGGGGTGCTGGGATTTTTCTTTAAGTAACTTACGATAACATCTCGTGCGGCAAGTTTCTCCGTGGGTGAGGCTGTTGGCGACTTGCTTTTCTTTTTTTGCAGGCAATGGTCGCATACACCACAGTCTATAGGGTAATGCTCATCGAAGTACTCTAACAAAAGTTGAGTACGGCACCGCACCGGATGCGACACGTAATGGATCACCGCTTTTACTTTATCCGCGTAGTGCTGTTTTTTTTCAGCCAGACGGGCCGGTGATAGCGGAAGCTGCTTGGCGTCAAAACGGGGGGTGGTAAACACCAGTTGAGGCTGGTCTTTACGGGGCTGGTAAATCAGCACTTCCCTTTCGTGCAAGTTCTTTAACTTTCGCATCACATCGTTCACCGAGGTCTGGAGAACTTTGGCTATCTGAGATTCTGAGATGGCTACAAAGTTAGCGTACAGTTCTCCGCCGTGTAACCGTAGCAGTGTGTTAAGGATAGGGTCCAGGGCCGCGTTGGCAATTTTAAATTTGTAAAGTGCCTGATATTCTAATAGGATATGGACGGTAGAAGACAGATAAAAACTTTCATTCATCTGAAGAAAGCCTTCGTCCTGTAGCCGCTTAACGGCATGATACACCGAAATCGGGTGGAGTTGATACGTCTCGGAAAACTGCGGCAGGTCAAAATCATAACTGGCCAGAAAGCTACTTCCAACCGCTACTTTCAGATAGTTTGCAATATTCTGATAGACTGTTCGCAGATACTCAGCCGGTGGAAAAGAGACTTCTATCCGTTTAGTCAGGCTATCCAGGTCATTCTGATCATATAATATTACCGCGTAAGCCTTTTTCTCATCGCGCCCAGCTCGGCCAGCCTCCTGATAATAAGCTTCCAGGGTATCGGGTAAATCCAGATGCACGACCAGGCGAACGTCAGGTTTGTCAATCCCCATTCCAAAGGCATTCGTCGCCACGATAACGCGGGTTTTTCCCTGAATCCATGAGTCTTGTTTGGCAGACCGCTCTTCGGTAGTTAGTCCGGCATGGTAAAAATCGGCCGAAATACCCCGGGCCTGTAATTTTTTAGCAATAACACGAGTGCGCTTTCGGCTACGCGCATATATGACCGCTGTGCCCGGTACGCCATCCAGAGTCTTAAGCAGCCTTTGTTCTTTATCTTCTTCGTAAAAAGAAGAGTACGACAAGTTGGAGCGAGCAAAACTTTTCTGAAAAACCTTTTCATTCCGAAACGCCAGTTTTTCCTGAATATCCTGTTTTACGGTGCGGGTTGCGGTAGCCGTTAGCGCAATAAGGTTAACATTAGGAATCTCTTCCCGAAAATCAGCAATCTGTAGGTAGGGCGGGCGGAAGTCGTATCCCCATTGCGAGATACAGTGAGCTTCATCGATAGCCAGCAAGCAAATATTCATGCGGCGGGCTCGTTCCAAGAATAATTCAGTTTTGAGCCGCTCGGGAGAAACATACAGGAACTTGATATTGCCGTATACACAATTGTCCAGGTAGAAATCAATCTCGCGGGCACTCATACCAGAGTAAATCGCTACGGCGGGAATCCCCCTTTTTTTCAATTGCTCCACCTGATCTTTCATTAGTGCAATCAGAGGAGAAACGACAATACAAACCCCTTCCCGCATCAGGGCCGGAACCTGAAAGCAAATGCTCTTTCCTCCACCCGTCGGAAGCAGAGCTAGTGTATCGTGCCCCGCGATTACCGCGTCGATGATATCTTCCTGAAGTGGACGGAAAGCTGCATATCCCCAATATTGTTTTAAAATAGCAAGGGCGGACATAACAATGAGCTTTGCGGAAATATACCGATTTTTCTATACAATCGTCAGTCAATCACAGCACCGCCGGAGAGGGCTGAAGAAACCTGAAAGAAGCCCAGTGGCGGATTCTCAGGATCGTTCACATTTCTCATAGTGGAGGTGGGATTCCGCGGAGGGCCGCTGAATAATCCCCCATCATTAAAAAGCAGCTCCTGAAGCTCTCCGTAGTAATCGTACATGCGGGGATTTAAGCTGAACATCTCAATACGAACGCTATCTCCTAGCTCAAAGGCATAATTAGCCAATTGGAGCGTATCAATCTGAGCCGATAAAAACTCATCGTTTTGAATGAGCAGATCACCCGGGGTGTTGTACAGGGAGTCATCTTCATAGATCATGAAGCGGTAATAATTGATGCCTCGTTCTTTTGGAGTGCGTCCACTAAAGAAAAAATAATAGCCATCATCCAGGAATAATAAATCTTCCAGATAGCGATAGCTGAATGAGTCCAGTTCGGCTACGGGCATTACGGTGCCACTCCCTTCGTATGTCTGATTCTGATAGGCTACGGTAAGCGTATACGTATTGCCGGAGTCAATCGGAATCTGATTATTCACATAAAGGCCCGCCGAATCCTCTTGTTCTACCAACGTGAATTGCTGTTGTGATTCTTCATGCAAAATGGAGACAACTGCATCAGATACCGGGTTGTCTACATCCGAATTGTAATAGTTGCCGGTGGTGGTAAGCTTCACCCGGGCACCATTGCGTTCAGGTGTAGCTTCCCAATAGGTAACGTAGCCTTCGATAACGAGCTGGGGGTCATCGTTAGGCAAATCCAGCGTAATCTGTTCGCGGCAGGATAACCCAATCAGACTGAGTATTACACAAAAGAGACTTGCAGTTCGCATCGCTATCAAAACTTAAAATTGTAGGTAATGGACGGAATAAACCGGAATAAATAAGTTTTTACCGAACCTGGCTCCTGAGACGAGATAGGTTCTTCATCCACATCCGGGTCAAAAGTGATGTCATCATTATAAATGTCTTCAAAGGTAATGACAAACGTATTCTTCCGGCCATAAATATTATATACCGAGAAGCTCCAACTGCTCTGCCAGCGCCGGTTCTTGTTATTCTTATTTTCTAAAACAGCCGAAATATCAAAGCGGTGGTAGTTGGGCATTCGGTACGCATTCCGCTGGCCCGGGTCGTAATAAGGAACAGATAAACCGTTTAGCTGGTATCGCCCTGCTGGGTAAGATACTGCCGTACCGGTGCTGTAAATCCAGTTACCGGACAGGGTGAGCCGGGGAGTGGCCTGGTGAGATAATACCAAAGCAATGTCATGCGTGCGATCATAACGGGCATTGTAGGGTTTCCCTTGATTAATTTCATCAACCTGCTGACGGGTGCGGGACAGCGTATAGGCAATCCATCCAGTGGTTCTGCCAACATCTTTCCGAAGCAGAAATTCAGCGCCATACGCCCAGCCCCGGCCTACTGAGATTTCGGTTTCAATATTGTCGTTTAGCAGAATATCGGTGCCGGTCAGAAAATCAATAATGTCGTGCATCCACTTGTAGTATACTTCTACCGAAGCTTCCACAGTATTTTGCCGCAGATTCTGGAAGTACCCCAGCACTACCTGGTCGCCAATCATGGGAGGGACGTAGGTGTCGGCGGGAATCCAGCGGTCAATGGGTAAACCAGCCGAAGCATTGGAGGCTACCTGAATGTATTGACGCATCCGGTTGTACGAGAATTTTAGTGATTTCTCAGCATCCAGCAGGTAACGCACACCAAAGCGAGGTTCCAGACCGTGGTATGATTGAATATTTTTTAGCTTATCGAAATCAGTCTGCCCGGTGATGGTTTCATCAGACAGGGGCTGATCATCGGCGTACTGCAAAACTTTCCCTGGGCCAATATGCTGGAAGAGAGAATATCGTAGCCCGTATTCCATAGAAACTCGCTCGCTCACCTGCTGGTTATTGCCGACATACACGGCATGTTCCAGCGCGTATTTATTATCCAGAATGAACGGGGTAAAGTTCAACCCGCTACCCTGAGGAATAATTTTAGCCGGTTCAAAATCAAAGTGAGATAGATGATAGCCGAAGTCTATGGCATGATTAGGAGATGGGAAAAAGTTGGCGTCAAACTTAGCACTGTATTCTTTCAGGCGAGACGTCCAGGTAAACTCCGCAGTTTCGGCATCAATATCAAAGCCATAGTCAAAGTTACTGTAGACCAGTGTGCTGTTCAGAAATATTTTATCGGAGAAAAGATGGTTCCAACGCAGGGTAGAAGTAGCATTTCCCCAGTCAATGCCAAACTGATCGGCAATGCCGAACTTATCCCGACCAAAGTAGCCCGAGAGAAAAAGTCGGTTTCTATCGTTTAGAATATAGTTAGCCTTGGCATTAAAGTCATAAAAATATAAGGTGTTGTCGCGTACGTCTTCGTTGCCAAATGCTCGCAAAAAAAGATCAGCATAGGTACGCCGACCCGAGAGGATAAAGGAAGACTGATTTTTCTTGAGAGGCCCTTCCACCGTCAGCCGACTAGAGATGAGCCCTAGCCCCCCCGAGACATTAAACTGTTTATTATTACCTTCTTTCATCTGAATATCAAGAATGGAAGAAAGACGGCTACCAAAGCGAGCGGGAATTCCCCCTTTGTAAATCTCGATATTCTTGATGGCATCGGGGTTGAAAACCGAAAAGAAGCCTAAAAAGTGAGATGGGTTAAAGACCGTAGCGCCATCCAGCAATACCAGGTTTTGATCAGCCGAACCACCCCGCACAAATAAGCCGGTAGTTCCCTCACCCGCACTGATGACTCCGGGTAGTAGTTGCACGGTCTTTAAAATATCCACTTCGCCAAAAAGGGCCGGGAGGCTCTGCACCTTCTCAATTTGTAGATTATTACGGCTCATGGTAACGTCTTGCACATTGGCATCGGGCCGATCAGCAGATATAACTACTTCTTCCAACTCTACATCCTGCGATTGAAGCTCAACGGTCAGTGTTTGGTCAGCCGTGAGTGAAATTGGGAACCCCTTAGATTCATATCCGATGTAAGAGTATGTCAGTTGATAGTCTCCCCGGGGGAGCGTGAGCGAATAAAAGCCATATACGTTGGTGGTAGTCCCAGTGCCGGAAAGTTCTTTTACTGCTACGGTTGCACCGATCAGATCTTCGCCATTCGCTGCATCACGAATATAGCCACTGATAGTAAAATTAGATTGTCCAAAACCAAGAGATGAGAAGAGTAGTCCGGCAATAAAAAATTCCAGAAAAAAGCGAGGCATACTTTGCGTTAAGGTTTGTGAGGTCTAACGCGCGACAGGAGTTTAGGTTCAGAAAATAGGTGGTGAAAAACGGTTTTTATGCTACTTGCAGGGGAGTTTTCTGCTGCTGAGATTGAGAAAGAGCAAAGCTTTGCATTAGTAGTCTTTGCGTTTCCTGTCGGGCTTGTTGAAAAGCTTTTTCCCACAAATCATCCCGAAGGTTGCCTTCCTTCTTATATAATAAGTATAGGCCTTCCAGGCGAGCCAGACTACCCGTAACTTTGTGATTAAGGTTTGAGATGAGTTGGTGAAACTCTTGGTCGTTGGGTGAAGTAGGTGCCATAAAGCTTATTGTTGAGGTTATATCCAAAGTTATAATAAAGCAGGTGGGAAGAGCGATTTATTCGGTGAGCGGGAATTATTACTCGTTTTATTCGTTTATAGTATCGTTGAACATGAATTAGCGTGTTCGCTGCAATTATTGCATATCAGGGAAAAGCGGTATAGTTGCTATTCCCTATTTTTCATCGTATGATGCCATCATACACTATTTTTCATAACCATAAATATATTTAATCATGGCAGCAGCAAAAACTGGAGATACCGTACGAGTTCATTACACCGGAACGTTAGAAGACGGATCAGAATTTGACTCATCACGTAAGCGTAATGAGCCGTTGGAATTCACCCTTGGACAAGGGCAAATGATTCCCGGATTTGAAAAAGCCGTTAGCGGAATGGAAGTTGGACAAAGCAAGCAGGTATCCATCCCCAGCCAAGAGGCTTACGGTGACAAAAAGAAAGAAATGATCATGGAAGTTCCTAAAGAGAATTTTCCACCTGATATTACCCCGGAAGTAGGCCAGCAGTTAGCCGTAAACACTCAAGGTAAGCAAGTGCCAGTAACCGTTACTGAAATCAGCGGGGATACTGTTGTATTAGATGCAAACCATCCTTTAGCTGGAAGAGATTTGAAATTTGATATAGAGTTGGTTGAGATAGGCCAATAAGTCAATCTTAAACTAGTTTATAATTATTGAGAGCCTGTATTGTTAAAATACAGGCTTTTTTTTGGTCAGGAATGAGTGCAAGCATTTGAATTTATGAATTTGAAAACTACAGAGCCACAATACTCTTTGTCTTGTTAACCTCATCGTTGCCAATTCGGATAATAAAGAAGTTGGATTTGTAATCAGATAGGTCCAGCTCTTTCTGCAAAAAGCCACGAATGCGTACATCGTCTTCATAGAGAAGGTTTCCAATAACATCGTATACTTTAATACTCATATCTGTTCGACTACCTCCGGTAATGTTTATCTGAAACTTGCCGGGAGAGATAGTCTCTAGCTGGAAATCAAAACTTTGCGTAAGGATATTTCGTGAGTACCTGACTCGATTCTCTAGGGGAACGGTAGGGGGGTAAAAAAAGGCAGAGTCCACGGTAGGGGATAGGGTATCCGGTTGTATTGGAGCATCTTGTGCCTGTGCGGGATTGCCGATCCATAGGCAGCTTACGAAAACCATAAAATTGGTAAGAAGCCCCAGAAACGCTAGTTTTTGGTTGATTGAATCAAGCATTAACGAATATATCATTTTTGCACATAGCCTACAATTTATGGTGCACTTAGCCCTGAATAGATATATACATACTGATTAGCAAATGCATATAACCGTTCTTCACTTACCAACACATCCGTTAGTTTGATTGGTGGAAGGGGTAACTGCCGGACAATATTAGTGTACAGGTTGATAAAAACCAGGTGTTTATCAGTAAAGTAATACAATTCTTCCTGAAAGAAACGCATCGGGCTAGCCACATCGGCTGGTAAGCGGGCAAGGTAGTTTCCGAAAAGATCGAATACAATAACCTCCTGATCTACCTGTATATATAATCGGTTTTGATACTCATGAAGCAAACGGATACTACTTTTCGGCTCAATGTACCACTGTAATGATGCTGTAAGGACGGTCTGCTCTAAAACAGGCTGATACTTATTCAGTATCCATTCCGAGTTAATGTACCACAAATGCTGATCAGCGCTGAGGGTAGGGTTAGCCAGTAATGGTTCAGGAATTGAAAAAGCAGAAACTTCGGTAAGGTTCTGGTCGAGTACCCGTAAGGTTTGCTGAAAAGGGAAATATGCTTGTATCCGCAGCAGTTGCCAGGGCAAAAGGGTTGGCGGTTCCTGGCTTTGCGGGTGGTAGGTGCGCAAACTATCTCCGCGAGCACTGTATTGCGTGATACTACCTTGTTCATCAGCAATATACAACCGTCCGGTCAGGTCCTGAGCGATAGAGTGCGGTGCTGTTTGCGGAAGGCTATCTATCAGTTGCCAGTGCTGAGCATAGGCAATGGGGCCGATCAGCAGCAAACTCAACAGCAGAAGGCTAAGAGCGGAATGTCTGTAACTGAAATTGCTGGCCATCAAACACACCATACGATTGTTGAGTAATCCACTCACCTAAATTAAAATAACGACTATTTTCAGCTACTGGTATATCCAACGGCAAATGCCGGTGCCCGAATATGTAGTAATCATGGTGGTGGTGTGCTTCTACTTCTCGGCAATACTGATAAATCCATTCGTATTCAGGCCCACGAAAAGACTCATCTTCCTTTTCGTTTTTCTGCCGACTTTTGCCAGACCACAGATTAGCCAGATATATTCCTACGTCAGGATGGATCAGAGAGAAAAATCGCTGGCAGGGCTTAGAGGTAAACACCTTTTTAATGAGTTTGTACACCTTATCACCCGGGCCTAATCCATCACCGTGTCCTAGATGAATATGCTGCTCATTGATCTGAATAGAGATTGGATTCCGAAAAATTGGCACCCCAAGCTCTTTCTCAAAATAGTCGAACATCCACAAATCATGATTTCCGGTGAAAATGACTAATGCAATTCCCTGTTCAATCAGCTGTATCATTTTACTCTGGAAACGTAAAAAACCTTTAGGGATTACGTATCGGTACTCAAACCAGAAATCAAACAGGTCGCCAACCAGAAAAATAACGTGGGCATCTTGCCGAATTGTCTCTAGCCACCGTACGATCGTTTCTTCACGTAACCGACTAGTGGCCGGATCGGGAGCACCTAAATGGAAATCAGAAGCGAAGTATATTTTCTTGTTGTCGGGTAAGCGAATGGGCAGGCGTAAATCCAGTTCTTGCATAGCGCAGGCAAAAGTAAGTACAAGAGAGGGCAAAAAAAAAGGGCTGAAACTTCAGCCCTTTATCAGTATTTTTCTTTTATGAATTTCCCTTCGTTTCTGCTGCCGAGTGTTCTTCTACTGAAGAAATATCCGTAGCAGTATTGCTCTCCTGAGGAGTAGGTTGATCAATATTCTTATTGGCATTATCAAGATTATCAACATCCTCGGTATACTCCTGATAATGAGTAGGACGGCTAAAAGGTCGCTTTCCAATCAGACGTTCCAGGTCATTTTGGAAGAGGATCTCTTTATCTAGAAGCTCTTTCGCTAAAATATCCAGTTGCTCTCTCTTATCAAGTAGTAACTTCTTGGTGCGTTCATAAGCCTTTTCAATAAGCTTTCGAACTTCTTCGTCAATCGTTTGAGCGGTAGCTTCAGAATAAGGCTTGGTAAAATTATAATCTGATTGCTGAGAATCGTAGAATGAGATATTTCCGAGTTTCTCATTCATGCCGTAAACAGTCACCATGCTATAGGCCATTTTGGTGATACGTTCAAGGTCATTCTGAGCGCCCGTAGAAATTTTATCAAATACCACTTCTTCAGCAGCGCGTCCACCGAGTGCCATACACATCTGGTCGAACATCTGCTCGGTACGATACAGGAATTGCTCTTTGGGTAAGTATTGGGCATATCCTAACGCCGCTACTCCTCGCGGAACGATACTCACTTTTACCAAAGGATCAGCATGTTCTAAAAACCATCCGGCAATAGCGTGGCCTGATTCGTGAAATGCTACGATCTCTTTCTCTTCCGGAGAGATAATCTTGTTTTTCTTCTCCAAACCACCAATCACCCGGTCAATTGCATCCTGGAAATCTTTGGGCTCAATAACTTTTTTATTCTTCCGGGCAGCAATCAGAGCCGCTTCGTTACAAATGTTGGCAATTTCAGCTCCGGCAAAACCAGGAGTCTGAGCTGCCAGTTTCTTAGGATTCACATCCTTGGAGGTTTTCAGTGGTTTCAGGTGAACCTTAAATATCGCTTCCCGACCAACAATATCCGGCTTGTCAATGGATATCTGGCGATCGAAACGGCCCGGACGTAACAGCGCTGAGTCCAGTACATCCGGACGGTTAGTCGCTGCCAGGATAATAACGCCGGAATCGGTAGAGAAACCGTCCATCTCGGCCAATAATGAGTTAAGCGTGTTTTCCCGCTCATCATTAGAACCGGGCATAGCACCTTTTCCTCGGGCACGGCCTACGGCATCAATCTCATCAATAAAGATAATACAGGGAGCTTTTTCTTTGGCCTGTTTGAATAAATCGCGAACCCGAGCAGCACCCACCCCTACAAACATTTCCACAAAGTCGGAACCGGAGAGAGAGAAAAAGGGGACGCCAGCTTCACCGGCCACGGCTTTCGCCAATAAAGTTTTACCAGTACCGGGGGTACCAATCAGCAAAGCACCTTTCGGAATTTTACCACCCAGGTTGGTATATTTAGAAGGGTTCTTGAGAAAATCTACAATCTCTCGTACCTCCTCTTTGGCTTCATCCAGTCCGGCCACATTGTCAAAGGTAATATTCACTTTGTTTTCTGCGTCAAACAGCGCGGCTCTCGATTTCCCAATATTGAAAATCTGTCCGCCGGGGCCACCGCCACCGGCCATGCGGCGCATCAGGAACCAGAAACCAAATAATATTAGAAATAAAAATCCCCAGTTTAAGAGAAAACTGGTAATATCAGATCGTTCTTCTACTTGATAGCCCACTCTTTCACTTTCGGCCAAATCTTTTTGAGCTTCCTCAAATTTGCGGTCGAATATATCAGGATTAGCGATTTTTAGCCGATAATGCGGGCCAGAGGAAATAGAAAACGGATTGCGTTCCTCCAGTTCATTCCGGTATTCGGGTTTTTGCAAAGCATCACCAGTGAGGGTAACTTCTACCAAATTTTGGTTAGAAACGAGTACTACTTCACGGACATCGCCTTCGCTAAGCATGCGCTCAAAGCGCCGTTGAGTTATCTCTATAGATGAATTACTTTTGTTAAAATAGGTGACACCCAAGATAAGTGCCAGTAAAGTAACAATAATCCATATTTGATAATTGGGCCGTTGCGGGGGCTTCGGCATCATTTTTTTCTTCTTAGTATCTGCCATTTACTTGATAATCTCCTTACACTGAACAAAATGCAATTTAGTTAAACTTACTTATGAACGTAATTCTTTTTTACAAAGTTTATACCGAAACATCGGATTCTATAGGAGTAATGACGGCATCGCCCCAGAGATCCTCCAGTGCGTAGAACTCCCGCCGGTCTCGTTTAAAGATATGAACCACTACGGTTACGTAATCGAGAAGTATCCATTCACGATTCTCTTTTCCTTCCCGGTGCCAGGGGTTCTCCTTATTGTTACGCTGATGGACTTCTTTCTCCACAGAATCGGCAATAGCGTCAAGTTGGGTGTCAGAATTACCAGAGCAAATGACAAAGAAATCAGCTACTGCATTTTTAACTTTTTTTAAATCCAGCACCACAATATCTTCGGCTTTTTTCTCCTGCATACCAAAAACAATAATATTGCTAAGCTCCTTTGAATTCATGAAAATAACGTTCGTTTTGTTTAGACGGACAAAATACTAAAATATTTGACCTTGGAATCATTTTCTTTTACAACGGCCCAACTCGGGAAACAGTTATTTTATTATGAAAGCTGCGATTCTACGAATCGAGTAGCAGCTCAACTGCTTCAGGAAAACAAAGCCCAGCCCGGTGCTGTAGTGGTAGCCGACTTTCAAACGGCCGGCCGAGGACAACAACATCATCAGTGGGAATCAGCGGCTGGAGACAATTTGACTTTCTCGGTCATATTATCTCCAAAACTGTCCGTTCATCAGCAATTTCTCCTTAATATAATAGTATCGCTGGCCGTAGCCGAAGCTCTGAAACCACTATTAAAAGATGAGATTCAGGTCAAGTGGCCTAATGATATTTTTTACCAGGATAGCAAGTTGGGAGGAATTCTGATTCAGAACAATCTTCAGAGTGCTGTTATCCGCACTTCCGTTGTGGGCATTGGGTTAAATGTTAATCAAACACAGTTTTCTTTTCCGCGGGCCATTTCACTAGCCATGATCCGGCACCAGGTTATGAATCTTCAGGAAATACTGAACGCAATTCTACTGGCACTGGAACATCAATTACAATCCAATCCCGTTGCGAATAGTTCAAAACTAAGAGGATTGTATGAAGCACGCCTTTACGGCCGGGGAAAAGAACGAACATTTAAAGATAAGAGTGGGTTATTGAAAGGTACGATTCAGGGGGTAGAAGAGAATGGAAGTTTACGGATAAAAGTAAATGGCCAGATTCGTCACTATAACTTTCACGAAATTCAGTTTTGCTGGAGTCAAGATGGCTGCTGATAGAAAATATTGTACCAGCAAACACGAATATTGACCATTGTAAGGTCAACTTATGAGATATTTTTCAGTATGATTTATGTATTGCCATCTCAAGTGCTAATTTTGCGATCAAATCACTTTTAATATTATAAATATGGTTGAAGAACAAATGCGCTACAAAGTAAAGGATATTGCCCTGGCTGACTGGGGACGAAACGAAATCCGACTGGCCGAAACAGAAATGCCCGGCCTTATGTCTATTCGGAAAGAGTATGGTGCAGAGAAACCACTGAAAGGCGCCCGCATTGCCGGTTGTCTTCACATGACAATTCAGACTGCTGTACTTATCGAGACACTGGTTGACTTGGGTGCTGAAGTGCAATGGTCATCTTGTAATATTTTTTCTACTCAGGACCATGCTGCCGCGGCCATTGCTAAAGCGGGTGTGCCGGTATATGCCTGGAAAGGTATGACTGAGGAAGAATTTGACTGGTGTATTGAGCAAACTTTATTTTTTGGCGAAGATCGTAAGCCGCTTAATATGATTTTGGATGATGGTGGTGATTTAACCAATATGGTTTTAGACCAGTATCCAGAGATGGTTGAAGGCATTAAGGGGCTTTCGGAAGAGACTACTACCGGGGTGCATCGCTTATACGAGCGGATGAAAAAAGGAACGCTTCCTATGCCCGCTATCAATGTTAACGATTCTGTAACTAAATCTAAGTTTGATAATAAATACGGCTGTAAAGAGTCACTGGTAGATGCAATCCGCCGGGGTACGGATGTAATGCTGGCTGGTAAAGTGGCCATTGTTGCTGGCTATGGTGATGTTGGAAAAGGCTCGGCTCAGTCATTACGGGGTGCGGGTGTTCGGGTTATTGTAACCGAGATTGATCCAATCTGTGCCTTACAGGCGGCTATGGATGGGTTTGAAGTGAAAAAGATGGATAATGCCGTACCGAGAGCCGACATTATTGTTACAGCCACGGGTAATAAAGATATTGTCTTAGGGCGTCACTTCAAGATGATGAAAGACAAAGCGATTGTCTGCAACATTGGCCACTTTGATAATGAAATTGACGTTGCCTGGCTGAAATCTAATGCAGAGCGCACTGAGATCAAACCTCAGGTTGATTTGTACAAGCTGGAAAATGGTAATGAAATCATTCTACTGGCTGAAGGCCGTCTGGTAAACTTAGGCGTAGCTACTGGGCACCCTTCGTTCGTGATGTCTAACTCGTTCTCAAATCAGGTATTGGCTCAGATTGAGCTGTGGAAATATCATGATAAATATGACAATGCGGTCTACATGCTGCCCAAGCATCTGGATGAAAAAGTAGCTGAGCTACATCTGGCTAAAATTGGAGTAGAACTGGAAACGCTTTCTGAAGAACAAGCTGAATATATTGGAGTAGAAGTAAAAGGACCTTATAAGCCTGATTACTACCGATACTAATATTTTTAAAGTGTTTATGGGCTCACGACCATGGCGAGCCCATGCACTTTCCTTTTTCTTTTAGAACTTAAACAAGTCTAATCCCTTTTCTTTCTGTTGCTCCGCCATAGGGGTTCCGATCGATACAATCTCAATCTCCGTACGGCGGTTTATTTCTCTCCCACCGGTTTCATCATCATTAGAAACCAACGGTCGGGTTTCTCCAAATCCTTTAGACGTTACTCGCTCAGCAGGGATGCCGTATTGTAACAGGTATTTTGCCACTGCCTGGGCCCGTTGCTCTGATAGTTTCTGATTATAAGCATCATCCCCCACGTTATCCGTATGGCCATTGATCTGAATGTGCAGCGTAGGGTTGCCCTTTAGGAGCTCATACAGACGGTCAAGTTCGGCAATAGAGGCTGATTGAATAATGGCGTCCCCACTATTAAAAAAGATATTCTTTAGAATAGCCACTGAGCCAACTTCTGCCTTTTTAAGGTAAATATTCTTCTTGATCTCTTTGCCTTTCAACTTTTCAGCATCAAAGTGTTGAGAGAAGAATAAGTATCCGTCTGCTTCCACCGTTAGTCCAAAGTTATCACCTTTAGGAATAGCGATACGGAAAGTGCCGGTTTTTGGGTCAGAATATTGTCGGTCAATAACAATGTTTTTGTGGTTGTCAGATAATACTAACTCTGCGTAGACCGCTTTTCCGGTGCTCGCGTCGGTAACTTTACCGGTGAAATAAGCTACATTTTTTTCTTTCGCGGGAGCGGTTTTTTTAGTTTTAGCAATGGGTTTTGGTGAGGCTGGTTGATAATCTTTTTTATCCATTTCAATGGCGTAAATATCATTACCTCCTAAACCATCTTCCCGGGCCGTAGCATAGTAGCCAAAGGTGTTATTTTCAGCAATTACAAAGTAAATATCATCTTGAGCCGTATTAATAGGATATCCCATATTGATGGGGGTGCTCCACTTACCCTCATAAAGTTTGCTACGAAAAATGTCATACCCGCCCATACCCAGATGCCCGGTAGAGCTAAAGTAAAGCATATCGCCTTTAGGGTGTATAAAAGGAGCGTCTTCATCTTCTTTGGTATTAATTTTTGGCCCCATGTTTACTGGTTCTGCCCACTGCCCTCTTCGGTCTTTTTTCGATACATATATATCAAAGCCGCCATAGCCACCCGGACGGTTACTGGAAAAATACAGCTCTGTCCCATCCTGGTTAACCGAAACCGAAAGCTCCCGATACGGAGAGTTAATATTTTGATTCAATGGAATGGGAGGAGTCCACTCAGTACCTTCCAGAGTAGATACATAGATATCACCATCGCCTTCGTCTACGTAGATAAACAGCGTTTTCCCATCAGGAGAAATAGCCGCGCCACACTCATGATAGTAAGTATTGATATTTTCGCTGATCTTTTCCGGCGCACTCCAATTATTTTTCTGCTTATGTGTGATGTAAATGTCTTCGTAGAAATTATTGTCGTACGCTGTTTTTCCACCCGTAGAACCTTCGCGGCGAGAAGTAAAAATAAGCGATGAACCATCAGCCGTAATAAGAGGTGCATAATCCTGATTATCAGAATTCAGTGAGCTGATATTGATGATCTTCACATCCTTTGGATTATTTACGTACTCAATTCCGATGTTACATTGCTTTATGTGCTGGTCAACTGTATAAGGGTTTTCGGTAACGTTGCGGTAAAAATGAAAATACGTTAAGGCCTCAACAAACTGATGATTGTACTGATAGGCCAGCCCCAGATGGTAATTTAGCGAAGAGGTAGAGTCTTCGGTGTTCTCTTTTACTTTTTGCAAAAATGGTAATGCCCGGTGCTTAAACTTACTTTCCAGAAATGCTAATCCTATCTTATAAGTGATAGTCAGGTCATCAGGTTCTTGCTCTGCTGCTTCCTGATAAGCCTTTATAGCTTCATCATAAAAACCTCGATTATAGTATTTATCACCCGTTTTAATGAGCTTCTTAGCCGATTGTCCCCAGACAACGCTAGTGCTCGTGATGTAAAGAAGCAAAATCAAAATACGGACCCAATGCATACTCACTGTAATTTTCCGTTTAAATTCATTACAAACTTACATCAATGAAATGATTTATACTAATAAATTTTATATTTTTTATTACATAAGTGCAATTTAGTGCAAGATTACTTAATTGTTCCCAGATACTATTTCGCAATAAATGTCCCAGGTTTTATTAGCCATACGCTGAAAAGTAAATTGGTCCTGAAGAATTTGATAAGCTTGATCGGTGAGTTGACGCTGAAGCGGGGGGTGATGAATAAGTCGTAATATGTTCTGAGCCAGTTTTTCAGGATCTTTTACCGGAGCCAGGAGGCCGGTGGATTCATGCTTAACCATCTCGGGAATACCTCCAGCATTGGTTGATACGACCGGAATGCGACAGGCAAAAGCGTCTAGTATACTGGTACCCAACCCTTCCGTCTGAGAGGTCATAAGAAAGATATCTAGCTCTGGTAAAACCTCCTCGATATTGGCAAGAAAGCCAGTCATTCTTACCTGCTTTTCCATATTTTTCTGCGAAATATAGTACTGAATATTTTGCTTTTCCGGGCCATCGCCTATGATAAAAAAAGTTGCATTTGGATATTGAGTGGTTACCAAAGCGGCAGTATCTACAAAAGTATAATAGTCTTTATGGTTAGCCAGCGCAGAAGAGTTTCCGATTAGTATGTTATCCTCAGGGATAGAAAAATATCTCCTTAAATAACCATTAGGAGCAATAAAACGTGATGAATCAACACCGCTATGTACGGTTGTACAACGGTTGGGGTGCTCTATACTAGCTCGAACTATTTCTTCAATGGCCTTGGATACACAAATAATCTTCTTGATTTGAGGATGATTGTATTTCCATTGAGTTAGCCAATTCTGTCGCACCGGAAAATCCACTCGCCGGCTTAGAATGAGCGGAGTACGGTTACCGAGCGTGGCGGCCAGTACCGCAATACCATGAGATTTCCCACTGTGAATGTGAATTAAGTCAATCTGCTCTTTCTTACATATCTGCTTAATTACTAGGGCGGTCTTTAAGTCAAATGAATTACGGAAAGGTAGAGGTATGTATTTCCAGGATTGCTGACGGCAAAATTTAGCAAAAGCGGAATCTTCTCGGCAGGCCACCAGCGGTTCTACACTATACTGCTGAAGTTCGGCAATCAGATAAGCCATCTGCTGCTCTCCGCCTCGCCATGAAACTTCTGAACTAAGATGTAGAATTTTTAGTGCAGGCACTTTATTTGGGTTTAAACCTTCTGAGCAATTATGCGGAAACTGGATTTATAAGGTAAATGAGAAGCCAGGTAATCAGCCCACCAGTGCGATAGCGAGGATTGGCCAGGTTTGTATTTACGGTCATTCCCAGTCAGGCATATCCGAAAACCATAATACTTTTCTAACACCGGAATTAAAGTAGCCGGGCTATAGTAAAAAAGGTGTTGCCAGCTATCATAGTATTTTCCCGGGCGACTTGATATCCCTAAAGCTTCTACTGCCTTTTTCAGTTTAATGGCAACCGAGTGAATATTAGGACATGCGATATACAAGACCCCACCCTGTTTAAGGAGTTTGTGGCATCTTTTTAAATATGAGGAAGGGTCTTTAGGATGTTCTAATACATGATTTAGGTATATGCAATCGTAGTGATCTCTTTTGTATGGAACATCTAAAAATTCGCCACTTTGTACCGGTACAGCTAATTCTTCAGCTAACATCGCTGCAAATTGCGATTCAACTTCGTACCCTTCCGGTATCCAACCACGTTTTTTGGCAGCAATCAAATCATGCCCGCCTCCACAGCCAATTGAGAGAAACTTGCCTTTAGTTGAAAAAACTTCAATATCTGCTAGGTTTTTTTCATGAATAGAGATTCTAAGAGGCTCATTATCTTTATAGCGGTGATTTTCATTGTCGCTGTTTTGATACCGACTGTAAAAGTCCTGCAAGTATACATCGGTGTACTGAGGGTTCATAAACTGAATGCCACAGTTACTACATTGACAAATCCGGATGCCCCGATAATCATCTAGTTTATGGTAAATTTCTGATGATCGGCATAAGTTGCATTGCTTTAAAGTGGGATCAAAATTTGCTAATTTCATATAGTAGTGTGAGCATAAAAGTATGCTTATCTGGTTTGATTTTCCTGAGATTTATAAAGCAAACTTAATTTAGCATACTTTAAAAATTTGTAATAAGCTGCGCTTTTACAGACCATTAGACCGGGTACTCCATCTAGAAAGCCTAACTTTAAAACATATCGATTAAAAAATATCAGAAGAGGGTAAAGATATAAATGTATAATAGGTATGACTCGTTTTCTTTTATTGTAATAATTATTAGCAGCAATAGTTGTGAAGCTATTGATCTGTTGCAGGTGTTGTTCTAGATTATAGTATGAATAATGCAGCAAATCTCCCTTTAACTTCTGTAACGAGGTTTCGCCATTAAGCTCTACACTGTCATGGGGGTTGGTGCCTCCCCATTGCCCCTTCCGTCGGTCCCATAAACGCAACTTGGTGTCGGGGTACCATCCACAGTGACGTATCCAATGGCCGCAGTAGTTGGTTAGTCGGTTGAAGCGGTAGGCATCGTATGTCCAGTTTTGCTTAACGGCTACGATAGATTCATAAAGTTCGGTAGAGAGTGCTTCATCGGCATCTAGTGAGAGCACATGGTCGTAAGTAGCTTGGGCCAGAGCAAAGTTTTTTTGCTGAACATAACCCTCAAACGGGTGTTCTATGAACTGCACACCTAATTTTCGGCAAATTTCTTTGGTTTTATCAGTAGAATATGAATCTACTACTACAATTTCATCAGCTACTTCTTTGACGGAATGAATGCATCGTTCAATATTGCGCTCTTCGTTGTAGGTAATGATTACTACGGAAATTTTAACCTCAGCCATAGACATGCATCATATTTAAGGCGACAAGTTATACTTAAAAAAAAAGACTTTGCAAGAAATGTGGTTTCAGAAATGGTGGGTTTTGTGAAATGACGGAAAAGAAGAAGCAAACGAGAAGAGTCTTGCGCTAATCTTGTTATATCTCTTTTTTTTCCGCTCCGGAAGGGTGAATTTGCGGCTCAATTTTACCAGACTTATGAATCTAAGTAATCTATCCCGTATTCTGCTGATTCAGACGGCTTATATCGGGGATGTGATTTTAATGACCCCCCTATTAGAAAATCTTAAGAGGCTCGCGCCGCAAGCTGACATAGATATTTTAGTTAATCGTAATAACGCATCAGTTCTGAGTAACCATCCAAAAATCAATGAGTTATTACTGTGGAATAAAAAAGAGCGTAAGAATCAGAACCTTATCAGGTTGCTGCAAAAAGTTCGAAAAAAAAAGTATCAGATTGTAATTAATTGTCACCGGTTTGCCTCTTCGGGAATTATTACGGCGCTATCAGGTGCACAACAGAAGATAGGTTTTGATACCAACCCGATGGCACGCTGGTACGATCAGCGTGTTCCGCATGCGCTTCCGTCCGATCTGCACGAAGTAGATCGGAATCTGGCACTTCTGAAAGCCTTAATGCCGGAGCTTGAAGATGATAATTTAGAAAGAAGGCCCAAACTTTACCCATCGGAAACTGACTATCAGATAGTGTTAGACTACCAGACCGAGCCATATCTCTGTATTGCGCCAACTTCAGTTTGGTTTACCAAGCAGTTTCCGGCCGAGCGTTGGGTAGAATTATTGCGAGCGCTGAAGTTTGAAGGGAAAATATACCTGCTAGGTGGGCCGGACGACCGAAACGCTTGTGAGGGAATAAAGCAAGAAAGCCAGCTAGAAAATGTAATTAATATGTCGGGGCAGTTATCGTTGCTACAATCAGCCGTACTTATGAAAGGTGCCATACTTAATTATGTGAATGATTCGGCACCCCTGCATTTGGCTTCGGCTATGAATGCCCCGGTTTGTGCGGTTTTCTGTTCCACGATACCCGATTTCGGGTTTACTCCATTATCAGATTTTTCGGAGGTTGTTGATATTAATGGGCGGCTAACCTGCCGACCTTGTGGCATACATGGCCATCGAGCATGCCCAGAAAAGCATTTTCGCTGTGCTTACGACATTACATTAAATCAGCTTATTAAGGTTTTTGAGAAAGTACCTTGCCCGCAGTAGCTTCAATTAGAATGGATAAGCTTTTCAAAGAAATTTTCATATTGAGTCAGCATACGATCTAGGGAAAAATCCTCCAAGGCCGTTTTTCTTCCGGCCTTAGAAAAAGATATGCGCAAATCAACATCAGCAATCAGTTGCTCTATATACTTGGCTAGAGCAGTAGTATTTCCATTCTCAAATAAAAAACCATTGACACCATGCTGTATGAGTTCTGCATTTCCACCAATTCGAGTAGCAATTACTGGTATTCCCAGGGCCATAGCTTCTAATAAAGCTTGAGAAAGTCCTTCAATAGTAGAAGGCAAAATGTTCATTGTAAACAGACAATAGTGATGAAGTACCTCATCATTAGTAAGTGAGCCTGTATAATGTACCTGATGAGCAACACTCCATGTCTGCTGAATTGCTTGTAATTCGGGAGTCTCTTCAATACCTACAAATAAAACGTGTACTGGGCGATTAATCACCTGTAGTGCCTGAAGCAGTTGTACTTGCTTTTTATACCGGGCAACACACCCAATAATAATGTCATCAGGGTGAATCTGGTAGTGTTTACGAAGTGCTTCAATCTTTTCAGGAAGTATATTCTGGTACTTCTCAGCCGGTGTGCCATTATAGATCACCTGCACATGATCAGCTGAAATACCAATGGCATTAATCGACTCTTTAACACCCTCACTCACTGCAATAATGGCATCAGTGCCTCGCTCATAAAAGGCGCTTTGGCCGAACCAGCCCATACTCTTGACTAACTGCCTTCGGGTATGCACTAGCTTAATTGGAAGCTTATACCACCACTTGGCTAAAATAGTACTGTAACGGTCGCGGCTAGACTGGGCATTGACCAACTGAATATTATGATCCCTAATTAGAGAAGCTAACGCACGAATACTGGTTGGGTGAAATTTAGAAGAGAAAGAAAAACAGACTAGTTTTACATCAGTTTTCTCAAGCAACTCCCATAGAAGAGTGCCTTGAGGGCAGGCAACCCAGATATTGTGCTTTCGTTGTGCAAGCCCTTTTGCCAAATACGAAACCGAATATGTGGATCCGGCGACACCCGCGGCCTGTGAGGTGATCAGAATATTCATGAAATATTGTCCAATGAGTGGGCAAGTTAGGAAAAAAGTTAGTAAGGGTTGTATCAACGCTTTAAGAGTTATTACTTATCCCTTCGGCAAAAGTTCATATAGCAATCAAAACTTGCAATTGCCTAAAGGGAAATTAGCCGGAAGAAGTCTCATTGTTTATAAATCTTCTTTCCCTTTTTGATAGTGCTAGTGTATAGTATAGTTCGTATCAGCCGCCACCATCCCATCTTTTGGTTTAGGGTATTTCCAACGACGATGCGACCATAGCCAGTTAGCTGGCTGCTCGCGGATGACCTTTTCGGCTAGTTGGGCGTAGCGGGGCAGCAATGCACTATCGTCAGCATACGGCGGGGTGCCAATCTGGGTAAACTGTACCCGGTAGTGCCCTCGGGAAACCCGGTACATAGCGGCAAAAAATACCGGATACTTGGTAAGCCGGGGCAACTGTTCTACTCCCTGATAAAAACCGGTTTCCCGATGCAGAAACTCCACCCAATTTTTAACTGCGCCCCGAGAAGGCGTTTGGTCAGCAACAATGGCAATAGCTCTGGTTTCATTGCGGCGTTTTAAAATAGCCCGTGCTGCATGGTCTTTATTAATGGGTTTCCCCCCAAACCGCGAACGGATTTTATACATAAAGTCATCCATGCCGGTGTTCACCAGTTTCTTATACATTGCATCTACCGGGTAAGGAAGTCGCAGGCATCCGGCAAGTAATAACCATTCCCAGTTGCATTGGTGAGCGGCCAGAATAATAATGGATTGTTTTTGCTGATAATACTGATCTATAGGCGCCATACCATGAAATACCACCCGTTTCAGCATCTCTTCCGAAGTAATAGTTCGGCCTTTTAGCGTCTCAACTGTGATGTCAGCCAGGTTTTGGTAAAAATCACCAGCAATCTTCGTAATCTCTGCGGAAGATTTATCCGGGAAAGTCTGCCGTAGGTTTTTGTACACCGTAGCTCGGCGGTAGCGAACGACCCGATAGGCCAGAAATGCGATAATATTAGCCAGGGTATACAACCAGGATAATGGCCAGTGAGAGAAAAATTTGAGTATCAATCTCATGGCGGGCAAAAATAGAAGGAAACCCTTTAACTACCCAACGGCAACCCACAGAATTTTACCAGATTCAACAAATGAAATAATAGGAATCGCAAATGAAAGTGGTGACTGCTCTCAACCCGCTTTGCTACTCAATAACAAGTATCCAGGATTTACTAAAGCGCGGATCTTTTCTGATCTGACTAATCTTGTTGCGGACGATCTCTGGATCATCGGTCTGCATCAGGCTAACGTAATAATAGTCCTTATCAGAATTGTACCCCACCTTGGCCTGGTATCCTTCTGAGAGCAACTGACGCGAAAGTTTTTCGGCGTTAGCCTGTTGAGAGAAAGTTCCGGCAATGAGGTACACCCCTTCATTCATTTCTAATGGGTGGTTGCTTTTCTTCCGCTTAGCCTTGGCAAACCGTGGTTCGGAAGGAACATCGGATGGTTCTGGTTCGCCTAAAGTAATAGTATTATTATCGGATTCTTTGATCTCTTCAAAACTATGGTTTTCGTATGACTCCGGCGGAGTAGTTGACGATCGGTTTTGATCAGCACCAGAGTTCTGATTCTCAGAATTAGCGGGTAGCTCTATATCATTTTTGGTGTTTGGGTTAGCAGTATCCGGTTGCTGCTTAACATTTTCTTTTGATGACGTCGCCGGTTTACTACTACTTACTTGCTTGCGGGAAGGTGTTTCTTCTTTCTTCTTATCTTGTTTCTTCTTCTTCTTATCTTGTTTTTTCTGTGCTTCAATGACCGCTTCAGGAATAGCTTCGCTGTTCGCTTTGGTCGTCAGGCGAGGTTTTCGCTTTACTGTCGCTTTCTTTTTACCTAAAACTAACCCTAACTGTAGTTCATGGGTACCCATAGTACCCGCTGTTAGTTCAGGATTTCCTAACCCATAGTGGTAACTGAAAGATAAGTTTTTAACCTTAAATCCAAGGAGAGTAGCAATTCCAGATTGCTGTTGATAGCCGCCACCTACCCAAAAACTTTCTTTAAAACGTAATAAAGCCAGTGCTTCCAGTTGCGGATCAAACTCTTTAGCGTAATGATATAAGATGGTGGGTTCTATACTAAATTTGCCTTCAGGATTTAATTTAAATCGGTAATTTATGCTTCCGATTATGCGGGAAAACTGGTCAAACCCTCCTTCTGATACACCCTCTTCCAACGAAGGGGGGGTAAATAAATGAGGAAGAGAAATCCCTAGATTAAAATGTTCGATGTGATATTGCAATCCAAACCTGGCATCAAAATAAGCACCCGCGTTTTGAGCCGCCTGAAATATAGCATCATCGGTTGCATTTACTCCTTGCAAGTCGTATCCGTTCATGCCTAGGCCAGCCGATAAACCAAATCGGACATAATGTTCTTTCTCAGCGGATAGCGGTACCATATAGGCCGCCGATGTTCTAAAAGAAGAGTATCGGTAAATACCTAGTTGATCATGGGTTAAATCGCCACCAAGAGAGAATGGATTCGCGTTACCGGCGGGTGTATGAAAGCTCAAGTGAGTACTAGCGGGGGCGCCATCAATGCCAATCCACTGCTGACGGTGGGTCAGATACAGTACTGGGTGCGCATCGTAACCAGCAAATGCCGGATTATAAATATATGGATTGGTAACATGATGGGTAAAAAAAGGCATGCGCTGTCCTACTGCCGTAAGACACATAAATATCAAAAAAAGAATGTTTAACACTACTTTCATACCCCAAATGCCAATCATCGATATTTGCTAAACAAAGCTAAGAAAGCTTCCAATATGAAAAATGTCAGAATAGATGGTACCTTACGAATGCACTAAAACAATAAATTATGATCATTTTAAATAGGCGTAAGATAAATCGTAATGGTAAATATGATTTTAATAATAAATATTATAATTATTTACGTAAATAACGGATAATCGGGTTCATTTGCTAATAATTGCGGTTTCAAAAAGGAAAGGATTCATTGTAATCAGTAGGAGAATCTGCTAGTTTCGCTCATTAACTGACTCTAGATTCTATGGAAGATGCAGCGGCGACACCAGCTCTGTTTACAAGCGACCCGGTGATTTTTGGTATTTTAATGCTGGTGCTGGCTTTTGTTTTCACAACGGCAGCGAGTGAGCGTAGTTTCTGGAAGAAATTTTATGCTTATGTACCATCGGTACTATTATGTTACTTTATACCGGGGATCTTAAATTCTCTCAATATTATCTCTAGCGAAAACTCCAGCTTGTACTTTGTTGCCTCTCGCTATCTGTTGCCTTGTAGCCTCATTCTCTTTACATTAGGTATCGATCTGAAAGCCATAGCTCGCCTGGGCGGGAAAGCGGTTATTATGTTTTTTGCCGGCACTTTTGGTATTATTATCGGTGGCCCTCTGGCTATTCTTATTGTTTCTATCATTTCTCCAGATACTGTAGGCGGGCACGGTCCAGATGCTGTATGGCGCGGGTTAACGACGGTAGCAGGAAGTTGGATTGGCGGAGGGGCAAATCAAACAGCCATGAAGGAAGTGTTTGAAGTAGGAGATAGCATCTTTCCGGCCGTATTGGCGGTTGATATTATCATCGCCAATCTATGGCTGGCCGTATTGCTGTATGGTAGCGGTCGGGCCGAACAGATTGATCGTTTTTTCAAAGCGGATGCTTCATCCATCAAAGAAGTGCAAAAGCGTATAGAAGATTATGCCGCCAGCATTATGAAAATCCCGAAAACCGCTGATTTGATGCTCATTTTAGGACTGGCTTTTGGTATCACTGGCTTTTCTCACTTCTGTGCCGAGGGTATCGCTCCGTATTTAAGTGAAAATTATCCCGGACTTGATGAGTTTAGCCTTACCTCTACTTTTTTCTGGATTATTGTAATTGCAACTGGAATAGGCCTGGCGCTCTCTTTCACGCGGTTGAGGCAACTGGAAGGGGTAGGGGCCTCTCGTATGGCCACCGTGTTTCTTTATGTGTTAATTGCCACTATTGGTATGGAAATGGACTTAACCGCTATAGTAAACAGCCCTGGGTTATTTATGGTAGGCGCCATCTGGATTCTGATTCATGTAATAGTCTTATTCATTGTGGCTAAGCTTATTAAAGCACCGTTTTTCTTTGTAGCAGTAGGGAGCCAGGCCAATATTGGTGGAGCAGCGTCCGCTCCGGTGGTGGCTTCGGCTTTTAGTCCGTCACTGGCACCAGTAGGGGTATTATTGGCCGTATTGGGTTATTTTGTTGGCACCTATGGAGCCTGGCTCTGCGGTATTCTGATGCAAGCAGTGGCGGAATAACACAAGAGGGTGAAATGAAGCTTTGGAAAGAGCAATAATCAGTTATTCAGCAAACCGATACTCTAGCAATTGAACAATTAAACGTATGTCTGTTACATCTGAACAGGTACTCAAAGATTTAAAAAACGATCAGTATGCGCCCGTGTATTTTCTTCAGGGCGATGAGCCTTTCCATATCGATCAGGTAGCTCAGTATATTGAGAATCATGTGCTTTCCGAAGGGGAAAAAGGGTTTAATCAGATTATTTTATACGGTAAGGATACCGACCTGCCAACCATTCTCACCAATGCCAAGCGCTTCCCGATGATGGCGACTCGCCAAGTTGTTATCGTGAAAGAGGCTCAGGAACTAGGCGATTTGCAGCGCAAAGAGGGGCAGGAAATGCTGGAGCAGTACGTGAAAAACCCGCTTCCGTCAACCGTGTTGGTGTTCTGCTACAAGTATAAATCTCTGGATAAGAAACGCACTCTGACAAAAGCGCTGGACAAGTTTGCCGTACTGGTAGATTCCAAAAAGATGTACGATAACCAGGTACCCGACTGGATTATGCGATGGGTGCGGCAACGGAAGCACGAGATTGAAGAGCAGGCCGTACAAATGCTGATGGATCACATTGGAAATAATCTAGAACGGTTGGCTAACGAGATTGATAAAGTCTTAATCAACCTGGAGAAAGAGTCGGCCACGGTGATTACAGCAGATCTGGTGCAAAAATATGTGGGCATCAGTAAAGAATACAATGCGTTTGAATTGCAGAAAGCGGTGGCGCAGGGAGATTTTAGTAAGGCTTTTCAGATCGTCTATTATTTTACGGCTAACCCTAAAGCTAATCCCATTATCCCAACCATTGCGCTGTTATTTACATTTTTTAGTAAATTACTGTTAGTCCATCAAGCGACGGATAAGACGGAACGGGGTTTGGCAGGGCTACTAAAGGTGCACCCATTTTTTGTAAAAGAATATAGGGTGGCCGCGGTAAACTATCCATTGCCCAAAGTGGTGCGCAACATTAGCCTGCTTCGTCGCGCTGATCTGCACTCAAAAGGTATTGATAACATCGTAGGCACTGATGATCAGATACTGAAGGGATTAGTATATCAACTCATGCACTGATTTATCGCTTTTAACGTTATGCGATTAGCGTATTTACCGGCTAAATTCAATCATTTTTGCTGACAGACGCGTTACCTATGCGCAGATAATTTTTCTACAACCATGAGGCAACCTTATTATCGTATTATTTTTCTGATAACTCTTTTTCTTCCTTTCACAGGGCAAGCCCAGCAATATCTGTCGGAAGTTATTCCCGAGCGGCTGTACCAGCAAGGTATTGATCTGCTTGATAAAAAGAAATACAGTGCCGCGCGCGAGTCGTTTGAGGAATACCTGGAACGAGCCCCTCAGGGACAATACGCTACTGAGTCTCAGTACTACGCAGCTTTCTCAGCGGTCCGCTTGTATAACCCTGATGGTGAGGCACGACTCGCTGAGTTTGTGCGGGATCACAGTAGTCATCCTAAAGCCATCCGAGCCAATTATGAGTTAGGAAACTTTTACTTCAACGACCAACAATACGATAAAGTCATTGAGTATTTTGAAAAAACTGATGTCCGCAATCTTTCTGTTACCGAAGAGGAAACCCGAAATTTCAAATTAGGCTATGCCTATTTCACCAAGCAGAATTTTGAAGAGGCTGCCCCCTTGTTTGATCGTTTAAAAAACAGTGAAAACCCCTATAGAAGCGCCGCTCATTATTACGCAGGCTACCTTGCCATGCAAAACGGTAACTATGAAGCTGCCCTGACTGATCTCCGAAAGATTGAACAGGACGAATCTTATGGTAAAGCCGTACCGTTTCTCATTGCTAATATTCTCAATCAGCAGGGGCGTTATGATCAGTTGAAAACGTATGGGGAGAAGATTCTTGCTCAAAACGAAAATGCCGGACGGGATGCGGTTGCCAATTTCCCCGAAATTATGCTGCTGGTCGGTGAAGCCAATTACCGGCAAAACAATTATGCGGATGCTGAACCCTTTTTGTATTCTTACTCTCAAAACCGTAATCCGGAACGGGGAATACTCTATCGCCTGGGCTATGCTCAGTACCAGTTAGGGAAAACGGAAGACGCCATTGAGAGCTTTAAGCAGGTAGCTTCTTCAAAAGATAGTATTGGGCAGTTTGCATCCTTTTACCTGGGCGTACTGTACACAAAACAAGATAATCCTGAATACGCTGTGTCGGCCTTTGAGACTGCCGCTCAACAGAATTTTGATGAAAATATTCGGGAGCAGGCCCTATTCAACCTCGGTAAAACCCTGTATGACCGGGAAGAGTACGGCCGGGCTATTCAGTCTTTTAACCAATTAAAGGAAGAATTTCCCCGGACGCGCTATGCTACCGAGGCGAACAATCTGCTGAGTGAGTCTTACCTGAATACTCAGAATTATGCCGAAGCCATTAAGTTTATTGAGAGCCTGCCTAATAAAACCATGCCGGTGCGTAAAGCCTATCAACAGGTGAGTTACCAGGCCGGAACCCAGGCATTTAACCAGTCACAATATCGGCAGTCAGTTGAGCTGTTTGATAAATCGCTCAGTTATCCTATTGACCGCACGTTGGTAGCAGCGGCTAATTTCTGGAAAGGAGAGGCCTATTCCATCGGAAAATTCTGGGATAAGGCTATTGAAGCCTACAATGCCGTGTTTCGTGGTTTAGAAGGGGAGCGGCTGGAAGGCGAAAAAGCGTTGTATCATACAAAAGCCCAATATGGTATCGGTTATGCCTACTTCAACACTGAGCAGTATAGCCGGGCTCTGCCGTATTTCCGTGATTACATTCAGCAAAGTGCCTTGCGATCAAACCGGAACAGCCGCGATAAGTATTTTGTCGATGATGCTCTAATCCGTTTAGCCGATTCTTACTATGTAACCAAGAGTTATAATCAGGCCGTCAATACCTATGACCGGGCCATCCGGGAAAATAATCCTGACATTGGCTATGCTTATTATCAGAAAGGGGTCATCCAGGGTATTCAGGGCAACCGGGATGAAGGCATTAATTCGCTTGATCAGGTAATCACCCGGTACACGGATTCACGCTATTATGACGATGCTTTATTTCAAAAGGCTCAGTTGCAATTGCAGGACGGTGACTATGGTGCAGCAATCCAGAACTTTACCCAACTCATACAGTCTCAGTCGCAAAGCAATCTGGTGCCCTATGCGTTGCTGCGTCGGGCGTTGGCCTATTCTAATCAGCAGAAGTATAATCAGGCCGGAAATGATTATCAGCGGATTCTGGATGACTACATTACCCACCCTACGGCTAACTCGGCTATTTTAGGGTTGCAGGAAGTATCTACTCAATCGGGAGGTTCGGCTAACTTTTCTCGTTATCTGACCAAGTACAAAGAAGCTAATCCGGAGGATGCTAACGTGGCGAGTATTGAGTATGAGTCGGCTAAAAACCTGTATTTCTCTCAGCAGTATGATCAGGCCATTAACCAGCTTCAATCGTTCGTGGATACGTACCCTGAGAATGTGAATACCCCTGAGGCGCAGTATTATATTGGCGAGTCTTATTACCGCTCTAACCGAATGAATGAGGCGCTGGAAATATATTATTCGCTAGATGCCCAAGCTAACCATCCTCAGGCACAGCGTATAGTGCAGCGTATTGCCGAATTAGAGCAATTACAGCGCAATTACCCCAATGCGGTCACCTACTTTCAACGGTTAGCCAGACTAGCCCGCAATAAAAAGGAACAGTACAACGCCTGGCAGGGGCTGATGACTTCTTACTACGAACTGTCTCGGGAAAACCCCGCTCTGCTGGATTCGGTGGATTATTATGCTCAGCAGATCGTAGAAAAAGCTAATGTCTCAGCCAACGCAACCAGTCAGGCTAATTTGTACCGGGGGAGAGCCGCTTATGAGCAAGGTGATCTGGAAAAAGCTCAGCAGTTTCTGTCCGAGACGGTAGCCGCCTCAACTGATGTAAACGGAGCGGAAGCACAATACCTTCTATCTCAGATTTTGTATGATCAGGGAGATTATGAAAAATCGATTGATGCTCTGTATGAGTTAAACAAGAATTTTGGAGCATACGAGTATTGGCTGGGTCGTTCGTTTATGCTGATTGCTGATAACTATGTGGCTATGGACGAGATATTTCAGGCGAAGGCTACTCTAAACTCTATTATTGAAAATTCGCCTCAGCCGGAAGTAGTGCAGGAAGCGAAAGACCGACTGAGCAAAATAGAATCGCAGGAAACCGAACAACGGCAGCAGAAAGAAGCCGCCGACAGCACGCAGCAGGAAGCCGAGAACGAAGTAATCATAGAAGAAGAGCCTTCTAAACCATAGCTTACCCAACTTTTAGCATATAATGTGGTTATATGATTTTATCATCACTAACTAAAATTATATGCGTTATTTTTTCAACTTATTGCCAATAGTCATAATAGGGTTACTGATAAGCTGTGTTGACCGGAAGGAGCAGACCGCCGAGAAAGAGGAGATAGGGTTTGAATCCAATGTTGTAGTAGGAGAGGGTTCAGAAGAAGGGCGTTCCGGGCAAAGCACGGTGTATGAAGCAGTGGCTGATAACGAAGCTCTGTACCTGATGAAAGATGCTTTACGCACAACAAATCTGGATTCAGTATTACAAATGGAAGGTCCTTTCACAGTATTTGCTCCATCCGATGCTGCCTTTGAAGCCCTAGACCCTACCGGGCAGAACAATTTACCCGCAGACCTTGATGAAGGAGAGCTTAAGGAAATCTTGTTGCACCATGTAGTTGAGGGAAATTACCGGGCTGCGGATCTGACTGATGGGAAAACTCTGACTACCCTGGCGGGAGATCAGATTCATATAATGATGCAAGATAATGAACTGGTGGTAGATAGCGCCTCAGTAGTGTTTGCTGACCGGGAAGCTGATAATGGCTATGTTCATATTATTGATCAGGTGCTTATGCCCATGTAAAAGTTATGCAACTCATACTGCATTTTGATTTTCTATAATTTAACCCTTCTTTCGCTGACTTAATCGTTTAGTTCATTATATCAAGTCTTTTGGAAGTAGGATTATTCTTCGGCTCATTCAACCCCATTCATATAGGGCATTTAATTGTCGCCAATGTGGTGCGGGAGTATTCACACTTGCAACAGGTGTGGTTTGTAGTTTCTCCGCAAAATCCTTTTAAAGAACAAAGCTCACTGCTGAATGAGATTGATCGGCTACGAATGGTAGAGCTAGCGGTAGAAGATAACTTTAACCTTCGGGCCTGTAATGCCGAATTCAGTATGCCCAAACCCAGTTATACCATTGATACGCTGGTGTACTTACAGGAACGCTATCCGCAAAATCATTTCCATCTGATTTCGGGCAGCGATGTGCTAACGCACTTTCATCGGTGGAAAAACTATCAGGAAATATTAAAGCAGGCTCAGGTGCTGGTGTATCCGCGCCCTAATGTAGCTACCGGGCGAATCCGGGAGGAAATAAAAAACCATCCGAATATTCGGATGGTTCCTGCACCTTTGCTGGATATATCAGCAACGTTTATTCGTCAGTGTATTAAAGATAATATTTCAATTAAATACCTGGTTCCTGATGCTGTCGCCGAATATATTCATGACCGAAAACTATACCAGTAGATTAAAAAGAGACTGACTATAAGAATTAGTCATACTAAACAGTCATGATCTCTTTCTCTTTGCGAGCGAAAATATCTTCTACTTTGGCAATGTATTCGTCAGTAAGCTCTTGTACTCGGTCTTCTCCGTTTTTCACTTCATCCTCCGATACACTTTCTTTCAAAAGCTGTTTAATACTGTCATTGGTGTCTTTCCGCACGTTACGGACGCTTATTTTACCATTTTCGGCTTCATTCTTCGCTTGCTTTACCAGTTGCCTACGCCGATCTTCCGTTAAGGGTGGAATATTCAGGCGGACTACCTCACCATCATTTTGAGGATTTAGGCCTAGGTCTGAGTTCATGATAGCCCGTTCAATTTCGCCGAGAACGTTCTTCTCCCAAGGCTTAATCATAATAGTGCGGGCATCCGGGGTAGTAATAGAGGCTACCTGATTTATAGGGGTAGGGTTGCCATAATACTTCACCATAAGTCCGTCTAGCATATTAGGCATGGCTTTTCCGGCCCTGATTTTGTTAAACTCCTGACGAACGTGCTGTAAGGATTGTTCCATAAGCTGTTTAGCTTCGTCCAGGTAAAGTTCGATTTCTTCAACCATGAGTAAGAAAAATTAGGTGTCAGTAATGATATACGTCAAAAAGAAGAGGCGAACTTACTAAAAAATGTGAAAAAATGCCTTTTCCGCTTAGTTAATCAGTGTTCCCACTTCTTGCCCGCTTACAAGATTGTACAAATTACCGGGCTTATTCATATCAAAAACAATAATGGGCAAATTGTTTTCCTGACATAGCGTAAAAGCAGTCATATCCATTACATTCAGCTTCTTTTGATATACCTCCGTGAAAGTAATGGTAGAAAAACGCTTGGCAGTTGGGTCTTTCTCCGGATCAGCAGTATACACTCCGTCTACCCGGGTGCCTTTAAGCACTACATCTGCTTCAATTTCAATAGCGCGTAAGCTGGCTGTAGAATCAGTAGTGAAGTAGGGGTTACCGGTTCCGGCACCGAAAATCACGATCCGCCCTTTTTCCAGGTGACGAATGGCACGGCGGCGGATGAACGGTTCGCACACCTGTTCCATTTTAATTCCGGACATCAGCCGGGTGTATACCCCAGTTTGCTCCAGAGCACTTTGTAGCGCCATTCCGTTGATAACAGTGGCGAGCATACCCATATAATCGCCCTGTACGCGATCCATGCCTGAGTTTTCAGCTTGAATACCCCGGAAAATATTACCTCCGCCAATCACAATGGCAATCTCTATTCCGGTGCCTTTTACACGCTTAATTTCTTCGGCATATTGTTGAATTCGTTGCGGATCAATGCCGAAAGGCTGGTTGCCCATCAGAGCTTCTCCACTAAGTTTTAGTAAAATGCGCTGGTATTTCATAAGGATTTTGATTGCTCAGGTACCGGTAAATTGGGTGCAAGTAAGCGAAATTTATGGAAAGGCGGGAAGTGGTGTAAGAAAAAAACGTTCTTGATTAGGAAGCTTTATAGATGAATGTTATTCAAAGGCGATTAATAGCTGGTTTTTTTCTACACTTTGTCCGGTTTTTACCTGAATAGAAGCAATGATACCATCCACCGGGGATTTAATGGAATTTTCCATTTTCATAGCTTCCAGCGTTAGCAAATTATCGCCCGTTGTTACCGAAGAGCCTTCCGAAATGGCAATCCCACGTATCAAGCCAGGCATCGGGCTGCGAATCTCCTTAATGGCAGTTTCAGTAGCGGCCTCCATTCCCATTTTTTCAAGAAGCAGGTCTAACTCTTCTTTTAACTGCACGGATATTTGCTTACCGTTGATGGTAAAAACAAACTTCTTTTGGCTATAATCAGTCCCCATAACCTCAACCCGATAAGAATGCTGCTTGTGGATTAGATGAAATTGAGATGGAGAAAGCGTATGAATATCCAGGACGATTTCTTCGCCATCCAGAAGTATTTTACCGTTTTTTACCTCAATATTTCGGGAAGACGATTCGTTAACAATACCTTTGTACATCTTAGAGTGTTCAATATGGAAAGCTAAGTTTAGCCTTTTTTTGTACTGATAAAAAAAATATGCGATTTTTTATAATTTCTCTCTTCGTTTCGGGAACCCTATTATCAGCTTGTAAGGTCAATCAGATTACAGCTAGTCAGCCTTCAGAATCAGAAATGCAGGAAGCCCCTTCGGATAGTACAGCGTATGACACCTTACCGGAAGAACCCGCAACCCCAACCGTAGAACTGCCCTATCAGCCATCAGAAACACGCCTTCACGATCTTCTTCACACTCGCCTTGAGGTACAGTTTGATTGGGAGAAGCACCATTTACTGGGAAAAGCTACGTTACAACTTAAACCCTATTTTTATCCTCAGTCCACCTTAGTGTTAGATGCTAAAGGCTTTGATATTCACTCAGTTAACTTGTTGGAAGAAGAGCAACTTTCTCCTTTGACATACGAGTACGACAGTGCCTCATTGCAGATTAACTTAGGTCAAACATTCACTCGCGACCAGTCATACTGGATTGTGATTGACTATACCGCAAAGCCTGATGAATTTGAAACGGGTGGGAGTGAAGCCATTACGTCTGATAAAGGGCTTTACTTTATTGATGGCGAAAACGGACGGTCACCACAAATATGGACCCAGGGCGAGACAGAAGCCAATTCCCGCTGGTTTCCTACTATTGACTCACCCAATGAACGATGCACCCAGGAAATGTACATCACCGTGGATTCTCGCTTTGTAACTCTCTCCAACGGAACGTTAATCTATTCCCAGATCAATGAAGAAAGCAATCAAGGTACTGATTCTCAGACTATCCAGATGAGAACAGACTATTGGAAGATGGACCAACCTCACGCACCATACCTGTTTATGATGGCTGTAGGGGAATTCGCCGTCATAGAAGATTCTTGGGGCGAAATGCCGGTTAACTATTATGTCGATTCTGCTTATGCATCCTATGCCACTGATATTTTTGGGCATACTCCGGAGATGATCAACTTTTTCTCAGAAAAGATCGGAGTGCAGTATCCGTGGCCCAAATATTCTCAGGTAGTGGTTGATGAATTTGTGTCTGGAGCGATGGAAAATACCACGGCATCTGTTTTTTATGATGCCCTGCAAGTAGACGATCGCGAGTTGCTAGACAATTCCTGGGATGGGATCATCGCGCACGAGCTATTTCATCACTGGTTTGGTGACCTGGTCACCTGCGAGTCATGGTCCAATTTGCCATTGAATGAGTCTTTCGCCACCTATGCCGAGTATTTGTGGAGTGAGCATTTTTACGGCCCTCAGGAAGCTGAATACGTGCATTGGGAGCAAATGCAGAATTACCTGTCCGAAGCAGAAGATAAACAAGTAGATTTAATTCGTTTTCACTATGCCAACCGGGAGGATATGTTTGACCGACATTCTTACGATAAAGGCAGTTGTGTGCTGCATATGTTGCGTAATTATGTAGGGGATGAGGCTTTTTTTACCGCTTTGAAAAATTATCTAGGCCAGCATGCCTACACCTCGGTAGAAATTCATGACCTGCGAATGGCTTTTGAAGAGGTAGTAGGCCAAGATTTGAATTGGTTTTTTAATCAGTGGTTTCTTTCCTCTGGGCACCCGGTTCTTAATGTTACTTCTAAATACGCCGATGGGCAATTGCGCTTAGTTATACAGCAGCAACAGGATCTAGAAACTACACCACTCTATCAATTACCAGTTTCGGTAGATGTGTGGGTTAATGATGTTAAGAGCCGTCATGAACTGTGGGTAGATGAACAGGAGCAGGAGTTTACAATTAACCTTTCCGGTGAGCCTCAGCTGGTTATCTTTGATGGAGATGCCGCATTGTTAGCCGAAATATCGCACGAGAAATCAGACGCCGAATGGGCCTACCAGTTTCGTCATACTAACTCATTCCTGCACCAGTTCGCTAGCTTGCAGGCACTAGTCAATGACTCGGCTGCTACTGCCACCCCTCAAATCCTGGAAGAGGCTATGCGAAATGATTTCTGGGTTATCCGTAAGTTAGCTATTAATGCCCAGGAAGATGAAATAACCTCGCAAGACACGGCCAAGCTGGCTCAGTTAGCGATGATAGCACAGGAAGATACAAAGTCGCTGGTGCGAGCTGATGCCCTTAATGCTTTAGCCGCCGCTGATCCTGAAAAATACCGGGATCTTTTTTTAACTTCTATGAAAGACTCCAGTTACTCAGTCGTGGGGACCGCCATCGCCGCCTACACTCAGACGGATGCCAGTGATAAAACTACAGTATTCAACACTTATCGGGATTACAGCAATTTTAATATTGTAATGGCCTTAGCTGATTATTATGTGACCAATGCAATCTCCGGGCAATACGAGTGGTTTAAAACAAAAGCTAACGCGGTAACGGATGAAACGCTGTATTACCTCTTAAACTATCTGGCGCAATATCTGACAGTTATGGATGATCAGACCCTCACCAATGAGGGTATAAATCTTCTGGCTGACTATGCCCGCAACCATCCTAAATATTACATTCGGTTGACAGCTTATCGCGGACTTATGTTTTTTAGCGATAATCCGGAGGTGAGCACAATATTAAAATCTATTGAAGCTGGCGAAAAAGACGAAAAATTATTACAACTTTACCGGTCAAACCCATATTAACAGGGTAGGCAAATATTTTTTAAATTTCTTTTCACGTAGAATTTGAATATACGGAAAAAGACTTTACTTTTGCCCTTCCATTAAAAATAGTGGTTGAAAATTATGTTTTTACTACTATTTACCTACATGGGAAATTCGGGGAGATACCAAAGCGGCCAACTGGGGCAGACTGTAAATCTGTTGTCTTTCGACTTCGCAGGTTCGAATCCTGCTCTCCCCACACAAAATCTGTAAGCGGGACGAATTTTTCCAAAGGAGTTCATGTTGATGCAGATGCAAGCGAGAGCCTTCCACGTTGTAGGCTTCGTTTTTAGGCTTGTTATAAGCGGGAGTAGCTCAATTGGTAGAGCGACAGCCTTCCAAGCTGTAGGTCGCGGGTTCGAGACCCGTCTCCCGCTCAAACCACCTTACTTGGGTATTAAAGTTGGTAAGTTTAAATGATGGCGAATCTTATTTTAAACACTTAGACTTATCAGCCGATGTAGCTCAGGGGTAGAGCGCTTCCTTGGTAAGGAAGAGGTCAGGGGTTCAAATCCCCTCATTGGCTCAAACGCTTTGTGGGACGCTGTTATACAGGGATTGTCCCTTTATTTCGTTAAATATTGATCACTGAAACTGTTTTAGAAAATGGCTAAAGAACAATTTGACCGTTCCAAACCGCACTTAAACATCGGTACTATTGGGCACGTTGACCACGGTAAAACAACCTTAACCGCGGCAATCACTACAGTATTGGCTGGAAAGGGGCTGGCATCTTTAAGAGACTTTGCTTCTATTGATAATGCTCCTGAAGAAAAAGAAAGAGGTATTACTATTAATACTTCACACGTAGAGTACCAGACAGAAAAACGTCACTACGCTCACGTTGACTGTCCCGGTCACGCTGACTATGTGAAAAACATGGTGACAGGTGCAGCGCAGATGGACGGTGCTATTCTAGTAGTAGCGGCTACGGATGGTCCTATGCCTCAGACTCGCGAGCATATTCTGTTAGCGCGTCAGGTAGGTGTTCCGGCCATTGTGGTATTCATGAACAAAGTAGATTTGGTAGATGATGCCGAATTACTAGAGTTAGTTGAGATGGAAATCCGCGAGCTCCTTTCTTTCTACGAATTTCCTGGCGACGATATTCCAGTAGTTCAGGGTTCTGCTTTAGGTGCCCTGAATGGCGAAGCGCAATGGGTAGAGAAAGTAGAAGAGCTTATGGCTGCAGTTGATGAATACATTCCTCTTCCTGAGCGTTTGGTTGACCTTGATTTCCTTATGCCTGTTGAAGACGTGTTCTCAATTACTGGTCGTGGAACAGTGGCAACTGGTAGAATTGAGCGTGGTGTTATCAACTCTGGTGATCCGGTTGAAATTCTTGGTATGGGAGCTGAGAACTTAAAGTCTACCGTTACTGGTGTTGAGATGTTTCGCAAAATTCTGGACCGAGGCGAAGCCGGTGACAACGTAGGACTTTTACTTCGTGGTATTGAGAAATCTCAAATCCGACGTGGAATGGTAATCGCCAAACCTGGCTCAGTTACTCCTCACGCTAAATTTAAAGCTGAGGTATATGTGCTTTCTAAAGAAGAAGGTGGTCGTCATACTCCTTTCTTTAAAAAGTATCGTCCGCAGTTTTACCTGCGCACAACTGACGTAACAGGTGAGATTGCTTTACCTGAAAACGTGGAGATGGTAATGCCTGGCGATAACGTTTCTATCACTGTAGAGCTAATTGCTCCAGTAGCGATGGAAAAAGGCTTGCGATTCGCTATCCGTGAGGGTGGACGTACCGTAGGTGCTGGTCAGGTGACTGAAATCTTAGATTAATATCTTGTAATACAGTAAAGATCGGAATAGTGAACTATTCTGGTCTTTTCTTTGTAAACGGGTGTAGCTCAGCTGGTAGAGCAACGGTCTCCAAAACCGTAGGTCGTGAGTTCGAATCTTACCGCCCGTGCTAGTAAATGAAGCGTTCTTATGAATAATGTCGTTGAATTTATCCGAGCTTCTTACCATGAGATGCGAGAAAAAGTAACTTGGCCAAGTTACTCTTCCTTGCAGCGAAGCTCATTTCTGGTATTGGTGGCTTCATTGATCTTTGCATTACTCATTGGAGTAATAGATCTCGGATTTGAAAATGCGATGAAGTGGTTCTATAACGCATTTTAAATCTCTAGAAACAGTATGGCAGATCCAAAATGGTACGTGATCCGCGCAGTAAGCGGAAAAGAGCGAAAGGTAAGAGAATATCTGGAGCACGAAATTCGTGTGAACAAACTTGAAGAGTTTGTGCCCCAGGTTATTATTCCTTCCGAAAAAGTAATGGAGATGCGTAATGGTAAAAAGCGAGTGCGAGAGCGTCAGTTTTTTCCAGGTTATATTTTAGTATCAGCTGATTTAAAGAACGGTGAAGTTCTTCACATGATCAATAATGTGCCGAATGTTATTGGTTTTTTAAGTGCAAAGGGTACCAGCACGCCTCGCTCACAAGAGCCACCACTTCCGCTACGCGAATCTGAAATCAATCGCATTTTAGGGCGCGTTGATGAAGCTGAGGAAGAGGAGATTAAACTGGACACACCTTATATTGTAGGTGAAGAAGTGAAAGTGATGGATGGGCCTTTTAGCGGATTTATTGGGAATATCGAAGAGATATTTGAAGAGCGCCGGAAGTTGAAGGTAATGGTGAAGATATTTGGAAGAAACACTCCGGTAGAATTGAATTATATGCAAGTTGAGAAAGTAGATAATAGTAATAACAATGGCTAAAGAAGTTAGCGGATACTTAAAGTTGCAGATTCGTGGTGGGCAGGCTAACCCATCTCCCCCTGTAGGACCCGCATTGGGTAGTAAAGGGTTGAACATTATGGAGTTCTGCAAGCAATTTAATGCAAGAACACAAGACAAGCCCGGGCAGTTACTTCCTGTTTTAGTGACTATCTTCACTGATAAGTCATTTGACTTTGTTATCAAAACTCCTCCCGCAGCGGCATTGCTGCTTGAGGCGGCAAAGATTAAGAAAGGATCAGCCGAGCCTAACCGTGCTCGAGTAGGAAGCGTAACCTGGGATCAGGTTAAAGAAATTGCCGAAACTAAAATGCCTGATCTTAATGCTTTTAAAGTAGAATCCGCCATGAAAATGGTAGCTGGTACTGCGCGTAGCATGGGACTTAGAGTAACAGGTGCTGCACCTTGGGATAGTAACGCAAATTAGTAGAACACATGGCGAAGCTAGGTAAGAAACAACAAGATATTCTAAAGAAATACGATCTCTCTAAGCCCTTTTCACTTGAAGAGGCAGCGGGTATCGTAAAGGACATTACTACCTCAAAGTTTGATGCATCAGTTGATATTGATGTTAACTTGGGGGTAGATCCTCGTAAAGCTGATCAGATGGTGCGGGGCGTGGTTGCCTTGCCGCATGGTACAGGTAAAGAGGTGAAAGTATTAGTACTTTGCACACCTGAAAAAGAGAGTGAGGCAAAAGAAGCTGGTGCTGATTATGTTGGTCTCGATGACTACATTCAGAAAATTGAAGGTGGCTGGACTGACGTAGACGTAATCATCACCATGCCTACAGTAATGGCAAAAGTTGGGCGTTTAGGTAGAGTATTAGGACCGCGAGGTCTGATGCCAAACCCTAAAGCTGGTACTGTGACTATGGATATTGCTAAGGCAGTACAGGATGTCAAAGCCGGTAAGATCGATTTTAAAGTTGATAAATTTGGAATCGTACATGCTAGCATTGGAAAAGCATCTTTTGATCAGGCCAAGCTGATAGACAATGCAGTTGAAGTTATTCAGACAATCAACCGTCTGAAACCATCTTCAGCTAAAGGTACATATTTTAAGAGTATTTCATTATCAAGCACCATGAGTAAAGGGGTGCGTGTTGATAAAAATACAGTTCCAGGTATTTAATAGCTATGACTAAAGAAGAAAAAGGTACACTGATCAATGATCTTGCAGAAAAGCTGCGCAACACCACCCACTTTTATGTGGCTGATACTGGCGGCTTATCAGTGAAGCAGATCAACGAGTTCCGAGCCATGTGCTTTCAGCGTGGTATTGAATATACAATTGTTAAGAATACCCTCATCCGTAAGGCTCTGGAGCAATTGGATACTGACTATACCCCATTTGATACAGCTTTGAAAGGTACTTCTGGCATTATGTTCTCCCCTGAGGTGAGCAATGCCCCTGCTAAAGTGATCAAAGAGTACCGAAAGAAGAATAGCGCGGCTCAAAAACCAGTACTTAAAGCCGCTTCCATTGATGCTGATCTATTTGTTGGAGAAGAGCATCTGGATATGTTAAGCTCACTGAAATCCAAAGAAGAATTGCTGGGCGATGTTATCATGTTGCTGCAATCTCCTGCTAAGAATGTTATCTCTGCTCTTCAAAGCAGTAAACATAAGCTTGCCGGTATTATTAAAACGTTATCCGAGCGAGAAGAATCATAAACAATTTTATAAAAAAGAGTTAAATAAAATATTATTAATTACTAATTCCGATTGAAAATGGCAGATCTGAAAGAATTCGCGGAACAACTAGTTAACTTATCGGTGAAAGAAGTTAACGAGTTAGCGAACATCCTAAAAGAAGAATATGGTATCGAACCAGCTGCAGCCGCAGCTATTGCAGCAGCTCCTGCTGGAGGTGGCGAAGGCGGTGGAGCTGCCGAAGAGAAAACTGAATTCGATGTAATCTTGAAAGCACCCGGCGGATCAAAATTAGCCGTTGTGAAACTTGTTAAGGAATTAACTGGTTTAGGTTTGAAAGAAGCAAAAGAATTAGTTGACAGTTCTCCTAAAGAGATCAAGCAAGGTGTTCCGAAAGACGAAGCTGAAGGCTTGAAAAAGCAACTAGAAGAAGCTGGTGCAGAAGTAGAGATCAAATAAATAGAAGTATACCACTACCATATTTCATTTTTTGTTTAGCAGGCCTGGCCCATCAGTCAGGTCTTTTCCTGTTTGTAACAGTTTTTAGTGGAGGTCTGCTTTTCTTTTGCCTGCAAATAAGTAGTATTTCCTAAAATATTCCTATCACCAAAAAATTGAAGTGTTTTGGCTAACGAACGAAATTCCAATAATCATACCAGCCTCACTCGGGGTATACCTAACCGTATTAGCTTTGCTTCTATTGAAAAGGTAATTGATTATCCTGATTTTCTCAATGTTCAGCTGCAATCTTTCCAGGATTTTCTCCAGATTGATACACCCGCTGAGCAACGTAGGAACGAGGGCTTGTATAAAGTATTCTCAGAAAATTTTCCCATTACTGATTCCCGGGAGAATTTTGTGTTAGAATTCATCGATTATGTGATTGATCCGCCTAAATATTCGGTGGACGAATCTATTGATCGTGGCTTAACATATTCTGTTCCTTTAAAAGCAAAACTTCGGTTGTCTTGTAATGACGAAGATAACGAAGATTTTGAAACAATCGAGCAAGAAGTGTTTTTGGGGAACATTCCCTATATGACTGAAAAAGGGTCATTTATCATTAATGGCGCAGAGCGGGTTATTGTATCTCAACTTCACCGCTCACCTGGCGTCTTCTTCGCACAAAGCAAGCATACTAACGGTACTAAACTTTATTCAGCTCGTATTATCCCATTTAAGGGGTCCTGGATTGAGTTTGCTACAGACGTCAACAACGTGATGTATGCTTATATTGATCGTAAGAAGAAGTTTCCCGTTACTACGCTGTTGAGAGCTATCGGATATGGCCTTGATAAAGATATTCTTAATCTGTTTGGTCTGTCTGAAGAAATAAAAGCAACTGATGCAAATCTGAAAAAACACATTGGCCGAAAATTAGCAGCTCGGGTGTTACGTACCTGGACTGAGGACTTTGTGGATGAAGATACCGGTGAGGTTGTTTCTATTGACCGAAATGAAGTGCTGCTAGAGCGTGACTCTATGCTGGAAGCTGAGGATATAGATACTATTCTGGATTCAGGAACAGATTCTATCATTCTGCATCGTGAAGACGTTAATGTTACGGATTATTCCATAATATATAACACTTTACAGAAAGACCCTTCTAACTCAGAAAAAGAAGCTGTAGAGCAAATCTATCGTCAGCTTCGAAACACTGAAGCACCAGATGAGCAAACGGCCCGTGATATCATTCAAAGCTTATTCTTTAGTGATAAGCGTTATGATTTAGGTGAAGTAGGACGTTACCGGATCAACAAGAAATTGAATCTGGAGATTGAGTCCGACGTGCGGGTACTGACGAAAGAAGACATCATAAAGATTGTAAAATATCTAATTGGTCTGATTAACTCACGAGCTGTAGTGGATGATATTGACCACTTAAGTAATCGTCGGGTTCGCACAGTAGGGGAGCAGCTTTACAGCCAATTTGGGGTAGGGTTAGCTCGTATGGCTCGTACGATCAAAGAACGTATGAACGTTCGGGACAACGAAGACTTTAAACCGGTTGACCTGATTAATGCTCGTACATTATCATCAGTGATTAACTCTTTCTTTGGAACTAACCAGCTTTCTCAGTTTATGGATCAGACCAACCCGTTGGCTGAAGTTACCCATAAACGACGTATGTCAGCGTTAGGGCCAGGAGGTCTTTCACGTGAGCGAGCAGGTTTTGAAGTTCGAGATGTGCATTACACCCACTACGGGCGCCTTTGTACAATTGAAACGCCAGAAGGACCGAACATTGGTCTGATATCTTCATTGTGTGTACATGCGCAGGTGAATACTATGGGCTTCATTGAGACTCCGTATCGTAAAGTTGATAGCGGAATCGTAACCAAAGACGTAGTGTATCTAACCGCTGAAGAAGAAGATACGCACAACATAGCGCAGGCAAATGCACCTATTAGTGATGTTGGTAAGTTTGTTAATGATACTGTAAAAGCACGTTATGAGGGCGATTTTCCAGTAGTTGGCCCGGATGATCTGACCTACATGGATATTGCTCCGAACCAGATTGTATCGGTAGCGGCTTCGTTAATTCCATTCCTGGAGCACGATGATGCTAACCGGGCATTGATGGGATCAAACATGCAGCGGCAGGCCGTTCCTCTGTTGAAGCCCCAATCTCCTATTGTAGGTACTGGACTGGAAGAGCGTGTGGCTCGCGATTCGCGGTCGCTGATTGTAGCGGAAGGCGATGGAGTAATTGATTTTGTTGATTCTAAAAAGATCATCGTAAAATATGATTTGTCGGATGATGAGCGTCTGGTAAACTTTGGGGATGACCTGAAAACCTACGATCTTATCAAATTCCGCCGAACAAACCAGGATACCTGCGTAAACCTGAAACCTATGGTCTTAAAAGGCCAACGAGTGAAAAAAGGACAGGTACTCTGTGAAGGTTTTGCTACGGAAAATGGTGAGTTGGCATTGGGGCGCAACCTTATGGTAGCTTTCATGCCTTGGCAAGGATATAACTTTGAGGATGCTATTGTTATCTCAGAGAAAGTAGTACGGGAAGACATCTTTACCTCAGTTCACATTGAAGAATTTGAACTGGAAGTTCGGGATACAAAACGAGGAGAAGAAGAACTGACCTCTGAGATTCCGAACGTTAGCGAAGACGCCGTACGAAACCTGGATGAAAACGGTATTGTGCGGATAGGAGCTGACGTTAAGGAAGGAGATATCCTTATAGGGAAGATTACTCCGAAAGGTGAAACTGATCCTACTCCAGAAGAAAAACTGCTGCGAGCTATCTTCGGAGACAAAGCTGGTGATGTAAAAGACGCATCTTTAAGAGCTTCTCCATCATTGAGAGGTACTGTCATTGATACCAAACTATTCTCTCGTCCTAAGAAGGATAAAGACCTGCGGGCTAAAGCTCGTAAGGAAGTGGAAACTCTGAAATCACGTTTTAAGAATGATCTGCTATCCGTGCGAGGCAGTATGCTTAATAAAATGGTTTCTCTTCTGGATGGAAAGAATTCTCAGGGTATCAAGCATAAATTTGGCGATGAGATTATGGCGAAAGGCGTCAAATTCAGCCGCCAGAACATAGAGAATAACTTGTTCCCGGATAAAAATATCTATCGCGATGAGAGTTCGTATAGCGTTCCGGAAGAAGCGAACCTAATTGCAGATATTATTGTAGATAGTTGGACCGATGATGAGCGAGTGAATCGTCTTATTGGTGAACTGGTTAAAAACTACAATAACCGGCGTAACGAGATTACTGCTCGGTTTAAGCGTGAGCGCTTCACTTTAGAAGTTGGTGATGAGCTGCCAGCAGGCATTGTTCAGCTAGCCAAAGTTTATGTTGCCAAGAAGCGAAAGCTGAAAGTAGGTGATAAAATGGCTGGGCGTCACGGAAACAAAGGGGTAGTAGCCAGAATCGTGCGCGAAGAAGATATGCCGTTCATGGCTGATGGTTCGCCGGTAGACATTGTACTAAACCCGTTAGGTGTACCTTCCCGTATGAACATCGGGCAGATTTATGAAACCGTTTTGGGTTGGGCCGGATTAAAACTTGGAAAGAAATATGCTACTCCAATTTTTGATGGAGCTACCATGGATGATGTAACCAAAGAATTGAAAGATGCCGGATTACCGCCTTACGGACGTACTTATCTGTATGATGGATTAACTGGAGAGCGTTTCGATCAGAAAGTTACTGTGGGTGTGATTTATATGCTTAAGCTAGGTCACCTCGTAGATGATAAAATGCATGCCCGGTCTATTGGACCTTACTCACTGATCACTCAGCAACCACTAGGTGGTAAAGCACAGTTTGGTGGTCAGCGTTTTGGTGAGATGGAAGTTTGGGCGCTGGAGGCGTTTGGTGCGGCGAATGTCTTGCAAGAGATATTAACTGTGAAGTCTGATGATGTGGTAGGACGAGCCAAAGCTTACGAAGCCATTGTAAAAGGGGAGAATCTGCCCCGGCCTAATATACCAGAATCATTCAACGTTCTGGTTCACGAGCTTCGCGGCTTGGCTTTGGAAATCACATTAGATTAATTTAACGTGAGCATGCCCGGCATGCTCACCCTTTTTCCATATCTATTAATCATTACATATGGCATTCAAGAAAAATAAAAAGTTTACCAGCGATTTCTCAAAGGTAACCATCAGTTTGGCTTCACCTGAGTCTATCTTGGAGAGCTCTCATGGTGAAGTTACGCAACCCGAAACCATTAATTACCGGACATATAAGCCTGAAATGGGTGGCTTGTTTTGCGAGCGCATCTTCGGTCCGGTAAAGGATTGGGAATGTCATTGCGGCAAATATAAAAGAATACGATACAAGGGGATTATCTGCGACCGGTGTGGAGTAGAGGTAACGGAAAAGAAAGTGCGTCGGGAGCGTATGGGACATATCGAGTTGGTTGTGCCAGTAGCGCATATCTGGTACTTCCGCTCTCTACCTAACAAAATTGGATACCTGCTGGGACTTTCTACCAAGAAGCTTGACCAGATTATCTATTATGAGCGGTATGTAGTGATCCAGCCAGGTGTAAAAGCTGAGGATGGAATCAGCTACCTCGATTATCTGACAGAAGACGAATATCTGGATATTATTGATAAACTTCCGGCTGATAATCAGAAGCTTGACGATAATGACCCTAATAAATTTATCGCCAAAATGGGAGCGGAAGCATTAGAAATGCTATTAGCTCGCCTGGATTTAGATGATCTTTCATACAGCTTGCGTCACCAGGCTGCCACCGATACTTCTCAGCAACGTAAAGCTGAAGCTTTGAAGCGTCTGAAAGTGGTAGAATCTTTCCGGGATGCCCGAACCAGAATTGAGAACCGTCCTGAGTGGATGGTAATCAAAATGGTGCCGGTAATTCCGCCTGAATTACGTCCGTTAGTTCCGCTAGACGGAGGTCGTTTTGCTACTTCTGACTTAAATGACCTGTATCGTCGGGTAATCATCCGGAACAATCGTCTGAAACGATTGATCGATATCAAGGCACCAGAAGTAATTCTTCGGAACGAGAAACGTATGCTGCAAGAAGCAGTAGACTCTCTTTTCGACAACTCAAGAAAAGTAAACGCAGTACGTTCAGATGGAAACCGAGCTCTGAAGTCACTGAGTGACATGCTAAAAGGAAAGCAAGGTCGTTTCCGTCAGAACTTGTTAGGAAAGCGGGTTGACTACTCTGGACGTTCAGTAATTGTGGTAGGGCCTGAACTGAAAATGCACGAATGCGGTCTGCCAAAAGATATGGCCGCTGAGCTATTTAAACCCTTTATCATCCGCAAGCTGATTGAGCGGGGTATTGTCAAAACCGTAAAATCAGCCAAGAAAATCGTTGATCGTAAAGATCCGGTTGTCTGGGATATTCTGGAAAATGTGTTGAAAGGCCATCCGGTACTACTCAACCGAGCCCCTACACTACACCGACTGGGTATTCAGGCTTTCCAACCTAAATTAATTGAGGGTAAAGCTATTCAGCTTCACCCATTGGTATGTACTGCCTTCAACGCTGACTTTGATGGTGACCAGATGGCAGTGCACGTGCCGCTAGGGCATGAAGCTGTACTGGAAGCTTCCGTATTAATGCTTTCTAGCCATAACATTCTGAATCCTGCCAACGGAGCACCGATTACGGTTCCTTCCCAAGACATGGTACTAGGATTGTATTATGTGACGAAAGGGCGAAAAAGCACGAAAGAAATACCTATTGCCGGAGAAGGACTATCATTCTACAGCGCTGAAGAGGTGATTGTAGCTTTAAATGAGAAGCGAATCTCTAAGCATGCTCATATCAAAGTTCGGGGAAAAGTTCGAACGGAAGAGAATGGTTTGGTAGAGCAAATGATTGAGACTGTTGCTGGCCGAGTTGTTTTCAACGAGCTAGTGCCCGAAGAAGTAGGGTATGTTAATGAACTGTTGACCAAGAAGAAGTTACAGCAAATCATTGCCCGGGTTTATAAGATTGCCGGAGTAGCTCGTACGGCTAAGTTCTTGGATGATATCAAGGAGCTTGGATTCCAGATGGCATACAAGGGTGGCCTTTCCATTGGTTTGGATGATATTATCGTTCCTACTGATAAACTGGATCTGATTGTAGAAGCTAAAGATGAGGTAGATGCAGTTCGCAATAACTACTTCATGGGACTTATCACTGATAACGAGCGATATAACCAGGTGATTGACGTTTGGACTCGTGTGAATTCACGCTTGACCAATGCCCTGATGAAGAAGATGGAGGACGACCAGCAAGGGTTTAACTCTATCTATATGATGATGCACTCTGGTGCTCGGGGTTCAAGAGAGCAAATTCGTCAGCTAGGTGGTATGCGTGGACTGATGGCCAAGCCTCAAAAAAACCTGCAAGGTTCAGTAGGGGAGATCATCGAAAACCCAATCTTATCGAACTTTAAAGAAGGACTTGATGTAATTGAGTACTTTATTTCAACGCACGGTGCTCGTAAAGGTCTGGCCGATACTGCTCTGAAAACAGCAGATGCAGGTTATCTGACCCGTCGTCTGGTAGACGTAGCCCAAGACGTTGTTATTCGGGAAGAAGATTGCGGAACGGTACGCGGACTTTTGGTGGCTTCTCTAAAAGATAATGAAGAGGTTGTTGAACCGCTATCAGAGCGTATTCTGGGTCGGGTAGCTGTACATGATATTTATGATCCGATTTCTGATGAGTTGATTATTGAATCAGGCGGAGAAATCACGGAAGCTATTGCAGCTCGAATTGACGAAAGCGGTATTGAAGAAATGGAGATACGTTCTCCGCTTACCTGCGAAACCAAAACGGGTATCTGCTCAAAATGCTACGGTCGTAACTTGGCTACTGGGTATATGGTCCAAGATGGGGAAGCAGTAGGAGTTATCGCAGCTCAATCTATTGGAGAGCCAGGTACTCAGTTGACACTGCGAACGTTCCACGTAGGTGGTACTGCGTCTAACATTGCAGTAGAAGCAACTATTAGAGCGAAGTTCTCAGGAAAAGTAGAGTTTGAAGAGTTACGATACCTGGAAACTACAGATGATGAAGGCGAAGCCAAAACAGTTGTAATGGGCCGTTCTGGTGAGATCAAAATTGTAGACGAAAAGTCAGGCAAAGTTTACTCAACCTATAATGCTCCGTATGGATCATTCTTGCGAGTAAAAGAAGGAGATAAAATAGAAAAGGGTGATGAACTCTGCTATTGGGATCCTTATAATGCTGTGATTCTATCCGAGTTTGAAGGAACGGTTGACTTTGAGTACATCGAGCAGGGTATTACCTACAAAGAAGAGTATGATGAGCAAACTGGGCACCGTGAAAAAGTAATCACTGAAACGCGGGATAAAACCAAGAACCCAGCTATTGCTATTGATCCTGACAATAAGGAAAATGAAGGTAAATCATACAACATTCCAGTAGGGGCTCACTTAGCGGTTGATAAAGGCGACAAAGTACGAGCAGGACAGGTAATTGCTAAAATTCCTCGAATGATGAGTAAGTCGCGAGATATTACGGGTGGTTTGCCTCGAGTAACTGAATTGTTCGAAGCTAGAAACCCTTCAAATCCGGCTGTAGTAAGTGAGATCAATGGTGCTGTAACATACGGTGGAATTAAGCGAGGTAACCGGGAAATCTTTATCGAATCAAAAGATGGAATAAAGAAACGCTACTTGGTCCCGCTTTCTAAGCACATTCTAGTACAGGATAACGACTTCGTTCGTGCTGGTATGCCGCTGTCAGACGGTGCTATTACACCGGCTGATATATTAGCAATCAAAGGTCCTACGGCAGTACAGGAGTATCTGGTGAATGAAATTCAAGAGGTATACCGTCTGCAAGGGGTGAAAATCAATGATAAGCACATTGAGGTGATTGTGAGCCAGATGATGCAGAAAGTAGAGATCACTGATCCAGGTGACACCACATTCTTGCAACGTCAGGTAGTTGACAAATTCTCTTTCCGAGAAGAAAACGACTCAGTTCTGGATATGAAAGTAGTGGTAGAGACTGGAGATTCAGCTACGCTTAAGCAAGGAATGATTATTTCTTCACGGCAGTTGAGAGATGAAAATTCCATGCTGAAACGTCAGGATAAGACTGTAGTTCAGGTTCGCGATGCTCAACCAGCAGTTGCTAAACCTACACTCCAGGGAATCACCCAGGCTTCATTAGGAACTGAAAGCGTGTTCTCAGCGGCATCTTTCCAGGAAACTACGAAGGTATTAAGTGAAGCTTCTATCCGTGGTAAAGCTGATCATCTTAATGGTTTGAAAGAGAACGTAATTGTGGGCCATCTGATACCGGCCGGTACGGGTATGCGTGCTTACAAAAACATTATTGTAGGCTCGAAGGAAGAGTATGAAGCACTAAGAGCTTCTCGTGAAAACCGTCTAGAAGAACGCAGCACGTTAGAAACCAGCTAACATGGATAACGAAGAAATAGACGAAAACCAAAAAGGTCAACAGCGACGTAACCAGATTAGCATTGAACTCTCAGAAGAAATTGCTGAGGGTCAATACGCTAATCTGGCGACGATCGCCCACTCAAACAGCGAATTTGTTATTGACTTCATCCGACTTATGCCGGGTACTCCTAAAGCGAAGGTGAAATCCAGAATTATTATTACCCCTGATCACGCTAAGAGATTGCTGCTAGCACTTCAGGATAATATCGAAAAATTCGAGAGTGCGTTCGGTCCAATCAAGCAGTCAGATGAAACTCCTAAATTTCCTATCAACTTTGGTGGGGCAATCGGAGAAGCATAAGAACTTATTCATGTAATAATTTTGTTATAAACCGTCAATTTGCATAACTTTGCACCTCAAAATTTAGCGAGGTACGTAAAAACGAAAAAAATTAATGCCTACCATACAGCAGTTAGTACGGAAAGGAAGGAAGGAATTAACCTCTAAGTCCAAATCACCAGCGTTAGACGCTTGTCCTCAACGGAGAGGGGTGTGCACTAGAGTGTATACCACTACTCCTAAAAAACCTAATTCAGCCATGAGAAAAGTGGCGCGGGTTAGATTGACCAATGGACGAGAAGTAAACGCTTACATCCCAGGTGAAGGACATAACCTTCAAGAGCACTCCATTGTGCTTATTCGTGGTGGCCGGGTGAAAGATTTACCTGGTGTTCGTTATCACATTATTCGCGGTGCATTGGATACCGCAGGTGTTAACGGAAGACTTCAAAGAAGGTCTAAATACGGGGCAAAACGACCGAAAAAATAATCTTGATAGTAAGTATAAGATCTAATGAGGAAAGCTAAACCTAAAAAAAGATACGTTCTGCCTGATCCTAAATTTAAGGATACACTGGTAACTCGTTTTGTTAACTATATGATGGTTGACGGAAAAAAGAGTACCGCTTATTCTATCTTTTATGATGCAATAGATTTGGTAGAACAGCGTACCAGCGAAAACGGTCTTGAGCTATGGAAAAAAGCTCTTGGTAACGTGATGCCTTCAGTTGAGGTTAAAAGTCGCCGCGTAGGTGGTGCAACGTTTCAAGTGCCTATGGAAGTGCGTCCTAGCCGTAAGACTTCATTAGGGATTAAGTGGTTAATCCGATACGCCCGAGGACGTGGTGAAAAAACAATGAAAGAGCGGTTGGCAGGTGAGATAATCGCTGCTTCTAAAGGGGAGGGTGCTGCTGTTAAGAAAAAGGATGACACGCACCGTATGGCCGATGCTAATAAAGCTTTTTCACATTTTAGATTTTAGAGAATGAAGCGCGATTTAAGATATACTAGAAATATTGGTATTGCTGCCCACATTGATGCGGGCAAAACTACAACGACAGAACGTATACTTTACTACGCCGGAGTAAGCCATAAGATTGGTGAAGTGCACGATGGTGCTGCCACCATGGACTGGATGGAGCAGGAGCAGGAGCGTGGTATTACTATTACCTCTGCAGCAACTACCGTAAAATGGCCTTACCGGGATCACGATTATCATATTAATATAATTGATACCCCTGGTCACGTTGACTTTACCGTAGAAGTGAACCGTTCTTTGCGGGTGCTGGATGGTTTAGTATTCTTATTCAGTGCAGTAGATGGCGTTGAGCCTCAGTCTGAAACCAACTGGCGTCTGGCTAATAACTATAACGTTGCTCGCATTGGTTTTGTGAACAAAATGGATCGTCAGGGTGCTGATTTTCTAGGAGTTTGCAAGCAAGTTAAGGAAATGTTAGGTAGTAAAGCGGTGCCTCTTCAGTTGCCTATTGGTGCAGAAGATGATTTTAGAGGAGTCGTTGACTTGGTTAATAACCGAGGGATTATCTGGAACGATGAAGATTTAGGTATGACTTTTACTGAAGTGCCTATTCCGGATGATATGGTAGAAGAAGCTGCTGAATACCGGGAGAAACTTCTTGAAGCAGTAGCCGAGTACGACGAGCGCTTAATGGAAAAATACTTTGAGGATCCAGAATCGATCACCGAAGATGAAATTCTGGCAGCTCTAAGAGCAGCTACAATAGACCTGGCTATTGTGCCCATGCTTTGTGGTTCTTCATTTAAGAACAAAGGTGTGCAAACTATGCTTGACTATGTGATGGCTCTTTGCCCATCCCCTCTCGATCGGGATAAGATAAAGGGGGTAAACCCTGATACTGAGAAAGAAGAGTTTCGCAAGCCTCTATACGAAGAGCCTTTTTCGGCTTTAGCATTTAAGATTGCTACTGACCCTTATGTGGGGCGTCTATGCTTTATTAGAGCATATTCTGGGGTTCTGGACTCTGGCTCATATGTATACAATACTCGTTCTGAGAGCAAAGAGCGTATCAGTCGTATCTTCCAAATGCACGCCAATAAGCAAAATCAAATTGATCAGCTAGGTGCAGGAGATATCGGGGCGGTTGTCGGATTTAAAGATATTAAAACTGGCGATACTCTGTGCGATCAGGACCGTAAGATTGTTTTAGAGTCAATGGTCTTCCCCGATCCGGTAATTGGCTATGCTATTGAGCCTAAAAAGCAGTCTGATGTTGATAAGCTTGGGATGGCTATTTCAAAGCTTGTAGAAGAGGATCCTACTCTTCAAGTGAATACTGATGAAGAAACTGGGCAAACTATTTTGCGCGGTATGGGAGAGCTTCACTTAGATATTATTATTGATCGCCTACGCCGTGAGTTTAAGGTTGAGATTAACCAAGGCGCACCGCAAGTTGCTTATAAAGAAGCTATTACTGAAACAGTAGATCATAAAGAAGTTTATAAGAAACAAACGGGGGGTAGAGGTAAATTTGCAGACATTGTATTTGAGCTTGGGCCCATCGATGAAGATCCAGATCCTAAGGAAGTCAAAGATGGATTTCAGTTTGTTAACAATATTGTAGGTGGTGTTATTCCAAGAGAATTCATTCCTGCTATTCAGAAAGGATTTGCCTCTGCCATGGATAATGGACCATTAGCAGGTTATCCTGTTGAATATATGAAGGTTCGTCTCTATCATGGATCATTCCATGATGTTGACTCTGATGCTTTGTCATTTGAAATGGCGGCTCGCTTAGGGTTTAAAGAAGCCGCTAAAAAAGCGAAACCTGTGTTATTAGAGCCTATCATGTCAGTTGAAGTAACAACTCCTGAAGAATATACCGGGCCTGTTACCGGCGATTTAAATAAGCGCCGAGGACTTATGAAAGGGATGGATACTCGGGCAGGAGCACAGCTTCTTAAGGCAGATGTGCCTCTTTCTGAGCTGTTCGGTTACATAACAGATCTGCGTACTATTTCATCAGGCCGAGCTACTGCGTCACTGACCTTCTCGCACTATGATCCAGTTCCTACAAATATTGCCGAAGCAGTTATTGCAAAATCTAAAGGCGAGACTAAATAAGTATTATGAACCAGAAGATAAGAATTAAACTTAAATCGTACGATCACAATTTAGTTGATAAGTCAGCTGAAAAGATTGTGAGAGCGGTTAAAACGACTGGTGCAGTAGTAAGTGGGCCTATACCTTTACCTACTCGCCGTGAAATTTTTACCGTACTACGATCGCCGCATGTTAATAAAAAAGCGCGCGAGCAGTTTCAGCTTAGTACTTATAAACGATTGGTTGATATCTATTCTAGTAGCAGTAAAACAGTTGATGCTTTAATGAAACTGGAGCTACCTAGCGGAGTAGATGTAGAAATCAAGGTTTAGTACAGATAATAATAGCATATGGGTAACCAATCCTGGTCCAGGATTGGTTATTTTTTGCTTTTTTCACATTAGTTGGAATTGAGTGAACTACTCAGGAATGCAAAACGTTGCTTCATGGCAGTTAAATAAGAGGAAATTATTTGCTAAGCTAAGTTAAATCGCTAAATTTGCAGTCCTTTACGGAAAAGAGGAATCTTTAGTAACAAAATTACATATATAGTACAATGTCAGGCATTATAGGAAAAAAGATAGGGATGACCAGCATATTCGACGAACAGGGTCGGAATGTTGCCTGTACTGTGATTGAAGCTGGCCCTTGCGTAATAACCCATGTTAAGAACGAAGAATCTGATGGGTACAACGCAATACAACTTGGATTCGGAGATCGAAAAGAGAAGAAGGTTTCGGCAGCTTTATTAGGGCATTTTAAGCGGTCAAAAACTACTCCTAAGTCTAAACTAGTTGAGTTTCGTGACTTCCGGGTGGAGTTTGAGGATCAGGTTGCTCTGGGAAACACAGTCATAGCAGGTGAAGTTTTTAAAGAAGGTGACTTCGTGGATGCTATCGGGAAATCTAAAGGTAAAGGTTTTCAAGGGGTAGTTAAGCGACATGGTTTTGGTGGGGTTGGTGATGCAACGCACGGCCAGCATAACCGTGGCCGGGCGCCTGGTTCAATTGGTGCATGTTCATTCCCTTCTCGCGTTTTCAAAGGAATGAGGATGGCTGGTCGTACAGGTGGGAATAGAGTGAAGATATTGAACCTTCGTATTGTAAAGATTTACTCTGAGCAAAATTTAGTCTTAGTAAGTGGTGCAGTGCCTGGTGCCCGAAACTCAATTGTCGTACTAGAGAAGTAATTTCATGATGGAAGTTGCCGTAAAAAACATACAAGGAGAAGAGACGGGGCGTTCAGTCACCCTGCAAGATGCTATATTTGGTATTGAGCCTAACGATCATGCTATTTACCTGGACGTTAAGCAATACATGGCTAATCAGCGTCAAGGTACTCATAAAGCCAAAGAACGCGCTGAAATTGCCGGTTCTACTAAGAAGATTAAGCGTCAGAAAGGTACCGGTACTGCTCGGGCTGGTAGTATTAAATCTCCTGTGTTTCGAGGTGGAGGTAGAATATTCGGCCCTCGTCCGCGAGACTATAGTTTCAAGCTGAATAAAAAAGTTAAGCAATTAGCTCGTAAATCAGCTTTAACTTACAAAGCTAAGGATTCGCAGATTACTATTTTAGAAGCATTTGATTTTGATGCGCCTAAAACAAAAAATTACGTAAGCTTGCTTAGCTCTTTAGCTTTAGCAGATGGTAAATCACTGTTAGTATTAGATAACATACAAAAGAATGTATATCTGTCTGCTCGCAATTTGCCCAACACCAAGGTGATTACGGCAGATAAGCTTACCACTTATGAAATCTTAGATGCCCGTCACCTAATTATGAGTGAGAAGGCTGTTGAGATACTTGAAGGGATTTTCAATAAAAAGGCTAACGATAATTAATTATGGACGTATTAAAAAAGCCTTTGGTAACCGAAAAAATTTCGGAAAAGAACGAACAAGGTAAATACGGATTCGTCGTAGATAAGCGCGCTAATAAACTGCAAATAAGAGAAGCAGTGGAGAAGATGTATGGTGTGACTGTGGATCGCGTATGGACGATGAACTACCAGGGAAAAGTAAAGAACCGGTATACTAAATCTGGTGTCATTACCGGTAAAGCTCCCAATTATAAAAAAGCAATTATTCAGGTTGCAGAGGGAGATATTATAGATTTTTATAGCAACGTTTAATAGTTGAGGTATTATGGCAGTTAAAAAACTTAGGCCGATAACCCCAGGACAAAGACATAGAATGGCTCCTGACCTTTCTGCAATTACGACCAACAAACCTGAAAAGTCGTTGGTGGTAACTCTGAAGAAGTCAGGTGGTCGTAACAATCAGGGGCGCATGACCGTGCGTAACGTTGGTGGTGGACATAAACGTAAAATTCGCTTGGTTGATTTTAAGCGCCGCAAGTTTGATGTTCCTGCTACGGTAAAAACAATTGAATACGATCCCAATCGCTCAGCTTTCATTTCTTTGATTGAGTATAGCGATGGTGAGAAAGCCTATATTATTGCCCCAGTGGGAATAAAAGTAGGGCAAGAAGTTATATCCGGTCAGTCTGTTGCACCCGAAGTAGGAAACGCACTTCCATTATCAGCTATTCCTTTAGGTACAATTGTTCATAATATTGAGTTAACTCCAGGTAAAGGTGGCCAAATGGCACGAGGAGCGGGGGCATATGCTCAGCTACTTGCACGTGAAGGGAAATACGTTACTGTAAAATTACCTTCTGGCGAGATGCGAATGATTTTGGCCAATTGTATGGCAACTGTAGGTTCGGTATCGAATACGGATCATATGAATGTTGCTTACGGAAAAGCTGGTCGACGACGCTGGTTGGGACGCCGTCCACGAACACGTGGTGTTGCTATGAACCCGGTAGATCACCCTATGGGAGGTGGTGAAGGTAGAGCTTCAGGTGGGCACCCTCGTTCTCGCAATGGTATAATCGCTAAAGGCTTCAAAACTCGCCGTCCTAAGAAGCACTCAAATCGTCTAATTGTAAGCAGAAAGAAAAGTAAATAATGGCACGTTCACTCAAAAAAGGACCATACATTGACTTCCGCTTGGAAAAAAAAGTGGATACAATGAGTCAATCAAATAAAAAGTCAGTGATAAAAACATGGTCGCGAAGGTCCATGATTTCTCCTGATTTCGTTGGCCATACTTTTGCGGTGCATAATGGAAATAAGTTCATTCCAGTATATGTCACAGAAAACATGGTAGGACATAAGCTAGGAGAATTTGCTCCCACCCGGAATTTTAGGGGTCATATTTCTAAGAAAGATAAAGGTAGACGATAATATGGAGGCTATAGCTAAATTAATGAACGAACCGACGTCACCTCGGAAAATGCGCTTAGTAGCTGATATGATTCGAGGACGAAAGGTGAATGATGCTCTTAATGTGTTGAAGTTTGAGTCTAAGAGTGGTGCTCCTAAGATTGAGAAACTACTTTTGTCAGCCATTGCTAACTGGCAGGAGTTGAACGAAGATGAGCGTTTAGAGGATGCCGATTTATATATTAAAGAAATAAAAGTTGATGGTGGCCGAGTCTTAAAGCGGTTACGTCCTGCACCACAAGGTCGGGCCCATCGTATCCGTAAGCGCTCCAACCATGTAACTCTAGTAGTTGATAGCTGGAATGCTACTGATACATTTGAAAGCGATAATCAATTAGAAGATTAGTAACCTTATATACTTTCCATGGGACAAAAAGTTAACCCAATTGGTCTAAGACTAGGCATTATTAAAGGATGGGACTCTAACTGGTACGGAGGAAAAGATTTCTCTGATAAGTTAGTTGAGGACCATGAGATCCGTAAATATATTGACGTGCGTTTAGCCCGCGGAGGCGTGTCTAAAGTGGTCATTGAACGCACTTTGAAGCGAATTACTCTGACTATTCATACCGCCCGACCCGGTGTTGTGATTGGAAAAGGTGGTCAGGAAGTTGATAAGCTGAAAGAGGAGTTGAAAAAGCTGACAGGTAAAGATATTCAGATCAATATTTATGAGATCAAACGTCCTGAATTAGATGCCAAATTAATTGGTGACTCTATTGCTCAGCAGCTGCAGGCTAGAATCTCGTACCGACGGGCAATGAAGCAAGCGATCGCATCTGCATTGCGAGTAGGCGCTCAAGGTATTAAGGTTAAAGTTTCTGGGCGTTTGGGTGGTGCTGAAATGGCTCGTACAGAGCAGTATAAAGAAGGACGTATTCCTTTGCACACCTTACGAGCAGATATTGACTATGCCATCTCAGAGGCAAATACAGTATATGGTAAAATAGGTATTAAAGTTTGGGTCTTCAAAGGAGAGGTTTTTGGCAAACGAGATCTGTCGCCTAATGTAGGAGGACAGCAAAGCGGAAATACAGGTGGAGGTGGACGACCTGATCGACGCAGAGAAGGTGGAAGAGGAAGAAGAAGAAATAGATAGGCCTTAAGATTATAAGTTATGTTACAGCCAAAAAGAACAAAGTTCCGGAAAAAGCAAAAAGGAAGAGTTAAAGGTATTGCTCAGCGAGGCCATACTGTAGCTTTTGGAAGCTTTGGTTTAAAAACATTAGAACCAGGTTGGATTACCAGCCGTCAGATTGAGTCAGCTCGTATTGCTATGACCCGCTTTATGAAACGGGAAGGGCAAGTGTGGATTCGAATATTTCCCGACAAACCTGTTACCAAGAAACCTGCTGAGGTTCGTATGGGTAAGGGGAAAGGAGCTCCCGAATATTGGGTAGCTGTTGTTCGTCCTGGGCGTATTATGTTTGAAGTATCTGGAGTGCCAACTGAAGTGGCTCAGGAAGCTTTGCGTTTGGCTGCTCAGAAACTACCTGTAAAGACCCGATTTGTTGTTCGCAAAGACTACGTAGGTAAGTAATATGAAAAACGAAGAAATTAAATCAATGTCTGCCGACGAGTTAACAGAAGCACTGAAGTCGGAACAGGAGAATCTTACGCGTTTGCGTTTCGCGCATGCTATTTCTCCCATTGAGAATCCTATGAAAATTCGTGCTTCACGTAAAGCTATTGCTCGTATGAAAACCGAGTTGCGAGCAAAAGAACTAGCTAAATAAACAATATTATGGAGCAGAAAGAGCGCAATCTACGAAAAGAACGTATTGGCCAAGTGCTAAGCAATAAAATGGATAAGTCTGTTACTGTGGCAGTAGAACGTAAAGTACAGCACCCCATTTATGGTAAGTTTGTTCGAAAAACTACCAAGTTTGTAGCCCATGATGAAAAGAATGAGTGTGGTATTGGGGATACGGTAAGAATCATGGAGACCCGTCCGCTAAGCAAGAGAAAGCGGTGGCGATTAGTTGAAATCATCGAAAGAGCAAAATAATTATGATACAGCAAGAGTCAAGGCTGAACGTAGCGGATAACAGCGGTGCTAAGGAAGTACTTTGTATTCGCGTATTAGGTGGAACCAAACGTCGCTATGCTTCGGTTGGCGATAAGATTGTCGTTTCCGTCAAGTCTGCACTTTCTTCAAGCAACCTGAAAAAAGGAACTGTTTCTAAAGCAGTTATTGTGCGTACAAAGAAAGAGGTCCGTCGTAAGGATGGTTCTTATATACGATTTGAAGAAAACGCGGCAGTACTGCTCACTGCTAACGACGAACCTCGAGGTACCCGTATTTTTGGGCCTGTGGCGCGTGAGTTGCGAGAAAAGCAGTTCATGAAAATTGTTTCTTTAGCTCCTGAAGTACTTTAGTATTATGGCATTAGTTAAGAAGAAAAAATATAAGATAAAGTCTGGCGATACTGTTAAAGTGATTGCTGGAAATGATAAAGGCAAAACTGGCGAAGTGCTATCTATATTAGCACTAGACGGTAAAGCTGTAGTCGATGGTGTTAACGTAGTAACTAAGCACGTGAAGCCATCTGCTCAAAATCCCGAGGGGGGGCGTAATCAGCAGGAAGCACCAATACATATCAGTAACTTGATGTTAATTGATCCGGCTTCTGGTGAGCCCATCAAAGTAGGTAAGAAGAAGAATGATAAAGGGAAAAATCAGCGTTACAATAAGAAGACAGGTGATTTTATATAATTATGGCAGCTACTGAAACATATACTCCTCGTCTAAAGGAGAAATACCAAGAAGAAATTATTGCGCAGCTGAAAGAGAAGTTTAGCTACAGCTCGGTTATGCAGGTGCCTAAGTTGGTTAAAATTGCTATCAATAAAGGGATCGGTGACGCTGTTGCCGATAAAAAGCTAGTTGATGTTGGGGTAGAAGAGCTTACGCTTATTACAGGACAAAAAGCTATTCCTACAATTGCTAAAAAGTCTGTGTCTAACTTTAAGTTACGCGAAGGCATGCCCATTGGAGCAAAAGTGACTTTACGCGGCAATCGTATGTACGAATTTCTAGATCGTCTTATGTCCGTTGCTCTTCCCCGCGTTCGCGATTTCAGAGGTGTGAACGACAAAGGTTTTGACGGGCGAGGTAACTATACGCTAGGAGTAAAAGAACAAATTATTTTCCCAGAAATCAGCATTGACAAAGTTAATCGAATTTCTGGAATGGATATTACGTTTGTTACAACGGCAGATACGGACGAAGAAGCTTATGAATTGCTTAAAGCGCTCGGAATGCCTTTCGCAAACAAGAACAACGCATAATTATGGCAAGAAAATCAGTTATAGCCCGAGAAAGAAAAAGAAAACGCTTAGTTGCTAAGTATGCTGAAAAGAGAGCAGAACTAAAAGCTCAAGGCGATTATGAGGCTTTGGACAAATTACCAAGAAATGCTTCGCCCGTGCGTTTACACAACCGATGTAAACTTACTGGAAGGCCGAAAGGTTACATGCGCAAATTTGGAATTTCGCGCGTTACCTTTCGAGAATTAGCTTCTCAGGGAAAAATACCAGGAGTTACAAAGGCAAGTTGGTAAAAAATATCTATAAGTTTTTTTACAAACAAGATAAAATCTTACCTTTGCAGTCCGTTTTGAAAAATGGGTAACACTTAAATATATGATTACAGATCCAATAGCTGATTATTTGACCCGATTAAGAAATGCTATAAAAGCTAATCATCGGATCGTTGAAATACCCGCTTCTAATCTTAAGAAAGAAATTACGAAAGTTCTTTTTGATAAGGGCTATATACAGAATTATAAGTTTGAAGATGGCGTAGCATATCAGGGGATAATTAAGATTGCACTGAAATACAATCCTGCGAAAAAGACTCCTGCTATCACGCACATTGAGCGTATAAGCAAGCCGGGGTTGCGGAAGTATGCTAAAGCATCGGACCTCCCACGAGTATTAAATGGTTTGGGTATCGCTATATTATCAACATCAAAAGGCGTTCTTTCAGATAAGGAAGCACGGCAGGAGAATGTAGGTGGTGAAGTAATTTGCTACGTATATTAAATTAAAATAGTATGTCTCGAATTGGAAAACAGCCTATTAGCATTCCCGACGGTGTAACCGTAGCCCGAGAAAATAGCTGGGTGAAAGTTAAAGGGCCTAAAGGTGAATTGAGTCAAAAAGTTGACCCTTCTTTCGATGTAAAAATTGAAGATGGCGAAGTTGTACTGGCTCGCCCTACTGAGCAGAAAAGGCATAAGTCTCTCCATGGCTTATATCGTTCTTTGGTAGCCAATATGGTAGAGGGAGTGAGCAAAGGCTTTAAAAAGGAACTTGAATTAGTTGGTGTTGGTTATCGAGCTAGTGTCCAGCAGGATATTCTGGAATTGAACTTAGGCTACTCGCACAATATCTTCTTGCAGATTCCTGAAGGTGTTACAATAAATGCCGAAACTCCTAAAGGGAAAAATCCCCTGGTAACATTAGAAGGGTTTGACAAACAGCTAGTTGGCCAAGTAGCCGCTAAAATCAAATCTTTACGTCCGGTAGAGCCTTACAAAGGCAAAGGTATCCGTTTCGTAGGTGAAGTCATTCGCAGAAAAGCAGGTAAAACTGCTGCTAAATAAGTTAGATCATGGCAGTTAGTAAAAAAAGTAATCGGCGAACTCGCATTAAGCATAGCATCCGACGCAAAGTACAAGGTACTAGTGAGCGCCCTCGTTTAACTGTATATAAAAGCAATAAAGGTATTTATGCTCAGTTAATTGATGATATAAAAGGTGTTACATTAGCTCATGCTTCATCTCAGGAGCTGGGTGATTATACTAACCCTAATTTAGAAGTTTCATCAAGCGTAGGTAAAAAACTCGCTGAAAAAGCAATTGCCAACGGTTTGGATACTGTAGTTTTCGATCGTAATGGTTATATCTACCACGGCAAAGTTAAAGCATTAGCAGAAGGTGCCCGTGAGGGTGGCTTAAAATTTTAATCAATGGCACAAAACGTAAGATCCGTCAAAGCAAGCGAATTAGATTTAAAAGAGCGAGTCGTTGCTATCAAGCGAGTAGCTAAAGTAGTGAAGGGTGGTAGAAGATTCAGCTTTTCAGCCATTGTCGTTGTTGGTAACGGTGACGGCATCGTTGGTTATGGCTTAGGTAAGGCAAACGAAGTAACTGATGCGATTACCAAAGGCGTGGACGATGCAAAAAAGAATCTGTTGAAAGTGCCGGTACTTAAGGGTACTATTCCTCACGAAAATCTTGGCAAATACGGTGGGGGATTTGTATTGCTAAAGCCTGCTTCAGCGGGTACTGGTGTTATTGCCGGTGGTGCAATGCGCGCAGTACTAGAAAGTGCGGGAATACACGACGTGCTCGCCAAATCTAAAGGGTCATCGAATCCTCATAACGTAGTTAAAGCTACCTTTGATGCTCTATCTTCTATGCGCGATGCGTATTCGGTTGCAGAGCAGCGGGGAGTTGAGTTAGAAAAAGTATTTAATGGATAGTAGTATTATGGCTCGTATTCAAATCACGCAAACCCGAAGCACTATTAAACGCCCCAAGCGCCAAAAGCTTACAATTCAGGCTCTAGGGTTAGGGAAAATTAACCGGACCGTTGAGGTTGAAAATACACCTCAAATAAATGGTATGGTGAAAAAGGTAGCACATTTGGTAACGGTAAAAGAACTATAGCATGAATCTAAGTGAGATAAAACCTGCCAAAGGTTCTGTAAAAAACAAAAAAAGAATTGCGAGGGGGGCTGGCTCAGGATGGGGTGGCACCGCAGGTCGTGGACATAAAGGTGCAAAATCACGTTCAGGATATAAAACTAAGTCAGGCTTTGAAGGTGGTCAAATGCCACTACAAAGACGAGTTCCGAAATTCGGGTTTAACAATCCAAACCGGGTTGCTTATCATGTGATAAATATAGGCCAGATTCAAACCTTATCTGAAAAGACTGGAAAAAGTGAGCTTACATTGAGCGATTTCTTGTCAGCAGGATTAATCGGTAAGAAAGACCGTTTGAAGGTATTAGGTGATGGTGAGTTATCAGCATCAGTAAGTGTGGAAGCGCATGCTTTCTCTAAGTCAGCTAGTGAAGCTATTGAAAAAGCCGGAGGAAAGACCATCAATCTCTAACGTGCATGAAGAAGTTTATTACCACTATCAAAAACATATTTTCCATTGAGGAGCTCCGAAATCGTATTCTTAATACGTTAGGGTTTCTGATTATCTTCCGCTTAGGATCATACGTGGTGCTTCCAGGTGTTGATCCTAATTTGCTGGAACAAGGAGCTGATGGTGGTATATTCGGACTGTTAAATACTTTCTTAGGAGGGGCTTTCAGCCGAGCCTCAATCTTTGGGCTAGGAATTATGCCTTATATTTCTGCATCAATTGTGATTCAGCTATTAACCGTAGCTGTTCCTTATTTTCAGAAAATGCAGAAAGAAGGTGATTCTGGACGTAAAAAGATGAATCAGATTACTCGAGTGTTGACAATTTTTATCACACTAGGGCAATCAGTTGGATATCTAGCATATGCTGTGCCCGCCGAGGCTATCATGATTGATCAAACCTTATTTACGGTGTCAGCCATGATCTTACTTTCCTCAGGCACTATTTTCTGCATGTGGTTAGGTGAGAAAATTACCGATAAGGGCATTGGAAATGGTATTTCCATGCTAATCATGATAGGTATTATATCCCGATTCCCTGGTGCAATTGTAGCAGAATCACTTGCGAAAGGTATGAGTGGAGCACTCTTGTTTATTTTGGAAATTGTTGCATTGTTCTTCGTTGTTATGGCTGCAGTAGTTCTTACTCAAGCTATACGAAGAGTTCCGGTGCAGTATGCTAAGCAGGTTGTCGGTAACAAAGTTTATGGTGGTCAACGCCAGTATATCCCATTACGGGTTAACGCATCTGGTGTGATGCCAATTATCTTTGCTCAATCATTGATGTTTTTACCTGGCCTATTAGCTGGCATCTGGGCAGATTCAAATGATATTGCAGCATCTATTGGTAGGACCTTTGCCGATATTTCGTCATGGCAGTATAATCTTGTGTTTGCTGTGTTGATTATTCTATTTACGTTCTTTTATACGGCAATTACCATTAACTCTACTCAGATAGCTGATGATTTAAAACGTAATGGTGGATTTGTTCCTGGTGTTAAGCCTGGTAAACCGACAGCCGATTTTCTGGATGCGGTACTTTCTCGTATAACTCTACCAGGGTCAGTTTTTTTAGCAATCATAGCCATTATGCCCGCCATTGCTATGGTAGCCGGTATCACAACCGACTTTGCTTATTTTTATGGTGGCACATCCTTATTAATTATGGTAGGGGTAATTTTAGATACTTTACAACAAATTGAAAGCTACTTGTTAATGCGTCACTATGAAGGGTTAATGAAATCAGGCCGAGTGCGAGGGAGATCTCAGAACGCAGCAGTAGCCTAAGAATTTCACATAACCTATGGCAAAACAAGCTTCAATAGAACAAGATGGAACCATTTCTGAAGCATTGTCTAATGCAATGTTTCGGGTTGAGTTAGAAAATGGACATGAAGTAATCGCCCATATTTCTGGCAAAATGAGAATGAATTATATTAAGATTCTTCCTGGTGACAGAGTAAAACTTGAAATGTCGCCTTATGATCTTAGCAAAGGACGGATAGTTTATCGTTATAAATAGACATCATGAAAGTAAAAGCATCAATTAAAAAGCGTAGCGTGGATTGCAAGATTGTCCGCCGTAAAGGAAAGCTTTACATTATTAATAAAAAGAACCCTAGGTTTAAGCAAAGACAAGGATAATTATGGCTAGAATTTCTGGAGTTGACATTCCTGACCACAAGCGTGGTGAAATCGGACTTACTTATATTTTCGGAATTGGTAAAAGTTCGGCTCGTAGCATCCTGGATAAAGCAGGCATTGATCCTGATAAAAAGGTGTCAGAGTGGGATGACGAAGAATCTAATCAAATTCGTCAGATAATTTCCGAAGATTTTAAAGTAGAAGGAGTTCTCAAATCCGAAGTGCAGCTAAATATTAAGCGCCTGATGGATATTGGTTGTTATCGCGGTCTTCGGCATCGTAAAGGGTTGCCACTTAGAGGCCAGCATACTAAGAACAACTCACGTACGCGTAAAGGGAAACGAAAAACTGTAGCAAATAAGAAAAAAGCTACTAAATAATATACGCTAAGCTATGGCTCAGAAACGAAAAGATAAAAGCAAAAAGCGTGTTGTCGCGGTAGACACCATGGGGCAGGCTCATATCAAAGCCTCTTTTAACAATATTATTATCTCAATCACCAATATGGCAGGGCAGGTTGTTTCCTGGTCATCTGCTGGTAAGATGGGTTTTCGAGGTTCTAAAAAGAACACTCCTTACGCTGCGCAAATGGCGGCTTCCAACTGTGCTCAGGTGGCTTACGACCAGGGTATGCGTAAAGTGGAAGTATTCATAAAAGGACCAGGTTCGGGCCGTGAGTCGGCGATACGGACGTTACAAAATACTGGACTGGAAGTGACTATGATTCAGGATGTTACTCCTCTACCTCATAATGGATGCCGACCGCCCAAACGTCGCAGAGTTTAATTTCTAAGAATACGAATAGATAGTTATATGGCTCGTTATACAGGTCCTAAATCAAAAATTGCACGTAAATTCAACGACCCGATCTTTGGGCCGAGCAAAGCTCTTCAAAAGAAAAGCTACCCTCCCGGACAGCATGGCCGCGGTCGTCGTCGTAAACAATCTGAATATGCGATGCAGCTTATGGCTAAGCAAAAAGCCAAATACACTTATGGTGTCCTTGAGCGGCAATTTGCCAATCTTTTCGATCGTGCCAGCCGCAGTAAAGGTATTACTGGTGAGGTATTGCTTCAACTTTTGGAATCGAGACTAGACAATGTAGTATATCGTTTGGGCATTTCACCTACTCGCCGCGGTGCTCGTCAACTCGTTTCTCACAAGCATATTGTGGTTAATGGCGAAGTCGTAAATATTCCATCTTTTCAGGTAAAGCCCGGGGATATAGTAGGAGTACGCGAAAAGTCTAAATCTCTGATCGCTGTTGCTGACAGTGTAGCTTCTCACAGCCCTAAAGTGCGACAATATCCTTGGTTAGAGTGGGATGGTAAAGAGTTAGCCGGACGTTATTCATCGCTTCCTGCAAGGGAAGATATTCCTGAAAATATCCAGGAGCAGCTGATCGTCGAGCTATACTCTAAATAATTTATTTGAACTTTTTTTAATACTACGCAAATATTATGTCAATACTTGCATTTCAGATGCCCGAAAAAGTGGTGATGGAAAAGGCTGATAATTTTCACGGTCTTTTCACTTTTAAGCCACTCGAAAGAGGGTACGGTGTTACGATTGGTAATGCATTGCGAAGAATATTACTGTCATCCTTAGAAGGATATGCCATCACAGGTATCAAAATTCCTGGTGTTTTGCATGAGTTCTCTTCTATAGAAGGTGTAGTAGAGGATTTGTCTGAAATTATTCTGAACCTCAAGATGGTTCGTTTTAAGAAGACATCTGAAGATTTTGTTGAAAATAAAATCGTGATTCCTCTTCGTGGTCAAAGTACCTTCACCGGGGCTGATATTCAAAAAAGCACAACCTCATTTGAAATACTAAACCCTGAGCATACTATTGCTCACCTTGATGAAGCAGTTGATATTGAAGTTGAACTGTATGTTGATAAAGGGCGGGGGTATGTTCCTAGTGAAGAAAACAGTCAGAATGATCAAAATTTTGGTTATATTCCATTAGATGCTGTTTTTTCACCTATCAAGAATGTTACATTTGAGATAGAGAATACTCGGGTTGAGCAGAAGACTGACTTTGAGCAGCTGTTATTGGATATTGAAACTGATGGATCAGTACACCCCGAAGATGCTCTTAAGGGAGCTGCCAATATTCTGATCAAGCACTTTATGCTCTTCTCAGACCAAAGTATGGTATTAGAATCTCCTCAGCAAGGAGAGCCTGATGCTGTTGATGAGGAGATGCTACACATGCGAAAATTACTCAAGACGCCGCTGAATGATCTTGATCTTTCAGTGCGGGCTTACAATTGCCTCAAAGCAGCTGATGTTAAGACATTAGGTGATTTGGCTCAACTTGAGATTTCAGATATGATGAAATTCCGAAACTTTGGTAAAAAATCTTTGGCTGAGTTAGAGCAACTAATTCAGGATAAAAACCTTTCTTTCGGAATGGATCTTTCAAAATATAAGTTAGAAGAAGATTAAGCACCTAGCTAGGTGAAATAAAGAAACTCAGCATGAGACACGGTAAGCGATTTAATCATTTAGGAAGGACAGCCCCTCATCGTAAGGCGATGTTAGCCAATATGGCTTCTTCCCTTATTATTCATAAGCGTTTAACTACTACAGTTGCTAAAGCTAAAGCTTTACGCAAGTACGTGGAGCCCTTAATTACTAGGTCGAAAGTAGATAGTACCCACTCTCGCCGGGTAGTATTTTCATATCTGCAAGACAAAGAATCTTCTCAGGTTTTGTTCAATGATGTAGCCGAACGAGTAGCAGAGCGACCTGGCGGTTACACCCGGATTATTAAGCTGGGCAACCGGTTAGGAGATAACGCTGAGATGTGTATGATTGAGCTGGTTGACTTCAATGAATTGTATAACCAAGAAGAAAAGCAAACTAAGTCTCGTACCCGACGTAGCCGACGTGGTGGCTCTGGTTCCAAGAAATCAGATGCTGCTTCAACTAGTTCTGCTGCCGCTGACACTACAGCAGAAAAAGTGGAAACCACTGATGCCGCAGTTGCTGATGATGCAGCGGTAGCCGAAGAAGAAACACAAGATACTGCGCCAGAAGCTGTAACTGAAGAAACTGCTGAAGCAAAAGATGCGGAAACTGATTCTAACGATGAGTCAAATGATGAAGAAGAAAAAACTAAAGGCTAAAATAGTCTTCTGATATATGAAAAGGGAATCGTCCGGTAAACGGATTATTCCCTTTTTTTTTAATCCATATTTTATAAACTTGCCAGCAACTTTAACTGTATGCAACATTCAACACTGCCACAGCGGCCTGCCACCTTACTTTTAGAAGATGGAACCCGTTTCGACGGAGAAGCCATAGGAAAAATTGGAGTAAGTGGTGGAGAGATATGTTTTAACACCGGCATGACCGGTTATCAGGAAATCTATACTGACCCATCTTACTATGGTCAGATTATAGTTAATACTACAGCGCACATTGGAAATTACGGCGTACTTGAGTTAGAACAGGAATCAGCCCATCCACAGATACGAGCTATTGTTGTCAATTCTTTTTCTGACGGATTTAGCCGAAAACAGGCTGATAACGACCTTCAGAAATATTTAGAAGTTAATAATGTAGTTGGTATTGCGGGTATCGATACGCGCCGGCTGGTACGCCATATACGATCCAAAGGTGCTATGAATGCCATCATCTGTTCGGAAGATTTAGATGATGAAGCATTAAAGAATCGCTTGGATGAAGTGCCATCTATGGATGGACTTGAGTTGTCAAGCAAAGTGTGCACTACTGAAGCATATTTACTAGGGGATGATACCGCTCAAATACGGATTGCCGTATTGGATTTAGGTATTAAGACATCTATTCTAAAAAATCTTCTAGATCGTGGTTGCCAATGCAAAATATTTCCAGCTACTACTACTTTCTCGGAAATGGAAGAGTGGCAACCTCACGGCTACTTTATTTCTAATGGTCCCGGCGATCCTAGTGCCATGGATTATGCTATTCAAACGGTAAAAAATATTGTGCAGGAGGATCGACCATTGTTCGGAATCTGCTTGGGACATCAGTTGCTCGGTCTGGCTAGTGGTATACCCACCTATAAAATGCACCACGGTCACCGAGGATTGAATCATCCGGTTAAAAACCTTGAAACAGGGTTATGCGAGATGACCTCTCAAAATCATGGGTTCACAGTAGACCTTGATAAGGCAAAACAAGTAGGTGACATAACGGTTACTCATCTAAATCTTAACGATAACACCGTGGCCGGGCTAAAAGTAAACGGTAAAAAAGCATTTTCTGTACAGTATCACCCCGAATCATGCCCCGGACCACACGATTCCCAATATCTGTTTGATCAATTTGTTGCCTCCATAGAGCAATAAGAATAACCTTTAGCCATTAAACTAACGAAACTATGAGCATTATTAAGAAAATCCAGGCCCGTCAGATATTAGACTCTCGAGGCAACCCAACAGTTGAAGTAGATGTAATCACTTCTCAGGATGTACTAGGACGAGCAGCCGTGCCTTCAGGAGCATCTACTGGTAAACATGAAGCTGTAGAGTTGAGAGACAACGATAAATCCCGGTTCATGGGAAAGGGAGTGACCAAAGCGGTTGAGAATGTCAACACTACCATTGCTGAAAAACTTCTAGGTGTATCAGTGTTTGAACAAAACCTGATTGACCAAACCATGATTGACCTGGATGGTACCGAAAACAAGTCAGCACTTGGCGCTAATGCCATGTTAGGAGTATCCCTGGCCGTTGCTAAAGCTGCCGCACAGAGCATAAAGCAACCTCTTTTCCGTTACATTGGCGGAGTTAATGCCAACATACTGCCGGTGCCTATGATGAACATTTTGAATGGCGGAAGCCATGCTGATAATGCCATCGACTTTCAGGAATTTATGGTAATGCCAGTAAAAGCCGAAACATTCTCAGAAGCAGTGCGCATGGGAACAGAGGTTTTTCATAACCTGAAAAAGGTACTGAAAGATAAAAATCTATCAACCAACGTAGGCGACGAAGGTGGTTTTGCCCCAAATCTTTCTTCTAACGTTGAAGCTATTGAAGTAGTATTGCAGGCCATTGAGAATGCTGGTTACAAACCTGGTGAAGAAATCTTTATCGCTATGGATGCGGCCTCTTCTGAATTTTATAATGAAGAAAAGAAAGTCTACCATTTTGCCTCAACCAATGATGAGCTAACCTCTAGTGAGATGGCAAACTACTGGAAGGAGTGGGTAGATAAGTATCCTATCATATCTATTGAAGACGGTATGCAGGAAGATGATTGGGAAGGTTGGAAAGCTCATACCGAAACTATTGGCGATAAAGTACAATTAGTAGGTGATGACTTGTTTGTTACCAATGTTAAGCGCTTGCAACAAGGTATTGATCAGCATATTGGTAATGCCATTCTTATTAAGGTAAACCAGATTGGTACCTTAACTGAAACTATCAATACAGTTAATTTGGCTAAGCGTAATGGATACAAGTGCGTAATGTCTCATCGCTCGGGCGAAACGGAGGACAATACAATTGCCGACTTGGCCGTTGCTTTAAATACCGGACAAATTAAAACCGGATCAGCATCCCGCTCAGACCGAATGGCAAAGTATAACCAACTAATAAGGATTGAAGAAGCGTTAGGGTTAACTGCTTTTTATCCGAACCAGTTGCTATAACATGTAAGATTTCGATGAAATCCATGTCTTTTTCATGAGCATCAAGCGGGAATTATCATTTTAAAATGGGTATATTCGCTTAATTCATAAATGAAATGGGCATGGATTTTTTGCGTAAGATACCACGGGTTCTGAAAAGTTTCTTTTTCATCTTCACGGTGGGATTTCTCGTCTGGATGTTTTTTTTGGATGCTAATGATCTTCCCTCTCAGTTTCGTCGCAATCGTGAGATACACCAACTGGAGCAGGAGAAGACTTTTTACGAGCGAGAAATCAAAGAAGTACGAAAGGAACGCGAGGAATTGATGACCAACGATGCCCTTCTGGAAAAGTTTGCCCGGGAAAAGTATTTAATGAAGAAGCCAAGCGAGGATGTGTATGTGCTTGAAGAACAATAAGCCGCTACTCTTTTCTATTGCTAAAGCCCTTTTAGTTATCATTGGGATGGCTTATACCGCTACTCCTGGCTTTGCCCAAGAAGAGTCATCGGAATACTCCGAAAAACCAGCTTTCTGGGAGAGGCTTTCACCTGGTGGAAATTTTAGCCTACAATTCGGCACCATCACCTATATTGATATTTCGCCTAGTGTAGGATACCGTTTCACCGATCGGTTTACCGCTGGACCGGGGTTTACGTATCGATATCTCAAATACCGAGGGTATGAAGGCAGTAGTATCTATGGGCCCCGTTTCTTTGCCCGACATATATTGGCTAAGCAGTTTTTTGTACAAGCCGAATACGAAAGCCTGAATGTAGAGTTTTTGACAAATGATCCCCGCGAACCTTTTGTGCGAGAGTGGGTTCCCGGCCTATTCATAGGTGGGGGAGTGTATCAGCCTATAGGTGAGCGAGCGGGCTTTATGATTGCTGCTCTTTACAACCTCAGCTATGATAGCCTACGATCGCCCTACAATAGCCCTTGGGTTTTTAATGTAGGCTTCACCTTTTAAGCAGGAAATTCTACTTGAAACTTCTCCGATAATTCTTGAAGACTCTTAACGACGGGCGGCAATAAAGCAATACCTTCATTGCGCCGCAAACGCTCTTGTTCTCGTTCCGGATCTCCGGGTACCAATACTTTTTCCTGTCCCTCTACTGTTTTTGCGTTTCTAAAGGTAGTAATCCATTGGTCCATATGTGATTTAAACTCATCAATCGGGCGGAAGGCATCAGCACGCATGGCACCTACAAAATGTCCGATACCTTGCCCTACCGGGTTGCTAGAGGGTTCCAGGAATGCGACAAACGGAGGCACCCAAGGCCCATAATTGGCACCGGATAATACAGCTGAGAAAATATCGACCCAGGCGCCCAGACAGTACCCTTTGTGGCTACCATGATCCCGGTCACCACCGAGGGGTAACAAAGCCCCACCTTGCGCAACTTCATGAGGATCTTGAGAAGGATTTCCCTCTTTCGTTTGCACCCAACCGGTAGGGGCCATTTCATTCTTGCGCTGTAGTATCTCTAATTTACCGTTGGCCGCGGTGGTTGTAGCAAAATCAGCTACAAATGGTGGCTCATTACCGGCAGGCACGGCAACAGCAATGGGGTTTGTGCCTAAAAGTCGGTCGGTAGAAAAAGTAGGCGCTACCAGAGGGCTTGCGTTGGTCATAGCCATACCAATCATATCCTGCTGTAAGGGTAGCATTGCGTGGTATCCAGCAATGCCAAAATGATTTGAATTGCGAATTGATACCCAGCCGGTGCCTACGTTTTTCGCTTTTTCCATAGCAATTTCCATAGCAAAGGGAGCAACGACTAAACCTAAACCCTGATCTCCGTCAACTACCGCTGTGCTGGGAGTTTCATGTACAATGGTGATATTGGGCTTGGCATTGATCCTTCCTTTTTCCCATAAGCGGACATAACCAATCAGTCGGGCTATACCGTGGGAATCTACTCCCCGCAAATCAGCACTGGAAAGCACTGTGGCCGCTAGTTGAGCGTGTTCAGGCGAACAGCCTATCTTTAAAAAAATGGATTTGGAAAAGTTGATGAGGGATTGATGATCGAATTTTTGCATGACTGACTTTATAAATAAATCAGGTCAAAAGTACTGAAAATCCTGATACCATCAAGTTAGCGAGCGCGTTGAGCCAGTTGTACCAGTAAACCTTCTTTCAGGGCATAGGATGAAATGCGAATGTCGCGGATCTGATATTCTTCTAGCACAAACTGGATCAGCCAGGATGCAACAACAATCATATCTACCCGCATCTCAATCATTCCCGGTATGCTCAATCGCTCCTGTCGGGTTTTCTGAGAGAAATCCTGAAGCATCTTTTGAAATGCGGAGTAAGTAAGCGGGCGTTCAGTAGCATCTTCAGACACGTTTAACTGGGCCGCCTGCACATGAATATCACTGAGCGTATCAAACGTGCCAGAAGCGCCAACCAGCGTTTCAGGATGATGTTCAGCTATAATCTGTGTTAAAGGTTCTAGCATTTCACCAAAGTATTCTTTAAGTGCTTGGATATTTTCCTGAGAGATGGGGTCCTGAATGTCGAAGCGGTCTAGTAGCCGTTGGGCACCAATCTCAAAACTTTGTTTCCAGAGAATTTCATGCTGATTACAGAGAATAAACTCACAACTGCCGCCCCCAATATCCATGATGAGTGCATTCTGATCACCTAAAGAAACAGCTTCTCGCACTCCGTAGTAAATATATTCAGCTTCTCGGTCACCGGGAATAATATCTACGTTGATACCCGTTTCTTTTACTATGATTTCGGCAAGTTCCTGACCGTTTTTGGCATTTCTGAAAGCACTGGTAGCGGTACAATGCACATTTTCTAGCGCAATATTAAATGAATTTAGCTGTTCCCGGAAATGGCGTAATGCATCCAGTGCTCTTTCCTGAGCCTCGGGTATAATAATACCCTGGTTAATTCCACCTCGCCCGATCATAACCGGAATACGCTCATGGTGAATCACCTGAAAGGTATCGCTTTCGCTTAGTTCAGCCACCAGCAAATGGAACGTGTTGGTGCCTAAGTCAATAGTCGCAACTTTTTGGTTCATGTAGATAACTAACGGGTTAATAGTGCCATAAGTCTGGTAAACCGTGCAAAGTTTATGATTTACCCTATCTTTGAAATACTCAAAATATTTGCTACAACATGAAAACACAACCGAACGGTTCATCAGCTTCTGCCCCGTCTTCAAATAATAATAAGTTTCAGGAACTTCATGAGAAAGACCAGCAGGCACTTTTAGGAGGCGGAGAAAAACGCATACAGTCGCAACACGAAAAGGGCAAGCTTACGGCCCGCGAACGCCTGGATATTTTATTGGATAAAGGCAGTTTCCAGGAAATAGGCAAGTTTGTAGAGCACCGATCCTACGAATTTGGGTTAGAAAAGCAGCGTTATCTGGGCGATGGTGTTGTAACAGGCTACGGCCGCATTCAAGGCAGGTTAGTATACGTATTCTCTCAGGACTTTACCGTTTTTGGCGGATCATTATCCGAAGCTCATGCTGAAAAGATTGTGCGGATTATGGATCTGGCAATGAAAAATGGCGCTCCGGTTATCGGATTAAATGACTCAGGAGGAGCGCGCATTCAGGAGGGGGTCGTATCGCTGGGTGGGTATGCCGATATTTTCTATCGCAATACCTTGGCTTCCGGATTAATTCCTCAGCTTTCGGCGGTAATGGGACCCTGTGCGGGCGGTGCGGTCTATTCACCGGCCATCACAGACTTTATATTCATGGTAGAAAAAACATCGTATATGTTTGTAACCGGACCCAATGTGGTAAAGACCGTTACCCATGAAGAGGTAAGCTCAGAGGAGCTTGGCGGAGCCATGACTCATAGTAGCAAAAGTGGGGTTACTCATTTTCATGATCCTAATGAATTGCAATGTATTCAGCGCATTCAGAAGGTGTTTAGCTATATTCCTCAAAACTGCGACGAAGACCCGCCTCAATTACCTTATGAAATTAAGGACGACGAAACAAGGGCTGAGCTTAATGATATCGTACCTGATAATCCAAACCAGCCTTATGATATGCGAGAGGTTGTACAGGGCATTGTTGATAAAGATACTTTTCTGGAAGTACATCAAGATTATGCAGAAAATATTATTGTGGGGTTTGCGCGCCTCGCAGGGCGGAGTGTAGGGATTATTGGAAACCAACCGGCAAGTCTGGCTGGGGTGTTGGATATTAACGCCAGTAAAAAAGGCGCTCGTTTTGTCCGCTTTTGCGACTCTTTTAATATTCCTTTGTTAGTATTGGAAGACGTTCCTGGGTTTTTGCCGGGCACAGATCAGGAATGGAATGCTATTATTACTAATGGGGCTAAGTTGTTGTATGCTTTTAGTGAAGCCACTGTGCCTCGGGTAACGGTCATCACGCGGAAAGCCTACGGTGGAGCCTATGATGTGATGAACTCCAAGCATATCGGCGCTGATATGAATTTCGCCTGGCCCTCAGCCGAGATTGCCGTAATGGGCGCTAAAGGCGCTTCTGAAATTATATTTCGTCGGGAAATAGCCGCTGCTGAAAATCCAGAAGAAAAATTGCAGGAGAAGATTGATGAATATACCCAAACCTTTGCTAATCCGTATCGGGCGGCCAGCCGTGGTTATGTAGATGAAGTGATCTACCCACAGGATACACGTAGTAAGCTCATTAGTGCTTTTCAGATGCTGGAAAATAAAGTGGATAAGTTACCTAAGAAGAAACACGGGAATATTCCGTTATGACCGTAAGGTATTGAGCTAAAACGAAAAGCTTGACCACCATATTCGTTGTATCTTGCCGCTATGGCTCGAGTTGTGTATTGGATAGGGTTAGTCATATGGATGCCTCAGTGGAGCAGCGCTCAGGAGCTGATTCAGGAAGAAATTACACTCATGTTTTATAACGTAGAGAACTTGTTTGACGTGCGAGATGATTCTCTAACGATAGATGAAGCCTTTTTACCGGGTGGTGATCGATACTGGACATACAACAGGTTTCAGCAAAAACTAAAGCATCTTTATAAAGTGATTGCTGGAGTAGGGGAGTGGCAGCCACCCGCCATTATCGCCCTAGCCGAAGTAGAAAACCGGTATGTGCTGGAAGCATTACTTCAGGATACCCCCTTGCATCGCTTTCATTATGAAATTATTCATCAGGATTCTCCCGATGCCCGCGGGATTGATGTAGCCTTACTTTACCGCCCTGATCTACTGAGCATAATCCGTCATGAGTTTATTTCGGTTGATCTGCCCACGCACCGAACAACCAGAGACATACTGTATGTACAAGGACAGTTGGCAGAACAGGATACCGTTCATTTATATGTAAACCACTGGCCCTCTCGTTATAGTGGCACAAAGGTATCGGAAGCATCCCGGATGGCCGCCGCTAAAACCTTACAAGCCCATATTCAGTCAGTAATTAAAGAAGAGCCCGACGCAAAAGTTCTGGTTACCGGCGACTTTAATGATACTCCGGAAGATGCAAGTATGCTCTTTCTGGTTAGAGAGACTCCTTTGCAGAATCTGAGCCATTATGCTTATGAAGGTACCCATAAACATCAGGGTGAGTGGGGGGTGCTGGATCAATGGCTGGCTTCACAAAACTGGCAAGAAGGTGAAACAAAATGGGTGATCCTGAACAAGCGAGGAAATGTTTTTCATCCTGAATGGTTGCTGGAAGCGGATGAAGCAAATTTAGGATACCGCCCCAAGAGAACCTACGTTGGGTTCAAATATCAGGGGGGCTTTAGCGATCATCTCCCAATCTATTTAAAACTAACTCCTCAATAACAATAGTAGGTTGGTCATGAAGTTTTCTGGAGAATTTAACGTGTGATAAAAACAAGTAATGCAGTCTATCAGTAGCAGTATGTTGGTTCCCTCCCGACTCGTTTTTTTAATGTGGGGAGTATTCTTTCTGGATCAGCTTTATCCAGTAGATCTTGCTATGTTTGGTATTCTCCCACGAACCATTAGAGGTTTGATCGGCATTTTCACGGCTCCGCTCTTGCATGGCTCGGTGGCTCACTTGGTTTCTAATACAATGCCAGTACTCATTTTAGGAACGGTACTGTATATGTTCTATCGGCGTATTGCAAATAGGGTTTTTTTGCAATGTTATTTTCTTACCGGCTTGTTGGTTTGGCTTTTTGCCCGTACTTCTATTCACATTGGGGCCAGTGGGTTAATTTACGGGCTGGCTTTTTTTCTGATCTTTTTTGGGCTTTTCCAGCGAGATTTTAAATCATTATTAATATCTATAGTGATCTTAATTTTTTACGGAGGAATCTTTTATGGCGTATTACCTACCCAAAGTTACGTATCCTGGGAGTCTCATTTGTTAGGGGGTATTGTCGGGTTTTTTAATGCTATCAATACAGGTAGCCAGAAATTAAAAAAGCTCAATTAAACCTGATTTTAATTAAGAAAATGTGAACGAATTAAGCAGGAAATGTGAATAAATATTACATAGTTGTTTTAGACTATATACAAAGTTGTAATTACACTAAATGAAAATTAGTTTTATAAAGTAAAATAAATAGTTCTACCCTCACTACTACTTTATGATGAACGTTGACTTTACCCGAGACCTGGATAGTATTAGCCAGGACTTTAGGCAACTCCCTTTGTCTCAGCAGTTGCTTTTTTTAGAAGCATTGGAAAACTATCGCTATCAGCTACAAAAAAGACGTGCAATATCCGATGAAGAGAATCCCCTCTCATTTGATCGTTTAGATTACATTTGGAGAATGTTAAGCCATTACCTGCTAAACACCAGCAGTTTACGTAATACCACAACAAACTAATCAGGCTTTTCTTGGCAATTGGCAGAACGCACTAAACTTTAATAAAGAATCCGAATCGGAATAAGGTGACTTTATGAAGTTCATCACTGCTGCTCTTCTTAGATTCTGTTCGATTAGATTTATGAAATGTGCTGACTGTCAGATGCTTGCGCGCTTCTGTGACTATAGGCTCGTTCTAAAACAGAGGCTTAGGTTTTAGTACTATGCTGGCCCCTTAATTACCTCTTTACTGATTAGGCGTATATAGAACGTCTACTAGATTTTAACGATGCCGGTTTTTTATGTATAAACTCTTAATAGCTTCTTCGGGATGAAGTAGCATTAAATTTTTTTCTAGTCGATCGTTAAATAATATAGAACCAGTCAACAGAATAAGTGAATATTAATCGGTAAAATATTTACTTTTCCCGGCTATATGCTAAGAAAATGAAGGCAACTGAAGAGTTAAAAGGTGCTAAAATGCTTATTACTGTTGATCAGCAAAAATACTTACCACGCAATTTTTATAGAGGGGCTAATCCGCTTTACTTCTTATTTATAGAGGAAGAATAAGACAGACGGATAAAAACTTTGTATTTTTTATGAAATTTTTGCCAGAAACCTTACATGACATTTAAAATATTCTTATAAAAGTGTCTGACCTGTTAGACATTATTAAGCTTCAATAGTGTGGTAGCAAAGAAGCCTCATGCTATACTACTTTGGGTAAAATATGATACCATTCGCTGGGGCTGAGTAAAGTTATAGCGCATCTTCTAAATTGCTATATAATTAATAAAGAATGACAACCAAATATAGTAGCTCCGGCAATCATGAATTGAGCTACTACGAAAATTTTATCATAAGGTACAATATAATATATATACTGAATCTATATCTATGGCCTTCTATTGCTAGGTGCCAAAATGCTTATTCATCACTGAGGTTAGTTTCTCTACCGTTAAAGGCTTACTGAGGTAGTCAATAACATTTGAAAGCTTGATGCGCTCTATATCCTTTTTGTTATCGGAAGATGTGAGCATTATTAAAATAATAGACTGAGAGGAAGGTAAGTCTAACTGTTGATATTGCTCTAAAAACTCAAAGCCATTCATTACTGGCATATTGATATCAAGAAGAATGAGTTGAGGACAGTTATGATTCCTTATTTTACAACGGTCTTCCACCAGTGTAATGCCTTCTTTCCCATTTTTAGCAATAAGTATTTCTTGAGTAATACCCATTTCACTAATCAACTGCTCATTGATAAAATTAGTAATTTCATCATCGTCAATTAGCATGATCGTGTTGAGTTGTATCATATTTTAATCTATCGCCTGATTACTTTATTGGATTACCAAAAGCGTGATAATATGTTTACCGTTTAAAGTAAACTTTAAAAATTGATCCCACGTCTAGTTGGCTATCTACTTCTATTTTTCCACCCGTATTTTCCATAATCTTATTAATAATATACAGCCCCAAACCTGTACCTTCCACATGGTCATGCAATCGTTGAAACATTGTAAAAATCTTATTTTTTTGGGAAGGGTCTATGCCCAGCCCATTATCTTCAATGGTAAGGGTTTGATATTCTGCGCTTTCCTCATAGCTAACCCTGATTTGCAGGTGGCGTTCAGGAGAACGGTATTTAATAGCATTGGAAAGCAAATTATAGATAACACTTCGCATATTTTTGGGTGAAAACCGGATGGTTGCACTGTGGTTGATATCTATTTCAAAGCGCACATCTGCTTTTTCAATAGCTATTCTTAAATCTTCCTGTACTTCAGCCAATACCTCAGTCAATAGTATTTCTTTTACTTCTGCATCCACTTGCCGCTGAAGTCGTGCGATGTGGGCCATATCTGTTAGAGTACTCTTAAATCTTTCAATAGATAGCTCCATATATTCTACCAACTGCTGAATAATGCCGGGGTTTTCTGAGGGTAGATGGCGCTTCAGCGTATGTACTAACCCTTCTATATTGGCAATAGGCGTTTTCAGATCATGCGAGGCCATGTATACGAAATTGTCCAGATCGGCATTGATCTTTTCTAATGTGATGTTTTTTGCTTCAATGACTTTCCGAGCTTCTACTTGTTCGGTCACCCCGGTAGCAACAGTAATGATACCAATCACTCGGCCCTGTTCATCACGCCAGGGGTGATAGACAAAGGTAAAGTACTCAGTGACTGGCGCACCATCTTTAAGCAAGGTAATTGGAAGCTCTTGACCTACGAAAGGCTCTCCCGTGTGATAAACACCATTTAATAATTCTTCAAATCCTTGTCCTCTGGCATCCGGGATTGCATCGAATAAAGGTAGTCCAAGTACCTTTTCTGGTTCTATTCCCCAGAGTTTGGCCCCTACCGGATTCGCGACTTCTAATACATGATTAGGGCCACTCAGAATGGCAATAGCTACTGGAGCCTGTTCAAAAAGGTTTAGCAATTTTGCCTGCTCCTGCTCTAGCACCATCCGGTCTTTAATATCAGTAATAGTTCTACCCAGTTGTTGGGCTACCAACTGATAAAAGTCTATGTATTTATTATCTATTTGGCGTCGAGAGCTGATTCCAGCAACTATAAAACCAACTAGCTGAGTGGGCTTGCTATAGATAGGTAATGCAATGGCTTGTTGGCATGGTTCAGGCCATGACCCGGTTGGGGGTGTTTCAAATTGAGAGCCAAAGTCGAATACACAGTGTGATTGATGTTCTTTCAGCATTTGAGCAAAAGGCCAGGAAGAAGGCGCATCGTGTATCAGGGAGATTGACTTTAGGGAATTATCTGGTTCGTTGTGCAATCCGGTATAACTTCTCAGAGTTGCTTCTGAAAGGTCGTTTCTGTTGATTGAGTACAGCAGGCAGAAGGGAATATCTTTTGGGTATAAGGCCAAAGTGTTGATTGCATTTCCCCATATATCTGCCAGGGATGGCAGCTTACTGGTCGTACTTAGTGCATGTAGCAGATGGGTGCGCCTTTCATCAATAACCTGATAGGTAGTCTCAACAACAGCATTAAAAATTCCTCCTACTTTTCCATCTTCTTCCCGAATAGGGGTGAGGGAATAATCAAAATAACATTCTTCTGTATAGCCATGTCGATGCATGGGTAGTAAAGCATTCTTAGATCGAACGGATTTCCCCTCGGTTAGTACCTGCTGAAAAATAGTCCCAATTTCATCCCATATTTCCGGCCACACTTCCTTTCCGGGCTTTCCCAGGGCCCATTCGTTTTTTTTACCGGATATGGGACTCCACGCGTCATTATAAAAAAGTGTAAACGATTCTCCCCAGTATATTGCAATGGGAAAATAAGCTTCTAAACAGACATTTAGGGCCACTTTTAGGCTGGGCGACCAATGCTCGTTGGCCCCTACTGCGCTTTTCTCCCAGTCAAATTCTCGTATTCGCTCACCCATTCGTCCCCCGCCCGTAAATGTTTCTGGATGGTGTGATGGGATAGGAGGGTTTTCTGATTGAGACATAAGGAAAGCGCGCAGTAAAAAATTAACAAATTGAGGGTATGGCCAACTGCTGAAGAATAAAAAATTGGGCCTGTATTAAAAACTTCTCTCTTCTCTAGAATATAAAAATTCTTTAAGTTTTGCAGTAAACAGAACAAAGGTACAAATATTCTTTAATAGAATCTGCGCATTCTGAGATTGTACCTAGGGCTGGTGATTGATTACCGGCACTCGATTATACAACTAAGTCAAGCATGAGTTCAAAGGGAAAGGAATAAGTAAAAGCACTCGAATAATTTATTTAGAGTGTGGTCATTCCTCACTTGTTCTATAGTAGGTTTGGATTAGCCGTATTAAAAGAGAAACATGCCAGCAGTATGTATCAAGAAAAGTTTGAGATACTAGAAAGAAAGCAGCTCTTTTGCATTTTCATAGGCAATGGTAGAAGGGTTATTACCACCAAGCATTTTGGCAATTTCCACCACTCGCTCTTCTTCGGATAATTGGCGGATTTTACTAACCACTTTTGCAGAGCTATTATCTTTGTAGACAAAATAGTGAGCATCGCCTTTTGCTGCTACCTGGGGTAAATGGCTGATCGCCATTACCTGATGACTGCGAGACATCTCTTTCATCATATTGACCATTTTAATGGCAATCTCACCTGAAACTCCGGTATCAATTTCGTCAAAAATAATGGTGGGTAGCGATGTCTTTCCAGCAAGAATGTACTTGATGCAGAACATCAGGCGAGAAAATTCTCCTCCTGAGGCTACCCCCTTCAGTTCCTGGGGAGAAATTCCTTTGTTGGCACTAAACAAGATAGAAATCTCGTCGGCTCCAGACTCACCGGGTTCCACTTTGGTCCGTTCAACTTCCACTACTGCATCGGGTATACCCAGGTTTCGGAGCAACCGGGCGAGCTCCTGAGCAAACGGAACAAACGTTGCTTCCCGCGACAGGGTTAACCGCTTGGCTTGTTCGTCCATTTCCCGGTAGGCCACCTCTTTCACTTCGGCCAGACGGCTTATTTCACTGTCTAGATTAGTAACCTGTTCTACTTTTTCTTCAAGCTGCCATTGAAGGGATAATAATTCCTGAACCGATTTCACATGATGCTTTTGCTGAAGTTTGAAAAGCAGATCTAACCGGTCTCGGGTAGCTTCCACTTTCTCATGATCAAAATCCACTTCTAAAGCTTCACTTTCCACTTCACCGGAAATATCCCGAATCTCGATAAGGCAGCTTTCAATACGCTGATAGATGGCATCGTATTTAGGGGAGAGTGAGGCAATCTTGATAATCGCTTGCTTCGCCTGAGCCAGGAGTTGATCTACTGATACATCTTCGTAGCTAAACAAGGTCTGAATAGTGCTTAACTGTTCCTGAATGTTACCGGCGTTTTCCATCACCTTTAGTGACTCTTCCAATATCTCCTGCTCACCTTCTTGTAGCTTGGCTTTATGCAACTCGTCTAATAAAAAACGGTTGTAGTCATCTTCTTGCCGTAAGCGCGCTGCTTCAGAAGTTACCCGGTCATACTCTTGGCGGGCTCGCCGGTATTGCTGATAGCTCTGGAAGTAACTTTTCTGCTCTTGCTCATTGGCAGCAAAAGCATCAATAAGTTCAAGTTGATAAAGGTTATCGCCTAGAAGCAGTGTATCATGCTGGCTGTGGATGTCTACCAGCAAATGGCCGATGCCTCGCAGGGTTTCCAGGCGAACCGGAGTATCATTCACAAAAGCCCGTGATTTACCGTTAGGAGCAATCTCCCGCCGCAAAATACAAATAGGATCGTAGTCGAGCTCTTCCTGATCAAAGATAGATTCTAACCGAAATTTATTGATAGTAAAAATACCCTCAATAATGCATTTCTTCTCTTCATTGTACAGCGATCGTTTATCGGCTCGATTACCCAACAACAACCCAATAGCCCCTAACATAATCGACTTACCCGCACCGGTTTCTCCGGTAATAATATTTAAATTTTCAGAAGGCTTCATTTCAAGCTCCTGAAGTAACGCGTAATTTTTGATAGTCAGGCTTTGAAGCATACACTCTCGGTTATTAAACAACCTCACCAAGCCAATAATCGCCCGGTTTTTAGTAAATGGTAATGGTACAACAGAAATTTGTTACGCTAAGTTTAGAGAACTGGCGCGTAAAGTCAGGGATGGACGTCCGGGGTTTTACTCTCTTCTTTATTGCAAAATTAAAGAATAAAATTCTTAATTTAAGAATGAGTTGCCAGATTTTTTATTTGGGCTTATGAAAAACTACTTAATAATGGCCTGATATTTATCAGTTTCAGAAGGGTTAATTGCCACTAGTGTGTTGTAGGCCTCTCTTCGAGCAGAAATATCACCTTTGGTAAATACACTAATTAATTCATCATTTTTGGCATCAAAAAAAGCAATGATGGCAATTGACTGCGGGAAAAGTTTACTTACCTCTTGCATACCTTGTAGTGATTCCAGAATACTTTTTCTCGCATCCTCTTCCTTATCAGCAAACTGGTCAAGCCCCAGGCGATGATAGTTGTACAATGCTTCCCGAACCGGGCGCATCTGAGGGTTAATCATGTTTTCTACCAGCCAATAGCGATTACGGCGGTTTCCGCCAAACTGATCCCAACCGCCTCCCTGTTGCTGCGCATTTACAACAATCTGCTGGGCAGTCTCAAAATATTTTTGGCCACCTAGTTCGCTGAACGAATCATAATCCAGGCCCAGAATAATATAAGCATAGTAGGCCAGCAAACTGGTGATATTGTCGGTAAAAGTATTGGCGTTAAAATTGAGTGGTTGATCTTCTACATATCGGAAAGTCCAGTCGCGGTCGGCAAAATTAAATAGGAGCGTTTCGTAACTGGAGCCATAAGTAGGCCGGGAGGACTGAATCTGCACCGTTGCTGTAAAATCACTCACCGAAGGCATCTGATCAATAGTGATGATGAGGTTACAGTTAATCCGTTCTTCAGGGGCATATGTATCATCGGTCCACTTACGGTTACTCAAAAACTGCGAAAAAGCAGTTTCCATATCCTCAAATACGCTGGTACCCGTGCTACCCACATTCTGGTAATTTACCCGAACGGTAGCATTAAGCTCTTGGGCTACGCCCCAGTAGCTTAAAAATATCAGACCTGCTGCTATTAAAATACTACGCTTCATAGTCACTAATATAATTCCAAATATCCTTTGCCACGGCCGATTTGTCCTTTAATGTAAAATGCTGGGGCTTTTTACGCTGCCGATCCAGAATGGTAATCTGGTTAGTATCATAACCAAATCCGGCTCCGCGATCGTTCAGTGAATTCAGCACTATAATGTCCAGATTTTTCTTTTCCAGCTTAGCCAGAGCATTACTTTCTTCATCCTGGGTTTCCAGGGCAAAACCTATAAGCAATTGGTGGCTTTTTTTCTGCTGCCCCAGCGTAAGAGCAATGTCTGCCGTCTTCTCTAATGCTAACGTAAGCGAGTTGCTTTTCTTTTTTAGTTTTTGAGAATGTTTAGTCTGAGGCGTATAATCTGCTACAGCGGCGGCAAAGATGGTAATGTCAGCCTCACTAAAATGATTTTGTGCGGCCTCCAGCATTTCTCGGGCAGTAATGACTGGTACCTTGCGGATATTTGGATGATGAAGAATTTGGGCAGTAGGCCCACTAATTAAAGTAACTTCCGCGCCGCGAGCCGCCGCCTCAGTAGCAATGGCATATCCCATCTTACCGGATGATGCATTCGTCAGGAATCGTACCGGGTCAATAAATTCCTGGGTAGGGCCGGCGGTGATTAGCACCTTTTTTCCCTGGAGTGTTTTCTGGTTTTCAAAGTGGGAGCGAAGGGTGTGGACGATATGTTCGGGTTCGGCTAAACGCCCAACGCCGGAAAGCCCACTTGCCAGTTCACCTTCTTCAGCATCAATGACGTAATTTCCGGCCTGTTGTAGTAAACGGATGTTATTCGCTACCGACGGATGCTGGTACATATCCAGGTCCATTGCGGGAGCTACCCATACCGGACAGCGTGCAGACAGGTAGGTTGCCGTTAGTAGGTCATTGCAGTGGCCATGAGCAAACTTAGCCAGGGTATGCGCACTGATTGGGGCAATAACCATAGCATCAGCCCAGAGCCCTAACTCAACATGGTTATTCCATTGCCCTTGGGAAAGGTCAGTAGAGAACTGAGAGAGTACCGGGCGCTTGGATAGTGTGGCTAAAGTAAGAGGGGTGATAAAATCCTTTGCTGCGTCAGTCATAATGACCTGTACTTCAGCACCTTCCTTGATCAGCAATCGAACAAGAAAAGCAGCTTTATAGGCTGCTATACTTCCACAAACTCCAAGAATAATCTTTTTGCCCTGCATAGGCAAGGGTAATAATTACTCCGTAGAATCTTCTACGCGGCGATACATAACTTCATCGTTCATAAACTCATCCATTGCCAGAATAGTTGGCTTCGGCATTCGCTCATAAAAACGTGAGATTTCAATCTGCTCGCGGTTTTCAAATACTTCCTCCAGGTTATCTACCGTGGTTGCAAACTCGGCAAGTTTTCCGTTGAGTTCTTCTTTCAGGTTTACTGAAATTTGGCGAGCTCTTTTTGATACAACAACTACTGACTCGTACAAATTTCCGGTAGGAGCTGCAAGCTTATCAGTATCCAGAGTTACGATAGATGCGTTAACGTTGGGTTTTTTTATCATGGTTCTATAGATGCTTTACTGTCACTGGTATCTTTTCTGATTTTAGACAAGCAGGTTTCATAAATTGACTCTGCCTGAGAGACAAACTCACTTTGAGGATATTTGTCTATAAAAGTCTGATAATATTCAATAGTAGTATAATAGCGTTCTTTCTGCTTTGAGCGAATACTTTGCTCGGCCAACTGAAATTGTGCTGCCAGCTTCCAGTAACTAGCTTCCTCATTCATGTCGGAATCAGGAAAGTCTTTCTGAAAGTTATTCATGGCAATGGTAGCCGCGTCATATCGCTCCAGGTGATAATACTGAATGGCATTGGCAAATGATTTTGTTTCCAGCTTTTCCTGGAGTTCATCCAGAATAGCCTCGGCCCGTTCTTTATAGTCACTGTAAGGATAACGGTTAATGAAGCGCTGCATGGCATCGATGGCTTCATTGGTGCTGCTCTGATCTAAGCTTGGGGTGGGTGATTCAAGATAAAGCGAATAGGCGTGCAAAAACATAGCCTCCTGAGCTCGCTCACTTCGAGAGTAAGTTTCGTAAAACTCCTTGAAATAATGCGCACTTAAGATGTACTTTCGCTGATAGTAATGGGCGTAGGCATAATAAAACTGCGCTTCTTCTGCTTTTTGAGTCCCCCGGATAATAGGTAGTACATTTTCAAGCAAAACCGTAGCCCGGTAATAATCTTTTTCTTGATAGTAATTGAGAGCAGCCTCGTACTGTTTCTCCCAGCCGCCATTTTTTAGCAGCTTGCGATAGTCACTACAGCTGCTTAGCACCACTGTAACTGTAAGAAGAATTATTGCAAAATAGGTTTTCAATCCGCCGTAGTTTATAAATGCAAAGGTAAGGGGTTACCGCAGTAAATGCAACCAACCCTAATAACAACAAGTTCCCCGAAAATATTCGGATACGGTAAAAAAACGCTTAGAAAGAGAGGTTATTTTTTAACCACGAACTTTTTAGTAGTAATCCCCTTGCCGTTCACCTGAAGCGTATAAAAATAAATACCGTTCTGCAGCTGGTCAAGAGGAAGCTTCAGACTGGTTTCAGATGAATCAAGGTTCAGTTCCATGATCCGGTCACCCAAGATATTATGTACAGTGATGGTAGCGGGAGTAAGTGTGGAAGACAGGGAATAATCAATGGATGCTACTGATGAAACCGGGTTTGGATAGATTTTACTAACCTGTAAAGATTCGTCGGCAAAGAGAATGCCGTTGGGAAAGTTATTGCGGATATGATAGGTGAAGCGTTTGGTTAATTGGTCATCGGGAGCTTCAATATTATAAATAGTCAGCGAGAGCTCGCGGGATATTTCATCATAACCAGCATTGAAACGAATGCGAATATCCTCAATGGTTTCTTCGGGAAAAAGGGTAGTAACTTCCAGCGCATCAAATTTGGTGAAGCACTCATTACCAATACAGATAGAAGAAACCTGGTCGCCTTTCAAGTAGGGAGCTTCCAGTTTGATGCCCAAACGAACCGGTTTTTCGCTATTGTTTTTTACTTTTAATTGAGTAGAAACCCAACTTCCGGTAGCCACCGATTCCTCGAATATAGGATCAATCAACGCTAAACTCTGGCTCAGCCCTACAAAAGAAATAAATGAAAAAAAGAGAAATGGTAAAAATAACTTCATTCAACGCTATTAATCTGCCTATATTTTATAAAAGTAACAGATTTTTTTTGTTTGAAACAACTAAATTCAGGGGTTTTATTACATCATATTGAGAAAAGCACCTACGTAAGATGGTCCGATTTAACAAAGGTTATTTTACCGATTATCAGTACTTTTTTACTTTAACAGGGCAGTAAGACCTATATTGACTCATACTTTTAGTGAAAAATTTTGTTTTTTTGACAAAACCTACCTCGTAAGGCTCACTACGCCTACAGCGAGATGGAATAATTAAAGTTTAGATTGAAATACGTAATAACGTCAATCAGTAGTTTGTAACAGCATATGAAATTTGCTAATCAGGTAGCGGTAATTACTGGCGCAGGTATAGGAATTGGGTATGAGATTGCCCGGCAACTGGTGAAAGAAGGGGCATCGGTGGTACTGAATGACCTGGATGCAGCCGCAGCCCACGCCGCTGCTGAAAAGATCACTCGGGAGGGAAGTGGACGCTGTATAGCACTACCGGGCGATGCCAGCCGGGTTGACTTTTCCTATCAGTTAATAGAAACTGCTGTTACTGAATTTGGAAAAGTAGATATGGCTATTCCGAATGCGGGTATTACGCTTTTTGGCGATTTCTTTAGTTTTAAGCCGGAAAATTTTCAAAAGGTGCTAACGCTAAATCTACAGGGAAGCTTTTTTCTAACCCAGGCCGCTGCCCGGCAAATGCGGTCACAGGGCTCTGGAGGACGTATTTTGCTGATGTCTTCGGTTATTGGCGTGCAAGCAGCCGCTCAGCTTACTACTTACGCCATGACAAAAGCGGCACTGCGGATGATGGCCAAAAGCCTGGTAGTAGAACTTTCACCTTATCAAATTACCATCAACGCCCTGGCACCGGGAGCTACAGTGACGGAGCGTACGCTACAGGAAGATGAACAATACGTAGAAAGCTGGAGCCGCGTAACACCCACTCAGCGCCCCGCCGAACCTTCGGACATTGCCCAGGCAGCATTGTTCTTCCTCTCGCCGGAGGCGTCGCAGATTACCGGTCAAACTTTGGTGGTAGATGGCGGGTGGACCGCTACGAGCCCTTTTCCCTATACTCCCAAGCAGCAGTAGCTTTAGCAGATGCTAAGGGTTTATTTTTGCTGGTATGGGTACTGGTTTTACTTCGACATTGATGGGAGGTGGTCCTTCAGTGATGATGGGTTCAAAAATGGTTTGCAGAGTAGGGCGTTCATCATTTCTCCAAGCAAAACCTTCAAGCCGGGTATTTTCCGGTTTAATCTCATGGGGGGGGATAAATGAGCCTTCCGGTTTTACATCAAATTTTATGTTATCCAACTGATTGTCTTTAAAGTAGATGTAAATATCACTGCACAGAATGCGGTTCATGGCAATCATGATAGAATCTCCCTGTAGCGGAAAATAAATGCTCTCCCCGTTACCGTATACATTAATATTGGCAATAGCGCCTTCATTAAAGAATGCTTCCATGTCCCTCCCTTTAATCTGATTGAAGTTCCTAAGCGTGTCCGTCGAGACGACAAACGAGTTATCCCGGGCATTCATTTTATGGATTTTGCCGTCTACAATTTCTATATTAATAGAATCTGCTTCAATCTGGTTAGCATCTGTCCAAAGTACCGGGTCGTCATAGAAGTATAGCATTGAATCTACAATATGATAGGCCAGTGAGTCAGCTATTCCTTGCAGATCGGTGCGAAAGATGCGCACGTTTGGATACGCCAATATGCGCTCATTGGCGGGGATAGAGTCTTCCAGGCTAACCAGTGTATCAGCGGCCATATACAAAGTATCACCTTCCATCACCTTCTTCATTACCGGGTTACCAAAAATCTTGGTGATACCATCCTGCATTCTATAAAAGGCCGAATCACCGGTAATGATGACATCCTGCTCTTTAGAAACCATTTTTACATTGCTGGTGGCGGTATATCGTTCATTCAACCGATCGGCAAACAATTGATCAGCACTGATCAGGTAGGCTTCTGTCTCGATGGTCCCTAACCCAAACACTGACTGTTTATCAGTTGTATTGATTTCACTTCCAGCTTCGGCATTCAGCACATTGCCATCTTTTGAGGTGATCACGGTAGGTCCCCGGGTATAGGCAATTTTAGTGATCGTGTTGTATTCCAGCGTGTCCGACTCCATAACGTAGTCAGGGTTAGTAAGTACCACGCTGTCTTTAAAAGCAGCCAGGTGGGTTGCCGTTTGATAGGTCCCTCTTCGACTTACTAGTACGTTGGTGGTATCTACTATTTTTCCCCCTTCAAAATAATAAGCAATATTTTCCTGCATATTATAGTCCAGGAAATCGGTATAAAGCGTCATGCTGGGGTCTTTATAGACCACATTTTCGCGCATTTCGGCCAGTTTTTGGTTACCATCATAGCGGAGCTGGCCACCGGTTACTACAATAGAATCCCCTTCTTCCACCCGAACAATATCGCCGAAAACCTCGGTAAAATTGCGGACCGGATAATAGATGACGGAATCTCCGTAGATACGAGTAGTGCCTTGTACTAATATAACATTGCCAATCAACTTGCGAAAAGCATTACCGTCCGTATCTGAACCGCCTCCTCGAAGGCGATCAGCCCGCTCTACCCGAATCTTATTTTGGCCGAAAGCCGGAAAGTTTAAGCCCACAGCCAGGAAAAAGGCAACGAATGCCCAATAGCGCATCATATTGTTCAATGTATTTTTAGTACCTTAACGACCCTTACGTTATTCGCATTGAATCGTTTTCAGGAAAAGTTTCGCAAATATATCAATGATAACCGGTTGTTCGAGCCTACCGACCGGATACTGCTATCGGTAAGCGGAGGAATAGACTCGGTGGTACTAACGCATTTGTTTGCTCAGGAGTATGATCACTGGGCCATTGCCCACGCCAATTTTCAGTTACGCGCCGAAGAATCTGAGCAGGATGAAGCGTTTGTCCGGCAGTTGGCAGAGAAGTATCAGGTACCTTTCTACTCTCACTCATTTGAGGCACAGGCATATGCAGAACAACAGCAGCTATCTATTCAGATGGCGGTGCGGGAAGTGCGCCGAGCCTGGTTTCTGGAGTTTCGGGCCCAGCATAACTTTGACTATATCGCCCTAGCCCACCATCATAATGATCAGTTGGAGACCCTCTTATTGAATCTAACCAAAGGCAGCGGAATTGCCGGATTACGAGCCATGTTGCCTAAAAATGACGTGTGGGTTCGCCCTCTTCTGTGTGCTACCAAGGAAGAAATTACCGTGTATGCTCAGGAACAACAGCTTACGTGGCGGGAAGATCGGACCAATAAAACTGTAAAATACCAGCGAAACTGGATTCGACATCGGGTTATTCCGGCTTTGCAGGAGATTAATCCTTCTCTGTTGCAAACTACACAAAGCACAGTAGAGCGGCTGCGAGAGGTAGAAGCTATTTTTCAGGCAGAAGTGGCCCGAGTCAGGAAAAAGGCGGTATCAGAAAAAGATGGAAAAATATTCATCCGTAAAAAGATAATGAAGGAGCACCCTCAGGCGGCTTCTCTGCTTACCGAATGGTTGTCGCCTTACGGATTTTCGTGGGATGAAGTGCAGCAGATTATGGGTGCGCTACAGCAGGATGCCCAGCCAGGACTGCAATTTCTTTCTGCTACCCATCAACTTTGGGTTGAGCGAAAGGCACTTGTCATTACTCCTCAAACCGATCAGGCGGGTATTGCTGCTCAAAGCCATGAAGAAGGCCAGGTAACACAAACCACGCTGGGGTATATGGAGGCGGCTATTATAGATCGGAAAGGGTATCAGATAAAGGCAGAAGCCTCAATAGCGGCGCTGGATTATGAACGGCTTCAGTTTCCATTGGAGCTACGCGTTTGGCAGCCAGGGGATGCTTTTCAGCCATTAGGAATGCCACACCGTAAGAAAGTCAGTGATTTTCTGGTCGATACCAAAGTGCCACTATACCAAAAACAGGATGTGTTGGTTTTACTTTCGGCGGGAGAAATTGTATGGGTGGTTGGAAGCCGGGTTGATCACCGTTACCGGATAACAGACCGAACCCAAAAAGTGTATGAATTACGCTGGCACCCCGCCAAATTCTGAAAAACTGTTTACTTTTGATTGGAAACTGTTAGTATACAATGCGAAATCCCTTTCAGCGATCTTTTTCGGAGCAGGAGTTGGAGCTTATTACTTTTCTGTCAAAGTTTCAGTTATTCGAGCAATTGACCCAAGAAGAAATGAGCACCTTTTTTCCTTATATGTACCTTCGCAGATACCAGGAAAACGAGGTCGTCTTTTTCCGGAAAGATCCCAGCCATGCTCTCTATCTAATCAATAGCGGGAAAATAGCCCTACTCATAGATCAGGATCAGGATTTTGAAACACTGAATGTGATCTCAGCCGGGCAGTCATTTGGAAATAATAGTCTTTTACAAAGCACCTTGCGCCCTTACAGTGCCATTGTGCGTTCTGTGCAAGCTGAATTATATGTTATTCCGCACGTAAATATTCAGGATATCTTCTCCAGCCACCCGAAAATTAAAGCAAAAATGATGGCTTCTTTGGGCGAGATGTACGAAGCGTATTTACAGGATTTGTTTCATGTGTACCGCTCAGCCAAGGGCTTTTTTAATCTGAATCAGGTCAGTGCAAACATTTAGCTCATTTGGGCTTGGGTTTGTCTATATACTGCTTTAGATTGCATCAGTACTTAATTTTTTTACCAAAATCAGACCTAACTTATGAAAGTAACTGTCGTAGGAGCCGGAAACGTAGGGGCCACGTGCGCCGATGTGCTGGCATATCGTGAAATCGCCAACGAAGTCGTTGTCGTAGATATTAAAGAAGGATTAGCCGAGGGAAAAGCCCTGGATATCTGGGAAAAGGCTCCCATCAACTTATACGATACCCGAACCGTAGGCGCTACCAATGATTATAGCAAAACTGCCGGTTCCGAGGTAGTCGTGATCACATCAGGCCTGCCACGCAAGCCAGGCATGTCTCGTGATGACCTGATTGGCACCAATGCGAAAATCGTGCAGTCGGTGACTGAAAATGTGATTAAACACTCGCCTGAAGCGGTCATCATTGTCGTATCCAATCCGCTAGATGTTATGACCTATCAGGCGCATTTAACCTCTAAAGCTCCTCGTACCAAAGTGATGGGTATGGCTGGTATTCTGGATACCGCACGTTACCGGGCATTTTTGGCTGAAGCGATCAATGTTTCTCCCAAAGACATTCAGGCAGTATTGATGGGCGGCCACGGCGATACCATGGTTCCGCTGCCTCGTTACACCACGGTAGGTGGCATTCCGGTGACAGAACTGATAGACGAAGAAAAACTTAACGCCATTGTAGAGCGCACCAAAACCGGTGGGGGAGAATTGGTAAAACTGATGGGTACCTCTGCCTGGTACGCTCCCGGTTCAGCCGCCGCGCAAATGGTGGAAGCCATCGTCCGCGATCAGCGTCGGGTTTTCCCGGTATGTGTGAAGCTGGAAGGCGAGTACGGTATTAGCGATTGCTACCTGGGAGTACCGGTTATCTTAGGAAAGAACGGTATTGAGAAAGTGATCGAACTGCAATTGACTGATGATGAAATGGCACTGCTGAAAACTTCTGAGCAACATGTGAAAGAAGTAATGAAAGTGCTGGAAGATATGTAGTACTCATATTCTGGTTAACCATATTTATGGGGATGTTATTTACTTTTAGTTAGTGGCATCCCCATTTTATTTCTAACAGCTCTCCAACCATGCGATATCTCGTAATTATCTTTTTAAGCTTACTGGCTGCTTGTCAGTCCCCATCAGGTCAGGAAAATGCGGTTACTGCTGAACCGCCTGAAAATCAGGTGAAAACGGAGCAGGATTCATTATTTGATGAGATGATGGCAATTCACGATAGCGTGATGCCGGAGATGGATCATATCTACCAGCTTCGCCAGAAAATCCAGACCGAACTGGATAGCTTACAGGCTAGTAATAGTAGTCAGAGTGATCGGTTGGATGCCCTGGAGCAAGTATATTTGAATCTGGCTGAAGCCGATGAAGCCATGATGAACTGGATGCGCAGCAATGATTTTTCTTTTGAAGGTATGAACTCTGAAGAGGCAAAGGCACTGATTGCCCGAGAAAAACAGGCCATTCAGCAGGTAGCAGAACAAATACAAACAAGTATTCAGGAAGCCGAAACCCTGCTGGAGGAACAATAAACCGTTAGCATAAGCTCTACAAAAACATCATTTATGATGCTCAGCCAATGTTCTTTCTCTGCATATTCAACGATAGTTATATACTAAAGCAATATCTCTTCAAAAGCAATTTCCTGTGCTGCCAGCACAAACAGAGTGGCTGGAAGACCCTGAGTCCGCTCCGATAGCTGCTCATAATAGGCTAAAAAGTTCTCGTCTGGTTCAGCCAGACCCAGCATAATCAAATCGGCAGAATGGGACTCTTGTTTTAACAATGACCAGAAAGACTCCTGCTCGTTGACCAATACCTGATGCTGGAAGGGAATGCGCATGTTCTGAATAATCTCCCGAAGGTTTGCTTCTGCATCCTGGGCGGCTGCCTGTGTTGATACCGCCATTTTAATGGTCACCTTAACCGACCGCCAGTCGCGGCTTCCACTGATGAGGTAAGCCAGGATCATCATGAGGGCGCCATTCTTTCGCAAACCACCCCACCATACATCAATGGCTTTTTTATTGCCAAAACCTTCTTTCTCCTCATCCCGAACAATCACTACGTTACGCTGGGCCTGATGAAAACGTTGAATCATTTCGCAATAAGGTCCATGATGAGTGAGTTCTCGGGTATCACCCAATACAATAGTGTTTGGTACCAAGGCTCCTAATCCGTAAGTCTGAATGAGTCTTGTACTTCCGACAAATGGGTCCTCATCAGCCGTTACCCGCACAAACGATTCAACCCCACGACCTTCCAGATAATCTCGAATATTACTTTCCAGTGATTTAATCCGGTCAAAAGTGACGTCGTTAGCTTTTAGTACCGTAGCCACGGTTAAGAGTGATTTGCCCTGGGTAATAGCGTAGGCTAGTTCAATCAAATGCCACCGTCGGGTAGGGGCACCGGATAAGACCAGTAGGTGGGGACGCCAGTTTTTGGGGTCAGGAGTATGATCAATACTGAGTAGCGCAGTGCGGGTAAGAGCCATCCAGAGGCCCCGACGTACATCTCCCCAGGCTGTACGTAGTCCACGGCGTTTGAGCCACACAAATATGACAGCCACAAATAGAATAGCGATCAGGGTAGCCAGAGGGTTGATGAGGAACATAACCGCAATACAGCCCAGTGCACCCAGCAATGAGAAGAACCAGTGAACCCGAAAGCTGGGGCGGAAAGATGGACTGCCTAGTAATCTCTCTACCCCGGCAGCAATATTCAACACTCCATAAGTCGTTAGGAAAAACATGGTCAGGATGGGAGCAATCAAATCCAGGTCACCGAGGATGACCGCAATGATGGCCAGTATCATTGTGAAGATTGTGCCCGCTCGGGGAATGTTACTAGGGCCATTTTCCCGCCCTAGCCAGCGGAAACTATGTGGCAGCACGCCATCTTTAGCCAACGCTTGCAGAATGCGGGGAGCACCCAGAATGCTGCCTACTGCGCTGGAAAGAGTAGCTCCCCAAACCCCCAGCAATATGCCGTTACCCCAGTACGAGATCCGGCGCATAATGAGCGGATCGTCAATTAGCGTTCCGGCATCGGCGCGCCCGGCCAGGATGATAGGCAGAGCCATATAAATCAGGTAACCAGTGCCAACAGCGAAAAAAGTACCCTTGGGTATTGATTTTGCAGGGTTCCGTAGGTCGCCGGATAGATTAACCCCAGCCATGATACCAGTAACTGCCGGAAAGAATACGGCAAATACTCGCCAAAAACCTTCGCTGACCTGAGGCGGAGCGCCCCAAAGTTCAACATGGGTTGCTTCCAGTGGCTTACCCATCACCAATGAGATCAGCGATATGGCAATGGCCGCCAGGATAAAGTATTGAGTTCGGATGGTAGCCTGGGTAGAAAAAAGTGCGAGCAAACCAATGGCAACGGTCACCCCACACCCTACCAGCTTCATATCCAGGGAGGGAAACACATTAACGATACTCTCGGCAAATCCTATGACATATAAGGCCACCGACAGAGCCTGGGCGATGAATAGTGGGATTCCTACCGCGCCACCCACTTCAATACCCAGCGAGCGGCTAATCATGTAATAAGCACCACCGGTTTTTACCTGTGTATCCGTAGCAATAGATGCAATTGATAAAGCTGTTAAAAAAGTGATACTGGTGGAAAGCGTAACAATAATGAGCGTACCGATCAATCCTACATTACCTACTACCCAGCCAAAACGGAGATACATAATAACCCCCAGAATGGTGAGTAGGGAGGGCGTAAATACACCCCCAAAAGTACCTAGTTTTTGCACAGATGAGGCTGTATTTGTGGTGCGAGTACTTTTTGAATCGTTTCCGGTAATTGGCATAGTTATTAATTCCCCGGTCTGGCTGGTGGCCAAAGCATTTTCAACCTCCGAAATAATAACATTAATCGGGAATCACCAACTTTTAGTATGGGAATGAGTAAAGAGTTACATAAGCAATTACGGTGAATAGGGTTAAGGCAGTAAGTACGAAAATATTTATTGTTAGCGGCTTGAATGATGCAGCAATTTGCTAAATTGCCGCACTATTTCTAATCTGAAAGGCTCATGAGTGTGTTCTCTCTTATGTGTTTGGTTCCCAGCAAGTTAAACTTGCTCTTGCTCTCCTACTAGGTGCCTTCATACATCACGGTCTAACCTCTATTTTTTACGGTCATGTTACTTTTTGAACTGAGCCTGCCGTTAACGGAACCTGTACAGGTATTTTTCATTATTCTGCTCATCATCCTGTTTGCTCCGCTATTACTGGATCGCCTCAAAATACCGAGCGTCATCGGATTAATTCTGGCCGGTACTTTGGTGGGTCCCGAAGGGCTGCATCTGATTGATCGTACCGAAACCACGCTGTTTGGCACTGTCGGGTTATTATATATAATGTTTATTGCCGGTCTGGAAATTGACCTTAACGATTTTCGTAAGTATCGCCACAAAAGTATTGGCTTTGGGGCAATGACTTTTCTGGTTCCGCTTATTATGGGAACCCTGGCCAGCATTTTTATACTTGACTATCCCTTCCGGTCGGCCTTACTGCTGGCTAGTATGTTTTCTACCCATACCCTGATTGCCTACCCAATAGCTAGCCGGTTAGGTATCACTAAAAATAAAGCAGTAACAATCACCGTAGGGGGCACGATGATTACCGACACCGCGGCACTGCTGGTGCTGGTTGTCATTACATCTTCTATAGAGGGAGCATTAAATGTAGAATTCTGGTTACGACTGGTGAGTGCAATCGCTGCCTTTGTGTTTGTTGTTCTCTGGGGGTTTCCAAAAATAGGTCGGTGGTTTTATCGGAATGCTGAGAATGAAGGAGTGATCCACTACATTTTTGCACTAAGTATGGTGTTCGCCGCTGCATTTCTGGCCGAGGTAGCAGGTCTGGAACCTATTATAGGGGCCTTTTTAGCTGGCCTTGCTCTCAACCGCCTGGTACCGCATAGTTCACCGCTAATGAACCGCATTGAGTTTATTGGTAATGCCTTATTCATTCCTTTTTTTCTGATTAACGTAGGGATGCTCGTTAACCCGGGAGTATTAACGCAAGGAACAGAAGCACTAATAGTGGCCGGGGTATTAACGGTAGTAGCCTTGAGCAGTAAATGGCTAGCTGCTTTCTTTACTCAGCACGTGTTCCGACTTAGTATCCTTCAGCGGAACGTAATCTTTGGCTTGAGTAGCGGGCATGCAGCAGCAACAATCGCCATCATCTTAATAGCGTACCGACTAGACTTACTGGACGATAATGTGCTCAACGGGACGATTGTTCTTATCCTGATCACTTGTATGGTGAGTTCTTTTGTCACTGACCGGGCGGGTAGAAAGCTGGCTTTGGATGAGGTGGAACACATGGAAGAAGAACCCGAGTCAGAAGAAAAAATACTGGTACCTATTGCCAACCCCAACACCCTGGAAGCTCTGATTGATCTGGCCATGCTGCTCAAGCAAAAAAACGCACCCATTTACCCTCTTTCAGTGATCTTGGATGATCATCAGGCTAAAACGAAGGTGGCTACTCAGAATCGGCTATTTTCTAAGAGTGTGCAGTATGCGGCTGGTTATGATCAGGCCATTCACCCAATCTCTCGGGTAGACCTGAATGCCAGTAGCGGTATTCTTCGCACGACCAAAGAGCTGGGCATAACCAAAATAGTGATGGGCTGGAATGGTAAGCTTACTACCCGTTCCCGGTTTTTTGGTAGTGTGCTCGATACCATTGTAGAACGTGCGGAGCAAACCATTGTGGTAGCCAAGATGATTTATCCACTGAACACCATTGGAAAACTTATGGTTGTTGTGGCTCCCAATGCCCATCTTGAACCGGGTTTTGCCGAATGGATCAATATGATCCGGATGTTTGGGAACCAGACAACCGGCAGGGTACAGGTAGTTAGTGAAGCTACTACGCTGGAAACGGTGGCAAAACAGTTAGAAGAGGGGCGGCCTTCGCTCGAAGTAGTACGCCAGACGTTCCATGAGTGGGATGATTTTCTGATCCTGGCTCGAGAAGTAAGCCCCCAGGATGTAATGATACTGATCAGTGCTCGTCCTAATACTATCTCATACCACGATTACCTGGATAAGATACCCGATTATCTCTCTAAATATTTTACTGAAACCAGCTTTATTATCGTGTATCCTGAGCTCGGAATGCAAGGGTAAAAATGCGAGCGTATTATCTGTTTTCTTTCTGAGCATAATACTTAGTAACAGCGGCTAAAATTTTGTTGAGTGACATAAATTCATCTTGAGAAATAGCCTAATTTTAATGCAATCGGTTGTTTTAGAAAAAAAACGGTCTGAATTAATTCAAAAATTACAGTATTTAAAAAAACTTGCGGAATAAGCCCCGAAAATTATCAATATTGTATATTTTTTAAAATTCTTCTAAAGATATACTGAATGTATTAGTAGTTTTTGTACATTTATGGAAACGGTAACGTCACCATTAAAAATTTTATATTCAAACGTTAGCTCGCTTTTTTTACTGCTTTACAACAACCAAAACAAGCCCGCGGGCATCAGGCTTCTGAATTTCAGAAGCCTTTTTTTATTTTTATTCCCTCTATTTATTCATTTAAAAAGGGTACCAACAATTTGTCTGACTCTTCTGATCGTGAAACGATTGGTAGGCAATAACCAGTAATAACTTGCATACAGCAAAAAAAAGGCTGCCTGCCCGATAAAAGTTGGGAAAGCAGCCTTGTTGCATTGGCAAGTGAAGAAAGGTTAATCCACAACCAGCTTATAAGTAGGATCTTCCAGTACGTTAACTTCTATAATCTCTTCGGCATTCTGCAGTAGCTTCCGGCAGTCGGGGCTTAAGTGTTTCAGGTGCACCTTTTTACCTACCTTTTGGTACCGTTCGGTGATCTTATTTAATGCTTCAATAGCCGACATATCAACGACGCGACTTTCCTCAAAATCAATAATAACTTCTTTAGGATCGTTAAGGACATCAAATTTTTCATTAAAGGCAGTCACCGACCCAAAGAATAAAGGGCCATAAATCTCATAGTGTTTCACGCCGTCCTCGTCTATTCGCTTACGAGCTCTGATGCGCTTGGCATTGTCCCAGGCAAACACTAATGCAGAAATAATAACGCCTACCACCACAGCTAACGCCAGATTATGCAGGAAAATGGTTACCAGGGTGACCATCACCATCACGAAAATATCAGACACCGGCATTTTATTAAAGGCTCTTAGACTTGCCCACTCAAAGGTACCAATCGCTACCATGATCATCAGGCCTGTAAGGGCGGCCATCGGAAGCTTTTCAATAAGGTTAGCCCCAAACATAATAAAGGTTAATAACATCACGGCGGCCACAATTCCGGATAACCGAGCCCGTGCACCGTTAGAAATGTTGATCAAGCTTTGCCCCAACATGGCACAACCACCCATCCCGGAAAAAACACCTGAAAGAATATTAGCCACGCCCTGTGCTGCAGCTTCCTTATTGCCGCGCCCCCGGGTTTCCGTAATTTCATCAATAATATTAAGGGTGAGTAAGCTCTCGATCAGACCTACACCCGCTACGATGGCGGCGTAAGGGAAAATAATGAACAGGGTTTCCAGGGTAAATGGAATACTGGGAAGGTGAAACGGAGGGAAGGAGCCTTCAATAGAAGCGATATCGCCCACCGTACGGGTATTGATACCAAAGAATACCACAATGCCAAAAATTGTCAGAATTGCTACTAGTGAGGCCGGGATGGCTTTACTAAGCTTGGGCAGCCCCCAGATAATAAACATGGTAATCAGTACCAGTCCTAAAAAGATGTAAAGTTCAGTTCCGGTGAGCCAGTTACCTGAGCCATCACGAAACTGCGCTAACTGCGACATAAAAATGATGATAGCCAGACCATTCACAAAACCGAAAATAACCGGGTGAGGCACCAAGCGCATCAGTTTACCTAAACGAAGAAAGCCAGCCGTAATTTGTAGCATGCCTGCCAGAATTACGGTGGCAAATACATATTCCACCCCGTGCGATTGTACTAATGATACAATAACAACAGCTACTGCACCAGTCGCGCCGGAAATCATGCCCGGCCGACCACCCAGAATTGAGGTAACCAAGCCCATCACAAAGGCTGCATATAAGCCAGTGAGCGGAGATAAGCCTGCAATCAAAGCGAAAGCTACGGCTTCCGGAACCAACGCCAGAGCCACTGTAAGGCCAGACAACACTTCTATTTTATAATCGACTTTTTGAGATAAGTCAAACAGGTTAAAATACTTTTTCATGAATAAAGAGGCACTAATAGTGAATGACTCAGAAGGCAAAGTTCTCCTGAGAAAAGAATACTGAATAATTACGCGGTTAGGAATTGTCTACCAGATATGGTAAGGGTTGTTGTGGTTGAGCAACTGCTGCTCGTTGAAGGCGCAAAAATACGATTTCTCTTTTTCTAATCCACACAATTATAATAAAAAGAACATGCTAATAGGCCTCTATGCAAATTTGCCCGATAAATCTGTTCGGTTGTTTACAGGTAATGCAAGAAAGGAGTTGATAATCAGGTATTTACCACGCAGTAAAAAGCTTGAATTTTTTATGTATTAATTAGAAAGATAGCTGATTTGAAGGCATTTTAGTGTAAAATTTGTCGCTGAGAATAGTCTTCAAGATATTTAACCAATAGACATTATTCTGATTTTCTTTTAAAGACATACCAGGAAGCAGTCAGCAAGAGGCAGAGTGCCCCGCATCACCGCCTCCGGCAGCGCTCGTACATAAGGTTTGGGATAGAAAAGTGCTTCTAAATAATTGTCAGAATAAGCTCTAATAAATGATCGTTTATTTAGACTGGTGTCTCGCAGTTGGGTAACTAATTCTTTTTATACTTTAATGATGAAAGTGGGGAATTACTGAAAATGGAATTTATAGTAATACACGCAGCCCTATCACATGATAGCAAATTCATTAAGATTGTAAAGAAAAATAAGTTGAGTTGCTTTATTCCTTTTAATTTAATATACCCCAACGCCTTGGGCTGAACAATGTAATAGCCAATATCTATTTTTCAAATATAATTGGCATCACCATCCTTTCTGGAGCGTCCTTATTTAGAAACTCGCCCTGGAATCCAGTGAGGGCTATTTTTTATTAGTCTTACCGCCTCTTCATCACATCCATATCCACGGTCTTCTACTACTTTGACAGATTCTTCTCTGATACTGCCTGTTGAGTCAATGACAAATTCAACAAATACCTTTCCTTCAACTTTCTTCTTCGCCTCTTTAGGGTATTCTAAGTTCTTCCGAACATATGTCAAAAAAGCGGTTATACTACCTGGATAATGGAGGTGTATATCTACTTCTTCTCATTGCTCGGATGTTTCCGGTTTGCTTTGTGAATAACCTTGGAAGCTAATTATTGCAAATACCAATAATAACAATCTTTAGTCTCTTTTTTATGGGTGCCATAACGCCAAGGCTATTCATCATACCGGGCCTTTTCAGCATTTTCTTTTCAAATTACAATTTCTTTCGTTGGAGCGATAAGTGATCGCGCTTGTTTTTCTGCCCGGTTGGAACTAGCTGATTTTACCTGCGCTTTTGTTTCATTACTATTAAAATCAAGTAAAATATCATCGGGCTAATGAGCATCGTTGGTGCTGAACGGAATGCCGGTTTGCTTGGCGATGTCCAGCAGATCGTCTACCACCGGTTGTAATAATGGAATGCCTTCTTTGGAGCGGATAGCTTCGGCTTCGCGTTCCGGGTCTCCGGGAATAAGCGGACCGTTGGTGCCAGGAGCGGGTTTGGTCTTACGGAAAGTGCGAATCCAGTCGTCTATTTGCCGCTTAAACTCATCAGGCTCAATAAAGCCGTCAATCTGCAATGCGCCGAAGAAGTGGCCAATGCCTTTACCTACGCTGCGTTCGGGTACATGCTGGCGTAAGGCGAAGGGTGGAGCAAACGGCCCCCAGTTAGCGCCGCTCAGCACGCAGCTCAGGATATCAACCATTGCCGAAAGACAATAACCTTTGTGCCCGCCGTGGTCGCGGTCGGAGCCCAGGGGAAGTAAAGCCCCTCCATCTACCATAGCTTGAGGGTTGGTAGTCTGTTCACCGAGGTTGTCTACACACCAGCCGGTGGGTACGGGGTGTTGTTCGCGGCGGGCAATTTCAATTTTTCCGTACGCGGCAGCACTGGTAGCCATATCAATGACCAGCGGAGGCTCTTCTAGCCCGGGGAAGGCAATGGCAATGGGGTTGGTGCCCAGCATCCGTTCACCGCCCCATAGCGGAGCTACCAGCTTGGTGGTATTGGTCATCGACCAGCCGATTAGGTCGCGCTTTAGTGCTTGCAGGGGGTAGTAGCCGGCAATACCGTAGTGGTTGGTATTGCATACACTCACCCAGCCTGAGCCTACCTTCTCGGCTTTTTCCATCGCAATCTCATTGGCTTTGGGGCCTACCACCAATCCTAATCCATTGTCACCGTCTACGGTGGCGGTGCTGGCTTTTTCCCGCACAATGCTCATGTTGGGTTTGGGGTTGATACGTTCCAGCGTAAGCATATCAAAATAGGTGTGCAAGCGAGCCACTCCGTGCGATTCTATGCCGCGTAAGTCACTGGTGGCTAATACTTCAGAGGCTAGTTGGGCATCCTGCTGGGGCACGCCAAAATGCTGGAATACAGCTTGAGAAAAGTTCTGTAAATACTCAGGTGAAAAGGTGTAGATTGCAATATCAGTCATGAAAGTAGCATAGTAAAGGAGAAAGTTACAATGCAAATGAAATAATGCCAATCATGCAGTAGAATCTGCCCCTTTTTATTTAGATGCATTGAGTGATTACTGACTATCCGACCCTACTTAACAGTCCCAACAAACACTTCGCCTTCCAGAATAAATTCCGTTATCAGCCGGGTAGTTTCATCATTGGGTTGCAGAATGTTGCGGATGATCGACAGGTGATCCCGTCCTTTGATTTCGCGCAGCATCACCGGCTGCTGATGTACCTGCATAGAGTCGGCAAACTCTACGTTAATGGCTCCGCGCTGGGGCAGGTCATTTTCAGCATAGAGTACCAGAAACGGAGGTAGCTTCTTCGCTTTACTGACGAAGAACAGGGGAGCGGTTTCATTAATGATTTTTTCTTCGGCTGGCAGGTTTCGTTCTTTCTTCGTTGTCTGGTGGCTGTCCATCTGCCCGCTGATCGCGACAACTCCGGCCAGTTGGCGAGGCTTCAGCTTATAAGCTTCCAAGTAAGTTGGGTCCAGGGCTACCATGGCGGCCAGATACCCTCCGGCCGAGTGTCCGCCTACATAAAGTTCTTTTTGCTGTCCGTTATACTCTTTGGCATGATCATACACCCAGCGCAGGGCCGCGGCCACATCATCAATATAGGCTGGAAAGGTAGCCTGGGGCGAAAGCCGGTAACTAATAACGGCGGTGCCGATGCCTTCGGATGCCAGTCGTACGCCTACCTCACTGGCCTCCAGCGAGTCTTTGGAGTTGATGGTGATACCACCCCCGTGCAGCCAGACCAGCAGAGGGAAATTCTGTTGTTGCTTGGGTAGATAAAGATCCAGCTTACAGCGTTCCAGTTCATAGGCCTCACCTTCCGTTTTGTAGGGTATATCTAGAATGGTTTTATAGTGCAGCGAATCGGGCGGAAGGGTAGTCTGCCCAAATACGGTTGAGGTCAGCAGCAGGAAGAGTAGTGTAAGTCGTTTCATTCGGATGAATGTACAAAACTTTTCAGGATTGCATGAGGTTAGGTTTGAGAAGTTGGTCAATGTCAGTTCTACTCTTATGAGTATCTTGTGATTGTGATCTTTATCACCCCTTGAATAATTTGATCAAACTGATATCTTTAATGCCCAAACTGAATAAAACTATGACACACAATTCTACTGCATTCCTTACTTGGCCTTACGTATATCTATTGGCTTTAATCGTTCTAGTAGGAGCTTGCCAGCCGCCTGCTTCGGAAAACGCCACTGAAGACAGCACTGCCGATTCGACCGCCAGCGCTACTGATAGCATGGAGTTCTTAACCGAGCCGCTGGTTACCGATATTTACACGGCCGACCCATCTGCCCACGTATTTAACAATACCTTATACATCTATCCTTCGCACGACATTGAATCCGGCATTCCGCAGGATGATCTGGGAAGCCATTTTGCTATGAAAGACTACCACGTATTCTCCATGGCCGAGGTAGGAGGGGAGGTGACAGATCACGGGGTAGCCTTATCGGTGGATGATGTGCCCTGGGCCGAGCGACAGATGTGGGCACCCGATGCCGCGCTCAAAGATGGTACGTACTACCTGTATTTCCCAGCTAAGGATGCCGACAGTGTTTTCCGAATTGGCGTGGCCACCAGCAATTCCCCCACCGGACCGTTCCAACCCGAAGAAAACCCCATAGAAGGTAGTTACAGTATCGACCCAGCCGTATTTGAAGATACTGACGGAGCCTATTATATGTACCTTGGTGGTATCTGGGGCGGACAGCTGCAACGCTGGAGCTCTGGAGAATATAACTCTACCGATGAATATCCGGCCGATGATCAACCTGCTCTTACTCCAAAAGTAGCTCGCCTGAGCAACGACATGCTAAGTTTTAATGAAGACCTAAAGGATGTTGAGATTCTGGATGAAAATGGCGAGCCTCTCACCGCCGGAGATAACGAACGACGCTTCTTTGAAGCTGCCTGGGTGCATAAATACAATGATACCTATTACTTCTCTTACTCAACCGGCGACACGCACTACATCGCCTATGCTACCGGCGACAGTCCTTATGGGCCATTTACCTATCAGGGAGTGGTACTCAACCCTGTATTGGGCTGGACCAACCACCACTCTATTGTTGAATTTAACGGGCAGTGGTATCTTTTCTATCACGATACTGAGCTTTCCGGCGGGCAAACGCACCTGAGAAACATTAAGGTAACCGAACTAACCCATAACCCGGATGGTAGCATAGAGACGATCAATCCTTAGTTAGCAGGCTTTAGGCTAAGCAGAGGTTCCCACCAGGCATCGGATGGTATTTGCTGAGAAGGAATCAGAACCGGCTCACCAATTTTGGGAGTGGCCAGCGCGATATTGAGTTCCTGTGCTTTAGCGGAGATTCGCTCTACCGGATCAGTCCAGGTATGAAGGGCCAGGGTAAAGGCGCCCCAGTGGATGGGCATCAGGATTTTTCCCTGCACATCCAGAAAGGCCTGGGCGGTTTGCTCGGGTAGCATGTGGATCGCTTCCCAGCGTGGGTCGTATTGTCCGCATTCCATCATAGCTAGGTCGAACGGGCCGAATTTCTCACCGATTTCCTTGAAGTGAGGCCCATAGCCGCTGTCACCGCTAAAATATACGTTAGCATCCGGTGAGGTAATAACCCAGGAAGCCCAGAGCGTGCTCGCTCGGTCGAACAGACCACGGCCGGAGAAATGGCGGGCTGGAGTGCAGACAAAATGAAGGTTATCGTGCTGCACTTCCTGCCACCAGTCCATTTCGTGAATTTTGGCCTCGTCTACTCCCCAGGCTCTCAGGTGGGAACCTACGCCCAGTGGCACGTAAAATGCACCGACTTTATCTTTTAGTTGTAAAACGGAGCCATAGTCCAGATGGTCGTAGTGGTCGTGGGAGAAAAGTACGGCATCAATAGGAGGCAGCTTTTCTATCTGAATAGGTATGGAATCGCTATAGCGTTTTGAGCCCAGCAGAGGGTGAGGAGAGGGAGAGTCTCCCAGCATGGGGTCCAGCAGAATAGTTTTTCCACCGGTTTCCAGCAGCAAAGCCGAGTGGCCAAACCAGGTAACACGGTTAAAGTGCTCTCGAGGCGTAGCAATGTCCAGCGAATCAATTTTTTCTACCGGGGGTGGGGTTTTGGGTTGGCGGTTAGGGTCGCCTTTTATATAATCCATCAGTACGCTGCTCATGTTGGAAAAACCCATATCCATCTCAGAAGGAATCTGGTTGATAAACTTGCCATCCTGGTAGTGATCTAATGTGGCAAAACGCTGTTGTTGGGCCGCACTGGGTTTTTTCCCGAAAGTGGGGTAAAAGTTGATGAAAAGTACACCAACCAATAACAGAAGGGCGAAAAGTACGCCAATAGTAAGTCCAATCATTTTTAAAGCTTTCGTAAGAATCGTCATATATGTTAAAATTCTGCTAAAGCTGTTTCTAAAAACAAATGTCTCGCAAGGGTACCGTATAAACCCGGAATTTCTTAGTATTGGCAGCTTTGAGCCTGATATGATCTTAAGACGAACGTACCGGAGATTTATGCTTGACGTGCATGATTTTAGTGAATGTTTTACGGAACCCTGTTCGCATATCCAGCCTTATACTTCTTGATTAAGATAATGATACAATCTCATGAACAATGACGAACTTGCCCTGGAACGTACTAAACTAGCCAATCAACGCACCTTACTAGCGTATAGCCGTACGGCCATCATGGTCTTTGCTACGGGCATTACTTTTCTGAAGATTCTGGCAGATGATAAGGTGTTGATGATCAGTGGCTTGGTGTTGGTTCCACTTTCTATATTAATTTTTGTTTACGGATTCATTTCATTTACTCGCTGTAATCGACGTATGCAGAAATAACTTCCTAGAAATAGAATCTATTCTGCTCTCTATGTAAGGGGTCATTTTCCATCCCAAGTATATCGGAGGCGATCAGCAGAAGGGGGGCTTCCGTATAGCATCCTTCTGACCGCTTCCTGGTATGTTATTAAGAGAACTCAGAGTAATGATTAATAGCTAGCGAGACGGTTAATCATATCTGCTTTCTCCAGTTTTTTATCGCAGCCTCTGTGAGCAAGTATTCTACGCTGTACTCATACTTAAACCATATTGATCAATAGAATGGGATGGGCCCTATATTACAATGTTTGAGTGTGTCTATAGTTAATTAAATTTATTCTTCATATAAAAATATTATTTCCCAAGTGCTTGCAAATTATTAGTATTATATGAATATTTATTTAAAATTATTTGGTATATAGTTTTTTGCTTACAAGCCAATTTTTAGAAGGCTCATAGGCCTTTTGGTGCTTGTTATTTCTCTGGATTTTCCGACTGGTTTTACATTACTCTGGCATAACTATGCTCTTGGGGCGGATATGGAATATGCCATTCTGTCTAGTCGGTGTGCGACGTATCGTTTTATGGTATTGTAATTTTTTTCCAATCTATATGAAATATACAACCAACCTAACAGCGCTGGTAAGCGGAGTCTTACTGGCCTGTACTTTGATGGCCTCGGCTCAAGTAAATATTCAGTGGGATAAAACTTATGGAGGAGATATGTGGGATGATCCGGTAACTGCTCTTCCAACCGAAGATGGCGGATATTTATTGGCAGGAACATCTTTATCTGGGATTTCTGGCAACAAGACCTCCCCGCTCAAAGGAGGAGAAGTGGATTACTGGCTTATTAAAATTGATGCGAGTGGAAGCAAAATCTGGGATAAATCTATTGGGGGTGATGGATATGATTTTTTGAGTGCAGCCTTTCCTACAGGGGATGGTAACTATTTGCTGGCAGGAACTTCTTCCTCCAGTGCCTCCGGAGATAAGAGCGAAGATACAAAAGGAGTTGACGGAGAAGATTTTTGGATTATTAAAGTGGATGCCAATGGAAATAAAATTTGGGACAAAACTATTGGGTCTTACAGTGGAGAAAGTATGACTGATGCCATTCTAACCACCGACGGTGGCTTTCTATTAGTGGGTTATTCGTATGCTAATGCCTCTGGGGATAAAAGTGAAGATAATAAGGATGAAGGTGATTTTAACAGTATTGGTGATTACTGGCTGGTAAAAACCGATGCTTTGGGTAATGTAATGTGGGATAAAACATTGGGCGGGGGTAAGCAAGATTTTCCGCAACGTGCAATTACTACCCCAGATGGTGGATACCTAGTGATCGGATATTCAGAATCGAACATCTCAGGCGATAAGAGCGAGAATAGCAAAGGAGGAAGTGATTATTGGTTGATTAAGGTTGATGCTCAAGGTAATAAACTCTGGGATAAAACTATTGGCGGTAGGGAAGGAGATTATCTATATAATGTGTTGGCCACTTCAGATGGAGGCTATTTACTAGGTGGGGCTTCGATTTCGGGTGTTTCCGGGGATAAGAGCGAACCCAACAAAGGAAGTTCCGACTACTGGGTCGTCAAAGTTGATGCAAGTGGTAATAAGCTTTGGGATAAGACTATTGGTGGGAATGACGCCGACGGATTACGGAGTATTGTTCCCTCGGCCGATGGGGGCTATCTGTTAGGTGGAACTTCCTTTAGTAATGCCTCTGGGGATAAAAGTGAGGATTACCGAGGAGATCCCGAATTTCAAAGTAGCCGCCGGGCTGACTACTGGATCGTCAGGATTGATGCAAATGGCAATAAACTCTGGGATAAGACCATTGGCGGTAGCGGAAGTCCTCTAGTAGATGATGGAGGAGGTGATTTTTTGGAAAAAATTATTGGCACTTCCGATGGAGGCTATCTGTTGATTGGTTCCTCAAGTGCGGGAATATCTTATGAGAAGACTGAACCTAATCAAGGGGAGGTAGAAAGTACTGATTTCTGGATTGTAAAAATCCAAGAACAAGCTGTGCCACCTGTGGCAGTGATAGAATATGTGTTGCTGAATGCCAAAACTGATCAAGAGATCCGTCTGTTCAAAGAGGGTGATCTAGTAGTACTTTCTAAACTACCTCGTTATAACCTAAATGTGCAGGTCCAGGTACGAGGTCAGGATCAGATAGGTAGTGTAAAGTTTCAGCTTAACAGCAAAACCTACATCCGTAATGAAGCGCCTTACGCCCTGTTTGGTGCTCCCAATGGCAATTTTGCCTCCGGTACGTTCCAACCAGGGGAGTATACCCTGATCGCCACCCCTTACTCGGAAGATAATGCTCAAGGAGTAGCAGGTGAACCATTAGAAATTCAGTTTGAGGTAGTGTACCGCAATACAGTAGCCGATGTAATCAAGCGTACATCTGCCTTTTCCCAGTTGCTAGCTGGTCTGAACCAGGCCGGATTACAGTCTAAGCTGGTTGGGCCAGGCCCGTATACAGTGTATGCCCCTACTGATGAAGCGTTTGCTTCCTATTTGAGTGAACAGGGAATCAGTAATGTACGGAAAATTCCTATTAACACACTCCGGGATTTACTTAAGTATCATATTGTACCCTATAAGATCCGGGAAATTTGGAATGGACTACCTACCAATACCCTACTATACCAAGAGGCGGTTTATTACATCCAGGAGGAGGACACTTTTATTAATGAAGGGAAATTTATAGGCGCAGAGGTGGTGGCTAGCAACGGGGCAGTGCAGATGATTGATCACGTACTAATCCCTCCGGCAGAAACCAGTACGCTTATGGTTCAGCAGGAAGCTTCCGCCAGCCCCAGCTTAGAAATGGTGGCAGTGGCCGATCCGGTAGCAAATGAGGTGAGGGTGAGGACGCAGGGTATGGAGAACAAAACTCTGGCGGTGACCATCATGGATTATCAGGGGCTGTACCCTCAAACTTATGCTTATAAACTGACTGGTGCCCAGCAGGAGGTGGTGCTGGATATGCGGTCATATGGGCCGGGTCTCTACATTCTACATGCCCAGGTTGATCAACTCCGGCAGAGTATCAAGGTGGAAAAATAGTTTGTCAGCAATTATGGCTCGATAATTTTTTACACCTATCATAGCAAACTTTTGGGAGGTTGCTACGGCGATCTCCTAAAGTTTAAAGAAGGTTAGCCGTTTCTTTTCCGCGAGTCTGGAACGATGCATCAAGCTAAATTCTTTAGGGGAAATAGCCATTGTAGGGATGCTTTTGTATCTTTCCAGCCTGATAAAGAAAAGCTCATGACCACTTTAACCGAAACTGCCGTTGATTTTTCTCAAGTGAAGAAGGCGGGGCGCGATGCTCTGCGGCTTCAAACTGAAGTGATTGATAGCGTACTAAAAGCCGTAGCCGATGCCGCAGTAGCCCATACCGATAAAATCCTGACGGAAAATCAGAAAGATCTGGAGCGTATGGACCCGGCTAATCCAAAATATGATCGTTTGAAACTTACTGCGGAGCGTATCCAAACCATTGCTCGTGATATGCGCAACGTTGCTGATCTACCTACCCCCTTGGGTAAAACGCTGGAAGAACGTACGCTTCCCAATGGCCTGGAGCTGACAAAAAAATCGGTTCCATTAGGAGTAGTTGGAGTAATTTATGAAGCACGCCCTAATGTGACATTTGATGTTTTCTCATTATGCCTAAAGGCCGGTAACGTATGCGTGCTGAAGGGCGGGAGTGATGCTGAGTATTCTAACCTGGCAATTGTGGAAGTTATCCATGAAGTACTAAGAGAACACGGACTAAACGAGCATTTATTAACCTTACTGCCGGCTACTCGCGAAGCAACAAAGGCTTTGTTAGAAGCGGTAGATACGGTGGATGTACTCATTCCCCGGGGTAGCCAGAACCTGATCAACTATGTGCGAGAGAATGCCAAAGTGCCGGTCATTGAAACCGGAGCTGGTATAGTACATACCTACTTTGATGTAAGCGGAGATGTTGAAAAAGGAAAGCGGATTGTGTTCAATGCGAAAACTCGCCGGGTAAGTGTTTGCAACGCTCTGGATTGCCTTATCATTCACCATAATCGGCTTGCTGATCTGCCCGAACTTACCGAACAGTTGGCTGCCAAAGATGTAGAAATCTATGCCGACGAAGCAAGTTATAAAGTACTTCAAGGTAATTATCCAGATGCGCTACTAAACCAGGCAGAACCTGAACATTTCGGAATAGAATTCCTCTCGTATCGCATGTCAATCAAGACAGTGGCTGATCTGGATGAAGCGTTGGATCATATTGCTCAGTACAGCTCAAAACACAGTGAAGCTATTGTAGCGGAAGATCAGGCTACGATTCGAAAGTATATGCAGTCAGTGGATGCAGCGGCAGTATATGCTAATGCGTCTACGGCGTATACAGATGGAGCAGAATTCGGTATGGGAGCAGAGATAGGAATTAGCACCCAAAAGCTGCACGCCCGTGGTCCAATGGCATTATCTGAGCTGACTAGTTATAAATGGCTGGTATATGGGCAGGGACAGGTGCGCGAGTAAAGAATATTTCTAGCTTCGTAATTTATCGAGCAGGCTATTGAGGGTATTGACTTCCTGTTCCGTCAGGCAGTTTTGGCTATTCATGGCTTCCTCTACTTCGGGAGAAATTTTGTCCAGCAAAGCCAGCCCTTCTTCGGTAATCAGAATGTTCACCCGGCGGCGGTTCTCCGGGCAAATCTCCCGAGTAACGTAGCCGTGAATGCGCAATTTTTCTACCAGACGCGTTGCGTTAGACATGCGGTTTAGCATGCGTTCGGTAATCAACTGTAGGGGAGAAGGGTTCGGGTGTTGGCCTTTGAGAATACGCAGCACGTTGAACTGTTCGGCTGAGATGCCATATTTCTTAAAGACAGGCAATAGCGTGCCCGCTAGCCAGTTAGCAGTAAATGAGATATTAAGGGCGGCTTTGTGAAACGGGGTCTTAAATTTGGCTTGCTTTATTTCGTCCTCGAGTTGCATTATCATAGGTGTATTTGTTGTATCTACAACGGTTCGCCTGACAGAAAAGTTTGTTCCAGATATAAGAAAAGCCTCTTTACCCAAATTGAGTAGAGAGGCTCTTTAGATAAAGGCTATCTTCTTGCCCTACCGGTTCTGGCTATTAAGCTTGCGCTGGGAATTTGCCGTATTGAACTTAGATAGGTGTACTAGCTTCGCATAGAAATTGATAGCCAGGCAAGATAGAGTCGAGAAATGTTATTATAAGTTAAATGAACAACAGGGGAGAGTCTTCAAGAAAACTCTCCTCCATTAAATGCAAGTTACCAGCCAGTGGGCAAAAAGAGTTGCGTGGTATTACTGCACTCATTCATTAGTACATATTCACCGGTTTCCGGGTCAATCATCCAGGTGTATTCTGTCAATGGGCAGAATGTGTTAACCTTAAAACGTTTGCTCACGATAACAAGCGGAGGCGAAGATGGCTCGCACGGATTTTCAGTTTTACATTTGTCATACAAAATGTAATCACCGGTTTCCGGGTGGATACACCACACTAGCTCAGAGCATACAGGGCGGCCGCAAGGATCATCATCATCAGTTGTGCACTTATCATAGAAGATGTACTTGCCGGTTTCCGGGTGAATACAAACGTAAAGATCGGGGCACCCATTGCCATGATTGGGCGGACTGTACGCCGTTTTATGCCCCCCTCTTTTTTGGATCAGATAACCTACCGTTTTTCCATCGCGAATATTGGCATACAGGGTACTTCCGGTTGCTTTGTTTTGCTTGATGCGGTGATATCCGCTTTTTGCAGTAGCCACCGGTTTAAGGTCCAATACTTCAAAATCTCGGCCCGGGCTACGACTTACGGCTTTAAAATCTGATTGAGGGTCTGCTGATGAAAAGCCAGAGCGTTGCACGGCGTCCTCCTGCTCACAGGCAGCTAGTGCTATTAGTAGTGCCCAGAAGAATGTTGAAAGTTTTAAGACATTCATGATTGATAATAGTTAATTCATTACCTACTCTGTTTCAGGCTTTTCGGCATCCGCCTGGTGCATCGATTCACTAATTTTTTGCAATTGCTATCTGTTGGTAAGGGGTAGATTTCGTAAGGTCACCTGATAGCTTGCTGCAATTGACCGTTGCGGCTTTTACAGTTACCTTGGCAGAGTACGAGTTGATAAGCAGACTCAGAGTACTATCATTTTCAGATATCAATGGGAAACCCTTCAACATCAAATCAAGTAGGCGAATGGTCAATTTGGCTTACGGTATTAGCGAAATAAGTGAGGCGCTTGCTTATAACGAGGTGACTTACCGTCGGCGTTTGTGTACTAAAATATAGAACCTAAACCCGAGACTGCTATGAAAAAGTCGTTGTTCCAAACCGGTATTTCCTTCTTGTTTCTGTTGCTGCTCTTTTCCTGTGAAGATGCACTGGATGGTATGGTTTCTCCGGCTTATCCAACCGGGGTTATTATTGCCCCTGGCGGGGGTGTTAATACACATTGGCAATTTATCAATACTACCGTAGGAAAAGCAGATGGCGACTACTGTATTGGGTCAAACCCTACCACCAATACTCACATTTACATCACTGTGGCTGATGGTGTAGTGGTGGGTTTGTGGGGCTCTCAATTCCAGGCTTTTGCTGCTCTGCCGAACACATCAGGGATAAGGAAGCATGATTTTGAGTTAGTCAATCCTACTGACCCTGTTCCCGGTCAGCCTTTTGCCTGTACATTGCCTCAACTTACTTTGGAAGGCAGCCGTTGCGATTATTTTGAAGTGTTCTATGCTTCCGATCCTCAGACATTAAATGAAGTGAGTATTCATGTAGCTCAGCCCAAATTCACCAGGACGTGTATTCCTTATACCGGTCAGTTTAATGTGTATGTCCCCATGTCTTTTTAGATCATGAAACTACTACTTTACCTACTTGCCATACTTCCCTTTACCAACAGCGCGGCTTCACCCATTGACAGTCTGCTGGCAGCACTGATCACCGCTCAGGATACTGCAAAAGTTAACCTCCTGAATGAATTAGGAGAGGCCTACCGGTATCAGGATATCGGAAAAGGAACATACTATCTGGATAGCGCGCTTCAAATAACTAAAGCTATTCAATATACTCGGGGTGAGGCGCAGGCCTATCTCAATTTAGGAGCTATAGCCATTATTCAGGGCGATACCGAGCATGGTGTGGCCTATACCCAAGAAGCCTTAGCTTTATTCAATACTTTGAGTGATCAGTCCGGAATTGCCAATGCAAACAAGAATCTGGGGGTTTTAGCCTACTTTATGGGTGATTATGGGCAAGCAAAGGAGCATTACCAGGAAGCGCTTTCCGGTTTTAGAAAGGTGAAGGATACCCAGGGGCAGGCCAAATGCTACGCAAATTTAGGCTTGGTGTCGATGATGTACGGGGCTTTTGATAAAGCATTAGGCTATTTTATGAAGAGTCTCCGGTGCAATGAACTTCTGAATAATCAGGAAGGTATCGCCAGTGATTATGTGTATATGGCACAGGTAAGCCAGCAAATCAATAATCTTTCCCAGGCACTTCAATATCAGGAAAAGGCTTTAGGTATCTTTCGGTCTATAAACAATAAGGTTCGTGAGGCTCATCTGCTTTGCGATATTGGAAAAACATATCATCTGAAACAGCAATGGAGCGAGGCATTAACTAATTACCGGCTGGCCTTAACGTTACAAAAACAATTGGGGAGCATACGGGAAATGGGTACAACGTTGGGCAATATTGGCGCGGTATACGAAGAAATGGATCAACCTCAACAAGCCGCTCCCTTTTATCAGCAGTCGCTCTCGATGGCCAGAAAAGCGGGGAACGAAAGAAATGTTCCGGTGCTGCTAAACAACCTGGCCGAATTAGCCATTAAGCAATCAAAATATGATACTGCTGCCCGTTACCTTGACCAATCCATTACCTTAGCAAAAAGATTAGGGCAAAAGAGTGATTTACAGCTTGCTCATGATCTTTCTTATCAGATGTATAAAGATCAAAACAGGTACCGGCAGGCTCTGGAGCAGTATCAAATCGCTCGGGAGTATCAGGACAGTTTGTTTGATGAAGAGAAGGCAAAACAAATGACTGAGTTGCAAACCCGCTACGATGTGGAAAAAAAAGAGCGACAGATTGCTTCTCAAGAACAGAAAATTGCCCTGCTGGACCGTACCAAGCAAACCGAAAAGCGGTTACGGCTGGTCTTGATAGTCGCATTAACATTGCTGTTTTTGTTAATGCTGTTTGTTTATAGCCGGTATCGCTTGAAGCAGCGGTCAGCCCAACTGCTGGATGAGAAAAACCGGGAGATACAGGAAAAAAATAGTCAGATTAGTCGGATGAACCAGGAGCTGGAAAAGCGTATGCTCCGGGCACAGATGGACCCGCATTTCATCTTCAACTCATTAAACTCTATTCAACATTTTATTACGATCAACGATAAAACCTCCGCTTTGAAGTACCTCTCTAAATTTTCAAAGCTGGTGCGCCGGGTGCTAGAGAGTTCTGTCAATACCCAGGTACCTATTGCTGATGAAATTACACTGCTAAAACTTTACATTGAATTAGAGCGGTTGCGGTATAGTCACTCTTTTGATTACTCAATTCAGGTAGACGAGTCGGTAGATGTACACGAAACGGAGATCCCTTTTTTACTGATACAACCGTATGTTGAGAATGCTTTGGTGCACGGCTTACGGCATAAAGCTGGCGGGGGGCATCTAAGCATTACCTTAAAACAGGAAGGAGCTTATTTAATCTGTGTGGTCGAAGATAATGGAATCGGCCGGACCGAAGCAAAACGGCGTAAAGCCATAAGCGCCTTTCCCTCCCGTGGTATGTCGGTGACTCAGCAACGGCTGGAAACATTGAACGAGGGGCAAGCGGAGAAGACCAACGTGCGTATCCTGGACCTAGAGGACTGCCAAGGAACTGCTTGTGGAACACGGGTAGAGATTTTTATACCTCAAACTGAAGAATTATGCTTAGAGCCATCATTGTAGAGGATGAATTACACAGCCGGGAGGCTTTAAAAAACCTGGTCGAAGAGTATTGTCCTGAAGTAACGGTCGTAGCGGCTGCGCCTTCGGTAGAAGAAGGTATTTGCCTGGTTAATCAGCATAAACCAGAGTTGGTTTTTCTGGATATTGCTCTAAATGTCGGCACTGGTTTCGACTTGCTCGAGCAGGTAACTGAGCGGTCGTTTGAAGTGATTTTTACCACTGCTTATGAGCACTATGCATTACGCGCTATTAAATTTAGTGCTATTGATTACCTGCTTAAACCTATTGACGTAGAGGAGCTCCAGGCCGCTGTTAAGAAAGTACTTTCCAAGCAGCAAATCTCTCCGTACAACCAGCAGATTGATACCTTGCTACATAATCTGCAGAACCATAATCATCGTCGACATACTATTACCCTAGCCACCGCTGAAGGGCTTATTTTTGTGCCAGTGTGTGAAATTGTGCGGCTGGAAGCTATGGGATCTTATACCCAGTTTCATCTGGCCAATGGAAAGAAGATTATGGTCAGCAAACACCTGAAAGAATATGAACAATTGCTAAACACGGCTGATTTTTTCCGCATTCACCAGTCGCATCTTATTAATCTGGCTGAGGTGAGTCAGTATGTGAAAGCTGATGGCGGATATGTGCGACTTAAAGATCAAACCCAGGTAAAAGTGTCGGCCAGCCGGAAAGAAGAATTCCTGAGCCGAATGCAGCCTACTAGTTCCGGCAATTAAGCGCTCAGCTCAAGTGGGCTGACCACTTCGCCACTAGGGATTTGACGCATGGGCAAAGGAATATTTTCAAGTAAAACGGTTTTAATACGGTCCAGCCATCGTTTTTTGGTTACGGTATGATGCACGGCCAGACTGATTTCCCGGACAGGGGGTACCCCGGAAAGAGGCTTGATCAATTCTTCCTGAAGCGGTGCTACTCCCAAAGTAGCCAGCTCGGGAATGAGGGTAATACCATGACAAGCTTCTACAATACGTTTGAGCGACTCAATAGAACTGCTCTCGTAGCGCAGATGGGTGGGGTGCAATGAACTTGATTTTAATCGGCAAAGGTTATTCACCTGGTCTCGAAAACAGTTGCCCTCCTGCAACAGCCACAACTCGTGCCGGGTTAATTCTTCAACCGGCACCGTTTCATACTGAGACAGAGGATGATTGGTGGAGACATAAACAAAAAACTGCTCGTAGAACAAGGGTTCCAGGTGTAAGCCCGGACCTTCAATGGGCGTTGCCAGCAAACCCGCATCCACCACTCCATTTCTCAGAGCTTCGGTTATTTCTTCAGTAACTAGTTCGCGGATAGTAAGCTGCAATTCCGGGTAAGCATCGGCTAACTGTTCGTAAAAGAGGGGGACCAAATAAGGAGCTACTGTAGGAATGATGCCTAAGGTTACAGCCCCCTCCGGAGTTTCCCGGATATCATCTGCCAGACTTTTTAGCGATTGGGTTTGTCGCCATACCTCTCGGGCTTGGTTGATCCAGCGCCGTCCTTCTTCCGTAATAGTAATGGGCTTTCGAGAGCGATCAAATAATATCAAACCCAGTTCTTTCTCTAACTGCTTAATTTGTATCGTAAGTGCCGGTTGAGTGATACGAAGCTGTTTCGCGGCCTTAACAAAGCTGCGGTGTTGAGCAACCGCTAGGGTGTAGTGTAGTTGTTCCAGCGTCATACAAGTATAAATATTATTTATACTATCATTGATACGATTAATTATCTTAATGGTTTGACGTACGTATACCTGCATAAACAAATATATATAGCAATATGATAAGCACTGCCGTTGAACAAGACAATCGAGCCAAAGCTAAAGAGCTAGTCGTAGACCAGTTAAACGGATTATTAGCTGATTACCAGATTTACTACCAAAACCTACGAGGATTTCATTGGAATGTAACAGGTAGCTGGTTTTTTCAGCTACATCAGCAGTTTGAAGAATTGTACCAGGAGGCAGCCGAAGTAGTTGATCAGCTAGCCGAGCGCATTCGGGCTCTGGATGCCACTCCCTTGCATGCCTTGGATGATTACTTTCAAAAAGCTCAGCTTACTGCGGCTAAAAATGTAAGCCAGGGCGATAAAGCAGTTCATATTACCTGGAAAAACAATCAGGTAATTCTTTATTCGCTAAAAGAAACGTTGGCTACCGCCCAGGAAGCGCAGGACCAAGGTACGGCTTCACTGCTTGAAGATATGATTCAGGCTACTGAAAAAAGAATCTGGATGTTAAAAGCCTTCTTGCAATAGTGCCTGATACCAAAAGCATTTTTCATAGTTAAGGAGAAGTTCATGTGACACATGTTTTTATGACTTATTGGTAAACCAACCGGGAATTTTCCGGTTGGTTTTTTTGTGTAAATGGATTCCATAACTTTGCCCTAGCACACTGTAAGTAGTTATTAAACCTTATTGATATTGGTTGATAAACCACTATGCAGTTATTTTTTATCATTCTATACTTGAACTATTCAAACCTTGAATTATGAGTAATGTATTAATCATAGGAGCAGGAGGCGTAGGAAATGTGGTGGCTCACAAATGTGCCGAAGTGTCCGGTGTTTTCAGCAATATTTTATTAGCTAGCCGTACCCAATCAAAATGCGATCAGATAGCCGAGCAGGTGCGTCGCAAATTTCCAGATACTTTTATTCAAACGGCGCAGGTTGATGCGGATAATGTACCGGAACTGGTACAACTGATCAAGGAGTTTAAACCCAAGCTGGTCATTAATGTGGCCTTGCCATATCAGGACTTAACCATCATGGATGCCTGCCTGGAAACCAAAGTGCATTACCTGGATACGGCCAATTACGAACCTCGGGATGTAGCAAAGTTTGAATACAAATGGCAGTGGGATTACCGCGAAAAATTTGAAAAAGCTGGCATTATGGCGCTGCTGGGGTGCGGTTTCGATCCGGGCGTAACCGGAGTATTTACCGCTCACGCCCAAAAGCATCACTTTGACGAAATTCATTACCTGGATATTGTGGATTGTAACGCCGGCGACCATGGTAAAGCATTTGCCACTAATTTTAACCCGGAAATCAACATCCGGGAGATAACGCAAAATGGCCGTTACTGGGAACAAGGAAGTTGGGTAGAGACTGAGCCGCTCGAGATTCATCAGCCCGTAGACTACCCTGAGGTAGGAGAGAAAGAATCATACCTGTTGTATCACGAGGAGCTGGAGTCGCTCACCAAAAATATTCCTCACCTGAAGCGAGCGCGTTTCTGGATGACTTTTTCTCAGCAGTACATTACCCACCTACGGGTGCTGGAAAATGTGGGTATGACCCGCATTGACCCCGTGAAGTTCAAAGGGCAGGATATCATTCCACTGGAATTTTTGAAGGCAGTCTTACCCGAGCCGGCGTCGCTGGGTGAAGGCTACCAGGGAAAAACCTCTATTGGTTGCCAGATCAAAGGCGTGAAAGATGGAAAGGACAAAACGTACTTTGTATACAATAACTGTGATCATGCTAAAACCTATCAGGAAGTAGGAGCTCAGGCAGTTTCATATACCACCGGAGTACCCGCCATGATCGGTGCCATGATGATGTTACAGGGCGAATGGATGCAGCCGGGAGTATATAATGTGGAAGAGTTTAACCCCGACCCATTTATGGACGCGCTAAATCAGTATGGGTTACCTTGGCACGAACGGGTCAATGAGCCCCTGGCTTTTGAGTATCCAGACTGATCTGGCTGCTGGCTGGGAAATAAGTCACGTAAGGGTCAAAAGTAATGATATAGTCCGGAGTACTTCACCAATAGTGATCCGGTGGTGTGTTAAATTGGTCAGCAGTGATTTTTTTTAAGAATATATAATTGCCAGGTGCTTAGCAATCGTTTCTGAGGCTGATGTACGATTGCTGGCAGCTGAGTAATGAGTTATGAGCGCTTTTGTGGACTGTTTAGTGATTGGCAATGAGTTTCGAGGCTCGAAAATGACTGTTGAGTTACTTGGGAGTAAGTTTCGAGCATGTTTTTTGATTTCTAGCTACTTGGGAGTAAGGTTGGAGCATGTTTTTCGATTTATAGTTACTTGGAAGTAATATCTAAGCCTTTTTATCGATTTTCCCTAGGTTGGAAGCAGGATTTGAGCCAGAAAAGAAGCAGGGTGTTACCTGGAGGGTATGCAGGTAGATGTAAGCATATGGGCTGTCCCTGATTTTTTAGACAATTGCCCAACCTTGTAAAACAATATACAAGTGATTTTTTGAAAACAGAGCAGTAAAAGAGTGGGCCTTGCCTACGCGTGCATGTAAAGCTTTTTAGCAAAGTGTCAATTTGCTGGAGAACAGGCGAAATGTTTTTCAGTGGTAAATAATACTGTGTTTCGCTTGATTTCGTCACTTCGGGAGGATTATCAGTAAAATTGCTATTATGCCAAATTTGGCGATTAAGTCAGCTTGTCTTTTGAGGTCACTGCTAGAGGTATTTACCCGTTAATCGTGTAGTTTTTACGTGTGCCTTGAAAGTTTGTAGGCACCAGCCAAAAAACCTTTTAAAATAAGGGCTAATTTATTAGATTAACCTACAGTACTCGTAGAAAGAAGCGGATATAAATAGTACTGTGGGTAGTAAATTTAATATGGATAATTCTCAGAAAAGTAACATCGAACTACGAGCAGCTTTCTTCAATAATGCCCAGGAGGGATTTATTGTCTTCGATAAAGATTTGAATTTCATTGATGTGAATGAAGTTACTGTAAATACATTACGACTTGAAAAAAAACAGATGGTGGGCAAAAATCTCAAAGAAATAAGCCCCGACATAGAAGAATCTGAGCGCTATCAAATATATCAAAAAGTCATTAAGACCGGAAAATCTGAGGTAATCGACCAGGTAATGCCCCATCCAAGCCTGGGAAGTATTACTGCGCGAGTATCTGTGTTTAAGCTAGGAGATGGGATAGGGCTGTCGGTGGTCAACATTACCGACCTAAAGGATGTTATTGAAGAGTTAAACGCTTTCTCTTATAAAACATCTCGCGATATGCGCAGCCCTCTGGCCACCATAATGGGCTTGGTCAATGTAGCTGAGCAGGAATCAAAAGATCTGAATACAGGCCTGGATTACCTGGAGATGATCAAGCAACAGGCAGACCGTATGGATGGTGTGCTGAAAGAGCTTATTGAGTTCATTCAAATTTCCAGTGGAGAAAAGGGGTATTACCTCATTGACTTTCGGCAGTTAGTTGATCAGGTACTAGAGTCACTATCAGGCATGGACGGGTACAATGATGTCAACTTTGATAAGCAGATTTTAGCCCAGCACAAGTTTTACAGTGACAAAGTCTTACTAAAATCGATGCTTCAAAATCTCATTGACAATGCCATCAAATACCGAAAAAAAAACCTGGACACTCCGTGGATAAAAGTGTCGGTTACGGGTGAGCAGCAAGGGGTGAAGATTTGTGTTGCTGACAATGGTATTGGAATTGAACCCAAATATCAGACTGATGTATTCAATATGTTTTTCAGAGCCACCAACCTGTCCGCCGGAATTGGGCTGGGATTGTATAGTGTGCAGCATTGTGTGAAAAAATTGGGTGGAGAAATTACGCTGGAGAGTAGTGAGGAAGGAACCATATTTACCATATACTTACCAAATGGGCAAGAGATATAGGTTTAGGAAGGCTAGATTATTTATACATACAGTGAGTTGAGTGTAATTTTGAGAATCAATGCACAAAAACTTTTTGAAAATAGTGGGTATTCACCAGATGAACTTATAGAGCACGTGAAAAAAAAAGATGGTGTAAATAGTGCTGCTGGTAGTAATAATAAAATGAATAAAGGACAGGGCGTTAACCTCCTTCGGCAGGCAACCTTCTTCGACAAGGCAGAGGAGGTATTTGTGATTTTAGATAAGGATTTGAGGCTTGTGGATGTTAATAAAAGCTTTTTAAAAATATCACACTTTAAAGAAAAGCAAGTAATAGGAAAGCTGATTACTGATGTTATCCCTGGTATTGAAAATACAGAACGTTATAAAGTATATCAAAAGGTCCTACAGACCGGAGTACCACATACTATTGATAATGTGATTCCTCATCCGAATCTAGGAAATTATTGCACGCGCATCCAAGTATTTAAAGTAGCCGATGGATTAGGAGTAGCTGCCATGGATATTACTGATCTGAAGGAAGCCATTGATGAGTTAAATACCTTTTCTTATAAAGCCTCTCATGATATGCGCAGTCCGCTGGCTACTATTATGGGGTTGATTACTGTGGCTGAGCAGGAATCAAAAGATCTTGAAACGCTCCTAAGCTATCTGAGTATGATTAAGCAACAGGCTGAACGTATGGATCATGTATTGCGGGAGCTGGTCGCTCTGGCAAGAATCAGGAAAGAAAAAAGAACCTATTACCCTATTGAATTTCATGAATTGATTGATGAAGTACAAAACTCAGTGGTAAGCCCTAAAAAGGCCAAGAATATTCGCTTTGAGAAGCACATTGATCTCTGGAACCCCTTTTACAGTGATAAATCACTACTGATTTCAATTCTTCAAAACCTGATTGATAATGCAGTGAAGTATCAGAAGAAGCAGGCTGGAGGATGGGTAAGCATTTCAGTTACTGATGAGGGGGCAGGACTGAAACTTGTGGTAGCCGATAATGGCATGGGCATAAAAGCCCAACACCATAAAAATGTATTCAATATGTTTTTTCGGGCAACCAACCGGGTTAGTGGAACTGGGCTTGGCTTGTATAATGTGAAGCATTGTGTGAAACAACTAGGTGGTGAAATTAGGCTGGAGAGCAGTATAGAGGGCTCAACATTTACTATATATCTACCTAACCAGAAAGTAAAATAAGTCGGCAATCCATAATTGCTGCATTAATCCTGCTCTGCATTGCCTAAAGAAACACCTGAGCCACCCGGACTGTCTAGGGAGCTCTAATAATGCATGCCGGATTAAAAGCCGGGCCGAAGGGGGAGGAAATTTCCAGGTGTTAACCAATAGTTTAGTAATTCAGTTTATTTTTGGAGGAACCAACAGAAGGTAAGTCTAACCGAGTCAATAATCATCAGGCACAGATGGAATGTATAGTTGCAAGCACGCAGGAAGAATTTGATGCATGTAAAATGCTATTTCTTGATTACGTTGATCATTGACTAATTCTTTATGACAATAAGAAATAGTAAAAAAAGAGCAAATTTGGTGAAAATACCGAATATATGAGTCTCCTATTTTTAACCGTATCGAATTGTAAGATGAACTTCATGCAAATCCGCCTAACAGGTATGGGTAAGTTACTAACTGGTTTGATGGCCTTTATCCTCGTGCTATTGATCCAACCCGCCTTTGGTCAGCATGAATATCTGCCGACCGATTCTTTTATCATTACCGGAGAGGTGAAAAATGAAGTGAAATTCACCTTATCCGATCTTAGTGCATTTGAAGCAGAACCTGTAGAAGATGTTATAATAACCAATCATGCTGGTGTAGAAAAAGGTGTGCTTACTGGCCTGAAGGGTATTCCGATCAAAAAGATATTAGACCAGGCGCAAATTGAAGTAGACGATCCCAAGTTTCTGAGCGAGTTCTATCTGACGTTTGCTGCCATTGATGGATACAAAGTCGTATATTCCTGGAACGAAATTTTTAATACCGCCACCGGCGACCATACTTTTTTAATTACTCAGATGGAAGGTAAGAGTATTAAGAAGATGGAGGATCGTATTTTAGTGCTCACCACGAGTGACATAAGAACGGGCCGACGGAACCTAAAAAGCCTGAGTAAGATTATTATTACAAGAGTTGAATAAGACCCCAAAATTATTTAACTAATTATGCAGCTTATCATTCTTTTTTCTTAAAGAATCTGTATTTTTAGTCCACTTCATCTAAACCGGACACTTTATCATTTTAAGAGTACACATGTACCATTTACCGGGGTAATCTTATGGTTTTTTGCTGTTATTTCAGTTTATTGTAACAATACTTAATAGGTATAATTTCAATTTACCAGTGACAGTAGAGGAACTTATCCTTTAAATCTACCCGTTAAGAAGTGAATTGAAAGGTTCAAATTCTTTTTGAAAACCCTCATAGAACATTTATTAATGATTAATTCCTTATTTCTATCTGCTCTTACAATTTGTTGGTGTGTTACGCTTTTCTCGTCTGCTGGTGCTAAAGCAGAACGGGTGCGGAAAGGTGATCCACCTCAAGCAGAATGGGCAGATCTGGCTAATAATAAGGTTATCCCGGGAGAGATGGAAAAAGTCATTCTGACTGCGCTTTCTTATTATCCGTCGCTGAAAGACACCCGGATTCATTTTATTTACAAAGAAGATATTCGTAAGTCGGTAATGCAGGCTCAGCCTAAAGTTAGTACTCTTTTTAGGGGTAAATCAAAACGTACTTATGTCATAAAAATCAGCCGATATCTAAAGCTAAATAGCGAAAGTCTGGACATTACTACTTTACCGTTTGAAGTACTGGTAGGCTGGATTGCTCACGAATTAGGGCACATTATAGATTACAAAGACCGTAGTGGCCTGGCTATGATTGGCTTCGGAGCAAAATACTGGCTCTTTGAGAACTTCCTGAAAGATGCCGAACGACGTGCTGATTTATTTGCCCTGGATCATGGGTTGGGCGACATGATTATGGAAACCAAAAACTTCGTGCTAAACCACGCCGATATTCCAGATTCATACAAAGAGCGTATTAAGCGCCTGTACATGTCGCCCGAAGAATTCACGGAAATGCTAACCGATGTAGCGCCTTAAATTAGACCCGAGCTTTCTGTACGAAAGCCTCCCATTCGGCAAATTCTTCTTCTTTCATCACGCGGGGGGTTTTTACCTGCCCGCCTTTTTTCTTGCTGACTTCGCTCCATTGATAGAACAAGTCGCTGGGTATTACCTCAACTTTCACATCTTTTAACGCTTTACTACGGGCTACTCCGTAATTTTTGTTCGCGTCTTTCAGAATTTTGTCTAACGTTTCTGCAACTTCCTCCGCATTCATAGCATCATCTGATCCCAGATACCACTTATGGATATATTCCTGATCTTCCTCGCGGCGAACGGCAGCTACCGTAAATTCCGGTATGGTTACCTGAAAATGCTCCTCAAGCTTCTGCATGGCAGCATTCATCTTATGTACTGATAGCTGCGAGCCTACTACGTTGAGAAAATGCTTGGTTCGCCCGGTTATGGCAATTTCACCGCGTTCTTTATCCGTAAACTTCACCGTATCGCCAATCATGTAACGCCAGGCACCAGAAACAGTAGAGATCAGCAGTACGTAATCCTGTTCTTCTTCTACTTCTGCCAGCGTGAGAATTTCGGCATCCGGATGAACATTGCCATCCTCTGCCATATTTTTTTCTTCAAAAGGCACAAACTCAAAATAGATACCATTGTCAACCACTAGGGCCATAGAAGTGGTATCTGGCCGATTCTGGAAAGCCAGAAAACCTTCGGATGCCAGATAAGTATCCAGATAAATCAACGGATGGTCCAGTAGTCGCTCGAAGCTTTTACGATAAGGTTCAAACGCAACTCCACCGGGAGTATACACGCTAAGGTTTGGCCATATCTCATGAATATTTTTCAGATTGTGGTACTCAATTACTTTTTTCATCATCAACTCCATCCAGGAAGGAATGCCGGATAGAGCACCAATATCCCATTCTTCTGCTCGCTCGGCAATCTTCTGTACACGTTCATCCCAATCAGCAATGCGGGCTATGTCATCCCCTGGTCTATAATAACCCTTAAACCAAAAAGGAATGTTACTGGCACTGATGCCACTAATTTCACCTTCCAGAAATTCGCCTCTTTTCTGAAGATCAGTACTGCTGCCCAGCATCATAATTTCCTTCTCGAAAAACTCAGGGGGCATATCAAAATTTGCCAGGCTCGTTACCTGTTGAACTCCGGTAGTTCGAATCGCGTCCAGCATCTCATCCGTAACCGGAATACGTTTGCTGGAGCTGCCGGTAGTGCCTGAGCTAAGGGCAAAGTACTGAGGCTTTCCGGGCCACGTAATATTCTCCTCACCCGCCTGAACACGATGCCACCATTCATCCTGAATTTTCTGGTAGTCATGTATCGGGACTGTAGCCGCAAAAGCTTTACGGGGATTGTCAGCACTTAAAATTTTATAAAAGCCATAACGCTGCCCGAATTCGGTGTTTTCAGCGGTTTTTAACAGTTGTCTTAACACCCGCTCCTGAGCCGGAATGGCTTCGGTTTCCGGGGTTAATTTCTCTTTTAATTCAATAGCAGTTTTTATGAAGTTTCCGAGGATGGCCATAGGTTTTAATTGTTCGCTGAAAAAATTACAAAGGACTAAAATAAAAGGTATTTTGTTTCTGCTTCATTAACCTAGCGTTTCTGTTCATAAAAAAATCCGATAGGTCTTTCGGAAGCTCTAATTCTATACGAAGGTATAAATCCAAGGGTTATAGAATCAACCTTATACAACCTAAACGGAGGAAAAAAAGCGAGCTACAAAGTGAATGTACTTCATAACTCGCTTCTTACTACGAGCAAAATGCTATCGGCTTCTATTCATCCCACCAGAACCGGCTTTGCAAGTTGGGAGTGGACGTAGGAATATTGGCCGGATTCAACAGACGCTCTTCCTGCGGATACGGTAAGCGACGAGGAATCTCTCCATTGGCATTAAAGGAATTGGTTCCGTCGGGCACTACTGTAAGCGCTGGATAGCCAGTACGTCGATAGTCGTTCCAGGGAATCAGGCTTTGAGAGTAGCAGGCGATGTACTTTTCATTGATCAGTACTTCTAGCTTGTCGCTAGCCGCAGCCCAGTTAGCATCTAATTCAGCCTGATAGTCAGTAGGGACCGAAGCACCAGTAATTTTAATGAAAGATGCTTCTACGGCTTCATCCAGGGCTGCTTTGGCCGCGGCAACATCCGGGGCAGCTTTTTGCAAATGAGATTCTGCTTCAATAAACTTTACTTCTACGTAACTCATCAGTACTACCGGCGAGTTGATGCTGGTATAATAGCCACTAAATTCAAAATCATTTTCTCCTGCTACAAAGAATGGTTTGCGGGTATCGTATTCTGAAAAGGCGTTTGCAAAATAATCATCCATTCGCATGTTTCCTGAGCGGCTTTGGGTAAACTGGTACTGAGGATTAGGTTCATTTGCCGATGATCCAAACTGCATTTCATAATCTTCCAGGTTAGAAGAAATGGCATCGGGAATCATAGTCAAAGCAGTTTCATAAGCAGCCGGATCACGTTTCCCTTGCTGAAAGACATAGCGGAGTTTCAGAGAATTGGCGGCTTTAATCCACAAATCCAGATTCCCACCGAAAATTAAATCATCAGCCCCCGGGCTGCCTCCCGGGCTATCTTCCATTTGTAGCTTGGCGATGGCTTCGTCCAGCAATTGCGGCAAGGTGCTGGTGTATAACGCCTGCTGTTCATCATATGTAGGAGTGAAATTTCCGTCGTTTCCTTCAAAAGCAGTAGAGTAGGGGACACTCCCGAAGGCATCGGTCAGCGTACCAATGCCGGTAGCCATCAGTACTTCCGCCATTCCTTGGTAATGAGGAGCATTTTGTTCTTCTCCTTTTTCAATAACAACATTGATGGTATTCAGCGAATTATGATACATTCGCTGCCACATGCCATTGGTGTCGGCTTCCCGGATTAGATAACGCCAGTTGTCCTGCTGCTGGGCATTGATACCCCGGAACTGCTGAGTAAGCAAGCCGCTAAAGCGTACGGCTTCCCCCCCAATCACCCAAGCTACGGCGGTTTCCCCGGAAGGTAATAAGGCGCTCATGGCTACATCCTGAGGCAACGAAGGGTCAACATTGGTGTCTCCGAACTCGCAAGAACTAATGGATACCGAGAGAGTGGTAACCAGTAAAAATACTTTAATAATATATCGTTTCATGATATTCGACATTGAATAAGTTAGATAGAAGATGTGATTAGAAAGTGAGTCCTACGCTTACCCCATAACTTTTTGTATTAGGGTTATTGAAGTAATCGTAACCTATCACGTTACTGGAGGCACCGGTCAGGTTAGTTTCCGGGTCGATGCCTGTATAGTCGGTGAAGAGAAAGAGGTTCCGGGCAATGAAACCGACGTTGATGTCTCGAAACGGGCTACTTTCCAACCACTGGGTAGGTAGTTTGTAGTTGAGGCTTAGATCGCGCATCCGTATCCAGGAACCATCTTCAATGGTGAGTTCAGTCAGGTTTACAAAGCCATAGTTCTGGTAGTAATTGGTCCCACCATCGGTTCCGCCTTTCACCACTTCTATGGTATTGGGTTGTTCGGTGGCTACAATGGTTCCGTCATCCTGCACCTGCCCTAGCACTCCGTCAAATACTACCTGCTCGTTACGGTCCAGGGTTTCAGCCCCTACGCCGAAGTTGTTCAGAACCCCTTTGGTGCCATTGTAAACGTCGCCCCCCTGGCGGATATCCAGCAGGAAGGAGAGTTTGAGGCCTTTCCAGGTGAAAGTATTGCGAAAACCTAATAAAAAGTCAGGGTTAGGGTTGCCCACAATGCCTTCGTTGGGGTCTTCAAAAGGTAACCCATTGGCTGGATTGATGACTACCCGCCCCTGATCGTCGCGTAAGAAGCGCGTACCGTAGAAGATACCGAAAGGCTCACCTTCCGCAATACGCTGGGTGCCAAACGGATCAATGGTAATAAAGGGAATGCCCTCGGCTAGTTTTTCTACCTTATTGCGAATGTGGGTAAAATTCAGCGTGGCGTCATAATTAAAGTTGCCTGTGCTAATGATGTTAGCCGTTAAGGCGGCTTCAATGCCATAATTGCGAAGCTCGGCTGAGTTCACCGCTCGTTGCTGCCAGCCACTGGCGCTCGGGATGTCAATATTCAGAATAGCATCGGTAGTGGTGGCGTCAAAGTAGGTCACATCCAGGCCAATACGGCCGTTAAAGAATTGTAAATCAGCACCAAACTCCATGGTGGTAGTAGTTTCTGCTTTGAGCTGATCATTACCCAATAGCCCATCGGGGTTGAACGCATTTAGCCCCAGTGCCGGGAAAATGACCCCTTGAGGCAAGGTCCAGCCATCTCGCACCCGCGACTGGGCAAAGCCGCTGTTGGTGACGGCAAAAGGAGCATCGTTACCCACCTGCCCCCAGGAAGCGCGTAATTTTCCGTAGGAGAAAATGGGGTTGTCAATGTCGAAGGTCTGAGTAAAATCCCAACCTACACTGGTCGCCGGGTAGAAGAATGAGTTATTCGCTTTGGGCAGGGTAGATGACCAGTCGTTACGGCCGCTGAGGTTTACAAAAAGCTGATCGGCCACGCTCAGGGTTACTGTTCCGAATACTCCGTACAGTTTGCGGCGGGTAACCCCTTCGGCTACGTTGACCGACGTGGCACTAGCCATGTTGAAGAACCCCGGAGAGGCAAGCCCCTGCCCATCGATACGGTTAATCGCCACATCTTTACTGTAATAGTTATGTCCCAGGGTAAAATTCAGACCGATGGTTTCACTGATATCCTTGGTGATGGTCATCAGAAAGTCCGAGTTGATATCCTTACTATTAATCGTCTGGTTGATAGCCTGACCGGCCTGAACGCTGGAGGAATTAACATCATTGCGGAACAGACGCTCATCACTGTAGGTATCCACTCCCAGGCGATAGGTGAAATTTAACCAGGGAAGAGCATCATACGATAGCTGGCTATAGCCGATAACCCGGTTTACATCATCCGTGGTGAAGTTCTTGTTAACGGTAAAATACGGGTTATCGTAGATACTTCCGCCCCGGTAAGCTCGTTGGGTTCCGTCCTCAAAAAGATACCCAGCGCTATTGTCAAAACTGGGAGTAGTACGAAGCAATCCCAGCATAACTCCGGAGGTATTCGAGCCGTTCTGCAAGCGTTTTCCGCCTGAGTTAATGTAGTTAGCCGAAAAGGTCACATCAAAGTTTTTGAATATTTCGGTAGAGGTAGTGGCCCGAAAGCTGGTCCGGTCAAAAAAGCTGTTGGGCATGATCCCCGTTTGATCTAGCCGACCGATAGAGAAGAAGTAGTTGGTGGCGGCAGTCCCGCCTGATACGCTGATATTATGGGTAGCGTTGCTACCGGTCTGGAAGAAGTCTTCCGCATTATTATAAGCTCGGGCTACCCGGCTGGTTGCCCGAGGGTCTGTAGCTGGTACGATAAGGCCGTAAGGGTCCCAGCGGCTCTCTTCATCAGCGTAGCGAAGGCCATCGATGCGAGGTCCCCAACTGGTGCTGGTCGAGAAGCCATTCATTGCTGCCTGGAAGGTAGGAACTCCGTCTACAACGGCGCCCTGGGCATACGTGGTCTGTAAATCAGGTAGCTTATTAACCTGATCAATGGTATAGCCAAAGTCATACGATATTTTGGGCTTGGTATTTCGGGCGCCTTTCTTCGTAGTAATCACTACGGCCCCGTTGGCTGCCCGGATGCCGTACAAGACCGTGGCTGCCGGACCTTTCAGTACCGTGAGTGATTCTACATCCTCAGGGTTGATATCAATAGCCCGGTTAGAGTTGGTTACCCCACCTGAACCCAGGTTTGCCACATCATCTTCCGGAGAATCAGCGGTATTGTATGTAGAGTTGTCAATAGGAATACCGTCGATCACAAATAAAGGCGCATTACTACCCTGCACGGATTTGTTGCCCCGAATACGGATCTGCGCTGCCGCTCCCGGCGTTCCGGCTGAACTGGTGACCTGTACACCCGCCACTTTACCACTCAGGGCACTTACAAAATTGGTTTCCCGAGATTGTACAATCTCTTCCGCATCTACATTCTGAATGGAGTACCCGAGTTCTCGCTTATTAGCTTCAATACCCGCGGCCGTAACCACAACTTCCGAGAGCTGGCGCGTGTCCGATGCCATGGCCACATCAATGGTTGACTGCCCGTTGACGGCTACAGTTTGCTGGGCAAAACCAATAAAGCTAAATACCAGTTGTGGATTATCTGTAGTAAGCGTTACCCGGTATTCTCCGTTCAGGTCGGTAATAGTACCATTGGTGGTGCCTTCTTCCAGCACGTTAACTCCCGGAAGCGGGGTCTGATCATCAGCCGAGGTAACCTGGCCGGAAACGACTTGCTGCGCGTACGCCCAGTGGGTGGTTAAACCCAACAGCAGGCAAAAATTAAACAGTAGAAATTGTTTCATAAGACATGTAGAAGGTTATGTGATAAATGATACTTCTGTTCCCTTTATCGTTCTGAAAGGGAAGCGTTGAAAAATGGAATTTTCAAATTATCGAAGGTAGGGGAAAGGAAGGAGGAAGGTAATCCCCTGAAAATAGGGATTTTATGAATCGGTAATAGAGAGCGCAACCTTGATTTTTAACTAAAAAAGGTCAATAATATCCGGGAAATATGAAATCTGGCAGGTTTTTAAACCAAAGATCAGGCTTTCTGAAGAAAATGGCCTATCCCCCTTAAGTAGGGATGTTTTGAAAAGCTAAAAATGGAATAAAGAACAAGGAGTCTAATTTATCAAGCTTTAGAAATTCCAATTTGCGGACACATCGTTTGCAAAACGCAGCGAGAACATCGGGGGTAAGACCCTTTACACACATGTTTGCCAAAGGGCACTAGCAATCGATTAATCTCTACCCAATACTCTTTAGGCAGTTTCTTTTCCAACGCATCCAGCGTCTTCTCGGGCGTCGTAGTTTGCACATATCCCCACCGATTGGTTACCCGATGCACATGAATATCCACGCCAATCCTGGGTTCACCTCCGGCAATGCCGAGGGCCAAATTGGCACACTTTGGCCCTACGCCTTTAAAAGAGGTCAGTGTCTCAAAATTTGCCGGCAGTTCACCATTGTATTCATGAACAATACGCTCGGCAATGGCATGAATCTGATAAGATTTGGCCTCATGATAGGTGCTTTCTGCAATGAGTGTATTGATTTCCTGAGGACTTAAATCCAGCATAGCTTTTGGAGTACGCGCTTTGGCAAACAGTTTTAGGGAGGTGGGCACCGTAACCTCATCAAAAGTGCGAATAGAAATAATACAGGCGATCAGTTGCTCAAACAGGGTAGTATAGCCTTGATCATACAGATCAAACAGAGCAGCTTTGGGCAATTTAGCAACAACCGTCTGCAAGCGGCGGATCGCTTCGTGAATTTCAAACGGTTCGGTAATGGGCGTAGGCATACAGTAGAAAATCATTGTTGAGCTAAAATGTTTACCCACTTAAGCTTGGAAAACGCCTAATAATTTTAGGCTCAGTTACAAGTAAATCTACGCTCTGAGCTTACATAAGGGTTTTAATTTATATTCATATATTTATAATATATATTAAAATAATATAAATATGAAAAAGATTACCCTTCTCTTTCTTCTATTGATTCAGGTTTTGTGGGTAAAAGGCCAGTCTGAGGAGCTCACCGTTGATGAGCAGGCAGTATATCAGGCAATGGTTGACAGTATTGAAAGTGCTTTAACCTACCAGCATGGCACAGTTAACCTGGAAAATGGTATGGCAACCTTACATGTGCCGGAAGGTTATAAATTTCTGGATGCCGAACAAAGTGATTACGTTTTGACCGAACTATGGGGCAATCCGCCCAGCCCGGTACTGGGCATGTTGTTCCCGGAAGAAGTGGGTCCTCTCAGCGATAGCATGGCGTATGCCGTGGAGATTTCCTATTCGGAAGAAGGTTACATTGATGACGAAGATGCGCAGGAACTGGATTATGATGATTTACTGGAGCAGATGCAGGAAGATACCGAAGAGGGTAATGCCGCCCGGGCCGATGCCGGTTATGTACCGGTGCATTTTCTGGGCTGGGCTGCTCCACCCTTTTACGATGTCGAACACAAAAAACTTCATTGGGCTAAAGAGCTGCAATTTGAAGGAGAGACTACCAACACCCTGAACTACAACATACGCGTACTTGGGCGGCGGGGCTATCTGAACCTCAATGCCATTGGCACAATGGAGGTATTACCTCAGTTTCAGCAGGATGTGGATAAAGTACTGGCTAGTGTATCATTTAACGAGGGACATCGCTACAGTGATTTTAATCCTGATATTGATCGTATTGCGGCGTACGGCATTGGTGGGCTGATTGCCGGTAAGCTTCTAACCAAGGTGGGCTTTCTGGCAGTGCTGGCTAAATTCTGGAAGGTCATTGCGCTGGCCGTGGCCGGCATTTTTGGAGGGCTACGCAAAAAGATCTTTCCAAGCAAAAATTCGTAATAGTTCACGGTACGAATGAGCAGGTCTTGGCAGCAGGGTCTGCTTTTTTTTATTTCTTTTATTGAAAGTATTTCGTGCTAAGTACCGAGACGATATTATTTTCACGTCATTGCGAGGTCGCCCCGTGTGACGTCCACCGCGATAGGCGAAGTGAACCGGGCCGCCCCTCGGAATAACGGGGGAAAATATATTATTTAATATCGAGTGCACTGGCGTAAGTAACAGTCCGCAAGTACTTTGATGTGAGTGTATTTTATAATTCACTGACCATCAATTATGTATTTAATCACGCTTTCACTCAGTAATTTAATCCTGAGCTTTAATCAAACCTATAAAAAAAGAAAGTATGCAATCGCATGAAATCACGCTGGTGCAGGAATGGCATCAGGCTTTAAATACCGGAAACCTTGAGAAACTAGTGGCGCTCGTGAGTACGGATGTGCAGATGGGTGGGCCGAGAGGTACGGTCAAGGGTGCCGATGAAATGCTGGCGTGGGTAGCCCGGGCCCATATGACGCTTACCCCTCAGCGGTATTTTCAACGCAAGCATGTGGTAGGAGTAGAAGCCCTTGGACAGTGGTACGACCCGGAAACAAACCTTGCAAAAGGGCAACAATTGGTGGTCACGGTGTTTACCATAGAAGACCAAAGGATTACCCAAATCGCTCGTTACGATAACCGGTGGGAAGCCTTTAAAGTATTTGGATTGCAGGATGAAGATGAAGTGCACCCGTAAACGGTTTTTAGCCTAAAGCCGATTCTTCTTAGCCTAAGGCTCGGGCAGGAATAGAGCCTGAGACTGCCTATCCCATCTAAAAGATTGCCTTTTTTCATGGAGCCTAATGCTCTTTAGAACCATAACATAGCAGGAGAAGCCAGTTTCCTCGAGCTTAGTTCTGATTAGCTACTCCACTTGATCATCAATTTACTCCCATGCCTCTATACAACACTTTAGACGGCTATGAACAGGACGAATAGTCACCATCAAGTACCTACAGAGATGCAGTATTCAGGCTTCGTTACAGGGAAATCTCCAATCTATTTATTATATTAACGCTATATGGGAGATAACCGCATATATGCGCTATCCCTGTGTTAGTGGCTAGCAAAAATGAAAAATAAACCATTCGATAAAGCACTTGAATTGTCTGGATTTAATGCCAGCCTTCATAAAGAGAAGATACATCCGTCAACTATAGATTTTCTAAATAAGTATGGTGTCTCGACAGAGTTGATTCAATTTTTTACAGATTATTCATTTGATCAATCTGTCCAAATTGGCAATATCTACTTTGATAGAGTCAACGACTTTGAAGAACATAATCTGGATGAGATGAGCATTAATTGTATTGAAACAGATTTGCTAATCATTGGATCAGGATTGAATGGTGATCCGATTGTAGTAGACTTGAAAAATTTACAGGTTGGTTTCGTATTCCATGATGAATTATGGGATGACGAAGAAATAGTCTTAGCCCGAGAAATACTGGTGGACATGAATTGTGGAATTGAGGATTTTTATTTGAATGCTGTACAAATAGAAAATTATCCGGTGGATGCTTATCAAGCAGAAGAGTACATCAATCAAGATGGATAAAGCCAGCCACTAACAGCGTGCAGCCCTCACCCTAGCAAAAACTTAGCTAGAACTTCAGTTGCGCCAAGCACGAAAATTGTAAATTGAAAGATAAACGCTCACAAGTCGGCCGAGGGCTCGCACTTGTCGTTGTGGCTCATAAAATGGAGAAGAGAAGTAAAAGATATGTCTTGAAACATAGTTTTCCATTTGTTGAATACAGCGGCATGGGAACATTTCTCTTTTTACTGGGAATTTCCATTACAAGCTACATTCAAGAAAATTCAA
>NZ_JAINFL010000010.1 GCF_022458895.1 Roseihalotalea indica | reverse complement strand
ATGAAGTAACGAGCCACAACATGGCGCAGTCGCTAGCTTAATATCTATCAGCTAGCACGTTAGTTTCGCCAAGCACGGAAATTGACACACGAAAGTGAAACACCAAACAAACCCAGCCAGCGTCTCGCGCTAATAGTTGTGTGCAATAGACTAACATAAACAATCTAACCATGAAAAAATTAGTAACCTTGTTCTTTATGCTTACATCGGTCGTCTGCTTTTCTCAGACTTTTAAATCCGATACTGAAAAAGAAATGATCAATCGCTTCAACCAGTATAACCAAGAAAAACTAGCGGACATCCCCTTAATGAATGTTGATAGTGCTACTAAAACTTTGAGTGATTTTAATCATAAACTGAAATTACTAGACTTCTGGGCAACCTGGTGTGCAGCCTGCATTTCGCACCTTCCATTGCAAGAAGAGGTGTATCAAAGACTAAAGCAGAAATACCAAGACAGTTTTGAGTGGATCAACATATCTGTCGATAAGGATACCTCGGCATGGAAAAATTTCATGGTTTCAAAAGGAAAACCGGGGGTGAATCTTATTGGCCATATAGATTCTATTCTTAACATATACCATGTTAAACATTACCCCACTTATGTATTAGTTAATCAGAACAATGAAGTTATAGGATATGAGACTCCTTCTCTAGATTGGGGAGAAAATATGATAGAATATATGATTTATAAAGGAATGGAGGGCGTTGCGAGTGGTGAAGTATTCGATAGTATGATGGTTTATCTTCCCGAAAAAGACGCTACTGTTGCCAGTGAAGATTTCAAAGAATGGATGAATACATATTATGATGAAGAATGGCTTAAAAAAAATAATTCAAGAAGCCCTCAGAAGTAAAAAAGACTGCCCCCAACATCGGGCAGCGGGGCTGCCCAAGGCGTTAGCGCCCACAGTAAAAAGTAACGACCAAGCTGATTACTAAAAAAAACTTATGAAACTCTCACTTCAACTGTGTTTCCTTTTTGCCATTGTGACGTTTACCGGGATTACTTTAAAGGCCCAGGTTCTTAATTCTTCCAGTTTTGTGGTAAAAGGGAAAGTATTGAATGCCAGTAAGAAGAAATGGGATCTGGCAACAACCAGTTTTTTTGATAAACAACGTTTTCATGTTCCTGTTTCAGCCGATGGCACATTCAATGCAAGTATCCCCATTGATAGTATTCAGGATGTTTATCTGTACCTGAACAATAAGGCTATTCCAATATACGCATATTCAGGCGATACCATTGAGTTGACCTGGGACGCAAAAGATTTTAAAAGCACCTTTACGATTAAAAGCCCAATCCCAGATAGACATCTGGATCTTCAGACTAATATTAAAATATACCATGAATTTGATGAATCCACTTCATCGTTAAATCAAAAGCTTTATATGGAAAGGAATGCTCATGATTCTCTAAAGTATCGCTGGGTAAATGAGCATTTTAACAAACAGCTTAAATTCATCTTAGAAGATACCACGCATTTCACCTCAACCATCAGAAACTTCATACTCGATGCATATTACTCTCACATCAACCTACTGCTAAGCTATAACTTATCAAATCTCAGTTCATTAAAGCCTGATAGATCCTATGTTAATCCCAACAATTCCGCTGAGATAGGGACACACTTAAGTATAATGCCTGATTACAAAGGGCTCAGTTATTCTGATTTTTGTATTAGTCCTGCCTACCGAGATTTTATTTACAATTATTGTCGGTCTGACAAACCGTTTACTTACACCATTGACTATGCAAGGGCCTCCCATCCTGAAGAACTTATTTCGGGTTCTTCTGTCAAAGATGCCTATTATAGGGCCTTAGCTAATATCAAGGTATACACCATTCGCGACTGGGTGGCGACAAAAATAATTACGTCGGGGTTTAGTTTTGCCCCTTTTGATGAGTGCGAATCTGCTTTGAATGACTTTTTAACGATTTGTAAAACCGAACCCTTTAAAGATTCCTTATCCACTTTTTATGATTCCGTGAAAAAGTTTGCATCAGGACAGCCTGCTCCTGATTTTACGCTCAAAGATGAAAACGGCAAGTATGTTTCGTTAAGCAGTTTTAAAGGAAACGTTGTCCATATTGATTTCTGGGGTGTCGGATGCCCACCCTGTCGCTTCGATATCAGCAACTTTGTGCCACAATTGCATGAAAAATACCATGAAAAGGACGTGGTATTCATCAACATTTGTATCGATTCGGACGAAGAAACCTGGAAAAAGGCAATAGCTGATTTAAAATTAGAGGGAGTAAATTTATTTGCAGAAGGTGGGACAAGCAATCCAGTGTGGAGCTTATACAACGTACTTGCTGTCCCTCATTATATGGTTCTTGATAGAGAAGGAAGGTTTGTTGCTTACAATGCAGCTCGAGGTGGACAGTTTTTACCAGATAACATAAAAAATATTGATAAAGCACTTGGAATGGAATAATGAAGGCGCCAACTTTATGACTACTAAAGATGGTTTTATTATTATAAGTTATCTCTGAAAAACAAAGTAGTATTCAGAACTCTCTTACAGTTAAGTCACCAACTTACTATATTGCGACTATATAGGAGATAACCGCTATGCACCATCCCTATATTAGTGCCAAGCTGATAATTAACTAAGGCTAGAAAAATTCGTACCTTTGATAAAGTTAAACACGATAAGCATGAACTTACTCAGCAGAATTACAATAGATCCTCAAATATGTCATGGTAAACCATGTGTCCGGAGCATGAGATGGCCTGTAGAAGTAGTTATTGATATGCTTGGAGCTGGAATGAACATTGAAGAAATTTTAGAAGATCATCCTGAGTTGGAAAAAGAAGACATATTCGCCTGCTTGCAATATGCAAAGCTTTCTCTTTCTGGACACAATATCAAAGAAGTTGCTTAATGAGGTTTCTCTGCGATGTTCATATATCCTACAAAATAGCTAATTATCTCAGATCGGCAAGATTTGAAGCAATTCATGTAAATGAGATTTTAGATAAGTAGCATACAAAAGATGGGGATATTTGTACCTATGCAGATGATAATGATCTAATTGTCCTGACAAAAGATGCTGATTTTAGAAATAGTTTCCTGATCAGCAATACACCGAAGAAATTAGTGAAAATTAATCTTGGCAATATGTCTACTTCGGTTTTAATAGATGTAGTTTCTGAAAACCTACAAGCAATTCAAAGATTGGATTCAAATGGTGGGTTTATGATTGAATTAGATCAGGATTCTGCGACATTTATAAAAAAGGAAAAGTAAAGCCTGGCACTAACAAAGAGCAAATGCCACTGCTGGTAAATGAGTGATTGAAGCATCAATGCTAACAAGTCCGAAAACAAAATCCGGCAGAAAACAGCCTCAAAGTCGCCACGACGCCTGCTCTAGCCGTTACCAACCTCTGAGATAAAAAGATTAGCTTATATTGTAAAAGGTTTAAGTAAAAAAATTTAGGTAGACTGCAAATTGGATATGTTATAATATGATCATTGAAATATGAAAAAATTACTCTTTCCTGCAATCTTAGTGTTCATGTTGATTTCTTGTAAAAACCATGAAGGAGAGATGAATGCTTACTACATTGAATTTCAACTTAATAAGTCTGATGGTAACACTAATGATATATCTTTGGGGCAGATTGCCCCAAAAGCAATCACTGGCAATGGTATTAAGAATGGTGACTCGGTCTCGGTAGGATTTGAGATATTAAACTCTTTTCCTAGCCCCACAGACAGTCATATAACCCAACTAAGCAGTTTTAACCTGAGTATGTTGCTTTCAGCAGAAGAATTCAATGTGGATTCAGGAACATATCACCTCAAGAACCCTTCAGATTTTCAAAGTTATATTCCTACAGGCAATTTGTTTGAAGAAAACAATATATCCATTAGCACATATTTTCATGAAGACGATCAGACATTTTGTTCGGCATTACTAGATACAACCTTTGCCAATTATTTTAAGATTACTCAAAAAAGATATTATACGGACGAAAACGGTGAAGATGCAATGGATTTAATTGGGGAGTTTAATGTAAGGTACAACTCAATGTGTGATAATGGTGATACTGAATTAAACGCTGGCAAATTTAAAGTTAAATTACTTCTTAGGGAATTTTAGTGGCTGGCAACACTATGTAACTGCCACTAAAACAGATAGCTGCATGTGGTGTCGCCTATCATGTATAGTCCACCTCGGGTAACCATTTCTGAGAATGTGCTCGTTGTTATAAATTTTTGGGCAGTCTCGAGTAAGGCAACTATCTCAAAAACGCTACTTAGAGAAGAGCTTGTTGGATAGAAGCTTTTCATGCACCCACTCTTTGTTTGACCGGCTGATCGGGATTAGCTCATTCTCAATGCTGATCTCCGTATTCTCAAAACTATTGATCTTGGCAACCGACACTATGTATGATTTATGAACCCTGATAAATTGGCCAGCATCCAGATTTTCCTCTAAGGTCTTTAGCGACATCAGCGTCATGTATTTTCCATTTTCAGTATGAATAACCACATAATTTTGCAGCGACTGGATGAACAGGATTTCGTCGGTTCTTATCTTCTCATACTTGCCTTCACATTTGATAAAAAAGTAATCTGACTCGGGCGGAACCGACCCGGGCGCTTTCTCCTGATTTTTGAAAAGATACAATTCCCGAGCTTTTTTTACCGCCTTGAAAAACCGATTGAACGTAACGGGTTTCAGCAGATAATCTACCACATCCAACTGAAAGGCTTCCAGGGCGTAATTTGGGTAAGCGGTCGTAAGAATAACCAGCGGAAGCGAAGATTTAAGAGTCAGGAAGTCGATACCGGTCATGAAAGGCATTTCGATATCCAGAAAAATAAGATCGGGCTTTTCCGTTTCCATGAGTTGGTCCAGCTCCACCGGGTTCTGCACAATCCCGATTAGCTCCAGGTAGTCCACCACCGCTACATGTCGGGCCAGCCCCTCACCGGCCAGTGGTTCATCATCCACTATCACGCATCGCAGTTTCATGCTAACTTCAGTTTCAGTGTAACATTAAAGGTTTCCGGAGTCTCTGAAATGAGCAATTCATGTTTACCGGGATACAGCAGTTGCAGCCGCCGTTTTACATTAATCAGCCCAATGCCCGATGATCGTTCGGGCCTGCCCGGCCCTCGGCTATTTTCAATTTCCAGATGAATAACCTGTTCCGCACATACGGCCAGCTGCATCCGTATGAAGTTAACCTTATTTTTTCTTTTCGATACATGCTTAAAAGCGTTTTCTACGAAGGGGAGAATAATAAAAGGAGCAATCTGTACCGACTGATCCGCCTGCTGGTTGATGTCAAACGTCAGTTCAGTCTGGTCTTCATGCAACCTCAGACTTTCCAACTCGATAAATCCCTCAATAAAATCAAGCTCCTTTCTTAGTGGAATAAAAGGGTCATTGCACTCATAGAGTTGGTATCGTAGCATATCAGAAAATGAAGCCAGCGACTCAGAGGCCAGATCAGGATTTTTGTGGATTAATACATAAATAGAATTAATGGTATTGAACAAAAAATGCGGGTTAATCTGCGATTTCAGGTATTTCAATTCTGTTTCCAGGTTCTCCTTTTGAAGGGTGAGTTTTTCCCGCTCAGTATTAATCCAGTTTTTGGCCAGTTTCACACTCATAGCCAGGGTCATGCTGGCCGCTGTAGACGGTAAGGCAAGCCTTGAGAAGAAATACATAAACTCAGAAGGCTCTCTTCCAAAAAGCTCGACAAACGCCTTCTCTGAAAGGTAGGCGTTTAAATAATAGCCTCCGGCGATCAGGGCCGAGCAAGCCAGAATGGTCAACAGAAGTAGCAGTATGTATTCTCCAAACTTCCCCTTTGACAGAAACTTCGGGATGAGGTAGTATAGATTAAAGTAAGCCCCTGTAGCCTGAAAAATGATATACCCGATAAACTTAACCGGCGGCTCGCTGCCAAATAGGTAAGCCCATGAATTAGCCAGGCTGTCGGTATTAATGACCAGCCAGGTGAGGTGGTAAATAATCCAAAACGGAATATGGTAAATCTTATATTTATACAACCAGTACATCCTGCCATAAAATCATCAAACGTAGATCAATATAAGGTATATTCTCAGCTAAACGACAGAATATTGACGAATGGTCTGAAATAATTGATGAACGGAAAAGCACCGTCTAAATACCACATATCAAGTTTTTTATACCGGAAGTCAATGCCTTCTAAAAAGCGGTGAGAAGCTCTTTTACTTAGTGTAAAAAGCGAAATGAACACGTCTTATTTCTTAGCCTTCCTCCCTTTGATAAGTCTGCCCGGTTTTGCTCAAATAAGCGGTGCCGTGGTAGATGAACAGCAGCAGAGCATTCCCTTTGCCAATGTAATTTTATACCAATCTACCGACAGTACGTTCGTTGCTGGCGCTACTACCGCTGAAAATGGACAGTTCTTCATCGATCATCAGGCATCCGGGACGTATTACCTACAGATTAGCAGTATTGGTTATAAAAGCATGAATGACTTACCCATAAATCTCCCCGCAGCAGGCTCTACCGACCTGGGAACGATTACGCTGGAAGGTGAGACTACCACACTGAATGAGGTGATTGTTAATGCCCAAAAAGAAATCGTCCAACAGACGGCTTTCGGGAAGGTAGTCAATGTGCAAAGTAGTCTAATGACCCAAGGAAGCAATGCCCTACAGGTGCTGGAGCGGCTGCCTGGCGTTATCACCAACCGACAGAACAATGAATTCAGCCTGAACGGGCAAGCGGGCGTTACGGTAATGATCAATGGGCGGAGGATCATGATGAGCCCAGCCGAACTGATGGCCCTGTTGGAAAATACCCTGGCTGATAATATTGAAAAAGTAGAACTGATTACTTCTCCTTCATCCCGCTATGATGCCGATGGCGGGGCGGGCATCATCAATATTGTCATGCAGCAAAGCACTGCTGAAAAGAGTCGTTATGGCTTTGCCGTGATGGGTGGGTACGGTTTTGGCGAAAAGGGTTCGGCTTCATTGAATTACCAGAAAAACTGGAATAAGCTCAGTTTCATCAGTTCGTACGGTTATGTAAGAGACGTACGGAGATCTGGTTTTGCTGGTTTTGGAACCTCCTCTAAACCGGCCATCTTAGGCGGCGATGGCTCAGCCGACTTTTCCACTTTCAACCGGGCCTTTCAAAACGGGCATAATCTCAATCTGACCACCGAATACCGACCGACCACCAGTGTCACGGTAGGTACGGACTGGATTTTGTCCTATGCACAAGACCGCAATTTGTCGAACAATAACGTAGCCTGGGATACCGAAGAATTTGGTTATCTGGCGATGAGGGGCCTCTCGGAGGGTAATAGTCGCCGGGCTAACGTGATAGGTTCAGTGTTTATTGATAAAAACTGGCAAGACAACCGAATAAGCCTCGATCTGAGCATGCTGAGCTATTTCAACGATAACCCTACCAACATTGACTCCGACTACTTTGACGAAAACGGAGAGCCGCGGCCTTCACCCTCTGAAATTTTTACCACTGGCAACCGAGGGCAAAGCCTTTCCCGCATACAGGTGGGCGTAGCCAAAATTGATTTCGAGCGATCTTTTGGTGCATCGGTAAGCGGAGAGTTTGGCGGGAAAATCAGTTTCTCTGACAACAAAAACGATAGCGGCATTGAAAGCCTCATCAACGGAGCCTGGCAAACCGACGCCCGATCTCAAAGTCTTATTCTTGGCAAAGAAAAAATACTGGCCGCCTACGGCCAGTTCAGGTTCACGCTGGGGGAGAAAAGCAGCTTGCACGCTGGTCTGCGATATGAGTTTTGGCGAAGAGACATCAACACCGAAAAAGATCCTTTTCGCATCTCGGGCCTGTTTCCTACCTTGCTTTTCGTCAGAGACATAAAAGAGGGGCACTCCTTTAACCTGGGGTTCAGTCGGCGCATTACCCGGCCACTGTATACCGACCTGGTTTCAAATCTGTTTTATAACGATCCTACCTTCATTTTTTCCGGCAATCCTGCCCTGAAACCAACTCTGACTGACCAGATTAAATTAGACTATACGATCCCCTGGCTGAGCAGCAGCCTTAGCTTTCAATATGAAAAAGACCCCATTCTCAGGCACCAGATCACGACCAACCAGGAGCAGAATGTCGGCATTTCCTCGCCCCAAAACCTGGATTACAGCAAGAGCCTCACTCTCTTTCTAAATGCCCCCCTTCAGCTCACCAGTTGGTGGAAAATGTCGATAAGCAGCACCACCGCTCTCCGGAGCTACCAAATTTCTTATACGCCCAAAGTAGCGGCTAAAACCTACCTGTTTCAGTCCTTTAACTTTAGTCAGAATTTTGCACTGCCGGGCGATATTGAGCTGGAGTTATCCGGTTGGCACAACCTGCGCTCGTACAATGGGAGCAACCGCACCGCTGGCTTTGGGATAGTAAACCTGGGACTGGCCAAGAAACTAAAAAACGATCAGGGAAGCTTGGCCCTGAGCCTGCCCGATGTGTTCAGAACCTTCCAGGTGCACACCTACATAGGTGCCGTGACCGACCTGGCTTTTGACATTAAGACTGAATCTGATTGGTGGGATGAAACCGCCTTGTACCAAGTTTTTAGACTAAGCTATTCCCGAAGCTTTGGGGGCAAAGTAGCCCAGAAGAACAGAAGCCAGGAAGAGGAGCTAAAGCGGGTCAATAATTAATTTACGCTAAGGCAATGCTATCCTTTAACAATTTGTCCAGAAGATTTTACTTTTTCATATATTTAGTTCTGAAAGGCAGAACGGCGTGATGACTTACTATTTGTGAAGAACGGTGTGGTACTATTCTGACACAGTTGACTTACATTTTAATTGTAAAATAGACTCATTTCAGTAATGATTGAGGTGTATGAAGGCGGGATTTTCATTCGAATAGGTTGGATTAGAAAGTCGCTATGTAATCTCAACTGAAAAAAGCGATGTGCAACATTGGCTCTTTGCAATGCAAGCGAAAGAGCCGATATGAATGTCAAAACACTCGATAACTCAATCGGCAATTCGTAAGTGAAGTGTTTAAAAACCCGGCACTACGCATAGCCGAGGTCGCTGGGTGGCAATTGACCGGAGCCTACTACTCAACTAAACTATATGAACACTCTTTTTCCACACACGATTGAAAATACCACCGGAGAAAAAATTACCTTCTTGAAAATTACAGTCAAAGATGGGGCTGAATATCTTGAAGGAGAAAATGAAGTCAAGCCTAATGCAGGTCCGCCGATGCATGTGCACTACCAGCAGGATGAATCCTTTACTGTTATTTCAGGAAAACTAGGTTATCAAATTTGGGGAGAAGAGAAAAAATACGCTGGCCCCGGCGAAACGGTATTATTTAAGGCGGGTGTGCCACACAAATTTTGGAACGCTGGCAGCGATATTTTACATTCTACTGGGTACATTAGTCCCGCCGGTAACTTAGATTATTTCCTTACCCAACTCTTCAAATCATCTAATGAACATGGCGGCCAGCCAGGCATCTTTGACGCTGCGTTTTTGCTTGATCGATACAAGTCTGAATTTGGTATGTTGGAGATCCCACAAGTTGTTCAAAAAGCAGTGTTTCCTGTAATCTTGTTAACGGGTAGGATCATTGGGAAATATAAAAAATTCAAAGATGCCCCACCACCTATGTAAAAAAAGGGATTCAATAGTAACCGTAGTCTGCTACCCTGAAAAGGCATTTGAAAGTTTGTTACTTCAATCGGGAAAGTTAACTTTTGAAATAAAAGTGCCAGACACCGGGCCATCCGTGGCGCTGAGGCGTTAACGGTAATTTTACAAACGAAGTCAACGAATAAAAATGACAGACTTTTCAGGAATAGAAAAATCGCTACGGGCTGTTTACCCATTTTCAGAACAACAGCTACGCTTATTTACGGATAAACTGGTTTGCAATACACTTAAGAAAAAGGATTTTCTTTTAAAGCCAAATCAACTATGCAATGGCTTAACCTTTGTTGTTAGCGGCGGTTTGCGATTATACATAGAGACAGAACGAGGGGATTTGACAATAAACTTTTTTACAGAAAACTGCTGGGTGGCAGACCTTGAGAGTTTATTGACCAGGCAACCTTCTAACAGTTATATAGAAGCATTAGAAAATTCAGCTATTGCTACAATCTCACTAAATGACATCCATTGGCTGATGAACATTCATCCTTGTTATCATATGCTACATGCCTTAATCGCACATTTGACAATTCCTACCGCTCAACTAGTCACGATACGTACCAAGAAGCCCGCTGAGCGATACGATGAACTTTTATCGCAAAAGCCTGATTGGATAAATCGCTTTCCGCAAAGGCATATCGCCTCCTACTTAGGCATTGCCCCGGAAACCTTAAGCAGAGTGAGAGCAAGCGTTATCTGATTTCTTGATTACAATCAATGTTAATTTGAGAGATTAGCCTCACTTTTGTGCCAGTGTAAAACAAGTTGAACAAAAAAATACGCCCCCATGCTCACCGCCATACATCCCAAACTACCCATGCGAGATAAAGAAGTTACGAAAGATTTCTACCTGAATAAGTTAGGCTTTAGCGAGTTTGGGAGTGCAGACTTTGACGGTTATTTAATGGTGCAAAAAGATAACATTCAAATTCATTTTTTTGAGTTTAAGGAGCTTGATCCAAAGGAAAACTATGGGCAGGTATACATTAGAACCGATGATATTGACCAGTTTTATCAAGAACTGTTGAGCATCAAAACCCCAATACATCCCAACGGACATTTGCAAATCAAACCTTGGAACCAAAAGGAGTTTTCAGTCTCTGACCCAGACAATAATTTGCTGACTTTTGGGCAAAGTTTAGCATAAATCATGAGGCGTTATTCTGATTTCTTTCCATGACATGCCAGGAAGCGGGTGGCAGCAGGCCGGTCTTTCCGTACGGCCTCCTGCTGACTGCCTCCGGCAACATTCATAAAACTTAGGATAGAAAATGGCTTCTTAATAAATGGTAGGCAGTTTTCCAGCTCTTATGTAAAGAGACTCCTCAGCCTTTATGGTAAGAAAACCTAAGAAAGAATTTCCTTAAAATGTTCATGGAGGGATTTTACTTTTATCTTTGGGGTCATCTTTCAACTTTAATTGTAAAATGCGCGCTTATACTCTTACCCATCACGGTCCTGCCTCCTCGCTTAAAATCCAAGATGTTCCAGATCCTGTTCCCGGTCCCGGGGAAGTATGCGTGAGAGTGCGTCGTATCGGCATGAATTACGCCGAAATTCTCTCTCGCCGGGGGCAGTACCGTTGGGCACCCAAGCTCCCGTATGTATTAGGAATGGAAGCTTTCGGAGAAATAGAGGCGGTAGGTGAGGGGGTAAACCGTAAGGCTGGTGAACTCGTAATTGCCGGCTGGCAGTACGGCAGCTATGCCGAAAAAATGATCGTGCCCGACTATATGACCTTGCCAGCCCTTGAGCCTTTTTCTCCCGAAGAAAATGCTGCTTTCATTGTCAATTATATGACTGCCTGGGTGGGGTTAATGAAACTGGCTCGCCTACAATCTTCCGATTCTGTGCTGATTAATGCCGCTGCTGGCGGAGTTGGAACGGCAGCAGTGCAACTGGCCAAAGGGCTTGGGTGTACGGTATTCGGCACCGCCAGCCATCCTGACAAGCTGTTGTTACTGGAAAAACTAGGAGTAGATTATCCTATCAACTATCAGGAATTGGACTTTGCTTCGGTCATTCGGGAAACCCAGTCGGGGCGGGGAGTAGACGTGGTGCTGGAGTTAGTAGGAGGCGAAACCTTCCGTAAGAGCCGCGATCTGCTAAACCCTTTTGGTAAGCTGATTATCGGTGGCATGGCCGGACTAAAGTGGAATAAACGCAACCCGCTGACCTGGCCTCACCTGCTGCGTAATATTCCTCGGGTCAAATTATTACAAATGGCTCAGCACTCCACCGGCTTGCTGGCTACCCATATTGGTTATCTCATTAAACATCAGGACGTAGTACAGTCCGAATGGCAGGCGCTAACCAGCTATGTGCAGGAACATAATATTCGTCCTGTTATTTCTGAGGTGTTTCCGTTCGAGCAACTTCCCCAGGCTCATGCTTTTATAGAATCTCGTAAGAGCTACGGTAAGGTAATCGTAACCCTGGAATAGACTTTTTTTTCGCTATTTCCAGGTTTTGGCGAGAACTTGCCTTTGCCATGCTTCTAATTGGTATTTCCCCAATTTATTTTTGATATTTTCCTGATTATTCAGAACAATTTTGTTCTCTAATATGGTTATTAGTGATAATATTGTGTTTTACTTTTCAAAATAAGCCATAATAAATTCGGTATTATCGCTTAGGTGCAAAGTAGTAACATTTACCTATAAACTGGCCACGATTTACCTTATGGATGCGAAGACGATAGAGCAGGAACGCTTGCGAGAATCACGTGATAACCGAAACTGGAAAAAATGGGGAACCTACCTCACCGAACGACAATGGGGTACGGTAAGAGAAGATTATACCGATAACGGGAATACATGGAACAGTATTTCCCATGATCAGGCTCGTAGCATTGCTTACCGCTGGGGTGAGGAAGGAATTGCGGGCTTTTGTGATCAGCACCAGATTCTCTGCCTGGCACCCGCTTTCTGGAATGGTAACGACCCCATACTGAAAGAGCGTCTCTTCGGACTGACCAACCATCAGGGAAATCATGGAGAAGATGTAAAGGAGCTGTACTACCATCTTGATGCATCGCCAACGCATTCTTACTGTAGGTTTTTATATAAATATCCTCAAACTTCCTTTCCGTACGACGAACTTCAGCAAAAAAATCATCGCAGCCGTACCCAGTCTGAATTTGAAATTCTCGATACCAGTGCTTTTGAGAAAAACCGCTATTTCGACTGCTATATAGAGTATGCCAAAGCGAATGTTGATGATATCTTAATGCGGGTTATCGTCTATAACCGGGGCGATCTTCCGGCAACAATTCATGTGCTGCCTCATCTGTGGTTTCGCAATTACTGGAAGCACAACCCCCGGTATCCTCGCCCAACGATGTTTTCAGATTCCGAGGCCTGCATTAGAGCAAGTTCTAGCCGGAATGGAAAATATTTTTTTTATCACGAACATGGTGAGCAGCTATTTTGTGAGAATGAAACGAACAATGACCGAATTTTTCAAAGCAGGAATGATTACCACTACGTTAAAGATGGAATTAATGATTACGTAGTAGAAGGAGATGATAGTGTAAATCCCGAAAAACGGGGCACCAAATCTTGTGTTTGGCTCAAAGAAGAAATACCAGCCGGCGAGTCTCGTACATTCCGGGTCCGGCTTAGCAAACAACGCTTGAATGATCCCTGGGCTGATTTTAACGACATCTTCCACCTTCGGCAGTCAGAAACCGATGCGTATTACGAAGCGGTTGCTCCTGAGCACTTAAGTAATGACCGGAAAAAGCTTCTAAGGAGCGCATTTAGCGGGCTTTTATGGACCAAACAGTTTTATTACCTGGACGTGTTCAAATGGCTCTTCGGTGAACCAGGCGGAACACCTCCGCAGCGAAATTATAGCCGGAATTTCGACTGGCAGCACCTAACCAACCGTCATATCATCTCTATGCCCGATAAGTGGGAGTATCCCTGGTATGCTGCCTGGGACCTGGCCTTTCATACCTGGACCTTTGCCCACGTGGATATGGATTTTGCCAAAGAACAGCTACAACTAATGTTGCGGGAGTATTACATGCACCCCAATGGACAAATACCCGCGTATGAATGGAATTTCAGCGATGTCAATCCTCCCGTACATGCCTGGGCGGTCTGGCACGTGTACGAAAAGGATAAAAAGGACCGGGGGGTATCAGACTGGGACTTTCTGGAGCGGGCTTTCCAGAAACTATTGATGAACTTTACCTGGTGGGTCAATCAGAAAGATGTCAACGGAATTGATCTGTTCGAAGGAGGCTTTCTGGGGCTGGATAATATCGGAGTTTTTGATCGTAGCTACATGCCACCCGGTATTAAAAAAATGCAGCAAGCCGACGCCACCAGCTGGATGGCCATGTTTGCCCTCAATATGCTTCGTATGTCTTTGGAGCTGGCGCGCTACAATGCCGCTTATGAAGAATCCGCAGCTAAATTTTTTCGGCATTTCCTGAATATCGCCTGGGCAATGCATCATATCGGCCAGCGAAATATCTCCCTCTGGGATGATGAAGATAATTTCTACTATGATGTGGTTCAGTTTGAAAACGGAGGCACCCAACGCATGCGAGTGCGCTCATTAGTAGGTATCATTCCTATGTTTGCTGTGGAAGTAATGCCTGGCAAAATCTTTGACCAGTTATATGAATTTAAAATCCGGGCCATTAATATTATCCGCACTCGGCCTGATCTGGCGTCGTTGATATCCCGGATTGAAGAGAAAAATAAAAGCAATAGTTATTTATTTTCAATGATGCGGGGTTTCCGGTTAGAGCATCTTTTGAAGCGATTGTTGGATGAAAATGAGTTTCTTTCAGACTACGGCATCCGGTCTCTGTCTAAGCATCACCAGGAAAATCCGTATGTGTTTGATCACCATGGGCAGCATAAGATTCAGTATGAGCCAGGAGAAAGCACGTCAGATATGTTTGGTGGTAACTCTAACTGGCGTGGCCCCATCTGGTTTCCGCTAAATTATCTTATCATTCAGTCGCTCCGAAAGTATTATCAGTTCTATGGAGATGCCTATACTTACGAGTTTCCTACCGGCTCAGGAAATATGCTAAGTTTGAAGCAAATTGCCCAGGAGCTAAGCAAGCGCCTTCTGAAAATCTTTGAGCGTGACCCGGCCGGCAAGTTTCATTATCATGCTAATCACCATTACGACCATTACTCGGAAAATGAACATTTCCGGGACCACCATCTGTTCTACGAATTTTTCAACGGAGACACCGGACAAGGCCTCGGAGCGTCCCACCAAACCGGCTGGACTGCCCTGATCGCGAACCTGTTGCTGGAGATGGAGGAAGAGGAAGAGCATCGGGAGTACAAGTGGTAAATGAGTTAAGGTGCTGAAGGCTACTTTTATCTATATGTTTAGATGAGTAGGGGGTACTTCTGCACCTTCATCCTAAGCGATTTTCCAGGTCAGCCACTTTTCGCTCCAGCAATGCCACGCGTTCTTCCAGAAACAAGGGTGGTTTCAGCACGGTGCTATAAAAACCAATGACTTTCCACAGTTCCAGGATTTTATCCCGCTGAATTTCCAAAGTCTCGTAGTTCGGGTTGTCGGCTCGGAAAAACAATTGCTCATCGGCATGATCGTACCGGCGAACGTAGATGTCTTCTTCCATTACAATCACATAAACGCCATCTTTACTTAGTTTTTTCTCCGGAGAAAGCAGCACCGGGGCACACGAAAGAATGTCGCCTTTCAGTAACCCTTTCCGGTTGGCTTCCATTGCATCGTTTTGTACCTCGAAAGCCCGGGATTTCTTTTGAGGAGTGTCAGGCAATCGTACAAAGGGCAGGTTGTTGATGTAATCTTTATGCTGATAATTAACGATGTATTCTACGTAGCTATCCCGCTTTACTAGGGGGGTGTCTTCCTTCTTTAAGTCTTTGTCATTATTTTCAGTAATAATGGGGGTCTTTCCATCAGTGATGTCATACTCTCGTAATTCAGAAGTTGATAGCTCTTTGGTAAGCAGCGTATCAATGGATATGCTAAAGTAGTTAGCAATAAGGATGATTGTTTCCAGGCGAGGTTCGGCCCGTCCTTCTTCATAAGCCCCAATACTGGCTCGAGAGATATCAAAGATATCAGCAAATTCTGCCTGACTGATATGTTTAATGCCCCTTATTTTCTTGATATTTTTACCAATTACCGACATTTTGAAAAATTTAAATCTAATTTTATTAGTAGTGCTAACATTTTTAGTAAAGCTACGTATATACTTACTGAATACCAAACCGGTTAACCAAGTTAGTATTTTATTAAGTCATCTAATGATGGCTATGTAGGTTTCTGAAGAAAATGGGGCCGTAAAAAACGATCTCCTTTCTTTTCTTTGTGCTACGTTTGTTTTATGACAATTCGTCATTGTCATGAAATATTGGGTAGTGCGTAAGATGACCATATCAGGAAACCTGCTATTAATGTAATATCAGTAACTTTCATTTTAACAACACTACCATGAGTATTTTCACCCGAATCTTTAAGATAGGACAAGCCGAAGCCCATGCGGCGATAAGCAAATTAGAAGACCCCATCAAAGTAACCGAGCAGGGCATTCGTGACCTGAAATTGGAAATGGACAAAGCGCTGCAATCACTGGCTGAGGTAAAAGCCCTGCAAATCCGGACCAACCGGGAGATAGGCACCTATGAGCAACGTGTGAGTGAATATGAGCATAAAGCGATCCTGCTTTTACGCAAATCAGAAGCCGGTGAGCTAGATTCTGACGAAGCGGATCGATTGGCTTCCGAAGCGTTGCGCCGAAAAGAACATGCAGAAAAAGATGTAGCCATGCGCCAGCAGGAAGCCCGTCGTTACGATGCCTCGGTCCAACAGTTAGAAGGAACCGTAGACACGCTGAAAGCCAATATTGGCACTTGGGAAAATGAATTGCGAACCCTCAAGGCGCGCATGAAAGTGAGCACGGCCACCAAAAACATCCATAAGCAAATGGCGGGCATTGATGCCAGCAGCACCGTTTCCATGCTGGAGCGCATGAAAGCACGGGTAGAAGAGGAAGAGTCTTTGGCTGAGTCCTACGGAGAGATTGCCAACCAGCCCACCAGTGTGGATGCTGAAATTGACCGAGCTCTGGGGAGCGGTGAGCGTCCTTCTGCCGACGCGCGTTTGCTGGAGCTGAAAAAAAGGTTGGGGTTACCCGAGGTTGCCGATGCTGAAGAGGCAGACGCTGATACCTCCGACGAAGAGAAGTAAAACCCGGAACCGCTGGCAGCGTCAGTTTACGTTGCCAGCGATCCGATAACTAATATAACGCCATGAAAGAACTATTCACCGCCGCCGTGTCGGCACCCAATCTGATTCCCACCTTATTGCTGGCCTTTGTGCTTATCTACTGGCTGGTGGTATTGCTCGGAGCTATTGACATTGACTCACTGGATGTGGACCTTGATCTGGACACTGATGTAGATGTTGACGCGGACGTGGACGGTCATCTTTCCGGCGCTGGCTTTGATGGAGTGCTGGCCTTCTTTAATCTGGGTCAGATCCCGCTTATGGTGTTTCTCTCATTCTGGATTTTGCCCGTCTGGGTGCTATCCGTACTTGGAAATTACTATCTCGGTAACTCCTCATTCATGATCGGACTACTGGTTTTACTACCGTCTTTAGTCGCCGGGTTGTTCATTGCCAAATTCCTGACCACTCCGTTGGTGAAAGTGTTTGCCGGACTCAACCAGGAGGCGAACGAAACGGTGATCGGAAAAATCTGTACCATTACCTCACAAGCCAGTCATCTGAAAGCTGGACAGGCGCGGGTACAAACTTCCGGCGCCCCCCTTCTGCTGAACGTCAAAACGTACGAGGGGATTACCCTGGACCGGGGAGAGACCGGCATGGTGATCGAGCAGCAGGAAGGACGCAACATTTACTTTATCGAACCCTATATCAACTAAACTCTACTCAAAATGGAAGGATCTATCGCACTATTCGTAGGCATTATCCTGATCGTGCTCTTGTTTGCGATCGGAGTTGCCATCATCAAGATGTACAACAAAGCCTCGCAGGGGCAAGCCTTGATTGTTACCGGCGGAACCGGCGGAGCCAAAGTCTCTTTTTCGGGGCTGATGGTCGTCCCGGTACTGCACCGGTTAGAGGTCATGGACATCACGGTGAAAACCATCATGATCTCCCGGACCGGAAAAGACGGGCTGATCTGTAAAGACAATTTACGGGCTGATATTCAGGTGACCTTCTTTTCACGGGTTAATAAAACCAAAGAAGATGTCATCCACGTTGCTCAGTCCATTGGTTGCGACCGTGCTTCTGACCCCAAGCAGCTGGAGATTTTGTTTGATGCAAAATTCTCCGAAGCTCTGAAAACCGTGGGTAAGCACTTTGAATTCGTGGAGCTGTACAACTCCCGGGCAAAGTTCAAGGATAAAATCCTGGAAGAGATCGGTACGGACCTGAATGGCTACATTCTGGATGACTGCGCTATTGATTACCTGGAACAAACTCCGCTGGAGTACCTGAACGAAGACAACATTCTGGATTCCGAAGGTATCAAGAAGATCATTGACCTGACCGCCCAGCAAAAGATTCAGTCCAACCTGATTGAAAACGAGAAGCGGAAAACCATTAAGAAGCAGGATGTGGAAGCCGAAGAAACTATTCTGCAACTGGAGAAGCAATTGACCGAGCAGCGGGAGCGCCAGGAAAGTGAAGTGACCAATATTCGATCAAGAGAAAATGCCGAACGGGAAAAAGTACGGCAGGAAGAGCACAAGCGTTCGGAAGAGGCCCGCATCCGGACCGAAGAAGAAATCGGAGTAGCCGAGCAGAATAAAGAACGTCAGATTCTGGTGGCTCAGCGCAACAAGGAGCGCACCGATGCTATTGAAATAGAGCGAGTTGCGCAGGCAAAAGCCTTAGAAGCCACGGAGCGGGAGCGGGTTGTTGAACTTGCTCGCATCGAGAAGGAGAAATCCCTGGAAGAAGAGCGGAAGAATATTCAGGAGGTGATCCGGGAGCGGGTAATGGTCGAGAAAGCTACGGTGGAAGAAGAAGAGAAGATCAAAGATACGCGCGCCAAAGCGGAAGCCGATCGAAACAAGGAAGTGGCGCTGATCAATGCCGAGAAAGAAGCGCAGGAATCCCTGGTGAAAGAAATCAAAGCTGCGGAAGCCGCCAAGCAAGCCTCCGAACATCGCTCCAAGCAAATCATGATTGATGCTCAGGCCGAGGAGGAATCAGCCGAGCACCGCGCCAAAGCCATGAAGATTATGGCCGATGCCGAAGCTGCTCAGAATGCGGCCATCGGATTGTCCGAAGCGCAGGTAATGGAGGCCAAAGCCGCCGCTCGCGAGAAAGAAGGAGAAGCCGAAGCCGGAGTAATCGAAGCCCAGGCGGAAGCCGAAGCGCAGGGTATCCGACTACGGGCCGAAGCCCAATCCGAAGCCGATCATAAGATTGGTATGGTGGCGGCCCAGGTAAGCAAGGAGCAGGGTAAGGCCGATGCTGAAGTGGTGGAGATCAAAGCCACTGCCGATGAGAAGCAGGGCATGGCCGAAGCTAGAGTGATGCAGGAGAAATACAAAGCCGAAGCTGAAGGTATCCGCGACAAAGCCAATGCCATGCAGGTACTGGACGGACCGGGTAAAGATCACGAAGAGTTCAAACTTCGTCTGGAAACCGAGAAAGCCCTTGAACTGGCCAAGATCAATATCCAAAAGGACATTGCCGAGGCTCAGGCCCAGGTGATCAGCGAAGCCCTGAAGGCATCTAATATTGAGATCATCGGGGGAGAAACCATGCTGTTTGACCAGATTATGGGCTCCATTGCCAAAGGCAAAGCGATCGATGGCATGGTTCGGAAGAACACTACGCTGTTGGATATTAAAGACACCTTCTTTCATACCAATGGCGGCGGGGCTTTCAAGGATAATCTGAAGAAGTTCATCAGTCAGTTCGGAGTATCTGCCGAAGATATGAAGAACCTCACCGTGTCTGCTCTGCTGTTCAAGCTGATGAACCAGACTGACCAGCCCGGCACCAAAGATAGTCTGACCAAACTGATGGATATCGCCCGTTCCACCGGTCTGGCCGACGAACCGGTAAAGAACATTAAGTTGTAATCACCCCTACACTCACGGCGCAGTCCGGATTAACATTCGGCTGCGCTCTTTTTAAACTGACAATGTGATGCGTAAATTTTTAAACACATATAAGCCATTCAGTATCTTATGGGTATGTATCCCGATTGCTATTTTATGGCTTTCATCAGGCATTGAAGATCGTTTGATCGGTAAGGGAGAAAATCAACCTAAAGCCAGTGCTGTCGCTGATACAACAGATCCATTGTTTGCCGTTTCAGCAGGCTTTTCGGTACAGTATGCATCCCTGGATTTATCAATGGATCTACGGTATACCTTAGACGATTATACTGCTCAGGTGCACTTGTATCATCAGGACGATCTGCTGGAAATATCTAATAGAAAAGGATCGCTGTTGCAGGTACAGTACACGGAAGGTGAATCTATGCCCGTGAACACAGGGAGCAAGTTATCAGCCCATTCTCTAGCCGGGTATTGCGAGATTGTACTACCCTCCGACCAAGAAGTCGTCATCACATCCAACAGCATAGAAGCGCATGAATTGGAAGATAGTCAATACGGACTTTTCCACGAGAAATAATCAGTCATAAAAATAAATAACCAAAGCCATGATGGGAGCAAGCGGTGTTATCAGTGCCATGAAAAAGAGCTACGAAGACAATCGGGCTCTACTCAGACGAAAAGGCACATTCGAGTGCATGAAAGATTACTACGTGACCAATCTAGGTGAGCGAACCAGCCGTAGTACAAACTACGAAGCACTAAAACAATGGCGTACCGAACGCATCTACCAAAGAAGAAAAGAAAAGTGGCTAGCCCATGCTGTTGTCATAGGACTACTAATAATTACCTTTAGTTTATGGTATGTATTTAATGGATAATTTTCTAATGAGTTAAGGGAAAGCTTGCTGTCCGAACGAAGTGAGTTTCAAGCTTTCCTAGATTTTTTGCATCCTTTTTCATCGATGGAAAAAGGATGAGCCCGCCCGGCTTGAGGGCTGCCAACAAGAAGATTAAACAAGTATGATTCAGTTAAAGAGGGATTTTCGTAGTACCATCTGAACATACCATATCTAACGAATTCAAGAAAATAAGCCACTTGAAGAAATTGCCAAACCATGTCTGAACAACAACACAAAGATAAAACCTCCACCACCCTGGAAAGCGGCACCTACGAAATCCTAAAAAACCGTTTAGGACAAAGTGCTACCGACTTGCAGGATCGTCTAGCAAAGCTCAACGAAGCGCGTAAAGACGTTTTCGGTGCCATCGAAACCACCCTCATTGCCACCGAGCGCATCCACACAATCCACAACTGCATACCATACGACATGGTACCGGTAGGTAATAACTTCATTTTCGGATACAATGTACATTTGGGCTTGAAAACCCAAGTAGAACTATCGGATGTTTTTAGCCTCTATACCTACCGGGATCACAGCTTCCACGAGCTGGATCATACGCTAATCAGCAATTCTACCTTTCAGGACGATTTTCAAAAGCTATACAAATATTATAAAGACACCAAGTTTGTCCGCTTCGTACTGAGCGAGCCTTTCGTCTACATGATATTTCAGATTGGCAAAAGTGCCAGTGATATCAAAGCCTTTAAGTGGGAAATCAAAGGAGAGGAACTGGTCTATCGGGATAATCGCAGCGAGCACGAAATCTCCGTGCCGGCACAGCACGCCTTCCGCTGGAAACGAGCCACGAGAGATGATCATCGCTCCGGAAAGCACCCGCATATCTCCATCGCCGACCGGGTCTTTGTGGATACACTCGGCGGCGATCTGACACTCAAAGTAGAAGACAATACCGATGCCGGGCAGGGAGTTTACCGGGAGCCTGTAGACGATGCTGACCAAACCCTGGACGATGCCGAAGTTTACTATGCGGTGCAGGATAATATTGTATTACTGAAAATTCGTCCGTATCAGGAGAAAGCCTATCGGTACATTGCCTATAATGCCAAATTACAGGAAGCCCGTCGGATTGATGCCATCGAGGAAGCCTGCATTGTGCTACCTGACGATCAGGGAATTCTGTTTCCTAATGGCTATTATCTGCAAACCGGAGAGTTTAAAGCCTTTGACCTTGATCTGGAGACGCTGGTGTATGAGAAAACCATTCCTTCCTCCAACGGAGAGGATTTTCTGTATGTCTTTTACAACCGGGAGCAGGGCTTATACCAGTTACTGCTGTACAACCTGATCAATCAGGAGATGGCTACTCCGATTGTGGGGCACGGTTATGCGATCTTTGAAAGTGGCGAGCTGTGCTATTTTAACTCAGATCATGAGCCCAAAAAACACCACGTTATTCGTATCTGGCAAACCCCGTTTGTAGGCCCGAACTACGTACTCTCTTCGCAGAGTGATTCATTCCTCTATAAAATAGGTAACAAAGATATTGTGCGAGCCATGGCCGAATGCCAGGCCTTGCTTACCCTGATTGATAAAGGGGAAAACTACCAAAACCTGTATGTTGATCTGCAACGGCAGGCTACTACTTTGCTGGATGCCTACTATTGGTTGAATAGTGCGGAAGCTCAAAACCTACAGGAGCCACTACTCACCATTCGAGACATTGCTGCAACGGCTATTGAAGAATACGAAAAAGTCGTAAGTCTTCGTAAAAATACCAAAGAGGAGGTCGCCAGTACTACCCAGGCAGTTGATCAGCTATTGCGAGAACTGAAGAGCCAACCCAAAAAGCATATTCAGGAGTTTGTGACCTCCCTAGCCCAGCTACGCGGGAAGCGGGGCGAGGTGATCTCCTTAAAGGAGCTACGCTATGTAGATGCCGCAAAAGTAGAACAATACGAAAAGACCCTGGCTGATGTATCCGAGCGTACCGCCAAGGACACCGTAAGTTTCTTATTACGAGATGACGCGCTAAGCCCTTATACGACTCAGGTCAATAATTTTGAGCAGAGTATTGAGGAGGTAAAGAAAGTCGTGGATATTCAGGAGCTGGAGAAGCAGGTGACCAAGTTTTCCGGTGAACTGGAAATGCTTATGGAGGTCGTTAGCAACCTGACCATTGAGGATGCTACCCAGACTACGCAGATCATCGATCGTATTTCGGTGATCTTTTCCGAGCTGAATAAGGTGAAAGCCCATCTGAAACGAAAACGGAAAGAACTGCTCGGGAAAGAAGGAAAAGCTGAATTCCACGCGCAATCCAAACTGATCCGTCAGGCCCTGATCAACTACCTGGATGTAGCGGATACGCCCGAAAAAACGGAAGAGTATCAGAACAAGCTGATGGTGCAACTGGAGGAGCTGGAAGGAAAGTTTGTAGAGTTCCCGGAAATGCTATCCCAGATCGGAGAATTGCGGGAAGAGGTATACAATGCTTTCGAAACCCGCAAAGTGCAGTTAATTGAAGCTCGAAACCAGCGAGCCAATGCTTTGCTACAATCGGCCGATCGCATTCTGAAAGCAGTACAAAATCGTCTGGCAAGCTTTTCCTCGCCCACGGAGCTAAACGGATATTTTGCTTCGGATTTGATGGTGGAAAAAGTGCGTAGCATCATTGCCGAACTACAGACAGTGGGTGATACCGTAAAAGCCGACGATGTACAAAGCCGCTTAAAGTCTACCAAGGAGGATGCCTTACGTCAGCTAAAAGACCGGAATGAACTTTACGTAGATGGCGCGCAGGTCATTCGCCTTGGTAATCATAGCTTCTCGGTCAACACCGCCGAAGTTGCTTTGACCACCGTGGTAAAAAATGAGCACCTTTTCTATCACATCACCGGAACCAGCTTTTACGAAAAAGTGACGGATGCCGAAATCATCTCCTATCAACCTTACTGGCAGCAATCCCTGATCTCTGAAAATGAGGAAGTATACCGGGCCGAGTATCTGGCCTATCAGCTATTTGAAGCTTCTCGCTCCGGTACCCAGGAAGATGTTGTTGCCCTGTCTCAGCTAGCGGAAATACCAATGGATGAGATGTTGACTTATGTACAACAATTCATGGCCTCGCGCTACGATGAGGGCTATGTAAAAGGAGTACACGATCAGGACGCTGCCCGGATAATTCAGCAACTGGCTATCATCCATGAGCAAGCAGGGTTACTGCGGTATTCTTCGGAAGCCCGAACCTGTGCAATGTTGTGCTGGCAGTATCACCTGGATAAGGATAGTAAACAACTGTTGAACTATCAACTGAAAGGATCCGGAGCCATTCTTCAGGTATTTCCGCATACCAAAGAATTTGATCCGGTACTTAGGCAGATAGAATCTGCTATCAGTGATCTTATTGAAAAGACGTCCTTGTTTGATGTCAAACTAGTGGCAGAAGCAAGTGAATATTTATTCCTCGAGCTAATCAATGATGATCATTTCCGAGTTGACCAACAGGCTATTGAGCTTAAAGAAAGTTTTGGAAAATACCTGGAGAAGCAAAAGGCAAAAAAGGGCTATGAGCAATCTGTCAAGAATCTGACTGACCAACCCTGGATGCAGTATGCACTGATTCGTAAGTGGTTACACTCCTACGTAATGCAAACGCATACGGACACTGATTTCGTTTCTGAGGCTGCCTGGCTCTTGTTTGATCCTCAGGCGAACCCATCGGTAGGGGAGGCCTCACTGGTTGCTGAACTGGGAAAGATGCAGGGCAATCATCCAATATTGACCGAAGGTGTATATACCTTACAGTATCAATCTTTCTTTCAGAGACTCCAGCATTTTCATCAGCAGGCGGTACCGACGTTTCGCGCCTATCAGCAACGTAAGCGTATCCTGGCGGAACAGTTTGTCGAAGAATTACGCTTATCGGAATTTAAACCTCGCGTGATGTCCTCCTTCGTCCGCAACCGGCTGATTGATCAGGTGTACCTGCCACTAATCGGCTCAAACCTGGCCAAGCAGATCGGCTCAACTGGTGAAAACAAACGTACCGATTTGATGGGAATGTTGCTGCTGATCTCTCCCCCCGGTTACGGAAAAACTACCCTGATGGAGTACCTAGCCAATCGGCTCGGACTGGTCTTTATGAAAATCAATGGTCCGGCTATCGGGCATCAGGTGACTTCGGTAGATCCGGCGCAGGCCACCAATGCTGGTGCCCGGGAAGAACTGGAGAAGCTGAATCTGGCCTTTGAAATGGGTGATAACGTGATGATCTATCTGGATGATATTCAGCATTGCAATCCCGAATTCCTACAAAAATTCATTTCCCTCTGTGATGCGCAGCGCAAAATTGAAGGCGTGTACAAAGGCCGCAGCAAAACCTATGACTTCCGGGGTAAAAAAGTATGCGTGGTGATGGCGGGCAACCCCTACACAGAAAGTGGTGATAAGTTTCAAATCCCGGATATGCTGGCCAACCGGGCCGATATTTATAATCTGGGTGATATCATTGGCGACTCTGCCGATGCCTTCAAGCTCAGCTATTTGGAAAACAGTTTAACCTCCAACGCCATCCTTGGGAAGCTGGCTACCAAGAGTCAGGCCGATGTGTATACTTTGGTGAAAATTGCCCAGTCCGGTTCCCAGGATGGAGTACAGTTTGAAGCCAATCATTCGGCTGAAGAAGTGCGGGAATACGTTTCGGTACTACAAAAGATGTTGGTGATTCGGGATACGGTGCTTACCGTGAATCAGGAGTATATTCGTTCGGCGGCCCAGGCCGATGCTTACCGCACTGAACCGCCTTTCAAATTGCAGGGTTCTTATCGGGATATGAATAAGATGGCTGAAAAGGTGATGCCCATTATGAATGAGCAGGAATTACAAACGCTTATCAATACCCATTACGAAAACGAAGCCCAAACCCTAACTTCCGGCGCCGAAGCCAATTTACTGAAATTCAAAGAACTGCATAAGGCGCTGAACGAATCGGATCAGCAACGTTGGGATGCTATCAAGTCCGTTTTTCAGAAGCAACAGCGTACCAAAAACTACGGGCAAAATGGGATGGGACAGGCGGTTGAAACCATGGAAGATATTTCTTCCAGTCTCAAAGGTATTATGGAGTGGCTCCAGCGTAAATAGCCTTTTCAGCCTATAGACGTAGAAATTTTGAGTATCAGGTAAAATTCAGCCGGATTTTATATGACAAAGTGCAGTTCGTGCGCCTAAGTTTTATAAATTACTGGCTGATTTATATTATCCTAATACTAACCTATGTCTCAACCTACTCATTCTTCTCCCGAAGAACCTGCGCCATCTCGAAATCTGCAAAACTACTGGAAGCGAAACGTCAGGTATCTACTTATCCTTCTTTGTGTCTGGTTCATAGTATCCTATGGTTGCGGTATTATCTTCGCTGAACAACTCAATGCCATCCAAATTGGTGGGTTTAAGCTGGGTTTCTGGTTTGCCCAGCAAGGTTCTATTTACGTATTCGTTATTCTCATCTTTATCTACGTCTGGCTCATGAACCGCCTGGATCGTGAATTTGATGTAGACGAAAAATAAAAACGAATGGGTGAACAGTAGCAAAATGAAGCTTTCTGATTTATTCACTCACGCTATCCTTCAAATCCGCGCTGTGTCGGTTTCACTCATTTTCTATAACTAACCATCTCAATCAACAATCTATCTTCATTATGGATGTTCAAGTTTGGACGTATATTCTCGTAGGCATCACCTTCACTATTTATATCGGTATTGCGATCTGGTCGCGAGCCGGTTCTACTAAAGATTTTTATGTGGCTGGGGGCGGAGTGTCTCCATTAGCCAATGGTATGGCAACCGCTGCCGATTGGATGTCGGCCGCTTCCTTTATCTCCATGGCCGGACTCATTTCCTTCATGGGTTACGATGGCTCGGTATACCTGATGGGCTGGACTGGCGGCTATGTGCTGCTGGCATTGCTACTCGCCCCTTATCTCCGCAAGTTTGGTAAGTTCACCGTGCCTGATTTCATCGGTGATCGTTACTATTCCAACACTGCCCGTACGGTGGCAGTCGTGTGTGCTTTGTTTGTTTCCTTTACCTATGTAGCCGGACAAATGCGGGGAGTAGGGGTTGTATTCTCCCGTTTTCTGGAAGTGGATATTACCTGGGGAGTGATTATCGGGATGGCCATTGTATTTTTCTATGCTGTGCTAGGGGGCATGAAGGGCATTACCTATACCCAGGTAGCCCAGTACTGTGTGTTGATCTTTGCCTTTATGGTGCCAGCCATCTTCATCTCTATTCAAATGACGGGGCATATCTTTCCGCAGCTAGGTTTTGGAGGCACGCTGGAAGGTACTGATACTTTTCTGCTGGATCGACTGGATGGCCTGAATCAGGAATTGGGGTTTGCGGCTTATACCAACGGTAGTAAGTCGGTGATGGATGTGTTCTGTATTACGGCAGCATTGATGGTTGGAACGGCCGGATTGCCTCACGTGATTGTTCGGTTCTTTACCGTGCCCCGGGTGCGCGATGCCCGGGTTTCTGCCGGATACGCTCTGGTCTTTATTGCGATTCTGTACACCACGGCCCCCGCCATCTCAGCCTTTGCACGGACCAATATGATCAACTCTGTGTCTAATGTGGCAGTAAACGACTTGCCTACCTGGGTGAGCAACTGGCAGGCAACGGGGCTCATTACCATTGAGGATAAAAATGGGGACGGACGGGTACAATACCTGGCAGATGCCGAACAGAATGAATTTGTCGCCGATCAGGATATTATGGTGCTGGCCAACCCGGAGATCGCGAAACTACCCAACTGGGTCATTGCCCTGGTGGCAGCCGGAGGGTTAGCCGCGGCGCTTTCTACAGCAGCCGGGCTGCTGCTGGTGATTTCCACTTCCATTGCCCACGATCTGATCAAGAAACAACTGAATCCCGATATATCTGAAAAGGGAGAACTGATGGCAGCTCGAGGAGCGGCGGCAGTAGCCGTTATCATTGCTGGCTTCTTCGGAATCTACCCACCCGATTTCGTGGCCGCCGTAGTAGCATTGGCCTTTGGGTTGGCCGCTGCATCCTTCTTTCCGGCCATCATCATGGGTATCTTTTACAAGCGGATGAATCGTGAGGGCGCAATCTCGGGAATGATCGTTGGGTTGTCTATCATGCTTTTCTATATTCTTAAGTTCAAGTTTGGCTTGTTCGGAGGAGGAACCGAAGAGGACTGGTGGTTTGGCATCTCGCCCGAAGGTTTTGGCACCGTTGGCATGCTCATTAACTTCGTAGTATCCGTTATTGTCTGCCAGTTCACCGAAGCACCGCCCGCCGAGGTGCAAGACATCGTAGAAGACATCCGCTACCCTCGCGGAGCAGGAGAAGCATCTGTACACTAATTAAGTGGATGAGTGATAGAATGAAAGAATAGGTTTGGTTTTCAAGATGAAGCTCTAAGCTCAATAGAAACTGATTTTCCAAACTATTTCTGAAAATAGGGATTATCAAATTTCTATTTACTCATTCATTCAATCTCTCATTTACTCATTTTTTTTAAGTCTAAGAAAATTGGTAATATTAACGCCTAGGTTTATTTTTTTGCACGCACAGCCTAATCAAAAATATCATGAGTAATAAGATTGAGACCCTGAGTGGTTACATCCACGAGTATCAAAAAAGTGTACAACAACCCGAAAAATTCTGGGACCGTATAGCCGATTCTTTCCACTGGCACCAGCGTTGGGATAAAGTAGTAGATTGGAATTTTGAAGAACCGAAAATAGAATGGTTCGTCAACGGAAAGGTCAACATCACCGAAAATATTCTTGAGCGCCATCTCTTCATCATGCGCGATCGCCCGGCCATCATCTGGGAGCCTAACGATCCGGAGGAAGAAAACCGAGTGCTTACCTATGGGGAGCTCTACGAAGAAGTCTGTCAGTTTGCGAACGTACTCAAGAATCAGGGCATTGAGAAAGGTGATCGGGTTATCATTTATATGCCGATGGTGCCGGAAGCTGCTATTGCCATGCTGGCCTGTGCTCGCGTGGGCGCGGTTCACTCGGTTGTATTCGCTGGTTTCTCAGCAAACTCACTGGCCGACCGTATCAATGACTGCCAGGCCAAGATGGTATTAACGTCTGATGGTAACTTCCGGGGCAAGAAGACCATTGAGGTGAAAGCAGTAGTGGATGATGCACTGGAATCTACCACTTCTATTGAGAAAGTGATTGTGTTGCAGCGCACCAAGACCGAAGTAACGATGAAGGAGGGACGGGATCTGTGGTGGCATGAAGTCATAGAAGGGGTATCAAAAGAGAATAAAGCGGAGGTGATGGATTCGGAAGATCTGCTGTTTATTCTCTACACTTCCGGCTCAACTGGCAAGCCCAAAGGGGTGGTGCATACCTGTGGCGGATATATGGTCTATACTGCCTATACTTTCCAGAATGTGTTTCAATACAGCATCGGGGATGTGTACTGGTGTACGGCCGATGTTGGCTGGATTACCGGGCACTCTTATATCGTATACGGACCACTGCTGTGCGGTGCTACCTCAATTATGTTTGAAGGCGTACCGACCTATCCCAATCCAGGCCGTTTCTGGGAGATTGTGGATAAGTACCAAGTTAATCAATTTTATACGGCCCCTACCGCTATCCGGGCATTACAGGCCTACGGAACGGAACCCCTGGAACCTTACTCGATGGACTCATTGCGCGTGATTGGTTCGGTGGGCGAGCCGATCAACGAAGAAGCTTGGCATTGGTACCACGATCATGTCGGGAAAGGAAAATGCCCCATTGTAGATACCTGGTGGCAAACCGAAACAGGAGGTATCATGGTTTCACCTATCGCCGGAGTAACCCCTACCAAACCAGGCTACGCGACCCTACCCATGCCCGGGGTACAGTTAGTCATTGTAGACCCCGATGGTAAAGAATTAAAAGGAAATAGCGTGCAAGGTAATCTTTGCATAAAATTCCCCTGGCCGGGCATGTTGCGCACCACCTATGGCGACCACGAGCGCTGCCGCAATACCTATTTCTCGGCCTACAAAAATATGTACTTCACCGGCGACGGCGTGAAACGGGATGAAGACGGTTACTACCGCATCCTGGGTCGGGTAGATGATGTGATCAATGTATCGGGGCACCGTATGGGTACCGCTGAGGTAGAGAATGCCATCAATGAGCACCCCAAAGTTGTAGAATCAGCCGTGGTGGGTTATCCTCACGAGATTAAAGGGCAGGGCATCTACGCCTTTGTCATCTGTGACCTGACCGACCGCTCGGAAGAAAACCTGAAGAATGAAATCCGGCAGACGGTAAACCAGATCATCGGCCCTATTGCTAAGCCCGAGAAGATCCAGATCGTATCCGGCCTTCCCAAAACCCGTTCCGGTAAGATCATGCGCCGCATCCTCCGCAAAGTAGCCGAAGGAGATACATCCAGCTTGGGCGACACCTCAACGCTACTAAACCCTGATGTGGTAGAAGAGATTATTGAGAATAGGATAGAGTGAATGAATGATGGAATGAGAGAATGAGAGAATGAGAGAATGAGAGAATGAGAGAATGAGAGAATGAGAGAATGAGAGAATGAGAGAATGAGAGAATGAGAGAATGAGAGAATGATGGAATGGTATAATGTAAGATGAGGATGATGTGTTGATGTAATTACTTAAGTGTTAGAATGAATCTTACTCCTATTTGGTCATGGATAAAGGGCAGTTTGTTCAAGCACTTAAGAATCGAACAAAAAAGTTTGCTGTCAATATCATTCGCTTTTATGGACAAATGCGCAAAATCGATGAGACACGGATCGTTGGAAAGCAGTTACCAAGGTCAGCTACTTCGACCGCAGCAAATTACCGTGCTGCATGTCGGGCACGATTTAAAGCAGAATTTTTTTCCAAGATGAGCATCGTAGTGGAAGAAGCAGATGAAACTCTCTTTTGGTTAGAAGTGCTGGAAGAATCTGATATTTTACCATCTTCTCAGTTGTATCATCTAAAGAAAGAAGCTTTAGAAATCCTGTCCATTGTAGCCAAAGCACGGAAAAATACTCGCTAGAAAATTCACACCAACTCAATTCATTCACTCACTCATTTTCCTCAAACAAAAAAAAGAGCGAACCTGGCGATTCGCTCTTTCTTATTTGTGTATTACAGTATCTTAATAACGGCTGTTGTATCCACCACCGCCACCGAAATTTTGTCTGCGTTGGCCACCGCCGCCACCTTCACCTTTAGGACGAGCTTTCTTAACAACGATATCGCTACCGTCAAACTCAACCTCATTTAGTTCAGTAATGGCACGCTGAGCGTCTTCGTCATTGGCCATTTCTACGAAGCCAAAGCAACGAGAATTGCCGGTCTCCCGGTCAAAGATTACTTTAGCGGATTCGATCTCTCCGTATTCAGCGAAAAGATCATTTAAGTCCTCACTTGTTGTAGACGGACTTAACTTTGCTACGAATAAATTCATAAAAGATAAAATAAAAATAAATAAAATAGTTAAATAGACAATCAGGTAGCAAAGCATTTCAAAAGAAGTGCAAATCACATCATGTGCTATTCGTCAAAGTTACATTTTCTTGTGCAAGAAGGTTCATATGGGAAGATATTTATTTTCTAACACTAGTAATCTTGTCAATTTCATAACTTTTTCAAGAACAAAGTTGTGATATTCTGTCTTTATTGCGTTATCAAATCCAATAATTGTGAAAAAACTAATCAACCACCTATTTATTCTGGCTACTTCAGCTATAATAACAAGCCAGGCTTGGGCTCAGGAAGTGCTCTACGTAGGAACCTATTCTGTTAGAGGAAGTGAGGGTATCTATGCCTATACGTATAACCGGGAGCAGCAAACGTTTGATCTGCTCCAGACAACCACTACTGCCGAAAGCCCTTCCTTTCTGGCTCTCAGTCCCGACGGTCAATATCTTTATTCTACCAACCGGGGGGGAGTGAAGGGCTCGCCTGATACCGGTTCCGTATCAGCTTTTTCGGTAGAATCCGAAAGCGGAGAGCTCACTCTTATTAATGAAATGTCATCTTACGGAGTGAGCCCCTGCCATGTGCAGGTAGACGATGAGAACGACTGGTTGTATGTATCTCATTACGGGGGAGGCTCTCTATCGGTATTTCCGATCGGGCCTGAAGGAGAAATAAAGGCTTTTGCTGACTCAGTGCAGCATACCGGACACAGTGTAAACCCTAACCGGCAGGATGCCCCGCATGTACATTCTATTCAGGCTATTCCTCAGACCAACTATTTCATCGTAGCTGACCTGGGCTTAGATCAACTGAAGATTTACCAGATGAATGAGGGAGACATTTCGGCAGCACCGGTACCTTTTATTGCTACTGAAAAAGGTGCCGGTCCCCGACATTTTGTCCAGGCAGAAGGTTCACCATATATTTATGTAGCTGAAGAGCTCACTTCTACGGTAAGCGTCCATACACTGAACATGAAAAAGAAAAATACCCGGCAAATTCAGCGACTTTCTACGTTGCCAGAAGGTTTTTCAGGAAACAACACCGTAGCGGATATTCATATCAGTCCGGATGGTAAGTTTCTGTATGTTTCCAACCGGGGACACGATAGTCTGGCCATCTTTGAAATCAATGCGAAGGACGGTACACTAACCGCCCGGGGTCATCAGCCTACTCAGGGAAAGACGCCCCGTAACTTTATGATAGACCCCAAAGGAGAATTTGTGTTGGTCGCTAATCAGGATACTGATAATGTGGTGTTCTTTCAGCGAGATGCCGCTACCGGCCAACTCACTTCTACCGGCACCGAGCTAAGCATACCCAGCCCCGTATGCCTCATTATGGGTGATGCGGAGAAGGGAGCAAGCAAGCAGGAAACCGGAAAGTGAAGTAAAGGAGTGAATTTATGGGGAAGGTTACTAGGATACAGTAACTAAATCGATCGTTTAGCAATCGTTCTATTCACTTATCTTTACTCTCCCTCACTCGTTTGCGCCTATGTTTAGGATTTTACTTCTATTCCGAGTGCTTCCAGTAGTTGCGGTTGATCAGCCAGAGCTACCGCAGCAATGCGGGAAAACTTCTGTACCCAATCTTCCCAGGTTTCCAGAGCACCGTTGCGGTTTTGGGTAGCCTGTTGGGCTTCGGCCAGTTTGCTTTGGCGATTGATCAGCACCTCCAGCAGCGCACTCGCCATTACATTGGCCCGCTCCAGTTCTTCGGGTAGTGCTCCGAATTTCTTCATGGTAGACACCGCCGGAGGAGTAAGGCGTCGGTAAAAGGTGCGCATCTGCTCCAGTTTGCCTGCCCGGTCGCGGCGGCGGGGCATGGTTAGTTGGAGATTGTTTTGCCAGAAAGGATCATTGCGGAAGGCAAAGCGGGCAATAGTAAGGTGGCTATTGAACAAGTCCAGCAGGTCTTTCTCATCATTGTTAATCTGCCGGGTCAACTCGCTTTTTGTGGTATACAGGTCTTTCTGCTCTCGTTGCCACTCTTCGGCTGCTTCCAGTAGCGACTTACCATCCAGCATCCGTGCTTCAGTAAAGCCATATTGGGCTAGTGCTTTCTTTACTGCTGTATTCTTCAGCGCATTTTCCAATAACATTCGGCCCCCTAAAAACCGGCCATCCAGAGTATTCTTTTTCATTGTGGTTTTTTACTTAAAGTTAGAAAGGAATACGATAGGAGGCTACGGAGAAAAAGTATGGTCCTTACAGGGGTAATGTTCCGGTTTATTATAGCGGCAGTGCATTAATTACCTTCGCTATTTCGGGTGAGAAAATAAGCGTGGACACCTGAAATATGATCTGTAGGTGGATATAGTCTATTGATGATGGGCTGATTGTTCTTTTTATTCCCGCAAGGGCCTATGTTGGATTAAGTTATAATCTTAAAAATTGCTGTAAAAACATCCTGCCTGCGCTGTAGTACAAAATTCATAAGCCTTTCAAGCCCAGCGATTCGTTTAGCTTCAAGAAGGGATGTTTCCCAGATAGTAGAAATAAAGGAGGAGCGGGAAATAGTAGGAGCAGGAATAAAGTTTATCACCAAGCTATTACTCATCCGAAGCGTCACTAACACTTTGTGCTCAAAAAGTTATGCGGTATCCCCGCTTCATAATATTTCAAACCTCAACAGCCTCTATGCATCCTTACATTGTCACATTTTTACTCGAAAGAGAGGCAATGCAACCCTGCATGGTAACACTTTCGGTCAGAAGAGTCCCATTGTTGGCCTGCATAGTGACTTTTTGAACTAGAACAGTCTTATTGCAGCCTTGCACAGTGACATATCGAATTAGAAAAGTCTCATTGCAGCGTTGCGCAGTGATATTTCTAACTCAAAATGTAAGGTTGCAGAGCTACATCGCCACATATCGGTTTCAAAAAATGGCTATGCAGGCTTACATAGTGACATTCTCAGCTCGAACAATGGCTATGCAAGGCTGCATTGTCTCATTTTCCGGGAGAAGAGCGAGGTTGCAGCGAGTACGCAATACGTAATATAATAAAGAAAGCTCTGGAATAACTACGGTATCAGCATGCCAGAATCTTTCGTCAACGGTTATCATTTTCTACCGTATTTTTCCTATACTTATCTCTCAAAATACAACACTGCACCAACTGTATGACGAACAATCAGCCCTTTAGCAATTACCTCTTTCTTAATTCACTCGCCCGCTCAGTCCGTTCTTTACTCATTCCTTGTTTGGAAACCTGTCTAGTACTTATTGCCTTGAGTGGGGTATCTGTGGATGCTTTTAGTCAAACAGACGTACCACGCTGGAGCCGGTTCGAGCAAACCTTCATTAGTGCTAAAGAATACGAAAACCCCTTGTACGATCTGAAGGAATTCTATGCCATCTTCACGGCCCCTAGCGGACTTACGCAGAAGATTAATGGCTTCTGGGATGGTGGTGCCGAGTTTAAGGTGCGGTTTGCACCGGATGAGGTGGGGGAGTGGCAGTACGAAACCTTCTGCTCAGATACCAACAATACTGGTTTGCATGGTAAGAAGCTGCATTTTACCTGCAAAGAGAACGATAGCGACCAAACCATCTACCAGCGGGGGAGCCTGATCCAGCCCAAAGGTACCTACCATCTGGCCTACCACGATGGCACTCCTTTTCTGTGGGTAGGGTGCACAGCCTGGAACGGGGGGCTAAAATCTACCGAAGAAGAATGGGATACCTACCTGCAACATCGGGTAGACCACCATTACTCCGTTATTCAACTGGTAACAACCCAGTGGCGGGGTGGTGACCAGAACAGCGAGGGGCAGGTTGCTTACGAGTACACCGACCAGCTTCGGATAAATCCGGAGTTTTATGAGCATATGGACCAGAAGATTGACCGGGTGAATGAATACGGATTGATTGCCGCCCCGGTACTACTATGGGCCTTGCCCGTTGGCCCTGGGCGTAATCTCAGTCCCGGGTATTCGCTTCCCCTGGATGAAGCCGTGATGCTGGCAAAATACCAGGTAGCCCGCTACGGAGGCAATCAGGTGGTGTGGATTCTGGGTGGGGACGGCCGTTATGCTCGTGAGTACGAACAGCGCTGGCTGGAGATTGGCCGGCGGGTGTTTGGCGAAGATCATCCGGGTCTGGTAGCGCAGCACCCTCACGGATTGCTGTGGATTGGTGATAACCACGCGGAAGAAGACTGGCTCGATATTGTGGGTTACCAGTCTAGCCACTCCAAGGCTCAGGGCACGGTTGACTGGATCAATAAAGGCCCCGTAGCCACTCGCTGGCAGCACCTCCCGGCCCGTCCGGTAATCAATCTGGAGCCGATCTACGAAGAACTTAAGCCCGACTTTACCGATGAGGATGTGCGAAACGCTTCGTACTGGAGTCTCTTCGCCACACCCATCTCGGGCATTACCTACGGAGCCAATTCCATCTGGCCGTGGATTCGGGAAGGGGAATCAATCCTCAATCATGGTACCCCGGAGAACCTGAAAACCTGGCGAGAGAGTATTGACCTGCCGGGAAGTCTGCAAATAGGCTATCTGGCTCAGTTCCTGGCTATGTATGAGTGGTGGAACCTCAGGCCAGCCAACGAGCTGCTGGTAGCCCAACCCGGTGAGGAGGAATACAATCATTTCATCTCGGTAGTACGCTCACTGGATCAGCAGACAGTGTTGGTGTATGTGCCTCATGCTGCTACCGTACAACTCTACAATGCCGACCATGCCACTTATGCAGGCGAGTGGTTCAATCCCTCAAACAATCAAACTTCTAAGGCAGCCGTAAAAACAACGGATGGATTGCTGGAGGTTGCATCGCCGGAAGAAACAGATCTGGTGTTGGTATTGAGAAGAACGAAGTAGTAAAGATATAGGCAAAGCGAAGTAGTGGATAAAGAATGAAAACGTTAGCGGCAAATTACTGTTAACCTTATACTCAATAACGAATAGTTAGCCTAACCTACGATGCTATGCACTTTTTTACTCAATTTCCTTTTGCCAATACCCTCATGCGAGTATTCCCTGATGCACAATTTACCTACTGTCCTCTTTTACTCATGGTTGCTATTCTCTTCAGTTGCACAATCTCAGTACAGGCGCAGGATGGAGCGCAAGTATACCAAACCTATTGTGCCGGGTGCCACGGAGCGCAATTGCAGGGTGGCTCAGCCACTACGCTCATTAAAACTGACTGGACCTACGGACGGGGCAAAGGGGCGTTGGTTCGTAACGTGAAATTTGGAATTCCTAATACAGAAATGGCGGCCTGGCACACTGTGCTTACTGATGAGCAGATTGGTGCGGTGGCTGATTTTATCATTGAGGCGCAGGACACACCACCCACTGCCGAGCGCTCCATTCCCGAAGAACTGAAAACAGAAGTCTATACCCTCAAGGTGGAGGAGGTGGTTACTGAAGGGTTACAAACCCCCTGGGGAATGGCGTTTGCCGATGAGCACCGGGCGCTAATTACCGAACGACCCGGAAAAATCCGTTGGATGGTAGATAATAAACTGGACCCTCAACCCATTCAGGGAGTGCCTCCTACCTACGAAAGCAAAACTGGGGGGTATATGGACATCATCCTTGATCCGGACTATGCCGCTAACGGGTGGGTCTACCTGGCCTATAGCCATACCGATGGCGATGTGCATGATGATCAGGCAGAAGCCATGACTAAGATTGTGCGGGGAAAGATTAACGACCATCAGTGGACCAATCAGGAAACGTTGTTTGAGGTGCCGGACTCTCTGCTGGTGGTTGGCGGTAACCGTTGGGGTTGCCGGTTTCTTTTTGATGATGAAGGCTATTTATACTTTAGTATTGGTGATATGGCCCAGGCGGATGCCTCTCAGAACCCAGGGGCAGCCACCGGAAAAACATTCCGCATCAATTCGGATGGCAGTATTCCGGAAGATAATCCTTTTGCTGATGAGCCGGGGGCCCTGGCCGCAATTTATACCCTTGGCAACCGTAACGTACAGGGCATTACTCAGCACCCCGAAACCGGAGATATCTGGGCAACCGAGCATGGCCCGATGGGTGGCGATGAACTGAATATCCTGAAGAAAGGAGCTAACTATGGCTGGCCGGTTATTACCTACGGCGTAGATTATAGCGGAGAAATTGTTTCAGAGAAAACCCAACAGTCGGGTATGGAACAGCCCATCACCTACTGGACGCCATCCATTGCCGTATGCCCGGCCATGTTTGTGAGCAGTCCGCTGTTTTCGCAGTGGGAAAATAACTTACTGGTAGGCGCCCTGGCGTTTGAAGAACTTCGCCGACTGGTAATTGAAACTGATCAGGTGACCCGGCAGGAGATGATCTTGAAGGGAGTGGGACGCGTGCGGGATATTACCTTTGCCCCGGACGGAGCCTTATACGTAATCTTGAATCAGCCGGATAAAGTATTGCGTATTACCCCGGAAGGTAAACCATTGCAAAAGCAGAGTCAGTGAAGATAAGGGGGGAGAGAGTATTGACGAAAAGGAGAGCTGATAGATGGATAGAGAGAGGTGCTGAACAATGGTAAAATAATAAGTTACAATACAATGTGCTTTTTGTTACTTAAACCTGTGAGCCAGAAAGGCTACAATATCTTCTTCCAGCATTTTCCAGGATTTTCGCGTAGCCGGAGTGGAGTGGGCTGCATTACTGAAGAAGTTATAAACAGTTTGTATGAGGGTGGCTACTAATATCGATGCGTAAGTACCTTCGATTAATACCTTTTTCTCGCCTCGATACGAAATTTGAACAGCGATAAAGGGAGATTTACTGACTATGATACGTTTTAATGGGCCGAAACCAAAAAAACGGTACGAACAGTCATTGCCAAAATCTTCCTTTAGTTTCTCCATCAACTCGCGCCGGCTGGGGCGCTTTAGAAAACTGACTTGTCTCATAATTGATGAAATTTAAATAGGTGGCAAACTAGGAAAAAGTGAGGTTAGAATCAATGGCTTTCTATCTTCCTCTCCTAATAAAAACGAAAATTATATGCAGAGATTACATTCCTAATAATAGATTATTTGTGAATAAATAAATAAGATGTTGCATTCTTCCCGCCTCACTACAGAGGCATTTGGCTAAGAATGCAAGCCGATAGAGAAGAAAATAACTGAAAAATAGGATTGCTAATCTACTACTACCTGTCGGGGCAGGTGAATAAAAATGGTCGTGCCCGCTTTCTCAGAAGTGCGGTAAGTAATGGTGCCACCGTGCAACTCCACAATGAGCTTTGCCAGATATGTGCCAAGTCCAGAACCTTGATTCTTACCAGAAGAAACATATTTTTCAAAAAAATGAGATTGGATATCAGAAGGAATAATACCCTGGTTATGAAACTTCAACACGAATGCTTCTTCTTTTTCTACTTCGATAGTAATCTCGGCATGGTCGGGCGAAGCCTCCAGTGCATTTTGTAACAGAAAACGAAGGAGTTCTTCCATATAATACCTATCAGCTTCCAGTGTAATGGCTATATGCTCAAGGGAGGTAGCCTTTCCATTATAAGCAAAAGAGAAAGAAGCAGATTTACGGTTTGCTATTTCTTGCAGATTACTAATTACTTCCTGCATAGTCTCGGCAAAGCTAAATTTACTGATCTCGGGTGCGTAGCTTTCTTTTTCCATCCGGGCGTAATCAGAAGAAGCTTTCAGCATATGCATAGTTTTGGTTCCCACCTGCATAAGCATCCGTAGCCACCGCTCCTGTTCTTGCGTGGGTTTCCGGTTCAGTAAAATATCAGCAATGTTAACCATAGAGCCAACATTGTTTTTCAAGTCATGCTCATCTTGTTGGTGAGCATGATCCTGAATTTCCAATCTCTGGTACAAGAGGTCTATAGTGCTTTGTAACTCGAGGTGTGACTGCTCCTGGTCTTTAGTATCAACCAGAAAAGTAAATTGTTGGTACTGGCCGGTTTGTTCATCCTGTTGAAATGAAGCATTAGAAAGAACCGTAAACTCATCACCATCTTTATTGATCATGCGCCAGTTTCCTCTTTGCTCGTAAAGTTGTCCCTTCCACTTTTTGTGTAAATACGAGAAGCTTTGACGGTTACGCTCGGGAAGCAGAATAGTGAAAGGCTGGCCGATGAGTTCTTCTTTCGTATATCCGAATAATTTTGAAAATGCAATATTGACATTTATAAGCACACCTTGTTGATCAGTGATACAAACTCCAATAGGAATACTATCCAGAATGAGTTTTGTATCGATAGCTTCTTTCTGAACAACATTCTTAATCGTTTCTAACTTCTCTTTATTTTCTTGATTATTGGAGTTTATACTTTCAGCGTTTTTAGCCATAGGTTAGATCACAGGATTTAATTAGTATAGGGCGTTTTAGGTTAAATATATACACATTTGTAAGAAAAAAAGTGGCTTTGATCGGTATGAGGAAAAGAATCCCTCTGTGAGCAAAATCCACATCTTCAGTAAAGCTTTATCTGTCTATCTGTTCGAGAAACTTTTAACGGTAAGAAATTTCTGTGGGTTTCTTTTCTGAGTTAAATTCAGAATCTTTGTCAAATGCTTTCTTTAGCTATGCTTACAAGTAGTTGCCCAATGTTTTCAGCATGGGTAATACCAAGCAGTAAGGAAGCCTTTTTTGACAACAACCTATTACATGCATGACCCCTCATCACCCCGGGCTACTTCGCTGATTGCCCGAATACGCCAATTGATTTCTGCCTATGGACCAGCAATTTTTGTAATCGGGGCTATTATCGGTACTGGCAGCGTATCTTCGCTGGTTTGGTCTGGGGCCGAATACGGAATGGATCTACTCTGGGCCTTGCTGCTATCCTGCTTCTTCTTCTGGGTGCTGATCAGTTCTATCAGCCGCCTTACCTTTGCCTCCGGACAGACCTTTGTAGGACTGGCTAAAACTCATTTCGGGAAAGTAGGCTCATTCTATATAGTGTTTGCCATTGTTGTGACACAATTCACCTCCAATGTGGGAGTGTTGGGCATTGTCACCGAATCTTTTGCCGCCTGGCTGAATCTGAATCCTTTGATGGTAAGTATTGGCTGGAGCGGGCTGATCTACTTTCTAATTGCTTTTGGAAAGTATGCTACGTTTGAGCGAGTGCTTATCTTTTTTGTAACAATACTGGGGTTGAGTTTTATCGTGAATATGTTCCTGGCACCCCCTTCTCTGGCGAGTGTTGGGTCAGGCCTGCTTCCGGGGATTCCGGAGGGCGGAGGTGTTATTGCAGCAGCCATGGTAGGCACCACTTTGGCCGGTAGTGTTATCGTCATGCGTTCCTACATTGTTTACGATAAAGGCTGGACTTTGAACGACCTTAACCATGCTAACCGCGATGCTAAGCTCTCCGGGTTAATGATCTTTATCGTTTCAGCAGTTATTATGGCTTGTGCTTCGGCCACCCTGCACGTGCGCGGTATGCATATTGAAAATGCTCTGGATATGGCCTACACTTTGGTGCCTCTGATGGGCAAATTTGCCGCTACGCTCTTTGTTGTTGGCATTGTCTCTGCCGGCGTGTCCTCCGCCTTTACCAATGCGTTAGTTTCCACCTGGAGTATTGCTGACTTTGCTGGCTGGTCTCGAGATGCCCGAACGATACGCTTCCGGTTGCTGGCAATACCATTCTGTGCGGCCGGAATTATCGCTCCTTTGTTTGGTGGAAAACCGGTGCTACTCCAAATTATGTCTCTGGCACTTCAGGCTATTTTCTTACCGCTACTCGTGCTGTTCCTGTTGATACTGACTAATAAAGAAAGTGTGATCGGTAAGCATAAAAGTTCTACATTCATTAATGTGCTGACGGTAGTAACGCTGTTGTTTTCGCTGTTTATGGCGTATCAGGCATTCGTGGGGCTGGGCGGGTTGTTACAGAAAGTCTGAAGAAGTGAAGAATTAAATGAGAAGTTGGTTTGAGGAAAGAAGGTTTTGCCTTATTGTGTTTGTATAACTAACCTATAATCTACGATGAAATCTGCGATGAAATCTACAATGAAAAGAACCTGCTTTATTTTAAGCTTTTTGAGTTTTGTTGGGCTGCCAGTTCTCCTAATGGCGCAACACGGGAAAGTGTATGACAATTTATCATTACCAAGTGAAGTGCTGGATAGTGATCGGAAATATGCTATCTATCTGCCACCCGATTATGAAACCTCAGAACGAAGCTATCCGGTGTTGTACCTGTTGCACGGGGCGGGTGATGACCAAACGGGCTGGGTACAATTTGGCGAGGTACTTCGCATCGCGGATAAAGCCATCTTAGAAGGCTCTGCCACTCCCATGATTATTGTGATGCCCGATGCCGATACTGGTCAGCGAGGTTATTTTAATGATGTATCCGGCGAATGGCGTTACGAGGATTTTTTCTTTGAAGAATTTGTGCCCTTCATTGAAAGCACGTATCGTATCAAGGGGGAGAAGCGTTACCGAGCGGTGGCGGGCCTTTCTATGGGCGGTGGTGGCTCTTTCATGTATGCCCTGCATCACCCCGAAATGTTCTCCTCAGCTTGCCCACTTAGCGCAAGCACCGGGTCCTTAAGCCTGGAAGCTTTCAAAGAACGATTGGGAGAGCGTGCTCAGAATGTTTCCGAAGCCGATGTGAAATCTTATTACGAGCGCCACAATGCTTTATCACTGATCGAGGCTATGTCTGATGATCAGAAGGACGCGGTACGTTGGTACATCGATTGTGGTGATGATGATTTTCTGTACGAAGGAAACTCGCTGGTTCACATTGCTATGCGGAAAAAGGAAATTCCCCACGAATTTCGGATTCACGATGGTGGCCATAACTGGACCTACTGGCGAACGGCCCTTCCCACCGTTTTAAGCTTCGTCTCGCAGGCATTTCATCAGTATTAATGAGGAGCAAATGCTTTGGCAAATGCCGAAGGCTCGCTATCTTCATTGTTTATTGGCACTGCTTTAGTGCTAAAGGTAAATAACTTTGCTATAGCTGATTCATGGAAGTGAATTCTGTACCAATCATTGATATCCGCCCGCTGGTGGAGGGGCACGAAGATCAGAAAGCAGTTGCTGGTCAGATCGGGGAAGCTTGCCGTACTTATGGGTTTTTTTACATTGTTGGGCATAGTGTATCTGAGACTCTGCAGCAGCGATTAGAGAAGGTGAGTCATCAATTTTTTGCCCAGGATGAACCAACCAAGCTGCAGATTCGGATGGAGCGAGGTGGAAAAGCCTGGCGAGGATATTTTCCGCTAGGAGGGGAGCTCACTTCAGGCAAACCGGACCTAAAAGAAGGACTGTACTTTGGGGAAGAGCTATCTCCTGATGACGCTGGAGTGCAGGCCGGTTTGCCCATGCACGGTGCTAATCTCTTCCCTGAGAATATCCCCGGATTTCGGGAGGCCGTGTTGGAATATCTGGATGCGTTAACTGCGCTGGGTCATACACTAATGCGAGGCATCTCGTTAAGCCTGGGGTTGGGAGAACATTACTTCGCCAGGCACTACACGGCTGATCCGCTCATCTTATTTCGTGTTTTTCATTACCCATCGCCAACCCCAGCTGCCGAACAGGAACCAGGCTGGGGGGTAGGGGAGCATACCGACTACGGAGTACTGACTATCTTGAAGCAGGATCAGATCGGGGGATTGCAGGTGAAAACGAAAACCGGCTGGATTGATGCGCCTCCTATTCCTAATGCCTTTGTCTGCAATATTGGGGATATGCTAGACCGCATTACCCGGGGGCTGTATCGTTCTACTCCACACCGGGTACTCAATCAATCCCGGCAAAGCCGCTTTTCCTATCCCTTTTTCTTTGACCCAAACTTCCATGCTCAGATTGCCCCGGTAGACCTCAGCCATACTGAAGTTCCTGACGACTCGCAGGAGCGCTGGGATCAGGCCAGTGTGCATACGTTTGAGGGAACGTACGGAGATTATATTTTGAACAAAGTATCTAAAGTGTTTCCGCAACTGCGCCGGGACGTAATCTGATTTATGAGCGATACCAATCAATATCATTTTATAACGCATTGGCGATTTCAGGCTTCACCGGAAGAAATATACGATATACTGGATGAACCGGAATCCTTGGTTCAATGGTGGCCCTCGGTTTACCGGCATGTTCAGGTCATAGGCCATGATAAACAGGGAGATGCCGATCGTTTTGCGCTGGATACCAAAGGATGGTTGCCTTATAACCTAAGCTGGCAGTTTCATACTACTGAGAAAATCCCTCATCGGCGACTGGCGTTAGAGGCCCAGGGAGATTTTGTTGGCAGAGGCATTTGGAGAATCATTGCCAATCATGATGCAGTAGATGTTACGTATGACTGGAAAATTCGGGCAGAAAAACCATTGTTGCGTTTCTTCTCTTTCCTGTTAAAACCCCTATTTTCTGCTAATCATCATTGGGCAATGGCAAAGGGCGAAGAAAGCATGCAACTGGAACTAGCGCGTCGTCGGGCTGTAACGCCTGAAGAAAGAGCTCTGGTTCCACCACCACCCGGCCCATCTAATGATTCGTTTTTCTGGTTTGGTGTGCTATCCCTCGCTTTATTGATCATAGGAGTCCGTAAATGGCTGACACCTGGGAAATGATATGCCGGCTTTCTAATAACCTGTTATCTTGCAAAAAACTACATCATATAAATTCTTCCAGACCTTATGCACTTCACAACCAATCACACACTGTATTTACTGATTTTCGTTTCAACGATAATGCTTAGTTGCAGTGGAAATAATCAGACCTCAAACCCACCTCAAGCATCTTCCGATCCTGAAGAAGAATGGATTTCACTGTTCAATGGCCAGGATATTGATAACTGGATTGTAAAGATTCACCATCATGAAGTGGGTGAAAATTATGGTAATACTTTTCGGGTAGTAGACAGTGTAATACAGGTGCGCTACGATGAGTACGAGGGCGACTTCAATGATCAATTCGGGCACCTTTATTATGAGCAGCCATACTCTCATTTTCATCTGAAGATGGAATACCGATTTGTGGGAGAGCTTCATCCGGGCGCACCTGATTACACTTTGCGCAACAGCGGTGTCATGTTTCACTCGCAAGACCCGCGAACCATGCCCAAGGAGCAGAACTGGCCGATTTCAGTAGAGATGCAGTTTTTAGGGGGCTTAGGTGATGGTAACCCTCGCCCTACTGGCAACATGTGTTCTCCCGGTACGGATGTTGTTTACGAAGGGCAGATTGACCCCCGGCACTGCATAAGCTCCTCTTCTGATACCTACGAAGGTGATCAATGGGTAACGGCAGAGCTTATTGTGCTGGGCGATTCGCTAATTACGCACATCATCAATGGCGATACTGTGCTTCAGTACAGCCAGCCTCAAATTGGCGGCGGGGTTGTAGAAGGGTTTGACCCGTCAATTAAGCAAGATGGAAAGTCGTTGAAAGAGGGGTTTATTGCTTTGCAAAGCGAGGGACAACCTATAGACTTCCGAAATATAGAGTTGTTAAATCTGGAAGAATAGTAGTACCTGTCTTCCTGAGCCCCTTTTGCCATAAGTTTCATTAGGAAAAAGCAAGACTGCTGGAAAAGCTAGTTGCTTTATTTGTTGCACTATACCCCAGTCTGAGGTTATGGTGCCCCACCATATTGTCAACGATGATTATTTAAAGTTCTGATAATCAGTGATATGTAAAAAATATTCTTGCTGGAACGATATTGTTAATAGGGTAGGTATATCTGATTTTTAAACTATTAACTATTTTTTGAGATGAAAAAGTTATTGTTAAGTATAGGATTTGCCGCAGGAACCGTGTTATTCGTTAACGCTCAAGAAGTTCTGCCTCAGGAGCAACCATTACCCCAAGAAGAGCAAGAAACTGAAACAATGGATGAGACCACTACCCAGCAGGGTATGGAATCTCAGGAGGGTATAACCCTTATCTCTGAAGAAGAGCTACCTCAGGAAGTTAAAGATGGTTTGGCAAGCAGTAAATACGGTGATGCTACTGTAGAGCAAGCATTCGAATTGACAGGAGAAGCTGTACCCTATCAACTAGTAGAAAAAACAACTGATGAGCCTTCTGATGAGAAGTTCTATCAGTTGCAGGTAAATCAAGACAATGAACCCGCGATTTTATACTTTGATGAACAAGGAGAATTGGTAGAAGCACAAACTATGTAATATAGAAAGTGCTAATTTTAATTCAAGTGTTAAAAAAGCGTTGCTCTCAAAGTAACGCTTTTTTAATGCATTCTCTGATCTCGAGTTTTTGATATAATGATTGATATGATCGAGCAGTTATTGATAAAGGCAGAAATACAGCAGGAAATTAACATACAGCAGGATGGAAATGTGTATACCTTTAGCTGTGAGAAGGTAGCCATGTTGGATAAACTACGATACTATTTTCACTTAATGGATTATCAGAACCTAGTGCAGATTTGTTACCTATCTGATATTCAAAACCAGCCGGGAGAGCTTCCCACTTTTACAGTAATATTAGATGATCCAAGGCAAAATCAATAATGTAATTACTGGTGAATGGCCCTATCCAGATGGGTATAGCCACCATCTGGGAAGAGATATTGGCCGGTAGTATGGGAAGCCCGGTCAGAGGCCAAAAATAATACGGTGTCGGCAATTTCCTGGGCAGTAGTCATTCGTTGCCCCAAAGGTATCCGTTGTTCAATCTCCTGCTTCTTCTGATCTGGATTTTCAAATTTAGCCAGCCAGTTTTGATACATAGGGGTCATAACTTCAGCGGGTAAAACAGCATTTACTCGTATGCCGTAGGGTAGCAGGTCAACCGCCCATTCGCGGGTTAAAGAAAGTTGAGCTCCTTTTGAAGCAATATAGCCTGATGTGCCTCCCTGGCCCGTAACCGCTGTTTTTGAACTGACGTTTACAATACTTCCTTTACTTTTCTTTAAATGAGGTAAGGCATAGTGAGCTAATGAATAGTAGTGTTGAAGGTTGTTCTGCAGCGATTGCATGAACTCTTCGGGAGAGCCATCTTCCAACCCCACACTATCGTTAATCCCAGCGTTGTTAACCAGCACATCCAGCTTTCCTAGGGCATCAATGGTTTCCTGTATAGCCCGCTCGCACTGGGCTGTTTCGCTAAGGTCTGCTTGCACGAAAAGGCAAGCGTGCCTGGCATCTTTCAGTTCCCGCGCCAGTTTTTCTCCCCGATCGGCACTTCGGTTTACAATCACCGGAATGGCTCCCTCTTCGGCTGCGCCTCGCACAATAGCTTCGCCAATACCACTGGCACCACCGGTTACAAAAATTACTTTACCACTGAGATGAAGATTCATAAGGTTGTTAGTGTTAGTATGAATTGTATACTTAAATCTGGCAACTATTCAGTGCCAACATCAATTTGATAAAAACGCGCGGCATTCCGGTAAAAGATGGCTGCTTTCTCTTCTTCGCTAAAGCTGGAAAAATAACGCTCTATGATTTCCATAACCTCTTCGTATTCCGCAGCCAGACGACATACCGGCCAGTCGGAGCCAATCATCAACCGATCCGCACCAAAAGCTTCTATAACTATATCCAGGTAGGGAGTCAGGTGGTCGTAGGTCCAGTGGTGCCAGTCAGCTTCTGTCACCATACCTGACAGTTTGCAGCACACATTTTTGTTCTGGGCCAGTGACTGAATGTTTTCTCGCCAGGGAGATATTTCCTGCTGACTGATTTTCGGTTTGGCGATATGGTCTACCACAATAGAAACATCCGGCAGATAAGACACGAAGGGGAGAGCAACGGGTAAGTGGCGCTCGTAAATCAGCAAATCATAGGTTAGGTTAAACTGGGGAAGCATTTTTACTCCTCGTAAAAAAGCCGGGTCCAGCATAAACTGATCATCGGGTTCATCCTGAATGACATGCCGTATTCCTTTCAACTTCGGATGCTGAGAGAGCTTTTGCAGGTAGTGCTTTACCTGAAAATCGCGTAAGTCTACCCATCCGACTACCCCTAAAATGAATTTATGCTGATCGGCTAATTTTAGCAGCCACTCAGTTTCTTCAACCGTTTGGGTGGCTTGTACGGCAACGCTGCCCAGGCATTCATTTTTTTCCAGATGAGATGCCAGATCGGCCGGGAGATAATCTTGCCGTAGGACCGACATTTCGTCGGTAATCCAGGCGTGGGTGTCGGGATGGTAGCGCCAGAAATGTTGGTGCGCGTCTATTTTTTTCATCACACTGAGGTTCAGGCAAGTTAAAACTCAAACACTTTTTTCATCATGGCCCATTTCTCACCGGGTTGCACTTCAGGCACCGGTTCCTGAAAACTCCCCATCATATCTTCCCACACCTGGCAGCGAGGATGCAGGGTTAGATACCGGGGGAAATCGACCGCTGGCTCGAAATCATCTTCAGTTTGCATGAACATAAACAGCCTTCGGCCCAGGCGGTAGATTTTCATATCCAATATACCCACTTCTTTTAGCGAGGCAAGCACCTCTGGCCAGATCGTAGCATGGTAGTGCTCATACTGCCGGATCACCTCCGGATCATCTTTCAAGTTAACCGTTTGCGCGTAGTCTTTCAAAGGTTGGTTGCTTGATTGCTCAATTGTTAAATGGCTTGATTGCTGAATTATTGGTTGCTGATTGTTTGGAGCCAGCGAGGCTCGGTTCAAAGTTTAGAGTAAAGTACAGCACAGGGCTCAGGTCTTTCGGTTCCCCAACATCTGACTCTCTATTCCATTTACCTCTTCATCAGTATAGACTTCGGAAGTTTCGAGACCTGATACATTTTGGTTGCTGTAGTTTTATAAACTTCCGAAGTCTCCGCTCTCCGGACTTCCGACTTCGGTCTTCTCAACCAACAGCGAAGACCAGTTTCCAGCCTCCCGCCTCCCGTTTCCGTTTTACTAAATCCTAAACTAAGTATACGCCTTAGCTTGTTGTCGGGAACTGCCTAAGCCTTCTATGCCTAGTTCAACGACGTCTCCGGCTTTCAGAAACTGGGGAGGATCAAATCCCAGACCTACGCCGGCGGGAGTGCCTGTAGAAATAATATCGCCCGGTAGCAAACTCATAAACTGGCTAAGATAGCTGACGATGTAAGGCACATTAAAGATTAGGTCGGCAGTGGTGCCCTGCTGTTTGAATTCACCATTCACTTTTAGCCACATATCCAGGGAGTTGATATCTGCTATTTCGTCGGGAGTAACAACGTAGGGGCCGATGGGAGCAAAGGTATCGCAGCTTTTCCCTTTTACCCATTGTCCAGATCGTTCCAGTTGGAAGGCTCGCTCGCTGTAGTCATTGTGCAGCATATAACCGCCCACGTAGTTCATGGCTTCTTCTTCCGAAACGTAGCTTGCCTTTTTTCCGATTACGATGGCTAGCTCTACTTCCCAGTCGGTTTTCTCACTCCCTTTCGGAATAATCAGATCATCGTTGGGCCCAACAATAGCGGAGGTTGCTTTAAAAAAGATGATGGGTTCTTTGGGCAAATCCATATTGCTTTCCGCCGCATGGTCTTTATAATTAAGACCAATACAAACTATTTTTCCCGGACGCACCAAGGGCGCAGCCAGGCGTTGGTCACTGCTTACTTCGGGGCATTCCGAAGCGTGCTCTTTCAACCAGGCGGCCAATCGGTTTACGCCATCGGTGGCAAAAAATGATTCGGTGTAGTCTTCACCGAAGGCACTGACATCAACGTTTTTTTCCTGGAATACAACACCCGGTTTTTCAGATGCCGGATTGCCAAAGCGAAATAATTTCATGAATTCGAAAGGTTAGAAAATGATAAAGGTTGAATTTATGTATTAGAATACAACAAAGCGCAGATTAACTGTTCAGCGTAATAAATCCCCCATCGATGGGGTAAAAGCTACCCGTGATGAAGCCCGCTTCCTTAGAACAAAGGTAGAGTGCTAAGTGAGCAATTTCTTCGGGTTCTCCCATCCGGCCAATGGGCTGAGTCTTGGAAAGTTTCTCAAACATCTCCTTTTCCTTACCCGGATAATTTTTTTTCAGAAAACCATCTACAAATGGGGTGTGTACCCGGCCGGGACCGATACAGTTGCAGCGAATATTATCTTCTATAAAGTCTTTAGCCACAGATAATGTCATGGTGTAAACGGCCCCTTTGCTCATGGAATAGGCAAAACGATCGGCAATACCCATCACCGAAGCTACCGATGCCAGGTTGAGGATTACTCCGCCACCCTGCTTTTTCATGAAAGGAATACAGGCATGCAGGCCATTGTAAACGCCTTTAATATTCACCGAGTAAATCCGGTCCAGATCTTCCTCAGAAGTGTTCTCTACATTGCCTATATGGGCTATTCCGGCGTTATTTACCAGAATATCAATAGATCCGCTGCTTTTGTATATTTCTTCCGCCAGTGACTTAACTTCGGATTGTTTAGAAAGATCGCAGCGGTGCACCTGACCTTGTCCGCCCATTTGCTTAACCTCCTCGAGGGTTTTAAGGCCGGCTTCTTCATTAATTTCCAGGATGTGAACCTGGGCACCTTGCTTGGCAAAGGTGGTGGTAATACTCTTGCCGATTCCGCTACCTCCTCCGGTAATAATGGCGGTCTGACCAGACAAGTCAAAAAGTGACATAAACGACGGTTAGCTTGTGTAGGAAAAATGACAGGTCTCAAATCTACAAAGATTATCATGGGTTAACCAAGACAGAGGATACAAATTCTTGCCGTAGCCTGGCATAATTTCTGTTTCTATCAGGCTTCAAGATTTCTATGTAGTGTATTAATCAGGCTGCATTTGCACTTTATCCGTTTTTTTAGGAACATAGTGTGGAGTAACGTGTTGATTTTAAGACGCTACTAACCAAAAAACAAACATTAGAATCATGTATACGACGGCGGAAGTTGATGTAAAAACTTTAGTAACAGAAGCCAAAGACATACTTGCCGGTAACTGGACTGGAAGCTTCACCAAACCTGCTCCGAATCTCTATCCTCACCAGTGGAACTGGGATGCCGGGTTTATAGCCATTGGTTATTCTCACTATGATATGGATCGGGCCGAATCCGAACTACGCTCTTTGTTTAGCGGGCAGTGGAAAAACGGAATGGTGCCGCAAATCCTGTTCAATCCGGAATTTGACTATAATTACTTTCCCAGTTCAGATTTCTGGGAAACCTGGCGTTCATTTGAAGCCTGCGAAACCCGTAAAACTTCGGGAATTACCATGCCGGCGGTGCATGGGTTTGTGCTTCAGCGGATCTACCAGAATGCAAAGGACAAAGGACGCGCGCTCAACTTTGTGAAGGAGATGTATCCGAAAATATTTAAGATGCATCAGTATTTTTACAACAATCGCGATCCCTTTAACGAAGGTTTGGTATATATCCGCCACCCCTGGGAGTCAGGAACGGATAATTCTCCAACCTGGGACGAACCCATGGAGAAGATTACCTTTGAGAAGATCAAAATTCCTCCTTACAAGCGAAAAGATCTGGACAATGGGCATGCCGAGCATCGTCCTACGGATTATGATTATAACCGATACATTCACCTGATTGATATCTATCGTAAGTGCGATTACAACGAGGAGGCTATTCTGGAACGCTGTCCGTTTGTCATTCAGGATCCATTGTTTAACTGTATCCTGGTTAAGTCAAATCAAGCATTAATAGAACTGGCTGGCTTGATTGGTGAGGATACTACTCAGTTGAAAGAATGGAATGAAAAGAGCATCTACTCCATGAACGATAAGTTGTGGAACCCAAAAACCGGGATTTACGATGCTTATGATCTGCATAATGATGAGCGAATAGCCATGGAAGCTTCATCCGGCTTGGTTCCGGTTTTTGCGCATATCCCTACGCAAGCGCAGGCTCAGCAGATTGTAGACCGATTGACCGGACCTACATTCAGCAATACCGCCGATCAGCAAATATATTTGTGCCCGTCGTATAACCCGACGAGCAAGAAGTTTAATCCCAAAAAGTACTGGCGCGGTCCCGTTTGGATTAACATGAACTGGATGCTCCACCACGGTCTTAAGCACTATGGCTTTGATGATCTGGCCCAGCAATTCAAGCAAGAATCATTAGAACTTATCAGCCACTATGGTTTCTACGAGTATTTTGACCCGATAAAGGATGTGGTCGGAAAGGAAAAGCAGGGCTATGGTAGTCACCGTTTCTCCTGGTCTGCCGCCCTTTGCATCGATTTTCTCCACGATGAGATAGACTAGACACTCACAAGGAATGGTTTTCAGAATCATTCCTTTTTTTTGGTTTATACTTTTTTTTTAGCTAACCTCCATCATTAGACGTTATTCTGATTTTCTTTAATGACATACTAGGAAGGGGGGCAGGAGGCTATACAAGGGAACTGCCTTTTGCTGAACGTGTATAGCAACACTTTCAACGCTCACGATATAAAAATGGATTCCTGCATAGCTATCGGAGTAAACTCTAATCATTGACCTCGCTTTTGGAATAAGATTGATTCCAAATTTCAATAAGTTCTATAGTACTAGTATATATTGGCTATTTTAGTCGGTAATCAATAAAGTGCTATGCCTAAACTAACCCATAAGCGAGAGGATGTTCTGCACGGAACCAACTCAGCCTGGAGCAAATTTCAAGACTATTTAGGAGAGTTCGTATACGGTGGCATCGACGGGAGTGTAACCACTTTTGCCGTGGTGGCAGGTGCCGCCGGAGCGGAACTGAGTTCTTCTATTGTGATCATCCTTGGTTTTGCCAACCTGTTTGCCGATGGCTTCTCCATGTCTATTGGCAGTTATCTTTCTACTAAATCCGAACGAGAAAATTACGAAAAACATAAGAAGGTTGAATATTGGGAGGTAGATCATATGCCGGAGACCGAGCGGCAGGAAATTCGGGAGATTTATCAGGCTAAAGGATTTGAAGGTGAGCTGCTGGAGCAGGTAGTAGCCAAAATTACCGAAGACCGGGACCGCTGGGTGGATATTATGATGAAGGAAGAACTGGAGATGGTGGAAGAGCACAAATCACCTTTTAAGATGGGGCTGGTTACGTTTGTGTCTTTTGTGGTGGTGGGGTTCATTCCATTATTAATCTATGTGTACGGGTACAGTGCTCATGTTCAGATAGATAATGCGTTTACCATTGCTTGTGTGCTTACCTCACTGGCGTTTATCGGGGTAGGGTGGCTTAAGGCGGTGGTTACCCAAACTAACCGCTGGAAAGGTGTACTGGAAACTTTAGTACTGGGAGCTTCGGCCGCTATCCTTTCGTATTGGGTGGGCGATGCGTTGGAGAAGCTTGTTTCCTGAAAAGCGCCTGTTAAATTTCCGTGAAGGAGGTATTCCTTTTTTTACTTTTTGATAATAGCGGATGCTTCATGGTATCACCATTGCGATCTACCTTTGCCCAGGTAAGCAATGATCAGGTAAGTGACACCCATGATATTCTTTTTCGGCCGGATAGGGCTTTTTTGCTTGATACTGTTAGTCAGCAGTCAGTATTTTCAGATACAGTTTTTTCGGTATCCCGAACCTACTCCTTTTTCCGGTGATTATTTTTATAATCCCTACGACTCACTGAACGGACGGTGGTATAAGGCCAACTTCCATGCTCATGCTCACGCCTGGGGAGGTATTACCAATGGGCATCAGTCAGGTGAAGAAATACAGTCGCTATACCGGAAAATGGGATACGATTTGCCGTATCTGTCCGATTACTTTTCTATCAACGACCAGCAGCCCTGGCACGAAAAGCGCTTTATGCCCGTCTACGAGCATGGCATCAATATTCATAAATCTCACCGCTTAGCCATTGGCAGTGAGGATGTTGATTTTTTTGATGTAATGCTTTTTCAGAATCAGGATATCCGGCAGTACTTATTAAAACGGTTAAAGCAAACTACGCCGGTCGTCTGCATTAATCACCCCAGCATGAAGCACAGTCACCCCCAGAAAATGATGCGTTACCTAAGCGGGTATGAGTGTATGGAAGTGCTTAACAGCTTCCGGGTGGCTACAAATCACTGGGATGAGGCTCTGTCGGCAGGGAAACCAGTCTGGATTTTGGCCAATGACGACTGCCATGACTTACGGAAAGACCATAAAATCAGTAAAAGCTGGACGATGGTACAGGCGCCCAATGATGACCGGGCGAGCATTTTGGAAGCTTTGAAGCTTGGGCGCACGTACGGGGTCAAGCGCCTTAACGATACCATGCCGCGAGCGCAGTTATTAGGTGAGGATTGGCGTCGGAAATCGCTGAACGTGCTTACTTCTATGCAGGTAACCCATGATACATTGCGGGTAAATTTAACTAAAGAGATGAATACCGTGCGTTTGATGGGGCAGGGAGGGGAAGTGCGCTGGCAGGCCGAACAGGTCAGCTACATTGAATATCCTATTCAGATAAAAGATACTTATTTACGAGTGGAAGCATCTACATCCGACATGGCTTACTATTTCAATCCGATTGTTCGCTATAATGGGGTGAGGCACCCAGAGAATGTGCTAAAGGCTCGTGTTAAATTCTGGCCTACCTTTTTGCTGAGACTAGGCATTATTTATAGCAATCTGTTCATTGCACTGCTGCTATTCCGTCCGTATGCTAAAACAATATTCAAGCCCGCGACAGCACCAGATCCTGTTTCTCAGTTGAGATAACCAGCGTTTTTTCTCCCGACTAGTGGAAGTTTTGGTTTTTATGGCGAAAACAATACGCGAGCTGGTAACGGTTAACTTCTTGATTAAAGGGTTATTATCCGTATTCTCTCACGGTTTGATGAAAACACCTGCATTTCGGATTTCATAGTGAGTATTTAACAAACCCGGTCTGCCTTCTAACATACTCCCTGTCTACGTAATCAATTTTAACCACTTCTTGAGTTAGGGTTTTGCTTTTGGAGGATAACCCTACGCATGTGAGGCTTCCGGGTAATTCCACCAGAAAATCGATAGATAATCCTCTAACCTTGCGTTTATAAACCACAAGGAATCTCATGCGACAAACTTTACTTACTTTTTCTATTCTTTTTATGGCGTGCTGTTCAGCCTGGAGTCAGGATATTTCACTTAATGTAACAGTTGAGCATCTTACTTCTCAGCAACCCTATGCTCTGGCTGAAACTTATTATAGGGTATTACCAGGATCAGCACTTTCGCATTCTATTTATGAGGAAAGTGTTTCAGGACAGGAGTTACAAGAATACAAACCTGAAAAGCTGGACAATGCCTGGGCGCTTCGCTACTGGCAAGTCATGCAAGATATAAGAACTGTTGTACTTCCAGAAGGGGCTTTTTTACGCAAGCATCTTCCAATTCATCAAGATTCTACGCCTATTATCTCTGTAGATAAAGAGTTTGCCCAACGGTTGAAGGATGATCTGAAGGTCGTGTACTAACTCTTGGGTCAGTACTTCATATGTAATTATGGGACACTCTCAGCAGAACTTATCCGGTATGCTGATAATTTGACGTACTACTTTCTCGTTGAGCGATGTGCAGGTAAAAGGGCATAATCTTAAGATTGCTCGGGCAGATCGCCAATGAGAATAGCCAGAGATCACCCAAAGAAAGTAGAGTTGCTCATTATTGAATAGTTATGGCATATTACCATTTATTTTTGCACAGGCTGAAAAAGTGCTATCTCAATTAAATGGAAGCTAATATGTTGATTAACAAAATGTTATGAGGGTATTAATTTTTTGATAGAGATTTAATCTTAAGTTGATCTGCTACAGCAGCAGCTTCCTGATGGCTTTAGTACTTTCGCAGGAAATTCATTTTTCTATGACGCGAGGACTTGCCATAATTTCTTTGCTGGCAGCCATTATTTTTTTTAGCAATCTGGGCGGCCCGTCTATTTACATTCTGGATGAAGCGAAAAACGCCGGTTGCGCCCGGGAGATGCTGGAGGCTGATCAGTGGGTGGTGCCTACCTTTAACTATAAGCTGAGGGCACAAAAACCACCCCTGCATTACTACTTTATGGCCTTGGGTTACCGCATATTTGGTGTTACTGAGTTAGGAGCCCGTTTTTTCTCAGCCATCTTTGGTATTCTCACTGTTCTGACTACTTTTTTGTTTGCCCGTCGATTTCTGGGTGAGCGAGTAGCATTTTTATCGAGCATCGTACTATTATCCTCGCTGCATGTGGCTGTGCAATTTCATCTGGCAGTACCCGACCCGTATCTTATCTTTTTTGTGACCCTTAGCATTTTATCCTTTTATGCCACCTTTGAGACTACCAACCAGAAATACTTATGGTTAGCCTATACCGCCCTGGGGTTAGGTGTCATGGCAAAAGGACCAGTAGCCCTCGTCATTGTAGGTATGGTGACTTTATTGTTTTTATTAGCTACCAAATCGTTACGCTGGCCCGTTTTACGAGGTTTCTTGCCCTGGTGGGGCATTACTCTGTTTGTACTGATTGCAGCCCCGTGGTATGTAGCAGTGACTGTAGCTACGGATGGAGAATGGTTACAGCAATTTTTGTTTCGCGAGAATGTCAGCCGGTTTCTGGAACCCATGGAAGGTCACGGTGGGCCATTCTGGATAATTCCTTTACTAATCATTGTCGGGATGTTTCCTTTCTCGATGCTGGCCGGGCAGGCGATTCATCTGGCGTGGTGTAATCGCTCCGAGCGGTTGTTGTTGCTGGCGCTGCTCACGGTGTTAGTTGTAGTGGTATTTTTTTCGTTATCCGGTACGAAGTTGCCTACCTATGTGGCTCCGGCTTTTCCGTTTCTGGCGATCATCTTGGGATATTTTCTAAGCCAACTCTTTCAGCCCGAGAACCTGAAAAAATATGCTGTTGCTGCTACCGTGCTGGTGTATGCTTTACTAATGGTGGCGTTGCCCGTAGGGGTTTATCTTGGCCTGGAAACTGAAGCTCATTTGGTTTCTTTGCGCGATCTGGCTTTTTGCTTTGTACTTGCTCCGGTTTTCGGACTGCTAGCGTGGTGGTTTGCCTATCATCAGCAGGTAGCTAACATGATCAGTGCGCTGGCTTTATCCTGGATAGCGCTAATCTTACTTTCATTTTATGTGATCTTACCCCGGGTTGATCAACTAAATCCAATTACGAAAGCCCTGGAACAGATCCCGGAAAATCGGGAAGTGGTGAGTTACAAGCGATTTAATCCGGCATTTTCTTTTTACCTGCAACGCCCGATCCGGCAATTTTCTACCCTAGACAGTTTACAGCAGTATCTCAACCAGCATGAGGCGTTCATTATTACTCGTGAGCAATATTCCCCTGAGCTGGATTCTATTCAACCGACACTACCCATTGTCTTTCAGCACCGGGAGCTGTTTGAACCCGTAACCATTGAACTGCGGTGTACCGAGGCTACTAAAAAATATTCTCTGGCTAAAAAACCGGCATTCAGCAAAAAATAATAACTTATCGGGCAAACCATCAAACTATGCGGTTTGTCCTGAGCTTATTGTGTGGCTTATTTGTGAGTTATCTGAGTTGGAGCCAGACCGGAGTGGGTACGCTTCGCGGCATCGTACAACAGTCAGAAGGACCGCCCATTCCCGGAGCAACCGTATTAGTATTGGGTACTACGGTTGGAACAGCTACGAATGAGGCCGGACAATTTAGCTTTAATGATCTGCCCGCTCAGACTTATACCCTCCAAATAAGCTCGGTAGGGTTTGAAGAGCAAAGCAAAACGGTGAACGTTCAGGCTGGACAAATCACCAATATTACCATCACGCTAGATGAAAAAGTGCTTTCCCTGGATGGTCTGGTGGTTACCGCTCAGAAGCGAAGCCAACTGGTGCAGGAGGTGCCCATTGCCCTGACCAGCCACGACGGCAATTTCCTCAAAGAAACCAACATTTACGAGTTTGACGCACTGTCCGAATACGTGCCCGGGTTACAGGTGCAGGTACAAAGCCCTAATAACCCCGGGTTTGTTATTCGGGGCATCACCAGCGATGATGGAGATTCTCGCCTGGAACCCCGGGTATCGGTATTTCAGGATGGGGTCTCAATCAGCAAATCCCGTGGTTCGGTGGTAGAGCTTTTTGATCTGGAACGGGTAGAAGTGTTAAAAGGACCCCAGGGGACACTGTTTGGTCGGGGAGCGCAGATCGGTGCGGTGCATCTCATCCAGAACAAACCTCAGCGTAATTTTAATACCGAACTACGGTTAGGAGTGGGTAACTATGATCAACGCCTGCTTTCGGGCTTTGTTAACCTGCCCGTGATTGAGGATACGTTATTAGTACGGGTTGCCGGAATTCTTAATCAACGAGACGGTTACATTCAAAATCTTTCGGGTGGTAACCTTAATGGGAAAGATACCAAAGCAATTCGTACATCTATACGCTATCTGCCCGGCTCAAGAACAGTGATCGATCTGATTGTAAACTACCAAATAGATACCCCACCCGGCACGGCCTTTAAAAGCGGGATATATGCTCCGGCCGGGGGAACAACCAGTCCATTTACCTTTGCTGATCTGGAGCGGGGAGAAGACCTGTTCGTTGATCGTACGGTATGGGGAACTACTTTATTGGCGAATCATACGCTGACCAATACGCTGGATTTGACGTCAATTACTGCTTATCGGGAGTTTGATGCTTACGAGTCATTAGATGCTGACGGAACCGTTGCCCCGGCCTTATGGTCTTCGGAACATGCATTAGGAAAGCAGTTTAGCCAGGAAATACGGGTAAACTATCAGAAAGCTTCCGGATTTTCGGGTTTTGGCGGAGTGAGTTTCTTCTGGGAGGATGGTTCTCAGCAGCTTGTGCTGGAAACTAATGAGCAAAGTTTATATACGCTTTTTACTCCCGCCATCCGGGGAAGTATTCAAAACTCAGATCGTCCGGATAAAGAAAGCTTATTGCAAAGCATTCCCGAAGAGCCGCTGGTAAACCCGGATGGTACCGCCAACCTGGTTCAGGCTATTCCCGACGTACCGGAAGTATTTAATGTATTGGCCGGACTACCGCTGAACGCATCCAACCCCGAGGGGCAGACGAACTACGGGAAAAATTATGCTTTTGAATTATTTGCCGATGGCACCTATCCTCTCAACGACCAACTAGATGTAACGCTGGGATTGCGAGGTACTTACGAGAATATCACTGGAGCGATTGAATCGCAGGATGCTAAAAAGTTTGGAGCCCTTGGTTTTGTGTTAGGCACGCTGCCGAATAACCTCTTTCCACCTTCGCGAGGGAGGGTTTCACACAATGAGACATTTCTGTCGATGGTGGGGCGAGTCGCGCTGGATTACCAGATTAAACCAGACTGGAACTTGTTCGGCAGTGTAGCCCGGGGGCGGCGCCCGAATGTGATTCAGGTACTAGGGCAGGAAGTAAGCGTGTTGAACGATGAGATTGTCTGGAGCTACGAACTGGGCAGTAAATTACTGATGCAACAAGACCGATTTCAATGGGATGCCAGTGCCTTCTATTACGATTACCGAGACTTTCAAACCCAGGTAGCTTCTTTATCCAGTGCCGGGCTGGTTTATGAAACCCGCGATGTGGGGAATGCCACCGCCTATGGTTTTGAAACTTCATTAAGAGGTGTGCTGACCCGAGCTATTCAGGTGTTTGGAAGTTATGCTTTTATTGATGCTGCTTTTGATAATAACGGTGCGGATGGGCAAGATCAGGCATTAGCCGGAAATACATTCCGCCTCACCCCTAAACATTCCGGCTCGCTAGGGCTTAATCTCACGTTTGCTTTATCTGACTGGGGACGCTGGTTTTTTCGTCCCACCTATTCTTACAAGTCACACGTCTTTTTTGAAGAAGAGAACCAGGCCGGACTGGAACAGGAAGGGTATGAGTTATTGAATGTGCGTACCGGAGTGCAGTGGTGGAATCAGCGAGCCGAGCTGGCTGTATACGTGAATAATGCTACGGATGAAGACTACCTAATTGATGCCGGAAATACCGGAGAGGCACTGGGAATTCCTACCTTCATTGCCGGACCACCCCGTTTGTTCGGTGTTCAGCTAACCGGCCGTTTCCGGTAGGGATTAACACAAACTTTACTATTCCTTGATGTAGCCGCAATATGCCTGGCCGCTGGTATAACTACCTTCGCATGGTATTTATTAAAGCATATTCAAGCATATGGACAACGCAAATTCAACATCGTTTTACGAATTACTATTATCTCACAAAGCAATTTTGCTCAGATTAGATGAGGAGTGCAAAACGTACGAAGCCTATACCCTCTATACGTGTACAACAATGCTTTCCGTACAAGATGTTTACCGTAAACCTTATATTCTGGTACCATCTTACAATCAGTATCATCTGGCCCAGGTTTCGCTGGCGGGAGAGTCGGTGGATGGGTTTAAAGAAACACTGAAGCTATTGGGGTTTGAGGCCAGCCATCAGGATCGGTACGAGGCATTTCGGCAAATGGTACACCAACAATTAGAAGTGGAAGCGGACTAGCGTTTATTCTGATCATTTCATTTCTTGCTCTATAAATATTCTTTTCTAAAAGCCATCTGTTTGGCACCGGGTACCCTCTGAAGTTTCTTAACAATTTGATAATAAAAAGGCTAAGTCGGCACCGGTTCAATTTTCTATTTTTACCTCCTTTTTTATTAAACCTAATCGATTCTCATGAAACACATTTTACGAACCTTAGCCTGCTGTATCCTCGGTATATGCCTGGCCGGTTATTCACGGGCGCAATCTGATTTGATTATTACCGGGGTTGTGGATGGCCCGCTGACGGGTGGTATTCCTAAGGCTATTGAAATATATGCTCTCAGTGATATTGCCGACCTGAGCAGCTATGGCCTGGGCTCCGCCAACAATGGCGGAGGCAGCGATGGGGAAGAGTTTACGTTTCCTGCCGATGCCGTTTCTGCCGGTGAGTACCTTTACATTGCTACCGAAAGCCCGGGCTTTAACAATTTTTTCGGATTTACCCCGGATTACATCAGTGGCTCAGCAGCGAGCATCAATGGGGACGATGCCATTGAGCTTTTTCAAAACGGTGTGGTGGTTGATATTTTTGGTGATATCGATGCTAGCGGTAGCAACCAGGCCTGGGAATACACTGATGGATGGGCGTATCGACAAAATGGTACCGGCCCGGATGGAAGCACTTTTCAATTGGATAACTGGCTTTACAGCGGTACAGATGCCCTGGATGGAGAAACAACCAATGCCTCCGCCAGTACCCCTTTTCCTTTAGGGACCTATCAGCCAGATGGTGATGGCGGACCAGGTGAAACCCCGGTGATTGTTATTAACGAAATTGATGCTGATCAAAATAGTACGGATGCTGCCGAATTTATTGAGCTTTATGACGGCGGGGCTGGAAATACCTCCTTGGACGGTTTTGTAGTTGTGCTTTTTAATGGCAACGGTGATGTGGCTTATGATGCCATTGATCTGGATGGAAACAACACTGATGAGAACGGATACTTTGTCATTGGCAGTGCTACAGTGCCAAATGTTGATTTGGTAGAGTTCACAACCAATGGTTTACAGAATGGACCAGATGCGGTGGCTCTGTACGAAGGAAATGCCGCTGACTTTCCGAGTGGAACCCCCATCACACTGGAAAATCTGTTGGATGCTATTGTCTATGATACCAGTGATGATGACGATGCCGAGCTGCTGACCTTGCTAAATGAAAACCAGCCGCAGGTAGATGAAAATGAGAATGGAAGTGCTACTACTGAGTCAGTACAGCGCTTTCCGAACGGAACAGGCGGGTTCCGAAATACCCAAACCTACGCCGCCTTTGCTCCAACCCCTGGGGCAGAAAATGTTGAACCGGAAATACCTGTAGCGTCGGTTGCTATCTATGAGATTCAGGGCGATGGTGATGATTTTACATCTCCCACCTATGCCTCGCCGCTGGTTGGGCAACCAGTGAAGACGCAGGGAGTGGTGACGGCTATAGCTTCTAACGGATTTTACATGCAGGACGCTACCGGAGACGGAAACGAAGATACTTCTGACGGAATTTTAGTGTTCACTGGCTCAGCCCCTTCAGTAGCTATTGGAGACTTGCTAGAGGTAACCGGAACAGTAAGCGAATATTTTGAAGCCACCCAACTAGAAGATGTTACTGACATTGCGGTGATTGGCACCGGCAGTATTACTCCGCTAGTGCTGGGAGTGGATCGGCAACCTCCTACTGAAATTGTAGACGATGCTGGTTCTACCGACTATGATCCTACCCGTGATGGGCGAGATTTCTGGGAAAGCCTGGAAGGCATGCTGGTAACACTTCCCAATGCCCAGGCCGTAAGTCTGACCAACAATTTTGGCGAAGTATACGCTATTTCAGGAAATGATGCTTACGCAACCGGAGAAAATGCCCGCGGTGGCATTACCATTCTTGATGATGACGACCCAAACAATCCTATTGGGGCTGATCTCAATCCTGAACGTATCCAGATCGATCCTCCACTCCCATCAGGAACCACACCGGAAGTAAATATTGGCGACCTGCTAGGAGATATCACCGGGGTGGTCGGGTACGGCTTTGATGATTACGCAATTCTTCCGATTAGCCCGGTAAATGCTCAGAGTGGTGGTAACAGTCGGGAAACCACATCCCTGACTGGCACGGCTGACCAACTGACCCTGGCGGGCTATAATGTTGAGAATCTGGACCCCAGTGATGATCGCTTTGAAGCTATTGCTAACCAGATCATTAATTATCTGAAAACTCCGGATGTTATCGCCCTTCAGGAGGTGCAGGATAATGATGGAGCAGACAATACCAGTGTAACTTCAGCCGATCAAACGCTTCAGGCAGTGGTAGATGCCATCAGTGCGGCTGGTGGTCCAACGTATGCATTTATTGATAACCCTTTTATCGGAGATGATACCAACGGTGGAGAGCCAGGAGGAAATATCCGGGTAGCTTATTTGTACAATTCCGACCGGGTTTCACTGGTGGAAGGTTCTCTACAAACGGTAGTAGACCCCACCGATCAGCAAACCAACCCTGATAACCCGTTTTACCGAAGCCGCTTGCCACTAGTGGCTACTTTCACTTTCAACAGTCAAACCATCACGATTATTAACAATCACTTTTCTTCCAAAGGTGGTAGTGATCCGCTATTTGGTGATGAGCAGCCACCGGCCAATGGCGGCTTAAATAGTCGTATTGATCAGGCGGAGGCAGTGAATACTTTTGTGGCAGAACTGCTGGCTGAAGATGCCGATGCCAAGGTAGCCGTTTTAGGCGACTTCAACGAGTTCCAGTTTTTTGAGCCTCTGGAGATTCTGGAAGAAAACCTGGTAAACCTGACCAAAACACTAGATGAGACTGAGCGATATAGCTACAATTTTGAAGGGAATGCTCAGGCGCTGGATCATATTCTAGTTTCAGCGAGTCTGGCTGGGGAAGCAGAGTATGACGTTGTGCATATCAACAGTGAGTTTATTGATATGGTCAGTGATCATGACCCTCCGTTGGCTCGTTTAACTTTAGCTCGTAACCCCATTGTGGTTACCCCGGTTTGCTCAACCATACCTGCCAAATTCAAGCGGTGGGAGGTGAAAAATACGACTAATGAACGAATCCTGGTGTTTTTTAGCCTAACTGAACCTAGTCTACCCCGCATTCACTTACTAAAACCAGGCGAAACGAGGGAAGTATTTTTTCGGGCAACTCGCGATGGCGAAGCTACACTCCAGTATAGTTACCGCTACCAGGGAGAAAAGATCAGCGGAACTTCAGCATCAAGTGATGAAGCCTGCGAGCCGGCTAAACTAATGGTTTCTGCCAATGAGAAAATCTCTCGCTGGAATCCCCGCAAGGTTGTCTGGGATGTAGAAAACCCAGACCGGGTACGCACTAACTTAATTTATAAGGTAATAGATGAAGAAGGTAAGGTTATCGACCAGGGAAGAAAAAATGTAAAGTATACAACTGTTCTACTCACTAAGAAAAAGCCGGGCATCAACTGGTATTTATTACAGTATCAGTATAAGGACGAGACAGGTACTGTAATAGAAGGCGAAGCACTATATGAAGAGGGAAATTCGCCAGTGGCTCGGGAAGAGACGTTGGATAAACAGATAATTGATAGTGATGTCGACGAAATTTCTTCTCCAATGGCCTTTGAGGTAAATGTGTTTCCTAACCCTATTCAAGAGGAAGTTTTTGTAACGGTTATGAGTAACAATCCGGAAACTGCTTCTCTTAAAGTATATGATGCAATAGGAAAATTGGTGTATAATCAGCATCATACTTTACAGGTAGGGAACAATCAACTTACCTTGAATGCTGCTCAATGGAATACAACGGCCAAGCAGCTAATACTTCAAATACAATTGCCATCGCAAGGCTTAAAAGTGGTAAAATTAATGTGCCCCTGATGTGACTGTAATTATTTGGAAGAAACCTTATAAAAGCCGCCTTCGGGCGGTTTTTTCATTAAAAAAAGAAAACCCATCCTACTGAAGATGGGCCTTACTATAACGTCAGATTATGAGATACTTTATTTACCCCTACGAGGTAAAAATAGATTGGTTTTCCTGGTTTGATAGGGGTATTTAGGGTAAACTTATTTAAAAGATGGCATCTTGTAAATTATATAAAATATTATGCTTTTTATGCTGATATTATAGATGGATCCTTTTGAGAATTTAGATGTATTAGGAATGATAAGTTATTTTATAGTTTTTGGAAAAATAACATTTAGATAAAGAAAACATCCTTTTATTAGTAATCTTTTAACCTTAATGCAAAATGAATACAGAGTCTTTGATACTTAACCTTGGCACTTAGGTGGGTAGACTGAGAATTATTCTTAATAGGTAAACATTGTGTATTGATCCACCTATTTTTATAATAGCTTAAACTGATAATTTTCTCAATCAACAACTAAGTGTTCACTATACCGTACTTAAGGATACATTTAATCGAATTTTAGAATTATCTCGAAGAATTACTGTCTTGTAAGTAACAAAAGACAGGGGCATACGATTTATAGTGAAACAAAATTATATGACAGGATTGGAAAGCACTAAACAGAAACTTAAGTGGTCTGAATTACCAGAAGGTTTTCAGAAGCTGTTGAGGCGCTCTTATGGCGAATACAAGGAGATTTTATACGACCCATGTCTTCATCCATCAGCTCGTAAGATTCCTTCTTGGGGAGAGTGGCTGGAAAAACATGATATTGATGCAGATGTCAATACTAATCCACCAAAATTTTAGTGTATGTTATGAGTACCGGCCCCTGGGCTGAATTAAGCATGAATAACCACCATTTTGCTCGTTATGGCACTTATTAACATAAGGCAAATGGTAACTATACATTGGCTATAATTAAGAACCAATTTACCAGGTATTAAGCATTTTTCTCAATTTTTATGGTACTGGGAGAAAAAGTTGTTAAAAATGAAGTCAAAATAATGGTAGTTTATATTTTTTGACAATTCGGCATCCTGAATTTGATCAATTCAAGAGCATACTTGCTCTAATAATTATATATAAAACATTGCATGACTTCAAGCTAGTATGTGCCGTGAATTATAGAAGTGGTTTGGAAGAAAAAAGACTTTCGATTTCATCCGTTAGTGAAAATTTAACTTTTTGAAATACAAAGAATCTATAGTGTAGTAATCGCATATTATTTATAGCGTAGAGCTTCTGAAAATACTAAATGTAACTTTTTGTTTAGTATAGCGTTCTGTTCCTGTATAAGAAATAAACCCCTAACCAACAAACCGCTTATTGACCTTTAGTAGCCTGTAGCACAATGAATTTGACATTTCTGTATAAAGGTTGTTTCTGGTATTTAGCAGCTATTTTATAAATGTCTGAAACTATTTAATTGTGGCTCATGGTATCTTTATATTTAATTTGTTAGGTTTTTACTTTTTATTTATCATAATTTATACCCATAAATGGTGAACTTTTGATTTAAATGCTTGTTGTTTGTTTGAAAGTGTCATTTGCGAAGTTGAAAATTATCAGGAGAGAGTATGATACCCATTCCGCAAGAGATTAGAATGAAGTTAGTAGAGATTGACCAAAAGTTGCATCTGCTAAGTAGGCAACTTTATGGTAAAAAGCTTATAGGCGAGTATGAGAGCAACGGACGGTTTCAAAACTTTATATTAGAATTGCATCTTGACGGTGCTTTCACACTACATTTCCCCAAAAGAATCTTAGGCACCATTGAGCAAAAAGTATTTGACCAACCTGAGGCCAGTCAGGTTGACGTAATCTCTGAGCTTAACTTGCTGATGGCAGTCATTGAAAATCAACTCCATCGGGTGCAAATTTAATATGAACCTATTGTTTACATATCGTATAGCATCAGTATTAACATTATTAATTTGTATGAAGTATTCTACAATATCTATTAGTCAATTTTTCAATTTACGTAACTATCTTTAATTTATGGAAGACACCGCTATGCAAGACGCTGTTGTCATTGCTGACAACGGAACTGAGCAAGGATCGGTTAACACTGCTGACATTCAAGTCAAAAGTGAACTACAGCAGTTTATTCCCCCCCTTACTGCTGACTCGAAACAACAGCTAGAGGAAAACATCAAACTAAACGGATGTTTAGACCCCCTCACTGTTTGGAAAAAAGAAAATGGTGAACTTGTTTTAATTGATGGGCACAATAGGTTGGATATCTGCCAACGAAATAATGTACCCTTTAAAGTTCGATTACATCCTTTCAAAAGCAAAGAACAGGCAAAAGACTGGATGTTGAATCACCAACTAGGACGAAGGAACCTGAATCCCGACCAGTTGAGCTATTTCCGAGGCCTCAAGTATGAGCGCATGAAGAAGAAAAGGGGAGGATATGATAAAGTTCTTTCCAGCGGACAGAGTGGCGACAAAACTTCAGAAATTCTAGCCAAAGAATTTAATGTAAGTGACCGGACTATTCTTCGGGATGCCGAATTTGCCAAAGGACTGGAGTTGATCGGACGTACCAACCCACTGTTGAAACACGATATCCTTTCGGGTAATGTAAAAGTGAAGAAAGGCGATGTGCAGTTGATTGCCCAGGAAAAAGATGCTCGAAAAATAGGCAAAATCAAAAACGCAGCTGACCTTTATAATAAAGCTCAGGCAATCCGCCGTTCTAAGCAAGAGTATAAAGACAAGCAGGCCATGATGCAGGAAGATGCTCGTGTAAAAGATGCATCTGATGAATTACGATTAAAAGACCCGGTATTTTCTTCTAAAGAAGAACGCCTTCAGATGCACAAAGGCCGTATTATCTCCGCGATTAATAAGGCTATTCAACGAAAAGACAAAACTTCGCTTAGACAAGCGAAAGAATATATCAAGAGAATTGAAGATGAGTTGTTTGGCAAATATGCCAATGCGTAAACTGTAGAACTATTTTCTTTTAGGCAGCACCTAATCAGGTAGCTGCCTTTTTTGGTTTTAAGGCCAACTGATCTGTTTAGGTAGGACCCAATATACAAACTTTCACTCATGCCCTTTCCCCGAAAACAGCACCTTCGCATTTCATACTCAGAAATATTCTTTCGGTCAAGGTAGTTTCTATAAGCGAATAATAATACTTTAATATGCTGATTATTAGCGTATTATGTGAGGATGAACTGATTAATTTTCATAGTAAGGGTTTGTGCAAACTTCCTTGATAACAGTTTGTGCACCTTCATAACCTAATTGAAGTGCTTTCTCCAGATAGGTGCACGCTTCAGTATACTGGTTTAGGCGATGATAAACCAGTCCGGTATTATAGTATACTTTTCCATTGTTTGGGTTCAATTGTAAAGCTTCCTGATAATCGTTTAAGGCTAGTGCCAGTTTCTTCTGTTTATAGTATACATTTCCCCGGTTAACATACGCTTTTTCCAGAGATGGATTGAGTTGTAGAGAGCGGGTATAATCCTTCGCTGCATGATCTAACTGCTTAATCTTCTCATACGAGAACCCTCGCTGTAAATAAAAATCTGATTCGCGGGGCTGTTGAGCAATTGCCTTATTAAAAGCATTAATGGCCTGTTGATATTTACCTTGCTGATGATAAACCATTCCCTGATGGAGGAGGCTTTGGGGAGAAGCTTCACTCGTAAGAGCTAGTTTCTCAAAGGCGTTTTCTGCCAAATCCAGGCGTTTGGTTTTACGGGTTAAATACGAGAAGTTCTGTAGAGCAGTGGGGTGGTTGGGTTGTAAGGTTAGTGCTTTACTATAATATTGAATGGCCTGTAGTGTGTCACCTGAGCGTTCTGAGGTTAGCCCTAAGTTGCTATAAAGATTTGGGTTTTGAGAGTTTTGAGACAGAGCCAGTTCAAAATATGTATTTGCTTTGTCAAACTCGTTAAGCTCCAGATAGCACAAACCCATAAAATTCCAGATATCAGCTTGAATGCCCGACTGTACCGTGGTTACAGATTCGGTTACAAAAGTAGAGCCTTGACTGGTAGCCTGCTCAGCTCCGCGAAAATATACTGTTGTGGTTTCCCCTGAATCATGCTCTAAAAGATACCTAAAATCATCAATAGCTTCTTCATAGCGGTTTAAACGATAAAAAAGCTGGGCTCGCTCAAAGCGAGCCTCTATATGTTCTGGGTCCAGGTAAAGTACAGCCTGATAATCGGATAAAGCTCCGGGGTAATCCTTTATAGTGCGTTTTACCCGGGCTCGTAGCCAAAGAGCCTCCTGATAGTCGTGTTTAAGGGCAATAGCCCGGTTAAGCTCAAGTATTGCTTCTTTATCTTCAGACTTCCTTTCCAAGTGCGAAGCGCGCTCGTAATGAGCACGGGCCTGAGCATTACGAGAGCGGTTAGCCAAGGTGGCTATCGAATTTTGAGCAAGAGTATCCGAAGAGACTTCCTGGCCAGATAAATACAGGGGAAGGCACAAAAGACAGCAAAATAGGTATCGGGTCATAGGTTTCAGTAGCTTGTTAATCAGTGGCTTCAAGCTGATAACATCAAATGCTCCCTGATAAGTTTACGAGGGATGAATGACGTTGGGCACGGGTTGATGGTTCTCAATGAACTGGGCAATGCGTTTGGGGTCATCCGAAAGAAAAAGTAGATCATGATACTCTTTTCCGTAAGATAACTTCCTAACCAGCGGATAGATCATAGATTCAATATCATACCATTCTTCGCCCAGGAAAATCATCGGGCTATAATAATTAAAGGAGCCATAGTGGTTCTGGGCGGCATCCATAAAAATCTCTTGCACAGTGCCGGCACTTCCCGGGGCAAATACTACACCGTAGAGGCAGATAGCCAGCAGCGTATCTTCTCGAATGCTATTGGAAAAATACTTGGCAATATGAGTAGCAAAAAGATTGCTGGGTTCATGTCCGTAAAACCAGGTAGGAATAGCCAGACTTATGTGCCCCTCCGGAAATTTTTCCAGTACTTGCTGAGCTTGGGTAATAAACCCGTAATCCTGATAATGAGGAGCTTCACTTAATATAGTGATTGCTTCTTGTAATGCCGCCTCTGGCTGATGCGCAAAATAGGCACCCAGGTTGGCAGCTTCCATAATTCCTGGCCCGCCTCCGGAAACCACGGTATATCCATCTTCAGCTATGAGTCGGGCAGTTTGAGCTACCTTAGTATAGTAGTGGTCCGTACGCAGAGTGCTGTGGCCACCCATAAAACCTACACAACGCTGTTGGGTGAGTCCATCAGGTTGGTACTGAAGAAAATTGCGGAGCGCATGGTCAATAGCATGATCATGAATCCGCTGATATAAGGCTTCATTAACCGGGGGATTAAACTTATACTGAGAAAAATATTGGTAAATAGCCAGGTCGTTACTCTGATCGTGGTCAGGGTGGTAACCCTCCATCAATTCTTGCCAAGAGTATAAGCTAGAACGATAGGGCTGGTAGGGCAGATGAGTAACTCTTGGAAAAATGATGGCTCCTCGGTCCAGTAATCGGCTACGATCTTCCACCCGAAATGTACAGCCTAAAAAAGTGGTGTTCTCAATAATGATGTCATCCCAAACGAGGGTATGATCATGGAAATCTATTTGCTGAATAGTACAGTTTTTTAATGAATGGGTCTGTTGAATAAACTTTTCTAATGATTCTCTTTGGTGAAAAAAAGGGTAAGATAAGTTCGGGGTCATAATAGCGTTAGATTATCGGATAATATGTAAATCCAAAGTACCAGAAGCTGTTACCATATATAACTGACTAGTATCGTCGGAATAGCTAATTTTTAACAAAGTGAGTAATAAACGGTAATAAGTCAGCGGTATGAGCTGCTAAAAAATAGTTTTTTTCTGATAAAATTACTTCTCCGGATAGCTGCAGTTTGCATTCCTAGAATAGGAAATAGTAATTATATAGGGGTTTATGACTATTTTTATGCATTATGAATGTAAAAAATTATATTATTTCTTTTTTATATTACATAAAATAGGTACCTTTGGATATGCATTAGTAATTAATGACTAAGAATTGTAAAGAAATGGAAAAGTACCCTGAACTAATTAAGGCACCTGAATGTGCCGAGCAGTTTTTCAACGAATATAAAGGTGTAATGCCCGATAGCAGTTTGCTGGCCGGATTTAATTTTGCTCTCAATTGCGATAATTTTCATTACTCATTTAATCGTTATTTGCTCAACGATGGCAGAACTTTTTATCGGGTGGGGCAGTGCATGCGCCAATACTATACAGAAAATGAAGACAATCCTCGCCGAGCTGCTCTGTTTTCTGTATTCATTAATGAGTATCTGGAAGTGACTCAAAGCCTACTACTAAAACGAGAGTATTATGAGTTAATGCCTCGGTTTGAAGAGGCAAAGAAAAAAGTAACCAAGCTGGTAAATATGCTGATGAGCGAAGCAAAAAGCCATGCTAAATGAAATAAAGTTGCCAATAACTACCTACTGGAATTAGGAAAGTTGTAATTATTACCTAATTACTTAGTGATATTTACTTGAATTTCAATTACTCACTAACTTTCCTAAGTATCGTGGCGTTAACACGGTATAATTTAGGTAGTAGTTTATATGGTAGAAGCAAAAGACCAGGCATATCGTCTGGTCTTTTGTATTTTTTAGCATAACATTTTTTCTACATGATTCAGTCACATCTGTAATATTGACCGTTCAAATAGAGAAATACTTGAAGCTAGCAATCAAATATTTCTAAAAAAAGAGTTAAAAACTTACATCATTCCATATTTTGAAATTTACTCACTGAGAGCATGTTATAATATAACTATTGAGTGAGGTGTATCTCACAAATGCCTGTAAAACGGGGGTGGGGTATATTTTGAAAGAAAATGTAAACCAGCAATATCTGTTGCATAAGTATTTTTATTCCAAAAACATGAAATTACATTACGCACTATTTATAGGATTAATTGATCTTTTTTAATAAATTATGATGTACTTTTTTTAAAAATTCTGTTATTCGTGTGGAATTATTTAAAAGAATCAACAATAAGCCAACATCACCTCATTTCGTGCCTATGTATCGGTTAACGTGCATTTCATTGCTGTGCGTCATTTTATCTTCCGGTTTTACTCAGGCGCAGCAGCTCCTCCATGTCACTCCACCAGCGCCCTATGCTATTACTGTAACCCAACCTGACGGTAGTCAGCTGCAGGTAATTGCCCGTGGTGATGCAAATCGTAACTGGATGGAAACAACCGACGGCTACACCGTGCTGAAAACATCTCGGGGAGCTTACGAATTTGCTGATGAGGTGCAAGGTAAACTGGTAAGTAGCGGTATAAAAGCCAGTGACCCAACTCGGCGTTCATTTGATGAGGCCAGCCAGCTTAACCAAATTAGAAAAGGACTTGCTCCCACCGTAAGCAAAAAGTTGAGTAGAGATGTGGTACAGCTCGATCCATTAACCAACCAGCAAGCGCGCCTTGGTGCTATGGGAGTTATGCCCGCTGAGGGTAATGTAAAAGTCCTGGCTATTCTAATTGAATATCCTGATTTGGCCCACAAATATCCTAAGGAGACTTTCAATACTTTTTTCAATGGCCCATCCTCAAAACCTACCTTTAAAAGCTACTATCAGCAAAATAGTCACAACGATTTCAATCCTACAGTTGAAGTGGTTGGGTGGTATATGGCCAAAAATAATCACGATTACTACGGGGAAGAAAACGGAAAGTCCCGGGCTCGGGAATTAGTGGACGAAGCTATTGCTGCTGCTAAGGAAAAAGGAGTTGATTTCTCTCAGTACGATAATAACAACGATGGAAATGTAGACGGAGTCATCATTATCCACGCCGGGCAGGGTGCGGAAGAAGGCAGCCAGAACGAATATGTGTGGTCTCACCGATGGACCATCTCACCTAAGTTCCTGGATGGTAAATTTATAAAAGATTATACCATTCAGCCTGAACTACGGGTACGCTACAATGGCTTGGTGCGGATTGGTGTCTTCTGCCATGAATTTGGTCACTTACTCGGCTTGCCTGATCTATACGATACCGATGAGACCGATGACCGGCATAATGGTATTGGTGAATGGGGATTGATGGGCACCGGTGGGTGGGTAGGAAATGAAGAATACCCTGCCGGAATGACCGCTTTTTCTAAAGAAATGTTGGGATGGGGTAAAGTTGAAGATATTACCGGAAAGGGAGGCTCTTATGAATTGAAGGCGGCTAACAGCGAAGGGCAGATCTATAAAATCAAAACTAATAATGATAATGAGTACTTTTTGCTGGAAAACCGCCAGCAAAGTGGTACTGACGAATACTTAAAAGGTAAAGGTCTAGCGATTTGGCATATCAACACTGACCAAACCAAGAAGTACCCGGGAAGTATCCATGTCAATAGTCAGGTGAACCGCAAAGGGGTAGATTTGGAAGAGGCAGATGGGAAGCATGACCTGGATAGTAGAATAAACCGAGGTGACGATGGCGATTTATTTCCGGGCAGTGCCCAGCGGACCAGTTTTAGTGATGCTTCTGATCCCAATTCTGATCTATATGACGATAAGGGTAAAGGGATACTGAGCGATATAGATATTGAAAACATCAAGTTATCAGGCTCTACCATTAGTTTTGATTATAATAAAGTAGATACTCAGGGAACAACTTGCTCTGAGGCTGTAGCGGCCAAAGAAGGGGATAATACGTTGCCAAAAGCTGCCTACTGGTATACATTTACCCTTCCTAAAGACGGAAAAATAGTGATCAGTAATGCTAATGCTGAAATATTTCTTCAGTGTGATCAAAGCACCCCAGTAGCCTCATCTACCAGCAATAACCTTTCAACGACCCGGTTAAAAAAAGGGGCCACGGTAAAAATTAAGTTTGGTCAGGATCAACCTCATTCGTTTCCCCTTACTTGGGAGCTTGCTGTTAATAGCGATAAATCTAATCCGGTACTGGATGTTCAACCCATCGCCAATAAAACGTATGGTGATACAGACTTTTCCATAGAAGCCTCTTCAAATAGTGACGGTGCCCTTACCTATTCTAAAGTCTCCGGTCCGATTGAGATAAATGAAAATAAGATAAAGATTATCAGTGCCGGTATGGCTAAGGTTAAGGTCGCAGCGTCTGAAACGGATGAGTTTAATGCCGCGGTGAAAGAACTTAGCTTTACCATTGATAAAGCCTCTCACGCCATTTCCTTTGATGAAATAGATAATAAAACCTATGGCAGTGGCGCATTTTCTCTAACGGCATCTTCTAATCGCAGTCTGCCGGTTACATTCAAAGTATTAAAAGGCAAAGTAACACTTTCCGGCGCAGATGTGACCATCGCCGGAGCCGGTGCCGTAGAAATAGAAGCCTCAAGCCCGGGCGACGATAAGTACAAAGCCTCATCAGCGATACGTTCATTTACTGTAGCCAAAGCCCCCCAGCTAATTACTTTCTCGCCAATTGGCAGCAAGCAAGTAGGCGACGAACCGTTTACCCTGACTGCCTCTTCTGATGTGGATCTTCCGGTTAGCTTCAAATTAGTCAGCGGAAATGCAACCCTTGAGGGCAAAACTGTAACACTAACGGGTAGTGGCGAGGTGATAGTAGCCGCCTACAATGGAGGAAACGAGAATTATCTGGCTGAAGAGGAGCAGCAATCATTTGTAGTAGCTGAACCTAATAAGCTTGCTCAGAACATTACATTAGGGGCGCTACCTGATACGGTGTTTGTTAATGAACAGGTAGAACTGGATATTTCAATCAGCAGTGAGCTTAATCCGGATATTGAAATTATTGGGTTGGCAATCAGGGAAGGGCAGACGATCACGTTCACCCAAACCGGTGAAGTAACTGTTCAAGTGGGACATCCCGGAAATGATCAGTATAATCCGGCAGCTACCGTCTTTCATACGTTTGTGGTAGTGAATGAAGCGTCTATTGAAATCCCGTTAGGAACGAGCGAGCAAACGCTGGCCTTTGAAAATATTGAGCAACAGACTTTCGGAGTGGCTCCCTTCCCGGTAGCAGTACAGAGCACATCCGGTTTGCCCATCACTTATGAGGTAGAAGGCCCGGCGGAGGTTTCCGGCGGGATGGTCACAATACTGGGCGCAGGTGAGGTAACCATCCGAGCCTATCAGGCCGGAAACGAAGAGTATTCGCCTAGCGATACAGTTTCTTTATCCTTCAATGTACAGAAAGCTCCCCAAACTATTAGCCTGGATGTAACTCCGGTTAATAATACAACTTTCCGGTTACAGGGGATTAGCGATGCCGGTCTTCCGGTTTCTATTCAAGTGGCTGAAGGCAATGCCTCACTAGAAGGGAATATGCTCACTGTACTCGGAACAGGCGTAGTAACTATTCTGGCAGTACAGGCAGGTGATGAAAATTATCTGGCGGCCGAACCCGTGAGTCGGGTAGTTGAAGTAGAGGTTATTACAGCCATTGGGGACGAAAAGAATTCTCCGGCACTGGTAGTTTACCCCAACCCAAGCAATGGTATCTTTCGGGTAACTATGACGGATAATGGTCAGGAGGTTCCTTATGAAATTTATAACCTGATAGGTAGTCGCGTATCAAAGGGTACATTATCCGGCGCAACTCCTACCATTGATCTTACCGAGCATACCGCCGGAGCCTATCTTCTTCGGGTACGTATGCAAACCGGCAATCAGCAATACCGGATTATTAAACAATAAAACAACTACACCACACCATCTAAACCATAGAAAGCTACTTCTAACCGAGTAGCTTTTTTTTGTGGAGTTCTGTAAATTCCCCAATGGACACAACCTATGCTACGCTTTTCTCTTCTACTGGAAAAAGAACCCTTTTCGGCTATACTAACTTCTTCATTATCTTTCAAAACCTTGTGACTTTTGGGTTGCTGGGGTGGCTGAGTTTCGGATGTGAATCATCTACTGAAACAGCTTCCCCACCACCCAATTTTGTGATCATCATGGCAGATGACCTTGGCTACGGTGATCTGGACGCTTACCAAACACCCCATCTGGACAGTCTGGCAAAAGCAGGGTTAAAATTTACCGATTTTCATAGCAACGGTGCGGTGTGCACTCCTACCCGAGCAGCTTTGCTAACCGGAAAATACCAGCAGCGGGTGGGCATGGAAGGCGTGATCTACGTGCGGGGCGAGACGCGGGAAACCGGACTGGATACCACCCAGGTTACATTTGCCGAATTGCTCAGGCAAGCCGGTTATGCCACCGGTATGGTCGGAAAATGGCATTTGGGTTATCACCCGGAATATAACCCGGTGAACCAGGGATTTGACTTCTTCCGGGGCTATGTCAGCGGGAATATTGACTACCATTCCCATTACGATAACGCGGGCATCTATGATTGGTGGGATGGGGTGGATACCATACAGGAAGAAGGCTACGTGACTGATTTACTGACGCAACATGCCAACACCTTCTTGGAAGAGCATCAGCAGGAGCCCTTCTGCCTTTATATTGCCCACGAAGCACCGCACTGGCCGTATCAGGGGCGAAACGATCCGGCGGACCGGTTTCCGGATACAAACTTTAATGCTCTAGGCTCACGAGAAGACCGGCGCGGGGCTTACCAGGAAATGGTAGAGGTGATGGATGAAAGTGTCGGTAGTGTGCTCAGCACGCTGAAACGGCTAAATCTATCCCAAAACACCCTGGTATTCTTTTGTTCAGATAACGGTGGGGTAGACTCATTGGGAAACAATGGGTTTTTGCGGGGGCATAAAACCCAACTATGGGAGGGCGGGCATCGGGTTCCGGCCATTGCTTACTGGCCGGGTATGATTGACGCGGGTACCACCAATGCTACCATTGTCAGCGTGGATATACTACCTACCCTGCTTTCTCTGGCAAATAGCCAGTTGCCCAAAAACTTCGTAACCGATGGGGTTGATTTCAGTAAACTGCTGACCGAAGGCCAAACGCCCGAGACCCGAACTATCTTTTGGAGATACCGCGATCAGTGGGCAGCTCGCCAGGGTGATTGGAAATTACTGGTTCAGCAGGATAGCACCTATCTCTTTAACCTCGCTCAGGATATATCAGAACAGCATAACCTGACAGCAACTGAGCCTGAGCGGGTAAAAAGCCTGATGGATACGCTACAAAATTGGGAAGCGATCATGGATCAGGTCCTGCAGAAAACCCAATAGCTCAGAATGAGTAACCAAAACTGATAGTCAGTCGGCGGATAGTGCGCTTTTCTTCAATATGGGTGTCGCCCTCCCAGGTGGTGAGGTCATATGCAAAATCGGTTTTTTGCAATTTGTACCCGACGGAAAGCAATAGCGCTGAGCGGATCAGGTTGATCTGATAACCCAATCCACCATGCAAATAAAGCCCGCCCTGGGTCCGGTCGTAGTCAACATCGGGTAGGTCATCCGTAGGCCAGGCGAGGCTGATCCCCGCATTGGCAAAGTAGTAGGGGCTGACCTTGCGGTCGGTAATAATACCGCGAACGCTTAGATACATGGGCAGGGTGGCTACGCTTCCGTAATGATCCCAGCCCAGCCCTAAACCGGTCATAAGGTGAGGAGAGAAGGCGTAGCCGTTGACGGTATGAATAGACGGGGTGACATTGGCTTCATAATCATTACTACCAAATTGCAATGCCAGCTCGGTAAGGTGAAAATAGCCAGGCTGCCGCACATAGTAGGGTTGAGGCTCTTCGTTGGGCACTTCCCCAAAATATATCTTTTTAATGTCAGGAAAAGCCAGGTGCGTTTGGGATAATGAGTCGTGTTCTAAGGTAAGAAAGCCTTCATGAATAGACATTTTCATGTAGCCTTCTATTTTTTGCCCGTTTTTCAGATAAATCGTAACCAGGGGCGGTTTATCCTGAGCCAGCAGAGGAGCTGATATTCCAAAGAGTAGTAACAAACAAACCAGTACAACAATTTTCATAACGAATGGGTAAACTCCGCAAAAACCACCCAGACTTTTTAGGCTAAGAAGTCTGGCGATTTCTGCGGATTAGACAATATCTTATAGAGCAGCCAACGTCATTTTACTTAACAATTCAATATTGTTGGGATCACTGTAATCGTATTGATACAGGCCATCTTGCCCAATAACCATCAGTACTCCACCTAAAGGGATTACGTCAAATGCATGAATATTATCAATATTAGCCAGCAGGTTTTCGGAAATAGACTGGGTATCAGTAGCGTCAAAAATCTTTAGACCGAACTCACCTTCACAGATGAATAGCAATGTGCCGTCAATGCCCAGCCCGTGGGGATGTTCCATCTGGAAAGTGGCTACCAATTGCGGGTTATTCACGTTTTCTATATCCACTACCTCTAAGACATTGTTACCTCCCCAGCATTCGCTACCATCCCGTAAGGTGACATACGCCAAACTGTCATTAGCCACTACCGGATCGCAGCTCCGCATGTGAGTAAACTCAGATTCCTGCACCGGGTTATCAGGATTACTGATATCATAAATGAACATCCCGATTTGGGAGCCAATGAAAAGCTTGTCTTTATAGGGAAAGATGGTTTCAATACTAAAAGCTATGTTCGTTTTATTGATTCCTTCCGGATCATCCAACTGAGAAATATCAAATACCTGTAGGTCACTATCATCTACGGTATACAGTCGCTCACCGGAAATAGCAAAGCGGGCCATAGAACCTCCCACGCCAGCTTCGGCCTGTCCACTACCGCCCGCTGCTGCTCTATCTGTATTAGCAAAAGACGATAATTTCTCAAAAGAGGCCCAATCATTCATCACAATACCTTCCTGATAACGATACAGTCCCGGAGCAAATTCATCCAGGTCTCCTTCCATCACTTCCACCACCTCTTCTTCTACCCAATCCGTCAAGACAACATCTTCGCCATCAATCATGGTAGCCCAGCTATTGTAGCGAGGGAATACATTCTCCACGCGCTTCGTGATTTGTACATGGTCTAAGTCGCTAATATCCAGCGCTAGCAAATCAATGAAGCTGTCAGCGTAGAGGGTGGTGCCCTTAGCAGCCATATCGTAGTTTCCCGGAATGTTGATAAAGCTCAAGTTAACCGGATTGGCTGGGTCAGAATTATCGATGACATGAATACCTTCGCCGGGTTTGTTAATAAGCAGATAGGGAGCTAAGTAATAAATTTTTCCTGTAGTGCTGAGTGTCTGAGGCGGCTCAATGGCGAAAGAACTGCGTAGTTCATTGGTAGTCATATAAACCGGCTTCATATAGCGGTAGGTGCGGGTAACTTCTACCTTATCGGTGCATCGGGCCAGGGTCAGCAGGCAGCCTAAGGCGATTACCTGAATGAATAAGTAGTGGTACCGGAATGGACGAGCGTAGGATACATGTTTCATAGCAGTGGATATCTAAGTGATGATGTTACTACCTAGACACACTAAGTAACCACCGCGTTGGAATGAAAGATAAAAGTTTAAAAACTAAAACGTGAGCCCGATCATAGTAGTTACCCGGCGATAGGTAAGTTCTTCCTGTACTCGGAGAGAGCCGCCCCAGAAATCATCTACAGAGTAATCTAGCTCGGCCTGTTGAATACGATAGCCCAGCCCAAAGGAGATAGCACCACTGCGAAAGCTACGCTGGTAACCCAGACCCGGATGCATCATAAAACCACCTTTGGCATGGTGGTACTGCACATTATAGTTCCAGGTTTGGGTATTAGCTTTACTGGCACCTACTTCCAGAAAGTAGTAAGGCGACCATTTCTTTTTAGTAAGTACACCTTGTACCCGAACAAGTAACGTAGTGGTTTGGATAGGATCGTATTGTTCAAATCCAATGCCGATGCCTGGCTGAAGCAGAGGATGAAAAAAGTAACCGGCTACAAAACTGGCTGCTGCCCGGCTGTTACCGGAGTTGGTGCTGCCAAACTGTATCCCGGCGCTTACGGAAAGAAAAAAAGTGTGCTCCGTTTCCCAGGTTATTTGAGGTGGTTCGGGTAGGGGAGGGCCATAATGGATATGATCAATTTTTTTGTAAGGGATATGATCCTGGGTAAACTCATCAATATCAATCGTCAGATAACCCTTGAATGGCGAAAGGGTCTCGTACCCATGAATAGTTTTACCATTTTTCAGGTACACCGTTACTTCCTGGCGCTCGGGCGGAGCTTCCTGAGCCGTAGCCGGTAGGGTGATGCATAGTAGTAACACTACATAAAAATACAGCGCAATCTTCATGGAAAGGAGCGTTAGGAAGGTAAAGAGAGCCTGAAAGGTCAGGCTCTCTGCAAAAATGAAATTATAATGCCAGGCGAGTCATTTTACTAAGCTGAACAATATGCTCAGGGTCAGAATAATCGTACTGATACACACCATCTTCGGCAATTACTAACAGGTGGTTATCATGGGCGATTACATCATAAGCGTAAATTCCCTCAATACGTGAAATCAGATAATCCGAAATTTCATAGGTATGGGTGACATCAAATACTTTCACGCCAAATTCACCTTCACAAACAAAAAGTGTGGTGCCATCCAGCCCTAAGCCATGGGGATGTTCCATCTCATAACGAGCGGTTTCATAAGGAGCTCTTGCGTCTTTTACGTCTACCACTTCCAGCACATTTTGATCACCCTCGCAGGCATCACCGGTACGGAGCGTAACGTACGCCAAAGTATCGTTAGCTACTACCGGGTCGCAACTGGTAGCGTGCCAGTAAGAGGACAATAGCATAGGAGACTCGGGAACGGTTTTGTCATAAATGTACATTCCGTTTTGTGCACCAATGTATAGCTTATTGTCATGAGGATAGATTGTCTCAATCATGAAGTCAACCATCATTTCATTTACCGATGTAGGAGTTGAGGCCGAAGAGATGTCAAAAACCTGCAGATTGCTGTCATCAATGGTATACAGATGCTCGCCACTCACGGCAAAACGAGACATGGAACCACCCCGGCCTACCGGGGTCACATTAGCATTATTCATCTCCCATACCGGTACGTTTGATTGCTCTACAAAATCATAGCGCGCATACTCGGCAATATCCAGGTGGTCAATGTACTGATATACACCGGGCTCCCACATAGATCCGTCTATTTCACCTTCAAAAGTTTGTACCACATCTACTTCTTCCCAGCGAGTAACCACTCCTTTTTCTGCATCCGGGTAGAAGCCAAAACTATTAAATTGAGGAAAAACATTTTCTTCCCGGTGTAGTACCCGTATGGCCTCTGGATTGCTGATGTCGATGGCCAGCAGGTCAATATAGCTATCGGCATACATGATATCTCCCTGTACGGCCAGGTCATAGTTACCGGGGATATTGATGAAGCTGATACTTTGAGGATTGGTCGGATCAGCATTATTAATAATATGCACTCCGTCCCCGGGTTGATTCAGAAATAGATACGAACCATGCGTAAAAATCTTTCCGGTACCCCGGATGGCCTGAGGCGGCTGTACCGAAACAGCATCCCGAATCTCCTGTGTGGTAGTATACACGGGAGTCATGCGATGAAAGCGAACCGTAGACGTAACCTGGTCTGTACATTGTGATAACAGACCCAAGCCAACCAATGCAGGAGCAAAACGAACAATCAGAGACCTCCGGATCAGAGAGAGTGCATAAAAGGTGTTCATGGGTGAATTGATTAAGTAAAAAGTGATAACTTGTCAATTCATACACCCGCTGTTTTAGTACTTAGGTAACGTACAAAATATAGGCCAAATTATACTATCAATCTGTTAAAAATTTTAAGTATGCAATCTATCACATTACCCCACAGCGATCTTACCGTCACCCGCATGGCCTTTGGTGCCTGGGCCATTGTCGGCGGATTTAACTGGGGGCACCAGGAAGAAAAAGACTCACTCGCTGCCCTACGGGAAGCCTACGAACAAGGCATTACTTTTTTTGATACCGCCCAGATGTATGGCAACGGCGAATCTGAGCGGATGATCCATAAAGCGTTGGGTGACGTGTATGACCGAATTGTGATTGCCACCAAAATTGTTCCTGATGATTTTGCGTACGATGATGTAAAGAAAGCCTGCGAAGCGCGAATTAAAGCACTCAAAACAGATCGTTTGGATTTGCTGCAACTTCACTGGCCAAACCACGCACTTCCGGTGGAAGATACTATGCGGGCTTTGATGGATTTGAAGCAGGAAGGGAAAATCAGAGCGTTTGGGGTATCCAACTTTGGATATCAGGATTTGACCGAGGCCCTGGAGGTGACGGAAGAAATTTCCAGCAATCAGCTACCTTATAATTTGATCTGGCGGGCTATTGAGTACGATATTCTTCCGCTATGTCTGCAAAATAATGTGCCGGTGCTAAGCTACTCCTCTATTATGCAGGGCTTGCTGGCCGGAAAGTTTAATAGTCCGGATGATGTGCCGGACGACCGGGCACGATCCCGCCATTTTTCTTCTCAGCGTCCGCAGGCTCGTCACACTGATGCAGGGCAGGAAGAAAAAACTTTTGAAGCCATTGATCAGATTCGCCAGGTAGCTGAGCGCGAAGGCGTACCAATGGCGCAATTGAGTATGGCCTGGTTGCTGGCTCAGCCTGGCATGGGAAGTATTATTGTGGGGGGCAGAAACGTAAAGCAGGTAAAAGATAACGTGGCTGCTATGAAAGTACAGCTTTCGGATGAAATTATTCAGGAGCTCAGTCAGATTACCGATCCTCTGAAAGAGGCTTTGGGTAATAATGCCGATATGTGGCAGAGCGAGTCACGAATTAGGTAATTGAAACAGGGGATAGGTATTGGGTAATGCTTTTGTATAGCGATCCAATACTTAATCCCCCTTACCAATATCTAAAACCTAGTTAGTTCGTATGGGCTTGTACTTCGATTTAAAAAACTCAAAGATTCCATAAGCGATAAAGCCTATTGCGACCAGTCCCATCACAATTGGGCCGCCTTCGGCTACCAGAAAATCAAAAGCACCTTCTGTACCTTTCGCTTCCGAAGGGTTAGCCGTAAAGGCTGCTTTCCCTAAAAAGAAACTGATGATTCCAAAAACAAGCGCCCGGGCAATCAGTCCGAACTTACCTAGTTTGCGGTAGGTGTCTTTTAGTTCTTTTTTCAGGTGAGATACTTTTACATCCTGCAAATACTTGCCAGAAGTAGCTTTATGCAACTGATAGATTCCCTTTGCCAGAATGGTAGCGGCAAAAACAGCCACCAAAAACTGCCCAAAAGGTTGCTGTAGTAGCTTAGAGACGATAAACTGGTTACCGCCGCCGCTGGATGATCCGCCCGAACCGGTGATCATTTGGAAAGCATAATAGGCAAAATAGCCATACAACAATCCGCTCAGCGCATAACCAATCCGGATGATAATTCCTTTGGTATCGGTTCCCTCATGTTCGGCATCCTGAAAGGCCTGAATAAAACGCCAGATGGCATACCCAACAAAACCGATGGCAACCAGCCCTAAAAGAATCTGGCCAAAAGGCTGTTGGGCAATTTCTTTAAAGGCTCCGGAGCGACCGGTAGTTTGACCACCGCTACCTCCAAAAGCAGCCATGGCTGCTAAAATTCCGATAATAACATAAATAGCTCCTTTGGCAGCATATCCAAAACGAGCAAAACGTTCCACCCACTTCTTGGTGGCTGGTAAAGCTTGGCTAGTGACACTCATAATAGCTAGTTTAAAAAAGTTAAAACGTTAAAAAATAAAGATGTGTAGTATTCCTAACGAATTGACCTACCGAAAGTTTATCTTTACAAATAGCAGATATTAGCACCAGCAATGAAGGAAACCCACCACCATTCGCATAATCATTCCCACCACGACCATGCTCATGGACACGATCATGCACATGCGCACTCGATCACCAGCAACCTGAAGGTGGCATTTTTTCTGAATCTCACTTTTACCATCATTGAGTTTATCGGGGGGATTTTTACGAATTCAATGGCCATTTTAGCAGATGCCATACACGATCTGGGTGACACTTTTGCTATTGGCTCATCGCTGTTTCTGGAAAATTATGCCCAGAAGGGAAGGAGTAAAACATTTTCCTTTGGGTATAAACGATTCTCTCCACTCAGCGCGCTAATCAATGCGATTATACTGCTGGTTGGCTCGATCATTATTATTTATGAAAGTGTGCCGCGTTTACTAAATCCAGAGCCAGTTGATTACCAGGGTATGCTCTATCTGGCAATAGTAGGAGTGTTGATGAATGGTGCCGCCGTATTACGCCTAAAGAAAAGCAGCGATTCTATCAATCAACGAACGGTGATGCTTCACCTGCTGGAGGATGCACTAGGGTGGGTAGCGGTTTTGGTTGGAAGTATTGTTATGATGCTAACGGATTGGGCATTGATTGATCCGCTCCTTTCCGTTGGAATAGCCCTTTTCATCTTGTGGAATGCCTTCAAAAACCTTCGAAAGGTGCTGAGAATCTTTCTTCAGGCTACCCCTGAAAATATGGATATTGAAAGTATTCGCCAGACCTTACGCTCTCTGGATGGCGTAGTAGATATTCATGATACTCATTTGTGGACTATGGACGGACAGTATCACATTCTATCGGTACATCTGGTGCTGGAAGAAGACAAACGGCTGAATGAACTTTCAGACCTGAGAGTTAAAGTTCAGGAACAGTTAACAGCGTTTCATATCGATCATATCACCATTCAGTTTGAAGTGCTGGGTGAAAAATGTGCTCTGCAAACGCATTAAACTTTTCTCTGGGGAATTAAGGTTGTAGTAAAAGAAAGCGGGAGGCAGTAAATACTGATCGCAAATTAGCTAAATTGATATACACCGCCCATCGCTTCCTGCCCGCAACATCCTGCATATACAAAAACTAACTACTTCTATGAACAGCACAACGAAAGAATTAAACGAACAAATAGAAAACCAGCGGTGGCTGCAAATTGCATTCTGGCTAAGTATGATTACGATCTTCTACAATGCTTTGGAAGGTATTGTGTCAACCTACTTTGGCCTACATGATGACACTTTGGCATTATTCGGTTTTGGTATTGATAGCTTTGTAGAGGTGTTGTCGGGTATTGGTATTGCTCATATGGTTTATCGCATGCAAGCGAACCCACAGACAAAGCGTGATCAGTTCGAGAAGCAGGCCCTTCAATTAACTGGATTTAGCTTTTATTTTCTGGCTGTAGGCATGGTAGTAACCTCTGCTTTAACAATTTGGGCTGGCGAGCAACCGCGTACTACTATGGTAGGAATTATTGTTGCTCTAGTTTCCATTTTGTCAATGTTTTTCTTGGTAAAGTACAAATTGAAAGTGGGGCGAGCGATCAACTCTCAGCCTATTATTTCAGATGCTCAATGTACCAAAACATGCCTTTATTTATCAGTGCTCCTGTTAGTCTCCAGCGGATTGTATGAGTTTTTTCGCATTCCTTATGTAGATGCTGTAGGTGCCTTGGGAATTGCCTGGTTTGCTTTTAAAGAAGGGCGCGAGGCATTTGAGAAAGCGAAGGGCAAAGAGTGCTGTGACCACTGTTAATGGATAGAGCTTGGGGCCGGGTGATTGGGGCTAGGGGAAGGAAGGTTTGACGTGTTGAAAGTAAGATAGCCTGGAAAAATGATGGGGAAGAAGTCTGGGGACGGAAGATCGAAGGCCAGTGTCGGATGAAAAATAAAGCGTATACTTAGTTTAGGGTAAAACGGAAACGGGCGGCAGGAGGCTGAGAACTGGTCTTCGCTGATGGTTGAGAAGGCGAAAGACCGGGGACGGGTAAGGAAGACTTCGGAAGTTTTGGATTATAAAGCAACCAAGACCTATCATACCCGAAACTTCCGAAGTCTATACCGGTGAAGAAAGAAAGTGGCATAGAGAGTCAGCTGTCGGGAAAAAACCTGAATACTGTACTATACTTTGAACCGGGCCTCGGTGGCTCAAAGCAATCAGCAATTTAGCAATCAAGCAATTTAATAATCAACATGCTACTTAACCACATTCAAAAAGGATCGGGGCAGCCAATCGTATTGCTCCATGGCTTTTGCGAAAATCTACACATCTGGGACCCGGTTATTGATTCTCTCGCCGAAAGTGCTCATGTTATTGCTATTGACCTTCCGGGGTCGGGTGCTAACGCCCCCCTGTCGGACCCAATCAGTATAGAAGATATGGCTACGCAGGTATATAAAACGGTGCATGAGTTGGGAGTTGTATCCGGAATATTGGTAGGCCATTCTATGGGTGGATACGTCAGTCTGGCCTTGGCTGAAAAAAATCCTCAGTGGATGCACGGGTTATGTCTCTTTCATTCTACCGCCTTCGCTGATAGTGCTGAGAAGAAAGTGAAAAGAGATAAATCCGCTCAGTTTATTTATCAGCATGGGATTGAGGAATTTAACAATAGCCTGGTGCCTACCTTATTTGCGGCCAGCCAGAGAGATATACTACGAGACACGATTGAAGAAGTAAAAGCCTTAACCAATCAAACGCCGGTATCTACTGCTGTGCAAGCGGTACTGGCCATGAAAAACCGCCCCGACCGAACCAATGTACTGCGGCAGTCAAACTATCCAGTTATGTTTATCGCCGGAAGAGAAGATGAAGTGGTACCGTTAAAAGATGTTCAGCAGCAGTGCTGGCTACCTCAGGGTATAGTAAGCGCACACACATTGCCTAAAGTAGGACATATGGGCATGTGGGAAAAACCTGAATTGGCCTTGGCGATGATGAAGAATATGGTGGATATAGTTAATAATATTTAGTTTTCAATAGGGAAACTTATTGGTCATGTATTACTCTCCTTATCTCCATCTAGTCCTTTTCCCTTTGTAAGTTTTAGCTCCAGAATGTTTTTTATTGTCAGGTTACACACCTTACTTAGCAGCGTAGTGAGTTTAGCTATATAAGTTACAACCGTTGCATGAGTTTGTCACATATCTTAATGGACTTTATAAGACTTATAGATTGCTATATTTGTCTTATTATGAGCTTTCTTTATGATAAATAGGGGCATTTTATGGGCATGTGTGATGAAGTGATACTTTTGTAGCTATCTTCCATTTAAAGCTTTTTTTAGAATAAAGGGCGACCGCTACCTTGCATACAAATGTAAGTTTTATTGAATAGCCTAATGCACAAAGTAAACCGTATTGTATATACTCCGGAATCCGGAATCAAAACTCCGGAGACACTGATAAAAGACCTTTGGTATAGTTTACCAAAAGCGCATGCTCTGGGCTATCGCTTATTCTTAAGGAATCTTAAGGGAATGTACCGGCAGTCGCTGCTAGGGTTGCTCTGGTCAGTGGTTCCACCGCTGGTTACTTCGGTTATCTGGATATTGCTGAACGGCCAGCGGGTAGTTAACATTGAAGTGCCCGGTGTTTCTTATCCCTTATTTGTTATCACTGGCTCAATACTATGGCAGGCTTTTGCCGAGGGAGTAAACGGGCCGGTAAAGGGAGTTATGACAGGAAGGTCTATGCTGGCAAAGATCAATTTTCCTCGCGAGTCACTCATCCTTTCAGGAGTGTATGAAGTCATCTTCAACGCCCTGATCAAAGTTGGGTTGTTGGTTATCATCTTCGTAGCGTTTCAGCATATACCTTCGTGGACATCTGTTTTTGGTATTTTAGGTTTTGCCTCGCTAATCTTGCTGGGTAGCACAATAGGTTTGCTACTGACTCCATTAGCTATGCTATACCATGATATACAGAAAGGGGTAGCCATCGTACTACAGTTCGCCATTTACCTTACCCCCGTAATTTACCCACAACCTGATAGTGGTATGGTGGCCGAGCTAATGAAATTTAATCCAGTTGCTCCATTGCTAACAACAACACGAAATTTCCTTCTGGGAGTGCCAGTAATTGACCTGACCACCTTCTGCTGGATAAGTGGTATTTCTATGATCCTTTTTATATTAGGAATTTTAATTTATCGACTGGTTATGCCAATCATTATTGAGCGCATAGGTAGCTGAAGCAAACAAACATGAGTGATTCAATAGAACCGCAAACTTTACAACTTGCTATCCCAAAGCAAGAAAGCATAAAGCAGCCTGAAGAGGTATTAGTTAGGGTAGAAAACCTTTCCAAAAAGTTTTGCCGAAGCCTGAAACGCTCTCTATGGTACGGCGTGAAAGACATGGTGGGCGAGGTTGTAGGAGGTAGTAATCGGGATACTTTAAGAAAAGATGAGTTCTGGGCAGTAAAAGATGTGAATTTTGAATTACGCCGGGGCGAGTGTCTGGGCCTTATTGGTCATAATGGAGCAGGGAAAAGTACGCTTTTGAAAATGCTAAACGGCCTTATTAAGCCCGATCAGGGACGAATAGAAATGAACGGCCGAGTAGGAGCACTGATTGAATTAGGCGCAGGTTTCAACCCGGTGCTAACAGGGCGAGAGAACGTATACATCAACGGACAGATATTAGGATTTACAAAAAAAGAGATTGATGCCCGGTATGATGCCATTGTAGAGTTTGCCGAACTGCATGACTTTATGGAAATGCCAGTGCAAAATTATAGCTCCGGGATGAAAGTGCGATTAGGCTTTGCCGTAGCCGCCCAGATGGAACCGGATATTCTGATAATTGATGAGGTGCTGGCAGTAGGAGACATAGGTTTTAGACTAAAATGTTTTAATGTTATAGATCATCTAATAGAAAGTTGTTGTGTAATTTTTGTGTCTCACTCTATGCAACAGATATCCCGACTCTGTACTCACACTTTAATGTTAAGCGAAGGGAAAGTAAAATTTTTGGGAGAAAATGTATCTCAGGCTATAGATATATATTACTCGGATATGAAAAAAGCTAAAGGAGCATTAGCATTTCAGAGAACTGAGGGAGAAGTAGTTATTTTAAAAACTCATATTAACAACAATTATGATGAATTAGAGATAGTGAAAAGACTCGATGATTTGATATTTGGCTTCCAAATAGATATTTCTGGTTATTTAAAAGATGCGGTTGCTGCGATAACAATATATGACAACGAACAAAGGCCAGTAGGTATATGCTTTAGTGAAAAAAGGTTGAATGAATTTAGAGTAGTAGAACGATACAACAAAAGAGTAATTATTGAAGCTCAGGTGAAACTAAAAAGAATAAATTTATCCAAAGGGTTGTATTCTGTTACTTTTATTCTTTCCGAAACTGAGTCGTCTAAACCAGTTATTAGAGTAAACGCTATTAAGATGTTTCAAGTAACTTCTACAAGAGATGTTTGGCCGACTTTGGAGTTAGAAGGTGAGTGGGTGTAATATTTTAGATACCTTAACTTTTATGATCATAAAACTGCCTTTCAGTAAATATAATTTACAAATAGTGCGCACAGAATCTGACAAACAAGTAAAAGAGGAACCTAAGACATCTCAAATCAGTAAGCGTAACTATGATAAAGTTTTTGTTATTGGATATGGGAAAACAGGAACTACAAGTCTAAAAAAAACACTTGAATTATTTGGCTTTGCAGTAGGGGACCAAACTGTTGCTGAAATTTTAAGTGAAGATTGGAGTAAAGGGCGAGCCGATAGAATTTTAAGGTACTGCCATACAGCTGATGCCTTTCAGGATTTACCCTTTATGATGTCTGGTTTGTATAAACAATTAGATCAAACTTTTCCTAACTCAAAGTTTATTTTAACAGTCAGGGAGAATCCTGAGCAATGGTTTCAGTCCTTAATTAAATTTCATACTAAAGTCTTTTCTACAAATAAAAATTTTGTACCCACCGCTAAAGAAATGGAAAATACTCTTTATCGATATAAGGGGTGGGTTTTAGATACTGCCAAATTTTTCTGGGATTATCCTGAAGTACCGCTCTATAATGAATCAGCCTATAAAGCTAAATATATTAAGCATATTCAAGATGTGAATACTTACTTTGAAAATAGATCTAATGATTTTCTACAGATAAATGTGGCGAATAAAGGAGATTTCAAAAAGTTCTGCGCCTTTTTAAATATTGAAACAACAATGGAAAATTTTCCTTGGGAAAATAAAACTAATGAGAAATGATTCCTGTCACCAAACCGTTCTTACCACCTCAAAACGAATATCAGGAATATATTAGGGGTATCTGGCAACGCAATTGGCTAACAAATAACGGACCTTTGGTCAATGAACTGGAGTTAAGATTAAAAGACTATCTAGGTGTTAGTCACTTACTATACGTAACTAATGGAACAATCGCCCTACAGTTTGCTATTAGGGCGTTAGAGTTGAAAGGGCAGATTATTACTACACCTTTCAGTTATGTTGCCACTACTAGTAGTGTTGTTTGGGAAGAATGCGAACCAATATTTGTTGATATTGATCCTCTTACCTGCAATATCGATCCAGCTAAAATAGAAGATACTATTACAGAAAACACTAAAGCTATATTAACTACTCATGTATTTGGTTATCCTTCTGATATAGAAGCTATTCAGGAAATTGCCAATAAACATAACCTAAAAGTTATATATGATGCTGCTCACTGTTTTGGGTCAAAGTATAAAGGAAACAGTGTATTTTCTTATGGGGATATTAGTACATGTAGCTTTCATGCTACTAAGCTTTTTCATACTATAGAAGGTGGTGCAGTATTTACTGAGAATCCTGATTTATTGAAAAAAATGGCTTTGATGAGGAATTTTGGGCATACTGGAGAATTTACTTTTGGTGGCGTCGGTATTAATGGAAAGAACTCTGAATTTCATGCTGCGATGGGGTTAGCAAACATCAAATACATCCATGAAATATTAGAAAAAAGAGAAAAGTTGATATCTCGTTACCATATCTGGAGAGATCAGTTCACCTTTGATATGCCTATCACTACAGAGAATATGAGTATAAATAATGCTTATTTTCCTGTTATACTAAAGAGTGAAGAAGAAGTTGTAAAGGTTTACGAAGCCTTGAAGGGGCACGAAATTTTTGCTAGGAGGTACTTTTACCCTACACTTACTCAGCTACCTTATGTTAAGTATATTAAGTGTCCTTGTGCGGAAGATATAGCTAAGAGAATATTATGCCTACCCCTGTATCATGAATTGGATTCAGCTTCAGTTGATATGATATGCCGTATTATTATCAGAACCTTAAAGTATCAGTAAGCAGCATATGAGGATTGCCATCATGCAACCGTATTTTTTTCCCTACATAGGGTACTTTCACTTAATTAGTGCAGCAGATACGTTTGTGTTTTTTGACGATGTTAATTTTATTAAAAGAGGGTGGATCAACCGCAATCATATTTTAGCTAATAATACAGTGTATCGTTTTACCCTCCCACTTAACAAACCAAGCCAGAATAAGGCTATCAATGAGGTTTACTTAAATATAGACCACAAGTGGCGAGATAATTTTTTGAGAACGATTGAGCAAGCTTATAAAAAAGCCCCTTATTTTACATCTGTCTTTCCGCTGATAGAAACTATCGTCGTCGATAATTCAAAAAGTCAAAAAATCTCATCTGTAGCAATAGAAAGTATCAAAAGCACACTATCATACCTAAATATAAGAAAAGTACTTAAGGTTTCTTCAGAGATTGATTATAATCGCGAGAATCCGGGAGAGGAAAAAATCATAAGTATTTGCAAAACCCTTGGTGCAACACATTATATAAATGCAATAGATGGGCAGGATTTATATAGTAAAGACAAATTTTCAGACTGTGGACTTGAACTATCATTTGTCAAAACAGACGCTGAGCTAAAGTATCAACAGTTTGATTATTCAGAGTTTACTGCTAACCTTTCAATAATCGATGTACTAATGTTTAACTCTAAAGAGTCAGTAATTCAAATGCTGACTCAGTATAGACTACTATGAATAATTTAACTCAAGTTATAAGTGAAGTTTTAAATGAGCCAGTAAGTAATCTGCGTCTTGAAACTAAACTGAAAGATATTGGCTCTTGGGATTCTTTAAACCATATGGTGCTTATCACTCAATTAGAAGAAGAATTTAATATTGAGTTTTCTGGGGATGAAATCGCAGAGATGGAAAGCATAGAAGACATTGCCAATATATTTGAGTCTAAAGGCGTAAACTTTGATGTATGAATGTAAAAGAGGCTAATATTATTATTACAGGGGCTGGTGGTGCTATAGGAAAAGAACTGGCAAGATTACTAGTAGACAAAGTCAATAGTATTACTGCTATTGATATAAACAATGATGGATTACAGGCTCTTAAAGAGACCTACCCCTCGATAAAAAGTTATTTATGCGATCTTACGAATAACGGTGAAGTTAAAAGCATACTAGCCAAAGCTTTTGACAATGATGCTAGGCCTAATGTATTAATTAACAATGCGGGTAAGATTGCCAATGCCCCTTTGGTGAATCTTCTTTCCAAAACATCACCTGAACATAGCTTTGAAAGCTGGGATGGCACAATTAGGTCGAATCTTTATTCAACATTTAATACATCCTCTTATTTTGCCGGACATTTAATAAAAAAACGTAAAAAGGGTGTCATCATTAACATAAGCTCAATTAGTGCCAATGGAAATATTGGACAATCAGCTTATTCAGCGGCAAAAGCGGGTATTGAATCTTTGACAAAAGTCTGGGGAAAAGAGTTAGGACCCTGGGGAATTAGGACGACTGCTATTGCACCAGGGTTTTTTGATACATCTTCTACTCGCGAAGCATTATCCGAAGATCAATTAAATACTTGGCGGAAGAGTGTTCCCTTAAAAAAATTAGGGCACGTAGATGAACTGGTAAATGCTATCTGCTTTATTATTGAGAATGAGTATTACAATGGCAAAATATTGCAGCTGGATGGAGGGTTAACTTTATGAGCTACATCTATAATCTAGGACTTTATTTTGACAAAATTGCCGAAGAGTTTAATGAAAAAACTGCTCTGAAGTATCCGCAGGGTACTACATACTCTTATAAGGTTTTACAGGAAAAATCTAATCAATTAGCACACTGGTTAACGAAAGCCGGAATAAGAAGAGGGCAGGTCATTGCGATTTTTAACTACAAATCTGTTGAGAGTTTTGCTTTAATGCTCGCTTCATTAAAGATAGGGGTTATTTATACCAATCTAGATGTTAGTAGCCCCATAGCCCGATTATCAAAAATGATAGACCGGTGTCGGCCAAAAGCCATTTTTTTCGATAGCACTCAATCCCAAAAAGAATTCAGCGGACTTGAAATACCAACATATGCTTTACAGTCAAATGAAGTTCAAAACGAAGTAGCTAATTGTCTGACGGCTGTTCCTCCAGAAATCACGCATGTGCATGCTGATCAGCCTGCTTATATTATGTTTACCTCAGGTTCAACAGGTTTCCCTAAAGGAGCAGTAATTTCGCATCAAAACTTGTTGAATTTTATTCATTGGGGGCAGGAAACCTTTGCAGTTTCCGAAAATGATACATTTACCAATGTTAACCCCGTATATTTTGATAATTCGGTCTTTGATTTTTACGTGTCTCTCTTCTCAGGTGCAACCTTGGTTCCAGTATCAGTAGACGACACCAAAAATGGTAGAAAGCTCATCCAGATAGTGGAACATGCCCATTGTACCATTTGGTTTTCAGTTCCCTCGTTATTAGTATACTTGCTGACTACAAAGGCTTTGGAAGAAGGAAAACTATCCTCCTTACGCAAAGTGATTTTCGGCGGTGAGGGCTTCCCCAAACCTAAATTAAAAAAGCTGTGGAGTCTACTTGGTAATACAGCCACGCTCTATAATGTTTATGGGCCTACCGAATGTACCTGCATTTGCTCATCCTATATAATTAGTGAAAAAGATTTTAATACCCTTCAGGAGCTAGCGCCCCTAGGTACGATTGCAGCGAATTTTGATTATTTCATCAGTGCTGAGGCGGAAGAAAAAGAAACTGTAAAAAAAGGTGAGTTATGCTTGATGGGCCCTAATGTGGGGTGGGGTTATTACAATGATCATGAACGAACTCAGAAATCATTTCTGGAAAGTCCGGTTGAGAAAGGATTTGTACAAAAAATATACAGAACCGGGGATTTGGTTGAAGAAAGAGAGGATGGGTTGATATATATACTCGGAAGAGTAGATAATCAGATTAAACATATGGGGTATCGCATTGAGTTGGAAGAAGTTGAAGCAGCTATTAATACTTTGGACGGAATCAAAGAATCATCAGCTATCTATCATATTATTCGCGAAAGGCTGGGTAAGATAGTTGCGTTTATCGCTTCTGATGGACATGTTGAAGAAAAAGAAGTATTAGATCAACTAAGCGGTATTCTGCCAGCCTATATGATGCCAGCTTCTGTAAAAGTAATGGGCCAGTTACCTAAAAACGCTAATGGCAAAATTGATCGGGCTAAACTAAAAGAATTAGTATGAAACCAATTATCATATTCGGAAAGGGAAAAATTACGGATGTCATACAATATTATATGCGCGAAGAAAGTAACTGGCCAGTTGCCGCTTTTACCGTTGATCGCGAATTTATAAGTGCTGGTGATGAGAAGTTTAACGGTTTGCCGCTGGCTTCCTTTGATGAAGTAGCGGATAAATACCCCCCTCAGGACTATGACATGTTTATAGCAGTAGGCTACCAGGATATGAATGGGTTAAGAAAAAGAAAAGTAGAAGAAGCAAAGAGCAAAGGCTACAAGTTGGTTTCTTATGTGCATCCGCATTCATCTATTCCCAAAGACTTGGTTTTTGGCAGTAACTGTTTTATTATGAATAATGTCTGTATTCACCCTCGGGTAAAGCTTGGGGATGATGTGTTTGTCTGGAGTGGCAGCATGATCGGTCATCATTCCACTGTAGGAAGTCATACTTGGCTGACTTCCAGCGCCAACGTGGGAGGTAATGTAAATATCGGTGAAAGCTGCTTCCTAGCTATGAATGTGACTGTTTCTCATAGCGTGTCCATTGGAAATGAAGTCTTTTTGGGTTCGAACACGTTGATTACTAAAAATCTGGCTGACCAGCAGGTAGTTATTGCTGAAAATCATAAACCTTTCAGGCTCAATAGTTACCAATTTTTGAAAATGTCCGGGTTTAGTAATCTTTAGTAGTCGTATTACATGACGAGGTTTCCATTAATAAATGCTGTTTTGGAGGGTGGACAGGAAGGTGAAATTTACAGTTTTGATAGCTTCGAGGGACGTTTTATCATTCATAAAGCAGGATTTTCTTATCTAGATCTGAAAACAAAACCCAGTTATGAAGATATCCTGTCTTTTTTTAATGATACAAAACAACTTCCGGTATACTTTCACATATATAACCCTACTGATCAGTTTGTGCATTGTATAAAAAAAGACAAGCGTTTTAACTATAAATACCGTGAGCGAATTCAACTAGAATATGACTTGGATTTTGAGGCAAGTGATGGTAAACCAGATTTGAATCATAGGTTTAGACTTGAGCCAATCAATTATTCAAATTTTGAGTGTTTAACCTCATTAAACTTAAATATTGCTCAGCATTTTTGGAAGTCCAAACATGATTTTTTAGAAAATGGCTTTGGCAGTGTGGTACTGAGTTCTGAAGATGTTGGAGTCGCCATTTGTTATAGTTCTTGCATTGCTGGTGGATATACAGAAATAGATATTGCAACTCATGAAAATTTTCGCGGAAAAGGGTATGCAAAGATAACAGGAAACGCTTTTATTAAGCAAGCTCAAAGAAATGGAGTCAAACCAAACTGGGACTGTTTTAAAGACAACCACGCATCATTACGAACCGCAATAAAATTGGGCTTCAAACCAGTTAACGAGTATTATTTTTTATCTATTTACGCTAAAGCAAGAGCATGAGGAAAGTATTACATCCCTTTTACAAACACCCATTAACTCAAGCGGATCTTACTGTTAAAGTAAATAAAGAAGATGATATTAATATTATCGATGGTGTTTTACAAAGTGATAATAAGGACCAGTTCTCAATCATCAATGGAGTTCCTGACTTAACTTGGCCAAAATCTCTGGCTACCATAGATAAAGAAACACGGCAGACCTATGAAAAACTAGCTACTGAGTACGATAAGTTTGCCAATATTCCTTTTGAGACATTTAAGACTAGCGAACTGGAACTTCGCGAGGTAATTACATCACGGCTTAATATCAATGAGGATGCTGTAGTATTAGAAGTAGGGGCGGGCGATGGTAGAGGCAGTGAAGTTATTGCGAAAAAATTAGGTCCAAAGGGTATGTTATTCACTCAAGAACTCTCACCGGCTTTTCTAGCAAAGGCAATTGAGCGACTTAAGCCTTATGAAAGACAAACTACGATTGAATACTCGGTAGCAAACGCTATTTATTTGCCATTTAACGATAATGTTTTTGATGCAGCGCATCACTTTGGTGGAATAAGTACTTTTTCAGATGTAAGAAGATGCTTAAAAGAGTTAGCGCGGGTAGTTAAGCCGGGGGGAAAGATAATTGTAGGAGATGAAAGTATGGGGCCTTGGCTACGGGAGACTGAGTTTGGGAAAATTATGATGAACTCAAATCCCTTATTTCATTTTAATCTACCCTTGGAATTAATTCCTGTAGAAGCCAGAAAGGTAAAAGTAGAATGGGTTATGATGGGAGCATTCTTTTTATTGGAATTTGAAGTGGGGGAAGGCGAGCCTGAGGCAAACTATTTTGTGCCCATCCCTAGCCAGCGAGGTGGCAATCATTGGGTACGATACTACGGGCAGTTAGAAGGAGTGACTGATGAGACGAAAAAATTAGCTTATGAAGCTCAGAAAAAATCTGGCAAAAGTATGCACGAGTGGTTAGATGAGGTAGTCTCAAATGCCGCAAGAAATAAATTAAATGAATAAATATGTTTGACTTTGAAAAGGTTGGTCTAATATTTAGTGTCGATAACTTAGTGTATGATTGGGCAAAAAGTCACACAGCTCTGCCTACTCCATACCTTTTTAATAGCGATACTTTAAGGATTTTTTATACAACCAGAGATGAAGATCAAAGAAGTAGAATATCTTTTATAGATGTAGAAAAAAATAACCCATTAAAAGTTAAATATATACATGATAAGCCCATCTTAACTTTAGGTAAATTAGGCACTTACGATGACAGAGGGCACACATCATCGCAAGTTGTATACAAAGAAGAAGAAGATAAATACTTATTGTTTATTAATGGATATAATACCGCAAATACAGCTAGATATAGGGTTGGATTTGGGTATGCCGAATCAGAAGATTTGTATCATTTTACAAAGCCATATGAAGGGCCTGTTATTGATAGATCTATTTATTCCCCCTGTGGGGCAGCTACACCATTCATTTTAAAAGAAGGGAAAGTTTACAAAATGTGGTATGCTTCTTTTTCTAAATGGGAAGTAATCAATGATATACCTGAGCCTTTTTATTGTATTAAGTATGGTGAGTCTGAGGACCTTCTTAATTGGAAGTTTTACATGGAACCAACTATAAATCTGGATAAAGATGAAGGCGGGTTGGTAAGGCCAAGTGTAGTAAAACTTAATGAACAGTATCATATGTTTTTTAGTGTGAGGAAAAAAACTGATTACCGCCATGGTGATAAAAATTCTTACAGAATTGGTTATGCAAGTTCAAAAGATGGAAAAACATGGCAGCGTCATGATAATATGCTTAAACTAAGCTTATCTGAAAGCGGCTGGGATTCTGAAATGATGGCTTACCCTTATGCTATTACAGTAGATTCTGACTTACTTCTGTTTTATAACGGAAACGGATTTGGACAATCTGGCTTTGGCTTAATAAAATGTAGAATATAAACATTTTATGAAAAATCAACGCTGGTAATTTGAATTGAGTTATATAAGTTAAGTATTGAGCAGCTTTATCTAGTGAATGAGATGTGCTATTGTTTTGCTTTTCTGACCAAAATAAAGAAGTTAGATTCATCTGGTATCTCTGTCATCTTAAAATCATTATAAATTAACTCTTTAAAAATGATGACTGCATATAAAGAAGATGGGACGGTACCTGTTGTTGCTGTTTGGATGATTACCTATAATCATGAAAACTTTATTGAAGAAGCTATAGAAGGGGTGATGATGCAGAAAACCTCTTTTCCTTTCCGACTTTATATAGGAGAAGATTACTCTTCTGATAATACAAGAAAAATTTGTATACAGCTAAAAGATAAGTATCGGGATAAAATTCATTTGGTTTTACAGAAAAAAAATTTAGGTGTTGGTCCCCACGGTAATGGTATGTTAATGTATGACGTTTGCTTCAAAAGTGGAGCAAAATATATTGCCATGTGTGAAGGTGATGACTACTGGACTGATCCGTATAAATTACAGAAGCAGGTTGATTTTTTAAGAGCCAATTCAGATTGTGTTTTGTGTCATCATTGGCATAAGTACTCGGTTCCCAGAAAAGACGGTAGTTTTGAAGAAATACCGGCACCTACAATGAACCAGGGTTATTTACCACAGAAGAAGGCTTTAGTGAAAGAAATATTTGCGAACAAGCTTAGAGTAAAGACTCGAACCTTAATGTTTAAGAACGTTCTAGATGAACTACCTGAGTGGTTTCCAAAAATGGCCTATGGAGATGTAACACTTAGCATGATATTAGGGGAATATGGTTCTTTCGGTTTCATTGATGAACCTATGGCGGTGTATCGGCAAACTGGAGAAGGAATATCATCAACGGGTAAAGGAAGCTATCTGTTCATTTATAATCACTATTTAGAATGGATAAAGCTTTGGGAGTATTGTCTGAAGCACTATAATTACCAATATTACCGAGAAGCAAAGGGGACTATACTTTATTTTTACACTTTCATACTTAAGAATTATGCTTTCAGTGTTAGCATTTTTCTAAAACTTTTTCTTTATGCCTTTTATAACTCAAGATTAACTATAGTTCGCAAATTAGACATATGCCTCTCTTTGATTAAACTGTTTAGCACTAGTTTTATACCACTCTTTTATCAGCGAATTAAGGCGAAGGTTTAACGATTATCATTTAGTGATGCTAGAAGAGAGTAAACTGGTTTTTATCATTTCTCAGCCCCGGTCGGGTTCAACTATGCTTCAGAAGCTGATATCAAATAATGATCAGGTGGATACAGTAAGTGAGCCTTGGCTTTTATTACCTTTCCTGAGTTTATATCGTCCCGAACTAGTAGAGGCATCATACAATTACCCTATCATGGCGGCGGGTGTGCTTGATTATCTGGCTAAAAAGCAGTTAGAGCCAACTTTTAGAAATAAACTGAAAGATTTAATTCTGAATTTGTACCAGGTTCGTGAGCCTGGACAATATTTTCTGGATAAAACTCCTCGCTATTATGAAATACTACCGGAGATTTTTGATCTCTTCCCTAAAGCCAAATATATAATACTAAAGAGAAACCCATTTGCCAGCCTAAGCTCTATGTTGCATACCTGGTCAGGGGGCAAAATATTATTTGAAAAGATCAAAACTTTTTACCGAGACTTCTTAACCGGGCCCTTCAAAGTTCAAGAGTTCTCTGCTGCTCAATCCGGGAACCCGAATGTTTTAGAGATAAAATACGAAGCTCTTGTCTCAGAACCCCAAAAGTATACTCAGAAATTATACCAGTGGCTGGCTATTCCTTACGAGGAAGCAGTGTTAGATATAACAGCCAATGCGAAAGCAACCGGGATATACGGTGATGATGTTTACAAAAAAAATATATTCACCCATGTTTCAGAAGATAGTATCGATAGCTGGAGAGAGCTGTGCAGTCAAGAGCCACTTAAAGGATTCTTTGTAGATTATAATCAGTTTCTAGGGGATAGGTTCATCAAAAATTATGGGTACGAACCCCTTACCTGGAAAAAGCCGTTTCTTGGTAGAAATAACTACTTCGAGAGGTTTTTGGAGCAGCCAGATCTTAAAATTTAATTAAGAACGATAGGCAGTAACCTTTGAAAAAGCTGCTTTGACAGATTGATAAAGTGATTATGTCCACTTCTGTATCAATAGTACTCCCAAAAATTTCAATAGTTACCCCCAACTATAATCAAGAGCGCTATCTGGAGAAAACCATTTGCTCAGTAATTAATCAAAATTACCCAAACCTGGAGTACATTATCATTGATGGTGGAAGCACCGATAACTCAGTAGAAATAATAAAGAAATACGAAAAGCATCTTACATATTGGGTTAGCGAGGAAGATCGGGGGTTGTATAATGCTTTGCAAAAGGGGTTTGCAAAAAGCAGTGGTGCAATTATGGGCTGGATTAATTCAGATGATATGCTCCATCAGCAGTCGCTGTTTGTGCTGGCAGATATCTTTACGCATAATAAGCAGGTAAACTGGCTACAAGGTCAAGCCAGCTTGCTGGATGAGCAGGGACGCATTGTTCACACGCGTAAACCGAATGCCTCTAAATACTCTTTTTACAGGAAGGAGTATCATAAAGACCGAAACTATTTTATTCAGCAAGAGTCCACATTCTGGCGGCGGTCACTATGGGGAAAATGCGGTGGATCAATATCTCAGGACTACCGGTACGCTGGCGATTTTGAGCTGTGGATACGTTTTTTTGAGCACGATACATTGTATCTGACCCATGCACTTCTGGGGGCGTTCCGGGTGCGGCGTAGTGGGCAGGCTTCTAAAGAGCATTACCAAGAGTATCTGGAAGAAGCCGATCGCATTATTGATCACTATTTCAAGAAGTTAACGCAAGAGGATCGCCAAGCTATTCAACGGCTAACGTTGTATGAAAAATACATTTCTAAAGTGCCTCTGCTTAGAAGTCTCTATGCAAAAAGATATCTCTCTGCAATGGGTCAAGGAAAATATCTCCGCTTTGATTTCAACAAGCAGCATTTTTACCTGTAACCAGTATGATGGACTACCCCAAAATATCCATTATTACGCCCTCATTCAACCAGGCTCACTACATTGAGCGCGCTATTTTATCGGTAGTTGAACAGTCGTACTCAAACTGGGAGTATATTATTATTGATGGGGGTAGTACTGATACTACCTTGGAAGTGCTTAAGAACTATCAGCAATATATTTCTTACTGGGTGAGTGAGCCAGACCTCGGCGTATTTGATGCCATGAACAAAGGTATTCGTAACAGTCAAGGCGAATGGCTTTACTTTCTGGGGTGCGACGATACTCTACATGATAAGAACGTTCTAGCTAATATATTTGGTAAAGATCGTTCTGGGTTGGATGTAATTTATGGGGATGTGCTGTTAAAGCATCAGCAAACGATCAGGGGCGGAGAGTTTGATCCGACTCGCTTTTATGATAAGCTGGACAATATTGTTCACCAGGCTATTTTTTGCCGCAGAAGCGTGTATGAGAAAGTAGGCATGTTTGATCCTAAAATGATCGTGTCAGCAGATTACGCTCATAACCTGGCGTGGTTCGGGCATCCGGGCATTCGGCATCAGTACATTCATCAGGTAGTTGCGGTCTATAATGAAACCGGAATCAGTTCAAATACACTGGATACAAAGTTTCATGAAGAGCGAAGCATCTTATTCTACAAGCACCTGGGGAAATTAATTAAACAGCAGAGTACATCTTTGTATCTAAAGTTATTATCAAGTGCTGCATATGCATATATGATCCGCAAAAGCCGGGTAAAAGCATTATGGATTTACTTTAAAGCATTTATACTTTCGGGAAATAGTAAACACCTGCGCGACGGGATATATTGGCTAAAAAAAACCAGTATGTTCTTTTAAATGTAATTTCATTGATAATATTGTTACCAGAGAATAAAGAAAAGTTGAATATGATGGCTTGCGGCTACGGTTTGCAACTTTAATGGCAGATACATGAAGATTTTGATTACGGGTGGAGCCGGGTTCGTGGGTTCTAACCTGGCAATAAAACTGAAAGAAAAATATCCGACTTATTCAATCGTATGTCTGGATAATCTTAAACGCAGAGGATCAGAACTGAACCTGCCCCGGTTAAAAGTTCAGGGCATTGAGTTCGTCCATGCTGATATACGCAACCCTGAAGATCTATCTGAAATACCGTCCTTTGATTTTCTCATTGATGCCTCAGCCGAACCTTCTGTATTAGCAGGTATTACATCTCCGGTAACCCAGGTAGTCAACAATAACCTGTTGGGTACGGTTAACTGCCTGGAGCTAGCTAAAAAGTTTCAAGCAAGTTTCATTTTCCTGTCTACTAGCCGGGTTTACCCTATAAAGGCGTTGGAAGGAGCCAATTTTACAGAAACAGAAAACCGGTTCGATTGGTCAGATACGCAGGATCTGGAAGGAATATCCTCTGAAGGAGTCACTGAAGATTTTACTTTGCAAGGTGCTCGCTCATTTTATGGAGCAACCAAGCTGGCCTCCGAGCTTTTAATCCAGGAATATCAGGAATTAAGTGGTTTAAAGACCGTCATAAACCGCTGTGGAGTTATTAGTGGACCTTACCAGATGGGAAAAGTAGACCAGGGAGTGGTTGTACTTTGGGTAGCCCGTCACCTTTGGCACGGTTCATTAGGGTACTTCGGATATGAGGGGACTGGCAGGCAGGTTAGAGATATTCTGCATATTCAAGATCTATTTGAGCTGATAGACCAGCAACTGCATCAAATCGATAAGGTTAACGGGCAGATATTTAATGTGGGCGGGGGCCGGAACGGCAGTGTTTCCCTGAAGGACCTCACTTTGCTCTGCGAAGAACTAACCGGCAACCACATTGGCATAAAATCTGTGCCGGAGACAAGGGCGGCCGATCTGCGAATTTATATTACTAACAACCAAAAAATAACCGACCAGCTAGGCTGGAAGCCCACCTTATCTCCCAAAGAAATAATCACTGACGTGGTACATTGGCTCCGGTCTGAAGAAAAAATAATAAAACCGATTTTAACATAAGCGACAGGTAATGGACATAGCAATTGTAACAGGTTCAGGCGGGTTAATTGGTAGCGAGGCAGTACGATTCATGAGCAGCAGGTTTGATAAAGTGATTGGTATTGACAATAACCTGAGGAGCTATTTCTTCGGAGAAGATGGCTCAGTATCCTGGAATATCAGCCGGATCAAAGAGAAATATAGTAATTACCAGCACAAAGACACCGATATCCGCAATGCTGAGGATCTTGAGAAGATATTTCAAGAATATCAGCAAGATATCAAACTGATCATTCATACGGCAGCCCAACCCAGCCACGACTGGGCCGCTAAGGACCCGGTGCTGGACTTTCAGGTAAATGCTAACGGTACTTTGAACCTGTTGGAAATGACCCGGAAGTATGTTCCCAAAGCAGTATTTATTTTCACGTCGACGAATAAAGTATATGGCGATCGCCCCAATTTTTTACCATTGGTAGAACAGGAAAACAGGTACGAGATAGACGCTAGTCATCTTTTTTTTGAAAATGGTATTGATGAAACTATGTCTATTGATAATACCAAACATTCGGTGTTTGGAGCGTCTAAAGTAGCTGCAGATGTGATGGCTCAGGAGTACGGAAAATATTTTGGTATGAATGTGGGCATCTTCCGGGGGGGGTGCCTGACCGGCCCTAATCATAGTGGCGCTCAGTTACACGGATTCCTTTCATATCTTATGAAGTGCGCTATTACCAGAAAAGAATATACCATTTTTGGCTATAAGGGTAAGCAGGTAAGAGACAACATTCATAGTGCCGATCTTATTAACATGTTCTGGTCCTTTTACCGGAATCCCCGGCAAGGTGAGGTATACAATGCTGGAGGCGGACGCCATGCTAACTGCTCAATACTGGAGGCCATTGCTTTGGCCGAAGATATCACCGGCAACAAATTCTCGTATCAGTATGCCGATCAGAACCGAAAGGGAGACCATATCTGGTGGATCTCAGATGTATCTAAATTTAAAAATCATTACCCGGATTGGGACTGGCAATACAGGCTGGAAGATACCATGCGCGAAATCTATGAGGCCCAATTAATATTATCTTCTCGCTAAAAAATGAAGACGATTCTGCTATTTGATGATGCTGTATCGGGCCACAAATACGCCTTTGCCAAACTGTTTACTAAGTATTTGCTGAGGCTAAATTTTAATGTTATACTGCTTCTGCCTGAAAAGACCGAGCAGATAAAAATGGAATTGGCAGAAAGCGAAGGAGCATTGGTAGAGGCTTTACATCCGGTAAATTTTACAATCAAGCGCCCGCCTAGGTTTAACGTTCACAAAAAAATCAATCCGGTTTTGAATTGCCTTTTTCTGTGGTTCAAAACTAAGTCAGCAATAAGGGCTGCCGAAAAAAAATGCCAGTTAAAGGTTAACACAGTGTTTTTTTGCTGGCTCGATCATTATTTAACCAATTACCTGCCCCATCGCTTGCTGGATGTTATTTTTCCATATCCTTGGTCAGGACTCTACTTTCACCCTTGGTATCTGTTTAACACCGATTATGATAAGGTTTCTATTTCCAGTATAGACAATGGGCTGAGGGCAAAAAAATGCATTGGGTGCGGTGTACACGATGAAACACTTAGGATAAAGCTGCAAAAAAGAATACAAAAGCCAGTATTGTATTTTCCGGAAATTGCGGATGGTAGCCCGCCCCTAGCCAATTACAAGGTCGCCGAGCAGCTGAGAGCGAAAGCCGGAGGTAAACCTATTGTTGGCTTAATTGGATTGGCCCGACGTAAAGGATTGTTGCATTTAGTAGATGTGATTTCAGCAGACGCCAAAAAAGGCTTTTTTTACTTTTTAGCCGGTAAGGTTCCATACCATGATTATTCAGCAGAAGAGCAGCGTAAAATCCGAAATTTCCTTGATCAGGCACCCGGAAATGTATACTACTTTCCCGACTATATTCCCGAAGGCTCAGCCATCAATGCTTTAATATCAGCATTTGAGATCATGTATATTGTATACGATGAATTTAAGAGTTCCAGTAACTTTCTAACCAAGGCCGCTATTTTTAAGAAGCTATCAGTAGGTAGCAATGCATACTGGATTGGCGAAAATATTCAACAATACTCTTTAGGGTTTACTGTTAGCGGGAAAAATCCAAGTGAAACGCTAATGACTTTCATTAAGATCGCTGAAAAGAAACACCAACTCTACCCCCAATGGGAGGAGTTTCTCAGTCTTAATGGGGAAGAACAGTTACAAGCTACTTTTGCTAGATTATTAGCATAAAAATAACGGGTTATTCCCAAGTATATTTCTTCAACATAGGGCTGAACAAAATAGATTTAAGGTTTTTTAAGTGGGAGCGTTTTACCTTCTTTGCCTTTTTCACTGCCAGCAAAAATTGCTTGAGAAGGTCAGTTCTTCTTTTAAAATATTCTCGCTTATTATACCGCCAAAGGAGACCCCAATGCCTGTCGTATTGATGGACGATATTAATAAGAGCTCCATTTTGATTTACAACAGTATTATGGTTACCTAATTTAATGCACTTGAAAGGTTTAAATGTTGAAATGGTAGAAACAGTACCACTATCATCAGGCACGGTATGAAATTTACTCAGTTGATTATTCCTTAGCATGTAATTATGTATACCCTGATCCATACCTCCTGTATCAGGTATTTTACATAAGTGGTTAGTCATTTTGCTTAAGTAATCCATAAATGAATCATAATCTGCTATGGTAACTCCTGAGCAAGATATCGTTTCATCTTTCATTTGATCTAAAACTTTCTGGCCGAACCCATGCTGTATCCAGTAACTGTTGTGCTGACTACTTCCAAGTTTTGTAGTAGTATGCTCTAAAAAAAAATACACACCATCCTGATAAGGATAGTCAAACGGGTTCTTCTGAAATATTACATCTCTTATGTCGGTATGCATGACCTGATCATACTCACCTTTGTGTTCTTTTAGATAAGCTTGATAGAGAAAGTAGCGCAGACTGTTCGGATATAAGTACTGTCCAGGATTCTTTACTTGGCTTTTGGCTATTTTATGAATATAAGGGTGGTCTTTTTCATAAAGCACTACTCGGGCATTGTGAGCCTCTATTTGTTGTATAGTATGAGAAGTAAGTGCATGACCAAACACGACAATATCGCCTGAGTATGAGGTTGATTGTAGCGTTTTAAAGAAGGGTTTAAGTTGATGAAAGTTATAGCCTGAAGCTAATGTCAATATTAAATTCATTGATTAACCTTGGTAACATTACAATTTTGCAAAGACTTTAATACTAACAAAGGTTTAGTCTTATGAACTAGGTGAAGGTTAGAAATTGACGGAAGCCCTATACGGTGAGCTACCTCTTACAAAAATTAAATCAATCTGAAAAAGTATATGATTACTCATTCTTCGTTCGTCGCAAATATCAAAAAGAATAAACCCTTTTTCATAAAGAAATTGAATAACTTCGGCAAAAAGCGGTGCTTGCTCATTGTAATTTAGAGTGCTTGCCTCCAGCATGATAAATTCCGTGCTTGACAGGAAACTTTGAGCACCTTTCAAGACATCAATTTCTGCCCCTTGCACATCCAATTTTAAGAAACAATCTCTATCAACCTCATATTTACTAACGATAGAGTCTAACATACACATATTGAGATGAATTTCTCTTCGCTTAAATTCAGTCTTCTCTTCATAAATACTAGATCCAGTTTCCATCTCAAAAAATCTTATATTTTCTTTCTCGGTTTCGCCTAACAGAGCAATTTCCAAATGTACATTATCATATTGTTGAGCAATTTTCTCAAGGTTATTTTTTTTTGAAGGCTGTGCTTCTACCATTAGATAAGTTGCATTAGGGTAAATATCTAATACTTTTTTCGTCCATTCACCAGCATAAGCTCCGACATCAACTATGAAAGGTGGATGGAAACCTAACTCTTTCAATATTGTAATATGACGAAACATATTGTACTTGGGAATAGGGCTCGAATCTAGCGTGGATCCGATCGCATCATATACGCGTCTTCTTATTGCTGGAGAAACAAACGCTTTAAGTCCCGACTTTATAATCTGTTTTATCATAGTAAATTTTTGTTATTTAGTCTTAATGGGGCTTATGGATGCTATAAAGTTAAGAAACCTGTAAATAGGCCTCTAAAAAAAATGCTCCTGTCAAATTGCTAATTAAATTAATTTGAATGAATATTTTCACTTAATAAGTAAGGCGTTTTCATGAAGAAAAATACAATCTTGTCAAGCCTGAACTACTTAAACTATGAATTTAACTGTGATAGTTAATGAAATTGAAATCGCTTGCTCCGAAAATCATTACTAAATGAGAAATATGTTTTTTATTCCATTTTGAGCTTGATATTACTCTAAAATTGACTTCATGTATAAAAAATAGTGCTAACAATACTTCCTCGATCGATTTAGGCATTTGCAACCCATAAAAAGTAATGAGCAGGTTATTATTATTGTGTAGAATTTTCAAAAACTATATTGACAACATTTACGCCTATTTCCAATTTAAAAAGCTAGAATCACCTGAAAGTCCTATCGTATTTTTTGACTTAACCGGTCGGCGAGCTGAACTGTATTATTATTTGCTGATATTTTCGTTTCATGAAGCGGGCTACACAATTTTTCTGAAACATAATTTTATGTTTATTGGTAATTGCCTGAAGGCCGGGCAGCAAATATTTAGGCTACCTCGGCTGAAAGTAGGTTTGAGCATTAAAAAAACTACTATACAGAATACTATCTTAATTACAGATCATCTTTCCGGGTATTTGAATTATCCATGGAGAAAAGTAATAAACATCAATTTTGATGTTTACTCTCCCAAAAATAAAATCCCCTCTCATGTAACAATGCCCTATCCCATGAGCCCGGACCAATATGCTACGAAGCGTTTTAAACAAATTACAGGCTTAAGAGAATCAAATAAGAAAATGCGTATTTTCTTTTCTGGTAATCAGGATAAAAAAGCCTATAATCATCCGGTTATTGAAGAGTTTTTTCACAAAATCAGCCGGTATCAGGTGATGGAAATACTAATCAATACTCTAACTTCAGATGAACTTCTTCTCATTGAACAAAAAGAACAATGGCTTTTGCTTGAGGGTGGCTATTGTAACAAATTGGTTCTAAATCGCTGGACCTGGTCGCCAGAAATGTCAAGTAATCTGGAAAGTCGGGTAACCAATGACCAATGGTTAGCTACTTTGGCACAAAGTGCGTTTTTTTTAGCTACTCCCGGTATACGAATGCCACTGTGCTTTAATGTTGTGGAAGCAATGGCGGTGGGCGCAATTCCTATTTTACAATATCCTGAGTATTTTGACCCGCCTTTGGAGCATCTTAAAAACTGTTTGATCTTTGAAAATAAAGACGATCTACTAGAAAAAATCAGAAGTGCTTTGTCAATGAGTGAGAAAGAAATTAATAGTCTACGTATAAATGTTGCTGATTATTACGATCAATTTCTTCAAATAGATAGATTGCCTAGTATGATTGAAAAGTTAGAGGCTCATACTATTAATCTATATCTAAATGCAGAAGAAGTCAGTTATCAGGATTATTTGAAGAATAACGCGAAAGGTGTATAGCCCATCAATAACAATTATTACCCCGTCTTTCAACCAGGGAAAGTATTTAGAGCAAACTATTGACTCGGTGCTGTCTCAAAACTACCCTGGTCTGGAATATATCATCATTGATGGCGGAAGTACTGACTGCTCGGTAGAGATTATCAAGAAATACGAGAAGCATCTATCTTATTGGTGTTCTGAACCGGACCGGGGGCAAAGTCATGCAATTAACAAAGGACTGGGCCGGGCTACCGGAGATGTTGTTAATTGGATCAATTCAGATGACTTTTATGAAAAAAATGCTCTGCACACCATGGCCGATGGATTTAAAGATATAAGTGTCAATGTGGTGTGTGGAAGAGGCAATATTATCCAGAGTGACGGAAGTTTTATCAGGCATTCCAGGGGTACAGATGTTTACGAAGGAAACCTGGCTAAAACCATTGGCTGGGCACGCATGGATCAACCCGAAACTTTTTTCAGAAGAACGGCTTTAACCGACATTGGGCTGCTGAGCGAAAATTTGCATTATCTGATGGACCGTGATTTATGGATTAGATACCTACTACAATTTGGCCTGTTGGGGGTAAAAAAGATCGCTGATGTATTAATTAACTTTCGCCTTCATGATGCATCCAAGACAGTATCGCAAACCGAAAAATTTCAGGTCGACCACGATAGTTTTTTCTATTCTATGGCTGATCAGTTTGGTTTACAGGAAAGTAAAGCCTCTATTATGTCGGTGTGTAATATAAATGAAGAATTCAGATTGGACATCCCTTCGACAGTCACAAAGCATGATATTGAGAAAATAATAAACTACTTTTTTCTGAAGCGAGCCGATGAGTTTTATGCTGCCAACGAGCGTGAAAAAGCTAAAATTTGTATGACCCAGGTAGATACCCGTTATTTGAGAGAGGCTGAAAAAAAGCTTTTTAGAAAATTGAGTTTTAGAAACACGTTCGTACCCGTTTCGGTACTAAAATTCTTCAGAAAAAGGTAACCATGATTAGCCTGATCATACCAACTAAAGACCGGGGAGCCTTACTGGAACAGACTATCAGACAGGCCAGAGCCTCGCTTACCAGCTTTGACCACGAAATAATTGTGATAAATGACGCAACCTCAGAGGTGAGTCTTCCATCTGAGCTTAGCGATATGCTGACCATTGTCAACAACCCAAAACAGGGAGTAGCCTCCGCCAGGAATTATGGCGTTTCTCTGGCAAAGGGAGAGTGGCTGTTGTTTCTGGATGATGATATGCTAATGGATACAACCAATGTGCGAGATGTTTTGTCTATTGCCCAAAACCAACCCAATGCCTGCTATAACATTAACTGGGAATACCCGCCTAATTTAAAGAGCAAATTAGAGCATTCCCAGTTCGGAAGATTTCTTAACCATTATGGTTTTACTACTTTCAGAGGGTGGCATAAGAATAGCGCTTGGGACAGCCACGCTATCTTTGCTTCTAATGCAGTAACCAGCCAGTTTTTGTTTATTAGCAAAGATGTCTTCCTCCGCACCGGAGGATACAATGAAGGGTTTCCTTTTGCCGGATTTGAAGACTATGATCTGGCGCAACGATTTAAGCAACATCAGATCGGGATTTTTATTAATCCCAATACTATGGCTTATCATAATGAAGCCGACCGCAATACGATTGAGAAGTGGTTAGCCAGAAGAAAGAGGGGTGGAAAAACCCGACAAGTAGCTGTACAGATGGGTTACAGTGAATTGACATTGCACTATGGTGCCATAAAATCGGGGATATATAACTTTGTCTTATTACACCAAAATACCTTCCTGCGGCTTTTAGAGTTTATTCCTAATATGAAGTTATTTGATAGAGTATACTTTCTTGTGACTAACCTGCTGTACGGGGCTTATGTATATGAGGGATATCACGAAAAATAAAGTGCCCAACAGATATTCCTTATGGCATAAAAGAGAAACTGTGTTTTTTGAAATAGCTTGGCCATTCATTGGCTTCGTAAATGTATCAGGACGATAGAATATTGGAAAAGACCATTCTGCATATTATAGATTCACTGGGAGTAGGAGGGGCAGAGCAAATGTTAGTCCACGCTAATATTAAAATAGCAGGATACCGGCATCTTATAGTCTATTTAAAACCACCTCAGGCCTATACGGAAGAACTTCGGGAATATACGGTTACCTGTCTGAACTTTAAAGGATGGTCCTCATCGCCTCGGGTTGTCAATAATCTCAAGAAGATTATTACTCAGCATCAGGTAACAATAATACATTCTCATCTGTATTATTCTACCATCATTTCCAGGCTGGCGTGCCCGGCGCATGTTCGTTTGGTATCTTCTTACCATAGTCTGCTTTACGACCCCAAGAATACCGCCCAGTATAGTCGCAAATTGTTGCTGCTAGACCGGCTTACGTATCGGAAGCGTCATTATCTATTGTTTGTCTCCGGTGCGGTACAGCAGCTAGTCAGCCGGAAAGTCGGGATAAATACTAACTATGAGGTTCTACACAATTATGTGGAAGATACGTATTTCGCTAATATGCCGCTCTCTCATTCCGGCGATTCCGCCAGGTTGCGTCTGGTGATGCTGGGTAACTTAAGACCAGAAAAGAACTATTTGCTGGTAATAAAGGCGTTGTCTCAGTTGCTTAACCGAAACTTTGAGTTGCATATCTATGGAGAAGGGCAACAGAGGGACACTTTGCAGGAATTAATCCGCTATCACGCATTAGAAGATCGTATTTTACTAAAAGGGCATATAGATCAACCTCATACAGTGCTACCAGAATACGATCTGTATATTGCTGCTTCCCGGTTTGAAGGGTTTGGTATAGCCTTAGCAGAGGCCATGGCATGTGGTTTGCCCTGCCTAGTCTCAGAAATTGATGCTCACCGGGAGGTAGCTGGGGAAACGGTCATCTACTTTGATCCACATAGTGTTCAGTCACTAAAAAATTCCTTACAAAATATTTTTCGAGCATCTCAGCCATTGGATAGCTTAAAAAAACAGAGTAGCCAGAGAGCTAACTTGTTTAGTAAAAGTAGCTATATGCGCAAGTTATCGGGTATTTACAACAAACTTGGGGCGGATGATTAAAACCCTCTATCTATCGTATGACGGCATGACTGATCCCCTGGGGCAGTCGCAGGTTATTCCGTATTTGCAGGGACTTGCCAAGCAGGACTATCAGTTTACGATTATCAGTTTTGAAAAAGCCGAGCGCTTTAAAGAAGCCAAAAGCCAGATACAAACATTGCTAGACGCTTGTAATATTGGCTGGGTGCCTCTTCCTTACCACAAAAAGCCGCCCGTGCTCTCAACCCTTTACGATGTCTACCAGCTTCGGAGGAAAGCGTATCAATTACACCGGCAGCATAATTTTCGTATAATCCATTGTCGTTCTTATATATCGGCGCTCATCGGTATGGCTATGAAACGGAAATTCGGCACAAAATTTATTTTTGATATGCGAGGTTTCTGGGCTGATGAGCGGGTTGAAGGGGGGCTGTGGAATCTAAAAAATCCACTATTCCGAGTGATCTACCACTACTTCAAAAGAAAGGAAATTGAATTACTGAGTGAAGCCGATTATACGGTTACGTTAACTCATAAAGCAAAGGATATTATTCATAAGTGGACAGAAGTCAAAAATCAGCCTATTCCTATTCAGGTAATACCCTGCTGTGTAGATACCGCATTGTTTGATCCCGAAAAAATAGATGCGCTAGCTAAAAAATTATTGAAAAAGAAGTTTGCTATTCCTCAGGATGCATTTGTCCTTTCGTACCTAGGCTCATTGGGTACCTGGTACATGGTAGAAGAAATGCTGATCTTTTATAGAAAACTACAGCAAACGTATTCTAATGCTTACTTTTTATTTATTACCAAAGACTCACCTGAGGAGATATGGCAACTCTGTGAGAAAAATAATATTGACACAGATAAAATAGTAATTACTGCTGCTACCCGGCAGGAAGTACCGCTGTACCTTAGCCTAAGTAACTGGTCCATATTTTTCATCAAACCTGTTTTCTCAAAGCAGGCTTCTTCTGCCACAAAAATGGGCGAGATCATGAGTATGGGTATTCCAATGATTGTTAATAGTGGAATTGGTGATACTGATAATATTATACAATCTATTAATTGTGGGTTTTTAATTTCTAATGTAAAAAGCTTTGAGTATCAGGTTGTATTGCATAAAATACACAAAAGCATAGAGTTCTCATCGGCATTAATTCGCAAAGGTGCCTGTGAACTCTTTAGCCTTTCCAAGGGTATTGGAAGTTATAGTAAAGTCTATAAAAAATTTTATTAATTCTAACTGTATTTTTTCCAATTACCTTACACCAAATATCTTTATTCTGTTTATAAAATTATCCTTGATCCATGTTAGATACACCTGTGCTGTTTTTAGTATTTAATAGACCAGATTTAACAAGACAAGTATTTGCTAGAATACGTGAAGTACAACCAAAAAAGCTTTTCATTGCAGCTGATGGACCTAGGAGAAATCATGCACAAGATGCTACGAAATGTCTGGAGGTACGTGAAATTGTACAACGAATTGACTGGGACTGTGAAGTGTCAACACTTTTTAGAGAAGAGAATCTAGGTTGTGCAAAGGCTGTCAGCAATGCAATTACTTGGTTTTTTGAAGGTGTGGAAGAAGGTATAATTCTTGAAGATGACTGTCTACCCGACGAGAGTTTTTTTTTCTTTTGTAAAGAAGTTTTAAGTCATTATTCTGAAAATGAGGAAGTAATGATGATATCCGGTAATAATTTTCAATTTGGAAAGAAAAGAGGAAAGGCGTCGTACTATTTTTCACATCAGGCTCATATTTGGGGGTGGGCTACTTGGAAAAGGGCATGGTCTAAATTCACTTATGACCTAGAAGGTTTGTGTGAGTTCATTGCAGAAAAAAAAGTTGACAATTTTGTATCGAGTAAACGAGAGCAAAATAGATGGATAAATATATTCCTTCAGTTAAAAAAGAATGAAATAAATTCTTGGGCTTATCGATGGCAGTACTCAATCTGGAAAGATGGGGGAGTGACCATTTTACCAAATTATAATTTGGTTTCAAATGTCGGTTTTGGAGGAGAGGCCACCCAGACAAAAAATAAAAAAGATATAGTATCGAATCTAAAGATTAATTCTATAGATGAAATTTTTCATCCAAATAAAATTAAACCCAATTTTAAGGCTGATAGGTATACTATTCGCTATCTGTATCGCCATCGGAATAGCTTTATTAATCGAGTCCGAACGGTAGTATATGCATATGTACCCGCTAACATTATTTATATAATAAAAAAAGTAAAAAGTATTACAAAATAATATTTGTAAAATTTACATTTATGATAGATTTTTTATTGATACTGATCATATTATGTTTAATAATATTCTCATGTTTTTTATTTAGGATTAATAAAAGCCAGCAAGATCTAAGACAGCTATTACTAAAAAACGAGGCAGCACACGCCATGCAATTTCGCCAATTTCAGGGGTTGATGAACATCTATTTCGTTACAAAGCCATCAAATGTTTTACCCGCGTTTCGCGATTTATGGTCTATTTCACCGGATTTTGCTGAAATTTTAATGCAAGAGGTTATTAATAGAAAACCGAAACTAATCATTGATATAGGAAGTGGAGCTTCATCGATAGTAATGGGGTACTGTTTAAAAAAGATTGGTGCAGGAAAAATTTTAGCTCTTGATCATGATCAAAAGTTTGCTGATAGAACCTCTAATTACGTTAGAGCACATGGTTTAGAAGAGTACGTAGAAGTGTTACATCAACCTCTGGTCCAAGCAGATATAGACTCGTTTCAAGGGGTTTGGTATGACTCAAGTTTTCTAAACAAAATCCAGCAAAAGATAGATTTTGTAATTGTTGATGCGCCCCCCGGTTATATCCAAAAATATTCGCGTTATCCCGCATTGCCATTCCTATATGATTATCTAAGTGATCGCGCTGCAATTTTAGTAGATGATACCAAGAGAGAAGATGAATCGGTAATAGTATCTCGTTGGAAGGAAAAATATAAAGAATTTAATTCTACAAGCTATGATACCGAAACCGGTGCTGTACTATTAGCAAGGTCTAATAAATAGGAAAATGAAGTCTGGCCCATTAGTATCGATTATTACCCCTGTTTTTAATAGGCAAGCCTACATATCTGATGCCATACAGTCCCTTTTAAAGCAGACTTATAGTAATTGGGAAATGATTGTTATAGACGATGGCTCACAAGACGATACACCGATAGTTGTTAAAGAGTTTTCCAAATATGATAAAAGAATAAAATATAAAAAGCGTATAGACGAACCTAAGGGTGCACAAAGCTGCCGGAATATTGGCATCAGCCATGCTAGTGGTAAATATGTTATCTTTTTAGATTCAGACGATTATTTAGCTTCATTTTGCCTACGACAAAGAGTTAGTTTTATTGAGGAATACCCAAATTTGGACTTTGCAGTTTTTGCTGGCCTTATTTTTAATGAAGTACCGGGTGATAATGATGTTCTAATATCTGAAAATAGAGCTTTAGAAAGTCACATAGATACATTTTTAAATTTAGATGCTCCATTTCTTAATTTAAACCCTATCTGGAAAAGAAAATCTCTTATAAAATCAAGTTTGCATTGGGATACAGATGTTTTAGCTTTTCAAGATATAGACTTTCATATTGCAGCACTTTCTAAAAATCTTATTTATACCACGGCTTATCAATTTCCCCCTGATTGTTTTTGGCGCAAGCATATGGGTGAACATATAGGAAAGAGTATTTACCATATAAACACTGTAAATTCTCATTACAAGCTATTTCTTAAAATATCCTCAGAGTTGGAAGAGGCAGGTATGCTTACCTCTCGACGCAAGCAACTTATCTTTGGGCTTTTTTTCGAAAACGTAGTAAGACAATATCTGATGCAAGGTATGTATGAAAAAGCAGTGGAGGTAATGAAACTTCTTGAGGAAGATAAACAGATTTCTAAAAATGTAAAATTAGAGGGTTTAGCATATATAGCCTGTTTTAGAATTTATAGAAAATTAAATTCAGAAATCTTTATCAAGATAGTTAATAAAGCATACTACTTATACTGGCCTTCACAAACATTATTTAAACGTAGGTACAAGTTTTGTAGGGTAAGGTACAATGATAAGATAGTGATTTGATTTTATTTATGATTGTGATATATGGCGAGAGAATGTGCTGCTTTTATTCTATTTTTCCTAGTTTTATCTATAAATGTATTTGCCCAATTTCCTTTCGCTAGTTTTAATATGAGTGGCGAAATTTGTTCAGGAAGTACATTAGCACTAGAAAATGTATCTGCAAACGCTAATAGCTATGTTTGGGATTTTTGCCCCTCAGATTTTTCAAATATTCAACCTATACCAAATAATGTCTTTGCATTAAATGGCGTGCAAAAGGCAAATGCTATCAAATATGTTTTTGATAGGGGTAAATGGTACGCATTTGTATCTAGTAGATCGAATAATAAATTATTTAGATTGGAATTCTCTGATCTAGAAGCTACTCCTACTGTATTTGATCTAGGTAATCCTGGAGGTTTTTTATCAGCACCTAACAGCTTGCAATTTGTCAAAGAAGATGGTATATGGTATGCCTTATTAGTGAATGATGGTAATAATCGTTTATTAAGGTTAAAATTTCAAAATGGGCTAGAACAGCCTCCTGATGTTATTAATCTAGGGAATTTTAATTCATTGAATAAGCCTTTTGGATTGGATATATACCACAAAGAAGGTCGGGTTATAGCAAGTATCGCAAATTTAGGAAGTAGCAAATTGAGCTTTATTGATTTTGGTAACTCGATCACTACTAATCCGGATGTCGATGATGTAAATGAAGTAGCATCTTCGTCATTTAATGGACTTTTTGGAGTCTCGTTGACTCAGCAAGATGGAAAATGGTACGCAATTACAAGCAATGGTAATAGAAATGAGATTTTTCTATTATCGTTTGGTAATGATTTGGCTAATACTCCTTCGGTTCTAAAAATAGCAACCGTATCTAGACCTACTCGCGTTTTTATTGTTGAAGAGAATGCGCAGATTTATTGTATTGTAGCTACAAGAAGTGCTGGGTTTTACAAAGTTGAATTAGGTGATAATTTAGAAAACCCTGAACCAACACAAATATTCCTAGGCAATTTTTCTGAGCTTAATACAGTCTATGATTTTGATTTAATATACGATGCTCCTTCCTGGTATCTGACTGCGCTGAACTATAATGCAAATGAAATAGTAAGGTTTAATTTTGCTGAAGAATGTTTTAATGTCGATAATAATTTTTCTACGGTAGAGACCCCAGCTTATACTAGATATAGCCAATCTGGTACTTACCCTATTACACTCACCGCTTACGATGAATTTGGTAATCGTGATGATACCACACAATTTATCACAGTAACGGAAGATCAGGCACCGACAATAAATTTTCAACTTAGTAGTCTATGTGTGGGAAATGAAATTACCTTAACTTCTACAACAGATCAATCGCTTATTTCAACAAATTGGACCATTAATGGCGAAGCAAAATCTGGTGAAACGGTTACTTATAATTTCCCTGCGGCAGGTACTTATGATGTAAATGTAGAAGTAGCATCTGAAAACGGCTGCAGCAATAGATTGGCTCGCCAAATAACGATCTATAATCCTCCCATACCGGAGTTTTCGCTTCCTGCTGAGACTATCTGTTCTAATGGTAGTGTGGCATTTACTAACCTTACTAATGCCCAGGGAGCTGATAATGCAATCCGTTATCAGTGGTTTGTAAACGATGAGCTTTTCTCTGAAGAAACTGATCCTTCCTTCACATTTATCGAAGGGGGACAAAAAGTTGTCCGTTTAGAAGCCAGTATTCCGGGGTGTACTGAAACGTACGAAACAACCCTTAATGTTGTTCAGGGACCAACAGTAGATTTTACAGTACCTGCCCAAGTGTGTGCCGGACAACCCCTTTCGCTGGAAAACCAAACCAGTGGTGATAATATTACTAATTATCAATGGAATTTTGGAGATGGTGGTGGATTAGAGACTACTTCCTCAGAGGCTGCATCGTATACCTTTCAGAAGCCTGGCTCATATGAAATTTCTCTTACGGCTAACACCTCATTGGGGTGTGCTAACACGACCAGCCAGATCGTGACAGTGTATGAGCAACCAAAAGTTGGCTTTACCACTGATGTGGCTTGCGTTGGGGCAGTAACTCAATTTATGGATACAACCACTGCCGGTAGTAATGCCAATATAGTGGCCTGGCAGTGGGATTTTGGAGATGGAATGGGCACTTCTGATATCCGAAACCCTTCGTATTCTTTTATAAATCCAGGTACTTACACTGTGGAACTTATCACGCAATCAAGCGGAGGGTGTTCTAGCTCGGCTACACGAACCATTACAGTGGAAACTCCGGTTTCACCTGGTTTCGTAGTCAATAGACTTTGCCCCACCAGCCTTGAGCCGATGCTGTATCAATTTGCGGATACTTCCACTGTGGCAGATGGTGACCAGATCGTACAGTGGTTATGGACCATTAATGGAGAGAATTTTACGGAAGATTCTATAACATACGCTTTTGCAGAACCTGGTATTTATGACGTATCACTAACAACCTTTGCTTCCTCCGGGTGTAATGCAACAGTAAGTCAGTCTTTGGAAGTGCTGCCTCGGCCCGACGTGCGTTTTAAGTTGGCTACCGGCTGCCTAGGTGAACCAGTTAATTTCAATAATGAAACCCAACTGAATGGTTGGAGCCTAGACCGATATACGTGGGAGGTAACCGGCCTAGGGACCATCTTTGAAAGTTCTCCTACCGTGGTATTTTCAGAAACAGGTGAGCATCTGGTTACTCTGACGCTGGAAACTACCGAAGGCTGTTCTTTTACATTTGATAGCACCATTACCATTCTTGAATCACCACAGGCTGCTTTTAAAGTATCTCAGGTATCGGGTGGTGCGCCACTGACAGTTACTTCTACAAATCTCTCTACCGGTTACTCCAGCTTACAGTGGAAGGTTAATGGTAGTGAGATTTCACAAGAGCGTGAGCCCATTTTTACATTTGATGATCAGGGCATTTACCAGATAGAGTTGATCGTGCAAAATGATATTGGTTGCTCAGATACTGCCAAAACTTCAGTTGAAGTGGTAGATCCTCAGCTTGATATTGTGCTGGAAGAGTTAATAATCTTATCGGATACATCTCAGGCCGACCAGCTATTATTGACGGTGCGGAATCAGGGAACATTAATTATTGATGTAATTGATGTGCTGGTTAACCTGGGGGATGTAGTGTCTTTAAAAGAAAAAATAGATGGGCCTTTTCTTCCAGGGGAAAGGGCTTCATTTCCATTAAAAACAACTCTCACCACGGTTCGTAATCAGCTTACCCCTATAGAGTATGTCTGTGCATTAGTGACAGGCATATCCGGCCAGGTTGTGGAAGAGAATACCAGCGACAATCGAGTATGTATAACGCTGTCTTCTCCGGTGCTTTTGGAATCCCCTTACCCCAACCCGGCACGCGATGAGGTAGTCCTGTCAGTGTTGTTAGAAGAACCTGGGGAGATTCAGGTGAAGTTGATTAGTAACGCAGGTGAGATGCTTTTATCAGATTACATACAGGATGCCCAAGCCGGGCTTAATGCTTTAAAATTAGATGTTTCTCAAGTGCCATCCGGTATCTACGCTCTAAAAATCAGCGCCCTAGGGCAGACTTTGGTGAGGCGTATTATTGTGAACCCATAGAGCTGATTTTAACGTTTACTATAATAAATCTAGCGATTTGCCTAAGATTATTTTGAAGAAATGGTAATGTTGTCACTATTTTTATCAATCTATTCATTAACTGTCCATTTTTTCGGTATATTTGACCGGATTTTTTAACTAGAATTATTCATGGCATTACACCCAAAACTTGACAAGATCGACCGGAAGATTCTTGACATACTTCAAAAAAACGCAAAAATTACGAACGCTCAGCTTTCTAAAGAAATTGGTTTATCTCCTGCGCCAACCCTGGAGCGTGTAAAAAAGCTGGAAACACTAGGAGTCATTGACAGCTATCATGCTAAACTCAATACTGCTAAAATAGGGCTGGGAATCAGTACTTTCGTAATGATCAAACTGACCGGGCATGATAAAGAAAGTATCCGTACATTCATTGATGCAATTAACAAGATTGATGAAGTAATTGAGTGTCACCACGTTACCGGGACGAGCGATTTCATCCTTAGGGTCATTGCTAAAGATATTGCCTCTTATCAGCAGCTTATGCTGGATAAGGTAAATGAGGTAATGGTTGTTGACAGCCTACAGTCTCTGGTAATTCTATCTACTTTTAAAGATAGCAAGTCTCTTCCCATTCCCGAAGAAACCGATCAGGTACGGGTTTAGCCTGGAGGTTCAATTACAAGCTGCATTATATTCAGCCTACAAGTGCGTATAGGTCAGATTTATTCTTTTCCTTGGCAAATTGTGGGCTGAGTCACTCGAATCAAACCAAAAGCCTGAACATCCCCTATCAGACTAAATGAATGTCTGACATACACCATCAGTAATGTTAAAGAAGATAATGAATGATAAAATGATCCCTTCACCCATCATTCGTTATATTAGAGCTTCAAAAACCGCTTACTGACTTTTATCATGTCCCACGCTTCAAGTTCACGTTTGCTACTTACCCCTGAGCAAATCACCCAAAAAGTGAAACGCATCGCGTACGAAATTTACGAGCGCAATTTTGATCAGGATAGCCTGCTGATTGCCGGAGTGCTAGACCGGGGTTACTATCTAGCCGAGCGGATCTGCCAGGAGCTTGACCATATCAGCCACTTCTCAGCCGAGAAGAATACCCTGTCGTTGGTAGAAGTTTCCATACAGAAGTTTACCGAGCAACAAACCCAGGTTTCGTTTAATGTTCCTGAAGCAGCGTTTGCCGAACAAAGTATTATTCTGGTAGATGATGTGTTGAATACGGGACGTACTCTGGCTTATTGCCTTTCACCCTTTTTAAAACAGCCTATAAAGAAGATAGAAATTGCCGTCTTAGTCAATCGAAGCCATATTCAATTTCCGGTAATGGCTAGCTATACCGGATTAGAGTTGGCTACTACTTTGCAAGAGCATATTGAAGTGGTTTTTGATAATGAAAGTGAAGGGGTGTTTTTGCGCTAGTGCTCTTCTTTTAATTCTTACTTTTTTTCAAAAAAATTGGATATATCCCGAATGATGTATTTAGAATTGGATATTGATGCCTAGTCCAATATAATTTATATGTATCTTTCAGATAATTTATTGCATCATTCTAAAATATTCGCTTAATTTTGTGCTAATATATCCGATGTCCATAGTATTCGCATATTACGTTCATGTCAATAGATCAACCTGAGTTTTCCAAATCTGCCGTCTTAATTCATCGGGATTGTGACTCAAATAACGCTGCTCAGGAATATAATAGTCAATATCTCTCCAGCCATTTGCTTTCAGGTGCCGAAATTCACTGGAATGTAGGCGACAGCAAAGCCATAGCTCAGTTTCAGGTCGATAAAGAGCCCCGTAAAATTACTCTTCCGCTTCAGCAGGTGTATGGTGTATTCCAGCATCAGGAGGATCAGTTTAGAAAATTGATCTTGTTACTCGAGAAAGATGATGCTCAACTACTGGAAGCTGTTCTCTATCAAAAGAGCTCAGGCGGTGAAACGCTACCTCTCCGAGTGAGAGCAAGAATCAACCGTCAGGCAAAGAATAAAGGAGTTATCTCACTTACTTTTGCCCCTGAGGGCGAATTATCCAAAGGTGTAGTATACCCTATCTGCCTAGACGAAATTCCATTGGCACTATTGTATGTGGAATCTCAGACCGGAGCTATTATTGAGGCAAATGCTACGGCATTAGAACTGCTTGCCATGCCCGATGATGACCTTACCAATATTCGCTGGCAGCGCTCACCAGAATGGCTCACCTTTATTCAGGAGGTGAACGACAATGGGCAGCTATGGAACCGGGTACTAGAAGTTTCCCCGGGAAAGGCGTGGGCTCTATTTTCAGCGAGAAGAATTGCCGGACAGGTTATAGTATTTGCGCAAAATATTTCTTCCTTTCAGGAGCAAATCCAGACGTTACAGAAAGTAAATGTTGGCCTGGATAATTTCGTTTACCATGCATCCCATGATCTTCGTGCCCCTCTACGCTCCATGCAGGGCTTAATTACTCTACTACGAACGGAAACCAACGAGAAAGAACGAGGAAAATTCGTAGAGCTGATTGAAGGAAGTATAAAGCGGCTAGACGCGTTTCTGGTAGATTTGCTTAGTATCTCTCGCTCCAATCGCCCGGAGCGCCGCCCAATGGTTAAAATCAATTTTATGCTGGAAGTAGAGAAGGCCATCGGAAGCTTTTTTCACTTGGGTGATAATAAGAACTTAGAGGTCAGCACCCGCATTAGCCAACCCGTTACATTTGTTTCAGACCTAACCCAGGTGCGGGTTATTCTTAACAATATCATATCTAATGCTTTTAAATATCGTCGGTATGAAGTGAAGAAATCTCGAATAAAAATCGAGATCAATGTTTCCCGCAAACGTGCTAACATCAGAATATCTGATAATGGTGAGGGAATCGCATCTGAACATCTGGCTCATATCTTTGAGATGTTTTACCGAGCTACCGACCGTAGTGAAGGTTCTGGATTAGGCTTATATATTGTTCGGGAGACTGTTGAGAAGCTAAAGGGGACCATCAAGCTTAAATCTGAGCCTAACCAGGGAACGGAGTTTATTATTATGCTTCCCAATCAGTACCAGGCTTCACGCTAAAATAGCGTCTTCTAAAATAACTGCCAGTTTTTGTGCGAGACCATGCCGGATTAAGGCTCTCAAACATGTTCTTTTGGTCTTGTGCTTCTGATTATTTATTCAGCATAAGAGCTATGGGGGGGGTAAAGATCTTCCAGAAGAACATCTTCACATTTCATACGCAAAAATACTTGTCAAATACTGCCCGAAAGGTAACGCATCCATTGCTGTTTTTTATATAGAGTTATATACAAGAGTCGGAGTGAGTAAAGGACGTAGTGCGAATTTGTTATATTCATATTCTATAGCTCACTTTATATCACAGGCTTATACACAAATCTGCCCTGAATAGGCAGTCTTTCGAGTAATTTTATAGTTTTGTAATAGCAAACAGACAGGTGTGTTACGAAAACTTAGTTACATCATTGGCATTGCCCTGGTTTTTGGGGCGGGCGTATACGGGTATTTTTACTATTTAGCCCAAGATGAACCCGTTGATATTGGACAACTGTTGCCAGAAGAGACACTGTGGGTGTATCACTCCGATCAGTTCCCAATAGACTGGGCGGCAGTTCGGGAAACACCTTTGGGAAAAGTACTAGCTTCGCTACCCGATCTCCAACCTGTTTCGGCTAGTCTGCCATCACTAGATAGTATTGCTAACCTAACTTCCTGGCTGGAAGATAGGCCCTGCTATATCACCGGGCAGGTGACCGGTAACGATGATCTTGGCTTTTCGTTTTATGTGAAGCTTGATCAGGCCATTGAAGAAAACTACTGGCAACAAGCCTCTGCCAATATCCAGCAAGATCCGAAGTGGAGTGTCGAACAACGGCAATATCAGGGCATTACCATTCATGAATGGACATATAAGCCTCAGAACACTCGTTTCTCATGGGTTCGAGTGGATAACTACCTTATGGGGAGTTTTACTCCCTTTTTGGTAGAAGATCAGGTGCGCCGACTTCAGCAGGAACAAAATGTGGAAAGCTCGTGGCGAGGTGCTCTTTATCAAAATGCCCTTTCTCAGCGTGATCAGGGCGACTTTTATATTAATGGTCAGCAACTGGGGGCGCTGTTCTCTATATTCACTGCCGAAAAACAAGGGCAGAAGAGCAGTGTCATCGATGCCCTGGGACGTACCATGTTATTAGACCTTACCGTAGAAGAGGGGCAGTGGGTTTTAAGCGGTTTCAGTGAGGTTGGTGAGGCACAATCCTCTTCTTACTACCTTTCAACATTTGAGAATCAGGCAGCTCGTCCGTTTTTGTTAAGTGACTACCTCCCGAGCCGTACCGCCGCTTTTTACCAGTTTTCTTTCACTGATGTACAGACCTGGGCTAATGCGTATCAGCGATTCCGTCAACAACAACTTACCGATTCTATCAAGCTACAGCAGGCATATCAACAGTTTGAGCAGAAAACTGGAAAAAACCTCATTGACTGGCTGAGCTGGGCAGGAGGTGAGATTGGGGTGGTTGAAATGGAAACCGGTCCGGATACCCCGCCCGATAAGCTTATTATCATTGAAATCGAGGATGAGTCAGAAGTGGAAGATGCTATGGGAGTGTTTCAGAACGCAGGCGACTCCCTATCTTTTCGAGAGTCTTTTGCGGGGTACTCACTTTATAATCTCAATGACCCTGCTTTACCACAGTTTCTTTTAGGCGAGTTTGGTGAGCAAACTGACGGGCCATTTTCTGAGTGCTTCTGGTTTCAGGATTCTTCGTTTTTGGTGATGTCTAACAGCGTAAATGCATTGAAGCGCCTTATTTCTGATCAGAGAACCGAAAACACCTGGAGTAAGTCCGTCAGACAAATGAGATTCTTGGAACGTTCGTTAGACCCGGCCACTTTTAGTATTGTTTTAAATCTTCCCCGGTACTGGGATCGCTGGATTGGGCAATTATCTCCCAAATGGGCTGACTGGGCCAGGGCAAATAAAGCATCGCTAAAGCAACTGGAAAAAATAGCCGTTCAGTTTAGTCCAATGGATGATGAGTACTACAGCAGCATTGCTGTTACCTATCAGGCGCAACCTGAAATCGCAGCCTCGCAGGGTTTTTCTACTCAGGAGCAATTGTTGCTGGATACTACGCTTGTCTCAAAACCTTATGTCGTCCGAAACTATACTAACCAACAACTGGAAGTGCTGGTACAAGATAAGGCGGGTGTTGTGCATCTGGTAAATACATCAGACCAGTCCGTAGTATGGTCAGATTCGTTATCGGCTACGATCCTTAGTGATGTTACACAGATAGATTTTTACCAAAATAATAAGCTACAGTATTTATTTGCTACTGACTCAGCGTTACATCTGCTTGACCGTAATGGAGCTTATGTTCCGGGCTATCCACTACATTTTACCAATAATGAGCATTTAAAGTATCTATCAGTATTTGATTACGATCAGAACCGTAACTATCGCTTTCTAGTGACCGATCAGCAGGGGAACTTATGGCTTTACAGTCAGGATCGGGAAAACCTGCCTGGATGGAACCCCCTTTCGCTGACAGAGCCTTTGGCTCAACCACCTCAGCATGTGCGAGTCAGGGGTAAAGATTGCATCATAGCCCTGCAACAAAACGGGATACTGCATGTGTTTAATCGTCGTGGCGAAGACTACCCCGGATTCCCCATGAACTGGGAGCAAGCTTGTCATAATCCTGTTTTTGTGGAGGTGGGAAATACATTTCAAGAGACTGTACTTACAACAATTTCCGATAACGGAGAGCTAATCTCTGTAAATCTGGAAGGGACATTGCTAAAGCGTGAGCAGCAATTCCGGGCTTCCTCATCTACTCAATTTATGCTGAGCCCGGACCGGTTGGGCAAAACATTTATTCTGGCCCGGCAGGATAATCAGCGATTAAGTATTTTAGATGCTTCTGGCAGAACCCTTTTTGAGCAATCGTATTTTACGCCCGGTGCTATGTCCAGAAATGAGCTCGCCGTACAGTATTACGATTTTGGGGCGGGTAATCAGATCATTGCCATTACCGATAAGATTCAGGAGTTTACCTATCTCTTCGACGAAACCGGAAAATTACAAAATGACCGTCCGATTGAGAGTACAAATGAGATTGGTCTGATATATTCTGATGCTAACAATCAGTACCGTATTTACCGGGTATATGAAAACGAGGTGTCCATCGTTTCCTTCTGATAAACAGTTTTGCGGTCAATAGGTTCTTTCATTGAGTTATCAATGTATCAACCTATTTTCTGAATATGACCTACCACGAAGAAGCTGTCGCCACTACCCAGGAGCTCCAGGATGGCGATATGAAACAAGTAAAAGTAGGTGAGACGGACGTCTTACTAGCCCGGATTAATAGCCAATACCATGCAATTTATGCCCATTGTACTCATTATGGTGCCCCCTTGGTAAAAGGTGCTTTGCACGGTGATCGGGTAATTTGCCCTTGGCATCATGCCTGCTTCAATTTAAAAAAAGGAAAACAGTGCGAGCCTCCCGGTATTGATGATTTACCAACGTATGATGTGAGGGTTGAAGAGGACAAAGTCTACGTAAAAGTACCCGCTGATACCTCAGACAGAGTCACTCCACCCATGGCAGACCGGGATACTACGAACGAACAAGTTTATGTTGTAATTGGAGGCGGAGCTGCTGGGGCCTATGCCGTGGAGGCCATGCGAGAAGCCGGATTCACCGGGCAGATAATCATGATCAGCCCTGAAGCAGATTTGCCCTACGACCGTCCTAATGCCAGTAAAGAGTATTTGCAGGATGAAGCTCCGGATGAATGGATGCCTTTGCGTTCTCCTGAATTTTATGAGCAGCATGGGGTAGACCGTTTACAACAGGAAGTAACATCGCTCGATGTAAAAACCAAGAGTATTGTTTTCAAAGATGGTAACTCATTGTCTTATGATAAAGTACTTGTATGTACTGGTGGAAAGGTTAATACCTTAAAAGCACCAGGGGCTGAATTAAAGGGAATCTACACATTACGTTCGCTAAGCGATAGCCGTAAGATCAGAGAGGTAGCTAAGAATGTGAAAAAAGTAACAGTGGTCGGCAGTTCATTCATTGGTATGGAGGTAGCCATGAGCCTGCAAAAGCTGGAGTGCGAAGTTACCGTGGTAGCTCCGGAAGCAATACCCTTTGGCAGCCGCTGGGGAGAGCCTGTCGGAAAACTCATTCGCCGCTTGCACGACGAAAACGGAATTCATTTTGAGCTGGAAACAAAGGTAAAAGAATTCAAAGGGCAAGATAGGGTAGAAGAGGTCGTTCTGGAAAATGGAAAAAAACTGGCTACCGAGCTCGTAGTAGTTGGTATTGGGGTGAAGCCCGCTACGGATTTTGTTTCTGGGCTGGACAAAGCGGATGATGGCGGCATTTCAGTAGATGAATATCTGAAAGCAGCAGATGATGTGTATGTAGCTGGAGATATTGCCCAGTTCCCGTTCCGGGGGAAACCTACCCGAATTGAGCACTGGCGAGTGGCTTGCCAGCAAGGGCGCCTGGCTGGTTTTAATATGGCAGGTAAGCAGGAGGCTTACCGAAGCGTACCGTTTTTCTGGACGGCTCAGCAGGGTACCAACTTCCGCTACGTGGGCTATACTCCTGGCTTTGATCGGGTGATTTACGATGGCTCAGTAGAAGATCAGGATTTTATCGCTTACTACGTTAAAGACAATAAGATTGAGGCTGCACTAGGGGTAAATCGTGATAAAGCTATGGCTAGTATTGAGCATCTGATGTACGAAAACCACATGCCTAGCCCCGAGCAGATTGAAAATGGTGAGGATGTTATTGCTTTACTACAAAAAGCTTAAGCACTGAACGCTTGTAATAGCCGATCGACCCCTTCCCGGGCTGTAATATCCCCCTGAGTGACAGCCCTTCGGATGGTGTCTAGTCGGGCATTAACCTGAGGATGTTGGAAGAACTGCTGAGCAATATGTTGTTTAAGCAGTTCATGAAACCATTCTAATTGTTGTTGCCGGCGTTGTTCCGCGAAAAAACCATTCTCCTTAGCTTGTTGAATAAATTTCTGGATGAACGTCCAGATATCATCCAATCCTTTATTTTCCAGAGCTGAGCATGTAAACACTTTTGGGCTTAACTTCTGCGAATTAGGAGGGAATAAATGCAACGCCTGTTGATAAGCTTGCTTCGCTTTCTGAGATGCTCTTTGATTATTTCCATCGGCTTTGTTAATAGCCAGTGCATCGGCCATTTCTATAATGCCTCTTTTTATTCCTTGTAGTTCATCACCCGCTCCAGCCAGCAGCAGCAAAAGAAAGAAATCAGTCATGTTTCTAACCATCGTTTCTGACTGCCCTACGCCAACGGTTTCCACAATAATAATATCGTAGCCCGCCGCCTCGCACAGTAAAATGGACTCTCGGGTCTGTTGCGCCACGCCACCCAAATGGCTTCTTGTGGCTGTTGGTCGGATATATGCCTTCGTATGCTTACTAAGTTGGTGCATACGGGTCTTATCTCCTAAAATGCTGCCCCTAGACTGCTGGCTGCTAGGGTCAATGCTTAACACGGCTACCTGGTGGTGCATTTGAATCAGAAGCATACCAAACTGATCAATAAAAGTACTTTTGCCTACCCCTGGAACGCCGGTGATTCCCAGGCGAATAGAATTACCAGTGTGAGGTAGTAAAGATTCCATAATGGTCTTTGCCTGTTGCTGATCTGCCTCCAGACGACTCTCTGTTAAAGTGATCGCCTGACTAAGCGCAAAGCGGTCACCCGCGAGAATTTTATCTACATAATGATTAATGGTAAATGTTTTGCGCTTCATAAAAGATGAATACTAAAAATTGCAGAAAAAGATCAAATTGTTTTGCCTGACTTCTAATAGAATGTTAGAAATTTTTGTAAATTATGGATAAAGCTGCACTCACCATGGATATATGGTTTTGTAAAAATTCTGGTGCGCTGTTCCTCATCTTTTAGTATTGGAAATGATAAAGTGAAAGCTGTTTGTATAAATACATATTGCATTATTACAAGCCAGAAGAGATGTAAAATTGAACTATAAAGAGAATATTTTGTTTTGAAACTATATTATATATCTAAATTGTTTTACTGTACGTTCTGATTTCATACTTTTGTGAAAAGTATTGTGATTTTAATTATATGTAAATTTCTCAATATTTAAAATTTAGACTGAAGCTAAACTTTTACCTTTCTATTACCTAGTTCCACTTATGAATAATCTGCTATTCATTTTCTTTGTTAGCATTCTTAATATTTCCGTTGCCTTTGGGCAGAGTTCAGATTATGTATTCAAAGTATTGACTACTGACGGTGAGGTATCTTATCGGAGTAGCTCCTCAGATGAATGGCAACCGATAGAGGTTGGAACTGCCCTAAATAGCTCGCATTTGGTTAAAGTTGGTAAGAACGCATATCTTGGTCTGGTACATAAAAGTGGGAAGACCATACCATTTAGCAAAGCGGGAACTTATGAAATTTCTCATTTGCAAGATAGAATGAGTCGTAAAGTTTCTCCGGTGGCTGAAAAGTATGCAAATGCCTATATCGAGTCAGTAAAAAACAAAACGGCGGCAACTACGCCAGAAGTTACTCGGTCTATTGAAAATCAGAAATTGAAAATGTATTTGCCAAATTCGGTAGACGTATTTAGTCCCGAAGTGGTGCTTCGCTGGAAAAATCAGGATGACATGCAGCCTGAACTACTGCAGGATGATTACGAAGTGGTTTTCAGAAATATGTTTGATGAGGTGCTTATGGTAAAAGATGCTTCTGACACTAAACTGTGGCTTGATTTTGATCAGGAGCCCATTGCTTCAGAAAGACTGCTGATTGTAAGCGTTCAGAAAAAGGCGCAGAAAGATGTACAGTCTAGTAGCTATGGCATTAAACATATGACTGCTGATGAATCAGCGCTGATTGAACAGGAACTACAGGAGCTTAAACTGGTTTTTGCTGGTGAAGAGAGCGCCCTGGATAAATTGATTCTGGCTTCATTCTACGAACAAAATAACCTGCTGGCTGATGCCCTCACCTGCTACGAATATGCCGTAGAATTATCACCCGAGGTAGAGGCTTTCCATAGCGCATACGATCAGTTTATCTTCCGTAATGGGTTAGGGTTGTAACAACCTCACTCTATACTTTTTTCTATCCCCTCACGATTTCATAACTTCGCAGAGATCATTCTCGTACCCACATCCAGACAGATGAAAAATCATCTATGATTGAAGCAATTCAGGAAGCTGATCAGCAGTGGTTTCTGTGGTTAAATAGTTTTCATACTCCTTCTCTCGACATACTTATGTCGTGGGTGACCAACAAATATACGTGGATACCTTTTTATGTGCTGTTAGGTGTTTCTTTGATATACAAATTTGGTTGGGAAGGAGTCAGAATGTGCCTGTTAATAGGGCTTGTCATTGCTTTTTGTGATCAACTGACATCTGGCTTTATGAAACCGTTTTTTGAGCGGTTGCGCCCCTGCCATAACCCTGACCTAGAATCGGTAATTTACTTGGTAGAAGGGTGTGGTGGAAAGTATGGCTTTGCATCGTCTCATGCTGCTAATGCTTTCGGCCTGGCCACGGTCTGCTGGCTATTGCTACGCCATTGGAGTACCTATTTTGCTTGGGGATTTCTATGGGCAACGGTAGTCTCATATAGCAGAATATACATGGGAGTACATTACCCTCTTGATGTAATAGTGGGAGCGGTGATAGGGATAATGGGAGCAATTCTGCTTTACCTGTTGTACCGTAAATTCATGCCATACCTCATCCAAAAGCTTCCTCAAGCTTATCCCTAGATTTAATAGACATTATCCTGATTTACTTTTAGAAACATGATAGGACGCGGGTGGCAGGAGGTAGGTAACCCTCGGGCTTCCTGCTGCCCCCCCGGTAACACTTACCTGCCCAGTTAAATAAGACCTTCAGAGAAAATTGCTTCTTCCATAATGATCGGAATAAACGCTAATCTGTTAGGAGTTTTGGGTGGCTTGTTTTCCAAGAATGCGGCTGATGTACTTTCCAATGACATCAAATTCTAGATTAACAGTATCACCAGGCTTCAGCTTACCAAAATTAGTATGGTCAAATGTATAGGGAATTACGGCAACACTGAACCCTGAATCTGAAGTATCGAAGCAGGTAAGGCTTACTCCATTCACGGTTATAGACCCTTTCTCAACGGTTAAGTAATCCGATGAAACAGGCTGATAGAAGAAGCGAAACAACCAGCTTCCCCCCTCATCAACGACAGATTCGCATGTGCCCGTCTGGTCTACATGGCCCTGCACAATGTGCCCGTCAAAGCGCCCATTGGCCGACATGCATCGTTCCAGGTTAACCGATGCTCCATTTACTAGCTTGCCTAAGTTGCTGCGTTGCAGGGTCTCTTTAATGGCGGTGACCTTATAAGTTGAGCCTAATACTTCGGTTACAGTAAGACAGACGCCATTATGAGATACGCTCTGGTCTACTTTTAATTCCTGGGCTATAGTGCTAAAAATCTCAAAATGTTTGTTTTCTTCTTCAGCGACGATATTAACGACTTCGCCAACGGTTTCAACAATTCCGGTAAACATCAGTGGTGGGGTGTTAGCTATGGATAAATTTGACTAATTTCCAACAAAATGGACGATTGTAAAGTGCATTTTGAGACACTTTTCCCTCAGCTATTTCAAGGTTGTTTGATGAATGTCAATAAATCGTTCATGGCTTCTTCGGTGATCTGGTTGGCTAACCCTTCCGGCATGGCTGAGTATTCCAGGGCTTCTAAGTGATTAATAGCGTTTCGATCGACCGTAGTTTTATTACCCGCCAGGTCCGTCAGGGTTAGTGAGGAGGGGGTTTCAGAGGTGATAATGCCAGTTTGAGTTGTACCATTAGATAATTCAGCGCGCCACAGCTCATACCCATCAGCAATGGATTGATTTGGAAATAACACATCCTTTAAAATGGCATCTTTGCTGCGGTTTCTTACCGAAGAAAGGTCAGGGCCAAAGGCGGTCCCTTGCTTGCCCTGTAATTGATGACAGGTAGCGCAGGCCCGCTCAAACACTAATTTTCCAGCTTCATAATTTCCTTTATCGGAAAGGAAAGGACGGTATTGGTCTATTGAACCAGAATCTGAACTGGTGAAAACCTTTCGGGCAGCAATTCTGATGGAGTCATCATCATGATTCATGAGGTGGACGGTACGTCGCCAGCCAACTGCGGATGGGTCAATCTGATGATTTTCCACTGCCGCAAGGAGAAGGTGCATTCGGGCTGGTTCTTCTAAAAACACATCAACAGCCTGGTCCCGTACTGCTGGGGTCAGTGAGGGCCAACGATCTATCAAAGCATTACAGGGGGTTACGCCTTGTACGTTGCTTAACATTTTCAAAGCTTCCTTTTGCAGGACTGTAGGATGCTGAGGCGTAAGGGTAGCCATAAATTGATCCTGATATTTAGTAGCATCAACGAGCCCCAGGAAGGTGAGGGCATCCTGCTGCCAGGCCACCGAGCTTGAAGAGCGACTCAGTGCTGCTTTTGCTTCTTTGATAGTCTGCTGAGCTGCTGAAATGGGCAAATCACCCAGTGCAGCTAAGAGATGTAAGCTAGCTTTGCGTAGGTCATCAGGTCGGTTTGGGGTAATATTTTTAATGAGAAGTTGTTTGTCGGCTTGTAATTGAGAACCAGGATTAGGAGAGGTGTGGACACCTTGAGCCAGCCCGTCCAGGAAAGCCGCTCGCCACCAGCTATCAGAAGACGTAGCAGTAGCGGTAAGTTGGATCATATCATGAATGGCTGAGGAGTTTCCGGTGCGCCCTACCTGGTTTCCCAGCTTCTTCATAAATGCGGCTGATGCTTCATTTTGACTGACAGTCAAATGCTCTTGAGCAAATTGTAGCCAGACAGACTCCGGTTTTGATGTGCTAAGGGCCGCATACTGCACCCATTCATCTGCAATATCCTGCTGTAGTATTGCTTCGCAAACTGACTGAGCTTCGGGTTTGTCTGAGCCACTAAGTGTACAAAGCAGTTGAAAGCGGACTTTAGGGGCTGGATCTTCTTCCAAAGAAATAAGCTTAGAAAGTAGAGTGGGAGATTTTTCCAGATGTAGTTCAGCTAACTTAACGGCATTTTCACGGACTCCGGCTTCAGAATCTTTTAGGGCGGCCGAGATCGTTTCTTCATCCAGTTGCTCCAGTCCCTGTAAAGTCCATAAAGCGTGCACCCTCCCCTCGGGAGAGCTAGTGTCAGTGGCTGTTTTAACAAGTAATGCTTCTATATTTTCTGCTTTTCGGTCTACGAGTAATCGCTGGGCGGTGCGGCGCCACCATAAGTTGGGGTGGGTGAGAAGCTTAACCAACTCTTCATTGGTCGCCTTTCCGACTGATAACTGGTCAAGAAACTTATCAAGCTTCTTTCCTTCCGGAACAATACGGTATATGCGCCCCTTCTCAGTGCCATTGTAAAGTGCTCCTGACTGGTTCACTTCTTCACTCATCCACTCCGGATGTTCAATAATCTGACGGTAGTAGTCCAGTAGGTACAGCGCTCCATCGGGACCAACATAAAAATTGACCGGGCGAAACCAGCTATCGGTAGAGGCCAGAAACTCTTTTTCTTCCAGCAACCTCTCCGCCTTAAATGTGGCACCGTCATCCTTAATAACATCGGCATGAATCAAATTATGGACCGGTTCGGCAACAAAAGTGACTTGTTGATATTCCTCCGGAAACAACCCTCCCTGGTACCAGGTGACACCGCAGGCTGAGGTAATAGTTCCTACATCTGTGAGTAACTGGTGCTCAGGGTTTTGCGTAATAGGATAAACTTCAACACCCCGCCCGTAAGCCGGAATATACTGCATGGCGGTAGGAAGCCCTAAGTTGGCATTCCGGGTAAGGTAGCGAGCAGGTAAGACTTCATGAAACAGATGCTCTGCATTGCTGGTAAGGAGTTGATGTCCCCAGGTATCAAAGGTATGTCCGAATTGTGTTTCACCAGACATTATTTCTAATTCGTACGAATCGGGACGAAACCGAACATTTCTGCCATCGGCATTTACTGGTAAATTAGCCATTTGGTGGCCCGGGAAACTTATTGGCTGGCCTTCACCGCCAAACTGATCGTGAAAGAACTTGGTTGAGACGGTACTTTCATGAGCCAGGTAAATCCAGTTATCTAACCCATATACGGGGCTGTTGAGGTTATGCTGAGGATTAGATCGTGCAAAACCTGTTAGCATGGCCTCTTTGATGTCAGCGGTACCATCTCCGGTGGTATCTTCCAGGTACCACACATTTGGAGCATCGGTGACTATAATGCCTTCTTTCCAGCGCATAATACCAGTTGGCAAGATCAAACCTTCAGCAAAGATGCTGCTTTGGTCCGGCATTCCGTCTTGGTCAGTGTCCGACAAAAGTTTGATCTTCCCTGAGCCTTTGGTATCCAGTGGATAGCCATGCATCTCAGCAACATACATTCGCCCGAATTCATCTATTTCCATAGCTACGGGATCGGCTACTAGTGGTTCGGAGGCTACCAATTCAATGGTAAAGCCATCAGCAACCTCAAAGGTTGAAAGAGCTTCTTGGGCATCCTGAGAAAAGGGTGGTGAATCTGATTGGCACGAAAAGAACATTGACAGGCTTAAAAAGCCCAGAGCGGGGTAGGAGGTAGTTCGCATAGTGAGGTGATTACTATAGAAAAGTAGTAAATGCCAGGCTGGTATTCAACAAATAAGGCAATATCAAACTTTAATATTTGATTCCAGGAATTCAGGAAAAAGCTAGCGAGCTGTTTTTTCGTACTTTTCCTGATGCTCGGCCTTTAGTCGCTGATACTTCTGATCTGCCTTGGCTTGCTCCCATACTTCTTTAAAAATTCGCGCAGATTCAGCTTTTTCAGGATCTTCCTGCCGGGGTAAAATGTTTTTTCGGGCTTCGCGTTCAGCTTCCGGAGTAGCTTCGTTCTGAGGATTGCTGGCATATTTTTTACCTCCTTTGTAATTAGCGTACCGGCGGGCTCGGGTATAGCCCATTTGCAAAAACTTGCGAGCCATATCAGCTCCAACGAAGTCATCGTTTGCCAGATAGTCCTGGAAAAGCTGATAAATCTTTTGGGATGATTCTTTAGCGATTTCCGGAGTTTTGAAACGCCAGTAGGGTAAAATTTCGGATTTATAAGGTTCTACCATCAAGACTCCCTGCTCGCCTTTACCTACCTGATACAGTTCCGGTTGCTGACGAAAATCAATCCGATCAAAATCCAGAGAATAATCAAAAGGCTTGGTGGGCATAGAGGAGGTTGTTTGATGGCTATATTGATAATTAGGGGCTTGAGTTATCCTAGAATGGTCCGCCGGTCTAAGGTTATGAGTTCAAGTATATAGACAACTAGCCATACTTACTACTAAACTATCGGCTCCTGCCTTCGTTTTAATCTTTTTTCAGGCCCCACCTCAATGCTCATCGTATCTATATTTGCTAATCACCACTCACTTTATCAACCCTTCCGTTAAGTCAGTTAATTTTGTGTCAAACGATTCATTGAAAATTTCGAAATGAACCTGATCACCGATGATTTCTTTCACCTGGGCCTTTTCAATAACCTCCTGGTAGGTCTTATAGCAAGATAGTGCTACTTTGAGGGCTTCAATGTTTGCTTCATTGAGCGGAACAGAACAGGCTATCTCTTCGGGTAATGACTGTTTCATGATAAAGTCATCCCCTTTTTTAAATGATCCATCTCCTTGATATAAGATGGTGAAAAAAGCCAGTCGCTTAAGGTAAGTAGCTCCTTCTTCCCGCATTGTAAGATAGACTCGCTTAGCGACGGCATGCATAATTAAGTGATCATGAAACCCACTGATTCCGTGGACTGGGTAAGATACTAGAATGTCCGGTTGTATTGTTTCTATATGCGACGCCACAACTTGTTCAATATCGCGCGGGTCCATATACTTTAAACCACTGTCTGGCAGGTCGAGAACGGTCATTCCGGTTAAGCCTACCTTTTTTTCAACATCCAACATCTCTTTGTACCGGACTTCGCCCATTTCTTCAATGCTTAGTCCTAGCTTGTGTCGTTGCTTGGTAGCACCACCCCGGGTTAAGGTGAGTAAATATACTTCGTGCCCTTGCTGAAGCTGATGGTGCATGGCGCCTATTGGGCCAAACGACTCATCATCGGGATGCGGGAAAACATAGAGAAATTTCATATTGCTTAAGAGTCAGGTAGTTGACTAAACGATATCTACAACCGAATAGATATAGTAAACATAAATTGCCAGTAATATAAACCCCTCCAGTTTGTCAATCTTTCTTCGGGATAACATCATGGGGAATACAACGAATGTAACAAGAAGCATCCAGATCATGTCTGAGCGAATGATAACATCGTTTATCCTTATTTCCTGAATAATACTGGTAATGCCAAGAATAGAAAGAATGTTAAAGATATTGGAGCCTACTAAGTTGCCCAAGGCAATGTCGGTTTCTTTGCGGAATGCGGCAACTACGGCAGTGACCAGTTCGGGAAGGCTGGTTCCTAAAGCGACAATGGTAATGCCCACTACGCGCTCGCTTACTCCTAAGGCAATTGCCAGTGTTTTAGCTCCCATCACAAACCAGTTAGAACCGAGAGCGAGTCCTACGGTGCCAATAACCAGAAAGGCAACATCCTGCCATACACTTGCAGTAGGTTTGCTAGGCAAATCTAAGTCGTCGGCCTGTGATTGCTGCGCTTTGGTTTCCTTACGCGATTTTTGAATTACAAAATACGTATAACCAATCAGAATACTAATAAACAGAGCACCTTCCCAGCGGCCTAACACATTCTCTTGAATTAAAACAAAAAGCAGTAATGAACTGCCCATAGCCACCGGCCAGTCAATACGAATACTGTCTTTATGTACAGGTACTGGAGTAATAAAAGCGGTGAGTCCTAAAACCAAAGCTAGATTGCAGATGTTAGACCCTACTACATTGCCCATGGCCAGATCGGGGCTTCCGGTTAAAGCGGATTGGACGCTGATAAACAGTTCCGGAGCTGACGTGCCAAAGGCTACTACCGTTAGTCCTACCACCAGTGGTGATATTTTGAGCCGTAAAGCAATACTGACGGCACCACGAATTAAAAATTCTCCTCCTGCAATCAGCACTACGAGCCCCCCAAGCAATAATCCAATATCCTTTAACATGATTTGCGCTTATTATTTTTTTCCGAAAGCAAGATCTCCGGCATCGCCTAAGCCGGGTACAATATATGACTTAGCGTTTAGATGATCATCAATAGCCCCAATCCATAGTGAAAAGGACGACGACCATTCTTTTTTAAGGTAAGCGATGCCTTCCGGAGCCGCAATGGCTGATAAAATGTGTATTTGAGAAGGAGTACCGTAAGCAGTAATGCCATGCAATGCTTTTACCAAAGTTCTGCCCGTGGCCAGCATTGGATCAATTAATAATAAAGGTCGATCCTGTAAAGGAGGGATACTTTCGTAATCGAGCTGAATAGAGAACCCTTGGGAATCCTGTTCATCGGTGTTGCGATACGCACCGATAAACCCATTATCAGCCTGATCAAAATAATTTAAGACACCCTGGTGAAGGGGAAGCCCAGCCCTTAATATTGAAACCAGCACGGGAGAAGAAGTGGGAAAAGGTGTGGAATGAGTGCCGAGTGGAGTTGAAATCTGTTGATTCTGGTAATTGAATGACTTCGATACTTCATAGGCTAATACTTCGCCAATACGCTCAAGGTTTCTGCGAAATCTCATTCTATCCGATTGTATGGATAAATCGCGAAGTTCGGCCAGAAACCGGTTAGCGATAGAAGGGGTTTCAGAAAGTACAAAATGAGGCGAGTCATTCATAAGGATGGTTTCAGGCGGTCACAAATATAGAAGACTAGCGAAGAATTTGTAGAAAGCTAAAGTGCGAAATAATAGTGCAAGATGAAAAAAATCCAATTAATATAAAAAAAATAATAAACAATTGTAATTTTGATATTGTGCGTACTAAGGGATATGACAAAATAAAGTTGGTCGCCTTTGAACAAATACAATTTTATATAAACATTTTTTGGCCTAGCAGGGTATTTTAGGTAAATATTTTACTTTATTTTTAAAAAAAAGATCAGCTTTGCAAAATATTTATTTAAGAAGCCGTATAGGCCAATCGAATACTTTAACTTACCGCTCTCATTTCGAAATAGGTATGTGTATTCTTAAGAACCAAACTAACATAGCTGAATGAGTTACATTCAATTTGATAAAAAGCAATTACTTAATCTTTCATATTCGTTAAGCAAAGAATTTATTCGTTCTAATAAATCCGGTGCTTACTCATCTTCCACTATTATCGGATGTAATACTAAGCGCTATCACGGTTTATTAGTGGCGCCTCAATCTGGAATGGAAGGTGTTCATGTATTGCTATCCACGCTTGACGAAACCATCATTGTCAATAATGCTACTTTTAACTTAGGGGTTCATAAATATCCGAATCAGTATGATCCCAATGGTTATATGTACATGCGTGATTTTTCGGCTGATCCGATTCCTAAACAAACTTATCGGATTAACGATGCTGTGCTTACCCGAGAGTTTTTATTGGTTGAGCACGAAGATCGGGTGCTGGTACGGTATGTTATTGAAAAAGCATCACAACCCATAACAATCCGGATGAATCCCTTCCTGGCCTTTCATAATGTTAATCAATTGAGACGGGCCAGCGATGATGTTAATACGGATTATCAGGAGATTGAAAATGGGATTAGTATGCAGCCATATCCTGAGTATCAGCGGCTTTTCATGCAGGTAAGCGAAAACGCTACCTACGTTCCTAAAGCTAACTGGTACTATAATATAGAATACCCGGAAGATTTTGAACTAGGTATCAACTACCAGGAAGACTTATTTGTGCCCGGATATTTTGAGGTGACGGTTGAGAAGGGAGATGTAGTACTATTCACTGGTGGGCCCGATGAGATTAAAACAGCCAACTTGCTGCGGATGTTTAATACGCAAACCCGGAAACGTACTGCCCGAAGCTCGTTTGAAAACTGTTTAAAAGTGTCAGCCGAACAATTTGTGCTGAAGACCCGCAGCCATCCGGACGCTCGCAAGTATGATCGTACTGATGTGATCGCCAGCTACCAGCGCTACCGCCGAGGCGGACGAGATGCATTTATTGCCATGCCCGGCTTATCACTTGTGCATGATGATCTGAAAAGCTTCAAAGCTGTGCTGGATACAATGCTGAAGTATCGGAAGGGAGCTTTCTTCCCTTTCTGGAAGTACAATGATTCTCAGGTATCCTACGAAGCCATTGACACCCCCTTATGGTTTTTCTGGGCATTACAGCAATATACCCAACGTTTGGGTGACAAACAGGCTGTCTGGAAAAGTTACGGAAAGGTGCTTCGGGAAATTCTGGAGATTTACCGAGATGGTACCGATTATAACATCAAAATGCAGGACAATGGTCTTCTATCCGGTGGAGTAGAAGGTGTTGCCCTTACCTGGATGGATACCTACGTGGATGGCAAACCGGTAACCCAGCGGCCTGGCTTCCCAGTAGAGGTGAATGCACTTTGGTACAATGCTGTATGCTTTACCTTGGAAATAGCGGGACCCCGGTCTACCGAGGGCAAAAAAGTGCTCAGTGAGTGGAAGGGGATTCCCGAAAAAATAAAAGCCTCTTTTCAGAAGGCGTTCTGGGACGAACAAAAAGGATACCTTGCCGACCGCATTGAACTGGATCAAAGTTCTACCGACTGGACAGTGCGCCCCAACCAGGTACTGGCGGCTTCCTTGCCTTATTCACCACTAACCAATGCTCAAATTCGTAGTGTGTTAGATGTAGTTAAAGAAGAACTTCTTACTCCTCGGGGCTTGCGTAGCCTTTCACCAAACGCACCCGATTATCGAGGAGTATATCAGGGAACCCAAACGCAACGGCGGCAGGCTTACCACCAGGGAGCCGTATGGCCATGGTTAATGGGGCACTATATTGAAGCCTATCTGAAAGTGTGCGAACGTGAAGAGGCTCTACCGTATGTTACTTCGTTGTACCGTGGTTTTGAAGAAGTTATGCCAGAGCATGGTATTAGTACCATTTCAGAGATTTATGATGGTGACTATCCCCACGCGCCCCGGGGGGCTATTTCTCAAGCCTGGAATGTAGCTGAAATTATTCGGATGGGTAAACTTATTGAGGAATATGATGAGGCTACCCAGCCCGTATCGCTTTAAAAAAGCCTAGCAGATAAGGTCGGCAACGTGATTTTTTTCGTCGGCTTTTTCTGCAACTTTTAAAATTTTTAAACTGTAACCAACCATGAACCACACTATAGTAAAAGACGGTGCTAATCCGCGCTGGAGGAGATTGTACATCCAGTCTCAGGTGCCGGATAAACTAAAAGGACTGGAAGATTTGTCAAAGAATCTTTGGTGGTGTTGGAACTACGATGCCATAAACCTGTTTCGCACGATTGATCCGCAACGCTGGGAAGCTTATCGGCACAACCCGATTGCCATGCTGGATAATCTGGATTACCAGGATTATGAGCGGTTACTAAAAGATGAAACATTCATGAAACAGCTTTCGCTGGTACAAGGCCGGTTTGAGAAATACATGAATGACAAGAATCGGCGCTCCTCATTAAAGATCGGGTATTTTTGTATGGAATATGGTCTCCACTCAACGCTTAAGCTTTACTCTGGTGGACTGGGGGTACTGGCTGGCGACTATCTAAAGGAGGCTAGCGACGAAAATGTTGAGATGGTTGCTGTCGGTCTGCTCTATCGCTATGGTTATTTCCGCCAAGGCTTATCACATTACGGTGAGCAGGTGGCGCATTATGATCCTCAACGCTTTACTTATATGCCCATTGAACCTGTACGTGATGAACAGGGAACTTGGGTGAAAATACAACTTGATCTACCTGAAAGAGTGCTTTATGCAAAATTATGGAAAGCACAGGTAGGGCGAATACCCCTGTATCTTTTAGATACTGATATTGAGGAGAACCAGGAGGGTGATAGAACTATTACCCACCACCTATATGGAGGTGATCGGGAAAATCGCCTGAAACAAGAGATTTTATTAGGAATTGGGGGAATGCGAGCATTGAATGAGTTAGGAATAACCCCTGATATATATCACCTTAATGAGGGGCATGCTGCATTTAACGGCCTAGAACGCTTGCGAATGTTAGTACAAAATGGACTGACTTATAATCAGGCAATTGAGGTTATTCGTTCTTCTTCTTTATTTACCACCCATACTCCTGTACCGGCTGGTCACGATAGTTTTCAGGAATCTATGTTGTGGCCTTACCTTTCTGATTATACCAACTCCATGAGTCTGGCCTGGGAAAAGTTTATGGCACTGGGCCGGATTAATCCTGATAATCGGGATGAAGAATTCTCCATGAGTCATTTGGCGGTAAACCTTAGTGAAGAGATTAATGGAGTTAGTAAGATACACGGAGAAGTTTCTCAGCAGATGTTTCAGCCCCTCTTTCCGGGTTTTGAGTCGGAAGAGCTCCACATCAACTATGTAACGAATAGCGTGCATTACTATACCTGGACTTCTCAGGAATTTCAGGAGCTGTACGCCAAAACGTTTGGCAAGAATTTTCTGAAAAATCAGTCAGATGTTAAATACTGGGAGAAGATTCAGCAGGTAGAAGATGCCGAGCTCGTGAAGATTAAGCGCAGCTTAAAGCGTAAGCTCATTGAGACTGTGAAAAATAGGATTGAGAGAAGCATGCAGGATCGTCATGAATCTCCTCAGAAAACCGTTGGAATTTTAAACTCTTTTAGTGATCGCACGCTTATTTTCGGGTTTGCCCGCCGTTTTGCCACTTATAAGCGAGCCCAGCTTCTGTTTCTAGACATTGATCGTCTGGCTCGGATTGTCAATAACCCTAAATGTCCGGTACAATTTATTTTTGCCGGAAAAGCCCACCCCGCCGACCAGGCTGGTCAGGAACTTATCCGTAAGATTGTAGAGATATCGGGCCGTCCGGAATTTCTGGGAAAAGTGGTTTTTATGGAAGATTACGATATGGAGCTGGCTAGCCGTATGGTGAAAGGAGTAGATGTATGGCTGAATACACCCACCCGTCCTCTAGAAGCTTCCGGTACCAGCGGGATGAAAGCCACCCTGAACGGTACCATGAACTTCAGTGTACTCGATGGTTGGTGGGCTGAAGGGTATCGGGAAGATGCTGGTTGGGCATTGTCTGAAGAACGCGCCTATGAAAACCAGGATGTGCAAAACGAGCTGGATGCGGCTACGATGTATGCGATGCTCGAGAATGAGTTAATTCCCCAATATTACGAGCAAAATGCTGATGGTGTTTCTGAGAAATGGGTCAAGCGGATAAAGAATACCATATCTTATATAGCGCCTCAGTTTACCATGAAGCGCATGATGGATGACTACCACGAGCGGTTTTATCACAAGCTGGATGAGCAACGCAAGAAGATATGCCAGTCGGAGTTTCAGGGGGCTAAAGATCTGGCCGATTGGAAAGCGAAAATTATCAGCGTTTGGGATCATATCGAAGTGATAGAAAAATCAGTCTATGACTTTGCTAATGACCCGCTTCCGCTTGGCGAAAATTTTAAGGCTGAAATTGTTCTGGACCTCAAAGATCTAAAACCGGAAGACGTAGGCGTGGAACTCTTGATATCTCGCCGACAAGATGGAAAAAATCATATTGTGTTGGTTGATCAGTTGGCGCAGGCAGAAGTTGAAAAAACAAGCGATAACCCAGGAGCCGGGACTTTAGTAAAGTATACTTGCGATACCCAGGTTACCTTTTCCGGGGTTTATGAATACGGCTTCCGTATGTTTCCTCAACACGAGTTATTACCGCATCAGCAAGATTTTAACCTGGTGACCTGGCTGTAAAAGGGAAACTTCTATTTAATAGAATGGATGTTTAGGGCAATCTGAAGAAAGTATTTATATTTAATGGAAATTTTATCCATTAAACCGAACCGAACACTATGCAGACCAAACCAATCCTTTGGGTAATGATGATTGCCCTATGTGCTTCTGCTATGCTCTCAGGGTGCCAAACTAGCAAAACTGCGTATGGTAACTCTCATTACTTTAAGCAGACACCCCGTGCCAGTGCTCAAACAGCAGAGCCCGCTTCTGAAAAATTACCCTCTGAAGCCCCCAAGACCCTGGAGGTTTCCTTAAACACTGAAGTTCAGTCTCCGGAATCGATGATTCAGCATGCACAGGCCCAACTAGAGAAAGCCATTGCAAAAAGCGAAAACGAAACGCTGAAAGCTCAGGCTAAAAGAGTTAATGCTCTGGCAGAATCTATGCAGCAGGAAAATACCACTGCCCGGGAGCAAAAAGCCCAGCGTAGAGCATTGCGCAAAGAAATTAAGGAACTGAAGAAAGAAATTAAAGCAGCTCCTAATGAAACCAATGATCTGGATAAGAATTTAAAAATTGCCCTTATTCTTTTGATCGCCGGTATTATACTAGGAGTAATACCTGTACTTCCTATTCAGATTATCGGATGGTTGGCTTTCTTAGCCGGATTGGTCTTCTTACTTATCTGGTTAGTAAATGAAGCGTAACCAAAATTAGCAATAAACATTAATAAAAAAGGCGGATTGGTTTCCGCCTTTTTGCATATTAGACATCGCTGAAAAGGCTTGATGTCAGTCAAAACTATTATTTATAGGCTATCTTGCTATCGCTAGATGAGAATCAAGTATAATAAAGGCGGAATCCATGGTGGTCCGCTTTCTTCAATACTTAATTTTATAGTAAGTGGTTATAGGTTTAAGGTTACTCCGATAGTCCATACAGCCAGTGCCGCGTATCCTATTTCTGTATAAGCCCCAATTTTAGGGTTAAACATATAACGTCCGCCTACCACAGTTCCAAAATCAGCACCGGCTCGGTTATCATAATTATTATCATCATTATCAGAATAAAATTCACCTCCTAAATATACAGATACATATAAATCAACCCTTTCAGCATCAATACTCAGGTCCAATGCATCGTTGATGAGGGGAACATAGTGGAAAGAACCTTTTGCACCCACACTGAAGAACGTTGCCCGATAGCCCGATCCTACATAGCGATAACTATATGAAGCAAAAGCAGCATAAGGACCTACACTGAAATAATCGTGCAAACCTAATTCTAAGGATGCTGAGATGGGAACCCCTCCACCCAGTCCGCCCCAGGCATAGTACCCACCGTAGGCATTACCAAATCCAATTCCTGCATCAAAGATGGTTGTTCCTTTTTCGTACGCGAGATCGCTCCCTCCTCCATCAACTCGGACAGTGCTTTGGGCTTGAGCTGAATAGCTGAGTAGTGCCAGAACGGCAAAGATTGTGCATAATTTTTTCATGGTTTTGTTAGTTAATCTGGTTATAAAGAATAGTAAAGTAAGTAAGAATAATGCGATTTACTATCGACTTAGATCAGAATTTTGTTATAGCAATACGGAGCCATTTGTAAGCAAACGGCCCCATATTGGTTAGCATTAGATTAGAAAAAGACAATTTCATCAGTGTTGCTATTACCGGAAAAGCTATTAGCATTTTTCACGGTAGTGGCTGCGTCGGCATCACTTTTGGTAAGGCCATTTACTTCTCCATCCGGGTGCACAATCAGGCCGTAATCATCACTGTTGGAGACTGTTGTATCATATAAATCTAAAGATGCGTTATCGTCTACCGCGATATTAGCAGCCTTATAACCACTGATATAAATAAGGTTTGCGTACTTTCCGGCATATGATACTTCAGCATTACGAAGTTCATTATTATCATCAGACTGAATGAGTAATCCTCCCCAATTATCATTTCCACTTTGATCGTAGGCGGTTAATGTAACCTTATTATCGGCCGTACCTACTGCTTTGATAGAGCCGCTTGAGCTCACTTTCATATAAACCATTTCCTCAAAAGCCAGATAAGCTCCTTCTGCTAGTATTAAGTCATCTTCAATAGTAGCATTGCCCGTGAACAAATACTTTGCGTTTTCAGCCAGGGCTACCCATTCAGGATTATCTGTATCATTGTAAGATGCCTCACTGCTCAGCGTTGATTCGAAGATAGCTACCACATCGTCATTATTGCTGGTAATGGTCGTATTGGCATCAATCATACCTACTAAATTGATAGGCATATAAATAGGATAGCTGGTAATATCATGGAGATTGTTGTTAGTAAAACCTGATATCTCAGCGTCTATGCTGGCAAATATCCCGTATCCATCACTATGTGATACTTCAGAATTTGTGATAGCAATTTTACCATCATCGGCAATAGCTAAGTTTGCTTTTTGATATCCACGATAGTAGATCAAGTTTTCATATCCGCCTCCATAAGAGACAACTACATGGTTGAGCAAGTTATTAGCGCTGCTGGATTCCACCAATATGCCTCCCCAATACTGACCTTCATCAGAACTTGAGCTAGTGAAGACTATCTTATTATCTTCGGTACCATTGGCGATGATGGCCCCGCCGGTAGCTACCTTCATCCAGATATTTTCATCAAACTCTAATCGTGCACCAGCACTAAGAGTAAGGTCGGCATTGAGGGTTACATCCCCTACCAATACATAGCTGGCATCATTATTTAAGGTAGTCCAGGTTTGGTCTTCATTTAAAGATGAGTCGTATATTCTTACAACATTCTCCCGTTTTTCAGTATCTGGGTTGTCGGCAAGCGTAGTAGCAGCGTCGATCACTCCGGCTTGGTTGATAGAGATTGACATTGCATAGTCTTTATTATTAGCAAAGGTATTGCTTTCAAACTGGGTGAGGCTATTGGAACCAATGATAAACATTCCGTCGCTATCATTATTAGCAATAGTGGAATTTGTCATTTTTAACTTGCCATTCTCATCAATAGCGATACCAGCCTTTCTATATCCGCTGGAGTACACTAAATTGTCATATCCACCGGCGTAGCTTACTGTAGCAAAGTTCAGGATGTTGTTGCTACTGCTGGATTTTATTAATAGCCCACCCCAATGAATATCACCTTCCACATCAGAGCTGGTGAATACAATACCGTTGTCAGCGGTGCCGTCAGCAATAAGCTCACCGCCGTTTTCTTCAATAGTCATCGTTACATCTTCATCATAATAAACCACAACTCCCGGTTCTACAGTCAGTTTAGCGGCAATGCTAAGGTTACCTACTGCTAAATAATCGGGTACATTCGGGTCAGCAAATAAATCTCTCCAAACGGTATCGGCGCTGATAGTGCCCGAAACTTCTACTGGATTGGCATCTGCTATTACAGTTGCCTCAGCTGATGCAGTGTTTCCATCCGGGTCAGTCACGGTCAGGCGAATGGTATACGCACCAATCATATCCGGAGTGAAAATGGCATGATCAGGAGTGTTGGTTGCTGAAGTGATCGACGCAGACTCACTATTATCGGGAGTTTCAGTAACTTCCCAGGTAAAGGTTAGATCGCCTTTATCAGTATCAGGGTCTAGGGTGTTGCTACCATCTAACACGAAGCCCGTATTTACGGTTACCGTATTATTGTCATTACCTTCGCTAATTTCTCGGCCATTTTCTGCAACAATAAACGGCACCGGCGGTTCGCCTACGCTTTCTTCTACGGTCACGATAGCTTCAGCAGTTACCGGATCGTAGTTGCCGTCGTCAGCAGAAAGTTGTACTGTGTAAGTTCCAGGCAGGTCAGGAACAAACGAAGCATTGAGGTTAGAAGCATTGGTAATTGTGGCACTGCTTCCGTCTGGGCGAGTAGTGATGCTCCAGTTAATGGTTAAGGCGTCACCATCGGGGTCCGTGGCGGTTCCATTGAGCGCAACCGTGCTATTGACTGTGCCTGTAAGGTTACCGCCCGCATTTACTGTAGGTGGAGAACCCGGAACAGGCTCATCCTTATCTTCTTGACAGGCGCTGATTACGATAAGCAGAGAGAATAGTAATAAGTAAGAAAGTTTTAATAGAGGGTTTGGCGTTTTCATGATTCAGAAAAGATTTAATATTTGGTTTTGGCAGTTTTATACTATAAATCACACACAGGTAAACAGAGTGGAAAAGTTTTTTCATTTTTGTTTACCTCCCATTAGTAATTCCTATTAATCTGAAAATTGCGTAACCTATTATATTTATTTGCAAGATGGAATCCAGATCTTATCACGAAGACGATATTGACCGTTACCTGGGGCAGGAGATGAGTATTCAGGAGCGAGAAGCTTTTGAAGAACGCATGAACCACGACCCTGCTTTGCAGAAAGAAGTGGCTCTGCAAAAAGATATCACCATGGGTATAAACCTGTTTGGCGGCGAATCTTTAAAAAAACAATTGCAATCGGTTGACAGAGAGGACACTGATGTTCCACCGGTCTCGGAAGAAGCACCTACTCGCCGGGCACGGCCTATGTATGTATGGTTGGGGATAGCAGCCTCGCTTACGGCCCTTTTTTTGGTTGCAATCCTGCTGTTCGATCGGGGAGCTAACCCTCAGGATTTATACGCTACCTATTTTGAGCCTTATCCCAATGTGGTGAATCCTGCCCAACGCTCAGAAGGGGGAGCTACCGATGCCGCCGGACAAGCCATGTTTTTTTATGAGCGAGGTGAGTTTACTAAGGCCATAGAATTATTTACTCAGGAGCCTTTACTGAGCGATCAGGCTTACCAGTTTTATCGGGGGGTGAGCTATCTAGGAGTAAACGATGCCCAACAGGCAGTCGTCACTTTTACATCTTTATCAGAAGATGAACAGAATGCCTTCTATGAACCATCATTATGGTATATGGGATTGGCGCAATTACAGATGGATCAGCCAAAGCAGGCGAAGAATACCTTTCAAAAAGTGGCTGCTATCGGTGGTGATTACAAAGCGGAGGCCCAGGCTATTCTGGATGAGTTATAATAGGTAAAAAAATGTAGGAACATCAGCAGAGGATGTTCCTACAGAAAATATTTCTAAGGTTGTAATACTTCGTCTATAATGTGCACGACCCCGTGTTCACTGTACCCGTTATAATATAATAGTTCTGCATTTTCTGTTTCTGCATTACTATCCTGTATGGTCACAGAGGCGCTATTGTCCGTGCTGGTGTAGTCAATGGAAAGTCCGGAGCCATTGAGAGCGGTGGTTTCAATTGAGCCAGCTTTAACGATATCTACCAAAAAGTTAATACCATCAATCACATGGGTTTGAAGAATATTGGCCAGCACCGTATTGTCTATTCGTGAAGCACTATCAATCACGGTAATCAGACCGGCTTTTTGGAAAGCAGAGTCAGTAGGGATAAAGATAGTGCGGTTGCTACCTAGATCTAATTCGGTTGAGGCCAGAGCGTTCTTCATGACATTAAAGGTATTTCCGCTGCCCTCAAACGTTCTTAGTACTGAATTTAGCGTCCGGGGTTGAGGTATCGTGGATGGCATATAAAGAATACGCCCGTTGCTAGACAGATCGCCATAATCGGTGCTTTGGACTCCATTAAAGAAGGTGCGACCATTGTACTGCGATACATACAGCGTTTGGCCGCCCAGCGTCGCAACTGTTCTGCCAAAGTCAGTAGGTGCGGTAGTAGTTTCAATAATATGCAGGCCGGAAATGTAACTGGTATAGTTAATTACATCCTGATTCGATGCAAAGGAAACACCACTAAGGAATCCATCAACTGGTGCCAGAAGCAGATAGTTTGCGCTTCTGCTAGCCAGTGTCGGAATGGCATTGGCCGCCTGTAAAACTATACTAATTTCACTCAAAAGTGGTAGCACCCCCGTCAAACCTGCTACTGTTCCAAAATACTGCTCAAATTCAAGTACACTGGCAGGTAGTAAAACTTCATCAATCACGTGAATCACTCCATTACTGGCTGATAGATCAGCAGATACAATCGTGGTCTGGCTAGGCTGGCTATCAGGATTAATCACAACGGAATCACCTTCAGTGCTAATTTCCAGCAGAGAGCTGCTGAGGGTTGCTGCCGAAGAGTCCGGCATGGTCGATTTTATGGCTACATTGGGTACAATATGGTAAAATAAGATATCCGATATCAAATCACTTCGTAGGTTTCTCATGCTTCCTACTCCGGATGATTCAACCAATCTGGCGAAAGCCTCATTGTTAGGTGCGAAGAGCGTATGCTCGCTGCCGGAAAGGCGTGAAGTCAGAGCCGTACTGCCACTAATCTCATTATAAAGGCTAATCAGGGCTTGCAAACTGTCTAGCCCTTCGGTATTATTCAAAATCTCAATAATATTTTCATCCGGGCGGGGAGGTTCGCCACCCTCGTCATCGTTATTACAGGAAACTAAACCGAAAAACAGAGGTAAAGCTAGTAGGCAGGCCCACCGGGCGGAGTACAGAAAGCGATTCATACGGTAGAAAAAACGTTAAACATCAAAAACTCAATATACACTTTTTGAGAGGAGATTATTAAATCTATTGATAAATATCGTAAAATAAATAATTGAAGTAAGATATGCCTAATGTCGGTTATTAGACAATGATGTACTTCTTTTGCCATTTTTTGTTTTTCAAAAAACCAGCTTTTGTTGTTATATAGCACACGCAAATAGATTTAATCAGAATCATACTAAAGGCAAAAGACTATTCGTTAGGGGAAAGTCAGCCATAACCTGTTATTGTATCAATAAACCAGTGCTTATATCACCTCAGATTATCACTAGCCCTTATTTTAATCTCATCCGAACCAACTTTTGCACTGGTAGAATAATAAACCAAATCAAATGAACTGGCATGTTGGGCATTCGCTAAAAATGGGCTATTTTGCCTTTGTTATGTTCGCCGGTCTTTTGAGAAAATTAAGTGAATATCCCGCAAATTAAGGGATTTTATAAGGTCATAAAAGGAAGTATTCATGAGAAGTAATCATCCAGGATATGCATAAAACTCTACTATCAGCCTTTTTCATCTTTAGCTTATTGGCTTCTCATCAAAGTGCTGCTCAGGAGGTGACAGTCACCGGTAAAGTAACCTCAACTACCGATGGTTCTACGCTGCCTGGGGTAAACGTAACTATTAAAAATACCAGCCGCGGTACTATCACCGATATCGACGGCAATTACCGGGTTGCTTCTTCGGGTTCTGATACACTAATATTCTCGTTTATTGGCTTTGCCCCTCTGGAGATTCCGGTGAGGAACCGAAGCACCATCAATGTAGACCTATCGGAAGATGTGCAGCAGTTGGGCGAGGTGGTCGTCACCGGATTTCAGGAAGTAGAGCGCAAGCTTTTCACCGGAGCCGCAGAACTGGTAAAGATGGAAGATATTCGCAGTCCGGGGATGGTCGACGCCAGCCGGATGCTGGAAGGACAGGTAGCGGGAGTAAGTGTAGACAACGTATCGGGTACATTCGGTTCCGCTCCCAAGATCAGAATTAGGGGAAATACCTCAATTAATGGCGATAACACTCCGTTGTACGTGGTAGATGGGGTAATTCTGGAAGACCTGACCAATGTGAATGCCGACGATATTGTGACTGGTGACCCTAACACGGTGCTGGCCTCTTCTATCGCTGGCATAAACCCGGATGATATTGCCAGTTACCAGGTTCTGAAAGATGCCTCGGCTACTGCTCTGTACGGTACACGAGCCAAAAACGGTGTCATTGTCATCAACACCAAGCGCGGTAAAAGCGGAAGCCTTCAGGTTAATTATTCCGGGAACTTCTCTACCCAGATACGCCCTCATTACAACCGTTTTGATATTCTTAATTCTGGTGACGAGATGTCGATCTACCGCGAGATGTACGAGAAAGGGTTGCTTGATATCACCTCCTCAGTGCGGGCTCAAAACTATGGTGTAATGGGAAAAATGTTTTCCCTGATTTCTGACCATCAAATTCCCTGGGGGCCCGATGGATCACTGAACGAGCAGTTTCTTAACCAGTACGAAAATGCTAACACCGACTGGTTTGGCGTACTTTTTCGCGATTTCTCTCTGCAGCAGCAACATTCCGTGAGTCTGACGGCCGGAAATGAAAATTATAACAGCTATTACTCCATCAGCTACCTGAACGACAATGGCCAAACCATTGCCGACGGAGTGCAGCGATACGCCGGAACAGCCAAAAACCGCTTTCTTTTTTCCGACCGCTTTACCCTCGATCTGAAGCTTACCGCCAGCTACCGCCAGCAGCAACTTCCGGGCACCACCGACCGCGATTTCGATCCTATTTCCGGTCAATATAAGCGCGAATTTGACATTAACCCTTTTAGTTACGCCATCAATACCAGCCGGTCTATTCGCCCTTACGATAGTGATGGTAACCTGGAATATTTTCGTAGAAACTATGCTCCCTTCAATATCATTGAAGAGTTGAATTACAACCATATTGACATACGGGTAGCCGATATCTCAGCCCAGACGGATCTGAATTTTCGTATTACCGATGAATTGTCTTTCCGAAGCACCTTGCAGGGACGCTATGCAACCACTAACCGCGAGCATGTAATTCATGAGCGGTCAAATCAGGCGGAAGCTTACCGGGCGGATGACACCCAGTACATTCAGGATGCTAATAATTTGCTATTTGACGATCCGGATGATCCGGGTGCTTTGCCCAAGGTTGTATTACCCGAAGGTGGGTTTAACTACCTGGATGAGGATTATCTGCGAAACTTTTATGTGCGAAACAGCCTGGAATGGTCGCATACCTTTGGCCTGGCGCACGAAGTGAATTTATTGGGAGGGCAGGAGATTAAATATACCGACCGGGCCAGTCGCAGTGCCAGCGGTATCGGCGTGGTATACGAAAATGGCGGCATTGTAAATACCGATCCGGATATTATAGATTTCCTCAACCGGCAAGGGATAGAACTTTACTCATTATCTGAAGACCGCGAGCGCTTTACCGGCCTGTTTCTAAATGCGGGGTACTCATACCGAGAGAAATACATTGTCAACGGTACAGTGCGTTACGATGGTTCTAACCGCCTGGGCCGTAGCCGTACAGCGCGTTATCTGCCTACCTGGAATGTCAGCGGAGCCTGGAATGTTGATCAGGAATCGTTCTTTGATGTTCCGGTTGTCAATTATTTAAAGCTGCGGGCTACTTACGGGTTATCGGCCAACCTGGGGCCGGACGTAAGTGCATTGCTTAATCTCCGATCTGATGTGACGCTGCGCCCTACCGATGTAGAATCCTTCCTGTACATTGCTGACCTGGAAAATCAGGACCTTACCTGGGAAAAGCTAAAAGAATTTAACGTGGGCATGGATTTCGGCGTGCTGAACGAACGAATTACCGGTACAGTAGACTATTACCGTCGGGATGCATTTGACCTGATTGGCATTATTCAAACCAGTGGAATCGGCGGTATTGCCGAGAAGTTGGGTAACTATGCCGATATGGTTGCTAATGGATTTGAAGTATCCATTAATACCCTAAACTACTATACAAAGGACTTCTCCTGGACCACCAACTTTAACATCGGCTACACACGCGATCAGATCACCCGGCTAGATTTTGATCCAATTATTGCTGATGCCATCAGACCCGAAGGAGCGGCCGTGCTGGGCGGACCTCGCCGGGGTATCTATTCTACCAAATTTGCCGGTCTTGATGAGTTTGGTATTCCTACGTTTTTTAATGCCACTGGCGAAGAAGTATACGCTTATGACATTCAGGAACGAGAAGGGCTGGCCGATATTTTAAAGTATGAAGGTCCGGCCGAGCCTCAGGGGGGAGGCGGGTTTACCAACCGGTTCACTTACAAGAACTTTTCTCTAATGGTGCTCTTATCGTATAAAATAGGGTATAAAATTCGCTTGAATGATGCCTACGCTCCATCTTATACAGATTTTAACTCCTTTTCTCGTGATTTTGTAAATAGATGGGTCGTACCTGGCGATGAAGAGGTCACCACAATACCTGTTATTCTGGACCATAGGTTTATCGGAGGCAACGGTTCCGAAACCTTTCCGGATGGAAATCCCTACAACCTCTACAATAAAAGCACAGTCCGAATAGCCGATGGAGATCATGTGAGGCTCAAAACGGTGCAACTGAGCTATAATCTTCCTGCCCGAGTGGCAGAGCGGATTGGCGCTAATACCGCTCGCTTTTCAGTATCGGGACAAAATTTATTGCTGTTGTACTCGGATAAACGCCTCAACGGGCAGGATCCTGAATTTTTCGCATCAGGAGGCGTAGCATTACCGCAACCTCAGCAAGTTACTGTATCACTTAACGTAGGATTTTAGCTATGCAGCCAGTACGTATGAATGATCAAAGAAAAAGTGAACCAGGCTTTTTGTTCTGGCCTGGCAAGTTTGTGTTCCGGTTTTTGGTGGCACTGTTTGTCACACTAGGGGCTGCATCCTGCAATAATTACCTGGATGAAACTCCGGATAACCGGGTGGAACTCAATACACTGGACAAGGCCGCTCAATTGCTCACAAATGCTTATTCGCCGGCTGCGTATAATTTCGTGGAATGGATGGCCGATAAGGTGGTTTTTACCCGGGGCACCCGTAAGCAGCCGTATCACCTGCGCTCGTTCCAATGGGAAGAAACCCGGTCGGATCCGGATGATCAGGACACACCCGAATATTACTGGAATGGCTCATACCAGGCCATTGCCCATGCTAACGAGGTGCTGTCTGTAATTGATCAGCTGCCGGGTGACGAGGCGAAACGTAATGCCGTGAAAGGTGAAGCGCTGTTAGCCCGGGCTTATGCGCATTTTATGCTGGTAAACCTGTTTGCAAAGCACTATGATCCTGAATCAGCGGCAACCGACCCTGGCATTCCATATATAACCCAACCGGAAACCAATTTTCTGAAAGAATACACTCGTAATACTGTAGAGCAGGTATATGATCGAGTGGAACAGGATATGCTGGCTGGATTAGAACTAGTTAATGAAAGTATATATGCAAATTCGGGGAAATATCATTTTACCCGAAACGCCGCCCTGGCCTTTGCATCCCGGTTTTATCTTTACAAATGGGATCTGAACGAGTGCATTCGTTACAGTGATGCCCTGCTGGGAAGTAGCCCGGGAAGTTTTGTGAAAGACATTCCCGCGCTGTTACAAGAACGTATTAATGTTGAAGACTACATTCGGCTATATACCTCTCCTGACGAGCCCAGTAACTTACTGCTGCTGCGGCAGGAGACTTTCTTTTGCTACTATGGTATGGGCTTTTTTCCCGACAATAACCTGTACAACGAGATATTTAACAGCAATCCGTTTGGGGCAACAGATCTTCGTTCCGATCCGGCCTTTGTGCAGGGCGAAGATGGGATTGTGGCTACTCGCTTTGAAAACCTGTTTGAGCGTACCAGCCTGACTTCTAATGTAGGCTATGGATACACCATCTTTATGGGATTTCGGGGAGAAGAGGTGCTGCTGAATCGTGCCGAAGCCTATGCGCTTCAAAATCGCCTGAGTGAAGCGGTTGCCGACTTACAGACACTTTCCAGTAAGCGCTACGATGAGCCGGTTAATCTTACGCTGGAAACCATTCAAAGCTATATAAATTCAGGCGATGCGCAGAATGATGTATTAGTGTACATTATTGAGCTGGAGCGCCCAAAAGAGTTTATTCATGAAGGGTTGCGTTGGTTTGATATCAAGCGCTATGAACTCCCGGTAACCCATACGTTGAATGACGGATCAGTAATTACACTGGAAAGACAAGATGATCGGAAAGTATTGCAAATACCTGAGGCAGCTCAGGAAATTGGAAACTTAAAACCTAATCCTCGTTAAGAATATGATGAATATATTTCGCCTGCCCTGTCTGATGGCACTGGTGCTACTCTCTCTGATATCCTGTAATGCCGACGATGAGGTAAATGTAGATGAACGAGAGGTTGAGCTATCAGACGACCCCCTGGATGTTTATATCCGGGAGAATTTTCTGGAACCTTACGGAGTAGCCGTTCGCTACCGGTATGTAGATCGGTATGTAGACGCTACAGAGCGCGTTTCACCCACCAAGAGAGAATTGGTGCGGCCTACCTTGGAATTTCTTAATAAATTTTGGGTAGATCCCTACGCTGCCGTCCCTAATGGTGATGCCTACTTCCGCAGTACGGTACCAGCTGAAATTGTATTGATTGGGTCATATATTTTCCGTAATGATGGTACGGTGGTGTTGGGAACGGCTGATGCCGGAGCGCGTATTACGCTCACCAATATCAATGCAGTGGACGAAAATGACCTGGACTGGGTATTTTTACAGCTTGGAACCATTTATCATGAGTATGCCCATATTATGCATCAGCGGTTTAACCTGCCGCCTAACTTTCAGCAGATTTCCCCTCAGGGTTACACATCGGCCGGTTCGTGGTACTCGCTCAATGATGATGAAGCACTGCGCCGAGGGTTTGTCTCTCCTTATGGTACCAGCTCATTTAATGAAGATTTTGCTGAGGTGGTGGCATTCCTTCTGTATGATCCGGACTTCTACACCAAATATATTGATGATGAAGAGTGTACGGATGAGGATTGTCTTGAGCGAAATGAGGGACGCGCCATGATCCGTGAGAAATACAACGCTATTTTAGACCATTACCAGCAAAACACAGGAGTTGACTTGCTGCAACTTCGAGCTAATATTCAAGCTAAACTCTAGATGAAAATTCAACTATTATCGCTGTGGGTTGTACTGATGCTGCTTCTGGCTGCTTGTGGTACCAATGATGATGATCTTATTTTTGATAAAACGGCTGACGAACGAGTGGCCGAAGCCATTGCCGCGCTAGAAAGCCAACTAACCGCACCAGCCAACGGATGGGTACTGCGCTATCAGCCAGTGGATGAATCTGGGGCTTACGTTGTCTTACTGAATTTTACTGAAGATGGCGAACTGAGAATCCGCACGGATTTCAAAGTAGGCGATGAGGAATTTTATGATCAAACAATTACCTATCGCGTTGATAACTCGTTGGGGCTAGAGTTGATTTTTGAGAATTATTCGTTCTTTAGCTTCCTGTTCGAGCAGGATAACGCCTCCTTTCAGGCGGAGTATGAATTTGATTATATTAATGAGACACCCAATGGAGAATTAGTTTTTAGAAGTAAAACCGATCTGGGGTCACCTACTACATTGGTTTTTGAGCAAGCGCCTGAGAACGCAGAAAGTCTGTTAGGACGTCAGGTAAACGAGAATCTGGATGTGCTCTCCGAAGGTTTGGGAGTAGTATCACCTGTGTATCGGCTGAACTACCTTAACCGAGACCTGTCATTGTTCCTTTCTCTGAATACTGCTTTGCGTACACTCAGCTTCACGTATGCTTCTTCTGCCTCAGGTGGAGGCGGTCAGTCTATTAATTTCTCTACTGGTTACATAATGGAGGGAAACACCATGATTTTGGGTGAGCCGTTTACGGGTACTTATATCGGCAATAATATAACCATTCCGGCAATCTCGTTTAATACGTTGAGTGATGCGGCTAGCATTGAGGCTTGCACCCGCACGTTTGAAATACAACAGTATACCGGAACCGTGGCAGAATCCAACGATGCCGTTGCTTTATTGCCTACGTTATTTGACCCCGCCGGAGCAAGTTTTGAGAATATATCAAATATCTTTATTGCTAGTGTGGGCAGCATATATAATAACGGGGAATCAGTAGGCGCTCAGATAGCGGAAGATATTGATGGGGCATCTATATTCGTGCTCTATTACCTGAATACCAATCAGCAGAACTTCCTGTCTATGGGATATCTTATCAATTTACCAGATAATAATTTTACCATTCCGGTCAAAGAATTTACTCCCACTTACGACGGTAATCAGGTACAGTTTGATTTTATGCCAGAATATACATTTGCCAATGGCGATACCACGGTGACCCTAGACACTGCGGCGATGAATATGTATATCAATAATCTCACACAGGGGGGAGGGACAAGAATTTTACAATCAGGAGAAAGTACCTACGAGTTCTATAATCCTTGCACCGGTTGGAGTGTGTTGCTGGAAGCTCTAAACTAAGTTATAGCTAGAGCCTATTCCGATGGTCATTGGGCGCTAATATTCAATCGAGAGTTCGATAAACATTCCCAGAAACGGATGGTGGGAGGTCGTGAGCTGCTTCTGCCTCCTGCCACCCGCTTCCTAGCTATGTTTTTAAAAGGAAATTAGAACATCGTTAACTAACTTTTCGTGGGAGTGGGTTTTGATGTTATTCGCTTAGTACCTCAATTTCTACCCGAATGTTGTGCTTGGCGAGGGGGGAGTCGGCGTCATACAACATGCGTTTGCCGCCCCAGCCTTCGGTTTCTACTCGGTCTTCAGCAATGCCGTTATTTACCAGATAGCTTTTAATCGTCTCAGCACGCAGGGCAGACAGCTTGGTAGAACCTACGCCGTTTTTCTTGTATTCTTTACTTCGGCGGATATCAAAAAAATTCTTGGCTTCGGGAGAATAAACATAGATAAAACCGCGTCCTGCACCATTGGTGTGCCCATGCAGCTTAATACGCATGGTAGGGTTCTCTTCCAGCATTTTTACCAATTCATCTAACTCATACCGAGAGCGGGCTCGCATGACTGATGAGTTGCCATGAAAGTAAGTATCAAACATCACCTGAAGGTCGCCCTTCTTCAATCTTGGAAGAGGCATATTCATTATTAAAGTATCGCCTACCCAGGTCATAAGATGGAGGGTAGAGTCTTTTGCTTTGGTAGTAAGGGGCAATTCAAACTGTACTTTCCGGTACCCAATCGCATAAGGTGTAATCTGAAGAGAGGTATCTAGCACAGTTGTTTTATCTATTTCTTCTGTTTGCCCCGTTGGAGTTTGAACCAGTTTTCTGGATTGCGCATTGTCCATTACATCAATAGTTGCAGTCACCTGGGCTTGGGTACTAGCGTTATGAGTTTGAAACTTTATGTACAATTGAGAGCGCTCTGTAATATCTTTATTTTCTGTAATAATAGGCGTTGGAGCTTCAACCACCGAAGGTTCGTTAGTTTCATAAACATCATTAGTTGGGGCATACGTACTCCATGAATCATCAACATCAGCTGTAGCCGGATTATCTTCATTTTTTTCAGTAGACGCGTTTAGTACCCACGCATCCTCAAACTCACTGTTCTTCCTTAATTCCAGACACGCATCAACAACCGAATCAGCAGAGGTAGAATAATATGTGTACACATAATAATACTGGTTATGAGGATAGAAGGCATAGCTGGCATTTTTACCCTGTCCAGCGACGTGTTTAGTAAAATTTTTGGCATTTCTCTCTAGAGAAAAAACTCCTATAATAAGGTATCTTCCCGGAGAAAGGTAGTCAGGAAAATCAGTTATGTTAGGATTATCAAGCTTTCGTCCAAAACCTGGCTGAGCGCTTAGGATCAGCCCGATCATCGTTGCAATCACAAGCTTTTGAAATAAATGAACGACTGTCATAATACGTATGAGGTGATGATTTTAAAATACTGTGCAATTCAGCGGCTACTTCATTATTTTTGCTATCCTAAAAACGCGTAAAGCTGACAGAAGTAAGAAAAAATGGCAATTAGAAAGGTTGTTATTATACTATAGTAATTTTAAATTGAATAAATCTTATGGTAAAGCGCCACATCTTTTTCATAATTCTATCAAAGGGCATTTTGTTGCTACTTCTGACAAACTTGAGTTGTCAGCCAAATAGCGATCAGGCAGCGGTGGAAAGTACCCTAGAGCAAGCTATTACCGAACAGGACCTCAGAGACCATGTCCGTACACTGGCTTCGGATGAATTTGAAGGACGAAAGCCTTTCACGGTGGGGGAAGAAAAAACCATTAACTACCTGGAAAATGAGTTCAGAAACATGGGACTTGAGCCGGGCAATGGTGATAGCTATCTTCAGGCGGTGCCGCTGGTAGAAATTGATGCTATGCCAGAACAAACCATGACATTACAAGGGAGCGGAAAAGAAGTAAACTTAACCTTCCGAGAAGATTTTGTAGCCCTCACTCGTCGAGTAACTGATCATATTGAGGTTAAAAATTCAGAACTCGTGTTTTGCGGGTTTGGCATTGTTGCCCCCGAATACAACTGGAACGACTACGAAGGCATTGATATGCAGGGAAAAACAGCCGTAGTATTGGTTAATGACCCGGGTTTTGGTACTGAAGACAGCACGCTGTTTAAAGGCAACACCATGACCTATTATGGGCGGTGGACCTATAAGTACGAAGAAGCGGCCCGACAAGGAGCTGAGGGAGTGATTATCATTCACAACACTGCCCCGGCCGGATATGCCTGGAATGTGGTGCAAAGCAGCTGGACTGGTAAAACTCTCTATTTACAATCAGAAGATAATAATCAGTCTCGTTGTGCTTTTGAAGGATGGATTACCCAAGGGGCGGCTCGGGAACTGATGCAGATGGCCAATATCAAGGATTATCTGGGGCAGGCTCGGCAGGCCGACTTTAAGCCTATGCCAATGGGCATTACCCTTGATTTATCGATGGACGTATCATACCAAAAATCTACATCGCAGAACGTAATTGCTAAACTAACTGGCAGTAAGCGACCCAATGAGTATGTTATCTATACAGCGCACTGGGATCATATCGGGGTCGGTAAACCCATTGAAGGCGATTCTATATATAATGGTGCCCTTGATAATGCCAGCGGTACGGCGGTGCTGCTTGAAATTGCCAATGCATTCACTCAATTGCCAGAAAAACCTGAGAGGTCAGTTTTGTTTCTGGCTGTAACGGCCGAGGAGCAGGGCTTACTAGGATCAGAATATTATGCAGAAAACCCCATTTACCCTTTGAATCAGACAGTGGCTGATATTAACATGGACGGAATTAATTTCCGAGGTGAGATGAAAGATCTGACCATTGTAGGCTTTGGGCAGTCGGAGCTGGATGATTACGCAGAAGCAGTGGCCGAAGAACAGGGGCGTTATGTCATGCCTGACCCAAATGCCGAAAAAGGGTATTTTTTTCGATCTGATCATTTTAGCTTTGCCAAAGTAGGCGTGCCAGCCTTGTATGCCAGTGGGGAGTATGAACAAAAAGAAAAAGGAGTAGAGTGGACCCAGGAACAATCAGATGAGTGGACCAGCAAGCATTATCATCAACCATCTGACGAATATCTGGAAGACGAGTGGGATGTAACAGGCATGATTCAGGATGCGCAACTATTATTTAAAGTCGGATACCGCCTCAGCAATGAAGATACTTTTCCCGAATGGAAGCCTGGTTCAGAGTTTAAATCCATCCGGGAATCGTACATGTCTGTTCATACCGGCGAATAAGTAATCTGCCTGATATTTCATCTTGAACTGGCAATTTTTATAATACAACTTGTTGGGAAAGATAAAATTCGTAATTTTGCGGAACTTTTAGAACGCCTTCATCGGTAAGGCTGTTCTATCATTAATTAAAATATGTTTCACCAAAACCGCCGAACCGATTGCTCTACGTTGGGTGTGTAAACTGAGCAAACTACATTTATATGGCTGATACACAAGTAGAAAATTTTAATTGGGATCAGGCCGACTCCAAAGGCTTTGGCGAAGATTATTCACAAGAAGAGAAGGCCCGCATGGCCGAAATGTACGGCGACACCTTAACTCAAATCAATGAGAAGGAGGTAGTATCCGGTACTGTTGTTGGAATAAACGACCGTGATGTTATTCTAAACATTGGTTTCAAATCTGACGGCCTGGTATCAATTTCTGAATTTCGTGATCTACCAGAACTGAAGGTTGGTGACGAGGTTGAAGTATATATTGAAGAGCAGGAAGACAAGCGGGGACAACTTATCCTATCTCGTAAGAAAGCCAAGATTGTTCGAGCATGGGAGAAAATCCAGCATGCTCTTGATTTTGACGAAGTAATTGAAGGAACGGTAAAACGCCGTACCAAAGGTGGTTTGATCTGCGATATTTACGGTGTGGAAGCTTTCCTTCCCGGTTCGCAAATTGACGTGAAGCCTATTCGCGACTTCGACGTGTTTGTTGGCAAAAAGATGGAAGTAAAAGTGGTGAAAATCAACTACGCGAACGATAACGTAGTAGTTTCCCACAAAGTACTCATCGAAAAAGATCTGGAAGAGCAAAAAGCTCGTATCCTCAACAACCTGGAAAAAGGTCAGGTACTCGAAGGAGTTATCAAGAACATGACCAACTTTGGAGTGTTCATCGACCTGGGTGGTGTAGACGGACTGTTGCACATCACTGATATTTCCTGGGGACGTATCAATCATCCGGAAGAAGTGCTGAACCTGGATGAGAAAGTTAATATTGTTGTACTTGACTTTGATGATGAAAAGAAACGCATCTCGTTAGGTATGAAGCAGCTGACCCCGCACCCTTGGGATTCGCTTTCTGAAGAAATTCAGGTAGGCAGCAAGGTGCATGGTAAGATTGTAAACGTAGCTGACTACGGCGCATTCCTTGAAATTATGCCAGGCGTTGAAGGTCTGATTCACGTTTCTGAAATGTCTTGGTCTCAGCACCTGCGTAACCCTCAGGACTTCATCAACATTGGTGATGAACTGGATGCGGTTGTACTGACCCTGGATCGTGAAGAGCGAAAAATGTCATTAGGCATTAAGCAGCTTACCGAAGATCCTTGGACAAAAGATAATGTTCTTACCAAATACGCGGTTGGAACTCAGCATTCCGGAATCGTTCGTAATCTGACCAACTTTGGTTTATTCATTGAACTGGAAGAAGGTATCGACGGACTGGTTCACGTATCAGACTTAAGCTGGACTAAGAAGATCAAGCATCCTTCTGAGTTTGTGAAAGTTGGTGACGAGTTAGAGGTAAAAGTGCTGGAGCTTGACGTGGAAAATCGTCGGTTAGCATTAGGCCATAAGCAACTGGAAGAAAACCCTTGGGATACGTTTGAAGATCTGTTCCCCATTGGCTCAGTGCATAAAGGTACAATCATCAACAAGATTGATAAAGGAGCTTTAGTTGAGTTACCTTATGGTATCGAAGGTTTTGCTGGCAATAAACATCTTACTAAAGAAGATGGTAGTGAGCCGGAAATGGGCGAGTCTGTAGATTTTCGAGTAGTTGACTTCTCGAAAGATGACAAGCGCATTGTACTTTCTCATACTGCCGTATACAAAGAGCCCGAAGCTAAGAAAGTGAAAGCTCGTCCTGCTTCTTCTTCATCTTCCTCTTCACAGGGAGGCGGCGGAAGCAACGAAGGAGATCGTTCTACGCTGGGAGATCTGGAAGCTCTATCAAGCTTGAAAGAGCAAATGCAGCAGGAAGAAAAGAAAAAGTAATCTAGCTACTATGTGGAGAGGGTTTTATGCTCTCTCCGCTTTGATGCTTTACTTAAAACCACTAGTTTTACATCTCATTAATGGTAGCGTGGCCGAGTGGCTAGGCAGAGGTCTGCAAAACCTCTTACAGCGGTTCGAATCCGCTCGCTACCTCACTACCATAGCCCATCCTACGATGGGCTATTTTTGTTCGAGCGATTTTGACCTGATTCCTAAATAGTCTGAAATACTTACTATATAATAAAGGGTTCCGCTATAATCTTATTTATATCTATTCTAAATTATTGTAGAAAGAGCTTTTATTGAAGTCTAAGTAATTGATTTTCATAATGTTATAAAATAAAAAGTAAACCTTGCAATTGAAATGCCAAATTGCTTTAAATCTGTTTGAATATAATCAATCCCGTATTACTTTTGTGGGGATTTAAATACAGGGGACATAATGGTTGAAAGAAACTTTACTTCACAGTTTTTTACTTTTCTCTCAAAATTTCTTTTTCTCACCTTCCTGCTACAAGCCGCGTACTTCTCAGCAGCCTTTGCTCAGGATGCTGCCGCGGATTCTACCGCAGCTGCATCGGCTGATAGTGGTGCTCAGGCATCTGGCGATGATGATGGTATCCCAACCAGCGATGAAGCCATCAGCGAAGGAGAAAGCATCTTTAATAACAATTGTACAGTTTGCCACGCCATCAATGATCAGGTGGTAGGGCCCGCTCTGCGAAATGCGCATCAGCGTTGGAGTGACATTCCAACCATGATTTCCTTTATCAGCAATTCTCAAAAGGTGATTCAGGGAGGAAATGAGTACGCAGTTAACTTATACAATGAGTTTAACAAAACACTCATGCCTGCTTTTTCTGATTACTCAGATGATCAGATCCTGAATGTTATTGCATATATCAAAGCAGAGTCGGCTGCACCTGTACAAGGGGATAACGGACCAACTGCTGGACCCGATGGTGGTGGAGACGGAGAGGTGCAAACCGGTGGTGGTATTCCTTCCGGCTATCTTACTGCTATTCTGATTGGCCTGTTAGTCGTGCTGGTACTTATATTATTAGTATTAGTATTGATTATATCAGTGCTAAGAAAGTTTCTGACTCAGCGAGAAGATTTAGATGAAGCAGATCGGGAGATTGTTAATCAGAAAGTAAATGTTGAGGAGGTTGTTAAAAGCCGACCGTTTATCGGTATTATGCTTTTCATCTTTATGGCCATTGTGGTGAAGTTGGTATTTGACGGCCTGTATTCAGTAGGTATTCAGCAAGGGTATGAGCCTAAGCAGCCTATCGCCTTCTCTCACGCTTTGCACGCCGGCCAGTACCAGATTCAATGCCAGTATTGCCATACAGGAGTGATGAAAGGGAAGTCGGCTAATATTCCTTCGGCTAATATTTGTATGAACTGCCACCAGCAGATCAAAACTGAGTCGCCCGAAATCCAGAAAATTTACGCTGCCATTGATTTCAACCCTGAAACCCAAACCTACGGAAACAATAAAAAGCCTATTGAGTGGGTGCGTATCCATAACCTGCCTGATTTAGCGTATTTTAATCATGCTCAACACGTAAACGTTGGCGGATTAGAATGCCAAACCTGCCACGGCGAGATTCAGGAAATGCAGGTGGTGCATCAGGAGTCACCTCTTACGATGGGATGGTGTATTAACTGCCACCGCGAAACCCAGGTGAACGCCGAGGGTAATGCCTACTACGACAAACTACTGGAGCTACATAACTCAGAAAACCCCAACGAGCCAATGCGGGTCGAAGACATTGGCGGTATTGAATGCGCTAAGTGTCACTATTAAGAATTTAGGTAAGTCAAAAGCAGATTGACTGAATAAAGCATATGAAACAATCAAAAAAGCGATACTGGAAAGGTTTAGAGGAATTACGAAACGATCCTGAGTTTGTAAAAAATGCAGACAAGGAGTTTCCGGAATATTTGCCGTTAGATGACCGAAAAGGTGGCGATAGCTCTCTGGGTTCTAATACCCGCCGCGATTTTCTGAAAATGATGGGCTTTGGTATTAGTGCGGCTACCCTGGCTGCCTGCGAAGCGCCGGTTCGGAAGGCTATTCCTTATGTGGTAAAGCCGGTGGATGTTGACCCTTCTATTCCTAATTATTACGCTTCTTCCTATATAGACGGTGGTGATTATTGCAGCATCGTGGTCAAAACCCGAGAGGGAAGGCCTATTAAAATTGAGGGAAATAATCGTTCTACTGTAACAATGGGCGGTACAAACGCTCAGGTGCAGGCATCGGTTCTTTCTTTATATGATAAGCAGCGCTTGCAAGGTCCCGTAATGAACGGGGAGCCTACTAGCTGGTCTGAGCTAGATAATAGCATCCGTCAGGGGTTACGCCGGGGTGGCAGAATGGCCCTGGTTAGTTATACAGTACTTAGCCCAACGACTCAAAAAGCAATTGATGAACTGGTAGCCGCTTATCCTGGCCTGGAACATGTTCAATACGATCCGATTTCGGCCGATGGTATGCTGGAAGCTAACCGTGCTTCGTTTGGACAGGCAGTGCTGCCTTCTTATGATTTTAGCAAGGCTAACGTAATTGTTAGCTTCGGGGCCGATTTTCTGGGTACCTGGATTGCCCCCATTATATACTCTCGGCAGTATGCGCAAACGCGTAAGCTGAACCAGGGGAAGAAAACGATGTCGAGGCATTATCAGTTTGAGTCGGCATTATCATTATCCGGTGCCAATGCCGATTATCGCTCACAAATCAAGCCTTCGCAAGAGGGTATAGCGGTTGCTCAACTTTACAATCTGGTTGCTGCCAAAGCAGGCGGCTCATCTGTAAACGCACCGGAAGGTGGTGATATAAAATTTCTGGAGAAAGCTGCGGCTGACTTACTTCAAGCTCGAGGTAAATCGCTGGTCGTATCCGGTTCTAATGACCCTGCCGTTCAGGGAATGGTAAACGCCATTAACAATCTGTTGGGTAACTACGGACAAACCTTGGATATTAGCCGCCCGGCATATTATCGCAAAGGAAATAACCAGGCAATGGAGCGGATGGCTCAAAGCCTGGAGCAGGGACAGTTGAAAGGTGTGATCTTCTACAACTGTAACCCGGTTTATGATTTTTACCAGGGTGAGATGATCGGCCGGACTATTGTGAATGCTGATATTAGTATTTCCACGTCAGACCGGATGGATGAAACTGCCGCACAGGTAACCCATATCGCTCCGGATCATCATTATCTGGAGTCCTGGAATGACGCTCAGCCTCAGGCAGGGCAACTCAGCCTGGTGCAGCCCGCTATTACGCCAATTTTTGATACGCGTCAGGCGCAAAGTTCATTCCTGACCTGGGCTAATAGCTCAGAAACTGACTACTACACATATCTTCGGAATAACTGGCGTACTACGGCTTTTGCTGCTCAGAGCGAAGCCGCTAACTTCGATATCTTTTGGGATCAGGCATTGTACGATGGTACGCTAGAGACATCGGGTGGAGCAGAAGGTAGTGTCTCAGCAACTTCGTTTGCCGGAAACACCAATAGCTTTGCTGCTAGCATCCGGGAAAACTATCAGCCTAACAGCGAGGGACTGGAGCTAGTGCTCTATCAGAAGGTAGGGCTGGGAGCGGGTCGTCAGGCAAACAACCCCTGGCTACAAGAGATGCCCGATCCTATTTCTAAGGCCTGCTGGGATAATTACGTTGCTATACCGCAAAGCATGGCTCGGGAGATGGATGTGACCATGAGCGAAGGTAAAACCAAGATGGCTCAGGTTACAGTAGGAGATAAAACATTGGTGTTGCCCGTGCTGGTACAACCAGGCCAGGCCAGCGGAACCATTAGTATTGCTTTGGGCTACGGACGTACAAAAGCAGGAAAAGTGGCTAATGGAGTAGGAGTTGATGTTAATTCACTGATACCAAAAGTGAACGGACATGCTGCGTATTACGTCCAAGACGTTCAAATAGAAATTTTAGGAGATAGCTATCGCATCGCTCAGACCCAAACTCACCAAACCTTTATGGGACGGGAGACGGTCATTCAGGATGCTGTGTTATCCGAATACCAGGAGAATCCTAAAGCGGGTCGGTATGAGCCTCATATAGAGACTTACAGCGGGCCAAAAGATCCGGATGAGATATCTCTCTGGAAAGGGCATAAATATCCGAATCACCATTGGGTAATGGGTATTGACCTGAATAGCTGTATCGGCTGTGGTGCCTGTACCGTTGCCTGTCAGGTAGAAAATAACGTTCCGGTGGTTGGCCGTCAGGAAGTAATCAACCGGCGGGATATGCACTGGATTCGTATTGACCGTTATTATAGCAGTGATGCGGTGGAAGATGTGAAGGAGATGGAAAAAGCTTCCGATAATCCGGAGGTAACATTCCAGCCCATGCTTTGCCAGCAGTGTAATAACGCGCCTTGCGAAACGGTATGTCCGGTGGCTGCTACTACGCATAGCAGCGAAGGGCTGAACCAGATGACCTACAATCGCTGCATCGGAACCCGCTATTGCGCAAACAACTGCCCTTATAAAGTGCGTCGTTTTAACTGGTTCAAATACCACGATAATAAGCAGTTCAGTGATGTAAACATCGCCATGAACGATGACCTGGGTAAAATGGTATTAAACCCGGATGTGACCGTGCGGTCTCGAGGGGTCATGGAGAAATGTACGTTCTGCGTACAACGTATTCAGTTAGGAAAACTGGAAGCGAAGAAGGAGGGACGTCGTCCTGAAGATGGTGAAATTAATACTGCCTGTGCGGAATCTTGCCCTACCGAGGCAATCGTATTCGGAGATTATAACGATCCGAACAGCCGTATATCACAGCTAGTTACTCAGGAAGCAGACGGGCGAGCCTACAACGTGTTGCACGAAATTGGAGTACGGCCTAATATCTGGTATCTGACCAAGATTAGAAATAAAGACGAGCAAGAAGAAATCAACGCATAATTTTTAACGATAAATTCTATGGAAGTAACTTCCGCAGTACGTAAGCCATTAGTAACCGGGGGGAAAACTGTTCACGATGTTACCGTTGATATTTGTCGGCGGGTGGAAGACAAACCAAATCTAACTTGGTTTTTAGCCTTAGCCGCATCATTAGGGGTTCTGACCATCGGTTTGTATTCCGTTTACCGGACACTCTGGGACGGAATTGGTATGTGGGGACTGAATAAAACAGTAGGTTGGGCCTGGGATATTACCAACTTCGTATGGTGGGTTGGTATTGGTCACGCCGGAACGCTGATTTCCGCTATTCTGCTTCTGTTTCGCCAACGCTGGCGTATGTCAATTAACCGGGCAGCTGAGGCAATGACCATTTTTGCAGTAATATGTGCGGCTTTATTTCCGGTATTACACATGGGGCGGCCGTGGGTAGGAGCTTACTGGGCTTTACCATTACCGAATGTATTTGGTTCGCTCTGGGTTAATTTCAACTCGCCCCTGTTGTGGGACGTATTCGCCATTAGTACGTATTTTACCGTTTCTTTGGTATTCTGGTATATCGGTCTTATTCCAGATTTTGCAACAATTCGTGACCGGGCGCAGGGTATTATTTCCCGAACGGTTTACGGTGCTCTGTCTTTCGGTTGGAACGGCTCGGCCCGTACTTGGGAGCGCTACGAATCAGTTGCTTTGATTTTGGCTGGATTAGCTACCCCACTGGTACTTTCAGTACACACAATCGTATCTTTTGACTTTGCTACCTCAGTAATTCCCGGTTGGCACACCACTATCTTTCCACCCTACTTCGTTGCCGGAGCGATTTTCTCTGGTTTTGCGATGGTACTCACCCTGATGTTGATTACCCGGAAAGTATACAAGCTGGAAGATTACATCACTATCAATCACATTGAGATGATGAATATTATCATCATTGTGACGGGGTCTATTGTAGGGGTAGCTTATATCACGGAATTGTTTATGGCGTGGTATTCCGGAGTGGAATATGAGCAATATGCCTTCCTGAATCGAGCTACTGGTCCTTACTGGTGGGCTTATGCTACCATGATGACCTGTAATGTGGTTTCTCCCCAGCTATTCTGGATTAAGAAAATCCGTACCAGTATTGCCGCTACTTTTGTACTATCCATTGTAGTGAACATCGGTATGTGGTTTGAGCGCTTTGTAATTATTGTTACTTCGCTTCACCGCGATTATATTCCTTCTTCCTGGGCCATGTTTCAGCCGACCATCTACGACGTAGGGGATTATCTGTTTAGTATTGGGTTGTTCTTTACTCTGTTCTTTCTATTTGCTAAGTTTTTCCCGGTAATTAATATGGCCGAAGTGAAGAGTATTATCAAAGCTACTTCGGAGAAGCCCACGATGCGAGAATCTGGCACAACGACCCAGTCTAAAGAAGAAATGCAATCCACCTCAAAAGAAGTATAGAGACAGATGAATAGAAATAATTTTCTGATTGGTGTTTTTAACGACGACGCGGTGCTGATTGATGCCGTTACTAAGGTACGTGAGGCTGGCATCCGTATTCATGAGTGTTATACCCCATTTCCCGTACATGGATTAGGTGATGCGATGGGATACAAAAGATCCAAGCTACCAATAGCTGCTTTTCTCTTTGGTATGTTAGGGACTTCGCTGGCTTTGCTCATGCAATTTTATATGTTGGGCATTGACTGGCCAATGATCATTGGTGGAAAAAACTATACATCAATTCCAACTTTCTTCCCAGTGACATTTGAGCTGACGGTGTTGCTCTCTGCTTTGGGAATGGTAGGAACCTTTATGATTATCAGCGATTTGCGCCCTTACGGAAAAGCAAAAGTGTTTGACCTACGGGCAACGGATGACAAGTTTATCATGGCGATTGATATGTCGAAGAATAACATCGCCCTTGATGAAATCAAACGTACATTGACCAGCGCGGGAGCTGTGGAAGTAAATGAAAAGCATAACTAGCAACATGAGCAAATATCATATTTACTACGTATTTATTGTGATGATCGCGTTGGCGGGCTGTGAGGCGCAAGGAGATTACCAAGGCTTAGAGTATGCCCCACAGATGTATCATAGTACTCCATACGAGCCTCTTACCCAGATTACCGACGAGGATGCCGGATCTTGGTTAAGTTCATTAGACAACGGGGTAGGGGAATTTTATAACTCAAACCCTTACAACCCTTATCGGATGAATTCTCGCGTGCCACCTGCTAACACGGTACGCCGGAACGCCGATGATTTTTTGCCTTACCGTATTCCGGCAGACAGTATTGAACTGGCTTCTCGAGTACTGAAAAACCCGCTTGATTCTACCGATGCTGTATTAAAGCAGGGGCAGGCGCTGTATAACCAGTATTGCTACCCTTGCCACGGTGGAGCCGGGCAGGGAGACGGACCCGTGGGAGTCGTCTACAAAGGGGTGCCTGCTTACAATAAGGGGCGCTATCGCGACATGACCGAAGGTCATATTTTTCATACAATCACTTGGGGCCGGGGCCGAATGAACCCGCATGGCTCTCAGGTTGACATAGCTGACCGTTGGAAGATTGTTCGCTATGTTCAAACCTTGCAACAGCAATAGTTACGATTGATTATCCTGTATACTAGTTAACAAATGGCTACAGCGTTACCAGAAGAACGATTTAAATTTACGAGTGGCATAAAAAAACAACTGTCCATTATCGGATTAGTCGGGGCAGTGTTATTTGTGTTGGGTTTACTTTACCTCATTATATGGGGTGGCTCCGGGCATGGACATGAGGCTGCCGGAGCAGCCATGGAAGGTGCGCACGGAGCGGCTAAGGCAGCACATGGCGCAGCAGAAGGTGGTCATAGCGAGTTCCATTGGTATGAGCGGTTGTTTACCAACCTTTGGATCAACAATGTATATTTTACCGGTTTAGCCGTTATTGGTTTATTCTTTACGGCTATTCAGTATGTGGCTCAAGCCGGATGGTCAGCATCGATTAAGCGAGTGCCTGAAGCATTCGGAGCATGGCTTCCGTACGCGGGTGTGCTTATGCTGGTAGTCTTTGTTGCAGCATGGCTAAGCCATAGCAATCTGTTTCACTGGACTCACAGTGACTTATACGAAGAGGGAGGGGCGCATTATGATCCTATCATCGCCGGAAAACGCCCTTATCTGAACATTCCGTTTTATCTGATTCGGATGGTGCTGTATTTCGTGATTTGGTACATGGCTTACCGGTACATTAGAAAAGAATCACTAGCAGAAGACGAGTTTGGTGGTGTATCCTACTACCACAAGATGGTTAAGTATTCTACCATCTTCATTATTCTCTTCGCTGTTACCTCTTCTACATCCGCTTGGGACTGGGTTCTTTCCATTGACACCCACTGGTTTAGTACTATGTTCGGCTGGTATGTATTTGCTAGCTGGTTCGTAGCCGGGTTAGCTGCCATCACACTCATGGTAGTACGCTTGCGAGAAGCGGGTTACCTTACAATCATCAACTCCAGCCATCTGCATGATCTGGGAAAGTTTGTCTTCGCATTCAGCATTTTCTGGACCTATGTGTGGTTTAGCCAGTTCTTGCTGATCTATTATGCTAACATTCCTGAAGAGTCCATTTACTTTGTGGAAAGGCTCAGCAGCGACTACTATTCGCCGATCTTTTTCATCAATTTATTCATGAACTTCTTCTTTCCCTTTCTAGTTTTTATGACAAGGGATTCCAAGCGGCATACGATCATCATTAAGGTTGTCTGTACTGTTGTGCTAGTAGGGCATTGGATAGACTTTTACCTGATGGTTACTCCAGCGGTTCTGAAAGAAAACGGGACTTTTGGAATTCTCGAGATAGGCCTTGCAATGGTTTATTTAGCAGCCTTCCTGTTTGTTGTACTGGGTAATTTAGCTAAAGCCCCTTTGGTAGCGCGAAATCATCCAATGCTAGAAGAAAGTTTACATCATCATACCTAGAGCATCGAAAAATATACTTATATGATTCAGTTTTTGATTGGAGTTGGAATCGTACTGTTCCTGGTTATTCTTCTCACTATCTTTAGAATACTCAGGCTGATTAATGTAGCACGCGGAACCGATAAAAAGGCAGCAGCTACTTCGGGAAACCGCATTAATGCTGCCTTGTTCATTGTATTTATGGTTGTGGGCGGCGGACTTATGGTGTGGTACTCAATAAGTGAGTTCGATAAATATACCCCCCCAGTTGCTTCAGAACATGGCGTAGTAACTGACCGTCTGTTTTGGATTACCATGGCCGTTACCGGCTTTGTCTTTATTCTGACAAACGTTCTTCTATTTTACTTTTCTTTTCGCTATCAGTACAAAGAAGGCAGCAAAGCCCTCTTTTATCCTGATAACAGCAAGCTTGAAGTAATCTGGACAATTATCCCTGCCATTGTACTGTCTATCCTGGTCTTTTCAGGGTGGAAAGCCTGGACAGATATTACCGATAAAGCTCCTGATGATGCAGAGGTCATTGAAGTGTTAGGGTATCAGTTCGGTTGGACCGTGCGTTACCCAGGTACTGATAATCAATTAGGGGCTTACGATTACCGCCTTATTGATGCAGAAAACATTTGGGGGATGGATTTCACTGATAAAGCTTCTTTTGATGACTTTACCTCTACCACCGAAATCCATGTGCCTAAAGGAAAGCCGGTATTATTTAAAATTCGCGCTAGGGATGTACTTCACAGTGTCTATGTACCTGAACTGCGATTAAAGCAGGATGCGGTACCCGGTATGCCAACCCGGTTCTGGTTTGAGGCTAACAAGTCTACCGCTGAAATGCGGGAAGAAACGGGAGACCCTGATTATAACTACAATATTTTTTGCGCGGAAGTATGCGGTAGAGGACATTTCTCAATGCGTTTGCGTTTGATCATTGACGAGCCCGACGAATACGAAGCATGGAAAGCCGGAAAGCAACCTTGGTTACAGGGTAATCCGGATTACTTGGCGAAGGTGCCTAGTGATTTGAAAGAACTAGCAGTTATTAGTGCCGGCATAAATACGCCGGAAGAAGGAAAACCCCTGGAAGCAGAGACGACTAATTAGCAAAAAGCAGAAGATAATATCTAAAATATATGGCAACGGCAAATACTGAACATACTGTAGTCCATGAACATGCTCACGATGAGGAACATGAGCACCATGGTAACTTCATTACGACCTATATATTCAGCACAGACCATAAAATGATTGCCAAACAATACCTTCTATCAGGTATTCTGTGGGCATTCATTGGCGGGCTACTTTCTATCATGTTTCGTCTGCAACTAGGCTTTCCCGAAATGGACATGAGCTTTTTGCGTCCAATTCTAGGAGGGTGGATTTCAGAAAGCGGAAGCCTTGATCCGGAATTCTACCTGGCATTGGTGACGATGCACGGAACGATCATGGTATTCTTCGTGCTTACAGCCGGGCTGAGTGGTACCTTTAGTAACTTCCTTATTCCACTACAGATTGGTGCACGGGATATGGCATCAGGGTTTATGAACATGCTGTCTTACTGGTTCTTCTTTTTAGCCAGTATCATTATGCTTTCTTCCCTATTCTTAGAAACAGGACCTGCCGCCGGAGGATGGGTAGTTTACCCGCCACTTAGTGCATTGCCTCAGGCAATTCAAGGTTCCGGGATGGGAATGACCTTATGGCTGGTAGCAATGGTCTTCTTCATTGCATCGCAATTACTGGGAGGTATTAACTATATCACTACGGTTATTAACCTGCGAACGCGAGGCATGTCTTTTGCGAGATTGCCATTGACGATCTGGGCATTTTTCCTGACCGCAGTTATTGGGTTACTATCATTCCCTGTATTAGTAGCAGCTTCATTACTGTTATTATTTGACCGTAGCTTCGGTACCAGCTTCTATTTGTCTGAAATATTCATTAACGGAGAAGCTTTGCCACACCTGGGTGGTAGCCCTATTCTGTATCAGCACTTATTCTGGTTCTTAGGCCACCCTGAAGTATACATTGTATTGCTTCCGGCATTAGGGATTACCTCAGAAATTATTGCTACAAATTCGCGCAAGCCTATTTTCGGTTATCGAGCCATGGTAGGGTCATTACTAGGGATTACTATTCTGTCATTCGTAGTATGGGCGCACCATATGTTCGTTTCCGGGTTGAATCCGTTCTTAGGGTCAATCTTTATGTTCCTGACCTTGATTATTGCAGTACCCTCCGCCGTAAAAGTATTTAATTATCTGACCACGCTCTGGAAAGGGAATATCCGGTTCACTACGGCTATGATGTTCTCTATTGGTCTGGTATCCGTATTTATATCCGGTGGTATCACAGGGATTTTCCTGGGTAACTCGGCTATTGATATTCAGCTCCATGACACCTACTTTGTGGTAGCTCACTTTCACCTGGTAATGGGTAGTGCGTCCTTCTTCGGACTAATGGCTGGAGTATACCACTGGTTTCCGAAATTTTTCGGGCGAATGATGGATAAAGGCCTGGGGTATGTTCATTTCTGGATGACGTTTGTTGGGGTATACATGGTGTTCTTTCCAATGCACTATATCGGTATTGCTGGCTTCCCACGACGATATTATTCCTTCACAACGTTTGATCCATTCGGAGCCTTTGCTGATTTGAATATGTTTATTAGCATCGCTGCTATTATCACATTCTTGGGGCAGTTGATCTTCGCCTATAATTTCTTCTACAGCATGTTCCGAGGCCGTATTGCTTCGCTCAACCCTTGGAAGTCTAACACCCTGGAGTGGACTACGCCTTTGCATCCGGGCCATGGAAACTGGCCGGGAGAGATACCGGTTGTGCACCGCTGGCCTTACGATTATAGCAAGCCTGGCGCACCAGATGATTTTATTCCTCAGACCGTTCCATTCTCAGAGACACCGGAATCAAACTTGCCTTATGAAAATGAGTTGATCGGTATCGAGCGAGAAGGGGAGGATACTGAAAAGATGGATGAACCTCACGCTAAATAGAAAAGCTACGCTGTTCCAAAAACTTAGCATTGTTACGCTGTTATCAGTATACCTGCTAATTTTAGTAGGCGGTATTGTGCGTAGCACTGGTTCAGGAATGGGATGTCCGGATTGGCCCAAGTGTTTTGATCGTTGGGTTCCGCCTACTGATATCAGTCAATTACCGGATAATTACAAAGAGGTGTATGCTCAGCAGCGCGCCGAAAAAAATGAGCGCTTAGTAAATTATTTGGAAGTGCTGAATTTTACTGATTTAGCGTATCGTATCAAAAACGATGAGTCTATCCTGGAAGAGGCCGATTTTAATGCCGGTAAAACGTGGACTGAATACGTGAACCGGCTTATTGGTGCTATCATTGGATTACTTATTTTCGCTACGTTCATCGCTTCTTTACGCTACCGGAAAAGTGACCCTTTAGTCACCGTGCTTGCTTTCATTTCCGTAATAACTGTTGGATTTCAGGGGTGGATTGGCTCCATTGTCGTTTCTACCAATTTGCTTTCCGGAATGATCACATTTCATATGCTGCTGGCTCTTTTGCTGGTATGTTTGCTCATATATATCGTTTTCCGTACTCAAACTTCCTCATATCATAAAGAAGAATCTATCTCTTTCCAGCTAAATGGATTGGTATTACTTCTGCTTGTAGTGACGCTGGCTCAAATTGTAATTGGTACCCAGGTGCGTGAGTCGGTAAACGAAGTAGCTAACGCGTTAGGTGAAAGTCAAAGGGGAGAGTGGGTTGATGCTTTAGGAAGTGTATTTACCCTGCATCGAGCCATCTCTTTTCTGGTGCTAGCCGCCCATGTAATCACTTTCTTTATGATTTATCAACGTTTTGGCCGTTCAGGAAACTTAACGCAGTGGGGGTTGGTATTAGTAATAGTAATTGGGTTGGAAATCCTCTCAGGAGGTATCATGGCTTTCTTTGGCCTACCGCGCTTTGCTCAACCCATTCATTTGTTATTGGCTACAGTTGCTTTTGGCATACAGTTTTATCTGCTATTGCTATTAAATCGACCGCTGTTATTACCTAAACATTTATCCTCAGAAACTCAGGAATATGCAAGCTACTAAGGCGCTTCAAACAACGCAAGGATGGCGAGAATGGGTTAAGATCCTTTCGGATATCATGAAATTTCGCCTTTCGTTTCTGGTAGTATTCTCTTCGGGCTTTGGTTATATATTAGCATCGCCAACCACAGTAGACTGGCCTACTTTGCTGATGTTTTTGCTGGGAGGCTTTTTGCTTTCAGGCGCATCTTCCATTGTAAACCAGATTCTTGAGCGCGAGTATGACAAACTCATGCCCCGAACTATGAACCGGCCACTTCCTACGGGAAAAGTAAATGTGACCGAGGCAGCAGGTTTAGCATTAATTGCTGGTGGTTTAGGATTGATATTGATCGCTCAATACACCAATATATTAACTACTTCTCTGGCTTTCTTATCCTTTGTGCTGTATAGCTTTGTCTATACCCCATTGAAGAGAGTAGGGCCAATTGCTGTTTTAGTAGGAGCCATTCCGGGAGCTTTGCCACCTTTGTTAGGGTGGACCGCCGTATCGGGCTTAATTACTCACGATGCCCTGATTATTTTTGCCATTCAGTTTATCTGGCAATTCCCCCACTTCTGGGCTATTGCCTGGGTGGCGGATGACGATTACCGTAAAGCAGGTTTTAAGTTGCTGCCATCCAAGGGAGGGAAAACCCTACAGTCTGCTGTTCAGATTATGACCTATACGCTCTTTCTGATTCCCTTAGGGTTGTTGCCTTTGAAGTTCGGTATTACAGGCGTTGACTCTGCCATTGTAGCCACTATTTGTGGAGTATTGTTCCTGGGACAAACATTCCGTTTAATGGTAGATGCATCTCGGAAGGTAGCTTTGCGAATTATGTTTGGATCATTCATTTATTTACCTGTAGTGCAGATCGCCTATCTTTTAGATAAAGTGTAGAAGAAACATGGATAGATCAGTAGAAATAAAAAAAGAATTACAACCGGTAGCCTGGGCTGAAGAGCCAAAGCAAACCTTATCAATGCATCCACAAAAATTTGCATTGTGGTTGTTTATTGTGACGGTTGTAATGGTTTTTGCCGCCTTCACCAGCGCTTATATTGTTCGTAGGGCAGAAGGCAACTGGCTGGATTTTGAGTTGCCAACTTTGTTCTGGACGACTTCCGGCATCATTTTGCTAAGCAGCGTGAGTATGCACTGGGCCTATTATTCGGCAAAAAAAGATCAACTGGTGCAGTTGAAGATAGCACTGTTTATCACGTTGGGGTTAGGTATTGCTTTTCTCGTAGGGCAGTTTGAAGCCTGGGGTGCATTAGTAGATCAGGATGTATTCTTTGTGGGAAACCCGGCTGGGTCATTTGTATATGTATTAAGTGGGGTGCACGGTTTGCACATTATCAGTGCCCTTCTTTTCTTAGGAATAGTTGTTTTCAAAGCTTTTCGCTATAAGGTGCATAGCAAGCGGATGGATGCTTTGGAGATGTGCGTAACTTACTGGCATTTTTTAGATGGACTTTGGATATATTTATTTCTATTTTTGCTGCTCAATCGCTAACTAGCACTCAAATTTAGATTTGATCGCAGCACGCTGATAATCTCTTGAATAACTAACGAACTTATGTCTACAACAGCAACAAAGGCAGAGGAAACACAGACGACAGGTAGTCTATGGAATGGTGGGGTAGCTCCCCTTAAAGCTAGCTATGGAAAGCTCATGATGTGGTTTTTCCTGCTATCCGATGCTTTTACCTTTTCATCTTTGCTTATTTCCTACGGGTTAATACGTTTCTCCTGGCCTGCTTATCAGGGTGAAGTTGAAGAATATGTGTTCTCTCAGGAATACTGGCCTATTCCGGAAAAAGTATTTGATGCCGTCCCTTTGCTACACGGTATACATCTTCCCTTAGTATTCGTAGGGATTATGACCTTTATCCTCATTCTTAGCAGTGTGACAATGGTGTTAGCTGTAGAGGCTGGCCACCGGATGGATCGTAAGGATGTTGAGAAGTGGATGCTGTGGACTATTATTGGCGGGGTAACCTTCCTTAGTTGCCAGGCTTGGGAATGGTCTCACTTTATTGTCGGTACCGATGATGGAGGGTTGATGCCCGACGGCTCTATCTTCTACGGAGCTAACCTGGTTCAAAATCAATACGGCCCACCGCTCTTCGCTGATCTCTTTTTCTTTATCACCGGTTTTCATGGCTTCCACGTATTTAGTGGGGTAATGCTTAACTTTCTAATCTTTTACCAAGCTACAGTTGGGGTATTTGAGCGCAGAGGGCATTACGAAATGGTAGAAAAAGTTGGCCTTTACTGGCACTTTGTAGATTTGGTGTGGGTATTCGTATTTACCTTCTTTTACTTAATTTGATACAGGACTAATTCAAAGAGCAACGCATGGCACATTTAGACGAAACCAGCACGGTAGCGTACGAACCAAGAGATAAGAAAAAAATTGCCCAACTTTGGCGCATTGCCTTAATCCTGGCAGTGATAACCGGCATAGAATTTACGTTAGCCTATGTTCTCCCTCGGGGCGCTCTGCTATACTTTACGTTTGTTGCTTTAACACTTGTAAAGGCTTTCTACATAGTAGCAGAGTTTATGCACTTAAAGGGAGAGGTTAAAATACTGATCTGGTCAATTGCTATACCTACGATCTTTGTTATTTGGCTAATTATCGCCCTCATTGCAGAAGGATCATCCATTTTTGAATTAAAGTTCTAAACGCTATTGTTCTAGCCCTCTTTCTGAGGAAAGAACTACCATTTCATGCAATCATCACGGAAAATCGGTATTCTGCTTTTAATGCTCATAGTACCGGTTTTTTTAGTGCTTTTTTTTCAATTTTTCAGTACCAGCCACTACGATATTCCCACCTACTACGAGCATGGTATTGATTCCCTGGCAGCCTGCGAAAGTACTCAGGAAGTACATCAGGTTAAGACGCTGCAAACAACCAATGCGCTAACCAAGCAGGGGCAGTCGGTAGACTTTAGAAAGCAAATCCGGTTAGTATATATGCTATCTGGCAACTGCCAGGACACTTGTCAACTAGTACTGGAAGAACTTTCCCGTGTGCAAGGCGACTTTAAAGGGCAAGCCGAACTACAGTTCATTGTACTGGGGGATTCAACCTTCGCCAATGCTTCAGAAATAGCGGCGACTTATCGTCAAGACACCCCAGAATGGCTTTTTTTACAGGGAACCGAAGCGCAGAATCAGTCGTTTCGTCAATGTGAATTAATACTTCCTCAACCCGGGTTACCTCTAAATGCTACATTGGTACTTATCGATGGCGAAGGGAAAATTCGTGGTTACTACGAGGGAACATTGACTGAAGACGTAGATCGCCTTATTGGAGAAATACGAGTTTTGTTATACGCTTTGAATATGAAGAAGGCTCATGCAAACAACGCAGGATAATCGATACTTAACCATTATTGGCGTACTCTCTGTGGCTATACCACTGGTGGTGGCTCTGTTGATTTTTTCGCCTTCAAAGTTTGCCATAGAGGGAGACTGGGTTTATTTCTTGCCTCACCTGAATGCTGTATTAAATACGGCGACTTCGTTAGCCCTAATTGCCGGTCTGGTTTTTATTAAGCAAAAGAAAACCAATTATCACCGCACTGCTATGCTGGTGGCGTTTGTGCTGGGGGCGCTTTTCCTGGTATCTTATGTAATCTATCACGGTGCGGCAGACTCTACCAAGTTTGGAGATGTTAATCATGATCAGGTAGTGTCAGCGGAAGAGTTAGCGGCAATAGGTGGCATGCGCATGGTGTATCTGGTCATACTGTTATCGCATATTGGCTTAGCTATTATCGTGGTTCCTCTGGTATTATTAGCCTTGTATTATGCCATTAGTGAGAAATTCAACAAGCATAGGAAGATTGTGAAGTTTGCCTACCCAGTATGGTTATATGTTTCAATCACCGGCGTTATCGTCTATCTGATGATTAGTCCGTACTATGGGTAATAAGGTTAGAACTGAATGGATAATTGTGGCGTTAGTAGATAAAAGATAGCCAATGAAAATACTGAAATTCTTTGTTGCGGCATTCCTGATCCTGTTATCCTCAACCCAATCATTGTTGGCGCAATGTGCTATGTGCCGGGCTACGGTAGAGAATAATGTGAGTTATGGTGAAACCTCGCTGGCATCGGGTTTGAATTTCGGTATATTGTATCTTTTTGTAGCTCCTTACCTGGTGGTGGGAGTGATTGCCTTTTTTTGGTATAAGAAGAGTCGTTCTACACATGCAAAGAAAATCCGTTGGGTACGCCCTTCTCAATCATAAATGCCCTCGCTGCCGTACGGGCGATATTTTTCGCTATTCGTTATTTCAGAAGCCTACGAAGTTTACCAGCACTTATAAGAAGTGTCCCCATTGCGGTTTGCAGTATGAGCGTGAACCGGGCTTTTTCTTTGGTGCCATGTACGTCAGCTATGCCCTCACCATGGCCGTGCTGCTGGCAACCGCATTCATCCTTTATAACTTCTTTAATGACCCTGAAGTAACGGTCTATATCATCACGGTGCCGATGGTAGTCATTCTATTACTGCCGGTTGTTTTCCGTTATTCTCGTACGCTCTACTTGCATGGATTTGGTGGAGTAAAATATAATCCCGGTTTGGCTAGCAAAGCATCTTCGGATAATTCGTAGAACTGCATTGCAAATATGAGAGAGATCTTATAATTTGTGACGTAAGTAGTTGTATATTTTTAGTTTTGCCAAAGCTTGTTATGCTTAAAATGGAGTGCTTTACCCGAGAAGTTGGCATCTGCTGATACTCAGTTGCAGGCCCATAATGCTGACAATTCACTTGGAGTATCTCAAGGTTTATTCCGGTAATTGTTAAGAAACCATTTTCTATCGAAAGCCTTATCTAATTGGGCAGGTAAGCGGGGTGTCTGAATTACCAGCCTCCTGCCACCCGCCTCCCAGTACGTCTTTAATAGAAAAGCAGCATAATGTCAACTTACTGCATATAAGCTGATATACTACCTATGATTGCCTAATGGTCATTTAATAAATCGATCTAACCATTTCAATGCTTCCAGTTATGAGGATAAAAATACTTTTAGCCTTTCTTTTGAATGTCATTTGCCTTCTTCACGTTGTAGCCCAAAAAAAGCCACTGACACATGATGTCTACGATGAATGGAAAGACATTGCATCGCCCACAATCTCTAACAATGGCGAGTATGTGTTGTATGAAATAAACCCAGCTCAGGGTGATGGAATTTTATATTTACACAACACTAAGCAGTCAGGTGTATCTACCTACCCTCGAGGTACTCAGCCCGCCTTTACCAATGACAATCAGTTTGCCATATTTCAGGTAGCCCCGCCTTATGATACGGTTCGGAATATGAAGTTAGAGGACAAAAAGGCCGAAGAGCTTCCTAAAGATTCATTATATGTGCTGGAACTGGAAAGTGGCGAGTTTATGGGTGAGTTTGAGCGAGTAAAATCCTATCGGCTTCCTGAAAAGGGAAACGGGTGGCTGGCTTTCCTGTACGAAAGCCCTCTGGATACAGCAGATAATGCTAAAGAAGACAGCACCAAAAGTGATACCGATGGAGGCTGGGCGGTATTGGCTGACAAACCGGATAAACCCGAAGGAAATGAACTGGTGATCTTACATCTGGAAACCCAGAAAGAATGGCACTACGAGCGAGTAAGTAATTACCTTTTCTCGGAAGATGGAAGCCAGCTAGCTTTTACGCAGGTTGCCGGAGATTCAGTTGGAAGTGCCGGAGTCATGGCTTTTAATACCCAATCTCAAACGCTGGTGCCGGTTGATACTGGAAAAGTTTCGTATGAGCAGTTGTCTCTCAGCCAAGATGGGCAGTCTATTGCCTTTTTGGCCAGCGAAGATAGCCTGAAAGCTGATGATCGGTACTTCAACTTGTATCTATGGAATGAAGATCAAGCAAGTGTTGCGAGCATTGCGGATACTACCACGCAGGCATTACCATCCGGTTGGATGGTAAGCACGCATGGATCCGTTAGCTTTTCGCATGATGGACAACGACTCTTTTTTGAGACGGCGCCGCGCCCGGTAGCGTATGCCTATGAGGAAGACACCACAGTGTTAGATGATGAGCGGGTGAAAGTAGATATTTGGTCGTGGCAGGACCCCTACATTCAGCCGATGCAGTTGGAGCAACGAGAATCCGAGCAAAACCGATCATACACAGCAGTTTATGATATCTCAGAGCAACAGGTACGACAGTTGGGAACTGAGGAGCTTCCGGATATTCAACTGGATGAAGATAAGCGGCTGGGGTATGCCATTGGTATCAGTGATTTGCCTTACCGCAAACAAATTTCCTGGGACTATCCTTTTCACCGGGATGCTTATCTGTTAGATATAAGCACGGGAGAATCCAGCCAGATCGTAACCAATACAACAGGTTATCCCCAGTTATCTCCCGGGGGAAGCTATGCCTATTGGTATGACGCCAGTGACAGCAGTTGGTACGCGTATGAAATCGCTAGTCAGCAAACGACCAATCTGACCAAAAAGATCGATGCTAACTTTTACGACGAACTCAATGATGTTCCGGCTCTGCCCGGCAGCTATGGCATGGCCGGCTGGACCGAAAACGACGAGCATATCTTACTATATGACTACTACGATATCTGGAAAGTAAATCCGAAAAACCAGGAATTTAGTAATCTGACCAATGGATACGGACGAGAAAATCACTTGGAGTTCCGTTACGAGCAGCTTGATCCCGATGAGTATTTTATTCCTGCTTCAGGTGAAATTCTGCTATCAGCATTTAACCGGGAAAACAAGCAGAGTGGCTACTTCCGCGAGCACACCGGTAACAATCGTTCCCCAGAAAAACTGCTGATGGACGATTATCGGTTCTATGGACTGCAAAAAGCAAAGGAAAGCGAAGATGTTATTTACCGTAAATCAAGCTTTGTTGAATTTCCTGACCTGTGGCTGAGCACTACTGATTTTAAAAATGCCGAGGAGCTAAGCGAGGCAAACCCTCAGCAGGCAGATTACCTGTGGGGAACGGTAGAATTAGTATCCTGGCAATCAGTGGATGGCACTCCACTGGAGGGAATGCTATATAAGCCTGAGGGTTTTGATCCATCACAAAAGTATCCAATGATGGTCTATTTCTACGAACGCAACTCCGATAACCTGCATCGTCATATTGCGCCAGAACCTCATCGATCTACCATTAACTTTACATTTTACACTAGTCGGGGGTATTTGGTGTTTGTACCGGATATTGTTTACAAAGAAGGATACCCGGGTGAGAGTGCTTTAAACGCTGTGATGTCTGGCACGCTGCATGTGATGGAAGAAGGTTTTGTTGATAATGATCGGGTCGGAATGCAGGGGCACAGTTGGGGCGGCTATCAGTCAGCGTATATCATTACTCGTTCCAATTTGTTTCGGGCAGCGGAAGCGGGTGCTCCGGTAGCAAATATGACATCGGCTTACGGAGGAATACGTTGGGGTACAGGCATGAGCCGCATGTTTCAGTACGAACGAACTCAGAGCCGAATTGGAGGGTCGCTTTGGGAGTACCCATTACGGTATATTGAAAACTCGCCCATCTTTATGGCGGATAAGATTGAAACCCCGCTGCTGATTCTACATAATGATCATGATACAGCAGTGCCCTGGGAGCAGGGAATTGAATTGTTTGTAGCCTTACGCCGCCTGAACAAGCCCGTATGGATGCTTAATTATAATGACGAACCTCACTGGCCTTTGAAATATCCTAACCGAAAAGATTTTGCCCGGCGCATGCAACAGTTCTTTGATCATTATTTAAAAGATGAACCTATGCCTATCTGGATGGAAGAAGGAGTGCCAGCAACGCTTAAAGGGAGAACTTTACGCTACGAGATGACGAGTGAAGATACTCAAAAACCCTGATACCAGAAGTAAACTGCCTGAGGGCTAGATAAAAGCCTGGGCATATCAGGATTCAGAGAAACTCACTCTATCAACCAGTAGCCTTAGTAGTGTTTAGGACTCAACCCTGAAGGTAATTTTCAGGTTGACCCGATACTGAGTAACTTGATTATTTTCAACATTGACACTATGCTCTTTAACATAGGCAGACTCGATGTTCTTTACGCTTTTGCTTGCTTCCTGAATACCTTGTTTTGTGGCATCTTCCCATCCGTTGGGAGAGCTAGCAAGAATTTCGATAACTTTTAAAACAGCCATAATACTTAGATTTAAGGTAAAAAAAATAGAAAAATTACCCTCAGACAGAAAAGTAAATTCGTGACTTTGTCCAGAAAAAAATGAAATACCATAGCTTTTTTAAGAAGTTTACTCATGGTAAATCAAAGAGGGAACTGTCAAACCCCAACATTGTTGGTTTTGATAAGGGGAATAGCGTATATCTATCCTGCCCCCGATCACTAGATAGTTTGTCTTAAGGTATTAATTTAAAAGAGGACCCCCTCACGCTCGAGAAGCGAAATTTTTTGAAGAATAATAACGTTTTTTAAAAGCCTGGCAAATTTTGGTCAGGCTTTTGTAATTTTAGCTGAAGCGTCAGAAGCTTGCATTTCTGGCATAAATCGGATGGAGCGGTGTATACGTTTACGGTTAAAAATCTTTCCCTGTTCATTGCCGGAGTAGCCTTGCTGCTGGCTTTGGTGCTTCGTATGTTTTTCATTGACAGTTTCCGCAGTGAATCACTGTATTTACGTGATGTGCAGCGAAATGTCAATCGCACCTTAGATCAGGTTACTCAGGAAACCAAAGAGTTACATGGCAAATTAGCGCGTCTGGATACCGCAACGTTAAGCGACTTCACTGCAAACTCGCAACATCCTTACTATGTGTTTCGCCAACAAGAATTAAAGTACTGGTCTGATTACCGGTTTGTCCCTTCTTATGATCAGGTCCGTGGCGATTATCAGTTTCAGTTTAAAGAGTTTAAACAGGGGAGTTACATTGTTCGCAGAGACACGGTAAACGGCTGGGAAACTTTCCGTTTCTTGCTGATCCGGGAAAATACGGGCATCGATAACCGCTACATCAGTTCAGGGTACAACCCCCAGCTTTTTCCCCAACCAGAAACCATTGATGTCCGGGCGGTAGCCTCTATTGATGCTCCGGCTAATGTTATCTCGTACCACGATCATAATCTTTTTTCAATACAAACCAATGCGCCCCTCTCAGGGTACCGCGAGCATGAGACGGCAAAATCATTTCAGGCAATGATTACCACACTCATCGGGGTATCCATTGTTTTGTTATTGTATAATGTGTTTAGGGTGGCGCACGAGCGGTTTCGAAGAAGACAAGTTGATCAGGGGCTGTTGATTATTGGTGGAGTTTTATTTCTGCTTCGTGCCAGTATGCTCTACTTTAGCTATCCTTCCAGCATTTTGCCGCTGCCTTTGTTCGATGGTCGTCAGTTTGCAGCATCTTCGGTAAACCCTTCTCTGGGAGATTTGCTGCTCAACTGCCTGGCCGTACTGCTATTTATTGTCTACGTCTTCAGCCACTATCGCGACTCTCATTTATATCGGCGACTGCTGCTGAGCAAGCCTCAAACCAAAGCAATTGCCACGGTTTTGGGATTATTGATGAGTTTTTTCGCGCTTTTCTGGCACTACGATATTATCCGCAGCATCTACTACAATTCTCAATGGACATTAGACGTAACTGAGAGCCTGTCTTTCTCCGGGCTGAAGAACATTAGTTTGCTAATTTTTATTATTAACTCTATCAGCTACTTTCTAGGAGTGCATTTGGTCTTTCGGACCTGTATCAGTCTGAATCAGAAAAGTTATCTCCCTCTTCGGTTTAATTTCCTAATTGCGCTGGCTATGGGAATCGGACTGAATGCCCTATGGAACGCCCCTACTTTCCCGGTGATCATACTAAGTGTTGCCTATTTTGCAACATTGTATTTATTTAACCTGCCTCGCTTTCTCACCAGAGTGAGTTACGTCACGTTTTTATATGTCTTTGCCGGTGTGTTAGTTAGCGCGGCGGCTTGTGCTATTGCCGCGTTTGATATGCATCAGGTTGAGACGCTGGACAATAAGCAAAAGTTTGCAAACCAGCTTTTGGTAGATAATGATATTTTAGGAGAGTATCTGTTGCATGAGGCTGGCGAAAAAATTATCAACGACCCTCTCATCAAGAATCGCCTATTTAACCCTATTGCTTCTAAGGACATTATCAAGCAGAAGATCAAGCGAGTTTACCTCAGTAACTATTTTGACCGTTACGAGGTTGAAGTTTTCTTATTCAATAGCAAGGGTCAGCCCCTGGAAACGAACCCTTCGTATACCTACAGCGAGTGGCAGGAAGATGTCAGCGGCCCTCGTTTTTCCACCGAATACGATAATATCTTCTTCATTAATCAGGCTGAATCATTGCTTGATACAGAAGGGGGCCAGCGGTATTACCTCTTTCTGGATGTAGAAAACTTTAACAATGTGGTAGGGTCTATTCTTATTGAACTGGTGTTGCGCCGTTTCACTCCCAATCAGGTGTACCCGGAACTGCTGGTAGACCGAAGTTATCTTCAGGCATACCCTAGCACCGATTATAGTTATGCTATTTTTTCACCAGCCAGCTCATCTAACATTTCTCAGAGTAACGGGCAGAAGCCAAAAAACCAGATACTGTATAGTTCCGGAGATGAGCGAGCATTCCAATATTTCAATGACTATAATTTTAGCAGGATTTCTGATGAGGTTACTGTCAGTAGGGGCGGTTATAGCTATCTGCTGGTGAAGGGAAAAGACAATGAATACATAGTGATTTCTTCCGAAAGCTATTCCTTTATTAATATCATATCCAACTTCTCGTTTTTATTTCTGCTGCTGGTATTTACGCTTCTCTTATTACTGGGAGGGTATTCTATTTATTTTGTGTTTAAGCGGGAAAACCTGAATTTTTCCACTAAAATACAACTCTACCTCAACGCTGCCTTTTTTATGCCATTGCTGGCGTTGAGTATTACAACCATCAGTATTATCAGTAGCACCTATACGCAGGAGGTTGATCAAGCGTATCAGGATCGGGCCGAGCAAATCAGTAGTAATATTAACGGGCCATTTGAAGAATATACCAATATCGAGCTTTCTGAAGATGACCTGGCAAGTACCGTAAGCCAGATCGCCAATTTTACCAAAACAGATATTAACCTGTTCGATACCTCCGGTGAGTTGGTAGTAACCAGCCAGCCACTTATTTACGAAAATGGTTTATTATCGCAATACATTAATGCCCAGGCTCTGGTTTCTATCCGCGAGCAGGGTAACAATGAGATGGTTCTGGAAGAATCAGTAGGAGGGCTCTCATACAAATCGTCTTATGTTGGCCTGAAGTCGTACCAAACCGGGAAGTTGCTGGGTATTGTCAGTATTCCCTTTTTTGAGTCGCGAAGCCAGCTGGAAGGGCGCATCATTCAGGTGCTTACCAACGTGATGAATATCTTTACGTTTGTCTTCATCGCTTTTCTGATCATTTCTTATCTGGCTTCGGTGCTACTAACGTACCCTCTTAAGTATATTACCCAGAAAATTCGCCGCACCTCCCTTTCCGATTACAACGAGCCGCTCTCCTGGGAAAGTAATGACGAGATCGGCCTGATGGTTGGGGAGTATAACCGCATGCTGGTGAATCTGGAAGCAAGTAAAGCGGCGCTGGCCCGTACGGAAAAAGAATCGGCCTGGCGAGAAATGGCCAAGCAGGTAGCGCATGAAATTAAAAACCCTTTGACTCCCATGAAGCTCAGCCTGCAACTTCTCAAGCGCCGGTTAGAACAGGATTTTAAGTACGGGATGAACCCGGAAGAAGTGCGAGAGATGGAGAGGCCACTGGACAACTTTTTACATCAGGTCGAAACCCTGAATGACATTGCCAGCTCGTTTTCTTCTTTTGCTCAAATGCCTTTGCCTAAAAGTGAACCGTACGAACTGTTGGCGGTAGTAAAACGCACCGTAAGCCTCTACGAAGAAGAGCGGGTCTCTATTGAATTAGACATTGACGGAAAAGAGTTTACTGTAGTGGGAGACAAGCAATTAATGGGGCGAATTTTAAGTAATTTATTGATTAATGCGAAGCAGTCTATTCCGCAAGACCGTCAGCCTACGATCAAAGTGAGCCTTAAAAAAGTTGGAACTGATAAAGTTGTGTTGAAAGTGAGCGATAATGGTACAGGCATAGCAAAAGAAATACAGAATAAAGTATTTTTACCCAACTTTAGTACTAAATATGCTGGTTCAGGAATAGGACTAGCCATTGCCAAACGCGGTATCGAGCACGCCGGGGGGCGCATCACTTTTGACACGCAAGAGGGAGTTGGTACCACCTTCTTTATTGAGCTGCCGCTAGCCATGCAAAGACAGTCAGTTGTAGAGTTGTAAATCGTATATGCCACGGTTCGGGTTGGTTATTTTACTCATCCTTTTCACGGAGAGCTTGCCGGGCTTTTCCCAACCATTACCCTTGCCCTCTTCTCAATTCAGCAGTTCAACAACCTGCCGCACCATTTTACCCACCCAGGACTCTTTATTCGTTGATTCCCTTTCTGTTGTGCCGCAATCTCTTTTGCTGATCTATGGACAAGACACTCTCAAGCAAGATCAGTACGACTACAATTATTCTACCGGATATCTGGTGTTTGATGATTCGTTCAATAACCCGAGAGATAAACTAACCATCTGCTATCGTACTCTACCGTTTAGCTTTCATCAGATCCACGCTCGCCGAGATCTTTCAGTATACGATTCTACGGCCATGTTTCAGGAAATTCGTTATGCGGATCGCTATGCTTCTTCTAATATCTCATCTCAGGAAACACTAATTAATACTCCAAAGCTACAGAAAAGTGGTAGTCTGAGCCGGGGCATTTCCTTCGGTAACCGCCAGGATATTTTTGTTAATGCTTCCCTAAACCTCCAACTCGAAGGTAAGCTGACCGACGATTTATCGATACGGGCGGCTATTACCGATCAGAATGTGCCTTTACAACCGGATGGTACCACCCAGCAACTTCAGCAGTTTGATAATGTCTTCATTGAATTTATGCACCAGAATGCTACGCTCAGGGTAGGTGATGTGCAACTTCGTCATCCTGGCAGTTCGGTAGCAGGGGCTTCCCGGAATACTTCCATGCTAGGGCAATCTCAGTACCCTTATTTTTTGCGATACCGCCGGAACGTACAAGGAGGAATACTCGATGCTGATTATAAAGTAGGCAAACATGGCAAAGCAAAAACTTCAGTAGGGGCCGCTTTGGCTAAAGGAAAATTTGCCTCCATCAGCCTGTCTATTCAGGAAGGAATCCAGGGACCCTATCGCTTAAACTCTCCTGAGAATATGGGAAATGCCGCCAGCGTAACCGGGACAGATCGCATGTTTTATATTCTGGCAAACTCTGAGAAAGTATATCACAATGGGCAGTTGCTGGAGCGGGGTTTTGATCGGGACTACACGATTGATTATAATCTGGGCGAACTCACCTTTACCCCAAAAGTAGTACTCACTCAATTCTCAAGAATCACCGTTGACTTTGAATACGCTGATCGCAGTTACAGCCGAAGCATCATAACCGCTAACCACCAGCAAACATATGAGCGAGTTTCTTTTTCTGTAAACTATTACCAGGAAGGTGATCACGCCCGTCGCCCGATTGGCTTCGAGCTCTCTCCCCAAAACTATCAACTGCTTAGTGATGCGGGAGATCAACCCCTCGACCGTATGGTAGCTGCCGTAGATACCATCACCGGACAAAGCAGCGGTTTAGCATACGGTCAGCGAGATGCCGATGTGCCGGGAGTGGGCAATGTTTATCAGGTTCTTTATAATCAGCAAGACACGGTAGTGGCCGGGCAGACCTATCAGGTATTCGTATTTAGTGCTTCTGAGCAGGCTATTTACCGACCTTACTTTAGCTATGTAGGCGAGAGGAAAGGAAATTACGTAATGAAAAATGCCCAAGTAAACGGGAAGGTTTATGAGTGGGTAGCTCCCACCAATAGCGGACCTCAGGGAAATTATGAACCCGTGCGGCAGCTGCCTGCCCCTCAGCGAAGAAGCGTTTTATCCATAGGGTCACAGGTATCGCTTTCCAAATATGATCAGCTTTACACGGAAGTGGCCATATCGGAGGTTGACGTTAACACCTTATCGTCTTTAGATCAGACTGACGATCAGGGTAAGGCTTTAGTCATAGGTTACCGGAGCCAACCGCGCCCTTTAGCTACCGGTTCGGCCTACCGTTGGTCCCAGCAATTGCAATATGAGTATACTGACCGCTACTTTCAACCTATTGATCCGTATCGTTCGGTAGATTTTGAACGAAACTGGGCGGCCTTTCCTCTATCATCCTCGGTAGAGCAACCTACTCGAGATGATCATATTATTCAGAGTCAGACATTGCTGGAAAAGGATATATACAACCGTATTCAATATCGATGGGTAGGGAGAAAACGGACCAATGGCTTGCAGGGGCAACAACACGAACTGACAGCGGCTCATGAATGGGGTGGCTTCCGATTCTCAGGCTATGGCTTCACGATGCAGAGCCAGTATCCTTATCAGAATGCATCTTGGAAAAGGCTGACCCTTGATGTAAATCGTCCTACCAAGTGGATAACTCCCGGGTACACTTACCGCCGGGAAGAAAACGAAGTGCGCAACGCAGAAACCGACTCGGTGCTGTATAGTGCCGAGCATTACGACGAACACCAGTGGTACCTGATGCGGGGCGACAGTATTAAGGGGGCCTTTCGCATTGATTATCGAATACGAAACAATCGTTTGCCATTAAAAGGAGAGATGCAGGCCAGTGAACAGGTGCAAATGCTACAGGCCAGTTGGGATAAAGCATTAGGTGAACAGCACCGGCTTAAACTGATTACTACGTACCGCTATAGCCAGACTCAAAACGCCGAACTTTGGGCAGAACATAGGGGCGGACCATCTCCGGAAAACTCTATCATGGGACAGCTCGACTGGGCCGGGAACTTGTTGAAAAAATCTCTACAAATGTCATTAACCTACGCTATCGCCAACGGGCGGGAAATTAAGCGGGATTTCGTGTACGTGCGGGTTCCGGCAGGAGAGGGGATGTTTACGTGGCGTGATGATAATGGAAATGGCATTGAAGAGATTGACGAGTTTTACGAAGCTAATTACTGGGACGAGCGAAACTACGTCCGGGTACTGGTGCCGACAAATGAGTACATTCAGGCCTTTACCAACCAACTAAATTATCGGGTGAAAGCCCAGTTTCCTCAGGCATGGAGCGAGGGAAAGGGAGTGAAAGCATTATTGGCTCGTTTCTCCAATGTTAGCCAGCTTTCAATGCAGCAGAAGCAAACAGATGATCGCCTGGCCGCCCGTATACTTCCTGGTTATGATGTTTTGCCTGAAGCCTTATTGTCTTCAAAGGAATCGGTTCGGTCTACCTTCTTTTTCAATCGGCAGAACTCACGCTTTGGCGTGGAAGGAGGGTGGCGAAGCACTCGCTGGAAACAACTACTTCAGCAGGGCAGTGAAGATCGGCAGACCAAGGTGTATCAGGGGCAGCTTCGCTGGCAGTTTAGCCGTAAGTGGCAAACCTTTCTAAATACTGAACAGGAAAACCGACGGTACCAATTAAGTTTGCCCACCACGCAGAACACACGCCGAAACTTTAATATTGCATCCTATCAGGTATCTCCTGAAATCCACTGGCAGCCACACATGGATATCCGACTGATAACCAAAGTGGGTATAACTAGAAAAACGAATCAGGGTGAGGGAGAGATTGAAACGGGTGGTGAAGAAGCGTCTATCCGATCAGTAGGTTGGGAGTGGCAATCACGAAAAGTGATGCAGCGAAACATCAATGCTAGTCTGGAGTTGCTTAATATTGACTATAATGCAGATACGGGCAGTCCGGTAGCCTATGAGATGCTGGAAGGCTTACTACCGGGAGGTAATGCTCGGTGGTCATTAAACATGCAGCAGCAACTATTGGAAGGCCTTCAGCTTACGATCAATTATCAGGGCAGGAAATCTCCGGAACAGGCAGCGGTCCATAGTGGGAGTCTGTCAGTTCGTGCCCTCTTCTAATCTTAAAAAGCTATTTTCCTGGAGATGTTCCGAACCCACCACCACCGGGAGTATGAATAATAAACTGATCACCTTTCATCATCTCTGCCTGATCAATACCTTCCAGAGATTCTTCCGTGCCGTTACTGCGGATAATCCACTGTTTGCCGGTTTTACCAGTGGCGCCACCTTCAAGTCCATAAGGTGTTATGCTGCGGTGTTGCGTTAATACCGTAAGGGAAACCGGTGCCAGAAAAGTGAGCTTACGGACGATGCCATTTCCACCCGTCCATTGTCCCGGTCCACCCGAGTGCTCACGAACCGAAAATTCGTCTAAGCGGACCGGATAGCGGAATTCCAGCACCTCCGGGTCAGTGATGCGGGTATTGGTCATGTGTTGATGCACGGCATCAGTTCCGGAAAAGTCCGGGCCGGCTCCGGTACCACCGCCAATGGTTTCGTAATATCCAAACTGCTCATTGCCAAACAGCACATTATTCATGGTGCCCTGACTGCAAGCTGCCAGCCCTAATGCTTTAAGAAGTGTATCCACCAATCGCTGGCTGGTTTCGGTGTTTCCCCCTACCACCGCTGGGCATTGAGCCGGGTCATCATTAAATGAAGGGTTGAGGATAGACTCGGGTGGAATAATGATTTTTATCGGCTGAAGCAACCCTTCGTTTAAAGGAAAGTCTTTGTTGAGCAACAACCTTAGCACATAAATAACCGCACTCTGAACAATGGCTGAATTAGCATTCAGGTTTCTAGGGTGGGTGGGACTGCTTCCGGTAAAATCAATGGTAAAGGTTTGATCGTCGGCAAGTGTACAAGTTACCTGTAGTTTGCTGCCGTCGTCTAGCGTTTCGCTAGCTTCAAAGGAGGGCAATTTGAGGCCTCGTAAGCATTCTACCATCTGGTGAGAAGCCCGCTCCTTCAATCGCTGCATGTAGTGCGGAATCTGGTCTGTGCCATACTGTTCAGCTAATTGTTGAAGTGCCTGTACACCCCAGCGGATACTAGCCATACCTCCGTTCAGGTCAGCCATATTCTCTTCTATATTCCGGGTCGGGTAACGACTCTCAATAAATAACGATCGAATAACTTCCCACTGAGGTTCGCCATCTTTTACCAGGTATGTAGGCGCAATCACTACTCCCTCTTCTTCTAAAGTGGTGGCTTGCGTAGGCATGGAACCGGGGCGAGTGCCGCCAATCTCCGCATGGTGAGCCCGATTCGCCACATAGCCTAGTAGTTTTTCTTTAACATACACCGCACTGATCAGCGTAACATCCGGTAAATGAGACCCACCATAGCCGGGATGATTGGTAATGACGATGTCGCCTTTCCCTATGGAGAGATGTTCCCGAACCTTTCGGACGCAAATACCGATACTTCCCAGATGTACCGGAATGTGGGGAGCATTCACAATCAATTCCCCATTTGCATCCAGCAAGGCACAGGAAAAATCCAGGCGTTCTTTTACATTCACCGAAAAAGAGGTGCGTTCCAATAAGGCGCCCATACCCGAAGCAACACTACTGAAGCGATTGGTAAATAACGATAATTGAACGGCCTCCGGTGCCTCGTTGGTAGTTAACTCCGTTTTTTCTTTCTGATGCAATAGCGCGTTACGATAGCCATCAATTTGTAGATCCCACCCGGTTTCTAGCCATAGAGTTGTAGTAGGGCTGGTCAGCAAGGCTGGGCCAGAAAATGATGCGCCTGGTACTAGCTGATCCCAGTCATAGACCGGGATAGATAGCCAGCCGGATCGGGTGCGACTTTGTTGGGAAGAAATTGGTTCTGGGGAGTAATTTTTACGTTGCTCAGGTTTAGGTAACGGTGGAGGTAAAGTGGAAACCACCACTTTAATGGATTCTAGTTCTACCACTCTATCCTCTAACCAATGTCCGAACAGGGACTCATACTGCCTCTGGTAAGTATCTAAAATTTTATCAGGAGAGGTATAGTCAACTTCCAGCGTGCTTTCCTGCCCCTTAAATCGTAAGAACAATTTAACAAAGCGGGTTTCCAGTACATCATCAGAGTATCCTTCCTGGCGGCATTGGGCAGTAGCGTCTTCGGTAAGCTGATCAATCCAGGCAGCAAGTTTAGTTTTGACATCAGAGTATGGTTGAAGCACCTGCCTGGTGGAAAATCTCTCTAATACCGCCTGCCCCATTCCATAAGCACTAAGTAGCCCGGCCTCCTGGGGGACAATGATATCGGTGATGCCCAGTAAAGATGCAATTTCGCAGGCATGTTGGCCACCTGCTCCTCCAAAGGCCAAAAGAGAGTGATCCGCTGGATCAAACCCTTTCTTCACAGAGATACTACGAACCGTATCGGTCATTTTCTCATTGGCAATGCGCAAGAAGCCGAGCAATAGTTCTTCATCATCTAACTCACTTGTAGAGTCGTGCTTCTGTAATGTGGCCTTTATCTGGTCCAGGGCTTTCTGGGCATGAGACTTATTAATCGGAATACCAAAATTATCTTCCGTAAGTCGCCCAAGTAATAGGTTAACATCGGTGATAGTAAGTGGCCCTCCTTGCCCGTAACAGGCGGGACCAGGGTAAGCACTGGCGCTCTCCGGGCCAACGGCTAGTGTTCCGTTCTTAAACTGACAAATTGAGCCACCACCAGCTGCTACGGTTTCAATGGCTAATGCCGGAGAAATAATCTCGGCATCGCCCACCTGGGTGAGAAATCGATAATCAAATTCATTGGCGTAGCGGGAAACATCAGTGCTGGTGCCGCCCATATCGACTGTCAACAGGCGCTGGAAATTACCTGATTGTTGTTGCTGTACCTGCCTGAGGATTGAGGCTGCACCAACTACGCCGCCAGCCGGACCACTCAGCAAACTATCTTTAGGGTGGTAAAGCATCGCATCGGCCAACCCACCCGCGCTGCTCATCACTTTCAAGGCACCCTGGGGAACGTGTTGCTGGATACGTTCCAGGTAGCGGTGAATGATTGGGGCCAGATACGCATTGATCAAGGCAGTATGAGCCCGAGGTAGAATTTTTTGAGAGGCAGTGAGGCTAGCTGAAGTGGAGATAAACGGGAACTCCGATGTCCTTAAGGTTTCAGCCAGCGCATCTTCATGCACCGGATTCACATAACTATGCAGCAAGGCAATAGCCACCGACTCAGGTTTTGAAGTAGCCAGCGCATTTTTGAGTTTATTTTGATGTTCCGGCGACAATGCCTGAATGACATTCCCTTGAGCATCTAAGCGCTCTTCTACCTCTATTACTTCAGTATAGTAAGGTTGAGGTTTTTGGATATTAAGCGCAAAGATATCGGGGCGTTGCTGCGTGCCAATGGTTAGCAAATCCTTAAACCCTTTGGTAACGAGCAAAGTGGTTTTAGCACCTTTACGTTCTAGCAATGCATTTGTGCCCCGGGTAGTCCCTAACCGCATCTCGAGCGGAGGTAACTTCTGCTTTAGGGGAGTATGAGTCGCTAATCGGGCTGCTAAAATGGGAGCTTCTTCAAAAGCAGTCATTGTAAAATCAACCCCTGCCAAATCTTCAGGTAACGATTCTTCTAATGTGATGGTAGAAGTATCAGGATCATATTTTGTAATTCGGGCCGAATGCTTTGAGGATGAAACCTGCATGGTATACCCATTGAAAATATCCGTTTGTTGGCTGGGCCAGTTTTGCCGTATTTGCCAGTGATTTGAATCAATCGGTTTAACCAGAATACCTCGAAGTGTGCTATCACTTAGCACCTTTACTCGCTGAAGATTGCCTGTAGGGCTATAAGCAAGGCAATCAGTAAATGTACCACCCGTATCTACCCAAATCTTCCAGCGTGCTCCCTGCGCTTTGGCCATGGCGTTATGGTTGGGTTAGTTAGATTCAGCCTCTTCTATCCGAACTCCGATAGAGAGGATTTCGGGCAGAGTGTCCCGGCGCATATACTGTTGCAAGCGAATCTGATACATACCCGCTGTATCAAACTGGTAGTTAGGTATGGCTAGAATCTGATGCGTGAAAATATCGCCCAAGCCGCTGCCGTAGGGTTTGCCGGTTCTGGACTCAAATAATTCCATGTTTTGCAAATCCTTGACAATGGTATTGCCCAGCGTATCTTCCAGGTAGTAAGTAAGGTAGAGATTGCGGTACGGGTAAGCTACTGTATTCCGCACGTTCCAATAAATATTATAGGGCTGTTCAGGGTTTTCTATCTGAAAACGAAATACCGGAAGACTATCAACCGCCCACGCTTTTTTTTCAAAATTCACATTCTGTTCGTAAAGGCGGTTTCCGTCACATCCTATCAGAGACATGATGACAAACAAAATGGCTATTGTTAAGAAATGGGCTGGGCGAACCATACGATACAGGGCATTGGGGGTCCAAAGAAATCTCATGCGAAACTACTAACACGTTTACGCTGGCAATAAATGGCTAAAAATAGAAAAAGGAAACGGAGTTAACGTCTTTTTTTGCGTTTCCTACGATTACCTGACTTCTTTTTCTTCTTCTCAAACTTCTGATCCATCTTAACAAGGTCATTGTTTAGTACGGCAGTTTCAGCTTTTTCAGCGATGTCGTCCTCCTTCAGGTTATCCGGAAATTTACCCTGCTGGTTGAGGTTCAATACCTCATGTACCCGCTTGGCACTGAGTGGTATCCACGCACTTTCGCCCGCGTAGCTAAACCACATAATTCGCCGGAAAATATCTGTTTTCTGCAACACTGCTTCGCCATTACGGGTTTTCAGCGGTTTGTTAATTTCCGGAATGTCTTTCAGCGCATTCATATAAGTTTCCAACTCATAGTTCAGGCAGCATTTGAGTCTACCGCACTGGCCGGAAAGCTTGCTGGGGTTTAGAGAAAGGTTTTGATAGCGGGCTGCTGAGGTAGATACACTTTTAAAATCAGAAAGCCAGGTAGAACAGCAAAGTTCACGACCACATGAGCCAATGCCCCCCAATCGTCCGGCCTCCTGACGCAGACTAATCTGCCGCATCTCAACCCGGATGCGAAATTCACTGGCTAGTATTTTGATCAATTCCCGGAAATCTACCCGGCTGTCGGCTGAATAATAGAATGTGGCTTTATTATTATCAGCCTGGTATTCTACGTCCGACAGCTTCATCATCAGATCTAATTTCTCGATGATCTCGCGAGTGCGATAAAGCGTGGGCATTTCGCGATTGTTGACCTTCTCCAGTTTTTCCAGGTCTTGCTCAGTGGCAACCCGGTAAATAGCCCGGATCTGGTCATTATTGGCTACTTTCTTCTTTTGCATTTGCAAACGAACCAGTTCGCCTTGTAAAGAGACATAACCTATATGGTAGCCGTTTGGTACATCAACTACCACGGGGTCGCCGGTGGTTAAGGTTAATTCTTGGGTATTGCGGAAAAACTCTTTTCTTCCTCCTTTAAATTTTACTTCTACAATATCAAAGGTACTAAGCGAAGGAAATTCCATATTGGACAGCCAGTCGAAGACGTTCATTTTATTACATCCTCCGGTACTGCATCCTCCATTATTACGGCAGCCCTTTACCTGGCCGTTACTGGTGCTACATGTGCTGCATCCCATATCATCCTCTATATAGTTAGTCAGAAAGCAAAACTTTCTTACGTGAAACTTCTAATCGTATAAATTACAATGAATTTATATAAAAACGAATTGGTAGCCTTATTTTCCCGATTCAGAATACCGGAGAATATCCTGACCGATATCTTTCCGGTAGTAGAAGCCATCCCAGCTAATCTGGTTTACCCGGGCATACGTCTGGCTAATAGCAGCTTCGAGGGAGTTATGTAAAGTAGTGACTGCTAAAACTCGCCCTCCGCTTGTTACTACGGCATCAGCATCGGTATCGAGCTTGGTTCCCGCATGGAACACTAGACTGTCTGACGTTTCGGCCAATCCGCTAATGTTTTTACCTTTCTTGTAACTTCCCGGGTATCCTTCGGAAACCATCACTACAGTGGCCGCTGCCTGCGGAGTAATTTTGACAGATGTATCGGCTAATGTTTGCTGGGCTGTAGCTACCAGTAATTCTACTAAATCACTTTCTAAGCGAGGAATGATGGCTTGCGTTTCAGGGTCGCCCAGCCGGACGTTGTACTCGATAACAGACGGCTCGCCTTGGATATTCATTAAGCCTAAAAAGATAAAACCTTTGTAATCGATATTTTCGCTGGCCAGTCCCCGAATCGTAGGCTCTACAACCCGAGATTTTACTTTTTCTAAAAAGGTCTCATCAGCAAAGGGAACTGGGGATACGGCACCCATTCCGCCGGTGTTTGGGCCAGTGTCCTGCTCGCCAATCCGCTTATAATCTTTAGCTTCGGGAAGCAACTGGTATGATTTTCCGTCGGTAAGTACAAATACCGAAAGCTCAATGCCATCGAGATATTCTTCAACCACTACTTTTTGGCTAGCTTCCCCAAATTTCTGATGCTCCAGCATATCGGTGAGCGTGCTAACGGCCTCTTCGTTGCTTTGGCATATAATAACGCCCTTTCCGGCAGCTAGCCCATCAGCTTTAAGCACTACCGGAACGGGGTGATTCTGCACATACTTAATTCCTTCGGATAATTCAGCTTGGGTAAACGTACGGGATGCAGCAGTAGGGATACCATGCTTCTGCATGAATTGCTTGGCAAAGTCTTTACTACCTTCTAGCTGTGCTCCCTTCTCAGTGGGGCCCACTACCAACACCTTAGCTGTAGCTGGTTGTTTTTGTAGAAAGTCAGTAATTCCAGCCACCAATGGAGCTTCCGGCCCCACTACTACTAAGTCGATTTGCTTGAGCAGTATGAAGTCGGCAATACGCTGAAAATCAGCAGTATCGTAGCCATTTTGAATCAGATTTTCCTGAATATTAAAAGGGTAGGTGCCAGCGTTACCTGGGGCTACAAAAAGTTTAGTACAAAGGGGGCTGTGATGTATTTTCCAGGCCAGCGCATGCTCTCTCCCGCCGGAACCCAGTAGTAATATATTCATGATATTCTTTTGGGGGTAAAGCTAAGGAATAGAACGGAAACCCGAAACTAATACCGAAAATCCGCTATGAGGAAATGCAGGAGTGAAATTCTTTTTTTCTGGTAATAAAATAGCGGAGGCAGTAAGCGGGAGGCGGTTGACTACTCCCTGCTCACTGCTATTTCATGCTAAGATTAACCAATGTTAGTTGGCATATTCAGACAAGAACTTAACCCGGTATAAGCGTAGTTCTTCTTCCGTATACTCCTCTCCAAACTCTTCCAAAGCCATAGAAATGCGGTCTGATTCGGCATGGAGGAAATAATCGTCAAGCTCATCTAACTGATCTTCATCTAAAAATTGATTGATGTAATAATCAATACTCAGTTTGGTTCCTGAGTAGCAGATATGCTCAATTTCCTCAATAAGCTCTTCCATTGAAAGATTAAGAGCATCAGCAATCTCCTCAAAATCAACTTTTTTATCAATTTGCTGAATAATGACAATCTTATTCTTCGATTTGTTTACTGCTGATTTGATGACAACATCAGAAGCGGTAACAATATCGTTTTCAGCAACATACTCATTAATAGCTTGCAGAAAGGGCGATCCGAATTTTAGTACCTTACCCATACCCACGCCGTTCACGCCAGCCATTTCATCTTTGGTGGTAGGGTAAGTGGTGGCCATTTCCTCGAGGGATGTTTCCTGGAAGACAACGTACGGAGGTACATTTTTCTTTTTAGCAATCTCTTTGCGAAGCTGCTTCAAACGTTGGAACAGCCCTTCATCATAAGATTGCCCCTGTACTGCCGTACCATTGCTTTGTCCTAATGTTCCATCATTCTCTTCGTTTTCAGTGATCTCCTCAAATGTGTGATTTTGGGAAATCATTAGAGAGTGAGGCTCTTGCAGAAACTTTTTGCCTTTTCGGGTAAGCTTAATAACTCCAATATTCTCAATATCTTTTTCTAAAAGCTCAGCGATCATTGCCTGACGAAGTACGGAACTCCACTGGTCCGCTGTATTCTCTTTTCCGTTGCCGTATACAGGGAGCTGATCGTGTTTGTAGCTTTTTACGTACTGATTCTCCGATCCTCGTATAACATCCACCAGATGGGTGATACCAAAACGCTCGTTGGTCTGTTGCACCGCTTGCAAGGCAGTCAGAACAAAGTCTTTTCCTTCGTATTGCTCTTTCGGATTTACGCAATTATCGCAAAAACCACAGTTGTCGGGTAAGTATTCACCAAAATAGTGTAAAAGCTGACGTTTACGGCAAACAGCAGACTCCGAGTATGCGATCATTTCGCCCAGCAGATGGCGGGCGTTGTCACGTTCAGTAACAGTCTTGTCCTTGTTAAATTTTTCCAGCTTAAGAATATCGCTGTAACTATAAAACATCAGGCAACGAGCTTCGCGGCTGTCTCGCCCCGCACGACCAGTTTCCTGGTAATAGCCTTCCAGCGATTTAGGAACATTGTAGTGAATGACAAAACGTACGTCAGGTTTATCTATCCCCATTCCAAAGGCAATGGTGGCGACGATTACATCGGTTTCTTCGTTAAGGAAGGCGTCCTGATTTTGTATACGCACATTGGCATCCAGCCCGGCATGATAGGGGGCTGCTTTAATCCCGTTTACTTGTAGGAATTCAGCAATTTCCTCTACTTTCTTCCGGCTCAGGCAATAGATAATCCCCGACTTGCCCGGATATTGTTTAATAAATTTAATGAGTTGCTTCTTGATCTGGGTCTTCGGGCGGACATCATAGTAAAGATTCTCGCGGTTAAATGAAGACTTATACAGATCGGCTTCTTCCATCTGTAAGTTCCGCTGAATGTCAAGCTGCACTTTGGGAGTGGCTGTGGCAGTGAGGGCGATAATGGGCACGTCCTCTTTCAGTTGGGAGATGATATACTTGATACGGCGATATTCCGGCCGGAAATCATGCCCCCATTCTGAAATACAGTGAGCCTCATCTACTGCAACAAAAGAAATATTGGCTTCCTGTAAAAACTTAATATTTTCGTCTTTAGTTAGAGACTCTGGTGCAACATATAGTAACTTGATTTTCCCCCTCAGTGTATCATTCTTAACGCGAGTAATTTCTGATTTGCTTAGCGTCGAATTCAAAAACCGGGCGTTAATGTTAAATCCATTAAGTTGGTCTACCTGGTTTTTCATGAGGGCAATAAGCGGGGAAATAACGATTGCGGTACCCTCTTGAATAATAGCCGGGAGCTGGTAGCAAAGAGACTTGCCGGCTCCGGTAGGCATGATTACGAAAGTATTGCGGCGGTTGAGAACGTTTTGAATGATGGCTTCCTGATTTCCTCGAAACTGATTGTAGCCAAAATATTGTTTAAGGGCAGCTTGCAGATCAATTGTTTGCTCTACCATTGTCAAAGAAGATATTTTACGTAAAAAAACCAACGCTCGTGTTTGATCGTTGGCTTTTCTAAAAGTTAATATATAGTTGAATATAGCGCATTGCCAGATTATTACAAAATATACAGCAAATTTGTTCTTTCATTAAAATATTTTCAAACCTTTTTTCTCCTAATAGCGGTAATCTTAGCTTGGTAAATGGATAGAAGAGACCTACCTTAGAACTTCCATGCGTGGAATACGTGGAAGGTGGGAATAAGAAACGACTATGGCGCGTACTAATACATTTGTGGTCATTACCACGGGTAACCATACAGCTTCTGATTTTTGGCCCTTTAGCCGGAAGCATATACCCAAGCCTTTTCTGGACTTATTAGGAACCGGCAAATCGCTGCTTCAGCTTACGTACGAGCGGTGTAAAACGTTCGGAAAAGAGGCTAATATTTTGGTGGCAACTACCGAAAAATATGCCTCGCTGGTGAGAGATCAACTCCCTCATCTTACCGCTCGCCAATTACTCATTGAACCTACTAACCGGGGGGCGGCTACTACCGCAGCTTATTCGGCATACCGGATCAAAACTATCGACCCAACAGCGGTTATGGTAATGATGCCCGCTGACCATGCTGTTTTTGGTGAGGTAGCTTTTTCCCGGGATATGGGCAAGGCGCTGGAGGTCGCTGCTTCCGATCAAAAGAAGATCCTGATGATCGGGATCATGCCTACCAAACCGGAAACTAATTACCGGTATATTCAATACCATTATGATAGCGGGGGAGTAGTAAAAAAAGTGAAGACTCTAACCGAAAAACCTCAGATCGAACTGGCTAATCTGTTTTTGAACAGTGGCGATTTTGTGTGGAATACGGATATTTACATCTGGCATGTGAACAGCATCATTCATGCACTAAACAGTTACTTGCCTGATGTTGCCGAAGTGTTTGCCGGGGGAAGCGAGTATTATGGTACTGAAAACGAAACATCTTTTCTGAAAAAAGCATACTCGCAATGCAAGAACAGCTCTCTTAGCTATAGTATACTCGAAAAAACAGATAGTAATTACGTTATGCTGGGGAATTTTGATTGGTCTGCAGTGGATTCATGGAACTCCCTATTTGCTTTGAAGCTTCAGGAAGGGGAAGAGAACACGATTGAAGCCAACTCTCTTACCTTCGAGAGCAAAGGCTGTTATATCAAAAGTACCGGCAAAAAGCTTATTATCGCCCACAGTCTGCATAACTTTCTAATCGCTGATAGTCCCGATGTGCTATTAATCTGCCCCAAGTCAGAAGTTGAACAGTTAAAGTATATACTCAAGGAGGCCGAAGACCAAAAGGGAGACGAGTATATTTAATGATAAGTGAAGAATGGCGAATGAGTAGTAAATAAAGTTACCCCTCACTAATGGGCAAACCATCAGCAATCAACCGTTGAGCCACTCACTCGTCATCAATCATTCATCACCACGCACTGATTATAGGTCACTTACCCGCTCATCCAGCCAGTGTTTGATATCAGCAAAGCAGGCCTGGTTCACCTCATGGGCCATGGGGTACTCCTTATATTGGTAATCAAACTGGTTTTCCTTCATAAAATCAGCTGCATTTCGCCCAAGAAACACAGGTAATACCCGGTCATACTCCCCATGGGTAGCCAATATCTTCAGTCGGCGATGGTCAGAAGTGATGGGAGTTTGAGGAACAGTCTCTCGGAGAATGTAACCGCTCATGGCAAGCAGTCCCGTAAGCTTGTTTGGTTCGGCTAAAGCGGTGGCATAGCTCATGATTGCACCCTGACTGAAGCCGGCCAGATAGATATGATCAGAATGGGGGTGAAACTCTTCAATGATCTCATCCAGAAAAGCGGAAAATTGCTGTCTTGCCTCTTCTAATTGCTTAACATTGGCCTGAGGCATGGTGCCATTCAGGTTGATGTTAAACCAGGCATAGCCGCCGAAGCTATACGCTAACGGAGCTCGTACGCTAATAATCAAATAACGCGGGTCTAACTGAGGAGCAAAGGAGAATAAATCCCGTTCGTTGCTTCCTAACCCGTGCAATAGCACTAATAAGGGCGGACGCTTAGATGGTACGCGAGGTGATTGTTTGATATATTCTAATGACATGCTGTTTTTAGTTTATAACGCGGTAAAAGTCCAGAGAAATTACCGCTGATTTGAGGTAAGTTGTAGGGGTTACCCAAGCATAACGCAGGTCAATGGTCAAATGATTCGGTAAGTCATAAGGAAGTAAAACATTGGGGAATCTCACCTTAGTTTGTATTTTGCCCCCGTACACAGTCTGTCTGATCGATGATGAATGACGAATGAGGTAGCAATTAACGACAAATCATTAACGATCAAAGAAGGACGAGTGGTAAGTAATGGGCAATAAACAATCAGCCATATAATAATTTAACAATTCACAACCTATGAAACCTGTATCATTCGGTGTATTGGGCGTATCCGGTTTCTTCATGAAGAAGATCGGTATTCCCACAGCCAAATCTCCCCTTATTCAATGGAACGGTATTGCTTCTCGCTCGCTGGAGCGGTCTCAACAAGCGGCCGATACCTATAATATTACCAATGCCTATGGCTCGTACGAGGAGCTACTGGCCGATGATACCATCGAGGCAGTCTATATTCCTCTGCCTAACCATATGCATGCCGAGTGGATCAAGAAGGCAGCCGATGCGGGCAAGCATGTGTTGTGCGAAAAACCGCTGGCCCTCACGGCTGACGAGGCTCAGGAAGGCATTGATTACGCTACATCCAAAGGAGTGAAGGTGATGGAGGCATTTATGTACCGTTTTCATGCCCAGTGGAAGCACGTACTGGAGCTGATTCGTACCAAAGAGGTGGGGACAGTACAACTGGTGAACACATTTTTTGGTTTTAACAACGTTGATCCTAATAATATCCGTAATCAATCGGCAAAGGGTGGGGGAGCACTGTACGATATTGGCTGTTATGCGGTGTCAGCCAGCCGGTTTTTGATGCAATCGGAGCCGAAACGAGTGGTCAGCCAGCTGACGTATCATAAAGATTTTGAAACTGATATTTTATCCTCTGGGATACTGGACTTCGGGAATGCTCGGGCCCAGTTTACCGTAGCTACTCAAACCTTTCCCTACCAGCGGGTGGACGTACACGGGAGCAGCGGGGTAATTTCTATCGATATTCCCTTCAATACTCCGGCCGATGTACCCGTTAAAGTTACCGTTACTACCAGCGTAGGCACGCGAGAGGTGCAGTTAGGTCCTGAAGATCAGTACATCACCGAGTTCGAAGGCTTCGCCCGGGCCATCCGGGAAGATACGGCAGTGCCGACGCCTCCCATCGATGCTATTCGGAACATGAAAGTGCTGGATGCACTCCGGGAGTCTGGCCAAACCAACCAGTGGGTGTCTATCTCATAAGCCAGATTCTCGCATAAAGGCTCTCAATATCACGGAGGATACAAGGGCTGGAAGACAGTTTTCAGCCTAGTATCCCCGTACATGTTCCGAGATGTTTTGCTATGAAGAAGGAAATGTGGGGTTAAACCTGGCAAATGGCTAAGGTACAGTCCCTCTACCTGCCGTATAAAATATTTATCACGATCAATCAGCTCTTTATATCCATAAAAATAAAGGGAGCAGTGTCCTCAATTTAGGCTGATATCCTCGTAGATGGTTTTATAAAAGCAGTTTTTATAGAGCTATCTTTCAGCAGATAAGGCTTTCATGTATCCATGGGGTGTATGATCTTCCGGGAGATAGAAGCATTTTTGGTAAAAAGGTAATGCGAACCTCCGCTTGATAGACCTTTCCAATGTTATATAGGCGCTTTTATCCATAAGTTTAAGCATTGATAAAGTTTGTTATAGCTACGTAATGTCTATAGATATCCCTTAAAATCGTATAGGGGTGATATGCTCTATTAATATGTTGATTTTATTTTGGAGATATGGAAAGTAGGTACCGAGAGGTATGGGTAGAATATATGGAACTTGAGCGTGATAAAGTCCGAAGTTCGCTTCTTATCAAGCTTGATGAGTTTATAAGTGAATGGCAAAAAGTCGATAGAAACGAGCAAAAGGATTGGGTAAATGAGTTGTGCTATGCAAAATTTGAAGCAGAAGAGGATATACCCGTTCGTATGCCATTGTTCGAAGACGTTCTCTTTCCTGTCTTATTAGATTTTTATCGTCAGAGAAAACAATATGCTGCTTACTGGTTAGCTGAAATGGATCAATTGATTTATAAACGCCAGAAATTTCAGGAGCAACTAGGCGAAGGGCGATGGACTAAGGTCGCCCTTCTGGAGGAAGCTATAAATGTTGATCCTCAGAATAAGAAAGCGAAGGATAAACTGGTAAAAGCATTGCTATGGGAAATTGATTTTACCCTTCATGAATTACCAATGGGAGTAATTGGCTTCACATCTACCAATATACAAGCAGATTATACAAATCTCATGAGTGTTTTGCTTCAATTAAAAGCGTTAATATCAACTGGAAAACAAGAGAAAGACTTTTCTGAATTAATAGATTATGCGGCACAACATTATCAAGAGTATGCTAACTATTTAAATAATGTTGATAACTATCAGAGTTATGAAGACTATTGTGTTAAGAATAAGGTGGAAATTAAATAAACGGTATGAGGTTCTGCCTTATCAGTGAAGATTTTATCAAGTATAGTATTAGAAAATTATCCTAGTACTCATTCCTCATTATAGTATATCAGGAACGCTTTCTCCGGTTATTGACGTTTCATTATTATTCAAAGCGCTATTATTTGAGTATTGAATGGGTATTCGGTACCTTGCTTGTTTGATAATAGCTTAATACAACCTACTGCGAGATTATTTCTATGAAATGCTATTCCCTTCTAGCCCTATCTTTCGGCATTGGCTTACTAGCCTGCCAGTCTAATCCCACTGAAACAGCGTCAGCCACTGCTGATACCCCCTCCGCTACGGAACAATCTACCCCTGAAACCAGTGTGTTGACTTCCACCAAACCCTCCGGTGAGGCTCCCGACGGCATGGTTTGGGTACCAGGTGGGCAATTTATGATGGGTAGCAATGATCAAACAGCTAATGAAATAGAGGGGCCAGCCCATACGGTAGAGCTATCGGGCTTCTGGATGGATGCCCACGAAGTGACCAATGCTGAGTTTAAAAAGTTTGTAGATGCAACCGGTTATGTTACCGTGGCGGAGCGCCCTATTAACTGGGAGGAGATGAAGAAACAACTGCCACCAGACACCCCGAAGCCACCGGAAGAGGTGCTACAGCCGGGGTCTTTGGTGTTTGATCCCCCCGCTCATGAAGTACCTCTCTACGATTACTCCATGTGGTGGTCCTGGAAGGTAGGAGCGAACTGGAGACAGCCGGAGGGACCGGGTAGTTCTATTAAAGGCAAAGATGATTTCCCCGCTGTTCACATTGCGTATGAGGATGCCAAAGCGTATGCTGAGTGGGCAGGTAAGCGATTACCTACTGAAGCCGAGTATGAATTTGCCGCTCAGGGTGGAAATGAAGGCCATCCTTTCGCCTGGGGCGACGAATTAACCCCGTCGGGTAAGTATCTGGCTAACTTTTTCCAGGGAAATTTCCCTTACAACAATGTAAGTACCGATGGTTTTGCCGGGGCCTCGCCCGTAGAGAGCTTTCCTCCTAATGCCTACGGTCTGTACGACATCATTGGCAATGTGTGGGAGTGGAGTTCAGACTGGTACCGCCCCGATACACACGCTCAAATGAGCAAGATCACCGTATGTCGCAATCCCACCGGTCCCGAACAGAGCTATGACCCTCAGGAGCCGCTCACGCCTAAGCGAGTTATCAAAGGTGGCTCTTACCTATGCAGCAAAGAATACTGCTCTAACTATCGTCCCAGTGCCCGTATGGCCACCGCCATTGACTCCGGACAGGAGCATTTGGGGTTCCGTTGTGTGAAAGATGCCAGCTAAAGAAGGGATGAAGGTTTTATATCTATAGGGTTTGAAAGAATCTTACTTGACTATTGGTGGAGCATTATTGCGGGGTTAAAGCAATCATTGCCTACTTTTCACCATTTTTGGTGAGGAATTCTTCTCCGAATAAGCGATATTACTACTCCTTAAATCCCGATAGGGCTCATATGTCAAGTCCAAGCCGGGCCTGTGGGTATTGTAAATCCGTTCTCGCCTGGAGGTTTAAGGAGGTATTCGTACTATTTTGTAGACTTATTGAAGAAGAAAGGCAAGCTGGTTACTCAACCATCCCGATCAGCCTGCCTGGGACTGCTGGGAACAGTAAGCATGAAGGGCAACGGGCCCGAATATAGATCCGACCCGGAACAATTAAACATTTATCGATCAATCAATTACAGTGATAGAACCAATCCCATGATTGGGTTTATCATCATATATCCTGAGAAGGTCTGAAACTACTCATATTACTATAAGATGATCAGATGGGGCAGTACCCCCCTTAAGATTACAACCGACAGATAGGTAACTATTTTAGGCAATGAGTGCTAAGAATCACCAGAAGGGTGAGATGTGCCATTATTGAAATAGCCGTTACGCTGAGTTTATTTTTATACTACTAATATCAACAACTATGCAACACGCTTTATCTATGACCAGAGCGCTGGTGTTACTCGTGCTCTTCAGTTCGCTGAGTTATCACGGCTGGGGGCAAACCCTGGCCTCATCCGTAAACGATGGCCCCCCGTTACCGCCACCATCAACCGCCAGTCAGGCTGATGAATCTGTACAGTCTCCCACCAAAGAATCATTATTTGAAAATAAACGCCCGGTAGCATCCCTGCAACTGGAGTCTGCGGTGGATAAATCCATTTCTGGCAAAGTAACCGATGGGGAAAACGCGGAAGGATTACCCGGAGTAAACATTCTCGTGAAGGGTACCACCAATGGTACCATCACCGGAGTGGATGGGAGCTATAGTATTACCATGGCAGATGATGCCGAAACCCTGGTTTTTTCATCCATCGGCTATGTTACTCAGGAAATAGCCATCGGTGGGCGTAGCATCATTGATGTGACGATGAGCCCTGATGTGCAATCGCTGGAAGAAGTGGTGGTGGTCGGCTACGGTACGCAGCAAAAAAGCCACCTGACCGGGGCGGTAGGCTCCGTGAAGATGGATCGAGAGTTGCAAAGCCGTCCCATGGTTGAGTTTGGTCAGGCTATGTACGGCAAAGTACCGGGAGTACAGGTTATCAATAGCAATGGACGTCCCGGTACATCCTCGTCAATTCAGATCAGGGGTATCAATTCTATCTCGGCCAACAGCTCACCCCTCATAGTCATTGACGGAGTACCCCTGCCTAACTACGACCTTAACCTTATTAATCCATCGGATATTGAATCCATTGAGGTGCTGAAAGATGCTTCCTCTGCCGCAATCTATGGTTCGCGGGGAGCTAACGGAGTTGTGCTGGTGACCACCAAAAGTGGTCAATCCGGAAAAGCAAAGTTCACCATTAACTATTCATATGGTGTGCAGGAGGAAATTGACCGTATTGAGGTAATGAATGCGGCTGAATACGCTCAGGCATCCATTGATGCCGCCCAGAATGGCTGGATCGACACGGGGGGAGACCCGAATGCGCCCAATACCCTTGAAGCCCGCGGGCATTATAAGTATATGTGGCCCGAAGAACTGGAGAACCCCGAAACGTTAACCGATACCGACTGGCAGGATGTGGTTTTCCGCGTGGCACCCCTCCAGAAAATTGACCTGAATGTAGCGGGCGGCAACGATAACATGACTTATATGCTCTCCGGTGGGTATGTCAAGCAGCGGGGCATTGTGGTTAACTCCGATTATGAAAAGTATTCCTTTAATTTTAAGACCTCTGCTAAGGTAAACGACTGGTTCCGACTGGGAGGTATGCTCAATGTGGTCTACGATCATGAAGATGAACCTTATAACCGGATCGTAGAATGGGCCGTGCAGTATCCATCCATCTATCCGGTATACGGAAAGAATGATTATCTGGGCGATCCAACTACTACTCCGGGCTTTGAGAACTACGATGCCATCCTTTTCCGCGCCAAGAATGGGCATCCGCTCTACCGCATCACCGATGATATTCAGCACCGCAGGTTCAATAGCTTAGGCAATATCTACGGACAGGTAGACCTGTTGCCCGGCTTAATCTTCAAATCAACCCTGAACTACTTTTACCGCCGAATAGATGATACCGATTATCAGGCCATCGACCATAATATGGGGCCCAATTATATCACCGAAGGAGCCATGATCGTAGGGCAGGACCGAACCATCAACTACAACCTACAAAACCTGCTGACCTATGATAGGAGCTTTGGTGGCCATCAGTTTTCAGCATTGTTAGGGTATGAGTATTATAAGGAGGATTTCTATGGTGCCAACGCTCAGCGCAGAGGGTACAATAATGATGTTATCCATTATCTCAGCGGAGGGCAGAACGTATTTCAGGCCACTGATAATGCTACGGAAAGGGTGCTGATGTCTTACTTTTCCCGTCTTACCTATAATTACGAAGGTAAATATCTGTTATCAGCCAGCATCCGTCGGGATGGCTCCTCTCGCTTCGGTCCCAATAACAAATGGGGCCTGTTCCCTTCGCTTTCACTCGGCTGGATTATATCAGATGAAGCCTTCATGAGTGGTTTAGAGCAGATAAGCAACCTAAAACTCCGTGCCAGCTACGGATTTACCGGTAATGACCAGTTTGCTGACTACCGCTGGATCGGGGCAATGTCGCAGGGACGGTTCGCTTTAGGCAATAACTTAGGAGCTACATACTACCCTTCCGGCTTTACCAATCCTGACCTGGAGTGGGAGCGAACCCAACAGCTAAATCTGGGGCTGGACATTGGGGTGTTGAACAACCGGGTGATGCTGGAAAGCGATTATTACGTGTCCCGCTCCGATGGTTTGCTACTGGATGTTCCCGTCCCTTCGGTGACTGGCTTTACCAATGTATTTAAAAACATTGGTGAACTGGAAAACAAGGGACTTGAACTCAACCTGACATCCTACAACCTTACCGGTAACCTGAAATGGTCTACCCAACTGAACTATTCGCGCAACCGGAACAAAGTAGTGGCCCTGGGAGAAGACGACGCTCCCATGATTTATTCCCCCGGTTTTGGGATGGAATCCATTAATAAGGTAGGAGAACCCGTGTTCAACTTCTACGGCTACCAGTACGATGGGGTATACATGAACCAGGCAGAGATCGATGCTGACCCGGCCCACTATGAATCAGCCACTCCCGGTGATGGTCGCTATGCTGATATCAACGGCGACGGAGTGCTAAACTCGGATGACCGCACCGTGATCGGAAACTTTGCCCCGGATTTTACTTGGGGCATGACCAATAACTTCAGCTACAAAGGCTTTGACCTCAGCTTTCTGTTCCAGGGCGTACAGGGTAATGAAGTATACGACAACAATATTCACCGGTCTATGCTCTACCACGAGGGGCGTAACTACTATAAGGAGGTTGTCAACCGCTGGCGCTCCGAAGAAGAACCCGGAGATGGTTATCACTATAAGCTGACGGTAGATCTGGATGGGCTGGAAAAGACTGCCTCCAGCTACTGGATTGTGGACGGCTCGTACTTCCGGCTCAAAAGTTTGACTTTTGGCTATACTTTTTCCCCTAATCTGCTGGAGCGGATTAAGCTGGGCTCGTTGAGAGTTTATTTCAACGGGTTAAACCTGTTCACTTCCAAGAATGCGCCCATCTTTGATCCGGAGAACTACAATGGGAATGCCACGGAATCCTGGCGACGGGGAGTTACCCATTCGCCTTACCCAACGGCAAAAGTGTATTCTCTGGGGATAAATGTAGGCTTCTAATCACAACCCATATCATGAAAAACATTAAATACCTATTTATATACATGCTATTGCCAGGCATGATAGCCTGTAGCGATGAGAAACTTGATCTCTATCCAAAAACGGAGATCACCGAAGGTAACTTTTACCAGACCGAAGACCAGCTGATTCTGGCGGTCAACGATGTGTACCGGCAGATGGGCAGAATTTACGATGCGGGCGGCATTGCTGATATCTACGGAGAGTTGCGGTCTGATAACACCTACATTGAGTTTACCGGAGGTTCGACCACTTTTGCCGAAGAAATTTCCGGTTTCTGGATTTCCACCAACAACGGAAAGGTCTCCAACACCTGGGAAACTTGTTACAATGCGATATTTATCTGTAACAACGCTATTGACCAGCTTGAAAAAACGGAAGTGGAGTTCTCCGACCCGGTGCTTAAAGAACGGCTCAAAGCGGAAGCCACCTTTGTCCGCTCGCTGGTATTCTTTAACATGGTTCGGGCCTGGGGAGCTATCCCGCTACCGCTGAAACCGCTCACGCCAGATGAAAGCTACAATTACCTGCGGGAAGATGAAGAGGTGGTATACCAACAAATTATCAGCGACCTGATGTATGCCAAAAACACCTTGCCAGCGAGCTATACCGGAGGTGATGTAGGCCGAGTGACTAAGTACGGAGCGGCCGCCGTATTAGCCAAAGCCTACCTCACCATGGGAGATAAGGCCAAAGCTCAGGCGGAACTTGAGGAGATCATCAATAGCGGCCTGTACTCCCTGGATGCCAATGCCGATGGGACGGTCAATGCGGATGATTACAAACATATTTTTATGCCCGATACCAAGAATTCTCAGTCATCTCTGGTGGAGGTTCAGTACTTAAAAGGGGAAAATGCTGTCAACAGTGGGCATCAACAAGAGTATACTCCGTTTCACTGGGCCTTTCACCTGCCAGCATTGAACGAAACTTTCCGGGGTAACGGTATGAACACTCCGACACAGGATATTATGAGCGAATTTGAGCCAGCGGATACCGTACGAAAGAACATTTCGGTATATCCCGGCTACGTTAATCTGGACACTGATCAGTTTGTGGAGTACCCCTTCACCATGAAATTTTACGATCCTAACTGGCGCTATGCCGGGCAAAACTTTGAAGTCATCCGGTATGCCGATATCTTGCTGATGTACGCCGAGGTTACCGAGGACCCTACGTATCTGAATATGGTCAGAGCCCGGGTTGGTCTGCCCGGTTACGGTGAGTCCGGTTATCCGGCTGAATACAACACCTTAGCCTTGGCCATAGAGCACGAACGGCGTATGGAGCTATGTTTCGAGTTTCACCGGTTCTTCGACCTGGTTCGTACGGGGCGGGCAGTAGCGGTGATGCAGGGCAAAGGGTTTGATGTGAACGATAATAAGTTATTATTTCCGGTTCCCTTACGGGCCATCGACGTTAATCCTCAACTAAGTCAAAATACAGGATATTGAAAAAGTACATGCATCAGTGGTTTTTATGGCTCATGGTGGTTGTGGTGCTCCAGACGGGATGCACCCAACAATTACCGGAGCCGCCTAATATCATCTTCATCATTGGAGATGATATCAGTTGGAATGACATTGGTTGTTACGGCAACCCCACAATCAAGACCCCTCATATTGATCAAATGGCTGAGAATGGGCTGCGGTTTACCAATATGTATCTTACGGCCAGTTCCTGTAGTCCGAGCCGGACCAGTATTATCAGTGGGAGGTACCCACATAATACCGGAGCAGCCGAATTGCATACCCCTTTGCCGGAACATCTTAGCTTTTTTCCGGAGTTGTTGCAGAGAGCCGGGTACTTCACCGCTCAGGCAGGTAAATGGCATGAAGGAGAAATTACCAAACGAGCTTATGATACAATGATAGTAGAACGAGCGATGAATGGTGCCGGGGGAGAAGAGCAATGGCTCAGCCTGTTGCAATCTCGGCCTAAAGATAAACCCTTCTTCTTCTGGCTGGCCCCCTACGATGCCCACCGGGACTGGTCGGCTGATGATTTCAGGAATGCCCATGATCCGGCTACAGAAGTGACCATTCCGGCTACCCTGATTGACACCCAAGAAACCCGACAGGATTTGGCTTCTTACTATAATGAGATTGGCCGCATTGATTATTACATTGGTGAACTACAGAAGGAGCTGGAAAAACAGGGTATTGCTGAGAACACCGTCATTATCTTCATGGCCGATAATGGTAGACCATTCCCTCGGAGTAAAACCCGAGTGTATGATAGCGGGATGAAAACCCCGTTTGTCATGCAATGGCCTTCCGGTATTGAGAAGATAGGGGAGGTCTGTAGTAGTATGGTCAGCAGTATAGACATCGCGCCTACACTGCTTGAACTGGCAGGTGCCGAATCATCGGAGACGATACAAGGGCGAAGCTTTGCCAAACTGCTGGATCAGCCGGAAACCGCTTTTCGTAACTATATATTTGCCGAGCATAACTGGCACGACTACGAAGCCTATGAGCGCATGGTGCGGACGAAGGACTACCTGTATCTGGTAAATCTCCGCCCAGAGCTAACCAATGCCGGACCGATTGATTCTAATCAAAGCCCTTCGCATCTGGCCCTGAAAGCGGCAAAAGAAGAAGGCAGCCTTACTGCATTACAAAATGATGTGTTTTTGACTCCCCGGCCTACCGAAGAATTCTACAACTGTCAGCAGGATTCTTTGCAGGAGCATAACTTGGTTAACGATCCTGAATACACAACCATGGTTGGGCAGTTACGGGAAACATTAAGGCAGTGGCAACAGCAGACCGGAGATACCGAACCTGAGTCGCTCACCCCGGACTGGTACCATCGGGACACCGGAGAGGCTCTGGATGCCAAAGGTACGAGAGGAGAAATGCCGGGAAGTGCTCGAAGTGCCGATAAGATCAACGTAGAAGGGCCTTTCTAAGACCTTGCACTGACCAGGTTTAAATAAATAATTGAGGTGAATCTCTTGTTTTAGCCTCTTTAATGTGAAATTTGGACCACGGGTAAGGGTTTTGTATCTTACCCTGATACTTGTATTTTTATCTATGATGCACCTAAACCGCCGTCAGTTTCTCCGGCAATCGTCCGCTGCGGCCAGCATAGCACCTTTACTATCTTTTTCCCCTTTTACTACTGTGCCTACAAAACCTAAAAGAGTAACGCTTGAACAGGTCAGCTCCAATTTTGAACGCGAGCCTCTGTCAACCCCCTATGGCTTCAAGGGAGGGTACATGACCAATGTGTGGCAAACCGTAGCCCGATTTCAGAGCCCAACCGGGAAGCATAGCATCGGTTTAGGTACCCAGAATGTGTTGTGGTCCGATGCTCAGGTATTCCTCAAGCATTCCGAAAACGGGGGGAATGCCCTGATGTATGCGATGACTGAAAAAGCCGTACAACTGGCCAAAGGGCAGACTTACGATACTCCGATCGATTTGTTAGATACTATATTGGAGGATGTGTATGCCTATGGTAAAAAGATCACCGACAACCCTGATTTACGCAAAACCTTTGCGCTGAATGCCCTGGTTGCCGTGGACAATGCTGCCTGGCTGTTATATGCTTACGAGAATGGTATCTCTGATTTCGACAGTTTAATTCCCGAAGCTTACCGTCCGGCCTTGTCCCATCAGCATGATAAAGTGGTAAGTGTACCAGCTTTTTCGTATGCCACTCCGGTGAAGCAAATGAAGGAGTTGGTAGATGAAGGATACTTTTTTTTGAAGATCAAGCTAGGGCACCCTGGCACACAGCGGGAGATGCTGGATAAAGATAAAGCTAAGCTCACTGAAATTCATAAAGTAATCGGGCAGGTCGAAACATCTCATACCAAAAGTGGCAAAATACCTTACTATTTTGACATGAACGGACGGTATGAAGAGAAGGAATCATTACTAGAGCTGCTTGATCATGCCCGTAGCATTGGAGCGTTTGATCAGATTGTTGTAGTGGAAGAACCCTTTCCGGAGGAGAACGAAGCCCGGGTTGATGATGTAGGAGTGCGCGTAGCGGCGGATGAGAGCGCCCATACAGAAGAGGATGTGCTCACTCGTATTGAGATGGGCTATCAGGCCATTGCCCTTAAACCTATTGCCAAAACTTTAAGCATGACCCTGAAGATGGCGAAAGTAGCGCAGGAACAGAATATCCCTTGTCTTTGTGCTGATCTTACAGTTAATCCTATTTTGGTTGATTGGAATAAAAACGTAGCTGCTCGTCTGGCTGCTTGGGATGAATTCCCGGGCATGGGCCTGATGGAGAACAACGGTCACCAAAACTACCGCGACTGGAGCGAGATGCTTTCGTACCATCCCTATGCTGATGCATCCTGGGTACAGACCAAAGATGGAGTGTTTAACCTTGACGATGAGTTTTACCAAAGAGGGGGAGGAATCTTCGAAATGTCTGACCACTATCAGGCTTTATTTAATCCTAAAAAAGGAAATAGTTAAGCCTTCGCTTGTGGAAGCGCCCTTTCACCTGTAATTTGCTCGTAGATAACACTGAAACAAAACCTACCTACTTATGAGAAATACCCTTTTTTTTAGTGCAGTAGCCTTACTTTTAGCTGCCTCCGGCTGTAATTCTTCGTCTAACCAAACGGCCGAAGCTACCGAAGAAGAAAGCAGTACGGCTGAGATGACCGCATCCGCAGAAGAAACCGGTGATAATACACTGACGGACCAGGAAAGACAAGATGGCTGGCTATTGCTTTTTGACGGCCAATCGCCGGACCATTGGCGAGGCGCCCACAAAGATGCCTTCCCTGAAAAAGGCTGGGTCGTGGAGAATGGTCAACTGATCGTCATGGAATCTGATGGAGCAGAGTCTGAGAATGGAGGTGATATTGTGACGCAGAATGAGTATGCTAATTTCGAGTTCCAGGTTGACTTTAAACTGACCGAAGGCGCCAATAGCGGAATCAAGTATTTTGTGACTGAGGATTATAATCCCGAAGGATCGGCTATTGGTCTGGAATATCAGTTGCTGGATGATGAGAGACACCCTGACGCGAAATTAGGTAATAACGGCGGCGGCACCCGCACGCTAGCTTCCCTTTATGACTTGAAAGGAGCACCCAAAAGCAAACCTTTTAAAGGAATTGGCGAATGGAATACAGCCCGGATTGTGGTACAAGGCAATCATGTAGAGCATTACCTGAACGGTGAAAAAGTGCTCGAGTTTGAGCGGGGAAGCGATGAATACAATACCCTGGTTGAAAACAGCAAATACAAAAAATGGGACAAATTTGGTATGGCCGATAGTGGTCATATTTTACTGCAGGACCACGGCAACCGCGTTTATTTTAAAAACATTAAAGTTCGGGAATTACCCGCCTCTTAAATCATACAATTATGAATATACCAAACAACAACCGACGAGACTTTATAAAGAAATCGGCTCTGGGAGCTATTGGATTAAGTGCCGCCATGTCAGCCCAAAGCTACGGGCGTATTTTGGGTGCCAACGATCGCGTGCGCGTGGGCATTGTAGGCTTTTCAAACCGTTGCCGTGGGTCGCTGATACCGGCTTTCATGGGCCATTCCAAAGAACTGAACTTTGAGATTGTAGGGGTTTCCGATATCTGGAACCGTCGGCGAGATGAGGCTAAGGCTTTCTTTGCCGAAAAAGGTATTAAGAAGCTCGACCTGGCTCGTAATAACGATGAGCTTTACGAAAAAAGTGATGTGGATGCCGTGATCATTAGTACTGCTGATTTTCAGCATGCCCTGATGGGAGTGGAAGCCATTGAGAATGGCTGTGATGCCTATATTGAGAAGCCATTGGCCGAGTCAATGGAAGATAATAGGAAAATTAAGGAAACAGCCGAAGCATCAGATCGAATCATCCAGATCGGCTCTCAACGACGGAGCGGACAGAACTACCACGCAGCCAACGATTATATCAAATCCGGAAAGTTCGGCGATATTGTGATGGTAAACATGACCTGGAACGTAAACCAGCCTGACCGCTGGCGATTGCCTGACCTGGTCGCTTCCATCAAAAAAGAAGATACTGACTGGGACCGTTTCCTGATGAACCGACCGAAGGTAGATTGGGACCCTCGCAAATATTTAGAATATCGTCTGTTCTGGCCTTATTCTTCTGGTATACCTGGGCAGTGGATGTCTCACCAGATTGATACAGTTCACTGGTTTTCCGGTTATGACCATCCTCGCAGCGTAGCGGCTAATGGGGGTATTTACCTCTGGAAAGACGGACGAGAAAACCCGGATACGATGACGGCGGTATTTGACTATGGCCCGGATGATGATCCATCAAAAGGCTTTCAGGTAGTCTATTCTTCTCGTTTCACCAATTCTGCTGGTGGAACGAAGGAGATCTACTATTCCAATGCCGGTACCCTAAACCTGGATACCAACATGATTACTCCAGAAGGCGGCTTAGACGAGCGCCATGCCTCAGCCATGGGAATGGAACCTAATATGCTAGCTGAACAATCGCTGAAAGGCGAGCAGGTAGTAACCAGCGCCAACACCGGGGCTGATAATATGACATCCGCTCACATGCGTAACTGGATGGAATGCGTGCGAAGCCGAAAAGAGCCTCATGCTCCGGTTCGGGTTGGGTATAACCACTCGGTAGCTAATCAAATGACTGTGAAAGCATTACACACCGGCAAGCGCGTAACGTTTGATGCTAAGAGCCAGGAAATTGTAGCAAGCTAAATCGGTAACTATGTTAGTATTCAATCAACTACCCAAGCCTGCCTGGTGCAGGCTTTTGGGGTTTGCTCTGGTACTGGTTCAAACCAACTTGCTTTTTGCGCAAGTAGAAATTGACGAGCATCCCCAAGAGAAATCCGTATCAGTAACCATTGATGGGCAACTATTTACCTCTTACACCTATCCGAATACAATAAAAAAACCAGTGCTGTATCCATTGAAGACGCCCAATGGAACGGTTGTTACTCGAGGCTATCCTCTTACGGAAGTAGCCGGGGAGCGAGTTGATCACCCGCATCATGTTGGGTTGTGGCTTAACTATGGAGATGTGAATGGGCTGGATTTCTGGAACAATTCGGAGGCCATTCCTGAAGAAAAGCGAGAAGGCTACGGCACCATTCGCCACCGAGAGGTGCTGGAAACCCAGAGCGGTGATAAGCAAGGGATGCTCAAAGTAGGCGCCGACTGGATGACCCCAGATCAGGAAAAGCTGCTTGATGAGACCACTACATTTTATTTCTCTAAACAAGATAACGCTTACATCATTGATCGGATCACTACTTTGAAAGCAGAGGAGCAAAAAGTTGTTTTTCATGACAATAAAGAAGGTATGATTGCTATCCGGGTGACGCGTGCTTTAGAGTTGCCTTCTGATAAGCCAGAAATTTTTACTGATGCCAGCGGCAACCCCTCTGATGTTGCAAAACTTGATAATGATGGAGTGAACGGTGAGTATATTAGTAGCGAAGGTATTACCGGCAATGACGTTTGGGGTACTCAGGCTGAATGGGTTAATTTGAAAAGCTCGATAGGAGACGAACAGATCTCTATTGTGATCATGGACCATCCCGAAAATGTGGGATACCCTACATACTGGCATGCTAGAGGGTATGGGCTGTTCTCGGCTAATCCGCTGGGGCAGGAGGTTTTTTCAGATGGGAAAAAACAGTTAAATTTTACCTTGCAACCCCAGGAATCCGTGACACTCCGTTACCGGATTGTGGTTTACGGTGCCGACGAGGAGTTAAGCAAAGAACAAATACACTCGCTCTACGCTGATTTTACCGATGCGAGCTAACTCTTTATGATGAATAATGAGTAATGAAGCAATGATTGGAGTTCTTATTACTCATTATTCGTTTATAGGAAAATCGGAAGGGGGGAACGCTCAGGATAAATTCATTTTTCCACAGAAATAGGTTTAATAGCCATTATTGCAGGTATCGTTCAAAGATAAACCGGAAGTTCTCCTGCACTGAGTGTTTGGCTACAAAGTCGCTGACCGATTTGTAAGCTTTGGACTTGGCAATATCCTGCTTTCGAAGAGAAGAGCTTAACACCACCAATTTAGTATTGGGGTGTTCGGGGTAAAATTCATTTTCATATAACTCAATAAATTCAAACCCATCGTACATGGGCATTTTCAGATCACACATGATCAGATCAGGATATTCCTCATCAATGCAGGAGCGTAAGTATACCAATGCATCTTCCACATTGGAGTAAGTAAACAACTCGGCGGTATCTACATGGCTTTTTAGCCATTCTTCCGCGATAAAATTGTTAATTTCATCGTCATCAATGAGCAATATTCTCTTCTTCATTGGAGTAGGGTTTTAAATAAACCAAAAAAGTAGTTCCTTGATTTACCTCGCTTTGAACCTCGATAAATCCTTCATTTTTCTCAACAATCGTTTTGACAATATGCAACCCGATTCCCAGTCCGTTACCTGATTTACTAAGTCGCTCGAAAGCCTTAAAAAGTTTTTTGCGAAAACGTTCCAGGTTCATGCCCACCCCATTATCACGTACGGTAAGGCAAACATAGCTTTTTTCTTCGATAGACTGAATATGAATTTCAGGCGGACGTCCCTCAAAATGAAATTTTAGCGCATTAGAAATCAGATTTCTGAAAATACTTACTACATAAGGTTCAACATATTGGATTGTTTTAATCTGAAAATCGTAAGTAATGGTTGCTTGAGTTTCCTTGATCATTTGATCTAAATCCTTCATCACTTTTTGCAGCACTTTTTTGAAACTAACCTGCGAATATTCCTTGCGGTCGGTTTGTTGAATATCCAGTATTTTAATCAGGCCGCGAAGCGTTTTCTCCAGCCGATCGATAGAAAGATCTATTTTTTCTACAACCCGGTTATCCTGCCCCTCCTGGGTTTGTAAAAGTCCGGCTAAAGATTTCAGGTTAGCCACGGGAGCGCGCAGGTCATGGGCGGCGGTAAAAACAAAATTATCCAGATATTCATTGGCAATTCGCAAATCGCGATTCGTTCGCTTTAGCTTATTCTCGGATAGTTTCTGATTATGGATGTCAGAGACAAGCCCAGCCATGCGCAGTGGGTTTCCTTCTTTGTCCCGGATAACCTGCCCTCGACTTCTGAACCAACGGTAACCTTTGGTTTTATGATACAATCGGATCACTACATCAAATGGCTTATCATTGCGGATATGGGCCATAAATGCTCTACGGCGTATTTCTTTATCTTTAGGATGAATCAACGACTGATAATTTTCCAAAGAGGCTTCTATCTCATTATCCTCTAATCCAAGTAGTTGATACAGGCGGGGCGACCACCATATTTTTTCCTGATTCATGTCGGGCCAATCCCATATACCATCCGAAGTGCCACTAATAGCAAATGCCCATCTTTCCTGGTTTTGCCGGAGCTCTTGCTGCGCTATAGTTTGCGCAGTGGTATCCTGAACAATGGCGATAAATACTAGCTTATCTTGAAAGGTAGAGAGTTGCAGGGTAACAAATACATTATAAAGACTCCCGTTTTTTCTGCGGTGGACCGTATTAAAGGCAATCGTTTTTTCTTTACCAAGCCGGAGTGGTTCTAGCAGTTTGGTAAATTTTTCCTGGGTGTACTCGGGCTTAAGATCCAGGGGGGTGAGGGTGAGCACTTCATCCATGGTATATCCGAGATTCTTCAGGGCGCCACTATTTACATTGATAAAGTGAAGCGTTTTAGCATTAAAGATGTAAATCTCATTGTATGACTCCTCCAGTAGTCTACCGTAATGAGCACTGTTTTCTTCAGCTCGTTTACGCTCGGTTACGTCAACGTTAATGCCTATCATTTTGAATGGCTCACCTTCGTCATTCAATAGCATATTGCCATGGCCGGTCACGTAACGGATTTCTTCATTTTTTTTAACAATCCGAAATTCTGTGGAGTAAGTTTTGTTTTGCTCAATTGATGAGCTAAGCGATTTGTAGACCCGTTGGTAGTCTTCAGGATGAATTTTGCTGGCTATGTCTTTAAAAGTAAGTTGCCTCTTCGGCGGCAAATCAAAAAGTTCACGTAAGCGTTTGTCTGCTGATACTTCCTGAGTCCGAGTATTGTATTCCCAGGTTCCTATGTTTGACGTTTGGATTACAATGTTTAGTCGTTCTGCGGTTTCAATAAGCTGCTTACGACGGATTTCTTCTTCAGTGATGTCACGAATGGCTAGCAGAACAAGGTCAGGAATGTTCCCTGTCTGCGAGATAGTAATAGCATTAAAGAGCATAATACGGTGGCCGATATCGGGAAAATCATGCTCAATCTGATAGCCGGTAACCAGTGATTTCTCCGGAATAATGTCTTCCAGTAAATGGTGAAGGGCGGGCAGATTCCAATAACCGTTGCCTAAATCATAAATAAGCTGGTCACTAATATGTTCAGGAATTGCTTTAAATGTGGTATGAAACGCTGGATTAGCCGAAATTACTTTTAGTTCAGCATTTAAAACAATAAGCGGGTCGGTAAACGTATTGACAATATTCTCAGCAAATAGACGGGCATTCTTTATTTCAATCTGCGCGTCTTTAATTTCTGAAATGTCTACGAATGTAATAACCAGTCCATTCATAGTGCCGTCGGCTTTCCGATAGGGCAGGACTCGCATAAGGTAACACTTCTCTTCCGATTGAAGCGACACTTCTCGTTCTAAGGGCTGCTCCGTTTCCATAACGGAATGGGTTATGGACATCAGTGAGACATTTTTCAGCTTGGTAGTGAAATGATCAATAGAACGACCAATATCACGTTCGCTGATATTAATGATCTCAGAAATTTTAGGAGTTAATTTTCGTATGAGGTAATCCTGATCAATAAAGATCGTAGCAATCTCAGTACTATTAAGCAGGTTGATAATATCATTGTTAATCTGCGTGATTTCGCTAATTTTTTCCTGTAGCTCAGAGTTAACAGAATAAATCTCCTCATTAACAGACTGTAGTTCTTCATTAGAGCTTTGCAACTCTTCATTAGAAGCTAGCAGTTCTTCAGTGCTGGTTTGCAGTTCTTCGTTATGGCTGTCAAGCTCTTCTCGCAGGAGTTGGATAATACGTTGCTTCTCTTCTAACTCCTGTACCAGGCGGGTTAGCCGCTGATCTTCTTGTTCATTAAGTTTAGTAACTACCGTTTGGTGTGATGGCTCTGGTTTGCGGTCATTTCTAAATTCTATATAAACAATTTTTTGTTGAAGAGCCTCCACTTCAATGGCTTTAAACCTTAAATCAACTAACCTTCTAGTCTTTTCTTTTTTGAAAAGCGCTTTATCGTAATAAACAGCTTTTTTTACGCGTAGGGCTTCCAGAATACCGCTTTTCATAAGTAGGTATTCATCTTTTCCCAGCACATCCTCCAGATGCATACTTAAATTGTTTTTGGGAAAATGGAAGTACCGATCAAGGTTTCCCTTAACGTGCATTATCTGGAAATGTGAATTTACCCATACTCCATCCTCCTCATACGCTTTGGTAATGAGATTATTAAGATAAGAAGGACTGAGAAGAGGCGTTTCAGTAGCATTCTTTTGTTGTTGTAGATCAGTACGAAACGACGTTTTGGGCAGGTAAGTGTGATGAAGTTTACGGTTAAAAGCGATGCGGTTCTGATAAATATTGGTCTTCTCACCAATGGGGGAGAAGAATACCGCCATATTCCCAATATTTTCACTTTTACCTAAAATAAGAAAGCCGGTTTTGTTGAGTGAAAAGTGAAAATTCGAGATCACTTTCTGCTGAACTTCGGAATTAAGGTATATCAATACGTTCCGGCAGGAGACCACATCCATTTTAATGAATGGCGGATCTGAGATGATATTCTGAGAAGCGAAGACGAAGTGGTCGCGAAAAGACTTCTTTACTTTATAGTTATTCCCGACTTTATCGAAATAGGAGGTAATTAAATCAGGTGGAACAGCCTCCGCAATACTGCTTGGGTAAATACCCATACTTGCAGTATAAATAGATCTTTTATCAATATCAGAGCTAAATATTTTATAAGAAAAAGGTAGATGTTGTTTAGAAATATAATCATCAATCAGCATACCGATGGTATAAGCCTCTTCGCCACTGGCACAGCCGGCAATCCATACCCGAATTGTATCTCCTTCTTCTTTCTGATCAATAATGACGGGTAATACATCATTAGTAAAGACTTTCCACGGGTGCCCGTCCCGAAAAAAACTGGACACCCCAATCAGGAATTCATTGCTCAGTTGCTTAACTTCTTCGGGGTTTGAAGCCAGAATATGATGGTATCCTTTAAGCGTATTTACATTCGTGATATGCATACGCTTCTGCATACGCCGAAGAATGGTTGCTTCTTTATATAAGTTAAAATTGATGCGAGTCTCCTTAGTAACCAACTCTAAGATCTCACCAATAAAATCTTGCTCGGTAGTCGGTAACTTTCCGGTTTCATCTGAAATCTGCGGCGAGTGATGGATAATTCTGTCTACCTCTTCGGCCATTTTGGGCAGTCTAAGCACAAAATCGGCTAATCCGGTTAACATGGTGGCATTGGGCATGCCATCAAATTTGGCAGAATCAGGGTGCTGCACCATAATAATCCCACCCTGTTCTTTAATAGTTTTGATGCCTCGGCTTCCGTCTGTACCTGTGCCTGAAAGGATGATTCCTACGGAATTAATACCCCAATGCTTACCTAATGAATCAAAAAACTGATCAATGGGTAAGTTCGGTTTCTGAGTTCTTATTTTTTCTCTAAGAACTAACGAGTCCCCCACCAGTTCCAGGTTTTTTCGGGGGCTCATCAGATACACATGGTTGGGCTTTATTTTAACGGTGCGAGTTACCTTTTTTATAGGCATGCGGGTGTGCTTAGCCAGCAGTTCATCCATCATGCTTTTAAAATCTGGAGAGAGGTGTTGAATAACTACGAAGGCGGCGGGGTTTGAGTCTGGTAGTTTAGAAAAAAATTCCTGAAGAGCCTCCAATCCACCTGCCGAAGCGCCGATGCCAACTATAAAAAAATCTTTTCTTTCGCTCATCACTACTCGTTTCCCCAAAACTAATATAATGTTTTGAATTTTGTTAATATTTATGATACTTAGCGTTGCACAAAACGGTACAAAAACCGAAGCAAAAAAAAATCACCGCATGTCAACCTATCGTGTTGTTTTTTTAGATACTGATACCGTTGGAAACGTTCCAAATTTGGAGCGATTTCAAGAATTCGGATCGTATACCTCCTATCCTCAAACCAGCCCGCAGAAAGTTAGGGAGCGCATACAGGATCAGGATATTGTAATAACCAATAAAGTACCCATTGATGCAGACACGATAAAATCATCATCCCTTAAACTGATTTGTGTTGCAGCTACTGGTACCAACAATGTAGACCTGGAAGCTGCTCGCGAAAAGGGAATCGTGGTAAAAAATGTGGAAAACTATTCTACTTTCAGTGTGGCTCAGGTGACTATAGGATTAGTGTTGCACCTCTTGCACCGAACCAGCTACTATGATCACTACGTAAAATCCGGGGAGTACAGCAAGCAGAACCTATTTACGCATTTAGGTTATAGTTTTTGGCAATTAGAAGGCCGGCAATTCGGCATTATTGGGTTAGGACACATCGGAAGGCAGGTAGCAAAAGTAGCCGAAGCATTGGGCGCTAATATTACCTACTATTCAACATCAGGAAAAAACAATGATGCAGTTTATCGCCAGCTGTCATTAGAAGAACTGTTGAAGACCTCAGATATCGTTTCAATTCACGCTCCTCTGACTGATAAAACGAAAGATTTACTCACCTATTCACAATTGTCTATAATGCAGAAGCATGCACTTCTGGTTAATACTGGGCGCGGTGGAATTGTAAATGAAACAGATTTAGTAAGGGTTATTGATGAAGAATTGATTGGAGGTGCTGCAGTGGATGTATTCAGTCAAGAGCCCATTCCGGTTTCTCATCCGTTTCTTCAGGTAAAATTAAGAGAGAGGTTATTATTAACTCCGCATATTGGCTGGGCTAGCATAGAATCGCGAACACTGCTAATGGAAAAAGTATATGATAACATTAAGCAGTACATGGCGCAGCAGGCGGAGGTAGGTTAGGTAAGTGTAAGCAAGTTGACAATTTTTCTGTCAGAATTAGGACAACCAGATGCAAGTATCCGAATACTGATACTTGAGTGAGGGGTCGCTCATTAGCAACGCATGAAAATCATTCGGAAGAAAAGAAAGCCCCTCTTTCATCTGTTCCTGAGAAGTTAACTGACCAAAAAAAGTAAATACCTTGCGCAACAATTGCCGGGCCTGTAATGGATTAGCAATGGCACGGTTGCTAGAACGTACAACGGTTTCGGCAAAATCATCCATATTGCGGAAGGGACGGGGCGCTATTTCCTGAATTTGCCATCCATCAAGAAACATAGCCTTCACCGGAACGGGAAGTATTTCAATAAATTTGAGCGATTCTTCAAAATAAGCCCGTTGGCGAATAACCAGAAAAATAGTTTTAAGATACTTATGTGCAGTGCGGGGGGGAATGTCCCCTAGATCAGAAGCAAGCTTACCAAGTATTCGGTCAAGCTCAGCTATAAAATTATGCTCAGATGTTTTCATAATAAAAATAGCTAAAGTGGATGAAAAAATTGTAATCCAATATACTATCTTTTTTCTATAATTGCACAGTTATTAATAACGAAGTTCAGTGAAATAGATATCTATGGATAGCAAAAATCCGCCAAAAATTAAATCCGGTATGGGTGAAATATTGTCGGGGTTTTTTTATAATTTTTGTACCTTGCTCCCGTGCTAAAGCAACCTCTGAGAAGGAGCAATGAAACACATCTTACTAGCCCTCGGATTAACAGTATATTTATTTTCTGCAGCATCTGCAGATGATAAGAAATCAGTACTGGATAGCTTGCAACACAAATTAGCTCAGCACCCAGCCTATGATACTACGCGTGTCAATCTGTTAAATACGTTGGGGTACGAGTATTGGATTGTAGACCCGGTACAATCCGTCGGTTATGGGCAGGAGGCTCTTACATTAGCAGACTCTCTGAGCTTTTTGCCCGGTAAAGCATCTGCTCAACGGGTACTGGGAGTAGCGCATTGGGCGCAGGGAAACTACGAAAGAGGACTTACCTATCTGATAGATGCTTTAGTTGGCTATCAAACACTGAATGATTCTTTAGGTACGGCCAATGTGCTGATGAATACCGGGTTGATCTATTATGAACAAAAAAGTTATGAAGAAGCACTTGCTTATTTTGAAGAGGCGCACCGGACTTTTGAACACTTACAGAAATCAGATAGGCAAGTCCATACGGCACTTAATATTGGTGAAATTCATCAGTTAACTGAGAACTACCCCGTAGCCAGAGAGTACTTTGAGCAATCGCTACATCTAAGCGACACCCTCGGATATATCTATGGATTAGCAAAATCATACTTTCATCTGGGGCAACTTTCTTTGACAACCGGTGAACTGGATCAGGCATTGCAGTACTGTCTTAAAGCCCTTTCTTTACAGGATGAGAATGGAGATGTCCACGGAAAGTCTTTAACGTACTATGTTATGGGGCGTATACTAAGCGCGCAAAAGAAGTACTCTGAAGCAGAGAAACATCTGCAATATGCTTTACAAGAAGCCACTCGCGTGCATTCCCGTCAGAACCTTAGAGATATTTATCTGGAATTGAAGAAGGTAGCTCAGGCTACTGGTAACTATCAGCAGGCAATTGCTCATGCGGAATCGTACGTAGCACTTCGGGATAGCCTGTTAAATGCAGAGAAGCTTCGGGAGATAGTTCGGCTGGAGAACCGGTATGCTCTGGCCCAGAAAGATCAGGAGCTGCTCTTGCAACAACAGTCCCTGACCCTGATGCAGCAGGAAGCGCATATGCAGGCGT
>NZ_JAINFL010000001.1 GCF_022458895.1 Roseihalotalea indica | reverse complement strand
CACGGGCGGGCTCCCAAAAAGATTCTGGATGTAGGGTCGGGAGCTGGTCACTTTGTAGAAGCTTGCCGCCGGGCCGGAATGCAGGCCGAGGGTATTGAGTTGAGCGAAGCCAGTCGTAAATTTTCCAAAGATATCTGGGGTATAGACATGGATGGACGAGACTTCACCCAGGTAGACCAGGATTATGCCGGCTACGATGTGATCACGTTCTGGGGACTGCTGGAACACACACCCAACCCCAAAGACCTGTTAGCCGCGGCCCAACGTATCTTCAAAACCAGTGATGCGGGCATGATCATTGCCAAACTGCCCCGCTGGCATTCGCTCAGTGGTTTTATCCAGAACATCTGTAACGAAACCATCGTCCGCCATCTGGACCCAATGGGCCACATCAGCTGCTACACCGATGCCTCGGCGGCAGAGCTATACGTTCAGTCCGGGTTTCACCCGGTGGCGGCCTGGTATTATGGCATGGATGTTTACGAGTTGTTTATGCAGGTTAGTCACCAGCTTAAGCAGTATGATACCCTGCTGGAAACAGGCGAGCTTCAGACCGAGCTACAGCAAAAGCTGGATGAGGTAAAACTGTCGGATGGGCTGACGCTGGTGGGAGTACCCCAGCAGCACGCCAAACAATAACCGCGAGCTTCCAGGATTGATGACCACGAACAGTTATGATTGAGCAATATCCTATGTTGGTGACCGTATACATCACCAACTTCAACTACGGTAACTTTATTCAGCAGGCCATTGACAGCGTACTGCAACAGACCTTGCAGGATTTTGAGATCATTATTATTGATGATGGCTCTACGGATCACTCCAAGGAGATTATTGAAGAATATAGAAACCATTCTCAAGTCAGCATTATATACCAAAAGAATAATGGTCTAAATATTACCAACAATATTGCCATGAGAGCGGCAAAAGGTAAGTATCTAATGCGACTTGATGCAGACGATTTTCTAGAACCTGAAGCCATCGCTGCAATGAGTGCCATATTAGAAAATGATGATGAACTGGGCTTGGTTTTCCCTGATTATTACTATGTGGATGCCGACGGAGCAAGAACAGGACAAGAGAAGCGACATAATTTTGAAAAAGAAGTCTCTCTATATGACCAGCCCGCTCATGGCGCGTGTACTATGATACGCCTGGCTTTCTTGAAAACCTTGGGTGGATATAATGAAAGCTTTACCTGTCAAGATGGGTATGATCTCTGGATCAAATTTATCATGCACCATAAAGTTACAAACATTAACCGCCCATTATTTTCTTATCGGCAGCATGGTAATAATCTGACAACTAATGAGGAAAAGATACTTAATACTCGTAAACAAATAAAAGAGCTGTTTGTAAATGAGCATTTACGTTCGCTCAATACCCTAGCTGTCATTCCTGTACGCAGCACTTTTATAGGTGATATTAACTGGCCATTACATGTTATAAATGGACAAAGTGTTTTGGAGCGCAAAGTAGCAGACTGCGCCCAATCACAAAAGATAAAAACAATTGTAATATCTACATCAGACCAAGCAATACTGGACCATTGCCAACAGTGGGTTGATCGGTATGAAAACACCTTTGTCATCAAGAGACCCAAAGCTTTTGCGCAAACTAACGAGTCACTAATTAAAACGCTTGAACAAGCAATCTCCTTTGTAGAAGACGAAGGTATTTTGGTAGAAGCAATTATGTCTGTATCGTTGGAGTACCTCTTTGTTGCCCCTGATGTTATGGATGATGCTATTAATACGCTTGTGCTCTTTAATTCAGATTCGGTACTAAGTGTTCGCCCCGATAATCAAACATATTATCAGCATAACGGGCACTCATTAAAACCAATTCTAGATCATGAAAAATTCACGAAATTAGAGCGAGAAGCCCTTTACAAAGGCGCCGGAGGCATAGTAGTTTCCACACTAGAAAACTTTAAAAAAACTAAGCAACTGGCCTCTGGAAAGATAAGCCATATTGTAGTAGATCAAAAAACTGCCTTTGGAGTGTTTAGCAAGCTAGATTTCACTTTGGTAGATACGTTGGTAAAAGCTTCATAGCATATTATGCTTATTTGCTCTAATATAAAGTCTGAATTATGAACTGGGTTAATCATACATTTAATGATTTTAGTATAAGGCTACCGACTCAACAACTAATAGGGAATGTTAGGCGAGAGTCAGACTATTACGGGGCTAAAAAAAATTTATGCGAGTATGCTAATCTTAGCAATCAGCATTACAGACTGGATCATGTATGGCAACATGGTTGGATTAGAGACAGGCTCTTAGTAGACCCGGCTATCGTGTTAACTAGCCGCCATGCAAATGAAAAAGATCAACCATTTTTAGTAACAAACCGAGAGCAGGAAGAATTTTTAAAAGGACATGGCTACCCCATGGTTCAAGCCGTTGGGTTACCTATTATTTATTCGCAAGTTCCAGAGCAGGAACTAAAACGCTTGCCCAATAGTCTGCTGGTGATGCCTATGCACTCATTGGAAACAGCCAAGAGGAAAAGTGATTTTGACGAATATGCTAAGTTGATTAACGACTTAAGAAAAGAGTTTGATTTTGTATTGGTTTGTCTTCACTATGCTTGCATACGGAATAACTTCTGGATCAATGAGTTTGATAAATACAACATTCCCTGGATAGAGGGGGGTAACGTCTACGATCAAAACGCTTTAACCAGGTTAGGTGCTTTATTTTCGCAGTTTGAATATGTAACTACCAATGGGTATGGGTCACACCTGCCTTATTCTACTTACTTTGGAACCAAAACCTCAATATATGGAGAGTTTCCGCCACGCAACCCTGAAGATTATATAGAAGACCCCTTCTTTAAAAGATTTCCGCGTTTACTTAAAACTTATTTTCCATTACTACAGGAAGATGTAATAAGAGAAGATCTCCCTTTCTTATTTTGCCACCCTAAAGAAGCGAAAAAACATACGGCATGGGCAGAGAAAGAGCTGGGAGTAGAATATAAAATGACAAGAAAAGAGGCCAGAAAGATTCTGAAAGATGACAGATTTAATCAGTTGAAATCTTCTACTATTAATAAAACACGACACATGCTTAGCCAGATTGTACCGGAAGGTGTAAAACAATATTATCGATCTAAAGCTTCTGGCAACCCAAGGTAGTAGCAATAAACTTATTATCTGTATAGATTTTTAACCCCAGTTAATACATTATAACTGCCTGATTGTATACTCTCAATTTATACAATTCACCAAAAGCTAAAACTTCATAAATATTGGCGTTTACCGAACAGCTTCGGAAAAAGGAAATGAACATTAAAGTTTTACACATTAGTACTAAAGATAATGGTGGAGCTGCAATTGCAGGAATTAGACTGCATAAAGGATTGCTCCGGCAAGACATAGACTCTAATTTTTTGTTTAAGGAAAAAAAGACGAATGATGTACCACAGAGTCACTATGTGACAGCAAAAGAAAAAACATTAAAAAGCCAGTTGCTAAGCAGGTTTGGCCTTCAAAAAAGTATACAGGAAAAGAATAAAGAGAAACTCAAAAGCCTACCTCATAACTATGAGTTTTTTAGCTTCCCTGAAAGTGGCATTGACATTACTCAATTAGATATATATCAGGAAGCTGATATCATTAATCTGCACTGGATACCCAGGTTTTTAGATTATCCCTCTTTTTTCAGAAAATGTACTAAGCCTATTGTATGGACTTTACATGATATGAACCCATTTATGGGCGGTTTTCACTATCATGGCGATCAACAAAAAAATGAAGCATCATTTAAAGCACTTGATGAACAAATTCGTCTAGTAAAAAAGGAAGCATACAGCACGAATAATAACCTTACCATAGTAACTCCCTCCCGCTGGATGCATCAACAGGCCTCAGCAAGTATACTACTAAAGGATTTTCCAATTCATCATATTCCTTATGGAGTTGACACTTCTATCTTTAAAATGCATGATCAAACGTTTGCCCGCCGCGTATTTAACTTGCCAAAAGACAAGAGAATACTATTGTTTATTAGCGACTCACTAAGCAACGAACGCAAGGGTTTTGACCTGCTCTTAAAGGCATTTTCAAAGGAAATAGATGATTCACTCTGGATTTGTACGGTAGGTAATGCGCAACTTGCCATGGAAGAACTCTCTAATATTACAAATTTAGGCCGGATCGCCGATGAGCGGCTTATTGCCCTTTTATACAGTGCCTGTGATGTTTTTGTGCTTCCTTCCCGAGAAGATAACTTTCCCAATGTGATGCTGGAAGCTACTGCCTGCGGCACTCCGATCATTGCTTTCCCGATTGGCGGCATTCCAGACATCATTCAAAATGGCTTTAACGGTATTTTGGCAGAAGGCAATATTCTGTCAGGCGAGTCATTGCACCGGGCAATTACTCAATTTACAGAGCAATCTTTTACCTTCGAGCGGGAAAAAATCCGAAATTTTACTGAGCAGCACTATTCTCTAGACCAGCAGGCATCTGCCTATAAAAAACTATACCAGCAACTACTGAACCATTACTAGACTCAATGCCTATCCTTTCTATCATCACGCCGGTATTCAATAATGCTCAATACATACATGCCTGTCTACAGAATGTGGCTGATCAGCACTGTAGCGAGGTAGAACATATTGTAGTAGATGGGGGCAGTACCGATGGCACTGTTAGCCTGATAGAAGCATTTGCCGCTCAGCATCCTCATGTAAAATGGGTGAGTGAAAAAGACAACGGCCAATCAGATGCAATGAATAAAGGAATACAACTAGCAAAGGGGATATTTATCGGTTTTTTAAATGCTGATGACTATTACGAAGACAATGTTCTTCAGCAAGTAGTTGATTATATACAGTCGCATGACCTTGAAGTGCCTACTATGCTTTTAGGAAAATTGCGTCAGATAGACTACGAGGGAAAAGAGCTGGATGTCCGAACCCCCAAACCTATTACCCTTCAAAATACGCTTCAATTCTGGGAGCCTGAATCTTACCCAGCCAACCCGGTTTCTTATTTTTATCACCGTGTCCTTCATGATAATATTGGTTACTATGATATAAACCAGCATTATATTATGGACTATGATTTCTTTATACGCCTTGCCAGAGACAAAACAAATATAGTTTACTTTAACCAGGTTTGGGGAACGTACAGAATGATTCCAGGAGCTAAAACAGTTGAAATGAGTAAAAAGGGAGGTACTAGACCATTTAAGGAGAAGCTATTTTTTTATTACTTACGCTTACTTCCACTATCATTTCGCATCTCAATGTATCAACAATATTTCTTCCAATATAAGATCCACTATATTAAGCGAAGAGTGATAGGTCATTTACATGATATAAAAGCAAGATACCTAACCATCAGCCATAAATAATATCATTAAAATATATCTGCCAGCCATTTGGCACCATGAGACTTCCTAATGCTACCGCATTAGGAAGTCCAGTCAAGGAGATACGCTATACTGTAATGTAAACAGAATGAAGAAAGTTAAGATTGCCATCATCTCACCCGAAAAAGCTCCTTATTCAGCCACGTTCATTCAGGCCCATATTGACTTGCTAGATGCTCACATCAAACATTTGTACGGGATATTTTTCCCAACAGACTCGAGCGATGGGCATTATCAACTTCGAGAGAATAAACAAGTGGCCAAGATCTTTCAGAAAGTCAAACTACACCAAACCTACAAAGGGCTTTTTAAGAATCCAGTACTTGAAGAATATCTTCGTGAAGAAGAAATACAGCTCGTATTAGCTGAATTTGGGGTAGTAGGATCAGAGATTTATGAAGTTTGTAAACATTTGCAACTACCATTGATTGTACATTTTCACGGATATGATGCTTATAACTATGCTATCTTTAATAACCGAAATAGGATGAAAAAATACCTTGCCATGTTTGACTATGCCAGATTTCTGATTGTCGTGTCAAATCATATGCAACAGCAACTTGTAAACCAAGGAGCACCTGCTGAAAAGCTTATCTTAAATCCTTATGGTCCGAATGAGTCTTTTTATGAGGTAAAGCCTTCTTTTGAAGATGTTAATTTTGTGGCTGTTGGACGGTTCGTAGATAAAAAAGCACCTCATAATACTATCCGGGCTTTTAAGCAAGTGATACAGCAGGTGCCGGAAGCACATCTGATTATGGCGGGTGATGGCCCTCTTTTAGAACCATGTAAAGATCTGGTAAAAGACTTGCATATAGAGCACTCTGTTACTTTTATAGGGTCGGCTACGCATGAGCAAGTAGTAGCGCTGTTTGGCAAAGCGTATTGCTTTGTTCAGCATTCAGTGGTAGCTCCTAACGGCGATTCCGAAGGCACCCCAGTAGCCATTCTGGAAGCTGGTGCAGCAGCACTGCCGGTAGTGGCTACTCGGCATGCAGGTATACAAGATGTTATAATCGAAGGTGAAACAGGTTATCTGGTTGATGAAGGAGATATCGACGGTATGGCATCCCGTATGATTACGTTAGGCCTTAACCCTGACTTGGCACGTGAGATGGGAGAAAAAAACCAGAGGCGTATTCGTGCAAATTACACTATGAGCAATCACATTACGATAATTGATCAGCTCATCCATAAGGCATTAAGTTTGTAACTATTGGGAGTTTGTTCTCTACTAATATCAGATGTCTTTATATGCTTGCCTTTTTTAAAATAAAAATAGGTGAATGAATGTCCAATTAAGAGTTAATAAAAGAGCGATGTTCTATTTAACGACACGATAATTAGTCAGATCAGAAGAGTGTACTACTAAGAGGGGTAAGAATCCGCATATTACTTACCAATAATCGGACTTTTGTATTATGTATTTTTATTTATGAACAGTATAATGTGCTAGCTACGATTTGATTGTTATATATACATTTATTCGTAAAGTCTTGAGTCTGAGGAAAAGCATCCCTACTTACATACAGCACCTCAAACTTTATATGGCCACACCGCATCGCCATTCAGATATGCCAGTAGCATACTTGAATCTTACGCGGAGTGGAAGTCGTTATCCTTACAATCTGATAATTCTTTTTCATAAGGCAGGTTACCATATCTACTTACAACACCATTTTTCATTTATTGCCAACTTAGGGCAATACAGCCAGTGGTTACTGATGTTATCGGAATTAAAAATTTGTTTAATAAAACCTAAGAAGTATGAATTATTAGTTACAGACAACGACCGAACAAAGACGAATTTTCCTACTACCATCCTGGTAAATTACAATTACTTTACTAATCAAGATAAAAAAGACTGCACTCTCTCGGTTCCGTTTATGATGCATCCCATTATTTATAAGGAAACCTCGATTTATAAAAAAATTGAAGGCTTACGCTCACAAGAACGAAGTATGCGAGTGCTTTTTGCTGGAAATTCAAAAGAAGAGTCATATGCTGAGGGGAAGCATTATATTACTGACCTTTTTCATAAAAATTTTCGCCCGGCTTTGCTCGCTTACTTAAGACAGCATCTGGCTAAAAATGAACAGACAGAATACTGGACAAATGATCTTAAGAACAATCAAAAATTTTTCTTTCTCTCTCGTATTCCGAGTAATTCTTGGTTAGATACACTATCGAGGGCTGACTTCTTTCTTGCTCCATGTGGAGTATTTATGCCTTTTAGCCACAATATTATTGAGGCTATGGCAGTTGGCACCATACCCATCACAGAATACGGTGAGATGTTTACCCCTCCTCTGATTAATGGCGAAACCTGTTTGTCATATCAGACAATGGAGGAAGTGGTTGAGGTAGTTAGACAAGCTTTGCTATTACCTGAGTCAGAAATTCATCGTATGAAGGCAAACGTAATTGAGTACTACAACCTATATCTAGAGCCAGAGATGATTAAAATGAGACTCGATAAGTTACCGTGTAAGAAAGTAGTTCTACCATTTAATGTTGAAAAAGGAAGTGTTGATATGTTTGCGCAGGAGCAGCACGCAAAATCTCAGTAATGAAACCTTACATAGCTGTTATTATTCCGCTTTTTAATCGAGTAGACTTAGTTAAAGAAACACTTCACTCACTTCAAGCGCAAACTTTTCAATACTGGGAAGCTATTGTAGTTGATGATGGTTCTACCGATGGCTCTTATGAGTTAGTGCAGCAGTTGGCCCAGCAAGACCATAGAATTAAACTATTGCGCCGTCAACGAGAACCTAAAGGAGCGCCCACCTGCCGAAACATCGGTGCTCACCATGCCCAGAGTGATTACCTGATTTTCCTGGATTCTGATGATATACTAGCTCCCTTCTGCCTTCAGCAACGAGCTGGCGCATTGGCTCAAAACCCCGGCTTCGATTTTTTGGTGTTTTCAATGCTTCTATTCAACCATAAAGCGGGAGATACTAATACTCTCTGGAATATTGCTACCACAGAAGACGACCTATCGCGCTTTTTACGCACCGATGCTCCCTGGCAAACGAGCTGTCCTGTCTTCCAAAGACATTTTTTTTTACAGGCCGGGGGTTTTGATGAAGCCCTACCTTACTGGCAAGATTATGAGTTGCATACTCGTTTACTGATAAAAGGAGCCACTTATAAGAAAATGATGCAGCTGCCACCCGATTGCTACTACCGAAAACATGATAAAACCATTAGCCAGCAACGGGTTGCTTCTCCTAAGCGCCTAGAGCTAATGACTCGCGTATATAAGGAACTCTGCATTATGCTGGAAGCACAGGGAGCCCTGAACAAGCACCATCTAAAACAGATACGATCTATGTTTTTCAAATTAAGTGTCAATCAGGTACTGGATTTTAAGAATATTTACCGGGGATTAGAGGTGTGGAGTTTTTGTTATACAAAAAAGTGGGAAAATGAGTATCGCTATACAATAGGTTATTGGGCCCTGTCAATGTATTTTCTTAAACTTACTCTCCGTAAAAACTCGGCATTATTCAGTATTATTGCCAAACTACTCTTGCGGATTCTTCCAAAAAATTACCGGATAGCAAAGGTAGAAATTGGAAAGCACTCACAAGCATAGGCTCACAATTAACAAGCTGGATTATAGAGAAAAATCAATTGGAAAGCTCTCGCCAGCAATCTTCCGGAAGTACTTTTACCGTATGAATAATAAAGACATACTCGTAACCGGTTCGCACAGGTCAGGTTCTACCTGGGTAGGGTCAACTCTAGCACTCCCTCAGAAAGTCACTTATATTTATGAGCCATTTAACCAGGGTACTCATTATCGAGGGGCTCCGCTACAATATTGGTTTGAGTACATTTCTGTAAATGACAGTCTGGAAAAGCAAGAAGCTTTCAAAAAATACATGAAGCGTTTCTTATATGGCTCGGTAAAAGGTTGGGCAGATGATATGCTCAGAATCGATAGTTTTGGCGAGTTCAAAGCTTTTCTTAAGAGGTATTATGGTTACGTAATTAATAACCGGGTACTACTCAAAGATCCTTTAGCCGTTATGTCAGTGGAATGGCTGGTAGAGAATTTTGATCTGGCGGTAGTCATCGTGATCAGACATCCTGCCGCTTTTGCGGCAAGCTTAAAAGTCAAAAATTGGAATTTTGACTTCACCTGGTTTTCTGGCCAGCACAAACTCATTGAAGAAAGCCTTTCTCCCTTCCGTAAAGAGATAGAAAGACTATCAGCTAGCAATGCCAATATAATAGATCAGGCTATTCTCTTATGGAATATTATTCATTACCAGATCAGAATGTATGAAGAAGCACACCCAGAGTGGATTTTCGTTAAACATGAAGACCTATCAGCCAATCCCGTAGAGCAATTCCAGCGGTTATATCAGCAGCTCCAGCTAACGTTTACACCCCATGTAGAGGACCAAATTATGAAGATGACCCAAGCTTCTGAAAAGAATACCTTAAAACGAGATTCTAAGGAGAATATATATTCCTGGAAGAACCGGTTGAGCCCAGAAGAAATTACAAGAATACACAAAGGAACTCACAGTATATCGAGGCATTATTACTCAGAAAATGAATGGTAAAAGGATGAGCCCCAAAGTATCTGTTATTATTCCTAATTACAATCATGAACGGTATCTGCCTCTGAGAATTAACTCGGTAATTAACCAAACATATACTGATTTTGAGTTACTTATTTTAGATGACCGTTCTCAGGACGATAGCCGTACTCTTATTCGAGAGTACGCCAAGAAAGACCCCCGAATTCAAATCCATTTTAATGAGCAAAACAGCGGTAGCCCATTTAAGCAGTGGAACAAAGGCGTGCGTCTATCAAAAGGAGAGTTTATTTGGATTGCCGAAAGTGATGATTATGCTGATGAAAAACTATTAGAAAAACTTGTTAATATACTTGAAACAAACAAGCAGGTAGGTGTAGCATATTGTCAATCGCATGTGGTGAATGAGAAAAATGAGATCATTGACACTATGAAGCGTTGGACAGACGAGCTTGATCCAAATCGATGGGCGCAGAATTACGAAAACAATGGAAGAAACGAATGCCGGGATTATATGGCTTACAAAGCCACCATTCCTAATGCCAGTGCGGTAGTGTTCAGGAAAGAGCATTATTTAGCAGCAGGGCAAGCTGATGAAACTTTTAGAGCTTGTGGCGACTGGTTTACCTGGATTAACATATTATTACGGTGCGACGTTTTCTTCTTGGCAGAACCCCTCAACTATTTCAGGAGACACAATCAATCAACTCGCATTTATAAAAACCACGATAAGGTTATAATGAATGTGGCCGAACAATATCGTATTCTTAAACTATTACTAGATTCTATAAAATTCACACGCCAAGAAAAAAACAGGCTGATACGGTATTATTTCGATCGTTCGTTTGAATTACTGCCTATTCGCTTAAAGTTTTCTCCTAAATTTTTGCAATATTTGTCTATCGTTGCAAACGTGGATCACAAAGTTTATTTTCGATCCGCCATTGCAATTTTGGTAAGACTGATTACGTATCTACCGGAGAAACTTCTTCGAAACAACCCCTGATCTATCGCTTATCTAAGAGTTAAGACCATCGGTTATTATGCAAGACTACTACTGCTCAATTAAAAAAATATTCTTCAATGGGGTTCTTCTCCTTTCAGTTTTATTTGCCGGATGTAACAGTGATGAGTCCGAAATTGAAGAGGCTCAAGTAGTTATTGATTTTTCCACTCCGGTTACCAATGTAAAATCAATGAGTGGTTTTCTGCATGGCATTGGACCTGATCGCCCTTCAGATTCTTTGCTAACTCCTTTGGCCCCCAAACTACTACGAAGCGGCACTAGATTTTTTGAGTCGTACCAACGGAAAAAAGCTCTATTTAACGATGCTAAGCAAATTCTGGTAATTAGCGGCTTGTGGTATCATGGCCCGGGTAAAGGTTTTAGTGTCATGCCTTTTGACGATTATAATGTATATGAGAATTTCTTAATTGATGTAGCGGCACAAACCAAAGGCGAGGTTATTTACGATGTATGGAATGAACCAGATGTAGGTTTTGTTTGGACCGGCACAAAAGAGCAGTTTTACGAATGCTTTAAATTTACTACCGAAGTATTACGTAGAGAGTTAGGTAGTAAAGCTGTTATCTCAGCACCTAGCACGCATTGGATTCCCGAATGGATAGAGGGATTTGCTGAATATTGTGAGAAAGAGCGAATAGCACCTGATATTTTTTCTTTTCATGAGTTGTATGAAACTGAATCTCCCACCTCTGTACGAGAACATTTACAGCATTTACGCTATGATGTAATAAATAAAAAACCATTTCTACAGTCAAATATAAAAGAAATTCAGGTGAATGAATACGGGTATCAGGGCTCACAACACACACCCGCTATGATTTTAGGATATTTGTATAACCTGGAGAAAGGCGAAGCTGATGGTGCCTGCCGCGCCTGCTGGCGAGAAGATGGTCTTAGCTCCTGTTGGAATGGTACTATTGGAGGTTTGCTCACCTACGGTGATCTAGAACCGCGGGCAGCCTGGTGGACTCACAAGCTTTATACAGAGAGCACTAATAACCGCGTGTTCTCCCAAGGTAATGTTCCTTACGTTTCTAACTTTGCCTATATCTCTAATAATACTCCTAAAATTGTTATTGCTAACAGCAATTCCAAAAAATCGATCAATCATTTCCAAATTAAGATAGAAGGGCTTCAATCAGTTACTACTATACCAAAAGACTCTGTGCTAGTGAAGTTTATGAGCATTCCTAATACCAACACTTTGCCCAATTCGGGACTTGAGATATTATCGGAAGGGTATTATAAAATCCACAATGACATGCTTAATATCAATATAGATAATATACATTCTCTAGCCAATTACGTTCTAGAGATTAACCCATCTAACTAACCTCCTCAATGCCTATGCATATTGCCACTGCATTTGATGCAAATTATGTTCAACATGCAGGGGTGATGTTATGCTCTCTGTTTTTAAATAACCCTGAAGAGTCTTTTCATATACATCTTTTCCATCATAATGTAAATACTAATGATTTTAGAAAGCTCATTCACTTTTTAGAAAGCTCCCAGCATAAAATACACCAATATAATGTGAGCTTGGCCAATGAAGAGCAATACGTTACTAGTGGCCATATATCTAGAGCAGCATATCTGAGAGTATTTATTCCTACATATATAGATGATTCGATAGAAAAAATACTGTACTTGGATGCAGATATTGTAGTAAGTAATAAGATTAGTAATCTCTGGAAAGCTAATATAAATGCGTATTGCTTAGCAGCAGTAGAGAATGTTACTCCAGAAAAAAAACATATATTATCACACATAAAAAATTATCAATACTTTAATTCAGGAGTACTTCTCATTAACCTAAAAAAATGGCGTAAGCATAATATTATGCAAGAAACCATTAAGTTTATTGAACAAAACCAGGCAAGGCTGCAATGGCATGATCAGGATGCTCTAAATGCTGTTTTATATGGCAAGTGGTTTGCTCTACACCCAAAATATAATATGCAGGGTGCGCTATTCATGGATGAGTTTGAGAACTTTCGTGGTGATCCAGATGAATTACAGGAAGCCATACGACACCCCGTCATTATTCATTATTCAACACCTTTAAAGCCTTGGCACTATTTAAGCTTTCACCCGTATACTAAGGAGTACTTTAAGTATTTAGCCAGTACACCCTGGAAAGATTTTAAACCAACTGATAAGAATCTGGTTCGCTTCCTAAGGAAAACAGCCCGACCTTATCTGAGGAGATTGGGCATAAAAAAAATAGCAGGAAAGCACTTATACTGAAAGAGATAACACTATGTACAGCCGAGAAACTCCGGTTCTGTTCGTCATCTTCAACCGTCCGGAAAAAACCAAGCACTCTTTTGAAGCCATCAGAGCAGCTCAACCCAAAAAGCTCTTTATAGCAGCTGACGGCCCCCGGGAAACTTCACCCACCGATGCAGAGAACTGTAAAAAAACCCGGGCAGTAGTTGATACCATTGACTGGGATTGTGAGGTAAAAACACTTTTCCGCGATAAAAACTCCGGTGGGTCGGGACAGGGCGTGAGCTCAGCCATTCACTGGTTCTTTGACCACGTAGAAGCAGGAATTATCTTGGAAGACGACTGCGTGCCCAACCTTAGCTTCTTCTTCTTTTGCGAAGAAATGCTGAAAAAATATCAGGATGACCAGCGGGTGATGCATATCTGCGGCAGCAATTTTTTATTTGGGAAAACTATTGGCGACGGGTCTTATTATTACTCCCGAGTTATTAATGTGTGGGGCTGGGCCACCTGGAAAAGAGCCTGGCAGCACTTTGATTATGATATGAAAATATTCCCTAAGTTTGTTGAGTATAATACCATTAACCATCTGTATGCTTCCAAAACTATCCAGAAAGAATATCTCAGAACTTTCCAGAATGCGTATGACAACACCTGGAAGTGCTGGGATCGCCGCTGGATGCTGGCGGTATATGCGAACAACGGGGTAAGTGTAGTGCCTAACTATAATCTGGTAGCGAACATCGGTTATGGCGAAGGAGCTTCAGCCGAATATTATGAAGATGATATTAGTATCAATATGCCAACTGCTGAATTAAACGAAATAGTGCACCCTAGCTTCTTTATTATCGACCGGGAGGCAGATGAGCATTATCATTTAAAAATCTTTACCCACCCACCTTTGCCTAAGAGAATAAAAAGGAAGCTGAAAAAGATTGTTGAGCATGGCAAGTGATATCTATAAAAATTACACCTCGGTTGCTGTTTTTTCTAATGAGCAGGAAGAGGCTCAGTTTTCGGCCTGGGGCGAGCTATATTTTCGGGAACGCATCCTTCCCAATTTCCCATCCGATAAAAATGCTAACATTCTGGAAATTGGTTGTGGCTACGGGCGCTATCTATCTGTACTTACCAAACTAGGGTATACTCAGACATATGGTATTGATATTAGTGAAGAGCAGATTAGGTATGCTCAGCAGCACCTGGGCCTAACCAATGTAGAAAAAGCCGATGCTCTTAACTTTCTGACTACACATGCTGAGCGCTATCATGTAGTAATGCTGTTAGATGTGGTAGAGCACCTTACAGTGGATTATGCAGTAGAGCTTCTCACTTTAGTACGCGAATACTTACACCCCGAGGGAAGGCTTATCATCCAGGTGCCTAATGCCATGGCCCCCATGACGCCCAACTACCACGGTGACATTACCCATACTAAATTATATTCAACCCGCACTATGGGGCAATTGCTTATGATGAGCGGATTTCAGCAATTTAATCACTATGAGCTCCCTCCTATACCTCATGGCCTTAAAAGCAAGATGCGCGCATTGTTATGGAAAAGTATATTAAAACCAGCCATTAAGAGCTTTTTGTTGGCTTCAAACGGAGAAGCGATGGGCGGCATTTACACCAGCAATTTTCTTACTGTAGCCACCAAGTGAGTAATCATTTACCGGTAATAGTAAACGGCAGTTTTCTTGCGCAACCTCCTACCGGAGTTCAACGGTATGCCATTGAGATTTACCGCCATCTCAAAAAATCACTTCCCATTCTGACGCTGGTAGCACCTAAAAACATTCATACCCCAGCCATTGCTAATGAGTTGGAAGCTATTATTATAGGGCGCTTTACCGGCCACTTATGGGAGCAACTGGAGTTATACCGATATGTGAAGAAGAGAAAGGCTTTGCTTTTGTGCCTTGATATGAAGAGTCCGCTGCTTTATCGCAAAAAGATCATCACTATTCACGATCTGAATTTCCTGTATAACCCGGCATGGGTGCCAAAGAAATTCTATTATTTTTATCGCTTCATGGTAACAGCCGGAGCGCGTCAAAGTCTGGCTATACTCACGGTGAGCCAGTTTTCTAAAGATGAAGTCACCCGGTTTCTGAAGGTACCACCGGCAAAAGTAACAGTTATTTACAATGCCACCCCGGCCCATTTTGTAAAGAACCCGGAAGACAGCACAGCTGAGGTCCAGGGCCAATACATACTCTCAGTATCCTCTACTGACCCCCGAAAGAATATTGACCGGCTTATCAAGAGTTTCGCTCAATTAAAATTACCTGACGTACAACTGGTATTGGTTGGTCTTCCGCACCGTAAAGATATTGATTATACTTCAGTCCAAGGGAACATACTGTTTCTGGGACATGTTGATGATCAGAAATTAATGAATCTATACCAGCATGCCACTGCTTTCGTTTACCCTTCTATGTATGAGGGCTTTGGCATCCCTCCTTTAGAGGCTATGCAATACGGCTGCCCGGTAGTAGCGGCTAAAACCAGCAGTTTGCCCGAAGTGTGCGGGGATGCTGCTTTATACGTTGATCCTTTCAGCGAACAAGCTATAGGCGAGGGAATAAAAAAGATATTGTTTAGCTACACGCTAAGAGAGAAACTGATTGAGGCAGGATATCAACGTATACAACTATTTAGCTGGAGTAAGTCAGTAGATGTACTAAAGAAAGTTTTAGAAGTATATTAACCCTTGTTTTGCGTATTATGACCATCACGCTTGGGAAAAAAATTGTTCTAGCAAAATTTAAAGAACATAAGTATACCTACCTGGCCGCTTTGCTGGTAATTTTTATCATTCTCTTGCCAAAGGGTGGTATTAAGCCAGGTGGCATTCCACTCACTACAGGCTATGGCTTGCTCTTTTTTATCGCCGGACTGGCCTTTACTGCTTACACCTATACTGGCAAGATATTTTTCCTCGGGAAAAGGCAACTGATCTGTTTAACAGCGATTATTCCTTTTTTTCTAGTTAGCTCACTCAAGATATTCGCCACAGGCTTTTTAAGTCTGGGCTTTGTTATTTCTTTTTACATTTCGCTCTTTTTTATTCCGGTCACATTTCTATTGCTTTTTTATCACCCGATAAAACATATTAATCCTACTCATACCATTCAACTTATTAAGCAATGTGTTTTTTTTACAGCATTATATGGAATAATATTGTTTTTCTATAAGATTGTTACCGGCTCATTTATTGAAATTCCGTTGGTAACTGTTAACCTGGGTGATGTGGGTGAGCTAGAAGAAAAACACATTGACCGCGGTGGTATTTTCAAACTGATCTCTACTTACAACAATGGCAATATATATGGCGTCTGTATGCTAATGTTATTGCCCTTCTTTATGTATGCCGAGAAAAGAACCTATCGTAAGTTTATTGTTAAATTTGCTTTACTACTTACGCTCTCACGCACTGTCTGGATCACTCTCATACTTTGCGAAATATTTTACTTCATATTTATACGGAAGAAAACAGTAAAGTCGGTAATGGGCATACTAGCCATTATAGCTCTGCTGGTGGTGGCAGTAATCACGGGGCTTTCCTTGTTGCAACGAGATATTTCTTTTATTGCTGACCAAAGTCTGGGTGGCCGCGGTGACCAGATAGAGGCTCTGGCGGAAAGCACCTTTTTACCCAATTTTTCTGAACCTTTTCAATACGTCAGAGAAATGGTTTATTTCAGCGTAATTGAAAATTTTGGTTGGATTAGCCTACCCCTATTCTTCATGTTCCTCTCAACCCCGCTAGTATTGCTGTTGTCAAACAAATCGTCCCGACGCTCCTCTATTATTAAAAGTTTTGCGCTAGGTCTTTTTCTATACCACATTGCAGCCTTTGTAGATGGGGCCCTTCTTTACATTCCGGTTATGGCCATTTATTGGATTGTGGTAACCATTGCCATCAGTAACCCTAACCTGCAACTTGCAGAAGAGTATTAGCGCAGATTTTATTTTATTTTTTTCCCATTAATATACAATTCAGCGGGCCTTCCTCCATTATCAATCGTTTGGATTGCATTCATCTCTATTTGTTCATTGGAATTTATATAGGTTTTTGCTGCCATCTTTCTGTTACCTCCAGCCCATTTTATGCGATACTTGAGCGCTAAACCTTCGGCAGTATTATTGCTAATCTGATTAACCGGAGAAGAATTATAGTCAGACTGGTCGATCACAATAGGATACAGGGTACTATCTTGAGGAACAGTACTGTGAATGTGGTTATTCTCTATAACTACTTTACCTCTATTATGGGTCTGTCCGGCTTTAATAATATAATCATCTACTTTACTGTTCAAATAGAACACATTCTCTTTCAGTAAAATATAATGGTTGTTATTAGTGCTCAAATTGAAAATAACATTGTTTAGCGTATTACGCGTAAATTCAATATGTTTTCCCGGACCTTTCTGATCAATAGTGCCAATGCACTCAAGGGCACTAAATGTATTTTCTGAAAAGATAATTGTGCCATTGTCCTGCCGCTGACTTGCGTTGTATATTCTGGCTAATGGGCGCTTTGGATTATTCTGAATTACACTGTTTTGTCTAAATACAATATCTTGATTATAGTGAAAGGTAGCTAACCCACCGTTTCTACAATGTTTTACTGAATTACTGACAGCCTCACTACGGAAGCATCCTTCAAAGTCAATTCCTACATCTCCACAGTGAGTTACCATACAATTCTTAACCTGAATATTTTCGCCCATACTACCCCAAATACCTCCTCCACGTACACGGTCTATTTTCACGTTCTCAACCAAGCCGTTTTTTGATTTTCGTGCATTATCAAGTTTTCCTTCCTTTTCGGGGTTGCTATCACCACCCCACCATTGTATACCATGATAATAGCCTTTAAACGTTGAATTTTTAATACTCCAGTTATTTGCAAAATAAAGTAACACCCCCATTGATTTTTTGGCTCTGTCTTTTAATGACCCCACTCCATAACAACTGTCTACTTCAATAAAAAAATTACTTATGCTGTCGGGCTCTGTAGAATTAGGAATACTGTTATAGCGATATTTCCGGTCTACCCAGGTTTCTAATACACCACAATTCATTGTACGAAGTTTGCGTAATGTCAAATACGAAACGTTATAAGCCTTTACCGCCGCTACCGCTTTTTCAGGTTCGCTTTTCAGCTCAAATGTTATATCTCTGATACTAATATGTTGTTGATGCTTAATAATAAAGAATGAGAAACTATTTGTTAGAGTAGTATCTTCAGATAAGACAATTCTAGTACTGTCGCTCCCTATAATAGATTGGTTGCTGCGTAAGGCCAGGCTTTTCCGGATAACATACGTACCTGGAGGGAAATATACTTTGCTATAAACATCCAACACGTTTTGGAGCTTCTGCGTATAATCAGTGCTTCCATCTCCTATAATTCCCAGGTCATTAACATTAACCAGCGAATCATAGCTTTTATCTGATAAAGATATTACTGAACAGGAATAAGGCCTTACTTTAGCGTTTGTTTTATAAAAACATAGTAATAAACACATACTAGCTAACAAAGCAATTATGTATAGCTTCATAAGATGTAGATTCACGTTAACAGTTTAGTTTTTAAATCAGCAGTCAGTGATAAAACGCCCAAGTATTTGTATCGACGCTCGTATGCTCCGTGCTTCAGGCATAGGTACATATTTGCAGAACATACTACCAACCCTGTGTAATATATTTGATGTTATTTTACTGGGAGACGCCAATGAGATAGAACCCTACGCAATCAGCAAAATAGCTATTTCTCTACCCATTTATTCGGTTTCGGAGATCGTTCACTTACCCAAACGAGTGCCCCCATGCGATATTTTCTGGTCACCGCATTATAATGTACCGTTATTTTCTGTTCCGGCTCGCAAGCGGCTAGTCACTATTCATGACACTTTTCATCTGGCCCATCTGAATACACTGAGTTTAAAGCAAAAAATTTATGCTCAGGTAATGATGAAGGCTTGTGTAAAAAAGAGTGACCACATTATTACGGTTTCTGAGTTTTCCAGATCTGAAATCATCAAATATACGCACGCCCCACCAGATAAAGTTACGGTTATTCATAATGGTGTCAATCATCAACAGTTTAACCCAACGCATTCGGCCAATAAAAAGCAAGAGGTATCTGATCAATACAAACTTCCGGAAAATTATATTCTGTATGTCGGAAACGTCAAACCTCATAAAAACCTCATCTGCCTTATTAAAGCTTTTAGTCAAATTCATAACTACACTCCTCACCATTTGGTGATTGTAGGAAAAAAAGAGGGGTTTATTACCGGGGATAACGAGCTATTTGCAACGCTCGAGCAGCGGCCTCAGGTTTCTGAAAAAGCGCATTTCACCGGATTTGTGGCTGATGAGGATCTTCCCCTCATATATAGCATGGCTGATTTATTCGTCTTTCCATCTTTATATGAAGGCTTTGGGCTTCCGCCACTGGAGGCTATGGCGTGTGGTTGTCTTACCTTAACCTCTAACCGAGCAAGCATGCCTGAAATCTGCGGTGAAGCCACTACCTACTTTAATCCTGAATCGCCCCTGGAGTTAGCTGAGCAAATTAAGCGCTTACTCGCATTGCCCGATGCCGAGCGCCAGGCAATGATAAGCCAAGGAAGCCAGAAAGCTGGCACCTATACTTGGAAAAATGCTATACAAAAGCATGTGGAGATAATACAAAAGCTGGCTTATACTATTTCTGGCTAAGGCAATATACTATTGTTGGGATTTCATGTTTAATAACCCATCATGTCATATCATTAAAAAACTCACTACCTTTCGGGCATTTTCTTATTGAACATCTTTTGCATGTCGTCACCTAAAATAGCTATTGTTCATGAATGGTTGGTAGACCATTCGGGGTCTGAAAAAGTGCTGGAACAAATGCTCGCCGTTTTTCCTGAAGCTCAACTATTTAGTGTGGTTGAGTTCCTACCGGATGATCTGAAATACTTTATTCAAGATAAGCCTGTTCAAACTACGTTTATTCAGAAGCTACCTTTTGCTCGCAAGAAGTACCGTAGTTACCTTCCGCTCATGCCTTTAGCAATTGAGCAGTTGGATGTGTCTGAATACGATATTGTTATTTCAAATAGTCATGCTGTCGCCAAAGGAGTAATCACGCATAGCAACCAATTACATTTATGTTATTGCCACTCGCCTACTCGCTATGCCTGGGATCTCTATCATCAATACTTGCGTGAGGCTGGGTTACAAAAAGGGATCGCAGGCGCATTTGCCAAAATATTTCTACATTACTTTCGCCTCTGGGACTTAAGCACTATTAACCGTATTGATTATTTTGCGGCAAACTCAAAATATATTGCTAAACGCATACAAAAGGTATATAATCGCAGCGCATCTGTTATTTACCCACCCGTGAATGTAGAGGCATTTACCCTTCATACGCAAAAAGAGGATTTCTATTTAGCAGCCTCTCGCTTTGTCCCTTACAAAAAAATGGACCTGATTGTTGAAGCCTTCTCTGAAATGCCCGATAAAAAGTTAATTGTCATTGGTGATGGACCTGATGCTGATAAAGTGAAGGCGAAAGCGAAAAAAAACGTACACATGATGGGTTTCCAACCTATTAATGTGTTAAAGCATCATATGCAAAGAGCTAAGGCTTTTATATTTGCAGCTGATGAAGATTTTGGAATTATGCCGGTAGAAGCCCAAGCTTGTGGTACCCCCGTTATTGCGTATGCCCGAGGCGGTGCTCTGGAAACCGTTGTACCGGGAAAGACAGGCTTATTATTTGAAAAGCAGACTGTAACATCTCTTAAACAGTCTATTCAACAATATGAGACCTTATGCCACACTTTGGATGCTACCTTTATCAGAAAGCATGCAGAATCTTTCAGTACTGCTGTATTTAAATCAAACTTTAGATCGTTTGTAGAAGAGTTGTATCACCAGAAGGTAACTGAGCATGCAGAATTTTTATAGAAAATTTTTGATAATTATAAGTGGGATCTTCCTTCCTATGCTGGGGTTTGCCCAGTTAGATTCACTGACCTACCAGGTAGATATGTGGGGCGGAGCCGCTAATCAGCCTTATATGCCGCATTGGTTAGTTGCGAATCGCTTTGGTGTACTTGATTATGATCACAATCGGGCAGGATTGCTAAAAGCTGGACTCACTTCACATTTCAGGGTTAATAAGCATTTTACTATTGAGGCAGGGCTGGAAGGTATAGCCCGCACCACTTTTTCTAATACCGACAACAACCTTTTTTTACAGCAAGGATATGTGAAAGCTAAGTACGGCATTTTTGAATTATCAGGTGGCCGGATAGAAAGAACGCTTGGTAACCATGCTGAACATATCTCAAGTGGTTCTATGGCCATAAGTGGTAACGCACGTCCTATTCCCCAAATAATGATCAGCGTACCTGAATATGCCAAGGTTCCCTTTACTAACGGGTATGTTGAGTTTAAGGGCACTTTTACGCATGGGTGGTTTGCTCAAGACCGCCGCTATATAAGAAATGCCTTATTACATGAAAAATCTTTTTATCTAAAAGCTGGAGGTAAATCCAAAATAAACGTATCCGCTGGCATTATTCATCTTGTAACCTGGGGCGGAAAATTGCCTAATGGCAAAAAATTACCTATGGGATTTGATAACTACGTGAACGTAATATTAGCGCAGTCTGCAGTTAATATTGATAGTACAGACTCTTTCCAGATTGGTGAGGCTGCCAATGCCGTCGGTGATAACCTAGGTGTATATGATTTTGCGGTTCATATTAAGCTAAAAGAGTATGATATAAATATATATCATCAAACACCGTTTGAGGATTGGACAGGCAGTCGTCTAGCCAGAAACAAAGACCGGTTATTAGGTATCAATTTGTCAAGTAAACGGAAAGATCACTGGTTTGAAAGTATAGTATATGAATTTATATATACTAAATATCAGAGTGGGCCTACCCTTCCTGGGGGTCCTGATGACATACCTGGAGCAAAAGATAAATACGGTAATGATTTTGGTGGCCGAGATAATTATTATAATAATTACCTCTACAAAACGGGGTGGGCTTATAACGATCACATTATAGGCACGCCCCTATTTTATACAAAAAGCCGGATGAAGTTATACGATCCGACTTTTATAGATCCCGACGAGAAAGGATTTAATTTTAATATTGTAAATAATCGGGTGGTAGCTCATCATTTTGGTATAATTGGTCATTATCAAAATAAATGGAAGTATAAAGTAATGGCTACATTTTCGCGAAATCTAGGCACATATGGTGGCATAAACGGTGGCATTACCCATTGGGGTAGCATTGAAAACCCAGATGCTCCTTATGCTTTCAAACCCGCTAAAAATCAAAACTATTTCTTAACATCCATAGAACGCAGACTTTTTCCACACTTGACTCTCCACATTGCAGCGGGAATAGATACAGGAGAAATTTATAATAGCACAGGACTGTTGGCAGGTTTACGCTGGGATTTTAATCGTGCAAGGGAGCAAGTGTCGCAAGAATAATTAATAAATATTACGCTGTTGCTAAACAACAATAATTAAGTGCGTTTTATATTATTTTACATGCCTTTTATTTAAATATGCCAGTTATTATAAAAATGCATAAACCTATACTTATATTAGTGCTTTATCTACGGTTTTTTCATTCTGTAGGCCAAATCCTTACGCTGTCTATATACGATTAACCAGTAACCCTATTTTTTTTTTTGCTTGTAATTATCAACTTTGCACCACTTGTTTGAACCAATACAACTATTTCCCTTATAAATCTGTCTTATAATTAACTCAAAAGCGATTCAGGGTTTGGCATGATTCCTGTTCAACCTTGGAAGACACACAACTATGTAGATTGACCGACAAACGCTAAGGAAGAATAATGCAACATCGTTTTTCACAGAATATCAAGATAATTCACCTTATCGTTGATTTTTTACTCTTAAACCTTTCCTTTATAGGCTCCTATTACTTCAAATTTCAGGAGGTGGAAAGCCTATTTTCGGTGCCATATTCTGGACTTTTGTTCTTCATAAATATGGCGTGGTTCCTGTCTATTTTGGCTATTAAGCCTTACACTATATCGCGCGCATCTTCTACTATCCCTCATATATTAAGTAGACATTTCACCTCTATTCTGCTTCATGCTTGCTTGGTAGCAGTCTTCTTTATAATATTTCGGGTTTATTATTATTCACGAGAGCAGCTATTGGTCTCGTACCTTATTCTTTTCATTGGTGCCTCTTTCTGGAAAGGGGCTTTCACTTACTTCTTACAGCAATATCGCTTACAGGGATATAACAATCGGAAAGTTGTGGTGGTAGGATACGGTGAAATCTCAGAAGAACTTAAAAGCTTCTTTCAGCGGCATAAAGAATACGGATATAAGTTCCTAGGTTATTTTGCTTCTGAATCACAAAGCGGACCAGATATTATTGGTACTACTGACCAAATTAAGAGCTATGCTATCAGTAATGATGTAGATGAAATATATTGCTGCCTGCCATATATTGAGTATGATACCATCCGCGATATTATTGACTTTTGCGAAAGAACCGGGCGAAAAATAAAGGTTGTAACAGATTACCGCAGCTTTTACTCTAAGGGGGTTTCTCTAGAGCGGTACGATAATATTCCGGTATTAAACATCTCTTCTTCACCTATTGAAGACAGCAGAGCTATTGCCTTTAAACGGGCTTTTGACATTGTATTTTCACTTATTGTGATGCTGTTAGGTGCTCCGGTATTTTTACTTACTGCAGCCATTACTAAAATATCATCTCGTGGCCCTGTCCTCTTTGTTCAGGAACGCGTTGGGAAAAATGGACAGCCGTTTAAAATGTACAAGTTCCGCAGCATGTTCACCGATTCTGAACAATGTGGTCCCCAATTAGCGTGCGACGATGACCCCAGAGTGACCCCTTGGGGACGATTTATGAGAAAATCGCGATTGGATGAAATTCCTCAGTTCATCAATGTATTTCTGGGTGATATGTCTATTGTAGGCCCCCGACCTGAGCGGCAGTACTATATTGATCAGATTATTGAGAAAGCACCTCAGTACCGCTATTTACATTACGTAAAACCTGGTATTACTTCTATTGGGCAGATCAAGTTTGGTTATGCTTCTAATATTGATGAGATGGTGAAGCGCCTGCGATATGATCTCGTATATCTGCGAAATGTATCTCTGCTTGTTGACCTTAAAATCATTCTGATGACCATTATTGTGGTCTTTCGGGCAGAAGGGAAATAGAAGCTTATTCTACAGAAAAATGCCAGCCAGCAGACCACTCAAAATGATGACCGGCGCTGGAATCTTAGTAAATTGAAGTAACAGTACCGTTCCTATAATCACCCCAATATTTAAAGCAGAGAGAGCAAGCGGCTCCATTAAAAGCAGGGCTGCGGCAATTACCATTCCTGAGCTAGCAGCTACAATTCCTTCTAACGACGCTTTAATGACTCGGTACTTTTTCAGCCCATCCCAAAAGCGGACCATGAAAAAGATGAGGAATGTTCCGGGTAAGAAAATCCCCAAGGAAGCCATCAATGCGCCGATTATTTCCCCACCAATCCCATAGTCGCGCATAGCCAACGAACCAATAAAAGCACTAAAAGAAAATACGGGTCCGGGAATAGCCTGTACTAAGGCATACCCTGTTAAAAATTCTTCAGAGGTTAAATATTGCTTAAAATCTACGAACTCGGTGTAGAGCAAGGGGATTAATACCTGCCCCCCACCAAAAATTAAACTTCCATTCCGGTAAAAGTTCTCAAAAATCCTGATAGGAATAGATTTGGTTATTCCTCCGGTAATAGCGGCTACAATCAGAATGGTAATCCAGATAACCAGGTTTCCCCACTTTATATCCAGTTTGTCTTTCTCCTGCCGGGGATGTTTCCGGTACTTGATAGAGGTAACCACGCCAGCAATGAGTAAAAGGAGCGGAAAAATGTAGGGTTTACGGATGAGATAAGACACAATAGTAGCTACTACCATAATGGCAATACCCGACTTAGTATTAACGACCTTCACACTAAGGGTATAAGCTGCGTAAAACACAAACCCTACCGCCATAGGTTGAATGAAGCGGGTAAACGCCAAAGAAAGCTCCTGCTCTTGAATATTCGATAAAGTAACGGCCGCTGTCGTCATCAACGTAACGGCGGGTAGCATCCAGACCAGTAGGGTTAGAAAAGCCAACTTGGGACCACCAATTCGGTAGCCAATGGCCGTGATCGTTTGAGTAGAGGAAGGCCCCGGCAAAATCTGACAGAGCGCGTACAACTCCATCAGATCTTTTTCGCTAAGATAACGACGTTTTTCTACCATCATCTTCAGCAGTAGTGTCATATGAGCCTGAGGCCCACCGAAGGAGCTAATGGTGAGGATAAATACATCTCGCAGGAAAATAAAGTACCGCACCCGGCGAATGGATGTGACTATTCCCTGCGAGTACCAGGGTCGATGGCGATGGTTACCCAACGTTCGCGGCTTAATTAGTTCATTACTGCTTTAAACCGATTTCGCGCAACCGCTCATCCAAAAATTCCCCGGCAGTCATATCAGTGTATTTCTTGGGTTCTTCCTCGCTGATACAGGTAGTCAGGCAGGTTAAATCCATTTCGGCCCGGGGGTGCATGAAGAACGGAATGGAGTAACGAGGCGTGCCCAATAGCTCGCGCGGGGGGTTCACTACCCGGTGAATGGTTGATTTAAGGTTATCATTCGTAAGGCGAGCCAGCATGTCTCCTACGTTCACAATAATCTGGTCGGGCAGTGCAGTGATCGGAATCCACTCCCCATCGCGGCGCAAAACCTGTAATCCTTCGGCACTAGCCCCCATCAATAAAGTAATTAAATTGATATCTCCGTGTTCGGCCGCGCGTACCGCATCATCGGGTACTTCGTCCGGGTTCTTGATAGGGTAATAATGAATAGCTCGGATGATACTGTTGCCATTATGCACTTGTGGTTCAAAATAGTCTTCTTTCAAACCGAGATATAGCGCAATAGCCCGTAGTAATTGTTTACCCGCTGCCTCTAGGGTTTGGTAGGCCTCCTTGGCGGTGGGGTGCATCTCCGGTACTTCGCTGGGCCATATATTGTCCGGATATATCTCTTTCACGGGGTCATCCCCTTCTACAAACTGACCAATCTGGTAAAATTCTTTGAGATCGGCGGTGGTTCGTCCTTTGGCATGCTCTTTTCCTTTGGAGGTGTATCCGCGTTGCCCGTGCAACTCGGGGCGATCGTATTTACGTTTTACATCTTCCGGTAGGGCAAAAAACTCTTTTACTACGGAATATAGCTTTTCAGTCAGGGCATCGGTGAGGCCGTGGTTCTTAATCGCTACAAACCCGATACGGTGAAAAGCATCACCTAACTTCGCTACAAATTCTTTTCTTTCCTCTTCAGAGCCTTTAGTAAACTGGTTAAGGTCTAAACTTGGGATATGATCAAACAAATCGGCCATAGTTAACTTATTTAAGTAAACAGCGTTGTGTTAAGTTAATAAACACAAATTTTGCGATAACTTCGCGTTATATCAAACATTAAACAAACCTACTAACCTATGAAAAGGGAAATTTTTGTAATCACTAGTTTATTTATTGCCTGCTTAATTTATGCCTGCGGTCCTTCTGAAAATACTGCGGAAGAGTCAACCATGACGGAAGAAGCTGCTCCATCTTTAACTATTTCTCCAGCTCCTGGTTCACCCGAATATGCTGATGCTATGTTAGAAATGACGAGTCCTGCTGAAGGGGCTGCGGTAACCAGTGATGATTCCGTTGAGTTTACCTACAATGTAACAAACTATGAACTGGGCATTCCTACTCCGGATGCTGACCAGAAACCGCTGGCAGCCTCAGCTGATGGGCAACATATTCACCTTATCTTAAACAACGATCCTTACCATGCTATCTATGAACCCGAAGGGTTTAAGTTAGCATTAGATGAGGGGCATTATGTAGCCATCTCATTCCTGTCTCGTTCATACCACGAAAGTGTGAAGAACCCCGAAGCTTATAAAGTGTCTCAGTTCAGCGTAGGCGAAAGTGAAGGCGAAGATGTAGATCTGACCCAACCTATGCTGTTTTATAGCCGTCCTAAAGGAACGTATAGCGGCGCAGATGCGGAAAGTGTATTATTTGACTTCTACCTTGTAAACACCGAAATAAGCGAAGGTGGCAACCAGGTGAAAGTAAATGTCAATAATGATACTACTTTTATGGTAAGCCAATGGCAGCCTTATGTAATTGAAGGGCTTCCAATGGGCGACAACACCATATCTATCGAACTGGTAGACAGTGATGGTAACACCGTAGATAGTCCAATGAACGGCACCGAACGCACCTTTACGCTGGAAGAAGGTAGCCCAAGTATGTAATAGTACGCCTATCTTGGGGTATCTTGCGAAACATTTTACCTGAAACGGCAAGTTCCCGGGTCTAACCCGCCGCTGCAAAAGAGGGAAAATGTTAATAGAAGTTAAAGTTTAACCCTAAGTAGCTAAAGACTTTTAAGAGAGCCTGACAATGAATGTCGGGCTTTTTTTATGAAGTGGGAAGAGAGAAATGGGGATTATAAATGATACCAAACAGGTTACCCCAAGGGTCTTTTACTGAAGCTACCTGTATATCTCCGCCTACCTCGGTAGGTGCTTCGTGTTCGGTAGCCCCATCATTTAATAATTGCTGATAGGTACTGGCTATGTCTTCCACCCCCCAGTAAGAAACTACGCTGGTTGGTTTTTGGTTAGTCGGACTGCCTTCTGGTTGCAGCCCAAGTTCATAACCGCCAATGGAAAAGCCTACATAGAAGGGTTCATCAAAGTACGGTTGCACGCCCAGCACCTTCGCGTACCACTGTTTGGCTTCCTGAATATCTTCTACATGATAAATAGTGGTGCGCAAGCCTAAGAAAGAAGTAGCCATAATTCTAGGTAGTTGTAAAGTGAATGATTCAAAGGTAATCAATTAAGATACGGCTCAACATACCCAAATACGACAAAATTCATTCTGATTTTACACTTCATATAGCTCAATGGGTAGGCCGTCCGGGTCGGCAAAGAAGGTGAAGCGTTTGCCGGTAATAGCATCGGTTCGTACCTCTTCTACAGTAATTCCTTCCTGCTCCAGCTTTGCTTTGGCCTGATCTACCTGCGCTACAGCGAATGCCAGATGACGCAACCCAGCGGCCTCAGGGTAAGAAGGACGAGGAGGAGGCTCAGGAAAAGAGAAGAGTTCTATCTGGTCTTTCCCATTCACGCTGAGGTCTAATTTGTAAGAGTTACGTTCGGCCCGGTAAGTCTCTTCAATAATGCTTAGCCCCAGCACCTGGGTGTAGAAGTGTTTAGAGCGTTGGTAATCTGATACGATAATGGCAATGTGATGGATTTTTTGTAACTGAAGCATAGCGTATATATGGTTTTTGTTGGCATTACTGCTACTACATGGTCAATAAAATACTTTAATAACAATTAAATCGTCAGTTCGATGAGCGAAACGAATCGGGCTACCCATAGAGAGATTGCTTCATTACATTGCATGCTATTCGCAATGATGGCTCCGTTTTTTTATATAACTTAATTGAGGCAATAGTGCTATGTTCTATGTAATGAAGGCTATTTTGTAAATAAGGGCATACTGAACATTATGATATAGTAGCATTTTTTGTAAAGACTATTATTTCAAATAAAGTGCTCTTGCTTTGTTCATTTCTTTCCTGACCGTGTCTGTAGTATTTCTCTACCCAAAGCTAACACCCGCCCGTCTGAGCTTTCGGGCCTACGTACAAAGATATATGTAAAATCCTTCGCTCTCTTTTGTGAGATAATACTAAAAGCAAAAAAATATGGAAAAGGCAGGTAGATCATACGGACTGAAGAAAATTGCCGGTTGGACAAAGCCAGTATTTATGATAACTTGAAGATATAGAAATGCCGCATTGGATGTAAACTAGCAAAAGCCACATTCAATGCGGCTTTTTTACTATATTTGGCTTAGAAAAGTACTAAAATCTATCGAAAAAGCTCCCTACTTTTCGACAAAAAGCTTCTTAGCTTTTCGAAAAAGCTTCCTAGTTTTTCTCCAACTTCTCCTTAGCTTTTTCTCAAACGCACCGTAGTTTTTTTTTGACCGTTTTGTAGATAGTAGATTGTTTGTTTTTAGTACATACTACAGTTAGTCATCACAATGGAGAAAAAATATGTGCTTCTGCCCTGATAGCTCCCTTCAAATCTGTTAAGGGGTATTATAGATCCTTGAATTGTTAAGAGGAGAACTAGCAAGAAGTTGGGACAATCTTTACAGCATTTCCTCAGCGACAACATACCTGCATTAAGATCATTAAGAAAAGATACTGGAAAAGGGGGGCAAAAGATTACTCTAACACTTCCCGAAGAATGGTCAATGACTTTAACTCGCCAAAACCACCTACGTGCATCTGGTAATATTTAATCAGATCGTCCAACAACAGGCGGCGGGTAGCATTGTTGGTTTTCACCGGACTGGTATAAGGGTTTTGCAGTAATAGGTTGAGCACCTGCCGGTCTTCATCATGAATTGTCGGTTTTCCTACATACTCATACACCTCATCAAACACATCGTCGGCTGATTCCGGGGCAAAACCCAGGTAACGACTCAGCTTCAGCATCAGTTGCAGATGGAAGTTTTCGTAGTGACTCTCCAGATGATCGAACATTTGCAGCGAATAATGCAGGAACTCAAACTGCGGAATATTGCTTTCTTCTTCCTTCAGGCACTTGTTTAGCACCTCGGTAATAAACATGGCAATGCTGGACTTGCGGAAGTCGTAGGGAATGGTTTGGTAGGGTTCGGGGCACTTAATTTCAGAAATGCGATTAAGTCCGGCGTTCTTTTTATAGTACACGACCAGCTCGAGCACCGTGAGAGGTTGAAAAAAAGATATCTTGCTTTTACTCTTTTTATTGCTGCCCCGCACTCCATTCACAATATACGATTGCAAGCCAAAGTCTTCGGTATAAATCCGCGTAACGATGGAGGTCTCCCGGTACTTAATAAAATTCAGAACAATACCCTTGGTTTTGTGTAGCATGCTGCCGCCTAACTAAGCTTTTCTTTTAACTTAAATGCCCACCGTTGGGTTCAGAAGATATTTCTCTCCACAACATTTCTACCAAAAAAACAGACTATCAGATTCTTCACTTGATATCACTTATTATCGTGTAAAGTACGATTACAGACACTCTCCAACGTCCTTGCGAGAAACGAAGTGACGAAGCTATCTCCTTCATGTGAAGGATATTACTTCAGGCTATCCTTCGCAAGGGCAAGATCAATAGGTAAATAACAATATTTTCTACAGTATACTGATCAACATAGCTCTACCTTTTGGCTTGCTATACCATTACCCTTAAGGCACCACCGCTATTTTTCCAACAAAAGTTTCGGTGCCATCCGGCGAGGCACTGAAGACGAGATAGACTCCCGGTTGTACGGTTTCTCCGGTATATGCTTTTACATTCCAGGTGGCAGTGCCGCCTTCAGCCTGTAGTTCCTGCACCAACACTCCGGAAACTGTAGTGATTTTCACAGTAGCCTGATTGACCAATCCTTCTATACCTACCAAGCCATCAAAACTTTGGCGCACCGGGTTCGGAAATATCTTTACTGATTGGTGAGTAACGCTTCCCTGCGTCGAAGTGCTTCGAAAGGAAACCACGCCCTTATCCGTAGCCACGAACACCTCTCCGCTCTGGTCATTCACGGCAACATCCACTATGACATTGGAGATTAATGGGCTGTTTTCCGTGGTAAACTGATAAAACAGTTCTTCAGCCGTATCCGAAAAAAGCCACAGGCCATCGTTAGTTCCAATCCATTTGCGGTTGCCACCATCCACCGCCACTGCGGTGATATTCACTCCCAGTAATAAAAATTGACGTTCGAACACCGGTCTTTGAGGCAGAGGACGTTCCTCAAAGACCAATTCGGGAAGAGGGAAATACCCCACTCCCTCGCTTCCGGCCAGCCAAAGTTGCCCATCCAGGTCGAGGGCTACATCGGATATTTGGCTGCCTGGCAACTCAGAAGGGTTTACTTTGCTTCTAAACGATGCCTTTTCTTCAGTAGTGGGCGAGAAAACAAACAGGTCAGTCCCGGGTTGGTTTACATCGCTGTTTCCTACTAACATCCAGACCTGATTGCGAAAATCCACTGTAAGCTGGCGCGGATACATTGCCTGCGGCTGACTGAATGTTACCGACTGCCAGGTATCGTTTTGTAGGTCTAGTCTCTGCAATGATGCCGGGGTATTGTAGTTAGCGATCCAAAGAAATTCATTATTCGCTGCCAGGGCAGTCGCCTGATTATTAGGTAGATTACCTCCGCTGCTTTGCTGGGTTAGTGAAGAAAATTCTTCCTGACCATCCCATTGCAGAATACCTTCACCAAAAGTGGCAAAATAATACTGCTGCGTATTAGCAGAGTAAGCCGCATCCATTAGCCGGGAGCTAGCCGGTAACTGCGTAAAGTTTTGCCACTGCCCATCGGTAAACGTGTAAAACTGCCCTGGGGTACTGGCCTGGAGGGCCACTATTTTTCCATTAAGATACCGTAGTTTTTGAATAGCATCAGAAGCCGGGCCATTGGGTAAAAAACGCTCTACCTGTCCATTTTCCAGGCGGATTAATCCTTGCTGCTGGTCAGCTACCCACAAAGTTGCTCCTTCCTGGGCTGCATCCTGCGCTGCGCTGATGGCTTCATTCTCTAAGGAAACAACGCTACCCGAAGCCTCTAATCGGAAAACTCTACCATCGACTATAATCAATACCCCTTCTGAAGAAGACTGAAGTCCACTGAATACCCCCTCCGTTGTAAAGGCGGTGAGTTGCCATTGCCCTTCATGAAAACGATACACTCCTTGTTGATTGAGAGCTGCATATACGTTCCCGTTCCAACTGGTAAGGTGAAAAACCGGGTCGGAAGAAAGGCCACCATCTATCAGAAACCGTTGCCAGGTGTTATAATCCTGCTGATTAACGGCTGGGTCTAAGGTATTGGCCAGCACTCCTTCTTCAGTCGCCAGAAACAAACTATCACCCAGCATTTCTATCTGATAAATAACCAGTGGGTCTCCTGTTTCACTCAATCGAGTATAAGACTCCCGAATTTGCAGGGGCTCTTCCTGCTCAAGATCTATGGTTAATACCCGCACTCCGGCAGTGGTGGCCAGATAAACTGTACTCTCTTGCACGGCAATATCGTAGATAATCTCCGGTTCATCTGCTTCATCACGAATGAGTGTTAAGGGAAATACTCCTTTCTCAGTCACTAAATCGACTACTCCACTCTGGTATGCCAGCACCAGATTTCCCGAAGCCTCATCAAAATACATCGCGGTTACTTCAATGTCTGTCAGTCCATCACTTTTAGAGAGTACCTGCAATGAGTTATCCGATTTAGTAAGATAGAACAAGCCATGTTCAGAGGCTACATAGACTCTCTCCGGGGTCGTTACTATGAGCCGGCTATCCTGATAAGAGAAATGGGTTCGCCAGGCCTCAATAGGAATATCCGATTGCGCCCAAAGCGAAAGATTTCCCCCTAGTATGATGATGAATACTCCTAACCAATGCTGTAATCCACGCATACTGACTTAACGGGAAGAAGAATCTTCTTCGTTTTGAGGCAGGGACTTTTTTTGCTGTCCCTTATAAAAGTGGTAACGGTTGCGGGCTTCGTACTGATCGCGAGCCCCTACGTGTATCTGATCTTCTGAGTTATGCAGGCGGTAAGAGAAGGAAGCTGGAGTACCTGATACGGCACAAATAGCGTGCGTTTTAGTGACATATTCAGCGATGGCCAACAGGTAAGGCATCGCACCGAATGGTTTGCCCTCGTAATCCATATCAAGCCCGGCTACAATCACTCGTTTGCCTCGGTTAGCCAGTTCATTGCAGATATCCACAATCGTATGATCAAAGAATTGGGCTTCATCAATCCCCACTACCTGGCAGTCGCCAGCTAACTGAAGAATGTCTTGGGGATGTTCTACACTGGTAGAATGAATACTGGTTTGATCATGCGACACCACGTTGTCATCATGGTAGCGGTTATCCAGCTTTGGTTTGAAAATACCCACGGGCTGCTTGGCAATAAGGGCTCGGTTCAACCGACGGATCAGTTCTTCAGTCTTTCCGGAAAACATGCATCCGCAGATCACTTCAATCCACCCGGTGTAGGGTTTGCCCACCGGAAAGCCTCCTACTTGTGGTTCTGTAAACATATAGCCCGATCTTTGCTGTTTTCTTTGTAACTAAATACTAAAGAAACGTATTGTATTAATGAAAATGTAGTACATTCTTTGGAACTCTGCAAAAGAAATGAATTACCGCATGGAGAGCAAACTTAATCAACAGGTAACAGAACAATACAGCGAACAATTTACCGAACGAGTGCTGGCATCTGCCTACGAACAGCATAATAAACTCGATGGGCGCACTATTTTAGAGCTTACACCAGTAAGACAAGTAAACCTTTTTGTGATCAAAGCTCTGTTTGATCAATGGCAGGTGGAAATCAACAAGCTCCGCAGTCCTTATTTTGATTATGAAACTGAGGATGTGCAACAGGCACTGAATGATTTTATCAATACGCTTTCGCAACATATTTCGGTAGATCAAGAGCATTTACAACCGCTGGTAAAAACTGCTGTAAACGATACTTTACAACTTATATGCGCCCCTTATGAATATCTACATCAGCAACTGGCGCAGTTCCCGGCTAATCATATTCGAGAAGAAGACCTGATTACCTGGCTAAAGTATGTAAAAATTAACCGCGCCTTGTTAGAAGCTTTCGCGGAACGCTTTAAACAGGAATCTTCTTTTGCTGTGGAACGCTCTCGAGCACTGGAACTACTACGCAAAGCTCATGAAAGTTCTTCTGAAATACCGGAAGACGTTCAGTCTTATCTGGATATGTTCTCTGAAGTGCTCTCCGTTTCTGCTGATCAATTGTATGTTTCTACCTCTGCTCAGGAAACAACCCAGGAAGAAACTGCTTCTGCGCCAGAAATAATTGAAAGAGCGGAAGTGGATGATGACGAAGAAAAAGAACAAGCGGCCCCTTCGCTTAGAACCTTAAATGATTACCTGAGCGAGAAAAGCCCGGCTTCTACTACGCTTTCTGATATCCAGAAAAAGCATAAGATTGCCAGTATTCGCGAGCATATTGGGGTGAATCAGCGCTATATGTTTATTCGGGAGCTATTTAATAACAACCCGCAGGAATATCAGCAGGCAATTTCTGAGCTAGACCAACGGCAGACCTATGTAGAAGCTTTTAACTTTCTGCGTCACGAATATGCCCAGAAATATCGTTGGAAGATGGACTCGGAAGAGGTTGTTGAATTGCTTGAGATTGTATCAAAGCGATATAACTAAGCTCTATAATGATTAATGCGTTAATGATCTATAAATAAAATTATTGCTAATCATTGGGCATCAACCATCACTCATTCATTCTCACCTTGTTAGGATTTGCATACGGTGAGCATCCAGTTTCAGAAGGATGAAAAGAAGGATGGTGAATGCCCAAAGAGAAGAACCCCCGTAACTAAAGAAAGGCAAAGGAATTCCAATAACCGGGAACAGTCCGATGGTCATTCCAATATTAACTGCAAAGTGAAAGAACAGAATGGCGGCCACGCTATAGCCATAAACGCGAGCAAAGGTAGACTTCTGCCGTTCGGCAATGGCCGTTACCCGCATCAGCAACAAAATAAACAGTACAATTAGCAGGGTACTGCCTATCCAGCCATGCTCCTCACCAATTGTACAGAAAATAAAGTCGGTGCTCTGCTCAGGCACAAAATCAAACTTAGTTTGGGTGCCTTGCAAAAACCCTTTGCCCCACATACCGCCCGAACCAATAGCAATTTTAGATTGCGTTACGTTCCATCCATATCCCAGTGGATCTCCATCAGGGTTGATTAAGGCTTTAATACGGTTTTGCTGGTGGGGCTTAAGCACATCATTAATCAAAAAATCCACACTTACTACCAAGCTAATTACCGCAGCGGCAGCTACGGATATGGTAATAATCCGTTTTGTTTTCTTTGAGTTAATACCAATAAGCAAAAAGGCTGTAACCACAACCGCGATAATCAGATAAAGCTGATCAATGAATAAGGTTAACACAAAAAGAATAGCTGCAGCAATGCCAATGCCTAAAAGAAGGGGAGAAAAACCTTCCCGGTAAAAAACGAGTACGAACGCTGCATAAACCATAGCGGTACCGGTATCACCCTGAAGGATGATAAGTATAGCAGGCAGGCCAATAATGGCAAATAGCGTTATCTGAGATTTAAGGTTATCAAAAACTCGATTGTTCTGACTTAAATACTTGGCTACAGCCAAAGCCGTAGCAAACTTGGCAAACTCAGAAGGCTGCATTCGGAAAGAGCCAATGGTAAACCAGGATTTAGAACCGGCCACTTCTCGGCCAAAAAGCAGTACAAAGATTAGAATGAGAACAATTCCGCCGTAAAAAAAATACGCGAAGGAATCATAAAATCGGAAATCCACCAGCATAATGGTGGTAATGAGAATAGCCGCAGCACAAATCCAAATCAACTGTTTCCCTGATCGGAGGGAAATATCAAAAATGCTTTGATCGGCCTGCATATCATAAACAACCGCAAAGATGTTTAACCACCCTAACGATACGAGGAGGAAATACAGGATAATGGTTCCCCAGTCTAGTCGATTGATTAGTCGGTTATTATCTCTCACATCTAGTAAATAAAATCCCCTTTCAAAATATAATCTTCTATTTGCGACCGTTCGGTACAGCCTTTCAGGTATTTTTCAATGAGTAACCCAGATATACCCGCTGCGGCCCGGGCTCCCTGCCCTGCGTTTTCCACATAAACTGCCAAGGCAATTTTCGGATCATCTTTGGGGGCAAAGGCGATAAATACTGAGTGGTCTTCTCCTTGCGAATTTTGTACAGTTCCGGTTTTGCCGCAGACTTCAATGCCTTTTAGCTTAGCCCGATGCGAACCTGTACCATGCTCTACTACATCGTACATGGCGTCTACTACCACATCAAAATGTTTTTCATCTACGGTTGTGTAGTTCTTCTCTCGGTATTCGGCCAATGGTTGTCCATCTTCACCAATCGACTTAATCAGATGGGGAGTAATATAGTAGCCCCGGTTAGCAATAATTGCTGCCAGATTTGCCATTTGTAGTGGTACAATCTGCAATTCACCCTGCCCAATGGCATTAGAGTAAATAGTAGAAAATTTCCAGCGGTTGTCTCCGTAAATTTTATCATATAAGGAAGGAGCTGGTACATAGCCGCCCCGCTCATTAGGCAAATCAACTCCCAGAGGGTGCCCCATACCAAAGCTCATCACATGCTTGCGCCACTTTTCCAGTCCAATTTCAGTATCTACAAATGTATTATCCGAAGCACCCTGATTTAGCAATCGCCGATAAACATTGTGAAAATAAGGATTGCAAGATACTTCGATAGCTCCCTGCAAATCTTCATTTGAGTGGGGACCGTGGCAGGCAATAATATGGCGATCACAACGGATACGAGTTTGCGGCGTGATAACGCCTTCCTGTAATGCAATCAACGCCTGCACCGTTTTAAAGATAGAACCTGGAGGAAATGCCCCCATTAAAGGGCGATTAAATAAGGGTTTGGTAGTATCCGATGCGAGTTCAGCGTAATTCTTACCATAATTGCGTCCTGAAAGCAAATTCGGGTCAAAGGTTGGAGCCGAGACAAATGTTAGTATCTCACCAGTTTTAGGCTCTAACGCTACAATACTTCCTCGTTTGCCAGTCATAAGCGTTTCAGCGTACTCTTGCAACGTGATGTCTATCGTACTTTGCAGGTTCTCTCCAGGAATTGATAGTGTATCGAACGTACCGTCTTTATAAGAACCTTTTTCGACACCTCGCACATTCACCATTTTGTACTTCACTCCCCGCTTTCCACGAAGCTGGTCTTCATATTTTGATTCTATCCCCAGAATACCGATATAATCACCCTGCCGGTAAAAGTTAGCAGTATCCTGTTTCAATTTATAAGGGCTCACCTCGCCAATATACCCCAATGCATTAGCCAGATTGCGGTAGGTATATGCCCGGTTGGTTCGTGGCTGAATGCGGAATCCAGGAAAATCTACCAGGTAATCCTGTACAGTGGCAAACGTGGTATTGGAAATCTGCTTAATGAAAATAGAAGGTTTTACATAAGAGTATTTCTTAGCCTTATCTATTTTTTCTATGAATTCTTCTTTTGTAATACCAAATACATTGCAAAAAGCCAGAGTATCTTCCAGCTTAACGTCCTTGGGAATCACCTCCAGATTATACACCGGCGCATTATATACTACCAGTTTCCCATTACGATCGTAGATTAGTCCGCGGAAAGGGTAACGGATTTCGCGGTCAATGATATTACTATTTGCTTTAGCTTCGTAGTCTTCATTCATCACCTGAATAGCAAACAGCTTGATCAAGTAGATCGCTGCGATCAGAATAAAAGTGAGGCGAATAACGTACTTGCGGTTGTTATGAATCATAACACATTTCTACGAGAAGAAGAGTACACAATATACTGTATAACCAAAATCATAATTAGCGAGAAAGCAGTACTAGCGACCGCTTTTAATGCCGTATAGCTAAATAACTGAAACCCACCAATTTCAATGAAAAATATAAGAAGATGATGGATCAATAGCAAAGGAAAAGCGTATGTAACGAACCATTGTATTCCTTGTGAACGGGGTGAAGGAATGCTTCCCATTTCATAGCCCCCCCGCGGAGTGATAAAATCAATCCACAGCTTACGAATATACATGATGAACACACAAGCCGCCGCATGAATTCCGAAGGTATTATAAAAAATGTCAACCAGCAACCCGGTAACAAAACCGAGCAACATAGCGACAATCACATTAATCTCAATAGGCAGTAATAAAAGAAAAGCTACATACACATAGCAGAAAGCCACATCAAACAACACTAACTTTCTGACAACAAGAATCTGAATAATAAAGAATACAATGAAATTGAGTGCCTGTGGCAGCAAATGTCTACTATTCATTCCCTACAATTGTTTGTTGTAATAGTGAATCCTTCTCCTGCTTCAATTTATTCTTTACGACATACACGTACGACAACTGGAAAAAATCATTAGACAAATCCACATCCACATCATAGAATGCAGCATCCTCTTCAGGCCGCACTTCTTTTACAGTGCCAATCAGAATCTCGGGTGGATAAACACCGCTGTAGCCAGATGTAACAATGGTATCTCCGGTAATAATATTAATATGAATGGGAATGTACTTGAGGCTGGCCTGGGTTGGGTTATTGCCTTTCCATTCAATAGAACCTAATGTGTTAGATCGCTTAACCAATGCCGATACGTTCATATCAGTATGTAGAATGGAAGTGATCAAGGCATAATGCTCTGACACATCCTTTACTTTACCTACTACGCCATTAGGGCTAATTACGCCCATATTCGGCTCAATACCATCGGCCCTCCCTTTATTAATCGTAACATGATTTTTAAAGTGTTGCACCGTATTGTCAACAACTTTTGCCGGAATAAAAGAATATTGTTGAAACCGGACGCTATCGCTATGGGTAAGCGCACTTGGAAGCAGCACCAGAGAATCCTGTGAAAGAGCCTGTAAGGCAAGAGAATCTTCCAGCGATGGATTAAAAGGGTTATTTGCCGGTTCTCTTGATTGAGTCAGCAATACTGCTCTTAAGCGAGCATTTTCTTCAGCTAGTTGATCATTGGCACTCTGTAAATTCAGATACTCAGATGCTGAGTTTGATGCATCAATGATAGAGGCCACCATCCGATTAGAAGAATTGATGACCGCAGCTTGGTGGTAGGGGTTGTTATTGACAATAAAGAACCCGCTTAGCCCTTCCAGCACCAAGAATAAAATCGTAGATCGATATTTTAAAAGAAACGAGAGTAAGTTGTACATCTTACGTCATCAACACTGACTTAAACAAGTCAAACTTTTTTAATGCTACTCCAGTTCCCCGAACTACGGCGCGTAGTGGATCATCCGCTACATGCACTGGCAATTTGGTCTTCAGGGCCAGCCGCTTATCCAGTCCGCGAAGCAATGCTCCACCACCGGTCAAGTGAATACCATTATCGTAAATATCAGCTGATAACTCGGGTGGCGAAATTTCTAACGCTTTCAAAACAGCCTCTTCAATCTTAGAAATGGATTTGTCCAGCGCATAAGCAATCTCAGAATAAGAGACCTTGATTACTTTCGGAATGCCAGTCATCAAATCACGACCGCGAATTTCGTAGTCATCCGGCTCCTCGTCAAGTTCGGTAAGGGCTGACCCTACTTCCAGTTTGACTTTTTCGGCCGAACGTTCGCCAATCAGCAGGTTATGCTGCCGACGCATATAGTCAAGAATATCTTTATTGAAGGTATCACCAGCTACCCGGATAGACTGGTCGCAAACGATACCAGAAAGGGCAATAACGGCAATCTCGGTGGTTCCTCCCCCAATGTCTACTACCATGGAGCCCACTGGCTGATCAATATCAATACCGATGCCGATAGCAGCAGCAATAGGCTCATGCACCATATAAACTTCTTTGGCTCCAGCGTGCTCCGCTGAGTCACGAACGGCTCGCTTTTCTACTTCTGTAATGCCTGAAGGAATGCAGATAATCATCCGGTGAGAAGAAGGAAGATAACGATTGCCCGTATCAATCATTTTGATCATCCCGCGGATCATATGCTCGGCCGCGTGGAAATCGGCAATCACACCATCCTTTAATGGACGAATGGTTTTGATATTTTCATGGGTCTTTTCATGCATCTGCATCGCCTGACGTCCAATCGCCAGCACCTTATTGGTGGTACGATCAATGGCAATGATAGAAGGCTCATCTACGACGATTTTTTCTTTATTGATAATCAGCGTGTTAGCCGTACCTAAGTCAATAGCTATGTCGCTGGAAAAGAGGTCAAACAATCCCATGTGTTTGTTACTAATGTGGTTTGAGTTGTACTTTTTACGATTTTGAAGTTATACAAATTTCATGTAAGACATAGCCAATTCAAATTGTTATTTCTATCGGCTATGTAATAGGTAAGAAAATTGCCAATTCTCTACGAAACCACCTTGCTACAGATACGAAATCTTAAAAAGATGTATAATTCCGCGCAAAATTAGATCGAAAATTTAACTATTAATAGTGGAGCTATCCGATTTCTTCTTCTTACCCCCATATCTCGCCCCCCTTTGTTGCCTTAAATAACCGGCACTTATAAGAATTATGGCTTTCTACCAATTAACTTACTTCGGACAGGTTGTTACAGGGGTAATTTTACCTAATATCAGATACGATTAACGGTTTGCGATCTCCAAATCTTTCGCTTTTTCCTGGCTATTCATCACGCTAAAACTATCTACCACGGCAGTATATATTTCTTCCATCTGCTCCATATGATCCAGGTAGTATTCGTAGCTGCGAAAATAGGCGGAGTCTGTTACACCGTGTTCCTCAAAGATGGCATATTCATAATTACGATATAGCATTTCCAAAGAGTCGGCACTGCGCACGTTTGTATAACTCATTTTGGCTTCTGCCAAATGTAAATCAATTAAAAGCGAAGTCATTTGTTTTTTGCTTAGCAAGTTAGCTGGACGCTGAATAAGCTCGTCTGGTGTGTTGCACGCAAATCCGGTGAAGCATATAATTAAAAAGTAAATAACAAGATTTCGCATTTGTAAAGACATTTGGTATATGTACTACCAAAACGGTGGTCCGAAAGTTCTAATTATAATGGAATCCTCTTTTTATACTGAATTGATTTAAAATACTCTTTTAGAGTTTATGGAGAAGGGTACTGATGATCTGATCAGATAAACTTTAGTACCCGCTTGTTCTTATAGAATATTAAGGACTTGTTCCTTGATTTTCTCAAGCTCTTCCTTCATACGCACCACATGATGTTGAATAACAGCATCGTTCGCTTTAGCACCAATTGTATTAATCTCTCGCCCTATCTCCTGACTGATGAACCCTAATTTCTTACCAGATGAGTAAGGTTCAGCCAACACCTTCTTAAAGAACGACAAATGATTGGAAAGGCGGACAATCTCTTCATTGATATCGAGCTTCTCTAAATAGTAAATCATCTCTTGCTCAAAGCGATTTTCATCTATAGTATCTTTGGGCAACTCATTTAACTGAGATTGTAGACGTTCCCGAAAATTAGCATTACGCTCGGGTACCTGCTTCTGTATGAGTGCCAGTGTCTCTGAAATCTGGTCAATATTATGCTTAAAGTCTTTTTCAAGCGCATCACCTTCCTGCTGCCTAAAATCATTACAATGTTTAGCGGCTTCTTTTATACATGACCGAACTAAAGCCCACGTCTCAGGGTCAACATCTTCCAAGGTTTTATTTTGTATAACGTCAGGTGACTGGGCCGCTAATCGAAATAAGTCAGGAGGCGCTTCATTAAGTTCGGATGCAATCTGCTGATAGGTGGTAAAGTATGCCTTTAATAACTCTCGGTTAATCTGCCCCCCCTCGGCAGTTGCTCGCTTGTCGGCAATTTCCACTGACAGCGATACTTTGCCGCGCGTTAAAGATTCGGAAAGAAGATTACGGGTTTCTATTTCGTAAGCACTCAGTGTTCTAGGCAATTTAATACTAGCATCAAGGTATTTTGAGTTCAGCGTTTTTATTTCTGCGCTGATAGTTATCTCATCATTCTCGAACTGAGACTTGCCATAGCCGGTCATTGATAAAATCATATCATGTAAAGATAAGGGGGTGAGCAGTGCAAGATGAACAGGAAAAAGGGAAAACGCAAAATACAGCCAATATGCTTGTATAACTATATTTTCGTAAAAGTGTCGTACAGACGTTGCACTTCTAGTTTGGCTTGTTCCAAATCGTTGTTTACAACTGAAACATCAAACACATTTTCAAACTTAAGTTCGTATTGGGCTTTCTCAAGACGCTGCTTAATACTATCCGGAGAATCTGTATTACGAGCCCGGAGTCTTTCTTCTAATATTTGCAGAGAGGGAGGGCGAACAAATATAGCCAGAGCACGATCACCAAAATAGTTTTTGAGGTTAATACCTCCTTTTACATCTACATCAAAAATCACATTTTTTTTATCAGCCCAGATTCTTTCAATTTCCGACTTAAGCGTCCCATAAAATCGATCTCGATACACTTCTTGCCATTCAATAAATGCATTTTCATGGAGCTTCTGGCGAAAAGCATTAGGAGTGAGGAAATAATAATCTTTAGCTTCTAACTCATTACCACGCTTTTCGCGCGTAGTGGCAGAAATAGAGAATGAAAGATCAGGGTTTGAATCCAGCAAGTGATGCACTAGCGTGGTTTTCCCTGATCCGGAGGGGGCAGAAAATATAATAGCTCTACCGTAGAAAGACGGCATTTATTAGGCGTTTTGCAATTTTAAATGTTGACGAATAGTGCTGAGTAAATCATCAGGAGCCATAAAACGCCCCAACTTCGTTTTAAGGGCATCACGAAACGCTCTTTCTTTATTATAACAATCCATTACTTCGGGCCAATTTGCTGCATGCTGATGGAAAAAATCCGTGTCTTCCAGAGAAGCTTGACTATCCAGGATTAACGGAAGAAGCTCCATGCATCGCGTGTAATGTGGGGAGTCCTTTGATAGCATAGGTGTATAGCGTTTTGCAGAAAAAAAATAAAAAGGTTTACTACATAAGATCACACAAATTAAAAAAGTGGCTTAATCCTGATAGCCCATTGACTCAGCGTATGACTTTAGTTTTTCCTTGAGCAAATTACGAGCGCGGTGTAAGCGAGATCGTACTGTACCAATTGGAATATCTAAAATTTTCGCCATTTCTTCATATGTAAACCCTTCCAGGTCGCAAAGAATAATGACAGTCCGGAAATCAACTGCTAATGAATTAAGCGCATTGGAGACTTCATCTCCAATCATATCTTGCACTGCCTCAACCCGAAGATCGGTTGTAATGCTAGCGTCTACGTCTTCTGAATTGTAGTATGTTTCAACTTCCTGATAATCAACTTTAGAGGGCTCTTTGCTCTTTTTTCTAAAGTCATTTATGAAGCTGTTCTTTAATATCCGAAACAGCCAGGCTTTCGCATTAGTTCCTCGCTGAAAGGAATCAATAAACCGGAATGCCTTTAAGTATGTTTCCTGTACTAAGTCTTTAGCATCATCTTCATCAAAGGTCAGACGATACGCAAAGTTATACATGGAATCAATTTGGGGAAGAAATTCGTTATCGAAAATATCGATCTTCTCCAACTCAGTATATTGGTTACGCCGATTTTCAGTAGACTCCTCCACTTGCTCATTCTCATTGGTTTGAGTGCCTTGGTTCTCGGTATCTTGTAAGTCACGATTGTTATCAGCCATATGTGTCCTTTTTTAAGGATTTTAGGAAAAAGTATTGAGTTTTGTGAATGATAATATCCGTATTGATTAAACTCCTTTGAGGCCATAAAGTTATCGCATTTCTTAATAACTTTGCCCGAAGCTTAAACATATATTATACGAAAACATCAGAAAAAAGATTAACGAAGAGATATGTTACAACGTGTGCAATCTATTTTTTTATTAGGAGTAGCCATTTGCATGGGCTCATTATTGATGGTTAACATCTGGGAAGAAACACTTATTGAGCAGGATAAAGTATTAGTATTGGATGCCTATGCTCTTGAATCAGTGACTCTCACCAGCGAGATAGGCGAACCTAATCAGGAACAAAGTGCCTGGCCCATTGCTGTACTCGCCACACTGGCAGTAGCTACCGCCTTTTTTGAAATTTTCCGTTATCATAACCGTCTGTTACAAATTAAACTAGGTTTACTCAACTCGTTACTCATTGGTGGCGCTTTGGCTGCTATTGTATATTTCAGCTTTGAAGGAGAAGAGCTTTCTGCTAACACCGTGCAAGGCGAATACGAAATAGGGATATACCTTCCTGCTGTGGCAATGCTCCTGAATTTATTAGCTAACCGTTTTATTCGGCGCGATGAACAACTAGTTCGTTCTGCAGACCGCCTTCGATAAATCTAATGATTATTAAATATGATGAATGACTGGTGCACCATAAACCTGCCGGTCTTGAGTCATCATTCATTCAACATTAATCATTCTGATTAACATTCTCTGCCAAAGATACTATCATTTTGCCAGTATCCTGACAAAGTGTCACAACTAATCTGCCTGGAACGCATTTTGGGACTATGTAGGTCGAAAACCACGTGTGATAAAAACTAACAATACTATGGTAGAAGAAAAGGGTACTATTTCGATCAATACCGAGAATATCTTTCCGATTATTAAGAAATTCTTGTATTCAGATCATGAAATCTTTTTACGAGAGCTTGTTTCCAACGCGGTAGACGCTACTCAGAAGGTAAAGCGACTGGCCGCCATCGGAGAGTATAAAGAAGAGTTGGGAGATCTGAAAATTAAGATTTCCATCAACGAAGAACTTAAAACCCTCACCGTAAGCGATAACGGTATTGGTATGACCGACGAAGAGGTCAAAAAATACATTAACCAGATTGCTTTCTCCGGGGCCACTGAGTTTGTCGAAAAATACAAAGACAAAGGCGAGGAAAATCAGATCATCGGTAACTTTGGTTTAGGTTTTTACTCTTCCTTCATGGTAGCTAGTAAGGTAGACCTGATTACCAAATCTTACCAGGAAGGTAGCGAGCCCGTAATGTGGACTTGTGATGGTAGCACCGAGTTTGAAATTACTTCAGCGGAGAAGAAAGAGCGGGGCACCGACGTAGTGCTTCACCTGAACGACGACTCAACCGAGTTTTTGGAAAAAGCGCGTATTCAGGGCATTTTGGATAAATACTGTAAATTCTTGCCGGTAGAGGTTGAGTTTGACGGCAAAGTGGTAAACAACCCTAATCCAGTCTGGACTAAATCTCCTGCTGATCTGAAGGACGAAGACTACCTGAATTTCTATAAAGAACTTTACCCCTTCTCTGAAGATCCGCTCTTCTGGATTCACCTCAATGTAGACTACCCCTTTAACCTAACCGGGGTACTTTATTTCCCCAAGATCAAAAACGAACTGGAATTCAGCCGCAATAAAATCCAGCTTTACTCTCGGCAAGTCTTTATTACCGATGAAGTGAAGGATGTAGTACCAGAATTCCTGATGTTGCTACATGGCGTTATTGACTCTCCAGATATCCCGCTAAACGTTTCTCGTAGCTACCTGCAATCAGACAGTAATGTAAAGAAAATCAACGCGCACATTACTAAAAAGGTGGCAGATAAACTGGGCGAATTGTTCAAGAAAGACCGAAAAGCCTACGAAGAGAAATTTGACAATATCGGTTTGTTCATCAAATACGGTATGATTTCCGAAGACAAGTTCTACGACAAAGCCGAGAAGTTTGCACTGCTGAAAAATACCGAAGGCGATTTTGCTACCTTTGAGGAATACCGCGAGAAAGTAGCTCCGAACCAAACGGATAAAGATGGTAATGTTGTCTACCTGTACACCACCGATCCTGGTAAGCAGGATGCATTTATTCACTCAGCCAAGAAGCGCTCTTATGATGTGCTACTGCTGGATGGCCCTCTCGACAGCCACTTTATTAACATGCTGGAGCAGAAACTGGAGAAAACCAATCTGAAGCGAGTAGATGCGGATACGGCTGACAAACTGGTTGAGAAAGACGAACAGATAGAAAGTGTGCTGTCTGATACAGAAAAAGAAACAGTAAAGGCGGTATACGAAAAAGTTCTGAATAACAAGAATATGACGGTGGCAGTAGAATCTCTTTCGCCTGATGAAATGCCCGTTACCATTACACTGCCTGAGTTTATGCGCCGCATGAAAGATATGGCAGCTAGCGGTGGTGGTGGATTTGCCATGATGGGGCAAATGCCCGACCAATACTCTGTTGCGGTTAATGCCAACCATTCGCTGACTAAGAAAATATTGGAAGAAAGCAGCGAGGATGGAAAAGAACAGCTAGCTAAGCAAGCCATTGACCTGGCCAAGCTATCTCAAAATATGCTGACTGGCGCCGACCTAACCAGTTTTATTCAGCGTTCAGTAGATATGGCAGCCAACTAAGGCAATCTATTTACCCTCTTATATGTACAAAGCTCGTCGTTCTGCGACGGGCTTTTTTTTATGCAAAACTTTTGAGAGAACACTAAGTTATCACTCCCATACGTACCCGTACGTTTGAAAAATCAATTTTTTAACCTTACGCTAAGAATAATGCATAATCAACCAACACACCCCGAAGCAGCAATTAAGCTGCGCGAAAAGATAGAAAAAATTGATATGGCTATGCTCACTACCGAAGAACCAGACGGACATTTTCGTTCTCGCCCCATGAGCACCACAGAAGTAGACTCCAGTGGCATTGTGTGGTTTTTCACCAGCGATCAATCCGATAAGGTAAAAGCCATTCAACGCAACCCAAAGGTCAACCTTGCTTACTCTGACCCAAAAGCAGATACCTGGATATCTGTATCCGGTACGGCCGAATTAATAAAGGACAAAGCCAAGATGCACGACCTGTGGAGCCCGGTGATGAAAGCTTGGTTTGCCCAGGGGCTGGATACGCCGGATATTGCTTTATTAGAGGTAACCGTTGAAAAAGCCGAATACTGGGATGTCACTTCTAATGTAATGGTTCAGCTGTACGCTTTTGCTAAAGCAACAGTAACAGGCAAGTCTGCCCGAGATGAGGTAGGGAATAATGAGAAACTAGATATTCGCTAAAAACAGGTCTAGCTATTTAGAGGAAAAGGTTGTTTCAACGGCAGCCTTTTTTCTTTGACTCAAATTCTTAAGCATATCCAGAGTCATCTCCTCCAGGTTTACCTGAGCTTGCCAGCCCCAATCCTGCTGCGCTAACCGGTCATCAATACTCTCCGGCCAGCTATCAGCAATCTGCTGGCGAAAATCAGGCTGATACTCGATCTGAAAATCCGGCACATGCTGCTGGATGGCAGTGGTAATCTCAGCAGGTGTACAGGAAAAACCCGCCAGATTGTAGCTGGATCGGATCGTGATCTTATTAGCAGGTGCCTGCATCAGTTCTAGGGTAGCTCGCACTGCGTCGGACATATACATAAGCGGCAGGCGAGTATCAGCAGCAAGAAAGCAGTGAAATTTTTCACCGGCTATGGCTTTATGATAAATATCTACGGCATAATCTGTGGTACCACCTCCAGGTAAAGCCCGGTAACCAATCAAGCCCGGGTAGCGCAGGCTGCGTATATCTACTCCAAATTTTGCAGCGTAATAGGCAGCGAGGCGTTCTCCGGCCAGCTTAGTAATGCCATACATAGTATCCGGAGAAATAATGGTCTCCTGAGGTGTATTTACTTTCGGAGTGGTTTCTCCAAATACGGCAATGGAGCTAGGCCAGAATATTTGCCTGATCACCCCCTCTCGTGCCAGTTCTAGCACGTTGAGTAATCCATCCATATTAATACGCCAGGCCAGCAATGGTTTTTTCTCTCCGGTAGCCGAAAGCAGAGCCGCCAGCAAATAGATTGTCTGCACGTTCTTTTCACGAACTACCGCACGAAGATGGTCCGCATCCAGCATATCTAATTCAATGAAATTCGCTTGATTTGAAGGATTAATATCAGACGGAATCACCTGATCTTCGCCATATTGCCGAACCAACGCTTCAGTCAGTTCTACCCCTAACTGTCCATTGGCACCAATTACTAAAATCTTACCGGTATCTACCATAACGTTATTTCTGGATATCTTTACTTTATCCCCATCAAAAAGTGCGCAAAAATAGCAACTTACCAGAGATAGAAAGCTCTGCTGAAAAAATTATCCTGTAATCTACCTAACGTTGTCTGTACAATAGAGTTAATCTACTATTAACGAAGAGCCTTAAAACAAAAACAATCTTTGATATCTTAAATCTTCTTCGGTTCTTCATTTCTTCAATCATCCAATTCTTTTGTTATGTACGAAACACTTAAACCCGCCCTTCAAAAAGAACTAGCCGAGATCAAAGAGGCTGGGTTGTATAAAACCGAGCGTATTATCACCACTCCTCAGGGGGCCGTTATTAAAACCGATACCGGAAAGGAAGTTATTAACTTCTGCGCTAATAATTACCTGGGGCTTTCTTCTCACCCCAAAGTTATTGAAGCCGCCAAGAAAACCATTGACACCCATGGCTACGGCATGTCATCCGTCCGCTTTATCTGCGGAACACAGGATATTCACAAAGAACTGGAACGAAGGATTTCAGATTTTCTGGGAATGGAAGATACCATTCTGTATGCGGCTGCTTTTGATGCCAATGGCGGAGTGTTCGAGCCGCTATTCGGCAAAGAAGACGCCATCATCTCTGATCAATTAAACCATGCATCCATTATTGATGGTGTCAGGCTATGCAAAGCCATGCGATTCCGCTATCAGCATAATGATATGGCAGACCTGGAGAAGCAATTACAAGAAGCTGACTCTATGGGGGCTCGCCACAAAATCATTGTAACCGATGGTGTATTTTCTATGGATGGCACCATTGCACAGCTGAATAAAATCTGTGATCTGGCCGATCAATATAATGCACTGGTGATGTCGGATGAATGCCACTCTACGGGTTTTATGGGTAAAACCGGCCGTGGTGTCCATGAGTATCATGATGTGATGGGCCGCATGGATATTATTACTGGCACCCTGGGAAAAGCGCTAGGCGGTGCTTCCGGTGGATTTACCAGTGCCCGGAAAGAAATTGTTGATATGCTGCGGCAGCGGTCTCGCCCCTACCTTTTCTCCAATACGCTGGCGCCTTCTATTGTCGGAGCCTCCATTGCCGTACTGGATATGCTCACCAGCACCACCGAACTACGCGATACGCTGGAAGATAATACTACCTACTTCCGGCAGAAGATGACCGAAGTCGGGTTTGATATTAAGCCAGGCACTCACGCCATTGTGCCCATCATGCTATATGAAGCTCCGCTGGCCCAGAAATTTGCCGAACGCTTGCTGGAAAAAGGTATTTACGTTATTGGGTTTTTCTACCCCGTAGTGCCCCAAGGGCAATCCCGTATTCGGGTGCAATTAAGTGCCGCCCATAAGCGTGAACATCTGGATAAGGCTATTAATGCTTTTGTAGAAGTGGGGCGAGAACTAGGCGTGCTTGCTTCGTAAACTGATGACGTAAAGTATACAACCTGTTAAATTCAAGTAATTTATTTGTCCGGCCACAGTTGCCTGGCATATATAATTATCGGCCTAAGCTTGCCTTTAAATAGTGAGCTTGGGCTGTTTTCTACTACTTCTTTCTCTGTATCCAGATTGTTATTTAGATGATGGAAAGTGTTTACAGCTATGAATAATGGCTTTTTCCAAAATACCGCACGTCTTCCCGGATGGCAAACCACCTGGGGAACTATCTTTCCGGGTATTTTCTTTCGAAGGAAATAATAAGAACAAACTCAGTTTCATCGTTGACTATCCAAACACCATATATTCATATGATGCGTTACCTGTTTAGCATACTCATTCTGATGGGCATATTTTTTTCACCCGTCTTGGCCCAGGACAAGAAAGAGAAGAAAACAAAAGAGGAAGAGGTAGAAGAAGAAACGACAGAAAAGACATTTGCCCCGGATACTTCCGATATTTTTCTGGTAGACCCAGAAACTCAGGTGCCTCTCACGGTAAACCTGGAGGCTGAAGAAGAAGAGGAAGAGGAGGAAAAGGATGAAAAAAAAGCGAAAAAGCGGAAGAGAAACGTTTTTTACGACATTAAAACCAAAAAAGGGTATGCCCGATCTGCTTCTGGCGGTACAGATATTATTGAGACGTTTCATTACCTGAAAACCTTTGAGATGCCGGACCCCTACGTGCGAGATGTATACTGGTATGATACCAAACGCAAGCAAATCCGCACTACGCACAACATCACAAAGGGAAAAGCCTTGATTCTGCATGGCCCTTATCAGAAAATGACTACGGATAATGAGATTCTGGAAGAAGGAATTTTCTACAAAGGCACCAAGCATGGCCGCTGGACTAAGTATAGCACCAAAAATATTTTGCTGGATAAAGAAAAGTATACCCGAGGCTGGCCCCGAGAGTCAGAAATCACTTATTATGACGAAGGTGTCCGGAAAAAGCCTCAGGAAGTAGTACCGGTAGAATACGGAGAAAAAGAAGGCTATTACTTCTACTTTCACCCCAGTGGGCGTATTGCCGTTGAAGGCGAATATCAGCAGGGAGAAAAGGTAGGCATCTGGACGGAGTTCTATGATTACGACCGCCGCCCGAAAAAGCAGATCAAATACTCAGACGACCCTTATGATGAGGAAGCCCGCCCCTATACCATGAAAGAGTGGAGTCCGGAAGGACAGGTAGTTTACGAGTATCAGAAACCTAAATAGCCGTCATGCTTCCCGATGCCCAACAATGGATTGATCGCCTTAACATGCAGCCGCACCCCGAAGGCGGATTTTATCAGGAAACTTTCCGTTCTCAAGGTACTATTACTGAGATAGACCGCAACTATTCCACGGCCATTTATTACTTACTGTTAGAAGATGCCTTTTCGGCTTTTCATCGCATAAAATCAGATGAGCTTTGGCACTTTTATGCCGGTGAAACGCTGGAAGTAGCTGTGCTATACCCCGATGGTTCTCTGACCATTCATCGCCTGGGTCCTCACTGGGAAAAAGGTGACCGTTTTCAGCTGGCAGTACCTGCCAATCACTGGTTTGCTTCGCGTATGGCTGACCCTACCACCTACGCCCTGGTAGGTTGCACAGTCTCTCCCGGTTTCGACTTCCAGGATTTTGAGATGGCTCAACGCCAACTCTTACTTACTGAATACCCTCAGCATCAGGAAGTTATCCATCAGCTTACGCGAGGGTAGCAAGCATAGGTGGGTAAAGTTTTTATGCTGCTCCATGCGACTTTGGCTGAAAATCCGTAATTTTTACGGATAACCTAACACTTCCATCCACTACCTATGAACCTGACTTCGCTCCTTTTGCTACCCCTTCTCCCTCTATTCGCCACCTTAATTCCCGATAATTATCAGCTTTTATTTACTGAAGATTTTGAAGGCAAACAGCCGCTCAAGCAGTTTGAAATGACTGACAAAACTGCCTGGAAGCTGAACCGTCGGGATAATAATCGCGCACTTTCGTTATATGCCCCCAGTGACTACGAGCCGCGAGTCAGATCACCCCGTAACATTGCAGTACTTTCCAATCAAATGTACGGTAGCTTTGTGATGGAAGCCGAACTAAAGCAAACCGGGCGTGAATATGGCCACCGTGATATGTGCCTGTTTTTTGGTATGAAGGACCCCAGCAATTTCTACTACGTACACCTCGCTACCACTCCGGACCCTCACGCTCACAATATATTTTTAGTGAATGATGAACCCCGGACAGCCATTGGCGAAAAAGTATCTGATGGAGTAGACTGGGGCGAAAAAGATCAGTGGCATAAAGTAAAAATAGAACGAACCCTGGAAGATGGCTCTATCAAAGTCTATTTTGATGATATGAGCACTCCTATTATGGAGGCAACGGACACCCATTTTGCCGAGGGCTACATTGGATTTGGCTCTTTTGACGATACCGGCATGATCGACAATATTAAAATCTGGGGTCCCAAAGCAAGCAGCCCTTCCGAATCTTTTTTTGTTTCGTCTAAGAAATCAGACAGTTAGTTTATGGGCTAAAGAACTCACATTTGACTGACCAAGCTTTGCAACATTTCAAAGCTGTTTTATTAAAACAACATTGTGCCGAATATCAGTGCCAGGGTAACCTCTTACCTATAGGTCAACCGGCATATCCTGGAAATAGAGCATAATGCAATTATATCCATCTCTGCCGGCCGGCCGTCGTCGATAAATCTAAGGTTTACCATTCACTGAATTCTATCCCATAGAGGTGGTTAAATTTTCATTTACTTTTACGTGGGTATCGTACTTGGGAATGCCCATATTGCCCAGATCCAGCGGAACACTTTTACCGGAATCAGCCGCCTCGTAGATTGCCATCAGGACTTTCATATCTCTCAGTCCCATTTCTCCCGGCACCAGAATTTCTTTATTGTTCATGATACAGTCGGCAAAATAATCCATCTGTCGGGCCTGTTGGTTTACATTATCAAGTTTCATTGGGCCCTCGTTGGTTTCCCCTTTGATGCCTCCGTACCCGTAAGAAGGCGACAGTTTCCACCAGCCGTTTTCCGCAATACCTTCCAGTAAGTTTCCCTGATCAGCATAACTGGTTGTATGGGTGGACTCTACCCCATCGGGAAACCGCAATGTAAAGGTCAACGACTGTTCCACGCTTTTAAACAGATCGGGCTTGGTTACTTCGCCATAGCTGGCTTCTACCACTTCTACCGGCCACTGCCCCATTGTATAGCAGGCGCCCTGCACGGTGTAGATTCCCAGATCCATCAGCGGACCGCCACCGGCCAGTTCTTTGTCCAATCTCCACTCCCACTCTTTGACTACCATATTATCTATAGCGTTTATTTTTTGCACCGGACCATACACCTGCTCCTGTCCTAGCTCCATTACTCGAAGATGGTGAGGTTCAAAATGCAGACGGTAACCGATAGAAAGCATCACATTGTTTTCTTTACATGCATCAATCATCGCCTGGGCATCTTCTACCGAAGTAGCCATTGGTTTTTCACTAATCACATGCTTCCCGGCTTTAGCAGCTCGAATGGTATATTCGGCATGCATGCTATTGGGTAACACCACGTAAATGATATCAATATCCGGGTTATCGGCGATGCTGTCAAAGTTGTCATAGTTGTAGACATTCTTTTCCGGAATATCATACTTCTTTACCCACTTATCTTCCTTCTCGGGTGTACCGGTTACAATGCCTGACAAATAGCAGTATTGGGTTTCCTGTAAAGCTGGCGCCAGTTGCCCTGAACTATATCTACCCAGACCGACCAAGGCTATGCCCAATTTCTTCTTGTCCTGAAAAACAGATCTGCGAGATATAGGATAATTTGTTGCGGACAGTATTCCAGGAGCCATTATGCCGGCAGCACCCAGTATTCCGCTGGTACGAATAAACGATCTTCGATTGTACTCTCTTGAAAAATCTGCCTTGTTCATCTTGGTAGGTATTTGGGAGTGAGTTAAAAAAGTTAATACCACTTCAACACCTTCCTGCCGTTTTAGTTAAGGATAATGCTAAATTTATGCCCATGAATAAAGAAAATATCAGATAAAAGGTGACCAACTACTTACCGTCTATATTTTCCCAACTAATTCTACTACTCAAAGACAAAGAGGCTTTCCAACCAGTACCCCTATGGCAACAAACATTCGTTATCTTAACCCTGACGGACTTTTTAAAAGTCCCGCTTTTTCGCAAGTAGTAACAACCCAAGGAGAAGGAAAAAATATTTACATTGGTGGGCAGAATGCCGTAAACGCCAATGGCGAGCTTGTAGGAAAAGGTGACCTGACCGCACAGACTGAACAGGTCATGCGGAACATTCAAATCGCACTGGCGGCCTGCGGTGCCACCTTTGACCATGTAGTAAAGCTTAATATCTATCTGGTGCAAGGCCAGGATGCTCGTCAGGGGTTTCAGGCAGCCCAGCCATTTATGAGCAACGTTTCACACCCTCCTGCCATCACAGCATTGTTTGTATCCGCTCTGGGGCAGCCTGATTACCTGGTGGAGATAGATGCTACGGCCTTTGTAGGAGATATCTGAACCAACCGATTCTATCTAGCATGCGGGCTACCACGGGCTTTCCCCATCGGGGTTGATATCCTCACTGAAAAACTTTCCTGTTGGGCCATCAGCATCCAGCACTGCGTAGGTAACGAGGTGACGAGCCGCGTCCTGTATGCTTTTGGTTCCCTGATGATTGTTGAAATCGGTAGCCGTATAGCCGGGGTCTACCGCATTCACCTTGAAAGGGGTATCGCGCAGTTCATGAGCCAACACAATCGTATAAGCGTTCAGAGCAGTTTTGGAAGGGCCATATGCCGCACTCTTAAAATCATAATAATCCCAGGAAGGGTCGCTGTGCTTGGTTAGTGAGCCTAGTCCCGAGGTAACGTTGACAATCCGGGGAGCATCGGATTTCTTTAGTAAGTCGATGAAGGCTTGGGTTACGTTGATGACCCCGAAGAAGTTGGTGTCAAATACCTGACGGATGGTAGTAACATCCATCGTAGTAGCGGGCTGAGGCATTCCTCCACTGATCCCAGCGTTGTTGACCAGTACGTCTAGTGTCTGGGTCTTTTTTCCCAGCTCTTCGCGTGCCGAGGCTATTGACTCAGGATTGTTCACATCCAGGGCAATGGCTTCTACTGAGGTTAACCCTTCCGCCTTCAGTTTGTCGACCGCCTCCTGACCTTTCTCCAAACTGCGGCTTCCTAAATACACATGATAATTTTGCTGAGCCAACTGTCGGGCAGTTTCTAGTCCTATACTTCTATTGGCTCCGGTAATTAATGCAGTTTTCATACTTCGTTTGTGATATAAATACTTTGGTAAATAAACTATATCACAAAGCTAATGTGCCCTGACGGGAAACCAACAGGACAAGTGCGGGCATCAATGGTACATTTCGCGGATGGCATTCCGGTAAGCCAATGGAGTACTGTTGGTCAGACGTTTGAAGAAGCGATTGAAATAGGAGGCATCCTCAAAGCCCAGCGAAAAGGCGATCTCTTTAATAGATTCCTGGGTATGGAATAGCAGCCTCTTGGCTTCCAGTAGTAGTCGCGCGTGGATGTGCTCTATAGCCGTTTTACCACTCTGGGCTTTTACCAGATGGTTCAGATGTCCGGCCGTAATATTTAGCCTATCGGCGTATGCACTTACTTCGTGCAACTCATGGTAATTTTCTTCAATACTGGCCTGAAACTTTTTAAGCATCTGCCGGTCGGCAAACACCTCCTGGTTACTAAACTGCTGGGTATACAGCCGGCTTAGATAGATCAGCAGCACCCGCAGGTAGCCCAGCAACATCTCCTGCTGCCAGTCCTGGGGGCGGTTGTATTCGGTACTCAGTTTCGCCAGAATATCCTCTATAAATCCTCTATCGGCTGCGCCTAACCGAAGCTCATGGCCATTGTGGGGATTCTGGATAAGTGGTAATTTTCTGAGCTGCTGGCTATCATCCAATGCTAAAAATTCTTTGGTAAAACCGATGAGTGTACCGGTTATGGGCATGGATTCTTCCTTGAGATGCACCTGCTCAGGCACGCTAAAGTAAAAATGATGCGGCTGTAGTGTATACGGTGTCATATCTATCCAGTGCCGATTGGAACCCTGCTTTACGTAGGCTAGCAGATAAAAATCTTTACGATGCGGAAGCAGAAACTCCTCCCGCAACAGATTCTTTTGCCCATCGGCTTCCAGAATGCTAATAAAACGGTGGGTATACCCCTCTTCCATCTCCAGTGGGTAGGTGGGAATATCGGTGTCGGCAAGAATAGGGTCCACCATACATGAATTCTTTTGCTCAGATTCTCCTACGCCCAACCCCATAAATAGTTTTCAGTTGAAAGCTTCGCTGAAAGCTTCGCTAGAAGCTCGGACGCTTAGTGCCAGTCCTTATATAGGTGGTCCACCTTCTCTTCGGAAAGCTCGCCGTCATACACCACCAGCCGATAGCGCAAAACGGTGGGTGTCTTATCAGAAACCGGAACGGGATGCCGTCCGGGATAGACCGGATTCTGCATACTGGCGCTGTTTCGTAGTATCCACTGATTTTCCGGTGGCGGGTTCTGAGGATGGTTCATGATAACGATTCCGGCGTGGCCGCCATCAGCTGCCAAGGAGCCTGACATATCCATCCACGGGCCAGCCCCCACAGCTTCGGTGGTTGGAGTCACCGGCCCGCTGGTAGAAGTAAATTCAATATCGTCGGGCAATTTCATGCGCACTGAGAATCCGCTGTAGCCTTTTGCGTCCTCTGAGCCACCGATCTTTAAATCCGGCACTAAAGCCAGCAACGAGATCTCAAAATCAATGACCCGGTGGTCTGGAGTTTTGGGGTGAACAGTTATTTTCGTTTCTTCCGAGAGAAAAGGCTCCTGCTTTCCATCACTGTTCGTCCATAAAGGCGACTTCCAGAAGGTTTTGGCGTAGATGGCAGATTCTTCCTGCTTCCCACTCACCTCCTGCACATCCCACACAAAATCTTTACACTCCCAGGCGTCACCCATGCGCTTATCTCCGATAATGATCTGATGCCACGCCCAGAAAATACCCCGGTGGTGCAGATGATCTTCGGGAAAGTCTTCAGTGAGCACCGTACCGTCGAGGCCGTAGAGTGGATGGATATAATCGGCGCGAGGGTATTTACCATCCAGCGACTTCGTTTTCTGTTGAAAGAACATCACCTTCTCCCCTCCTTCTTTTACCCATATTCCTTCCGGGGTATTTTCAAAGATCAATGATTGTGCGTGGATAAAGCCGGGCAGCAGCGTGAGTAGAAGGATAATTCTATAGATCATGGGGCGGGTTGTCGGTGAGTAATATGAGCAAATTTGTAAGGCTCAAAGCAAAATACAAAGAAACTCATGACTTTCTGCTCTCTTACAAACAACATAAGCCCGAAAAATTCTGAGCTTATATATCCAATTCAGACTGAGCCTGGTAAATAGTTTACGTCTTTTGCAATTGTTTTTTGGTCATCATCAGTTCGGTGACGTCTTTGGAATATACGGCAGCTGCTATGATTTCTCCATCGCTATTACGGATAGGATTATATGTATTGATCAGATGGACTTCACCATTTTCCACTTCATACATCAAGGGTATTTCCATTGTCTCTCCGGCGAATACCTTACTGATAATTTCTTTCTGGCTCTCTTGTTCTTTTTTACTGGGCTGAATTGCCAGATAATCAAATCCCTTTTCTATTGTAAAGCCATACCCTTGCATAGTCTGCTCAAAATATGCATTGTACGATATAATTTTACCTTCCTTATCCAGCGTATAAAGGGTGTCCTGCGTTACATTGAGCAGTTCATTCAGGTAATGCTCACTAGCCTGCATTTCTTTCATTACTCGGTGCATGTCTTCCTGGGTAGCAGAAAGCTCTTCCATATTTTGGCGCATCGCCTCTTCCTGAAGTTTCAGTTCTTCTGCCTGTTGCCGCATTTCTTTTTGCTGCGCCTTTTCTACAGTAATATCATAGGCAAATTTCATAACTTTTACCGGATTGCCATGCTGATTTAGCACCGGAGTGTATATTCCCTTAATCCATATCTCTTTCCCTCCTTTAGCGATCCTTTTGAACTCTCCTTCTTGCGATCGGCCCGAAGCAAGGTTTTGCCAGAACTCAGCGTAGGCTTTGGATGCCTTTTCTTCTTCCTGTACAAATATTTTATGGTGCTGCCCTACTACTTCTGCTTTCTCATATCCCATCAACGTCAGGAAATTATCATTGGCATTTTTTATATGGCCGTCCAGCTCAAATTCTACGGTGGCTATGGTGGCATTGATTAATTTTAGTTGCTCACTCATCTCACTCGAGACACGCTGCATTTCTTCCTGTGTAGCTGAGAGCTCTTCCATATTCTGCCTTACTTCTTCTTCCTGGGCCCTCATCTCTTCTGCCTGCTGTTGTGTTTCCTCCAGTAATTGTTTATTCCGCTGGCCATTTTTTACGTTAGCAATAGTAGAAGCGATGCTTTCTCCCAGCTGCTCGGCAAACTCTATTTCATACTCTTTTATAGGGTGAAAAGAGGCTATTTCAATAGCTCCAAAAACGTTCTGCTCAAGCTTTAAAGGCACAATAAGCAAATAGCGAGGGGTAGACTTCCCTAACCCGGAGGTAATTCTGAGATATTTTTCAGGAATTTCGGTAAGGTAAGTAGATTCTTTCTCCAGAATTGTTTGTCCTACCAGCCCTTGCCCCGCTTCAATACGCTGCGAAATATGTTTTTTACGCTCATAGGCATAGCAGGCAAGTAGCTCAATATGTACATCGCTGGTATCATCATCATTCAACAGATACAACCCACCCTGATTAGCCGAAAGGTATCTCACCAGATTGCAGATAATATCATCGGCTAATGCTCGTAGATCATTATTTTTGGAGCGAAGAATGTCAATGAACTTGGACCGGGTTTCTGCTACCCACCTTCTTTGCTCCTCTTCTTCAGATACACTGACCATTTGTTTTCTAAGATTTATCAAAGAAGCAGCCAGTTGATTGTCTTCCTCTTCTGATGACACCTCTTCCTCTTCATAGTATCTAGCCTCCAGATTACCTTTTTCAATCTCTTTAATAAATTCAGTAGCAGAGGCAATCTGTGATTGTAACGAAGCATATTCTTCAGAACTCTTCTTCAAGCTTGCTTTCCTGACAAATGTAAAAGGGAATAGTTTCATGCGTAATTAATTTGAATTACCGTAACCTTTGCTTTCTCGGTCTCACGATAGGTAAAAAGGCTCGGATAATGTAAAAATAACTGAAAGCAAACGAATCACCCTTATTCAAAGCTTGTCGGAAGGGGATAAAAACAGGGTTTAACTTACATGCATACATGCATTTCTTGTAGGGTTCTGATAGTTTTAGTCGGAGAAACTACCCGAATAGACGCTTCACTGTCTGGAAGGAAGACTATTAAATAGACAAAGAGGCACAATAGATTTTGTTACTAAACACCCCATTCACTATGGTTTGAAAGGATCTGTTACTAAGATTTGCAGGGTAAGCGTTGTAGTACACTTTTCATGGGTACTGATGTACTTAATTTAAAAAATCAGCATGCAGATAAAGAAGTACAGAAAAAGCTGACCCAGTGGGCAAAGTTGTTTTACCCTTCTCTCTTGTAAAAGTAATTATCTTCCTCAAGGATACTAAGTACATTCAACTTTGTAATAATGAATGATGTTGGTGGTAGGCAGGTGGCCGCTCTCAGTAACGCTTACCTACCCCGGTCAGAAGAGGCTTTCAAAAGAGAATAACTTCTTACCTACTGATCAGAATAAACTCTATTTACCCTGTTAAGTCGCTTTTTAGTTAACCACATTAAGCCAGCCACCATCTACATAATAACTGGACCCTACGGAATAGCTAGCCATGGGCGAGCATAAAAAGACAAAGAAACGAGCCAGTTCTTCGGTAGTGCCAAACCGGCCAATAGGTGTCCAGTCTTTAGCCAGGCGATCAAGGTACTGGTCAGCGGTGAGGCCTTCGGGTTTGCCCAGGTTGGCAGCAGTTTTCTTCCAGTCGGGAGTGAGGATAAGGCCGGGATTCACGGTATTGACGCGGATGTTATAAGCGATATACTCGTTGGCCAGGCATTTAGAAAACATGGCTAAGGCCGCTTTGGTGGTATTATAAATAGGCTCATACCCCAGCGGCTGGGTAGCACAGATAGAAGCATTGTTTAAAATAGCTCCACCTTTCTCGCGCATTAGCGGCAGCAGACCTCGGGAAAGACGAACAGCGGCCATTACATGCATCTCCCAGTAGTATTGCCATTTGTCGTCGGTCGCGTCCTGAATCTTTTCTTCACTGCCCTGCCCCGCATTGTTGATCAGAATATCCAGGGAATCGTAGTGCTCATTCACCTGATCTATAAATTGCTGGAGCTGATCAGCCTGGCTTACGTCTACCACGTAGCAGTCTACCTGCACTCCGTAGGTATCAGCAATAGCCGCGCCTTCTTTTTCCAGCCGTTCCTGATTGCGAGCGCACAAAATAAGGTGCACTCCTTCGGCCGCCAACCCCTGGGCCACGGCTAACCCAATGCCAACACTGCCGCCGGTGATAAGTGCTCGTTTGTTCTGTAATTGAAGATCCATAGGTTATTAGGTTAAGATGCTTAAGTCTTTGATGATTTGTCTGATTTACGCTGGAAAAAGTTATACCGGGATGTTACCCACTTCTCAAAAGGCATTATCGTTTAGCAGTCTAAGATACTATTTTCCTGGTTTTTCAATCTGCCCGGATGATGCCCTGTATAAACCTTTAAAAAGAATATATGATGATCTTTGCCTTCTTTATCGGCTCATGGCATGTTGGGGCTTGTATTTCGTCTTGTAGATTCTATAGATTTCCAGAACCAGCAATGGGATGAAGTGTAACAGAACTACCTCAATTTCATCTCCTAAAAAGGCCCAGTGTAGACATGTAAATACCGCGCAAACGTAGCTTATTTGCTGCACTCTTTTCCACGTTTTACTGCCTAACCTTTTGATCTGGCTATCCCAGCTGGTAAGCAGAGGAGGCAAAACGGCCAGCAAGGCCAGCCACCCAAACACGTAGGTTGCCTGAGAAAGGTCAGTTACTATTTGGTCAAAGTTCAGATAAACAACGTAGATAAGCGTATGAAGCAGCATATAGACGGCTGAGGCAACCCCGAAGTATCTTTTGTTTACAGCCATCCACTTCAGGACTTTTAGCTTCTTAAAAATCAGCAGTAAGGGACTAATTAACAGGGTAACGATGATCAGCCGGGTACCAATCTCTCCGGTTTCCTTCAGGGCATGAACATACATTTCTTTGGTCTGGTTTTCAGCAAAAAACTCAAAGGCAATAAATACGGCAGGTGCTAACAATACAATTTGCAATAAGCGCTTCAGTAGATTCTTATTTCTCATACTTCTGTAGTCATTTAGATAGCAATATAAAACAACAGCTTTCAGAATATCTACTGACACTTTATTTTTTAGTGAGCGTAGCTGCAAAGTTTACACGATGCTTCTCTAGATCCTCTTTGTCCTATGGCATGCCGTGCCACGAGGAGGTTACATGAAAAAAAGAACGGGCGAAATAACTTTATCATCGTAAATTTTCGCTTATTTCATAGTCTCGGCTTTTGGTTATCCATACGTTGCAAATCATGTGCTACCTGAAAAAACACTACCTCCCTCTTCTTTTTGCCTGGTCATTCCTAAGTACCGCCTGCCAGCAAGAGACCTATCAGGCTGCGCCCGATCTGTATGTAGAAGATACCACATTTAAAGTTGTGGGCTATTTGAATTCCAGCAACCTTGACTCTATAGACCGTATTGAACTGGATAAGATTACTTACCTGAATCTGGCGTTTGCTAACCCGGATGCCAGCGGTGAACTGGTTTTCAGGCGGGGAGAAGACCCCGGTAAGGTTGTAGAAAAGGCCCACGCCCAAGGAGTAAAAGTATTTCTATCTCTGGCAGGCGGCGGAATACGCGAGGAAGAAAAGGGCTACTGGAAAACCGTGCTGGAACCTGCAAATCGGGCGGCCTTCATTGAAAAGATCATCGCTTACGTAGAAAAGTATAGCCTGGATGGAGTAGACGTAGACATTGAAGGCAACCTGATGCCAACCATTGGTGACTCATATAACCCTTTCGTTCTTGACTTACAAAAGGCATTACACGCGCGGGGCAAAGGTATTACCGCTGCGCTGCCTGGCCCCTGGCTGCACCCCGGTATGGAGCAGGAAGCGCTGGAAGCCTATGACTTTATCAATATCATGGCTTACGATGACACCGGCCCCTGGAATCCCGACAAGCCGGGACCCCATTCGCCTTATTCCTTTGCCGAACGGTCGGTTGACTTTTGGCTGAATGAAAAAAAGATTCCCCGGCACCGGCTGGTACTGGGTATGCCTTTTTATGGTTATGACTTTGACAAGATAGGCGCAAAACACTACCGGCAGATTGTGCTGGATAATCCTGCCGATGCCTACCGCGATGAGCTCGGGCAGTTGTACTACAACGGCATCCCCACCATCGTGAAGAAAACGCAACTGGCTATAGAAAAAGTTAATGGAGTGATGTTCTGGGAACTGGCCCAGGATGCCCCTAATGAACTATCGCTACTCCGAGCGGTCAATCAGATTATTGAGGCCGGTGATTGCGAAGGGGAAGCGCTGGCTACCTACTTTGCTGACCAGGACGGTGACGGGTTCGGAGACATTGCCAAGCCACTTCAGTCCTGTTCCCTCCCCCCGGGTTATGTTCCTAATCAGCAGGATTGTGATGATACCAATGCTTCCATCCATCCGCAGGCACCGGAAATGAATGATAGTCTGGATCATAACTGCGATGGTGCAACGAATTGAGGGTTTACCAGATCCTCAATTCATCTTTATAGTTATAATGTCTCTGCGGATTTATGACTCTCTCCATTTTTGTATGGTAGTAAGGCTTAGCAATGTTAAACGTTATCCACCGCTTTTCTGCCTACAAATCTAATTACCGAACCCTTTCCCATATGATATCTCCCTTCATTTAAAAGGAATGCTTCTTCCTCTAACCTGAGCACTTCATAGTTTTCAAAATCAGCTAGTATTTCTTCTTTAGAGTACAGCATAGCAACGTCCATTGGGCCACCGACTTTCGGGTTAAGCTTGCGGAAGTGCAGGTGGTTTTTGCTGAACGCCTCAAAGATGATGATGCCGCCCGGCTTGAGGTAACTATCCAATTTATTATGGAATGCTGACTTCTTTTCTGCGGAAAAATGAGCGTACACCAGTCCAATAGCATCAAATGCCTCTCTCTCAAATTCAAGCTGATCTAAATCTCCCACAATATATTCCAGCGCTGCTCCCTGCTCCCGGACAAGCTGTAGTGCTTTTGACTTTCCTTCTACACTCAAGTCAAATGACGTTACTTGCCAACCAAGTTGAGCGGCAAATACGCCGTTACGTCCTTCTCCGTCGGCGGGCATCAGTATAGACCCCGGTGCAAACTTCGGAAGCCATTCTTTAAAAAACAGGTTAGGCTCTTTGCCGTAAGCAAACTCCGGCGCTTTGTATCGTTCATCCCATTGCTGACTCATGTTGATTTGGTTTAAATGGATTCGGGTTACTTACTTCAAAGGTAGTTCCCATAGCCATCGGCAGGATAGGATAAACAGGCAGTTTGATGGGACTTATCTGAAGTTGTGCCTGAATGCCTCGGGCGAATGTCCGGTATGCTTTCGGAAAAGCCGGATAAAGTAAGAAACATCTTCGTACCCTAGCTGATAGGCAATCTGACTTACCTGATTGGTGGTGGCCAGCAGGTATCGTTTGGCCTCCAGCATAATGTGTTCATTAATTAGCTCCGAACATGTTTTACCAAGCGTTGCCTTCGTGATAGCATTGAGCTGATAAGGGGAAAGATGCATCATATCCGCATAATGCGTTACCTGCTTATGGACAGCTATATGCGTTGCTAAGAGCTCTAAAAATTCTTCAAGCCGCTCCTGAGCGTAAGGGTTAACATTCTTGGTAGTGCTTGGGTGCTGCTGCCGAACAAGCTCGATAAAGAAAATACCCAGATTTGCTCTAATCACCTCCTGATATCCTTCCTGCTGGTCAGTATACTCCTGAAAAATGTATGTCAATACCGAAAGCACCTTTTTAAACCCATTGACATCAAGCTGATACACGCTCCTATGACTGGCTTTGCGTAATGACTGATGAGATACCTGATCAGACGGATGATAAACATCAGCCTTGAATTGCAGCAGGTATCCCGTGCTTCCTGCGTTCAGTCTAAGCTGATGTACCTGACCGGGACGCATGAAGAAAACCGAGTGGTCATGAACCTCATACGAGGCGAAATCTATCTCATGCTCTCCTGCCCCTTTCTCTAACGCTAGCAGGTAAAAGAAATCATGCCGGTGAAGCGCCTGAACCATGTCTTTCCCGGCCAGCAAACCCCGAACCTCCCGTATACTAAAGCTACCGGAGAAACCCGGCTCTTGCTGCGTTGCCTGAATATACCTGACTGGAATGTTTTCCATTTTAGTTTGAAGACTAATGCATTTCGTTACCAGCATTTTTTATTTCCTCAATCAGAATTTTGTCTAAGCCAGGAGGAAACTTTACAAGACCATTTTTGGTGAAAACTTGATGTTTGTCATTCCCTCGATATGAATTGGCGACAATTTTTCCATCTGCTACTTTAAATGCGCCAATAATATCCTCGGATGGTACATTTCCTATTATGCCTTCTGGTGTTCTGAAATCAATTATGTAAATATATCCATCCCCCTGCTCTACAGCTGACTTCTTTATTGATTGAAGGCTAGGTGCTTTTTTGCTAATCGTCTGATGCATAAAATAGACAAATGCTTTATTAACTTTAAAATTAATTGGCTTTGCCAGTTTGCCTTCGAAAGTTGCACAGATAGCTATTGATGGCAGATTGCCCATTTCATTTAACTCATCAGGAGTAAGAAGTGATAGAACCTTGGTTTCATTGCTTTCTTTTTTTCTTTTAAACCAGTTCATTTCTCTAATTCATAGTTAACGCAAGTATATAGTCCTTAGCGTATTTAACCAAAGATAAGCGCGTTGATGGTCAGTCTAAACTGCGTATTATTGCACCTTAGCTGTGTTATAGCGGGTTTTAACTTCTTTTTCTAAAAGTCCATTGCCAATACAGATACGGGAATAGGGGCACAACAGACTTGAGCTCTTCTCTTGCATCAGGCATCCACATATAAAAGCCTATTAGTTCTGCTCTTAATGTTCTCAATATGCCAAACCGATTTTGGTAGAAAGGCGCTATTCTAAAACCATATGATACTTGATATTTCCGAGAGATATTGTCAAGATAGACAAATGTTGTTCCGTAGGAGGTTGTCATATGGGTTGATAACCAGGGCTTAGACCGCCAATCCATACTGAGTGAGACATCAGGGTTGATAGTCTTATCAAAAAATCTTCCCACATAGTTAATCGTGTCCCTGTTTTCTATTAATAGGTTTTCAGTATAGGTCACTCCCGTTGAAAAGTGGATGCGCAAATTCTTGTTTGTTTGCCAACTAAAGTTAAACCGGTTATACCAGCTATTTCCACCTTGCCGCTCAATTCTCAAATTATCCTGATCCAACTGGTTTTGGCCAACCCATAAATGTTGGTACATGGTTTCATAAGCAATGGTAGGAATGATACCCTGTTGTTCATTCAGTTTGAATCTGAAGTTTAAGCTAGGTACCGGCAGATGAGGCTCCTGAAAAAACCCACCGATAAGAGGCAGTAAATCTATTTCCGCCGTAATTTTATCCGTAATGCCCCACCATGCCCAACTTGGCAAGGGCAATGTGAATGGGGATTGGCAGTATACAAACTCATTTTTCTTCAGCGTATAAGCAGTAAATCCATCGGCAGGATGCAAAAGAATCTCATTCTGCAAATTAGAGTTTCCTTCTGTTTGACTTAAACAAACGAAAGGCAAAGTCAATAAATTAATCACTAAAAAGTACGATGATAGTCTTGTATTCATAGATACTTTGTAACATCTGCTAAGTGCGGCTGACTCTGTCCGAAATACTGGTTTTACTTTATTCTCATTGAATATAAATAACATATTGTAAACGAAACACGAATGCCAGTTATGCGCACTTTCATTAGTTGATAACCATCCCTTTTTTACCTTACCCTCAAAGCGTAATAACTGCTACAGAAACGTCATTTTGTCTGCTCATGATAGTACCCGGGATGTAAGAAAACCCCACTGCCCATAACCTTCTTACAGTCAGGTGATCGCTCTCCGGTCATAAAAAACTGAAAATCAGCCTTTAAACATCCGTTGTTAACAACTGTAAAAAAACAGGTGCGTAATTTTATAGTAGCCCCCGATGACTTTTTCAGGTCGAAAACATCAGTTTACAGCAGCCCCCGGTTACTACTTCGAGCTGAAATCATGACTTTACAGTAGCCCCCGATAACATTTTTGCATCAAACAATCACTTTACGCTGCCTTTAAGTGTAGGGTTTATCGTGAACGTGCCATTTTCCGCCGCCGCCAGTACCAATATTCAGGTCATTACACCATGATACAGTGCCTCCGCACCCATCTTTTCGAGTTAAAACATCAGTTGGGGGCTGCTGTAAACTCGTGTAATCGGAGAAAACAATCATTTTACAGGGGAGGCAAACGGGTGTTTTTCAGGTAAGATATAAGGTGGGGGTAACCTCAAACAGCGGTCTTAACGCAGCTCTTCCACCAGAAGTCTGCCCCAATAAAAGTCAATCCTTTCCTTAATTAAGTAACTGAGGAGGATGCCTACTTATGACGTTCTTCCAGCACTTCAATCACCTCTTGCAGGGTCATACCTTTGGCTTCCAGCAGGATCATGAGGTGGAAGAGCAGATCGGCGGCTTCGCTTTTGAAAAGGTCGTCATTATCGTCTTTGGCTTCAATCACCACTTCTACGGCTTCTTCACCCACCTTTTGCGCCACCTTGTTAATGCCTTTACGAAACAGGCGGGCCACATAGGAGTCAAGCGTCTCTTCCGAGCTATCGGCCAGTTGATGCCGCTCCTGTATTACTTTGGTAAGTTGTTGAAGGAAATCTAAATTCTTTATCATGTTGAAGTAATGGTGAATGGTAAGCGGTTGAAGGTTGAAGGTTGAAGGTTGAAGGTTGAAGGTTGAAGGTTGAAGGTTGAAAATTACAACACTTCTTTCCTTCTCACAAATGCTTCAATGCTACGCCATGCGCATGGGGATGTTTTTCTCCTGTAGATACTGCTTGAGCTCGGGAATGGGAATCTCACGGAAGTGGAAGATGCTCGCAGCCAAGGCCGCATCAGCATTCCCTTCTATGAAGGTATCGTAGAAGTGCTCCTTGGTACCCGCCCCACCGGAGGCAATGATCGGAATAGAGAGCTCCGCCGACATGCGAGCGATCAGTTCGTTGGCAAAGCCCTGCTTGGTGCCATCGTGGTCCATAGAGGTAAGCAGAATCTCTCCGGCCCCACGCTCCTGCATCTCCCGAGCCCAGGCAAAGGTTTCTTTATCGGTAGGGGTGCGCCCGCCGTGGGTGTGTACTATGTGCTTGCCATCCACGTAGCGTGTATCAATCGCCACCACAATGCACTGGCTGCCGTAGTTAGCCGAAAGTTCGTTGATCAGTTCGGGACGTCGCACCGCGGCTGAGTTGATCGATACTTTATCGGCTCCGGCATACAGCAATGCCTCTACATCCTCTTTGGTACTGATGCCTCCGCCTACGGTAAAGGGTATATTCACCTGCTGGGCCACGTGGGTAACCAGCTCAATCAGCGTCTTGCGCTTCTCCACCGTTGCGGTAATGTCCAGGAAGACCAGTTCGTCGGCTCCTTCTTCGGCGTAGATCTTGGCTAGCTCTACCGGGTCGCCGGCGTCGCGTAGCTGCACGAAGTTTATTCCCTTCACGGTGCGCCCGTCTTTCACGTCCAGGCAGGGTATGATGCGTTTGGTAAGCATATCTTTTTCAATTAGCAATGTGCAATGTGCAATGTGCAATGTGCAATGTGCAATGTGCAATGTGCAATGTGCAAATTTATATTATTCCTTATTGAATACGCATTGTACACTATTAATTGTTCATTGCTAATTGCTCACTGTTCATTGTCATAAGAATTCTTCCAGTTCAGGCAGCTTGATGCGTCCTTCCAGCAGGGCTTTTCCGATGATCACTCCGTAGAGTCCGGCAGTTTGTAGTTCACGAAGGTCATTGACGGTAGTCACTCCGCCACTGGCGATGAGTTTGAAGTTGGGTATCTTTTGGAGAATATCCTGGTACAGTTCCAATGAAGGGCCTTGCAGCAGTCCGTCTTTAGCCACATCGGTGCAGATGGCGTACTGAATCCCCTGGGTGTGGTAATGGTCAATGAACTCCAGCACATCCCATTCGGTTTGCTCCTGCCAGCCATGTACGGCGATCTTCCGGTCTTTGGCATCGGCGCCCAGAATGATCTTATCGCTGCCGTGCTGCTTGAGCCAACGCAAGAAGGTTTCGGACTGGCGAACGGCGATACTGCCCCCGGTTACCTGTCTGGCACCGGCGTTGAATACGCGCTGCAAGTCTTCATCAGATTGTACTCCTCCCCCAAAGTCAACATGCAGTTGAGTTTGCGAGGCAATGGCTTCCAGTATGGGGAGGTTCACCACCTGTTTCTGCTTAGCACCGTCTAAATCCACCAAGTGTAAACGACGGACACCATGCGCTTCCAGTTGCTGGGCTACCTCAAGGGGTGATTGATTGTATTCTTTTTTCTGCTGGTAGTCGCCCTGGGTGAGCCGGACGCACTTACCGTTGATGATATCAATAGCGGGGATAATTTCCATGAGGGCAAAGGTAGAAGAAATGAATGAGTGATGGAGTGATTGAGTGAATTATTGAAGGATAGATGGGGTTGGAGCGGGGTGCTTGGTGCAGGGAGGAAGGATTAGGTAAATCAAAATGAGGGGATTATGGTTAGGGTAGTAGTTGGTTAACTTTTTAAATGTATTGGATTGATGAGATTTTTAGTACTTCGGAGCGTTTTGCTCGGTTGTTTAAGTGTGTTTGTGTCCTACGGCTTGTCTGCACAACCCAGAACGGAAGACTCTACCGTGGTAGGTGAATGGCAGGTGGGGGTCTATGAGTTTCCGCCCTTTATGATGAAGAACAGCGATGACGAGTGGGAAGGCGTCAGTGTAGAACTATGGCAGGACCTGGTGGATTCGCTGGACATTGTGTATCAGTTTCAGGAGATCCGGCAGGATCAGGCGACTGACCTGATCACTAGTGGCTCGCTGGATGCGGTCTTACTACTGCCCGTCAGTGCCGAAGCACCGGTGCAATTTTCGCATATCTATCATACCTCCATGCTGGGCATTGCCACTGCGCAGACGCAAAGCCTCAGTAGCATTGTCAAAGGCTTGTTTACCATGCGATTCCTCCGCATTGTAGTTATGCTTTCTGTACTGCTGCTGATCGTCGGTACGATCATGTGGTTCTTAGAGCGCAAAACAAATGAGGACAACTTCGGCGGCGAACGCAACCCAGTGCAGGGCATTGGCTCCGGGTTCTGGTGGGCCGGGGTCACCATGACGACTATTGGCTACGGCGACAAAGCCCCCGTTACTTTCTGGGGACGAGCCGTGGCTTTGCTCTGGATGCTGATTGCGATGGCAGTCACGGCCAGTTTAACAGCCGCCCTGGTTTCGGTCGTGGGTGGCGGCACCGCTCAATCCGTAAAGGTACCTGATGGGCTACGGAAAAAGCAGGTAGGTGCCGTAGCCGATTCACCCTTCGGAAAGTATCTGAAGCATCAAAACGTAACCTTTGAATCCTACGATTCGGTAGAAGAAGGACTAAAGGATGTAGCCGATCAGGAGATCAATATCTTCGTGCACAATACCCCCACCCTGCGCTACTGGTTAAATGAGAATAGTAACCTTGCCGTGCAGGTAGCCAATGCTGAAGTACTACCCCAACGCTATGCGATGGCTTTCCCGGTGCGTAATGATAATGCCACTCGCCTAAACATTCCCTTACTCAAAATCATCAACCAACCCGACTGGCGGGAGCGTATTGATCGTTATATGCCGAAGTGAGAATACTAGGAAGGAAGCTCCAGAAAGTTCTTCAGGATAAACTCTCCGTCTTTGCCGCTTTTCTCCAGGTGGGGTTGGATGGCGTAGAAGTTATCTTTCTCCAGAGCTACGCTGTAGGGCAAGATGTATTCGTTGGTGGCCGTCGTATTTTCGCTCAGTTCAGCGTAGTAGCTGTGGACGTAGTACAGATAGGCATCCGGGCGCAAGCCTTCGCAGATGACTCCGCCGGTTACTTGTACATCATTCCAGCCCATGTGGGGTACTTTGCGGTCGGGCGGAAAACGTTTGACATCCACATCAAATACTCCCAGACAGTCGGCGTTGCCTTCTTCCGAATGGCGGCAAAGTAACTGTAGTCCTACGCAAATGCCAAGCACGGGCTGGGTGAGGTTTTTAATAACTTCGTCTAACCCCTTATCGCGTAGATAGTGCATGGCTGAGCTGGCTTCTCCCTGGCCGGGAAAGATCACTTTATCGGCTTGCTGGATTTCTTCGGGCACATCTGTGAGCAACGGCTCAATACCCAACCGCTGTAGGGCATAGATGACCGAATAGATATTTCCCGCATTGTACTTAATGACTGCAACACTCATAAGTTTGTAGAATCAAGCCACAAAGAAGAAAAGATTTGCGGATAAACGGAAAAATTGAAAAGGAAATAGTTAACAGAGACAGTAAGATCACTAACAGACTGCCTACTTTCTATTTTTTGTTCTTTTGCGTCCTTCAAAGAATTCTCTTGTCTTACTAAAAGGTGATAAACTGCAATAACTGACGAACAAGAGTATAATTCCAATGAGAATGACATAAGCACCACCGATAGCTGAAACCTGTTGTGTCAAAGCGTGCCTACCGATATGACCTATATCATAAATCAGCATAACACTACCAGTCGATATCAACAATATTGATATCAAAAATAAAAGCCAACTAGTTCTAGTCCCTTTCTTTCTACTCAAACTAAATGAGTCATTTGGATTAATAAAAAACAATAATATTGAATTAATTCCTACACACTTGCTGCAAAATCTGCTTCGGGTTTGTCGGCATGTGACTGTAAATACTCCTCGATCTGATCGGTGGAATGGAATAGCTGTTCGTAGGAATCAACCACAAAATACTGCTTCTGGAAGACATCTTTCCGGTAAGCTGTTCCCATGATATGGGCCACATCATACGGGTAATGCGTAGCTTCATCGCTTAGGCTGTACTTGGTCTCTCCGGCAGAGGACAAAATACCGGCACCGTAGATGCGCACATTTCCGTTTTCCCTGATCAAACCAAACTCCACCGTAAACCAGTAAATCCGCGAAATAAGGTGAATAGCCCAGGGGTTGTCGATGTACCGAAGCGCAATCTTACTAAGCTCCTGCAAGTAATCCACGAAGGATTGATTGGTCAGTACCGGTACGTGGCCGAAGACATCGTGAAACATGTCCGGTTCTTCCAGGTAATCCAGTTGGCTGAGTTGTCGCAACCAGGTGGAAGACGGGAATTTTCGGTTTGCCAGTAGCTGAAAGAATTTATCATCATCAATCAGGCCGGGCACTACGTGGATCTGCCAACCCGTGAGTTGGAGCAGTTCTTTGTTGGTTTCATCAAAGTTGGGAATCTTATCAGCGGTAAAATGGATTTTCTTTAGTCCATCCAGGTAGGCTTGGGAAGCGGCCTGGGGTAGGTTGACGATCTGCCGTTCGTATAGCAGTTTCCAAACCTTGAAATCTTCCGGAGTGTAGTTATTATATTCTTGTCGCATGATATTAATTGTTAGGTATTACATTGTTCACCGTTCATTGCTCTAAGGGAACGCTTAACAGTGCTGCCCAGGCCTTCTCTGTTTCTCCTTCCGTTAGCAGATTCTTCGCAGCCCAGTGCATAATTTCCGGCGAGCGTTCTACGTCCTGCTCGTAGCGAAGTAAGGCCGCCTGAATGGTGGCATCATCGGCATGTTGCTGGGTAATCGTTTTATCGGGTATACACGAAACGCTGGCTAACTGAGCCAGATCGCTTCCGGAGAGTACTGTGCTCATCCGAATAGCTTCGGGTAGCTGATCCACTCCTACTCCCAGATGCTGACCGGGACGAGGCATGTCAAATACCGCCTCACCGTGAGCCCGGCAATACAAACTACCTCCCATCCGGCCAATAGCGTCCAGGCAATTCGGGTCAATACGACCGTTGTCGCCCAACACGTCTTCGTTTACGTGCACCAGCAGCACTTCACAAATCACCAGGTTTCCGGCGCCGCCGCCCTTTCCTAACGGCAACACCTGCCGCACACTACACTCAAACGCCACCGGCGACTCACCCACCCGAGGCGGCTTCACCATCTCCGACGGTACTTCGGTCAGTCCGGATTTTACGAACTCGTTAACTCCTTTCTCATAAGCAGTACTGGTTAACGACATCTGCTGAACCAGCGCGTAGTTTACGATATTGATGACCACTTCCGGGTGCTCGTGTACGTTGTCCAAGGTATTCTTGGTGCTTCCGTCCCGCATGCTGTTCACGGGCGAAAAAATCATCATAGGAGGTTGGGAACTGACTGCGTTGAAAAAGCTAAACGGACTCAGGTTCACCTTTCCACTCGCACTCATAGAACTCACAAAGGCGATAGGCCGGGGCACCACTGCATCGGTCATATAACCATAAAAATCCCGCGCACTTACTTCGTCGGGTCGGATCACTTTCATAGGCTTGGTAAAATTTTCGTTCGTACTTCTCCGAATCCTACCCGTACGCCCTCTTTTTCGGCATATCCGCGCAGGATTACGGTATCTCTATCTTCCACAAAGGTGCGAGTTACCGCATTGGGTAATTCTATGGGTCGCTCGCCGTTCCAACTTAGTTCTAGCAAACTGCCGTAGCTGTCGGATGAATTACCGCTAATTGTGCCTGAAGCCAGCAGATCGCCCACCCGCAAGTTGCAGCCATTCACCGTATGGTGAGTCAGCATCTGACCAATGCTCCAGTACATATTTTGAAAATTAGTTTTACTGATCATACTAGCCTCTCCGCCTTCCGGTTGAAGCGCTACTTCCAGTTGAATATCATAATTCCGAAGACCGCTTGATTGCAGGTAAGGCAAGGGCTCCGGTTGCTGCTCCGGTCCGGCCACTCGAAACGACTCTAAAGCCTCCAATGGTACTACCCAGGGTGAAATAGAAGAAGCAAAATTCTTTCCCAGGAAAGGTCCCAATGGCACGTACTCCCACCGCTGAATATCCCGGGCCGACCAATCGTTAAACAGCACCAATCCAAAAACATGATCATCTGCTTCTGTGGGTGAAATGGATGTCCCAAGTTCAGTATCTCGACCAATCACCGCCGCCATTTCCAGTTCAAAGTCCAGCGCCTGACTCGGGCCAAATATCGGCTGCGTGGCTCCTTTCGGCATGGTTTGCCCTTTCGGACGATGAATATCGGTGCCGGAAACTACGATGGATGAAGATCGGCCGTGGTAGGCAATGGGCAGGTGTTTCCAGTTGGGCATCAGGGCATTTTCCTTTCCCCGAAACATAGTGCCCACATTAGTCGCATGGGCTTCGCTGGCGTAAAAATCGGTGTAGTCACCAATTTCCAGCGGCAGGTGCATTTTCGCTTCGGACTGAGGTACAAAGCACTCTTTCCTTAGATGCTGTAGTGGAGAGTCAGGCTGCGTGAGCCAATCCGTAAGATTTTTTCGCACAGCTTTCCAAACTGGTTTTCCCAAGCTAATAAAATCATTGAGCGAGCTTTGCTCCAGCACTTCGGGGTTTACTCCTGAGCGTTGAAAATACCCTCGCATCGCCACTGCCGCCAGATCAATGATTTGGTCGCCAATGGCTACCCCCACCCGGGGACGACGCGAAGCGGTTGAGAAAATCCCGTAAGGTTGGTTGTGAATGCTAAAGTCACTTTCGGGCGCTATGTCCAGCCAGGTGTCCATGCTTAGTAGGCTTTCATTTCTGCGTTCTCTGGTGTCAGATGACTGATAGGCGATGCTTCCAGGGGATGGTCTTTACCGAGCAACTCCTGTAAGGCAATTTCAAAGGCGGTTTTGGCCAGATTACTCCGTCCTGAATTTTTGCCATATACTTTCTTGAGTGCCTGATAAATTGTATCCGATACATCCTGCAAGATGGCTTCATCGGTGATCTCACTTTCGGTTTCCATCAGGTAGGCAAATACCCGAGCCATACCGCAGTTGGCAATAAAATCCGGGATTAAAGAAACTTGCTCATCAGTATAAGTAGCAATAGGACCGAAGAAAATTTGCGAATCCTTAAACGGGACATTCGCTCCGCTGGCAATCACTTCCAGACCATGCTGAATCATAGTTTCTACCTGACTTTGGGTAACCAATCGGGAAGCGGCCGCCGGGATAAATATTTCCGCTCCGGTGCTCCATATCTGCTCATTTGTCTCCTCAAATGATAGCATCTTACCAGCATGCAACGTATTCTTCACTCGATTCAGAAAAAGGTCTTTTACCTCCTCATAAGAAAAACCTTCCGGATTGATCACTCCCCCAGCCCGGTCGATAATACCGACGATCTTCACTCCGCTTTTGGCCAGGTAGTAAGCCGCAGCTCCCCCCACATTGCCCCAACCCTGAATGATGGCTCGTTTGCCTTGCGCACTGCCATCCCATAAATCGTAATAATGCAGCACCGATTGCGCCACTCCGTAACCGGTCACCATATCGGCTACCGTATATTTTCGTTCAATAGCGGGAGTATAATGCGGGTCTTCCAGCTTCTTGATCACTCCGTGCCGGAGCTGACCGAGTTGCTTGATCTTCTGCGGATCAGATGATTTATAGTGCCCGGTGACGATGCCTTCCTGCGGATGCCACAGGCCGTAGCTTTCGGTAATGGGAATCACTTCATGGATTTCATCTACGTTCAGGTCGCCCCCAGTGCCATAATAGTTTTTCAACAAAGGAGTAACGGCCCGATACCAGCGTTGCAACACGTCTTCCTTCCGCGGATCATTCGGGTCAAAATCAATCCCGGATTTTGCCCCGCCAATGGCTGGCCCTGATACGGTGAATTTAATCTCCATGGTCTTAGCCAGCGATTCCACCTCGTGCCGATCTAGCCCTTTTCGCATCCGCGTTCCGCCTCCCGCCGCACCGTTTCGCAGGGAGTTGATCACTACCCAGCCTTTGGCTTCAGTCTCCGGATCATTCCATTCAAAAACCACCTCGGGTTTTTTCTCTTCAAATTCCTTTAATAAATCATTCATCTCCTTTTAGTTTTTAGTCGACAGTCCATAGTCAACGAATAATACTGTGAACTGTGGTCTATGAACCGTGGACTCTTACACTTTCCACGAATAAATGTACTGTTGATCTTCAATCTCTAATGCTTCTTTAGTCAGCCGAAGAGAATGAAAGGTATCCACCATCACGGCTAACTCTTCCGTTCCTTTTTTCCCGATAGAGGCTTCGGCGGTGCCGGGGTGCGGTCCATGCGGCATACCACCGGGATGCAGGGTAAACGAGCCTCGCTCCACTCCCTTCCGACTCATAAAATCACCTTCGGCGTAGAACAGCACTTCGTCCGAATCGATGTTGGAGTGACTATACGGTGCCGGGATGGATTGCGGGTGATAGTCGAACAGGCGAGGTACGAAGGAGCAGACTACGAAATTATGCCCTTCAAACATCTGGTGTACCGGCGGCGGCTGATGGATGCGCCCAGTGATCGGCTCAAAATCATGAATGGAAATGGCGTATGGGTACATGTAACCATCCCATCCTACCACATCAAATGGATGGTAGGTATACATAAAGCTGTGAAGTTGTCCGTGTTTCAGGATCTTCACTTCAAAGCCGCCGCTTTCATCAATGGCGTCTATCGGCTCGGGAGTTTTAATGTCCCGCTCGCAATAGGGACTATGCTCCAACAACTGCCCGAACTGATTGCGGTAGCGCTTTGGAAACTTTATTTCGGAATAACTCTCGATGACCAGAAAACGGCAGGGTTTATCCAGGTTAATGTTCCACTGATGGGTGACCGTGCGAGGTACATGCACATAATCGCCCTGCGTGAATTTCACTTTTCCTAAGGGGCTAAGCAGCTCGCCTTCGCCCTCATGCACGTAGACTAGTTCATCGGCTGAAGCGTTGCGGTAAAAGTAGCGCATGTTCTCCGTCGGTCGGCAAATAGCCAGACGAACATCATTGTTTCCCATCACGTACTGCCGCCCAGAGAGCCAGTCGCCTTTCGGCTGCAACTTTGCGCCTAGCAGATGGCGGTGCTGCATGTTCTTCAGGTCAGCGTAGGCAATGTCGTAATCCTGTACCTCCCCCACTTTATCAATGGAAGTAGGTGGATTGATGTGGTAGGCGATGGATGAAATACCGCTAAAGCCTTCCGCGCCAATTACCTCCTCATAGTGCAGCGAACCATCCGGTTGTCGAAACTGCGTATGCCGTTTCGGTGGTATCTTACCATGTTGAATATAGTAGGCCATAGTTTTAACAATTAGCAGTGTGTAGTGAACAATGTGCAATGAAATTCATACAATGAACAATTAGATTATTCGCCTGATTTTTTGACGATGACGTAAAGTATTTTTAGTAGTTCTTCGCAGTCTTTCATGAGTGAATCGTAAGCATTTTCGGTGATATAATCCGTTGCGTGAAGTAGGCGAAGCCAGTACTTCGTTTCTCGGGCTTCTTTATAGGCTATGGATAGCTTAGCTCGAAAATCTTTTTTGGATATCCCGCCAATCCCCTCTTCCACATTAGCCCCAATGCTCGTCCCACTCTTGAGCAATTGCTTTGATATAACAAACTCCTTCTTCTCCCCTGACAAATGCTGATACAACCGCACAATCCTCACCGCAAAAGCAAAAGACTTCTCCCGTATCGGGTTATCAGCACCCTTTCCCTCTTCACTCATAAAATCAATTGTTTACTGTTTTCTTCTCAATGCCGTATTATAAGAGCACTGTTCATTGCACACTGCACATTGTTCATTGCTTAAAGGTTGCCGCGTAATTCCTGTTCTCTTTCAATAGCCTCGAAGAGGGCTTTGAAGTTGCCTTTGCCGAAGGAGCGAGCTCCCTTGCGCTCAATGATTTCGTAGAACACGGTGGGCCGATCCTGCACGGGTTTGGTGAAGATCTGTAGCAGATAGCCCTCCTCATCGCGGTCGACCAGAATACCGAGCTTTTTGAGTTCTTCGATGGGTTCATCGATGTTACCGACACGCTCTTTCAGGTCTTCGTAGTAATTGTCGGGTACGTGCAGGAATTCTACTCCGTTGTTTCGCAAATGAGTAATCGTTTGAATGATATTATCGGTGGCGATGGCGATATGCTGCACTCCGGCTCCCTGGTAGAACTCCAGGTATTCATCGATCTGGCTTTTCTTGAGGCCGGGCGCGGGTTCGTTGATCGGGAATTTGATGCGCTCGTTGCCGTTAGACATTACTTTTGACATCAGCGCGGTGTATTTGGTAGAGATGTCTTTATCGTCAAACGAGACCAGTTGCTTGAAGCCCATCACGTCCCCGTAAAAATTGACGAAATCATTCATCTTGCCCAGTTCTACATTACCCACGATGTGGTCTACGTACTTCAGCCCTACTTTGCGGTTTTGTAGATACGGATTCTCCAGTTTCCTGAAGCCGGGCATGAAGAAACCACGGTAGTTTTTGTTCTCTACGAAGGTGTGAATGGTATCGCCGTAGGTTTTGATAGAGGCGGTAACGATCTCACCATCTTCGTCGGAGTGTACTTTGGGTTCAGCCACTGCTTTCGCTCCGCGCTGCGTGGTTTCCTGAAACGCTTGCCGGGCATCTTCCACCCAAAGCGCAATGTCTCGCACCCCATCACCGTGGCGGTGAACGTGCTCAGCAATGAAACCTTCCGGTTTGATGGGCGACGTCAGGATGAAGCGTATTTTATCTTGCTGAAGTACATAGCTGGCCCGGTCGCGATGCCCGGTTTCCGGTCCGGCGTAGCCGATGATATCGTACCCGAATGTATAATGGTAATACAGTGCCGCCTGCTTAGCGTTACCCACATAAAATTCAATATAAAACGTACCGTTGATGGGCAGAAAATCCTGCTGAACGGCTTCCTGGGTTATGTCTTGGGTTTGCATATACTATATCTTTTAAATGCTCTCAACAATAAATATCTATAAATAGCAAGGTTATTTTTTATTCAATATTTCAATATCGGCAATGAAAAAGCCATGTCATTTTCATTTCGTCATTTTACATCCTTATTTACTTCTTTAGACGAAGAAAAAATACACATTGTTTTAGCCAATCATTACTAATAAATTTATTAAATAATTTTACCACATTTGCTTTATAAAATAACGTATTTCACACTTATGCTTATTAATATTATGTATATCTTATTTCTCAGAGAGTAATATGAGTATTGATTCGCTAAACCAGAAAATCTTAAAGAAATTACAGCAAAACGCTCGGGTTCCGGTGTCTGAAATCAGCAAAGAGGTAGGGCTTTCGGCACCAGCCATTGCGGAGCGTATCCGGCGTATGGAAGAGTCTGGGCTTATACGCTCTTATGGTGTTACTGTAGATTATGAAAAATTAGGCTATGCTGTGCAGGCATTTGTAACGCTGCGTATTTATGCTAACCAAAAGGAGCACTTAGTGCATTTTTTAAAACAGAAAGCAGAGGTAACTGCCTGCTACGCTGTAACCGGACGGGAAGGGTATTATATTGAGCTTAGAGCTACTAATCTGAAAAGCCTGGAAAGTATTATTATGAAACTCACGGAGTTTGGCGAGCCTAATACTTCAATTGTGCTTTCTCGCGTGATCTGAGACTTAAAGAGGAAATTGGTAAAGGTAGATACTCTCCAGAATAGTTGAGTAAAGGTATAAGGTGTTGGGCTCTCATACAAGGCAATCCTACTTTATTCGGAATTAAAAGCCCTTTGGTGTAACAATCTTTTTCCGGTTGCTTTACTTTATAGTAAAGGGGTATTTTCTTAAGGAAATAACGCTACTTGATTGTTCATTTAAGACTTTCGGTAGCCCACCTCAGCAGCTATTCTTCATTGCTGCTTCCCCTCATTATTTATCATAGTTAATCAACCCTAAAAAACTATTACCATGAGTTTAGAGAGAGAGCTGCAAAAAGAACAGCAGTTTGGTGAAACACCTACGGCCATGCGGGAAACGGATCACTATCAGGAAGAGTATGTTCATAACTTTGTGGAAAAGTGGGACGAACTGATTGACTGGGACGCCCGCTCGCAGGGAGAAGAAGACTTTTTCATCAATGAACTGAAACGTAGAAATAAGAAAAAAATACTGGACGTAGCCACTGGCACCGGCTTTCATTCCGTGAAACTTCTTGATGCTGGCTTTGAGGTATGGAGTGCCGACGGGAGCCCTACTATGCTAGCTAAGGCTTTTGAGAACGGAAGAGACCGAAACCACATTCTGCGAACCATTCAGGCCGACTGGCGCTGGCTTAATCGGGATGTACACAGCCGCTTTGATGCCCTGATCTGCCTGGGTAATTCTTTTACCCACCTGTTTGCGGAGCACGACCGCCGAAAGGCATTGGCTGAGTTTTATTCTTCTCTCCGGCACGATGGCGTTTTAGTGATTGACCATCGTAATTACGATACTATTCTAGACGAGCAGTTTAAAACCAAACATACTTATTACTACGCTGGTGAAAATGTAAAAGCTGAGCCAGAGCACGTTGACGAAGGACTTGCTCGCTTCCGCTACGAATTTCCTGATGATTCGGTTTTTCACTTAAATATGTTTCCGCTACGGGTAGAGTATGTCCGCAACCTCCTAAAAGAAGTAGGCTTCCAGACAGTTCATACCTTCGGCGATTTTGAGGAAACGTATCATACCGACACGCCGGATTTTTATGTTCATATCGCTGAGAAAAAATACGTAGCACCCGACGACGACCAAAAATAAAAACCCATGAGTACGCAAGATTTAGTACAGACCACCAAAAATTATTACGACAGCTCTGATGCTGATGAATTTTACTATACCATCTGGGGTGGAGAAGATATTCACGTAGGCATCTATGAAATTCCAGGTATGCCTATTTTTCAGGCTAGCGCCCGAACCATCCAGCGCATGGTTTCCGAGCTTAAATACATCGATGATACTACTCGCGTGTTAGACATCGGCTCGGGCTACGGTGGGGCGGCCCGCTACCTGGCATCTCACTTTGGCTGCACCGTAGATTGCCTGAACCTGAGCGAAAAAGAAAACCAGCGCAACCAGGAAAAAAATGCCGAAGTCCGGCTGAGTGATAAGATAAAGGTGCATGCTGGGAACTTTGAGGAGATTCCTTTTGAGGATACCACCTACGATGTAATATGGTCGGAAGACGCACTTTTGCATAGCGGTAATAAGGATAAGGTATTGGAAGAAGTGAGCCGGGTTTTGAAGCCAGAGGGCCATTTCATCTTCACCGACCCCATGCAGGCCGACGACTGTCCGACTGATGTACTGGAGCCAATTCTCAGGAGAATCCACCTGGAAGCGATGGGTTCGGTAGCTTTATATCGCCAGTTAGCTTCTCAGGCAGGGTTGCAAGAAGTAACCATTCTGGAGATGCCCGAACAATTGGTAAACCACTACTCAGCCGTGCTGGCCGAGATGACCACAAAGGAAGAAGCCTTGCTCGAGGTTTGCAGTCAGGAATACATTGATCAGATGAAAGCCGGGCTTCAGCACTGGATTGATGGCGGCAAGCAAGGGTATCTGAACTGGGGAATTCTCCATTTTCAAAAGAAAGGATAGAGAGATAAAACCGCAAATCAGTTAGTTTCCCATTTCAGAAAAGCCAACTGATTATTGAATCATAAAATGATCTGTGTTGTACTATTGTATTGTTTTATCTAATTATTCTTCAACCCCGGATTCATGAGTGAAACCTACCAGCGCAGTGATGAAAAAACGTTTTTGGGCATCAAAGCCAACGGGCCGGTATTCATTAGTTCCTTTGCTGTCATTCTTGCTTTAGTAGCTATTACCCTCATTGTGGGCGAGCCTATGGAGCAGTGGTTTGCCAATACCCAAACGCTAATTGCTAATAACGTAGGCTGGTTTTTTATTCTGCTAGTCAATGGCTTACTATTGTTTTCGCTGTATCTGGGATTTAGCAAGTTTGGAAAAATCCGATTGGGTGGTGCCAGTGCCAAACCCGACTTTTCATACGCCGGTTGGTTTTCTATGTTATTCAGTGCTGGCATGGGTATTGGGTTGCTGTTTTGGAGCGTGGCCGAGCCCATTAATCATTACAATACCAATCCACTGATTGATAACAGTGATAAAATTATGGCGGCAAAGTCGGCCATGGGTTTAACCTTTTTGCACTGGGGCGTGCACGCCTGGGCAATTTATGCGATTGTGGGGCTTGCTCTCGCCTTTTTTACGTTTAACCGAAAGCTCCCGCTCACCATTCGATCTATTTTCTACCCTCTGTTCGGTGAAAAAATTTACGGCTGGCGCGGTGATGTTATTGATATTATCTCGGTCATTGCCACTTTATTTGGTTTAGCCGCTTCACTAGGGTTTGGCGTGCAGCAGGTTAATGCTGGCCTGACTTATTTATTTGGGCTTCCTTATAGCACCGGGCTGCAAATTGCCCTGATTGCTATTATCACCTTTTTTGCCACCCTTTCTCTTATTTTAGGACTGGACAAGGGCATTCGGCGCCTGAGTGAGTGGAATATGCGGTTAGCATTGCTGATTTTGGTATTTGTACTGGTGGTGGGCCCGACGGTCTTCCTGCTCAAATCGTTTGTGCAAAACCTGGGCTACTACATCAATGAATTTTTCCGCCTCAGCTTCTGGACCGAATCCTATCAGGGAATCAATGAGAAAACCCACTGGCAAAATTCCTGGACCGTGTTTTACTGGGCCTGGTGGATTGCCTGGTCACCCTTTGTCGGCATTTTCATTGCCCGAATCTCCCGGGGAAGAACCATCCGGGAGTTTATCTTCGGAGTACTACTCGTACCGGCTCTGCTCACTTTTTTGTGGATGTCGGTATTCGGCGGAAGCGCCCTGTATCAGGAGCTTACCGGAAATACTTCTATTAGTGAAGCAGTAGATGAAAACGTAGCCACCGCTATTTATCAGCTACTGGAACAATATCCACTGTCCTTTATCTCCTCTATTCTGACCGTTCTGCTGGTAGCCAGCTTTTTTGTTACTTCCTCCGACTCCGGTTCGCTGGTGGTAGATACCCTAACCTCGGGCGGGCGGCACGATGCTCCGGTAGGGCAAAAAATCTTCTGGGCTTCTATGGAAGGAACGGTAGCGGCTATTCTGCTGGTCGGCGGTGGACTTACGGCCTTGCAGACCGCTTCCATTCTCACCGGCCTGCCGTTTGCGCTGATCTTGATTGTGCTGTGTTATAGTCTATATAAATCACTAAATCACTATCGCGAATCGGACGAAAACCGGCAATCGCTACCCCAGGAAAAAGAAGAGTTAGTACAAGAAAATACTCACTAAGAGTACCAGCGAATGTCGGATATGGTTACCTTACACTCTCCTAACGGAAGCATGGCATTAATCAAACTACAGTGAGTAAAATGAGCTAAATCATCTGGGGTCACTTTCTTTTCAACGAGCACTCCTTCTTCCAGCAAACGGGCACGGCAGGTACCGGGCAGTAGCGGCTGATGAGGCGTAACCCACTGTTTCTCATCATAGAAAGCCACATTACTGTAAGACGTATCCGTGATCAAACCCTGCTTTACAATCAGAATATCGTCAGCATCCCCACGCCGGACAAACAGTTCGTTGATCTGATCGCGATTAGCAAATTTGTAAGGATACTCAATAGTATGATGGTCCAGCAAGCGTAATGAACGAATAGTGCGGAGCTGATACTCAACCAACGTAATCTCCTCTACTGATGCTGAATACAGCAGGCGGCACTTTATCCGTTCGCGCTGCTTTAGAGAATCAGGAACCGTAATAATATCGGCCAGCACCAGCGGCTCAATAATGCCCAGCACTTCCCGGCGACTTTGGTTAACTCTATCCTGATGATACTTCAGGTGTTGAACTTTGCCTCGCTGTACGCAAAGCGTTTCAATAAATTGGCACATAAATCTTATCAATCATCTCTTGATACTCCCGCTCGGGATCGCTAAAAAAAGTAATACCCCCACCGCTTTTGAAAACGTATTGGTTATTTTGCTGTTCAATAAACCGGATCATCACCCCGGAATCCAGTTGTTTACCATCAAAAATTCCAAAGACACCCGTGTAGTAACCGCGCTCATAATTCTCTACTTCCCGAATAATTTCAAGGGTTTTAGGCTTTGGCGCTCCACTAATAGAGCCTGCCGGAAGCATTTGGAAAATAATATCACCGAGCCGACTGACATAATCAGTAGGTAGCTGGCCCTGAATTTCAGAGCTCATCTGCCACAATGTCTGCTGATGCGTGTTGATTTTTTCAAGATATTGGAAACGGGGCACCCTTACGTTGGTCGCTATCTGGCTCAGATCATTGCGTAACAAATCTACTACCGTGGTATGCTCAGCCTGTTCTTTTACATTGTTTTTCAGTTGAGATGCCGCATCCGGCACAGAGGCATCTATCGTTCCTTTCATGGGGTAAGTACGAATCTCTCCCTGTTTATTAATACGACAAAAAGGCTCAGGAGAAAAAACCACCCACTGATCGGAAAAGTATAATTTGTAGCGGGCCTGGCTTCGGTAGAATATTTCTTTTAGTGAAAGATTCAGTGTAATAGGTGTCTGGAAGCTCAGGTTTACCAGGTACGTATCTCCTCGATGAATGTAGTACTGCACTTGAGAAAAGGCTTTCTGATAAAGTGCAAAGTTCACCGGAAATTTTTCTAATTGCACTGGTGCGCTGGAAACTGAGCAGACTGGAGCATTGGTAACCCCCTCTACGTTGAACAGAATGTGCTTAGGGTTAATAGAAGATAAAGGCAGCACCTGAGAGCTATCGCCCAAGAAGTTAATAATAAACAGAAATGGAATACCTTGCTCACCCAACGCGTTCATGCGCTGCACTGCACTTGCTGCTTTCATACCCTCAAAACTAACTACTGATCCTTAAAAAGTAGTTCTAAAATAAGGGAGTTTCTTCCGGTAATTGAGTATGAAGTCATTTTTCTTGAAAGCCTTATCGGACTGAGCAGGTAAGCGTTATTGGAGGCTGCACAGGGGAAAGCCTCTGCCTTCTGCCTCCCACCTCTTATCATATCTATAAAAGAAAATCAGAATAATTTCCAGGCAACTTGTTAAATAATATCTCTCCAACGCATTAATCTTTGGAAAAGCGGGAACTTTCTTGGGAAAAGTATTCTTTTTCAAAGGTCGCGATTTCATCAATAATCATTGTACCTTTGCGTCAAAATTCGGCTTGCGTTTCCTCTTGTTGGTAAACCACTGATTATCAGCCAACCGCTCAAGCTATCGTACTTCAGTTCACCTTATTGAGCAACATCAGTGGATTGCTAGAATCTATTAGTTTTATACCATGACATTTCAAGAAATGGGGCTACGCCCCGAACTACTGCAAGCTGTTGAAGAGCTAGGCTTTACTCAACCCACTCCGGTGCAGGAACAGGCTATTCCGGTGCTCACTACCGATCACCGCGATTTAGTAGCCCTGGCCCAGACCGGAACCGGAAAAACAGCCGCCTTCGGTTTGCCTTTGCTGCATATGGTCAGCGAAGATTCCTCACAAGTGCAGGCATTAGTCCTTTGCCCTACCCGTGAGTTATGTTTGCAAATTACCCGAGATCTGGATGACCTGGCCAAATTTTTACCCAACGTTCGCAATGCGGCTGTATACGGTGGGGCCAGCATAGATCAGCAAATTCGTCAACTAAAACGAGGGGTGCAGATTGTGGTTGGGACCCCTGGGCGGGTACATGATCTGATCCGACGTAAAATACTGAAGCTGGATGCGGTACAATGGCTGGTACTGGACGAAGCCGATGAAATGCTTTCTATGGGCTTTAAAGAAGAACTGGAAGCTATTGTTGACCAAACGCCTGCCGAACGGCAAACGCTTCTTTTCTCGGCGACTATGCCTAAGTCTATTGCCGGGAGATTTACGCAAAACCCTATCGAAATTTCAGTTGGTTCGCGTAATGCCGGGGCCAGCACGGTACAGCACGTTTACTATATGGTGAATGCGAAAGACCGTTACCTGGCACTAAAGCGCATTGCTGATTTGTATCCGGAGATTTATGGTATTGTTTTTTGCCGTACTCGTCAGGAAACAAAAGACGTTGCTGAGAAGCTGGGTGCGGATGGTTACAATGCTGATGCCCTGCACGGCGATTTATCGCAAGCCCAGCGTGACTATGTAATGGGCCGCTTCCGGCAAAAGCAGTTGAACATGCTGGTGGCAACCGACGTAGCCGCCCGTGGACTGGACGTGAATGACCTGAGCCACGTAATCAATTATAATCTGCCGGATGACATTGAGGTATATACCCACCGCAGTGGCCGCACCGGACGTGCCGGAAGGACAGGTACTTCTATTGTTATTGTCCATCGGCGGGAAACCGGGCGAATTAAAAACATTGAACGTACTTCTAAAATCTCATTTGAGCGCAAACCAGTGCCCGGCGGTCGCGAGATTTGCGAAAAGCAACTCTTCTACTTCATTGATAAAATGGAGCAGGTTGAGGTGAATGATGAGCATATTGACTCTTACCTTCCGGCGATTTATAAAAAGCTGGACTGGATGAGCAAAGAAGACCTGATTAAACATTTTGTATCGGTAGAATTTAACCGTTTTCTGGCTTATTACGAGAACGCCCCTGACCTGAATGTGAAAGCGGACGAACGAAAGGGTGAACGGAGCGAGCGCGGTAGCCGCCAGAGCAATAGTGAACGGAGTGGCCGACAGAGCGACAGTGTGCGAGAACGCCGCCGCAAAACCGATTTTACCAAATTTTACCTCAATATTGGTAGTAAGCATAAAATGAACCCCGCCCGGTTGATGGGACTGATCAATGAATACACTAACGATTCTTCTATCCGCATTGGTAAAATTGATATTGAGAAAAACTTTTCCATGTTTGAGGTAGACAGCCAACACGAAACCGTAGTAGAACCGGCTTTCCGAGGGGCTACCTTTGCCGGACAGCTAGCTCTGGTAGAAAAAGCTACATCTACCAGCGGTAGTTACAAACCTAAAGGCGACGGGGATTTTGGCAAGAAGAAAAAGAAACACCGAAAAGGAAAACGGCGCGTTTAAACCGTTACTCGCTTCTTAAATTCTTCAGCTTCCTGAAATAAATATTCTTTCCGGTCCTGGTCCATACGGTCCAGGACTGATACCATCATGGACATGCGCTGGTTCCCGGCGAACACCTTGCGGTGTCGGTCAATAAAACTCCAGTATAGGCCATCTACCGAGTCAGCCCACTTCTTACTTTTAGAGTAATTACTCATTTTACTGATATAGTTAGCTCCGCCAATATAGGGTTTGGTAGCAAAGGTGCCGCCATCGGCAAACTGGCTCATACCGTATACATTGGGTTCCATCACCCAGTCCGAAGAATCTACAAACATTTCCATAAACCACCGATACACCTCATCAGGATGAATCTCTGACAGGAGCATGATATTTCCGATCACCATCAGGCGCTCAATATGATGGGTATAGCCGTGTTTCATTACGCGCTTGATGCTGTCATCTAATGGGGGAATACCCGTGGTGCCATCATACCAACACTCGGTTAACGTTCGTTGGTTATCAAAAAAATTACCTTTTAGGTTATGGGTGTGGTACATACCCCGCATAAACTCTCGCCAGCCTACAATCTGCCGCACAAATCCTTCCACACTGGGGTAATGAATATTTTCAGCGTGAGCATACTCCAAAGCCATCTCAATTACTTCTCGAGCGGTAATCAGCCCTAAATTTATATAAGGAGATAGTACGGAGTGAAACAAAAAGTTGCGATCACGGTCAATGGCATCTTCGTAAGGGCCAAAATGGGTAAAGCGGTTTTCCAGAAAGTCCCGTACCCGGTAAAGAGCCTGACGACGAGTGGTAGCCAGCCAGAAGGTATGGGAGTCGCCCGGATGCTTAGGAAACAGCTCATCAACTACCTGCACTACCTCATAAGTATGATCGGTCCATTCGCTATCCGGTAGGGAAGGAATGTACATATCGCTCGGTAGCTTCTTGCGATTTTCCTCGTCAAACGACCATTTTCCGCTAAGCGGTTCATGCTGCTCATTAACTAAAAGCCGATGTTTTTTACGTTGTTCAATGTAGAAATACTGCATGAAAGGGCGCTTGGTCCCACCCAGATACTGTTGGAAATCCTTGGGTGTATTGAAGAAGCCGGGCGAATCGACAATCGTTAGTTGCAGTTCGTTCTTCTGACAGAACTGCTGCATGCGCTCAGCAAAAAACTTGTCCTCAATCTCAAACATAACAATCTCTTTAATGCCCGAGTATTTGGAAAGTGTCTTTTGCAGTTTCTCTTCGTAAGACAGATGGTGGTTTTCGTACGACAGCTTCCAGTAGTGGGTAGGGTACTTGTTTTTCAGCGAGTCATGATACGAGCGCATAGCCGATAGAAAGAGAATTAGTTTATGCTTATGGTACCGAAAATGAGTACACAGCCCAGCATCCTCAGCCATGAAGAACAAAGTGCGTTTATCAGGTTCTAGTACTTTAGGATTTGGGAAGAGGCAATTACCCAGAATAATGGCAAGTCGCTGATAGGCCATATAAAGAAAAAGTAGATGTAATGATTGACTATTAAAAGCGGACTACCACGTTTATTGACTTCAACCAGCTAGATTCAGAGACGATCTAAATCATATTTTACCGCTCTTTCGTGAAACCTTCGGGCTTCTAATAAGTTCTAGTAATTGTAGATTAATCGTTTTTTTAACTAAAACATCAATTTTTTTATGAATAAGTTACGCAAACAAAAAGAATATGAAGGTAATCCGGTAGGGCTTGACAAAGAAGTAGCCATAGAGATTGCTGAACATTTAGATAGGCACTTAGCTTCCATGATTACTCTTTACCATCAGTATCATAAACATCACTGGATGGTAGAAGGGCCTCAGTTCCGTGATCTGCATTTGTTTTTTGAGGATAATTATAATCAACTTCACGAAGGGTACGATGCTGTAGCCGAACGCCTGACAGTGATGGGGGTAGCACCTACTTGCCATCCGGCTAACGTAGCCAAGCTTGCTTATGTTGATCATGAAGAAGAAGGAGTATTTCATATCCGGGAAAGTCTCCAACACGATATGGAAGCAGAGAAAAAAATCGCTGTTAACTTAAGAGCTTCTATTAAAAAAGCATTTGAGTTGGGAGATTATGCTACTAAGTCTTTACTGGAAGGCCTGTTATTTAAGACTGAGGATCGAGCTCACCACATTGAGCACTTCTTGGGCGAAGACTCATTAGCAGTCGGATTTCTGCACACTGAGCGGGAAGCAGAACCTGCTGAATAAGCCTAGCAACTATTATATGACATAAAAAAAGCTCCTCTAAGGAGCTTTTTTTGTTACTAGTTAGTTCGGGAACGTTCCGTCCGGAAAGCAAGCCAGTGATGCACTTTCATCATAGCTGTGGCCTCTAGCAGCAGTTGCATCAACATATCCATCTCCGAGCGGGTAACCCAGATGCTAAAATCCATGAAAGGAAAACGTAATAGAGCAAATGGTTCATCAGAACCTAAGAACCACTCCTGTTCATCCAGCCGTTCCATTTCATCCTTCAGTTGATGAATTTGACTGGACGTCAACAATAAATGCACTTGTTTGAACGTAAGTTCGTAAGCAACGCCTGGGTTTAAAGCAGTGATCTTACCCAATTCGTTTTTGCAAAGTACTGATTTGTCTACGTGTTCCATAAGCCTTCGTACCGATGCCGGTATAATTTCGTTTTGCATTTCCTCCCTTACCTATAATAAGGGGTGTCCTCCAGATTTATTTGGTAACACAATTTCTAAAAAAATCATTGGTAAGATACGCTAAAAAATTTCAAAAAGTATACACCCGTTAGAAATTGGAATTAATCAGATTATGAAGACTTTCCAGTGGTATTTATGTAACTTATTACTAATTATACTCAAAATAAAATACTTTGCGGAAATCAAATGTAGCATCCAGCTATTTTGAGTATAATGCACGGCAAAAAAGCGGATGACCATTTCGTAAGCCGTTTTTTATCTTAGTATAGATCGTTTTAAAGCGTTTTTCGTTGTAGCTGATATTTTGGGGTATGGCAAAAAAAACAAACAAAACTAATCGAGTAAAATCAACATCAACCAAGACCAGAAAGGAACGGAAACCCTCTGCGTTTTCACCTATTTGGCGAGACCCTCGTTTCCATTTGGCAATAGGGTTTTTCCTGATTGTTGCATCGCTCTACCTCTTCATTGCCCAGGTCTCGTACCTCTTTACCGGTCCGGCTGACCAGAGCGTAGTGGAATCAGTGCTGGAAAGCAACTGGAAATCTGCCGGACAGGAAACTGAAAACTGGCTGGGGTTAGTGGGAGCAGTAGTATCCTATCTGTGGATTTACCGCTGGTTTGGCATTGCTTCTTTACTCATACCTCCGCTCTTCTTTGCGGCTGGGGTGCAGTTAGTCTTCCGCCGTACCTTAGTATCCCTCCATCGTGCTACCATGGGCGTTACTTTTTTCCTGATCTGGATTAGCTGGCTGCTGGGCTATTGGATTTATCATCAGGAAAATTTAACAGGTTGGGGCCTGTTAAGTGGAGGCGTAGGTTACGAACTAGCCGTATTAACCGATAGCCTGATTGGCTGGGGCACTTTGTTGATTCTGGCATTTGCCCTGATTGTTTTTATCATCTATTTCTTCAATCTCACCTCACCTTTGCCCTTACCAAATCCTAATTCTCCTTTTAGTAAAAATTCATCTCCGGAAGCCGCTGGTGTTGGAGTGGCAGAGTCAGGTTCCGGGCAACTAAGCTTCGTGCCGGAAGAAGACACTATGGGCTGGGATCGTCCGGCCACTGAGGAAGAAACAGAAGACGAGTATTCAGAAATGGAAGAAGAGCTGTTTATAGACCCGAAACCCCAGCCAGCTCCGCCTAAAACGCCACCAACCTCACTTCCACTGGATATTGAAGACCCTAACCTGCCTCAGGAAACCGCGCCCAATTTTGCCCTGGAGGTAGAGGAATACAGCGAGGAAGCTAAACAGGTGCTTACTTCAGAGAACTACGACCCCACCCTAGACTTACCCAAGTACCGCTATCCTGAGCCGGGTTTGCTGGATGATAACCACTCCGGGCGGGTGCAGGTAACGAAAGAAGAGCTGGAGGCCAATAAAGACAAGATTATTGAAACGCTGATTAACTTCAAGATCGGCATTCAGTCTATCAAAGCTACCATTGGCCCTACTGTAACGCTTTATGAAATAGTGCCGGAGGCCGGAGTTAAAATTTCCAAGATCAAGAATCTGGAAGATGATATTGCGCTTAACCTCTCGGCCCTGGGTATTCGTATCATCGCTCCCATTCCGGGGAAAGGCACGATTGGTATTGAGGTGCCTAATAAAAACCGGGAGATGGTCAGCATGCACTCGGTGGTTACCACGGAGAAGTTCATGCACGGCAATAAGGAGCTTCCAATCATTTTAGGCAAAACTGTAGCGAATGAGCTGTTTGTGGCTGACCTAGCCAAAATGCCTCACTTACTGATTGCTGGGGCCACCGGACAAGGTAAGTCAGTGGGGCTTAACGTGCTAATCAGCTCCCTGATCTACAAACGTCACCCTTCTCAGTTGAAGTTTGTGATGGTCGACCCTAAGAAAGTGGAGCTCTCTTTATTTAATAAACTAGAGCGGCACTTTCTGGCAAAAATTCCTAACAGTGAAGATGCTATCATCACCGAAACTAAAAAGGTAATTTATACCCTTAACTCGCTGTGCATTGAGATGGATAACCGCTATAATCTGCTTAAAGATGGCGGTTGTCGTAATATTCGTGAGTACAATCAGAAATTTGTTAAGCGCAAACTGAACCCTGAACAGGGCCACCGCTTTTTACCGTATATCGTGCTGATTATTGATGAGTTGGCTGACCTGATGATGACCGCTGGGAAAGAGGTAGAAACTCCCATTGCTCGCCTGGCTCAGTTGGCCCGGGCCATTGGTATTCACCTGGTGGTGGCTACTCAGCGCCCTTCGGTAAACGTCATCACGGGTATTATTAAGGCTAACTTCCCGGTGCGCCTCTCTTATCGGGTTACCTCCAAGGTAGATTCCCGCACCATTCTGGACACCGGCGGAGCCGAGCAACTGGTGGGTATGGGAGATATGCTGCTATCGGTCAATTCCGATCTTATCCGGCTGCAATGCCCTTTTGTTGATACGCACGAAGTAGACAGCATTTGCGAGTACATCGGCTCTCAACGAGGCTATGAGTCAGCTTACGTGCTGCCTGAGTATTTAGGAGACGATAATGACAGCAATAATGTGCTGGAAGTAGACCTGAAAAACCGGGACGATATGTTTGAGGATGCCGCTCGCGTTATTGTTCACCACCAACAGGGTAGTACCTCACTCATTCAGCGAAAACTTAAACTGGGCTACAACCGCGCCGGGCGACTGATTGACCAACTGGAAGCCGCTGGCATTGTAGGGCCTTTTGAGGGAAGTAAAGCCCGGGAGGTCCTGATCACCGATGAATACAGTTTGGAACAGTTATTGAACAGTCTGGACTAACACAATAAGATTCCTAACAGTTGTATTTGTATGAAGAAAATTTTAATGATAGTCGCCATAGTACTGGTTGGTTTCCAGTATTCTAATGTATATGCCCAGTATGACCCCAAAGCCAAGGAGATTCTGGATGCTATGAGCAATGCTTACCAGCAGATCGGGGCATTCAAATCTGACTTCTCCTATTCCATGGAAAACGCTGATCAGTCTATTAGTGAAGATTTTGAAGGTGAGATTTCGGTAAAAGGTGATAAATACCGCTTAAAGATGGGCGGTCAGGAGATTATCAATGATGGGCAGACCGTATGGACGTATCTGGAAGAAGTAAATGAAGTAAATATTGATGATTACGATCCGGAAGAAGGCGACATTTCGCCCACTCAGATTTATAATGCCTACAAACGCGGTTTTAAATATACATACTTGGAAGATGAAACTATTGACGGCAAATCTTATCAGGTAGTTGATCTGGTTCCTGAAAATGCTGACAATCAGTTTTTCAAAATTCGTCTGCATATTTCTAAAGACGATAAGACGCTAAAAAAGTGGAAAATCTTTGATAAAAATGGCACCAGCTATACCTACGAGATTGACAATTTCAACCCCCAGGCTAGTGTTACCGACGAGCTTTTCACCTTTGACACCAGCAAATACCAGGATGTTGAAGTGGTAGATTTACGATAACAGTTCTTAAAAAAACTGACAAGCCGACAGGATTTTCTTCCGTCGGCTTTTTTTATGCCATTTTATCCTCCATCAGCAATTGCATCATTTGGCGAAATTCTTCTTTCTGTTCTTCCAGGGAAGAAAAAAATTCCGTATCAATACGACCTACAACAGACAAAGCTTGCTTTAGCACCTCCCGGCCCTTTGGGGTTAGCATCACCTGCTTTGCTCGTTTGTCTTCCGCACTAGTCCGCATACGCACCAATTGCTTGCCGATCAATGTTTTAAATACTTTAGAAGTCATCATTTTATCAACCTGCGCGTAATTGGCAACATCAACCTGATACACGTCCTCTCGGGCACTTAATAGCCATTGCAAGGCTGCCATCAACACAAACTGAGTGTGCGTCAAGCCAAGAGGGTCTAACCCCTGCTTTATGCGGCGTTGCCATCGCATAGTTACCTGCCAAAGCAGAAAACCAGCGTTCTCCTCGGGCTCTTCAAAAGGGAAAATACTTTTACTCTGATCCATGCAGCATCAATTGGGCAATAGTTTGGTAATCCTGTTTAGAAATTTCAAAGAACCCTCGTCGGAATGAATACCCCCAATGCTTGGTGTCCTGAATAAACGATAATTTTTCCAACAAAGGGCGGATTGAAATTTCCTCACAAGAATAGTAATTTATATTCCTACGATAGGGTTGAGAATCTCCAGTCATTGACATCGTTCCTGCATAAGGCTTTCCATCAATTACTTCGCCAATGGCCGTAAATTTCTGACAAGGCTCTGGCTGACCGTATTCAGCTTTGGAAGAGTAATAAACAAGCTTATTTCCTTTATTCATCTTTTGCATCGGACCACGTTTTCCGTGGTTGGCTTGAGCGAAGCCCCCCGCCACTCCTGCCTGTACATGATCTCTGGAAGCTACAATAATCCAGTATTTTTCTTCAGTTTGGTCCATAGCCTAAACTTTACGCCTTGAAGTAGTCACGACAACCATATCAACGAAATGTCAAGGCTTTAGTTGCCATGACTACCATTATCTATGCTTTATGAGTGAGAAGTATAACGCGGTCAGCGGATTGGGTACGAGTAGCAAACAGGTAAGTATCTCCTCCTTCCTGTAGCTCCAGCTTTTTCCGCACGGTCGCTACAGAGTCGCTGAAATTGCGCGTGGTAATGTTCGCTTTTCCTTCGGGAATTAGCTTTCGTATGGTTTTTTTCTGATATGGTAACACCGCTTCTACCCGAAAGGAACGTCCTGGAAAGTTCGGAATAAGTTGAGATGAGGTATATAAATGCGTATGAGGGTGCAGTTTATCCACTTTCCACTGCTGAGCCACCGACCGGAAAGCTCCAGCTTTCAGTATTGCAACATGGGGCTCGTACAAGTACTGCTGTGGCTCCGTGTAGGTGACAGGGGCATCAGCTTCTTCATCCCGGGTAAATTGCAGCGGTACAGCTTCGGTTCCTAAGTCTATAGCCGTAATGATCGGAAATTCTGCAGCCTCTGAAGATAAGATATACAGCACCTCTTTACACTCATTATTTACTGCAACTACGTATACCTGATCAACATAGTCTAAATCTCGGAGAGCAGCGTCAATATCCAGCATGGGTGAGGTTTTGAGCATTATCTGTTTAGCACTTGCCAGCAGGCGAGGCAGCAAATGCAGTACATCAGGTGAGCAATCCGACAAACGGAATACTTTCTGATTAGCATCATTCCGCCGGGCTGGGTCCAGGTAGATAAGATCTACCCCATCCATAGATGACACAAAAGATTCCGCATCGGTAGTATGAACCTGGATTACAGAAGTACCAAGCTGAGTAAAATTATGTTGCGTAATGGCCGCTAAGAGGGGATTTTGCTCTATGTAGTGGAACTGCTCAAAGGAATGACTTAGATAGTAGGAGTCTACGCCTGCCCCGCCCGTTAGGTCTACGGCAGTCTTTCCTAATACCAGCTTGCTTTTGAATTTAGCGGTGGTTTCGGAAGAGCATTGCTCCATAGATAAGGCAGAAGGAAAAATGACTCCTTCTGCCTCATACCACTCAGGAAGTTTCTTTCTGGCTTTTTGCCGACCCTGAATCTGCTCCGCTACTTGTTGGATAGGGACATCCGGATACCGCTTTACCTGAAGGGCCAGTGCATACGGATCATCCGACTCATGTTCGCGAATGAACTGCCGGATGTGCGGCTCTTGTAATACCTCCAGATCAGCAATTGTCACTACTCCGCCACCGCTGATTTTATCAGGTTTTGAGCCACCAAATACTCGGCAATTTGCACGGCGTTGGTAGCTGCCCCTTTACGCAGGTTATCAGATACCACCCACATATTGAGTGTGTTAGGCTGAGTATCGTCCCGGCGCAACCGCCCTACAAAAACCTCGTCTTTATGGTGAGCCCAGATCGGCATAGGATAGATATTGTTCTTCACATCATCCTGCACCACTACGCCGGCAGCGCCAGATAGCAACTCGCGCACTTCATCCAGATCAAAATCCTGGGCAAACTCTACGTTTACTGCTTCAGAATGACCACCCACTGCCGGAACTCGCACCGCAGTAGCTGTTACCCGAATGCTATCGTCGCCAAAGATTTTCTTGGTTTCATTAACCATTTTCATCTCCTCTTTGGTGTATCCGTTGTCAAAGAACACATCAATATGAGGGAGAATATTCATATCAATAGGGTGAGGATATACCTTGTCGCCCTCTTTACCTTCACGCTCGTTCATCAGCTGATCTACCGCAGCCTTTCCCGTTCCGGTTACCGACTGATAAGTAGATACGACAATCCGTTTAATCTGGTATTTTTTATGCAGAGGCGCCAAAGCTACCACCATTTGAATAGTAGAACAGTTAGGGTTAGCAATAACCTTATCTGCTTCAGTAAGCACGTTGGCATTGATTTCCGGCACTACCAGTTTGTTAGCCGGGTTCATCCGCCAGGCAGAAGAATTGTCTACTACGATCGTGCCTACTTCGGCAAACTTAGGAGCATACTCCAGCGAAGTAGACCCGCCTGCTGAGAAGATAGCAATATCGGGCTGGGCCGCAATAGCATCTTCCATGCTAATAACCGGGTACGACTTGCCTTTATATTCAATGGTCTTCCCTACCGACCGGGCCGAAGCAACCGGCAGCAGTTCGTCTAACGGAAAATCTCGTTGGGCCAGGACATTCAGCATCTCAGTACCGACCAGTCCGGTTGCCCCAACAACAGCTAATTTCATAACAACTTGATTTGCAATTGGTAAAACTATAAAGCGAATATACAGGCGTTCGTGCTGAAATGTTACCTTATTTGAGTTTTTTTTGAGAAGAAGTGGCTAAACTACTTGTCGGATAACAGGTTACTTACAGTATGAATGAAGCAGCCGAGTTTTTAAGAGAGTCGCCGGAAGAAAAAATAAGCACGGCCTTAGCCCGACTGGAAGAGCAATTTGGCCGACAGACACGCTTTTCTGGTAAGTCTCCCATGGATCAACTGATTGCTACCATCCTCTCGCAACGTACCAACTACGAGAATGAACGGAAGGCTTTTGAGCGAATGTGGGATCGCTTTGGCTCCTGGGAAGGTATTATGAATGCGCCTGCGGATGAACTGACTGAAGCTATTGCCTCTTCTAATTATCCGGAAGTGAAGGCACCGCGAATTAAAAAGATTCTACAGCAGATCTACGAGGAACGCGGTAATTTTGACCTACAGTTTCTGGCTGACCTCCCGGTAGAAGAAGCTATGCAGTGGCTGATGCAGTTTGAAGGAGTAGGCCATAAAACCACCACCTTTTTGCTACTGTTTACTTTCCGAAAACCCGTACTGCCTGTAGACACCCACGTCCACCGGGTCTCACAGCGGTTAGGCATTATTGATCAGAAAACCACTCAAGCGAAAGCCCATAAAGTATTGCTGGATTTACTACCCAAAGACGCCAACGAACTGTTAAATTATCATAAGCTGTTTTTTAAGCATGGGCAACAGGTATGCACCTGGAGCTACCCTCGCTGCCGCAGTTGCATCTTAACCGATATTTGCACGTATTATCATACTAGCTTTTTACCCAAAAAATCAGTAACTATCTAGCGTTATAGTAGAAGTTATTCTGATTCTATCATGAGTCTTAACTTAAACAGTGTTGCCGGAGGCAATCAGCAAGAGGCTGTACGGGGAACCTGCCTCCGGCCATCCGCTTCCTGGTACACCATGAAAAGAAATCAGAATAATGTTTATTATGTGCTGATTGGCAGACTGGTAAGACGTTATCCGTAGACTGTCAGAATCCTAGATTGCTGTTCTTATGGCTCCGGTCAGTCTAGCTATAAGTTGGTTAAGATGGTTTTGACAAAGCACTAACAAGTAATTTTCCCGTATTTAACATTTTTTATTGCCCTACTCGTTTTAATGAGCAATTCTTTCTTAATAAGCGTTGACTCAGAATATAAAGTAAGAAGTGAACTAGCTGACTTTTTGAAACATTAGAAGGATAATGAAACTCCGGATCATTTTTCTGTTTAGTATCGTGCTGTTGTCTTGTCAGAAAAAGACACAGGAAGAGCTGTTTGTAGAGCGGGCGGCCAAGGTATACGATTTATACGACGAAGAGGGCAATCTGGTCAGTTACGATGAAGCGATGGCCCGGTTTCATAACTACGCTAAATCATACAATGAACGGGGAGTATCCAAATTTAAAGAACAGCTTTACGGGCAGGCACTGGAAGATTTTACCACCGCGCTAAAATATGATAAGAAGTATGCCATTGCTTACTCTAACCGGGGCTACGTACATGCTAAGCAAAAAGAATATGCATTAGCACTGGCCGATTTGAATAAGGCCATTCGCCTGAGCCCTACGTATGCCAAAGCTTACCAACACCGGGCTTGGGTGAAGCAAAAGCTGGGCTACTCTTTTGAAGCCGTGAAAGATGCCAGCCGAGCCCTTAAGATAACTCCTCGAAACGGAGAATTGTATCTGCTGCGAGCGGCTAACCATTACCGGCTGGGTAACAACATGGAGGCCTTCACCGATGCTCTCATTGCCCGCCGCCTTAAAACCCGGGGTGCCAAGCAACTCATCGACCGGATTGCCGACGAACATCCCGAAATTCCTCAGGCTATTTTCTCTACCGCTCGTTAGTTTATTTCAAAAATTGATCTGAAGAAAAGATAGCCCCTTCCTATTAGCCCGTAATTATGATTTTTCTCTTGAAAAGCTTTTAAAAGTGCCTACAGGCTGGTATCTTTTGCTTAAATCTGCTTATCAGGGCAGGCAACAACAATTTTCCTTATATACAGCGCTTTCACTTCTGATACTACCGCAAAATAGCTTCCTTACAAGCTACTTTGTATTATCCATCATGCCCTAAGATTGCTCCGGATGGATAATAACACTTCAATGAAGACCGCTTACAAGTAAACAGGGATTCGCTTTAGGTATATGGATTTAAAACCCATAACGTAATGGCTTAGTCCATAAGCTACGCTATGTATAGTCACTCAATGTCTAAAGCTTAGTCAATACTTTGAGGGCCTTCAAAATGACCCGCCCCCTATCTATTCATAACAACGTGAGAGTGTGTCAGTAATGACATTCGGCTGAAGATTTAGTTCAGACAGGTTCTGTCTAAGTAAACAGATCGGCTAAGCTTGTCTTAAAAAATCTTTCTGGTAATGGGCTATATAGTAGCTGTTGGTGTGTCGCGATATTGCTTTCAGGCCTAACCCGCGCAGTAGCATTTTATTGTACCACTAATAATAATTACGCTTATGTTGCACAACTATCTAAAAAGAAGTAGGCTGCTAATAGCTGTAGCCTTGCTAATGGGTGGCCCTCTGCTGGCCCAACAGCGAAATGTCAGCGGAATAGTAAACTCAAGCGAGGACCAGGAAGGTCTTCCCGGCGTGAACGTCCTCATTGTCGGAACCACGCAGGGAACTGTTACTGACTTGGACGGAAACTATTCTCTTACTGTGCCAGAGGGCAGTGTTACACTTTCCTTCTCTTCCGTAGGCTTCCAAACCCAGACGGTTGAAGTGGGGAATCAATCTGCCATCAATGTTATTTTGGAACCAAACGTAGCCAGCCTCGACGAAGTGATGGTGACTGCTTTGGGGATTGAGCGAGAAAAGAAAACCATTGGTTACACCGTGCAGGATGTAGACGGTGAAGAAGTTGCGCTGGCATCTGAACCAAACGTCCTGAATGCCATTAGTGGAAAGATAGCCGGAGTACAGATCTCTCAGCCCAATGGGGTGGGGATGGGTTCTTCCCGGGTAGTTATCCGCGGCATGAACAATATCAATGGAGATAACCAGCCTTTGCTGATTGTGGATGGAGTGCAGATTGAGAACTCTGTCTCGGGAGCTGGTGCCGGCGCCTGGACTGGACAAGGCAGTGGTACCGACTGGGGTTCGGGCATCAATGATATCAACCCGCAGGATATCGCTGATATCACCGTACTAAAAGGACCGACGGCAGCGGCTTTGTACGGAGCACGGGGTGCCAATGGCGTTATTTTGATTACCACCAAAAAAGGAAGAAAGAGCGAAGGGTTAGGTCTTACATACAACAACAACACCATCTGGACCACCCCACTGCGTTTCCGAAAGGTGCAAAACGTGTTTGGTGGCGGCTCGGTAGGAGCTGACCGATCTATTCCGGTAAATGAAGATGGTATACCGGTATTGCCTACCGTTAGCTTCTGGGGCTCCGGGGCTAGTTGGGGGCCTCGTATGGACGGCACCGAAGTACTATGGTGGGATGGCGAGATGCGCCCTTACTCGCCTCAGCCCGATAACATTAAAGACTTTTTCCGAACGGCCTATAGCTCATCGCATAACATTGCCTTCTCGGGAGCCAATGAAAACGGCTCACTGCGCGTATCTCTCACTCGCATGGATGGAAACACGGTTGTACCCAATAGTGAGTATGACCGCACCACTGTCAACTTAAACGGTTCGCTGGATATTTCTTCCCGCGTAAGAGCCGATGTATCCGTTTCGTACTTCGACACCTATAAAAAGAACGCGCCGAACCTGGGCGATTCGGAAAGCTCTATCGGAAAGAACCTGAGCTATAACTGGAGCCGGGAAGAAAAGCTGGATGTATTAAAGGATTTCAGAAACCCCGATGGTTCAAAAAAGACGTTTCCTGAAGCCTTCGGACGGGGTCGGGCTGGTAACTTCTTCTGGAACATCTATGAGCAGAACAACTACCGGGATGAAGATCGGATGATCGGCTCACTGGCTCTGCACTACGACATCACCAGTTGGCTGAAAGTAATGGGCCGCCTGGGCATTGATAACCGAAACGATGACTACGAGTTCCGGGGCACGCCCGAAGACGCCGAAGGAATTGTATTGGGCCGATATAACCACACATTGGGCCGCAACCGCATACAAAACCACGAGGTTATGGTAACCTTTAATAAAGAAGTAGCTACCGACTGGAACGTAACGGCCAACCTGGGAGGAATGCACTGGAGCCGAGACTACTACAGCATTAAGGGTGAAAAAGGGCATTGGGACAATTTCCGTTTCCCTAACCTGTATACATTCAATAACTCCACGCAAACTCAACCAACCTGGCCTACCGAAGATTTTTACGATAAAGAAATCAACTCCATCTTCGGTTCGGTAGACTTTGCATACCGGGACTTTGCCTTCCTGCAAATTACCGGGCGCAACGACTGGAGCTCTACCTTACCTCCCGAAAGTAACTCCTACTTTTACCCTTCTGTATCGGGTAGCTTTGTGTTTACTGATGCTTTTGAGATAGAAAGCAGTTTACTTTCTATGGGTAAGCTTCGGGCATCCTGGGCAAAAGCGGCTACTGATACTGACCCCTATCAGATCCAGCCAACCTACGGAACAGGCTCTTTTGGTGGAGGGGCTACCGGTAGTTTACGCGCAGAAATTCCCCCGCTAAATCTGAAACCACAAACGACCGACTCTTATGAGGTGGGCTTGGAGCTAGGCTTGCTTGGCAATCGCATCAATGCCGACATAGCATATTATCATATCAACTCTTTCGAGCAGATACTTACCTCACCACTGCCCAAGTCATCCGGGTTTAACAGCCTCATCATTAATACGGGCGAGTTGGAGAATTACGGAGTAGAACTAGTTTTGCAGGCCACCCCCATCCAAACTGCTGAGTTTATCTGGGATGTCACGTTTAACTACGCTCATAACCGCAATTATGTAGTGAGCTTGTCGGAAGGTGCCGAGAGTATCAACATTGGAGGCATCTGGGGCGGTAATGGCCCGGCTCAGGAGGTGCGACCCGGTGATGAATTCGGTACCATTGTCGGTTGGGATTACGTACGCTACCAAGCCACCGATGCCAATGGCAACCCCATTGACCATCCGTCTAACGGAAAGCCGATTATTGATGAAAACGGGGAGTGGTATCTCACCACCGATCAGCGCGTACCCGTAGGCAACGCCACCCCCCGCTGGATTGGTGGCCTGACGAATACTTTCACGTACAAAGGCTTCAGCTTAAATACCTTAATTGATATGAAAATCGGTGGGGATACCTACTTCGGTACGTATGTCACCGGAATGACGTTCGGGCAATCGCTAGCCACCCTGGAAGGCCGGGAACCTGAGTTTGGCGGACTGGAATGGGTAGATGCAGAAGGAAATGTACGGCAGGATGGTATTATTAAAGAAGGAGTGTACGAAGATGGCGAGGTAAATGATAAAGTAGTGAATCACCGCTACAAGTATAGCGATTATGGCGGATGGGGTGCCGGCGCGCTTACCACTCCGGGAGTGCACGAAAACACCTGGGTCCGTCTGCGGCAACTCAGCCTTTCGTACACCTTTCCCCAATCCATGCTAAGCCGAATTGGCTTCGTTCAGCAGGCGAGCATCTCTCTGGTTGGCCGCAACCTCTGGTATTTATACGATACCGCGCCTGAAAATATCAATCCGGAAGGCATCAATGGAGTAGGCAATGCGCAAGGCTTTGAGTGGGGCTCGTTGCCTGTGCAGGCTTCCTACGGTTTCAATGTAAAAGTAAGCTTCTAATTCTAAGTCTGTTACCACTATGAATATTAAGATAAAACTACTTAGCGCGATACTAACTATGCTGTTGGTATCTGCCTGTGACGAGGGGTTTGACGAAATGAATGTGCACCCCAAGAACCCAACTGATGTTAGCAGTGGAGATCTTTTTAATCAATTGATTTCTACCAGCCGGTTTGGCGGAGATGAGCAGCTATATTTGAATAATTCAGTACTCATGCCCTGGACCCAACTAGGCACCAATTACGCTATTAACAATGTGCAGGTAGATCGGAAATTGATTGAAGCTCAGGGGGTAGATAACGTATGGGATAACTATTACCGGGACTTTCTGGCCAATGCCCGCGATTTGGAACGTAAGCTGGATGAATATGTAGGAGACGCTGAGCGCAACCGCAACCGGAAAGCTATGCTGTATGTACTACGAGCCTACCGAACGCTGCGCCTTACCGACTTGTTTGGCGACATCCCCTATTCACAAGCCGCCATGGGTTTAAGCGATACCTACCGACCTGTTTTCGATAGTCAGGAGTCTATCTATGCTGCCTGCCTGGAAGACCTGAAGTGGGCCGCCGATAACATCACCATGGATGCTGAAACACCCAATGGCGAATCGTACTTCAATTATGGCGTAAGTGAAACCCTCTTTAACAATGACTTGCTGATGTGGCAGAAGTTTGCTAACGCCTTGCGGCTGCGATACGCCATGCGCATGTCGGCAGTGAACGAAAGCGGCGCCCAAGCTATTATCAGTGAGGTTCTGGACGGAGGACTACCTTTACCTGAAACATTGGAAGAAGAGATTGGCTACAAGCAGGATGAGATTGAAGGGTTGCAGATTGGCTCTCGCTACTGGTCGTGGCAGTACGAACCTTCTTTGCGTATGTCTACAACGGTAATGTCGCAAATGGCCGATGATTTTAGCCCGGATGGCAGCACCGTGTTCGATCCTCGCTTTTTTGTCTATTTTGAAACCAATGCCGACGGAGAATATGTACCCGCACCGCCATCGCCAGCCGCTGGGCAAAGCCTGTCCATCGGAGGAGTGATATACGAAAGCCAACGTCGCACTGAGCCGGAAGATGCCTCCCGAAAAGACGATGTGTCCGGGTTTAACTATTACATGTTACAGGATGAAACCAGCGTACCGGAAATACACGTGTCGTTAGCCGAAGTGCTGTTTCTAAAAGCGGAAGCCTACGCGCGCGGTTACGCCAGCGGCGACGCTAAAGCAGCCTACGAAGCCGGTATACGCGCTTCTGTTGAAAAATGGTATAACTATGCTCAATCAGTAGATTTGTGGGTAAACCCGCCCGAGATGCCAGCTGAGGAAGAAATTGCCGCCATGCTGATGCACCCTAAAATAGCCTATAATCCGGCTAATGGCCTACAGCAGATTGCTGTACAACGGTGGATTGATTTGATCTTTAATGCCCAGGAGGCTTACCACCTACTCAGACGCACCGGGCTGATTCCACTGGAAGAGATGCAGTCCACCGAAACGGGACAGATGATTGAAGTCGGTAATCGTATCCACTACCCACAGAGTGAGTCAGAATTTAATACGATCAATTATCAGGATCAAACAGCCAGAATGAATGGCGGAGATGTGATGTCTGCCAAGATCTGGTGGGATGTGAACTAAAGGATAAAATTATTTTCTTGTTTTGATATTTCAGAGAGCCCTTTTTGGGCTTTCTGTGTTTAAGAAGAGAGTTCTGTTGTTTTTGCCGATAAGCAATTCAATACAAAAGTATTCATACATCTCACTACTGATGAGGGTACAAAACACAACCGTGGGCTAAGCTGTTAACTCATTGCCCAATAAAGTATGTATTTTATTTGACACCGTTTCATTCCTCTCTAAATTGCGACATCGCACTAAAAAGCTTATATAATTTTTTATTATCCTATCCCTATTGATCATGAACAAGAAAGCCATACTGATGATACTCGACGGCTGGGGCATTGCCGAGAACCCGGAAGTCTCTGCCATTGCCAAAGCTAATACCCCTTTTGTAGACTCGCTCTGGGAAAAGTACGCACACAGCCAGCTACAAGCCTCTGGTAAGGCAGTTGGGTTGCCCGAAGGGCAAATGGGAAACTCCGAAGTGGGCCACATGAACCTGGGAGCCGGGCGTACGGTCTACCAAATGCTGGAGCGCATCAATACCGCTATTGAAGAAGGTGAATTGAAAGAGAAAAAGCCGTTGCAGGATGCTTTTCAGTATGCTAAAGAAAACGGCAAGAAAGTCCACTTCATCGGGTTGGTTTCTGATGGTGGCGTGCATTCCCACATTAATCACCTGAAAGGACTTTGCTCGGCGGCCAACGATGCCGGACTCAGCGATGTATTCATTCATGCCTTCACCGATGGCCGCGATACCGACCCTAAAGCCGGAAAGCGTTACCTGGAAGATGTTGAAAAACATATGAGCGAAACCACCGGGAAAGTAGCTACCGTCATCGGCCGCTACTACGCTATGGACCGAGACAAGCGCTGGGAACGGACCAAGCTGGCGTACGATGCCATGGTGCACGGCGAAGGCAAGCACGTGTCCAGCGCCACCGAAGGTATTCAGCAGTCTTACAATGAAGATGTGACTGATGAGTTTATTAAACCCATTGTGATTACCGAGGGCGATAAGCCGGTAGCGTTGATTGAAGAAGGCGACGTGGTGCTTTCTTTTAACTTCCGCACCGACCGGGCCCGGCAGATTACCGAAGCTCTTACCCAGAAGGAGTTTCCCGAGCAAAACATGAAGCCGCTCAAGCTACATTACCTGACTATGACCGAATACGACGATACATTTAAAGACGTAGGCATTTTGTTCGGCACTCAGGAAATTACCCGCGTACTGGGCGAAATTCTAGCCGAAAACGGCAAGAAACAAATCCGCATTGCTGAAACCGAAAAGTATCCGCACGTAACTTTTTTCTTCAACTGCGGACGCGAAGAGGAATTTGAAGGCGAAGAACGCATTATGTGTCCATCGCCTAAAGTAGCGACCTACGATCTACAACCCGAGATGAGCGCCTACGACATTCGTGATGCCATCATTCCGAAACTGAAAGAAGGCGAAGTAGATTTTGTCTGCCTGAACTTTGCCAACCCAGATATGGTAGGGCATACGGGCGTATTCGAAGCAGCCGTAAAAGCCTGCGAAACGGTGGATGAGTGTGCCAAAGCCGTACTGGAGGTAGCTTTAGAAAATGGATATGCCTCTATTGTGCTGGCCGACCACGGCAATGCTGATCGAATGAAAAACCCCGATGGCTCACCTCACACCCAGCATACCACCGTGCCCGTTCCCTGCTTCCTTGTAGATAAGGATTATCAGGGCAAACTAAACGATGGCAAGCTGGGCGATGTTGCCCCTACTATTCTGGAACTGATGGGTATTCAGCAGCCTAAGGAGATGACCGGAAAATCTCTTCTTCAAAATAAATAGCCTGGTGCGGGGTGCCAGGATCTGGGAGTAAATTACATTATTTCCAAGCTCTCGGCTCCTCGCCCCAAGCTCCCCGCACCTCGCTCATTATGGAACTTCACCGAATCTCTCCCGCCGCTACCAAATCGCAGCATAACATTGTTACCACCATCGATCAGGCCCTGGTTGATCAGAAGGCGCAGGATGCCCGGGCCAGTCAGCGGCAGCGGGAGATTCATGTGCTGCATACCGGCGATGAAGATACCTTACAGCGTATGCTCAATGCCTTTCAACCGAGCAGTTATGTAGCGCCTCATCGCCACATCAGCGTTCCCAAAGCTGAAGCGGTGGTGGTTCTACAAGGCAGTCTGGGTTTTGTGTATTTTGATGAGGACGGTAGTTATCAGGAAGAAAACTTTTTCCTGATTGACCCTAAAAAGGGAATTCACGGCATAGATTATCGAGCCAAAGTCTGGCATACGTTCTTTGCATTAGAACCCGATACCGTTGTCTTCGAAGTAAAACCCGGCCCTTATGATGCCGCTACCGATAAAGAGTTCGCCTCATGGGCTCCCAAGGAAGGCGAAGAGAAAGCTCTACCCTATCTCATAAAACTGGAAGACCATTTCCGACAGCATTTCCAATTACCTACCCGAATTTGGAATGAGTGATGAATAGTAAGTGTGATGGCATTTAGCCTATTGTCCTTCCAGAGAAGGCATATCGATGGCATCGAAGGGGCTGGGCTGCTGCATGAGAGCCTCAATTTCTTCGCTTTTACGAGGGGCATCTTTTGATAGTAGCTCGTAGCCATCTTTCGTGATCAGAAAGTCGTCTTCAATACGTACGGGGATGTTCCACCACTTGGGGTCGCAGGGACTACCTTCGGGAATGTAGATACCTGGCTCAATAGTGACAACCATATCGGCCTGTAAGGTATCGTACTCGCCTTTGTCGTGCACATCCAGGCCGATGTGATGCATGCAACCGTGAGGGTAGTAGCGGTTGCGTCCGGTAGCAGGGTTGATAATGTCTTCTTTATCCAGGCTTTTATAAATACCTAAGTCTACCAGCCCCTGGTTAATGACCTCGGCGGTGGCTTCGTAAATTTCTTTAAACGTAGTGCCTTCCTTACAGATTTTCATGGCGGCTTCCTGGGCTTTGTATACCAGATCGTAAATAATCTTCTGCTCTTTGGTGAACTTTCCGTTGACGGGAATGGTGCGCGTTACGTCGGCGGTGTAACCGTGGTACTCCGCGCCCAGGTCCATCAGAATCAGCTCACCGTCTTCAATCTTGGGTTTGTAGTTTTCAATGTAGTGCAGCACGCAGCCGTTGTGTCCGGCCCCAACAATGCTGGGGTAGCCTTCGTATTCAGCCTGGTATTTTTTGTAAATAAACTCATGTATCCCCTGTATTTCCAGTTCAGACATCCCTGGTTTTATGGCTTTCATCACTTCCCGCTGTCCGAGGGCAGAAATTTTTACAGCTTTGCGAAGTAAATCCAGTTCTTCGGGAGTTTTGATACCCCGTAGCTCCTGCATCAGGCTGTCCAGCGTTTCGGTATCCAGATTGTTTTTCTGAGGCTCTATCTCCAGGGTTTGAGAAGCATTTTCCGGGTAGTTTACTTTCTGCTTGAATGCCGCAATCACATCATACAAATCGCCTTCTTCTTTGGTATCCCGCACATCATTTTCAAAGTCGTAGAAAAGCACCTGATCAAACTTGGAGAAATCAATAGGGAAGTCGGCAAAGGAAGGGGTTTCATAAGCGGAAGAAAAGCCAAGCTCTTCTTTAGCGCCTTCTTTTCCCAACCGAGCACCATCGTATAGTTCTTTCAGGGCATCATGAGCTCGTACAAAAACAATCTCATTAATACGCTTCCCGTTAATACGCTGATTTTCTTTAAAGATTAACAGTGCCGCGTGCGGTTCCCGGTGGCCGGTGAGATAGTAGAAGTTCGGGTCCTGATGGTAAATATAGTTCACATCGTTAGCCCGGTTGCGCACGGGGTTAGCAAAAATTACCGCTACCGAATTGCTCGGCAGTTTGGCGCGTAATGCTTCCCGGCGCTGCTGGTGGAAATCCATTGATAGCAGATCGTCCGGCAGATTGTTATTCTGCCCGAAAGCATAGAAAGTGGTTAACCAGGTAAGTATAATGAAAAGATATGTAGTGTATCTCATAGTAATGATATAATCAAGCCTTAAAAATACAACTTTTCGAGCTTAATGTCAGCCAGAACATCATGAATGATGTTTCTACGAAAGATCCGGCGGCACTCGCTATTATGTTCATTACAATTAGACGCGGCAATGTGCCAATAAATCGCGTATTTTGCCTATTTTCGTTGTAATCGTCCTACCTGAAACTATGCTGCATCTTAAAACTGACCCGGTACTCGCGACGCCCCCTCCTGCTGAGCGCACCGTTACTTCACGCCTAGCCTCCATTGACATTCTGCGGGCCATTACCATGGTGCTGATGATTTTTGTGAATGATCTATGGTCGTTAGAAGGCATTCCATCCTGGCTAGAGCATGTGTCTTACGAGGCTGACGGCATGGGGCTAGCTGATACAATCTTTCCGGCTTTCCTATTTATTGTGGGGATGTCTTTACCGTTTGCTATCCGCAGTCGTCGCAAGAAAGGTGATAATACTATTGCTATTGTAAAACACGTCCTGGTTCGCTCAGCCGCTTTACTGATTATGGGGGTGTTTCTGGTAAATGGTGAAAATATCAACGAAGCTGCTACGGGCATGCCGCGCGTAGTCTGGTATACGCTCTGTTGTTTTTCCTTCATTCTGATCTGGAATATGTATCCTAAAACGGCCAATAAACCGCTGGTGCTAGGTGCTCGCATTCTGGGGTTTGGTATTCTGCTCACACTGGCGTTTTTATATCGGGGTGGCGAGGCAGAAGCACTTGACCATTTCTCTACCTACTGGTGGGGTATCTTGGGGTTAATCGGCTGGGCGTATCTGGCCTGCGCGCTGGTTCTGACATTTTCGGGCGATAAGCTTTATTTACCGATTATTGCATGGGTGGTATTCTGCACCCTCAGCATGCTGTCCAGTGCGGGCTATATTTCTTCCGATAGCTTGCTAGGGATGATTCCCAGCCCGATTAGCCGGGGTACACTGGCCGGTTTAACAATGGGAGGGGTTATTACAACCTTGCTGTTTCAGCGCTTCCAAAAGCAAAATGCCCCTAAACGTATGATGATTGTATTAGCTGCCCTGGCGATTGGGCTGATGATTCTGGGGTTCTACACGCGCACATTCTGGGGCATCTCTAAGCTACGGGCCACTCCCGCCTGGCTGTTCCTGTGCAGTGCCATCACTATGCTGGTTTTTGTCGGCATCTACTGGCTGGCTGACAGAAAGAAGAAGGCTAACTGGTTTAACTTTGTCAAGCCAGCGGGTTATAATACCTTACTCTGCTATCTGATTCCTTATTTTGCGTATGCCTTTATGAGCTTGTCCGGTTTGCATTTGCCGGACGTCATGTTAGTCGGCATTATTGGGTTGCTCAAATCCTTTTTGTTTGCGCTGCTTTGTGTCGCTATTACCGGTGGGCTTACGCAATTGGGTGTTCGATTGAAGTTGTAGCCATTTGCTTCTTTATCTGAATGTACTTGTAGGTGCAATATGCAAGGATAGCAAAGGTATTATCTAAAATATGCATGCGTTGCAAACGCGCGCAAGACACTATACTGCTACTTTTCTCCGAACTATCCTTAACCAGCCTCACTTAATCTGGCGCGAGTTTGCAACGCGTGCCCATCGTTATGATAAAGGTTACTTTTGGCGGTTAAGCTATTAGTTTCGGTATAGTTCTTCGTAATCATCTACGCTGGTGCCTTCACTGAAATGGCGCAGGTTGTAGGTAAACGTCAGCATGAAATACCGTTGCAATACGTTGGATTGAACGTCTTCCACGTAAGCCTCCGCAATATTTCGTCTGATGTTATTGTTTTGCTTCAGCAGGTCATATACATTGAGGCTGATTTCGCCTAACTGATTTTTAAACAGCTTCTTTCCGAGGCTCATGTTCCAAAGCATGTAGCTATTATCAAAGCCAGCAGAAAGCCCGGAATTTAACTGATGCCTAAGGTCAGTACGATATACCAATCCTTCCCAGAGAATCCAGCTGTACCGCAGGTGAGTCCGCTGCACAAAGTAATTATTATTCAATACCGGGCGCAGTGAATTCTCTACTACATTATAGCTTGATCGAGTGGAGATTCTAAAATCGACCTTCTCGCTGATATTACTGCTAAGCGAGGCACCTAACCCAAAGCTACTGGCATTCGCCAGGTTGGTTTCATTGTTGATCAAACCGGGTTTTCTGGAATAACGAACCGAACCCCCCACATGAATATTGGATTTGATACCTTCCAGCGGCTGGCCGTAGCTAACGTAGGAGCGTATATCGTAGTAGCCATTCACATTAACTGGTTGAGTGAGTTGAGAGCCTTTTTCTAATACTATGCCATCTTCAACTTCCGTAGGCTGCTCGGCAATATAAGTTTGATTAGATATATAGTTTTGGGTGATATTGCTTTGTACCGAAGCATAGAAGGACTGATTTGTCTCCGGGTTGTGCGCCTTATACCGGGTTCTTATCCAGTTATTGTACGACTGATCAAGGTTTGGATTACCAGTTCGGAGCTGAAGGGGATTGGAGTTATCAATTACAGCCTGCAACTGGCCTACGGAAGGCTCGTTGGTCCAGGTGCGGTAGTTGAATTCAATATTTTTGTTCTCTGAGAATTTATAATCAACCCGGGCCGACGGAAGCACGCTACGGAAGGTGCGATCCATATCATAGTCGCGGGGGAATAACTGTTCGTTCAGCAGGCTGGCATGCTGGTACTCTGCTTCTACCTGCACTCTGAGTTTTTCGGTATTATACTGATAACCCAGCTCCGTTTCCTGGGTCAGGTACCGGCTGTTAAACGTATTACTGATCGCCGTATCCAGCAAGGTATAATCGCTGGTCATTTCTAAATAATCATAAGTGCGTTTGTCAGAGTCATTATACGTATTACCAATCTCATATTCAATTTCCAGAATTCCGTGTTCTCCTAATGGTTCAGAATATGATATACCGGTTTCCCAGTCAAAACCGGCTCTGTCCAGGCGGGTATACTGGTTTAAGGTTTCACTACTGTCTTCAGCATTGTAAAAAATATTATCCGCAAAACGGTAGCTATCATCCTCGTTAGTATGATAACCAGTGTGTAGATGGAGACTTAAACTACGGCCGGCCTTCCCAAATTTATGACTGTAATACATTCTGTTCGTAAAGTCATAATTGTAGTGGTCAGAGGTTGAGGTGTTTTCCGTCTGGTTGACTGGCCCGACCTCGGAATCGGTGCGACCCAGAAAGTACGAGTTGCGTTTGGTTTCCTCTAATGAAGCCGAAGGTCGGATAAGTAAACGGTTATTGTCATTGATCTTATAGTCAATCCGCATATTGGCCCGATGCGTATACTGGGTCGTGGTATTGTTGCTGTTCTCGGTATAAATTTGCCCAGAGTCCGAAGGGAGCACGTAATCTCTTATCTTGATCTGATTGCCCTCATTTCGTCGGCGCGTAAAGACATAACTTCCACTGGCATCTATTTTATCATTCCATGTGTCAATAAAGTTAATGCCTAATGTATTGGTATTAATAATGCCATCCTGGGTTTGAGTATTTCCCTGGTTATTGGGGTCTGCCGAGTAATCTAAGGTATTTACGTTATTGCTCAACCCGGTTACCGTTACTCGCCGGTCTTCATTGAAAAAGTTTACACTTGCTCCGGCCAGATAGCGGTCGTCGGTTCCATAACCGCCGGTAAGTTTACCAAACTGCCCTTTTCTGCGATTGGGCTTGGTAACAATATTGATGGTTCGGGTACGCTCGCCATCGTCTACTCCACTAAGCAGGGCTTTGTCACTTTTCTGGTCATACACCTGAATGCCGGCAATTACTTCGGCCGGTAAGTTTTGCAGAGCAGCGTTTACATCTTTGGCAAAAAATGGTTTTCCGTCTATCAGAATCTGCTGTACATCTTCACCCTGGGCCTGTAGCTTACCATCCTGCATCACAATACCGGGCATTTTTTCTACCAGATCCTGAGCACTGGCATCGGGCGCGGTTTTAAAAGCACCGGCATTAAACTGGGTAGTATCTCCCTGCTGCTGACCTGTCGGCACTTTTCCTACAATCTCTATTTCCTTCAGGGTAGTGGTTTCTTCCGAAAGCATGATGTTACCCAAGTCCACCGAGCTTTTTTGCAGGTGGATGTTCTTCTCAAGAGGCACAAACCCGATAAACTGAATACGGAGTTTGTATTGCCCGGTATCAACCGAAGCTATCCTGAATTTACCGTTTATATCGGTAACAACTCCCTTGGTGGTGGCATCGGATGTCTTTTCTAGAATGACTGTGGCCCCGGGTAGCCCCATTTCATCGGTGGCACTTTTGACCGTACCCTGAATTTCCGATTGTTGTGAATAAGCCTGAAAAGTGATGAATAGGAAAAGGACAAAGAAATAATGTTTGCTCATGTGAATGTAGCAGTTGCAAGTAAAAACCTTATGTATGACAAGTAAGCGATAACAATAAAAATGAAGCTTTATAGCGACGTTGCTTCATTCAATCTTATAATTACAAAAATTGTATCAAACCGTAAAGGTGCGTTACAAAATAATAAGTAAAAATACCTTTTATGATGACTTTATCTAAATTTTCGCCCAAAATCACATCTAAATGACAAAATCATCTAAGAACTAACTCACGGATTGCGCTTTATATGATTATACCTTGCTAAGGCTCCATATAACAATAATACTATTTTCCTTTTATTATAGCTTTAAAACACGCGTGTAGGCATCATCGTAATGGCAATCTGATTTTAAATGACTTAAAAAGGATGGCAAAACTTATGGCACCCTAAAAATCGCATATCTACGGAACCGGTTTCTAATACTCGATATTTTGCCGATTACAGAGTCATTTTTAATATAGAGGTTAGCGGATCACCTCCATTTTGGAAGCTTCTTCCTGATACGGCAGTTGAGCACTAGCTTGTGAAAAACGCTCTGTGATGCGCCGCAAGTGATGATCTACGCCTATTTCCGAACCAGGAATAAAACCGGGAACGGTTATAACCTGCGCCAGCACACCACCTACGCCGCGGTGTACTACGCCTCTTGGCAAATACACAAGATCACCTACTTTTAGTTGGGTAGCTTGCAGCAGGTCATCCACCTCATCAGCTTCTACTGATTCAGGATGCGTGATCTTATCGGTTTGGTTCGAGGTGATTAAGCGAGCATCGGGCTGAACCATCTGCACCAGATAAAACTCATCAAACCCTCCCTCCAGCGGATGGTAATGAGTGAAAGAATCGGTGATGCGTACGCGGTGGGCATTCAGGGCGTGATAGGTATACGGGCCTACTTCATCTTTCCAGGTCAGCAAAATGCGGCGGTAAGCACCGGTGTCGGTAGCGCAGCCGCCGGGGGTATCAGTAATATTCTCGTCCCAATCAGGGCGAATGAATGTGGGAACTGGTTTGGGCAGCGGATCGGGCACGGTGAATACCAGCATGTCAATTAGGCTATCGGTAGTCATAGATTGCTGGGATGACAGATGAATAATATCGCCTACTGAGATCTTGGATGAAGAACCATCTAGAAACTTGGCGGTACCACCTCCCTGCTGAATGAATGCCAGCCGTTGTGCTTTAGCTGCCGGAACCTCTTTCACCTGCCCAAAATAATGCAGATCATAGCCGGGATTGCGCTCAGTGAAAGCCTCGCGAATGGAAGCCAGACCGCTGGTATCTCCCTTGCTTAGATGAGCAACGCGTAGATAATCAGCTTTTTTAAGAGTTGGTTCTTTGCTGGTGGAAGACTGCATAGCGGCTAATGCAAAGATCGTTAAAAGGACAGCGAGCGTAGTTTTCATAAGAATGGCGGTTGTGGCAGTAAAATACTAAAAACGAGCCACCCATTCAATAGTTCCTCTCTCTATCGATTTTCTTGTTCAGTATAAAGGTAAAGGTAAAGGTAAAGGTACTTTCTCTTTCGGACTTCCCTAAAACAAATCAGAGGATAGTTACCTTTTATTAGCGATGTAAATTAGGAGTAGGTACCATAAACTCATGGTTAGCAGGCTCCATCATGCAGCACATTCTTTGCTACGTCTATGTGAGGAAATCGTATATTTGGTATTCTCTTGAGATTAACAGGCACTTCTTCGTACAATGTCCAAACCTGCTGCATATCTCTTGGCTAACGGCTGTTCTCTGAAGTAATCTATTTTACATTTGTGCTGCTCAGGCTATATCACGCTCTTTTCTGTTAGAATTAGCCCGCGCCAGGCAAACGTTACTAGCTTTAATTGGTCTGCTCAAGATGATTTCGGCTTATACTGGATAGTCAACTGGCTTCACGTATGTGTGAGGCTATCACATAGCCTCATAAATTTCAGGGTTCCCTTTGAAGATTGGGGATAGATTCGCGAGGCAGGAAAATAAAAAAGCCCCCATGATAATTTGGGGGCTAGGAGTATCTTTACCAAAATTGGCAAATTCGCGTTTTCTGAGACTCACTTAAGTTTACGTCTTTGACAAGCTATTGGGCGGCAATGCCCGCGGCACCCATTGGCAGGTCACTCATGGTTTCAACATCCTCCAGGCTACCGTCAGCCATCACCTCATACACGCTAATGCTACCGCTACTTCGGTTGAGAGCGTAAAGGTACTTTGAATTATGACTCAGCGCCATATCGATGGGCGCGGTATCCGGACCGTTAAAACCGGCCACGGACTCTAGCAATTCTACGCTTCCGTCGGTGGCCAGGGCAAAGCTGGATACGCTGCCGCTGCCGGTATTGGTGGTATACACATATTTTTGGTTATCCGTAATAATGGCCCAGCAGGCCGCCGTCTGATGCGTAGGCACCTGATCGGAGATAACGCTGATCATACCATCGTCGTGAAGTTTGTAGGTGGATAGTACGCTGGCATTCTCAGCGCCGCCAAAAGCTTCGGAAACGGCCAGCACTCCATTCCTCGTAAAGAAAAATCCAAAAGGAGTTTCGCCAGCAGAGGCATTCACTACCGGTGGGTGCGCTTTCCCATCATTGCCAACCCGGTACAGTAAAATCTGGTTAGTCGGCTTTTCGGTCACGACCAGCCATGAGCCGTCCGGGGTAAATTCGATCTGGGCCGGACCAGTGGCATCTCCCTCACCTTCATTGCTCAGGTATTGCTTGGAATCAGGAATATAGGTAAGCTTGCCGGAATCACTAATCAGGAAACCTGCGATGCTGCCACTACCTCCGGCATTGACTACGTATAGGTACTTTCCGTGATAGGTCAGGCTAACGGGCATCTCACCTTCCGAACTCACTTTGTCTACCAGGGTCAATCCGCCGCCTTTGGCTGAGAACACTGAGATGTCGTTACTACCGGCGTTTACTACAAATAGCAGCTTCTTGCTGGCGGCCCACATCACGGCGTTTTGCGAGCCTAAACTGCCCGCGGTACCCGTGCCCCCGGTATAGTATCTTCCGGCTTCTTCTATCATACCGTCCTTTCCCCGGTCGTAGGCCACTACTTCATTACCATCCATCGCATTGGTGGTGGTGAATACCATACCCGCTGGTTTATCTTCGCTGGGTTTGTCTTTCAGAAAGTCAAAGAAATCTTCTTTACTACAGGCGGAAAGGCCCATGAGAGCCACGGCCCATACCAGAAATGCAAGCTTGAGATTTTTCATGATGTTACGATAGTTTTGGTTCAAAAATCATTGTGAGCCAAAGCTATCGGTCTGTGCGTCGCTCAAACGTCCGCCAGCTTACACTTAAAAAATGGTGATATAAACGTTATACAATTGTGATAAATGAAGGTATGTGTACCTGGAATGGATCAGCCCGTTACAGCAGCCCCTTCTCTTTTAATGTTACTTCAATTTCATCGTGGGTGTTCCAGAACTTGATTTTGATCGCCTCCATGACTTTCTGAAACTCGGGGTTATCCTTCATGGAATCGGCTACCGGATCATACTCCATCAAAAGTACCCAATACTGAAAGTCGTCTTCTTTCAGGAACAATTTAAGGTGCTCAATTGCTTGCTGTGTATCGCCCTGATAAGCGTAATACGAAGCCAGGTGCAGTTGCCGGTAGAGCGAACGGTCATGTTCGCCAAAGTCGAGGTAATCGCTAGCAAGTGCTTCCGCTTCTTCCTCATAACCCAGCTTTTTCCATACGATAGCCAGTTTCAGGTTTTCGTGCCGATAAACATCCAGGTTTTGCTGCTGCTTCAGCTCCAGAAATCGCTGATAGTAGTAATAGGCGCTATCGTACTCCCGCATGGTATAATAGGTTTTTCCTATCTCCTGGGTGATGTCCACCCGCGTAGTATCTTTCTGTAGTTCCTGGATGAGCAGGTCTTTGGTTCGCTTAATATTTTTGTCTTGAGCGAACATAACATATGTTTTGAGGTAGGCGTAGGGATTTTCCGGATTATACTCCAGCGATTTATTAATGTACTTGAGAGACTCATCAAAAAAGCCAGTTTGCAGCAGCGCGTTGCTCAGACGCAGGTAGTTATAACTGGTGGTGATAGAGTCGTTCGCGGCTACATCCAGCTTAAATCCCTTCAGTGCATACTCCAGGTATTTACTGGTGTTAGGATAATAATCAGTGTAAAAGTCGGTTAGTAAATTGATGGCTAACATGGAGTTGGGATTGTACTCCAGGGCTTTTTCAAAGTAAGAAAGTGCCAGCTCAGATTCTTTCCGTTGGATGTAATACAACGCCTTGGCAATCAGACTTTCCTCCAGCTCCGAATCTAACAGCAAAGCTTTATCTGCATAATTACCGATCTCGGCGGTATATTTTTTTTCCGCTTTGAAGACATCCAGGTAGTAATATGTAAACGCTATATTGGCGTAGGCCAGGGCAAAATTGGGATCATGCTCTATGGCCTGTTTAAAGTAAACAATGCCCTCTTCTCGCTTTTCATTAGTACTGTAGTATGCTACGTTCTGACCTTTCAGAAACAGATCGTAGGCGACCAGATTGTCGGTAGGAATTTTCTCAATTCTCTTTTGCTCTTCCGGAGTGATGACGACCTGAATCTCCAACGCAATATTTTTAGCAACTTCCTGCTGTAGGGTAAAGATATCCTGAGCTTCTCGCTGGTACTGGCTTCCCCATAAGTGCCGGTCGGTAGAGGCTTCAATCAACTGAATGTTCAGTAGAATCTGATCGCCAATTTTCTGGCCGCTACCTTCTACAAAATAATTTACGTTTAGCTCCTTCGCCATTTCAGGAATAGACTTGGAGGTATTGCGGTACTTTTCTACCGATGTCCGGCTAATGACTTTAAGATCTTCTATTTTTTGCAAGTTGTTCAGCGTGGCCTCCATCAGCCCGTTGATGAGGTAGACATTAGAAGAATCGTTGCTGTCGTTCTTAAAGGGTAGCACGGCAATGGATTTCTCCAACACCGGAGTTTCGGATGAGGGCAGCATAAAATAACTTATCAGCCCAACGACCAGTAGTACGACTACTCCCACGGTAACCAGCACCCAAGTTTTCATTCCAGCTTTCTGCCGGGGGGCGGGCTGAGCTGCCGTAATGGTTTCTTCTTCGGTAGCGTCCTGCTTTCCCACTTCGCCCGGGGGATAGCCATAATATTCGCGGAAGCATTTGATGAAATAAGATGTACTGCCAAAGCCTACCTGATGCGATACCTCCGAGACATTGAGAGAAGTATTCCGCAACAGTTCCATCCCCCGTTTCAGCCGTACCTGCCGGATCAGTTGACTGACCGATAGCCCGGTGAGCTTCTTCACCTTCCGCAGCAGATTTGACCGGCTCATGTTCACGGCATCTGCCAGCTCGGAAACCCCAAACTGCTCATTGGCGAGGTTCGTCTCCACCACGGTAGTGATCCGTTCCAGAAAAGCATTATCGGTATGGCGAAGTTCGGGCATGGTGTTTATGAAAGCATTTTATCAGGACTAATCCAAAGGGTCAAAATTCTTTGGCGCCCCCTGATTCTTTCTACGAATTTACCCTTCATAGGGCACATTTGCATCATATTTTATATCGATTCGTCATAATTTATACTGCTTTCTGCAAACTTGATGGTTTTGTCCTCATAGCTGTTTAGCCTCTCCTGGGCGGCTCGCCTACCTTTACATCATTCAAATTTCTTTCCCCACTTAACCATTACAGACCATGAAAACCCAACAAATCAATCGTTTGAAAGCCAGCATTACTTCTATACTATTAGCTGCTCTGCTGATCATAGCCTCCTGCCAGAGCCGGCAAGAAACTGCCCAGGAAAGCGATTCACTTTCAGTCACCAAAACCAGCGTAAAGGCCCCGGAAGTAGACCTTCATACGGCAGTGCTTACCAATAACCAAGAGGCCCTTCAGCAGCATATTGCCGCTGGTAGCGACCTGAATGAGAAAGATCCGTTCGGTGGCTCCAGTCCGCTCATTACAGCATCTTTATTCGGTAAGCCCGAAATGGTCAAATCGTTGATTGAAGCCGGAGCCGATGTAAACTTCAAGAACAACGAAGGCTCTACCGCTTTGCATGTAGCGGCCTTCTTCTGTCATCCCGAGATTGTGAAAGTGCTACTGGACAACGGCGCAGACAAAACGATTACAAACGATTACGGAGCCACCCCCTACGCGTCAGTAGCAAGCTCATTCAGCGACGTAAAAAGTGCCTACGACATGATGGGAACAACCCTGGGACCTCTGGGCCTGAAACTGGATTATCCCTACCTGGAAAAAACCCGTCCGCAAATTGCTAAAATGCTGAAATAGTCTCTTACACAACCTATAAAAGAATGTTAACTACCAATAGAAGATACGATATTGATTGGCTGAGAGTGATTGCCATTGGCCTGCTTTTGGTCTACCACATCGCCATTGGCTTTCAACTCTGGGGGGTGATGATCGGTTTTATTGCCAATAAAAACCCCTGGCCATCCTTATGGATTCCGATGATGATGCTGAACGTTTGGAGAATACCGCTACTGTTCTTTGTATCGGGCATGGGAGTGTATTTTGCCCTTCGGAGAAGAAACTGGAAACAACTGATCACGGAGCGGGCCAACCGGATTCTAGTCCCTTTCCTGTTTGGTATTTTCTTCATTGTTCCCCTTCATATCTTTATCTGGCAGAACTATTATAACATGGACCTGAGCTATAACTACAATCCCGGTCATTTGTGGTTTCTGGGTAATATCTTTGTATATGTAGTTGTGCTATCTCCGGTTTTTTTCTACTTAAAGAATAACGAAGAAGGGGTTCTGGCTCAGGGTATTAAAAAAATACTAAGCACTCCTTTAGGTCTTATTCCGGTGATAGCCGCTTTCATGATGGAGGTAGTGTTAGTTAACCCAACTCCATATGAGCTCTATGCCATGACGTGGCACGGATTCTTCCTGGGTTTGCTGGCCTTCTTCTTTGGCTTCTGCTTTGTGTTGAGCGGTCCGCCATTCTGGGAGATGATGCTGAAGTGGCGATGGCTGTTTCTTGTAGTAGCCGCTGCACTTTTTGCGGTCCGGCTTACTCAATACCCTCAACCTGCCTCTAATTACCTAGTGTCCGTAGAATCTAATGCGTGGATACTGGCTGTTTTTGCTTTTGGCTATCGCTACCTGAATCATCCCAGTGCCGCATTAAGCTACTTAAGTCAGGCGGCCTACCCGGTATACATTGTGCACATGGTTTTTCTGTACCTGGGGTCGTGGCTGATATTTCCGTTGAATATTCCGGCACCTCTTCAGTTTGGGCTACTGGTAGTATTTACGGTCGCTGGGTGTTTCGGTATGTATGAGTTGATCATCAGACGAGTAAATTTCATCCGACCACTGTTTGGGTTGAAAAAGAAGGCGTTAAAAGCCAGGAAACTCTCCTTTTCATCTTAGGCGATGGCTATCACCTCTGGCAACTTTCTTTTCACTGATCTTGGGTATTTATATGAAAAATCATCCCGTGCTTCCTCAAAGTCCCCTGACGAGCGACTCTGAGGGGGAAGACTTTTTCATGTTAGGCAATACCATGTCACTGGCTAGAACTTTTGGCAATTTCTTCTTTAACTGCTTTTTCCAGCCCATTTGCATAATAAAACTAATGATCACCAGTTTCCACCCTTTATAACCTGAATGGGCCAGGGAAAGAAGAGTGCCACCGCAGGTAGGTTCCAGGGTAAATCGTAAGACTGTATCTAATTTTGTAAAAAGCCCCTTCGTCACATTGTCTGCTTTGTCAGAATGAATACCGGCACAAGCCAATGCTTTCTCGCCAGTTGCCTCACCACGATAGGTGTAAGCAATGTGTTTTTGCAGCTCTAATGCCATTATCTGGCAATGGGTTATACCATCCCAGCCTTTTTGCGGAGCCATTCGGAAGGTAAAATAATGATCAAGCTTAGGCTCAATGTCATTCTCCATAAACCAGCTACCCAGAATCTCTGAATCTGTTAAGGCTATCCAGACTTTCTCGGGTGGATAGGGCAAAACTGTTTTTAACTTTATGGTACGTGTCATGTGCTGTTTGCTTCATGCATAAAAGAGCTCTGAGGCTAAGCTACCATAAAATCTTTAATCTATAAAGCATTGTATTACTTCAGCGCCCTCTGGCGAGAAGACTCTGAAGGGGGCGGGAGAGAACGCATATCGGAAGTATTTTATCCGCCTATTTAAAAAGCTTTGGCAAATTCCCGAGCGAAATCTTCCAGTTTCACTTCACCCATAGGAACTGGCGCATAGTGTTCATAGTCTTCCAGTAGTGAACCGTTGTGCAGACTGGCTCCCAACTCAACAAAGTTGCTAACCATATGGGCAGGCATACCTCTCTTTTCCATGCCCTCCTGCATTTCTTCATTGGTAAAGGTGATCCATTTCAGATCAGGCTTACCAATAGCAGTGCCCAGAATATGAGCAACTTCGTCGGCCGTATGCTCATCGCTCACTACATATCGCACGTGCTGGCCAGTGGTTGGTGTTTGAATTTCTTCTGCCGCAACAGTAGCAATATCGCTGGGTGCCACCAGCACCATCTTGTCATTGCCACCGTAATTAGCTCCCATAATTCCCTGCGTTTCAATCATATCTTTAAAGCCGTAAAAATTGTAGTAGAAGTACCCAGCGCGCAGGTGAGTAGTGGCTACATTTTGCAGTTCATTCAAAATACCTTCGGCATGGTGAGCGCCTAGAATAAACCCACTATCTTTGTCCAGATGAGCACCATAACTGCTGAGATAAACCAAACGTTTGATACCCGACCCGGAGATAGCTTGTGCGTAATTACTGGCAATTCTGCGGTAGTAGGCTACCAGGTCGGCCTCGGCAAAGTTGGGTGGCACCATGGCAAAGACGGCATCGGCAGCGGTAAAAGTAGATGTTAGGAAATCAATATCTTCCAGCGAGCCAATGGCCGCGGCTGCACCGAGACTTTCAATAGCGGTTTGTCTTTCCGGATTGCTACTGATCACCGTAACGGTATGACCTTCTTGTACTAATTCTCTGGTTAGCGGCTCACCAATGTGGCCTAGCGAACCGGTTACTATCACGTTCATAATCACTAAGTTTTTGTTTTAGCATTAAACCTTGCGATTACAAAGGTCTATACTTCAACGCCAGATCCTGTAGCTGAATCTACGCTTGTTGTAGCCGCTTCTACGACGCGAGATAAGATATCCTGGTATGCAGAAAATATTTCGCTATTTAGGTAAAATACAAGCCCCCATTGACGTGAATGGTCTGTCCGGTAGTGTAGTCGTTATTCATTAAGAACAGAACTGCCTGAGAAATTTCCTCCGATTCGCCAAATCTTTTTACGGGCATCATATCCGGGTCCAGATCTTTCTTCAACATGTCGGTTTTAACCAGGGCAGGCGCAATCGTGTTTACGGTGATATTTTTATCGGCCAGCTCTCGGGCATAGTAGCGGGTAAGCCCCAGTTGACCGGCTTTGGAAGCGGTATAATCCGGCCCCACCACTCCGCCATTAAACGCCGCTACCGATGAGATATTGATGATTTTGGCCTTCTCCGCAGCCATTAGCAAAGGTAAAAATGCCTGCGTCACAATAAACGTAGAGGTCAGGTTCACTTGTAGGGTATGCAGCCAGTCTTCGTAGGTTATTTCCTGATAACTTTTGAATTTGGCAATGCCGGCATTGTTAATCAGCACATCGATGATTCTGCACTCTGCTTCAATGGTGCTGGCTAATTTTTTTACGGTTTCGTTATCGGATACATCTGCTTTGATAACATCGAGATGGTACTCCTTTAGCTGCTGCTTTTGCTTCTCGGCCGCAGCATCATCCGAGCTATAAACAGAAAACACCCGATGCCCCTCTTTACATAGATCTCTCACAATGGCTTCTCCAATCCCTTTAGTACCGCCAGTGACTACAATGTTTTTCATGAATGCTTAAAGTTAATCGAGATAGAATTGTTTGATCTCAACCTACGAAACAACTGCATTAAGATCAATTGAAGGAATGACGGAATTCTATGGGCGAAAGGTGCGTCTTGCTCTTGAACAGTTTGCTAAATGATTGTGAATGCTCGAAACCCAGATCATAAGCAATTTCACTGACTGATAGATCAGTCGTAGATAGTTTTTCCTTGGCTTTTTCAATCAGCTTGTTATGAATGTGCTGCTGGGTGCTTTGGCCAGTCAAGGATTTAAGCAAGCTGCTTAAATAATTGGGTGATACGTTTAATGTTTCGGCGATGTATTGTACCGAAGGCAATCCATCAACTAAAGTATCGCTGTTAAAATATTCCGCCAGAATGCTTTCCAGACGATCCAGGATTTTATGATTGGTAATTTTGCGGGTGATGAATTGGCGATGATAAAACCGATCGGCATAGGTCAGTAATAATTCAAGTTGGGCAATGACCACACGCTGACTGAAGTTGTCAATGTTAGATCGGTATTCCTGTTCAATGTTCTGAATGATTCCGTTCACCATCCGTTCTTCCTTTTCCGAAAGATGCAACGCCTCATTGACCGAATAATCAAAATACTCGTAGTGCTTAATGGTTTTGACCAGCGGGGTATTCCACAAAAAATCAGGATGAACCAGTAGCAACCACCCCGAATGTTTCAATTGCTCTTCTGACTCAATGTGCAAGACCTGACCGGGTGCCATAAACGTCATCACTCCTTCATCAAAATCATATTCCTGCTGTCCGTAGCGCATTTTGCCGTTGAAGTTTTTTTTGAGCGCTATAGAATAGTAATCCATGACCATGCTGACGGACTTACTGCCCGGCAAATGCACAATGGTTTCAAAATCTATCACGCTGATCAGCGGATGCTCCGGTTTTTGCAACCTCATAAACTGATGGTACTCATGGATGCTCCTGATCCTCTGGGGCTGGATATTTTTCATAACTCGAAAATTAAAATATACGTTGCTCCCGACTTATATTCCAACCTGTAAAGGTCTGTATTTCATCCTTTACTTATGTAGTTGAATCTACGGTTGGCGTAGTCGTTTTTAAGAAAAGCAATGCCAGTAATCAACATATTTACCTGGCGGCAATCGGTGCCTTCTTAAACCTGCCCCACGCTACAAAAGCAGCTATAATAGCAAAAACTATATTCACTCCTATTTGTGATGTCTCTCCCCTCAGAATATGGAAAATACTTGCACAAACCATCAGTACAATAACTCCAACCGCCGCCAGCGGAGTAAGTTGCGGCTTTATTCGGAGCAGGGCCGGTAGCACCAACCCAAAGGCGCCCAGTGCATCTACTATCCCGGTTAGTTTTACCAAGGCTACCGGAACTTCGCCCGCCCAGGGCCACATGGCTGAAAGTTGCTCGATCGGTTGAAACAATTTCATGGTGCCCGACCACAGCAGGGTGAATGCTAACAATAGCTGGGCTACCCAGAGGGTAATATGAAGTACTTTGGAAGATTTTTGTTGAATGGTCATGCGCTATGTTTTTTTTATGAATAGCTCAAAAGTAGCTATCTTCACTATCCAACCGATAGTACTATCCCGGTGGATAGCGCTATCCGGGAGGATAGTAACGTACTCATGTAAAAGATACTTATGCTCACTCAAGAAGGATGTCCGGAAAATGTGCTGGCTATTAAAGATGCGTTAGAAGCACTGGAAGGCCGATGGAAACTGCTGATTTTGCTTTCTCTCTCGGGTGGAAAGAAGCGCTTCAAACAGCTATCCCGGGAGGTACAGGGGATTACGGATAAAATGCTCTCTAAAGAACTGAAGCTGCTGGAAATCAACAAATTGGTGACCCGAACCGTGCACGACACTTTCCCGCCTACGGTAGAATATTCTATTACCGAGCACGGCAAATCTCTGCAAAGCCTGCTGGATGAACTATACCAGTGGGGACTAAAACACCGAAAAGAGGTTATGGGCAAGTAACACCGTTTTGCCCGAACAATACACCAAACCGCTAACGGTGCGGACATAGCTTATACTTCCCGTTAGCGGCTTCAGCCTGGTTCGAAGCACCATCTAAGGCTGCCAGACTCCTGTTTTAGCGGTCTCCTGCGCGTACTTTGAAAAATCTTTCGGTGGCCTTCCAAGCACTTTTTCAACATCATGAGAGACAAAACTATTGCTTCCGGTCCCCATTACTTCTGTAAACAGGTAATCAATCAGCCAGACATAATCAGAGGGGATTCCGGCCTCACCCAGCATTTTGGTATAAGCACTCTGAGAAATGGGCGTAAACTGAATATTCCGGTTAGCAGCTTGGGCTATTTCCTCCACCACCTCCCCCAGAGTCAGTAGCCGGGGGCCAGTCAACTCATAAATCTGCCCATTATGTTTATCATCCAGCAGAGCAGTTACGGCTACATCGGCAATGTCATCAGTATCGACAAAGGGAGTTTTGGCTTCGGCTTTGGGTAAGGCAACATGGCCGGCCAGAATCGGATCCAGGAAGAAACTTTCACTGAAGTTCTGATTAAACCAACTGGCTCGCACAATGGTATAGTCCATGCCGGAGTGGATCACTACCTGCTCACAAAGTTCGGCTTCTTTCTCGCCTTTACCAGAAAGCAGTACAATCTTTTTTACACCACTTTGCCGGGCTTGTCGGGTCAGAGCTTCAATGGCATCTAAAGCTCTTGGTACGGCCAGGTCAGGCTGAAAGGTAACATACATTTTCTCTATGCCTTCCATAGCTGCCGGCCAGGTATCCGGGCGTTGCCAGTCGAAGGGAGGAGTCGCATTGCGGGAACCTATCCGCACGTTTTGTTTCAGATTTTGCAGGCTCTGCACTACTTTCCGACCGGTTTTGCCAGTGCCGCCAATCACTAAAATGTTGCTTTTCATGTTTATAAATATTAAGGGTTAAAGAATAGTCAAATTGTTTTGGTATGAGAAAAAACAGCCAGTAGCGAAAGCAGAAAGGAGAGCACCGAAAACACGGTTCTGATCATGTGCAGGCGGTTCCATTTTACTTCAAAATACTGTCTGAATTCAGTGAGCTGATCTACACTCATATCATGGAGATGAAGTGCATCCAGAGCATTGTTAAGCGGGACATTGCCAAAGGCCGTTACACCAAAGGTTCCCCCTAAATATGTGAGCGTAGCAGCCAGCATGATCCAGAAGGCCAGCCCGGCCTGATACTGCTGAATAGTACTGATGATCAGGAGAATAAGGCTTCCCATAAAGATCAGGAAGAAAGCCGGATTCAGAATCGCGCGGTTAATGACCTGCATGGTTTCCAGGTAGGTAAGGTCTACCACCTTTCGGGTGCCGGGTATTATGGATACCGCCCAGGCATAAAACAGTCCGGCAGAAAGCCCCGTCAATGCTACGGCAACAAACAGCAAAATTGATTTTATTGAGATTTCCATGGTTATAATAGGTTTTCGGTGAGAAGCCATTTTTCCAGCGTGTTGTATTCCTCCCGGGTTAGTTGAGTTTCTTTTCCCTTCGGCATGCGCTGTTTGACAAAGACCTGCTTATAGATGCGGGGTGCCAGATCTGACATATTATCCAGGGTAAATACCCTACGAGGATTTTTCTTTTTGTGGCAGACGTTGCACTTGGTCTGCAAAACCTCCAAAGCTGCCTGCTTTAAATGGAAAGGCTCTCCCCTCTCCATCGTTGGCTGTTCCGCCGCCCGCAAAGCAGGGATGCCCGCTAACCCGTAGCAAAGGAGGATGGGTTTTAAAAGCCTGGTTATAGAGTGTCTCATCAGTATGAATTAATTGTTGATGAGACAAAGTTGCGGATTACCCTACTGAGTCATTTGTCCGAAAAGTAGTAGAATTTGTTTGGAAAGGATTTGTTGAAGAAATCTCCGAGGGCCTATCCTTTTATTTCGCTGGGGCGAAAGCCAAATTTCTTGGCAAAAGCATTGGAGAACGAGCTGAGACTATCGTAGCCCACCTGCCAGGCGGCTTCCTGAATAGTCATTCTCTGATTTCTAATCAGATCATGGGCTTTGGTGAGCCGCTCATTCTGGAGGTATTTGAACACCGGCACGCCAAACAGCTCCTTGAAATTCTTTTTCAGTTTGAAGGTATTTAGCCCAATTTGCCGGGAAAGCTCCGACAGAGAGGGGGGCGTTTCCAGGTTTTCCGAAAGAATGTCTTTTGCCAGTTGTAGTCTTTCCCGCTCATCTTCCGGAATAGCCTCTTCAGACAGTATAGAAAGGTGCCCGAAGAAATGAGCCAGCAGAACCGTCATCTGGCTCCGGAAGAACATCATTTTCGCTTTTCCCTCGTACCGCGAATGAAACACTTGATCTACCACCGACTGCATCTCGGGCGTCATCAGGAAGCGGGGACCTTCCACGTAATGGTCCTGAGGATGCACCAGCTGATGCAGCATCTCACCAAACAACTCACCCTCCTGATGGGGCAGCTTATCCAGATTACGGGCTGAAGTGGCAATTAAAACACTCTCCAGAGGCTTGTTCGCCGAAATGGTGTGGGTAAATTCTACCTGATCATCTGCATAAAAGGAAAGAGCCAGCCCTTTGGTATGATGATATATCTTTTTCTTAGCCCCATACTTCACGGCTAATTCCACATTGCCCGAACCATAAAAAGCCACTGCAATGATCGGCTCATCAAAAAAGCAGGAATCCAGGGTAGGTTTGTCAGAGTTAGCAGTTTCTACCAGAATGGTAAAGTCGTTGATATCGATGATGTCTCGGATCATAGGGCGGTGTATTGCAGAAAACATCTTAGCAGGTCCAATATAACGCTTATCCTACCTAAAGTGGAGAAATATACTATAACAACTTCCTCTTTCTGCTTCCTTACGAATAAAACGCATCCGCACACCTCTTATCACTTCCTTTTACCTTTCGGCAGAACCTCCTGTGCTTTGTTTCTGTTTCTACGGCAACTTGCTCTTGATAAAATATTAAGTAACATGTTACTGGAGCAGTACCTTTAATCAGGCAAGCGGCTGCTTATGCCAGTGGATGAGCCCTGATTATTTGTACATTGGCAGGAAGTAATTTCTTTATGCAATTTTTTGTTGAAAAAAACTCGATTGTTAGAACCATCTGGGGTAAGAGTGATACGGTGCTTTTTATCTTTGCCGGTTCGGCCGCTGAATTTGCGCTGAACAAAGCAGTAGACTGGCTTTACTTTACCGGTCGGCTCCCGGCTGACCCATTGGCCCGACTGTTCTCCACCGTAGGCTATGCCCAACGAATTATTTTTTCGCCCCTGGATGGTGCCCATAAAGCCATTGACTCTATGCGGCAGATTCATAGTGCGGTAGAACAGAATCGGGGTACTTCCATACCCGACTGGGCCTACCGCGATGTGCTGTTTATGCTCATCCATTACTCCATTGCTTCTTACGAGCTACTGGAGAGAAAACTAAGTGATGATGAAAAGGAAGAAGTATATAATGTTTTTTACCGCGTAGGTAAAAGAATGGGTATGCCAGGGCTACCCCCTACCTATACAGCATGGCTACCCGTACGAGATACTCATTTAAGAGAAGACCTCCAACAGAGTGAGTATACTACTGATCTGTTCAAGCAATACAAAAAGCACTTAGGGGCTGTGCGATATACGGTGCTGATTGAAGGACAAAAATTAGTAGTGCCGGATAGGGTAAAAAAGCTATTACACTTTCGTAGTTTTTCCTGGCTCACCCCCATAGTCCCCCTCTATAAAATCAGTCGGCTGATAACGTTAGACGGGTTATTTAAAGACATCCTGCTTCCCCCCGAGTATAAACAGCAAATAAACGAACTGGATATCCATCCGGGTTAGCACCAATGGGCAACCCTAGGCCATCCCTCAGAGCTCGAAGAGGACTCTGATGAACTCTACGTTACCATAAAACCCTTCATAACAAACATAAAACAACTTACCCAAAGTTTGCCCCCTGATTTATGGTAAGATTGCTTCTCTCTCAGAGTCCTCTAACGAGTGACTCTGAGTGGGAATATTAAGTTTCATGCTCTCCCGCTCGCCCTCAGAGTCTCTCGAAGAGGACTCTGAAATTCCCTCACTCAGAGTTATCGGGCGCCGACCGCTAGCAGAGAACTCTCCGAGGAACGCTGAGACACTCCAAATTCACTCACCGTTTACTTCACTCCCCCCCTCAGAGTCTCTCGAAGAGGACTCTGAGATACCTGGGATCTTCCCTAAACCGCAAATTCACTCACCACTCACTTCCCGATAATGCGTAACGTACCGATTCGGACTACCCAGCTCATAGTATGCCGCACTGGAATGCAGATAGCGGGTAAAGTCATCCACCAGATTCCATTTACCACTGACGGGGTTGTGGTGAATATAGTCTAGTTTCTGCTCAAGCATCTTTTCGGTAAGGCACAGGCGAGCATCAAACGACAAGCGGAAGACCTGATGCTTCTTGCCCTTCTTTCTTTCATTTACCTGCACTCCTTCTATAAGCTGCTGTAATAGCGAATGCTTCTCCAGGGTCTTAAGCTTGTTTACAATAGCATAGGCCATAAACCGCTTCCCTTCACTCACCAACCGGTTCAGCGGCTTATCCGGGTTGGTAGGAAATAATAGTGTGTGGAGATGATTAGGCCCGGCATGGAATGCATAATTACGTAGCCTAGAATAAGACAACTGGCTTTCTGAAGATGTTCAAACCAGGTATACACCGCTTCATAGGCATTAGCTTCTTCTAATAAGGGCAACCATTGGTAGCACGTAAGAGTACAGAAGTACACCTCATGCAATTCGGTATGTTGCCGGTGGGTAGCCAAAGCTTTCTTTTTTTATCGATAGGATTATGAGGTTAGCTGGCTGCTAGCTCAGAGTCCTCTTCGAGCGACTCTGAGGGAGGAAAATTATTGTTTATTTAGAATCATTAGAGTTAGCAATTTCCCAGTACTTTTTCCTTTATATGGGTTTCCGATAGACATAAATCCAAAGGAATTGAGAATGTAGTACATAGAGTTATTAGTACTTAATTCTGTGGTGGCAAATACATTTTCTGTCTTGGCTTCGTTTAATAACAATCTTGTAATATTTTTACCAATTCCTAAACCCCTAAAGTCGTTTTCATTAGAAGAATTATCTACGAATAAATATCCCAATTCATATTTAAAATCTTCTTTCAATTCATCGACACCGGCATATTCAAATGGACGTTTATATACCTCTTTTAAAGCGCCAATACCAATATGTACTTTATTGACATAAACCAAACAAATCTTATTGCACATTTCGGCCTTTCCTTGTGACTTGTTTACTTGGCCTTGCTTAGCTAACAAGTTTTCAAATTGTATTATCTCTTTTTTTGATAGTTCTTTTGCAGATTTAATGGAATATTCAATATTCATATAAAATAGTTTAAGAGTCCTCTTCAATTGATTCTGAGGGGGACGAAAGTTGCTTTTATTATTTCACATTTGATGCAGATGGTTTATTGTCACAAGCATCTATCAATACAATACTTAGATTATTCTCAAGTTTTAACTCTTTTAAAATTTTATTCACTTTAGCTAATTCAATAGCATCAAAGTACATTATGACCTTAATACTTTTACTTGTGTTATTAGCAGCTTCGTAAACTCCAACCTGGTTTTCTAAATTCATTTTTAATTTAGAATTGGATGCTAGTTTAAATTCAACTAAAGTTTTATCTTCCGAGCCACTAGAAACGGTATAATCAACAGGTCCTCTACCATTATTTACCTCTCTATTTACATCAAATGGAGTTGCATGCCAAGTTAAGCGATAGATTACTTGCAGATCAGCTTCTCTCTTAATCGCTTTTCCTTTGGAATAAAAAAGTTTGTAACCATCCTTATTCTCGATTACATCTTTCAAAAACTCAACTCGTTCAAGAGCTTCTTCGAAAGAACCTTTCGGATTGATTGCGTAGAAATTCGTTTGTTCTATTAGCTCGCCAATTAGGGTTGAAACGTTATTTATGAACACTTCTTCAACCTCTTCTACTCTTTTTTGAGATATATTTTTTGCACCTACCTTGTTCTCTTCCTTAGACTTTATATAATATTTAAGAATGTCAGGAAACTTTTTTATAGTTTCATTAATAGCGAAGGAAAGTTCCTTTTGAGTCGGTCTTTTCTTATTGGGTTTAGGAGGGATTTTAGATCGAAAATAATTATGTATCTCAGAGCGTAACTGGTCGTTCGGAATAGCATTACAAATGCTTTCAAAACTGCCTTTCAAATCATTGCTATTTATCCAGTTGTCATCTTTAGTTAACAAGTCTTTTGGAGTCAGCAGTACGAAATCTCCATTAATGAATGGCAAGGAAAACTGCTTTGGCATCCATCTTTCAAGTTCGTAATCAAAATAAACTTTGTTGACCATTATGGTCTTTACTTGTTCTGGTTCTAAGTATTCTGTTGCAAATTTCTCAGTATATTCTGCTAAGTATTCTTTTATGAGGTTACAGGTAAAGTCACTTATATTGTCTTTTCCAACACCTATTTGGAATAGACCAGCCTTTTCTAAATGAGACGAAACTGTGACTCTCTCGTTGTTCAAATCATCATATACGATATGCATACTTGCGGACATCGCTTCTCCAAACTGCTTTCCTAATCCGCTTCCTCCGTTTCCCACTAAGCTGTATCCAAGCCAATTTTGCCTTACTTCTGAAAACTTATACCAGCTTTTGATATTTGCATCGGTGATATTCCCTTCTTCCGATTTTGTCTTTAGAAAAGTTAAGTACTCAATTATGTTTATATGTAATTGTTGGTATTCTGATTTATCACTACCAAAAAGTAAAAATGGATCGATAAATAATGGCAGGTCGTTAATCAGTGAAATATTGAATGCACCATAGTCTTCCAATATTTGCTCATCTACATTAAAATAATCTGAAAAGTATACCATTATCTATTTATTTATTGACTCCCCTCAGAGTCACTCGAAGAGGACTCTGAGCTACCCAAGGTTTCCGTTGAATCACAAAAGCAACGGCTCAAGTTACCAGTAACCCATCTCACAATATTGTCAAAAAATCAACTTGAACCAATAGGCAGCATTATTATCTTTAAAAGATACAAAATATAACAAAATTCAGCTTTATATTTTATATACCCATTTTTAGGTAGATATATACCCAATAATCAATACTACTTTTCACCAAATCAACGTAATTTGACGGGTCATGTATAGTTCGTTCGCTCAAATAATTGTGATATGACGGGTCATGAATGAAATATCTTCTTGGATGAATTTTATTTGACCGGTCATCTGTTCTTCGTTCGCCAAAACGAATCATTCTTGACTGGTCATGCGCGATCTATTTTCCCGGATGAAGCGCATTCGACCGGTCATATACAGTTCGTTTCAGCAAATCAATCATCCTTGACCGGTCATCCGTCATTGGTTCAGCCGGATGAATCGTATTTGACGGGTCAAATGCTATTGTTTGGGCAACCGGAACTGTGGCTTACCGGTCTGGTGCCTTGGGGGTAGAGTCATGCATCGTTTATTACCCAGCTTGCAGCATAGGGGAGCTCGCCGCAAAGGTTTATGCCCGTGGGGCCGGATGTACGGGTGGCCATTCCATAAGCTGGCACTAGGTAGGATATACTTGTATGCCTACCTTTGTGGTATGGAAAAGAACGATGCTTATTTTATCTCGGTCGCCATTGAGCTGGCGCGGGAAGGGATGCAATCGAACCTGGGCGGGCCGTTCGGAGCCATCGTCGTGCGTGATCAAAAGATCATCGGGAGAGGGCAAAACCGGGTTACTTCCAGTCACGACCCTACCGCCCATGCCGAGGTTAATGCCATCCGCGATGCCTGCCAGCAGTTGGATACCTTCGTGCTGGATGGGTGTACGTTGTATACCTCGTGTGAGCCTTGCCCCATGTGCCTGGGGGCTATCTATTGGGCAAGGATTGCCCGGATTGTGTTTGCGGCTACCCGGCAGGATGCGGCCCGGGGGCAGTTTGATGATGAATGGCTTTATCAGGAGGTGAATCGGTCCTGGGAGGAGCGGGATATTGAGTTTCTACAGCTGGCGCAAGGAGAAGGGGCGGTGGTGTTTGATGAGTGGAGGAGGAAGGAGGATAGGGTTAAGTATTAGTTTATTTGAGGTGGGAAAACATAGTAAGGGATACTTCTGTTTTTAGGGTGAATTTTTATTTGAGAACTTAATAGGTATACATGGGGCAATTTTTTCATTTTCTTGTTGGCAGCCCTTAAGCCGGGCGGGCTTCTACTTTTCCATCGATGAAAAGTAGACAAAAATCTAGGAAAGCTTGAAACTCGCTGCGCTCAAACAGCAAGCTGTCCCCATAGCTGGAGAAGTACTTGAATCAATTTATACATTCTGGATATGCAAGTATTTCATACATTTAAGTGCGTTGGCCCGAAAGTTCAGCGGGCGTGCGTTGGCCTTGTGCGGAGAAGCATTGAACTTTCTTGATTTTTTTGGTTCGTTTTTTTATCAAGAAAAAAATGAACAACACAGATATGACCGCTGATAAGTATGCACTGTATCTGCAACAATACACCGAAAAGAACTTTTTAAACTACGCTCAGATTAAAAACCACAATGAACATCACCATCTCCTCTCCTTCAAAAAACATCACCATACACTTTACTTTACAAGAAGACGGTTCACCTACCTACTCAGTAGTGCACCAAAACAAAACCATCATCGCCCCATCAAGCTTGGGTTTTGAGCTACAGAACCAGTCCCCCCTGGTAAAGAACTTTGAAGTAATCGATACCCAAACCCATTCGGAAGATGAAACCTGGGAGATGCCGTGGGGTGAACAGCGGGAAGTGCGGAACCAATACAACGAACTGGTGGTGCAACTGCGGGAAACTACGGAGCCACATCGTGGACTGCACCTGTACTTCCGGGCGTACGATGATGGCATTGCCTTTCGCTACCATCTACCGGAGCAAAACGGGGTAGAAGATATTGTGATCATGAACGAACGCACTCAATTTACCCTGACGGACAATCACACCTGCTGGTGGATGCCCGGCGACTGGGATATTTATGAGCACCTGTTCAACACCACGGCCTTTACCGAGATTGACGCTATCGCTAAACGTAACCATCCGAACCTTAACGCTACGTATATTCCTGAGAATGCGGTAAATACCCCCATCACCATGCGGACGAAGGATGGGCTGCACCTCAGCTTTCATGAAGCCGCCCTAATCAACTACACCGACATGACCCTCCGCATCGATCCCGAGAATCTGCGGATGGAAAGTGCGCTGGTAGGCTCCGACCGGCTGGGGTATAAAGTGATGCGCAAGCTACCATTCAGCACTCCCTGGCGCACTATTCAAATCAGCGAAGATGCGCCCGGACTGATTGAGTCAAAGCTTATCCTGAACCTGAACGAGCCCAATAAGCTGGGCGATGTCAGTTGGGTGCAGCCCATGAAGTACGTCGGTATCTGGTGGGAAATGCACCTGGGCATCTCTACCTGGGATATGGAAGCCACGCAGGATATGGTAGCCGCCACGCATCAGAAAGTATTGGCTCAAAAGCACGGAGCCACCACCGAAAATGCCAAACGCTACATCGACTTCGCTGCCGAGAATAATATCAAAGGCTTGCTGGTAGAAGGCTGGAATACCGGCTGGAACCACTGGATTGGCTTTGACGACCGGGAAGGAGTATTTGATTTCGTCACTCCCTACCCCGACTATGATCTGGAAGAGGTGGTGCGCTACGGAAAGGAAAAAGGCGTTGAACTGATTATGCATCATGAAACCTCGGCCGCACCCCGCACCTACGAGCAACAGATGGACGCTGCCTATTCTCTCATGCAGTCACTGAACATTGCCTCGGTCAAGACGGGATACGTAGGTCCGATCATCCCGGATGGCGAGTATCACCACGGGCAGTGGATGGTGAACCATTATCATAAATCAGTGACCAAAGCGGCTGAATACCAGGTGGCGGTCAATATTCACGAGCCGATTAAAGACACCGGCCTGCGCCGCACCTATCCTAACCTCATTTCCCGGGAAGGACTACGGGGACAGGAATTTAACGCCTGGGCCCTGGATGGCGGCAACCCACCCGAGCACCTGTCGATCATCGCCTTCACCCGCATGCTGGGCGGCCCCATCGACTTTACGCCAGGCATCTTCAACATCAAACTGGAGCCTTACTCCGATACCAACCAAGTGAATACCACCCTGGCGCATCAGCTTGCCCTGTACGTTGTCATCTACAGCCCCGTACAAATGGCGGCTGACCTGATTGAGAGCTACCAAGACCATCCCGCCTTTCAGTTCATTCGCGATGTGGGCGTGGACTGGGAACAAACGAAAGTGCTTAATGGAGAAGTAGGCGACTTCGTGACCATCGCCCGACAGGAACGTGAAACCGGCCACTGGTTCGTAGGCGGCATCACCGACGAAGAAGCGCGCGACCTCACTATTACCTTTAGCTTCCTGGATGAAGATCAATCATACGAAGCAACCCTGTATCGAGACGGAGATAGTGCTCACTGGGATGACAACCCGGGAAGTTATGCGATAGAAAAGATTGAGGTAGATGCTACAACTACCCGTACCATTCATTTAGCTCCCGGCGGCGGCTTTGCTATGAGTTTGCTTAAGAAGTAAGGATATAGAGTAGTTGATGTTTTTAACAATTACGTGAATTTCGTTTTAGATTCTGCGAGTAAAATATGACGCTCCCTCGTTTTCAAACATTTACCCTGAAGCCGGGCAGGCTCATACTTTTTCCATCGATGAAAAAGTATGCAAAAAATCTAGGAAAGCTTGAAACTCGCTGCGCTCAAACAGCAAGCTTTCCCAGTAACTGGGGGAATACCTGAGTCAATTTCTACATTCTTGATGTGAAAGTATTACATACATTAAGAGCGTTGGCCTGAAAGTTTAGCGGGCGTGCGCTGGCCTTGTGCAAAGAAGCGTGGATGCCCCGCATTGATCTTTTCCCAGTGGGGACCACTTGATTTTTTTGGCGGCAGCCGCGCTGTTCGTTTTTTTATCAAGAAAGAAATGAACGGGGCAAGAAATTGGCAACTAAACTGATATTACATAATTGATAAGAATATTCTGGCTAAATTTAAAATGCCTTACTTTATATAGTAAGTATCAGTCTTTATCGACTGCTACCCTATCTCATTTCAAAAAACCCGATAGTTTGATAAAAAATTTTCATCAGATCTTTATCTTTACTATTGTCTGCTATACTGTATTGTAATGAAGAAGATCTACATATCAAGAAAGCTACTTTTGATCGTAGCGCTAGTCAATGGGTATGTCATTGGATGGTGCCAGGAGCCCTTCGTTCTTAGTCCTACTCAGTATGACCTGTATCCACTGATGAAGCAGAACCTTCTCATGCCACTTCAGAATTCGGATGAACAGCCCAAACCCATTAGCGACTTACCCAATGCCGTGCTGCGTTATGAAGGAAACGTGATTACTACCGAGGCGGTCAATATGTTACAGAAAAAGCCTGATCGGTATCCGGTAGAACGGCACGAACTGGTTCTTCCCGATATGACTGGTATGGCAGATACGTTGCTGGTGATGGTTGGCCTGGAAAATAAGGCTAAGGAACGCACCGTTAATACCATCCTGATTGGCCGTGAAGGTAAGAAGCTAGCCTACTTCATTGATTACAATAACAATTACAACTATACGGACGATGGACCGGCACTTCGTTTCCGAAGAAAGGCCGATATTAAAACGATTACCGTACGCTCAGCGGGAAAGAATGAACAGTTTAACTATATAATATATGACCTTGCGCAGTTTCCGGAGTATTTAAAAGCCTGGGGCGTTGATCTGAGCAAACCGGTCGTTCAGGCCACATCCGAACCCAAATTTCCAGTTCCACTACTCAGCCAGAAGTCCCGGTTGAATGCCTCTTTTGGCTTTATGACGGGCAGTGGCGACCAGTCGTTTTCGTTTGCTACTGTTGATAGCGAACAAAAAGAATATTTGGCTACCATTGATGCCATCTCGCTGTTTTCAGCCAGCGTTTCCTATGCATTCAAAAACCTGAACCTAGGGGTAGAGATTGGGTACGAAGGCAACCAAATTGGGCAGACCAATTACCGGAAAAATGGTTTTACCAATTATAATATTGGCAAGTGGCCTCGCAAACGGTTTTTGTACGGAGCATTTATCGAGTACGACATCCGGCTTTACCGCAATCTGTATTTCACTCCCAGCTACCATGTTTTCAAATACAATTATCTGAAACCCGAGGCCTTCCGCGGATATGGCAATGAGCTTAATCAGGAATATACGCATAACACCATTTTCCAGAACCGGAAAGGCGAGCGCTACGGGGCAAAAATAAAGCTACCGATTAGCGAGAAGGTGCTGTTTTATGCAGAGCTGGGTTATGTAAAAAATAATCTGGAGATCAACTCCGGTTTTATTCAGGAGGCGTATCAGGTAGAATCGCTGAAGACAGTATATACCACCTTTAATTATGGCTTCGGCTGCCAGATATTACTGATCAACCCCTAATAAAAGGCATCTTCAAAGTGCTCAATCGTTATGGCCGGTTCCAGTGTAATGGCTATAATATCGAAACGGATCATACCTGCCCAGCTCTGTTCCTGTACATAGTGGTCGGCGGCAGTCACAATGAGTTGAGCCTGTTCAGGGCTTACAAATGTTTCAGGGAAACCAAAATCGGCATTTTTCCGGGCTTTCACTTCTACAAATACCAGTAATTGGTCTTTCTGCACAATCAGATCAATTTCGGCTCTCCGGTAACGAAAGTTCTGCTGCACCAGCGCATATCCTTTTTCCTGAAGGTACGCCAATGCTCGGGCCTCTCCCTGCTGCCCGGTTTCTTTCGCCGTCTGTTGGTCTTTCCCTCGCTTCATAATAGGTAATGATTAATGACGAGTGATTGGTGAATAATGACGGATAATCAGCGATTAATGTTTGATGACTCATAGCGGAAAGCACACTCATCATTATTCATTCATCATCACTCATTCATCGTCATTCATTATTCATCCATCATCAGTTTTATAAAGCTCTGGTTTTTGAAAACACTTTTGCTTTGAGGATACTTACAATTTTGGTATGTTCAATCCCACAAAAAAAGACACTATGTTACCTACCATAAACCCCACCCAAACCACCGCCTGGTCGGCCCTGAATGATCATTTCTCAAAGATGAAAGACGTGCATATGCGCACGCTGTTTCAGGAAGACCCACAACGCTTCTCGCGCTTCTCACTCAAGTTTGAAGATATCCTGCTTGATTTCTCTAAGAACCGGATTAGCGAAGAAACCCATAAACTCTTGCTAGACCTGGCGAAGGAATGTAAACTATCCGATGCCATTCAGGCCATGTTTAGTGGTGATGCCATTAACCAAACCGAAGACCGCGCCGTATTGCACGTGGCATTGAGAAACCGCTCTAACGACCCAATTAAAGTAGACGGAGCCGATGTGATGCCTGATGTAAACGAGGTGCTGGATAAGATGAAGACCTTTTCGGAAAAGATTATCAGCGGGGAATGGAAAGGTTTTCGTGGCAAACCCATTCGCGATATTGTAAACATTGGTATCGGTGGCTCTGATTTGGGGCCGGTGATGGTTACGGAGGCGCTGAAGCCTTACAAGAAAGAAAATATTGATGTGCACTACGTTTCCAATGTAGATGGCACCCATATCAGCGAAGTGCTCAAACCGCTGAACCCGGAAACTACGCTGTTTGTCATTGCCTCCAAGACATTTACCACACAGGAAACCATGACCAACGCCCAAAGCGCAAAAGATTGGTTTCTGCAACAGGCTAAGGATGAGGATGCCGTTAAAAAACACTTCGTAGCCCTTTCTACCAACCGGGAAGAAGTAGAGAAATTTGGCATTGACCCGGAAAACATGTTCGGCTTCTGGGATTGGGTCGGCGGACGCTACTCACTCTGGTCGGCCATTGGGCTTACCATTGCCTGCTCTATTGGTTTCGAGAACTTTGAGGCATTACTGGCGGGTGCCCATGCTATGGACAAGCACTTCCGCGATACGGTGCCGGAGAAAAATATTCCCATCACCCTGGCGCTGATTGGTATCTGGTATAATAACTTCTTTGGTGCCGAAACCGAAGCCATCCTGCCGTATGATCAGTATATGCATCGCTTCCCCGCCTACTTCCAGCAGGGCAATATGGAGAGCAACGGTAAGTACGTAGACCGCAACGGCCATCCGGTAGGTTATCAAACTGGTCCGGTAATCTGGGGAGAACCGGGTACTAACGGGCAACACGCCTTTTACCAGTTGATTCACCAGGGCACAAAACTTATTCCCTGCGACTTTCTGGCCCCGGCCCAAAGCCAGAATCCCATTGGCGACCATCACCCCAAGCTGCTAGCTAACTTCTTTGCTCAAACCGAAGCCCTGATGATGGGTAAAACCGAAGAAGAAGCCGCGCAGGAACTACGCGAATCGGGCAAGTCCGATGAAGACATCAAGAAACTGGCTCCTTTTAAAACCTTTCAGGGCAACAAACCTACAAACTCTATCATGTTTCAGAAGCTCACCCCACACACACTCGGTGCGCTGATTGCCATGTATGAGCATAAGATTTTCGTACAGGGAGTGATCTGGAATATTTTCTCATTTGATCAGTGGGGAGTAGAACTCGGCAAGCAACTCGCCAAGAAAATCTTACCCGAACTGGAAAACGACAGCACTGTAAACTCGCACGATGCTTCCACCAATGGCCTGATCAATGCTTATAAAAGCATGCGCTAAGCTCTGGTTTTGTATTGCTGATTTTACCGTAAATTTGTAGGAACATCATTGATGATGTTCCTACATTATTAATTGGAGCTATGTCTGATGAAGAAAAGTCTGGATTCATTCCGTACCGCAACTCCACATACGAAGGTGAAGAACTGCTAAAGCAGGCGAGAAATTTTTATCAGTTCATGGACCAGCGGCGCACACTACGGATGTTCTCCGATAAACCCGTGCCTAAGCAGGTGATTGAAGACATCATCATGACAGCGTCCTCGGCCCCCTCGGGTGCCCACAAACAACCCTGGACCTTCTGCGCCATCGCTGACCCAAATGTAAAAGCCCAAATTCGCAAAGCGGCCGAACGGGAAGAACACATTAATTACCACGGCCGCATGTCTGATACCTGGCTGGAAGACCTGAAAGTCTTTGATACTAATGAACATAAACCCTTTCTGGAAACTGCTCCCTGGCTGATCGTAGTCTGCAAGCGGGCTTACGAGGAATATGCCGGGGAAAAGAAGAATAATTACTATGTGAACGAATCAGTCGGCATTGCCAGCGGATTCCTGCTCACGGCCATTCATCATGCCGGACTGGTTGCATTAACACACACTCCCAGTCCCATGAATTTCCTGATGAAAGTACTAAACCGCCCGGCCAATGAGCGACCATTTCTACTCATCCCGGTAGGTTACCCAGCCGAAGATGCCGTAGTGCCCGACATCCAACGAAAACCACCGGAAGACGTTATTGTATATTATGAATAGCCGGACAAATTACTATGAATATGGATAGTAATCATATTGAATACGAGAAAGACGCACTTTCCAAAACTCACAATTTTACAGTTGATGAGGTGCAAAGAATGTATGAGCACGGCATTTTACCGGAAAATGAACGACTGGAACTGATTGATGGACAATTGTATGTCATGAGCCCAAAGAATCCGCCTCACGTTATTACGCAACGTAAACTGATGAGCTTCTTTAGCTCACAGATTGATTCAAAAAAGTACTTTCTGGACCGAGAAATACCTCTGGATATTTCTCAACAAACTATGCCCGAACCTGACTTTCTGATCGTTAATCAGCGCCCTGAGCTCTGGCAAAATGAGCACGTAAAAGCCAGTGATGTGGTATTAATTGTTGAAGTTGCTGATAGTACCCTTGAGCGTGATCTGGGCTTGAAAAAAGAATTGTATGCGCAGGCTGGTATACCTCACTATTGGGTAATCAGTTTACAAAAAAGCCAAATCCATGTATTCAGCAACTGGCAGGATGGACAATATCAAACCACTACCATATATCGTAAAGGTCCTATTCCGGTGCATCCCTTCAATATTAAAATTACCTTTGGCGATATTTTTCCCGAATAATAAGATTCTGCTACTTTGCTAATGCTTAAAATCATCAAGCTATATTATGACTGAACTGTATCCTCTGAAATTCAAGACCATCTTTAAAGATAAAATCTGGGGTGGTGAAAAAATCAAGACCGTACTGGGTAAAGACTTTGCGCCTCTGCCCAACTGTGGCGAGACCTGGGAAATCTCCGGTGTTACTGGCAATGTTTCGGAAGTAGCGGAAGGAGCTTTGGCCGGAAAAAATTTACAGGAGTTACTGGAAACCTATAAGGGCAAGCTGGTAGGTGAGCGGGTTTATCAGCAGTACGGTAACGAATTTCCATTGCTGGTCAAATTCATTGATGCTAACGACGATCTGTCTATCCAGGTACATCCGGATGATGAACTGGCTCAGAAGCGTCATAACTCCTTTGGCAAAACTGAGATGTGGTATATCATGCAGGCCGACGAAGAAGCTCAACTCACTGTAGGTTTTAACCAACCCATGAGCCGGTCTAAGTACCTGGATTACTTTGAGGATGGTAAACTAATGAGTATTCTGAATGAGGAGGAAGTACAGGAAGGTGATGTATTCTTTCTACCCGCCGGGCGCGTACACAGCATCGGTAAAGGAATTTTACTAGCAGAAATCCAGCAAACTTCTGACGTCACCTACCGCATCTACGATTTTGACCGCAAAGATGACCAGGGCAAAACCCGGGAACTGCATGTAGAACAAGCCTTGGATGCCATCGATTATCAGCAACACGATGAGTACAAGACACTGTACGAAGCAAAGGAAAACGAGGTGGTAGAAATGGTAAAATCCCCTTATTTCGTTACCTCTCGCCTACAGTATACCGAGAACACCTCCCGCAGCTACGAAGGCCGAGACTCTTTCACTATTTATGTTTGTGTGGATGGCGAAGCTGATATATTTAGCAATGGCACGCGCTACCCCATAAAGAAAGGCGAAGCGTATTTGCTACCCGCCAGCGTACAAAAAGTAGAATTGGTAACCTCTTCAGGCTTTACGTTGTTAGAGTCATACGTACCTGAATAATCCCGAAGGTCAGGTGATAGTAATGATTGAGTAAATAGAAAGAATATCATCTTCATTCAATCTGTCACCCCTTCATTCATTCTATCATTGTGCCATGTCTGAAAAGAACAAACAAGTTATGATCCAACACCTGGGACTGGTGGATTATGCTCGAGCCTGGGAGTATCAGGAGCAGCTCTTTTCGGAAGTTGTACAAACCAAAATTACCAACCGTAAGCAGCCGGAACAGGCAAAGAGCACTCAAAACTATTTACTGTTCTGCCAGCACCCACACGTGTACACTTTAGGAAAAAGCGGAAAAGCAGAAAACTTACTTTTATCCGCTGATGAGCTGTCTGAAAAACAGATTCAATACTACCCGATTAACCGGGGCGGTGATATTACCTACCACGGTCCCGGTCAGGTTGTAGGTTACCCAATTCTGGATCTGGATAACTTTTTTACCGACATTCATAAATACCTGCGAATGCTGGAGGAGGCTGTAATCCGCACATTAGCCGAGTATAAAGTGGATGCCGGACGCATTGATGGGCTTACGGGGGTATGGATAGATTACGAGCAGCAGAAAAACCCAAGAAAGATCTGTGCTATGGGGGTTAAAGCAAGTCGTTGGGTAACGATGCACGGCTTTGCTCTGAATGTGAACACCGATTTACAGTATTTTAATTACATCGTTCCCTGTGGCATTGAAGATAAGGCAGTGACTTCGCTGGAGAAAGAGTTAGGCACCCCACAGGATACAGAGGAAGTTACTAATTACCTTCTTCATCATTTGCAAATACTGTTTGATATGAACGTGAAGGCAATAGATGAGAAGGCTAGCATAAACACGAATTTTGTATGAAAAAAGATATCAATTTTCCTAAGGTAGAGGGAGTACGTATGGCAATAGGCAGGAAAAAAAACACCGTTTCTGATGATTATGAGTTTCATGTCTATCTGATTAATGAGAATGATTTCTCGTTGGAAAATGTGCTGGTCAACTCTTCGGGTTACAGTAAAAAGAAAACCAAGAAAACATCAGTATTGCGCCATTATCTGCACACGCTGGCCCCCCAAAGTGTAGCCAAGGTTGAATTAATCAATCCGGATTTGTTTGCACTCGTGAACCAATTCTGGGTCAGTTACTACCGAGATCAGGAAGTATACGATAAGAAGTTTGTATTCATGCCCGACAGTGTGACTGAGGAGAACTTTCAGTACATTGAATCGCTGGATATGGAAGGCGTATTACATGCCTAACATTGTATACAAACGATACACTAACCAACCGATACTATGAGTCAAGCACCCATTATGCTGGGCATTGATGTTGGCACCACGGGGGTAAAGGTGCTGGCGGCCGATATTGAGGGAAAGAATATCTGTGCCGAAGATACTTCTTACGCTTTACACCAGCCTCAGGATGGCTATCGAGAGCAAGACCCGCAGGAGCTCTTGGATGCGGTACATAAAACAGTAGCGGCGGTGGTTGATCAGATAAATCAGCCGGTAGCCGGAGTAAGTTTCAGCACGGCCATGCATAGTTTGCTGGCCGTAGACGAGACGGGCAAACCACTTACTCCTATGCTAATTTGGGCTGATACCCGCAGCCGCGAATACGCGGAGAAGTTACGTCACGATCCACTAGGGAAAGCTTTATATCGGCGCACCGGCGCGCCAATTCATGCTATGTTGCCGCTTTGTAAAATCGCCTGGCTGCGCGATCATCAGCCCCAGGTATTTCAGCGTGCTCATAAATTCATTTCGTTTAAAGAGTGGTTACTTTTTCACTGGTTTGGCGAGTACGTTATTGATCACTCTATGGCTACCGCCACTGGTCTATTCAACCAGCATACTTTAGAATGGGACCCGGAAGCCCTCGCCTTCGCTGGAATCAGTTCAGAGCAGTTATCCAAACCGGTACCTACCACTCATATTTTACGAGGACTTACTAATGGGGCATCAGCTTTAACCCATCTGCCAGTTACCACACCGGTGGTTATCGGTGCCAGCGATGGTGCATTGGCTAACCTTTATGCCAGTGGGCTTAATCCACGCGAAGCCACCTTAACGCTAGGTACCAGTGGGGCGATACGCCTCATTTCCCAGAACACCACTCCCGACGAGCAGATGCGTATATTCAACTATCTGCTTACTGAAAAATACCATGTACTCGGTGGCCCTACCAATAATGGTGGCATCATGCTTACCTGGTTACAAAATAATCTATACAACCAACACTGCTCACCCGAAGATATTCTGAATAAGGCCGCCCAAATAGAACCCGGAGCTGATAAGCTAGTGTGCCTTCCCTATTTTCATGGGGAACGAGCACCTTTCTGGAACGAGCGGGTAGTTGGTGGCTACTTTGGTATTGACCATGACCATACGCTGGATTATTTTGCTCGAGCAGCGCTGGAAGGAGTAGTGTATAATGTGTATAGTATTGCCCAGGGACTGGAAGATGCCGCCGGAAGTTTTGATGCTATTTGGGCTGATGGGGGCCTTACCCGCTCGGATTTTATGGTGCAACTGATTGCCGACGTTTTTAACAAGCCAGTATATGTTGCTGAAAGCCACCACGGAGTAGCCGAGGGAGCTATCATGCTGGGCAGTTATGCGCTGGGACTGGTAGAATCTCTGGAGATGATTTCAAAAACTACCGAAAAGGAACGGGAATTTACTCCTAACCCTGACCTTCAAGGTGTGTATCAGGAGCAATACAAAAGATTTTTGCGCTGGAGCAGAATGGTTGAGCAGGAAGCCGCAAATTCATAGCAGGGTTGTATCTTCTTCCGATACAATCTCTAATAATTGCTTCACTTCATCGGCTTTATCAAATTCATTCAGTTTCTCAAAGGAGATTGTCAAGTTTCGCAGCACCCGGCGAACAATATCAATGGTCTGGCAAGGCTGGTAAAACATATCGTCGGGCGATAATTTGAGTTGCTTGATGTAGTTATCAATATCCTGTTTAGCGAAGATCAGACCGCGATTAAAAGCATTGATGTAGAATTGCAGATCAGTTTGTTTATAGGTAAGGATAAACAGGCTGGGAAGATTCACTCCGTATACGGGCATGTTCAAACGCTGGGCCACCAGCATATATACCACACACAGTAAAATTGGGTTTCCCTTCTTGGTTTCCAACACCCGGTTAATCATAGAATTGGCCGGGGCATGAAAGTTTTTAGTGTTTGCTCTGAACTTTAGCTTATTGAATAACACACTGTTCAGTATACGCACCTGGTCGTAGGGGTGAATATCAACTTTAAACTCCAGCCAGGTATCATAATAGATTTGTTCAATCTCGTTTTGTATGGTGCTTAACGTTAAATCAGGATACTGATAGGTGGCAATCAGCCACATACCTTCCAGCAGATCCTGAGGCGAATTGGTATACCATTCCCTGAGCCGCTCTTTCATTGAGTCAAACTGAAGCGTATGAATCAGATCTTCAATACGGCGCTGTACGTCGGGGTTAAAATTTTTTTCCCATTCCTGTTCCAGAAATGGAATGATAGGATTTCCGTAAGAGATTAAACGTTCTTCAACGTGGGTAAGAACTTCAAGGTCATCATCATCCAGCAGAGCTACCAAGGCTTTCAGTTCTCGGTCGTTCATAAAGAGCACATATATATTGGGTTAGAGCAATTCTCCTAAAGATACGCAAGCCTCACATTCTTTACGAAGAAAAACCTGATTTAATCGCTTATTTTTCTTGAATGTAAACCTTAGGTTAGTCGCGGTTTTTGCCGCCACCAAATAGAGAGAAGTGCACGTAGCGATTGGGGTTTTCCTTCAGGTCAATCAGCAGGCTATCTAAATCCGCAGCCGTGTTGTTCAGGTTAGTATAAAGGGAATCATCGTTAATCAATTTTCCCATAGAACCCTGACCTTCATTCATTTTGGTGGTAATATCATTCAAGTTCTGAGCAATTACATCCAGCTTCTCCATAGTGGGTTGTAGCTGAAGGCTATCCATTGTTTGGTTTAGCTTGGTTAATAGTGCACCCAACCCGGTTTCGTTATCGCCAAGTTGCTCAGAAATCAATTGCAAATTCGCTAAGGTTGCATCCAGGCGACGCTCGTTTCGCTGTAGCATACCACTTACACTTCGGGAGGTTGTCTCAAGATTATCTACCGTTCGGGAAACCGAGGTGGTATCGCCCACCAAAATACCTAGTATGTTAGACATTTCATCCTGGTCACCAGCTCCGATGATTTCGTTGAAGCGAGCCAGTGTAGAATCTAGTTTTTCGGCAATAGGCAACGCCTGGGCCTGTACTCGCTCTACGATCCCCTGCTCAACATTAGACTGCAACGTGTCTCCATCGTCTAAGGGTTTGCTAACATTGCCTACGTTAAGATACAACGCTTTACTCCCCAGTAAGTCACTGGAAACCAGAGAGGTGGTTGCTCCTTCCCCTACTACAATATCTTTTTGAATATTCATGGTGACCAGCAGTTCATTATCCCGCTGCTGTAGCAACTCAATATTTAATACCTGCCCCACTTTATAGCCATTGATAAAGACCGGATTAGACTCGGTTAACCCTTCAATATTGCTATAGACTACATAGTACGTTTTATTTTGAGAGAAAACTTCGGTGCCTTTCAAGAACCGAACTCCCATGTAGAGTATCACTCCGGCCACAATGGCGAGTAATGCTACTTTAAGTTCTTTGGATAATTTCACAAATGAAAAAGTATTATTGCGTAAAAATTTCGGAGATCATTCCTACATACATACTGAATAGCTCCCTATTAGGTTTAACGAATTTGCAAATTATCCGGTTAATAGGTCTCTATCTCGTTCTTATAATCGCGGATAGCTCTAAAAATTCCTGAAGCAATATAGGTTTGCCCCAGTTCATCATTTAAGTATTTTTCTTCTTTAGGGTTGGTCATGTAGCCCATCTCTACCAGCACGCTAGGCATGGAGGTGCGCCAAAGTACCAGGAAACCGGCTTGTTTCACACCCCGGCTCCGGCGGCCTACCCGGTTTTTAAACTGAGATTCAATTTTATCGGCCAGTACCAGGCTATTACCCAAATAGGCGTTTTGGTAAAGAGCAAACAAAATATGAGACTCAGGCGCATTAGGATCGTACCCGGCATAGCGTTCTTCAAAATTATCTTCCATCATAATTACCGAATTCTCCCGCCGGGCTACGTTCAGGTTATCTTCCCGCTTATGCATTCCCATCACATAGGTTTCCGTACCATACGTATTTGAGCTGCTAGGCAGGGCATTAGCGTGAATAGAGACGAACAAATCGGCTCCGTTCTCATTGGCAATATCAGCTCGTTGCTCCAACGGAATAAAGCGGTCACCCGAACGGGTATAGATCACTTCTACGTCATCTAGATATTTAGTAATGATTTCACCCAGTTTTTTCGCCACACTAAGGGCTACATCTTTTTCATTGGAAAATACTCCGTGTGTGCCGGGATCTTTACCGCCGTGGCCAGCATCAATGACGATTTTCTGAACACGATATTGTTTAACTCCCACCGTACTGAATGAGGCCATCAGCAGCAGGAGCGAAAAACATGCGATGCATATAATATTTCTCACCATGCTTCGGTTGTTAAGTTAACAAATCCTACTTTTGCGCAAACTTGCTATATTTTCTTTAAAACGTAAAAATACATTGCACTATTTACAATACGTATGTATTGTTTGGCTAGTATTTACTGCTACCACAAATTTATGGGCCCAAGTACCTGAAGGCACGCTTCCATCTGCTGATTCTTTGGGGATTATTGAGCCGAATGATACTATTCCCCCCAATGTTTCCCCAGCGGATACCACCACGCTGACCGCTGACAGCATAGCCGTAGAGCCTCAGGGTGATATTGAAACCACTATTGCCTACAACGCCGAAGATTCCATTCAGTTCGATGTGCAAAACCAGATTATTCACCTCTACGGAAATGCCACTATTGATTATGGAGAAACCTCGCTTCAGGCAGATTATATTGAACTGGACTGGATCAATAACATGCTTACGGCCCGAGGAACGGCAGATTCTACGGGGCAAATCACCGGAAAACCTATATTTAAAGATAATGGGGAAGAATATCAAACCGAAGAAATTCGCTATAATTTTGAAACTCGCCGGGCATACATCTCCGGGGTGCTTACTCAGCCACAAGGGCAGGGTGAAGGCTACGTATACGGGGAAACCGTAAAGAAAAACGAACGAGACGAGGTCTTTATAGATAAGGGCTGGTATACTACCTGCGAATGTGAACCCGGCGAGATACCCGATTTTTACATCCAGTCTAAGCGCCTAAAAGTGGTACCGGGCAACTTAGTGGTGTCTGGCCCCTTTAACATTGTGATTACTGATATTCCTACCCCCCTGGGACTACCTTTTGGAATTTTCCCCATGCCTCGCAAGCAAAACTCGGGTATTATTATTCCGCAGTACGGAGAAGAACAACGGAGGGGCTTTTTTCTCAGAAACGGTGGCTACTACTTCGATATTAATGAATATGCGAATCTGACGTTACTGGGTGAGATTTACTCGAAAGGCAGCTATGGGTTTACCATAAACTCTCAGTACCGAAAGCGGTATGCCTACAATGGCGGGCTGGATTTTCGGTTTAATCAGCAACGGGTGGACCCCGATAATCGAGATTCTGAAACCTCTCGCGACTTTAGAATTGCCTTCCGGCACGCTCCTCAGTCGCGCGGAGTGAGCCGGTTCTCAGCCTCCATTAATGCAGCTACCACTACCTATAACCGGAACAATCCCAGTTTGAATGTGAATGAGAATTTGAATACTGCCCTAAGCTCCAGTGTTCAGTATTCTACCTCTTTCCGCAATACACCATTTAACATGGCTTTAAGTGCCCGGCACAGCCAAAACCTGATTACCGGAACTTTTAATGTGCTACTACCCGATGTTTCAGTGAATATGAATCGGATCTACCCGTTTCAGAATATTGCCAAGCGGCGCACCAGTTGGCTGGCCAAAGTGAATGTGGGTTACCGGATGAGTGGGCGAAACGAGTTTACTAATGAGGGAATTGACCCTCCTCGGGGTCTGCCATATGATCAAATTGCTAATTATGATCCTATTATCGCAGACAGTATTTTGAACATTAACGGCGAAAACCTGACAGAGATTCTTAAGCGAACGGAAACGGGTATACGGCATACTATTCCTATTTCCACATCCTTCAACTTGCTGAAATTTATTACCGCGTCTCCTTCGTTTAACTATGAGGAAATATGGTATTTCAAAAAGTTTGCTTACGATGACTCAGACTACAATAATATTGTCATTGACACACTCAATGGGTTTAATCGGGTTAATTCCTGGAGTACCAGTATGAGCTTCAGCACCCGCTTGTACGGCACGTATAATTTTCGAAGTGAGCGGGTGCAGGCCATCCGCCATACGGTTATTCCGTCTATCAGCATAGGCTACACTCCCAGCTATGAAGATCGTTACTATGATACTGTGCGTATTGGCCCGCAACTAGACCCTACTATTGACCCGCTATATCAAGGTAGAGACCGTAACCTGGTTTCCGTCCCCTTATATGACCAACGGGTATATTCGGCTCCCAACGCCGGGAAGAGTGGTTCCATCGGATTCTCTTTGAATAACAATATTGAGATGAAGGTGCGGGACAAAAATGATACAACGGGAAGTGACAATGCCACGAAGAAAATACCCATTTTTGAAAGCTTACAGATTGGAAGCAGCTACAATTTTGCAGCAGACTCTTTTAAGTTAGCACCTTTCAATATTTCAGCCCGAACGCGGCTGTTTGACGGGAAGGTCTCTATTAATGGCGGAGCTACTGTAGACCCCTACACCTATATTCCCGACCCTATAGACCCGATTGACACTGCACAAGATGGGTCCGTTTATGAAAACTATGTTAAATATGATCAGTTCGCCTGGAATAACCGAGAAATCCCCACAGGTGAAAACACCTCATATACTCCCCCAAACTGGAGTATTGGAACATTAAGCCGGGCAAACTTTAATATTAGTACGCGACTACAACCTAAAGCCAAGAAAGAAGATGCTGACGAAGGTGGAGCACCCGAAGAAGGCTTGGACCCCACAGTAGATGAATTAGATCAACTGGAAATGGTAGGTCCGTCTGCCTATGACGACGATTACGCTGATTTTGATGTCGCCTGGAGCTTACAGCTACGCTATTCATTTACGTATACAAAAGACCCTCGCAGAAAACTCGTAAGCCCGCCTACTAGAGGTATTGATACCTACTATGCCAATTCTTACCGAAACAGAAATTACGGACCTATCCGGCAATCGCTGCAATTTTCTGGTGATGCTAACCTGACTCCTAAGTGGAAAGTGCGCTTTCAGTCGGGTTATGATTTCCAGCAGAAAGAAATCACGCAAACCAATGTCACCATCTTCCGCGATCTGGACTGCTTCGATTTCCGGTTTGACTGGGTTCCGTTTGGCCGGTACACATCGTATTATGTGCAGATCAATGTGAAGTCATCTATGCTGAGCGATCTGAAGTTGCAACGCCGCCGGGTATGGCGAGATTTCTATTGATCTAACTGGCGTTGAGCTACATAAGCTGCGCCAATCAGGGCAATTAAGAGTAATACTCCGGTAAGCTCAAACGGCACAATGAAATTGCTCATCAGCTGAACGCCTAATGGCTGAATAGTAGAGGTTTGTACTAATTTGCCGCTTTCTATCCAGGCGGCTGAGGCGACATCAGCCTGCAGAACTCCTGGAACCAACAGATATAATAAAGCTCCGCTGATCAGCACTCCCCAAAAATGATTGTGATGCTGCGTTCTCACCGACTGCCCCGCCACTTTATTAGTGAGCATTACTCCAAAAACAATTAATACTAGTATTCCTCCAACATAGACCAGAATCTGAGTAACCGCCAAAAAATCAGCCCCTGCCAGTACATATACCGCTGCGATACCCAGGAATGTAATTAATAGTGAGAAAGCGGCATACAGCACATTATTGGTTATTAAGATAATCAAAGCCGACAATACCACTAACCCACCAAAAACATAGAAGGCTAGTACTTCAATAGAAATGCTCATTCTTCGGTAGGTGGTTTGGGGGGATAAGGATTTTTTTTAGGCACTGGCATTTTTGGCTTAAACGCAGGTTTGGGTTTAGCTCCTACTTTGGGGCGAACCGCCGCTTTGGGCTGGCTACTGCTGCTGGTCTTTGCCGCTGCTTTCTGCTGCTGGTATTCTTCAAATTCCTGCTTCTTCTCAGCAATTTCGGCGTCAGTCATGTCTGAGAAAGCAAAGGTATGTTCTTCAATATCAAACACACTAAAATCATAATCCTTAGTCATGGTCAAACACTCGGTGGGGCATACGGTGGTGCATAAGCCACAAAAGCAGCATTTTGCCATGTCAATATCAAACGTAGCGGCATAAATCCGTTTTGATGATCCATCGGAGGTTTTTCCAATCTCCCCTACTGAGCGCACTGGCTCAATCTCAATACAATCCACCGGACAGATCTTGGCGCATTTATCACAGACAATGCAATCTTCTATCTCATTATGCAACTGGTAGCGGCCGTTATCCGGCACCGGAAATGTTTCGTGCGGGTATTGCAGCGTTACTATGCCATCCTGCCGGGCAAAGTAATTATCTTCCGCCACCCCCATCGGCTCCCGATGCCGACGCGCCTGCCACAAGTGCCGAAACGATAATCTCAATCCACCCAGTAGCGAGCGTACCGCCTCTCCAACATGACCGAAATAAGAACTATTAGCTCCCAATCTTCCCATAAACCATTTTGTTTAACAGGTTCTTTTGTTCAAAGATACAAATGTTTTATAGCGAAGAAAGAAAGATCAGAAGGTAAGAAGCAAAACAGCGACTAACTCTTCAAGCCCAAATTTTCATGAGCATGGTAAGGGTATATTGGTAGAATGGATACAAAGGCTTTTAATTATCTGCCTGCCCGATTTGGATAGAATCCTCCTGACTTTCCTCCTCAACCTCGTCGGTTTGTAATTGCTTGTCGTAAAGCTCTTTGTACACGCCGTTCTTCGCCAGTAGAGACTCGTTTGTGCCCTGCTCTACAATGACGCCATCATCCAACACAATAATTTTATCAGCTAGTTTGGCCGAGGAAACCCGATGAGAAATAATAACCGTGGTCCGGTTCTGCATTACGTCTTTCAGGCCATTAAGAATGGTATTTTCGGTTTTGGTATCCACTGCCGACAGGCAATCATCCAGAATCAGAACTTTAGGATTAAGGGCAATGGCCCGGGCAATAGAAACCCGCTGCTTCTGTCCACCCGAAAGCGTAATGCCCCGCTCGCCTACCCGGGTAGCAAAACCTTCGGGAAAATCATTCAGCGTTTTTTCCAGGTCGGCAATATATGCAGCCTCGCGAACCTTCTCTTCATCAGCATCTTCTTGCGATCCAAAAGCGATGTTATTGAAGATGGTATTAGAGAATAAAAATACATCCTGAGGCACATAACCGATCTGGCTGCGCAACGTCTCTAGATCATATTTTTTGATGTCAATGCCGTCAATTAACACTTTACCGGAAGAAACATCATACATTCGGGGAATAACATTAGCAATGGTGCTCTTACCCGAACCAGTCATTCCTACAATGGCAATAGATTGCCCGGCCTCTACACTAAACGTTACATCCTTCAGAGCCTGAATTCCGGAATCAGGGTATACAAAGCTCACATTTTCTAAACTGATATTGCCTTGTATTTCTCGTTTCAGATTCTCTTGAGAAACAATCTGAGTTTTAGTATTTAGAAACTCATTAATACGTTTTTGGGAAGCTTCCGCCCGTTGTACAATACTGGTAATCCAACCTAATGAAGCCACGGGCCATGTCAGCATATTTACGTAGATGATAAACTCAGCAATTACCCCGGGAGAGATGGCACCACTAATCACTTCCATACCACCAACAAAAACCGTAATCACCGAACTTAAGCCTACTAGGGCCATAATAAGCGGAATGAACAGCGCATTTACTTTAGAAAGGCTGATAGACTTATCTTTATAATCATCACTCTCTACGCTGAATTGCTGAGCTGAGTCCTCTTCGCGAACAAAAGCCTTCAACACCCGAACTCCCGAAAAAGCCTCCTGCACGAATGTAGATAAGGCTGATAAACTTTGCTGAATCTCTTCGGACTTTCGATTAATAATGCTGTTTACATAGTAAATGCTTAAGGATAAGATAGGAAGCGGAATCAGTGTATACAGGGTTAGACGAACATTGACCGAAATCATATACGGAATCAGAATAGCAAACAGCACAAACAGATTAAGCCCATACATGATAGCGGGCCCCAGATACATTCGCACTTTACTCACATCTTCTGAAATACGAGCCATCAGGTCTCCGGTATTATTCTTCCGGTAAAAGCTCATGGGTAATGTCTGGTAGTGGGCGTAAACTTCGTTCTTCAGATCATACTCAATCAGCCGAGAAACAACAATGATAGTCTGGCGCATCAGGAAGGTGAAAAACCCTTTGGCTAGGGCCAGCACTAAAATAGCCACTCCATATACCAAAATACTCCCGGCAAAGGCATCGTAAATGCGCTCTTGCAACGTTAGACCTTCGAATACCCGGTACAAAGAAATATTCTCGCTTACCAGATTAATTGCTCGGCGGACAATTTGCGCCGGAATGATTGCCAGAATGTTGGAAATAATGATAAACAATAGCCCAAGCAAGAGGCGATACCGATACTTATATAGGTACTTATTGAGATAGCTGAGTTCCTTCACGTTGTTTTCAAACGGTTGTTTCTCTAAATGGTTCCTATTACGAAAATCGAATTGATGCCCACACGAAAAAAAATTATTTTTGCAGCGATTTTTGACTAAAAACGATTATGGAATCCGGATCTGCGCGTTCATCGGCTGCCCCATCTCTCTTTGATTTAATGACTCCCTACGAGCATGAGCAGGTAGTTTACTGCTACGATGCCGCGACTGGGCTCAAAGCTATTGTGGCTATCCACTCTACCGAACTAGGACCAGCCATGGGCGGCACCCGCATGTGGCACTATGCATCCGATGAAGAAGCTCTCACCGATGCTCTCCGGCTCGCACGTGGCATGACTTATAAATCAGCCATTTCCGGTCTCAATGTAGGCGGCGGAAAAGCGGTATTAATCGGAAACCCGCATCAGTTAAAAAATGAAGCATATTTACGCCGCTTCGGAAAATTTATTGATAGCCTGAGCGGAAAATACGTAACAGCAGGCGATGTAAATATGACGTTGCGCGACCTGGAATACATTCGGATGGAAACCCGCCACGTGACTGGGCTACCCGAAACCATCGGTGGCTCTGGGGCTTCGTCGCTCATTACGGCTTATGGCGTATATATGGGGATGAAAGCCGCCGCTCAGGAAGCATTCGGCACCGATAGCCTGGAAGGGAAAAAGATTGCTGTGCAGGGTGCAGGTGCTGTAGGCAGCAAGCTGATTGAGTACCTTACTAAAGAGAAGGCGCTTGTTTTTGTGTCTGACGTAGAAGAAAGTAAACTGCAAAAAATCTCACAGGAGTTTGGTGCCCATGTAGTAAGCCCTGAAGGTATCTACGACATCCCTGCCGATATTTATAGCCCTTGCGCTCTGGGAGCCACTTTGAATGATGACACACTTTCTCGCCTTTCCTGCCAGGTAATTGCCGGTGGAGCAAACAATCAACTGGCTGATGAACAGAAGCATGGTTCTTTATTGCGAGAGAAAGGCGTAGTATACGCCCCTGATTTTTTGGTGAATGCCGGGGGTATTATGGCGGTGGCTGCCGAATATTTTGGGGAATTCTCCAGAGACTATTTATTTCAAAAGGCTGAACGAATTTATGATGTATGCCTAGATGTATTAAAAAAAGCCGCCCAACAGCAAAATGATCCGCACAAAGTAGCAAAAAAAATGGCTGAAGATCGCATCTCATCTATCGCTTATCTGCGCCAAAAACGATAAAACACCTTCTTCTTCAAACCTCACATTTCAGGGTATGAAAGAAAAATACAATATCGTGTAAATCTTTTACCTGCTTTTGTTGTTTTTCTGCTGTTACCTTGGCTCATAACGTCCTTATATGCTGAATCGAAGACTTTTGCGGATCAAAGCTATGCAGCACATTTATGCATACCATCGTTGTCAACAGGCTAATTACGAGTTAGCTTTCTCCTATGTGCGCGAAGCATTTGAACCTGATCTGAATAGTATGGAACTGCCTGATCCTGAAGAATTATCTCAGGACCGGCGCATGGCTGAAGAGGTTTTAAAAGCCCGGCTGGAAGGCAACCTGGGGCCGGCAAAAGTATCTGACAAAGCGCAGCGGGTGGCAAAAGAAGCCCTAAGCCGCTATGATGCTCAAAGCCAGAAAGACCGTTCTTTCCTCCAAAACCAGATGGTAGACCGGGCAGAAAAAATGAGTGATCATTATAAGTTAGCCTTGCTGCTACTAGTAGCCGTAGCAGAAGAATCGTACCGCGACTTGCAGAAAAAACCTAATTCGCTTAACCCTGACAGTGTGATTCCTGCTGAAATAGGCTCTACCCGGTTTTACCTGAATCCGGTTATACAAGCCATTCGCGATAATGAATCTCTTAAAGCGGAGGCTGAAAAGATGAACTGGTCATGGCAGGATGAACGCCCATCTATCCGCCAGCTCTACAAAAATACGATAAAGCCCGATGAAGCGTTCCATACGTATCAGCATGCACCTGGCACCACGTTAGAAGAAGATATTACAATTGTGCGGCACGTGTTTAACGATTATCTTCTTAAAAATGAGATGGTCAATAACTTCTTTGAAGAAGGCGATATTAGCTGGGAAGAGAATAAGAAAGTAATTAAGAACCTGGTCAATCGAAGCTTAAAATCATTATCGGATCACCCGGATGAAGGAATTGAGATTGCCTCATTAACCCCTAATTGGGAAGATGACAAGGCATTTTTCAAGGAACTGTACACCATTACTCTCCGTAATGATGATGAATACGAACAGATTATTTCTGAAAAATCAGAAAACTGGGCGGTAGATCGGATTGCCAGCATGGACCGGGTAATTCTTAAAATGGCAATTGCCGAAATGCTGCACTTTCCCAGTATCCCGGTGAAGGTAACTATTAATGAATATGTAGATATATCTAAACAATATAGTACTCAAAAAAGTAAACAATTTATTAACGGATTGCTGGACGTAATTGCTCAGACCCTGCAAGACCGAAATTTAATTCGAAAAAGCGGACGGGGTTTGATTGACAATCGTTGAACAAATCGGTTATCTTTGCTAATTACGCAGATAATACGACCTTTGTGAGGAAGCTAACACTTTTAATATATAGTATTTATGAGCAGAACTGTAAGTAGTCTATTACTTTTATTGTCTGGTTTGGTCACCGGAGTAGCCGTTGGATTTCTGTATGCTCCGGACACGGGGAATAATACGCGTGACCGCATGACATATCGGTTAGAACGGTATCGTTTTAAATTAGAGGAACTGTTGGGAGACCTGGTACGTTCAAAAGAACAATTACCGGACAGTGCCGCTAAAACCGATGGCGAGAAAGTAATCAACGACGCTAAAGAAAAAGCTCGCCAGTTGTTAGATGACGTTGATAACCTGTTGGGTCAAATCCGAAAAGAATAAGCATTGTTATCCTTTTGTGTTTGTATACCTTTTAACTATAAATTTATGAAACGAGTTGGTTTAAGCATAGTTATCACGCTGGTTGGCATTTGGGGGCTGTCTGGCTGTAATTCTAACGCCGGTTTGGAAGACCGCGTAAATGAGCTCGAGACCCGAGTCTCTGAACTGGAAGGTGGCAGCGATGCTCAGGCATCATTGGGCACCACTCAAACAGCAGCCTTTGAAGAAAATATGGCAGCCGCATCTGAGAGCACTTCAGGTACACCTAAATTCGAGTTTAAAGAAACCACCCATGATTTTGGTAGTATTACCGAAGGCGAGATAGCAGAGCATGTTTTTACATTTACCAACACCGGAGATGCTCCGTTGGTTATTCAAAACACCTCAGCCTCATGTGGTTGCACCACCCCCAGCTATTCTCGCGAGCCGGTAGCTCCGGGAGAAACAGGTGAGGTTCAGGTGAAATTTAACAGCCAGAATCGGCCCGGTGTACAAAACAAAACAATCACTATAACGGCTAATACTGAACCTTCCGTTACCCGATTGTTTATTAAAACTAACGTGAATCCGAAAGGCGAAGAAACCTCCGGACCTGTTCGCAAGTAACACTTATTGAATACTAACTAACCTATGTTGCAATTTATTTTATTGCAAGCAAGCTCCGGACAAAGCGGGCTTATTGGCAATCTTATCTTATTAGGAGGGATTGCCATCATTTTTTATTTCTTTATGATCCGCCCTCAGCAAAAAAAGCAGAAAGATCAGCGGACTTTTATTGGGGGAATTAAGAAAGGAGATATGGTAGTCACTATTGGTGGTATGCACGGTAGAGTGGTTGCTATGGATGAGCAAAGTGTAACACTTGAGGTAGACCGAGGCGCCCGTATAAAGTTTGATAAGACTTCCATCTCACTAGAAGCCAGCAAGCAGTACGTTAAGCAACAGAGTTGAACCGACGTGATAAGAACCTACAGCAATTAACTCACCGCCTTGGGCGGCTTCTTCCTTCCCGCAAGGGAAACCTGAAGGTTGTCATTTTGTGTATTATCGCCGCGACGACCTTCTGGTTTTTTAGTGCCCTTAACAAAACCAACTATACCACCCGTATTCGCTATCCGGTAGCCTTCAATTACCAGGAAGATAGCACGACTTACCTGCTCAGTGAGTTACCCGAAGATATCACTGTACAGGTAACCGGTGGTGGATGGGACTTATTGAAAAAATCGCTGCGGCTAAACACCCCGCCCGTAGAAGTTAACCTGGATACCCCTACGCAGACGAAATACATTCTGGGGCAATCATTAGCCGAACAGGTGAGCAATAACCTAGACAACCTACGACTCGATTACGTAGTTACCGATACGCTGCGTATTAGCATTGATAGTCTTATGACTAAAAATGTGATGATTGAACTAGACAATCAGTCGCTTCGCTTAGCAGAAAACTATCGTTTGGTTTCAGGCATATCGATCAGCCCCTCGCGTATTGAGGTGCGAGGGCCCTCCTCGCTAATACAGCAAACACCCGATACTGTACAAATAGAATTAGATGATGAAGAAGTAGAGGGAAAATTGCAAACCACATTGCCGGTTCCGCTGGTAGACGAGCGTTTAAGTGCTTATCCTGATGAGGTGATGGTTAGTCTCTCTGCCGAACTGTACACTCGAGTAGAAAGGAAAACTCCTGTGGTTCTCATAAACTTTCCGGAAGACTCTTCTCTTTACCCGGCGCAAGACTTTGTGACAGTTTCTTTCTGGTTACCGGACGATCTTATTTCGCCGGCGCTTAATCAGCTTAACTTCCGAGTAGAGGCTGATCTGGAAACGTTGAATCCGGAAGACAGTACCGTTACTGCCAAGCTGGTAAACTTTCCGGCTATTGCCAGTGACATCAGTTTAAGCCCTACTCACATCCCCATAAACAATGCCCCCTGATGCTCTCAAAGTTGGTATTACCGGCGGTATAGGGTCTGGTAAGACTTTTCTATGTAAAATTTTTGAAGTTTTAGGAATTGACGTATATTACGCTGATCAAAGAGCCAAATGGCTACAAAATAATCATGCTGATCTGATAGCACAAATCAAATCAGCATTTGGCGAATCAGCCTACGGAGATGATGGGTGTCTGGACCGGATTTTTTTAGCTAGAGAAGTATTTAGTAATCCTAAAAAATTAGCCTTACTAAATCAGTTAGTACACCCAAAGGTAGCTCAAGACTATACGCAGTGGATACAGCAGCGGCTTTCAGCGCCCTATACACTTAAAGAGGCCGCTTTACTTTACGAATCAGGCTCCTATCGACAGTTAGATTGTATCATTAATGTAGATGCCTCCAGAGACACTCGATTACGCAGGGTATTGACTCGTGATACACATCGGACGAAAGAGCAGGTATACAAAATAATGGAAAAGCAAATAAGCGACGATGAACGGCGCCGCTTGGCTGATTTTACAGTAGATAATAATGAAAATGTTTTAGTGATCCCTCAGGTATTACACATACACCAGTCGTTACTGAGCATGATCAATAACTAGGATTTCAAAACCACTTTTTAAGGAGTTTTTTCTGCCAATACCAATGTAATTTTTCATCATCATGAGTATCGATCGATACAGAAACGAAATCTGGAAAGAGATTGAATTCGACACACCCTTACCCCATGCCAAATACGAAATTTCTAGCTATGGGCGCGTAAGAAGTTACGCCGTTGATAAAGTTAACGGGCGTACTATGAAAGGCTCAGACGTTAATGGCTATTTGTCTGTTATGGTTCGTCTGGGCAAGAAAGTTTCTCAAACTCATTACATCCACCGCCTGGTAGCCAGTGCTTTTCTTGATCATCCATCTCCAAACCATAAGTACGTGGTACATCTGGATTATGATAAGAAAAACAACAGCCGCTATAACCTGCGGTGGATGACGGAAGAGGAATTGAATGAACATAATAACCACAACCCGGCTATTTTACGCAGCCGTACCACGGGTTATAAGCTCACCGAATCTGATGTGCGGGTAATAAAAAGGTTATTGAAAAGTAATAAAACTCGCCTGAGTATGATTGCCAAGCGGTTTAATATTACGCACACTCAACTCAACCGTATTCGCTCTGGTGAGAACTGGGGTAATGTCACTATTTAAAAGAGAGCTCTGTCTTCTGCCTAGAGCAAGTCATTAGGCAGTGAGATTTGATCAGAATAAAATTTAAGGCGAGTATGAGAATTGGGTAGCAGCTCAATCCGATCTATCTTATCCAGCTTGTGGTTATAGAAAACTTCTACATAAAAACCCCACAAAAGGTAAAGGTTAATTTTATAACCATAATAGCGGATAGCCACCACAAACGTACCTTCCCGGTACAACAGCTGAATCTTATCTTGTAAAGGTAATATGGTAAACTCTGATGGCGACATACGTACTCACAGGGATTAATTCTTAATCACGCTCAGATTAACGAAAATAGCTTCACAAAAAGTTGTAGATTAAAAAAGGCTGAAGGGCTTTCTTTACTACGTGTTTTCTTAAAAATCCGTGGATGAAAGTTACAAAAAAAACCGCTTAACCCATAACGGTAAGCGGCTCTCTTGGGGTGAAAGACGGGACTCGAACCCGCGACCTCCTGAACCACAATCAGGCGTTCTAACCAACTGAACTACAATCACCATTTGTAAAGGAGCACAAAGTTATAAATCTGTCAGTACATTACCAATAGTACTACTGTTTTTTAGCAAACGTATACTGGGTTTTTACCGGAAAATGATCAGAGTAAGTCACATCGCGCAGGGTTTTATATTCATGCACCTGCAAAGCCTCACTAAAAAACTGGTTATCAATTCTAAGAAAAAAGAGCTTCCCGTTATAACTAAACCCCCACCCATTGCCTGCACGCTCAAAAGCATTGTGTAATTGGCGGCGCAATGTGAAATAAGTATAGCTATACGGAATATCGTTAAAATCTCCACACACGGCTACCGGATATGGACTGGCCTCTATATGGGATAACAGGTGGTCTATCTGAGCAGCTCGGCTAATGAACCCGGATTTTAGTTTGTGAAAAATTGTAGGATAGTTGTTACGCGCTCTTTCAAAGTCGCTCAGATCATTCTCATCAATACTCATTGACTGAAGGTGTACGTTGTAAATACGTATCATCCCCTGGTCAGTCTGAATATCAGCATACATGGCAAAATGAGCAGAGTCCGTTAAGGCTACAACCCCCTCTCCTGTTATTGGATACCGGCTAAAAATAGCCAGCCCAAACTCGGCACCAATCCGATTCACCAAAGTAGGCTGAATATACGCCTGGTATTCACCCTGCTTTGATAAACGGCTAGTGGCATTAAACCGGGGCGAACTGTCATCATTATAGTATTCCTGTACACATTTAATATCTGCATCCTGATCGGCAAGCCACTCAAGCATGGTTTTGTTAGAGGCTTTTTCGTTTTGCAGATGTTTATACGTATTAAATACTCGTACATTATAACTCAATACTGTAAATGCCCCATTATTAACTGTACCGGGAGTGCTTACCGAAAAACTGACGAGCAAATACTGATACCCTAAAATCAGTGAGATTAATGGGAATATGTACCACTTCTTTCGCTGCACAATATAATAGGCTAGTAAAAATGCATGCAGCACTAATAAGCCGGGAATGGCGAGAGACAAGAAGCCTGCTAACCATGCGTCAGCCGGGGAAACATACGGGCTGGCATAGGCAATGAGCGTTACAATTACTAGTACAATATTAAATATCTTTGCCAATCTGATTTCTCAAATATAAGGTGAAGGACAGCAAGGATGCTGCCAAGTTACCCCTCCAAAGCGGATTATCGTTGAAACTCTAAACGCATACCTCGCACCGATTCATCAAAATGTTTTTCAGCATAAGCACAATGTCCAGAAACAAAGGTATGAGTAACCCGAGATTGAAAGGTAGTGCCTTCAAAAGGGGACCATCCGCATTGATAAAGAATATTATCGGCGCCTACAGTCCAGGGGCGATTCAGGTTAGCCAGCACCAGATCAGCGTAGTAACCTTCACGGATAAACCCTCGGCGGTCTACCTCAAATAACTGAGCCGGATGATGGCACGCCTTTTCTACAATCTTTTCTAATGATACTTTTCCCTGATGGTAAAATTCCAGCAAGGCAACCAGACTATGCTGTACTAATGGGCCGCCTGAAGGTGCTTTAAAGTAGGTATTTTGCTTCTCTTCCAGTGTATGGGGGGCATGGTCTGTCGCAATAACGTCAATAGTATTATCCAGCACAGCGGCCAGTATCGCCTGTTGATCCTGCGCGGTTTTTACGGCGGGGTTCCACTTAATTAATGTTCCTTTTTCATCATAATCCTGATCGTTGAACCATAAGTGATGGATACATGCTTCAGACGTGATGCGCTTTTCGGTGAGAGGTTTGGCATTGCTAAATAAGGAAAGTTCTTTGGCCGTGGAAATGTGTAACACGTGCAGGCGAGTACCGAACTCTTTGGCTAATGATACTGCCAGCGAAGAAGATTTGTAACAAGCTTCAGCACTTCGGATCTGAGGGTGCAGGCTAATTGGCAAATCCTCACCATACTTCTCTTTAAACTCCTGCATATTGGCCCGGATTGTTGCCTCATCTTCACAATGGGTTGCCACAAGCATGGGGGACTGAGCAAACACATTACGTAGTGTTTGTTCATCATCAACCAGCATATTTCCGGTAGAAGAGCCCATGAATACTTTTAGGCCGCATACCTTTTGGGTATCAGTCCGAAGTACTTCATCCAGATTGTCATTGGATACTCCCATATAAAAGGAATAATTGGCTAATGAATGCCGGGCTCCTAAGTCATACTTATCCTGAAGTAACGATTGAGTTAGGGTGTTAGGTACTGTATTGGGCATCTCCATAAAAGAAGTTATCCCGCCGGCTACAGCGGCTTTGGCTTCCGAATAAATAGTAGCCTTATGGGTCAGACCGGGTTCACGAAAATGCACCTGATCATCTATCAGCCCAGGCAATAAGTAACTGCCTTGGGCATCGTAGGTGGCATCGGTAGGTACTGAAGAAAGATCGCTGTCAATCCGAGAAATAAAAGGCCCTTCTATCAGCACATCTACTTCGCGAATGCTATTCTCATTAATAACTTTGGCGTTAAGGATTTTGGCGGTGTGCATATTTATAAAAAAACTAATGTGCTTTTATGATAGTGATATCTCAACTATTGGATACACTATAGCAAGATGAGGTTTGAAGATACACGTATGGCGCTCAATACGCAAAAGAATATCACAGATACAACTTTCTAATAAATGAAAAAAAGCACGATTCATTACATCGTATCCCTGTTTTTGATTTTGAAATAACAAATAGCCTTTGTAACTAGATTAACGAAATCCAACTTACGGAGCTAAATATGGTACACATAGCAGAGCATCCACATCAGCAAAAAAATCAGCAAACTCCTTATTTTGTTGAAGTGCAACGATTTCGCCAAACCTGGATTTGGGTGCTATTAGGTGCTTTGCTAGGTACATTACTATTTCTTGGTGGATTTCAGATTATCCAGCAACGTACATCCGGTATTCATTGGCTATCAACCTCCTCCTTGTTTCTGATGGGTGGCATCTGGTTGGTTCTGGCATTGCTGGCCTACAAGGCTCACTTATTCACGCAGATTAATGAAACCGGAATACATTTTCAATTATTTCCCTTTCATTTTACCGTGCAGCGAATCACCTGGGGTGATATTGAAGAAATGTATGTGCGCGATTATGATGCTTTGTCGGAATACGGCGGTTGGGGTTTAAAATACGGGCAGGAAGGCAAAGCATACACTATCTCAGGCCGGTACGGAGTTCAACTCCAACTAGCGGATGAGCAGCGTATTCTGATTGGAACCCAACGGCCCATAGAACTGGAAAAGTTGATTTTACAGCTACGCTACGATTACGACATGTAAAATCAGTACGTAAACGTACCGTGCTCGCTCTGAATAGTGACCTTTTTTTCATCTGATGGCTCTACCCTGCCAATGATCTGAGCAGCCACACCAAAGTTTTCAGCGATAGTGATAATCTCTTTGGCATAAGCTTCGGGCACGTACAATTCTAGTCGGTGTCCCATATTAAACACCTGATACATCTCCTTCCAGTCGGTTTTGCTCTCTTCCTGAATTAATTGGAACAGCGGTGGAGTAGAGAACAAGTTATCCTTTATTATATGCAGGTTCTTAATAAAGTGGAGTACTTTGGTTTGTGCGCCCCCACTGCAATGCACCATACCATGAATATGAGAACGCAAGTGCGCTACTACCTTCTGAATAATGGGCGCGTAAGTTCGGGTTGGTGATAGTACTAGTTTTCCTATCGTCATTGCCTGCCCATCAATAGTGAGTTCATCTGTAAGTGCCTTGCTGCCCGAATACACCAGATTTTCAGGAACCTGAGCGTCGTAACTTTCCGGGTATTGCTGGGCGAGTGTGTGATGGAATACATCGTGTCGGGCTGAAGTTAAACCATTGCTGCCCATACCGCCATTGTATTCGGTTTCGTAACTGGCCTGCCCGAATGAAGCTAACCCTATGATAACATCTCCAGCTTGTATAGAATTGTTTGTAATCACCTCGTCGCGGCGCATCCGAGCGGTTACCGTGCTATCTACTACAATAGTTCGGACCAAATCGCCCAGATCAGCAGTCTCGCCTCCGGTGCTGATGATGTTCATACCGTGATCTCGAAGTAACTGAAGTACCTCTTCTGTCCCCTCAATAATTGCCTGAATCACTTCGCCTGGTATCAGATGCTTATTACGGCCAATAGTAGAAGAAAGCAAAATATTATTTGTTGCTCCGATACAAAGCAGGTCATCGGTATTCATCACCACCGCATCCTGGGCAATACCTTTCCAGACCGACAAATCACCGGTTTCCTTCCAGTACATATAGGCCAGTGATGATTTGGTGCCGGCTCCGTCGGCATGCATAATATTGCAATAGTCTGGGTCACCCCCTAGCCAATCAGGAACAACTTTACAAAAGGCGGTAGGATAAAGCCCCTTATCTACATGCCGGATGGCCTGATGGACATCTTCTTTGGTGGCGGATACTCCCCGCTGACTGTAACGATCGCTCATGACAGCAAAGGTAAAAAAAAACGCTCACTCGACTAGCGAATGAGCGTTTTGATGCGTGTATCTTAAGAATTTAATTACTCCTCAGATGAACTGCTAACCTGTGCATTATCCTGAATACGGATTACTTTAAACTCGGTACGTCGGTTTATCTCATGCTGATCATCGTTGATAGCATTTTTAATAATGAGTTGCTCTTCACCGTAACCCTTTGCAGTAATACGGCTGGCATCAATACCGCTGTCAATAAGGTACTGTACTGCCGACTCAGCTCTTCGCTGCGATAGCTTCTGGTTATAGTCATTATCTCCTTGTGAGTCTGTATGAGAACTCAGTTCTATAGCAATCTGAGGGTTATCTTCCAGAATATCTACCAGCTTATCTAATTCCACTGCTGCTGCATCTGTGATGAACGATTCGTCAAATTCGTAATAGATGTTTTCCATTACAATCGGTTTGTCCAGTACCAGTTTATTAAGCACAATTTTCGTATGGAATGTAGTATCCGTGATCATGTCTACCAGTTCTTCCTGCGGAATAGTTCTTCCTACTGTGCTAAAAGCAACCCGTTCGGTGAAGTACCCTTCTTTTTCAGCAATCAGTTCGTAGTTAGTTCCTCCATCAACTTTGAAGTTAAACTCGCCCTCTCCACCGGTGGTCACATTAGCAATATCTTCACCTTGAGGAAAAGATAATTTCACCTTTACATCTTCTACAATTTCCTCTTTACCGCTTTCCTCATTTTCGGTTACCGTAACGCCCGCCAGGAAGTAGTTTACTGTTTTCAGGCTCGGGTCATTATTCACAAAAGCATAGATATCATCATCACCGGCTCCGCTGCTGCGATTAGAGGTAAAATAACCATCTTTAATAGTGGTGAATGAGATACCAAAATCATCAGCCACTGAATTAACCGGAGGGCCAAGGTTCTCTATGGTAATTTCTCCTTCTTTCCGGGTTGCTACGAAAATATCCAGAGCGCCCATGCTCGGGTGTCCGTCGGAAGAAAAGTATAGCTTACCATCATCCGTCACGTAAGGGAACATTTCATTACCCGGAGTATTGATGGCACTTCCCATATTTCGCACATCGCTCCAACGTCCGCGACTGTCTACTCGAGCCGAGTATAAATCAATTCCTCCTTGCCCGCCCGGACGATTAGACGAAAAATAGAGGGTCTTACCATCACGGCTAAATGCAGGAGTAGAATCCCAGGCATTAGGATCGTTGATACTTAGAATTTCAGGGTTGGTCCATCCGCCTTTCTGATAACGGGAGACATATAGGTTTACATCCTGAGTACCTTTACGTTTGCCACTGTTGCCTCGGGCAAATACCATCATCTTTCCATCCGGCGAGAAAGTAATCACTCCATCATTAATAGCCTCTGTGGCAAATTCAACCCCTAAGGTTTTTGCCTGATCAGCTAGAATCTGATCATTTTCAATAGGAGCCTGAAAGATATCGGTAAACCCGGTACCGGTTGCTTTATAAGTTTTCTCGCTTCCGCGGGATGAAGTAAAATAGAAAGAGCCTCGGTATACTACCGGAGCATATTCAGCATCTTCAGTATTTACCGATGCCACCGGTTCTATTTCAAAATACTGATCTTTAACTAAGATATTATTCAGATTATCCAGGTTGGTAATTTCCTGCTCAGCCCACTCCGTATATTCCAAGACACTATCTTCCGAAAGCTCAATATACTCTTGCAACTGCTGTTTGGCCTGCTCATACTCGCCGTTTTGCTTAAGTGCCATCGCGTAATGAAACACAGCGGCGGTATCGGCTACCCCCATATCAATGGCTGCCTCATAATAAGGTAAGGCTTCATTAAGACGGTTACTTAGCCGGTAGGCTTCGGCAATCTGGTAGTTGGATTCGCCCACTTCTACTCCATTATCTACTGCGATCCGATATTGATCAATCGCTACGTTATAGTCGCCCCCGGCAAAGCTGTTATATCCTTTTATCAAGGCACGTCGTCCCGGATTACAAGCACATAACAGGGCAAACAGAAACAGAAAACTGAAACGATGTATTCTTATCATAGGTCTGCTGAAATTTTCTAAAGATACGAATTATACACCTCACAAACGAATGAGCACCTGGTAGCAATATATGCAAAACGCCTCTCCCTTATCGAAAGTATGTATTGCTAAAGCTGAAACTAAAAAAAGCTTCCTCTTTAAAGAATCTTAAGCACTTGGCACTTTAGGCAAGTAACGTGCTAACCATGAACTCTTTACCGGAATTTTCCAGCGGATATTAAATGCTTCTTTGTTAGGAACATTATTATCAAATGTGATAGCGTCGGGCTGAATATCACCTTCCTTAATTTGCATTTTGGCCTGTGCCATAGGTATCAGATGCACCTGTTCATCCTGCCAGAAAGCGATTTGGGTTCGGTCGAAAAAGCTAAGAGCAGACTGCTCCAATGTAAATTTTTGCTCCAGCTCCCGCACAAAAGCTACTGAACTGTCAATAGAGCACCCACTGGCAGCATAATGCTGCTCATCTACAGCAACCACAAGAAAGTAACGGTGAAATAACTGAACAGAGGCTTGAAGAGGCTGTCCGTGAGCGGCCCAACGATTAGCAAATTGCTGCCCCAACTGAAAAGCGTAATCTTCTTCAGTTGCGTTAAGGGACCGGTTGGCCTGGTAGATCCAGACGCGAGCAGTATCGGGCATTTCATCAAAAGGAATATACATGCTAAAAAGCTTTTTTATGGTAATACGAAGGTTTATCTTGGTGTGTTAGCTCATCCGGTAAACAAAATTTACGCAGCATTGGTGCACCGAACGCGCTCCCTTCTTCGAAAAATCCTTCTATTTACGCTACTTCTTAGTTTAGGCTATCTTATTGTCTACATTGCCCGGGCATTACCCATTTTAACAGGTTTTGGAGCAAAACACCTCTGCTCCTGCCGGTTTGTAGCCCACCGTTCTGATAGCTCCATACTAGTAAACGAGCTTTCCCGTTTTCCATACCGACTGGCCGACTATCAAACTAATGAGTCGGACTCTTTTGCTACCGCCACCATCTTGGGGCTAGTAACCAGAAAAGCGGCGTACCGTGCAGGTGCTGGCTGTGTCTTATTAATGGATGAAGATGCTACTGCACCAACCATTCCTCAACTTGCTTCACGAGGTTCTTCTCAGCTTTCAACATTCCAGATTCCTACAGATACGTTAGCTTATCCTGGAGTCAATTATCAGCAATTGGATACAATACTTGAGTGGGCCTTTTCTGAGCCAGATGTAGAACATCTCAAAAATACCAAAGCCATTGCTATTATATACAATGATACACTGGTAGCAGAACGTTATGCTCCGGGCTTTTCTTCCGAAACACTTATGCCGGGCTGGTCTATGACCAAAAGTGTTATTAATGCTCTAGTCGGCATCAGCGTACAACAGGGCAAATTTTCTGTTAACGATCCAGCGCCCATTTCTGAATGGAAAAATGGCCCACGGCACCGAATTACCTGGAATTATTTGATGCGAATGAGCAGTGGTTTGGCCTGGGATGAAACCTATTTTGGAGTAAGCGATGTCACTCGTATGCTCTATCTTTCTGAAGACATGGCCAGCGTGGCTATTAATCAACCCTTAAAAGCTAAGCCTGGCCGCTACTGGTATTATTCCAGTGGCACTACCAATATACTTTCCTGGCTTCTTCGTCAGCAATGGGGAGATGATGCCTACTATAATTTACCATACGAAAAACTCTTTCATCCTCTAGGCATGAGTAGCGCAGTGATAGAAGCAGACCTTTCCGGCACGTTTGTAGGTTCTTCATATATGCTAGCCACAACCCGAGACTGGGCAAAATTCGGGTTATTGTACTACCATCATGGTGTTTGGCAGGGCAAACAACTTCTTCCGAAGGGCTGGATAGATTATACTACGAAGCCTGTAGAAGATGCTCCTTTTCGTAAGTACGGCGCCCAATTCTGGCTGAATGCCGGAGAACGAGACCGCCCAGACCGCCGCGAATTCCCGGATGTTCCCTCGGAGTTGTTCTTCGCTCAGGGTTTTGACGAGCAAAGCATATTTATTCTACCCAGCCACAAATTAGTTATTGTTCGTTTAGGCATTACCTCTCGCGGTGACTTTGATAAGAATTATTTTTTATCAGAACTGATAAAAGCATTTCCGACACTATAAGAATAGATTAACCAATTTAGTGACTATGTTATAACTGATTATTTTCTGCAATCAGTTCAGCCAGGTCTTTCACTTTTACTTCGCTTTCTTTCTCTTTATTTTTCACTCCGTCGCTCATCATTGTCATGCAAAAAGGGCAGGCAACCGCAATTGTTTTGGCACCAGTAGCCAGTGCTTCTTCAGTCCGGTCAATATTTACTTCTTTTTTGCCAGGTTCAGCATCTTTAAACATTTGGGCACCACCGGCCCCACAGCAAAACCCTTTAGTCCGACAACGTTTCATTTCTACCAAATCGGCATCCAGAGCCTCCAGCACTTCGCGGGGTGCTTCATAAATATTGTTAGCCCGCCCCAGATAGCAAGAGTCGTGATAAGTAATTTTTTTTCCCTTAAATGCTCCTCCTCCGCTTAGCTTGATCTTTCCTTCGTTGATTAGTTGCTGAAGAAAAGTTGAATGATGAATTACCTCGTAGGAACCGCCTAATTCGGGATACTCATTTTTAATAGTGTTAAAACAGTGAGGGCAAGCCGTAACAATTTTTTTTATTTCGTAGCCATTTAACACCTCAATATTCGCTGCGGCTTGCATCTGAAATAAAAATTCATTCCCTGCCCGTCGCGCCGGGTCACCTGTGCAGGATTCCTCGGTACCCAGTACGGCAAACTTTATCCTTACTTCATTTAAAATTTTTACAAAGGCTTTAGTTACCCTTTTATAACGATCGTCGTATGAACCAGCACACCCTACCCAAAATAATATCTCTGGGGCATCCCCGCTTGCGGCTAAGTCAGCCATGGTTGGCACTTTTATTTCTTCGGTCATATCTTAAGTCTTATATCTGATAGCTATTACTTTTACTCTGGTTCCTCTTCTGTTGGCTTAGTAGAAGCGGCATTTTCGCTTTTTAATTCATCGGCCCAGTTAAACCGATCAGAGGGTGAAAACTTCCAGGGCGCAAAATTATTCTCAACATTAGAGAACATGGCATTCCAGGAAGCAGGCGATTGTGCTTCTTCCATAGCAATATAGCGGCGCATCTGAAGGATAATAGATAGAGGATTAATATTGATTGGACAAGCCTCTACGCATGCATTGCAAGTAGTACAAGCATTAAGCTCTTCTCTAGTGATATAATCATCTAATAAAGACTTACCGTCTTCTACTTCTTTTTTCTCCTGATCTAACTGCTTTCCCACTTCTTCTACTCTATCCCGGGTATCCATCATGATTTTACGTGGAGATAATTTTTTACCGGTTTGGTTCGCCGGACATTCTGCTGTGCAACGTCCGCACTCCGAACAAGCATAAGCACCCATTAAGTCAGTCCACATAAGATCGTTCACATCTTTAGCTCCAAATCGACCAACCTCTCCTTCTTCAGCATCTTCGCCCCCATTTTCAGGCTGTGCTCCCAACATAATTTGTACTTCTTTGGTAACCGCAGGCATATTATCCATCTTCCCTTTAGGCACTAGGCGGGAAAAATAAGTATTGGGAAAAGCCATGAAAATATGCAGATGCTTGGAATACGTGATATATACCGCAAACCCTAAAATTCCAACGATATGAAACCACCATGCGAACCGCTCAATAATGATCAGAGCTTCGGTGCTTAATCCTGCAAATAAAGGCGAGAGCAAAGAACTGAAGAAAAGACTACCAGTAGCTGCATAGTGAGCATCAGGCCGAGTCTGTAAAACCTGATCAGTGGCATTCATTGTCAGAATGGCAAACATCAACACAATTTCTATTACTAAAATCAGGTTGGCATCTAACTTGGGCCAGGCTGTTAATTCGCGAGCCTGAAAACGTTTAACCTTCTGCACATTTCGTCGCCACAAAAATACCACACAAGCCAGGATTACTAATACGGCCAATGTCTCAAATATATTCATTGACACCAGATATACATCACCCAGATAAGGCATAAATAACCGATGAGTTCCCAGTAGTCCATCAAGCACAAACTCTAGTACCTCCAGATTGATCACAATAAAACCTACGTAGATAAATAAGTGAAGGATGGCCGGTATGATACGTTTGAACATCTTCTTCTGGCCAAATGCAACCAGCAACATAGTTTGCCAACGCTCAGAAGGATAGTCATTACGATGAACATCTTTCCCTAATAGAATATTACGACGAATCTCACGAATACGCCTTACTAAAATGACGGAGGCAGCCCCCACTATAATAATAAATACAATTTGTCCTAGGTAAGCGGTCATAGCCTATAACTTTTTAATTTTTTTTTTGCAGCACTCAAAAATTTACATACTTTTGTAGCCCATTACGGTGATGTAGCTCAGCTGGTAGAGCATCGGACTGAAAATCCGTGAGTCGGTGGTTCGAGCCCACTCATCACCATTATTTGATAAGCCTCCTACTTTTTGTAGGTAGGCTTTTTCATTATCTATATATTCTTCTCTTTTCTTCATACTTTCTGCACTTTACTACATACTATCTATTGCTAAATTTGTTCTAGGTAAAGATAAGGAATCCGGCAAATAGTATGCTAGCCTACTATTATTAATAAGTGAATAATGACACACTTATTTTATCAAAATAAAAATATATACTGGGCATAACGCGATTTTTTAAATAAATATTAACAAACCCACCAAAACATTATATTTTCATTTTGCCTCTTTGAAAGCCTAAAAGCACTATAAATTGAATCCTTCCAATACTGCTTTTAAATATATCCATTTCTATTCAATAGGTAACTATTAATTTGTGTGAGAACTGAATGTAAAATTACACATGTATGTATTTTGACGAAGGCCGATTCTTATTTTCTAGATGACAATATACCTTTGTAACATACCCAAGTAAAAAATTGGTAAACATAAACAGAGGATATGAAACACGTGAAGCACCATCAACTAATTTTAGTTATAGTAGGTCTGCTTTACTGTACCTCATCTTATGCCCAAATTTCAACACGAAAATTAGAAGCTATTTACCTGTATAACTTTACAAAGTACATCAACTTTCCTACAACATCAGGATTTAAGATTGGGGTGTTGCAAGAAACAGAAATAGCCGACGAACTTCAAAATAATTTAAAAAGCAAGGGTAGTATTGAAGTAAAAATGATTAGCTCAATTGGAGAGGCTCAAAATTGTAATATTATATATATTCCTAGAACGAAATCCTCTCATCTGAATGAATTGGTGTCGCAGGTGAGCAAATCCGGAGTACTTATCGTAACAGAAGAAGATTTGGCAAACCAAGGTGCCCCCGTCAGCTTTGTGATTGACGGTTCAAAGCTCAGATTTAAGATTAACAAATTGGCTTTAGAGCAAACTGGATTACAAGCGAGCAGTAGTCTACTAAGCCTCGCAATTATTGTAGAAGCTTAAAGATATTCAAAATATAGGTTAGGTTGTGTAGTGTAGTAAAAGAGACGGCCCACAGATAGATGGGCCCTCCTTTACCCTTCATAACATACCAAAAGCATTCAAGACATAGGTTAGGTTGTGTAGTGTAGTAAAAGAGACGGCCCACAGATAGATGGGCCCTCCTTTACCCTTCATAACATACCAAAAGCATTCAAGACATAGGTTAGGTTGTGTAGTGTAGTAAAAGAGACGGCCCACAGATAGATGGGCCCTCCTTTACCCTTTATCAAAACCTGAAAGAGTTTAAGCTTACGCAATGCGTAGGCTTTTATTTTTTACGCCCCATGTGTTTTAGTTTAATTAACTCTGCTTTCGACAAATAACGCCACTTTCCCCGAGGCAAATCCTTTTTTGTCAAACCGGCATACATGACACGATCCAACCTCACCACTTCATAACCCAAATGCTCAAAAATGCGGCGGACAATCCGGTTTCTTCCAATATGTAAAGAGACCCCCAGACTAGTTCGGCTTGAATCTACCATCCCAATTTCGTCTACCTTAGCTGGCCCGTCTTCCAAGGTTAGGCCTTCTTCAATCTTAAGAAAGTCTTCATCTGTAATAGGTTTATTTAAATCTACCTGATAAAGCTTCTGCACATTGTATGATGGATGGGTTAACCGCTCAGCTAGTTCACCATCATTAGTCAGCAACAGTAAGCCGGTTGTATTACGATCCAGACGTCCAACTGGATAAATACGTTCTTCCGATGCAGTGGCTACCAACTGCATTACCGTTTTCCGGTCTTGAGGATCATCAGTAGTAGTAATAAAGTCTTTGGGCTTATTAAGCAACACATATATCAGCTTTTCGGGATTAAGTGCTTTGCCTTGATATTTTACCCGATCTGAAAGTTTTACCTTACTCCCTAACTCTGTAACAACCTTTCCATTTACACTAATTTGGCCACTCTCGATGAGCTTATCGGCTTCACGTCGTGAACATACCCCTGCATTGGCAATGTACCGGTTAAGCCGTATCAGTTCAGGTGATGATTCTGGGATATTTTGAGCTTGGTTTGCCGGTCGCTCTTTTCTTTTCCTCATAAAATTTGTAAAAATAACTTGCCTACAAAGTTGGCGATTAATACCATGATTATCAATTGGATACGTTAGCTTATTAAAGGTTAATTTAATTCCTGCTTAATAATACTTCATTTGGAATGATATCATACATCATACTACCTCCTCGATGCTCAGTTGATTCTATTTTTTTTCTAACTTTGTTAAGAAGCATTAATAATCACTACCAACCACTGATATGAGTAAATATCGTACTGAAAAAGACACTATGGGCGAGGTTCAAGTTCCTGCCGATAAGTATTGGGGCGCACAAACTCAGCGCTCTAAAGAGAATTTTAAAATTGGGGGAGTCGCTACTCAAATGCCGCAAGAAATCATTTATGCATTTGCAGTACTGAAAAAAGCTGCGGCTCAAACAAATGCTGAGCTAGGGGTTTTAGACCAAGAAAAAGCTGATATTATCGCGAAAGTATGCGATGAAATTTTGAGTGGAGAGTTAGATGAGCAATTTCCGCTAGTTGTATGGCAAACCGGCTCAGGTACACAGAGTAATATGAATGTGAATGAAGTAGTAGCGAACCGGGCACATGTATTGATGGGTGGAGCACTGACGGATGAAAAAAAGAAAATTCATCCAAATGATGATGTAAACAAATCTCAGTCATCAAATGACACCTTTCCTACAGCCATGCATATTGCAGCATATAAGCTAATTGTGGAGGAAACCTTACCTAAAGTAGAAAAACTGCGAAATACGCTCAACGATAAGGTACAGTCTTTCGGGAATATTGTAAAGATCGGCCGTACCCACTTTATGGATGCTACTCCCCTTAAACTAGGACATGAATTTAGTGGCTATGTCTCACAATTAGATCATGGGATGGCAGCGTTAAAAAATACACTACCCCATCTATCGGAGTTAGCTCTAGGTGGAACAGCGGTAGGAACCGGGCTGAATACTCCGAAAGGATATGCCGAGCAAGTAGCTAAAAAAATTGCTGAATACGGTGGACATCCCTTCGTAACAGCAAAAAACAAATTTGAGGCATTGGCTGCTCATGATGCCATTGTTGAAACATCAGGTGCGCTAAAGCAGTTAGCGGTAAGTTTGATGAAAATTGGGAATGACATTCGCATGCTTTCATCAGGACCACGTTGCGGCATTGGTGAAATTTTGATTCCGGCAAACGAGCCTGGGTCTTCTATCATGCCGGGTAAAGTAAACCCAACCCAGTGTGAGGCATTGACCATGGTATGTGCACAGGTCATTGGAAATGATACTGCTATTAGTGTAGGTGGCATGAATGGGCAGTTTGAATTGAATGTATTTAAGCCGATGATGATCTATAATCTGCTTACCTCAGCTCGGCTGATTGGCGATGCCTGCGAATCATTTAACGATAATTGTGCGGTAGACATAGAACCTAACAAGGAAGTGATAAAAGCAAATTTAAATAACTCGCTGATGTTGGTTACCGCACTGAACCCACACATCGGTTATGAAAATGCTGCTAAAATTGCTAAAAAAGCCTATACCGATGGTACAACTCTAAGAGAAGCCGCTATTGCATTGGATTTATTAACGAATGAGCAGTTTGATGAATGGGTAGTACCTGAAAATATGGTAGGAAGTTTGAAAGAATAGAAATCTATAGTCTTAATTGATAGTCCTCTGGCTCAATAGTACACTATATAAAGATAAAGGACTGTCCACTATGGAGACTATTGACATATATGTGAATTATCAATTAAACCATAAAAACGATGAAGTACGTATGCATCATCGCGATCTTTTTGTTTAGCATCACTGTGGTAGCGGAAGTAGCTGTGGCACAGGAATTAACCAAGAAAGAGCGCAAACGCTTAAAAAAAGAACAAAAAAAGCGATTGAAAGAGCTAAAGAGTATGAATCCGGCTGATTTCCAGAAAAAGGAAGAGGAAGCCAAAGAATTTGCTGCCAAAGCCAGCGAGTTAGAAGGAGAGCTTTCCTCGGCCAAGAGCCAGCTAGACCAGAAAAACACTGAGGTAAATCAACTTAAAGACCAGGTACGCCGATTACAGGAAGATTTACAGCAGGCTCGCTCGGATGCCAGCAATGCTCAGGCCCAAGCTCAGGAAAATGTACCTATGGCCAGCAGTGATGCAGAGTACAACCAAGGGCTAGTTTTCCGGGTTCAGATTGGTGCCTATCAGAATCAGGATTTGTCTAACTACGATACCAGCGAGAACTTCACTGAAGAAACGACTGATGATGGTACACAACGGTACACGCTAGGAAATTTTCGTGATTATTGGGAAGCTGATAAATTCAAGAAATATCTTAGAGTTATGGGAGTAAAAGATGCCTGGATCGTTCCCTACCGCGACGGTGGCCGCGTACCTATTAAAGATGTGCTTGAAGATCTACGCAGTAATCAGTCCAGTGCCGCATCGGTTAACTGAAGAATATAAACAGTAATAGCAGAAACAACAAAAGGAAAGCGTACATAATCAAGTCTACTTGAACGTACGCTTTCCATTTTTTATAATAATCGGTCCACTTTTTCATTATATAGTAAACTTTGAACTATAATGAAATATCTAAAAAAATCGTTCTGGGCCGCAGCTGTTATCTGGGTAATATTACCTGCCTGCCAAGATGACGAAGAAGTATCCCGCCAATCCCTATTAATTGGAGCCTGGTCATTAGATGATCAATCTATTAAGAAAGTAACTGTTTCTTCCGGCGACAACGAACTTGAGCTTACAGAAGAGGAATTTATTCAATACCTCGCTATTCAAGGAGAAAATATTAATACAGGAGAACTAAGGCTTTTTTCGGAAAACACTACCTTTACATTTGCTGAAGACGGCTCATTATTGATTGAAGGCATTGATAATTCGGAATATGATTCTGGTAATTGGGAACTGAGCGAAAACCAAAATCAACTATTATTACGTACTTCTAGGGAAGTCCGTACTTTTGATATTCGCTCTTTGTCGAGCAAGCGGCTGGAGGCCGAGTCAACCTTTACTCAGGCAGATAACGGCACCTTATATCAGATTGATTTCGTTTTTTTATTGACTAAATAACTACACAATGAAGCTACACACGAACCTGTTAAGCTATTTCTTTTTAGCTGCACTATTTATTTTCTCTTCTTGCCAAGACGAAGAAAAAGAACCCAGCCGACGCGATATGTTAATCGGCACCTGGGAAATCCAGTCTGGAGAACTCGCAGATTATTCTGCAACTACCGAGTTCGGTGTGATTACTCGGGATAACATTCAAACTATTGCTCTTGTACTTCCTGAGGCTGGTGAAATTGCGGAGGCAATGGAAGAAGGAGCAGATGTTTTATTTCCTTCGGGCACAGTTATCACATTTAATGAGGATAATAGCTTTGCCTTAAACGATCAAGAGGGAGTTACTAATGGTACCTGGGCCTTGAGTGATGATGAAAAAACGATTACTGTGCAGGCTCCCAATGACTTAGGATCTAACCAGTTAGATTTTTCTATAGCATCATTAACTGAACAACAGATCGATATTGCTTTACAAATTGATGAGAATGATGTAAATCTGGAAAATTTTGGAGTTGAGAATCTTCCATTAGAAATAGAATCATTTACTATTGATTATAATTTTAGTTTTATAAAACAGTAAGCATAGCATGCGTAAGCGTTGGGTCTATCAGGAACTACCAAATGAATCTTTAGTAGAACAGCTTGTTACCGATATTCGGGTTACTCCCACGTTGGCAACAGTTTTGGCTCAGCGTAGCGTAAGTTCGTTTGACCAAGCAAAACACTTCTTTAGACCTGACATACACCAACTACACGATCCCTTTCTGATGAAAGATATGGATCATGCGGTGCACCGTTTGATTCTGGCTATGCGCCGGGGTGAAAAGATACTCATTTACGGCGACTATGATGTAGATGGAACCTGCTCAGTAGCCCTTGTCTACCATTTTCTCAGAGAGATCTATGATGACATAGACTATTACATTCCTGATCGATATCAGGAAGGATATGGTATCTCTGAGCAAGGCATCCGCTATGCAACTGAAAATAAGATCAGCCTAATCATTGCGCTAGACTGTGGAATTAGAGCAAACAACTTGGTCAATCTGGCCCGAAAGCAAAACATTGATTTTATCATCTGCGACCACCATCGCCCTGGCGACAACCTTCCTCCTGCCCACGCCATTCTGAACCCTAAACAGGAAGGTTGCCGCTATCCGTATAAGGAGCTTTGTGGCTGTGGGGTAGGCTTTAAATTCTTACAAGGATTCTGTAAGAAAGTGAAGCACCCTCTGGATTCGCTCTATAATTTGACAGATTTTGTGGCTGTAGCTATTGCCGCGGATATTGTACCGGTTACCGGAGAAAATCGGCTGCTGAGCCACTATGGCATACAAACAATTAATGAAAGTCCTCGCCCCGCCTGGCATGCTCTGACCGAGATTGCTGGTATTAAGCTGCCATTAACCATCGAGAAAGTAGTCTTCGGTTTCGCTCCTCGTATCAATGCTGCCGGACGTATGGATCATGCCGATGCTGCTTTGAGACTTATGCTGGAAGAAGATCTGGACAAAGCATATGATTATGCTGAAGCTTTGCATAAGAAGAATGCAGAACGGCGCAACGTAGACAGTGGCATTACCCAACAGGCACTGAATATGATTGAGGGAGATCAGAGCCTAAAACAAGCCCGTAGTACCGTATTATTTAATCAGGAGTGGCATAAGGGCGTAATTGGTATTGTAGCATCCCGTTGCATTGAGAAATATTATCGCCCTACCATCATTCTAACTGAGTCTAACGAAAAGGCCACTGGTTCAGCTCGCTCAGTAGATGGGTTTGACGTCCACGATGCTATTGCCGCTTGCGCCGATTTGCTGGATCAGTTTGGTGGGCATGCCTATGCTGCAGGTTTAACATTGCCAGTAGAAAATGTTTCGAAGTTTCGGGAGCGCTTTGAACAGGTAGTTACTGAGCGTATTACAGATGCTCAACAGGTACCACAAATCCCCGTGGATCTGACCATTCCATTATCTGAAATTACCCCCAAGTTTTATAATATTCTCCGCCAGATGTCGCCCTTTGGCCCCGGCAACATGTGCCCGGTTTTTGTTAGTGAAAACCTTAGATTGACAGAACATCCGCGTTTGTTGCGCGAGCAGCACTTAAAGTGCGAGGTTTGTCAGGAGGATGGCTATTCTCTGTCAGCCATTGGCTTTCGAATGCCTCACTTATACGAATTGCTTCTCGATGGAAAACCATTCAAAATGGCCTACTCGGTAGAAGAAAACCATTATGAGGGGCGCACCACACTTCAGCTCTCTATAAAAGATATTCAGCTAATGTGATGTGAACAAGGTGAAAGAACTCTTGAGTCCTTTCACTATTTTTCAAATACCATACTATCGTAGCGTTCTACCTGAGCACCCAGATTTTGTAATCGCTGGTGGATGTTCTGATACCCGCGGTCAATCTGCTCAATGTTGTAGATAATACTACTACCTTCGGCAGAAAGCGCAGCAATAAGCAGTGATACACCTGCCCGAATATCCGGGGAAGTCATAGACACCCCTCTCAACGCCTGAGCGCGGTCCAACCCAATAATGGTAGCCCGGTGAGGGTCACACAGAATGATCTGAGCGCCCATATCGATCAGCTTATCCACAAAGAAAAGGCGACTTTCAAACATTTTCTGGTGAATCAGTACAGTTCCTTTAGCCTGCGTAGCCACTACCAAAATAATACTTAATAAATCGGGGGTTAAGCCGGGCCAGGGGGCATCGGCGATGGTCATGATAGAACCATCAATAAACGTATCAATCTCGTAATGATCGTTGTCATACACATGGATGTCATCGCCATTAATATCGAAGTTGATACCCAGCTTTCGGAATGTATCAGGAATAACACCGAGTTGATGTACTCCAGCGCCCTTGATTGTTACGTCTGATTGGGTCATGGCCGCAAGTCCTATGAAACTACCTACCTCAATCATATCCGGTAGCATGGTATGCTCCGTTCCTTTTAATGAGGATACTCCCTCAATCTTCAACAAGTTAGAACCTACTCCACTAATTTTGGCTCCCATGCGGTTAAGCATGCTGCATAGCTGCTGCAAATAAGGTTCACAAGCTGCATTGTAGATGGTGGTTTCGCCCTGAGCCATGCAGGCAGCCATCACGATATTAGCCGTACCGGTTACGCTGGCTTCATCCAGCAGCATATAGGTGCCTTTCAGATTAGATGCATCAATAGTATAATACCCATCGGATGTATCGTAATTGAATTTTGCTCCTAGCTTCTGAAAACCTAAAAAGTGCGTATCTAACCGACGGCGACCAATTTTATCTCCTCCGGGTTTCGGTAGGGAAGCTTCTCCAAAACGGGCTAATAATGGCCCCATAATCATGATAGAGCCGCGAAGAGAAGCTGCCTGCTTCTTATATTCAGGCGAGCCCAGGTAGGTAATATCTACATTTTTAGCCGTGAATTTATACGACTCCTCGCCTAGCTTATCTACCTCTACTCCGAGGGAAGCCAGCAACTCAATGAGTTTGTTGACATCACGAATGTTGGGTACTTTGTGGATGGTTACCGGCTCAGGAGTAAGCAGTACGGCACACAATATTTGCAGAGCCTCATTTTTGGCTCCCTGCGGAATAATTTCTCCCTTCAGAGAATGTCCACCTTCTATTTTGAAAAATGCCATTGACTATCGTTTTCTTCGGTGATTGTTGCTTCTTCGACCTTTATTACTGTTATTATTATTATTGCTTCGGCTTTTTGGCTGATTGGTATCAAATAGATTTCCTTGTTTAACCTCGTCTATCGAGATGGTCAGCTTACCGCGAGACATGTGCTCCAGATCACGCAGAATAACCTCATCATCCACATTCTCTCGGTTCCAGGTAGAGTAGAATGTTTTCATAAGTTTACCCAGGTAGATGGTAGCTCCTTGCTTTTCTGTTGGATCTTCTAATTCGCTAGCCTGAGCTATCAGCCTCTCCATATTTTTTCCATAATGCCGAAAGCGAACTGGCTCGGTGCTGTAGGGCACGCGCTTGGGCTTTCTAGTCAGTATGTCTACTTCAGGTGGCGGATAGGGTGCCTCCACATCCAAGGCAAAATTGGTCATAATGAAAAGATCATCCCACAGCTTTTGAGTGGTTTCATTATTGTCTTTTACATTAGGATTAAGTTGACGCATGAGCTCAATGAGCGTATAGGCGTATCGCGTACGCTGCTCGCGGTCTTCAATGGTAGATAGATAATTGGCAAGTTTCTGGATATTGCGTCCGTATTCTTTCAGAATGACGTCCGGGCGGCTAGCGTTATATTCAAGCATGTGATTGTTATTAAATGTCAGATAGCGTTAATGAACAGTGAGTTTTCCCCTATAGAACAGATAAAATAAGCGGTTGATTGCCAGCAAAGTAAGAAATTCTTTTATTTCTTAATGACTAAGTCTGGATTCTTATAACCAGCAAGGTCGGTTTTTGTGTAAAAAGTGGGGTTACTCTTCGTGTATTTTCAGCTTTGCAAAGCTAAGCAATAGTGTCTTTTCTCCAAAATCGTCAAAAATAACCTTCGCTTTCCGGTTAGCGCCTTCACTATCAATGCCATCTACCCGGCCAAATCCGAATTTAGGGTGCTCCACTTTCATGCCAGGCTCGAGTTGGCTGGTATCGCTGGGCGCAAAATCGGAAGGTGCTTTATAAGTACTACGGTTCGTTGGCGTGCGAGATCGGTCTCGCTGAATACTTTTAAGCAGTACCCGGGCATGGTTCGTATCTCCCACCGGCGAGCGGGTACCCAGCTCTTTGTTTACCATCATGTAGACCGGGTCAATTTCTTCCAGAAAGCGGCTGGGCTCACAGTTTTTCAAACGGCCAAACCGATAGCGAGTCAGTGCATATGACAAAGTGAGCCTTTTCATAGATCGGGTGATAGCCACATAAAACAGACGGCGTTCCTCTTCCAGGTCCTGGCGGCTAGCCAGCATCATTTGCGAAGGGAACAAATCTTCTTCCATACCCACCACGTACACGTACGGAAACTCCAACCCTTTGGCCATATGAATGGTCATCAGCGTCACCTTATCCGGGTCATCATCTTTGTCCTGATCAGAAGAAGTCAGCAAAGCCACCTCCTGTAAGAAGGCACTCAGACTTTTATCTTCCACCTCCGGGTCATCCACAAACTCTTTAATAGCGTTGAGCAATTCCTGCACGTTTTCGTAGCGGCTTAGCCCCTCAATAGTTTTATCTTCGTACAGCTCCCGTAGCAAGCCTGAACCCTTGGCAATATGGGAAGCTGCATCAAAGGCATCTTTACGGGCAACTTCTAGCTGAAACCCTTTCACCATATCTTTAAACTGCGTTAATGACTTACCTAGTCGGCCGGGAAATAGCTTTTCCGATTGTTGCAGCACATCCCAAATCGAAAAATCATGCTCGTACGCTGCTACCACTACTTTATCGATGGATGTCCCCCCAATACCACGCTTCGGAAGGTTAACAATACGCCGAAAAGCCTGCTCGTCATTCGGATTAATAGCGTAGCGCATGTAGGCAATCAGATCCTTGATTTCTTTACGCTGATAAAATGAAAGCCCGCCGACTACCTTGTACTTGATATTCCGCTTCCGTAAAGCTTCTTCCATCGCCCGCGACTGGCTGTTGGTACGGTACAAAATGACAAAATCGCGGTAGCGGGCATGCTGGTTGTTTTTGGCTTCAAAAATGGAATATGCTACCAGACGCCCTTCTTCCTGATCAGAGGTAGCTTTTATTACCTCAACCAGTTCACCCTCCTCATTAGCTGTCCAGATATGTTTTTTAAGCTGGGCTTTATTTCGGGCGATCACCGAGTTAGCCGCATTAATAATATTTTGGGTAGAGCGATAATTCTGCTCCAGCTTAAAGACCTGAGCTTCAGGAAAATCTTTCTGGTAATTCAGGATGTTCTGAATATCAGCCCCACGAAACGCGTAAATACTCTGCGCATCATCACCCACCACACAAATATTACGACGCACCGCTGCCAGCTTTTTCGTAATCAGATACTGCGATATATTTGTATCTTGAAACTCGTCTACCAGCACATACTGAAAGCGCTGTTGGTATTTATTGAGCACATCCAGATGCTCGCGAAACAAGACATTTGTATTGAACAATAGATCGTCAAAATCCATGGCGTCTGACTTAAAGCACCGTTCTGCATAAATCCGGTATAGCTTAGCCATATGAGGTTTAGCAGCGGCCTCATCTTCAGCCCGAATGGAGGCGTTATCCTGATACGCACGCCAGGAGATCAGACGGTTTTTGGCACTGGAAATTCGATTAAGCACCACATTAGGTTTGTATACTTTCTCATCCAGCCCAGACTCTTTTACGATGCTCCGGATGAGTGTTTTGGAATCGTCCGTATCGTATATGGTGAAATTACTATGATAGCCCAACTTACTGGCTTCGGCCCGCAAAATCCGGGCAAAAACCGAGTGAAAAGTGCCCATCCACAGGTTACGAGCCTCAGTGCCTACTACTTTCTCGATACGCTCCCGCATCTCCCGAGCAGCCTTATTAGTAAATGTTAATGATAAAATACTAAATGGGTCAATCCCTTTCTGCTGCATTAGAAACGCAATGCGGTAGGTCAGTACCCGCGTCTTCCCAGACCCGGCCCCGGCAATAATCAGGGTAGGTCCTTCGGTATTAACGACTGCTTCGCGCTGCGGTCCGTTCAGGCTTTCTATATAATCCATTCGCAATCCAATTTAGCTACGCAATGTACGATAACTCGCTAGAAAATACCAGAGTTTCATTTCCAGATACCTTGGCTCGGCACCTGGTGCGAGGAGCAGGGGGATGAGGGGATCATGGAAGCAGGAAAACCGAGAGATAACAATGTGTGGGGCACCCCGTGCAATGTGCAAATTTAAACAATTCAACAATCAGCCATTCAACAATTTAACCACCCAGCCATTTATCAATCAATTAGAGAAAAGTTTGGCATATTGGAGAAATGTCTCTAAATTTGCAATCCTTTTAAACTAAAGCAGAAAGAATTCTGTTTATCCAAGCGAACGGAAGAATATACACGTACTAATTATGGCAAATCATAAGTCAGCATTAAAAAGAATTCGCTCAAGCGAGACCAAGCGGCTACGAAACCGCTATCAATTAAAAACCACGCGTACCTATATGAAGCGGCTGCGAGACACCACCGAGAAATCGGAGGCAGAAAAGCTGTATAAAGAGGTATCGGGTATGCTGGATAAATTAGCCAAGAAAAATATCATTCACAGAAACAAAGCGTCTCATCAAAAGTCGCAGTTGGCAAAGCATGTCAACCAATTAGCATAGCATAATACACGCCTTATATATAAATTATTTGAAGCCTTACGCTTAAAAAGTGTAAGGCTTTTTCTTTTTACAAGCTTGCATTGAACATGCATTAACAGTCAACAGTAGGCCATAGCTCATAAGTACTTTAAAACAAAACATTCCGCCCCAAGCATTTCTATTTATTTCGCGAATTTCACTCTCATTCTTCTAAGGCACAGCGGGTTACCTTTTCAGGTTCATTGATACTAAGCAGTAAGAGTAAGCAGGAAATAACTTTACTCTTCACTTTAATCCCACAACCCATGAAGAACCTGAAGAAGCGAAAGAAGAAAGCCCTTAAAACTCGTATCAAGGCAGCCAAAATTGCCAATAAGCGAGTACACCCCGATGAACATGTAGATAATGGCGATGAGCGCCACTATGTGAATCATCAAGGAGAGAAGACTTATCTGATGAATTTCACTAAGGGGCTAAAGCATGATGCTAAGATTGGCCTGGTATCAGATCCTACCCATTACCAACTCTTCGTAAAGGGCATTGACAGTGGAGATCCTAAAGAGTTTGAAAACACCCCACTGGGTCCTGGTTTTATAATAGATGAAGCCGAAAAAGACCCCTATTGCAAAGTACAGCCCGATTGGAAGTCGGAAAAGGGAAAGACCGGCGGTAAAGATGGAATGCCGGTGAAAATCAGAGCCTGGGAAAGCTCCGGTGCGGGCCTTACATTTGACGTACAAGGCCCTGATGCTCAAGCGGTGACCATGAAACCCGTACCAAAATTAGGAAGCGACGAGCTCACTGCCGAGATAGGGGAAGTCTATGCGCAAGCCTTGCTGCGCGACATTCCCCTAGCTACCCTGTACTCTAAATCCGAAGATACTCAAACTGAAGATGGCTACCGGGCGCGGGCTAAGCAACTCATTAAACATCTCAATAAATTACCTTTTTTCAAACAGCCTGATCCTAAAGAATATCATCATAACACAATACATCGGGGCAAATTTACTCTGGATACTGCTTTTCGCGGATTTGCCCCCGGTGATCTGACCGGCCCTTACCTATCACAGTTTTTGCTATTGGGTAATACCGGAGTCAATAAAACGGATCCTGAGCATATCCCTGCCGACGGTTACATTGCTTTTGGAGCATTGCGTATTGATCAACGCGTTCGCACGGCTAAGCCCGAAGTAGATTTTATGCAACGCTGGGATGAGTGGCTCGACGTGCAAAACGGTGCCGACTTCCGAGGTCTGGAACAATACATTCAGGATGAAAAAGCGGAAGGATTGAAGAAACGGCGTTTCATTACCACCGGTCGCGATCTGGCTACGTATGTGCACTATGATGCTCTTTACGAAGCTTACCTAAATGCTTGTTTAATCTTATTATCTGCTGGCGCTCCCTTTGACCAAGGAATTCCTTTTCAGTCACCTGATTTGTATGATCGGCAGCAAGGATTTGCTCACTTCGGTGGCCCGCACATTCTGACGCTGGTACCGGAAGTAGCTACTCGGGCTTTGAAGGCAGTACGTTTTCAGAAGTTCAATATTCATCGCCGTCTGCGCCCTGAAGCTTTGGCCGCCCGCCTGCAAATGCACGATAAAATTATCGGCCACTGTATTGATTCCCGGTACGATACTGCGTCCCATGTGTCATTAATTGATCAGATGCAAAACGATTTAAAATCTATTTTGAGCGAAGTAGACATTCTTAATCCGGATTTTGGAGAGGGTTACACAATGGCAAATCCCGACATAAAGTGCGATATCGATCATAATTATTTATTGCCGATGGCTTTCTGTGAGGGTTCGCCCATGCACCCTTCTTACGGTGCCGGGCACGCCACGGTAGCCGGTGCCTGTGTTACTATCCTGAAAGCGTTCTTTGATACCGACCAGTATTTAAATATTGCGTCCAATAAAAAATCATTCAAGATTACCTCGAATGAATCAGAAAGTAAATATGCATTCATTCCTCGGGCCGATGGTGAAAAATTAGAAACCGTAAAGACTGACGCTTTATCCGTGGGTGGTGAGTTAAACAAACTGGCAGCTAATATTTCTATCGGGCGTAACTGGGCAGGGGTCCATTACTATTCTGATTACGTAGAATCCATGCGCATGGGCGAGGAAATTGCCATCGGCATGTTGCAGGAGCAAAGTATCATGTATAACCCGCTGGAAAACTCCTATATGACCCTGGAAAAGTTTGATGGCAGCAAAGTGCTTATTAAACACGGGAAGGTGAAAACTATCTAGGAAACACCCGAAGTATCTCCCAGGGTATCAAAAAAAAGGCCGGCGCATAAAATTAGAAAAAGCACCATTACCTTCAGTGTAATTATAACAAAATAATACACACCTTATATTCGCAAGTCTTATACATTTAACGTATAAGGCTTTTTTCTTTTCTTGCATCCAGGAATACTCTGAAGATTATGAAGGTAAGCAGTTTGCGAGAACGAGGTATTTTAAGCTGGGCTGAAGAAGACAGGCCAAGAGAAAAATTATTGTTAAAAGGACGGGCGGCTCTATCTGATGCCGAACTCATTGCCATTCTGATTGGGTCAGGCACACGTGATAAAAGCGCAGTGGACGTGAGCAAAGAAATTCTGCATAGTGTAGATCATAATCTGCATGAGCTAGCTAAACTCACGGTACAGGATTTGAAGAAATTTGACGGAATTGGAGAAGCTAAAGCTATCAGCATTGTCAGTGCGCTGGAGCTGGGGCGGCGCCGAAAAGCCAGCGAGCCCGTAAAGCGAGAAAAAATTCTGAGCTCGGAAGATGCCTACCGCGTTATGCAGCCCTATCTGCTAGACCAGCCGGTAGAGCAATTTTGGATTATTTTGCTGAACCGGGCCAATATGGTGATCAGAACTTATTGTGTAAGCCAGGGCGGAGTGAGCGGTACGGTGGCCGACCCAAAAACGATTTTTAAAGAAGCGCTGGAAAAACTAGCCAGCTCTATCGTACTGGTGCATAATCATCCATCGGGTAATCTAAAGCCGAGCCAAACCGACCTGCACCTCACCCGCAAACTGAAAGAGGCGGGCAAGCACCTGGACTTGCCCGTGCTGGATCATATCATCTTCGCCGATCACGGCTACTTTAGTTTTGCTGATGAAGGAGTGTTATAAATGTTCTTTCAAAAAAGCTAACGTTTTATCGTAAGCATCTTTGGCAGATTCGCCATCATAACTGGAGCCACTGGGGTTAGCAAAAGCATGATCTGCTTCGTACATATGAACGGTAATTTCCTTACCAGCTTCTTCCATATTCTGCTCAAACTGCTCTACCACTTCCGGGGTAATGTGTCCATCATACTCAGCAAAAATGCCCAGCACATCTGTATTGATTTTCTTGATCTCGCTCATCTCCTGCACGGGCATGCCGTAGTACATCACACAGCCAGTAGCCTGCTCACCAGCCAGAATAGTGGCCTGTAACGACCATCCTCCTCCAAAGCACCAGCCAATAGTGGCAATCTCCGCACCTGTCCCTGCCTTCTGAATAGCCCCTTGTATAATTGCTTTTGCCCGATCGGTAGAAACAGATTGCACATATTGCTGCGCCTGCTGCTGGCTGGTTGCTACTTTTCCATCATACAGGTCGAGAGCCATCACGTTAACCTGCCCCAAATCTTTTGCTAGCTTTTCCGCCTCTCGCTTAATCTGATCGTTTAACCCCCACCATTCGTGAATGACGAACAGATACTTATTGGAATTTCCTTTAGCTGGAAGATAATAAGCTGATCCCTGCTGTCCATCGGGAGTAGGAAAAGTAATGTCTTCACCAGCCGCACTCGTATGAGTATAGGCTACCAGATCGTGCTTTGCCCGGAAGTCCGGATTACTGGCTAGAGCAGCAAACTGCTCAGTGTTGGTTGGTTTGGACGGGGCACACATGGTAATACCCTCCTGAGCCATAGCCAATGGAGCGTAAAATACGCTCAGTAAGAAGATAGAAAGTTTAAATAAAGAATGCATACTGGGTATCAAAGTGTATAGGATAACATAAATTTTATAGTTGACAAGGCCTGACTTACTTGTTCAGAGCTAATGAATCAGGTCTTTTTCATAACTCTAATAAAGTTATGAATGTTATTGCTATACCGTTTGTATTACTACTCAGATGTGTGCCAGTCAAGAGTTTTCTTTGCTTTTGTCTTTGCCAGAGGCCAGGTTATTCTTTAGAAAATCTTCGTATTGAGTATACTGATCTTCGTCCAGAATCCCTTTCATCTTAAAATCTCTGGATTGCTCTAATTTCAGCAAAGCCTTACGGTGAGCGGCCCTCTTGCTTTCGGCCTGGTCCAGCTTTTCCATGCCGGCAAAGTACTCTGCCCAAGTTTGCTGCACTGCCGAACGTTGTTCTTGGTCCAGGCGTATCTGTGCATCCATTTCGTCAGTCATGCTGGTTGCTTGCTCTTCTGGTTGTATGGGTGATGCCTGATCCGGTAAATCCTGGGCTTGAGTAGCCATTACCAACAGGCAAAATGCAAAAATAAATAGGCACATTTTTTTCATGGCAGTACTGTTAATATGAACAGCAGATTGCTGTTAGTGAAAATAAGCATGAATTATCTTTTACAGAAATTATTTCTCCTATTTTGACAAACTAAATTCTCTGTTTGTATTGAGTACCAGAAGAGTGTCTGAAGGTTGCTTCAGTAAATAGGGAGAGCCAACCTTGATTACTCCCTATTAGTTATGAGAAACAGATTCTAACGTTGTAGAATTGTGGCAGGAAAATTAGATTGAGTCTGGGTGGCAAAAAAATTAATAGATCAACCGGCCAGGCTTTTCTATAAACCAGGAAGTTTGCCTACGAAAAGTGGTGAGGGAAATGAAGGATCTCTACTCTTATCGGTGTAACCGCTCCAGCAGCTTATTGAGGAAAGTAGCTTCTTTCTCGGTGAGTGTTTGAAGTACCTCATCCAGTTGCGGCATTTCTGCGTCGATCTGACACAGTAACTGCATTCCGTTTTCGGTAATATTAATGTCTACCAAACGTTTGTCCTGGCTGCACTCTTCTTTACATACCAGCTTCTTTTGTTGCAACCGATCTACCAGACGAGAGGTATCCGACATACGGTCTACCAGCCGGTCACGTAGCTGCTGGGTGCTAAGGGCTTTTGGATGATTGTCTCGCAGAATGCTCAGGATATTAAATTGCTGCTGAGTGATACCAAAGGGCTTAAGAAAACCTGCCACCTCTCCCCGAAGCCAACTGCCGGTATACAGCAGATTGACTCGTAATTTATGCCATTCATTAGAAAAAACCTGTTGCTGAAATTGATTATTCATGCGTATACAAAACTCATTGAGGGCACCTTGCTTCCGGCTATGCATAAGGTACTGACAATTTTATAAAAACTAAAGTTTAAACACTGGTTTTACCAAAATAGCTATCAAAGCCACTCTGTAGATAACTCTGTTAATCATATTTATAAGGCTATCACTCAGGCATTTATTCCCTACCGCCAGTTTAAATCTACTGTACTGCACTCTGGCTCTTTTGCTTTTGTCTGTGCTTCGGGCTGTAGGCTGATTTAACCTGCCAATACTAGTAAAACTATTTTACCAAAGCCCATAGGCAAACCAATAGCTGATCATCTGGCGTAAAGACTGATGATTAACGGAGATCTGCCTACCGTTCCACATGTTGTAATCAATTCCGATTCCTGGGTAATGCCGGTAAAAAAGTATACCGATTTGGTCATGTCATGCTAAATTGTGTTAGTTTTGCCCCTCAGAAACACATGGTATCACCAACTTTTTACATACACTATGGCGCATAACCTATTAGCCGGAAAGAAAGGAATCATCTTCGGTGCACTTGATGAAAACTCTATTGCCTGGAAAGTAGCCCTGAAAGCAAAGGAAGAGGGTGCTTCGTTTACGCTGACCAATGCCCCGGTGGCCCTCCGCATGGGCAAGATCAACGAGCTGGCCGAGCAGTGCGATGCTAAAGTGATCCCGGCCGATGCTACTTCTCTGGAAGACATAGAAAATCTCTATAAGGAATCCACCGAGGTTCTGGAAGGCAATCTTGATTTCATGCTGCACGCCATTGGCATGAGCCCCAACGTTAGAAAAGGGCGAGAATACGGCAACCTGAATTACGACTGGTTTCTGAAAACGCTGGATATTTCCGGTTTGTCGTTTCACAAAATGCTGCAAGTAGCTGAGAAAATGGATGTTATGAATGAGTGGGGTTCTATAGTAGCGCTCTCCTACATCGCCGCTCAACGCACCTTCCCTGACTACGGAGATATGGCACAGGCCAAAGCCGTACTGGAGTCAATCGCTCGTAGTTATGGTTACCGATTTGCCAAGTCGAAGAATGTGCGGGTGAACACAATTTCGCAGTCGCCAACCAAGACTACCGCCGGAACGGGTATCTCCGGTTTTGATGTATTTTATGACTATGCCGACAAAATGGCGCCTCTAGGCAATGCTTCAGCCGAAGATTGCGCCAGTTATGTGGTCAGTTTGTTCTCTGATTTTACCCGAATGGTAACCATGCAGAACCTGATGCACGATGGCGGGTTTTCTTCTTCAGGTATCAGTGAAGATATTATTGAAGAACTGAGTAAATAATTGAAAGCCGGAAGCAGTAGGCAGTAACTATGTACTGTCTACCGCCTCTTGCCGATAATTGTACGTTACAGTCTACCCAAGATACTCTCTCGCATGGTCGTCTTCCCTAATGCTAAAATCAATCTGGGCCTGCGCATTGTGCGTAAGCGGGAAGATGGCTACCATGATCTGGAAACATGCTTTGTACCGATCCCTTTGCGGGATATTCTGGAGATTGTGGAAGGAGAAGCCTTTCACTTTGAAACGTCTGGTCTGGCTATCTCTGGCTCAGCTGAGGATAATCTGTGTACGAAGGCATACCATCTGCTCCAGCAAGCGTTTGACCTGCCACCGGTAAAAATGCACCTGCATAAGATTATTCCGATGGGTGCAGGCTTAGGAGGCGGTTCAGCCGATGCTTCTTTTGTGCTTCGTTGCCTGAATAAGATTTTTGATTTGAAGCTAAGTGATAATAAGCTGGAAGACTATGCCAGCCAGTTAGGCAGCGATTGCCCTTTTTTTATTCGGAACCAACCAGTACTGGCTTCCGGCACGGGTAATCAGTTTCAACCGCTGAATCTGAATCTTTCCGGAAAATTTATAGGGCTGGTTTTTCCTGATATTTCGGTATCTACTGCGGAAGCTTATGCTAAGGTGCAGCCTCAACTCCCGGAAGCCTCATTAAAAATCTTATTAGATGTCACTGACTCTGCTAAATGGAAAGATTCGCTGATAAATGATTTTGAACCTTCCGTCTTTGCTCAGCACCCCAAGCTACAACAGATTAAAGATAAATTGTATGAGGCTGGTGCTTTTTATGCCAGCATGAGCGGTTCTGGGTCTACCTTATACGGTTTATTCCATCAAGAGCCTGATCTTACCCTTCTTGAGAAGACTTATTCTGTTTGGAAAAGTGCCTTCTAAGTTATTTACCTACTGATTCGGTCAGAAGTTCATCAGCCGGCCCTATCGCTACTAACTGATTGTACAGGTTAACAACCCGCATCTGCTCATGAATTTCCCGCAGTTTGAGGTCACATCGCTGTACATAATCTGCAATTTCACGCTGGTGCGAACGCATGAGCGGTAATACCTGACCCTGGAAGTCATCCACTTCCATAAACTCACCCTCTTTGTATATATAATAGGTATGTCGGCACACTACATTCAGATAAATGTGCGGAGCGCGAAAATCTTCAGTGACCCGAGGGCGGCGCACATACTTACTTTTGCGCAGCACCGTTAGCTTACCATCGGCTAAAACTTCAAAAAAGGTTTTGCGCTTATATCCCTCACCCATAGCATGATCGATAGATACATATTTGCGATGGCGATATTTGATGGGATCAAACATCTCAAATGAATTGATATTTTGAGCGGTATAAGTCCGAACGATGCCACCCTTCTTTATTTGTATTGCATCAAACTTAAGATCGTAACTGATTTCTCCTTCCAGCACCTCGTTATTCTCCAAGGTGATACGGCCTGAACACCAGAAGCCGTATTGTGGCAATGCAGTTGCCCAAGTAGACTGAGCAAAGAAACAAAAGAAGAAGAGATAATAGTATTTCATGGTGGCTTGAGTAATAGACTGTTTACTTTAGCCTATCAGCATCAAACTTGACACCTATTGTCTCATCTTAATTGGAATTTGTGACAGCAAACGCAGATGTGTAAGATCAGTATAGAAGCCCTGATATAAATGAGCTTATACATTGGGGTAAGTATAGCACAGGTAAGAGAAAAGGGCTTTTTATTTAACTATTTTTATATTTCATTATAAAATAAAGCGATATATCATCTCTATTAGATTACCTCGCTTATGTACTTTGCTTTTATCTTTATCAACCAGACTTCAGGAATAATTCACCTGTGCAGAAAACTTGCGTTTACACGGCAACCGGAGCTTTTATGTGAGGGTGAGGATCGTACTCTATCAGCTCAAAATCTTCGTAACGGAAGGCAAATAAATCTTTTACATCCGGATTGATCTTCATTGTTGGTAAGGGGCGCGGATTGCGGCTGAGTTGCAGACCGGCTTGCTCTAAATGGTTGGTATACAGATGGGCGTCGCCAAAGGTATGAATAAAATCGCCCGGCTCCAGATCACATACCTGAGCCACCATCATGGTGAGCAGTGCATATGAGGCAATATTGAAGGGAACTCCCAAAAAAACATCGGCGCTACGCTGATACAGTTGACACGATAGTTTGCCTTCGGCCACATAGAACTGAAACATAGTGTGGCAGGGTGGTAATGCCATTTTTTCAATATCAGCCACATTCCAGGCCGACACAATTATCCGCCGCGAGTCGGGAGTATGTTTGATCTGATGCAATACCTGCTGGATCTGGTCTACTGATTGCCCGTCGGGGGTGGGCCAGCTTCTCCACTGATACCCGTAGACAGGCCCCAGGTTTCCATCGGCATCAGCCCACTCGTCCCAGATACTCACTTTATTTTCTTTGAGGTAGCGGATATTGGTATCACCTTGTAAAAACCAGAGTAGTTCGTGAATGATAGACCGCAAATGCAGCTTTTTGGTGGTAATGGCTGGGAAGCCCTCCTGAAGATCGAAGCGCATCTGATGGCCAAAAACACTAATGGTACCGGTTCCGGTTCGGTCTTCCTTTTTCACTCCGTGGTCCAGAATATGACGCATCAAATCAAGATACTGCTGCATAATGCGGATAGTTTATTTTCCGCAAAGATGAACAACCCTCTGTGAATACACAAATCTGGCTCGGTTGAATTTCGGGAATAAAAAAACGGAACCACTTGCATTAGCTCCGTTCTTATGTTCATTTGCTTTGGCAGGTCATGATCGTAACCAGGCCTTAGCTTCTCCTATATCTTCAAAAATGCGCATTTCGTAGCCACTGGCCCGGGTTGCCATTTCCTCTACAGACATTGCCGCAAAAATATCGGGGGATATGATATGGGCAAACTTTCGTAAACCAGCTGCTATCATTCTAGGCATCCAGTCTTGCTGAATCCAGTCATTAGCCTCATCCCATGAGCCTGTTACGTCACGGTTATCGTTAAGCACTTTAGCGCATGAGTGAACCTGAACCTGCTTGAGAATTTCTTCTCCGCCTTTTTTTACATCTTCCAGGGTCACATCGCCCATCCAACGGGTATAAAGCCAGTGAGTGGTTTCGTTGTAATCCATGTGCAGAAACTCTTTGTCTAGCGCGTTTTGTACTGAAATTGCTGTTACTTCCATACGTTATCTGTTTTAATTGATGAGGGGCTTTAAATACGTTGGTTAGCTTTGTAACTTGCTTAATTCTGTAATTTCTTGGCGTAATTGCTGCTCGGTTTGTTTAAATTTTGCCACTGCTTTTTCCATCATCTCAGTACGGGCTTTGATCTGATCCTCCGCTCGCTGTTTTTCTACAAGGCGAATCTCCTCACTTTCTCGCTGTGTGGCTTCCAACTCCTTTAATTTTACCTGTAACAAACGCTGATTTTCTTCTAACTCTGCTTTTAATCGGTCTGACTGCTCTTGGGTAGCCTGGAGCTCTTCCATGTTCTGGCGCATCTCTTCTTCCTGCGCCCGCATTTCTTCAGCCTGCTGCTGCGATTCTGCCAGCAATATATTGGTTTGCCTGCTTACTTTGCTGCTCTTTAATGTAGCTGCAATATTTTCGCCCAGTGTCTGGATAAACTTAATCTCATGGTCTTTAAACTCTTGAAAAGAGGCTATTTCCAATATACCTTCTACTTCTTCATTAATGATAAGCGGCATAATAAGTAGAGAGCGGGGAGGAGTCTTGCCTAACCCCGAAGTAATGTTTATATATTTTTCCGGTAGTTCGGTCATATAGATATACTCCCGCTCCAGGTATGCCTGACCTACCAGCCCCTGCCCTATGGCAATTGTCTTCTCTATATATTTTTTCCGCTCGTAGGCATAGCAAGCCTGTAACCTAATACACGGAGTGCCATTTTCTTCGCCTACTATAAAAAGCCCGCCTTGGTTGGCCTTTATATAGCGCACGATGTGAGCAATTAATCGGTCGCTCATCACCTGCAAATCGTCGTGATCACGCAGCATACTATTCACCTGGGTCAGCCCTTCCGATATCCATTGCCGCTGCTTTTCTTCTTCCTGAGCAATCTTAAGCTGCTCTACATAATCCTTTAACTCTTGCTCAGATTGTTCTCTCTTCCGAGCATCTTCCTTTGAAGCTTGCAGTAATTGTGTGGTTTCTCTTTCGGATAACAGGTTTTGCTGAACCAGGGTAAAGACACTGGCAAAGGTTACCAGTATGCTTGTCATCACTGCAATAACTCCAACGTACCCTTCTCTAATAATAGCCGTATCAATCGGCAGCTCCCACCAGCCAGTGGTGTATTCACTGGTTATAATAATTAACAGGTTGATGAGGATAAGAGGAAACAGAAAACCTTTTTCTCGTAAATCAAATACCAGAAAGGCAGTAAGTGAAAAGCTAAGCTCAATCATATGAAGCCCCAGTACCAGAGGCTCGCCTGCTGCGGTTAAGCCAATCTGATAAGCAGCCGCCAGCATCATAGGAAGTAGCGATATAATTATCCTGCCGACATGTACGGAACCCAGGGCATTCAGCAAAATACCACCGCTACAAACAATCATGCCTAGTACAGGAACAATAATCAGATCCGGAAAATGAATCCAGGAAATAAGGGTAAAAGGTGTAGCAACTCCCAATAATAAAATGAGACCGATGCTATTAGAGATTCGTATTTTCTTCTGCAAGTGAGTGGGATAGATGTCCGAAACACCTGCGTTTAGTACTTGCGTAAATAACATAGTCAGCAGTGAATTTTCAGGTAAATTCTACGAATTGGATAAAGCTAACACTTATCTGTATAAGATAATATTAAATATAAATAGTTATATTACATTCCATGAAAATACCTATTGAAAGCAAGAATCATGTGTTCTAAAGCAGGTTTTCTTCCCCCATCTCTACCCTATACAATGAAATTAGAAGCTGCGCTTTCCCTTCAAGTATTATAATCCGATGATTGAGAATCAGCCATTACGATGGTTCACTATATAGAAAATACCAGTTTGGTCTGGAAACTTTCCTACATCCGCCGTTAGTAACATTTATAATGCTTCTCCTAAGCTTAGGAAATGGTTTTATGGTAAATTCACTTGCTCATCGGTGCGCAGATATGCTACCAGATCAAGTACTTCTTCGTCAGTCAGGGTACTGAACAAGCCGGGCGGCATCATGGAGTTAGGGGTTTCTTCCTGTGATTGTATTTCTGACTTGTTGATGACCACCGCTTCTTGCCCTACCACCCGCAGAGTAAGCTGGCGTTCGGTTTCAGAAGCAATATTCCCCGCGTAAGTGCGCCCATCGCGGGTAGTAACCACGATCATTTTATAATCATCCTGAATCTCCCCACTGGGATCTAACACGTTGCTCAGGATGTACTCTACATTGTGGCGATTAGAACCCGTGATATCCGGCCCTACGTTTCCTCCTTCGCCATACATTTTATGACAGGGGCCGCAGGTTCGGGCAAACAGCACGCGCCCATGTTCCGGATTAGTCTGGCTCAGGGCTGCATCGGTCAGTAGGGTTCTGTACTTCTCATAGGAGGCAGTCAAATCATTGCTGAGTTCGTCAATTGGGCCCCAGACTTCTACAAACCCGCTACCCACCACGCGGCGCAGCTGGCGGGCTACATAAGCCGGAATGTCCCGTTTTGGTATGTTCTCGTTCTTAATTGCTTGGGTGAGCAACCACCCGTACTGCGGACGGGAAGCTAATGTTTGTACAGCCTCCAGTTTATCATCAGCATTAAAAGCCGCGTATTTATTGAGTAATAACTGCCCGGTTTTCTGATCGTCAAAGCTGGCTACCGCCCGAATGGCTTCGGTACGCAGGTCATCGTTTTCCAGCAATTTGGGAATTTGAGGTAGCAGTTCCTCTCGCTGCTGTTCGGCCAGCCCTTGCAGGGCTTTTTTTCGTTCACCAAGCGGTGCTTGCTGGTTCTGTAAGGTAGCCAGGTACTGCCGGGCGGCTTCGGTATCCCCAAACTGCTGGGCAATTTCCAGGGCCAGTTGACTGACTTCTTTCTGATTAGCCTGTTTCAGCGTATTGTATACCGACGACCAGTTAGCCGGAGCAGTTAGGTCAGAGCGACCTTCTAACCCATCACGAGTTCCTTTCAACATGCCGACCAGAGTTTTAGGATTTTTTCCCAAATGCTCTACTAACATATCGGTAGCATCGGCGTCTACAGCCCGGCGAGCAGTAAACTGAGCCAGCATCGGAATCTGGCTTTCTGAGGCTAATGCCAATGCTCGGGAAGGATCATCTTCTACCAAAGATTCAAAGCCGTACCATATCATTTTAGGTAGATTATGATCGTCTGAATCTTCTTTATGTGCCATAAGCTCTTCGGCAATACCCCAGCGAGCGTCTTCGCCAACCCGCTGAAGAGCTGCCGCCAGATAGAGCCGCACCACGGGTGAAGGATCATCAGCCGCCATCCTGGCAAACTGCTTCAGAATATTTGAGCTAGGCGACTGGTCTTCGCACAACAACTGAACGGCCCAGGCCCGAATGTGCTGATCTTTGTCGTTTAACGCTTGCTGAAGTTGCGGCGTGGTAAAGCCCTGCGTCACGTGTAAGGCCCACATGGCCCGCAGTCGCCAGTCGGCATTAGAGTTAGCCTGGTAAATCTTGCGTAGTTGCTCATGGGTGCCACTTTTCAGACTTCCTTTCGCTGCACGGTTTTGTAGGATTACCCGGGCGCGGCGAGCGTGCCATTCGCTTTCGCTGGTTTGCAAATCGACCAGTTGGGCATCCGTCATTTTATTAAGATCACTATAACGCCCCTCCCAGTCTTCTGCCTGTGAGTTTTCCGGCATAATACGAAAAATACGGCCGGTTTCTTTATTCAGCACCTCTTTACCGCAGATATCGGCATCGTGCCAATCTAACACGTATACCCCACCTTCCGGCCCAATCTCCATACTAAACCCGATCCACTGCGCATTATTAGCCATTAGGAAGTCATCGCCATGACGGGCCACGAAGCCGGAACCCTGGGGCTCCAGCACATCGGTGAGCACGGCATGCTCGTGAATATTTGCCATGAACAGCCGCCCCCTTTGCGATGCCGGAAACGCATCCGACTGATAGATACGCGCCCCTCCGTGAGCTGAGCGGTGCCGATGGTCGGCAATGGTTTTGATGTCTTCGTACACATACGGGTTAAAATGCTGCCCGCCCTGCCGGTGATAGATTCCACCGGGAATCACATGCCAGAGGTGCGGAATCACGCAGGCGCTGATGAAAAGCTGGCCTTTGGCATCGTAGTCAATACCCCAGGGGTTACTGAATCCGTGGGCCACTACTTCAAAACGGTCTTTGGTAGGATGGTATCGCCAGACTCCGCCATTGAAATCTACACCCTCCCCTTCCAGAATATCATCCGGGAATGGTTCTTTGGCTTTGTAAAGGCGAGCGTTCCCGTCGGGTTTTCCTACTTTAGAAGGCGTTGCAAAGCCCTGGCAGCCATAGAGCCAGCCATCCGGGCCCCAGTGCAGACTGTTCAGCGTTTCGTGCCGGTCGCGGATGCCCCAGCCGGTGAGGCGGATCTCAATATCGTCTTCATCGGCTACATCATCGCCATTGCGATCGGGCACAAATAGCAGGTTGGGCGGAGCACCCAGAAAAACCCCGTCAAAGCCAACGGCGATAGCGGCCGGAAAGGGAATGCCCTCCAGAAAAACCTTGCGGCTATCGGCTTTCCCATCGTGGTCGGTGTCTTCCAGAATCAGAATCCGGCTGTTGCCATCGTTGGAAAAGCCCGAACCCCGCGATTCATAATCCAGGTTTTCGGCAATCCACAGTCGGCCCCGGTCATCCCAGCAAAAAGCCATAGGCTGACTCATCATGGGTTCAGAAGCCCAGGTATTTACTTTATAACCGTCCAGCACGGTCATGCTTTCCACGGCCTCTTCCGGGGTAAGGAACTTAGCGTCTCTGCCCTCCTGCTGGGCAATCTCCCACAGAGAAGCGGTTGAATACATAGCGCCCTCCTGCCCAATGTACCTGTCCCAGGTTTCCTTCATTTCCACATCGTCCAGTTCGCCGGTATACACCACCAACCGATGCTGGATGGTTTCGGTCTGCCCTTCGTCAATGGTCCAGTCACCCATGCGAGCCCGCACCGGCCCGATGCCCAGTTGGTTATCCACCCGCCAGGTTTGGGGGAAGCCTTTGTTTTCGGGATGGTCAAAAATGGCGATGTGAGCCAGATCATCGCGCCCCTCTACCTGCATGCCGACATCTACCCACATGGCGCGTTGCCCTTCTGCTTTTTCGTTGCGTTGCCGGGCAGCATTCACCACTTCCCCCTTAATACCTTCGTGCCAGGGCATGCGCAGAAAAAGCCCGCCGTAGTCAAATTCATTGATCGTGATATCGGTTAGGGCTTTTCCTTCCCAGGTCAAGCTTATCAAATACTTTCCTTCTTGTTCGGTAAAAGTCCAGGTCTGGGTTTCTTCCAGAAGGGGTGTCCCCGTTTCATCTAACATATTATAAACCGTTCTCCAGCTTACTTCCTCTCCTTCACCCTCGAGTACGTCGGCAGAAACTTTTTGCCAGTGGCTCCCGTCGGGAAAATGGAAAAAGTCGCGGCCAATTTTTTTCTTAATATCTTCTGGTTTTTCCGGATCGTAGAACCATTTAGCGAGTTCATCTTTTTCCGCGCCGGTTCCGTTGACCCGAGTGAACCCCCAGTACAGGCCAGTTTGGTGTTTATGATGGTCGGGGCTGTATTCGGTGAGAACCCCCTTCCCATCGGGGGCAACAATGGGGTGCAGGTACGGGCGAAAATCTTCGCGGGCATTCTGCGTTAGAATAGGCTCGTCCTGCCCTTCCCGGAATACCGAGATGCTTTCTTCTGAGTCGTTTTGCCGGATAACGAGCTTTTGCGTCCCGGTCTGCCCGGCTTCTTCGTTTTGGGTAGATGAATTGGTGCAGGCATAAAAGCTGAGAACAATACTTACAGAAAGAAGTAGGGAGATGCGGCTTCTCATAGAAGATGGTGTTGCTGTATTCGTAGTTTATTGATGGCCCCTTACATAGTGCAAGCGGCCTATCCAATTTACTAGGAAAAAGCAATTTTACCAGCAAGATAGCCGATGAATCACCGATCTACCTCTCCCAATACAATATCGATGGAACCCAGAATAGCCACCAGGTCGGCAATCATGCTGCCCCGACTCAAATCGGCCAGTATGGACAGGTTTACGAAGCAGGAGCTGCGGGCTTTGCAGCGGAAAGGAATATCACTACGGCCATCGGCCCGGAAGTAGAAGCCAAGCTCACCCCGGGGGTTTTCGGCTCGAACATACAAGTCCTGCTGCTTGGGGCGGATTTTTTTGGGTACAACTTCCCGAGGATCAAACTCGCGGGTGCGTTTATGGTCAGTTGTCAGTTGAGCCAGACATTGCTCAATGATGCGCAGCGACTCGTAGCACTCTCTTACCCGCACGTAGGTTCTATCCCAGCAGTCGCCTACCGAGCCCATTTTGCCTTCTCCAATCGGAACATCAAAATCCAGGGAAGGATAGACAGAATAGCCGTCGACTTTACGCAGATCGTATCGTAAACCAGAACCGCGAAGCATAGGACCAGAGATGCCGTAGTTGATGGCAACATCCAGCGGTAATACTCCCACATTGGCGGTGCGCTCTACAAATATCTTATTCTCCATCACCAGCCGCTCCAGCTCATGAAGCTTAGGTCTGAGATAAGCCACAAACTCCAGACAACGTTCTTCAAAGCCGACCGGCACATCGTAAAACAGGCCACCAATCCAGATATAGTTGTACAGCATGCGCGCGCCGCAAACCCACTCCAACATCCGCAGAATATGCTCCCGGTCGCGCATCATCCAGAGAAAGGGCGTATAGGCTCCAATGTCCATTGCATACGTGCCCAACGCCACAAAGTGCGACGCCAGGCGATTCAACTCGGCTACCAGCACTCGAATATATTCTACTCGCGGCGGAATCTGCTCCTGAATGCCCAGCATACGCTCTACGCCCATCGCGTAGGCATGTTCTGAGTTCATGGAAGCCAGATAATCCATCCGGTCTACGTAGGGAATGACCTGGTTATAGGGCAGTGACTCCGCATGTTTCTCAAAGCAACGGTGCAGATACCCCAAATGCGGCACCACATCCACAATTACCTCACCCTCGGTGACCACCTCCAACCGCAGTACACCGTGAGTAGAGGGGTGTTGCGGCCCAATGTTGATCACCATCTGCTCGGCTTTCAGATCGGAAGTCTGGTATTTGGTTGGCTCAGACTGTCTGAGATGGTCCGGGTCGTACTGGTACTGAATGGTGTTTGCCATAAAGGGCGAAGATATAGCAAGAGGTTGGTAAATGAAAGGGAGTGAATGGTGAATAGAGACGGGAAAGAATGTCAGACAAGACTAAAGATAACTTTATTCTCCTCCGAATATCAGAATATTATATTCTGGCGACAACGAATCTATTAAGTCAAATATATATCCTATTTTCGAGGGCGACCTAAAAACAACCTACATGAAAATTTTTCACTATACAATTGCCAACACACTTTTTCATTTTCTCCTCATAGTGCTTAGCTGCTTTTCATTTTCAACAAATTTATATGCTCAGACTGAGGATGCCATAGCTAAGCATCGCCAGGGAAAACTTGTGATCAAAGTAAAGTCCGGTGATGAGGTAACGGTGGAGCAGCTACGTCATGAATTCTGGTTCGGAGCAGCTATCGGTAATGGTTTGGCGAATGGTTCTATGTCGGCAGATGATCTTCGGCAATACAAGGAGAAATTTCTGGAGAACTTTAACGCAGCCGTAACGGAGAATGCCGTAAAGTGGCCCAATATGGAACCTCAAAAGGGCCAGGTAAACTACCAGGTAGTTGATGGTATTTTACGCTGGACTGAGGAAAACAATATTCCCCTCCGGGCACACAACCTGTTTTGGGGCATTTCAAAGTTTGTGCAGCCCTGGGTTAAGGAACTGGACGATCAGGAACTCAGGCAAACATTGCAGCATCGGGCCGAAACCATTACCCGGCGGTACCAGGGGCGATTTGCCGAGTATGACCTGAACAATGAAATGATTCACGGAAACTACTACGAAGAGCGACTGGGGCCGGATATCACCAAGCTGATGACGCAATGGGCACATAATGGCGATCCCGATGCCCGACTGTTTTTGAATGATTACGATATTCTGACGGGAAACAAGTTGCCTGAATATATGGCGCAAATCCGGGATTTATTGAAACAAGGTGTACCTATTGCAGGCATTGGGGTGCAAGGACACCTGCATGATGTCACCTTTGACCGCCAACAGCTAAAAAGCGCGCTGGACTCTCTGGCCACGTTTGATTTGCCCATTCGTATTACGGAATTCAATATGCCCGGTCAGCGATCTAAGTTTCTGGATGACCGAGACCTGGAGATGACCGCTGAGGAAGCCGAAGCCAACGCAAAAGAAATGGTAGATTATTATACGATATGCTTTGCTCACCCGGCGGTGGATGGTATTCTGATGTGGGGCTTTTGGGAAGGCGCCAACTGGATTCCGGCTTCCTCTATGTATAAACGCGACTGGACGCCAACCCCCTTAGCCAAAGCTTATCAGAACCTGATTTTTAAAGAATGGTGGACGAAGAAATCCGGGACAGCCGACAATAATGGTGTTTTCACCACCGCAGCATTTTATGGAACATATCAGGTAAGCGTTAACGGTAATTCCAAAGAGGTTGATCTGACCAAAGAACAAGGGGAGATAACGGTTGATTTCACAAAGTAGCGGTCGATTTCACGCCACGGACTACTACCCTAGAGACAGGCTGATAATTTTATAGCAAAAGGACTGAGCTTTTTCTTTACAACAAGCCAACAGGTATTGATTAATTCATTAGTCGCATTAACTTCGTATCTGGACAGTAAGCAGTTAGCAAGCTTGGTAACCGCTAACGGTTTAGCGTTAATCATACCGCTTTATTTTTTTAGCTCAGGCTCGCATTTTTTGTAAAATATGATCGGGGGTTTTAAGAAAAAAATCATAAAACAGACCTTACTTGCTAATTACAAAAAGCTTAATGACCAGGCTTTACGATGGAATTTTTGCAGGTTTTCCTATATGGTGGTGATTGACCAGGTGCGGAGATCAGACCTTCTATAAATATTCAATTATACTAGTATAAACCTTTTGCTTTCCCTACTATGTCTTCAAACTGCTTATTTTTCTTCCAGAAAGACTGATAAAATTCATGGCCACGAAGAATGTTCTAACCTCCGACATGCTCAAAGTATTTGAAACGGTGCCGGAACTGTACGTAATTCTTTCTCCCGATTTATCCATTCTCACGGCAAGTGACGCTTACTTAGCTGCAACCTCTACCAACCGTCAGCATATTGTTGGAAAAACCATTTTTGATATCTTCCCCTATAGTATAGAATCGCATCAAACTACTTCTGAGTCTCGCCTTAACCCCTTTTTGCAGGAGGTTTTAGCCTCTCACAAACCTGTTCAAACACCCGTACAACGTTATGAGGACGAAGAGGTGAGTGAAATATATTGGAGCTCATTAAATACACCCGTGTTAGATGAAGCAGGAAGTGTACAGTACATTATTCATAAAGTAACTGAAGCTTCGGCAAATCAGCAGCAGCATATTCAGAGGCTCATTTCTCAGGAGCGATCTCCGTTTAATAAAACCAGTTGGAAGCAGATAGTAGATTTTATTATGCAAGCTCCCGTAGGAATTGGCATTTTTCTGGGAAAAGACCACCTCATTGAACTTATCAATCCATTGATGAGCGAAATTATGGGCCGTACCCCCGGCCAAGTTATAGGCAAACCGGTCTTTGAGGCCCTTCCCGAATTAGAAGGTCAGGGTTTCGAGGAAATTCTCTCCCAGGTCCTTACCAAAGGCGAGCCTATAGATTTTAAAGAAGCACCGGTTACGCTGAAGCGGGAAGGCGAACTCATTTCTGGTTTTTATAATACTGTTTACCAGCCATTGAAGAATGCCCTCGGGGAAGTTATAGGGATTATTAATGTTGCTACTGACGTTACCGAACAGGTAGGGGCCCGGCAGAAAGTAGAACAAAGTGAAAGGCAGTTAAGAATCCTCACCAATGCTCTGCCCGTACTTATCAGTTATCTGGATCATGAGGAAAAGTACCGGTTTGTTAATCAAGCCTATCAGGAGTGGTTTCATAAAAGTCCGGATGAACTGTTGGGGCGAACTATTTTGGAAGTAGTTGGAAAAGAAGCCTATCAAGCAGCAAAAAAATATATTGAGGGAGTGCTGAAAGGCGAGCGGCTTGATTTTGAAGCCCGAATGCCCTACCGCGATGATTTTGTGAAATATATCCACACCAGTTATGTTCCCGATATGCGGGAAGGAAAAGTGGTAGGCTTTTACGCTCTGATTAACGATGTGACTGAACAGGTGAAAAATCGGCAGGCCTTGGAGAACCTCAATCAGGAACTGGCCGCTGCCAACGAAGAGTTAAGTACCACCAACCAAGAGCTTAGTTTGATCAATGCCGACATGGATAATTTCATCTACACCGCTTCTCATGATTTACGAGCTCCCATCACTAACATAGAAGGGCTAATGACCGCCCTATTGCGAAATCTATCGGAAGAGAATCGCCAAAAGCCCATTATTAGCAAGTTGGCTGAACTGATTACCAATTCTGTTGAGCGCTTTAAGAAAACAATTTATGAGTTGTCGCAGGTTACGAAAATTCAGCGGGAAGGCAATGAAGATGTTTCTCAAGTAGATATTACTGTGCTTATTCGCGAAATAATACTGGATATGGCAGCCGAAATTGCGCAGGCAAATGCGCAATTTGACTTAGACCTTCAAACTTGCGCCCCCATCAGCTTCTCTGTTAAAAATGCTCGCAGCGTAATTTATAACCTGATCTCCAATGCTATTAAATACCGTTCTCCTGATCGACAGGTGGTAATTCGGGTACGATGTCATGCAGTAGGGGGTTATTTAATTTTAACCGTACAGGATAATGGGTTGGGAATGGATTTAGCCGATGAGAGTAAAATCTTTGGAATGTTCAAACGGTTACATGATCACGTGGAAGGTAGCGGGGTAGGTCTGTATATTGTCAAAAAGATTATGGATGTGGCCGGCGGAAAAATTGAAGTGCAAAGTGCAGTAGATCAGGGAACCACTTTTAAGGTATATTTCAAACAATCTTAATGATGAAAAAGGTGGAGTGCATCCTGCTGGTTGATGATGACGAGGCAACCAATTATCTGAATGAATTGATGATCACAGAGCTGGATCTTACCGAACATCTGTTACAGGCCCGTAATGGCAAGATGGCACTTGACCTTCTGCAAGAGCACGCCCGGCAACACCAACGCTTGCCCAATCTAATTCTGATCGATATCAATATGCCGGTTATGGATGGATTTGCTTTTATTAATGCGTACCGGCAGTTGAATCTCCACAGTAACCCCTCCCTGATTGCAGTACTGACTACCTCGCCAAACGCCTCAGATATGGAGCGGGTCAGAAACATCGGCATCAATGATTATATCGTTAAGCCTCTTACCGAGCAGATCTTACTAAAGCTTCTGGAAAAACTATAGTATCTCCTACCCATCATAGTTTAGTTACCGTTCCCCTTTCTTCCATTGGTGTAATAACCAACTTTTTAAACCTCTCTCAGATTAGGCTAGTTTCAGTAATAGCTAAATATCGCTTGCGGGGTCATTCAGTTCTATCCACACCGGAGCATGGTCGCTGGTTTTCTCCCATCCCCGGACAGAACGGTCCACCTCAGCCGCAGCCAGACGATTGATCAGCAGCGGGCTAAGCAGAAAATGATCGATACGTAAACCGGCATTCCGGCCATACGCATTACGAAAATAGTCCCAATAGGTATAGATCGTTTCTTCAGGATGAATTGTCCGTATAGCGTCTGTCCAGCCCTGGGCTATGAGCCGATCAAAAGCATCACGAGTTTCGGGACGAAACAGCGCATCCTCTACCCAGCGCTCCGGCTTATAAACATCTATTTCGGTAGGTATAACATTAAAGTCACCGGTCAGCACTGTGGGTATTTCGGCAGCAAGTAACTCAGCCGCGTGGGCAGTCAGCCGCTCTAGCCAGCGCAGCTTATAGTCAAATTTGGGGCCGGGAGCCGGATTCCCGTTGGGCAAGTACAGGCAGCCTACCCGTATACCACGAATGTCTGCTTCAATATAGCGGCTTTGGTCATCTTCAGGATCACCCGGCAAGCCACGTCGTATTTCTATAGGTTGGGTATTACGCGCCAATATAGCCACCCCATTCCAGCTTTTTTGTCCGTGCCAGACGGCCTGATAACCCGCCTGCTGAATAGCCTCCAGAGGAAATTTCTCTTGTGGTGCTTTAAGCTCCTGTAAGCAAACAACATCTGGGGCAGATTCCTGAAGCCAGCGCAGTATTACCGGAAGGCGTGCATTAACGCTATTGACGTTATAAGTGGCTATTTTCATTTAGCAGTGGATGGTTTGGGAGTCAATATTAGGGTTTATTTCAATAATTATGTAATGAAGTTTCTATCGAGAGTCTTATCTCACCGGGTAGGTCTGACCAGGCAGATAAATGTTATCGGAGGCAGGTGGCAGGTACCTGCCACCTGCCTCCCGCTTCCTGGTAAGTCTTAAAAGAAATTAGTATTGTCTGCAAAAATAAACCAGTATCAATTGATAACTCAATAAACAATCATGTATTCGTAAGCTTGGGTATTTTTAGGGAAACCACCAGACCAAATACTTTTCTACTCGACCTATTTCTTGCCTAGATATTTACCCATTGTACTGAATAATTTTCATCCTCCGCTCCTTTTCGTATCATTGCAGGCATAACAATTATGCTATGAATTTTCGGATTGGCTACGGATATGACGTTCATCAACTGGAAGAGGGGCGTGAGTTTTGGTTGGGCGGCATTCGCCTGGAGCACACCCACGGTGCCAAAGGGCACTCTGATGCTGATGTGCTGATCCACGCCATCTGTGATGCGCTGCTCGGTGCAGCTAACCTCCGCGATATCGGCTATCATTTTCCTGATAACGACCCTAAATACAAAGGCATCGACAGCAAGGTGCTGCTGAAAGAAGTGATGCAACTGCTCCGCAAGGAAGGGTACGAGCTAGGCAACATCGACGCCACCGTTTGCCTGGAAGCTCCCAAAGTAAACCCCCACATACCCGCTATGAAAGCCACCATGGCCGAAGTTATGCAGGTAGATGAATCCACCATCTCCATTAAAGCCACCACGTCCGAGCAAATGGGCTTCGTCGGCCGGAAAGAAGGAGTAGCCACCCACGCCGTGGCCCTCATCAAAAGTGAATGATGATGAATGTAAGGGCGGGTAGCTACTAATAAAAGTGAACCGTAATGCATTTTTTCAGCATTGGGTTTAAACCCAATGCTCATAAAACCACGAGAATTCACGAACAGATAAGATTTATTTTAATGACGAATGAACAACTAACCATTAGTCATTAATCACCACTCATCAGTCATTATTCATTAATTCAGCGTTTGAGCTACGGCACCGCTGCCAGCTACTGCCTGATACGCATCAATATTGCCCCACCCGAAAGAACGATCACGATTAGGGTACAGGTCGGCGGTTTCTTTGAGCCGTTGGTAGACTTCATCCCGGCTCATTGAAGGATCAGTTGACCATACCAGGGCGGCTACTCCGGCAGCCATAGCGGTTGCGGTAGAAGAACCTCCCACGGTAGAAAGTTTAGTACCGGTTTCCGGAAGCGTTATCGTAGTGCGGTCGGGGTCAGAGCGTTGCATTATCATTGTAAAATCAACGTCGCGACCAGTATGGCAGGTATTGCACCGCTTGTACTGACTACCCTCCCGCACTCCGGTTACAGCTACCGTTTCGTCCATCCGGGCCGGGAATACCACGCCGGCCCAGGTAGTAAAAGAGGTAGAGGTGCCCGCTGCACAAATAATCAATTTACCTTTTCCGTAAGCATACCGAACGGCATCTTTTACCGAACCTACGGAGAACAAACTACCGATTGACATACTGATAATCCGCACATCGGACCGGTTAGCCAGTAACTTCAGTGCGTTGGCTACTCCCCGTTTCTCATCCCGACTGTCAATGATCACATCGCCCGTGCCCCGAACAGCTACCAGATTGGCGTTATAAGCCACTCCTACCGATGTGCCATCATAACCCCGAGGGGCGGCAATAAGGCCAGCCATGCGCGTGCCGTGTCCGCACAAGTCATCGGAAGCATCATCCTGGTACGTGCCTAGTTTGGTAATGGTCCGTCCTTGCGAATTTCCCTGGTTAAATTCACTACCTAACTTAGCTTGGGTAGGTGAAATTCCCGTGTCAATCAATCCTACTGTAATTCCTGACCCGGTGCTGGTAGTCCAGGCCTGCGTGATGCCAGCAGAATACCAGTTCCACGAAGCCTTTACATCCGGGCTAACGGATTGATAATCGGCAGTGGGGACCGGGGCATCATCAATATAGCTGCAACTTAGTTTACTGGCTACGCGCTGGTTTGTGGTTGGCTCAAGAGTTTGCAGATAGTAGCTAGCAGGTTCTGCATAGCGTATGTAAGGAGACGACCGTAAGTGCCGGACTACCTCCCAAGAAGCCGTTTTCACTTCCATATACGGCAGGGTTTCGTCCTCTGCTATGAGTAAGTTTTCAGTAGTCTGCACATCTTTCTGCATGATCGCAGCAATTTCATGTAGCACCTTTTCCTTGGCCTGAGCCCAGGCAGGGTCCGTGGCAGTAATCGTGTGAAGCTTATCCGCTACATCGCGCTCGCCTTCCGGCTGGTAGCCAATAAGCAGCACCGAGTCACTTTGTACTAAAGCACTCCACAGCATTTCATCCGATACATCACTCCAGGCAAACCTCCCTTCCTGTTCCAGGTTCTCCTGAATATGGCGATCAATCTCTGATACTGGTAGAGGATTGGGCTGCTCGCTTTTTGGACTGACGATGGGTTCTTCGGAATGGCAGGCTGCCAGGAATAAAGCAGTGAGGATTAGATAGAGATTTTTCATAAGGGTGTTGTTTCCAGTTAGTAGTTTGTTCCTAAATAAACATTTTTTTGAACAGGCAACCAAGTTCTTCTTGGTGTAATTGCCTTCTATCAAGTTTAAAGACAAAGAGGGCTACTCGTCAATTTATTTCCAAAATTTGGCGAACTTTACACGCATGGATACCATACAGATCATTGAAACCGGCGACGGTTCGCATACCCTGCTGAATACCACGTTAAACGAAACCTACCATTCCCGCCACGGCGCCCTGCGGGAGTCGGAGCATGTGTTTATTCAACATGGGTTACAACATTGGCTTGATACGCACCCATCCGCCTCATCTATCCGCATTCTGGAGGTGGGGCTAGGCACCGGACTTAATGCCTGGTTAACAGTAAGAGAAGCCAAAAAACTTCCGGCAACCCAGTTCTACTACACTTCTTTAGAGCCATACCCATTAGCAGCAGAAGTGATCGCTCAACTCAACTATACTCAACAGATGAATGAGGCTGACATGATTTCTTATTTTGATGACATTCATCAGGCAGACTGGCATAAAGACGTGCCGTTGCTCAGCAATTTCACCTTGCATAAGCAGCAAAGTACCTTACAGGATTTTGCAGATACCCAGGGCTACGACCTGATCTATTTCGATGCTTTTGCTCCCAACAAACAACCCGAACTCTGGGAGCTGCCCATGCTGGAAAAATCGGTAAGCCTCTTAAAACCTCGGGGAGTATGGGTAACCTACTCCGCAAAAGGCCAGCTTAAACGCGATCTGAAATCACTTGGCTTAACGGTAAAAACTCTTCCTGGCCCTCCCGGCAAGGCAGAGATGGTACGAGCCAGTAGTATAGCATGAGCAACTGGATGAAATTACTTTCCGAAGGACCGCCCCTGAAGCTAGGCAAAACCGATCAGATAGTCTATTTGATGGAACAGGATCCGGAAACCTTTGATAAGGTATTTGCTACATTATTTCAGGAGAATCTCACTATTAAAATACGAGCGGCCAATGCGGTTGAAAAAGTAACCCGTGGTCGCCCGGAATGGCTCCTACCCCACCAACAAACCTTGTTAGCAAATCTCTCGGAATTAGCTCAACCTTTTTCTGTAAAAATGGCAACGGCCGCGCTGCTAGGTCATGCTACCTGGACCGATGAAGATGTTCTTGAAGTACTGGCTATCCTTCGTCTGTGGTTACTCGATACAAACACTTTTGTAAAGGTGAACTGTCTACAAGCCCTTACGCAGATTGCCCAACGTCATCCTTGGCTAACTTCGGAAGTTATTGGGTTGATAGAAAATGAAATGGCTAAAGGCAAGGCATCTATAAAAGCAAGAGGACGTAAATTGCTAAAGCAACTAAACGCTATGTAAACTGATAGGCCCAGTATATTAGCAAAAACTGTAGGGGAAGCCTGACCCAAAGTGCCCAGGCCGGGAACTTCCTTCTGAATTTATCGGCACGCAGCATGTAGATATGAACGGGCAGAAAAGCCAGCAACATCAGGATAATACCCCAGGCTGACAGACTGCGAGTTTCTTCAAACAACAATCCTGCTCCCAAACCGATTTCAGCTAACCCGCTTAGATAAACCAGGGCTCTGGGCGAAGGCAAATACGGTGGAATAATACCCTCGTACATTCGGGGTTTCAGGAAATGAATATGTCCGGCCAGCATATATATACCGGCCATAAGATATAAACTGATGGCACTGTTCATTGTAGCAATATACAAGCTTACGCAGAACATCACTTTTCATTTTCCAATAATCCTGTATCTTCGTTGCAAGAAACACGATCAACAACCTGTATGAACCGACGAGACTTTATCAAATCCAGTGCTGGAGCCAGCTTGGCCTATTCGGCTTTTTCCCTTCCCTCTCCCTACCAAAACAAAAAATATACCGTTGCCCTGGTAGGTAGCGGCTGGTGGGGCATGAATATTCTGCGGGAGGCCATCGCCTCAGACCGCACCAAGGTAGTAGCCATTTGTGATGTAGACCAGCGCCAGCTAGACCAGGCCATGGAAGAAACCGGTAAGCTCACCAGCGACCGCCCCAAACGCTACTCCGACTATCGCGAACTACTGGCCGCCGAAAAACCGGAGATTGTGATTGTAGCTACTCCCGACCACTGGCACCCATTGATTACCATTGCTGCGGTAGAATCGGGAGCGCATGTATATGTAGAAAAACCCATCAGCCACACGGTGAACGAGGGAAAAGCCATGGTACACGCAGCCCGCGCCAACGACCGTATGGTGCAGGTGGGCACGCACCGGCGGGTTTCTCCGCATAATATTTCAGGCATGGAGTTTCTGAAATCAGGCAAAGCTGGAAAGATCGGTATGGTACGGGCTTTTGTGCATTACGGCGGCGGCCCCGGCGAAGCGGTTCCCGACTCTGAGCCACCCGCAGGACTGGATTGGGATATGTGGTGCGGCCCGGCAGCCTTGGTTCCTTACAACGAAAAAATGCATCCGAAAGGGTTTCGGCAGTTTCTGGAGTTTGCCAACGGACAGATTGGCGACTGGGGCATTCACTGGCTAGACCAGATACTGTGGTGGACTGAAGAAAAGGCTCCTAAATCCATACATTCGGTAGCGGCCCGCCACATCCGGGAGGACAATACTACTGCTCCTGATACGCAGGTGGTGAATTACGAATTTGAAGATTTTACCGCCGTTTGGGAGCACCGGCTGTACGCTGCTAATGAAGCAGAAAAACATAACCTGGGCTGTTATTTCTACGGCACCGAGGGCACTTTCCACATGGGCTGGCTAGACGGCTGGACTTTCTACCCCAGTAAAAAGAACGGTGAGATTATTCATGTAGAACCTACGCTGCACGAACCTGACCAACAGAACATTAAAGAACTGTGGGCCAACTTCTTATCGTCTATTGAAAGCGGAAAGTTACCTGTTTGTGATATTGAGATTGGGCACCGCTCTACCAACATGAGTTTGCTGGCCATGCTTTCTCACAAAGTAGGCCGCAGTATTCAGTGGGATGAAGAGAAGGGGATGATTCCGAATGATGCCGAGGCCAATGCTTTACTAGCCCGGGAATACCGAAACCCGTGGCAGTATCCTACAGTAACGTAATGTATATCAGCCAATCAGGGGTTTACTCAACAAATGGTCTATAGTGCGTTTTTCAGCCTTGGGTTTACACTCAAGGCTGGTAAAATTACTACCATGAACCCAAAAAAAATAGTTTGTTCTGTCAACCTTTGATTGGCATAACGCTCAATCCTTTTTCTTTACTTCTTCCTGCACCACGCCCCGTTCATCTACCTCTACCTCTCGGGTAACCACACGTACTGAATGCTTTTTCGGGGTGATGCGTTTTCCCAGGTTATCAGCATATACACGGGTGAACATTGCGCCAATCAAGACCAGTATGGAGGAATAGAACACCCAAACTAAAATACCGGCTAAGGAACCAGCCGCACCATACGTAGAAGCAATTCGCGTATTAGCCAGTAGCAGACTAATGAGGTATTTACCAATAGAAAACAAAACACCCGTCACCAAGGCTCCTACGGTTACATCCCGCCAGCGCACTTTGGCATCGGGCAGGAATTTGAAAATCAGGGCAAAAATCAAGGATATCACTACTACCGAGGTAAGCCCACCAGCCCCGCGGATAATATAAACCGTATACTCATTGGTAAAAATTGAGTTAAGGAAATCGCGAAAAACGGATAACACCGTATCGATAACTAGCGAAACCAGCAGTAGAAAACCTAAGATAATAATGAGTGAAAACGAGAGAAGACGGTCTTGCAGAAATTTGACAAACCCTTTTTCGGGTTTAGGCTTCACTCCCCAGATAGAATCCAGGGCTTTCTGAACAAACCCAAAAATTACCGTAGCACTAATGAGTAGGAATACAATACTTACAATATTAGCAAACAGGCTAGAGGAATTCCACCCCCGATTTTGCATAATGCTGACGATCTCTTCTGCACTGGTAGCTCCGATCAGGCCAGAAACCTGCGTAGCTAGCTGATCCCTGATTGCATCTTTTCCCAAAACTGTGCCTAACGTCTGCACAATGATAATAAGTACCGAAGGCAATGAGAAAACAGTAAAAAATGCAATGGCCGCTGCATAAACCACTGCATCCTGCTCCTGAAACTTTACGGTGGTCTCCCGGATAAGCAACCAGGCATCTTTAAAAAATCGCATCATAGCGGTAAGTGTAGTATTTCAATATAACCTGATTTGGCAAGTTGTGTTAACCCCACCTCCATCAGGTTCGCCTGTTCTCTAGCTACGATACTAATCAATAGTAGACTACTTCGCAGTCGGGATGGTTGTCGCGGAACTTATCTACCTCGCGGCTGGAAATTCGCGTGTTATAACAACGAAGTTCTTCCAACTGGTACAGATCACGCAGGTGTTTTAGTTTCTTCACGCTAGTATTGTAACACTCTAATTGCCGAAGGTTAATCAGAGAAGAAAGAGGCTTAAGCTTGCTTACCTGTGTACCCGAGCACTTCAGAGTTTCCAGCGAGATCATATCACGAATAGGCTTTAAATCTTCTACCGGAGTATTCTGGCAATCCAGATAAGTCAGTTCCGTTAAAGATGCCAGAGGTTCGAGGCTGCGGATGGGGTTTCGGGCGCAGATTAGTGCCCGAAGTGTATTCATTGTGCGCAACGGCTCTAGACTGGCAACCCGGGTACCGGTCAGCGTAAGTTCCGTTAATCGTACAAACTCCTGCAATGGCTCTAGCGAACTCACCTTGCTATTTTCTTCAATGGTGAGTGATTTAAGAAATGCTATTTCGTGTAACTGCTCCCGGTCGGGAATATCTCCCATAGAAACCTGCTCGCGTAATTCCTCCTTCCAGGCCGGGGGTAATCCATTCCACCACAGGCTAAGCTGATTGGTTTTATAGATAACTACTGTCTCAGGATGGTCTCGAATAAACTGGATGACTTTCTCTTCCTGGATAGGAGTGCTCTCGCAACTCAGGCGCTGAATACCAGCGATACTGTTAAGCGGCATCAAGCTACTGACGGAGGTTTTGTCTATATTCAGCACTCTAAGACTACGGGCGCTACTCAACGCACCCAGACTATCTACCTGCGTACCGGCACAATTCAGGTATTGCAAATTAATCATGCCTGATAAGGCTTCCAGACTGCTGATGCCGGTATTCTCGCAGTTTAATCGCTGAAGACCCGTCAATTTAGCCAGCGGGTCAAGCTGGCGAACCTGGCGGTTTCCGCTAATGTCTATTTCAGTCAGGTTGGCGATCTTCGCCAGCTTTTCTTTGTTCAGGGTGTCTACTGATACATAATTGCCAAATACCTGCTTCCACTCCGGGTTAAGTGCCTCCCACCAGCCTTGTAATTGCTCCGACTCATAGATCACCAATACTTTAGGGTTGATTACCATAAACCGGTTAGCTTCGGCCTGCTTGATGGGGGTATCATCACAATAAATACGCTCCAGGGCAGGTAGTCCATTCAGGGCTTCCAGGTTTTCTACGGGGGTGCTATTTAGCAAAAGCACCTGTAGTTGAGTTAAGGCCTGAAGTGGCTCCAGATTAACAATAGGAGTGTTCTCGATATTAAGCCAGGTTACCGCCGAGATGCTCGCCATAGGCTGCAGATCACTGATGCTGGTGCCAGAGCAGTCCAGATATACCAGCTTGGTCATGGAAGCCAGGGGTGCCAGATCGGTAATGGCGGTATTGGCACAGCGCAAATCTTTCAGGCTTTTGAGCGGTACTAACTGGTACACCGGAGTGTTACTACAATACAGTTTTTCCAGCTTCGTGAAATTAGCCAGCACACTAAGATCATTAATCTTAGTATCCTCGCAAATAATCTCCCTCAGGCTGGTGGCATACTTTAGTGGTTCCAAATCGGCCACTTCAGTTTGGCTGCAGGTCAGCACTTCCAACTTGGTCAGGTTGCGCAGTGGGTAAAGGTCGTTGACGCGGGTATTGGAAATATCCAGGTAGCGCAGATCAATCAGTTTACCCAGCGGCTCCAGATCATAAATAGACTTGTTGCCTGACAGGTCAATCTGATCTAGCCGAACAATTTCGCGTAGCATGCGGTAATTAGCCGAGTCCCAATCCTGGGCACCTACTTGCTCTTTAAAATATTGTTGCCAGGCTTGCGGCACCTCCGACCACCAGTTAGCCAGTTCTTCGCGCTCGCTTAGCTTGGTGGTATATACGCTGGCAATCTTCAGATCTTTGTCGGCTTCGTCGAGGTTGATCTCTACGTAACGGATCTGGTTGGAGTTTACTGTGTCACCATCTACCGTAGTTCCTTGTAAATTACGGCTGAGGGTTACCCGAAAAAACTTTTTGTTGGCTTCGCCTACATAGTAGCTGACATCATCTACGCTTAGGTCGAACTTGGCATTTCGGAAGAAAAAATCAATATCCTTCAGGTAGGCCTGTACATTTTTGTTAGTCACCACACTCCGATCTTCGGCCAGGTCATCTTCTACCTGCACGTCCTCATCCCGAAAGGCCTTCAGATAACTCTGAGTGATAATGGTTTCTTTCTGCTGGGTGGTAGCTTTGGGGTCCCCCAGAAAATTCATCATATATTCCAGAAAAGACACCAGCTCCTGAGCCTGTTGCTTGTACTCTTCAATGGCCTCAGGCGACAGCTCCCCTCCTGGCTGCTGCGTATTGGTTTGCGCCATTAAAGCCGACCAAGCCGCCATCGTAAGCCAGACGGACAACAAGGCGGAACCTATCCGCTTATTCATTTTCGTAAAAGATGTAATTGGTTAATAGCTCTTTTTCCTGAGGGGTTACTTTAGATAAATCAGCCACCAGCCACCCGCGGTTATAGCCAGGACGGTTAAATTTGGCAAGCTGAAAATACCAGCCGTCTACCTGAAAGAAATGAAATTTGACGTTGGTAACCGTCTCGAAGCGCAAGTTATTATTTTTGATCTCATAGAGCAAGATGGAAAGAAAATCAGGTTGATATCCCCGAGCAGTAAACTGGTCTACTTTAGCTTTATTATCCTGAAACACCTTGCGCAGGTTCATAAAGTCTAGCTCGTGGCTCATTGGGTGCAGGAATTCTTTCCCGCCTGTAGTGTCACTGGCAAATAATTTGGCAAAAGGGGCAAAATAGGCTTTGGTCAGAATCCACTTTGATCCTACTTTTTCTTCTTGCAAGCGCAGGAACAGTGTTGCCTCGTGCAGCCCGCCCTTATAACTAAACCGGGCTTTTACTTCAGCAAACCACTCACCCCCATGAAACTGTAGGTAAACTGGTTTGGATTTACTATTGACCGCGGCAATAAACTCTTCTTTCAGGCTATTGGAAACCCCTTTGTTCTGATTGTCAAAGAGATTTTCCAGGTAGCGCTGCCGCAATTGTGGATTATGAAAGCCTTTATCACCGGCATAGTACCGGTTTCCCTCTACATCTTCTTCTCCATTAAAACGGCGAAAGAACTGATTTACCTGCTTGGTTTCGGCATACAAGACATCTTCGCCACCCAGATACTCACCAATGCCCTGACCATACATGCTCAGATGACTGCCCAAGACTAGCAAAACCAGAACGGCAACGCTACGTACGAAAAAGACTACGTTTCGGCAAAAAGCCTCCGGTAGTCTTAGACTATTCCTTTTCCAATATTGCATTAATTCTTATGTCGTGGTTTCTGAAACGCGTATATCACCCAGCAGCACATCCCAGAAATCGATAACGCGTCCGCCAATTTGGGTTTCTTTTCTCTGAACAAAAACAGTAATATCTTTCTTGGTAGTATCCTTATACTCCAGCCCATCGTCAGAGGTACCCTCAAAGCGTTGGTAGATGGTAATAACGCCTACAAACGTGCCATCGGGCTGCTGCTCCAGATCACTGATGTACTGAATATCGTACCACTTAATGCTAACTTTATCGTAGTTAAGCGCCATCAGGTGCTCAAAGTAGCCTCGGGTATCAAAATAAGTAATCTCACTGGTAGTAAGAGAAGAAACGCCGATTTCAGCGCCAGTAGCGAATAGCTCTTCGGCCCGGTCGATAACCCGATTTGCTTCCGAAAAGGGGGTATCTTTATTTCCGATGATACTGATATACTTACTCAAATCGCGAACTTTCTCTAACGCCAGAGAGTCAATGGCAAGTTTACGTTCAGGGCTGATAGTTTCCTGAGCCTGAGCTGAGAGGGCAACCGTTCCCAGAAGAAAAAGAGTACAGAAATATAATACAGGACTTCTCATCAATTGTATCGTTTAATAAGTTCAAGTTCTTTGATTTTGCCATTGGCATCAAACACCATATTGTATACCTCAGCCGGAGCGCTTTTAGTATCTTTCAGATAATTCAGGTATTTGTTGATGGTGGTAGGTTCATCGTAGTCGGTTTGTCCACCACTTTGGCTAATGATGATGAGCACGGGGGTTTCAGATGAAGCGAACATATCCATGGCACTTCGAATTTGCGAGTTGGCATCGCTGTCGCTGCGAGCTGAAGAAACTCGCTGAAAGAGGCCGTTCAGATCCGATTCGGAGGTGGGGCCGCTTTCGGCTACATCGGGTCGGGTTTCTCCTCGGCGTGCAGCGGCACGCTCTTCAGCAATAATAGCTTCCGCGCGCTCAATCAAATTTTGAAGCTCGGCATCCTGCAGGTTCATATCTTTTACCTGCTCTACTACCGCTTCTTTTTCGTCAGTTGACATGCTGCCCTGATCGTTGATAACCGCTAACAGGTCGGCACGGGCTTTAGAGATACGCTCGGCACGGGCTTCAGCCGCCGCTCGAGCTTCTTTTTTTGCTTTACAGCCTACCGTACCAAAGGCAACGCAGGCCCATAAGGCTAGCATAATCCAGGAGTAGTTCATCCAGCGAGACCTCACTGGTTGGTGTGAAGAATTCACGTGTTCTTGTTGCATAATAATTGTCTGATTTTTATCAAGTTCCTGTAAAAAGGACGTTAAGTTACGGGTTTACCGATTATTTTGAAAAATTTGTGCCAATCAGGACCCTGAATAATTCGCTATGCGAACGTACGAATATCATACATGGTTTCGTCAAACGAAAAAAAGATCCATTCAGGCACCTTCCTGAACAACGCCCCGGCAGTCAGTATCTTGCTCTTAGATACCAGATTCTTATCATATCTGCCCGCCACAACCACTGAAACTTGTTGATTATCAGAAAATTACTAATATTGAGTAGGATTACCTAAGTTTACCTCAAGCCCTATATTTGGCTTTATGTTTATAATAAAGAGCAAACTTTGGCCCAATTATACTATATGAATAAGAATTCGTGTAGGGCTAAAATATTACTTCACTATAAATAGGTTGAGCGTTGCGGCGGCTGGGGATTATTTACTCATACCGTAGCGAACATACCGTACCGTTCTCAATTTATTTGGAAAGTCAATTTTAGATATGTAGAGGACAACAGTCTATAAATAAGAAGAAGTTTACTTACAGCTAAAGTTGGTGAATACATTTTAATTTCAATCAACTAAGTAGCACAAATCCTTAATTTTTCCGGACTATTCTGATAAATAATTCAATTTAGGATATTCCTCAGACCACTTCTTTATCCATTTAATAATTTTTAAGTATCTTATTCTGCTCGCTTAATCTGACCAATTTTTTATGCTCCAACATGAACTAGACCAAACTCCACCCTCAGGCTGGCAGGGATTTAAAATGTATTGGCGAAGCGATTTGGTAGCGGCTCTGAGTGTGGCACTGGTAGCTTTACCCTTAGGACTAGGGATTGCCGTTGCTGCAGGCGCCCCTCCTATGTCGGGCCTCATTTCAGTGATTGTAGGCGGGCTGGTTACTACCTTTATTCGGGGAAGCCATGTGGGAATTAATGGACCGGCCAATGCTCTGGTTGTGGTAGCGCTGACGGCTGCCAGCAACATGAGCCAGAATGGTGAGTCGGGCCTGCCGTTTGCTATGGCTGCGTTTGTGGTTTCTGGGGGCGTACAGGTAATATTAGGGCTTTTCAGACTCGGAATATTGGGGAACCTGGTACCTACCGCTACCATTCATGGTATGCTGGCGGCCATTGGTTTTATTATTATCGGCACGCAGATTCATTATGCCCTGGGTGTGCAGGATATTAGCTTTGGGCTATTGTTTAGCCACCCTGAAATACTTCTGGATGTTAATCCGTTTATTTTACTTATTACCCTAGTATGTCTGTTTATTCTGATCTTCTACCGGCATATCGATAATCGTCTTATTAAGTTAGTCTCCGCTCCCATGTGGGTATTAGTGGCGGCCATACCGCTGTTTTTTGGATTCAAAAAACTAACTCAACTCAATGCTCTGGAGAAGTGGCAACTGGATAGTGATTTCTTGGTACAAATACCGCCTGATATCTCAGAAAGTCTCATTTTCCCGGATTTCTCGCGTATCAACGAGCCAATCTTCTGGTTTACGGTATTTGTGGTAACGGTAGTCTTATCGCTCGAGTCGCTGGTTATCTCTAAAGCCGTGGATAAGCTTGATCCTTATAAGCGCAAAACCGACCTTAACAAAGACTTAGTAGGTATTGGAATAGCCACTGTCATTTCGGGGTTTCTGGGTGGGTTGCCAGTAACCACTGTGATTGCCCGCAGCTCAGTAAATATTACTAACGGCGCCAAAACCAAGTGGTCTAACCTAATGCACGGCCTCATTGTGCTGTTGTTCGTGGTGGCTTTCTCCGGATTCATTCAGATGGTACCGCTGGCTGCCCTGGCCGCTATCCTGATCTTTACCGGTTATAAGCTGACGGCTCCAAAAGTTTTTCAGCGGGCCTATCAACAGGGTTGGGAGCAACTGGCTATTTTAACGGTAACCCTCATCGCTATTTTAAGCATCAGCTTGATCTCAGGGCTGTTGATAGGAATCATCTTTACCATTTTATTACACTTCGCCAAGAGTGGCTTTACCCCTCGCTTATTTCTCCGGTATATGCGACGGCCTTACGTGAAGATTGTGCAGGAAAAGAAACAGTCGTTTCTGTTTAAAGTAAAAGGTATTATCAACTTTACTAACATTCTTCAATTACAGAAGAAGATCAATAAGTTGTCTCCGGATGAAAACATCATCATTGACTTTTCTCATGCCCGCCTGGTTGATTTCACGGTACTGGAATACCTGCATGAGTATGCTGAAAAATACAACCGCAATGGCGGCGAGCTTCATTTTACCGGCCTCGATGTGCATAAAACTTCATCGCATCACCCGTATGCACTACATGTACTGGAAACGCCTAAACCAAAAATAATTCGCCTGACCCGACGGCAGATTGAACTCAAGCAACTGGCTCGCTCTAAAAACTGGTCATACGACCCGGAGATTGAATGGAATGTTCGCGACTTAAGCCGTTTCCTTTTCTTCAAAACCCGACCGGTAGAATACATGAAAAACCAGATTACCGGAAGCTACCAAGAATGGGGCGTGCACTGGCAGATCTGCGATATTGCGCTGAAAGATGCGTTTGTTTCCTTTGAGACCTATCGTATTACTGTAGAGGTGTTATCATTGCCCTTTGAAGTGCCCGTGTTCTCATTAGAGGAAGAAACCTTTCTGGATCGGATGTCGGCTATTGCCGAACAAAAAGATATTGATTTTGTGGAGTATCGTGATTTCTCTCGCAAATTTTTACTACAAAGCCCCGACGAAACCGGTATTCGCCGGTTTTTCAGCCCCGAGTTAGTTCATTTCTTTGAAAAGGGAGATATCTATCACCTTGAGAGCAATGGCAAGGAGTTGCTTATTTTCCGGCACCTGCGGTTAACCAGCCCCCGGGAAATACTGAAAATGGTTTCGTACAGCAAGAAACTAGCAGCTAAACTGCATGAAACGTCGGTATTGGCTACCTAAACTTATTCCGGGCGCAATACTTCAGCCAGGTTAGACCGAGCCGCTTTAATAGCCAGGATACTCACGGTAAGCCAAGCCAATAATAGAGCACCAGCTCCAGCCAGCAAAAACGGCATAACTCCTACTTCAATACGAAAGGCAAACTGATTTAGCCAGGCCTGCATAGCAAAATAGGCGATAGGAACCGACACCCCAAATGCCAGCAATACTAGCCTGGTAAAATCTTTAGACAGCAGCCATACCACATTACTGGTAGAAGCTCCCATCGTTTTGCGGACCCCAATTTCTTTTGTACGTTGCTCGGCGGCGTAGGCTGCCAGTCCTAACAGGCCCAGGCAGGCTACTACCACAGCCAATATGGTAAAAACCATAAAAACTCTGCTGAGCCGCTTCTCTGTACGGAATTTAAGATCAAACTCTTCATCCAGAAAAGTGTATTCAAAAGGAGTGTCCGGCACCCTCTCCTGCCAGGTGTTTTCTACTTCATGTACCTGCTGAGCTATGTTGCCCGGTGCAAATCGCACCAACAGGAAGGGACCACTTTCGTAAAGGAAAACTGCCAGGGGCTTAATCTCATGATGCAGTGACTCAAAATTAAAATCCTTCATAACACCAAGCACGCGGTAGAGTCCTGTTTCATTTTCATCATAGGCAATCTCAGCTCCTATGGGATCTTCCAGCCCGAAAGCGCGCACCGCCGCCTCATTTAACAACACCCCGGAACTGTCTGTGCTAAATTCTCGGGAGAAGTTTCGTCCATCTGCTAGAGCAATGCCCATCGTCTCCAGATAATCATAATCAGCAGTATACCAGTAGAGCATCTGATCACGATGGCTGCTTTTAGGCCAAAACTTGGTGCCAGAATAAGACCGGGCAATGATATTGCTGGTAATGGAAGTTTCCAGAACCATAGAATGACGAGAAATTTCCTGCTTTATACTAAAGGCCTTTTCTCCCAGTACCCCCATGTGCGAAATGGCCATTACATGCTCTTTATCAAACCCCAGGTCTTTGCTACGGGTATAAGCAACTTGCTGATAAGCCAGTGCTGTGCAGATGATCAGCCCAATAGAAATAGCAAACTGAAACACCACCAGCACATTGCGTATAGGGGCACTTCCTTTACGTACAACCCACCCTCCTTTCAGCACCTCGGTAGGGCGAAACCCCGACAGAAAAAAAGCCGGGTAGCTCCCTGATAAAACACCTACCATCAGTACCAACACACCCAACCCTGCTATTAGCCACCATTCGGTAAATATCTCATGTGGGACTTTTTTGCCAGCCACCACATTGAACGAAGGCAGTGCCAGTAAAGCCCATACCACGGCCAGCATAGTTGCCAGTAGGCTCATAACGGTAGCTTCACTCAAAAACTGGATGATCAATGCCTGTCGGGTAGAACCCAGAGTTTTCCGCACTCCTACTTCCCGTGCCCGGCGCATATACCGTGCGGTGGATAGGTTCATAAAATTGACACAGGCAATCATCAGCACAAAAAAAGCAATAGCCCCCAAAACGTATAGGGTGGAAATACTACCACCAGGTTTAAGATCACCCAGCAATTTCGACTTTAGGTGAATATCGGTAATAGGTTGAAGTGCAAACCGATATTCTCCACCCAATGAATGCACATCAAGTCCGTATTCTTCATTCAACTGAGCATACACATATTTTTCTATCAGTGTATTAAGCTTATCAGTTACTACTTTCGGCTGCGTCCCCTCATGTAGCAAAACATACGTATAAAGATGGCGGGATACCCAGTTCTGACTCTGATCATCGGGCAAGCTGGAAATGGAAGCCAGTACATCGAAAGACAGATGAGAATGATGGGGCGGGTCAGCTACAATGCCGGTTACTTCATAGGTTTCGTCATTACCCACGGTGATAAGATTGCCTACCGCCCGATAATCACCAAAGTATTTTTTAGCCGTGCTCTCACTAAGCACCAGTGAATTAGGGTTTTTCAACACGGTTTTCGGGTCACCTTCCAGTAATTGATAATCAAACATCTGAAAGAAATCTTTCCCCACAAATGCTACATTATTTTCTGTGAATGATTGTTTGCCCGAATTAAAAACCAGTTGCTCGTAAGGATAATAGCGTACGACTAAGGCCAGTTCAGGCACTTCTTGCTGAGCTACCGGTGCCAAAGGCGGTGCTGTTAGTGAGGTTTGAAGCTCGTTTCCACCTAAATAATCATTAATTACTATTCGGTAGAGGTGATCAGCCTGGGTGTGAAAGGTATCGTGCCGTAGCTCATCAAAAATGTAGAGCACAATCAGCAGACAGCTGGCAATGCCCACACTTAGGCCAAAAATGTTTAGAAAAGCATATAGCCCTTGCCTTCGTAAATTGCGAAGGGTAATTGATATGTAGTTTTGTAGCATAATGGCGGTTCAAAGTTCAATAAAAAGAACCGCTTTTAGTCATTACTCACCATCCTGAAACTAATGCTATTCTCAAACTCAGCAATGCTAGAAGCCTTAGCAGCGCAACATAAAATTTTTACTGATTAGTTTCTAATACAAGTTGAAAATCGAAGTCGCATTATTAGGCACAGCAAACACATAACCCATACATCATATTGATTATCAGCACTATACACAACTATCTATACCTACTATAAATTTAAATATACATAGGCTAGTGCTGATAAATCAGTTTAAAATAAGCATCGTTACGAATAGTTTCTGGAAGGATATTTATTATGCTGACACAACTCCTGGTTAGGGTTACCCTTTAGTAAAGGGCTTTTCAGAATACCGAAAATAATAGTCTCAAGAAACCTTTCACGAGTTTCTTAATACATATCAACGAGATCAGAGCTTTGAAAAAACAGTGCAGGTTTATCCGAAAATTTGCATCTTAGATACTGCAACTGCCCCCAGATTATTATTCACTTCTTCTACTTTCACGACTCTGCGCATGATCCATAATTTTTTTACGACGGCTTATCGTGTACTGAGAAAAAATATCGGTTTCTCACTGATCAACATTTTCGGTTTGTCTTTAAGCCTGGCGGTGTTTATGCTCATTCTTCAGTTTGTCTCTTTTGAGCTGAGCTACGATGCGTTTCATCAAAACAAAGAGCACATTTATCGGGTAGAAAGCCAGTTTTTTAAGAACGGTGAGCTAACTGACGACTGGGCGAGCAGTTCTACCGGCTACGGTCTGGCCATGCAGGAAGCGTTTCCGGAAATTGAAGCCATGACTCGCCTTTATAAGTGGAACAGCGAACGGGTGGTGCAGTACGAAGATGTGAAGTTTCGGGAAGCCAATGTGGTAGCAGCCGATGCTTCCTTCTTCTCGTTTTTCTCGTTTCCTCTGATAGAAGGAAACCCGAAAAAGGTGCTGAGTGACCCCAATACAGTGGTGATCTCTGAATCGTACCGTAAGAAATACTTTGGCAACAAGAACCCTCTTGGGAAAACGATAAAGATCAGCGATGTGCAGCGCACTTATATTTGCGAGGTGACCGGCGTGTTTGCCGACTTCCCGGCCAACTCGCACCTGCATTACGACATTATCTATTCCTGGGCCACCGTAGCCAGCCACTGGAAGACAATGGATACTTTCTGGTACAAACACTCGGCCTACACGTATGTATCGCTTCCCTCAGCCGATGCGGCCCGCCACATTGAACAGCAGTTTCCGGCTCTGGCTGAAAAGCACAAGACCGAAGAAGCTTTGAAAGACCTGGTCTGGGGAGTAGAACTAACTCCATTGCTGGACATTCACCTTAACGCCTGGAAAGCCGAAGAAGTCGAAGTAAAAGGCAGCTGGAAAGCCGTTTGGTTTCTGAGTGTAATGGCTCTGCTGATTATGCTGATTGCCTGGATTAATTACACCAACCTTAGCACCATCAAGAGTATTGAGCGGACCAGGGAGGTAGGTGTCAAAAAGGCAATGGGGATTGGGAGATCCAGCCTGATGATGCAGTTTCTGGCCGAGTCTGCCGTGGTAAGCTTACTGGCAACCGTGGTGGCGGTTGGGTTAACCCTGCTCTTTCACCAATTGTTAGCCCAGGTGGCAGGGGTTTCTTTTCCGCTCAGGATTACCCCGGAGATTGTCCTTATTTTTCTGGCTCTGTTGTTATTAGGAGTAATCGCTTCGGGTAGTTATCCGGCGATAGTACTCGCTTCTCTCCAGCCCGTAAAAGCGTTGAAAGGAGATACCCGCAATTCGGTGGGTGGAAATCTGCTACGAAAAGCACTGATCACTTTTCAGTTTGCGGCCTCTATTGTGCTCATCAGTGTGACCTACCTGATCTACCAGCAGTTGCAGTACATGAAGACCCAGGACACCGGCATTGCTACCGAGCAGACCATCGTAATTAACGCACCGGTGGCTACCGACAATTACTACGAATACCTGGAGAGCTTCAAGCAGGAGCTGCTGCACCAATCCAGTGTGAAAAACGTGACCTACTCCAGTTCAGTACCCGGCCACGAGGTAGGGATGTTCCTTTCCAATAAGCGCAAAGGCAGCGAAGAGAACAAGCTCTACGAAATGCTCCGCACCGACTACGAGTACCTGGACACCTACGAACTGAACATCCTTCAGGGAAGAAACTTCTCCCGCAACTTCAAAACCGACGAACAGACGATCATCCTCAACGAGGAAGCAGTAGCTGCCCTGGGGTTTACCAGTGCCGAAGAGGCCTTGCAGCAGGAGGTTTATCTGGAGACCAGTTCCACGCCCTTTAAGATCATCGGAGTAGCCGAAAACTTTCATCAGACGTCGCTAGAGAATCCCTTTACGCCCATCATGATCTTTATCTCGCCCGACTTCCGCTGGATACCCTATAACTACCTCTCCATCAAGCTAAGCGGAAGCGAAGTACCCACCACCATCGCCAATATTGAAGACCGCTGGAACCGCTACTTTCCCGCGTCTCCCATGGACTATTACTTTCTGGATGGCTTCTTTGCCCGGCAGTACGCCAACGAAGAATTCTACGAAAAGATTTTTATTGCTGCTTCCGTCTTTGCCGTCTTCATCTCCTGCCTGGGCCTCTTCGGTCTGACCTACTACACCGTAGTGCTAAAGCGCAAAGAGATCGGAGTGCGAAAGGTGCTGGGCGCTTCTTCAGCCGACTTGGTAAGCCTGCTCTCCCGCAATTATGTATACCTGCTAGGACTGGCCCTACTGCTCGCCACACCAGTATCGTACTTCATTCTGCACCAGTGGCTGCAAAACTACACCTTCCGCATCGAACTGGGGGCGTTGGTCTTTCTACTTCCTCTCCTACTGCTACTTCCCATCGTACTGTTCACCGTCGGTTCACTCACTTTCAAAGCTACCCGGGTAAATCCTACCCAGGCATTACGGTGTGAGTGACTTGCTCCATCAGTAATAATGTGGAATAGGGAAAGTAGATAACCGACAAACGTTTCATCACATCTCATTATATGTCAAAGCATATAATTCACATTAACACATATCGATTATATCTAAATGCATATAATTACTAAGGGAAGGTGGTTACCACTCTTCTCAAGCCGCCTGTTCCTGCTTTTTCTTTTGGCGTTTTTGGTACCACTCGTAGAAGAAGTAGGCGAAGCCTAGCACGATGGCTACTCCGCTGAGCCACCAGAGGCCGGTCTCCAGTCGTTGCATATCCTGACCCAGATAGCCGATGAGGGCCAGCATGGGTACGGTAGCTCCTACAGTGGCAATCATAAATTTCCAGAAGTTGAGCCGGACCAGTCCCATCACAAAGGAGATGGTATCGTTGCTCAGTATTGGGTGTATCCGGGCAATGAACACCAGCCAGGCACCAAACTTATCGGTGTACTGCAAGATCTTTCGCCGGGTTTTTCCTCCCATCAGCCGGTCCAGAAAAGCTTCGCTGGCTACGGTGCCGATGATGTAAGCGGTAGCGGAGGCCAATACAATGCCAATGAGTGCGTAGAGTCCGCCCAGCCACGGGCCATAGGCTAGTACTGATACAATTAACAACAGCACCGAAGGCACCACAAACAGAAACATTTGGCCGACCATCCCCAGAATAATCACGAGCGGACCCCAGAAGCCAAACTGTTGCACCCAGGTACTTACGCGCTCCCGGTCGCCGCTGGTAAGCACCTCAAACGCTTCTTTTACGAACGACTGGAAAGCAGGAATCAGAAAATAGCTACCCACCAGTCCTACCAGCATAATTCCAGTAATTATTTTCGGCCAATGACTTTCCTGTCCGCCCTTTGATTTGCTCTCACCTTCCTTCTTTCGCCGATCTTGATTCTGCATACTAACAGGTTTTGATGCATCCATTAAACTCTCAAGAAGAGTAGTTGTTGGATGGATTGGTCAACAGGCTAATAGATGGGATGTTTCGATTCAATCAACCTTACGAAGTTGCCAGAGAACTATATACGCAAAACCATCGATTGAACTCTAAGTTACCGCAGAATTTATTCACGCACACGATGACTTTAACAAACGTTCTAATTCAGTTGCCTTAAAATTGAGACCATACCAGTAATAGGGTTTTCAAAACAAATGGGATATACTATATAACGGTATATTCCTGAAGGCAATCTGCCTCCGTCCCAATTATTGGTGTAAGCATCCGATACATATACTTTTTTACCCCAGCGATTATACACTTCAAGGCGGGAGCCGTAAAGGTTTTCGCTTAGTTGAAAAGTATCATTCTGTTCATCACCATTTGGAGTAAACACATTGGGAATAAACCACTCTATATCCTCCCATTTTATAATTATCTGATCCTCTAAGACACCACATTGAGTTACGTATTTCAACGAATATAGTCCGGGTTCCTGAATGAGTAGCTGATGAGAATCCGTATCAATAGCCGCTCCATCCTTATACCATTGCAAAGCAATATGGGGCTGCTCATGATAAAGAATATTACAATCTTTTAATATGACCGGAGACTCAAAATCACTCAAGCCAGTCGTAGTTACCTGAAAAGCGGATGAAGCTTCACCAGCACCACATTCATTTTTGCCATAAACCGTGACATAACCATCTTTCAGAATATCCAGGCTTATTCTATTAAGGTTTGTAGTGTATTTTTGGATAGCGGGAGAAACCATGCCTTCGCTGAATTCCCAAACATAAGCATCTACTCCATAAACTTCGCTTACTTCAAATACTGCAGAAGTGCCAGAGCATACATTAAGCGGACCTGAAATTTTACCCATTTTCTTCGGACTTTGATTAACAACTACTTCAAAGCTGGCTGAAGGTTTTCCTTCGCCACACAAATTGACTCCCTGCACAGTGATACTCCCACCATATGAAAATTCAAGCACATTGATATCAATGCTATTATTTTTTGTTACATGTGAATTATCACCGGGTATTAATCCGTAGGGCAAATTCCATCGATATTCTTCCGCTTTTTCAATCTCAGGAACCGTATAAGTCACTCTCTGATCTTCTGTGCATAGTTGCTTCGGTCCGGATATTTCCTGAGCATCAGCCACTGACATATCCGATGAAACACCCAACTGCTGAAATTCAGCCTCGTGACAATAATTTTTTATTTGTAATCTTATCTCACCCGACAGAAAATCGCCTTCGTAATCTACTACAATCTCGTTTTCATTATTTTCTACCAGTATTATTCCTTCAGGCAGTATCCATTCATACTTTTCCGCATATGGGCTTGCCTCTACCCGATAGTGCTCTCCCTGCTGTCCCGGACAAACGCTATTTCTTCCCGAAATGGTTTGAGATGCTTCTAAGGGAGGGTGCACTTTGATCTGATAATAGTCACTCACCTTGAGCTTTTCACACCCTTCCTCCAGTACTCCCTCTACTGATAACACGAATTCTCCAGCCTGAGGAAAGACAACTTGCAGAGTAGAATCATTGATATAGGTTATCTTATTCTCCAGAGAATCCGGGATTTTCCAAGCGTACTTTAAGGTATTGGGGGGCGTATTTAAAGAGAATAATCCTCCGCCCTTGAGGCATACATTAGAAACTCCCTGTAGTTGAAACCGCTCAATAGCTTTTATTTTGATCAGGTAAGGATCTGTTTCGCTTTGCACCTTAATTTTTTGACATCCCAATTGCCCTTCATCGCTTATGATATCAGCAATATACAGGTTGTCATTTTCGTCTAAGAGTATTTGATTTGCATAACCTCGGGGACTTAATGAGTCAACAATCGTAAATGCCCAGCGTTCATTGCCATGTGTAGAAAAGGACGTTACCAGATGATTGTCATTACCCCGAGGGGGGTATACCTGATTATTAAATTTCACAGTGTCAAAAAGCTCTCCTGATACCAGTATGTTGTTCATTTTGTCAATGCTGACATCGTAACCCCGATAGTTTGGTACCACCTGAGCCCAGTAAAGCTTACCGGATGGGCTGATTTTGGCAACCATACCTCCTGTTTCGTCTACCTCACCATTGCCCAGCTGGCTTCCTTTCCCTATATAGCCACTAATAATTAAATCCCCGTTTTTATCTAATCTAAGGGTTGAACTGGAGCCATCAAAATTAGTCACCCATTCTACATTTCCACTGGCATTGTACTTGGCAAGAAACCCCTCTCCCCCTTCTTCACTATTCATATAATGTTTTCCGAAATAACCTTTGCCTAAAAAATGCCCCACCACATAGCTATTTCCTGCCGAATCTGCTACTATATCGTGGCCGCTATCTCCATTCACCAGGGGGTCATCCCCTCCGGCATATTTCTTCCAGATATATCTACCATCCGTGTCAAGTTTGCATACAAATAGGTTTTTCTGATAAAGTCCGGTTATGTATACATTACGCTGGTGGTCAACATATAGACTATAGCCAGACTCAAATAAATTTACTCTGTCGCCCCCAATGTCTTTTGCCCACTGTACTTCGCCTTCTGATGTTAATTTTGCAACAAACGCATTGCCAGCATCCCAAGGTATCGTAGACAGCTTAATCCCATCAAAACTACTGTGCCCATCAAAGCCGCCGGTTAGGTAAATATTTCCTTCCTGGTCACACATCAGGTCAAAAACTCGTTCATCTGCCAACCCACTCCCAAGTTGTTTTTTCCACACTATATTTCCCTGAGTATCGTACTTTAAAATAAATATATCTGAATAGCCTCTACTCACCAGAGTGTCTCCTTCAACAGCAATTGTATCTTGAAAGTATCCTGCCGTATACAGGAATCCATCGGGGTCATAGGCCAATTCCCTAAGATGAAGGTAGCCACTTCCCTTATGGGTCTTCATCCATTCTATCTGTTGGGCAAAAATAGAGCTGTTCAGAATTGCCGCATTGATAATTATTAGACTAATAGCCTTTATTTTCCACCTTCCACCACACCAATTTATAAGTTTCACTGACTGATTAAGCTTAGCTGTATGAGATTCATTCTAAGCCACAAGGAAACACTACTTTCACTCAGTTTTCACCTTATATCGGAGTGCCTATTACATTGTATGATTCTCAATACTTTATCATCAGATGTATACTGATTAGAATTTACCGCTCTATCATTATAAAAATCCACTACGACGTCTAGGTAAGAGCATGTTATGAGTAGAATTTATATTGAAACTGAGAATATGCTAATCAGCATATAGTAAAAGTGTTCGCAAGCAATCATACTTACGAACACCTTAGTTACGTCACGGACAAATTCGCGAGTCCGGTTATGGAGGGCAGGATTCTGAATTGTTCAGCTATCCTTTATTTCCAACCGGTTGCTTCCAGCATTTTACCGAATATTTCGTTGTTTTCGTAGATACCGGCAAAGTCTTCGGAACCTGGACCGTAAGCGAAAACGGGGATTAAATCCGGGGTATGTCCACCTGTGGTAAAGCTACCCACCAGTTCGTTATAATCGTCGCCAGAAGCTAATGAGAAACCACCCGTTTCGTGGTCAGCTGTTACGACTACCAAGGTATTTCCATCTTTCTCGGCGAAATCCAGTGCTACGCCCAGGGTTTTGTCGAAATCCTTTACTTCTTCAATAATGTACTCGGCATCGTTAGAATGACCGCCCCAGTCAATCTGAGAGCCTTCTACCATCAGGAAGAACCCGTTTTCATCCTGCGAAAGATAGTCTAACGCCATTTGGGCTGCCTGCGGCAAAAAGTCACCTCGGCCATCCTGCATTTTTGGCATGCCGTCGGGAGCCAGTAAGAACCCGTATTTTTGATCAAGGCTCAAAGAAGCAGGTTTTTCTAGTTGGGTGGTATCCATGATAAACCCGTGCTTCGTCAGACTATCTACGTAGTTTAGTCCGTCTTCCCGTTGGGCGAAGAACTGGGTTCCACCACCGGCAAAAAAGTCGACCGATGAGCCGGGCAGTTGAGCGGCAATATCTTCGTACTGGTTACGAGAAGCCACGTGCGCAAAGAAGGAAGCGGGAGTGGCATGAACAATAGAGGAAGTAGCTACCAAACCGGTGCTCAGATTATCTTCAACAATCTCTACAATAGTTTCGGCATCGGCAGTATCAGCGTCCACTCCAATGGCACCGTTATAGGTTTTCTTCCCGGCTGAGAAAGCAGTAGCTCCCGCCGCTGAGTCGGTAATTTTAGCATCAGAAGAGGAGGTCTTGATCAGCCCGATGTAGGGAAAGCGTTGAAAATTGGGTTTTCCTTCGCCGTAAAAAAAACGGGTGGTTACCTGGGTAAGTCCCATTCCATCGCCAATCAGCAAAATTACATTTTTAGGCTTGGCTGGTTCGGACGTTTTCGAGGAAGCAGCTTCCTGATTTTGGGGTTGGCATTGGCAAAGCGACAATAAGCAAAGTACAAAAAACAGTCGGTAATTCATTTTGATGATATAATTAGAAAGGTTTGTCTGTGAGCGTTAGAAGGATTAAAAGGTTGAAGAAATAAGAATCTGATAATCAGCAACTTGCACAAGTATCATTTTGAAGCAATTGTATTAATTTACGCGCTGGATAGTTGGACGAAGGTATGCTCAGCGTAAAAAGTAACAACTCGCGGTTTTCCGTGCAAATATACTCACCTTTCTACATCAGATTCATAATATTTCTCAGAATAAATTGAAGATTCATCAAAAAAATAAGGCTAACCGCATTCTATGCCGTTAGCCTCATTTTAGTAAGAATTATAGTAGTACTCCCCGCTCCTAGCCCCAAACACCACGCCAGTTACTCACTTCTCAAAGAATGCACCGGATTGCGGGTAGCCGCACTGATGGTTTGAGAACCTACTGTTAACCAAGCTACCATCAAGGCTGCGAAGCCAGCCAATGCAAAAACCCATATGTTTAGACTGTCGTGGTACGCGAAGGTATCCAGCCAGCGAGACATGAAGTAGTAGGCCAATGGGCAGGCCACCAGAAATGCAATGACGATCAGCCGGGTAAATCCGGTAGTCAACAGTAGCAGAATTTGCCCAACCGAAGCGCCTAGCACTTTCCGGATACCAATCTCCTTCACCCGTTGTTCAGCCGTGTACGACGCCAGACCGATCAGCCCCAGCATAGCAATGAAAATGGCTAGTATTGAAAAATACTGCACAATCTGGCTCAACCGGTCTTCCAAGTCGTACTGCCCCTGAAAACGGTCGCCGATCAGATAGTAATCAAAGGGATAGCCCGGCATCAGATACGACCAGCGGTCTTTCAGGTAATCCATGGTTTCGCTCATGGCGTCCGGTTGGATACGAGCCACCAGGTTAAAGACCTGCCGGGAGGTAATGTAAAAGACGATCGGAGAGATAGACTGATGCAGGGATTCAAAGTGAAAGTCTTCGGTCACCCCGATAATACGCCCGCGCCGTCCGGCATAAGTCATTTCTTTGTCAATGGCTTCTTCCGGAGAGTCATACCCAATGGCCCGTATAGCAGACTCGTTGACAATGAAAGCCTCGGTAGAATCGCTGGCCCGGTTGATATCAAAATTACGCCCCGCCAGCAGCTTAATGCCAAAAGAATTAATAAAGTCATGATCCACATCAACATTCGCCAGCCGGAAATCAAGCCCTTTCATCTCGCCATTTACTTCTACCTGCCCACCCTGAGAGTCCAGCAAGCGGCCGGAAGGCACCCGGCTACTCAGCGTCACATCCGTGATACCGGGTTGGGTCAGCAACTGGGCTTTCAATTCCTCATATTGGTCAAAAATTGCCTGATTAGCCGGAAGCACCACCAGGTTCTCCTGATTAAAGCCCAATGGTTTGCTTTTCACATAATCCAGCTGCCCCTCTACCGTCACTACCCCAATAATCAGGGCGATAGAAATAACAAACTGTAATATCACCAATCCCGAACGCAAATAAGAATTTCCTTTGCTATTGCCTTTGCTGCTGCGCAGAATACGGGCCGGTTGGAAAGCCGACAGATAAAAAGCCGGGTAGCTGCCGGAAATCATCCCGACCAGCAGCACAATGCCCAGTAACAGCACTAGCAGGAAGGGGTTTTGCAGCACATTAAATGACAAACTCTTGTCTACAAAATCATTAAAGTAAGGCAGCACCAACGAGACCAGCACGGCCGCCACCACCAAAGCAAACAAAGCTACCAGCACCGACTCGGATAAGAACTGCTTTATCAGTGATGCTTTTTCGGCTCCCATCACCTTTCGCACGCCCACTTCCTTAGCCCGTCGGGTAGCCCGGGCAGTGGTCAGGTTGATGAAGTTGATACAGGCAATCACCATGATGAACAGGGCGATGATGGTGTAGATGTATACATAAGCAATATCTCCGTTAGCTTCAATCTCAGAATCCAGATGCGAGTGCAGGTGAATATCGGTGAGCGGCCATAGGTGCAGCGCGGTCCATTCCGAAGCCATCACATCGGAATCTCCGGTAACGTGCTTGTCGATAAAGTCAGGAAACTGCGCCTCCAAATCAGCTGGGTTGTAGCCTTCGGGAAGGAGGATGTACGTAGCGTAGTTATTACTGCCCCAATTGCTCATCATCTCCTCTTCTCCCAGAAAATTCTCAACCATGACAAAAGATGCCAGCATATTAAAATGAAAATGCGAGTTACCGGGCACATCTTTCACCACGCCGGTCACTTTTATATCTACCTGCTGATTGTAATTCAGAGTTTTACCCATTGGACTTTCATCACCAAAGTACTTTTGGGCAGTGCTCTCGGTAATTACTACCGTATTGGGTTCGCTCAACGCAGTAGCCGGGTTGCCTTCCACAAAAGGAAAACTGAAAATATCGAAGACCTCAGGTTCGGCAAAGAAGAAGTCATCTTCTACAATCTGCACATCGCCCTCTTTGTAAGTCATCAGCGGAGAGTCTCCCAACAAACGGGCACTCGCCTGAATAATTCCGGGAAAATCTTCCACCAGAAACGGTTTAAAGGGCGGTGCCAAATGCCCCAGATGCAAATTGGTCTCTTTATCAGAATTATAAAACTCCCGCGAGATACGGTAAATCCGATCAGCCTTCTCATGGTAGCGGTCGTAGCTCAGTTCGTACTGCACAAACAGCAGGATAACAATACAGGCTGCCATGCCCACCGCCAATCCTAATACATTAATAAGCGTCATCTGCTTATGTCTAGCCAGATTCCGCAAAGCGATTTTGAGATAGTTCTTAATCATAATAGTATTGGTTAAGGGTGCAAGGTACAGGGTGAACGGTACAGAGCTTGTACCTTTTACCATTCACCGTATACCTTTCACCGTTGTTTATTCGCTTCGTAATGATTTTACCGGGTTAGCCCGGGCTGCCCGGATGGCATGGTAGCTGATGGTTGCCCAGGCAATGAACAAGGACATCAAGCCAGCAATAATGAAAAACTGAGGTCCGATATCGATCTGATAAGCAAAGTTTTGCAGCCACTGCTTCATCATGTAATACGACAGGGGGATGGAGATTAGAAAAGCGATCAGCACCAGTTTGGTAAAATCCTGAGACAGCAGTCTTACAATACTGCTAACCTTTGCGCCTAGTACCTTTCGCACGCCAATCTCTTTTACTTTTCGTTCGGCCACAAACGCTGATAAGCCGTATAACCCGAGACAGGAAATAAGGATCGCCACCAGCGTGAAGCTGCTAATGATCTGCGACATCCGGCGGTCGCTTTCGTACTGCTGCTGAATATCCTGGTCCAGTAAAGTGTATTCAAAGGGTAGTACGGATACCGTTTCCTTCCAGGCATTTTCTATCGCCTGTAAAGCCTGCTGCATACCTGCCGGATGTACCTCCGCCACCATATAGTGGAAGTCGTTGGCTTTGCCCGGATGAAAGATCGTAGAAACAATAGGCTGATGCAGCGACAACTGATGAAAGTCATTGACCACTCCAATAATCTCAAGCGCGATGGTTTCTTCTTCGTAATTAAAATATACTTTCTCCCCAATAGCCTGTTCCAGCGGAATGCCCAAGTTGGCCAGGGCTAACTGATTAATCAATATCTGATCTTCGCGAACGGTAGACCAGTCGAGGCTTCGGCCTGCCAGAATGGTTAACCCCAGCGTTTCTACCAGCCCCTCGTCCATAAAATACCGCTGGCAGTAGATGCCATTATCTACGGTGGAACCCGCCGGATACAATCGAACATCATTCAATATTTTCTGCCCCGGCACTACGCTGGATGCGGAGATCTGCTGAATTTCCACTTGCTGGCTGAGTTGCGTTTTCAAGGCCGGGTACTGTTCGGCCACTTCCGCAGTACGCAAAGGCACGACTACTCGCGAGGTGGCATCAAAGCCCAGCTTTTGCTCACGCATATAATCCAACTGACTGACGATGATAATCACACCGGAGATCAGGCAAATCGCAATAACAAACTGAAATACCACCAAAGCTTTTCGCAGCATACCGGAAGAAAGTTGGGTAACCACTTTGCCCTTAAGCACCCTCGCTGGTTGGAAAGAAGACAGATAGAACGCCGGATACGCTCCGGCCAGCAGCCCGGTCACCAGGGTGAGGCCCAAAGCAGCTAATGCATAGTTTGACCAGTGAATATCCAGAAAACTGATGTTCTTTCCGGTAAGATTATTAAAATAAGGCAACAATATTTCCACCAACAAACCACCCAGCAGCACCGCAATCAGTACGATCAGCATAGACTCACTCAGAAACTGCCGTACCAGACCCGAGCGGCTGGCTCCCAGCGTTTTTCGCACTCCTACCTCACTGGCCCGCTGGCTGGCTTTGGCTGTTGACAGATTCATAAAGTTGATGCAGGCAATCAGCAGGATGAATGCTGCAATGGCCGACAGCACGTACACGTATACAATACTTCCGTTCTGGCCCAGTTCGTGGTCATAATTTGACTTTAAGTGAATATTAGTGACCGGTTGTAGATGCAGGGATTTATTTATGCCCAGGGCTTTGAAATTCTCCGCTCCGTATTTATTCAGAAAATCAGGCAGCTTGGCTTCCAGTGCTTCGGGTGTTGAAGCCGGGTTAAGTTGAATGTAGGAAAACACAAAGTTCTGCCCAGCCCATTGGTCGTTATGGGCTACAAAGGTACCTAGCCCCTCGCTTTCCATCGACGTGAAGAAGTTAGCATCAATATGCGTTTTGTCGTCCGTATTCCGGATTACTCCGGTTACCTGGTAATCACTCTTTGAAATGTTATTACCGATGCTGATAATCTCTCCCAGCACATCCGTGCGGCCAAACAGTTTGTTGGCTAGCTCCTGGGTTAATACTACTGTATTCGGCTTGCTCAGTGCGTTTTCAGGATTACCCTCCAAAAAAGCATAATCAAACATGCTAAAGAACGTAGAGTCTACCAGCAACCCACCGGTTTCAAACAGCGCTTTCTCGCCGTATTGAATCAGGTTCTGATCTACGCCCGGAGGATTCACAATACGGGTAGCATTCACCACTTCGGGAAACTCGGTTGGCATGGCCATAGCAATGGGCGGTGAGGAGGTGGCAATGTGATCGTTGATTCCATCCATATTATGAAAGGCGGTGGTAATCCGGTACAGTTCACCTGCATGCTTATGATGCTGGTCATAGCCAGTTTCTGCTTTAATGTACAACAGCAACAGCAAACAGCAGGCAACCCCGACCGTAAGCCCGGCAATGTTAATGATCGAAAACGCCTTATGCTTGGCCAGATTCCGAACCGCAATGTTGAAATAACTCCTTATCATAATTTTTAGGCTTGGGGCCGGGGGCCTGGCGCCAGGGGTACTCCACACACCCAGCTCCCAGCCCCTTGCTATTATTTATTCGTTTCTCAAACTATCCACGGGGTTCGCCAGGGCGGCCCGGGTTGACTGAAAGCCTACGGTGAGCCAGGCTACTAATAAAGCTGCACCGAAGGTTAGTATGAAATACCCGGCATGAAGGTCAATCCGGTGGGCGAAACCGTCCAGCCAGGTGCGCATGGCGAAGTAGCCTAGTGGCGCTGCAATAACGAACGCCAGTAGCACCAGCCATGAAAATTCTTTCATACGTTCTTTATTCACTTCGTAATGATTTGGCCGGGTTGACAACCGCTGCTTTGAGCGATTGAAAGCCCACGGTCAGCCAGGCAATAGCCAGCGCAATGACACCAGCCAGCACAAAAGTACCTATGCCCAACGGCACCCGGTACGCAAAGTCACTCAGCCATTCCCGCATGGCGAAGTATGAAACGGGTATGGCTACCAGCAGGGCAATAATAACCAACCGGGTAAAGTCTTTAGAAAATAGCATGACCACGCTCATTACTGATGCTCCCAGCACCTTCCGGATACCAATCTCCTTGGTACGTTGCTCAGCCATGAAGGCCGCCAGTCCGAACAATCCCAGACAGGCAATCACAATCGCCAGCACACAAAAGACGGTAAATATCTTCCCAACCTTCTGCTCCGACTTATACAGGCCATTGAAACGGTCATCCAGGAAGGAGTACTCAAAGGGTAGATCCGGCATATACTGATTCCACTGAGCTTCTACGGCGGCCACGGTTTCGGCTGCATCATCCGATTGTAGGCGAAGCGAGATGGCTCCAATCTCCCGGCCCATCCAGTGCTTGTCATTACCCAATACCATGACCATGGGCGAAATGCTATGGCGCATGGTTTCAAAGTTAAAGTCTTCCACAACCCCTACCACCGTAAAATTCTGCATACTATCGGGGTCATTCCCCCCAAAAGAGCTCAGGATTTTGCCAATAGGACTTTCCCCATTTTCGTCCAGATGAAACTGTTTAACAGCTGCCTGATTCACAATTATTGCCATAGAATCAGTAGAAAATTCGCGGGAAAAATTACGTCCTTCTACAATCTGCATACCCATAGTAGGGATATAATCATCATCGATACTCCACCAGGGAATAGAAGTCATGTATTCACTTTGTGGATTACTGTTTGGAAAAATCGCCGAGGAATTGCTGTTGAATGACTGGGCTGGTAGATAACTTGAAATAGTTGCCGCAGTAATTTGCGGGTTGCGCAATAGTTCGGTTTTGAAAGCATCCACTTGTTTGCCCAACTGATAGGTATTGTGCACCACCAGTACATGCTCTCGATCATAACCCAGCTTGCGGTGCTGAATATGATTCAGTTGCTGAAATATAACCAGCGTACCGGTGATCAGAACAATGGATATGCCGAACTGTAATACGACTAGCGTGCTGCGCAATTTGCTGCTTTTGGCCCCGCTGGCTAGCTTTCCCTTTAATACCGCTGCCGGACGGAAAGCCGATAGGAAAAAAGCCGGGTAACTTCCCGCCAGCAAGCCTACTCCTACCGCTACCAACAGAATAAGGGGCAGATAATACCAGGAAGAAAAATAATTTAAGGGTATTTGTTTATCCGCCAAGTCGTTGAAGTATGGCAAGGCTATTTCTGCCAGTAATAGCGCTAACGCCATGGATATCAGGCTGATGGTAAGCGCCTCCAGTAGAAACTGTGCAATGAGCTGCTTCCGATGCGAGCCCAGGGCTTTCCGAATGCCGACTTCTTTAGCCCGTCCGGCTGAGCGGGCCGTGGACAGGTTCATAAAGTTAAAGCAGGCAATCAGCAGCACAAAAAAGGCAATTAGCGAGAAAATATACACGTAGCGAATATCGCCATTAGGCTCCAGTTCATCAGACAGATCAGAGTATAAATGGATGTCTTTCATAGGATGAAGCTCCATACGAAAAAAACTACCGCTTCGCGTAAAGTCTTCATAACTGGCATTGGTGTATTGCTCTAACTGAGGGATGGCATACGTCAAAAAAGTTTCGTTGACTTTCTTTTGCAGCGCTTCGGGATCAGCTCCTTCGCTCAGCACATAGTAGGTATGAAAATTATTGCTAAGCCAATACTCTTCCCGGCTCTCAGCGCGGGAAATCATAGAAAGCAGCATGGTAAACTGCATGTGAGAATTGGCAGGAAAATCCTCGTATACCCCGCTTACCTGATAAGACTTCCCGCCCACCAGCAGGGTTTCGCCCAGCGGATTAGTTTCTCGCCAGTCAGCTCCAAAATACTTTTCGGCCGAAGATGCATTAATGATCAGAGAATTTATTTCGGTGAGAGCCGTAGCCGAATCGCCTAGTAGCAAAGGAACCGTGAACACCTTAAAAAGGGTAGAATCAACAAAAGCTACTTTAGGCTCATTGTAGGCTTGTTCCTTATAAAAAACCGTAAAATTACCCTGATCTCTAAACCGCACCGCCTGCTCAATTTCCGGATACGTATCTAAAAGCACTCCTGCCATAGGTGCCGGACTGGTACCAAACTCTCCATGCTGCCCCCCCATCTGAAAGACCAGCGCAGAACGATAAATCCGATCGGCCTTTTCATGATAGCGATCGTAGCTAATTTCATTAAGCACATAGGCTACAATCAACAGGCAAGTCGCCAGTCCAATGGCTAAACCCACAATATTAATTAGCGAGTAAAATCGCTGCTTTGTCAGGTTGCGCAGAGTGATTTTAAGGTAGTTCTTTAGCATAATGAGCAGTGATGGATGATGAATGAGTAGTGAATGTCATTTATCATTACTCACCAGTCATTATTTATTGACAATTGTGTGCCAACCTGCTTTATTGGCTTTCAGCCACGGGGAAAGGCCTATAACGTATACGACGCTGTTCACTACCGGACAAAGGTGTTCATGAGCGTACATTGTGATGGATGCCCTACCACTTTGAAGCAACAGTAATTCTGCTTCCTCATGGTATAGCGGCAGGCAAAAATGAATGATCCGAACTAGCCCGCCAGCTGCTAATGACCCTCGAAAGAAAAAGCCCGATTCCAGGGTGGATCGGGCTGCTGACTGAGATCATCGTTGGCGGCTATTGCTAGTAATTTTTGATGTCCCGTTGGTAGGAATAGTCCATATTATATACATTTACCGTGTAATTGTCAGGACGTAATTTCTTCAAATTAATCACCTGATGGTAGGCCTGATATCCGGTAATTTCCGTTGCGTAGATTACATCTCCCTGAGTATTGGTAACGGTTAGCTTTAACGGCACATCGCTTACGTTGCTAAAACCCACAAACACGGAGCGCTCTTTGCTCTTTTGAATAATTACTGGTCTGAAATTTTGGTACGCTTTACTCTTATCTTCGCGTACTACTCCATTCATCCCGACTATAAAGGGTTTATTTACTTCTCCAGCGGTGCTCTCCAGTACCAGCGTATACTTACCTGATTCCATTTTAGAGAAGTCATACTGTTTAGAATGTTTGTCTTTACTATCTACTGCTTCTTGATATACTACGCTACCAAATTTATCTAGAATTTTAACAGTAGCCGGTGCATAAGCGGATAGATTCCAGGCATTCATAATAATGGTAGCGCGCTTTTTACCAGGGGAAATGGAGACATTCGCTGCTTCACTTTCTGGCAGATCGCTGGCTACCGCACTGAAACTTAAACAGCCTATTGTCAGCCCTAAAATAAGTTTTTTAACTCTTCTAAGATTTTTGTTCATATCAGTTCTTAATATTTCAAATTCTTAATTTTCGTCAAAATTATAACTATATGAGTTTTATATATAATAATTTTAATTTTATCTAATCATAATTATTACATGAAGCCTATACGCTTTACTCTTTTAGCATCCGATGAAGAGTGGTGAGGGTGAGTAAATTTCTTGAGGATGATATACTGTCGGCAAAGTGTGCAATTGAATATATAATCTTTTGGGAAGGCTGAATTGTAAGCTGTCCGGGAGGCGTTTCTGATATAAGCAAATCGGTGGCCTGAATAAAGGGGAGAATTAGTACATCTATACTCAAAATTTTTTGCCCTCGCCCTACCCTGAAGACTCTTCAATGGTTCCGCCCTTTCTTCTATGTCTGGCACAAACCGAGTGCTTTCAGGAAGAATTTTGGGTAGTCTATCCTCTTAGGCTAACCGCCAGTTTTTGAGAGGCTCGCTAAATCTTTTTAGAAAATAGTAGCTAACCAAAACCATATTTTTCTATTTTATCTCTTCGTTTATGGAGTTTTCACCTACAACAACCTATGTACAGAGTTTTTTCTTTCCTGCTGCTTCTCATGAGCTATCCTGCTTTTGCCCAGTATCCTCACCAAAATATAAACGAAAACCTGTTGTCCCGAGCCTGGTCGGCCCAATGGATTGCCCACCCTGACGTAAGCGGACAGGAATACAGCGTTCAGCACTTCCGAAATACCTTTAATCTGGATACCCAACCCGAACAGTTCGTCGTACACGTATCGGCCGATAACCGCTACCAGTTTTTTGTCAATGGGCAACTCGTGGGGCGAGGGCCGGCTCGCGGCGATCTGATGCACTACCGCTTTGAGTCGTATGACATTGCCGACCTGCTTCAGGCGGGAGACAACGTGCTGGCTGCCGTAGTCTGGAATTTTGCTGAGGGTGCTCCCGTAGCCCAGCATACGTACCGTACCGGCCTGATCGTACAGGGCGATACCGAAACTGAGGCAATCGTCAATACTAATCCCGATCAATGGCAAGTGTATCATAATCAGGCTTATTCTCCGCTAACCCAAAGAGACTTTACCGTACTTGGTTATTATGCTTCCGGCGCCTGCGACCGGGTAGATGGAACGCAATACCCCTGGCAGTGGGAAACGCTGGATTATACTACCGATGACCAATGGGTAGCTCCCCGCTCAAACGGAGTGGGTCGTCTCTACGGTTTTCGCTACGGTTATGGTGATGGCGCGGTATATCTATACCCTCGAAATATTCCGATGTTGGAGGAGAAAACCGAACGCTTAGCCGAAGTAGAAAGAGCCTCTATCGATATCGCACCAGCCTTTCTGCAAGGAAATCAATCGGTAACCATCCCGGCCAATCAGCAGGCAACCATTTTACTGGACCACACCTACCTGACGATGGGCTACCCTGAATTTACGGTAAGCGGTGGATCAGGCAGTGAAGTAAAGGTAACCTATGCCGAAGCGTTGTACGATGAGGACCGGAAGAAGGGCAATCGAAACGAAACAGAAGGCAAATCCATTGTAGGTTATTTTGATCTTTTCTTACCCGATGGTGGCGATGGTCGCATTTTTAGCCCACTTTGGGTGCGGACCTTCCGTTACCTGCAACTGGACATTGAGACCGGTGATGAGCCGCTGGTGCTGGAAGACCTGAGCCATCAGTTCACTGCTTATCCGTTCGAACCCACCGCCTTCTTCAAAACCGACGAACCGGTGATGGACAGCATCTGGGATGTGGGCTGGCGCACCGCTCGCTTATGCGCTTTGGAAACCTATATGGACTGCCCCTACTACGAGCAACTGCAATACGTGGGCGACACCCGTATTCAGGCACTTATCTCACTGTATGTGGATGGTGACGACCGGATGATGCGTAATGCCCTGTTTCAGTTTGCCAACTCTATTACGGAAGAGGGCATCACCATGAGCCGCTACCCCTCCGGGCTACCGCAGTACATTCCGCCCTACGCCCTGTTCTGGATCAGTATGTTGCACGATTACCACATGCACCGGGCCGACGATGCATTTTTACAGCAGTTTATTCCGGGCATGACGCGCGTGCTGCAATGGTACGAGAACTACCTGGATACCAATAACCTGCTGAGTGGTATGCCCTGGTGGAATTACGTAGATGCTATTCCCGAGTTTGAGCGAGGTACTCCTCCCGGTGCGCAAGACGGACACTCTACCTTTATAACCCTTCAGTATCTGTACACTATTCAGCAGGCCGTTGAGCTATACCGCTATTTTGACCTTCCGCAGTTTGCCGATCATTACCAGGCCATCGCCGACCGCATTCAACCCGCAGTACAAGAAAGCAGTTACGATGCCTCTCGAAAATTATATGCCGACACTCCAGAGAAAGACCGTTTTAGCCAACACACCAACATCTTCGCGGTGCTTACCCAAACGGCTCCCAAAGAAGAATGGAAACCACTGATGGAACGCGTCGCCTCCGATACTTCCATTGCTAACTGTTACATCTATTTCCGTTTCTACCTGAACCGAGCGATGCAAAAAGCCGGTCTGGGCGACTACTTTGTAGACCATCAGAATACCTGGACGACCATGCTATCCGAAGGCTTAACCACCTTTGCCGAGCACGATGAAAATACCCGCTCCGACTGCCACGCCTGGAGCGCCAGTCCGTTGTATGAATACCTGGCGACGGTCTGCGGTATCAACCCGGCCGCTCCGCATTTCGCCGAAGTAAGCATTGCCCCCAACCTGGGTAGCCTGAACAAAGCCGAAGGGCAGATGCCTCATCCGCAGGGAACCATTCAGGTAAACCTACAACGGCAAGGTGAACAGGGAATTCAGGCTGAAATTGAGCTGCCCGACGGGGTTACCGGCACCTTTCATTGGCAAGGGCAGGAAGTAACGCTGAACGGCGGAAAACAACAGGTGAAGCTCTGATGTGCTTCTGAGAATTGTCTGAACTCATTAGTGGATAATCGAGTTAAGAGCAGGTTAAATAACTGTAATCTTCTATTTTTAACAATATTTCTACGGTTATCCGAAGATTCCGGATTGTATTCATTTGCCTAACAGTCTGTAACTTTACAGAATTAAACTTTCCTGTATTCTATGCTACGAACCCTACCCTGCTATCTGCTTATTCTGAGCGTTTTCTTGGTCGCCAGTTGTAAAAAACAACAGGTGGCCGATCTGGTCGTTCAGAATGGAACTATCTATACTGTTGATGATGAAAACCCTCAGGCAGAGGCGGTCGCCGTAGTAGGTGATAAAATTGTGTTTGTCGGTAGTCAGGCCGATGCCCAGCAATGGATTGGCGATAAAACTGAAGTACTGGACCTACAGGGGAAAACCATGACTCCCGGCTTTATTGAAGGCCACGCACACTTTATGGGTGTAGGCGAAAATAAAATGAACCTGGACCTGCTGGCCGTTCGCAGTTTTGAAGAAGTAGCCGAAATGGTAGTCGAAGCTGCCGCCAACGCCGAGCCCGGAGCCTGGATCATCGGGCGAGGCTGGCATCAGGATAAATGGGACTCATTACCCGAAATGGTGCAGGGCTTTCCGACACATCATTTACTAAGCGAAGCCGCTCCGGCTAACCCAGTATACCTGGAACACGCCAGCGGCCATGCCGGAATTGCCAACGGTAAGGCAATGGAGGCTGCTGGCGTCTCTACCATTGATCAGGAGGGTACTGGAATTCCCGAAATAAGCGGAGGAGAGATTTTTCAGGATGAACTGGGCAACCCTACCGGAATTTTCAATGAAAACGCCATGCAACTGATCACCGAGCATATTCCCACACAAACACAGGAAATTCTCGTTCAGACAGCCAATCTGGCTATGGAAGAGTGCCTGTCGTACGGGATCACCAGCTTTCACGATGCCGGAATCAACCGGGAAATTGTGCAGCTATACAAGAAACTGGCGGAAGAAGATAAATTAAAGGTACGCCTCTACGCCATGCTAAGCGGAAGCGATAGCACTTTGCTGGCAGAATATTTTGAGAATGGGCCGGAAATTGGCTTGGACAGTAATTTCCTGACTATTCGCAGTATCAAGCTGTATACGGATGGAGCGTTAGGCTCTCGCGGAGCCTGGCTACTGGAAGAATATTCGGATATGCCCGGGCAGTTCGGTCACGAAACCACCCCGGTTTCCTATATTCATGATATTGCGGTAAAAGGGCTGCAACACGGTTTTCAGGTTTGCTCCCATGCCATTGGCGACCGGGCTAACCGCGAAGTGCTGGATCAGTACGAAAAAGCGTTTAACCAGTTACCCGAGTTGGCCAAAGACCCGCGCTACCGCATTGAGCACGCCCAGCACCTGAGTGCCGAAGACATTCCTCGCTTTGCCAAAATGGGGGTTATTCCGGCCATGCAGGCCATTCACATGTCATCTGACCGCCCCTGGGCCATTGAGCGGCTAGGCAAGGAGCGCATCGAGGAAGGAGCCTACGTGTGGCGCAAGCTGATTGACTTGGGCGCTACTGTCGTTAACGGCACGGATGCTCCGGTGGAGCCCGTAGACCCATTGGCTAGTTTTTATGCTTCCGTTACCCGGAAAACCCTGCAGGGAGAACCCGAAGGCGGCTACGAACCCGAGCAACGCATGACCCGCGAAGAAGCACTAAAATCATATACCTGGAATGCCGCTTATGGAGCCTTTGAGGAAGATATTAAAGGTTCTATCGAAGAAGGCAAACTGGCTGACTTTACCGTTTTCTCGCAGGATATCATGCTCATCCCGGAAAACCAGATTCTGGATACAGAAGTAGACTATACGATTGTGGCCGGAGAGATTGCTTACACTCGCCAGTAGATTAACTATTTTCCTGTCACAAGAAGGCAAAGGTCTCTTACTCTTTTTCTGTCACTATACTGTACTAATCATGAGGGGTGGGAGACTTATGCTGTCTAATAAGCAACGACGTTAGCCGAAAACTTCATAGTCGGTATTCCTTCCTGCCATCCCCCTCAATCCGATCAACAATGGATCATTTTTTCTTGCCAAATAAGGTTCTAATCGTACAAGCAAAATCGGTATTATATTTTATTTTTATTCCATAAACAGAATTTTTTATTTGAATTTATATTTCTTGTCTATAAATTAAACCGCAACACACAGCATTATCCAAATCTACAATACTCCATCTGTAAGGAGAGGTGAGTTTGCACGTTGTAATAGATCATTCGCTTTTATTCTGCCCTTACATTACACTTTTGATAAGCTCAATAACGGCGATTCCTCCGACCAACGCTACCACAAGGCATATACCATCAATATAATAGACACAGAACCTTATACCTTCTAAACTTTAGAACATGATGAACATATCTACTCGCTTCCGCCTGCCTGACACCTTACCGCTGGCAGGCACTACATTTCTATCGCTGATCTTCTGTATTCTGATCAGCTTTACCGCTTCGGCGCAGAAAAAAATGACGCCCAAACAGATTGAGAAACTGAAGGAAGAAGCAGCGAAAGCAGTACAGGAAAATCAAAAATTCACCCAGGTGATGGTTGATAAAATCTTTAGCTTCAGCGAACTGGGCATGCAGGAGTTTGAGACATCCAAGTACCTCACCAGCATTCTGGAAGAAAACGGATTTACCATTGAGCATGGTATCTCCGGCATTCCCTCCGCCTGGACTGCCACCTGGGGTTCGGGCAAACCCATCATTGCCGTTGGCAGCGACCTGGATTGTATCCCGAAAGCATCTCAGAAGCCGGGTGTAGCCTACCATGACCCTATCGTTGACGGAGCACCCGGCCACGGGGAAGGCCATAATTCCGGACAGGCGGTGAATATAACGGCAGTGCTGGCCGTGAAGGAAATTATGGAGCGGGAAGGCATTCAGGGTACCCTCATGCTGTGGCCAGGAGTAGCAGAAGAGCAAATAGGAACCAAAGCGTTCTTCGTGCGGGACGGTTACTTTAAAGATGTTGATGCCTGCCTGTTTACTCACGTGGGTAATAACCTGGAAACCTCATACGGTAGCCCGAAAGGAAACGGAGTGATTTCTATAGAATTCTCATTCTCCGGGGAAGCAGCGCACGGTGCCGGAGCTCCCTGGAGAGGAAAAAGCGCGCTGGATGCGGTAGAACTCATGAACGTAGGCTGGAACTTCCGTCGAGAGCACCTGCAACCGACTCAGCGCTCGCACTATGTAGTGACTGATGGTGGCGACCAACCCAATGTGGTGCCGGAGAAAGCTTCGGTCTGGTACTACCTGCGCGACCGTACGTATGCCGACATTAAAAATATGTATGACATTGCTGTTAACATTGCCAAAGGAGCTGCATTGATGACCGACACCGAAATGACCTACCGTTATTTGGGAAGTGCCTGGCCCGGACACTTTAACAAAGTAATCGCTGAGACCGCCTACGAAAACATTAAAAAAGTTGGCTTACCCGAATGGTCAGAAGAGGACCAGACGTTAGCCAAAGCCGTGCAGGAAGAGGTGGGTTCTGACCCGGAGGGGCTGGCTACCGAACTGGAAGAATTGGGCGAACCGGTTAAGTTCTCATTAGGCGGTGGGTCAGATGATATTGCGGATATATCCTGGGCAGTGCCGACCATCGTTTTACGTTTTCCTTCCAACATGCCAGGGTTGCAGGGACACCACTGGTCTAATGCTATTACCATGGCTACGCCTATCGCCCACAAAGGAGCTACTGCGGGTGCGAAAGCAGAGGCCATGACCCTGCTAGACATGCTCCTGAAGCCCGAAATCATTGCCCAGGCCTGGGATTACTACGAAAATGTACAAACCAAAGAAATAGAGTACGAGCCCTTACTCAACCCGGATGATAAACCAGCGATAGAACTTAATGAAGAGATTATGACTACCTATCGTCCTCAACTGGAGCAATACTATTACGATGAAACCAAGTACGATACGTACCTGGAACAGCTAGGCATCACCTACCCCACATTGCGATCGGATGCTACTTCAACAGAGTCTGAATCCGAGGGCAAGTAATCTAATAATCTTGTACTAAATCTGGGGGTGGGCTTTTCGTAACCTGCCCCCCTCTTAGCAACCACCTTATGAGAGTTATCGTCATTCTATTCTACCTTAGTACTTTTTGTGTTTCAACCTATGCGCAGGATAACAGCCCCAAATACTCTAAAGACAATACCTGGAGTACGCTGGCAAATGTAAGCTACGAAAGTACGGAAGATGAATTCGGTATGATTAACGTGCCGATCTTCTCCGAAGAGATTAAAGAAATGGATGGAGAGGAAATAACGGTGCCCGGCTATATTATTCCGGCTGGTGGGCTGGATGCAGTGTTTAAGCCCGATCACTTCGTACTGTCATCTTTGCCACTGGCGGCCTGTTTCTTTTGTGGTACGGGCGGGCCGGAAACAGTGGTGGAGGTGTACCTTGCCGAGCCGATTGACTACACTGACACTCCGATTAAGGTAAAAGGCAAACTAACGCTGAATGCCTACGATATTTACCAACTGATGTATATTCTGGAGGATGCCGAACTAGTAGAAGAGATCAATTAGCCCATATAGAGGTTGCCTGACAGTAAAAAGTCTACCGCTCGTCTTAAAAAAATAATAAAGCAGACTTTCGGCGCTAACCTCTCGTCTGCTCTAAGTATGATCAACAATCTTAAAATCCGTGATCAATACGCATTTTGGTAGATTGTAGTAATTCACCGGCCTCCTCAATGGTAGTCTGGGCTGATTTTTCTACCTGCGATATACGGTCATTAGGAGTGCGTCGTATACTGGTAATTTCTGTGTCTATCCGTTCTACATAGTCTTGCATCTGCCCCATGTCACCTTCCGAAGCAGTGGCAGATGATTGCATTTTTATCTCACGAATCCGGTTTTGCAGATCATTTTTCTGACGTAGCAGTGAGGCGATCATCACTCGCTTTTTAACGGGTTCATACTCGCTATCTAAATCCAGAGGCTCGCCATCTTCCAGGTTGGTATCATCCTGTACTTTTTCTTCCGGATACATAGCTTCTTCTTCATTGAATTCACCTTCGCCCGAAGAAGCGGTAGCTTCGCCATCCTCATTTTGTTTGTAATCATCGCCTCGGTCGCAACTGCTGAGTACAAGGCTGCCAGCTAGCACTGTTGTGGCCAGTAAATAGGTTACTTTTTTCATCTTATTCTGGTTTATTCTTACGTGATTGCGTTTTTGCTTACTTAAACTGAACTCCAAACATACTGTTTTTTTTACAGTGAAGACAGCGTGAAAGAAGGATTGAATCATTACATAAAAAATAGCATCTCTGGTGCACTGGGATTGTTATCAGTTGTACGCCTTTTTCACATTAAGTCCTGACTAAACTGGCATAATTAATTCAGATAATAACGTTTAGAAATACGAGAGTCACTCTCTCATTCTATTAATCACCCATCCATTTACATGAAAAAGATAGTCATATTCTTAATTCTGAGCTTTACTACCGAGTTGTTTAGTGGTTTCCGAAGCTACGAGGATAAATTTGTGAAAGTTGAAGTCTCTGAAGATATCAGCGTCAGTCTACCGCAATCGTTTCAGAAGATGACCGAAGATCAGATGCAACAAAAATTTCTGTCGGCTCGCCCCCCGTTAGCTGCATATACCAGCCCGGATCAGGTAGCTGATTTTGGTGTAAATGTTTCCAATACCCGCTGGCAGGCCAGTGATTTGCCCATTCTTAAGGATTTCTATCGCTCCAGTTTGCTGGAACTATACGATGAAATTGATTTTGTGGAAGAGGGCATTCATACAGTAAATAATGCTGAAATGGTATACTTCGAGTTTACTTCTGTGGTGAAACAAGACGAAGATTCTATTGTACCTAAGCCGCCCGTACATCAATACACGTATGTGCAATACGCTATCCATAAGGATAAAGCCCTGGTTTTTACTTTTAGTTGCCCCACTCGCCGGAAAGAACAATGGCAGCCCACCGCCCAGAGAATTATGACTAGTGTAAAGATGAAATAGCTGGGTGCTGGGTGCTGGGTGCTGGGTGCTGGGTGCTGGGTGCGAATTTAAAATTTACAGCAGCTCTTCAATCATTACGCACTACTAACTGTTCATTGCTCTCTGCTCATTATCTTTCTCGTATCTCACTCCTATTCCATGATACGTTTCCTGCTCCTGGTAATCTTTGCGCAGAGGGTAGCCCTGCCAGTCGTGAGGCAATAAAATGCGGCGCAGGTCGGGGTGGTCGGTGAAATGGATGCCCAGCAAATCGTAAATTTCCCGCTCGTGCCAGTCGGCACTTCGCCAGATGGGGATAACTGAGGGCACTGCCGGTAGCGGGGCGTTTTCCTGATTGCGAGTTACTTCTACTTTTAAAGAGATTTGATGCTCATAAGGAATAGAATTGAGCGTATAGATGATGTCCATCGTTCCCGCTTCCGGTCCATTATCAATCCCGGTAATACAAGCCAGATAGTCAAAATATAAACCCTCACTTTGGTGAAGAAACCGGCAGACCTCCACCAGTTGGATAGTAACCAGATGAATGATGGGTGGGGAGGCTTCCTGAGTAATGCCTACAATGCTATCTTCCCCAAACTTCTGAACAATTTTCTGTACTATATCATCAAAACTCATGCAGTCTCCGGGTTAGTTTTTGCTTTTCGCTTAGCCATGATCTTTTCCAGGGCCGACGGGGCCATTAACGACTCGTTACGAATTTTCTCCTGCAACTTCAGAATACCACCAATCAGGGCTTCTGGCCGGGGGGGACAGCCGGGCACGTAGACATCAACCGGAATAATGCGGTCTACTCCTTTTACCACGTGATAACCATGCTCCCAATACGGCCCACCGCAGTTGGAACAGGAGCCCATAGAAATTACGTAGCGCGGCTCAGCCATTTGCTCATACAACCGCCGCACCCGGTCGCCCATCTTAAATGTTACGGTGCCCGAAACAATCAGCACATCCGACTGCCGGGGCGAGGGGCGGGGAAATACTCCGAAACGGTCCAGGTCGTAGTTAGAGGCATAGGTGGACATCATCTCAATGGCGCAGCAGGCCAGCCCGAAACCCATTGGCCATAAAGACGAAAGCCGGGCCCAGTTTACCAGGTCATCAACCTTAGTGATAATGATACCTCCCTGTCCAAACTGCTGGTCTAGTAATCCTCCCATAAGCTATGCATTCTCTCGGTTTGTAGTTTCGTATTTTTGATTGATCTGCTGATACATTTCCGGTGGCACTGGCGAGTTGTAATGAGGCACTTTTACATGAGGCTTTACCCAATCCAGAAAACCTTTGGCCCAGGCATAAGCCAGCCCCAACGCTAAAATTAGAATGAAGATGGTCATTTCAACCAGGGCAAACCAGCCCCATACTCCGCCGGTTTGTTCAATCAATGCTTTTTGCCCAAACACTGTGGCCCAGGGAAACAAAAAGACAATCTCTACATCAAACAATATAAATATCAGAGCAATGATATAGAACCGAGGATTAAACTGCCCCCAGGCCGTTCCCAGCGGGTCTTCTCCCGACTCATAGGTCGTTAATTTCTCTTCATTAGGCCGGTCAGGGCGAATAAAGCGTGCTACCAACAGGGTTATAAGCACAAACAAGGCGCCCCCAATAATGAATAGCAGAATCTCGCCGAACCCAGATAACTCAGTGTTTTGCATATAGCTATATCTCAGCGATCAAAGATACAAATTCCCCTCACGGAGTCTAATAATCTGATTTTATTTCCTAATGAGTTCCAGTGATGAGTGATTCAGTTAAATATAAACTATTGGCCATAGCTCAAGCATTCGTAATAGCTAGATTTCTAACTAGCTATTACTAATTGCCTACCAGTCCGTATAATGATGTTGAAAGTTTATACTTATCAAGAAAGAGTCAAAAATCCAGCGGGTCAAATTTGCGGAAGTGCCCGTTCAGGCGAATTCGCTCTTTGGCATATTCCATTTCCTGCATCACCGGCAGGGTCTTTTCCAGGTGCTCTATAATAAATAGTTGCCGGTCACTTTCCCGCTCTAGTTGCAAGAGTCGATATTGCTTCTGAAAGGGCAACCCCAGCTTATGCCCCAGGTCAAATACCGTAATGTCTTTATTAATTTTTACACTATCGGAAAGATTTAGAAGTTGAAATAACTCCCTGGCTAACTGGAGCATGTGCTGCCGGGCTTTCTCATCAGTATCATCATAAATATTATCTAAAAAAATGACTTCGCCTCCGGCATATAGCTTTCCCGGAGCCGGGTTGGTAAAATCTACTATCCGAAATACCCGATGGGCCTGCGTAATAATATCCATACGGCCATCCGGATAAGTTTCAATAATTTTCTCTACACTCATTTCTGTTCCGTACTCCAGGCGGTTATCCAGATAAACCGGAATGCCGAAATGGACTTCTTCCTGAATGCATTCGCTAACCAGCTGTTTATAACGATCTTCGAAGATATGAAGATTCACCTGTTCCCCAGGGTAAGCAATAAGTTTTAATGGGAAAAGAGGGAGAAAATATTCCATAAAGCGGGTAAAAAAATTTTTACTTTCATAACGCTGCAACCTTCACTAAGTTTTAAAATCAATCCGCACTTATAATAATTATTCTAAGAAATATTATAATCATTTTGGCACGCGATTTGTAATTAGTTAAATGCGCAAAGATTTTTTCTTAGCGTTTGTTTAAGGTTGATAGTTGGCCCCGGGTGCTTGGTCGCCCCGGGGTTTTTTATTGTACTCCCTATCGCAAACACGCTATTAGTGTTTCCAAATCACTCTCATCATTATACAGGTAGGGTGACACCCTAACCGAATCACCCCGCACCGAAACGCTTATTTTAGCCATTTTAAGTCTTTCTTGCAGCTTTTTTAAGGATAAATGGTTTGGCAAACGAACCCCAAACAAGTGCTGCCCTCTCAGAGATGCATCCTCCACCCAACAGCCTAAGTCACGCATCTCCTGAATAGCAGAATCGGTGATAGACTGGCAATACTCCTGAATGCGCTCCGGCTGCCAGGCCAGTACCGCCTCCAGCGCTTTTCCCATCATGGGAATTAAAATAAAGTTGCTACGCTCGCCCATATCATAACGTAGGGCTTTAGGCTGGTATTGATCCTGGTAATTGACCAGCTGAGTAAAATCCTCACTTCCGTATCGGGAAATCCAACCTTCTTCCAGCGGCTCTCCTTCATCAAAGTATTCACTGAAATACCCTAGGGTAAGACCATAAGGCCCCATCAGCCATTTGTAACCAGCGCATATTAACGCATCAGGTTGAATATCAGCCACATGAAAGGGAAGTGCGCCCACGGACTGAGTGCCATCTACCACCAGCAACGCCCCCACTTCCCGGGTACGCTGGCGGATAGCCATCAGATCAAATTTAGTACCATCAGACCAATGCGTATGGGGAATAGCGACCATACAGGTTTGAGCATTAATAGCCTCTAGAACCTGCTCATTCCACTGTTTTCCCCGGTTTTTAAGAGTAACCGGCGCACGAATAGTACGCAACTCCGCTTTTGCTTCTGCTATTCGTTTATGCCACGGATACACACTACTTGGAAACTGCTCGCCTACCACAATTACATTATCTCCAGCCTGTATTTTTAAGTTTTTAGCAACAATAGCCATTCCGTAAGACACAGCGGGCAAAATAGCAATCCGCTGATAATCAGCAGCATGAATTAACTGAGCAAAGAGTTTTCTTACCTGAGTCACCTCATCAAAAAATTCGTAAGGCCCATAATCCGTTGGCAGGCGTTTTTTCTGTAAACCAATGATTCCTGCTTCTTCTACCGTCTTAAGTAAGGGGGCCATATAAGCGCAATTCAGGTACGTGAGACTGGTAGGCAGTGAAAATTGATCGCGTTGTAAGGTTAGGCGAGATGACATGAGCATAAGTTTAGTGCGGTAAAATACATCACCCCACCTCGTAAATCAACTGCATGACTTATACAAAAAGCGTATATTATCTTTCGAAATTACTGTATTTCCATATTTTGGAATTTTTTCCCACAGCGGGATAAAATTTAAGAGTAATATGAAAAGTAGCCCTGACACAACCTCACCGAATTTTATAAAAAAAGAGCCTCCCAGAATTACCATTGGGCATTTATGGGAAGAAGTTTTAGGCACTTTAAGCTGGGACAAGGGTTTCTTCTTTACCGTGAAGATGCTTCTGCTCAACCCAGGCAAAGCTATCCGGGATTATTTACAGGGCGAGCGAAAACGCTACTCTCATCCTATTCGATTCTTGGTTTTCACCACGGCTATTTCCACCTATGCAGTAATCAAACTTGATTTGATCAATAAATTCTATGATGAAGCGGGAGTTCTATCAATTGATGAAGCCGGCCGGCAGGTCCAGCAACAGTTAGTCACCTTTCTCTATCAGTATTATAATATCATTACCTTTCTCTCAATCCCGCTTTTGGCAGCTTTTACCTATTTATTTTTTTTGAAGAAAGGATATAACTATGCTGAGCATTTGGTATTAAATGCTTTTCTGGTTGCAGAAGGCATGTTGCTCTACTTGGTAGGAAGTTTAGGTATGTATTATTTCCCGACCGTGTTCAACACCATGTATCAGTTTTTTTGGGCAGTATATATAAGTTGGGGCCTTATTTCTTTTTTTCAGTTAAAAACAGGAAAAGGCATTATTAAAGCAGTTCTGGTTTGCTTATTAAATCTGCTGCTTATGCTCGTCATTGGAGGCGTTAGTGGTTTTTTATTTATGATGTCGCATAATCCCGCATGATTGTTACTGTAATTCTAGCAGCTGGCGAAGCTCGGCGCATGGGGCAGCCCAAACAACTGATGCAGCTTCAGGGGCAGTCGCTGGTGCAACGGGCCGTACAAACGGCAAAATCGGTTAGCCATGAGGTGGTGGTGGTTACCGGGTCCTATGCCGATGCAGTACAGGAAGATTTACGGAAGACCTCTGTTTCGTTAATCCATAATCCGGAATGGGCCAGCGGCATGGGTTCTTCTATTCGCACCGGGGTGCAACAAGTCGTTGTTAAGAACTTAGTTCCTGAAGCTATCATCATCATGCTGTGCGATCAGCCCCTGGTCAGTGAAAAGCTCCTACGCCAACTCATACAGATGCACTACGACACTGGCAAAAACCTGGTTGCATCCTCTTACCAGAATACGGTAGGCGTGCCCGCACTTTTCGGCCAGGCCCTATTCCCAAATTTGCTCACACTTGACAGTAAAGGCGGCGCCAAGCAAATCATCCACCAGCATAAAGAATACATGGCTACCGTTGACTTCCCAGGAGGGGCCTACGATGTGGATACACCCGAGGATTTTGAGCGTATTAAACATCAATTAACCCCAAACTAGTCAATTCATATATCATGAGTATTGACCGTTTCTTCAATTCACCGCTCAATACTACCGCTTCTCTAATCATTTCCTTACCTTAGGCCGAAATTCACTGCTACAAACCTTTTATTTTTATGGCTCAGTTTACGCTGAACATCAACCAGAAAGACTACTCGGTTGACGTTGACCCGCAAACCCCTTTGCTCTGGGTAATCCGCGATGTTATCGGGCTGAAGGGCACCAAATTTGGCTGCGGCATGGCCCAATGCGGCGCCTGCACTATTCACTTGGATGGTACCATGACCCGCAGTTGCGTGCTTCCGGTTTCGGCCGTGGGCGAAAAGCAAATCACCACCATTGAGGGCATTTCCCAAAATAACGACCACCCCGTACAGCAAGCTTGGATTAAAGAACAGGTACCCCAATGTGGTTACTGCCAGTCAGGGCAAATTATGTCGGCAGTGGCCCTGCTGAACGAAAAACCGGAACCTACTGATGAGGACATCGACAAGGCAATGCACGGTAACATCTGCCGCTGTGGCACCTATGCCCGCATTCGGAAAGCAATTCACACCGCGGCAAAAGATATGAGCTATGGAAAAGTTAACTAACAATCTGCCTTTAAACCGGCGTCGCTTCCTGCAAATCAGCGGTGCTTCAGGAGCGCTGTTGGCGCTGGGATTCGGCACATCGGCCATAAGCCGGGAAGCGGAAGTTTATAAAATTAATGGCGAAGGTGTATTTGGTGCCCAGCTTAACCCCTTCATCATCATTGACCCGGAAGGGAAGATTACCCTAATGAACCACAAACCCGAGATGGGTCAGGGCGTGTACCAGTCTATGCCTATGCTGCTGGCTGAAGAGCTGGAAGTAAGCATGGATGATGTGCATATTGTGCAGGCCGAAGGGCATAAAAAGTACGGTAGCCAGATGGTGGGCGGTAGTAATAGCGTTCGGGGAGAATGGCTACCCCTCCGCAAGATGGGCGCTGCTGCCCGCGAGATGCTCATTCAGGCTGCTGCCGAACAATGGAAGGTAAAACCCCGAGACTGCTACGCCGAAAATGGGAAGATCATACTGAAAAAGAAAAACAAAAGCCTGACCTACGGCGAACTGGTAGCAGAAGCGGCAAAGCTGGACGTTCCGGCTGAGCCTATTTTAAAAGATTCAAAAGACTTTAAGATTCTGGGACAACCACTCCCCCGCAAAGACGCGCCCATAAAGTGCAATGGGGAAGCCGTCTTCGGATTGGATGTGGAAGTGCCGGGTATGCTCTACGCATCGGTAGAACGCGCCCCTACCCTGCACGGTAAAGTGGTGAGCTACGATGAAGCGGCAGCGAAAGCCATACCCGGAGTAAAATATGTGGTAAAGGCTGAACGCCCGGTATTTGCTTACCATTTTGAGGGAGTAGCGGTGGTGGCTGATTCTTACTACGCGGCCTTTCAGGGGCGAAAAGCCTTACGCGTACAGTGGGATTTGTCCGGTTACGATGAAATTGATTCCCGCAAAATTGACGAGGGCTTAAAAAATTTACAGTCGGAAGAAGGCTTTGAGCACGAAAGCAAAGGTGATTTTGCTAATGCGTACGAGCAATCTGTCAAAACGCTGGAAGCAGAATATCAGCTTCCCTATCTAGCTCATAGCCCAATGGAACCTATGAACATGGTGGCTCATGTAAAGGGCAACCAATGCGAAATCTGGGGACCGACTCAATCTCCGCAGTGGGCTTTGGGCGATATCACCCAGTATCTGGGCATTCCTGAGGAAAACATCAAGATTCACGTAAGCTTCCTGGGTGGGGGCTTTGGCCGCCGGGCTTTTAACGACTTCATTATTGAAGCAGTTTCTATTGCGAAGCAGATTAATGAGCCGGTAAAAGTAGTCTGGACGCGCGAGGATGATACGCAGCAGGGACCATTCCGCCCCGGCACGCTGCACCAGCTACAGGCCGGATTTGACGCGCAAGGGGCACCGGTAGCCCTGAAGCATAAAATGATTGGGCAGGCACTGGCCTTTCAGTGGCCGGATGCTGATAAAAGCAAAATGCCCGGAGGTGTGATGGAGGCTATCAACACGCATTATGCCTTCCCAAACTTCATGACTCGCTACGTGCCCTACGAGACGCAAATTCCGGTGCTATGGTGGCGTTCGGTCTATTCATCGACCAATGCTTTTGCTCATGAATCTTTCATTGACGAAATAGCGCATGAGGCCGGACAAGACCCGCTTCAGTTTCGGAAAGAGCTGTTGAAAGAGCAGCCCCGCTTTGTGAAGGTGCTGGAAATGCTGGAAGAGAAAACTGGCTGGAACAAAGGCTTGCCCGACAACCAGGGAAAGGGCGTAGCCATTGCTGAGTGCTTTGGCAGCATCTGCGGACAGGTAGCCTTCGTAGAGCGAAATAAAACCGGCCAGCTAAAGTTCAAGAAAGTAGTTGCGGTCATTGACTGCGGTATGACGGTGAACCCGGATACCATTCGCGCCCAAACCGAAGGCAATATTGTTATGGGACTCACGGCAGCTATCAAAGATCCGATCATCTTCCGAGGTGGACGAGTGATGCAGAGCAATTTCCATAATTACCAGATGGTGAAGATGGATGAGATGCCGGAGGTGGAGGTACATATTATGGATAGCCAGGAAAAACCGGGAGGCGTAGGCGAACCGGGCTTACCCCCATTGGCCCCCGCTCTGGCTAATGCCATCTTCAATGAATCTGGAAACCGTATTCGAAAACTGCCGTTCCGTATGGATAAAGCGTAACAATCACTTATCTTTAAGGGTTTGTAGTTCAAAATTTTTACACACTCATGACCTATTCCTATCTTTTCATAAGCACGGCCCTGTACGCAGCGTCTGTGCTTTTTTCGTGGTATCAACCTGCTCCATCGTCATCCGTACAGCAAACCGAACCGGATCTACAGGAAAGCATCAAACTTGGTCAGGAAATATACCAAGGCTATTGCCTGGCCTGCCATATGGCTACCGGCGAAGGTATTCCCGGGGCATTTCCTCCGCTGGCTAAGTCGGATTACCTGATGGCCGACAAGGAGCGTTCCATTAAGCAAGTACTGCAAGGCTCACAGGGTGAGATGGTAGTAAACGGACAAACCTATAATGGAGTGATGCCTCCTCAGCCGCTGTCGGATGAGGAAGTAGCTCACGTGCTGAATTACGTCCGCAATAGTTGGGGCAATGAAGGCGAAGTAGTCACTTTTGCCGAGGTACAAGCCGTGCGAGACGATTTATAACACAATCACCATCCAAGCATAAAAAAAGCGATGAACGTAATGCTCATCGCTTTCTTTTTATACAATTTGTGTAGCAAAAAATCTATTGCTGACTCGCTGCATCTTTTTTACCACGGCCTTTACGATGGCCCCGACGCTCCCGAGCTTTATCTCTGAGCTCCGCTTTCTTCTCATTATAAGTCTGCATCTGCTCTTCCGTCAGAATAGAGGCCAATTCGGTTTCCCGTTCTTTATTCAAGCTTTTCATCGCTTCGCGCACGGCTTCCCGGTCGCCCCGGTTTTCCTGAAAGGTTTCCTGCATTTGGGTAGCAAATTTCAGGTTGAGGTCGCCCACTTCGGTTTGCTGATCTTCGGTTAAGGCCAGCATTTCTGTCATAGAGGCAGTTAGCTTCTCGGCTCGCTCTTCGGGGTTACCCCCTCTACCGCCTCGCCCTTGCTGAGCCCAGGCCATACTTCCAGCCACTAACATAAATGCTAAACTAAGATTTACTATCTTCTTCATAATGTCCACTGTTTAAAATTTCAAATAATCTGAACCTTAGACCGGAACACCTAAAGAAGGTTTAATACGGAGTAAAAAAATTATAAACCCGGCAATACTCGGCAAACCATATTTAAAAACACTTTTTATTGATCTTAGCCAGCTATAACAGGTAAAAAACCTAGTATTCCTTACTTATTTCCTCTCACCAACGATTTCATATTTTTCTTTCAAGGACCTCCTTATCATTGTAAAAAATAGCTGTTATGAAAGATAGACTTACTATTGGCTTGTTTTCGGTATTGATGATGGTGGTTACGCTGGCCTCAGGACAGGATACTATTATCACTATCGACGGAGAAGAGATTTCTGCTAATGTTGTAGAAGTGAGATTGAATGAAGTAGCCTATAAAAAGCAAAATAATCCTACAGGACCTTTGTATATCATACCTCATCAGCAAGTGTATATGATTAAGTATGCAAATGGTACCAAAGAAGTTTTCTCTTATGAAGTTAGCTCTCCCTCACAACCGGCCGACCGTCCTGCTGATCATATTTCTATGTCGCCCGAGAACCTGTACTTACAGGGGAGAAGAGATGCCGACATATATTATAGAAAGAGAGGACCTATGTGGGGCACATTTGGGGCTACAGTCGTATTTGCACCGGTGGGCTTAGCCACTGGCATTATTCTGGGAATAGTACCACCCAAAATTGAAGATACAGTTCCTGACTATCAAATGCTACAATCATATGAATACAAGCAAGGCTACATAAAAAAAGCCAGAGGAAAAAAGTGGGGATCGGTGGCACTTGGCTTTGGTCTGGGTATCGCCACTAATATTATTGTCTATTCGCTAGTCAACAACCAATAAACAGACTTTCTTTTCAATCTGTCAACTAACGGCCATAAACTGTTTATTTTAATATATGCAGGTCAAAAGTAAAACCAGATAATACCTCTTCTCCCAACAACGATTGATCATAACGCTGCAATTCTTCCACTACCTGATTAGGCCGATATACGTAGGCTTTCTTATCATTAAGAAATACTAGCCAGCCGAGTCGTACTCCGTTTTCCATCTACTCCCCTGCCTCCTTTTGCGCCTTTTTCAGACACAATTCATATTAATCTGATACCGATGATAGAATTCTTCATTAGTTAGCTGAAATTCTTTATACAGTTTCAATTTTAATAAATCTATCATCTTTTTTAAGGCACATTAAACCTTTGGGATTAATACTGATCTAAGCTATAAAACGAAAAGATCGGTTATTTTGGTTACCGAAGAAACAACAGACTCGCGCTTGGAAGATCAGGACCAGTACATACTTAAGAGGTTTAAGGAACCGGGTGGGCAGCATGAGGCTTTTCAGCAACTGGTCCGCACCTACCAGGAACGTATCTACTCCATTGTGCGGAAGATGGTGATTGACCACGATGACGCCGACGATGTGGTGCAGGAAACCTTCATTAAGGTATGGCGGAACCTGGAAAAATTTCAGGGAGATGCGCAACTGTATACCTGGCTATACCGGATTGCTACTAATGAGTGCCTGCGTTTTCTGCAAAAGAAGAAAAAACGCTCGTTGCTCTCGCTGGGAGATGCCAACACGGAGCTGATGGAAAAAGTAGATCAAACGCCCTCGCTGGATGGGGATGAAATACAGAAGCGATTACAGAAGGCACTGCTGCAATTACCCGACAAACAACGGCTGGTTTTTAATCTCAAGTATTTTGAAGATTTAAAGTACGAGGCCATCGCCAATATTACCGGCACCAGTGTAGGCGGCCTGAAAGCCAGTTATCATCTGGCTGTGAAGAAAATAGAAGCATACTTACAACATCAAACGATTTAGTAACCATGGCTAATCCAATGAACTTAGACGATCTGAAGAAGAAAGGTGTCACTAAAGATCCTTTTCCGGCCCCCGAAGGTTACTTTGACAGCCTGTCGGACCGCATTCAGGCCCGAATTACTGAGGAAGAGGAAGCATCTCAGGTACCTTCTGCCAAAACAATTGGCCTGGCTTCCCGCTGGTATTACGCTGCGGCGGCCGTAGCCGCGCTGGTGATTTCGGTTTGGCTCATCAACCCATTTAAAACCACCTCCGACTCGGTGGCTGCCAATGAAGGCCCGGCCGAAGAAAAGGTACAAACCCTGTTGGCCGAGGTAAGCAACGAAGACCTGATTGATTACCTGCAAATGAATCAGGTAGATATTTACACCTCTGTATCGCTAACCGAAACTGAGGAAGAGGAACTGCTGGAAACCGAACTGGAATCTTACGAACTGCCCGAAGAATATTACCCAGATATGGAATACATAGAAGATTATTTATAGCATGATAGATTTAAAGAAATAGTATGAACTCTATTCCTGTTCACTCACTCTATCATTTTACCATTCACTCATTCTTATATCATGAAAAAGTTACTGATCATACCCATATTCTTATTGAGCATTGCTGCGTTTGCTCAACGTCCCTCTGAGAAAATAGAAAGCGCCCGTATTGCCTTTCTGACAGAGCGGCTATCACTCACCCCAGAAACGGCTCAGCAATTCTGGCCCATCTATAATCAACTGAGCGACCAGCGCCATGAGTTAAGAAAAAATGAATTTCGCATGCGCCGCACGCTGAACACCGATAGCCTGACCGAGGCAAGTGCTCAACAGCATATTGACGACTATTTTTCTCTCAAAGAGCAGCAACTGGCTTTAGACCGGAAAATGACGCAGGAGCTATCGGGGGTGCTTTCTCCCATACAAATCGTCCAGCTGATTCAGGCGGAAGGTGAATTTCAACGGATGATTCTGCGAAAACTAGGTGAGCGACGCCGGGGCGACCGGGACCGGGATCGCCCTCAAATGCGGCGGTAACGTATCATTTCCGGAATTTTAGTACGTTTGGGTGAACTTACCGAGAAAAAGATGTTTTGAGGTAATGAACTAACGCTCTTTTGCGTTGCATTACTAGCCAAACGGTTCACCCTTATGATGAAGCGCCTTGCTTTTGCTGCTATCCTTAATTTTCTACTGATAACCGCCTACGGGCAGGAGACTTCGGTGTTTCCATCCCCTTTCCGGGAGCTCACTCCAATTAATGAGTTGCCGGAGACGGTGATGTACACCAAAACAATGGTGCTGGTAGATGCTCCCCGGCAGATCAGCCGAAACGAAACCTGGCGAACCTTTGCTGATAAAGCCCATAAAGTTTTTCAGGAAGCGGGCATTGATGCAGTGGCCTATTATCACATACAAGATGCCCAGGCAGGCCGCGATGTTTCTGGCATCCTTACCGAGCAGTTGGTGAAGCGGAACATCAAAAATGTGATTCTGCTAAGCTATGCCCCTCGTGAACGAAGTTCGCAACGTTGTGGCCTGCTGATTACCACTTTTAACGAAAAAGCCAGCTTTGTTTCTCCCGAGCAATCGGCGTATATGCTCACTGGCAATGATTGGGAAGGATTGTTAGGTCAGTTTGGCAAATTTGTACTACGCAACCGCTACGAAACTCAGAACTTTCTGATTAGCGATCTACCGGAGTTTTTTACCGGAGCGGGTAACGTAGTAAAAGGCCGCCGGGCCGAAGGCTTCGCCCAAGACCTGAAACTGGATAAACTGGCCGTTCCACGCATGAGTGAAGAGGAAGCCTCTACCGCTCCTCAACTCGCCAGCAACGATACATCGCAACTCATATCCAGTAGCGCCGATCCACTTACCCGGATTATGGAAGCCTACCCCTACGAGTATGGGCTGGTTGATCCTTCTAAAGAGGAAGATCAGATTCGGCAGGATGGATACCAGTTTATCCTGCTGCGCCTGCACTCTACCGAAAAAAACCTGCACACCATGCTGGGCTATGAGGCTCAGGAAGGCGAAACACCCGATGATACCACTCCGGTATACAAATACTACGTCAAGCACATTTATACCGGCGATATCTACCTGGGCGATACCTGGGATGCCGCTCCCACCTGGCAGGAAGCCCTGCAAAACCACCTCCAACACCTCCGCAGCGACTTTAATATCGGTCAGTGATTAATAAAATGCTTATTAGACTGTCTACATACTCGCTTTTATTCACAATAACGATAAGTTGTGATAATACTGACAACCTATCAAAACAAAAGTTGCTTGGTGAATGGGAGCTAATTGCCGAGAAATCTGCTAGTAAAAAACTCACGGATTATCCATCTGCAATCGGATTCACCCCGGACAGCATAGAGTTCTTTGAGGGATTTGTTGAGGAGGTAACCGACTCTATCACGGGTGAAGATAAATACCAATATTTTGGAAATTTTACTCTATACAAAATTCAGTCTAATAGCATTTACATAAAAAATGTATTGGACGATTCATGGAATTATTGGAGTTCATTTATCAAGGTTGAGGAAGACACCTTAATACTTGCTGGAAAAGATAGTACCGAGCTAAAATATGTTCGTATCCATCACGATTTGAAAAAATCACCAGAATTTGACCAAATAATTTACTCTGCCACAGGCTGTTATGGTTCGTGCCCAATGATGGATATATCAGTCAACCAGGATGGCTCTTTGTTATTTCAGGGTGAGGGATATACAAATGTTCTTGGCTTCTTTGAAGGTAGACTAACGAAAAGTCAAACTGAATATATTTTCAATAAATTTCGGAAAGCAAACATTTCAAACCTTGACAACAATTACGAGGTCGGCCATACCGACGATACAGAAATTACCACAACGTTTATCAAAGAGGGAAGAATAATTAAGACGATTTCAGATTATGGCATGGCTGGGCCGAAAGAATTAATTTGGGCGTATGTTCCTATTTCCGGCATCTACGAACAAATCGCTCTTGACTCTATTCCAAATGATGAGCCGTTCTACCCTAAACTTCATTACTATACATTTCTTAAAGATTCATTAATCTTATCTCTTAATAAATCGGAGAGTTTTTATTTGTGGACTGAACTAAGAGGTAGTCCGACTGTAAATACAAGTTTTGTTACAACTTATAAATTGGGCTTTAGGAGAAATTATACTTATTGGGGCCCAGATCCGAATGAAAAGAGACAGCATGAAAGAGAGCTAAAAAAGGTTGATACCAATGGGCAATACTTTAGTTTCCATTTTGAAAATGAGACTATCACGTACGATCTGGGCTATAACTTTGTGGATAAGAACTTTGATAGAGATGATTTTAGAAAACCAGAAAGTTGGGAGAAATAATAGCCTACTGCTAATGTAAAGCATCAGTAGCTTTTGAAGCAGTATTGAATTACTCCTCCTCTCTAAACCTCGTTAGCAATTTGCTTTTTCTTTTTCCGGAGGTAGGCTCGTTCCAGGTCGTTTGAACACAACTGAATGGCTTTGTTGATCTCGGTTAGGGCATGTTCAATATTGCCCGATTTAAGATAGTATTCGGCATAACAGCCACTCAGCAAGTACTCCCGATGATGCAAACTATGCGTTGGTATGCGGTCAAGAAAGTGTTTGGCCTGATCGGTTTGATCCATTTGAAGGTACACCGAAGCGATAGACAACAGCACCTGATCGTTCGGCTGTAAGGCGTATAAATCATGGTATAACGCAAGAATGCGGGTCCAGTCGGTGCTTTCAAACTGAGGGGCTTTTAGATGTTCGGCAGCGATGGCGGCTTCATAGTGATACACTGATTGGTCGTCGTATTCAAGTGACTTTTGCATGGCGTTATTTCCTAGTATCATCAACGGACCGTACCACTTAGACCGGTCCTGATACTGAAGATTGACGATCTCGTTTTCAGTACTAATCTTAGACTCTAGGCGGGAGGCGTGAAAGCAACATAGCGCGAATAAGGCGTACAAACTACCGCTTCTAAATCTTTCCTTGACCAGTAATAGTTTACAAAGCCGCATAGCCTCGCCGCATACATCTTTACTGATTAAAGAATCAGCTTTGGTGGAATGAAACCCTTCGTTGAAGATCAAATAGATAACCTGCAAAACCGCCGCCATTCGGTCATCAATCTCCTCGGGATCAGGATAAGTGAATGCTACCTGTTGCTGTTTGATTTTTTTCCGGGCACGGATGAGGCGCTTTTTAATCGTTTCTTCCTTTTGAAGTAAGGCGGCGGCTATCTCCTTCATAGAGAATCCGGACAGGGTTTTCAGGGCAAAGGCAATCTGTTCCTCTCGCGACAATGCCGGGTGACAGGCCACAAAGATCATCCGCAGTTGACTGTCTTCAACTTCATGGTCCAGGAAGAGCTCGCTGATCTCCATGGCAATAGAACCATGCGATATTTTCTGATAACGATCTCGTTCCGCATTGATCTGCCGAAGCAAATCGATAACCCGGTTTTTAGCGGCTTGGGTCAGCCAGGCCTCCGGGTGTTCCGGAATTTCATTACGCCACTGTAATGTAGCCTTGATAAAGGTGTCCTGAATAGCATCTTCAACAAGTTCCAGGTGAGCAAGGCCAAAAATACGGGATAAAATAGCGACCATCCGCCCATACTGATGCCGGAAAAGATGGTCTACTACTTTATGATTCATCTTACTGGTCAAATTTCATAACCTCCCGAATTTCTACCGATGCTCCCAGATCATAATCGGGAAAATCCTGGGCGATTTCGGCTACTTCTTCGTAACTGTTGGCCACAACGATGTAGTAGCCCCCAATGAGCTCCTTACTTTCTACAAAGGGGCCGTCAGATTCAATCCGGTCAGGGCCGGTAATTCGTTTGACTTTGGGCATAAGGGCTTCCCCGCTCCGTAAAGCTCCTTTTTCTTTCATCTTATCACCCCAGGCAAACCATTTGCCCATTCGGTCCTGAAGCTGCTCGGGGGAGAGGCCCAATTCTTCATAATCGGCCCCAATAAAGATCATCATGAATTCTTTCATAGTTTCGTTCTAGTAATATACGGGTTATGACGTTGATTTTAAATATTAAGCGTTGATTTACGGATTGGGAAGCAGCAGGCAGTTCACCCATATAACGACTGCCCACCACCTAACCATTTTTCTATCACTCCGCCAACCTGCTCCTGAGGAACCGTTAGTTATCTGAGTGAAACGCTACCTTATTGCCCTCACTATCAATAAATTGCGCAATAAACCCATGCGGACCAATAGCAGTCTTAGGCATAACAACTTTGCCACCGGCCTGCTCCACCCGAGCCAGAGGAACCGAAAGGTCGTCGCCCCCATTAAGATAGACTAAAGCTCCGGTTTCTGACGATTCGTACCCTCTTCCACTAACAATACACCCGCCAATTCCGCCATTCTCTAAGTCGGCCGGAAAGAAGGCCATTATGTCCTCCTGCCCCTCCATCTCTTCCCGAGTCAATGTAGCATTTAGTACTTGCTCGTAAAATGATTTGGCTCTTTCAAAATTCTGAGCCGGAATTTCAAACCAGCTAATCGCATTTTTCATAATTATAGGTTTTAAAGTTTGCTCTAATGACGATGCTGATTCCTGCAAGGGGGACAAGCGGTTAATCTTTTTAGTATTTTTTTTGCAAAAACAGGTTGATGCGAACTCAAATAATAGAATTTGTTACCATCGCCGTAGCTCAGTTAGTTTATGGGTAGACAAAATCACGTAATAGCTCGTCTCAGACACTCAAAGTCCTCTTCGAGCGGTCGCCGCCCGGTACTCTGAGGGGGAAATTGAGCGCTTACAATTCATAGGCACGAATCTTCTCTCGCCAGCTCATTCAGAGTCACTCGAAGAGGACTCTGAACTTATTAGCAGAGGTTACCCTCGATCTCAGAGCAGGTATTTTTTTGCAGCAGTTGAATGATACGAAATAAGGCATCTGCAATACATAGAATCTATTCAAAAAAGCCTCATTCTTGAGCGCACTCTTTTATTTATTCCGCAGCATTGCGTACTTTTCGGGAAAAGGCAATAGTATGCCGCCAGCCTGACCTATATGCGCAATTTCTGCTTTATTTTTACCTTTCTTCAGTTTTTGGTACTACCCGCCATGAGTCAAGACACTACACTGCCGATTTTGCCCACTTCGGATTTTGAAATTAACGGACAAGGCGACCACGAAGCCTGGAACCAGACCGAATGGGTTACGCTCACCCTAAACCACGGCCCTTCTTCTGATCTAAAAACTCAGGCCAAGGTGCTGTATTCTGAAACCGGGCTGTATTTTCTGATGCAGTGTGAAGATGAAACCCTGACCGCTACGCTTACCGAAGATTTCACTAACCTTTTTAATGAAGATGTAGTAGAAGTGTTTCTTTGGCCCGAAGAGAAATACCCGATCTATTTTGAATACGAGCTTTCGCCACTGAATTACGAATTGCCTATTCTTATTCCTAACCTGAAAGAATCGTTTTACGGCTGGCGTCCCTGGCATTATGAAGGTGAGCGCCGCACCCGCCATGCTACTTCGGTGCAGGGCGGGAAGAAAGAAAGCATGGCTAGCGTGAGTGGCTGGACGGCCGAGTTCTTCATACCTTACGCCCTGCTCAACCCTTTAGAAAATGTACCACCCAAAGCCGGAACCCGCTGGCGGGCCAACCTGTACCGTATTGACTACGATGCGGGCGAGCCTCGTTACTGGCAGTGGCAACCCACTTCGGGCAGCTTCCACGAATACCAGAAATTCGGTACTTTCGCCTTTCAATAGTCTTTTACCTTTATCACGACTTACTTCTATGCTTTACCACGGCATTCGCCTTCTTTGCTTGTTAACTATGCTCAGCAGTTGGGCCTGTACTTCATCCAATCAATCATCAGAAGAAGAAAATACAAACAGTCAGGAAGTTGCTCCGGCAGATTCCTCTCTATACCAAAGCCAGGATTTTACGAGTCCGGAAGGGTTTACCAGAGGCATTGAAGGCCCCGCAGTGGATGATGATGGAATTTTGTACGCGGTTAATTTTCAGGAGCAGGGCACCATCGGCAAGGTTACTTCCGAAGGGGAAGCTTCTTTGTTTGTTCGCTTACCGGAAGGCAGCGTAGGCAACGGTATCCGCTTTAATCAGGCGGGAGATATGCTGATTGCCGATTATCCTCAGCACAACATTCTCCGGGTTTCTATGAGCGACCAGTCCATCACGGTGCTGGCCCACAACGATTCAATGAATCAGCCGAATGATATTACTATTATGGCTAATGATATTCTGATTGCCAGCGACCCCAACTGGGCAGAGTCTACCGGGCAGCTTTGGCGCATTACCCCCGACGGTGCCACCACCCTGCTGGAAGCCGACATGGGAACGACCAATGGTGTGGAAGTTAGTCCTGACGAAAAAACATTATACGTGAACGAAAGTGTACAGCGGGTAGTGTGGGCGTATGATCTTTCACCCGAAGGTGAGATCAGCAACAAGCGAGAACTCATTACCTTCCCGGATCATGGGATGGACGGTATGCGTTGCGATCAGGCTGGAAACCTTTACATTGCCCGCCACGGAAAAGGAACTGTGGTGAAAGTTTCGCCTGATGGTGAAATTCTTCAAGAGATTACCTTAACCGGAAAACTACCTTCTAATATTGCCTTTGGCGGGCCTGATGGACGCACGGTTTATGTGCCGTTGCAGGACCGAGGGTGTTTCGAAACATTCCGGGTGGAAGAACCCGGCCGTGCCTGGCAAATGCGCTAATAGTTCTAAAGATTTCTACACCGGTCTTCACGTCGTATAGTTCGTAAGCTATCATTCCGTGCGAGTGAAGCATTATGGAATAGAAACGTTCAATGTAGTGATATCACTAGTGACGCCCTCTACTTCGATGAAGGCGTAGATCACATAGCTTGTTTGAAAGTTAAGGCCCGAGAAACTAGCTTTATTGACTTGTCCTCCACTCACTGCTTGAGCTTGGGAGCGGCTTTTGATTTCTTCATGAGTGAGAGCCGTGCTCCCCTCTTTCTGAATAGCAGCGAATGATGATCCGCTACTTATGCTCTCATCAATAATAACCCGATAAGATACGCTGTTATTATAAACGTTATCTTGCTGTAAGGTGGGCGCTGCTGGTTTATTCACGCTTTCATCTTCTGAACAGGAAGCACAAAATACGATCAAAATAAAGAGAAAAAGGTATGCGGGGCGTTTCATATGGGTGCGATCATTAAACGCTATAATGATACTCACTTTGCCAATAGCAGATTCGGCGCATCTGCGGCAGACCCTACACGCGTTAAAATATTACTAATTTTATGGTTTTTGCTGATACACCCGCACGTAGTCTACCACAAACTCTTGGGGAAACTGAGTAGTAGTATCGGGCGATCCGGGCCAGTTGCCACCTACGGCAAGGTTCAGGATCAGGTAAAATTTTTCGTTAAATGGGTACCGTTCTGCCTGCGCCAGCTCTCCCTTCCGCACCGTAAAAAAGTTAGTATCATCAAACCACCAGTGGATGCTATCCTGTTGCCAGGTAATGCCGTAGGTATGAAATTCTTCGGAAAGGTCAGAAGTTGCCTCGTAGGGTTCGCCCTGATGTTGATTGCTGGGTACGGGGTTGTAGTGCACCGTTCCGTGAACGGTGTTGGGTTCATGACCCACCATTTCCATAATGTCAATTTCACCGCTGGCGGCCCAGCCTCCGTATACTTCCTCGGTGGGTAGCATCCAGAACGCCGGCCAGATTCCCTGCCCCTCCGGCAGTTTCGCCCGCATCTCAATACGCCCGAATTGGAAATCACCTTTTCCCCGACTTATCAATTTAGCACTGGTATACGACGCTCCTTCGTAATCCTCCTGCTGCGCTTGTATTACCAGATGGCCATCTTCCATAAAGGCATTTTCGGGCCGATCGGTGTAGTACTCTAACTCGTTATTACCCCATCCGCACAAATTTGGGCAACCGTTGCCCTCTTGAAAAGTCCACTTGTCAAGGTCAATGGTTTCGCTTTCAAACTCATCACTCCAGACTAATTCCCAGGCATCATCACTGCTGAGCTGAGCGGTAGACGAATCAGTAGCTACCATCGCAGACGAATCTACATCCGAGCCGTTTTTTCCATTGCAAGCCAGAAGTAAACCGAGCATTATAAAAGCACTCAGTGAAAAATATGTCGGCATATTGTTTTTTTAATTGACCAATGGTTAAGGTAAGTACAACTCATTGAGATTGCAACGATGGGAGCAGAGTGATAACCTCGCGGGTGCTCGATTATTTCATGTGGTCATCGGAGACTTCCGAAGTTTTTAGCCGTCAATTGTCTTCTCAATAGGGCAAACTGAAACTTCGGAAGTCTGCTCCAATAGTAGTGAAGAATGTGGCAGATCGTTGACCACGGAGGTTTACCGAGAACTACCCCAGTATGTAATGAAAGCGGTTACGTCGGTGTATAAAAAAGCAGACTTCCGAAGTGGCTGAATCTCCGGAAGTCTTAAAAAAATATTCCTCAATGGGTTTAACCAAAATATATGTGACTAGAAAGGAAGCTCATCTTCAGTAGCAGGTTCCCGCTTGCCCAGCATCATCAGGTCGCTGGCGACAATCTCGGTCACGTAGCGTTTAATACCTTCTTTGTCTTCGTACTGCCGGTGGTTGAGTTTACCCACCAGAGCCACTTGCTTACCTTTATGTAAATACTTCTCGGCAATCTGCGCCAGATTATCCCAGGCAATAATTGAGTGCCACTGGGTATCGTTTACGTATTCGCCTTTTTTATTTTTATAAGACTCGGTGGTGGCCAGCGAGAATTTCGCGAGCGTTTTACCACTTTCCAGTTGCTTTATTTCAGGGTCCTGACCTAAGTTACCAATTAATTGTACGTGATTCTTTAATGCGTTCATAACTCGTAGTTTTTTGCGTTGAACATTGAATTGATGTCAGCAAAGTAACGGCAGGGCCAAGCATGAAGTCGGGAGTTACCCATTTACTTTCGTATGTAAATGTTTGTAACCGTTTGCAAATGAATATAGTTTTTGTTAGGTTTAGATAGATGTTGCCAGCCAGTTAAAATAAAATGAATATTAAACTTATATGGTTCTGGATTTTCTTTACTACATCCATGATTTACATTGGATTAGAAATTAAGGATCAGGAACCTAAATTGGGTTTAATTTTTGGAATAATTGGGATTTTTGGATTCTACATGGTTCTGCTGATTCTCGTAAAACATAAGAAATTCAGATTGTCAAAAACTGATAAATCACTTACAGTTCAGCAGATAGGTAGGAAGACGAAAGACTACAAACTTGAAAATATTGACAATTGGTCGGAAGAATTTTTCATTTATCGTGGTGAGCAGAAAAGAACTATAAAATTGACTTTTAAAGATCAAAAGAGAATTAAAGTGACGGATAAGGATGATTTGATGGAATACGAAAATCTGTATCACTATCTTCGGATAAATCATCGAAAGAAATGAAGAAACCGTCTGGCAACAAAATGCAGCCACAAGCCTTGGGTGATAATCACTTTGAGGGTTTTATGCCCCAAGGTCTAATAATGAAACGCGAATAAAAAACGCAAACATGACCGGCCCTCGCAATGGCCATTAGCAGCAATTAAATAAATAATGAAGAAAATAATTACAGTTTTGTTAAGCTTTTTAATAATCAGTTGCTCTACGAATGAGAGGAATAATGAGGGAACTGAAGAGCAGAAACTTGAAAACCAACCAACAGAAATTAATTCAGAATTTCAGAACTATGTTAAATCTCTGGATAAAATTCCGCTGCCTTTAACTAATAATACTTTAGAGAGTCTACCAGAGTTATCGAAAAACTACGATAAACAAGCATTTGAAAAGTATAAAGCACAATATACAGTAGAACCATTGGGGATCTTTTATCAGAGTAATAATATTATAGCAATTGTGGATGTAGGAATTGGTGATTATGGGCCTGCTCCTAATTTAACAACATTTGATAGATCAGGAAAAAAGATTGATTCAATTAGTTTCTATCAAAAGAGTGGTACTGATATGCTGTATGAAGGGATTGAATATTTAACTCTATATAAAGCTGGAAAAATTAGTGTCGTTGACACGGTAAAAATCTGGGAAGCAAACGAAGATGGAACAGATCGTATTGATAGCACAATGAAAACTAGTTCTAATACCACCGTCTACCAAGTTATGTCTGACGGAAGAATTGATAAAAAATAAATGCTACTAATATCATGCAATACCAAGTCTAGCAGAAATGAACTTGTTCTTTTATTTCTCGAAGACACAATATTGAAACAAGAACATAATCCGTGAGCAAACCCAGCCCAGCAGCTCGCTTCGGTCATTAACTTCATTCAAACAAATGCTCTAGAACAAATGGTTACACTAGTTGAGCAATTCGTGATGAAGTCATGGAAGCTCAAAAATATTCTTATTCTAAAATCTTATTATTTACAAACACTATGAACCGATTCCTACTATGCACCTTTTTTCTTAGCCTGTTAGCTGCCACAACCATGGCCCAGTCAGCTTCTTCTGATCAACTGGAGACCAGCGAAGGCATGGTCTCCATCCAGCCAGTGCTGCACGGCACGGTAGCGTTTACCTGGAACGACCAGACCATCTACGTAGACCCCTACGGCGGAGCCGAAGCATTTGCTGGAATAGATGCCCCAGACCTAATTTTAATCACCGACATTCACGGTGACCACATGGATGTAAAAACCCTGGAAGCCATAGAAACCACCGATGTACCGATGGTCGTACCTCAGGCCGTGGCCGACCAACTGCCAGAATCATTTCAAGAACAACTGGTGATTATCGGCAATGGCGAAAGCACCGAGCAACTGGGGGTTTCTATTGAAGCCTTACCCATGTATAATCTGCCCGAAAATGACCCGGACTCACGACACACCAAAGGGCGGGGTAATGGCTATCTGCTGACTTTCGGCGATAAAACCGTTTACCTTTCCGGAGATACTGAGGACATTGAAGAGATGCGAGCCCTGGAGGATATTGATGTAGCGTTTGTCTGCATGAACCTTCCGTATACTATGAGCGTGGATCAGGCGGCCAGTGCGGTGCTGGAATTTGAACCAGTGATGGTGTATCCTTATCATTACCGAGGTACGGATGGGCTGAGCGACGTAGAGAAGTTTAAAGAACTGGTCAATGCTGAAAACGAAGACATTGAGGTACGCCTGCGGGCCTGGTACCCCGAAAACTAGTGCATGACAGTCTATTTCATCAGCGGGTTAGGAGCCGACGAACGGGCTTTCCGATACATTAAACTGCCGGGGGTGGAAAAGCGGTTTATCCGTTGGATCCCTCCCAAGCCTAAGGAGCCACTCAGACAATACGCTCACCGACTGATAGATCAAATAGACACCAGCCAACCCGTAACCCTAGTCGGCTTATCGTTTGGCGGCATTGTGGCGCAGGTGATAGCAGAGCTTATCCCCTGTGCTCAACTTATACTGATTTCCAGCATAAAAAATCCCAGGGAGCTGAGCCCAGCATTACGTTTTGTTAAAAAAGCCCACATATATCGAGCGTTACCGTTAAAATGGCTTAAACCAATAGCCATTCGGCTGGCCCCTTACTGGTTCGATGCGGTGTCGGACCGGCAGAAAGGTTTGCTGCGGAACATTATTAATGATACGGATGAGGTATTTGCCCAGTGGGCCATTGGAGCGACTTTACAATGGCGGGGCAGTCACACCTCGGCTCCTACCGTTCACCTGCATGGAACACACGACCGGGTTTTTCCCGTTCATTATCTGCAAAACTATATTCCGGTAAAAGGTGGTGGGCATTTTATGATTGTGACTCACGCCCGTATTCTCAACCCGATATTACAACATCATTTAACCTTAATAACCTCATGAGTACAGAAGAGCGAACGTGCCTGGAATGCGACACTCCCCTACGCGGGCGAATGGACCAGAAGTTTTGCTCGGACCAGTGTCGCAACAGTTACCATAACCGTATGAATAGCGATGCCAACAAGCTCATGCGCAATATCAACAATGCCCTACGCAAGAACCGACGCATACTGGCCGAGCTTAATCCAGACGGGAAAGCTCGGGTGCGCCGGGATGTGTTGGCGCGAAAAGGTTTCAATTTTAACTATTATACCAACATCTATCAGACCAAGAGTGGTACTACCTACTATTTTTGCTACGATCAGGGCTACATTATTTCTGATGAGAAGTATTTTACGTTGGTCAAGAAGGAAGAATATATTGATTAGCAAATAATTTGCATTATCTTCCCCCCAGTTTGAACAATCTTATCCAACAATATGTAGTAACGAAGTAACGTTCTATATTAGAACGTTTATAAATTAGATACAGGCACTAAGAATTTTTGCCCTCCAGACAGAGCTTCCTGCTCTAATTTGTTAGGCCCATCTTTCTTGATTGTGCATAAAGTCAATCATTATTTACCAACTATCGTATGAACTACCAGACTCGGTTTGTTGATGCCGACCAATCAACATTTTTCCCTACGCTACGAAAGCGCGTTAATCAATATTTTAAAGAGAACGACATTTCCCGCTACGGCAACCGCGCCATGATACAAAAAACCGTTGCACTAATGGTATTGTACCTGGGTTCTTATGCCGCTATTCTTACCCTGCCTGTAAGCGCCTGGTGGTTATTACCTTTTGCCGTTCTAATGGGAGTAGGTAAAGCTGGTATTGGCATGTGCATAATGCATGATGCCCTTCATGGTTCTTATTCTCGTAATCCTACGGTAAATAAATGGGTTGGTTACCTGACTTATTTTATTGGTGCTAACCCAATTGTCTGGAAAATTCAGCACAATGTGCTACATCATACCTATACTAATATTCATGGCCTGGACGATGATATTCGCACAAAACTTGTCATTCGATTGTGTAAACACGCCCCTCTTCAGTGGATTCACCGTTATCAGCATCTGTACGTATTTTTTCTGTACGGCTTCAATACCCTGTTTTTTATCATTAGCGATTTAATCAAATTGCTTAACTATAATAAAACCGGCATGGTTAAGCGACAAAAGTCCAGTTTTGCGCTTGAATTAGGCAAGCTAATCGTGACCAAAGCACTTTACTTATTCTTTACGGTAGCTCTTCCCATCATGATCACTCCTTTGGTATGGTGGCAGGTACTCATTGGGATTGTAGCCATGCACCTTACTGCGGGATATATTCTCACTATGATCTTTCAGATGGCGCATATTGTAGAAGAGGTGGAACAACCCCTGCTAAACGAAGAAGGAAACATTGAAGCAGCGTGGGCCGTCCATCAGCTGGAAACAACCGCTAACTTTGCTCGAAAAAATCGCCTGCTGAACTGGTATGTAGGCGGGCTTAACTTTCAGATAGAGCACCATCTGTTCCCTAATATCTGCCATATTCACTATGAACAGATCTCGCCGATTGTTGAGCAGACTGCTAAAGAATTCAATTTACCCTATCACGAGAAGATCACTTTTGGCGATGCACTTCGGTCACACGTTAGAATGATGAAAAACCTGGGTGAGTTAACTGCTACTCCGGCTCGCACTCCCGCGGCTACGCTTTCGTAGGCGTCGAGAAAACTCGAGTAGGATACTGGAGGAAGTCGTTTCCTTTTGTACTTTTGGAGTCCATTAGTTTATTCAACCTATGACTCCTTTAAAAGACCTTTCTCAACTCTGTATTCATACGATCACCACCAAGCCTTGGAGCATTGAAGAATCCTCCGAGCGCTTTGCCGAAGCGGGTGTGCAGGGTATCACCGTATGGCGCGATGCCCTGGATGGCCGCAATATTGCACAAACTGGCGACCGGCTAAGAAATTACGGGCTAAGCATTGTTTCTCTCTGCCGGGGCGGCTTCTTCCCGTCTACCAGCGCTGAAAAAAGGCAAGCCGCTATCGACGAGAACAAAAAAGCCATTGACGAAGCGGCCGCTCTGGGCGCTCCCACCGTGGTACTGGTCTGCGGAGCTGATGCCGGGCAATCGCTGGCTACGAACCGTAAGCAGATCCGAGAAGGGATTGAAGCCATCCTACCCCATGCCGAAGCCAATAAGGTGCAAGTCACTATTGAGCCATTGCACCCCATGTATGCCGGTGACCGCTCGGCAGTAAATACCCTGGCACAGGCCAACGACATTGCCGAGATGATTGACTCACCCTGGGTGGGCATTGCAGTAGATGTGTATCACCTTTGGTGGGATGACACCTTGCAATCCGAGATCATGCGTTGCGGCCGTAACGGTAACCTTTCTGCCTTCCACGTATGCGACTGGCGCGTACCTACCGAAGATTTTCTGCTGGACCGAGGCCTGATGGGCGAAGGCGCCATCAATGTGCCTGAAATACGGGGCTGGGTAGAAGAAGCCGGTTTCGAAGGTTTTATTGAAGTAGAAATCTTCTCCAATCGCTACTGGGGCATGGATCAGTCGGAGTTTCTGAAGATGATCGTTGATGCCTATCAGCAGCACGTCTGATGCTATGTTATGCGTATCTATACCATTTCCCATCCGTCTCCGTTAGGCGATCTGCTGATCCGCGGTAACGACAAATTTATTACGGGAGTACGGTACGCCGACATCAACCCTACCCTGGCCGAAGAAGCCATTAAACCCGCCGAAGCCCCCGCCCTGTTACGACGCTGCGCCACCCATCTGGATGAATACTTTGCCGGATGGCGGCGCACCTTCAGCCTACCCCTTCAGCAGGAAGGTACTCCCTTTCAACATTCGGTCTGGAATGCCCTGCAGAAAATCCCTTTCGGAAAAACTACTTCCTACGGGGCAATAGCCCGGCAGCTTCAGAATGACAAGAGCTCCCGGGCCGTAGGCCTGGCCAATGGAAAGAACCAGATCGCCATCATCGTTCCCTGCCACCGCATTATAGGAGCCGACGGCTATCTTACCGGCTACAACGGCGGCCTATGGCGCAAAAAGTGGCTACTCAACCACGAACAGCGGACTGCCCACGGCGTACTTAGCTTGTTTGAGTAGCTTGGCTGTTTCATATTTAAAAGAATAAGGTGGTCAGTCCATAGGGCATCATAAAAAAGTGAAGATAACTCTCTAATCATACGTAGTAAGTAATTCCCTGCACTTAAAACTAATGTTAGTTGAAGTGTTAGCTATTTTACAGGCTAATATTACGTAATAAAATCCAGGAGAAAATGATTAGACAGTATATTAGTGTAATAATAGTGCTGCTAGTGGCCATTCAAGCAAAAGCTCAATTTACACCAGTTGATAAAGAACTTGCTCTTCAAGTGAGTGAATGTATCTTAGGGGTTGCTCTGGTAGAAGAAGACAATGAAACGATTGAATATTTGGCTAATAAAAAGCCAGATGAATTAAATAAATATCGTTCAGAAATTGCTCAATTTAATAAATATCTAGAGGAAGCCATTCAAAGAGAATGGAATATTAGTAAAGATGTAAGAATCCTTACGAGTACCCAAATTAAAGATATTGAGGAAAGGAGAGACCCTACTTACTGTATCATGAAGATGAGTAAGCGAGCAGACTATATAATGAATGTTAACCCCATTGCTAAGAATCCAGCGCTAAAAAACGTTCCTGGCTATGTGGGTAATTACGATCATAGAAGTAGCTCCTACACTATGGAAGATGGTACTTTTGCCTTACAATTAATTTGGGGTGGGGAACCAAAAAAAGAAATTGCTTTCTCGTACATACCTGAAATTGGCCTTCCTCGTGTAGGCGTAAACTTTATGGTACAACATTTACGAAATCAAATTGTAGATTGTATAAAGCAGGATATTGCCAGAATTGGTGATCTTAAAAAGGCAGCGAAAATAAGAAGTAAAGATATTAGCAAAAAAACCGCTTTACTATACGATCAAATCATTGGCAAGCCTTTAAGGAAGCAGATAGAAAAGGGTAAACTTGACAAGTACTATCAATACCCATTAGAAATTGTTGATTCTTCAAAAGTAGAAAATATTGCGATCAATCATACTCAGGGATTTATCTATCCGATGATTATTCCTGCAGGAGCTGAAAGTGGAGCTAAAGAATTATACAATTATCTATTTGTGGATTCTGCTGATGGGAGAATCGTAACACTTACTGGAATGTCAGGTGGAGAAAATGGAGCCATTAATACTTATCACATTTATCAATTGAGAAAAGGAGCTAAATAAGATCTTAGCACCTATTATAACAATAATGCGGCCTATATTTAGATAATGATTAGAATACTATAACAAAGGATTTGTAGTATTCTATCTTCCTCAGAATCACCGGGCGCCGGCCGCTCAAAGAGGATTCTGAGTGTCGTGAGAACTCTTAAAACAGTTGATGAATAAACCGACAATGACGTTTATCAAAACGAAATTGAAGGAGAAAACAACAGTCATTGACATTAAGGTCAATAAGACTTTAGAATCAGTTAACCTCGACTCTTTAATTCTTTTGAAATATCTGCCTTCAACATAATGACATCGAGTTTGATAAAATACTTTCTCTCCCTTTTTTTCTTTTACTCATAGCTTGCACCGAAAATACATCACCACTTCACGAAGGTGAAAAAAATCTTGTCGGAAACTGGATGAAACCAGTAAATAATGGCCAGGTACGGGGGTGGTATATGGAGTTTCATGAAGACCGGACTGGTGTTTTTGGACCTGTAATTAGCGTCGACAATAAAGTTGGAATGGCCCCTTATATGTCATTGCTAATGAAAGAATGGAGAATACAAAATGACACACTTTCTATTCAATTTGAAATGCAGCCGGGGTTAGTAGCCTATGGCCCTGATGGAAAGGAAATCGAACAAAACGATAAGCCTAGTTATGCCCACTACGTTGTTTGGGAGGTATCTGACACAGTGATTGTCCTAGAAGACCTAATTGGAGAATTTCCCACCAAGGATCGACTGAAAAAGTCTGAGAAAATTGAAATTTTTGAATAAAGATGGAGCAACAAGGTAACTAACACCCAACAAAAGCTATAAGGCATTGCCAGATCTATATAAACTAAAAGTACGTTTGGTCACATAATTTTCCTCAAAGTCATCGGGCGCTGACTACTCTCAGGCGATCCTTACCCTCCTCAGAGTCACTCGCCAGAGGACTCTGAGTGTCGCAACAATGTCTTTTCATCCTGTTTATCGGCTTACTGAACTAGACGAAACATTCTTTACTGAGTGACCAAAATCTGACACAATCAGTTTAATAAGCAAAGATTGATTCAAAATCACTTTCTATCATCTGTAATGCTCAGAGTCCTTTTCAAGTGACTCTGAGCAAGAAGCTTTTTTTAAGGGCCTACCTTAAAGCCTAAGGTAACAAATGGTACATTGTTACATTCCGGTCCGCCGACACTTACACACATGGCTAGCTCTACCCAGTCGTTTCCCACAAAGCTTTTTTCAGGTTTGTACAGATAACCAAGCTTCCCATCTTGAATATTAAACTCACTAATTTCTGCCCATAATGGAGCTTCCTCAATAGAAAAACCTCCCTCAAATGGAATAGCTTGAAATTTGTAAAAGTATGCTTCACCTGGTGCTAATGAAATAATCTCAGCATTTTCAGGAAACTCACGATCAAGATCACGAATGATTTCATCCTCCTGACAGCTTTGGGCTATCATACAAAAGAGTACTGCCAATGAAATTGTAAGTAAACGTTTCATCTCATTATTCATGCTTTATTATGTATAGAGTGAAATATCTATTCGTTGGTTGGAATGAAGAAGAAAGAGATTGAAGTGCTACATATTTGCTATTAGCAGAAGTAATTTCTTTGCAGAAAAAGGTTTAGAACACTAACTTGAAAACTCACTATTAATATCATTAAAACAATCTGCAAAAAAGAGCTATGAGCACCGAACTTACGACCCATCGTGTGGGCATTATTATGAATGGCGTTACCGGCCGGATGGGTACCAACCAACACCTGATGCGCTCCATCGTTGAAATCATCAAGCAAGGCGGCGTAAAAATCAGTCCTACCGAAGTTATTATGCCTGACCCGATTCTGGTAGGTAGAAATGCCGTAAAACTGCAAGAGCTGTGCGAACGATCCGGCATTGAGAAATACACTACCAACCTTGATGAGGTCATGCAGGACGATCAGTATTCCATCTACTTTGATGCCCAAACCACCGGCCGAAGAGCCGAAGCAGTACGCCAGGCTGCGGCTGCCGGAAAGCACGTTTACTGTGAGAAACCTACCGCTACCGATACGAAAACCGCGCTGGATATCTACCATGTATGCCAGGAGCACGGCGTGAAAAACGGCGTGGTGCAGGATAAGCTATGGCTACCGGGCATGGTGAAAGTGAAACGACTGATTGAAAACGGCTTTTTCGGCAAAATTTTATCCGTGAGAGGTGAATTCGGTTACTGGGTGTTCGAAGGTGATACCATCCCGGCCCAACGTCCTTCCTGGAACTATAAGAAAGAAGAAGACGGGGGTATTATTGTCGATATGCTCTGCCACTGGCGCTATGTGCTAGATCATATTTTCGGCAGCGTAAAAGCGGTTTCCTGCCTGGGTGCCACTCACATCCCCGAGCGAGTGGACGAGCAAGGCAACAAGTACCAGGCGACCGCCGATGATGCGGCTTATGCCACTTTCGAGCTGGAAGGCGGAGTCATCGCCCACTTCAACTCTTCCTGGACCGTCCGCGTCCGCCGCGACGATCTGCTTACCCTGCAAATTGACGGCACCAAAGGCTCAGCGGTAGCCGGATTGCGCGAGTGCTGGATTCAACACTACGGCAACACCCCCAAACCCGTATGGAATCCCGACATTGCCCAACCGATTGACTTCTACGATGGCTGGTCTAAAATACCCGAGCAGGAACACCACGATAATGCTTTTAAGGTGCAATGGGAGATGTTCCTCCGCCACGTAGTGAAGGACGAGCCATTCCCATACACCCTGCTGGAAGGCGCCAAAGGTGTGCAACTAGCCGAGAAAGGCATAGAAAGCTGGGAAAAACGCTGCTGGGTAGACATTCCTGACTTGGAAGGATAAACGGTTTGGGTTTGGTGCTGGGGGCGAGTAGAAGATAGAGATTGAACTCATCAGCCCATTCAGAAGACATCCGAAGTTTTGAAAACTTCGGATGTCTCCACGCCATGAAAGTATCACTAACTTGTAGCGTATGCGTTTTGAGGAAGGTAAATACTATCATATCTACAACCGCAGCATCAATAAAGAGTTGCTTTTCAAGACTACTGAGAATTATCACTTCTTTTTAAAACGCTATTCCGAATACACCACTGATCTTATAGATACTTTCGCCTACTGTTTAATGCCTACGCACTTTCATATTTTTGTTAGAATTAGAAAGCTAAATAACAAAGCAGACACCAGCATTGCTTCGGTAGGAGCGCTATCAGATGTTGAGAAGGCGTTAAAAAACTTGTTTATTTCTTATTCCAAGGCTGTCAACAAAGCATTCAACCGGCACGGCAACTTGTTTCAAAGTAAGTATAAACACAAAGAGGTGTCTGATTCAGCCTATTATTCTCAAATTATTGCCTACATTCATTATAATCCGGTAAAAGTAGGGCTATCAGATTCGCCAGATACTTGGGTTTTTAGTTCGTATAAATCCATTCTGAGCAATAAAAAAACACTTCTAAAACGGAATGAAGTTTTAGAATGGTTTGGCGGTAGGCAGCAGTTCAAGAATTTTCATCAATACTTTAAGCCATCGTTGATTACTAGTAATTTATTTGATAATGAGTGAAGATATATATAAGCAGCAGACTTCGGAAGTTTCGAAAACTTCCGAAGTCTCAGCTCCCAAAGTAGCATTTATCACCGGGGGAAGCCGGGGGATCGGATTTGGCATCGCGGAAGCACTGGCGAAAGCGGGCTTTAACGTAGCCATTAACGGGATGCGTCCGGCGGAGGCGGTGCAGGATGTGGTTGAGAAACTGAAACAGCACGGAAACGACGCCATCTACTGCCAGGGAAATATTGCCGAGACCGAAGACCATCGGCGGATGCTTCAGCAGATTCGTGAGCATTACGGGCAGTTAAATGTACTGGTCAACAATGCCGGGGTTGCTCCCAAAGAGCGAAAAGACCTGCTGGAAGCTACGGAAGAAAGCTTTGAGTATGTGGTAAAGACCAACCTGCAAGGTCCCTATTTTCTGACCCAGCAAGCCGCCAACTGGATGATTGAGCAGCGGCAGGCCGACCCGGATTTCTTTGCCTGCATCATTACCATTTCATCTATTTCAGTTACGGTAGCGTCAGTCAATCGGGGCGAGTACTGTATCTCCAAAGCCGGACTGGGCATGCTGACCCAACTGTTTGCCACGCGCCTGGGTGAATATGGTATTCCGGTGTACGATGTGCGCCCCGGCGTGATTAAAACCGATATGACCTCCGGCGTCACCGAAAAATATGACCGACTGATTGAAGGCGGTCTCTGCGTGCAGCCCCGATGGGGTTATCCGGAAGATGTAGGCTCGGCCGTAGTGGCTTTAGCACAGGGTTACTTTCCCTACTCTACCGGCCAAACCATTATGGTCGATGGTGGATTGACGATTCCTCGACTTTAATTCCAACCAATATGAAAGAATCATCCAAGAAAAAAAAGAGTGTGATCCGGGAGTGGTTTAACTCTATCGTTTTTGCGGTGATTGCCGCCACCCTTATCCGAGGTTTATTTATGGAGGCTTTTGCCATCCCAACCTCCTCTATGGAAAATGATCTTCTGGTAGGGGACCACCTGTTTGTAAGCAAGATGCACTACGGCACTGCCACCCCCCGCACTCCGCTGCAATTACCCCTCATCCATCAGACCCTACCGGGCACCGACATCCCCGAGTACCTGGACTGGATTCAGCTTCCCTATTATCGTCTGCCCGGCTTTACAGAGCTTAAGCGAAACGAAGAAGTGGTATTTCATTACCCGCCCGAATGGGAGCGTCCGGTAGATATGAAAACCTTTTATGTAAAGCGTTGCATTGCCTTACCTGGTGATACCCTGGAGATACGGAATACAGATATCTTCGTGAATGGTGAATTGCAACCTGACCCGGAGCATGGGCAAAGCAGCTATTGGGTAAAAACCAATCAAACTATTCACCCTCGGGTTTTCCGCAGGTTGGGTATTGATGAATACACCCAGATGCAGGAAGGCTACGAAATAAAGGCCGAACCAGAAATGACAGCCCAGTTAAAAGAGCTCAACTTTGTACAGGCCGTAGAGGAAATCATCTACGAACCGGGAGCGATGGGCAACTACCTGTATCCGCAGCAGGAAAATCTAGGATGGACGATTGACTACTACGGGCCGGTGCATCTACCCAAAGCGGGCGACCGTATTGCGCTCACCAAAGAAAATCTGGCCTTGTACGCCCCGGTTATTTTGCATTATGAAGATGTGGATGCTACCTTGGTAGACGGAAAGATAACAATTGACGGTCAGGAAGTGACCGAATACGAATTCCGGCAGGGGTATTATTTCATGATGGGCGATAACCGCCACAACTCGGAAGATTCCCGTTTCTGGGGCTTTGTGCCGGAAGACCACATTGTAGGGAAACCGGTGCTGGTCTGGTTCTCTTATGATAAAAATGCCGATTGGTTACATAAAATTCGCTGGAGCCGCTTGTTTAAGCTTATTTGATAAGCAAATTATTGAATGAGTGATTGAGTGGATGAGTTAAACTGATTTTATCGACAAGCAATAAATAGAGTTTATTCCGATCATTATGTAAGATGCCATTTTCTTTTGAAAGTCTTATCCGACCGGGCAGGTCTGACCAGGCAGGTAAGTGTATTAACGGAGGCAGTCAGCAGGAGGCCGGTCTTCCATACAGCCTCCTGCTGACTGCCAACTGCTTCCTGGTACGTCATTGAAAGAAACCACAATAATGTCTAGTATTTTAACAGAACTCTACTTATGATATAGCCAACTACTTCATTCACTCATTTCAACATTCACATAATCACTCAATACTTTATACACAACCTATGTCGCCAAAACCTAATAAAACGTATTGGTATCTTTGCATTGCCGCTGCGGTCTTTCTCACCATTATTACCTTCACACCTCTGGTCATACCAGCCGGGGTATATGAGCCCATGTTATTCGGTATTCCCTATACCTTTTGGGCATCCTTTCTAATCATGCTGCTATTTGTTTTGGTAACGTATATCGGCACGCGCGTACATCCCGGACGAAACGAGGAAGAATAATATGACAACTTGGGTTTTTATTTTAGGAACATTGTATCTGGGTATGCTGGCATTTGTCGCCACCCGCTCTTTTCGTAGTAACAAATCTACCGAAGATTATCTGCTGGCCGGTTCCAACATCGGAGTCATCCTGGGCTTTCTCACATTTGCCGCCACGCTTTTCAGCACTTTTACCCTGCTGGGCATGCCCGACTTTTTCCGAACCAACGGTATTGGTGCCTGGATATTCCTGGCGGTGTCGGATGGGGGAATGATCTTTCTTATTCTCTGGTTTGGCTATCATTTGCGTAAAAAAGTAAAAGAAAAAGGCTTTAAGGGAGTATCAGGATTGCTGCAAAATTGCTATGAGAACAAGTTAGCGGGCTATGTGAGTTTTGCCGGTATGTTTCTGTTTCTGGTTCCTTACGTAGCCATACAAATCCGGGGAATTGCCATCTTTCTAACCGCAGTTTTTCCTGAAGCTATGCCTCCCTGGGGGTGGTCTATCGTGATTGTGGGCGTTATGCTCACGTACAGCGAAATAGGTGGCCTTAAAGCCATTATGCATGCCGACGCCGTACAAGGGCTAACCTTACTCATTGTTAGCTGGATTATTGGTATTAGCTGTATTGAGCATTTTGATAACCTCAAGAGCTTGTTTGACGAAGTGCAGGCCAGCAATCCTGAACTGTTATCTACCCCTGGGCCGAATGGCTTGTTTACTCCTCAGTTTCTGTTGGCTTCGTTTCTGGTGATTCTCTGTATTCCCATTACCCAGCCCCAACTTACCATCCGGCTGGTGATTCTGCGCAACCTGAAAACCACCCACCTAATGGCCGTAGCGGTGGGCATCTTCGCGATTCTGGTAATTCTTCCTACTGCCTTTATTGGTTTATATGGTGCTGTTCGCTACCCTGATGCCAGCACAGCCGATTTCTTATCGCAAGTGCTTTTGTACGAACAACCCGGCATCATTGCTGCCCTGGCGGTAGTTGGGTTGTTAGCAGCCGGACTTTCTACGACCGACTCTCAGATCTTTGCTATGGGTACGGAACTTCGCTCACTGCTTTCTGGCAATGAGAAAGTAATTTTGCGGAAAACGAAGCTGGCCATTCTCGGTTTTGCTGCCGTGGCACTGGGGTTCTCAATCTTAGCGAGCGATCAGCTAGCCTTGCTGGCCCGGGTAAGTTTTGCCGGTACATCTATGCTGGCCCCTATGATTTTGGCGGCCATACTCACACGTCAAAAGCTGGGAGTGGAGATTATCTTTGCCACTGCATTAGCATTACTGATCTTTTTAGCATCGCTGATTAATATTATTCCCTCTATGGTTGGAGCCATCCGTCTAGATTTATTTCTGTTAGTCGCTCTGGGAGCTTTCGTGCTGATTTCCATACGTTTACGCCGCTAGTCTATAGTCTCCTTTGTTGCAAGAGAAGCATAGTTTGGGTTGGGGTAAGGCAAAAAAATCGCTTTCTCCTCAACCCTTGCATGCCATTTTGTCGTTACTATAGTAGTACATACGACATTCTGTCTGCTAAACTGGTTAATCTTACAGATGGTATATCGTTTGTGAAATATACTATTGAAGTGAAAACAAGAGGAGGTTATTTATGAAAAATATATTAAAGGACTTTGTCCACCAAATAGATACAATGAATACAATCGGCGGTGGTACTACCGCTACTCTGGTAAATGTTCAGAAAAAATCAGATAAGCTTGTTATTGAGGTGAATGCACCTTCAGTACACAGTGAGTCTTTCAACATATACTTACGTGGTAATCAACTGATAGTATATACCGTCTTGAATGATACCAGTATGGTAACCGATGATATGGAGCAATCGGCCCGGCATATGACGCCGATGTTTAACCGGGTGTTTGATATTCCTGCAACGGTGGACCGCGAGCAGATTGATGCCATTTACGAAAATGGACGTTTACGCGTGATTTTGCCCTATCATGAAGGTCAAATTGAAGACGTCAAACGTATTGATATCCGCGAATACTAGGTCTTATTTGAATTCTTTAACAGGTCAGGCTTCAAGTCTGGCCTTTTTTTATGCATAACTATTAAGATTATAAGCAGTCTGCTGCATATCGCCTACTAATGTTACCTGTATTTTATCGATTCTGTAAAATTAGTTAACATTAAACTTATTTCTTAACATATTTTTAAAGCGTTCGTTAAGCAGAATAGGTAGACTCGATGGAATTCACATACCATCACTTCAGTATTTATTTTTCATAAGCTGCTTACTGTAGTAGCACATATAGGTAGACTGATATGAAATTTTTTTTAAGCACCTCATTGGTACTGCTGTGCACGCTTGGTTGTGCATTTGCATCCACCCAAACCCCTTGGTCATCTGGCATTATTATCACTCATGATCATCAGCTTCTAAAGGGCGAAATACGTTATGACTATGCCCACGACCTGGTCATGTTCCGGGAAACAGAAGAAGCTGCTTTACAAACTTTAACCACCCATCAGGTATCTTCTTTCCGGTACTACGATCCTGAAGAAAACGTGATGCACTATTTCAAAACGTATGCGTATCAGCCTACTGCATACGTAACCATTCCTTCTTTTTTTGAAATAGTTGTTGAAGGAGAAGTGGCGTATTTGCGTAAACATAACCCGTATCCGTATTACGCTCCTACCGAGAGCCGCCGGTTTGCCGTAAAAGAGCGAGATCAGGTGAGTCCTCATATCCTGTGTTATGATTACTATGTATATCTGAATAATGAGATTATCCGGGCCAGCCGTTTTAATAAAGAGGTATTACCATTATTAGAGGATCAGAATATTGCTATTCGTCATCACATTAAAGAAAACAAGCTGAGAACGTATGACATACGGGATCAGATACAACTTATCCAATATACCAATGAGCAGTTGGGGTCTCACCCTCACACCAACTTGTCGGCTAGCATTCGGCCATCATAGCACTTAATTTCAGTAACATTTCTGTACCTTTCCAGCTTCAGATAAACGAAAGGTTAGTGGTTACTGCATGAACATATTGCTCCAGACTCAGTCTCTATCCGTACATTACCCGGAAACCCAGCAGAATGCTCTAACTTCCGTTGATATTACTATTCCTGAAGGAAAGGTTGTGTCAATGGTGGGAGAAAGCGGATCAGGAAAGACCACGCTGCTTAAAACCTTGGCAGGCTTGCTGGAACCAGCGGAAGGCTCGGTAATTTTTGATGGTAAACCCCTCCCCCCTCCCTCTCGGCGGCTGGTGCCGGGGCACCCGGATATTCGTATGGTATTTCAGGATTTTGGCCTGTCTCCTAACCTCACCGTCTTTGAGAATATATGGCATGTACTACGCGCTTATAATCGCGAATATCGCCAGGAGCGGGTAGAAGAACTGCTAACCCGCTGCCGCCTTACCGGACTGGAGAATCAGCATCCTCGCACTCTTTCGGGGGGGGAAAAACAACGGGTGGCGTTAGCACGAGCCTTAGCTGAAGAACCAAGGTTATTGCTAATGGATGAACCTTTCGGCCAATTAGATACACTGCTCAAGCAGCAACTGAAGTTTGAGATCGCCGACTTTCTGGCTGAGTCTTCCATGACTATGATTATGGTTACTCACGACCCGCGCGATGCGCTGGGGATTGCCGATACTATTGTCGTATTACAGGCCGGTGAGGTAGCACAGGTAGCCTCTCCTACGCAAACGTACACTCACCCGGTCAATGCATATGTTGCTCAGCTTTTTGGGCCGGTTAATATCTTTTCTGCTGAAATTTGGCAACGCTGGTACCCTTCTCTTTCTGTGCAAAGTCCCTCTTTAGGAATTCGGGCTGAACAAGTACAGCTTAGACCAGCGAATGACAAGAATAATAGAGCGTCAGACAGGCTTTTAGGACAAGTAGCCCACACCAGTTATCAGGGCTTTTACGATGAAATAATTGTACAGGTCGCAGAGAACCAGGCAATATTCGCCTTTCATCCTACCGGAGTATTATCCGAAGGGCAAACCGTAGAGATAGTCATTGACCTGGCTCACCTAATCCCTTTCTCTTCTTGATGGATTTAAATAATGGGGGAGCGCTCGAACTCGGCAGTTTCGTCGAACAGCTTGCGGTACGTAGCCATAGTGCGAACACGCTCACAACCCAGGGCCTCCATAACTCGCACCATCTTGGGGTTAAAATCTCCTACCCAGGTTACGATATAGGTATCGTACATGTGCTTTTGCTTGTCTTCCTGCCAGCATACTTCCCGCAGGTTGTCAAAGATCAGTCCCTCAATGCCCCGCATCTGGTACTTTTGCTTCACCCCAAACGCCACACCGTAGCAATCCCGTACATCCGTAGTCTTCTGGTGATACAGAAACTTCAGTTTTCCCCAGAGATTCATGTTATCGCCTACCTTCTTATAAATCCGGTTGATGTTGGGTAAGGCTACCATAAAAGCCACGGGCTTTCCTTCGTAGTACACGAAATGCACCAGTAATTCGTCAACCACTGGTTTAATCTGTTTGAGGAGATTGAGAGCCTGTTGCTCAGACATAGCCTGAAAATTATCGTGAGTTTGCCAGGCATCGTTGTACACCTCCATAAAATCACGGGCATACTTCAGCGGATTGCTCTTCTGATAGGTCTGAATGGAATACTGCGGTTGAGCCTTTAGCCGGTCCGAGCGACGTTGAAAGATCTCGGGCAGCGGAGTCACAAACAGCTTATGAAAAATATACTGATTGAAATATACCTGAAAGCCATACTCTTCAAAAAAGCGGACGTAGTACTCGGGGTTATAATTTTGCCCATAGTAAGGCGACAGATCATAGTTTTCAGTAATCAGCCCCCAATACTTGTTGTTTTCCCCAAAATTGACGGGCCCATCCATGGCTTCCATGCCCCGCTCAGCCAGCCAGGTTTTACACTGATCAAATAAGGCAAAAGCTGCCTCCTGATCATCAATACACTCGAAAAAGCCCAAGCCACCGGTAGGTTGCTTAAATGTGTGGGCTTTCCGTTCATTAATAAAAGCAGCTACCCGGCCTATTACCTCACCACTGGCGTCTTTCATAATCCAGCGTTCAGCCTGTCCGTGGGTAAAGAAAATATTTTGCTTAGGGTCAAACACTGCTTCTACCTCCTGCCGGATGTGCGGTATCCAGTGCGGATCGTTCCGGTAAATACGGTGAGGTAGCTGCCGGAAGGCTTCTTTTTCAGCATCGGTACGTACTTCCTGAAAAGTAAAACGGGTGGCGGTTTCAATAGATGGCATAGTAGTGATTAGCGTCATAAGCAGCAACCCGCCCAAAGGCAGAAAGCTGACATCTTTCAAATTTTGTCAAACTTAAGGAATTCAACGAACTACTCCACAACCGTCTAATTACATAAGTGCTCTTTGATTGTGTTTCTTCACCAATTGTCGGTAAATTGAGCTTTATCCACGGTAATATGAAAGGTTTAAAAGGAAACGCGATAGCTTCATGAAATTTAAGAAGCTTGTCGGCAAAATTCATTTATGGATTGGCCTTATGGTTGGACTGCCCTTTTTCGTCATTGCGCTTTCTGGGGCACTATACACCTGGGCACCGGAGATGGCAGCTTTTCTTTACCAACAAAAAGTTGAACCTCAGAAGCAAGACTTCGTTTCAGTTTCTGATCTGAAAGCGACGTTGGACCGTGAATTTCCGCAAGGTGATTTCCGAACGGCTTTTTATCGCGATGAAACCAGTGCGATTGAGGTGTTGCTATTTGGGCAGGGGACTTATTACCACGCTCAGTTTAACCCGTATACGGCTGCGCTGATCCATGTACAGGATATGAATAAAGGCGGGCTGAACTACCTCAAATTCTTGCATCGGAATCTTATGCTGGGTAAGATAGGCCAGCAGATTGTCCACTGGATAACGCTTTTGTTTCTGATCATGATGATTACCGGCCTGATCATCTGGTGGCCAGCAGGCAAGCTCGGGCGAAAGCAACGGTTTACTATAAAATGGGGCGCTTCTCCTAAAAGACTGACGTATGATCTACATAATGTATTGGGATTCTATGCCACCTGGATTTCCATATTTAGCGTTATTACCGGGCTTTTCTGGGGTTTTGAGATTGTAGACAATACACTTAGAGCAACCACGGGTGAAAATGAAATGCAGTACGATATACCCGCATCCGATACGCTGAACCTTCAAACAGCTACCGATCAGTTTGTCCTCATGGATAGCCTGGTAAAAGAGTATAGGGAACGATACCCGTCAAAATTTATAAGAATTAGCAACCCTCATAAAAAGACAGACCCGATCAATGTAGTGGTTATTGAACCGAACCTAATTACCTATAATACCAATCACTATTACTTTAACCGATATACGGGCGAGCCCATTTCAGGAAACTTTGAGTACGGATTACATGCCGAAGCCAGTTTGTTTCACACGCTGCATGGGTTGGTATATGATATTCATTTCGGAACCATACTCGGCTTCCCAGGGCGACTTTTGGTATTTTTCGCCTCACTCATTGCTGCTTCATTACCCATCACCGGGCTTCTCATCTATCTCAATAAAAAGAGATAAACACATGTATTTAAGGCTAAATACCTTTACTATTTTCTACCCGCACAATCAATCCTTCGCTTTCTGCCAGCGTTATTTTTCCTTGTATGCGTCCTCCTTCTCGCTGTCGCTGGGTGCCTAGCACTACTTTCCCCGCTCCCTCCCAGATAAATTCAGCCAGTTGATCATCCAGATTTAAAGCAACCAAATAGGACATATTTGCTTCGGTCCGCTGGTAGGCTAGCACCGAACCCTGGCTTTTCACCCAATCGTAAAGGCCAAACCGCAAGGTGGGTTCCTGACGCCGCAACTGAAGTAAGCGACGGTATAACGATAAGATAGAATCTGGGTCGTTTTGCTGTACCGCCACATTCTGAGCTGCGTAGTCTTCGCCTAGCGGCAGCCAGGGATTTTCTTCAGTAAAACCGGCATTCGGGCTGGTATCCCACTGCATAGGAGTGCGCTCGGGGTCGCGCCCCAGTCCCCGGCCGGGCACCCGTTTTTCCCAGGGGTCTTGCACCTGATGGGAAGGAATAGGAATATCCGGCATACCGAGTTCATCTCCGTAGTATAAAGTAGGGGTGCCTCGTAAGGTGAGCAGCAGCATGGCCGCAATGTGGGTTTGAGCCGCTCCCAACCGGGTGGCCAGTCGGTGCTGATCGTGGTTGCCTAACACCCAGTTGGGCCAGCCGTTGGGTGGCAAAGCTTCTTCGTAACGGCGGATCAGATCGGCAATTACTGAGGCTTTCCAGGGAGTAGAGATCAGATGGAAGTTAAAGGGCAGGTGACATCCTTTTCCTTCAGTACCATAGTAGGCTACCAGTCGCTCAATGGGTAAATAGAGCTCGCCAATCATCACTCTATCCGCACTGGTTTCCCCTTTGTATTCTTCCAGCACCTGACGCATTTGAGTGACGACCTGCATGACTTCGGGGCGATCTGTGGTGTAAACAGGATCGAGGGCATCATAGGGGTTTTGGCTTTGCTGGCAATCTTCGCTGGGCGGGTTGTCTCGCCACTCATCGTCTTTGATAATCTGCCGCAGCGCGTCTACCCGGAAGCCATCCACTCCCCGCTCCAGCCAAAATCGTAAGACATCAAACATGGCCTGTTGCACTTCGGGATTGCGCCAGTTCAGGTCAGGCTGCTCCGGCAGGTAAGCATGATAGTAATACTGCTTTGTTTCCTCATCCCAGGTCCAGGCGGGGCCGCCAAAATTGCTGACCCAGTTGGTGGGAGGACTGCCCTCCGGTGAAGCATCTTTCCAGATATACCAGTCTCGTTTAGGGTTATTACGGCTAGAGTGTGATTCCTGAAACCAGGGATGCTGGTTAGAAGTATGGTTAGGTACATAGTCCAGAATGACTTTCAGGTTTCGCCGGTGGGCTTCTTCTACCAGTTGGTCAAAATCCGGCAGGGTACCGAACATGGGATGGATGCCGGTATAGTCTGATACGTCGTAACCGAAGTCAGCCATTGGTGAGGGGTAGATGGGCGATATCCAGATGGCATCTACGCCCAACCATTGCAGATAGTCAAGCCGTTGGGTGATGCCCGGCAGGTCACCAACACCGTCGCCATTACTATCCTGAAAAGACCGGGGGTAGATTTGATACACCACCGCTCGTTTCCACCAGGCTACCCACGAAGCGTCATCGGCACCCGCCAGCGTATCTAAGGAAGGATTTAGTTCACTCATACCGAGTAAACCCACAAAATGGCAGTCGTGTTAAAGCATCAGCTATAATTGTAGTATGCTCTAATGTAAATTAAAACCTAGTCAACTTTTCAGATAGACGAAAGTAAAACCTGTAACCAGCAATTTTCAACCATCTAACTATCTCCGCTGCGCGTATCCGTTCTCTTTAAACCATTCAAAGCATTCTCGGATAGCGGTGTCAATCGGGGTTTGAGGCATGTCCAGTTCGCGAACGGCCTTGGCTGCACTGAAGTAGTGACCGTCGCATGAGACCCGGGCCATCTTATAGCTGACATTGGGGGTAGCTCCCGTAAGTTTTCCGTAAAGGGTACCCAGGCCGCCAAAGGCTTTAGTGAGTGCCGGAGGAATAGCGAGACGAGGTGGCTTCACCCCTACGATATTGGCGATTTTGGTAAAGGCTTCCTGATAGCTTAGGTTTTCGTTACCCAGGATATAACACTCACCTACCCGCCCCTTTTCAATGGCATTCACAATAGCCGTAGCGGCATCGCCTACGTACACATAATTCTTCCCGCCCGACGGATAACCTGGTACTTTGCCTTCGTACACAGCCAGCACCAGGCGTCCCGAACTGGGCTTATGGTCATTAGGACCAATCATAAAGGTAGGATTAACGATGATACCAGGGAAACCATTTTCCCGAGCTTCCCGAAGCATAATTTCCTGCGCCTGGTGCTTGGTTTCCATATACCCTAACCCATACTCGTCAAACTTGGGTGGGGTAGTTTCATCGCCGGGTTGCTCTTTGGTGCCGAACCCTAGCGCGTTGGCGGTACTCACGGAGATCATACGTTTAACGCCCGCCTTTTTTCCAGCCTCAATCAAATTAACGGTGCCCTGCACATTGGTTGCTACATATGTCGAGGATCGTGCAGGCCATAAGCCGGTATCTGCCGCAGCATGAATGATGACATCGCAGCCTTCCACGCCGCGCATCATAGCGTCGGCGTCGGTAATGTCACCCATAAATAATTCTATCTCATCGATGTGCTGATGTTGACGAGCATCGTGCTCATCCCGAAAGAGAGCTTTTACCTTATAGCCTCGCTTTAGTAATTCAATCAGTACATTGCTGCCCAGCAGTCCGCTAGTTCCGGTTAAAAATACAGTCATAATTCTTGGTGCAAAACGCACGAAGTTAGGGATTTCGTTGAGGGTAGCGAAAAAAATAGCAGGAAAGTAGTCAATCTAATTTTTATTTATTACTAAGAGGCTGCTGGCATTATCCTTGTCGATCAACAGTTAACAGTTCAACTTTTATTTAACCTATCCATTATCATGAGAAATTTTTTTCTAATCCTCTTTTTAGCCACCCTTACATTACCTGCTCTGGCGCAGGTAGAATCCGGTAGTAAGTTCATCAACGGAACCGTTCGCATTTCAGTCTTGGGTGACGGAGATAACACGCAAACGTCGTTCACTTTTGCTCCTACGCTGGGTTATTTTATTAATGACCAAACTGCGGTGGGGGGAACGCTCGGTATTGTGAGTCAATCAGTTGGGAATGACGGTACTAATAGCAGTAATAACCTTACTGTTTATTTGGCCCCTTTTGTCCGGCGTTATTTTCCTATTGTTGATGAATCGTTCTATTTCTTTCTTAACGGGAGTGTAGGTTTTTCGTATGGAAGATCAGCGTACGGCTTTGGAAATTTTACCAGTACCGACGATGTTTTTTCCATTAGTTTAAACGCTTCCCCTGGCTTTGCCTACTTCCCGGCCGACCGCTGGTCTCTGGATTTTATGCTGGATGGTTTTGGCTTATCTTTTTACGGACTGGGAAGTGAAGGCGGCACTACCACATCATTTACCCTGGGGGCATCAACCTTTTCTCCTAGTTTAGGATTCAGTTACTACTTTTAGGAGGAAGGACTGAGAATTGATATGAGGGGAACCAGGGCAGAAATGCCTGGTTCCTTTTAAGTTACTTTAGCTAATCGCGGAAACGCCTGGTCAGTTCTCCAAATGCGTCAATCCGGCGGTCGCGGAAAAACGGCCAGATGCGGCGTACGTTTTCTGAATGTGTAAGGTCAACTTCTACCACCAGATTCTCTTCTTGTTCTGAAGAAGCCTTTGCCAGAAACTCACCCTGCGGCCCTGCTACAAAGCTATGTCCCCAAAACTGAATCCCGTTGGTTTGTCCGGAAGGGTCAGCCTCGTGCCCGATACGGTTTACTGAAATAACGGGCAGACCGTTAGCTACCGCATGGCCTCGCTGGGAGATTACCCAGGCATCCTGCTGACGTTGTTTTTCATCACCACCATCCGTAGACTCCCAACCGATGGCAGTAGGGTATATGAGCAGGTCGGCACCAGCCAAGGCCATCATGCGGGCGGCTTCGGGGTACCACTGATCCCAGCACACCAGCACTCCCAGACGCCCTACTGAAGTGTCAATGGGGTGAAAGCCCAGGTCGCCGGGAGTGAAATAAAACTTCTCGTAATAAGCAGGGTCATCCGGGATATGCATTTTGCGGTACTTGCCGGCAATGCTTCCGTCCCGCTCCAGCACTACGGCCGTGTTATGATAAAGCCCCGGGGCCCGGCGCTCAAACAGGGAGGTAACCAACACAATGTTAAGCTCACGCGCTACTGCTCCAAACCGTTCGGTAGAAGGGCCGGGAATAGGCTCGGCCAGATCAAACTGCTCGGTATCTTCGGTTTGGCAAAAGTACAGGCTATTGTGTAATTCCTGCAGTACTACCAACTCGGCACCCTGTCGGGCACAGTCACGAATATTTTGGATAAGCTTGTCAATATTTTCAGTCGAATCTGCGCCATTGCGCTGCTGTATAAGACCTACTTTCATAGTTTGCTGGTTAATTATTCTTTTTAAAGCTCCTTACAACGATGAAGGTTTGGTGAAAAGTTTGATTATTTGTTTCTTTTCTGTGCACTGGCTACCTAATCTTTTCTACCATGCCTTATTCACCGCTCCTTCTCAACTCATCCGCACTCTTAGGATTAATTTTCGCGTTTGCAAGCATCAGCTTATCGTCTTGCTCTACTGCTGCTGAAGAACATTTTACCGTAGAGCAACGCCTGGACACCCTATTTCAGCATTACATAGACACTAGTGGTTTCAGCGGTACTATGCTCGTTGCTGATAGCAGCGGAATTCTTTTTTCCCAAGCGATTGGTTACCAGAACTTCGATCAACAAGTACCTATGCAGTTACGTACTGCCTTTTACCTGGCCTCGCTTTCCAAAAATATTCACGCCGCTGCGATTATGTATCTGGCCGATCAGGGGAAACTGAGCATTGACGATACCCTTTCTCAGTACCTTCCAAACCTTCCCTTTTCTAATCAGATCACCATTCGTCAGCTACTAACCCATACTCACGGGGTCACCGATTACTACAAATTTATGGAAACCTTCCCGGGTATGGTTAACGAAGACGTACTGCAAGCCATTGGCACGGTTGACTCACTGGACTTTAAACCAGGTACCCAGTTTAGCTACAGCAATTCCGGGTACGCCTTATTGGTGGCTATCGTAGAAACAGTGACTGAAGAACGGTACTCCGACTTTATGCAACGCACTTTTTTTGACTCGATTGGTATGAGCCACACGATTATCTTTGATGAACAGGCCGATAGCATTCCTGACCGGGCCGTTGCCATTAATGCAAAGGGCGAAGCGGACAACTACCAGTTTCGCACGGTAGGGGGTGGCGGTATTTTCTCTACTATTGAGGATTTATACCAGTGGGACCGTGCTCTGTACAGCGGTAAATACATCCAATCAGAAACGTTGCAGCAGGCTTACACTCCGGTTACTTTTTTGGATGGCAGTCCACACCCGTATGGTTTTGGGTGGTTCGTTAGTGAAGATCAGCCGGGGTTTGTCTACCATACCGGCTCACTCAATGGTTTTCGTAATTACATGGGTCGCTGGCTAGATGAAAAGAAGTTGGTTATTCTGTTAAGCAATAACCAGCATGAAGCACCCGAAGTTCTGATACAGGCGATTTACGAAATACTATCAACTCCAGCTTAAGCCAACACGCCCTGAGGGTACTGCATGGTCACGCAATGCAATGAGCCATGTTGCTGGATCAGAGCCTCACAGGGCACCCCGATAATCTCCCGGTTTGGGAAGGCTTCCTGAAGTACTTCCCGGGCGGGTTCATCCTGTGGCAACCCATAAAAAGGCAGCAATACAGCTTCATTTAGAATCAAGAAGTTAGCATAGGTAGCCGGAAGCCGCTCGCCTTCGCTTCCATACACTGCATCGGCCATCGGTAGTGGTAGCAACCGGTAAGGTTCGCCCGAAGCCATGCGAAGCTGCCGTAGCTCCTGCTCCATTTTGGCTAAAGCCTCATAATGCTCATCATCCGCTTGGGGGCACTGTACATAGGCAATAGTTTGGGCATCGCAAAAGCGGGCCAGGGTATCGATGTGGCTATCCGTATCGTCACCGGCTAAGTAGCCGTTTTTCAACCACAGCACTCGCTGCACTCCTAGGGTTTCTTTTAGAAAGGTAGTAATCTCATCTTTAGTTAAATGTTCATTACGATTGTGAGACAATAAACACTCCTCGGTGGTCAGCAGTGTGCCCTCTCCGTCCGATTCCAGGCTACCTCCTTCCAGCACAAATGTTTTTAGCGATTGGTACTGCACAAGGTTTTGAAACGCCTTTTTCTGATAAAGCTGAGCCGTAATCTGATTATCATAATTTGCCGGAAATTTTAGTCCCCAGCCGTTGAACTGAAAATCCAGCAATAACGGCTGTTCATCTTCCATCACGGTGATTCCGCTATGATCGCGCGCCCAAGTGTCGTTGGTCGGAATTTCGTAGTAAATAACATTGGCGGGGTCACATTGGGTCAGGTAATTCTGTACTTCGGCTTGGTTATGACACACTACCAGCAACTTCTGCCGCTTTGCGACCTCTTGAGCAATGCGTTGATAGCAGGGAATAACCTGATCCAGCATATCCCGCCAGTCGGTCTCAGGGTGCGGCCACGTTAGCTGTACTCCACTTTGAGGATACCACTCGGCCGGAAAAACACGCGTATTTTTCATGAGGGCAAAGATAGAAATGCCTTATATAAAACTGCTCGGTCAACATTTATTTTCTTGGAAAAGATATTGTTGAATAATAGAGTTATTTTGATCATTATGGAAGAAGCTTTTTTTTTGAAATTCTCCTCTGGCCGACTAGGCAGGCGTTCCCGGAGGCAGTCAGCAGGCTGTACAAAGGACCTGCCTCCGGCCACCTGCTTCCTGGTATATCATTAAAAGAAATCAGAATAATATCCTAACAAACTATACAGTGAGTGTTTTGCCAGGGCTGCGGAAAGAAGTGCTTTGCTGCAAATCTCAAGGCAACAATACGCTACTGAAAATTGAACAAAACACGCATGTAATTTCTATACTGATAAGGGATGTCAGGTTGGCGATGAAGCACACCTTTTATTGCCAAATTCAAAAATTATTTTACTCAACACTGCGGATAATTCAAAAATTATTTGTATATTGGGGACTTCATTACAATTGCTATCCTATTTGGATGTTCTATACTTCCCCATTGGCAAATGTAATTTTTTCCCTACGAGGTCGTTGGTTTAATAATCACACTTCCTAGTGTTTAAATTAGTTTTCACTTTTAAATTACTGAATTTTGGCAAGACCCATCACAAGAAGCATCACGCTCAAGACTGGTTACTACATTGAAGTACGACAAAAAGGAGAACAAAAAGGTATCAAAATCAGAAGAGATACCTATCCTCAAATTCAGGCAGCCATACGACGTTATGAGCATCTATACGAAGTTAAATACATTGGCGAGGTAAAAGCATCCGCCTGATACATTCCATTATTATTAACCGAATTAGCGGTTATTCTATTGATAAACAATTAATGTGTGAGTAGTAGTCATTCTGCTGACCATCTTGGTGAAGCTCGAGAGTACTGGTGGAATGACGACTACCTTGCTTTGATTGCCCAACGTCTGAATACAAAATCATACCAGCAAATAGCTGATATTGGCTGTGGAAGGGGAAGCATGACGTTCCGTCTGGCACCTTACTTTGCCGAAGAAGCCACAATCACTGGTATAGATTTCGAAAAATCGCATATCAAAGCCGCCCGGCAAAAGGCCCGTCATCGTCGCGCGCCTCAAAATCGCCACTTTTCCTTTAAAGAGGGTGATGCTCACGATCTTCCCTTGGAAGATGGACAAATGGACCTTACCTTCTGTCAAACGTTACTCATCCACGTACCAGACCCTGTTCAGGTAATTCAGGAAATGAAACGGGTTACTCGACCCGACGGATGGTTGGTGGCCTTTGAGCCTAACAATCTGGTTTCTCATTTCATGTTTGACCGATACCCCGATATTGAGTACAACGTAGAAGATATGCTCGAGATGATGGAAGTGCGCCTGCGTTGTGAGCAAGGCAAACGTATTCTGGGTGAAGGATTCAGCTCTTTGGGTGATGTTATTCCCGACCTATTCAAACAAGCTGGGTTAAGTGACATTCAGGTATGGATGTCAGACAAAGCCCTTCCACTTATTCCACCCTATGATAGCCGGGAAGAACGGGTAAGAGCCGCTCAGCTGGTTGACTGGCTGGAAAATGAAGAGGGTGGATTAGGCTACAAAGAAAATCTGCGGTACTTTAAGGCCGGGGGTGGAAAGAAACACGTTTTTGAGCGATACTGGCAACGGGTTTTAGCTTACAAGATCAAGTTGTTAGCTTTGCTCAAAGAACAAAAGTACCTCTCATCAGGCGGTCAGATTATGTATATCGTAGCGGGACGGGTTTAACTCATTACGCTTACAATTATCTGCACATCAACCACCTACACAGAAAAAGCTTATTATGGTTTAGGCCTTTTTGGCGGCGTAGTCATCAAGTGATCTAATTCGCTTACTACTTCCTCAATATCTTCCTGAACCGGCTCCACATAACACTGATCTTTATTAGGAGCAGAGCGCCACTCATGAGTACCATCAGCAAAGATCTTGTTATATCCTTCACACACCAGCTTAAACTGATCGCTTACGCCTTGTAAAGCAAAACGTACTGCCAGTAAATCGGCACTGTGCTGCGTTGGTCCTTTTGCCCAACCGGAGCGTTCAAAAAACCAGGCATAAGCCTGACGCACAATGTGACCCTTTTCGGTCTGGGTAGGCAAAGTACTTCCGGTTTGGTACAATTCGGCTAAAGGTGGCCCTCCTCCACTGAAAAGAATTGACGTAGGCCAATGATCGGCTACATCTACTGCCGCCGCCGGGTCGGGTTTCCAGTTGCCGTGCACATCGGTATTTGTGTTCTTTGGAAAGCGCCCGCCCATACAAACATATTTCTTCACCTTTTGCCGCACCAGTTCCGTTCCATCCAGCGGGCTGATGTCATCGGGCGGTGTATGAAGTAGCCGAGATAAGTTAGTCAGATACCCTACAGTTACAATTATTACGCTATTATCGGGTTGGTCGGCCAGAATTTGCCGGTAAAGCCGCACGGCATCGGGTAAGGAGTCGGGTGAAATGACCGAATGAGGGTAGTTTTCAGCTACGGACTGGGCATAAACTGAAGCCCGATTTACCCCTTCTTCTTTAGGCACTCCGATAGGTAAATCCGGTCTACCATAAAATGTATTGATAGCATCCAGGCAGGGAGCACTCCAGGGATTTATGGAGGAAACCATAGTTGCCAGAATTTCAGCCTCACCCTGATCAGCCAGCACATGCAGAATGGCCGTTGCCCCCACATCATCCACATCCGATTCCATGTCGGTATCATAGATGATTTTGACGGGTTGGCTAAACAGGTTTGTAATGAGAAGAAATATCCCGATCAGGGTTAGAAAGAAACGTAGGGTCATAACAAGTGAAAAGGTTGTTGTTAGCAATTGGCCGCACGAACGCATAATGCTCTCGCCCAGGCAGTTTGAAAATACGGTGATGTTTAATTTTTTCCTTACTTTCTGACTGATTTTTTAGACTGCCTTTGTAATTTCGCCTCACTAATTCAGAAAACAACACAACTCATGGGAAGAGCTTTTGAATACCGCCGTGCCGCTAAAGAAAAACGCTGGGATAAGATGTCCAAAATATTTCCCAAGCTGGCCCGTACCATCACCATTGCCGCTAAAGAAGGCGGTATGGACCCGGATATGAATGCCAAGCTGCGTACTGCCATACAGAACGCCAAGGCGCAGAATATGCCGAAGGATAACATTGAGGCGGCTATTAAGCGAGCAGCCGGTAAAGACGGTGATGATTACGTAGAGGTACTGTACGAAGGAAAAGGCCCGCACGGCGTGCTGGTGGTGGTAGAATGTGCTACGGACAATTCCACCCGCACCGTTGCTAACGTAAAATCATATTTCAATAAATCCGGAGGCGCTTTGGTGCCGACCGGCTCGCTGGACTTTATGTTTAGCCGCAAGGCAGTTTTTGAGTTTGCCCCACCTGATGGTTTTGATTTGGAAGCTATGGAGCTGGAGCTGATTGATGCCGGACTGGAAGAAATTGAGGAAGAAGACGGCATGATCTACGTCTACGGCGATTACACCGATTTTGGCTCCCTATCTCAGGCGTTAGAAGAACAGAGCATTGAGGTAGAAAAAGCATCTCTTCAGCGTTTCCCCACCACTCCGGTAGAATTTACCGAAGAGCAACTCGTGGACATTGAAAAGATGCTGGATAAGCTGGAAGATGACGACGATGTACAGGCGGTGTATACGAATATTGAATGACTTACCCCTCTAACCACTGCTTAAAGGCTTTGGCTTTTCCCTTACTCACGATCACTTCATCATCAGTCGCTGGATGCAGGTTGAGCTTCAGGCGGCTGTTGAAGTAGGTGTGGATTTGCCGGATAGCTTCCAGGTGCACCAGGTACTGCCGGTTGATGCGGAAGAACTTTTCGGTGTTCACCAGTTCGTCCAGTTGCTCCAGCGTATAGTCTACCACGTACTTCTTCCCTTCCGGGGTAAATAAATATACCAGTTCGTTTTCAGTGTAAAAGTAGGCGATTTCATCGTCGACAATGGGCACCAGTTGCTCGCCTTTTTTAACCAGAAAGCGCTTTTTATAGCGGCGTCCGCTGTGTTGCAGGTTGTCTAGCAGTTGTTCAATCTTGCTGGCATTTTTCTCTTCCGAAAACTCGCTTTTCAGTAGCTTGTACTTATGAATAGCCTTTTGCAGTTCTTCCAGCTTGATCGGCTTCAACAGGTAATCAATGCTCTTTACCTTAAAAGCCTGAATGGCATACTCATCGTAAGAGGTTGTGAATATGATCGGGCTTTTCACCACAATCTTCTCGTAAATTTCAAAGCTCACCCCGTCTGATAGCTGAATATCCGATAAAATCAGATCCGGTGAGAGGTTCTCCTGAAACCAACGGACGGCACTTTCCACACTATCCAGCACTTTTACCACTTCTATGGGTTCATCAAGCCGACTCAGCAATTGCTGCAAGCGCTCGGCTGCCGGGTATTCATCTTCAATGATCAGTACATTCATGAGACAATCAGTGGTATGCGCACCGAGAACAGTTCGGCCGACTGATTAATTTCTACTGGCAACGGAGTTAGCAAGGCGTAGCGATTCACGATATTCTCCAGGCCGGTTTTGGTGGATTTTTCCATTTCCAGAATGTTTTTCTTCTGCACATTATTCTCTACCACCACATACCCGTGTCGGTCTACCGTGATGCTTAGCGTCAGGGGTTTGTCCTTAGAGATGATATTATGCTTAAGCGCGTTTTCTACCAGAATTTGCAGGCTGAGCGGAGCCACTCGCCGCTCCAGACTTTCTTCGGGAATATCGTTCTGTACCAGCAGGTTATCGCGGTAGCGGGTTTTGTTCAGGTAAATATACGACTGCACAAACTCCAACTCTTCGCGTAGCAACACTGTTTCTTTCTGGCGGCTGAGCAGTACGTAGCGGTATACATCCGCGAGTTGCTCCAGATACTTCTGTGCATCATCATTCTCGGGGTCAATTAGTGCAGCCAGCGTGTTTAGGCTGTTGAACAGAAAGTGCGGATCGAGCTGGCTTTTCAGAGCTTCAAATTGTGAGCGAATATTCTCCTTGGCCAGTGCTTCCGAACGCTGAAAATTCTTCTTCCATTCCTCAAAAAAATAAGCCCCTTCGTATATGGATATGATGATGACGGTAGGAATCAGATTGGTGATACTGAATATCAGTGTCTCCCCCGGTTCGCACAACACAACTTCCAACTGTCGAAACAAAAAATCCAAGAGAAAAGACACTGCGATTGTAAATACAATGCTAATGGGTGTCTGAATCAGCAGTCGGCGAGGGGTCTGTTCATTATGAGGATACCACTTACGAAAGTTATACACAATAGCCCGATTTCCTTCCCACAGCACAAACGTGAAAGTAAGCGAAATAGCAAACTCCCGTAGCGTGATCCAAAGGGAAGTCAGTTCATCATAACTGTAAAGAAGCATGAAGAAGAGGCCAACTAGCGGAATGCCGATGATACGAATAATGCGCTCGTTGAGTACGATGCTTTTCATAAACCTAAAGTAGTAATAAATAACGGTTGCATAATTACGAATGCGCTATACAAACTGAGGATAGACAAAAATTCAACCTTCTGAATGACATGATTTTAAAAGTATCGGGTTTAGGCCTAAGGCTTTATTCGTATTTCTCCTATTCACTCCTGATCAGCCCTCTGCCTAGTATGATGACTGAAGCGGCCAGCACAATGACTCCCACGTATAAAATCCTGATCAATCCGGTAGGTTGCGTCAGGTTATTGCCAATGGCCCCGGCAAAGAACCCGCCACTCACCAGAATAGCCGCCAGCGGAAAACCAATACGCACACCCCAGACCAACCCGGGCGACAAGGCAGCATAGTCTACAAAGATCTGGGCTACCAGGGCCAGAATCACCAGCACCCCGGCATGCGCGTGCCCCGCCCGAAACATGGATTTTTGAAAGGGCGTCAGCGATAAATTAGCATAACCGGATAGCAACTGTAGCAGAAAGTAACCGCCGTACTGGATGGTAGGCACGGTAAGCAGAATAATTCCACTGATAAGTTTGGTCTGGTATGTCATGACTATGGAATTAATGATTATAGGTTTGACCTTCTAAACCCTTAGAACAAAATTCGGTACTGAGGCACGGGAAATAGCCCGATCTGGTATTGAGTGCGCACCGTGTTGGTTCTGGGATCGTATATCCGGGCAAACTCATTGTCCCGGTTGGTGATGTTCTGAATATCAAGAGCAAACTCATGAGTCACTTTCCGGGCATTGATGCGATACGAAACTTTCAGGTCAGCCCGTAAATAGTCATCAAAGCTTTTAGAAAAGGCGTTATTTTCCTTCCTCACTTCGTACCCCACTTCCGCTGAACGCTCAAAGTCAATGGGCGTATAGTGGTTGCCACCGGAAGCGGTCAGCCGAAGATCCAGATTCAACGTATTGTTCTTGTTACCGATGTTAAATTCTTTACCACCCAGCAGGTTGGCGATGTAGCCGCCATCAAACGCAGTACTGCGCCATGCACCGTCGCTCCCCTTATACTCAGAACTGTAAAGTGAGGTAGTTACTAAAAAGTAGTACCCTTGATTGTAGAATCGCTCCAGCGTAAATTCCACCCCGTAATTACGACCTACCCCTTCGTTCACTAAAAACACTTCGTCTACCGGTCCAAAATCAGCTCCAGCGTTCAGCATGGAAAATGAGCTGAGTTCACTTTCTACCGGAGCATTGCTGATGTCCTGATAATAGGTTTCCACTTTCATGCGCAGGCTGGGAGTCAGAGAATGGTTATACGAAAGCACATAATGCTGGCTGTTGGTAAATCCCATGTTCTTGTTGCTTTCTACTATCGTGCCGCTGGACATCACCGTTTGGGTAAAATACGTTTCCAGCGGCTGCATCTGGCTGTGACGACCATAACCAATACCCAGTGTTTGTCGGTCGTTTAACTGATACTGCAACCCGGCACGAGGTTGAAGACTCTGACTATTACTTACTTCAAAATGCTGATAATTTACTCCGGTATTCAGGGTAAGTCGATCGGAAAAGCGGTGCTGCCACTGAGCGTATAGTTGGGTGAGCAGACTTTGACCATCATTACTGCGCAACGTTCGTTCTTCACCGGGTACCAGTCGTCGGTTAGCCAGATCAAAGTCGTAGAGATCAACAATACCTCCTATTGCTGCATGGTTACGCGCATTGAATTTTTTATTGAGAGTAAGATGACCCGAAAACTTATTGTTAACAAAGTCGGCTACTTCATTCGGAATCGGCGATCGGTCCTTTAGGCTGAGAGAGTCACTATAAAAATGTTCTTCCTGACGCGAAGCTGCCAGTGATAGTTTGTAGCTGGTGGTAGAGTTAAAATAATACAGATGCGATACTCCTATAATCCCCGTTCGGTAATCGGCATAGTTATCTTCATAATCGCTACCGTACAGGTTGTCACCCTCACCTTCTGCCTCTTCTTTACTACCCAGCAACTCAATACTACTGATTCCACCGATGCCAAATACAGTGAAACGACCGGCTTTCTGCGTTGGCACATCCACCTTGAAAGTGAGATCCTGATATTCAGGTGTGGCTGAACCAGTACCAAAATCAATCCCCATTGCCTGAAAAACTCCCAGCGTTGAATAGCGGTAATTAGCAATGTACGAGGCTTTAGAGTTTTTGCTAAAGGGGCCCTCAGCACCCAGTTCAAAACCGTTAAAACCAATCTGCCCCAAATACTCCCGCTTCTCCGTGTTTCCCCGCCGCAGTTGAAGGTCAAATACTCCGGCCAAAGCATTGCCGTACTCAGCGGGAAAAGCCGCCGTCAGGAAATCCGATTTATCCAACACATTATAGTTCAGAATACTCACGGGGCCGCCCGTAGAGCTAAGCGAACCATAGTGACTGGGATTAGGAATATTAATGCCCTCCATCCGCCACAGCAACCCGGCGGGTGAATTGCCTCGGATGATGATATCATTGCGGTCGTCGTTATTGGCTGCTACCCCGGCAAAGTTAGCCGCCATTCGGGCCGGATCATTACGAGAACCGGCGTAGCGTCCGGTCTCTTCCAGATTAAAGGAGCGGGAGCTAACGGTTGCCAGTTCATTATTCGTGATTGTTTTATCAGCCTCGGCTGTAATAATAACTTCCTCACCCATCAGCACCTTTTCTTCCAGCAAAATATCCAATACTACCTCTTTCCCGGTAGTAACAACCACACTAGGAATGGTTCGGGCTTCGTAACCCATAAAAGAAATTTGCAGCGCCTGCCGTCCAATAGGCACATTGTTCAAAGTGTAGTAACCCTCGGTGTCAGTCGCAGTACCGATCAGTGGATCAGTATTTAAAACAACCACGTTCACTCCGGCTAATGGAAATTTAGACTGAGCATCCATAATCTGCCCTCGTATGGTCTGCGTGGTTGATTGAGCTGACAGCGTGTTGCTCCAGACTACCAATACAGGAAGCAAGAGACCTAGAAAAGCGGTTAACTTCTTCATGGGAAAATAGGTTTGGGGTTTATATATGATACAAGTAATAAAGAACCTACCCTACCTTGCTGTACTAATCAGGTGAATCGCCGAAAAGGCAGGGTGAGCGGTCATCCCTTCCGGCTGACTCAATTACCGCTTCTCATCCGTCCATACTTTTGTATATTCGTGGCTTCTTACCTTGACCTATGAAACGATATAGCCTTTACTTCTTCGCATTTTTGCTAGGTATACTATCCGCCACTGCACAGGATAAAGACGCTAAAAAGTGGGATGTCAGCAACCCAACCGGCGACTGGAACTTTCAGGAACATTCTTTCACCACCGATGAAGGAACCTGGATGAACCTGGACGTTTCCCCCGACGGCAAGGAGATCGTTTTTGATCTGCTGGGCGATATCTACAAAATGCCAATAACTGGGGGAAAGGCTGAATTACTGCGCGGTGGTCTTCCCTACGAAGTGCAACCCCGCTTCTCACCGGATGGGGAGCATATTTCTTTTACCAGTGATGCCGGGGGCGGAGATAACATCTGGGTAATGAACCAGGATGGCTCAGAAGCCCGTCAGGTAACCCATAAAGATTTCCGTCTGCTTAACAATGCAGTCTGGATGCCCGACGGCTACTATCTGGTAGCCCGCAAGCATTTCACATCCGGCCGTTCACTAGGTGCCGGAGAGATGTGGATGTACCATATTACCGGAGGTAGCGGACTGCAACTGACCGAGCGCAAGAACGACCAGCAGGATGTAAACGAACCCTCCGTCTCGCCCGACGGAAAATACCTGTATTACAGCGAAGATGTGTACCCCGGCGGGTATTTCCAGTACAATAAAGACCCCAACTCCCAGATCTACGTCATCCAACGCTACGATTTCTCCGATGGCTCTATCCGCACTGTGACGGGCGGATCAGGAGGAGCGGCCCGTCCCCAGGTGAGCCGGGATGGCAAACGACTGGCGTTTGTTCGGCGGGTACGGGAAAAAAGTGTGCTGTTTATCCGCGACCTGGAAACTGGTGAAGAGTGGCCCATCTATGACCAACTCAGCAAAGATCAGCAGGAGGCCTGGGCGATCTTTGGGGTATACCCCGGCTTCGCCTGGATGCCCGATAATGAAGATATTGTGCTGTGGTCGGAAGGCAAAATCAAACGCATTTCGGTAGCCTCACTGGCAGTAGAGGAAATTCCATTTGAGGTAGAATCTACCGTGCAGATTGCCGAAGCCCTGCACTTTAAAAATGATGCCTTTCAGGAAACATTCACCGCTAAAGCCATCCGCAATGCCGTTACCTCACCTGATGAAAAAACGCTGCTGTTCAATGCCGCTGGTTACCTGTGGAAGAAATCATTACCCAACGGAAAGCCCGAACGGCTAACCCAAGGCACCGACCTGGAATTTGAACCTTCTTTCTCTCCCGACGGCCAGCAGGTAGTATACGTGACCTGGAACGACGAGAATAAAGGTGCCATTTATCGGCTCAGCCTGAACGCCCGAAATGCGCAGCCTCAAAAAATCACTACTGAAAAAGGCATTTATCGCACTCCGGTTTATTCGCCCGACGGACAGAAGATCGTCTACCAGAAAGAAGATGGCAACGGACACTTAGGCTACACTTACGCCGTTGACCCTGGTCTGTACTGGATGTCTGCCAATGGTGGCGAGGCTCATTTCATTACCGAAGATGGCAGCTACCCCAGTTTTAGTGCCGACAACCAACGCATCTACTTCCAGACCGGCGGCTACCAGTTCGGCAACCTCACCAAAGAACTAAAAAGTGTAACCCTGGCGGGTGATGATGAACAAACGCACGTTACTTCAAAATACGCTAATCGCATCATCCCCAGCCCTGATGGGCAATGGATTGCCCTGATCCAGTTGCACAAAGCCTACCTCATGCCCATGCCTCCCACCGGGAAAACGGTAGACATGGACGCCTCCAGCAAAGCTTACCCCGTCGCCCCCATCACCAAAGATGCTGGTATCAGCGTACACTGGTCGGCAGACAGCGAAACTATTCACTGGACGCTGGGTGAGCAGTACTTTTCCAATGATGTCTCTACCCGCTTCACCTTCCTGCCTGACTCTCCCGACAGCGTTCCGGCCATAGACACCGTAGGCACCCGCATTGGCCTGGAAGTGACTTCTGACAAGCCCGAAGGCCGTCTGGCACTGGTGGGTGCTCGCATTATCACCATGGACGATGAAGAAGAAGTTATTGAAAATGGCACGATCATCATTAATGAAAATAAAATTGAGCAGATTGGTCCATCGGATGAAATCTCTGTCCCCAGCGGCGTGAAGCAGATAGATGTAAGCGGCAAGACCATCATGCCCGGCATCATCGATGTGCACGCTCATCTGGGTTCATTCCGCTATGGTATCAGTCCGCAGAAGCACTGGCAGTACCAGGCAAATCTGGCTTTCGGTGTCACAACGGCTCACGACCCTTCGGCCAATACCGAGATGGTCTTCTCCCAATCGGAGATGGTGAAAGCCGGGAATATGATTGGGCCTCGGGTCTTCTCAACCGGCATTATTCTGTACGGAGCTGATGGTGATTTCAAAGCGGTAATCAACAGCCTGGATGATGCCCGCTCGGCCATCCGCCGGACCAAAGCCTTCGGCGCGTTCTCGGTCAAAAGCTATAACCAACCCCGACGAGAGCAGCGGCAGCAGATCATTACCGCCGCCCGGGAAGAACAGATGCTGGTAGTGCCGGAAGGTGGCTCTACCTTCTTTCATAATATGACGATGATTATGGACGGGCACACCGGCATTGAGCACAATATTCCGGTAGCACCGGTCTATAAGGATGTGATTGAGTTATGGAGCCACAGCAAAACCGGCTACACCCCTACCCTCATTGTGAACTACGCGGGTATGAGCGGAGAGTATTATTTCTACCAGCACGACAATGTCTGGGAAAACGAGAAGCTTCTCACCTTCACCCCTCGCAGCGAGATTGACAGCCGCGCCCGCCACCGCACCATGATACCCGAGGCCGAATACGAAAACGGCCATGTCCTGACCGCCGAAGCCATTGACACCCTGGCGAGTGCCGGAGTAAAAGTAAACCTCGGTGCCCACGGACAGCTACAAGGACTCGGTGCCCACTGGGAACTCTGGATGCTTCAGCAAGGCGGTATGAGCAACATGCAGGCCCTACGATCTGCCACCATGAACGGCGCCTACTACCTGGGCATGGACGGGCAGATTGGCTCCCTCACAGAAGGCAAACTGGCCGACCTGATTGTGCTGGATGAAAACCCGCTGGAAGACATCCGTAACACCAACAGCGTACGCTACACCATGATCAACGGAAGATTGTACGATGCCAATACCCTGAACGAGGTCGGCAACTACGATCACCCCCGCACCAAATTCTTCTGGGAGCTCAACAATTACGATGCTTCTTTTGACTGGCACGGCAACAGCCACATGTACGGCGGTGTCCAATGCAGTTGCCAGACGGGGCATTAAGATTGTTTGCTATGATTTGAAAAGCCGCTTGTCGAATGGGAAGTCGGCCTGATTGATAATTTTGATCTGTGAGAAATCAGCATGAGCAGGGTTGATTAGTAGGTTATGATCACCCTGCACTACTGCTGAGGGAACACGTAACACGCCGGCTTTTAGCTCCCGTACAAAATCATCACCAGTACGTTGAGTGCTGGCCGGGTGCGGAAATGCATTCCAGTCTTCCGGCAGAAAATCTTCTGATAGGGTTAACACGGACACGGAATCCGAAAAACCTATTTCCAGCATGACAAAGTCATCGGGCAAAGTGGCAATGGTGAGATGCACCGCTACTTCAGCCATTGCCAATGCTCGGCTTTCAGCCGCGTAGATAACTTCTGTTCCTGGTGAATTCCAGCGTGCTCCGCGCTTGGCAGCACCTTTGCCGGATAGTTCTATAGGGTACTTTTTTCGGGCCAGGCGGTAGGCGATTGTCATACAAAAATACCCTCATCAATACGATGCAACTCATCGGTAACCAGGTCCTGACCATATGAGCTTTTCAGGAGCTCTAAAGGTTTGAGATTACCCAATGCGTAGTTAGGCGTGGTAAGCCATCGGTAAAATTTCTCCGAATCTCCGAAAACTCCCTTCCCCAAATACGTGACTTCAGCTAATGCCAGGATTTTTTCCGACTGAACCGGCTTGAACGCGTAATCATCCGCTGCCCGGTAACGTTGCAATGACTTGGTAGAAAGATTCAGAAAACCGGCCCAGTCCGTATCGCTGAAGGGTGTCTCCTGAGCTATAAGTTGAAATAGCGAGTAAGGAATGCCTCGTTCAATGGCATGTACGAGCAATAGCTTATTCGACAAGAAATCTTCGTACGTAACCGGTTTTCTAAGAACCCTGAACCCCTGTTCTTTTTCTACACTTGCCACAAAAGTTTTAATTGCTCGGTTGATCGTTGTTCTTATTGCTGCTTCAGACATATATGGACTTTTGTCTAATATACGAAGACATTTGTCTTAAGTTAGTACCATAGCTTAAAATCCTTAAATTTTCTTGAACCAGCTTTTATCTACCCTTACTTTCTTGTATTCTTAAGTGAATTGAGCAATCGTCTAATATTATCTGATTATTGAAACATCAGTATCATTTCCATTCTTCCTCAATCCATCGTACATTACTAGAAAACTGCCTGATCATGATGAAGAGACTTTTTACTGTATTGTTGCTGCTCATTGCTATAGGTTTTTTACCGCTTTATGCGCAGAATGCCGACTCAGTCTACGTGCGCGAAAATTACGAAAAGCGGGAAGTGACCATTCCGATGCGCGACGGGGTGAAGCTGTTTGCCAGCATCTATTTACCTAAAGACCAGAGCCAACAATACCCCATTCTGCTGAAGCGCACTCCCTACAGTGTATCTCCTTACGGTGAAGATCAGTTTCCCAATAGCCTGGGGCCGTCTCCCTACCTAATGCGCGATGGTTATATTTTTGTCTATGAAGATGTCCGCGGACGCTACCGCTCGGAGGGACAATACGACAACATGCGCCCTAACCGCGATAGTGAAGATGAGATCGACGAAAGTTCCGATACGTTTGACACCATTGAGTGGTTGCTCAAAGAGTTGGGCGACCGCACCAATGGCAAGGTAGGGCAATGGGGCATCAGCTACCCGGGCTTCTATACCATCGCCGGAGCAGTCGATGCCCATCCGGCCCTGAAAGCTTCTTCTCCGCAGGCCCCCATCTCCGACTTCTTCTTTGATGACTTTCACCATCATGGTGCTTTTCTGGAAAGCTACTGGATGGCCTACCCCGTCTTTGGAGTACAGCACGAATCTCCGGTGGATACCTCTTGGTTTAGCATGGTAGACCCTGGCACACCCGATGCCTATCAATTTTATTCGGAACTTGGTCCATTGAAAAACGCTGATAAGTACTACGCCGATAATTTCTTCTGGCAGCAAACGGTAGACCACCCCAACTACGATGAGTTCTGGCAGGAGCGCAGCATCCTTCCCCACCTGGACAATATTGATCATGCCCTGATGACCGTAGGCGGCTGGTTTGATGCGGAAGATTTGTATGGCCCCATCAATATCTACAAACAGGTAGAACGCCGCAATCCCAAAGCGTATAACATGCTGGTAATGGGCCCCTGGAGCCACGGCGACTGGGCCCGGGAACGAGGCTTTCAGGCGGTAGGGAATATCTATTTTGGCGATAGCATCTCTACGTTTTACCAAAAAGAAATTGAGTATCCGTTCTTCACGCACTTCCTCAAAGATGGCCCCGCTCCTAACCTGCCCGATGCCTACCTCTACGATACCGGGATGAAGGAATGGAAAAAGTTTGATGCCTGGCCCCCGGCCAATGCGCCTCGTTACACCTTTACCTTTGAAGCCGGAGAAGCTTTGCAACCCGATGCCCTGGTTATGAATGGTGAGCCCGATGACAGTCAGGTGTTCGAATACACCAGCGACCCAGAGCACCCGGTGCCTTTCACCGAAGATGTGAAGATCACCTTCACTCCCCGTAAGTTCATGACCGACGACCAGCGCTTCGCCTCGCACCGCCCCGATGTGCTTACCTTCGAGACCGAGCCGCTGGAAGAAGAGGTTACCCTGATAGGAGAGATTATGGCAAAGCTGAAAGTTTCTACTTCCGGCACCGATGCCGACTTCGTAGTAAAACTCATTGACGTGCAGCCTTCCGATGCTGAAGACAGTCCCACTATGCAGGACCATCTGCGCATGGCCGACTACCAGATGCTGGTGCGCTCGGAGGTCTTTCGTGCTCGCTTCCGCAACAGTTACGAAAATCCCGAACCCTTCGAGACCGACCGCATCACCGACGTTTCTTTCCCCTTGCAGGATGTGCTGCATACCTTCAAAAAGGGCCACAAGATCATGATCCAGATTCACAGCACCTGGTTCCCCTACATTGACCGCAACCCGCAGAAGTACGTGGAGAACATCTATAAAGCGGATGCCGAAGATTTCCAGAAAGCCACCATGCGCGTGCACGGCGGTTCGGTCATTGAAGTCGGTAAGCTGGATACCCAACCCGCCTCAGTACAATTGCCGAGTAAATAATCTATGTAAAATAGTATATTTTATATATAATATATGATTTTTATGTAATTTTGTATCCATAATACAAAATTATGTAGCTGTATGAAAGTAAGCATCATGTACATGTTAGGGTATACTCTAATTTTAACTGTCCTATTGTTATCCTGTGAAGAAGATAAATTAATTGGCAATAATGAGGTTCTTGATGAAGAGTTACCAACACTAAGCATTACATCTCCTGCTGAATCTGATAGAGTATGGCTTACTACACAGTTGGAAGCCGAAGCGACTGACAATCAAGGGGTAGCTAGAGTTATATTTTACCTGAATGATGAAATGCTTGGTGAAGATACTGAAGCCCCGTATACTTTGGACTTGGATACACGAGAGTACGAAGATGGCATGTATGAACTTAAGGTCAAAGCTTACGACGAAGCAGAAAATGAGCAAGAGACAGTTCAAACCATTGAAATCCTTAATAAACTAGTTCAAGTCAATGTAGGCGAAAACCATTTGGATAACGATTGGGCACCTGAAGAAGGTTGGGTAGTAGTTACAGATATTGATGGCAATACCATTGACTATGAACCTCTGATTAGCGGTCAAAGCGTAACTATTAACCGGCCAGAAGGTGTGGAGACTGAGAAAATCAATGTGGTTATTATTGAGAATGTCTTTTTCGGAGAAGGAAATAAGGTATTAATCATTGACCAGTACGATAATATATCACCGCTTACCTTAAATCTACCTAGCCGCAATGTAGATAAACAGATAATAGGTACTGCCCAAGTTTCTTATGCCATTCCTGCTGATTATGAGAGTCATTTGGAGAGCTTTTGGGATGGTAGTAATACGGGTGATAGCTTCCGTTATTTTAGAAATAGAGAGAATATCACTAGACGAGAACTCAATTTGGAAATCATCCAAGAACCAGCAGGCCTCTTCGTATCAATTGAGGATATTGATATAGGAGAGGCACCACAATTTGTATTCTTAGATGATATAAAGGTAAATGATAATTATACCTTAGACAGTGAAGAATTCCAGAAAATGGAACTATGGCAAACTATTACTTTACCTGAAGGCGCCTACCCGCGCCTAAGTATCTATGGAAATTCCAAGAAAAGTGGTAATCGGTATAATATATACAGTAATATTCCTTCTTATGACGAAGATGTTTTCGCGTACATTCACGAGTCTGCATTTACGGATTTTAGCTTCAATCTAAGCTTTGAAAAAAACAACAAGAGATATAGTCTCTTTTCCGGAGAGAAGCCACAGAGTCATTACAGTTTTCCTAATCAGGAACTCAAGATTACAGAAAAGGCGCCTAACCAGTTCTCAGCGATCGTAAGTTCGGAAAAATTAATTACTTATAGCATGGTCCAATATGGCAATATGTACGATGTAAATGATCATCAACATATTCTTGTTTGGAATATCTACACCGATCTGGAAGATACACTTAACGTCAAGCAAATAATTTTACCGGCGGAGATCAAGAATAAATATCCTGAACTAGAAGAACATCAGCCAGAATATGCATTTACGGAATTAGCTACTTATGAAAAGATGTCTTCTCTTCAGAGTTACTTAAACTGGTTCAATAATCTTGAAAAAGAAAATGCAGAGTACGAAAAGACAATGTTCTTTTCTGGATACTCCAATGGTAGAACACAAAAACCTCTCTACCATAGAGTGCCACTTACGAATGGGCAGCTATGGGAACCTGGTGCACAGCCAAGTACTTCAAGGCTTTTTCCGTAATAGCTACAAAACTGTCAGTTCTGACCAACTGTCGTATAAATGGTTGCTACACTTGCAAAAGCCTTTATAATAACCTTCATAGTTTAGAAGTTTCCTCTAGCAAACCTCAACGTTTCGAACTTAACACCGTTAACAATAGCGTTTTATTTTTGAGATTTTTAGAGAGGACACTATGAAAACCTATCAAGATATTAAACTCAGTGTGCTGGATCAGTCAATGATCCGGCAAGGATTTACGGCCAGCGAAGCGGTGGAAGAAACCATTGCGCTGGCGCAGCGGAGTGATGAATTGGGCTTTACCCGTTTCTGGGTATCGGAACACCATAATATTCCGGTGATTGCCGGTTCTTCTCCAGCCGTGCTGATTTCTAAACTAGCCGGAGTGACCAAGCGCATACGAGTGGGGGCCGGTGGTGTGATGATACCCAACCACAGCTCGCTCACCGTAGCCGAAAACTTCCGGATGCTGGAGGTGCTGTACCCTAACCGCATTGACCTGGGTATCGGGCGAGCACCGGGTGGCGATCGGGTAACGGCCTATCTGCTGAACCCATCTAACGACAACTCCAACGAGAGCTTCCGAAAGCAGCTAGGTGAGCTAAACATGTTTTTTACCGACTCGGCAGCGACCAGTCACGGTAAGATTTTGGCTATTCCACAAGCAGCTACGGCACCCGCTCAGTGGATGCTGACATCGGGCGGTACGGCCCATCTGGCCGGTGAACTTGGAATGGGACTGGGGCTTCCTCGTTTCATCAACCCAACCATCACTCCGCAGGCGGTTGAGCGATACCGGGAGCACTTTCAGCCTTCAGCTATGTTTCCCGAGCCAAAGGTTGCTTTAGGGGTATTTGTAATTTGCTACGATACTGAAGAGCAGGCCCAGGCCATGCAAAAGGCGATGGATCTGCTGTTTTTGCAAATGGACAGCGGAAAGGTGTTGGGACTTTTACCCTATGAGGAGGTGAAAGACTACCAGTTCGCTCCGATGGAGCTGGAACGCCTGAAGTTTCATCGTAGTAAGGTGGTAGCTGGCACGGTAGATTCTGTTAAAGAGCAGCTGATGCGCCTGGCTAATGAATTTGATATTGATGAGATTATTGCCACCGTGGTCTCTTTTACTCCGGAAGAGAAGCTGCATGCGGTTGAATTGCTAGCTAATGCTTTTGAACTTCAAACGCGATTACAGGCAACACTGGCTGATGTTCAATAAAAATGCACTTTCTTAAAAAGTAGATATTAGCAGTAATGGTGGAGGCCAGATTAAAGGCAATGCCTCCGCCATTTCTAAATCAGCTTGAACTCTTATCTGACATTATTTAAGTTGCCCAATGCTTCAACAGCAATGCTGACATATAAAGGGGCAGTCTCACTATCGTACTTTATTTATAGTTAAATAACCAGTAATCATATCATTACTCTACCCCTAGGTTGTAGCATATTAAGAGGAAGAATGATGTACTTAAAAGGGTAAAATTACCTACGGAACATTTACTAATAAGATGAAAAACATGTTGTTTTTTCTATATTTGTATAATAGCATTTCAAATTATTATTCTTATTTAGTCAAAAGCGACCTATGAAAATACGTGTATCCTTTAAGATGGCTTTTAGCATTTTTGGTATGATAGCCTTGTTAGCTAATGTAGCCTGCACAGATGATGATGTGACAACGTTAGAACCTACCGAACTTATGGTACTTGGTCCTGAAGAAGTATCTCCGGGCGACACCGCTACTTATACTACTGATCGCTATACTGGTGAAACTTATACCTGGACAGTACCTGCCGGAGCAACTATCACCAGTGGCGGTGATACTCCAATTATCATGGTAACCTTCAGCGCTGCAGGCAGTGGCGAAATCACTGTAGCCGCCCGCGGAATCAATGGGTCAAAAATGGTAGATGTAATTACCGCTGCTCCCGAGCCTAGCGTAACCGTGGATGATGGCGTAGTGCTGTCTGAAGGAGAAACCGCTGATTTTCTAATTGTCTTTGATCAAGATATTGCTACCGCTCCTGAAGTAAGCTTGGTGCCAGCTGAAGGTACGGCAGGCAGCACCGTTAGTGGTGTGGAGAAAGTAGATGATCATACTTTCCGAGTAACCTATACTGCCGGATCGGGAGATGGTACCGACCAGATTAGTGTAGGGCAGGCAGTATCTACTGAGTTCTTTGGCTCTGTTGTGATGGATACCGTTATTACGTTTGATGGGTACTTAGTAGATAATACTCCTGCAACTGGTGAGCTCTTTGCCTCGCAAACTCCGGTAAGTGATAACAGTGCTGTAACCATCTCTGCAATTTTCAACGAAGCCCTAAGTACTTCTGATTCTGTAAAAGTGTCCATCACCGGAATGACGACTGATAACGCCTACGTTACCGATGTAGGCATGACTACACAGGACGGCGTAACCTGGACATACGTATTTGAACCCGAAGGAGGGGCCAATGAGTTGGTTTCAGTGTCAGTCAACAATCTACAGAACGACATGGCAGGCAATCCGACCGAAGCGGTAGAACCGATTACTATCCAGATCAAAAATAACTAGATTAAATTCGTAGTTTAAAAAAAGCTTGATACGCTTCAAAAATTGAAGCATATCAAGCTTTTTTTCTTTCCTCAAACACAGCTGTCAGAAAACCCGGTGATAATCTTTGCCAGACAAGCGCTTGGTGACTTCTGCCCTTGCTTATTGCCGGGGAATCAGCCCTGATGGAAAAACCACTACGCTTTCGTTTCCATCTTTGCCTACAGCGGCCACCCCAAAGTAGTAGTTGTCGATGACAATACCTTCCAGCGTAAATTTATCTACCTTACCTACATAGCGGGAATAAGTCCACTGAGGGCCAGTTGTTTCACGCCAGTAGATTTTATAACCCGCCAGTTGAGCGTCATCACTTGTCTCCCAGGCCAAAGTAGTAGATGCCTGCACCGCACCACCAATTTTGACACTATCGGGTGCCAGAGGGGCCCAGCCTAACCCCGCCAGATTGATGGCATTTACGGAAGTCAGCTTCTTAGCATACTCGAAGTTCACCCCTTCAATTACATCACCATACTCAATACCGTCTTCCACCCGAATATCCTGATGCTGACGATTGTAGTTTTCATGCGCTTCCATGATACGAACTCCAGCGGCACCAATATCATTAAACGGGCGGTGGTGTCCGCCACGCCCAAAACGATCCAGGCGGTAGATCATCATCGGGTTCATTTCGGGCATATAGGTTTCGGTCATCTGATGGATATAGCGAGCTAGCTGGCGGGAGATGCCATCTACTTCGCCACCCGTAAAACGGCGGAAGCGGCGCTCTTCTTCGGTTTCAGTGGGGGGCACTGGTTCGGAGAAGATACGGAAGCTGCGGTTATCAATCACTCCATCTACGCCCTCAATATTTCCAATCATGTCGTTATTCAGTATGCCTATAACCTCCCAATCATGTTCCTGAGCGTACTCGGCCAGCCCTCGTCCGCCGTACAACCCTTGTTCTTCTCCCGCTAATCCCACATATACAACACTGGTGGGAAAATTGTATTTTGAAAGCACGCGGGCGGCTTCAATCGTGCCGGCCATACCAGAAGCATTATCGTTAGCACCGGGCGCGTCAATCTCGTAATTAGTGGCATCGGATGCCCGAGAGTCAATATCTCCCGACATCAGGATCATGCGGTTTGGGTGCTCTGTGCCTCGCTGAATGGCTACTACATTTACAATATCTACATCTTTCACAATACGCGAGCCATCACCTTTCTCTGTAGGATTGTGCTGATAGAAAACTTCCAGACAGCCCCCACATTCTTCTGATATTTTATCAAATTCTGACTTAATCCATCGCCGGGCTGCCCCTATACCCCGCGTATCCGACGCTGTATCAGACATGGTATTTCGCGAACCGAAACCGGCTAGCGTGCGAATATCTTGCTCGATGCGGTCGGCTGAGACATCCTCAATAATCTGATACATGCGCAAGTCTACTTCCGGAGGCGCGGTAACCGTAGTTTGGGCATAAGACATACCGACACACCATAACAGCGCGCCAGTAAGCGGTAAGCCTCGTCTTGAAATAAAATGGTAAAAAGAGCCAGAATAAATTAAAAATCGATAGTATTTCATTCGGTATAGTAACTATAAAGCAACGAATATACCGAAGGATTGAATGAAATGCTAAAATTTCTCGCTCTGCTGCTCTACCACTATTTTCCTCTGCTCTACCGTACCATCGGCTTGCTGTATTCTCACTACATATAAGCCTCCGGGTAAAGAGCGATCTCCCTTTACCTGTACTCTATGTGGGTCTATTGATTGTAGATTCACATTGATATTCCGTCCCTGTAAATCGTACACCTGGACTTCACTTCCTTCCTGAAGCCCCTGAATAGTAAAGCTACCGTCTGCACTGGGGTTTGGATAAATATGCAGAGGACGTATTTCTTCTTCTACATTTTCTATTTCTTCCGATAGTTGTTTTTTTGCCTTACTCTCTCCATAACGTGCGTTAGAGCCTTCTATCTTTTCCAGAATAAATCGCTGGGTGCTGGCTCCATTGTTGGTATACAAATGTACATTTGCACCATCAGCCTGACTATCTTCACCAATAGCCAACCGCATCTTAAGTCCTCGCTCTTCAGTATGCCGGGGTGCCAGGCTGTAGTATCCTTTGTCGGCATTTTCTAATGTGATCTTCCACTGCTGATTAGCGCTACGATTATGATCCCAGATCTGTATGTTTGTACCGTTAGTTGTACCTCCCCGGTTGCTTACATCCAATCCTTTTTTTAAAGCGTTAGCCGGGGCTACCTGATAATAGCCGTTACTGGCTCGGGTAAGCTGCCATTGCTGGTGGGGTTGATTTTTGTCCGTGCCTTGTTGTACATTATCACCGTTTCCTTTTACTACTTTAACTTCCATCACCTTTTGGGGAGCTGAAACCGGCCTGATCTTATATAGCCCATTGGCTACTGTAGTGGGGGGTGGCGGCGGAGTATCGTCATTTTGACCTCCGCTTACATACATAGGTGTATAACGATCTACTCCGCCAACGGTCTTGGTCACTCCATTCTGAGTCTCTTTTACATATATTTCATTTACCCCTCTGCTAGTACGGCCATTAAATAAGACAAAGTAACTGACTTCAGCATTATTAGCGATAAATGCCGGACGACTGGTAGTGCCTAATGGGTAGATTAATCCTCCTAGGATTTCGGTAGCTCCACCAATAGTTTCAGCCACTGTTACCTTGCCTTCGGTTTTGTAACCGAGAAGCCACAACGTACTATTTTCTACCTTAATAAGAGGATTGGCATTCTCAGCGTTAAGCTGGCGAGCCCATGCTTTTTGACCATATCTGATCCGATAGGGTTTGCCTATTACATCTTCAATAAAAAGTTTTCCCATACCTTGGGATGTATTCTCATACCCTCCGTGATCCAAGTGTCTTAGCACTAACGTTTTACTACTATTATGCTTAATCTTTCCATTAAATTTCAGATGCTCCAGTACTGTGAAATTGGCTGAGGTTCCATCAAACCGAATGATTTCATCTCCCTGAAAATTGTCGGTTTTTTCAATAAATGACTCAAACCCCACAATTTTCTTCACATTTTTTCTGATGATGAGAGGTTTGGAAACTTTGTAGCGTCCATTAGGAAGATAGACGATCTCTTTACCTGAATCTATAGCCTTTTGAATAGCATTTACATCATCGCCATAGGCAGTGTTGCCGTAGTCATTGATGTTAGCCCACTTGGAAAAATCGCTGGTGTGGTAAGTAGGCGTTTCTTCAATAGGGAGGTTTAACGTGCGTTTAGATGTCGAGAACTGAGTTACTGGCTCACGAGACTGATACTCATCAATATTGACACCTCCACTCTGGCCCTTGATTGTGCCGCCATATTTAGCTCCGGCAATGGCTGTGCCGTACCCCCCAATAAAAGTATTTCGTACAATTAGATTTCCCTTAGAGACAATAGCGGTGTCCTGAGAATTTCCATTTCTTAAGTCACTGTCTATTATAAGAACGTTACTGACTACTTCCATACCAGTAATTACCGGCACCTTATTTTCACTTATCAGTTTACGAATAGCCAATACATTTTTTCTATTAAAGATACCTGCCTTGCGTTGGTTCTTGAGCGTAATATGTTCCATCGTGATGCCGTACTGAATATGACCGAACTCCATCCCGTAATCAAAGCCAAAGATTCTGACATTTTTTAACAGGCATGGTCCTGGCCACTCCCGAACCATTCTGATACCACAATAACCGCTATTGCCTCCTCTAATGTCTACACTCTCGATAGTACCTCGATTGTTAGCCAGATAACTTACTCCTACGGCTCCGTTATTACCCTGGCCCATATCCAAAGTCATACTGATAACCGAATGTCGAAATGCCTCATTACCCTGGCCATCTCCCCGATGGTTTTCAGACCCGGTTTTAATGAGTGGTTTCGGGTTAGACGGATTACCAAATCCACTGGCATTATCTTTCAGCTTGATAATCGTTTGCGTACGATCCTCCCCAATCATAATTAGACCGGTTCGCCAGCCTCCATTTGCGCTATTAACATCAGTTCTGCCAGCCAAGGTATTACTCACCAGATAAGTACCCTTAGGGAAGTAAATAACTTTAGGAGCTTCAAAGCGAGTTGCCTGATCTAAGGCATATTTAATAGCTGCCTTAAGGGCCTGAGTATCGTCATTTCTACCATCTCCCCGAGCACCATACTCTTTCACATTGACGACATTAGCATCACTAGGAATCTTATACTGAGCATTACTACAGAAGGGCAATAGTAAGGCAAATATTACCATGACAATTGAAGGGTAAAGAATTTTCTTCATAATTAGTTTATAGTTTGGGAAAACTGTTAGCTAACCACAGATTACAAATCTTAAACCACCCTTCGGAATTAGGAACACACTTTGAATAAAATAGATTATTACAATAATTTATGATATATTTATTATATTTTTCACCATTATTAGGTATATTTTTTTTACCCATTTCTTATAATGAGAATTTACTTCTCGCGATTATCAATGGGATTGATTACAAATTTTAATGTGTACTAATAGTTTTTTGGTACTATCTTAATTATTGATATTATTCATACACTAAAAGTACATACCCTTACCTCTCTAGTCACAATAACCATTAGTCTGTATAGTAGAAAATACAGTGGATAACCATTTACTGAAGGTTTAATTCGATGCTTTATGTAGTTATATCAATGCTGAAATTTGATACGCCAAAGAGAGAGTATCCGGGCGATTTCGCGAATTGTGAGGTTTGGCTTAGACATTTTTCCCACATCTATTTTCCTTATTTTGAAGGTTTCAAATATTGATTATTCTCAAACCATATCCGTATCATGTTTCTTGAGCACTATTTTCTCGGAAACATGTAGTTTATTTTCATTGGCTTGGCAATAAATTTTCAATACCTTAGAGAACTTATTATACGTTACCAATAACCTATTGCCTTTAATGCCTGTTACCAACGCCAGCTTTCTATTTATTCTCCTCTTCTTTGTATGGATTGGGCGTGCTAATGCCTTAGCTCAGTCAGGCTATCGAAAACTATCTGATGAAGAAATGCAGGCTAGCTCGCTGAAAACCGCCCAAACACTAGCCGAAGCTATGCTAACAGCTCAGAAAAAAGGTCAAGCCTATACTTTTAGCGAAACAGAAGCTACTCCCGCCATTCGGGGAGATTTTTCAGCGGAAAAGCAATTGCAAACCTATAGCGCTATCAAAGAATTGTTTGGTGATTATCAGTCTCTTACCTTTGTGGAGGCATACCAGACCACCAATGCTCCTGCCTACCAGATCTTCCGCTTTCGGGGGGACTTTGAAAAAGGGACGACTCAGCCGGAAGTACGAGTAGTGCTTAATGACAGCACTCAGCTGGCTGGCTTTTTCATTACTCCTTGGCAGGAAGTACTCTGAGTTTATGCTCTAAGCAGTTTAAAAAAGTATATCATGAACCCACTACGGATTGCCACGGCCCAGTTTGAACACCGTAATAATGATCAGGCACATAACCGGGCCAGTGTTCGTCGACTTGCCCTACAGGCAAAGCAACAGGGCGCCCAGGTAGTGGCTTTTCACGAGTGCTGTTTGTCTGGCTACGCGTTTGCCCGCCACCTCTCACTACCTCAGCTTCAGGATGTTGCCGAACTGATACCTACCGGTGAAAGTACTCAGTGGCTCATTCAGCTTGCTCAGGAACTAGACCTGACCATTTTGGCAGGGTTGTTTGAGCGAGATGACTCGGGCCGGGTATATAATACGTACGTCTGCGTAGACGCTAACGGGCTAGTGGCAAAGCACCGTAAGTTACATCCGTTTATCCACCCTGAGCTTACACCCGGAAATCAGTATACCACATTTACGCTCTTCGGCTGGACCTGCGGGATGCTAACCTGTTATGATAACAACGTATTGGAGAATGTGCGAGCTACTCGCTTGCTGGGAGCGGATATTTTATTTATGCCGCACGTGACCATGGGGACTCCTTCTACCCGCCCCGGTGCCGGCTTCTTTAATGCTAGCTGGACCGAGCGCGATACCAACCCGACGGCTCTCCGTAGCGAGTTTGATGGACTGAAGGGGCGAGCCTGGCTGATGAAGTGGCTACCGGCCCGCGCTTACGACAATGCTCTGTATGCCGTCTTTGCCAATGCTATCGGCATGGATGATGATCAGCTTAAGAACGGATGCTCTATGGTGCTGGACCCTTTCGGGGACGTGATAGCAGAATGTCGGCAATTAGGGGAAGAAGTAATAACGGCCACCTGCACGCCTGATAAACTGACCCAAGCTGGAGGCTACCGCTACCAGCAGGCCCGCCGCCCCGAACTGTATCGCGATATTATCAGCCAAGCCCATAACTCAAAACAAAATGTAGCCTGGCTACAACATGATAAGCAATATTAGTATTCGTCGCCATTTTGACATATCTCCCCACCTCGTGAAACGGCAACAGTTAGGATTAACCCACTATTCTTATGATATTTATTAAGGAAAGGCGAAGCAGTACTCCTACATAGAAAGAATATGAATAACAGCCTTTTGGGATCAGTAAATTACTTATAGAACAGAGAAGTATGTGGATTAAATACGCTGCTCTAAATTCCATCATTGGCCTTTTTATCGGGTTCATTATGATAGGCGCTGGCTGGCCTCATTCTTATACTTTCATTTTGGCTGCACCACTCGCCTCGTTCGTAGCCAGTGGCCTCATATGGAAGCTCATACTAACCAACCCGCTATTTCCTATAGGGCAGGTTATCATAACGGGTATATTGTCTGGACTAACCTCTTTTTTCCTCTACTTTTTATTGACAAGGGCTTTATCACTCTACCTAACAAACACATCTGCGGCAACGACTTCCACAAGCTTAGAGCTTCTGACATCAAACCTGACAGTAAGCCTGATACTGTTGTTATTCTGGATAAAAGCCTCCTTTGTAGTAGCATTGGCGCTAAAAATGCATGTAGATGAGAAGGTGATGCTGACTAACTAATATGAATTTAACGCTAAGCCAGGCACCCCAATCCCAAAAATAAGAAATGAAATTACTAGACATTGTTCTGATTTTTTAGAGATATGATAGGAGGCGGGAGGCAGATACTCGTACGACCTCCCGCTGACCGCTTTCGGTAACGCTTACCTGCCCAGTTAGACAAGACTTCAAAAGAAAATGGCTTCTTCCATAATGATCGGAATAAGCTTTACTGCTCAAGTAGCTTTTGTCCACTCTTAACAGCCAGTAAATCTTCCAGGGCACCCCACACTAGCCCGGAGATAGGCGTTTCTTCAGTAAGTTTTTTCCGTAGCAGAAAACTAATGTAAGTAGCACCTAAAGCGCTAACCATACCGATGCTAGCCCCCACCAGATGATTCTTCCGTTGTGCCAGAGCCAGCGTTGCCCCGACCAATGCACCGGATACTCCTCGCCCAACCAGACCACCCGCTTCAGTGCGATTGGGTGTCATGGGTAGTTTATCGCCAATTATTTCGCCCACGGCTAACACCTTACATATAGCAGCGGCCTGCTGGGTCTGCATGAAGCCTAACTTAGTGCGCTGCAACTTTCTGGATGGATGGCTTTGCAAGTAATGACTCACCAAAGCTGGGGCCGTCATTGCTCGCATGCCGGCAATGGCACTGATACCTATAATTTTAACAAAAGACTCAGATTTTCTGTTTTTCATAACTTGGTATATAATTCGGTTACGGATAGTATAACCTGACCTCAGTAAAATGTTCTTAGCTATAAGCGTAAAAAACTAGGCAACTCAGAAGAGGGCAAACTTCGGGTGTGTGATAATATGGGAAAGGGGAAAAGAAATTGAGAAAGGGCTAAACAAAAAAGGCTGGATGCAAATTAGTACACTATGGAACAAGCAGCCGATAAACAATTACGACAACAACTAGTAAAGCACCTGGAAGGAGGTGAGGCCTTTACCCCCGTAGATGAAATTATCCGGAACATTCCATTTGAAAAATTGGGTGTTGTCTCTGAGGATTTACCGTACTCGTTCTGGCAACAGTTTTATCATCTACGCTTTGCTCAATACGATATCCTGGACTTTTGCCGAAATCCCGATTACACTTCCCACAATTGGCCCGACGACTATTGGCCTGACGAACCTGCCCCAAAAAACCAGCAGACATGGGACGATACAGTAAAAGCCTATTTTACCGAAAGAGATGAAATGGCGGCGTTGATCTCTGATCAGAATAATGACCTGCTGGCACCTTTACCGCATGGGTCCGGGCAAACGCTGCTGAGGGAAGCCCTACTAGTTATTGAGCACACGGCTTACCATACTGGTCAGCTGCTGATCATCCTGCGCTTGCTCGGGTTATATAAGTAGCCGGTTATACTACGGTCAAATCGATAGCAGAAGGCAGAATCTCATCAGACTATTATAACCTATAAGTCAGACATTTATAGCTACATTAGGGCAATTTTTTGCCTTTATTATAACTAGTTTTTCATTTTTACTTTTCTTACCTTTCTTCAATAAACCACCCTAACCTTTACCGTTATGCGTCTTCTAGCGATGCTTTTGTTAGCCTTTTATGTAGTAAGCTGTTCTTCTAAATCCGCCGAAGAGGAGGCCGCTCAGCTAGGGGAAATAGAACTTACCGTTACGGGCAATGAGCATGCCCTGCCACATTTTAAAAAAGGGTTACTATTGTTGCACAGCTTTGAGTATCAGGATGCCCGCAATGAATTTCTAAAAGCCCAAGAGTTGGACTCGACACTGGCGATGGCTTACTGGGGTGAGGCCATGACCTATAATCATAGCCTGTGGGGTGAACAAGACTTCGGGGCCGGAGTCAAAGCACTAAGAAAGATAGCAGGCAATAGACAGACTGACATCACGCCGCTGGAGGAAGATTTTCTGGAAGCCGTGAGCATACTCTACAAACCCGGAACGACCAAAACCGACCGTGATCAGGCTTATGCTGATTACATGGAAAAAATGCACGAGCAATACCCCAATAACCTCGAGGTAGCGGCTTTTTACGCACTTTCATTGCTAGGCTCGGTTGAGACTCGGGATGACAAAGTGTATGAACAAGGTGCGAAAGTAGCCAAAAGTATTCTGGCCGAAAATGCCAATCACCCAGGTGCTTTGCACTACCTGATTCACTCCTACGATGATCCGCAGCACGCTTTCATGGCACTGAATGCCGCCGATAGCTATTCGGTAGTAGCCCCGGACGCCAGCCATGCATTGCACATGCCTTCGCATATTTATGTAGCATTGGGTATGTGGGTCCAGGTAGTAGCCTCCAACGAAGCCTCCTACGGAGCCAGCGTAGATAAGATGGAGCGGGAGGGTAAAAGCAATGACGGCCGCAGTTACCACGCCTTCCACTGGCTACAGTATGGTTACCTGCAACAAGGCCGGCACGAAGACGCTGAAAAGCTGCTACAACAGATGCAGCAATACACCCAAGAAAATCCATCCCTGTATGCTCGTCGCCATTTGGCTTATATGAAAGGCACTTATCTGGTAGAAACCGATGCCTGGCAAAGCAAGTGGCCTGAGGTGGAGGTAAAAGTGAACGATCTGAATATTCTGGTGAAAGCCCTATATCACTTTACTAACGGTATGACTGCCTTTAAAAATCAGCATGCTGATGAAGTACAAGCAGCTATTACCGCCATAGATGAAGAGATGGAACAGGAAGCCGTACGGATGCAAACGCAGAACATTACTACTTGCAGCGCCCTTACCCGCGAAGTGCCCAGCCAACTGGACCTGGACTATGCCAAGGTAATGGTAATGGAACTGAAAGCCATGCAAGCCTGGCTACAGCAGGATGCAACCGAAACTGAACGCTGGCTACAGGAAGCCATTGCCCTGGACGAAAGTGTCAGCTACTCCTACGGCCCACCTCTTATTGTAAAACCCACCCGCGAACTTTACGGCGAGTGGCTACTGGAAACCGGCGACCCGGAAAAAGCTTTAGAGCAGTTTGAGAAAGGTCTGGAACGCGCGCCCAAACGCGTCCGCCTGCTACGAGGACAGCAAGAAGCCGCCAAAGTCATAGGCAATGATGCCTTGGCTCGGCAAGTAGAGGAAACCCTAGATGAGATAGCCACTCAGAAGCCGTTTATCGATGCTTAGTGCTTATTTATTTATGGTCAGTGAAGGAATCATGGCTAAACAGCTCATCTGGCATCTATCTCTGTAACTTTCTCTAGTTTTCACACTTAAAATAACAACCATATTTTGCCTGTTTGTAGAAAGGTGATAGGTTTAATTCTAAGTTGAAACTGCCAGTAGTTCATCAAGAGAATAGTATCCTCTACGCTTGATTTCTATTCTTTTTCCCTGCAAAAACTCAAAGATTCTATCATCTATTTGATCAAACTTTGCTTTAGCATCTTCAAAGCTACTGGCTTTTTCAAATAAATTGATGCCAGCAATAATATCGTACTCCTGAATACTCGTACCAACATAAGTCCCGACATGATACTTAAAGTTCTTACGCACGTCATCATAGTATACCTGAATACACATGGTTACAGCTCTATCAGAATGCTGCAAAGTACCAAAATAAGTCAAATATCCCTCCTTAGAAATTTCAAACGGCCCTATATATAGAAATCCTTCAGAATAAGGTTCGATTTTACTTAAATGAATTTCCATGATATTTGTTCGGTGATTCAGCACTATTACCCCAGGGTGTACATAACTAAAATAGGCATAATAATATCCGGTAAAATACTCTATATCTGAATGATGATTTTCACTTGCCTGTTCTTCCAAATCCAGTGGTGAGTAAATCGTTTTTACTTGATACTAAGTTTGCTCAATTTCACTGAATTTTGCCCGTTGATATTCGGCTAGTCCGTGATGTCCTAAATACATGCAGATCAAATCAACGACGGACTTACTACTTTTAATCCTGGGTAGCACCACTTCATCAGTAACTTTGTCAACCAAATAGAGCCTAAGAGCCCTTTCAGAGACAGAATTAATACCAACGCTCCTAGCTACCTTCACTATTCTTTCAGAGAGTGCTTTAAGATAAACACTATCTAGTTTTTTTATAGGATATCCCTCTTGAGCAGAAAGCAATTTTTTGACTTCAAGCCTTAAAAGCAAAAGAGTTTTTACATCAAAAATCTGCGTTGAAGTAAATAATTCCATAGGTTATCACTTATCAGGTATGGTATATGTATTTTATGAGCCCACTAAATCATCTAATGAGTAATAAGCTTTTCGTTCAGTAGATAATCGTTTGCCGTGTAAATAACGCTGAATTTTTTTATCTACCGGGTGCTCAATTTTTTCTATTGCCTCTGCATAATTATTCACCTTTTCCATGATAGTTACCCCACTTAGGCAGGAATAATTTTGAATACTTGTCGATGCAAAAACTCCGGTAAAGTACTTAAACCCCAATGATTCTTTATCAAAATAGATACGGGCATATACAATAACATCCTTTTTTAATTCCACATAACTTCCAAAAAAATTTAGATAACCAAAAGGAGTATGCTCGAAAGTTCCAGTAAATTCAAACGTACCCTGATGATAATCTGTCGGTGGAAAGATTTGAAACTCCGCCTGACCAGTCTGATGAAAGAGCTTCAGAATACCGACGATTATGGCTTCGAAGTAACTTTGGTGATATACAACCAGGTAGGTAACCTTATTTTCTTGTTTAGCGGTGAAATTGACATTGGCGATACTAAACGTGGCATAAGAGTCTACCTCGGTCGCATCAATTTTATATCGGTTACGACCTTGATAATCCTCAAACCCTTCGTATCCCAAATATTTACACATCAGATCGATTCGAGAAGTATTATCCTTTATCCGGGGTATCTCAGTATGATCAGTAATCTTATCAGTCAGGTTCATTCTTATAGCCCGATCTGATAAGGTGTTAACCGATGAGCCTGCCAAGAACTTTTCTTTAAGAATATTTAAATACTTTTGATTCCACTCAATAGATGGGATGTTCAACTCTTCAGCCAACTTCTTCTTAACTTCCTCTCTAAGGAGCAGTAAAGTTTTAAGGTCAAATAACCTACTAGAGTTCATTCGTTGCATTATAGTTTCTTGGTATCATCCATGAATTTTACTTTGACAATTCATCCAGTGAGTAATAAGACTTTCGCTCAGTAGACAATCGTTTACCTTTCAAAAAATTTACTATTTTTTCTTCTGTTGGGGCCTGCGCTTTTTGTAAAGCTTCCTCATAGCTATTCTCTTTTTCAAGAAGGTTCACTCCTCCAAAGCAGGCATAATCTTGGGCACTGGTAGCTGTATAAATCCCGGTGAAGTATTTATACCCTTTCCGATGATCATCGTAATAGACACGAGCATAGATAGAAATATCATACTCAAATTGAAGCAACCTGCCAAATAGATTGAGATAGCCAAACCGTGTTATCTCAAATGAACCAATATAATCAAGTGTTAAAGAAGTGTGAGGAGTAGGATTTAACATGTTCAATATAGCAACTCCAGTATCGTGCTCTAAACTCAAAATACTTTTATCTACATTTTTGAAATAATTATAGTAATACCCAACCATATACGTTGTTTCCTTGCGCTCCTGATACTGATTTTTTCTTAGGATATGGTAGGTCGTGTTGGTTTCCAGCACTATAGACTCTATAGAGCTGCCTTTCTTATTTTTATAGTCAGTAAAGTTATCATACCCCAGGTATATGCACATAAGATCAAGGCGATTATTTTTGGAATGAGGAATTTCCGTTTTATCCGTAATAGGTGCTTTTATATTTTCGTGCATAGACCGGGGCGACAGGTTATCAATACCGGCCGGAGCAGCAGCAATAATTTTTTCTTTTAGTATGGATATATTTTCAGTACTCCACGTAATGCCAGATACGCTCAGTTCTTTGGCCATTTGCTCACGCACATCTTCTCTTAATGACAAAAATGCTTTTAGATCAAAAATCCGATGAGCCTGCTCTGGTTGCATAGCGGTAGGTTTAGGGTGGTAGGGAATAACCCGTCAATGCAATGAAATTTGCAAAATATTTGCAAAATATTTGCAAAATATTTGCAAAATATAATCTAATTTTTCATGTGATAAAACCCTATTTTAATAGCATACTTGAGGTTCTTACTAACAAAGTTTTTGTACTGACAAAAGCTACATTTTGTCACTCCAATATAGTCATACTGGGCTGATAGTGCATAGTTCTTTTCAGTAAGCGTAGAAAATTTCTCTTATCGGACTATGTTCAAAACCAGATAACCATAATAACCGACCTGAACTAACGAATGAAAAAACCATTTTTACCCATTACCCTTCTCTACTTATCGGCACTGCTTATCAGCAACTGTCACCCAGAAGATATAGTAGTTGCTGACTTCGTAGCCAGTGACACCATTGTTCAAGAGGGAAGCACTGTGAGCTTTACAGATCAATCTAAAGGAAGCCCTACTATATGGAACTGGATTTTTAGTGGAGGAACTCCTGCTACCTCTACTGAAAAAAATCCTACTGTAACATATACCACATCGGGTACTTACGATGTTTCTCTTTTCGCTGAAAATGAAGACAATAGCAATACTAAGACAAAAAATGGTTTTATCACGGTATACAAAGCGGTAGAAGCTGATTTTATCGCTAGTGATACTACAGTTCCCGGAGGCGGCACGATCACCTTTACCGATCAATCGATAGGTGAACCCACCCAATGGACTTGGACCTTTGAAGGTGGCACTCCGTCAACTTCCGATGAGCAAAATCCAAGTATCATGTATAATACTCCCGGCATTTATGAAGTGGCCTTAACTATTGCCAATGACAATACTAATGATAGCGAATCCAAAAGTAGTTATATCCAGGTTTTTGCATTGATAGAGGCAAATTTCACGGCAGACACTACCGAGATAACAGAAGGTAGTGTTATAAATTTCACGGATCAATCCGTAGGTGAACCTACCCAATGGGAATGGACTTTTGAAGGCGGTACTCCTAATACATCTACCGAACAGAACCCTGTAATCACTTATAACACCTCCGGTATGTATGAGGTAACTTTAATGGCAAGTAATGCTGATACGTCTGATATTACTAATATAACTGATTATATAACCGTTATTGAATCAGAACCAGGTTTAATTGCCTATTACCCGTTTGATAACGATACAAAAGATAAGAGTGGTAACGAGTTAAATGGCACCCCTGCAAATACTATCGCAACTACTGACTACCATGGTAATGACAATCAGGCCTTGCTGTTTTCGGGAAACGCATCTGTAACAGTTGCTGAAGATGAAGTGCTCGATATCGTTGAAGAAATAACTATAAGTGCATGGGTCAACAACAGAGGAAGTGCTAATTTGTGGCAATCGATCCTTAGTAAAGGGCCTGAACCCTATGAGCATTTTGGGTTATTTTTAAAAAAGGTTACTGATGGTTACACTATACATCCGGTATTCAGAATAAACAATGTCCGACAATATTTTGACTCACCTTTGATTCATCAAACAGATCAGTGGTACCATATAGTTTGCACTTATGACGGGCAATCTGTAAAAGTTTATGTAGACAAAGAGCTGGTATTCTCTGATTCGATTGATGGAAGCTTGACACCAAATGATAGCTTTATTCAAATAGGTGCCAGACAAAACAGCACATTTTTCAATGGGGCTATAGACGAAGTCAGAATATATGATAAGGCACTAACCGAAGTAGAAATAGAGGCACTTTATGAAGAAGAATAATTTTCTTAATGCCTGATGATATCCAGACATTCCGCTGAATAGATTCAGGCAAGTAACTGCTTTGCTTTCCAGAAAACTTTAGGGCGAAGAATTGCAGCTCTACAGACACCTTGTTAAGTCATTACGAAAACCAGAAACCTAAACAAACTATGAAAGAACCCTCATTATTCCTTATGCTATTTTTCTCAGCAGCCTTATTTATCTATAGTTGCGATGATGGTGATGACGACGATATTGTAGAGAGTTGCCTGGAAACAGTAGATAATGAAATTAATACATTTACCTGGGCCAATACTATCTATGACGTTTCGGGTGGCAATAGCAGCAATTTCGTCATTTGTGCTGATGGTGAAATAGATGCTTTCTGGTCGGCCAATGCCAGCAACGAAATCACCTTTGGTTTTAAAGAAAGAGAGTCACCCATTACGGTATCAGTAGAAAACGGCTTGCCTTCTCCGGAGATTATCTTAACCCAGGGCAATGCAACGTATGTAGCTATGGGTGGTACCGTAGCCCCCTGTAGTGACGGATACAATTTTTCTCTGACTTTAGAAATGTTGTCAAACCCCAATGACCTCAGTACCGGTGATGGTTTAGATAAGCTATTAACCGGCAATATAAAATGCAACTGAAAAAGTAAAACCTAAATTTATAAAACTATGAAAGCTCATACCACATTTTGCTTCTGGCTAACAGTTATTGTTTGTTTCTGGGCATCTGCCTGTCTGGCCCAACCCACTACCTGGGAAAGCCCTTATCAAGTGGAGCAGGGAAAAAGGGATGGTTACTATGTTTCTCAGGCGAAAAAGTTAATGAAGAAAGAAGCATACAATGCATCGGTGGCTAACGCAGTAGCGGCCCTTGCTATTGTTGACAAGAAGCGCCAGATAAGAAAGGCGCAAGAGGCTCTGCGGGAAGCGTACCCATCAGCTATTAGCAGTAGCGAAGCCAGAATCAGCGCACTAAAAGCATCTTCTGCCGACTTTAAAGATGACAATACGGTTAATGCCCGATACGAGATTGTAAAGCTTTATCAGGAAATGGTTGATTTTACGAATGCTTTAAAAGCACTGCCCCCTGAAACCCTAGAAAGTAAAAAGAAAGACGATCTGACCTTTACTTATAACGACTACAGCAACGATTTAGTAACTGCCGAACAGCTACTACAAGAAGGGAAGCAACTTGCTGCTGAGAAACATTATACTGAGGCAGGTGATCTAATGGCATCAAATGACATTGAAAGCAATAAAAAAGCGGCTAAAAAGTATGATCTGGCGACACAATATATCCCTGGTTTTAAAAATGCCAATGAAAAATACGAAGAAGCCCGGGCCTTAGGCACTACTCGAATGTTTATTACAGATTTTAGAAATAAAAGCGGCATTGCGCCTTATAATCATCTGGGTGCCAAAGTTTCTTCCCACATCGCCACCACAATATCAAATAATGGCCCGTACGAATTTTTCGAACTGGTACATATCGGCACTGTCATGAACCAGACCAGCGAGATTTCTTCTGCCGATCAGGCTGCCACAGGAATGACAATAGGGTTTAGTGCGGAACAACTTGCCAATGATATATTAGGCACTCAGTCTGACACGAACACCCCGGCTCAGAACGCTTCACCGGCCTATACCGATGAAGACGACGGGGCTTTGATTGAGCACTTACTGGACCAGAATGTGCATTTGATTATGAGAGGTGAGATAACTCGCATATCTACCGCTAAAAACAATAATGATCCGGTCACTGAAACTATTGAGAAAGAAATAGTACTGCGAAAAGAAAAATATAAAGACAGTGAGGGAAAAGAGAAAGAAAGAGAAATTAAGGGAAAAGTAGCTGCCCGATATACTACCTATTCCAGAGAGGCAACTGCCATGATAGAAGGAGTATACCATATTGTAGATTTAGCTACTGGTAATATTATTGAAACGCAAAGTATCACCGGCACTTATAAATTTTACGACGATTGGGCTAGCTACAGCGGAGATGAAAGAGCTTTAAGCAAATATCAGAAAAGCAAAGCCAAAGAGAAACCCGTAGAATTTCCGAGAGATGAAACCATGATTTATAGTGCTTCAGATGATTACTCTAAGGAAGCTTCTAATAGTGCTCTACAATATGTTACCGTTGTAGGCAGCTAACTACTGTAATTTCTCAAAAAACTTAATTTTATGAGTTGATCAATATGATTTTTAATCTCAAGCTGATTATAATGCGCAACGGTTGCAATAAATCAGAATCTGTAGCCTCTTGAGGATAGATCGATTAATAACTTTTATGGTAGAGCTAAATACTCTGTCAAGAAAGTACTTTAACGATAATTAAATCGTCATTGCGAAGGCGGTAGCCTGAAGCAATCTTCTTCTTGGGCAGCAGATTGCTTCACTGCACTACGTTTCGTTCGCAATGACAATTCCGTTTTATTGGAAAACTTAATTGATGCCGTGCTAAATAGGCATTATTACTTCTTATTCTCGGAATAATTACGTTAGTTTATTAAGCATTATCATACAGTATTAGGACGGTTTCCTGCTCATAAATGTCACATTCAAATCGCTATAGAAGGCATGTGCTTCTTATATTTATGGGAGTATATGCCTTCAATTTTATTGATCGGCAACTGCTTGTAATTCTGCAGGAGTCGATAAAAGCAGAACTTGAACTTTCTGATACCCAACTCGGACTGCTGACGGGTTTCGCTTTTTCTATGTTTTATGCAACGCTGGGTATACCCATAGCTCTTTTGGCAGATAAATACAACCGAGTCAAAATTGTAGCTATTTGTTTGGTAATCTGGAGTGGAATTACGGCAATAACAGGGCTAGTGACTAATTATTTACAACTCGTCATAGCTCGCATAGGAGTAGGCATAGGCGAAGCAGGATGTACTCCCCCAACTCATGCGATTATTTCCGATTATTATCCGGTTGAGGAAAGGGGGACAGCCATTTCCATTTATTCACTGGGAATTTATTTAGGAATATTCATTGGATTTTTAGGAGGAGGGATTCTTGATCAGTATTATGGCTGGCGTATCGCTTTCTTTGGTTTAGGCCTTCCGGGAGTTCTCTTCGCTGGATTACTCTATACGTATGTAAAAGAACCTCAAAGAGGAACCTTTGACCCTCTTACTGACACTCATCAACATTCATTTTGGGAGGTTGCTCAATTTCTTTTTTCAAAGAAGGCTTTTATCTATTTAGTTTTAGGAGCGGGCTTCTCATCCTTCGTCCAATATAGTATGGGAAATTGGGCACCGCCTTTTCTGTCCAGATATCATGGTATGACAAGCGAGGAGATTGGAATAGCTATGGCAATTATTGTAGGCATTGGCGGAGCAATAGGCACTTTTGCTGGTGGTTATCTAAGTGATTATTTCGGCAAGCACTCAAAACGGTGGTATATGTGGATACCTATGATTACAGGATTGCTATCCATACCATGTTTTGTCGGTGGAATATTTTTATCTCAAAAAAGCTTGGTTTTAGGATTATATTTTCCTTCCGTAATATTTATTTCAATGTATTTAGCTCCTTCGGTTGCCATCACTCAAAGTCTAGCCCTGCCTAACATGCGAGCAGCAGCATCCTCAATTCTATTTTTTGTTGGAAACATTATTGGCCTGGGAGGTGGGCCATTATTTGTAGGTATATTAAGTGATTACCTCGTGCCGAAGTATGGAGATCAATCTCTGAGATACGCTTTATTATCGGTAGTTGTAGCTGGCTTCCTCAGTAGTCTGCTCTACTACTTAGCAGGAAAGTCATTGGTCAATAAATCATTACAAAAAGAAATCTATTCTGAAACATAGAGCGTTCAGACTATCTAGTTAATGATTTGTATACAAGCTGCTCATCCCAAAGATAAGAACGTAATACTCCGTAGTTCTGTAAATTTCAACTCTGAAAACTCCAAGGTTTTTCTTTAGATGAAGACTTTCGATACAACTCATAACCCAGCCAGCCGAAAACAGTACTATACTCCAGGAAAACCAGCCACAAATTCTCTTGAAAACCATCTATGGTATAGCCTGCATAGGTGAGGAAGATGAAGTAAGTCCAGATGATGGCGTAGCGGTAGGGTGTTAACACAATGAAGGCTAGTAGCGGTAAGCTGTACCAGGGATGAATGGTGAGGGCAAATACGAGATAGATCAGCCATATCCACCCGAAGGATTCCATCAGCGTTTTCTTGCGCTCTAATATCGCATACAACACAATTGCCAGGAAAGCAGCTACGGCCAACTGTAACCCGGCGGTCTGAATTACATTATATCCCTTCCGGATGTACCCAATCTCCCGAACGATATAGTACAGACTGGCGTTAAACTCGAACTTCTGAAAATATAGCCCAATACTGTTTCCCAACCCCTGCACCAAGGCTTCGGAAACCAGGGGCAGAAATAATAATGCAGTAGTAACTCCTACGATAGCATAGTAACCCACCGCTTTCTGCCAGCCCAACCTCCTCACAAACAAAGGCAGGAAGATAAGCGGCAGCAGTTTAGTGCAAACCGCCAGCCCAAATAGCAAGGCCGACCACCACCAGTGCTGTTTCTGATACAGGTAGGCACTGCCCACCAGAAAGAAGATCATAAGCGCCTCGAAGTGGAGATTACCCGTCATTTCCAGAATAGCCAACGGATTGAGCGCATACCACAAGACCTGCTTCTGAGGGATGTTATTCATGCCTGCTAACTGAAAAAGCAGCCACAACGTACCTAGCTCCGCGAGCAACAAAATAACACGAATGACAACCGCGCTCCCCCGCAACGAATGAGGAAAGCACCATACAGCAACCGTAAATACTGCCTGGTTGATGGGCGGGTAAATGGTGTAGTAGCCCGGCGAGTTCAGCTTGGCAAAGAGCTCCTGATCCACTTTAATACCCAGGCTATCGGCTTTACCATTCATCAGTTCAGAAGGTAGGTAGGCAAAAGGGTTTACCTCTTGCTGAATCAATCGTCCGTCCCAAACAAAGCGGTAAATATCATCCGATAGATTTGGCTCCGCTGGTAGCAATACCAGGCGACTCAGTACCGCTAAGCCTGTCAGCCAGTAAATCGTTTTCCGAGATCGCGTCAGCAGTACACAGCCTACATAAGCGGCAAAAGCAAGCGTATAGGTGGCGAACAAATAAGGAGTCTCATAACGCTCCAGAAAGTAAGTCAGCACGAGCAGGCTGCCCAGCAGTATTCCGGCACTGAAGATGATAAGTGCTTGCCGGAGGGAGTCTTTACGCATGTTTCACCTGCCGGAAGGAATAATACGCTACCGCCGCAAAACCCACTGCCAACATTCCGTGAAACAATAGTAAACCGAAGTCATTCAGACGAATGCCGGTGTAAATACCATAAGCAAAATAGATGGCTAACCCAGCTTCCAGTAAAACCATTGGACTTAGCTTCCCTTTGATATAATCGTTGGTAGGCCATTTTTCTTTCGCATTGGTCACATTGAATTTTGGAGTACGTAGGAAGGGCGATTTAAAGCCTAACAAGCCTTCTGCCACCGCAATAGCATTATGCAGCGAAAGCCCCATCGTAATGATTAGAAACAGCGGATAATGCACCAGATAATAACGCCAGGTTTGCTGGGTGTGTAATCGCCGGGTGGCAATCCAGTAAAACAACCCAATGGAAAAAAAGCCTAAGATGAATACTCCACCCAGGTTATAAATCCACTCATACTGCGGATACGCATCGTTAATAAACAGCATGGGTACACTGAGCAATGCGGCTAGCAGTAAAGATAAAAACACCGAAGAATTGAACAGATGAAAAAAGGCATGCAGGCGATTGAACCAGCGGAAAGGACGAGCAATGGAGCGGTATGCCAGCCGTCCGGCATGTTTACGGGCACACTCGGCCGCCCCTTTGTTCCACCGAAACTGCTGAGATTTGATAGCGGGCATCATAATGGGTAACTCGGCCGGAGCTTCCACTTCTTCCAGGTATACAAAATCCCAACCTTTGATCTGGGCGCGGTAGCTTAAATCCAGATCTTCGGTTAGCGTGTCGTCAGACCAGCCCCCGGCATCGGTAATACAGGTTTTCCGCCACACCCCGCCCGTACCGTTGAAATTGATAAAGCTACCGGCGTGTTTCCGCCCTCCTTGTTCAATGGTAAAATGTCCGTCCAGCCCAAAAGCTTGCAAGCGGGTAAGCAGGGAGTAATTCTGGTTAACATGGCCCCAACGGGTTTGTACCACTCCTACCTTTTCGTGGGTAAAATGGGGCAAGGTACGTTTTAGAAAATCCGGGGCCGGAAGGAAGTCAGCATCGAAGATGGCTATGTATTCCCCTTGAGCAATCTCCAGTCCGTATGCCAACGCTCCGGCCTTAAACCCACTCCGATCTTCTCTTTGGATATGCTGAATATTGATACCCCGACTTTGATAGTCAGCTACTTTCTTCGCAATAATATCTACAGTTTCGTCCGTAGAATCGTCCAGTACCTGAATATCGAGGCAATCCGTCGGATAATCGAAAGCGCAGATGGCGTCGATGAGGCGTTGCACCACATAGCGTTCGTTATAAATGGGGAGCTGAATGGTCACCTTAGGCCAGGCGGTCATTTCTTTAGGAGTTTGCTTCGGTTCCCGCAGACTTTTCAGATAATGCCAGGTCAGATGGAGCTGTCCCATGCTAAACATAAAGATGAAAAGCAGAGCGAGCACATATCCGATGACAATGATGATTTCCATGTTTTATACGTAGGCGGAAGGCCGTTGGTAGGAAGCGGTATGCTGTGCGCAGTGTAATAACAACTGCTCACTGCCAACGGCCTCCTGCTTACCTCCTCCCACCTACGTTTTCTTATAAATACTTAATAATCGTCCAAATAATCTTATACCCAGCCATGACGGTTCCCTTTACGGTTCCTGATACTTTTGATAAACCGATACGCTGCCGATAACGCACCGGGACTTCTGTACAACGTAACTTCTGTTTGGCAGCTTTTAGTTGCATTTCTACCGTCCAGCCGTACGTTCGGTCTTTCATTCCCAACGCCATAAGCGCCTCGTACCGGATAGCCCGAAACGGCCCTAAGTCGGTAAAGTGCGCTCCGTATAACCAGCGGAGCAACTTTGTTGCCAACCAGTTACCAAATACCTGCTGGGGTGTCATAGAACCTCGCTCCCGTTCTCCTAATGCCCTCGAGCCAATCACCATATCGGCCTTTCCCTCCAGAATTGGCTTTATCACTTGGGGCAACTCTTCGGGATGATCTGAATAGTCAGCATCCATAAACACCACAATATCAGGCTTTTCTGTCTGCTGGCTAATATAGGCTATTCCTTTTAAACAGGCATTACCGTAGCCTTGTTTAGGTTCCTCCAGCACGGTGGCTCCGGCATTACGGGCTACGGTTACAGTATTGTCATTAGAATTGTTATTTACAACCACAATTTCAGTCACCCATTCTTTAGGAATATCTTGAATGACTTTGCCTACCGAATTTTGCTCGTTAAAAGCAGGAATAATGACCTTATTGGTTTTTTGCATAAAAAATTAAAGATGCTGAGGCTCTGGCATAAAACAGTCAAACCTACGACATTTTCTCTAAACAGGTTTGCTTGCCAGAATTTCTTTAGAAACGGGTAATAAAAACCAGAAGGTTGTTCCTTCGCCTACTTTACTCTGCACCTGTAGCTGGCTATGATGTAGTTCTACAATCTTTTTAGCGATGGCCAAGCCTAACCCTAATCCGCCTCTTGACTGAGCTCGCACGCTGCTGCTGCGGTAAAAGCGATCGAAGATGTGCCGGAGATCTTCTTCAGTAATGCCCGGCCCGGTATCCGCAATACCAACCTTTATCTGGTTATCGCTGTGGAAATTCACAATTACCGTAACGTTGCCTCCTTCAGGAGTGTATTGTATGGCATTTTCTATCAGGTTTTGCAATACACGCTCTATCAGGCTAATATCAGCATAGGTTAGCGGGACCTCCCGGGCGAAATCACTTTTCAGATTTACCTTATTTTCCTGGGCCTTGGGGTTGAGCTGTAGCAGAATATCATGGGCCAGTTCTACCAAAGAGAAGGTTTCGGGTTTGGCCTGAGTTTGCCGAGCCTCCAGTTTCGACAGCTCGAAAAGATCAGCCACTAACCGTCCCAGTCGGCGAGTATTTTTCAGGATGGTTTCCAGATAGTGCTGTTGCTCGTGCTCGGCCAGCAAATGCTTTTTATGAAGAATCGTTTCTACATACCCTTCCACCGACGCCAGCGGGGTTCGTAAATCGTGCGAAATATTAGCAATCAGTTCGCGTCGCAGTTCATCGTTCTGTTTTAGTTGGGTCATGGCCTGGTCAATTTTACTGGCCATGGTGTTGAAGGCTACCGCCAGTTCGTTTACTTCGTCTGAAGCATTGGCATGCACCCGGGCCGTATAATCGCCTTGTGCCATCTGCCGAACGGCCATAGATACTTTCTTTAGGTCTTTGGTCAGCCAGAACACAAACAGAAACCCAATGATCATTGTCACGGCCAGGGTTACTAACAGAGCCCGCCCCAGCACTGACAGAATGTGGCTTTGTCGTATAGAGGCTACATCGGACTTTTGCTCACTTCCTAACGTGATATAAAGATAACAATGAAATGACCCATCGCGGCTTAGCAATGAAGTGGCCGAGAACACTTTTGGCTCGCCCGGAAAGCGAGGGTCGTCACCATAAATAGGCATGGAATCAGTTCGGTGAATAAAAGCCTCTAACCTAGATACATCGATGGACTTCACCTTGATCTCGCCCGGATTGGCGGAGGCAGTTAGAATCTCTCCCTGGTGCCCGATCATATACAGCTTTATGTTAGGGTTGATGATCATGGCTGCGTGAAAGAGGTTTTCCAGTTCTTCGCCAGGCACCTCGTTCGTAGCGGAGTCAATGGCCAGTTCTTTGGCAATAGAGGCGGCCAGGTCAAGGTTACGCTTCTGGGTCATTTCGGCCAGGTAATCAGCCGAAGAGGTGGACATCATATAAAAATATACTCCACTGACCGAGAGCAAAAGTACCGCAAACAATAAGGAGAGTTTGAACTGGAGACTTCCCCAGCGAAGTCCACGAGTGCGATTAGGGTTATGCGAGTTCATCGTTGAATTTGTAGCCTACCCCCCATACTGTAAGAATATATTGCGGATTGGCCGGGTCTTTTTCAATTTTTAGCCGGAGGCGATTAATGTGTGAGTTTACGGTGTGCTCATAGCCGCTGTACGAATATCCCCAGACCTTACTTAGCAATTCTTCTCGGGTAAAAGTACGCCCCACCTCCTGAATAAACAGCTTGAGCAGATCAAACTCTTTGGCTGTAAGGTCAATCACCTGCCCCTGCAACAACACCTTATGTTTAATGGTATCTAATACCAGCCCTCCCTGTTGAAATACCCCCGAAGTAACTTCTTCTGGCTCCTGATCTAAGGCATAACGACGGATGCGCGCCTTTACCCGAGCCACCAGCTCCCGCACACTGAAGGGCTTGGTCATGTAATCATCAGCTCCCAGATTCAGCCCTAATACCTTATCAATTTCCTCAGCCTTAGATGTCAGCATAATAATGGGAGTGGTAATTTTTTCCTGCCGAATACGCTTGCATACCTCCATACCGTCCATGGTGGGCAGCATAATATCCAATATAATAATATCGTAAGTTTTATGAATAGCACTGTACAGGCCATCAATACCAGTAGAAGCAATATCGGCTTCGCAGTCGATGTCTCGTAGATTCACCCGAATAAGATTGGCGATATCCTGATCGTCTTCAATAACGAGTGCATGCTTTTGCATAGTAGCGATTAAGATTCCCTCCGAAGATCCGTTCTCTCTGCTGCATTCCATTTATTATACATATTAATGAGAAGACCATTAAATGACAAATAAGCGTACTTCTTTTTGTAGTGCTTATCTGTCTCTCAAGTTGTTTTCAACCATACGATGGCACCATTTCCTGCGGCACATGGCTTAAGGCCTGTAAAACATCCGTAATTTCAGCCCGCCGGGTGTAATCTTCTTCTACAAAAACGTACTGAACGGTAGCCTGCTGGTCAATTATATAGGTTGCTGGCAAGGGTAAGCGTGCCACTACATCAGCATTACGTAAAGAAGTGTTCATTCCCAGGCTGCGGTAGAAGGCACTCATATAGTTGGAGAGCACCACTGAAATGCCGAAATGCCGCGCCACCTCACTATGAATATCATGCAGCACCGGAAAGTCTACACTATTTTTTTGCACAGTTTGCTGCACATGCGACGGGTTTTCCGGCGTTAAGGCTAGTAGCTTCCCGCCCACAAACTCAATATCCGGCCAGGCATACCGCCATGCTCGGAGCGTAAGATTACAGTACGGGCACCACCCGCCGCGAAAAAACACCAGCACCACCGGACCCCGCTCTAACTGTTCGTATAAGCGAACTGGCCTATGGTGCTGATCTTTGAGTAGAAAGTCATCCACATGATCTCCCAGCTGCACACTATGCTCGGCTGCATTTTGCCGCCGAAGGCTCTCAATAAACTGATGGATGACATGTTGTAGTTTCGGAGAGGTTTCTCGCTGTACACTGCCGGTTAGCTCAGATAATTCTTCGGATAGTGGTGTCATAAGACAATTTTTAAGTTTAGAAAAAACCTGCCCCTCTTTCATTAAATCTAAGTACGTGATTATGAGACGCTTATTTATCACAGAAGTATCACATGTTTATGACATTTGAATCCATAGAGGGTAGGAAATAGAGTTTTGGTGCTAGGCTATAAAATCTGAAAGCATCTGATTGTCAGGCTTTCTGTATACTCCTCAGGTACTTCTGGATCTGATTCAAAAATATATTTTAGATAAATGAAACAAAGTATATACAATTAATGTATATACAATAGTTATTAATCAGAAACCAACTTTTACTATTTTATTGACTGACTAACATGAAAACGTTACCATTAAAAACCCTCATATTGCTGTTCGCTACCGTAGTAGCCACTGCATTTACCCTGCCTGAAAAGGAAACCGTTACCTATAACGTGAATACCCAGCAAAGCGAAGTTTCCTGGAAAGGTGAAAAAGTTACCGGGGAGCACATAGGCACTATCAGCTTACAAGAAGGAACGCTCATGCTGGAAGACGGCACGCTGGTAGGTGGTAATTTTACCATTGATATGAACACCCTCACCAATACTGACTTGGAAGGTGAGAATAAAGGCAAACTGGAAGGCCACCTGAAATCTGATGACTTTTTTGGTGTGGCTACTTACCCTACTGCTAAGCTAGACATCACTAATGTGGAAGCTCAGGGCGATAACAAATACGAAATCACTGGTGACTTAACTATCAAAGAGAAGACCCATGAAGTGACATTTCCAGCTACGGTAACCACCCAGGGCAACCAGGTAACTGCCGATGCTTCTATCACCATAGACCGTTCTAAATACGATGTGCGCTATGGTTCTGGTAGCTTCTTTGATAACCTAGGCGACAAGACGATCTACGACGAATTTCACCTGCAAGTATCACTAGTAGCAGAAAATGCAGTAGGGAAATAAGTTATTCTGTGACTTGCCCACCTCAGTGAGATAAATTATCTATTATTCAGATAAGTAAGATATAGGCGAAGAGAACCTCTATTTTTAGGTCAGATTACTGAGCCTGAAATAGGAGGCTCTCTTTTTTTGTTACTTCTCCTACCGATACCCTTTGCGGTATAGCGCAGCTCCTCCGCAAACTCTCGTGGCAATGGTTACTGAAGCTTTTCTGCAAACCATATCTGCCATCATGAGTTCCGAACCCGGAAGCCAGTCATCGGTTTTATGTTTCGGATGGAGTTGGCCGTTGATGCTAATTACTCATGGTTTCGGCATTCGTCTGTTTTTAGCCAAAACGTTCATAGTAAAAGTCACCCTACCCCTTTTTTAAGGGAGGCCCCACTACCTGCATGTCATTGTCAGCAAATATTTTTTTAATCTCATCTGGGGATGGTTCATGGTCTAAGGCAGCCATCGTTACAAAGAAGTTTTCCAGTTTTCCGGCTGGCTGTAAAATCACGGTCATTTTCCCTTTTTCAGACACTTGCGTCCAGGCATGAGGAACGGCCCGGGGCAAAAAAATGCTGTCCCCCACCGTTAAGTCATATTTCTCATCACCCACTTGAAAATAATAAGCCCCTTCCAATACGTAAAAAATTTCATCCTGAGCAGGATGCACATGCAAAGGCGTTCCTTTTCCCGGAGAAAGTGAAGTCTGTTCAAAGATCGCTAATTCCCCGTCGGTGTCGCTTCCGGATATCTTTACATCTAAAATATTAGCATTAACCCCCTTTAGCTTGATATGTCCGTGTATTCTACCTTCCCCCGCCTTAATTTTGAATCCTTTATCTTTTCTCCGAAAAGTTTTTTGCGCTCGGGAAAAAGACACGAATGGCGTCGTTGCTAACGTTAAGATTGTGGCAATGAATGTATTTCTTTTCACGTTTTTAATGGTTGCTTATAAAGTTCAGGGAACGACCCAGGCATTGCCAAAGGTGAGGCATTTGGTCAGCTTAAATTTAGTATCCGATCAATAATAGTAGTTCACCCCTTGTTCATTAGCTCCCCGCATTTGCCCATATCAGTTAGCCGGTAGTGCTCGCTATTTTTGCAGATTGGTCCATATGATAAGACAAAAAGCGGCAATGGCACTGGCTGCCCGAGCGATATGCAAAGACCACCACTTGTCCCTCAGGGCAGCCCAGTTGGCGGGAGCATCTGCTTTGTCCCAGGTCATTATCATGCTATTTATAGGTTGATTGCCAAAACGGGTTACCAGTCCGCTGATCACTAAGAAAAAGGCGGCTAGTAAAAGAATAGAGAAAACAGTAGTATTTTGCCTTTGCATAAATGCAGATAACACGGTCAAAATAATGGTCATCAGCCCAAGAAGAGGCATCAGTATATTTAAAGCTTTGATGACACTTTGCTGTTGCTCAATATAGGTTTGAACCGATATGTTCTGAGGATTATAGCCAACCCATATTCCAAAAAGAACTCCTGCAATAAGTCCGGCCATCATAATGTCTAGAAACCGAATGATTAATGTTGTCATAATAGACGTCTTAGCAGGTACTAGGTGTTTCTTATTTTTTTTCAAGGCCAACACAAAAACACTCGAAATGCATTACCCATGGGGCGAGCTATAGAGAGATAAAATGCTTTGGCACAAATTCCCTTCGCTCACCGTCCATAGATTTGTCATTCAAATTCGGTCAATACCCGTTTCGATCAACTTTCCTGCGGCATTTCTGAGCTCCTGCTGCAAACGCTCGTTGGCGATGGTAACCGAGGCTTGTTCGCAAACCAGGCCCGCCATCATGAGTTCCAAGCCCGAAAGACGGTCATCGGTTTCGCGTTTTGGATGCGGAATCGGTATTTTGATTTTGAAGTTATTGCCGCATAATTCATCCACCAAAAGCGAAAGCCTACCGCTGACAATAATAATCCCCTGTTGTTCGCCTGTTTGGTTTATGGCATCGGCCAGGTCCTGCATCAGCAGAAGACGGTCAATCACTTCTTCTGTAAATGCAACCACAAAAGCAGCCTGAGGAGGAAGCGGTTGCGGATTGAGGGCAGCCCAATCAAACCGCTCCCCACCAATTACATCATAAATTGCAGGATGCCGGGCGGCGATAATACCTAAAATCAGACGGTCCACATTAAACTCAGACCGCCACGGTTCAGGACTCGGCCCAAACACCTGCCGGGCTACTTTCCGAATAATCGGATCCCAGGGTCCTGGTTTTGAGGGTTCATCCGGATTTGGATTCTCAAATGATCTACCAAATGCCTGACTGACCAATGAGACTAATTTTTCACGCGAAAGATGAATGGTTTCGCCATTGGCTTGTTCTTTTGGCAAAGTTGCATATTCTGTTTCCATGGTTGTGTGTGTTTATTAAAGATTATTACGGTTGATTTTGTATGTGATGTTCGCCCTACTCAGAGTCCTCTTCGAGCGGCCGGCGCCCGGTGACTCTGAGCGAGATAGAAATTTGATTGCAAAATCAACCGTAATAAAGTCTATTGGTATGACTAATAGTTCTTTTTGAGAAACATACTGGCTGCTGATTTAAGGACAAACGACAGCCACTAAGACCATCGCGTTTGAAGCACCCTCTACTTTTTAATGCTGTTCAACTGATCATCAACGACAGACCGGAATAATTCGAGGGTGCTTCTTCATGGGTCAGGCGGCGAAATTACTGATGGTAAGATCAATATCGGAGAAATCACCGCCTTCATCTGTATTTCTGACATTGATTCTTTGCGTAATGATTCCATCACGAGGAACAGTGAAGTTAATTCCGGTTGTGCCGTCTAAGTCGTCCGATTCAGTACTGGTACCTTCAAACAATTGGACGTTCCCCGAAATTTGCACATCGCCTTCGGTGGTGGCAGAAACGTTTAGATTTAATTCGACCCGAACTTCTCCTCCGGCTTTACCGATCAGGTTCAAAAAAGTACTAGGAGTGGTGGTGTTAGTGACAAAACCTTCCGTTCTTCCATCAGCCGTGCCGTGTTCATTACTACCAAAAGTTTCATCATCTGTAATAGCCATATGTGCCGAGGCTACTACGCGGCGGCGAATTTCCGGCTTGCCATTAGGGTCGACACCCTGGGGTCGGATACCACCCGCCCCATCTGCAACAAATGAAGATGACGACACTGCGGCTCCTGCTATAGGAGTCCACGCGATCTGCCCCCTCTCGAAGTTACTGAACCTGCCGTTGGCAAACCCGAGATCAAGTTCGTCCGATACCGGATAGCCTAGAAAACTGTTCTCAAAGCCGATTGAAGACCATTTATCGAGAATGGCTCCATGAATCTCGTGCGCCCCGATCGAAGGAGTCCAGTAAATCATTCCATGCTGGAATCGATTAAATCGGCCAACCCCATCGGGCGTTCCGGTTTCGTCTCCCACCGGGTAGCCGAGGAAACTGTGCTCGGCTCCCAGAGAAAGCCACTTGTCAAGAATGGCCCCGTGCACTTCATGAGCATTGGTAGACGGACTCCAATAAATTCTACCATTACCGTACTCGCGGTAAAAACCGTCTCCGGCTCCGACAAGCCCTTCGCGCCCGGGGACGACTGGCAGTCCCGGACTACCACCCAATGATTTCCACTTTGCCTGGATTTGTTGTTCGGCATCCGCAAAAATAGACACCATGATGATCAAAGGATTGGATATTCCATCTTTGACGGCTGCTACCGCAGCTACATCCGATATACTCATTACATTTTTCATTTCAATTATTTTATAAATTATTTCTTCTACCTGATCACATTCACGCAGTCAGCATTGCGCCCTACCCTTTGGGACTTTCAGGAAACTCCTTGATAATTCAAACACCAAACTTCAATTTAACAGTTTTACTTGTTGAACGTCAGGTATTTAATGGGTCCTAATAGATCGATCTACTACTGTAAATGTATAGCATCCTTTCGGCTATATACTGGTAAAAAAACGACAACTTTTTATACCCTTCTGACAAAGATGGAGTGCACCTCGGGTGGCGGCATCTGACTAAAAAAGTGAGTAGGACTGGCATCGGTAAACTCTTTAAACTCTTTCACCAGATGCTGATAATCATAATAACCACACTCGTAAGCAATGGAAATCCAGTTTCTTTCGGGTTGTTGCGTTTTAAGTTTGATGGTTTCATTAAATCGGAGCAAGCGAGCATACATTTTGGCTGAAATGCCTACCTGTTCATGAAACTTCCGCTCGAAATTCCGCAGGCTCATGTTGGCTCGGTCGGCATAATCCACCGAATGTAGTATTCCCTTTATGGTTGACAGTTCATTGGATATTTTTGTAATTCCATCCAGGAGGTGGATGGATTTTTTCTTGTTTAGAATATTGGTCAGAAACCTGTCGGCAGAAGAGGCCATATCCTCTAAAGTGGAAGCATTTTGTAGTTGATCGAGGAGTTCTTTGGCAGGATTACCGAACAATTCATCGGCCGCATAAATCTTATTGGTAATTTCGTGCAAAGGCAGGCCGAATAATCTGGCAAGACCGGTAGGGGCAAATAGTATTAAAAAACATTTGTATTGCCCCTTGAACTTCATAAGGCCATTAAAGTGGGTTGCCAATCCTAAAACAGCAATATTATGGGTGCCTTCCACAAGGTATCCTCTTTTCTCATCTCTTAAATACAGAGGCTTGTCTTTCAGAAAAAAAACGATGTGCTGATCTACCGAGCCATGCCAGGGTTTGGCTAATTCCTGGCCGTCGGTATCAAACTCCAGCAGTTGGTAAAACTGCACAAAGGATGCTAACGACAAACCGGGAGATATATGGGTTAAGGTAATCATTGCGATCAGTCTAATGACTACTGTTGAGTAAGTGGTGTTTCATTTCAGTGGCTAGAATAATCCTTAGAATAGTATAATTATTTACTGCTTCCTGATTAGTGTTACTACCCTATCTGGGGAACCATAGAATATTTAATAAGTATAACGCTAAATCGCCAGCAGAGATAAAAGTATTAACTTGTTCTTAACGGTTTCTGGCTACAGCTATCACTCGAGGGAGGCACCGCCAGTTTCAAAAGCTGGAAAAGGAAAATGCAACGACTTTTTACTCACCATTTGGGTAAGATCCCAATGGCTGTTCAGAAGAAAAACTGATTGATAAGTCGTTTTGGGTGAGTATAGGCAGATAATCCGCACAAACTTTTTTATTTTTTTATTGAATTGTGACAAACTCCCTTGAAATCGCTACTAACCCAGCAAACAGGATTCTACCGAACCCATATGACCCGTCGTCAACAGTTTGTCGGACACCTACATCAGCACCAAAGGCTCATTCATAGTCTTTGTCGTAGTTATTTTGCTAATAACGAAGATCGGGAAGATGCCTTTCAGGAAATTGTCCTTCAACTATGGAAATCGTATCCTTCTTTCCGCGGCGACTCGTCCATCAGCACCTGGATGTACCGGGTGGCCCTGCGTACTATCTTTAACCTGCTCAAGCAACGCCGACTAACCTTTGCCACTTTACCGGAGCAACTGGCCGACGATAATGCAAAAGATACTGAACTGATTCGAGCCGCATTAAGTCAGTTAAATCCCTCAGAGCGGGCGTTGCTCATCCTTTACCTGGAAGGGTACAGTTATCAGGAAATCTCTCAGATTCAGGAAATGACACTGACCAATGTCAGCACACGCCTGAATCGAATCCGACAAAAATTACGATCACGCTTTCAATCTGAAATGATATGAACCTTGAAGAATTAAAACCGGGCTGGAATCGCTATTCTTCTTCTATTGCCGCCACGGAAGAGCGAACAATAAGCGAACTTGATGCACTACTGCCTTCGGAAAACCCTCCCGTAGCATTCTTCCGCCCTTTCTTCTTGCTGAAGAATGCCGCTATGTGCGCATTGATTATTGTCTCCTGCGGAGGGTGTTAATGATAGGCATTATTCTGATTTCTTTTCATATGACATACCAGGAAGCGGGTGGCAGGCCCCTCTGTATAGCCTCGCGCTGACCGCCTCTGGTAACCAGTTTCTCTCGTAGTCCGTCAATTTGTGCTTGACAAAACACTCTGATGTTATACAACTTTATCTACTGGGATATTTCCCCCACTATTTTTGAATTAGGCACCATTCCCTTGCGTTGGTACGGGCTCTTGTTTACTACCGGAATCATTATCAGTTATTGGATAGTGCGCCAGCAGTTTAAAAGGGCCAGTCTGCCTGATAATTCTGTTGAGACACTAACGCTGTATGTATTACTAGGAATAATACTGGGGATGCGGCTAGGCCACTTTCTATTTTATGAGCCAGACGCTCTCTGGCAACGTCCACACGAAGTAATATTACCATTCAGCTTTACTCCGGTGTTTCGGTTTACCGGGTATCAGGGGTTGGCCAGCCACGGGGGAGCCATCGGTATATTTCTGAGCTTATGGCTTTTTCACCGGAAGTACCCTAACATTTCTATCTGGTTTGTGCTGGATCAACTGGCATTGGTTACTCCGCTAGCCGGAGCTTTTATCCGCCTGGGAAACCTGTTTAACTCAGAGATGATCGGCCACCCGACTACCGTGCCCTGGGCGTTTGTTTTTGCGCACGTTGATCTTCTGCCCCGTCATCCGGCTCAACTGTACGAATCTATCAGTTACCTGATAATTTTTTTAGGTTTGCTCATCTGGAAATTCCGGCCGGGGATTAGACCTCCCGGAATGCTCTTTAGCCTATTGCTGATCTTTTTATTCTTGGCTCGCTTTATCATAGAATTTTTCAAGATCAATCAGGTTGCTTTTGAAAATCAGCTTGCTCTAAACATGGGTCAGCTCCTGAGCCTGCCTTTTATTGGTCTCGGAATCATTTTGTACTTTTACTGTCGCAGGCATCCATTCACCATCTCCTGACTTTATTTTTTCAGATGAACTTTCCAGGAACTTTTGCCTAGCTCCTACGTTTTTCAAAGATACTTTATCACCTAACGAGGACTTAATTATTGCTTTACCCTGACACTATAGAAGATAAAATTGGCTTTGATCAGATCCGCCAATTACTAAAAGAAGCCTGCACTAGCTCACTAGGAACTTACTATGTTGACAAAATTCAGTTTTCCGATGACTTTAATCATATCGGCAAATTGTTGAATCAGACAGAAGAGTTCCGGTTGATTTTGCAGGAAGACACCGCTTTTCCTTCAGGGAACTACCTGGATGTACGCCCCCAGCTTAACAAAGCAAAGACACCGGGCATCTTCCTATCCGAAGAAGAGTTTCATCAGATTCAATTATCGCTGGACACCATTTTGCGATGCCTGGCTTTCTTTAAAAATGATGAGCATCAGGAGGCTTACCCTTCGCTCTACCAGCTAAGCCAATACGTAGAGGTGCCGCCTAAACTGCTAAGCCAGATACGGCAGGTTATTGATGAGAAAGGGCATATGCGCAATAATGCCAGTCGAGAGCTACAGGATATTCGCCGTTCCATTCTCAGCGAACAAACTCGCTTACGCAAAGTACTGGACCAGATTCTGCGCCAGGCCCGTCAGCAAGGGTATACCGCTGATGATGCCACCATTACCATTCGCGGAGGGCGCATGGTCATCCCGATTCAGGCTGAGTACAAACGACGCATCAAGGGGTTTGTGCACGATGAATCAGCAACCGGACAAACGGTTTTTCTGGAACCGGCTGAGGTGTTGGAGGTCAACAACGAAATTCGGGATTTAGAATATAGAGAGCGACGGGAGATCACTAAAATCTTGATTGGCTTAACCGATCAGCTGCGGCCACATTTGCAGGAATTACGGCGCGCTTATCAGTTTCTGGGGATGATGGACTTCATTCGGGCTAAAGCCAGGCTGGCAGTCCAGTTAGACGCTTCCTGCCCAACATTGAAGAAGGAAAGAGTAATCCAATGGGAACGAGCCCGGCATCCGCTGCTGCAATTGTCGCACCAAGCCCAGAATAAACCCGTAGTTCCACTCACCATTGAACTACAGCCCGATCAGCGAATTTTAGTGATTTCGGGGCCCAACGCCGGGGGAAAATCTATCTGCCTAAAAACAGTAGCCTTGGTGCAGTATATGCTCCAGTGTGGGTTACTGGTGCCTATGAATGAGCAGTCTACTGTTGGCATCTTCCAAAGCATCTTTATTGATATTGGTGACGAGCAGTCGTTGGAGAATGACTTGAGTACGTATAGTTCGCACCTCACCAATATGAACCATTTTGTGAAGTTTGCGGACCAGAAAACTCTGGTGCTGATTGATGAATTTGGTACGGGCACCGAACCACAGTTTGGTGGCGCAATTGCCGAGGCCATTCTGGATGATCTGAATCAGAAAAATGTATTCGGAGTCATCACTACGCATTACTCAAACCTAAAAGAGTTTGCCAACCGGGCCGAAGGTGTGGTGAACGGAGCCATGCGCTTTGATACGGACGTGTTAGAACCTTTGTACCAACTGGATATTGGAAAACCGGGCAGTTCATTCGCACTGGAGATTGCTCGTAAGATTGGCCTTCAAAATCCTATCCTAGATCATGCGAAAGAGCTGGTAGGCGTAGAGCACGTGCAGTATGAGAAGATGCTCAGCGAATTAGAGAATGAAAAAAATAAATTCCAGCAACTTACGCAGGACCTGGCTGCCAAAGAAAAGCGTATTACCAGCACCTCCAAAGAATACGAAGAGCTACGGGAGCACCTGAAAAACGAACGCAAGCGTATTTTAGCCGATGCCAAACGGGAAGCCAGCCAGCTATTGCAGGATACGAACCAAAAGATAGAGAACACTATCCGGATTATTAAGGAAGAAAAGGCGGAGAAAGAAGTTACCCGCCAGGTTCGGCAAGAACTTGAAGACTGGAAGAAGAAAGTGAAGCCCGCTGAGCCTAAACCTCGCCGAGCTCCCCGGGTGGTAAAAGAAGATGGTGCCATTCGGGAAGGCGATGCGGTGCGGGTGAAGGAAAACGGGGCCTTGGGTGAAGTGCTCTCACTACGTAACAATCAAGCGGAGATTCTTATTGGCTCGCTCAAATCGAACGTGAAGTTAAACCGGCTGGAAAAAGTGGCAAAACAGTCTCTGAAGAAGGTCAGAAGTGAAGCTTCAGTGTCGCGGTCTTCTAATATCAACCTCAACGAAAAGCGGGCTAACTTCAACAGTAACCTGGATATCCGGGGAAACCGGGCCGAAGAGGTTATTCCCCGCCTGGAAACGTGGGTAGATGAAGCAGCAATGTTTGGCGCAAGTGAGCTTCGGATTGTACACGGTAAAGGAAATGGTGTGCTCCGGGAAGTAGTGCGCAATTATCTGAAAACTCACCCTTCAGTATCTCACTTTGAGGAAGAGCATATTGAACGGGGTGGATCGGGCGTTACCCTGGCCTATCTACACTAAAAAACCTCTTACTCTCATCTGGAGAAGAGGTTTCAATAGATTTAAATGTTTTGATACCTACTGGTTTTGCAGGGTTTGCTGCTTCTTTAGATTAAAAGTATACTCTCCGGCTATTCCAGCTATCCGCCCCTGTTCAACCGGAACAAAGCTATCGGCACTGATGGTGAACACTATGCGGAGGGTAGTATCTGCCTCATTCAGCGTCATGGTCATGGGTACCAGGTCGGGCTGGCGAATAACCTCGGCACCATTAACAAAATTATCTCTGGTTTCCACTTCCAACGATCCAGCATCCGGAAACACAATCTTATTATTATTTCCTTGTGCTGTGTAATTTACCCGACTTGCCAATGCGGTAATCGATAACTGGAAGTTCTGAAACTGGTCAGCAGTAGGGCCAGTCACCCCGGTGGAGTCTTTTACAAACCAGGTTCCGGCAATGGCCTGCCCAGGGCCTACATCATTACCATTGTCAGAATCAGTATCATCCTTACATCCTGCGGCCAGAAGTAAAGTTATGCTTATGAAGTAAGCGATCCATTGATTTCTACTGTTCATATTCTGTTTTCTTTTGAGACACCTTTCCAATTATGTATCACCGCTTGTATTGTACAATATCAACGACCTGCTGACAGAAATCGTATTCGTAGGTTTGGTTAGAGCAAATTACCACGAGTTTGTCTTTAATCAGCCGCCTTACTTCTTCCTGATACCAGTGGATACCCTGTTGATCAAGGTTTGAGCAAGGCTCGTCCAGTAGGAGTACCGGGTTTTGAGCGTAAAAAGAAATTCCCAGTTTTAACCGCTGTTTCATTCCGGATGAAAACTGATGAATATACTTCTGCCGGGCTTCCCTCAGGTACATCCGTTCCAACAATGCGCTCACTGTCATTCCGGATTGTAATGGTTTGAGGGCTGTATGAAACTCCAGAAACTCCTGAAGGGTAAACTCTTCCACTAACTCAACATAGGGCGCCGCAATACTTACCTGCTGATAAACAGTTTCTTCTTCCAGAGCTTTATCTTGTTGAAAGTAAATAACTTTCCCCACGGTAGGCGGCATAAGGCCGGCCAGCATGAGAAGGAAAGTTGATTTTCCACTTCCATTAGGGCCCGTAAAGGCACACGGCTGGCCTTGCTTCAGGGTGAGGCTTACGTTTCTGAAAATCCACTCGCGCTGAAATTTTTTACCAAGCTGCTCAACTTCAATGCGCATGGGAGGTTTCTATTGGTCAAACCCTCGCATAATGCCTCGCTCAGAGCTGTGCATAAAGCGCAGAATTTCGTCTCGCTCCCGAGTGGGAGTCATGGTAATTTCAATCTGATCCAGTGCGGTTGAGTTATTCATACCGCTCAGATAAATCATGCGGTAGATTTCCTGAATTTCGCTGATTTTTTCATTGGAATAACCCCTTCGGCGTAAGCCAATAGAATTGATACCACTGTACCCCAAAGGCTCGCGGGCTGCACGAACGAAGGGGGGCACGTCTTTTCGTACCAGCGACCCACCGGAGATCATGGCATGTGCGCCAATTTTCACGAACTGGTGCACGGCAGTCATACCGCCGATAAATGCATACTCTCCAGCCGTTACGTGTCCGGCCACCTGCACGGAATTAGCCAGAATACACCGGTCGCCAATCACGCAATCGTGCGCAATATGGACATATGCCATCAGTAGAGCATCGCTTCCGATCACGGTTTTGTAGCGGTCTACCGTGCCTCGGTTAATGGTGACGCATTCGCGCACTACGGTATTGTCGCCAATTTCAGCTGTTGTCTCTTCACCGGCAAATTTCAGATCTTGCGGCACGGCAGAGATTACGGCACCCGGAAAAATCTTGCAGTTCCGGCCAATCCGCGCTCCCTCCATAATGGTTACGTTAGATCCAATCCACGTTCCTTCTTTGATAACAACGTTTTTATGAATCGTGCTGAAAGGTTCAATGACTACATTGTTAGCAATCTTCGCCTCAGGATGGATATATGCTAATGGTTGATTCATGCGTTTTTTCGAACTATACTGGCCGACATTGTTGCTTCACAAACGAGGGTTTTCCCTACGTAAGCTTGGCCGTGCATCTTGGCAATCCCCCGTTTGATCGGGGCCAGCAATTCACACTTAATCGTTAACGTATCGCCAGGTAAAACCATTTTTTTAAATCGGCAGTGTTCAATGGCCAGAAAGTACGTCCAGTAATTCTCTGGATCGGGCACCGTGCTCAGCACCAGAATGCCGCCGGTTTGTACCATTGCCTCTACCTGTAATACGCCCGGCATCACCGGGTTTCCAGGAAAGTGCCCCTCAAAGAAAGGCTCATTCATGGTTACGTTTTTCATACCACATACGGTGGTATCATCCAGGTAGTAGATTTTATCAATCATCAGAAAAGGATACCGGTGCGGTAGCATCTGGCTGATTTGATTAATATCCAATACCGGAGGAAGTTTCGGATCATATTGAAGAACAGTAGAATCACCGCTCTCCTTCATTGCTTTTTTCAATTTCTTGGCAAATGCCACATTTGCGGCATGTCCTGGCCGTGCTGCCAGAATCTGAGCTTTAAGGGGTCTACCCACCAGTGCCAAATCACCTACTACATCCAGTAACTTATGGCGGGCAGGTTCGTTCTTATACCGCAGCTCCACATTATTTAGAATACCTTCGCTGCGCACTTCTACCTTGGGCTTATTAAACAAATCCGCCAGGTAGTCTAATTCTCCCTCCTCTACCTTTTTATCAACTACAACAATAGCATTGTTTAAATCTCCCCCACGAATAAGGTTATTCTTATGGAGCATTTCCAGTTCGTGCAGAAAGCAGAACGTACGGCACGCGGCAATTTCTTTAGAAAACTCTTTAATATCATTCAGCGTAGCATGCTGGCTACCTAATACCGGAGAGTTATAATCAACCATGACCGTGACCCGGTAATCATCCAATGGCAGGGCGGCAATCTCCACATTGCGGGATGAGTCTCGATAATTGATGCTTTCTTTTACCTCGAAGAAGTTGCGTAGGGCACTTTGTTCTTCGGTTCCGGCTTCCATCAGAGCATCAATATAGGGTTTGGCACTACCATCCATAATAGGAGGCTCCGGCCCATCTAACTGAATAAGGACGTTATCAATCTCCATTCCCATTAAAGCGGCCAGGGTATGTTCTACCGTATTAATACGGGCGCCACTCTGCTCAATGGTAGTTCCCCGAGAGAGATCTACTACGTTATCCACATCGGCATCTACGGTAGGCTGTCCCTCTAGGTCGGTGCGCTGAAACTTAATTCCGTGATTAGGCTTGGCTGGCAGAAAGGTCATATTAGCCGATACACCGGTATGCAAACCCACACCCGATACGGTTACTGACTTCTGTATTGTATGTTGCTTAATATTCATCATGTACTATTGCTCACTAATGCGGCAAAGTTAGTATTTTTTTTCAAGTTCCTTGATGCGCTCCATCAGGTCGGGTAAATTCTTAAAGGCAGCATAGGTACGCAGGTATTTTTTCCGATCAAAAGCAGGGCTACCCAGCACTACCTGCCCGCGCTCTAAAGATTTCCCTACTCCGGCCTGAGCCCCTACCGTAACCTGATCACCTAATGAGATATGCCCTACAACTCCTACCTGTCCGGCCAACACACAATTCTTCCCGATCTTGGCCGACCCGGAAACTCCCGCTTGCGCTGCAATCACCGTATTCTCACCAATTTCTACATTATGGGCAATCTGAATCAGATTATCTAGTTTTACCCCATCGCGAATAACGGTAGAATCCAGGGTAGCACAGTCGATAGTAGTATTGGCACCAATACTTACGTGATGCCCTACTACGACGTTACCTAACTGAGGAATGGTTTTGTAGGTTCCATCCGGTTGCGGAGCAAACCCGAACCCATCACTGCCAATGACAGCCCCGGAATGGATCACACAATGCGAACCGATAATAGTGCCCTCGTAAATTTTCACCCCACTGTGAATAATGGTATGGTCACCGATCGTTACGCGGTCGCCCACATAAGCATGAGGATAGATTTTGACATTTTTGCCGATCTGGCAGTCAGCGCCAATGTACGAAAAGGCGCCCCGGTAAATATCTTCGCCGACGGTGCTATTATCACCAATAAAGGCGGGTTCTTCTATACCTATTTTATGATAACTGGTAAGCTTGTGGTATTCTTCCAATAGAGCGGTAAACCCCGAATAGGGATCGTTTACCCGAATCAGGGTAGTCTGGAGGGCTCGGCGAGGCTGAAAATCTTTATTTACCAGCACGGCACTGGCACCGGTGCTGTAAATAGCATTTTCGTATTTAGGGTTGGAGAGGAAAGCAATAGAACCAGGTTCGGCACTGTCAATTTTTCCTAGCTTATGGATCTTAATGGTTCCGTCACCCTGTACTTCTCCGTCTAGCAATTGGGCAATGTAGTTCGCGCTAAACTCAATCATGAACGTTCGAGAGTTGTGTTAGCAAATCAGGCTGCTTTTTGGGTGTAATGTTAGGTTCTTCGGCCAGCACACGTAATATTTCTTTACGATCTGGCTCATCGCCTTTACATGAGGTAAATCCGATGCCTGAACCACGTCAAAAATCTTGCCCTCTTTGGTTAGAATATTAATTTTTTGTCCTTCTACAACATAGGCCGCATTGCTGATTTGGCCATAGTATAAGAAATAAGATATTTCATCCTCATTTAGTCCCATTTGCTGCTTTACTTCCTGCCGCATTTGCTCAATAGTATCCGGCTCCAGAGGCTGATTATACAGCTTAATTCGAAACAACCGGCGTTGCAGTAGCATTCGGCTTAAAGTAGAAAGGGTCCGGTCAGGGTGATGCTGCCAGCTTTTAATGGCACACCACACATCATAGTCGTCCAGTTCGGTGTAGTGCTCTAAATAATCGGCATTTTGCCGGATATCCGCTAGGATTACTTCTTTCTCTAGAAAAAGCGATAGACAAGACGAAGCCGGAACATTTACTCCCTGGGCCAACAAATGTTGCACCCGGTGAATGATGGCTACCAGCATTTTTTCGGCACTCACGCTGGCTTTGTGTAAATATACCTGCCAGTACATCAGGCGACGGGCATTCAGAAAATTTTCAATGCTGTAAATCCCTTTCTCTTCCACAACTACCTCGTCGTTTCGCACATCCAGCATTTTTATGATACGGTCAGCCCCAATCTCCCCTTCAGACACCCCGGTATAAAAGCAATCACGCTTCAAATAATCTAATCGGTCAATATCCAGTTGGCTGGAGACAAGTTGGTGAAAAAATTTGCGTTTGTATTGATTGGTAAATATCTGATAAGCCAGCCCCAGGTTCCCGCCCAGTTCCTTCTCCAATCGCTTCATAATCAGCCGCGACATCTCCTCGTGGCTAACCTTTAATAAGGTATATTCCAAGGCATGAGAAAAAGGCCCGTGCCCCACATCGTGTAGCAGAATGGCAATCAGCAAGGCTTCGCATTCATCTTCTGAAATTTCCTGCCCTTTGTTACGCAGGCTGTCTATGGTATTTTGCATCAGGTGCATGGCCCCCAGCGCATGGTGAAAGCGGGTATGCAATGCACCGGGATATACCAGATCGGTTAATCCTAGCTGCCGTATACGTCGTAAACGCTGCACATAAGGATGCTCAATAATATCAAAAATGAGCTCGCTCGGAATATTAATAAACCCGTAAACCGGGTCATTGAAAACTTTTCTTTTGTTCAACGTTTATAACTTTTAACCTATTCTTCGTTATGAACAGAGTGGGCACGCTAAAACAGACGAATAACTTATACCCTTAATCCCACCATACGTAACTTACCTTACCATAACTTAGTTTTTTAACCTGAAAATACTTATGCAAAAATACACTATTCTTTGGGCCGACGACGAAATAGATCTTTTAAAACCACATACTCTCTTTCTGGAAAAGAAAGGATATGACATGGTGACAGTCAATAGCGGCGCCGATGCTATTGATAAAGTGGAGAGCCAACATTTTGATCTGATCTTTCTGGATGAAAACATGCCTGGCATGACGGGGCTGGAAACACTTGATTACATCAAAGCTTCCAAACCCAATATCCCGGTGGTGATGATTACCAAGAGTGAGGAAGAGATGATTATGGAGCAGGCAATTGGCTCTAAGATCAGCGATTACCTGATTAAGCCACTTAATCCTAACCAGATATTACTGTCTATCAAGAAAATTTTGGAGAACCGGCGACTGGTCACCGAGAAAACCAATATGAGCTACCAGCAGGATTTCCGGAACCTGAGCATGGCTTATAGCGATGATATTGATCACGAAGAATGGGTAGATATTTACCGTAAGCTGATTTTCTGGGAGCTGGAAATTGATAACACCGAAGAAAAAAGCATGTCGGAGGTGCTGGATAACCAGAAGGACGAGGCCAATTCTAATTTTGCCCGCTTTATCAGTGATAACTATGAGTCGTGGCTGAATGATGTGGATGTTGAGAAACCATTGTTATCCCATCAACTCATGAGCAAACGGGTTTTCCCTCAGTTACAGGAAGGCCAACCACTATTCTTTATCCTGATTGATAACCTGCGCTTTGATCAATGGAAAATCATTGAACCCATTATTGCCGACCACTACTCGGTAGAAGAGGAATCGTCTCTATACTCTATTCTTCCTACCACCACCGCCTTTTCCCGGAACGCCATCTTCTCCGGCATGCTTCCTGCCGAAATGGCCAAATATCATCCCGATATCTGGGTAGGTGATGATGAAGAAGAAGGCAAGAATAATTACGAATTTGATTTTCTAAAGCGACAGCTCAAGAAAAACCACCTGGATATTAAAAGCTCTTACCATAAGGTGATTCGTACCGAGCAGGGAAAGCAACTGGTTGATAACGTACCCAACCTGCTGCAAAATGACCTTAACGTGGTGGTGTACAATTTTGTGGATATGTTGTCGCACGCCCGTACTGATATGGAAATGATCCGGGAACTGGCTCCCGACGAGTCGGCGTACCGCTCTATAACCAAATCGTGGTTTTTACATTCTCCCTTGCTAGATCTGTTTAAGCGTATTGCCCGGGAAGATATTAAAGTAATTATTGCTACTGACCACGGCACCATTCGGGTAAAACGTCCGGTTAAAATTATTGGCGACCGGAACACAAACACTAACCTACGCTACAAACAGGGAAAAAACCTCAACTTTGACAGCAATAAAGTGTTTGCTGTGCGCAAACCTGAGCACCTGCACTTACCTCGTCCCAATGTGTCTACCACATATGCGTTTGCTGCGCAAGATTATTTCTTTGCCTATCCTAACAACTATAATTATTACGTAAATTATTACCGGGATACCTTTCAGCACGGAGGCATCTCGCTGGAAGAAATGATCGTGCCGTTGATCACGCTGACCCCTAAGAATGCCTGATAAGGAACGCGTTATATCATCTGTTAACGAAGTAGATTTGCCCAAGGTGGCCCGGGATATTATTGCCTGGGCCAGTCCGCATACCATTTGGCTGTTTCGTGGAGATTTGGGTGCAGGCAAGACTACTTTCATTCAGGCACTGGGAAAACAGTGGAATATTGAAGACCGAGTAAACAGCCCCACGTTTTCTATCGTTAACGAATATCAAAGAGCTGATGGGCAAACCATCTATCACTTTGATTTTTATCGTTTAGAGGATGAATCTGAAGCGCTGGACATAGGTATTGATGATTATTTCGAGTCTGGCCACATTTGTCTTATTGAATGGCCTGAAAAAATCCGTAATTTACTTCCGGATCAGTATGTGCAGATTCGTCTGGATGTACTACCTGACCAGAGCCGAACTTTTTATCTATCCAAACATGAGTGATCCAACTACTAAGGAATCGACGTCGGAAATTAAAGAATTAGCCCAAGAGCAGGCACTGTACCCTCAGGAGCAGCTTGCAAAAATAAAAGCCAATAATAAGCCACTCAATATTGGAATACCCAATGAGATCTCTTTACAGGAAAACCGGGTATTGTTAACTCCTTCCTCTGTGGGCGTTATCACGAACCTGGGCCACCGGGTGATGGTAGAAACTGATGCCGGGCTCTCAGCCAAGTTTACCGATAATGAGTATAGTGAGGCCGGAGCCAAAATTGTGTATTCGGCCAAAGAAGCCTACGATGCTGAAATTGTGCTGAAGGTAGAGCCACCCACTATTGAAGAGATAAACAATATTCCTCAGGGAGCGACTCTCATTTCTGCCTTGCAGATGGGGAATCAGACGCCTGAGTTTATTCACGCCCTCAACAAAAAGAAAATTACCGGTGTGGCCTTTGAGTTCATTGAAGACAAAGTGGGCGGCATGCCTGTAGTCCGGGCCATGAGTGAAATTGCCGGAAGCACCGTAATGACCATAGCTGCGCATTATCTGAGTAGCAGTGTAAATGGCAAAGGCGTAATCCTGGGCGGCATTACCGGAGTGCCACCGACTCGGGTTGTTATTCTGGGCGCGGGCACTGTGGGCGAGTATGCCGCCCGCACGGCCATTGGCCTGGGAGCTCAGGTTAAAGTTTTTGACAATCAGTTGTACAAACTACGTCGTATCAAACATGCTTTAGGACAGCAAATTTATACCTCAACTATGGATGTGGTCACGCTAAGCAATGCGCTGGAAGAAGCTGATGTAGTCATAGGCGCTATTCGGGCCGAAAAGGGGGCCAACCGCATTGTAGTCACTGAAGAGATGGTGGCCAACATGCGAGCCGAGTCAGTTATTGTGGATGTGAGCATTGACCAGGGTGGATGCATCGAGACTTCTCAAATTACTACGCTGAAGAACCCCGTATTTCGCAAATACAACGTAATCCATTATTGCGTGCCTAACATTGCAGCCCGGGTAGCGCGCACCGCTACTACAGCGTTTAGTAATATCTTCACCCCCATTATTGTGCAAGTTAGCGATGCCGGCGGGGTTGATGAGATGATCTACTCCCATAAGTGGTTTATGAAGGGCATTTACACCTACCGGGGTAGCCTGACTAACGCTGCTATCGGCAAAAAATTCAATCTCCGCTTCCGTGACCTGAATTTGCTTATGGCCGCCCGCATCTGATAGATGGTTTCTGGTGATTTTCAGCCGATGAAATAAAGAATGGCTCATCAGTAGAGATTCATAATGAATAAAGTCTATCCCTTTATTTCCGATTTTAGTTTGGTAAGTTCTCCTAGTAACTTTGTTTCTACCACCCTATCTTCTTGGTTTAGCTTTTTGGCCATATCTACAATGGCAAAGTTCAGGGTATCTATCTCGGTGGGCCGCTGGTTTTTGATGTCCTGAAGGGTAGAAATCAATTGCCCGTCTGAAGCTTTACTGATTAGTAAAAGGCTTTCCACAACTTCCTCCTGGCTGATCGCCACTCCCTTTTCAGTAGCAACGCCCACACACTCTTTTATTACTCTTTTTGCTATGGTAAGTGCTTGTTCATCACGATGAAATATACCGTTATCAACTTCCAATAGTGGGCAAATTGAGTTAAACACACTGTTAACGATGGCTTTTTTCCAGATAACTGGCTGGATATTTTCTTCTTCCTGAAAAGGAAACCGGTGAGTGTGTAGCTGACGTACAATAGTATTCAACTGCTTAGCACTGCCTTTAATAATGCCGATCAGCGAAGCCGAAACCGGTTTAAATCTATAGGTATCTTGAGCGGTAGACTGACTGGTAGCAAAAAGGACACAGCGGTAAATTTCTGGGAATCCACTATCCACAAATGGCTGCTCTACTTCCAGCCCATTCTGCAACAGCACTATAGGCGAATCCTGTATTTTATCTTTAAGAGCCTGAGCAAGGGATTTATTACCAAAAGACTTATTGGTTAAAATCACTAACCCATTTAAGTTTGAGAAGTTACTCAATGTGCTTACCTCAACCTCGGCTTCCAATGTTGTATTATCGCTAAGCTCAACCCGCATTTTTTCACGGCGGCTGGCTTGCCCATCAACCCTTCCTCTTAGAATGATAACTTCTTTATGCGCTAGTGCCAATAAAACAGCCAGTACTTTCCCGATAGCCCCGGCACCAACAATATATATGGTTTGCTTTTGATTTTCCATTTGAAAGTATTGCGAATTTATAATACAAGTAGTTAAAGTGATAGTATATTTGTCACAGACAGCATCATAGATTAACGGACAACCTTGGTTAAACTAATGTGCTGTTTCGTAACTTAAGCGGTTGCCTGTTTTAAAATCGCTACTATCAGCAAATTTACCTCTAACCTATGCTTTGTTATCGTCTCTTGCTTGTTATTCACTGTATAATCTTTTTAACTCCTCTCCTTACTCAGGCTCAATCGACGTACTATCCCAGCCGGAATGGTGCCTGGGAAACGCGCTCTCCGGAAGATATGGGGCTAAACGCTGACCAACTACAGCAGGCCGTCTCATTCGCGCTAGATAACGAATACGAAGGCGATCGTGACCTGAAAGTAGCTATTCTGAAGGGTTTTGCCCAGGAACCTTATCACGACATTGCCGGTCCTACCCGCGAACGAGGTGGCCCGGCCGGGATGATTCTCAAAGATGGCTATGTGGTTGCTCAATGGGGCGACGTAGAACGGGTAGACATGACCTTCAGCGTCACCAAAAGTTACCTTTCCACGGTAGCTGGCTTAGCCCTGGAAGAAGGACTTATTGAGAATGTAGACGACTCGGTAGTCAGTTATGTATGGGATGGAACATTTGACGGCGCCCACAATTCCAAAATCACCTGGGATCACCTCCTCACTCAATCATCCGACTGGTACGGCAGCCTGTTTGGCATGACTGACTGGACCGATCGTCCGCCCAGTGAAGGTGGTCTAGACGAGTGGAGAAACCGTGAACTACAGGAACCGGGTACTTACTTCGAGTACAACGATGTGCGGGTAAACCTGCTAGCCTATTCATTACTTCAGGTATGGCGCAAACCGTTGCCTATGGTGCTGAAAGAAAAAATTATGGACCCGATTGGGGCCTCTTCTACCTGGCGGTGGTACGGCTACGAAAACTCTTTTGTCAATATAGACGGCATCAAAATGCAGTCCGTCAGTGGGGGTGGCCATTCCGGAGGGGGAGTCTTTATTAGCACCTTGGACCATGCACGCTTCGGACTGTTGTTTTTACGAAGAGGCCAATGGGAGGGCGAGCAACTTATTTCCGAAGACTGGATTGATCAGATCACTCAATCATCGGCAGCAAATGAGAGTTATGGCTATATGTGGTGGCTAAACCGGGGCGATCGGGCCTGGGAAGGCGTAGACTCATCGGTCTATTACGCAGCCGGCTTTGGCGGAAACTTCATCGTGGTAGACAATGAACATGACCTGGTGATTGTTACCCGCTGGCTGAATCCACCTCAGATTGGCGAAATGGTACGGATGGTGATGGAATCAGTAGAATAAATTTATCATCCTATGGCTGATATCTCTCAGTATATTCAGGAAGTTCAGGCGGAGCCTCATCTGCTGCAAGACGACGGAACCTTTCCCAATAACCAAAAGCTTCCGTTAATAATCTATTCTCAAGTTCTTGACTTATCTGAGGGAGATGCGGCATCCATTATGGAATCGGTTCTTCAAGCCAATGGCTGGGGAAATAGCTGGCGCAATGGCATTTACACCTATCATCATTATCATAGTACGGCTCATGAGTTTATCGGCATTTATCGGGGGAAGGTAAAAGTAGAACTGGGAGGGCCTGATGTAGGCATTGAAGTGGAAGCCAAGGCGGGAGATGTCATTGTTATTCCGGCCGGAGTAGTACATAAAAACCTGGGTGCCAGCGCTGACTTCGCCTGTATTGGTGCTTACCCCCCAGGCCAGAATTTTGATATGAATTATGGTAAAGAAAGTGAGCGCCCTCAGGCAGATGAAAATATCAAGCAAGTACCTTTGCCCAATACCGATCCGGTCTATGGAAATAGAGGAATGCTTTTAAAGCTCTGGAAAGATTAATGAGTTTTGGATTCGGCCAACTCGGCAATAATGGTCCTTCCGGCCTTTGTTTTCTCACCAATCGCTACTTTTACTTCGGCATTGAGGGGTAAAAATACATCTACCCGCGATCCGAACTTAATAAACCCAAATTCTTCACCCTGACGTACGGCGTCGCCTTCCTGAATATACCATTTAATACGGCGGGCCATAGCTCCGGCAATCTGCCGCACCATAATCTCCAAACCGCTTTGTAACTCAAGCACCACAGTCGTTCGCTCATTATCCGTACTGGACTTCGGATGCCAGGCTACCAGATACTGCCCGGCATGGTACTTAAAATATTTCACGATGCCCGATACCGGATTCCGGTTTACATGCACATTAATGGGGGACATGAAAATAGAGATCTGTAAACGCCGCCCTTGGAAGTATTCCTGCTCATCAGCCTCTTCAATTACTACGACTTTTCCATCAGCCGGAGCCAGAATTTGCCGTTCGTTTCCCTCAATAACAATTTTAGGATTTCGGAAGAACTGAAGAATAAGCAGATAAAAGATTGCGCTTGCCAGTAAAATGCCACCCTGAAGCGTAGTACGCCCCGGAAAGAAATAGACAATAGCAACATTAAGGATGATCAGAACAATCAATAATATGACCAACAATATGCGGCCTTCTTTGTGGATAGTCATATGGCAAGGTGATAGTTGTTGTAACTATACTACAAAGATAATAGGGTTTTGTTCCCGAAACGAATGATTCAATTATGGAGTAAATAAATGAGAGAATGAAAACGGCAAAAACAGGCCATTTAATCATTCTCTCATTAATAATTCACTTCTTTGTTAAAATCCTCCTCGGTATTTGTAGGTGTTAGCTACTTTGTCTATGGCAACGATGTACGCGGCAATTCGCATGGATACTCCGTATTTCAACGCAGTTTGGTACACTCGTTCAAAAGCCTCTCGCATAATACGGTCGGAGCGACGGTTTACTCTGTCTCGAGTCCATTTGTAACCCAAACGGTTTTGAACCCACTCGAAGTAGGAAACAGTCACACCACCAGCGTTAGCCAGAATGTCGGGCACTACCATAGTACCTTTGCTGTTAATGATATCATCCGCACGAGCTGAGGTGGGGCCATTGGCTCCTTCTACAATCATGCGAGCGTTGATCTGTTCGGCGTTGCGTACGGTAATTACGTCTTCCATAGCCGCCGGCACCAGAATATCTACATTTAATGTCAGCAACTCGTCGCCTTCAATGACATCTCCCCCCGTGAAGCCCATTAGCGTGCCACCATTTGCCGAGCGGAACTCAACTGCCTGACGAATATTAATACCGTCCGGATTGTAATATGCCCCGGAAATATCGCTGATCGCTACTACTTTACAGCCCCGCTCTTCCATCAGTAAAGCGGCGTGTGACCCTACGTTACCAAACCCTTGCACTGCTACAGTAGCCTGATAAGGATTGATGCGCAATTTTTCCATGGCCGCAAATGCTGATGCCATTACTCCCCGCCCGGTGGCTTCGGTGCGCCCCAGAGACCCCCCTAATACCAAAGGTTTACCGGTTACTACAGCATTAATGGTCATGCCATTCGCCCGAGAATATTCATCCATAATCCAGGCCATTTCTTTAGGACCAGTGCCCATATCAGGAGCCGGAATATCTCGGTCAGGACCAAAAATGGTGAACATTTCCTGTGTATAAGCCCGCGTTAGCCGCTCAATCTCTCCGGCTGACATTTGTCGGGGATTACAACGAATGCCCCCTTTAGCCCCACCGTACGGAATATCTACTACCGCACATTTCCAGGTCATCCAGGCAGCCAGAGCTTTTACTTCATCAATATTTACTCCCATATCGTAGCGAATACCTCCTTTGGAAGGGCCTAAAATATTGGAGTGAATAACCCGGTATCCTTCGAACACCCGGATGGAGCCATCGTCCATGGTAATGGGAAGAGAAACAATCACCTGTCGGACAGGATTTTTCAGCACATTATATACCTCGTCGTTTAAGCCCAGTGCCTGCGATGCAATGTGAAATCGCGACATCATCGATTCAAAAGGATTCTCCCGGTCCTTAATCGGGGCAGGTTCTACGTATGACATGTGGTTAACTTTTTCTTATTATATAATTTGTAAAATTAAGTACAAAAATAGTAACCTAGTTTTACTAATATTAATTAACGTATGTTATTTAAAAAAATTTCAAAAATATGATGATAAAATGGGATGCTAGCAGCAGCCCGTCAAACCGGTCCAGAAACCCGCCGTGGCCCGGCAAACCTTGCCCTGAATCCTTAATAGCAATGCTTCTTTTAAACAGAGATTCTACCAGATCTCCATAAGTACCAGTTACTACAATAATCCCTCCTACAATTACCCATTCCCAGGGTGGCAGATCCGTATAAAAAAATGATAATAGCAATGCCGTAATTAGTGCAGTAATCGCGCCACCAATGCTTCCCTCCCAAGATTTTTTTGGTGAAATACGCGCAAAAAGCTGTCGCTTACCGTAGCGAACACCGGCAAAATAAGCCCCGGTATCACTAGCCCAGAAAAGAGAAAGAATACCCAGTACAATCTGAAAGCTATATCGGCTGCCCGAAAATGCAATAAGGTTGAGTAAGGCAAATGGCACTGCCACGTAGACAATACCACAGAGGGTAAAAGCAATATTAGTGAAAGGCTTTTTGTCTGACTTTTTATACAGTTTGATAAAAAAGATGCTAGCCATAGCGGGAAAAATAAGCAGGTAATAACTGGCATCTAAAGTGCCACGTTCTACCAGAAAGCTCAGCGTATAAATGAGTAACCCCGTTCCGGTTCCTACTGTTTTCAATGGTAACATACCATCCAGACCGGTGAGCTTATAAAATTCCAGTTGGGTAAGCCCGCAGATTCCAAAAAATAGCCCAAAGTACGTCCACTCGCCATTATACACCGCAAACACGATGACTAAAATACCAATAATGCCAGTGATGATGCGTTGGGTAACGTTGTTATATTTATTCAAAACGGATATCATCGCGAATAATTTTCAGGGCTGCCATCACACAATCGGGTGCTACATAGATTTCAACCGGGCCAAAATGATACGCCCGGTCTTGTTTGTCTACCAGTACTGGTTTTAGCTGATTGTCTTCTAATACAGCTTTCACAATCTCGGCCTGGTATCGTTGCTGAGTAGTATATACTTTTTGCCATTTACTATCCATACTCCTGTCGGGTTTTAGTCAATTGGCGAAACTGAAACAATAGAAAACCACCCGCCACAAAAGCCAAAAGCACTACAGGCCATGATACCGCTTCCGTAGCTTCCATATCAATATCGGTCACTTCCTGCTGGTACAGATACAGCATCACCAGGGTAAATCCATTATTCACAAAGTGGGCAAAGATAGCATACCACAGATTTCCCGACCAATAAAATAAGTAACCAAACAAAGCACCCAGCAACAGACGGGGGAAAAATCCATAAAATTGGAAATGAATGGTACTAAACAGTAAAGCGGCTATCCATATGGCAACATGCGGGTTGCCCACCAGCTTTTGAAGCTTTGGCTGCACTAACCCCCGGAACAGAAACTCTTCGCCAATGGCCGGTAGTACGGCAATCACTAGCAATCCCACCAGCAAACCACTGATACTATCAAAACGGGTCAGGTACTCGGTTAACTCTTTCAGTTCCTCTTCCTTACCCTTGGCCCACTCTTCAAATGAGGGAGAAAGCTTCCCCAAATCCAGGTTCATATTCCACTCAATTACTACCGAGTTGGCAAACATAAAGGCAATCATTAAGAGAAATACTACCCCAAGAATGATGGCGGAGGTTTCGAACTGCGTAGTGAGCGGGGTGATCCGCTGCCGATCAATAACGCGCTGGTGTAACAGGGGCGCTAATATAAACCCGAATAGCGAACCGGCAGCTTGCAGTATCAGTAAGGAAGCCTTGGCCTGGGGTGAACTCATAGGATTTGCAAGAGCGTTCAAGATACCTTGAAAATCGTAATCAAACAGGGGAAGCATAGCCAGAAAGGCTATAAACTGCCCGACAAACAAGCCCAGCAACACAAACCCTACGAGGATTAGCAATGACGAGAAAACACTGCTTTTGCGCACCAGAGGCGGTTCAGTTTCTTCAATAGAATTCATAAATCTTTTGCAACGGTTGTCTACGTTCTAACCCGCCCGCTTCGGGTTATGTTACCCGATATAGTAATGGCTGGTTATTTTAGCAGAAAAATACTACTCAAGCAAAGTTACTGAAACTTCTGACTTTCTTTCCGTATATATCCCCTATAAGCTTTCGCAGCATCGTTGTATATTTGCAGATTCATAAAAAAATATAAATAGTGGTACGTATTGGTACAATAGACGTAAGCGACTTCCCTTTATTGCTCGCCCCGATGGAAGATGTGAGTGACCCTCCGTTTCGAGCGGTGTGCAAAAAATACGGAGCTGACATGATGTATACGGAATTTATCTCCGCCGAAGGGCTCATCCGTGATGCTACCAAGAGTGTAGAGAAGCTGGACATCTACGATTATGAGCGCCCCATTGGCATTCAAATCTTCGGAGATAAGATTGAATCTATGCGCGAGGCCGCGGCCATTGCCGAAGCAGCGCAACCCGAATTGGTGGACATCAACTACGGCTGCCCGGTGAAAAAAGTGGCATGCAAAGGAGCCGGAGCCGGTATTTTGCTGGATCTGCCCAAGATGCAGGAAATGACCCGGGAGATTGTGGAACGGGTGCAACTACCCGTTACTGTAAAAACCCGCCTGGGCTGGGATGACAACACCATTAAAATCGTAGAAGTGGCCCAGCGCTTGCAGGATGTGGGTATTCAGGCTCTTACCATCCACGGACGTACCCGCAAGCAAATGTACAAGGGCGAGGCCGACTGGAACCCCATTGCTGAGGTAAAAAATCACCCCGATATTCATATCCCGATTTTTGGTAACGGAGATATTGACTCTCCGGAAAAAGCCTTGGAGTACCGCAATCGCTACGGAGTAGATGGTATCATGATCGGCCGGGCGGCTATCGGTTATCCCTGGATCTTCCGGGAGATCAAACATTATTTTAAGACCGGAGAAAAACTAGCACCTCCTACGCTGGAAGAACGAGTACAAACCGCTAGAGAACATCTGGAATTCTCCGTTCGCTGGAAGGGCGAGCGTAAAGGTATTTTTGAGATGCGCCGTCATTATACTAACTATTTCCGGGGTATCCCTCACTTTAAGTCATACCGCCAACGCCTGGTAGAGTTACCCACATTTGCGGAGGTTTCGGAAACGCTGGATGAGATTGCTTCTACCTTTGCCGGGTGCTATCAGGAGACAGCTCTCGGATGACCGAGACTTCATCGCGCCGCTCGGCAGTAGCTGCCTGGGGTGCATTGGGGTTACTCGCCCTGATCTGGGGGAGCTCATTCATTCTCATTAAACAAGGACTAACTGCTTTTTCAGGAAGTGAGGTGGGGGCACTACGGATTGTCTCAGCCGGTGCCTTCTTGCTCCCAGTGGCTATTGCGGCTTTTTCCAAATTGTCCCGCCGCCAGTGGGGAGTACTGTTGGTTATCGGGTTTTTGGGCAGCCTAATTCCGGCCTTTCTGTTTGCTTGGGCGCAGACACAGCTCAGCAGTTCAGCCACAGGCATTATTAATGCAGTCACACCGCTAAACGTGCTGGTCGTGGGAGCGCTGTTCTTTGGTCAGTCTATTGCCCGAAAACAGTTTTTAGGATTAGGAATCGGACTGATAGGAACCGTACTTCTTATTCTGGCCGGGTCTTCTGGTACACCGAATGACGGTTTTAATGCCTATGCTTTGCTAGTAGTGGGAGCTACCGTTTGCTACGGCTTCAGTTCTAACATCATCAAACACTACACCCACGACCTAAAGCCCTTAACCATCACGGCAGTATCATTAGCCCTTATGTTACCGATAGCGGGGGGTTACCTCTTCGGCTACTCTTCTTTTTTGCCATCGTTAGAGCAACAGGAAGCGTGGTGGCCGTTCCTGGCAATCGTCACCCTGGGCGTAGTAGGCACTGCTCTGGCTCTGATTATTTTCAATAAGCTTATACAAATCCGCACTCCGGTATTTGCAACGTCGGTAACGTATCTGGTGCCGATGGTAGCCATTCTCTGGGGTTTTCTGGATGGCGAAACGTTGACGTACCTGCACTTCCTGGGTATGAGTGCTATTTTAGGAGGCGTATACGTGGCTAACCGACTATAACTGAAGTCAGCCCGTCCAGCGGTTGATAAACTGATTGAACTGCTCTTTATACTGATTACTCACGGGAATACTTTCATTACCAATCTGCACGCTACCGCGACTTACGGCCTCAATTTTATCCAGCGAGATGATATACGACCGATGGATGCGCATAAACCTTCGGGAAGGCAGTTTTTCTTCCAGAGCTTTCATGCTGATCAGGCTTAACAGCGGTTTTGTGCTGTTTTGGAGATATACTTTTACGTAGTCTTTTAACCCCTGAATGTAACGAATGTCACTGAAAGCCACTCGTACGAGTTGATATTCTACTTTTAAAAATAAAAACTCATCCTCTGAATCAGTTCTCGATTCGGTATGCGGCGTATTGCTTTCCGGCGTACGGGAAAGTTCGGCATACGCCTGTGCTTTCGTTACCGCTCGCAGAAACTCTTCGTAGCTAAAAGGCTTCAGTAGGTAATCGAGAGCATCAACCCGGTAGCCTTCAAGAGCAAACTGATCGTAGGCGGTAGTAAAAATGATGCGGGGGCCGGATAAGTCTCGCCCGTGGTCTAGTACCCGAGCCAGTTCTATGCCACTCAGGTCAGGCATCTGTATATCCAGGAAGATCAGGTCTACGGATTGTTCGTGCAACGCCTTTAGCGCATCAATAGCCCCGGTAAACTGACCGGTTAGCTCCAGGAAGGGAGTTTGTTTTATATAGGTACACACCATATCCAGGGCGTATGGCTCATCATCTACCGCAATGCACTTTAACGAACTCATGATAATTCTAACGAGAGTTGAACCATAAAGGTATTTTCCGGCGCGTGTTCGTCAATAAAAAGCGAATAGCGGTTAGGATAAAGCAAGTCGAGGCGGCGGCGAGTATTTACCAGCCCGATACCACTACTTTCTTCCGGCACCGCACTTTTGCCCGGAAAGATAGTATTCTGCACTTCCAGATACAGAGCCCGCTCCTGCTGGCGAATACTGATACGAATATGACTGTCGGACTGAGTGCTGACCCCGTGTTTAAAGGCATTTTCTACAAATGGCAAAAAAAGCATGGGCGCCACGAAAACATCATGCACCTTTTCAGGATGGTCAAAATACACTTCTACTTTATCGGTCAGGCGAAGCTGCATCAGGTTGATATAATCCTGTATAAAAGCAATCTCTTGGCTCAGCAGGGTTACGTCTTTCCGGGTTTCATAAAGCACATAGCGCATCATGCGCGACAAGGTATGCAAGGCTTGCCGGGCGGTAGGCACATCTGACAGCGTAAGCGCATAGATGTTGTTCAGCGTGTTGAAGAAAAAGTGGGGGTTAATCTGCGCCTTCAGAAAAGACAATTCTGAACTAATCTTCTGTTGCTCCAGATTCTGACGCAACTGCACATCCTTCTGCCATTTCTGCACGGTTGCCACACTGGTGCTTACTCCCAACACCAGCAACGCGAGAATCAAAACAAAGGCATCAAATAAGGAAATACGTTTGGGTGAAGGTGGCTCATCACTTTCGGGGTGAAACGCCTGATGCATCAGCTCGGGTAGATTAATACCGATTTCTATTACTTTCACCAACATCATCAGTGCCAACGCTGTGAGCATTACCATGAGAATAAACCAACTGATTTTGTTATGAAACAACAAGCGAGGCACCCACATTCTGGCATTCAGGTAGAAGATGCCGATCAGCAGAAGAAAAAGTATACCCTGCTTCACCCAGAACTGCATTGGAAACACCACCTGCATAGAAGCCTGCCAGTATAGCGGCTGAAAAACCAGCAGCAGTACTCCCATTAATACCCAGATGAGTACCTGAGTCATTGGGGTGCGGAACGAGCGGATAGACCAGGGGGGCATAAGGTGGATGAAAAAATATTGCGTTAATGATAAGACTTAAGGCTATTCCATGCCTATATCAGATAAACATACGTTACTTCAGCAATTCAAGCTACTAAAATCTATCGCCTGAACCAAGATGACGACAGAATCACTTTTTTTGTCTACCACTGCGGCTATCAGACCATTATAGAGCCTGAAAACGCCTTTAATCGGTAAAAGTGCTCTTATAGTCGGTTTGTTTTGGTCGACTGTCTATTTCCTGCTATCCCTTTCTTAAAAGCCCGTTAATTCAAGCAGGCTTTAGTGAATTTGCAGCATAAACGATGCTCTCGCTGATCCCCGGCTGTTTCTAAATAAGTTGTACTTAAAACTATGATAAAGTTACCCAAACCTCGCATCTCCTTTTTCTTCCTGTTGTTTTTTCTGAGTTTATCCGGGCTTGTATTAGCTCAGTACCCACAGGGCGGCAGCGGACGACCGGCTAACGCTCAAAATGCCGGACCATCGCCGGCAGAAGCGCCAGAGGGAACGGGCAAGATTAGCGGCACCATTATAGATAAAGATAATCAGGAGCCTATTCCTTACGCCACCGTAGCGCTGGTGGATACAACTACGTCGCAACCCATAGACGGAACCGTGGCCGATGACAATGGAAAATTTCAACTGAAAAATATTCCGGAGGGCATGTATACGCTCACCATCAGCTTTATCGGATACGAATCATTCTCGGTGAAGTCGGTAGAAGTTGCTAAAAAAGGAACCAACCTGGACCTGGGCACTTTACTACTGGCTTCGGCCACCAAGGAGCTGGATGAAGTGGTGGTGCAGGGCCAACGCGAACTTATTGAGGAGAAAGTAGACCGCACCGTGTACAATGCCGAAAACGATGCCACTACCCGGGGCGGCGATGCTACCGACGTGCTAAAACGCGTACCGATGCTTTCGGTAGACCTGGACGGAAACGTATACATGCGAGGCAGCCAGAACGTAAAAGTGTTGCTGGACGGAAAGCCCTCAACCATTACCGCAACCAGTGTAGCCGATGCACTCAAGCAAATTCCGGCCGATGAAATTAAATCAGTAGAAGTAATTACCTCGCCCTCCGCTCGCTACGATGCTGAAGGGACCGGGGGGATTATCAACATTGTAACCAAAAAGAATAAACTACAGGGAGGCACTTTAGGAATTGATACCAGCGTGGGCAACCGGGGCTCGAACCTTCGGATGAACGGCAGCTACCGCCGGGGCAAAATAGGTTTTTCATTAGGTGGCTTCGGTCGCACCGGCTACAACATACTGGGTAGCTTTGAAAACGCCCAACGCACCCTGGATGGTGATGGTAACGAGCTACTCACCACTCAGCAGGCGGATACCCGTACGAACATGCTCTTCGGCCGCTACTCGCTAGGGATGGACTACGACATTAACGAGAAAAACTGGCTTTCTGCTTCCGTGCAGGTAGGCGCTTTCAACTTTAATAGTTCTCAGAATCCGCTACTCACCCAAACTTTCCAAAACGATGCTTTGCTTAGCAGCAGTAGCCGGAACGTGGACATGAAGAACCTGTCGGAGAATATGGACATAAGTTTGAACTACGGCCACACTTACAACAAACCCCAGCAGGAACTAAGCATTCTAGCCCTATACAGCCGGAATAACCGCACCAACGATTTTGTGAACGACATTCTGAACCAGAGTACCGATACCGATATACAACGCTTCAAAAACGAGAACCGAAGTTACAATGAAGAGATGACCTTGCAGGTTGATTACCAAACCCCCATTGGCAAAAACCAGATGGTAGAGTTCGGCGGTAAGGAAATTCTGCGCAATGTGTCCAGTAATTACCAGTACTATGTAGCCGAAGAAGGCGGGTCTTATGTACCGGTGCAGGATGAAAGCCGAAGCAATATCTTTAATTACGATCAGAACGTAATGGCCGGTTATGTAGCCTATACCCTCAATCTGAATAAGTACAGCATCAAACCAGGCATTCGCTACGAGTACACCACCATTCAGGCGAACTTTCAGGAAGAAACCGAAGTAGAGATTCCTTCGTACGGCATCTGGGCACCCAGCGTAAACCTGTCGCGCAAACTGAAGAACGGGAACATGATTAAAGCGGCGTATAACCGACGGATTCAGCGCCCTTCTCTGGAATACCTGAACCCTAGCTTGCAAGCGGCTAACCCGCTGAATATCACCCAGGGTAATCCTGACCTGGAACCGGAATACACTAATAACTACGAACTTTCGTACAGCACATTCTTTAAAGGTACTTCGCTGAGCTTTTCCACCTTTATGCGTAACACTGAAGGCTCCATTCAGCCGGTGCGCAGCGTGATTGGACAAGACACAATCCTGACCAGTTACCAGAATATTGGTAGCGAAGATGCCTACGGAGTAAGTGTATTTGCCAATGTGAACATCTCCAACAAATTCTCATTGAACGGTGGGCCGGACATCTACTATGCAGTGCTAAACAATAATGTACCCGACCCGCTCTATCAGGCCGATAACAAAGGCTGGGTACTGAGTGGCCGCCTCTTCGGTAACTATAATCTGACCGATACCTGGGGATTACAGTTCTTCGGTTTCTTCCGCGGACGGCAAGTACAATTACAAGGTTATCAGACTGGTTTTAGAATGTACAGCTTGAGCCTGAAGAAGGATTTTAATGAGAAGAAAGGCAGCATTGGGTTTGGTGCCGAGAACTTCTTCACTCCTGAGATGACGATGCGCAGCGAAGTTAACTCCCCGGTCATTAGCCAGAGCAGTATAAACACCATGCGCAACATGGGCTTCAAGATCAACTTCAGCTACCAAATCGGTAAGTTAAATGCTAACCCCCGACAGAGACGCAGAAAGTCTATCGAGAACAATGACCTGAAAGAAGGCAATGGCAACAACATGAACATATCCCAATAGAATGTATAATAATCTAGGTTTACGTTAAAGTTGTATTGAGCAACTAAGGGTGAAAGCCCGGGTTATTTTAACTCGGGTTTTTTTTATATTGAAGATACTTTTTGAAACCTACTAAACCTTCGTACACAACCCACTATGAAAAAGATCATCATCATTATTCTGATTTTAGTACTCGTTGGTATTCAGTTCATTCGTCCGGAACGCAACCTGGGTGAGGCCTCCGGTAACCAGGATATTACCCATGCCGTAATGGTACCCGAAAATGTGTTGAGCGTTTTTCAGCGTTCCTGCTATGACTGTCACTCCAACCATACTGAGTATCCCTGGTACGCCAACATCAATCCCGTAGGACTTTGGCTCAACGGCCATATTGAGGAAGGCAAAGACGAGCTTAACTTTTCGGAGTTTGCCACCTACGATGTGAAACGGATGGACCACAAACTTGAGGAGATTGTCGAGGAGATAGAAGAAGGCAACATGCCTCTCCCCCCTTACGCCTTCATACACGGGAGTGCCAGGTTGAGCGAAGAGGAAGTGAGCCTTATTACCCAGTGGGTCAAGACTGAACGCCAGAAGTTGGATGTCCCGGCAGAGCAGCCCGTCAGCCTTCGCTAAGCAGCTTCTATTACTCAAGACATTATTCTGATTTTCTTTGAAAGATATGATAGGAAGCGGATGGCAGGAGGCAGGTCTGTACAGCCTCCTGCCATCCGCTTCCGTTAACGCTGTCCGGTCAGACCTACCCGGTCGGATAAGACTTTCAAAAGAAAGTAGCTTCTTCCATAGCGATTGGAATAACCTCTACTTTAGTTATCTCCGGTATCCTGTTCATTATCCATAACCATCGGCTGATCCATCTTGGTCCAGACTTCGTGCATGGGTTCCCCTGCACTGCTTTGCCCCTGATGATCCCAGTCGTCGCCTTCACGCTCAAACTGGAAGGATAAGGAAGCTCCCACCCGCTCATTGTCGCGGGAGAAGAACTCAATGTGCTCGGTGTAGGTGCCATCTTCGGCTTCGTAGGTGCCCCCGCCGGTGCCCCGAAACTCTTTGGTCTCGTAGTTGAAGGCGGCCCATTGAAAACGGTTGCCTGATAAGATCTTCACCGTCATGCGCGGGCCGGGCTGACGACGTTCGCCTTCATTGCCATCTTCATCCACCCGGGTTGCAAACAGCCAGGTGCCGGTAAGTGGCGTAGTCTCCTCCTGCATCCGTTCCCACACCATCTTTCCTGCAGAAGAGTTTTGCAGAGTAAATTTTTCATCCGTCAGCTCAGCCTGGAAGGTCTGGGGCACGCGCACCAATTGAGGTTGCTGAGAATGAAAATCGTAGATAAGCTGGTACTCATTATCCTCTAGTTTGTAGTTCCCACCTCCGGCACTGACAAAGCTCCCATCCGACTGGTACTGCCCGAACATAAAGTACCCATCCTGGCAGATGGCGATCACATCATCGGTTACCGGCTGACCATCCACACTGGTCATTTTCCAGCTCCCGTTCAGCGAAGACTGCGCCCAGACGGGCATGAGCAGCGTGGCAAAAAATAGTATACAACTGGTGAATAAGGTTTTCATAAAGTATCAGGTTGTTGGGTTAAATACGTAAGATAGGCAAAGTTGCGGAATTTTCACGGGTTACACCCTCTTACATTGTTTCCTTGATTTGAAAGCATGCGTTACATGAGTATTAAATCAGAGAAGTGATCTAATTAAAACCAACCGGGGGTGTAAATCCTCGTATCTTTGTGTATATCTAGTTAACAATTTAATGAATTGATTATGCGAACCAATATTGATATAGACGATGACCTCATAAGCGATGCGATGAAGATTTTGAATGTCAAGACGAAAAAGGAGGCGGTTGAGGTCGCCTTACGCAGAGTGAAGGAAGAGGCCGCCCGCCAGGATATTCGCACAATGCGGGGAAAAGCAAAATTGTGGCCTGAATACGGTCAGGACATCAATTTTATTTCTAAATAAGATTTGTTTTGGTTATAGAAACCTCGGCCTGGCTGGATTACCTCTACTATCAAAACTTCCCCAAAGTAGACCAATTAAGCAGGTAAGATTTACGTCTAGCCTTCTGACTGGCCCGTATTTTATATCCTTATTCTTCCCCCAATTTCTGCTTTATCCAATTCAGATGCTTTTTAAAATCAACATATTGCGGAAACTGTTTAATCCATTCAGTAAGCAATAGCCTAGCTTTTTGATAATATGGCAAACATCTATGCAATTCATTCCGCCATTCATATATTTCACCCATTTTTATATAAGATAAAATTAGTCCGTTCTTGAATTCAACATTTTGAGGATTGCTCTGATAGAGTTCTTCACTTAAGAAAACATATTTTTTAGAATAGGCCAATGCCTTACTTAAGTTGTTCCCTAGATCTAAATAAGCACCTCTTAGCACTTCATAAGAACTCGCTAGTCTATTTTTGAAAGCAATATTCTGAGGTTCTGCTTTATAGAGTTTTAAAAGCAAGACTGTACAGTTCCGATAGTACTCCAATGCTTCATTAGGATTCAATGCCGAATAAGCGTTTCCAAGCTTTGAATAAGAAAGCGCTAAATCGGATTTGTAGCGAATATTCTGTGAAGCGGCTTGGCATAGTTGTTCTATTAGCTGATTAGACTGTTTATAATATTTCAATGCTTTGGCTAGCTCGCCCGAAGTTAAGTAAGCGTCTCCTAGTCTTGAATAGGAGACAGAGAGTCCGTGATGGAGAGAAGTATTCTGCTGATAAATTCTATATAGTTGTACAAATAATACTGTCTCATTTCGAAAATGCTTTAAACTTTCAGCTGGATTGCCTAACGATGAATGAATCTCTCCTAGTTTTGAATAAGACATCGCTAATTCTTTCTGCAAAAAGGCGTTCTGTGGATTGTTATGGCAAAGTTCTTCTGCAGCGTAATTATACTTTTGATAGCATTCTAGTGCTATATTTAGATTGCCCGTCATCGAGTAGAAATTTCCGATACGATCAAAAAGTGTAGGTTTATCAAAAACGATATCAACCGATCTATTTAGTATGTGGTTAGCATAATGGGTATAGACTGCTCCCGCCTCATGTGTAGCCTTGAGAAGGTGCTTTGTGCTAGATTCATACCATAATTTTTCAATCAGTCCTTCTATCAGTGGCCGGCAGAGCACTCTTAATTTCTCGTTTTTTGCTCGTACTACTTCCTGTACTACCGGGCTTATTTTAAAAGAACGCTGCGTCTCATTCCATTCCAACCAGCCTTGTTGGGCCAGACCAAGTAATATAGAGCCAAAATCCTCCATTGCTGGTAACAGAGGCTCTAGTGTATCAAAAGGAATATTTTCAGCAGGTAGCACCGACATTATCCCCATCATAGTTTGCTCTTCGAGCGAAAGTTCTCCAAGATCATACATCGCGGCAATAATATCTTCGGGCTTTTCCTTTCGGAAGGTATCGTTTTCTGCTTGGTACGTTGTGCTTACCTCCTTACTCTGCACATTAAAAAGTCCTTTCTGTTGTAGGTCTCCCAGCAAATCACGTAGGCTATACTGAGGCTTAAGGCGATTATGGTTTCGAAGGTTTTTGGCCAGTAGTTCAATTACCAAGGTATTCTTTCCAATGGCCTCCAGCAGTTGCTGTAGCAAGCAGTCTTCTTCTTTATGTTCGGAGTAGTGTCTAGTGAAAAGAGCTTTAGCCTCATCGTCGCTAAGCGGGGTAACTTTATGCAATGTGGCCTGTTCAAACTCGGTAATGCGTGTGGTCAGCAGCACGTGGAAATTGGGGAAGGAGCGTAACTTAGAATAATGCTTCTCCAGATCGGCCAGTCGGTTGGCATTATCTACTATCAGCAGACTAGGTTTTGGTAGTTGGCGCATTCGGTCAAGTAAAGCATCCAGTTGACCCTCACTCGTTTGCTGAGTCTCAAAACTAACACTAAGAGGAATAGCTAACGTTAGCAGTGCCTCGGCCAGACTTCGTTCCGCAAAGACCCAGGCCAAATGAGCGTACTCTTTTTGGTAGGTGTAATAATAGCGGGCGGCCAGCGTGGTTTTACCAATGCCCCCTTCTCCATTCACCAGCAGCAACAGGTTGTTGCCCTCAAACAGCTTTTGATGGATAGCAGTTAGGTCGTACTCTCTCCCTAAAAACACTTCGGTAAAGTACGGTGGCTTACCCAGGTACTTATTAACCAGAGCCGTTTTCCCTTCGGCTACTTGTTCGCGTATTGCTTCAATCCCTCGCTGGTTCTCTTCCGCAATCTCTTTAATCTCCTTCACCTCATCCCGAATCTCTCCGGTCAGAGTCACCAGCAATGTCACTTCCTGGCGCAGGGGTTGAAGATATTGCTCTAACTCCGCCCTCAGTAATTGCGTATCCTCTGCTGTTGCCAGCTCCTGTGTTTTTTCGCTCAACTGCTGTAATACAGTCTGAAGTGTTGCCTGCGAATCCTTAAACTCGTGCTGCAACGCTTCTTGTTTCTGTAGCAAGTCCCGGCTGTTCTGCTGGATGGCTACCATTATATTTCGCTGATAGTCCACCAGTGCCTTATGGTTCTTCGGGTCTTTGAGCAACTCTCCGAAGCATAGTTGCAGGTTGGGCACAAAGTTCTTCTTAAAGAAATCTGAAAAGGAGTGATGAGGGTGAATAGTAGGTAATTTGTCTGCCTCGGTGAATAATAATTGTACTATACCTTCCTCGCTTCCAGCTTCGTCTATATGCTGTACAACCGCCGGTTGGTTGAGTAAACTTTGTTCATTAGCAACTTTAACATCATTGATCAATCTGTTAATCGTCTTCTTGATCACTTCTTCCCAAATATCTTGGCGAATTTCATTTTTATATGATTTGCCTATATTCCGCAATGTCAGTATTACAGCTCTACTAATTAATTCCTCAAGATCATTATTAAGTTTGGATGCCGGGGTTTTAATAAGCAAGGTTCGCAGACGCTTGAATTGAGAGTCAACCATATTTGTAGCCAGCCCAGTCAGCATACCGCCTATCACTCCGGACATAATAGTTCCTCCACTGGCCACGGCAGCACAGGCCGCTCCGGTCACCAGTACGAAAGAGCCCAAGCTGGTTACTACTTTCTTAAAATCTTCCTGCATAGGTTTTTTAGTCCCGCTTATTCTCCTACAATATAAAAATATCCTTCCAAGGGTGGTATAAAATCACTCACATCATTACGATCGGAACGTAGTGAAGTGAACGGGGCTAACCCGGTGGCAATCTCTCGGTTAAGGGGAGGGGATTGCTTCGTCATTTCATTCCTCGCAAACATAGGATGACGGTTTTGGCTAAAATAAAGTTATTCTTTAGAAGCAAATGAAAACATCTTACCCTACTTTCGATGTATGCCCTTACTTCTGAGGTAGTCGGGTAGGTAAAACTGTGGCCGGAATATGGTCAGGGCGCACGTTTTATTTCCAAATAAGATTTTTTTTGGCACAATGGGTCATTATTATTTTTTAGAAAACACCTTGTTTATTAAACATATAACCCGGTTTCCAACTTCATGCTAAAACCATTATTCATATTCCTATGTCGCAATCTACTATTGAAGTTTGGCCGGGAAAACCCTATCCGCTAGGGGCTACCTACGATGGGCAGGGCGTTAACTTTGCCTTATTTAGCGAGCACGCCACAGCGGTGCACCTGTGCTTGTTTCATGATCCCGACGATGACCACGAATACGTCTGCATCCGGCTTAGAGAGCAAACCGACCATGTGTGGCACCTCTATCTGCCGGGTTTCCAACCGGGACAAGCCTACGGCTACCGCGTGGATGGTCCCTTTGAGCCGACACAAGGGATGCGCTTTAACCCTAACAAACTGCTGTTGGACCCGTACGCCAAGGCCATCAACGGGCGTATTTCCTGGAACAAGGCCATGTTCTCTTATCCTCTCGACTCCGACGATCCCAACCGCGATATGCTGTTTAATAAAAGCGACGATACCGCCGGAATGAACAAATCGATTGTTGTTGATCCCGCTTTTGATTGGGAAGGAGTAGAGCCGCCGCGAACACAACTCCACAATACCATTATTTACGAAGCCCACGTAAAGGGTATGACCAAGCTTCATCCCGACGTGCCCCCGGAAGAAAGAGGCACCTATCGTGGTCTTGCTCATCCGTCGGTCATTGAGTACTTCCAGAAGTTAGGCGTCACTGCCCTGGAACTGATGCCCGTGCATCACTTTGTGCACGATAGCGTTTTGGTAGACCGGGGACTGACCAACTACTGGGGCTACAATTCTATCGGCTTTCTGGCTCCGCACTCGGAGTACGCCGCCAGTGGTAAGCTCGGCGAACAGGTACGGGAGTTTAAGGAGATGGTGAAAGCGTACCACCGGGCCGGGATAGAAATTATTCTGGATGTGGTGTACAACCATACTGCCGAAGGCAATCACTACGGCCCTACGCTCTGCTTCCGGGGTATTGACAATCCGGTGTACTACCGGCTGGTAGAGGATAATCCGCGCTATTACATGGACTATACCGGCACGGGCAACAGCCTGAGCATGCTCAGCGCGCGTACGTTGCAGTTGGTGATGGATAGCTTACGCTACTGGGTGTTGGAAATGCATGTAGACGGCTTCCGCTTCGACCTGGCCTCTACCCTGGCCCGGGGACTACAGGAGGTGGGAAAACTATCAACCTTTCTGGATACCATCCATCAAGACCCGGTGATCTCGCAGGTAAAGCTGATTGCCGAACCCTGGGACGTGGGTGAGGGTGGCTACCAGGTGGGTAACTTCCCGGTACTGTGGGCCGAATGGAACGGTAAGTACCGCGACTCGGTGCGGCAGTTCTGGAAGGGTGATGAAACCGGAGTGGCCGAGATTGCCAACCGCCTGAGTGGCAGCAGCGATTTATACCAGGGCGACGGGCGCAAGCCGACCGCCAGCATCAACTTTGTGACGGCCCACGATGGCTTCACCTTGCACGACCTGGTAAGCTACAACGAAAAGCATAACGAAGCCAACGGTGAAAACAATAACGATGGCGAATCGCACAACCTAAGCTGGAACTGTGGAGTGGAAGGGCCAACGGATGACCCGGCCATCATTGCGCTGCGCGAAAAGCAGAAGCGCAACCTGATGGCAACGCTCATCCTGAGCCAGGGCGTGCCAATGATTACCATGGGAGATGAATACGGCCATTCCAAGAACGGAAATAATAACACCTACTGTCAGGATAATGAGCTTACCTGGTTTAACTGGGAATGGACCGATGCCCAACAGGCGTTCTACAACTTTACGCAGCACCTTATCAGTATCCGGAAGGCCTCGCCGATTATGCACCGCCGCCGCTTCTTTCTGGGACGCCCCATTCGCGGAAAAGACATCAGAGACATTCGCTGGCTCCGCACCGATGGCAAAGACATGACCGACAATGACTGGAACACCTCGCACGTACGCTGCCTGGGTATGCTGCTCAACGGTCACGCTATGGATGAGGTAGATGAGCGAGGAAAGCGCATTACGGACGACGTTTATCTGTTGCTGATTAACAGTTACTGGGAACCGGTACCCTTTCTGTTTCCTAAAAAACAACACTTGCGGGGAACCTGGAAAATTCTGGTGGACACACAGCAGTCTACCATCCATGAGGAAGACAAGACCTTAACCAAGCAGTTGGAACTACCCCCCCGGTCGTTGCTCTTACTGGAGCGCCAGGGACCGGATGAAATTCCTGATTAAGAATTGCGGTGTTCGCTGAGGACTTAAAGAAATATTCCTTCTGGTCGTAGAACTACGAACCATCATGTAGTAATCTGGCTACGTAAGCAACAACGTTATCAGCCGCCCTCTCTTCCATTTTTCTATAACTTAAAAGATCACAAAACTGCCAGATTTCTGAAATCTGGCAGTTTTCCATCACGTAGGATATACCACCTCACCGGTGAGTTCATCAGTCATGCGAAGGAGGACAAGTTGGTTGTCGAAGTCGGCATGGAAGGCGAAGGAGCGGTTTTCGAGGATGTAGTGGTAGATGAACCAGTCGGTGGTAGGCGTGGGTACGTTGCGCACTTGTGAGAAATCGATCCACTCCAGTGGGCCTTCGTTGCAGGGCGGAGGTGGGACCCGCTCAATCTCAGCTACATAGACAAAGCTGATCCAGTTGTACTCGGTAGGTGAGCTTTCTACCAGCGTGCCGCAGTACTTCATGGCCGCCACTTCAATGCCAGTCTCTTCCCGCGTCTCGCGAACCGCTGCATTAATCGGACTTTCGTACGGGTTCAGTTTGCCACCAACTGGAGTGTAAAGCCCCTGATTGGGTTCTTTCAGCCGCTTCAGCAGCAACAATGATTCCCCCTGCTTCAGCACACACAAAACAGCGGCCTTTTTGATACCTTCGGGGATGGACATAATAGTGGGTGTTGGGAATTGGGGTTAGGTTGTGGAGAAGATTATTGCAGTTTCATTCATCATCAGTCATCACTCACTAATCATTAATCCTCGTTAAGAAGTTCCTGAAAAAGATCAATGTGTTGGCCTACGTGGTAGCCGTCCATGAGTGCATGGTGTACGTGGATGGAGAGGGGCATCAGTTTCTTATCACCCACTTCGGTCATCTTGCCAAAGGAGATCTTGGGGACGCTATCGGGATGACTAAAGCTGCGGGCGTGGGATACCGAAGTAAACTTGATCCAGGGCATGGAAGAGTAATGAATTACATTTTCGGCGGCTTCGGAGGGTATCAATTCGTCGGTACTTCGCACGCGGGCAATCTCGGCTTTTGCTCCTTGCTCAAACTCCCGGAAGGTATCCGCGTACGGAATGTAGCTGAACCCAAACGTACCATTCTCCCGGTTGATGGTGGCCGAAGCCCCGACCTGCTCGTGGATCAAAACATCATCTCCTACAATACGATAGCGAAAGGATTCAATCTCATTCACGGCCCGCACCGATTGGTATAAGTAATACAGAAAGAAAGAGGTATTGAGCTCCTTGGCTTTGCGGTAGGCAATAGTGCAATCTACCTCCACACAAACGCCAAAAAAGGGTTCTTCGAAGGTGCGGAAGAAGTCAAAATGGCTTTTTCGCTCCCAGGTGGTTAGGTCTAGTGTTTGCGGCATGGCTAGAGGTATTGCAGGGCTTCTTGAATGTGAGTGAGTTTTTTAAAGTTAGGATGCTCCACCTTGCTATCTACCGTCTCGTAGGCCCAGGTAGTATGGTAAGGCACATGGAAAGCGTGCCCGCCCAGGTTCAGCACCGGCAGAATGTCTGACTTCAGGGAGTTGCCAATCATCAGAAACTCTTCAGGCGGAATATCCAGGTGCTGGATCAGCTTCTCGTAATTGGGTTCTTTCTTTTCCGATACAATCTCAATATGGTGGAAATAGCTAGCCAGTCCAGACTTGAGCAGTTTCCGTTCTTGATCGAGCAGATCGCCTTTGGTCGCCATCACCAGCCGGTACTTTCCCTGCAAGGCCTGTAGCACTTCTTCTACCCCCTCCAGCAGCTCAATGGGCTTGTCCAGCATCTCCTTCCCCAGTTGGATGATCCGCTCAATCGCCTTCAGACTGATCGTCTGGTCGGACACCTTCATGGCCGTCTCAATCATGGAAAGCATCACGCTTTTGATACCGTAGCCGTAGAGGGGCAGGTTGTGAATTTCGGTTTCCAGTAGCTCGCGAGAGACAGAATGGTGGGGCAGAAAATCTTCCAGCATGTTGCAGAACTTCTCTTCGGTATCCCGAAAGTAAGGCTCGTTCACCCACAATGTATCGTCGGCATCAAAAGCAATAACTTTTATCGCGTCCTTATTCATGGCGTATCTGGTTGGCTTAAAAACGGCTACATAGATACAAAATATTAAACGTTACCTCCTAAAAAGATTTACGCCAATCAACTTCTCAAGCAAAGCAAATTATAACCTTCTGCGCAAAACCGGGTTATTCAGATTCTTTAGTAGTCATTTTTGGCACCGTTACTTATTGTTTTTCAATAACAGACGATCATGGAAAGTTATATTATCAGTATTACAGTGATTGGTGTGGCTGCGCTGGGCATGACGTGGATACCTATTCTGACCAAGAAGATCAATATTTCTTACTCCATTATCTTTCTGTTGTTCGGCATGTTGATCTACAGCCTGATTGATCAGTTGCCCTGGCCCAACCCTTATCGGGAGCAGGATTTCACCATACACATGACCGAACTGATTGTGATTGTAGCCCTCATGGGTTCGGGATTGAAGATAGATCACCCCTTCTCTTTTAAAGAATGGAAAGCCCCGTTCCGGCTGGTCACCATTACCATGCTCATCAGTATTGGCAGCATGATTGCCCTGGCGCTTTGGGGGCTAGGCTTTGACCTTCCTTCAGCGGTTTTATTAGGAGCAGTGTTGGCTCCTACGGACCCCGTTCTGGCGTCTGATGTGCAGGTAGGCCCGCCCAACGAAGGGGAAAATGATGCGGTGCGCTTTTCCCTGACGGCGGAAGCCGGCCTTAACGATGGTATGGCTTTTCCCTTTACGTGGCTGGCCATTGGCCTGGCAGTTGCCTCACAGACCGGAGAGCCGTGGCTGGCCGAGTGGCTGGGGCGCGACCTATTTTACCGGATTGGAGCAGGTGTTGCTATTGGTTTTATTTTGGGTAAAGTGATCACTTACCTGTTTTTTCATTTGCCGGAAAGATACGAGGTACCCCATGCCAGAGATGGTCTGGTGGCGGTTTCGGCTACTTTGATGATCTATGGTATTACAGAGCTGGCCCACGGGTATGGTTTTATGGCGGTCTTTGTAGCAGCGATCACGATACGAAATTATGAAATGAAGCATGACTATCATCATACACTACATTCTTTTACCGATCAGATAGAACGTATTCTGCTGGCAATACTCTTAACCTTATTTGGAGGCAGTATACTGGAAGGCATCCTTAATAACCTTACCTGGACGATGGCAGGCATCGGTTTAGGATTTGTGCTGATTGTGCGGCCTTTGGGAGGACTAATTGGGCTACTGGGTGTTCCCATGAAAATGAGAGAGAAAGTAGCCATCAGCTTTTTTGGCATCAAAGGCATTGGCTCTTTCTTTTACCTGTCGTTTGCTCTCAAAGAAGTAGAATTTGCCCATAAAGGTGAGCTTTGGTCTATGACAGCCTTCATTGTACTGATCTCTATTGTGCTGCATGGGCTTACGGCTTCCACTACCATGAAAAAACTGAAGATAAGATATATCAATGAGCAGAAGCAGGAAAAAGAGATGGCTTAACTGGATTGGAAATGGGTAAGGCACGCGTTACGCTAGAGCTAAACGCGCGCCAGGGGGTGTTGTATTTGAACGATTGTGCTAGTGGAAAGAAAGCCTTCAATTACCAAGCGTTTAATTTTCAGTATCCACTTTTGCTATGCATTATTCGCAGTTTCCATCCACATCACACGCATCGCCACTGGCTGTATTGACGGGGGTAATTTGTGGTGGCTTAGCTTCTTCGTAGGCCTGTGTAAGGGCACTTAGGAATACTTCGGAGGGCTGAGCCCCGGAAACCCCATATTTGCGGTCGAGCACGAAGAAAGGCACGCCCCGCACTCCGATCTGCTGGGCTTCTCGGATATCGTCTTTTACCTCTCGGGCAAAGGTGCCTTCTTTAAACATATTTTCTATGTCAATGGCAGCCAAACCGATCTCTTCACCTACTTTCGTCAGTGTAATGCGGTCAGCAATATTCGCCCCTTCAGTGAAGTAAGCCCGGAACAAGCGCTCTTCAGCCTCGTCGCCTTTCCCATGCTTTTTGGCTAATTGGATCAGCCGATGGGCATCGAAGGAGTTAGCAACTACCGCTTTGTCAAAATTATATTCTAAGCCTACTTCTCGCGCCATAGCAGTAACGTGCTCATTCATTTGAGACGCTTCCTGAAGGCTCACTCCTTTATGCTCAGCCAGATATTGGTGAATATTCTTGTCCGGCTCCGTTTTCATAGCCGGATTTAGCTGAAAGCTTTTCCAGACTACCTGAATATCTTCGGAATGTTCAAATTCACTCAAGGCGGCTTCAAACTTCCGCTTGCCTATATAGCAAAACGGACACATAATGTCAGACCAGATTTCTACTCGCATAATTATTAGGGTTAAGGGTTCATGGTAAACGGTGAAAGGTTTGTAGCTTCGTACCGTTCTACCCTTCACCGTGTACCGTGTACCGTTATTAATTCCAGGTTCCGAATTTACCTTGCTGGTAGTCTTCGTAAGCCTGTTGTATTTCTTCCTGGGTATTCATGACGAATGGCCCCTGGGCAACGATAGGCTCGTTAAACGGCTGGGCATGGCCGAACAGCAGAATACTTTCTTTTTCCGCTTTCACATTCATTTCATTTCCATCATGATTGAACTCAGCCAGGTGCAGTTCTTCTACTTCCTGCTCACCTACGCTCAATTTTCCTCGGATTACGTAGAAGAAAATGTTGTGGTCTTCCGGCACATTCAACGTCAGTTCACCACCCGGTTGAAAGCGGATGATGTTTAGGGAAATATCACTGGCTGACTCAAAAGCAGCTTCCTTACCATCCCAACTACCACTGACCAGTTCTACAGTTACTTTTCCATCAGCCAGGCTCGCTTTAGGGATATTTTCTTTTTGCAAGCCTTTATAGAACGGCTCAGTCATTTTGCGAGAAGCGGGCAGATTAAGCCAAAGCTGAAGCACTTCCAGATTGCCGCCTTCTTCCAGAAACTTCTGAGAAGATACTTCGGCATGGATTAAGCCACGTCCTGCCGTCATCCACTGCACGCCTCCGGCATTGATCACGCTCTCTTTCCCGCTTCCGCTGTCCTTGTGGGCAATGTCTCCATCCAGAATAAAGGTTACCGTTTCCATACCCCGGTGCGGGTGTGGCCCAAAGGGCAATCCGTTATTCGGCGAGCCATATACCTGCGGACCGTGGTGATTCAGGAAAAGAAATGGGTCAATATGATTAACTGAGCGTGTCGGCAAGGCTCGATACGTTTTCAGATCGGCGATCGGAGCGTACTGGGCCTGATGTATTTTCTTGATCGTTCTCATAGTTATTTATACTTCAATGAAAAAGTCTTCTTTCTCTCTTCGTACTTTGGGAGCTTTTGCCAGGAAATCCTGCTCTTCATCCCGATAACCCAAAGCCAACAGGGCTACACTTTTCAAGCCTTTTTCTTTCAGCCCTAATACTTCATCCATTTTCTCCGCATTGAATCCCTCCATCGGAGTGGCATCCACTTCTTCCATAGCGGCGGCAACCAAGCCGTGGCCCAGGCCAATATACGCCTGTCGGGAAGCCCAGAGTTGCTGTTCTTCTGCGGTTTTACTATGAAATCCTCCCTTCATAGAGTCGGCAAAACCCGTTAATGATTCCGGGGCCACTCCGCGGGTTTCAGAAATCAGTTTGATGTAATCATCTACTTTCGCGTCGTCAATCTGATCCCAGTAGGCAAATACCAGCAAATGTGAGCCATCCACTACCTGCGGTTGAGGGCAGGCTTCTTCGTGGATTTTACCCTTGGTGATGTGGTCGCTTACTACAATTACCTGGTAGGGCTGTAGCCCATAAGCAGAAGCTGATAATCGGACAGCTTCCAGAATATTATCTATTTTTTCCTGCGGTACGGCTTTTCCATTCATTTTTTTGGCCGCATACCGCCAGTTTAATGCATCAATCAATTCCATGGTTCAATCAAAATTAGAATTACGAAACAATGATATAAATTATAACAGTGTTAGCTTATAAAAGTTTATTACAACTTTAGGGTACCAATAAACCCAGTAATGGCATCCTGCAATACCAGCTCGTTCCTGGGATCATACTTTCCCTGATCACCAATCATTTGAATAGAAACTAACCCGTGCAGAATAGACCAATAGGTATGAAACTTTAGCCAGTAATCAGCCTCAGGGTCATTGCTTTGTGCAATTGCTTTCTGAACAACTTCTATTAAGGTGTTAGAGAAAGCCTTCACTTCTTCTATACTATTCACCATGTCACAGGTAGGAATACCCAGCCCAAACATAAGTTGATAGTATTCAACATTACCAAAAGCAAAATCACGATAGGCTTTCCCCATTCGCATAAGTTGCTGATCTACCTGATCGGTTTCATCCCGGGCTTCACTTACTTTTTGGGTCAGTAGCTGAAAGCCTTCCCGGGTAAACTCCAGCAGAATGGCTTCTTTGTTTTCAAAATGGTAGTAAATCACTGGCACGCTATACTCAATCGCATCGGCAATTTTGCGGATAGAAAGCGACTGCCAGCCATCCTGCTGCACCAGTTTCCAGGCAGCTTCCAGAATGCTGGACTGCATCTCTTCTTTCTGTCTGAGTTTGCGTTCGGCTATACCCATTTTGACTATTGTTACTTTTTATAACAGTGTTAACGTAAATACCGATGGTAGGTTATGGATTATAGAGAAATTATGGTTGCGGGTAGGAAGACACAAATAATAATCCCCCATGGATAATGGCATAAAGGGACATTAGAAGAAGTTACTATTTGAATTATTTGATCAACAAATCAATCATCCGCTTAAATTTGACAATGTAGTCGGGAGAGAAATGATCGCCGTCGTCGGGGCAGAGGTAACTGCGGCAAATGGGGATGGCGTAGGGTAGCGTCCAGGCCCGGAGGGCTTTGGCTACCGCATCCATATTATTGATACCTTGCATGGCCTGCATACCATCGGCCCAGCTTACCAACCCAATTTTTTTATTGGTCAGGTAAGGCGTATCCCAGGTGCTGGTCAGTTCCAGCCAGTCGAGGCAGTTTTTCATCACGCCAGTCATGCCACCGTGGTAGAGGGGAGTCAGCCAGATATGGGCATCAGCTTCGCTGAATTGCTTACACATTTTCTCTACGCTTTCCGGGATATGATCAATAGACAGGTCCAGTAAAGGAACATCGCTTTCGGCCATAGAGTAAACGGAGACTTCAGCGCCCTTATCTCTTAATTCTGAGTTGAAAAACTCGGTAAGCCTGTTTCCAACAGAGTATGGCTGCTTTTCTGGTGAGCCATTAAATAGCAAGACCTTCATAAACGTTGTATTAAGATTCTGTCACTCTATATTAACCGTCTGGTAATATAAAAGTAAGCAGTAAAATCCATTAGAAATAGAAATATCCGGGCAGTACGGATGAGCCGCACCACACCGGATACCAAAACTGACTAACTAAATTATAGGGCTGCCTGATAGTTTTTCTCAGCTTGTTCCCAGTTTACCACATTCCAGAATGCCGCAATATAGTCAGGGCGCTTATTTTGGTACTTCAGGTAGTAAGCGTGCTCCCATACATCCAGACCCAGCACTGGAGTACCTTTTACTTCGGCTACGTCCATCAACGGGTTATCTTGATTAGGAGTAGAAGTTACTTTCAAGGCTCCGCTTTCATCTACGATCAGCCAGGCCCAGCCTGAACCAAAGCGGGTAGCGGCCGCATTGTTAAATTCTTCTTTCAGCTTATCTAACGAGCCAAAGGTGCTGTTAATGGCTTCGGCTAGTTTTCCGGTAGGGCTTCCACCATTGGCCGAAAGTAATGGCCAGAAAAATGAGTGGTTATAGTGTCCTCCGCCATTGTTGCGCACTCCGGCAGAATAGTTTGATACATTTTTGATGATATCCTCCAGAGATGCGTCAGCAGCATCGGTTCCTTCGATAGCGCCATTTAATTTGGTAACGTAAGCATTGTGGTGCTTGGTGTGGTGAATCTCCATCGTTTGCGCATCAATATTAGGTTCCAGCGCATCGTAAGCGTAAGGTAGGCTTGGCAATTCAAAAGACATAATTGTATATTTTAAGGTGAAAAATAATGGTTCGTTGAACCCTTTAGTATCTTCTTACGATTAATTAAACAAGTAGTTGCTTGTTATATTACTTTTTTTACTATGCGCACTGATCAAATCCTTATGTTATTAAAGACCCAGGGTCCCATGACGGCCGCTGCGGTAGCAAAAGAACTGACTATCACCAGTGAAGGAGCCCGCTTACAGCTTACTCAACTAGGGCAGGAAGGATTGGTCCGCACTCATAAAGAAGTGCAGGGTGTTGGCCGACCTAAACAGTTCTATCAGCTTACGTCAGCCGGTCACGCCCGCTTTCCGGATACCCATGCTGATTTAACCCTTCAGATGATCACGCACATCCGGGATACGCTGGGACCAACCGCCCTGGATCGGGTGATTGAAGCCCGGGAGGCGGAAGTACAACAGCGCTACCACCAGGAAATGGCCGGTCAGGAAACGCTGGAGGATCGGGTTCATAAGCTATCGGAAATCCGCAGCCGGGAAGGGTACCTGGCCGAAGTGCGCCAGGAAGAGGATACATTTTTGCTGATAGAAAACCACTGTCCCATCTGTGAAGCAGCCACTCACTGTCAGGGTTTTTGCCGGTCGGAGCTAAATACATTTCGACAGGTGTTGGGCAAGAATGTCTCTGTAGAGCGAACTGAGCATATTGTAAAAGGCGCTCGCCGTTGTGCTTACCGGATTAAAAATCAACAAAGCAAATGATAGACGGTGGTAGGTTGACTTTGTAGATCAACATTCTTTAACTACTCATACCGCAATGATTTTACCGGGTTTCGGGTAGCGGCCCGTAGTGTCTGGTAACTTACCGTAATCAGGGCCACGCCCAATACTAATACTAACGGAATCAGAAATAGCCACCATGACATTTCTATCCGAAAAGGATAGGCTTGTAGCCAGTACCGCATGAAGAAATATGCTATCGGGATGGCCAGAAAACCGGCCAGCAAAACGGGCTTTAGAAAATCAACCGAGAGGAGCGAAACAATACTGCGCACCGAAGCGCCCAAGACTTTCCGCACTCCGATTTCTTTGGTCCGTTGCACCGTGGTAAAAGAAGCCAGCCCGAATAATCCCAAACAGGCGATAAAAATGGCTAATACCGAAAAGATGCTAAAGAGGCGGCCAAAACGCTGGTCCTGCTGGTACTGCCGGTTAAAAAAGTCATCCAGAAAAAAATATTCCATTGGGTTGTCTGGAAATGCCTGCTGCCAGGCGGCCTGTATAACCCCCATTGTTTCAGGAACCCGGCTGGTATGGATTTTAAGTGCGTAGAAAGAAGAAGAAGTTGGATTCAATCGAAAGACCATTGGAGCCGGTTCGTTTTTCAATGACATCTGATGGTAATCGCTGAGGACTCCTAACACCGTGAGTGTATCTCCACCTAAATTTACCCGTTCATTAACTGCTTCTTCAGGATCATTAAACTCCAGCACCCGGGCAGCCGCTTCGTTGATCAGCACTCCTTGTGCATCAGTACCGTACTCTCGGGAGAAATTTCGGCCGGCGGCTAACGACAACTCAAAGGTTGGTATGTAATCATAATCGATGCCAGCGTTATAGATAGTAATGGAATTCTCCGGCCCACCCGACAAGCGGCGAATGCCACGAGTCCAGAAGATCTCTTCACCAGGCACATTGCTACCAGCCGTCACCGCCTCAATTTCCGAATTTCGTAGCAGTTCTTCTTTGAAAGTATTCAGATTATCGGAGTATAGTGAATCGGTAATGCCCGGACCGCGCAACACCATCGTTTGGTCAATATTCACTCCCAGATCCTGATCCAGCATAAAACTAATCTGACGGAAAACAATCAGTGTGCCAGCAATCAGGGCTACTGAGGCTCCAAACTGGAAGATGACCAGCCCTTTGCGAAGGGCAATGCCCCGATGAGAAGTATGCATTTTCCCGCGTAGTACAGTAATCGGCCGGAAAGAGGAAAGCAAAAAAGCCGGGTACAATCCGGATAAAAGAATACTGACTACCAGCAGCACCAGTAAGCTTCCCCAGAACCAAATAGATTCCCAGGGAGCAGTGGCAATGGGGCGGCCGGTGAGTGATTCCAGATAGGAAGTACATACCATGACCAGCAGTACTGCAATGAGAATAGCCAGCAGATTAATCAATACCGCTTCCAGCAAAAACTGCCGGATAAGCTGCTTCCGTTGGGCACCAATGGCTTTGCGAACACCCACTTCATTAGCTCGTTCCGTTGCTTTGGCGGTGGATAAATTAACGTAATTGATCCAGGCAATAAGCAGGATGAACAGCGCAATGATGAGCAGAAAGTACACAGCATCACCATTACCCTGATCTTCGGGTTCTGATTCTTGTAATAAGTTGGAGTACAGGTGGATATCCGTCAGCGGCTGTAGCAGGAACTCTGCCCGATAGTTGTACTTCTCCCACTCTTCCTGTTGCTCATTGGTCAGCCACTCATCCCATTTTGCCTGAAACACATCCGGGTCTGCCTGCTCATCCAGCAATACGTAGGTATTGAAATCGTACCAGCCCCAAATGGTCTCCGATTGGTTATTGGTGTTTTCGTTAAGGGTTTGGTACGAGATCAGAAAATCAAATTGGATGTGAGAGTTATCGGGTACGTCTTCCATCACTCCGGTTACTACCAACTCGTCTCCATCCTGCCAGCGAAGCGTTTTACCCATCGGGTCTTCTTCTCCAAAGTAGCGTTTAGCAGCCGATTGAGAAATCACAACTTTGTTGTCTCCTTCCAGTGCCGTTTCCGGGTTCCCGGCCAGCAACGGAAATGAGAACATCGTTAATGCTGAGGGTGTGGCAATCTGTAGTTTCTGTTCCCGAAAGCTGACCGGATCTCCAGCCTCATTCACATAGGTCATGATGCCGCTGATCGGGAAGAAACGGGCAAACTCAAGAATTTCCGGAAAATTATCTTTCATAGCCGGGCCTACTGCTGGTACGGCGGCGGCGCACTTAAAGGTAAGGCTACCGTTTTGGTAAGTGTTGTACTGTACCCGATAGATCCGATCAGTATCGGCATGAAAGCGGTCGTAACTTAACTCATAGCGTACGTAATGAAGAATGAGCAGGCTGGCAGCAATGCCAATCGCTAATCCTAATATGCTGATGAAAGAGAAAACTTTCTTCTGGGCAAGATGGCGCAGCGCCACTTTGAAATAGTTGCGTAGCATAGCTGAGGAGGTGAAGGGTTATTATAATGAAGATAAAGCTTTTATAGCTTATTTCCCTCCTTTCTCGCTAATGCTGAAATTTTTTGTACAAACTCGGTTTTTCCCTGGGTGTAGTCTTCCCGATTATTTCTGAACTGAATAGCCAGCTTTTGCTTCAACACGGCATATTCTCTGGCTACCTCCGGATGGTTTTTAAGGTAATGGCAAAAATAAGGTTCATCCCAATCGCCAAAGTAGCGGGGGTGCACGTGAAAGGTTTGTCCCTGAAGGCCAGTGGGAGTGTAGCCTTTGGCGAACATCAGGTGCGGAGCAGGTTTGGTTGGCCGGGGTATTACATCATAGCCTAACCTAGTAAACTGCTGGTTCAGGAGCGATATATTAGTGGCTTTAGGGAGTTCTACCAGGATATCAATGGTTGGTTTAGCAACTAAGTTTGGTACCGCAGTGCTGCCAATATGATGTATCCTGGCCTCATCAATTCTCAGGATATCTATAATCCTTTCTCTCTCTTTCTTAAACATCACTCCCCAGTATTGATTAGGCTCTGAGAGCACTACCGGAAAGAGTTGCCCCAATTCTTCAATCGTAAGTTCGTTTAGTGATTTGGGCATACCCTGTATAATCTAGATCCATTGTAATAGCCGGTCCATAGCCCGCTTGAACCGATCGGTATAGGGAGGGTATAAAACCTGAGTAGCCTTAACGCCCCATTTTTGCTTGAGCACCGCTTTCTGGTTAGAAAATTCCAGAAAACCATAACGGCCATGCGCCTTACCCATACCGCTGTGGCTCACTCCGCCAAACGGAAGATCAGGATGCGAAATATGCAATATTACATCGTTTACAGTAACCCCCCCGGCTGAAGTACGGCGCAAAATATATTTCTGCACTCGTTTCTTTTCTGAAAAAACATACTGAGCCAGCGGCTTAGGTTTGTTATTGATGTAATCTACGGCTTCGGGCAATGTCCTATATTTTCTGATAGGCAAAATCGGCCCGAAAATCTCTTCACGCATCAAGGTAGTATCTGCCGGTACATTCGTTAGCACGGTAGGAGCCATAAAGCGGCTTTCAGCATGGTGCTGCCCACCGATAGCCACCGTTGCTCCCTGGCTTACCGCTTCTTCCAAAGCTTCCCGAAGGCGGTCAAAGTGCTTTTGATTGATGATACGAGCATAATCCGTTGACTGCTCTACCGGGGCCTGGTTGGGCTGGTAAAAGGTTTGCAGCGTCGTTCGCAAATGTTCTACCAAACTATCATGCACTGACTCGTGAACTAGTATATAGTCGGGAGCAATGCAGGTTTGTCCGGCGTTCATAAATTTTCCCCAGGCAATTTTTTTAGCCGCCACTTTTAGGTTAGCCGTTTCATCAACAATAGTCGGAGATTTGCCGCCCAGCTCCAGCGTCACAGAACTCAGGTTCTCGGCGGCAGCTTTCATAATGATCTTGCCCACCGGCGTACTCCCGGTAAAAAAAATATGATCAAAGGGCTGCTTTAATAACGCTTCTGCTACTTCCTGGTCACCTTGCAAAACCACCGCTTCGTCGCGCGGGAGAATTGAAGCCACCATTTCAAAGATGAGCTCTGAGGTATGTGGTGCCATCTCTGAAGGTTTGAGTATACAACAGTTTCCTGCAGCGATGGCTGAAACCCAGGGGGCTACTAAAAGCTGGAAAGGATAGTTCCAGGGAGCCATGATCAGACAAACACCCTTAGGCTCATACTGCACATAAGCAGAGGTGCCCGGTAGAGTAACCGGTGTTCTTACTTTCTGCGGACTGGCCCACTCAGATAGGTATTTTATAGCATGATTGATTTCCTGAAGGATAAAAAGAATTTCCGATCCGTCAGTTTCATAGGTAGGCTTACGAAAATCCTGATAGATAGCATCCTGAATAGCTGACCGATGGCGCTTAATCCACTTTTTTAGTCGCTTTAGTTTCTTTACTCTGCGCTCGACCGGTTCGTCACGCAGGGCAAGGCTTCGGAGCTTTTGCTGCTCAAAAAGTTGAGGAATTAGGTCAAGGTGGGCCGTAGTAGTATGTAATGTATCCATAAAAAAGTAAACGGTTTTACTCGCATATTGGCTAACAATCCCCCTCAATAATATTATTTCAATAGATAATCGTCGTTTTGTTTCATTTCACCCGGTGCTGAGGTTACAAATCGCTAGTAAAATTTACCAAGAAAAAAAAGAGTTTTAATGTTAATTAATTGTTAACTTTATATTAACTTTTAATAATACTGTGAAAGGAGGGACTGCTTATGAAGCGTTTATACATAGTAGGGGCACTGACCCTTTTTTTTTCAACTACCTTAATTGCTCAACGAACATTCGTTCCACAATATTCGGTTTCTACTGTAGCCGAAACGGGAAACCCACGTATTTCTCACAGGCTTTTTTCTTTATTTACTGAAATTCAGCCGAATTTATCTGATCAAGAGAGACAGAATCAGTACCTGATGCTCAATGATTTTGTTCAGGATTTGAATCAGAGATTACAAAAGTCCCACTCAACCGAGCAATTTCTTAAATATCTGTTTTACCGGGTACATCGAACCTACCTGAAACAATATCAACAGTATGCTACTCTGAATGATATAACCACTACCGGAGAGTACGACTGCGTTTCGGCTACGGCACTATATGCCCTCTTGCTAAACGCTCTGCACATCAATTTCTCAGTTCACGAAATGACGTACCATGTTTACCTGGAGATTCCGGTCAATGATAAAGTTGTTTTGATGGAAAGCACTGATCCGCTGGCCGGTTTTGTAGCAAACGCAGAAGAAATTTCTGAGCGACTGGCCCAGTATCAGGCCGAAGAGATAGATCAAGATGTGTATGCTGATGCTATCCGAGCTCGTGTCGGTATTACTGAACTGGTTGGACTGACTCATTTCAATGCGGCAGTTAATTATTATAACCGACAGCAGTTGGCTCCGGCTCGCCAACACTTACAACAGGCCATGCAGTGGTATCCGGCAGAGCGGATGTATGCGTTACAAGCCCTCATTGAAGCAGTAGCAACCCGCTAATGTATTTTGTGGCGATTCTATTATCTTTAGGCGATTCTTTATTGGGCCTCAAAATCGCCTTTTTTCATGCAGTATTTGCTTTTATTAGTTCCCCTGCTGGTGGGTATGGCTGCCATCATACAATCGGGTGCCAATACTCAGCTTAGTGATACGTTGAATAATCCTTTTTTGGCTGGATTAATATCCTTCGTAGTAGGAACCTTATGCCTACTACTCATCAATCTTATCCTGCGTCCTGATTTTTCCGCGCTTAGTCTGCAAAATATTGGGCGATCCCGCTGGTGGATATGGTTCGGTGGGCTTATGGGAGCTTTCATTATTACTTCAATTATCTTTATCGCTCCCAAAATCGGCCCTACGCAACTCTTTGGTCTCATCATTGCCAGTCAGCTGATTTTCTCTGTGGCAGTAGACCATTTTGGTTGGCTAGGTTTTGAAGTACAACCTATTAACATAAAAAAAGTAGCCGGGGTACTGCTATTGATGAGCGGAGCGTTTCTCATTCAGTGGGGGAAACAATCTTGAACGGAGAGGCAACTGGAAACGGAATGGAGTCGCCGGGGGCGGAAAATTATCACTACCTCCAACCAACGGCTCACTTCCAACCGCCTCTGCCGAAAAGAGAAAAACTAATCCAACGAAGAAATTGTAATAGATATACAGACTGCACTTTTACTAGCATATGAACTTAGATAAACTGGCACAGCAACTACAAGGCAAACTACACTATGACCATGCCATGCGCACGCTGTATGCCACCGATGCCTCAGCCTACCAGGAAATGCCACTGGCCGTCGCCATTCCTGAAACCGAACAAGACATTGCCACACTCATCCGCTTTGCCAACCGCTACCGTACTTCGCTCATTCCCCGGGCCGCTGGTACCTCTTTGGCCGGACAAGTAGTAGGCAACGGTATCGTCGTAGACATCTCGCAGAAGTTTACCGAAATACTGGAAGTAGATATTCACGACCGCTGGGTACGCGTACAGCCAGGTGTTATCCGTGACGACCTGAACCAGTACCTGAAAAAATATGATCTCTTTTTTGGCCCCGAAACTTCTACCGCCAACCGCGCCATGATCGGCGGTATGGTGGGTAACAACTCCTGCGGGCTACACTCTCCTATTTACGGCACCACCCGGGAGCACGTGCTGGAGGTGCAGGCCATCCTCAGCGATGGTAGCTTTACCGAGTTTAAAGCTATGACTCCGGAAGAATTTGAGAAAAAGTGCAGTGGCGAAACAGCGGTTAGCGATCTGGAAGCGAACATTTACCGACAACTGCGCGATCGCCTCTCTGACCCGGAAGTGCAACGGGAAATCCGCGAACAATTTCCCCGCCCGGAAATTAAGCGCCGTCGGAATACTGGTTATGCCGTAGATGTACTGCTGGATAGTGAAGTGTTTGGTGGAGGTGATATGTTTAACCTTTGCAAGTTACTGTGTGGCTCAGAGGGTTCATTGATGTTTATCACCGAGATTAAGCTGAACTGCCTGCCTTTGCCGCCAAAAGAAATAGGCTTGGCCTGCCCGCACTTTTATACAATCGACGAAAGCTTACGGGCCAACATCATTGCCATGAGACATGGTGCGGGCGCATCGGAGCTAATGGACCACCATATTATTGAGCGTACCCGGGCCAATATTGAGTACCGTAAGAATGCCTACTTCATAGAAGGTGACCCGAAAGCAGTACTAATGATCGAGTTTGCCCGCGATACCCGCGAAGAAGTAGATGCTGCTATTCAGGCTATGTACGAGGAAATGAAAGCCGCGGGTTATGGCTACCATTTTCCCATTCTCTACAACGAAGAAACCAAGATTGCCTGGAACGTGCGCAAAGCCGGACTAGGCTTGCTCGGAAACGTAGTAGGTGATTTTAAAGCCCAACCGGTGATTGAGGATACGGCCGTCGCGGTAGAAGATTTACCGGAGTATATCGCTGAATTTAATAAAACGCTAGATCAGTATGGAATGTCTTGCGTGCACTATGCCCATGCCGGTGATGGGGAGCTGCACCTGCGCCCTATCTTAAACCTGAAGTCTCAGGAAGGCAATGAGATGTTTCGCACCATTGCGCAGGATATTGCCACGCTGGTGAAAAAATATCGGGGCTCTCTCAGTGGCGAGCATGGAGACGGACGCCTGCGGGCCGAGTTTATCCAACAGATGATTGGGGATAAGAACTACGAGCTTATCCGGGAAATTAAGCACACCTGGGACCCAAATAATATCTTCAACCCTGGTAAGATCGTGGACGCTCCGCCCATGAACAAGCAATTACGCTACATGCCGGGCCACCCAATCCCTGAGATTGACACTGTGCTGGACTTTAGCCAGAATAAAGGAGTATTACGAGCTGCCGAGCAGTGCAATGGTTCCGGCGATTGCCGCAAAACGCATATCAGCGGTGGAACCATGTGCCCTAGTTACATGGCTACCCGCAACGAGAAAGATACTACTCGCGCCCGAGCCAACATCCTCCGGCACTTCCTGACCAACTCAGAACAAAGCAATCGCTTCGCTCATGATGAGATTAAGGAAGTAATGAACCTTTGTTTATCTTGTAAGGGCTGCAAAGCTGAGTGCCCTTCTAACGTGGATATTGGTAAGATGAAAGCTGAGTTTTTGCAGCACTACTATGATAAGAAAGGTATTCCTTTACAAACCCGCTTAATAGCAAATTTCACTCAGCTTACCGCCCTGGCCGCTCGTACTCCCAAGCTGTATAACTGGGCAGTGACCCAACCGCTGGTGAGTGGAATATTCAAACAAATGACCGGCTTTGCGCCTAAGCGCTCGTTACCCAAACTCTATAAAACTACACTACAGCAGTGGTACCAGGATCGTAAACCGATGGTCAGCAGCAGCGGTTTGTCGGTTGCCGAACCGGAGCTTCAGGCTGCACCTTTGGAAGCAACAAAAGGTAAAGTCTATCTCTTCTGCGACGAGTTTACCAACTATAACGATACTGAGATCGGTATAAAAGCTATTTTGCTGTTGGAGAAGTTAGGCTACGAGGTTGAGATCCCCAAGCATGAAGAAAGCGGGCGAACCTTCCTGTCCAAAGGACTAGTCCGCCAGGCCCGGAAAATTGCCCAGAAGAATATTGCCTATTTGAAAGATCTGGTGAGTGAAGAAACCCCGATTATCGGTCTGGAACCTTCCGCCATTCTAACCCTACGGGATGAATACATTGAGCTAACAAGAGGCGAAGAAAAAGAAACCGCGCGCCGCATTGCCGATCATACCTATACTTTTGACGAATTCATTGCCCGGGAGATTGACCAAAGCAATATCACCAAAGATGATTTTACCAGCGAAGAACGTCTGATCAAGCTGCACGGCCACTGCCACCAGAAGGCGCTGTCATCACTCGTACCTACCAAGAAAATGCTGACGCTGCCGGAGAACTACAAAGTACATATGATTCCGTCTGGCTGCTGCGGTATGGCCGGTTCTTTCGGCTACGAAAAGGATAAGTTTGAGGTATCCATGCAGATTGGCGAACTGGTACTCTTCCCGACGGTGCGCCAGCAACCTGAGGAGGTGATCATCGCGGCCCCCGGCACCAGTTGCCGCCACCAGATTAAAGACGGCACCGGCCGCATTGCCCTACACCCGGCAGAGATTTTGTATGAGGCACTGAAATGATCTATGAGTTTACAGAAAGCTAAAAATAAAGTACCCTAGTAAAGAGGTCATTTTGGATCTAACGATTCATTTTTTGGTCTTTTTTCAGCGCCCCCTTCCAAACGGTGGTATATTTCTTCCGGTACTTTTCGTCTTTTTCCTGGCTGATGAGTTCCAGTGATTTTTCCAGGATAGAGGGATCGGCTACCTGATCGTAGATCTTTCGGAGGACTTCGGTGATGTCGTAGCGGATGAGGGTAGTGTTCTTTTCAGCTTCGCATTCGGTGTATCGTTTCGTGAGTTCATTAATGAGCTTTTGGCGTAACGCTTCTCCTTCTACACCAACTTTCCACAGGCATTGCAGGGTGTGCCGGGCGGTTACAAACTTTTCATCTTTGGTGCCCTGTATTAGCTGATCCAGGTCGTTCAGCATCTTGTTTTGAGGGTCGCTTTTGGTGAGGTTGCTCAGCACCTGGGCGGCAATAGATCGCTGGTGATTATCTCCGTTTTGTAGCAGGTCGAGCAGTTCATCCCAAACGTCGTAGGCCCAGTCAACCACTTCGTTCGTTTCCTGAAGCAACGTTTCGTAAGATTGATTCTGAAGATGTTTATCGTTTGACCTGATATTTTCAATATGCTGCTGGTAGAATGCTTTCATTATTTTTTGGGCTGCAAACTATTACATCAAACCTGCACCAATTGGATGTGGTTTCCGCAGGTATCTTCAAAAACCGTCAGCGTGACAGTACCTGTTTTGGTAGGCGGCATACTGAAGGTTACTCCTCGCTCCTTTAGTCGTTCATACTCCTGCTGAACGTCATCCACATTAAACATCATAGCCGGAATACCCGCATCAAATAAGGCTTTCTGGTAGGTTTTAGCGGGATCAAAGCCCAGGGGCTCGAGCAGCAGTTCTACCCCATCTCGCTCTTCGCTCGATACTACCGTAAGCCAGCGATGCTCGCCCATCGGGATTTCGGTTTTTTTAATGAAGCCGAGAACGTCGGTATAGAACTTCAGCGCTTTCTCCTGATCATCTACCATCAGGCTGGTTACTTTAATTTTCATAGGTTATAGGGTTATGTATACTTTACCTTCAAATCAGGCGGGTTAAACATAGGCATTACCCTAGTTATCGATTTATTCAAAATTGCTTTTTTGGGTGCGCTGATAGTCTGATGGAGTGTGTCCGGTCATTTTCTTAAACAAGTTGGTAAACGATCCCTGACTCTCGAAGCCTACTTGCCCACACACTTCTATCACGCTGACGTTCGACCGTAATAGTCGTTTGGCCTGGGCAATCCGGATGGTGGTGAGGTACTGCTTGGGGGTGATGCCGTAGGCTCGCTTAAACCAGCGGATGAAGTGGTATTTTGATAAAAAGGCCGCGTCAGCAATCTGTTCCAGATTAATAGGGCTACCGTAGTGCTTATCCATAAACTGCTTGGCCTGAGTCAGTTTAGCATAAAGGTACTCTTTCGGTGCATGCCTTTCCTGCTCCTTTAGCAGTTGTCGCTCATAATAGCTTAGTGTATCTCCTATCTTATCTGGCATATTATTCCGTTGAAGAGTTAGATTTAAAAATGATCGTGCTCCCTACAATCAATAACTAATTCTTTTTTTTGCGTCGCTTAAAAAACCCGAAGATGGACTCATGATTGCGATCGCGCGATTTGTTTGAGTATATTACTGAATGTGTGCCATCTGGATTAATTGCCGTAGAAGTATTTCCATGATGTAAAATGACTGTGTGAGAGCTATTAGGATCAACTATTGTAGAAGTATTTTGATGATGATGTGCTACCGAGTGGGTGCCATCTGGATTTACAATGGTAGATGTAGCTCCGTGGTGATGAGCCACAGAATGGGTACCGTCCGGATTCACTATCGTAGAGGTGCTGCCATGATGGTGAATCACTGAGTGTGTTCCATCAGGGTTTACCTGAATTGAAACCTGCGAATAAGTGCTAACAGAGAAAATCAGCAAAAGTATGAGAATAGGTAAGGTTTTCATGATTGCATAGTCATGTAGATTTACTATACTTTTCAACAATTTCTTTACCACTATTTGATAAATGACAGGATTAATCTATGCTCATTCTATCTCATTCTATGATCTCCCGTTTCTTCATATTATAGCGATCGCCTTCGCGCAGCATGTAAAACAGCTTATCAGACGCAGGCAAATGCTTTAAATCACTTCCTTCCCTTGACCAGAAAGTGTTATCGTACACCAATACGTAGCTTGCGCCTAATACTTCAAATTCATCACCCTGCACCACCATCGCCGTGCTTTCGTCAATACCCACTCCTAGCAATTCCGGGCGATTTTTCAGGATATCAAACAGGTCGAACTGCCGGTTGCGGGCCAGCACGTGCTGGTCGATGGCAATGTTTTTTATGAAGCCAAAACCCTCTTCGTGGTCGCCCATCATGATCTGGTTATTCTTAGTATCGCCCCGTGCCAGGTACGAGCCCTGAATGGTAGCCCCGGCGGAAGAACCGCCAATCACGCCCCCTCTTTCCAGCACCTGCCAAAACATCGCTTCCGTTTTTGTATTGGCGTAGGCATCAACTAATCGCCATTGGCGTCCACCACTAAACCATACCGCTCTGGCATCTTGCAGAGGATGAATAAATTTATCGGAATTAGCTTCTTCCGGGTCGGTGGTATGCAACACCGTAACGTTGGTAGCTCCGGCTTCTCTCAGAGCGCTTGCCCCACCGGCATCTTGCCCGTATTCACTGCCTCCACCTGCCGTAGGAATCACGACCATCGGCACATCAGGTCCGCCCGCTAAATCTATAAAGCGTTTCCAAATAGTCTCGCCGACTTTGCCACCTCCAACCACCACCAGTGATCCGTTTTCTGGCCCGGTAGTAGGCCCATTTTGAGCATATCCTATGGATGTTATGACTGATAATAAGATTACGGTAATGAAGCAAGGGTGCAGGTTCATGAATTTTCAGTTTGGGGACTGCTCGGCTGGCAATGGCAGCTACTTTTAGATTTGATAGCTAATCTAACCAAATACCTGAAATATCATAAATCCGATCCTTTATTAGCTTCTTAAGGATTTCGGGGTTCCAGCTTCATCAGGTTGGAGTAACCCCGGGCAATCATTTTAGATTTATCCGCCAGCCACACTTCGCACTGCATATTGGCAATGGTTTTCCCCTTTTTGATGATCTGCGTTTCGGCAATAATCTCATCACCCGGACGAGCACTGGCGAAATAATCAATGACATTGTTGATGGTAGTGAAAAACTCGGTTTCGTTCAAAGAAAAAAGCGTAGCTCCCATCAGGTCATCAATAATAGCCGCAGTAACCCCGCCGTGCAGGATGCCTATCGGATTGGTCATATCTTTGCGAACGGTGTATCGGAAAGTTAACGATCCTTTTTCGGCTTTTACAATGACTGGTTTGAGCCAGTGCATAAAGGGAGAAGGTGAGGTAGAGAAGGGTTTTCCTTCCATTGATTTCATCCAGGCGAGTTGGTCCATGAGTAATAAATTTTACGTGAGGGTTTGTTCTTGTTACATCGGCAAACCGAAGCAGGATACCGGACGCTTCTCCGGATATCCTGCCCATCGGTTCTATTTCTGACATTATTTAAGTTATCAGGCAGCGAAAAACTGTTTGGTATCGCCTACGGGTACTTCCCACTGCTTAGCCTGAAAAGCCTGTAGCAAATCTTGAGCAACCTCCGCCGGATCAATGCCCGCAGCCCCACCAATGGCCTGAGAGAAATCGGTGTTCACCAGAGGTGGCATGAGTTCGTATACCTCTACCGAGCCGGTTTCCTGCAAAGCAGCTCGTAACGACTGGGTATAAGAGTGCAAAGCCGCTTTGCTGGCCGAGTAGGTAGGCAACACCACGCTAGGCCGGAAAGCCACAATAGAAGACACATTGACAATGGCTGACTCCGCCTGCTTTTCCAGCACGGGTAATAGCAGCTCAGTCAGTCGGATGATGGAAAGATAGTTCGTTAACATTTCCTGCCGGGCTTTGGTGAAGGCATCAGAACCCGCGACCAGCTTGTAGACATCGGCTTTTCCCGCATTATTGATCAGCACATTCAGGTCCGGATAGTTTGCTTTTATTTCCTCAACCAGCGCCAGTATATCAGTTTCGCTGGTCACATCGCTTTGCAGTGGAATCACATTCAGTAGCTTTTGAGCGGCCTGAGCCAATCGCTCCTGGCTCCTGCCGGTAATGATGACTTTATTTCCATATTCGGAAAATAGTCTGGCTATTTCAAAACCGATTCCGGCAGAGCCGCCGGTGATCAATACAGTATTTCCTGTTGTTTTCATTTTTAAAGGATTTAGTGAGTATACCAACTGGTATATTTTTGATTAAAAATTTTTGCATTAATAGTTAAGTGCTCCTTTGCCCGAAGCAATCAGATACGCTTCTTTCAAAGCCTCAGCGTAGGTCGGATGGGCATACGAGATAGTAGTCATATCGCTGTCGGTCACTTCGTATTCCATAGCCACTACGGCCTGGGCAATAAGGTCGGCAGCCCGGGGGCCAATAAGATGCACTCCCAGCACTTCGCCGTATTTAGGGTCAGAAAGCACCTTGGCAAACCCATCGGTTTCCATAGCGGCTCGAGATCTACCCAGCACTGAGAACGGAAATTTGCCGGAGCGATAGGGAATGTTTTGGGCTTTAAGCTGTTCTTCGGTATACCCTACCGAAGCTACTTCCGGCCAGGTATACACCACTCCGGGAATCAGATGGTAGTGAATGTGCGGCTTTTGCCCGTCGATCGTTTCGGCTACAAATACTCCTTCCTCTTCCGCCTTATGGGCTAGCATGGGTCCGGCAATCACATCACCAATGGCGTAGATATTTGCTTCTGCCGTTTGCAGCTTTTCATTGGTTTTTACTCTACCTCGTTCGTCTAATTCCACCCGAGTATTTTCCAGCCCCAGTCCTTCGGTATATGGTTTTCGCCCTACCGCTACCAGACAGTAGTCTGCCTTCAATTGCTGTTCTTTTTCCTGTTGATCCAGGTAATGTACTACGGCATGGTTACCCTGGTTTTCAGCCCGTTGCACTTTGTGACTTAGTAGCACTGAGATACCCTCCTTCGCCAGCACTTTCTTCAGTTCTTTGCCCAGCTCCCGGTCCATAGTCGGAATCAGACTATCAGTATACTCGATGATGGTAACTTTCACTCCCAGACGCGCATAAATGGAAGCCATCTCGGCTCCAATTACTCCCCCACCAATAATGACCATGCTTTCCGGCTTCTCCGATAAATCCAGTGCTTCGGTAGAGGTAATGATGCGTTTTTTGTCGATCACTACTCCCGGGATGGTGGCAGGTTTAGAGCCGGTCGCGATGATGAAGTATTTACTCTCCACCCGCACTCGTGAGCCATCGTTTTTAGCCACTTTTATAGCCTGATTGCTAACGAACGAGGCTTTTCCTTCAATCACCTCAATCTTGTTCTTCTTCATCAGAAAGGTAAGCCCGCTGGTGTTTTGTTTAACCACTTCGCTTTTGCGGCGAAATAGTTGGGCAATGTTCACCTCTACGTTGCCGGTTTTGATCCCGTGTGCGGCAAACTTGGTTTGAGCCAGATGGTAATGTTCGGTGCTATCCAGCAAGGCCTTAGAAGGAATACAGCCCACATTAGTGCAGGTGCCGCCCAGCGTGCTGTATTTCTCCACAATAGCAGTTTTGTACCCTAGTTGGGCCGCCCGAATGGCCGCTACGTAACCGCCCGGGCCCGAGCCGATGACGACAATATCATACGATTGATCCATAATTGTTAAATTTTTTATACCAATCGGTATATTTTAGAACAAATTTTTTATGTGAGAGCCTGAATCTGTTTCTGAAGGGCGTCCATCATCTTTTTTAAATAATTAGATTTTCCAGTGAGTTTAGTGATGGTGATGGCACCTTCTATAGTGGCAATGATCGTCAATGCTTCCTGTTCCGGGTCATTGATTTCCTTAAACTCACCCGCCTGTATTCCTTTTTCAATCAGATTGACGAGTTCTTTCTTCCAGCCTTCCATCGCCTGGCTTACTTCTTTTCTGAGTAGCGGGTGCGTATCGTCAGCTTCGGTAGCGGTATTTACCAGAGGACAACCGCCGATAATCAAGGGCTGGGAAAAGAGCTTTTTATACACTTTTGGGTAGGCCAGCAGCTTTTCTTTATATGATGTATTTCGGTTTACTTCTGCCTGAATGTGGCTCCAAAGCAATTTGGCATTGTGCCGGAAGGCGGCAACGGCCACCTCATCCTTATTCTCAAAGTTTCCGTAGATGCTACCTTTTGTCAATCCTGTGGCTTCAGTCATATCGTGCAGAGAGGTACCTGCGTACCCCTTGGTGTTGAAGATAGGGGCCGTTTTCTCAATAATATACTGTCGGGTCCGCTCTGCTTTACTCATGTTCTTTTATAAAAATACCAATCGGTATATTTTTAAATACGGTAGTGCTGCAATTTGGTTGAGAAGAAAACAACTTTCTTTTTAGAAAGGCACTTGACAGCTTTTACTACCTGATTAATGCCTCGTATGTAAAGATGATGTATTTTAGCGGAAACGAATTGCGCCTCCCCATTATGACTCAAACTGACCTCTTTCGCCAGATTCAACAGAAAAGCTCATTTTTGTGCGTAGGGCTTGATCCTGACCTCACCAAAATTCCCCGGCACCTGCACCGAGAAGATGACCCGATCTTTGCGTTTAACCGTCAGATTATTGATGCTACTGCTGATTACTGCGTGGCTTATAAGCCGAATATTGCCTTTTATGAATCTTTGGGCCCGGCAGGCTGGGAAAGTCTGCAAAAGACAGTAGAGTACATCCCGAATGAGTTCTTTACCATTGCCGATGCCAAGCGCGGGGATATTGGCAATACTTCAGCCATGTACGCCAAAGCCTTCTTTGAAACGTATGACTTTGACTCCATCACGGTAGCGCCCTACATGGGTGAAGACTCCGTTACTCCCTTTTTGCAACATGCCGGGAAATGGGTAATTCTGCTGGCGCTCACTTCTAATAAAGGAAGCCATGATTTTCAGCATTTGTCGCTATCAGATACTCAAACTCCGCTTTACCAGCAGGTGCTCTCTACCAGCCAGCAATGGGGCTCCGCCGAACAACTGATGTACGTAGTTGGAGCCACGCAGGCCGAAAAACTGAAAGAAATTCGACAGATCATTCCTGACCATTTTCTGCTGGTGCCGGGAGTGGGTGCGCAGGGTGGAAGCCTGGAAGAGGTAGCTCGCTACGGAATGACTGACCGCTGCGGGCTGCTGGTGAACTCATCACGCGGAATTATTTATGCCGGATCGGATGAAGATTTTGCCAAACAGGCAAGGAAGGCCGCCCAGCAATTACAACAGCAGATGGCGCAGTTGCTGGATGATTACAAGAAGTAAAATCCGGCATAACAACCAATTATTCTGAAGAAGACCGGGCCATACCATCTGGAACAATCTCCTTTTGTTCTCCCTGAAAGGTAGTCACCTTTATTTCCTGAACGGTTGCCGGATACCACAACGTCCGCGAGGGTTGCGATAGGTAGGCCGTACCGTAGCTGAATTCGTGCTTGAAATTCGTACCATCAGCTAGGGTTACCATAGCAAAAGCGTCGTCATCGGCAGCTATATAGGCTTTCATCTCGCTGGCTGACGCAAACGCCTGCATGGGCTGAGAATTATTACCCACTACCGTTAGAAGCTGACCATCCAACGAAAGTTGTACCAGTCCTTTGGCATCACCATCGGCAATAAAGCCACTTTGGGCGGGAGGCACAGATGTAAAGTTGCCCTGACCATCGCCCAGCAACAATCCGCCCAGAGAGGCATCGTAAGGACCAGCGGAAACATCTGTAGCGTAGGAGTTGCCCGTCCACAGCACATCCAGGTTACCATCCTGATTGTAATCTTGAACCAGCATTCCGTAGAGCGGTGCTACCTGCGCTTCTGTGGGAAGCGAATGAAGCTGGAATTTGCCTTGTCCCAGGTTTTCCAGGTAACTGCTCTCCAGACGGTCGCTGCGAACCACGTAGGCAGCTTCAATTTCCTGCGGCAAAAAGGAATTCTCAAAGGTAGTCGAGGCATACTCGTGGTAAGTCTTGAAACGGGCTCGCATGGCCGTAATCTGTTTGATAAGATCATCCCGCGTATGGGCAAGGTAGTTTTCGCCCTGCACGTAGTAGCACATCACCGGATCAACACTACCGTTTTTATCGTAATCGCTGGCATACACACACAGCGGTTCATCCGGTGAGGCCCGGTACGGACTGTTCAATCCCAGGTTCCCGGCAATGTAATCAGTATCGCCATCGTGATCAAAGTCCCCACCGGCCAGGCTGTTCCACCATCCACCGGTGGCCGATAGCCCGGTTTCTTCCGTTTGCTCTACCAGTTTCCCTTGCTGGTTCCGGAAAAAACGAAGTGGCATGAACTCACCGGTCACCAGCAGGTCTACCCAACCGTCATTATCATAATCTGTCCATAAAGCGGTAGTCACCAATCCGGCTTCGGTCAGTTCGGGAGCTACATTGGATGTGATATCAGAAAAGTGGCCACGATCGTTTCGTAAGAGATGGCTTTGGGCAGGTAGCGGGTACTCCCCGGGTACTATCCTTCCACCGACAAATAAATCCAGATCGCCATCCCGATCGTAATCACTGGCTACTACGCAGGAACCGCTGGCGGTGATGGTAGGGAGTGCAGAAGCATCTAATGAAAAGTTGCCCAAACCATCATTTCGATATAGCCGGTCCTGACACTGTTTGCTGTCTTTGGGAAAAGCACTACCACCGCTAACGATGTATAGGTCCAGATCCGCGTCGGCATCGGCATCAAATAATAACGCACCCATATCCTCCGAATCGCAGCCCTCTTTCAGGGGTTGAGAAACAAAAGCACCTTTGGGTGTCTGGATAAAAAACTGCCCGCAAAAGCCAGCGGCTCCGCCCACATAGAAGTCTTCCAGTCCGTCTCCATTAATATCTCCTACCGCCAGTCCTGGCCCTCCGCGAGAGTGCATATGAGGCAGGATGCGCTGCCGCCGAAAGTCTACAAAGTCATTTTCCCGGTGGGTGTAGCGGATGCCTAACGAGTCGCTCAATTCTTTAAAAACAGGCTCATCGGAAGATTTAGGTTGTATAAGGTTGGTATTTAAGTCAGCTTCTTCATAAGTCAGTATAAGGTGCTGATTTACTTTCACCTGGTTCAGCCGTTGAGACGCATTATTGGGCCAGACAACTACCAGCGAATCTACGAGACTATCAGCCCCCAACCCGATGTGTAATACAGGTTCTACACTAGATGCGTAGCCCCGGCTAAGATTATTCTCATATAGTTGCACTCGTCCCGGCTGATAGGCAAATAATTTAGCACCAATTCCCTGCCGGTTACCCACTGATCCCTGAAAGGCTACTTTTAGGTAATTCCGGTCGGGTTGTTGGTTACTTTGGTTCTCGTAGATGTGCGCTTCGCTATTAATGGTGTTTACCACCAGTTCTAGGTCTCCATCATTATCTAAATCTACGTATACGGCTCCGTTGGAGAACCCTTTTTCGCGAATGCCCCAGGCTCTCGACTGATCGGTGAAGGTGAGATCGCCCTGGTTTTCAAACAGGTAGTCCGATACGCTGGCGCCTTCCAACTTTTGCACCTCGGCCCGCTTTTTGGCAATTTTCGCTTCGGCAGACCCCATAGCCGTATTGTAGGTTTGCTGGTAGTTGATATAATCCAGGTCGCCCAGATCGCGGCGAAACCCATTGGTCACGAACAGGTCCTTATCACCATCATTGTCGTAATCGCCCAGCAGGGCACTCCAGCTCCAGTCGGTGCTACTGATACCGGAGAGAAAGCTGATTTCGCTGAAGTGTCCGTTGCCCCGGTTCCATTGTAGGGTGTTGCGCGTAAACTGAGGGTGGTAGCCGCTTTTAAGAGCCAGTTGAAAACGCTCATAATTGGTGCCGGGCAGTATTAATTTGCGGCGGAAATTATCTTCGGGCCGCATATCCAGCTCCACAATATCAACCAATCCATCGTTGTTAAAATCTGCTACGTCGTTGCCCATTCCGGCATAGCTGGTATGCTTGAAGTAAGCCGCCGCCTCATCATGAAAGGTACCGTTCTGCTGGTTGATGTACAGCACATCATTACCAATAAAATCATTGGAGAGGTAAATATCCGGCCAGCCGTCCTGATTGATATCGCTGACGGACACTCCCAGGCTCTGCCCTTCTACCAGAATGCCCGCTTCCTGAGAGACATCCACGAACTTGCCTCCTTCATTGCGGTAGAGCACATCTGTGCTGCTAGATTGCCCCTTGGTCTTTCGGGGTTTGATGGTATCTACCTGAAATACTGAGTCGGTGGGGTTTACAATCAGGAAGGCATCCAGATCGTTATCGCGGTCATAATCCAGGAAGGCGGCATGCATAATTTGGCGAGAATCGGCCAGACCGTACTCTTTGGCTCGTTCGTTGAAAGTACCGTCCTGATTGTTGACGTACAGCAGGTTGGCGCGGTCTTCGTCGGAGCCAATGCCTGATACGCACACATAGATATCCGTCCAGCCATCCTGGTTGATGTCTACCATCGTTACTCCCGTGCCCCACCGATCATTGGTAAGACCGGCCGCCTCGGTAACATCCTTAAACGTTAGATCACCCTGATTGAGATAAAGCCTTCCGGTCACCTGATTGCCGCTAAAATAGAGATCCGGCAGCCCGTCATTATTCACATCTCCGGCCGCTACTCCCGCTCCGGTGTACATGTTCATGTAAGAGTACACATGATAGATACTATCTTCTTCCAGCGTGTTGCTGAAATGAACATTTGTTTGATCGGCCGGCAATTGTTTGAAAACCGTGGTGCGTTGCTGTCCGCAAGCAGTGGCTAACAGTAGAAGAAGAAATGCATACTGCAGGGAAAGGTTTCCTTTGATCATGGTCTTCGGCTTGGCGAATCCAACTTCAATATAAAAGAAAAAGCAACCTAAGCGAGAGGTTGCTTTTGTAATCATATAGCTAAATATTATTTAATGATTAACCTCCATACCCCGGATTTTGCTTCAGCAGTCCCTGACTACGGTCAAGCTCTGACTGAGGGAAAGGGAACAGATTGAGGCGGTCGTTCCAGCGATCCCCGAAGATTTCAGGACCGATACCCCATCGGGTAATATCAAACCAGCGATGAGGCTCCATTGCCAGCTCTATTCGCTTCTCGTGCCGTAGTGCTTCGGTGATATTTGCCGGTGCTGTTAAGGCAGCTAACCCGGCTCGGGCCCGAATGTCGTTGATTTGGATTAGGGCTTCGGCATCACGCCCCTGCTCGATCAGGGCTTCGGCGTAAAGCAACTTTAGTTCGGCAAAGCGGAACCAACGTTCGTTATCAAAGTCAGCCTGACCGTGGCCCGCATGGTTATCCGGTACGACATTGCGCTCGCCGCGGTACTTGGCCATGGTAAGGTTAGTAGAAGACCACTCCGGATCATAAGGGACGGCCTCGTATGGATTGGTAGTATAGTATGTGTCTCCTTCCATATAGATCGTCAGGGGACGACGTATATCTCCCGGTTCATAAGCGGCCAGAAGATCCTGGGTAGGTGCCAACCAACCGTCCTTTCCGCCAGGTGCTCCGTTTCCAGCATCCAGCATATTACCGCGGCCAATGCCCTGGCTAGCTTTAAAGGCTTCGGAGTGAATATCATCAAACACCCAAATGTTATCATCCGAGAAAGGGCCGCCAAACTGTATCTCAAAGATAGACTCGGCGTTATTCTCATTGTCGTAGGCAAACACATCTTCGTAGCTAGGCAATATCATGTAGGGGCCGTTTTGGATCACATCCTCAAAGGAAGTAATAGCGGCGGGCCAATCTTCCTTCCAGACGTTTACTTTACCAATATACGCTTTAGCAGCCCAGGCAGTAGCTCTACCCAGGTTGGCGTCGTCCCAGGCTTCGGGCAGCTGATTGGCGGCATCACTGAAGTCAGATAAAATCTGGCTGTACAATTCCTCCTGGGTAGCATTGGGCAAGGCAAGACTGCTAAGACTACGGTTAACTTGTAATGCGAGCGGCGGAGTTCCCCACATTTTCAGAGCCTGAAAATGAAACCAGGCCCGTAAAAATTTAGCTTCTCCTTCCAGTTCCGTTTTTTGAGCTTCGGTAAGTTCATTTTCGCCATCCAGCTTATCTATTACCAGATTAGCCCGGTAGATTCCCTCGTAGATCATGGAATAAAGTGCCTGAAAGGGTACGGCAAAGGGATCAAAGATCAGATTGTCCAGGTTTCGGGATATACCATCTGCCGTGATATCATCGGCGGCCATATCATCGGTGGTGGCTAGCGATATTTTCCAATATTCGCCATGTTCGCCGATGGTTTCGCTACTATTTCCCCAGAACTTCTGAATGGAAGAGTACGAGGCGAAGATCGCCCCGTCAAATTCGGGTTTGGTCTTATAATACGCATCTTCGGTAACGCGATCCAGCGGCTGGAGGTCCAGGTTATTACAGGACTCTATTACCAGGAAGATTGATAGCGTTAACAACACTAACTTTTTCATATTTTTTAGATTTCTTGCTCGTTTCATTGAATTCAGAGAATAGTATTAGAAGGTTACCTGCGCTCCTAATTGAAAAATCCGGGGCTGAGGCGAGCCACCGGAATCCTGTCCGGTAGCTAAGGGAAACTCGCCTTTCTGAAAGCTAAACCCTCGGGTTACTTCCGGATCAAAACCCAGGTACTTGGTAAAGGTAGCTAAGTTCTGAGCACCAACGTACACCCGTACATTAGAAACAAATCCTTCCGTAAGTGATTCTAGCACTGTTGAAGGCACTCTGTATCCGATCTGTAAGTTTCTAATCCGCAGATAATCAGCGTCCTCTACCCAGCGATCAGAGAAACGGTTGTTACCATTCGGGTCATCCTGCGTAGCGCGAGGAATGATCGTGCTGGGGTTCTCCGGGGTCCATCGGTCCAGCACCCGGGTAGACTGGTTATTTCCTCCGTTCATGGACTCGAAGTTGATGCGGGCAGCGTTATACACCTGCATACCTCCTACCCCTTGCAACAAGGCCGAGAAATCAAACCCTTTCCATCCGGCTGAAAGATTAATACCGTAGTAAAAATCCGGAATAGGGCTACCCAAAATAGTTCGGTCATTATTGTCCACCACATTATCACCATTTACATCCGCAAAGCGAATATCACCGGGCTGCCGGTCAGCAGATAGGGCATCTATAGGGGCTGCATCAATTTCGTCTTCGCTTTGGAAGATACCATCAGTTTTAAATCCGTAAAAATGACCTAAGGATTCACCTACCGTTGTTCGGTGGGTTTGCCCGCCTCCCACGCCGGTAATAATCAGCAATGGCGGATCACCCAAGTCGGTTACTTCATTATGCACGGTGGTCAGGTTGCCGCCAATGCTGTAGTCAAAGTCGCCGATGCGATTGTTGTATGTAAGTGCTATTTCAATGCCTGAGTTTTTAATCTGACCAATGTTGGCATCTGTCGGCAAAAAGAAGCCTGATACGGCCGGAATAGGAAGCCCCAGCAGCACGTCGTCAGTTGTTTTGTTATAGTAATCAAACGTTAATTCTATACGCCCTTCCCAGAAGGCAGCATCCAGCCCGATATCGGTTTGGGTACTGGTTTCCCATACCAGATCAGGGTTGGCAAAGTTGGTAGGCACCGGAGCACGGATGATGTTCTGATTAGCTCCGATCACATAGAAAGGGAAGATATTGAGCGAACTGATGAAGGCAAAATTAAGCCCGGTAAACTGGTTACCCGACTGTCCCCAACCAGCCCGGATTTTCAGGTCATCAATAAAACTGGTTTCCGGGAAAAAGGATTCTTCGGATAACCTCCAGCCAATGGATGCGGAAGGAAACACATCAGAGCGATTGCCTTTGGCAAAGCGGGAGGTAGCATCCCTGCGTACGTTTACGGTAGCCAGATATTTATTGGCAAATGAATAATTGATCCGCCCTAAATAACCACGCAGCGCCCATTGGTCAGCTTCGTTACCTGCTGCCAGGGTGCTGGCTACTGAGGCAAAACGGACAGCGGTATTGAACAGGTTGCTTCCTTGAATCCGTATCTTGTCAAAGCGGAAGTTCGTTTCTTCATGCCCGACCAGTACGGTTAAGTTATGCTGGCCAAATGTTTTGGTGTAGGTTAAGGTATTGGCTATGTTAGTAGTCAATTCAATAGGACGAGATTGTACCAGCAGAGACAAACGAGGGTCGCCGATTTGCGAAAAAGAAACCGGAGCCTGGTAGAAAAAGCCATCCCCAACGTTGTAATCAATCCCGGCAGATATTTTGTAAGATAGCCCATCAAGAATTTCCCACTGACCATAGATATTTCCGAGTACCTTTTTGTTTCTCACCCGGGTTTCGTTCACGTTCAGGTCAGTCCGATATACGTAATTCTCACCTCGTCCTTCCCCAACGGTAGTTGGATTCTCAGGATTATAGCCAAAAGGGCCATCCGGGTTGTATATTTTAAAATAAGGTGCGTTTAATGAGGCATTGAAGGCCGCAAATGCTCCTGATTCAGACTGTACCAGACGATCAACAAAACTGATTAGAATAGACTCGCCAAACGTAAAGCGGTTATTCTTACCTACTTTGATATCGGAATTGGCTTTAAAGGAATAGCGCTCAAAATCCTGGGCGGGTTCTATTCCCTCCTGGCTCAGATAACCTGCCGAAACGCTGAAATTTATCTTTTCTGATCCACCGCTCGTCGTAATATTATGACTTTGCATCGGTCCATTTTTAAAGATAGCATCCTGCCAGTCCACAAAAGGTTGTCCCCCAAACTCGGTTACATCCCGCCCAATCTCCGTTTGCAGATCAATGTACTGATCTACATTGAGCACATCGATGCGGCGAGATTCGGGTACGGTTTGTACACCTACATAGCCATCGTAGGTCACTGATGTTCTTCCGGCTGTTCCTCGCTTGGTAGTTACAATGATGACTCCATTGGCGGCTCGGGCACCATAAATAGCGGCTGATGCAGCATCTTTCAGCACATCAATGGATTGAATATCATTAGGGTTGATACCCGCCAGCGGGTTAGTCTCGGTATTAGAACCCGTATTTACGGTAATATTACTGGTCTGCACAATGGGTACTCCGTCAATTACCCATAGCGGCTGGTTAGCCCCGGCGGTACCGATACCCCGTATGCGCACGTTGATTGGAGCTCCCGGATCGCCACTACGGTTTGATATCTGCACCCCCGAGACCCGGCCTCCGAGCACCTGATCAGGACTGGTAATGGGTTTTGCCGCAATCTCTTCGGCGGGTATAGATCCTACTGATCCGGTAACATCGGCTTTTTTCTGGGTACCAAATCCCACTACTACAATTTCATCCAGAGATTGAACATCAGGTGGCATGACCACATTAATAGTAGATCGGCCACTTACCGCAACTTCCTGAGAGGTATACCCTACGGCTGAGAATACCAACACGGCATTTTCACCCGATACATTGATTCGGTAGTTCCCATCAATATCGGTCACGGTTCCCTGGGTGGTTCCTTTCACTAGAATGTTTACTCCTGGCAAGGCCCCTTCCTCATCAGCAGTCACTGTTCCTGAAACAGCCTGCTGCTGAGCATGTGCGGTAATACTAAACCAACTAAGCAGCAGAATGCCTAGCCAATGGTGTACAGATAAATTCATAAGGTTGTGTTGATTGATAAAAGTTTACTGATTTTATAGCAAAGTAATAATGAAAAGATGCAAGTCTTCTTATTAATACCAATTGCTTAGCGTACAGTCCTGATACTTCATTACGCACGATAAATAACACTCTTTTGCACTATAGATCGAGGTATGCTCGCAGACTAAGACCGGGCTATGTCTGATAAGCTCTTTGAGTATGAAATGTGAGGTTTTATTTCCGGACGAAGATCGTGTATTCGGCATAGCCGGAGCTATGAGGGACAATTGATCGGAATAACAGGATCAAAAAACGCATTTCATGCCGAAGGGTATTTGGTCAGATACAGTCCAACTCGGTTAATTGCAGCTCTTATGGGCTTATGCTGAGGGTAGGAATGTTGGTTAGGTTCATAGTTGTATTTTTGTGGTAAAAGTATTTGCCTTGGGGGAGGGGCCTTTACATCCTGTTCAGCTTCACAAACAACTCTCTTCAAGAATACAGCTACTACCGAGGCCCTGAAAAAAATCAATATAAGAAAAAAGATGATTATCGGTGGGCTAGCATGGGTAATTGAATAATAAAACCTGAAACAACGTATAAAATGTGAATAGAATAAAGGATATTTTGTAACCTGCAAAGATTTACTGCCTAGGCCATCGTTCTTGACACATAGTTGTTGGCAGATATCAGGCTTTACTTTATCACTGTAAATTATACATTCCACCAGTAGGTAAGCTTCAGCACCAGTGCTCGGTTCCTCACGCCAAATGGCTCGGGGAAGTAATTATCGGTGTATACAATAAAGAGGTCGGAAGCGGGCTGGTAGCGCCACTGCAAACGGGTGTTCAGGTTGATGTTATCGATCTGCTCATTATACTGCATGAAAGCCGTAAAGAAAAGCTTGTTGGTCATGGTTACATCAACGCGAGGGCCAACCAGCCAGAAGATATTCTTGTTCCACGGTTCGGGTAACACCAGGCGATTGTAACTGGAGCGAACGGCTATACTCACGTAGGGCTGAAAGCGATAGCCTAATTCGGTAGTAACATTTAATCGTGAGCCATCGGCATAGTACCCTCCGTAGCGAGTAGAAAAAGAATAGGTGAACAGACTATTGGGTTTGGATACATACTCCGTACCCCAGGATTTCCACCAGTGCTGAGAGCCAGCCGCCAGCGTATCGCCCAATGAGTTGGTCGGGTCAAATACCTGTAATAGTTGCACATAATTGTGAGCCACCCAAGCCGAAAAGCTGGAACGGTTCTGAAAATCTACATTATAAGCCAGATAGGTTTCGTTATCTGTCTGATGAAATGAGTCGTTAAAGAAATACGTAGAGCTTAGCGAAGGGCCGTGGCTTACAACACTGCTGTTTTCCGGGAAAAACCGGTAACTAACTTCAGGATTGAGTTTGATGTAAGACCTCCGGGGCACATACCCAACCTCAGCTGTATAGCCGCTCCCTACATACTCATGCTGCCAGCTCAGCGTTAAACGTCGACTATTAAATTGCAGGTTGGCCGCATGCACCATGTTCCGATTCAGGTCAAACGGGCTCATAGATTTGAGATATAGCACCTTACCCGTCCACATGTTATTAGAGGAGGCGATGTTATATTCAAGACCAATGTTGCGGTTATACTTGGAATAGACAATGGTGTTAGGGTCATCAGAGGGAGTGTAACTGAGTGCTTCTTTGTCCACCACAATCAGCCCGATATTGGAGCGAGCAAATACTCTTCGCTGCACTGCCGCTACGGCAAAGTTCTGGGCGGGCAGGCCGGTTTCGTCTACTTTTCCCGTCTGCATATTCATTACCCCAATACGCCAGTTCCGGTTAAGCTTGCCGCTCAGCCGAGCCCCAAACCGGATGGGCACTCCCAGCCCAATGCGCCGGGAGAAGAACGGGCGAATGGTGGAATAACCAAAATTGGCAAACAGGTCGGCATTCTCAATAAAAAACTGCCGCCGCTCAGGAAAGAACAGTTCAAAACGATCCAGATTCGTTACCTGCTGATCGACTTCTACCTGAGAAAAATCCGGGTTTACCGTCAGGTCCAGGTTGAGCGAAGAGGTGATGGCTACTTTGGCGTCCACTCCCACATCTCCCCGATAATCATTGGAGGCGCCTTCATCGAAATTTCGGGTCACTCCGCCCAGAGCGTAGGGTATGATAGAAACATTATTTCCGGCAGCGGGCGGGGGTTGATCCCAGACCAGCGTACCCGTGTAAGCCAGCGAAGCCGTAGGAAACTGCCGGGGTACTGGTGTCCAGGAAGATTTCTCCGCGGCTTTCAGATCCAAACGGCTGAAGTTGATGCCCCACTCAGTAATGCCTTTTTTGTAGCGAATTGTCTTAAAGGGAATGGCTGCTTCAAACACCCATTTGTCTTCGTAATTCTTTACTTCTGACACCCATTTGTTATCCCAACTAAGATCAACACTACCACCATCGTACATCAGGCCATCCCATTGTGCGCCAGCAGCATTAGCTCCGAAAGAGAAGCCATTGGTCTGGTCATCAAAGGGGTCCATAAATAGCAGGAAGTTGTCGTTCTTCCCAAAAGAAAAATCCCGCCGCAACGATTCTACGATGTACGGGCCGGGTTTGGCACGATAGCACTCCGCCAGCAGATACAGAAAGTTATCATCGTAGGCCATCCGCACATCGGTGCGCACATTGGCTTTGCTGGTATCCATCGGCAACACCATGTAAAAGTCGGTGGCAATTTCGGCTTCCTGCCAAGCCGGATCATTCGTTCCGCCATCAATGACGACAGCCGTAGAAGTTTTTCTTAATGGCAATCGGTATTCAGCGTTTTTTTTCTGGGCAAGTAATGGGGTACTTACGAATAATAAGCCAAGAATGCAGTAACAAAGCCTCACGTAGTTGTTGAATTAAGCGACAGACATAGAAACAGACAAAGCTATTCTTTTTTTGGCTGCCTACAACGCCTCCGGTAAAATAGCCGGCGATGTATATTCGTTTTTTTCACCAACATGCTTCCAGCAAAAAACAGCTCCTTTCTGCCACATGGTGTAATTTAACGTTCAGACATCCGAAGTTTTTAAAACTTCGGATGTCTTTTCTTTAGAGTAGCGTTCGCGGTGCTAGCTAATTAGCTGTTGAGAAAGGTAGATCATTAACGACTCATTCCGTAACTTACCGCTAATCAACCCGTGCCTCAATGATTACGGTAGAGAACCTGCAATACACCTATCCAAAAAACGACGCCCCTACCCTGAAAGGAATTTCATTTGCCATACAGCCTGTAAGTTCTAAATTAAGTTTAGGCTGCTTTTTCTAGGTAAAACCCTCAAGAAGTACTACCTCATCAGAAACATGAGCGACATGTTTCCTATTAATGGCCCCTATTTCTTAAGCAGGAACCAGCCTTTTTCTTTGCTTAAAAGAACAACCCTTAAAAAAAATTTCTGACAAAAGAGATATTTTTTTACCATCAAAATAGTCGTAATACCAAGTAATGTGTAAAGAATTAAGGCTATAAATAATACAACAGCTGTTAGAAATAGCTGATGGTTGGTTCGACATAAATTCCAGTTAGTGCGAAACACTTTATTTTCTTCCCAAGAAATTAATACCATCATTCTATCTGCACACCTCATCTCAAAAGTGAATATAGCGCTTAAATAATGTTATTAACCCCGTATAAATCAATATTCGGAAAAAATATTACTATATATATTACAAATATTTTTATTATTTTTAATTACAATCACTCGTAAACGCACCAAATTAAAGCCTATAAAATACCCCCTCGATACCACTCCTCATCCTTCAACCCTAAACAATTCAACCATGAGAACTACTTCGTTTTTCTTGATCATAAGTATGATCAGAGTTATGCCACTTTTTGCTCAACAGGCTCCCGACTGGCAAGTTAGCTTTGAAAACGTTATTGAATGGTATCGTCAATCCCCTACCGGGGTATTGGTTGTTCATACTGACAAAATGCTACACGGTGTAGACCCCTACGATAAACAAGAGGTCTGGGCTATTTCTGACATAGGTTCAGTTGAGTTTGAGAATTATAGAGAGTATGAGGATACACCATATGCTATGATCTCCGGGCTAAAATCCAGTAAAGAATATACGCTAAAAGAAAAACTACTTTACTCTTCAGATCGGACACTACTGATTGATACTTATCAGGGAACTATTATTTACGATTCTGATGAGCACCCCATAAAATCAGTACAGGCAGAGATTGTTCTAAAAGATATTGAAGCAATATTTATCTTGGGTCGTCAAGGCAAAGAATCTATGATGTCTCTAGTGTCCTCCAACACAGGAGAAGTTCTATGGAACACGGTTACTCCGGAAGGAATGACTAACTTTTCGTTTAACAGTGTCCGAGTAGACCCGGAAGGACATCTGCTGATTGCTACGGGCAAGAACCTCACACGGATTAGCCAGAAGGATGGAGCCGTACTTTGGACACAACCCTACCCATTGGTGAAATATATATTCTTTAATCAAGATGATCCCACCCGGTTTTATGGCCAGGTTGATTTTAGTAATATAACCAATGCCTTTGACCTATCTACTGGTGAGCCCCAATGGTTTAATGCCGAGCTAAAGATTTTTAAGAAGAAAGAAGAAAGTGTGATTCAGGCAACGAACCATGAACAGATGACGACAAACCTGAAGAACCAGATGCGGGTATTGCAGGGTGATAATTACATTGTTCCTGACGAAAGAGCCTTTATGGCAGCTAGTTATCGCTCATTTAATTTTTATGATTATCAGGATGCATCTCCTCGTTGGGAGGACCCGGTGATATTTAATATGAAACTACATCAGGTGTTGCCTCAGGAAGAAGGTTTTGTGGTCAAACTATCAGCGAACAGCCATTGGTACTTGAACCGATGCGATGAGCAAGGAAATATTCTTTGGGATAAACCCGATGCTCTGAACGGTGAACGTCTATACCTCTATGTATTAACCGATGAAGGCTTAGTATACATGACTGAGCAAGAGATTGGCCTTCTTGATCGGGAAACAGGCCAGCAGCTTCTTCCTAAACCATTCAAACTGGATGAGCAATTTCTTCCTTACTTTGATTGGGAACGTCAAAAGGCCCTTGTCTATCAAAAAGACGATATCTATGAAATAGACTTCAAACAAAAAGAAAAGCGAGTATTGCTAGAAAAAATCAAGTTCAAGGGTGATAAAAAAGCATTTGCTCAAACGTTAGAGTGGGCAGAAAACGGCTATTTTTTAGCAAATGATCAAAACCTCCTAAAAGTTACTCCTAACGGGCAAGTTGAGTATCAGCACTATCACCGGGCGCCCGGCCTGCCCATGTGGATGAAACGAACCGGGGCTGGAGTATTACGGGTAGCCGTAGTAGCTGCCGTACAGTATGCTTATTTTGCGGGCACCGTAGGTACCATGAATAGCTATTTTTCCGGTAACATTGATGGAGGCGCTGCTAGTCTGATGTTAAACGAACTGGATATTTACAATGAAAACAGCCTACTGCTGATGGCTGGCAACGAAGCTTATAAAGCCACCTGGCTTATTGGAAAACGTAAATCAGCGGCTTTTCAGGGTCAAGGGTATCAGCTAGTCTCCAAAAAGCTGGACGACGGTCGCTTTGGCCTCTTAAAAGTAGATAAAGAAACCGGCAACGAAACAGCGAAGATCATTTTGGACGATAAAGACCCCAGCTATTTCGTTGATGATTACCTGGGAGTACTATTTTATCAACCCGACAGAAGATCGCTTTTCGCCTATCAGTTGGAAAGTGAATCATCCGATGTATCTACTCAATCCGGTAACAAATAGCGGTGTGAGCAGAAACTACATCTAGGTCCCAAACGATAGCACCTACCTGATTAACATAGAATAAGAACTGCATTTTATCTATCATCCTAACCTCTCAATTATGAAACATGTTGCTCTGGCACTATTGTGTACCACCATACTCCTATATGGGTGTCCTCCTACCTGTGATGATCCCTGTGACCCCGAGTGTGATTCGGATTCTCCATGTCCTGATCCACCTGAAGAAGGGATTGGGGCGCAACTTAGCTTACTTACGGCTCATACCTGGGTGCCCGGCACCATTACGAAAGACGCCGTGCCACTGGCCGATGAATATCCCTATTTTTCCAACTTTACTCTTACTTTTTCCGGGACACTAAATTCTGATAACAGTAATGTAACGAATGGTACCTATGCTACCAACGACGAAGGGCAGGTTTTGCCGGATGGCAATTGGGAATTTGGCCCAGATACCGATGCCGAACTGTTGATGACCGACCCTTTCAATGGACAAACCGAAGTAGAGTATACAGTAAATGAAAACTCACTTACACTAAAATTTACCCGTAGTACTTCCAACGGTCGCACCGAAGCCATTACTGGCGAATACATATTTGATTTAGTATCCCAAACCCCTTAAACCTACGCAACTCATGAAAAGATTTATATTGTTACTATTTGCAACCCTTAGCTCCTATTATCTAAATGCTCAAGTGATTTTTGAGGATGATTTTGAGAATGGAACCGAATTTAAAAACGCATGGACTCCCAGACCAAGTACGAATGGAAGAGTTGAGATTACCGAAGGCTCTGCTGCCAATGGTCAGTTTGGGGCATTGATCGGAAAAGCTTCTGATGGTGATTTTGAAACTAATGCTTTGGATTTAACTCTTAATCTAGAACCTTTTTCACAGGTAGAACTAAGTTTTGATATCCGAGATATAGCAGAAGAGACCCATGAGCAAGACGGATTGTATTTTAGTGATGATGGTGGACAGTCATTTGTAAAAGTATATAACTTTCTAGCTGAAGATTGGTGCAATAATTATGGCGCGTTCCCTCCATTTGATATTGATGCCTTGGCAGCGGCTAATAATCTCAATTTGACAAGTCAGTTTGTCATTCGTATCCAACAGTACGATAATGCAGACTTTAATGGAGGGTTTCAACAAGGGGAAAATGATGGCTTCTACATTGATAATGTCTTAGTAAGAGTGCCAAAGATCAAGTATGCCACTCTTCCCTTTGAAGATGGGTTTGAGGATAGCGAATTAGATAGTGCTTGGTCCTGGTCTTTTCCTAATAATACTTCACTAACTAGCACTACTAAACCTACTGGTGATGTTCGTATTACCACCGAGTCAAATAACGGCGGACAACAAGGCTTAAGAATAGGAAAAATATGTGATGATGGATTTACTACAAACGCGCTAGATCTTCACCTTAACTTGGAAGGTGAAACACAAGTAAAATTCAGTTTTGATATCCGAGATATAGCAGAAGAGACCCATGAGCAAGACGGATTGTATTTTAGTGATGATGGTGGACAGTCATTTGTAAAAGTATATAACTTTCTAGCTGAAGATTGGTGCAATAATTATGGCGCGTTCCCTCCATTTGATATTGATGCCTTGGCAGCGGCTAATAATCTCAATTTGACAAGTCAGTTTGTCATTCGTATCCAACAGTACGATAATGCAGACTTTAATGGAGGGTTTCAACAAGGGGAAAATGATGGCTTCTACATTGATAATGTCTTAGTAATATCTAGAAAAACTGATTTCGCATCTATTCCTTTCTTTGATGATTTCGAGACTGGTGAATTAAGTAACTCATGGCTATGGTCCCACCCCGATAGTACAACTCTACCTAATACTACTAAGCCTACTGGTTTTGTATTTGTAACGGCTGATGCCCGAAATACTAATCAATTTGGTTTGCAAATCGGTAAAAGATGTGACGATGGATTTTCTACGAGTGCTATTGATTTACATCTTAATTTAGCTGGACAAAGCCAAGTTGAGATTAATATGGATTTAAGGAACATTAACAATGAACAACATTTACAAGATGGAATCTTTTTTAGTAGTAATGGTGGAAAAAGTTTTACTAAAATTTATGAATTCGTTTTTGAAGAGTTATCTACACAGTATACCCCTTTTTCTCTAAATATTGATCCAAACCTGCTAGGCATAGCTTTTTCAGATAGCTCTGTCATTCGCATCCAACAGTACGATAATGCAGACTTTAATGGAGGGTTTCAACAAGGGGAAAATGACGGCTTCTACATTGACAATGTAAGTGTACAAAACACTAAACTTCCATTTATTACCTCTTTTTCACCCGGAATAGCTCCGGTGGGGCGCGAAATTACGCTGACGGGTATCAATATGAATACTGTTACATCAGTACAGTTTGCTGGAGCGGCTCCGGTAACTGGACAAGCATTAGATTCAGTTACGTTACTTGTTGTAGTTCCAGCTAATGCTCAAACCGGAAAAATTAGTGTCACCAACGAAGAAGGTACAACTTCTAGTGAAAACAATTTTGTGGTTTCTGACGAAGAAGTAGCTGCTCCGTATGAGCTCTCTGCTGAGGCGGTAAGTTGCTTTATCACTCTAAACTGGCAAGACACAACTAACAATGAAACCGGATTTATTGTGGAGCGCCGCATGGTAGATTCTACTGATTTTATTCAGATAGCTACGTTGAGCGCTAACAGTACTTCTTATGCTGATGAAGCAAAGGTACTTCAAAATGGCACCGAATATTTTTATCGGGTACGCGCGTTCAGTCCATTGGGTAACTCCGCTTATTCTAATGAATATTCTACCACAGCCATTGTCAGTGATAACTGTGGGGGTGAACCACCGACCGCCCCACCACCAGCGCCCACAGGACTTGTTGCATCGACTCCGGATAGAGAAGAAACGCAGCTCGATCTAAACTGGAATGCCGTTGAAGGAGCTACCTCATATAATGTATACCGTCAGGTTGGTGATAACTTTGAACAAGTTGGCTCTACTACTGAAACAAGCTACACCGATCGTGGCTTGGCATTCGGGACAAAATATATATATCATGTTCGCGCATACAACGGCCGTGAAAGCGATCCAAGTGATACCACTTCTGCTACAACCATTGATAAAATCCTGGCTATCGTCGATGATCTAGCCGAAGTATCTGAGCTACTACGCCTTTATCCCAACCCTGCGCAGAATCAGTTGCAATTTACTCTCAAGAATGATCAGTACAGTGAGGTGCAAGTTCGGATCATCAATACTCTGGGGCAGGTGCAACTCAATCAAAAGTTTGTGAAAAGTCAGCCAGTGATAGAAAAAGCGATGGATATTAGCCATTGGAAATCTGGCATGTACTTCGTAGAGATTACACAAGCTCAATTTCGTACTGTACAACGATTAGCAAAACAATAAATCAGGCGGCTCAGACATCCGAAGTTTCTAAAACTTCGGATGTCTTTTTTGTAAATAGCCTATTAGGCAGTCTTTCGCATTTAAAGAAAAGGGTTCGCACCTTTAGCAATTCAGCTTTAGAGAAAAGTAGCACATTGCGTAACTTACCGCTAATCAACCCGTGCCTCAATGATTACGGTAGAGAACCTGCAATACACCTATCCAAAAAACGATGCCCCTACCCTGAAAGGAATTTCATTTGCTATTCAGCCCGGAGAGATTTTTGGGTTTCTGGGCCCCAGCGGTAGTGGCAAGAGTACTACGCAAAAGATTTTGTATAAACTGCTGGATGGTTACCAGGGACAAGTGCAGGTACAAGGGCGCGACCTGACCGCCTGGGGTAAAGATTTTTATGAGAAGATCGGAGTAAGCTTTGAGCTCCCGAATCATTATCTGAAACTGACGGCGCTGGAGAACCTGCAATTCTTCGCCAACTTCTACCGCAAACGTCCAACTAATTTTTACGAATTACTTGACCGGGTAGGGTTAAAAGAGGATGCTAACAAACCCGTTTCGGATTTCTCTAAGGGCATGAAGATGCGGCTGAATTTTATTCGCTCCTTCATGCACGACCCCGACATTCTGTTTCTGGATGAACCCACCTCGGGCCTGGACCCAGTGAATGGAAAAGTGATCAAAGACATTATTCTCGGCTTGAAAGCGCAGGGCAAAACCATCTTCATCACCACCCACAGCATGTACGATGCCGATGCGCTCTGCGACAGAATTGCCCTCATTATCGACGGAGAAATCAAAGCCCTGGACCGCCCATCAGTTCTCAAACTACAACATGGGCAACGGAAGGTGAAAGTAGAAGTACATGATGCTCCTTCGCCTTACGAATACGCGCTGGACACGCTCGGGCAGAACGAGGAATTTCTGAATATCCTTCAGCAGAACAATATCAAGACGATTCATTCGGAAGAAGCTACGCTGGAAGATGTGTTTATCAAACTCACCGGACAACGCCTAGTATGAAAACTTTTTCCAATCTTCTGCGCTGGGATTTGGTGCTACTGCATCGTAATCAGTTGGTAGTCATTTCTGCGGTATTAGTCGGAGTGTATCTGGGCCTGTTCTATCTGCTGAAGGAGCTGGGAAGCCTGGAAAAGATACTGGTACTGTTGATTTTCAATGACCCCGTAGTGACCGGATTATTGTTTGCCGGAGTACTGGTGCTCTTTGAAAAAGATCAGCATACACTGGAAGCGCTCGCCGTTTCGCCCTTATCGCCCGAGGCTTATCTGTGGTCTAAAGCCGTTTCGCTTACCATCGTGGCGCTGGGTACTTCTTTGGCGATGGCCTGGGCCGGTTACGGATGGCAATTTAACTATGTGCACTTTGTGGTGGGAGTAATCAGCGCCAGCCTGACCTTCATTTTCGTAGGCTGTTGGTTAGTACCACCGACCAATTCATTCAATCAGTTTCTGGTGCGATGCATCCCGCTGCTGATTCTGATGGCCTTGCCGTTTATCCCTTTTTTCGAGGCGGCTTCTCCGATGTGGTTCTACCCAATTCCTTCGTATCCTGGGATTTTGTTGCTACAGGCTGCTTTTGAAGAACTCTCTTTTTCTCTATTGGTATATGCCTATTGTTATGCAGGTTTGACCATCACAGGAACTTATTATCTGGCCCGAAACTCCTTTCGTAAACACATCTGGTCATGAATAAACTGCTGCTCATTAGTCAAAACGATTTTCGCATCACCTTCCGCGACCCTATGCTGAAAGGGCTGCTTTTCTTTCCGCTGGTGGCGCTGGCTATTGTCAAGTTTTTGGTTCCTTACCTAAGCGAGCAGTATCCGGTTTTTGAACCCTACCACTCGGTGATTCTCATGTGGTCTTGTATGCAGGCGGCTACCATGTTTGGCTTTATCAATGGTTTTCTGTTTCTGGAAGAAAAAGATGAGAACGTGTTTAGTGCCTTGCGGGTGTCCCCCATTAAAGCCGGGACGTTCGTGCTGCTCCGGCTGGCAGCGGGAGTGATTATTTCTATAATCGTTAATCTACTATTATTACTGTTAGGAGGGTTGGTGGATATACCTTTTGGCCCAGCTTTGTTATTAGCCATTCAGTATAGCCTCATTGCCCCCCTACTGGCACTCATGACGGCCACATTTGCCAAGAACAAAATGGAAGGTCTGGCCCAGTTCAAGATATTTAATCTGCTACTCAACTTGCCCATCCTGCGCTATTTTCTGGATGTTAAGGCACTGGAAGGTTTTGCCGTTGTGCCTACCTACTGGTCGTTTCGCAGTCTGGAAGCCGTGGCTACCGGAGGCAACTTTTGGCTTTTCTATACGCTAGGGTTGCTTGTTTATGGCCTTGTTTTGTTGGCACTAGCCCGGCTTTTTGAGAAGAAGGTTTTTTAAAATACACGTCTGAACCAAACTTAAAGCTTCGAGAATGGCGCATTTTTTTACAGCCTCGGGTTTAAACCCGAGGCTGTGTTGATCTCGTTATTTAATCACGCTGATTTTTACTGACCTTACCGGTTTATTAGCTTCCATCAACCGGAGTTGATAGATGCCTACTGATACCGCTCCACCGGCCTGGTTGGTGCCCGGCCACTGAATTCGCTTACTTCCGGTAGGTACAATGGCTTGCCACACAATTCTTCCCTCAGTATTCATGATTAGCAAGGAAGCTTCCTGGGCTAAAGCTTCATCCAGTTCTATGGTCGCTTCCCCATCGGTAGGATTAGGATATACGACAATACCCAGCGCACTTGGTGTTTTCGGTTCTTCCACAACTGTAGTAGTCTGAGCCGTGAAGTTCTGCTCACTTTGGTTGGTCCGAAGGTTGCTGAACACGAGTTTCTCCGGTTCGAAGCTATATTCTTCATCAGCAGGGGTGAGTGTACCAGACCAATCGGCAGGAACTTCTAAAGAAAATCTACCCTCTTCATCGGTTTGAATATTTGCTAGTTGATCCAGACCATCAATATTGATCGTTATTGCGGCCAGTGCTTCGTTAGAGCTGTCAAGCACTATTCCCGAAACAAGATAGGTACCGGTGTATGTGGCGGTGAAATTTTGGGTGCCGGCATCTTCCTGCACATCTTCAAACTCCAAGTTTACCGGGGAGAAAGTGTAATCCGGCATGGTGGGCGTAAGTGTGCCGCTCCAATGGGTGGGTACCGTAATCGTATAATGTCCCTGGGCATCGGTTACGATGGTGATGGTATCACCCGTCAGGGTTACCTGGGGCAAGGGGTTATTGTGCTGGTCGGTAATCACTCCGGCAATGGTGTAAAAGACCTCCACCTCCGGCTCTGGTTCTTGTTCAGGCTCCGGTTCGGGTTCGGATTCCGGTTCAGTTACGAGGCTAGCTAAGAATTGCTGATTCGACATATTTTCTTGCACATCGGTAAAGTCCAGGGACTCGGGTGAGAATGTATACTGCTCTTTTTTGGCAGTGATAGAACCTTTCCAACCCGCTGGCACCGAAATCACATAACGCCCATCCGCATCGGTGACCACCGTTGCCGGAGCACCTTGCAGACTTACATCAGCCAGAGGCTTACCCTGATCATCCAGAATGTTGCCTGAGATAGTATAATTCCCGGTATAGGTAGCGGTAAAATTTTGATCGGCTAGGTCTCCTTCCAACTTGCTAACTTCTAAGGAAGCCGGTGAAAAAGTATAATCTTCCTTAACCGGAGTAATAGTGCCAGACCAGTCCGCTGAAACCTCAACAGTAAACACTCCCTGAGCATCCGTAACAATCGTTTCCGGTAAGCCAGTCAACTGCACTTCTGTCAGCGGTTGCTGGTCACCCGTAATGATCGTTCCTGAAATGAATACATTTTCTGGCTCTGGTTCTTCGTCTTCTTTCTCGGTAATCGTATAAGTAACCTCTACCAGTTTATAGGAAAACAAATCTGTTTCGTAAGCCTCGTAAATAACGGTAAAGCTCTGCGGCTGATCCGGATTAAAAGGAGTTACCGTAGCGATTCCCTGGTCTAGCTTTACCCGGACGTCGCCCTGCGGATAGGCTTTCCATACCAGATTTTCTACCGGAGTGTAGTCGTCGGAGGCATATTGTTTTAAATCTAGTGGAGGGAAGGTTTCTCCGACGGCAATCTTCTGTTCCGGAATATCGGCTAGCTGAAAAGGCTGGTTGTCTATTTTGGCAATCAGCTCAATTTGCTGCTCAGTCACTTCCCCTTCACTATCAACCACGCGCAAGGTGATGATGGCGCTGGTATCCTGATGCGCTATTATGTAAGAGTTCAGGAAGATTCCGCTGTTTAGATCAACCCCCGCATGAAAATAACTGGATGGAGTTCCAACCCCGTCAAACTCCACTATGGAGAGCTGCAGATCGTCCAGATCATCAAGATCATCGTGCACAAAGGGAGCCAACTGAAGAGCGGTGTTCCACAGGAATAATTTTTCGCAGTCAGGATCTCCGGCCTCACAGGGAGATTCAGCAGCCAAGCTCATGTATACGGTAGAAAGATTCACCACCGGGGCGGTATTCTGTAAAGGTAACACCGTAATCAATACATCCTCTTTGGTCACCCCACCGTGTTCGTCTTCCACCCGAACGTGTAAGGTATCGGTACCGGTCCAGGCCGGGTCTTTGGGTACAATACTACTGAACGAAACCTTCAGGTGGGGCGTCTCCTCGGGGATTGTCCAGGTTAGTAGTTCGCTGTAGGAAAAGTCATCGCTAGCACCTAGCCAAAGCGGGGGTGTTTCTCCCTGACGAAACCTGATATCCGTATTCGATATAACCGGTCGTTTATTGTTGATAATCACCCGCAAAGGATTGCTGACAATCTCATAATCCGGTAAGTCCGGATGGGTGATTTTGCAATAATAAAATCCTTGCCCAGTACGCTTGATAAGCGGATACGTAGAACCAGCCGGAAACTCAAATCGCCCCCTGTCTGACATGCTGCTGTAGGAAAACCACTGCACATTGCTTCCCTCCAGTGGAGTGTAACCTTCTATCTGAATGTTCAATAATCCATTTTCATCGGGAGTTACCGTTTGTAAATGAGAGCCAATTCTTCTCTGAGGCATAAAGGTGAGATTACACCAATACAATTGTAACTGCTCGTAGTCAGGGTAAATATCCTGCAAGCGATAATGATTGTAACTGATATTTAATAATCCGACTAAAGACTCATCCGTACTTTCATCCAATACCCGACCTGATAATTCATTATAGCTTACATTAAGCGATAGCGGATCTGGCACTAGCTGCCTTTCGCCCCGTTCCCACAATGCGGCCGGAATTCCTCCCTTCATCTTATTATGGGTACCGGTTATTTCTGATAGTGATTCAATGTCTACCAACGCCTCTGGAAATGCCTCCAGGTCATTGTAAGAAAAGTTGATGTAGTTCAAATAGGGTAGCCGGCTCAAGCCATTTGGCAGGGAGGTTAGGTGGTTATTAGATACATAAAACGTACTAAGTTTTTCCATGCCACCGATGCCTTCGGGCAGGCTTGTCAACTCGTTGTAAGTAATCGTAAGCCAGATTACTTTCTTAAGATTTCCAATCTCCTCCGGCAGGCTCACAATGTCATTATAGTCCAGACTAAGAGCCCCAAGTTGGCTAAGATCACCCAGCTTGGGAGAAATATATTTGATTTCCAGCATGATTACACTGAGACGTCCCAGCATGTCTAAGTCTTTTAGAATGCCAATTGAACTTGGCAGGCTATCTACTTTCATTCCCAGCAAATCATAATCAAATGTCAAAGAAGTTACTTTGCCCTGATCATTCAGGATGACCCCTTCCCAGGAAGATACCGACTGCTGGGTATCCCACAACTGGGGCCAGTGGTGTTGCTGAACATCCTGATGAAATGCTAGCAGCACCAACGAATCCTGAGCGTTGGCCGGAGTTTGCGCATAACTCTGATAGCTCAAGCTTACTAATAAGATCAATGCGAGAAGTAAGGCTAATCTGTAAATTTTTCTCATGCCCTGCATGGTTTGGTTTATAATCAAATAAGGATATCGCTTACTATATTAGCTCGATTACCCTAATAATATTTTTATAAAGACTACTAAAAGTGCAAAACCGTTGTAAGTATTTTATCCGATGTAAGTTTTTTGGGTTTTTAACTAAACCTGTGTAAAAACAGGACAGGCCAATAAGGCCCCTGAGAATGAGCGTAGTGATTTAGTAAAGACTTAAAGCAAAAATTAAGATTATGAGGTTATCGTGGCAACTGGCCAGTAAAATGATGTTTTGTGGTGCTCAGAGTTCTTTTCAAGTAACTCTGAGCGAGGCAGAATCTGCACTAAAAAATTCAGGTTGGATAACGCTAAAAAATATTAATGGTAATGTACTATTTGCGCAAGCAGTGCGCTGATTCAGGATACATCAAAACACATCTACTATACCCAACTTTTTGCAGGTTTTTTGTGTCTGATAAGTAGATAGAAATAAGAAAATGAGAACGCTAATTTTAGGTATCCTAAGCCTGGTTTGGCTTACCGGATGCCAGTCTGATGATGGTGAAATGGCGGGGGTAAAGTTTGGAAAAACATTCCAACTGGGCAGCCAGGACGAAGTCTTTCTAACCGTTCAGCCTGCTGCAGATAGCCTAAAAGTAATGGTGGATAGTATCTCTGATAGTCGTTGCCCGGAGGGGGCTCAGTGTATTTGGGCAGGGAATGCGGAAGTAAAGCTTTCGCTATCTAAGGAGAAAGAGACTCAACTGCTTACGCTTTGCATTGGTGATTGCCGCTCGGGCGATAGAACCGGGTTTATTGAACAGGATACGGCTTCGGTTACATTAGGGGGGCAGGGTTTTCAGGTGATTCTAAAGGATGTTGTTCCTTACCCGAACCTTGATAACCCGCCAACGCAGCAGGAAGCCGTACTGGAAATTAATGAAGAATGAAACAAAAAGCCTTGGGTTTAAACCCAAGGCCAATAACATTCATGACAACTCATGTAAATGTGGTTTTCCTGAACCTTGAGTTGTCTGGCCAATCTACTCAGTCGGAATATAATCCACCACAAACACATCTTCTACCACACCTAATTTACCCAGCAACTCTCCAAACTTTTTATGCTCAGGGTGGGGCAGGTAATTATCCCGGGCTTCGGCATCTTCAAACGAAAGCATATACACGTGCGTGAAGCCCATATTCTTTCCTTCGGGACTGTTATTGATTCCGTGTTCAAAAGAGGTAATTCCGGGAATTTTGTCTTGCAATGCAGCAAAGCTATCGGTCACTTTCTGAATATCGGCCTTTGAGGCATCAGCTTTGTATTTGAAAACTACCACGTGGCGTTGCTCACCCGAGGCATTATTAGATTGTGCAAATGCAGTCATTGTGAAAAAGGTTAAAAAGAAAAATAAACTGGTTCGTTGTATCATCATACAAAAGGTTAGGTGGAAATTATTGAATAAAGGTATTCTTATGCTGAAAGTAAATTAGCTGTGGATCAAAGTATTTCATCCTCTAAGCCGAAAACCTTGCTGTCTGAGCGTAGCGAGTTTCAAGGTTTTCTAGATTTTTTGCATCCTTTTTCATCAATGGAAAAAGGATGAGCCCGCTCGGCTTGAGAGCTGTCAGCATAAAAGTTGCAAATTAAGTTTTCTACTCATTAGAACTCAGAACATAATTCACATTGAACTAAAGCATTTCTCAAATGAGAATGGATTAGCCGGAAAGATACGATTTTTCTGCTTTGCTAAACGAAAACGCTCGCACAAACTCCCACGGCCCGCCCTGATATTTCCATAATTGCAAACCAACTCCACTCACGGCAAAGGGTTCAAAATCTTCGGCAAGCTGCGCAAAAGTTGCTTTTGCCTCCCCAGCACTTACCTTATTTTGCACCGTAATGTGCGGCCAGAGTTTCTGCTGATCCTGGGGCGTGAGCCAGCCATGCCACTGTTTTTGCAAATGCTTATGCAAGTCTAGCAATGCGGGGTTTTTAATGACAAAAGCCACTCCCCGACCAATACTTTTCACCTCAGTGACCGAAAGCTCTAGTACTGGCTGCTGCTGGCTCATCTGATTTATAGTATCAGAGACCGCTTCTATTTCTCTACCTGGCAAATGATGAAACAGCGTAAGGTGAGCGTCCAGATAATTGCGCTCTTCGGGAAAATACGTTTGCCGAAGCTGGTTAAAATACTGCTGCTGATTTTTTTCCAGTTCCAGCGTTACGATCAATGGGGCTTCTTGAGTAGTTTGCATCTATAGATTAACTCCAGACACCTAATCCGGTTATACCAACCTCCAGATTCTAACATCCGGTTAAATGACTCTATTGAATCGGATTCTCACCAAAGATAGCCTGATTAGATAAAAACACAATTATTAGCTATCTTAAGGGGTGCTGCTTCAAAAAAAAGCCTGTTTTCTTAACAAATTTACAGTAAGGCATTGCCTCATTAGCCGGTCAATCCTTATTTTAGGCTTTTGTACTACCCCCTATCCTATCACTTATGAGAAAATATCTTACTTTATTCTGTAGCCTGGCCCTGATAACCTCCGGTTTCGCTCAATCGAAACTTTCAAAGGACGAAAAGGCTTTACTGACCTCCCTGGACGATCAATACGAAAAATACTCCGATATCGCCCACCAGATCTGGAATTATGCCGAACTGGGCTACCAGGAAGAGCAAAGCTCCCAGTTGCTTCAAAAAACCTTAACCGATGCGGGTTTTTCTGTTGAGAAAGGCGTAGCGGGTATTCCCACCGCTTTTATGGCTTCGTACGGTTCCGGTGAGCCGGTAGTGGGTCTTCTGGCAGAGTTTGATGCCCTGCCGGGAATGTCGCAAACGGCCACCCCTGAGCGCGATGTTAAAGAAGAAGGAAAAGGCGGCCATGCCTGCGGTCATCACCTGTTCGGCACCGGCTCGGTAGCGGCGGCCATTGCGGTGAAAGACTGGCTGGAAGAAAGCGGCACTAGCGGAACCATTCGCCTCTACGGCACCCCGGCCGAAGAAGGCGGAGCCGGAAAAGTATATATGGTACGCGAAGGATTGCTCGACGATGTAAATACTGTACTTCACTGGCACCCTGGTAGTCAGAATTCGGCCAGCGCCCGCTCTTCGCTGGCTAACAAATCGGCTAAATTCCGCTTTACCGGACAACCGGCACACGCTGCGGCTGCTCCTGAGAAAGGCCGCTCGGCCCTGGATGGTGTAGAGGCCATGAACATGATGGTAAACATGATGCGCGAGCATGTACCCGCCGAAACCCGCATTCATTATGTGATTACCAAAGGCGGAGATGCTCCGAACATCGTACCTGGCTCAGCGGAGGTATTTTATTATGTGCGCCACCCCGAAATGCAGGACGTAAGGGATATTTTTGAGCGGGTAGTAAAGGCAGCGGAAGGAGCGGCTTTAGGCACTGAAACTCAGATGGAATATGAAGTGATTCACGGTATTTACAATGTGCTGCCTAACGAAACGCTGTCGGAAAAGATGTATGAGAACCTGAAGACAGTCGGGGGAGTAAGTTACGACGAAGAGGAGAAAGCCTTTGCCGAACAGATCCGTACTACCTACGATCCCGAAGATGCTACCCTTGCCTCAGCCGGTGAGATTCAACCCTACACGGTCAGCAACCGGGGCACAGGCGGCTCTACCGACGTAGGAGACGTAAGCTGGATGGCCCCCACCGCCGGTATGTCGGCCGCTACCTGGGTACCCGGCACTTTCGCTCATAGCTGGCAGGCCGTAGCGGCCGGTGGCACTAGCATTGGTCATAAAGGCATGATGGTAGCCGCCAAAACCCTGTCACTTACGGCCCTGGATGTGTTCAAAAACCCGGAAATTGCGGACGAAGCAAGGGAAGAACTGATGCAGAAACGAGGCGATGACTTTGCCTACGAATCATTACTAGGCGACCGGGAGCCCCCGCTGGACTACCGGAAGTAAATAACATTTTGGCAGTACATTATCTGAATTCAGAGACTAAAATACCGTAGGAACATCATTAATGGTGTTCCTACAAAGGTCTGACAATGAGCACCTTCCCTTACCCTTGGTATCAAAACCAACATTTCCTTAGGTTCCAAGACTGATATGAATAAAATCACTGCTAACCACCCATCTTTGATGTGCAGTATAAAACAATGGTTTAAAAGCCTCGTTTTTCATGTAAAATTAAACCCTCTATTCTATTGAACCGCAACCTACGTTTTCTCTTCCTGGCACTGCTATTGGTCTATGGTACGATACCCACCTTCGCGGCACCGTTTTTAAACGCGGAGGGTGAACCCATCCGTTATGAAGTAAGCTTTGACAATGTGCAGCATCATGAGTTGCATATCACCATTCACTTTCAGGATCTGACCAATGACACGCTGGTACTGCGGATGCCGCAATCCTCTCCGGGACGGTATGCCGTTCATAATTTTGCCAAGAATGTCTACGAAACGGTTGCTACCGATGGAAATGGAAAGCTGCTATCACTAACTAAAACCGGTATTGCCGAGTGGCAAGTAAGCGGCTACGATAAAGAAGTACAGTTTGCCTACACCCTCTTCGGAAACCACGGCGACGGCACCTACACCGGCATTGATAACCGAAAAGCCCACCTCAATATGCCAGCCTCGTTCATCTACGGCGCAGACCTCGATCAACGCCCCATTGAGATCAGCTTTCAGTTAGAAGATAAGCCGGACTGGGATGTAGCCACTCAACTCGTTTCCACAGCCGATGAGTACACTTTCACCGCTCCCAACTATTATTATTTCTACGATAGCCCCACCATGATTGGCCCCCTGCGCTGGCGCCGCTGGAATGTAGAAGATAACGGGGAAGAATACACTATTGAAATTGCCGCGATGGTGGAAGACAGCGACGAAGCCCTGGATAGTTACGCTGCCTGGGTAAAACAGGTTGTCAATGAGGCATCTACCGTTTTCGGGGCGTTCCCGGATTTTGACTATGGCCGCTATACCTTTCTGGTGAGCTACAATCCCTGGATTTTCGGCGATGGCATGGAGCACCGCAACTCAACCGTGTGTTCCAGCTCCGGCAACCTGGAGGAAAACGCCAGCGGCCTTATTGGCACCATTAGCCACGAATTTTTTCATGCATGGAACGTAGAGCGCATCCGTCCCCAAACGCTGGAACCCTTCAACTTTGACCAGGCCAACATGAGCGACGCCCTGTGGTTTGCCGAGGGCTTTACTTCCTACTACGATGATCTGATTCTGGAACGGGCTGGCATTAAAACTCCGGCCGACTATATCAGCGGCCTGGCCGGGGGGCTAAACTACGTACTCAACGCTCCCGGTCGGCAGATGCAGGGACCGGTAGCCATGAGCAAGCAGGCTCCCTTTGTAGATGCCGGAACCACCAACGACGAAACCAATTACCCCAACACCTTTGTCAGCTATTACTCCTACGGCGCAGTACTGGGGTTGGTGCTGGACCTCAGCATCCGTACCCGCTTTGAGGGCAAAACCCTGGATGATATGATGGAATACATGTGGGAGAACTACGGCCAGCCGGAAACCCCGTACACCGTAGCTGATCTGCAAGCGGCTTTGGAAGCTGTTACCGGCGATGCCGACTTTGCGAATACGTTCTTCCAGGAAAGCATTTACGGCAATGAGATTCCTGATCTGGCACCTCTGTTACAGGAGTTCGGGGTTGTTATGCACCTACAAAACCCGGACTCAGCCGGGTTTCCTGCGCTGGTTTGGGAAGAACGAACCGAAGGTCTTTTTGTAAAAGGTTTTATGCTGCGAAGCAACCCGCTGTACGAGAGCGGCCTGGAGCGAGGTGACCAGGTGCTCACGATAGACGGTAAGCCAATTGCTACGGAAGTCGATTTCAACCGAGACTGGGAATTAGGCAGCACCCATACCATTACCTACCGCCAAAACGGACTAGAACAGCAGGGTAATTTTACCATTGAGCCCGACCCCACCTATGAATTAGTATTAATGGAAGATACCGGCGAAACCCCCAGCGAAGAACAGCTAAAGAAACGAGCCGCTTGGCTGGGTAAGCAAGAAAAATGATAGCAACCTCCATCAAGCCCTCAGTACCGTCAATGGTTAGCCGGTCGAATAATTTTGTCCAGCGAAAGAAGAAAAGGTATATTGAAAATAAACGCAATTACCCATCAAGACCAATTGCGTTTATACAGATGTTACATACCATTCGAAATGAAATACATTCTGACTGCGCTTTTATTATTTCCTGTTTCTATTAAAGCTCAGCTACTAACTGGAAATGGTGATATCGCCTCACTCGATACAATTGCAGTTGTAGAGATATTAGGAATTAAAAATTCTACTGTCAGGATATTAAATGATGACTATAAAGTATATTTTGACAAGAGTGATATCTATAATTCTTTAGAAAATCTACAATCTGAATTGCAACCTGATGATAAGTGGCATAAATTGGCTAAGAAGGTGTCCCAATTCATCCAGAGTAATGATTCCATAATATTTACACACTACCTTGAAGAAGAAACCTACCCTGAGAAGAACAGTAATGAAGAGCTTACAAAGGGAATACTTTGGGAACTTGCTTGTCCTCTATTGAACGAGGGAAAATTTGAATTAATTATCGATTCCAAAGTTCAATCAAAGATTATTGTTTCTAATGCTTTTTACGACTCAGGAATGGGCGCCATCACTTATCTGTCGGTTAATGGATTACCATTTTGGATTTGTCCACCAATAACAATTGATTAAAACGGTATGTAACAATATGCAGCGCGCATCCCTGTTTAAAAAGTACTCGAGGCTAGTCGCGCCAATCACGGAAATTGATAAACGAAAGTAAAACGCAAACAACGCCGGGCCGTTCGCTGCATCGGTCGTTACCCGCAATAAGAGAAATGAAAAAGGTTAAAGGAGATTTAATAGCACTAGCATTAGAAGGAGAATTTGATGTGATTGTTCACGGATGCAATTGCCAATGTGTGATGGGTAAAGGAATTGCCAAAACAATCAAAACTAGATTTCCAGCAGCCTATCAAGCTGATTTAAAAACTAAAAAAGGGGATCGTGACAAATTAGGAACCATCAGTTTTGCTACGGTCGACTCGGCGGAACAAAAATTGACGATTGTAAATGCGTATACTCAATTTGATTGGCGAGGTAAAGGGAGCAAAGTTGATTATGAGGCTATTAAATCATGTTTTACGAGAATTAAAGATAAATTTTCTGGATTAAGAATTGGTTATCCAGCTATTGGTGCAGGATTGGCAGGTGGAGACTGGAACAGGATTGCTGCCACAATTGATGAAGTGTTGAAGGGGGAAGATCATACTTTTGTAGAATTTGAAAAAGGATAAAAAAGCGGGTAACAAAATGCACCAACCATGTAAAAAAATAACTTCAATAAGAAAATGTCTGACAAATCAAGAATTATAGCTGATGGCAGAGAAAGATTCGAGAGAAGTCCTGAATTTGCCAATAAAGTTAAAGAAATAAAAGAAGAGGTTAATCAGCAATACGCTCTGATTCTTCTAAGTGAGAGAAGCTGGGTAAGACAGCAGCTGATCAAGATAAAACTTAGAATAAAGGTAAAAAGAAGAATAGCAAAACTGAGTTCGTCCAGAAATCTTCATTTGAAGTGGAATTGCATATAGTACTAGTACAAAGCAATTCATGCTAATTGTGATTTGATTCGCAAAATGAAAGAAGAACACGGTTGGCAACAAGAGCTAGCCACAACCGGGCTGAAAATGAGCACGATCATTGACTGCTCCAATGGTAGAAAATGAAACTTGAACAAAAAATGCAAACAAGGCCCGGTCTGACGGCTAGCCTTGTCGTTGATATGCAAAATACCATTATTTATCGTGATCCATTTCATGGAGTAGGCGGTTCAAGGCTCGTATCCTCTGAATGTAAAACACCCAGGCGTAGCTTATAAGCATTACATTAATCATGGCAAGCAGGAGCATCAATATTAAGCCATCCGAAGAAGGCAGCCAATCCATCCATGCCGAGCCAGGAGCTTTTCAGGATTTCATGAGTACTTTAACTAATACCCCGACCAACTGAACAAACAATGCCTGGGCTTTGCATCAGCCACAGGCAAAATAGAAGTTCAGAAACGCTCTACAGCTCTTTTACCATCAGGTTGCGCCAGCGTACTTTGATGCCGCCGCCATCATGAATTTGCAGAGCGATTGAGCCATTGGCTTCGCCGATTTTTTCGTCTGTTAAGTCAACCATTAGCCTATCGTTGAGGTAGGTTTTTACTTCATCGCCTTTTACCTCAATCCGCATCTGGTTCCACTCACCCATTTTCAAAATATCTTCTTTTTCTTCGGGAATCTGCTCCAGCCACCCTCTGCCGTATGATTCGTAGATACCACCAGTGTCGTGGTTGGGGGGGGCCACTTCTACTTGCCAGCCGGTGATCTTGGTTCCTTCAATAGATGAGCGAAAGAACACTCCGCTATTACCATTGGCTTCCTGCTGAAATTCTAAAGTAAGCACAAAATCTTTGTAAGATTTATCGGTAGCCAGGTACCCATAAGCTTTATCCGGCCCGCTTTCGCACACTAGCAGACCATCTTCTACGTACCATTTTTCGGTACCATATACTTCCCAACCGTCCAGGTTTTTACCGTTGAATAGGGGCTCAAAATCGGCTTGGGCATACACTGATGCGCTGAAAAACAGCAATGACAGAAAGGACAGGAGCGGTTTGTGTAGTCTCTTAATCATGATATGTTTGCTTTTTTATAAATACTTGGCTTGGGTTTGAATCCACCGGTCGGGTATTTCGCCATTGGTGGCCATTTCATAATCCGATGGGTCGCAAGGTACGATGCTTTTGCGTTCTTTCATCCGCTCTACCTGCGGAGTGGGTATCTCCATCCACCATTTCTCGTTCTTTTTTGCTTTATAAAAAACAATCTGTTCCGGTGGTATGGGTAGCGGGACTAAATACTTGATAAAATCATTACTTTCAAAATCTTCTTCGTACGTGCGGTGGTAGAAGCCCTCAATCAGATACCAGATCATTACGGCCATTACGGCAGCGGTGGTTTGCTTTTCGTCGTCAAAATCCGGATTATACTCGTAAAACCCCGCTGAAGTAAGTCGCTCGCTGTGCCCGGCGTACCAGCACAATTGACAGGCTTCCTGCCCAGTCAGGCCAAACGGTTGAGCCCGGGCATGCCCCGGTGCATCGGCCGACTTGATAGCCGAAATATCAAAGCTCAGCATATCAGCACTGCGCAGCACCGGCTCCATGGTAGACAGGCTCTGATTGACCAGCCCTAAACGATAGGTATCAAAATAAAACTTATCCAGCAAGCCTGGCACCTCAGCATCCACGAGGTAGCTCTGATACCCTAAATGGCTGTAGTTCAGCAAGTAATTCGGATCATGCATCAGTATTTTATGCAGATGGTGCTGATAGGGCTTTTGCGTATCCTGGCTGTCCGTCAGTTTCTCTATATCAATGTAGGCATCCACACTAAGAATTGTGATGAGCTTCTCCATGGTTTCATACGCCTGATATTGCCCATAATCCAGGTCGTGAGAGCCCCCGATGAGTACCGGAAAGGTATTATAGCTAATCAGGGTTTCGCACACTTCACGCACGCGCCCGTAGGTTTCCTCCAGGTTATGGCCATTAACCAGATTTCCTAAATCTATCACTTTATAAGCCCCGCTACCTTTCTTCAAGCGGTAAAAAGCCTGACGAACCACATCGGCCGCTCGGGTAATACCTTCGTTAAATTCACTTCCCCGATGCTCATTCAGGCCAATCAGTGCAATATCGGCTTCGGCATAGTTGGGAAAGTCATCGGTATAAACATCAATCGTCTTAAAAACAGTGTTCCGGGTTGACACCCATTCGTATACGGAGGCGTCAACAGGACGGAAGAAAATACTTAAGCTCATAGAGGCAGGTTGTATTGAGGCATACGGATTTAATGCCAAAATAAAAAAAGGGAACGAAACATCGCTCCCTTTCTCTTATTTTTCTAAAGGCATATTATCCTCCAAAATCATCAAAACGAATATTTTCAGGCGGCACACCCAAATCATCCAGCATTTTGAGCACGGCTGCATTCATCAAAGGCGGTCCGCAGAGATAAAATTCTACTTCGTCTGGCTCAGGGTGGTTTTTCAGGTAATTATCGTATAACACCTGGTGAATGAACCCTACGTATCCGTCACCGGGACCTTCCAGACTTTCTTTTACTTTCCAGTTATCTTCCTCCAGCGGTTCAGACAGGCCAATGTAGAAATTGAAGTTAGGAAACTCTTCTTCAATCTTATTAAAATGATTTAAGTAAAACAACTCACGCTTAGATCGTCCACCATACCAGTAAGATACCTTCCGGTCAGTTTTTTCAGTATGGAACAGGTGGAAGATATGTGAGCGCAACGGAGCCATTCCGGCACCACCACCGATGTAGATCATCTCGCGGCCAGTAGGGTTAATGAAGAACTCACCGTAAGGGCCGGAAACTGTTACTTTATCGCCAGGTTTGCGAGAGAATACATACGAAGAGCAAATTCCGGGGTTTACGTCCATCCACTTACCAGCAGCGCGGTCCCAGGGTGGAGTAGCAATCCGGATGTTCAGCATCACGATGTTTCCTTCTGCCGGGTGGTTGGCCATAGAATAAGCGCGGAAGATAGGTTCATCATTCTTCATGGTCAGATCCCACAAATTGAACTTGTCCCAGTCGCTTTTATACACATCGGGTTTGTGACCTAATTCGGGATGCGGAGTAATGTCCATCCCTTTAAAGTCTACCGTAATAGCTGGCACGTCGATTTGAATATACCCACCTGACTGGAAGTCCAGGTTTTCCCCTTCGGGCAGTCTTACTACAAATTCTTTGATAAAGGTTGATACGTTGTAGTTAGATACTACCTCGCAGTCCCACTTCTTAATACCAAAGATTTCTTCCGGAATCCGGATCTCCATATCCTGCTTTACCTTCACTTGGCAAGCTAACCGCACGTGCTCCTGTTGCTCTTTACGACTCAGGTGGCCTACCTCAGTGGGTAATACGTCTCCGCCTCCTTCATCAATCGCACATTTACACATTGCGCAGGTTCCGCCACCTCCGCAGGCTGAAGGCAAAAAGATTTTTTCACCGGATAAGGTAGAAAGCAGTGAGCTTCCCGCTTTGGTAACAATCGGATTTTTCTCGTCTCCGTTAATAACAATCTTCACATCACCCTGCTGCACTAGTTTGGACTGCGCGAACAGCAGTAGCGCGACCAAAAGCAAAATGATTAAAGTAAAAGCTACAATGGCTGTGATAACAACTTGCGTCATTAGACTATCTAGTTTGAATTATACCATGGAATGCGCTGCAAATATATCTAATTAATTGGTACAACATCGCGCAGAAACCCTTCTTTTTAGTTAGGATTCAGGGTGGTAACATGCTGTATTCTAAAAAAGTTGTCTGCTACGCCTGCTTTTCGCAGATAAATACACATACCCCTGCTTTAGACCTCTGAGGTTGTTTCTAAATTGGTACGTATGTACTGTCTCACTCTTTTTGTGTCATTTAATTTTACCACAAAATACCCCTAAACTTCAAAAATAAAGGAATCAACTATAAAATTTTATGTAAAATTTGCATTATTTAAATTAATAATTGTATATTTGTAATGTAATATTTCCATTATAAAATCAATGCCGTTATGAAAAAGTTATTGTTTTTCTGGAAATCCAACACCCCCGTTGTAGGAGAACCTTCTGAGCCCCGAGGGGTTCATCATACTGTAAGCTATGCGTCTTCTTATGAAGAAACATGGGCTCACATCCGGCGTGAGGCCAGAAGCATCCAGGCTCAATCGGCTAACCTGACTCCAAAAGAGCGGGTGCTAGCCTAAGCATAATTCCTAAACTCAAGATTAAGCTGAAGCGCGGGCAAGTCGATCATTAATAGCCCGCCCCAGTCCGTAGTTCGGAACAGGCTCTACTAAAATTACCTTTACTAAACTCTTATCTAGCTGACGCAATGCCGAAAACAGGCGTTGCGCAGCTTCTTTTACATCACCGGATTCTGACAGAACCCGTTGATTCTCTTCAGGCACCTGAGAATATACCTTCTGAAAAGATATCAACCCTATTTCCTGAGAGGGGTACTGCGGTATAAGTTCAGCCAGATTACCCACAATTACTTTCTTAGAAGGGGCATAATGGCTGGTTAGCATACCAGGTGCAGCAGGCTGATCATGACTTTTATTTTCGTGAAAGCGCACCGATTTACTAATACGACGTAAATCTTCCGTACTTATTCCCCCAAAGCGATAGATCACAATTGTATCATCCTCTACTCCTACAATGGTAGATTCTATTCCTACGGAACAAGGTCCGCCATCGAGGATGTAGCTTATCTTATGGCCTAGCTGCTCGCTAACATGATCGGCAGTAGTAGGGCTAATATATCCGGAGGGGTTGGCACTGGGAGCTGCCAGCGGAAAGTCCAATTGCTGCAATAATGATAGTGTGAGAGGATGCTGGGGTATTCGCACTGCAACCAGATCAGACCCGGCAGTTACCAGGTCAGGTAACGTATCGGCTTTGGGAAGCAATAAGGTTAGAGGGCCTGGCCAGAAAGTATCAGCCAGTTTTTTTGCTAAAGGCGGTATTGTTTGAAGATAATGACTGGCTTTCTCTAGCTGATCGGTATGCGTGATAAGCGGGTTAAATGTAGGCCGGTTCTTTACTTCATAGATAGTAGCTACCGCGCGAGGATCAAAAGCATTGCCCGCCAAACCATAAACCGTTTCAGTAGGTATTGCTACCAGTTCGCCCGCCATAAGCAGTGCCTTGGCCCGCTGAATATCTTGCCCCAGGATTGCCATCAGTAGGTAAAGTATAGTATCAAATCTATTTAGCCTAAAAGCACAAAAGTAAAAAAATATTTTAACGCTTTTTCCTCTTCCAAAGACATATATACGCCTGCTTTAACCTGCACATTCCTTACTCTCTTAAAAAGCGACCTTATGGCCAATAGAGCAAAACTCTTCATTTTACTTGCCTGTATGCTTGTGATATAAAGCAAATTGCGCTTTTTATTCCCTGAACGTTCCTGATGTCATTTTTTTAGATGGGAAAAATGTACTGGAAACCCTCAAAACACTTATTGTAAGCTCATAAGACCTTTTTTCCAGTCTATTAGGCAATAATTTTCCCGACTTTTTCTAAAAAGGGAAAGTAATGTTGCTCATAGCTCGTTCAGAAAAAAAGGAAAAAGAACTCCTCGCATCTCCACATTACATGCGCTGAAAATCAGCAAGTTGGCTAGCTCATAAATACCTTCTATCTTGCTAGCAGATTAGATGAAGAACAAGCACCAAATATGACAAATCGAAAAGTTAAGCTAGAGCATTTTGTAAACTTAGTTGCGGTAGCCGCAGCAGACGGGTACCTGAATGCGAGAGAGCGGGAGTTTCTAGCAGATCGGGCCGAGGAGACGGGATTGAAAGCCGATGAGTATGAAAGCATTGTAAAAGATGCTGACAAACTACAACATGTGGTGCCCCTCAATCAGTTTCAGCCGGAAGACCAACTCATGGATGCCATCTTTATGTCTATTGTAGACGGAGAGATTGCCGAACAGGAGTATCAGCTGTGCGTTAACATGGCCTGTAAGCTAGGGTTTGAGCGAAGCGATGTAGAAGAAACCATTAGCGAAATCAAACTTATCTGGCAACATAGGTAGAAAAGTATGATCGTAATTTTACTAAAAAAGGTGACCTTATAGGTCACCTTTTCTATTTTATACCTTTTCAGTTTTTACATGTGCTTGATCACACTGTCTCCAAACTCTGAGCATTTCAACAAGGTAGCTCCATCCATGAGCCGCTCAAAATCGTAGGTTACCTGCTTGGCAGCAATAGAACCTTCAATACCTTTCCGTACCAGTTCTGCTGCTTCAGGCCAGCCCAGGTAATCAAACATCATAGCACCGGATAGCATAACCGAACCAGGGTTCACTTTATCCTGACCAGCATATTTAGGCGCCGTACCATGAGTTGCTTCAAAAATAGCGTGTCCGGTAATGTAGTTGATATTCGCTCCCGGAGCAATACCGATTCCACCTACAATGGCGGCCAGGGCATCCGACACATAGTCACCGTTCAGGTTCAGGGTAGCAATTACTTCGTACTCAGCAGGTCGCAATAGAATCTGCTGTAAAAAAGCATCGGCAATCACATCTTTGATGATGATCTGATGACCGTCTTTTTCAATAACCTGCCAAGGACCTCCTTCGTAGTCGGTAGCGCCGAATTCCTTCTTAGCCAGATTGTAACCCCAGTCACGGAATGCTCCCTCGGTAAACTTCATAATGTTCCCTTTGTGTACCAGCGTTACAGAATCGCGCTTGTACTGGAAAGCATAGTCGATGGCTGAACGGACTAAGCGCTCTGTTCCTTCAATAGATACCGGTTTAATGCCATAACCTGCCGTATCAGGAAAACGCACCTTTTTGTAACGATCCGGGAAATTTTCTTTCAGCATGGAGGCAAACTTCTTCTCATCGTCAGTGCCCTGCTGGAATTCGATTCCGGCATAAATATCTTCTGTGTTCTCCCGGAAAATCACCATATCGGTAGCACCAGGATCTTTTACTGGAGAAGGTGTACCTTTAAACCAACGTACGGGACGCACACAAGCATACAAATCTAGCTCTTGGCGCAAAGCTACGTTCAGCGAGCGAATACCGCCCCCTACCGGAGTTGTCAATGGTCCTTTGATACCGACCAGATATTCCCGGAAATTATCCAAAGTTTCTTTAGGAAGCCACTCACCAGATTGGGTGTGAGATTTCTCACCAGCATATACTTCCTTCCAGTCAATTTTTTTAGATCCGCCGTAGGCTTTCTCTACCGCCGCATCCAATACTTTTTTTGAGGCAGGCCAGATATCCACTCCAGTACCGTCTCCCTCAATAAACGGAATAACCGGTTGATCAGGAACCTGTAGGTTGCCATCCTGAATTGTAATTTTTTGTTCGCTCATTTCTAATAAAAAGTTGGTTGTCAAAGAAATTAGGATGGCAAATTACACATTTTTACATTCTTATCGAACCCCATATGGCACCCTCTCCAGAAACACTAGCGGGTTTTAGCTGTTTTGTTGGCAGAAATTTAAAAGATTAATACATGTCTGAGCAATCTGTCGCTATTTTCTGGTTTCGCCGTGACCTTCGTTTTGAGGATAATACTGGGCTGTATCATGCTATGCAAGGCAATTTATCCGTATTACCGCTCTTTATTTTTGACACTAATATTCTGGACGACCTGGAAGAAAAAAACGACGCCCGAGTCATGTTTCTGCACGATACCTTAAGTGCTATGCATAAGCGATTGGGTGAGAAAGGCTCGTCCCTATTGGTTAAACATGGCAAACCCCAGCAGGTGTGGAAAGATATTATCAATGAATACCCAGTGCGTGCGGTTTACACAAACCATGATTATGAACCCTATGCTAAGGAACGCGACGAGGCTATTAACCAGCTGTTCACGAAAAATGACATTCCCTTCCGCACTTTTAAAGATCAGGTAATTTTTGAGAAGGACGAGATTCTGACCAAGTCGGGCAGTTACTACAAAGTATTTACTCCTTACAAAAATGCCTGGCTTCACGCGCTGAAAGACGAGATGCTGGAGTCATACACCTCGGCCCTATCGTTTGACAACTGGTATCAGACCAAAGCTCTACCCATGCCTTCGCTCTCCGACCTAGGATTTGAGCGAGCGGATATTGAAATTCCGCCCAACCGAATTGACGAAGAAGTTATTAAGCATTATGAAAAGAAGAGGGACTACCCGGCCCAGGATGGAACCACCCGCCTGGGAGTGCACTTGCGGCACGGTACGCTGAGCATCCGCAAGCTGGCCCGCAAAGCACGGGAAATTAATGCCACCTATTTGAACGAGTTGATCTGGCGCGAATTTTATATGCAGATTTTATTTCATGCTCCCCAGGTGGTAGATACTGCTTTTAAGCCTAAGTACGATAAGATTCCCTGGCGCAATAATGAAAGTGAATTTGAACGCTGGTGTACTGGAACCACCGGTTTCCCTATAGTGGATGCCGGCATGCGGGAGCTAAACAAAAACGGCTACATGCACAATCGAGTACGAATGGTGGTAGCCAGCTTTCTGACCAAACACCTGCTGATTGATTGGCGTTGGGGTGAAGCCTACTTTGCCAAAAAATTACTGGACTACGAACTGGCTAACAACAACGGCGGCTGGCAATGGGCCGCCGGTAGCGGCGCAGACTCACAACCTTACTTCCGGGTATTCAACCCCCACAGCCAGACCAAGAAGTTTGACAAGAGCGAGGAATACATCAAAAAGTGGGTGCCGGAATATGGCACAGACGATTATCCTGAACCTATGGTAGATCATCAGGAAGCTCGCGAACGAGCCATTAGTACTTATAAGAAAGCACTGAACCAATAACTGCTGTGATGATTACTTTACTACAAAGGAGTGCTGTTGGGTAAAAGGTTGCCCGTTAGTAGTAACACCTTCAACCTGCACCTGATACTCTGCTTTTTCGTCGGATGTATAAAAAGAAACCAGGGCACGTCCATCTTCCCCAAACACTACTGAAGGCTCCCAATATAAAGTAGAGCGAAAGTCAGGTTTTACATGTTCGGGCTTCTTTACATCATAGTGGGGAACGTAAAATTCACGGGCATGATAATATCCCGGATGGGTATAATTGATGATACCTAAACGTTCGGTCACTGATTCCATCCCCGGACCTCGCCGTGTATATACTGCTATTACTCCGCTACCACCTCGGCTCCCATACATGGTTGCTGAAGCTCCTCTAAGAACATCCACATAGTATACATCATTTGTACTAATTGTATTGATCATAGTAGCATCTACCGGGATTCCGTCAAGCAGATAAAGCGCCTCACTTTGCCCCCCAAACCCTCGAATCGAGGCCATTTGATTAGGAAAAGCGCCATATACCTGTACTCCTGGCACCCGGCGCAACAGATCAAAAACACTTAAGGCACTGGTTCCTCCAGGAATAGAATCTAGTATCAATCGGTTGCTAGGTTCACCGTAGAATTGATCCGCCTGGCGAAACGGATTATCAAAATCGTCTTTACGCCCCTTAACCTCTACTTCATCCAGTACAATGGTTTTCTGATCAAAGTTATAGGCTTGGTCAATTTGGTTAATTTTCTGTTGTTGTTCAAGATAATCGCCCATCATAGGTAGCCAGGGGGATAAGCCGGAGCTTAGACGGTGAGTAATAGGGGGTGGAGAAAACAGTTCCAGATTGATATAAACATCTTTCTTCAACTTTTCTTTTTTTCCTTTTACCCGACGAGCCTGAATCACAACTTCGGTAGTATCTTGAAATTGATTATCTACAAAAGCAAACTCTCCGCTTTCATTAGTTTCTCCTTCCGCAAATGCGAAAGAATCACCCACCACCATCATAGACACCTGCCCGTTCTCCGGTTGATCACGATTATAGTAGCGTACCATCTGCCCTTTAATTTGGAACCCTCTTTCTGCCATATATTCAGGCACAGGAAGGCTATCCTGTAATACCTCACCCCAGCGGAATCTTCGCCAACCCTGGGTTAGCATAAGATTATCCAGAGCCTCATAGGCTTGATCCGTTCGTTCGTTAAAATAATACTGGGGCTGCTCGACAACTCCTCTCAAATCCGAAGTGAGTAATAAATGGCTCATGATTGTATTTGCCCCCTCAGAATAGGTAACCTGACTGGCGTTGGTAATCGTTAGCGAAGCATAACCTAGTGATGGCTGCTGCGTGCTATCTTGAAGCATCATACTTAGTGTTACTTCTTCACGAGTGGAATACGTGCTCTGGTCAGCCTTTACGGCTAATTCAGGTAGGTCAGATGGGTAGTTTGCAAAGAGCAAGCGCTCGCATCGTGGAGTTCCTGTGCGGTCAAAAAAAGTAAGGTGGCATATACCACCAGGGAAAGCAGACTTAGATACATTCATAACAAAATAAGGTTGATCTCCCTCCATAATTAGAGACATAAAGGTAGTTCCTCGCTGATGCCCAATCAGCACTCCATCCTTTACACTTTCTTTACTCTGAACGGTGACTCTCACCTTATCCGATTGAAGGCTGGGGGTGGCTCGGATAATATACCCCTGCTCCTGAACTTCGGGCAGCGGGAAGGTAAGCGGAATTCCGGCCAGTTCTACTATAGCCTGATATGTATGACTAGACGAAGGCTTTAGTACAAAGCGCCCCATACCGAATTTGTGGCTCTCAAACGTAGTAATGGTCTGCTGATTCTGATCAATAATACGCCCCTGAACTGCCAATCCCTGACCATCGGGGCCCGTTGCCTTAAACCCAACCATACTGGCCAAACCATCCACCAACTCCCCACCTTCGGGGAAAAACTGAAGATCTATGGGGGGTTGATCCTGATTATATACAAAGCTTTCTTGCTCTACCCGGTTTTCACTTCGGATTCTTTCTACCACCTTGGTACTGTCAATACTTACCACTGGAATAGTCTGCCGGAAGAAATACTCCTCGTCAAAATTACGCATCCAGTTGGTATATGCCCGGACCGTGTAGGAGCCTGCGGGCAAAGAATCACCAAGTAAAAAGTCACCTATCCCCCCCGATTCTGTAATCTCCAGGTTACGTCGCTCTACAATTGCATTATCGGGTCCGATTAATTCCACATAAGCCAAACGGCTGAGCGCCTCCGGGTGATGCGTGGTGGCATCTACTAAATATGTTTTGAACCACATGGTTTCACCTACGCTGTAGTAGGGTTTATCAAAATGTAAATAGAGTTTCTCCTGGCGAAATGTGTTGGTGTACGCTGCTAGCTGCTTTACAATCTTCCGAGCTAGTGTGTCATCATGAGGGGCTTGGAATGCTAAAGTCACCACAATAATACCCAACAGTACAATCCGGCTAGCTGTGGGGAGGTTTGGTATTTTTATGAATTTACAATTTGAGTTATTCACCGTAATTCCTCAATTGATTTTCTTGCCGGATTTCATCCAGCCACTGCTCATAAAGCTGTTGTAGTTCTTTCAACTTCTCCGGGTTTTCACCGGCCAGGTTGGTAGATTCGGAAACGTCTTGCTTCAGGTTAGATAAAAACAGGCTATCAGCCTCGGTCAGGCTCCCAGGTTGGCTGGGGTCACGGGGATGACCAACGAGTTTCCAGTCGCCTTTACGGACGGCCCACTGGCTGTTTTCGTCCCGACCAATCTGCCAATAAGCCACTTCGTGGGGAGAGCTAACGGTATTATCCTTAATAAGTGGCACTAGACTTTTCCCGTCCAGCACAGTTTGTGGTTCGCTTACCTGACAGAGCTCCGCTACGGTAGGTAGCCAGTCCACTCCCATTGCTAGCTGGTCGCGCACTTCGCCTTCGGGCAGGGTTCCGGGCCAACTGGCAATAGCGGGAACCCGAATTCCTCCTTCAAACAGGCTAAACTTAGCGCCCCGGTACGGTCCGGCATTACCACCGCCAAAAAACGCACGCTCCTCACAAGAGTGCCCATGATCTGACTGAAAAATCACCAATGTGTTTTCCCGCAAACCCAGCTCATCCAGTTTGGCCATCACCTCGCCAATTTTATCGTCCATGGTGGAAACAAAAGCAGCATACTCTTTACGGGGAGAGGGCAAATCTTCATAAGTTTCTAGCCACTTCGGAGTACCCTGATATGGGTAATGCGGTACGTTGATGGCCCAGTACAGGAAGAAAGTAGTATCCTGACTATCTTCTAAAAAATGGTTGACCTCATCCACCATCAGGTCCGGGAAAAACTGACCGGGATAAAAAACTTCTTCTCCGTTACGCCAGAGATCATGGCGGTTCGGACCGCTCCAGTAGAAATAGTGACTGTAATTATCAATACAACCGACCAAGTGCCCAAAGCTATAATCAAACCCCTGCCCGTTGGGTTGCTTTTCATCACTGTGCCCCAGATGCCATTTGCCGACATGTCCGGTTTTGTAACCGCCTTCCTTCAGCATTTCAGCCATTGTTACTTCTTCGGTAGGCAGGCCGGCTCCTTCCTGATGAATGGGAAGGGGAACGTTGCCCGGCAGCCCGGCGCGCAAGGGTGTACGACCCGTTAACAAACCAGCCCGGGAAGGCGAGCACACCGGAGCGGCTGCATAAAACTGAGTGAAACGCACTCCCGAAGCAGCCAGTGCATCCATATGAGGGGTTTGTAAATCTTCTGAGCCATAGCAGTTCATATCCAGCGAACCCTGATCATCGGTAAAGATCAGCAGCACGTTGGGGCGGGGCTGAGCGCCCAGAAATTGGAAACCATTGAATAGAAAGGTGAATACTGTTAATGCTTGAAGAGCGGTACGCAAAAAATTTCCAGAGAACAGCATTAGAGGGATAGGTTATAGTAAAAATGAAAAGTTTTCAATATAGGAAATTTTGATGAGCCCGCGTTTCGCAATTCCCTATCAAGATGTATATCAAATTAATACGAGCATTGGATTTAAACCTAATGCTAAAAAATACATCGCGATTAACTCACTTGCATGTTTTGCAAGCCTTATCTACACAATATGTAAAGAAGAAAGTGAATGACTGCTCCAATGCTCTCCTCCCTTCAATACCTTGTAATTTTGTCCCTGAGCCTGCGCAGCCTGCACAAATTCAGCTGGGTCAGCAGTGTTGAAGGTAAACATATCGTAGTGGCAGGGAATGACCACTTTAGTGTTCGTTTCTTTAGCTAACCTCACTGCCTGTTCGGCATTCAGGTTGCCCGCCACTTTCCGCTTAGGGTCGCGCCCATTGATGGGTAATAGTGCTACATCAATATTAAACGGAGCCAGTGCTTCGGTCATCCCTTCGTACCGCAGCGTATCGCCACTATGATACACGGTATGAGGACCAAATTCAATCACATAACCCAAAAACTTGCAGCGTCCGGCTTCGTCACGTTCAATCTCTTCATGAGCCGCCGGTACGGCATGCATAGTAACCCCTTCTACTGTAACTTGTTCTCCATCCGTCAGGCCAATAGGAAAAGACATTTCTATTTGAGTTCGTTCGGCCACAAATCCCCGGTTGGCTTCGGGAATGACAAACTTGATTTCCGGATTTGCCTGAAAAAGCGGAATCAGCGTCTCTCCGTCGAGGTGGTCAGTATGGTTATGGCTGGAGGTGACGACATCAATAAAATTGAGACGAGCGGGATCAATCACCCGCTCGCTCATGCGGATATGAGGTTTTTCAGTATCGGCATATTTGCGCGTCAGAGAATCCGATAGGTAAGGGTCTATCAGCAGGTGCTTTCCCTGCCACTGAATGAGGTAACCACTCTGCCCCAGCCACCACAGGTGAAATGCCTCGCGGTCAGTGGATGCCCGCTGAATGTCTTCTAATAGCGCGTCGTCTTTCTGCCATGCCGGGATTAGTTCATTCATCATCGCTCAGCATTATAATTTCTCTCGTATCAGTTTGGCTCCCGCCACCATATTAGCCAGCTTTTTACGAGCAGCCCAGCGAGCAGTCTGACTCAATCCGCAGTCAGGGGCAACCGATAGCTTGTCGGCAGCAATATGCTCCAGGCACAGTTTAATCCGCTGCGCAATATCATCTACTGACTCGATGTAATAGCTTTTTACATCGACAATACCCACGGCCACATCCATGCGTTTGGCAAACTCAGCGATCAGCTCAATCTCGGCAAACTCCCGGCTGGCCATTTCTACATGCACTTCGTCTACCTTAAAATCCAGAAAATCGGGCAGCATGGGCGCAATCCGCCGGTAGCCTACTGCATGTCCTTTAAAGTTACCGAAGCACAAGTGAGTTGACAACCGGCATTTACCAACCACCGGCTCAACCGTCCGATTGAAGATATCGACAAACCGCTTCGTATCTTCTTTGTAGGCATAACAACTCATGGAGGGTTCATCCACCGTAATCTCGGTGCAACCTGCCTCAACCAAACCTTCCAGTTCTTGCTGTACCATTGGCAGAATGGCTTCCGTCACGGCATATCGATCAGGATATTGATCATTGGGCAGTAAACGGCCACTTAAAGTGAAAGGGCCGGGAATACTAGCCTTCAGTACCGGGCCTTGGGGTGCCAGGCGTTGCAGCCGCTGAAACTCCTCCACAGCTCCCAGTCCTCGAGGCGCCCTTAACTCGCCCACAATAGAATGTTTGCCTCGTTGATCGTGAGCGGGTGGTCCCCATTTGCGAGGCACTATCGCGTTCTGTTCAATGCCTTTGATAAAGCCGTAAAAAGACAGGTTAAAATCAAGTCGGGTTTGCTCGCCGTCGGTGATCACATCAAGACCAGCCGATACCTGATCATGAATGGCTGCCACTACGGCATCGTCGATCATTTCGTCAATGTCGGCGGAGCCGAACTGGTCCAGGTTTTCGGAAGCAAACAGTAACCACCCAGGAAAGGGATAGCTACCGATGACGGTCGTGCGGATGGGATGAGATTGCATGAAGTGTTGTTAGGTTTTGTATTCAAGTAGTGAGTACTCAAGGTATCTATTTTCTCTGAGGGGTTCAAAGTTTGGGCTGACTTTGCTTACTAGAGGCAGGCTGCCTTTGAGCGTTACCCCTTCTTCTTCCCTACCTGCTCATATAAACCGGCCAGCCGATGGGCGTGCTCATCGTAAGCGCTTTCAAATAATTCTACCGCTCGCTCGGCTCCTACCACGGCTCCTGAGCTGAGGACTTTGGGTGGTTGCCCGGCTTGGGTTAGTTTTTCGGCTACCACCGCTTTAATGCTATTGACAATCATTGCACCACCAACGGTGGAACCAGGAGAAACCGGAGTATCCAGGTTGGGCACGGAAACCATTGCATCGCCCATCGGAGCACCGGTATCCAGAATGAGATCAGCGAAATCAGTCAACTTTTTACCATCGGGCCGCTTGCTGGTACTGGCTTCGGAATGTTGTTTGGTGACTAATGCGACTACTCGGATACCTTTTTGCTGAAACAGTTCGGCCATCTCAATGGGCACCACATTGCACCCGCTGGAGGAAATAACCAGTGCACTATCCTGCCCGCTGAGGTCGAAGTTACGAAGGATGCGTTCGGCCAGACCGGGAACATTTTCCAGAAACATAGCCTGCCGCTGTCCATTTGCCCCTACCACCAGATTATGAAATGAAAGTGATAATTCTACAATGGGGTTAAATCCGGCAAAAGAACCATAGCGAGGCCACATTTCTTCCACCATAATCCGGCTGTGTCCTGAACCAAACAAGTGAACCATGCGTCCCTTCAGGATGGTCTCGGCAAACCAGCCCGCAGCCTGCTCAATAGCCTCCTGCTGACTCGCAACGGTTTGTATCATTGACTGGCACTTAGCTAAATATTGTTGTATGACGCTCATGCTTTGTTGGTTGTTTTATTTGAGTGAATGAGTGAATGAGTGAATGAGTGAAAATTATAGACTCTTGTGCTTTTGTTCCTGGTTGGTTTGAATTTTTTTAGCATCATGCTTTTTTCTCCAGGGAAAATAGAGCGGCTCCTACGGCACCGGCGTAGTCATCGAAGGTGGCCTGTCGGATGGGGGTGCGTTGACCGCCCGGTTGCCACTCGTATACGTCCATGAACGAGGCTAGAGGGGTATATAGCGATTTTCCGGCCTTGGTAATTCCGCCTCCTAAAACAATGACTTCCGGCGAGATCAGGTTAATCAGGGAAACCAGTGTGCAGGCTAGTTTTTGAACCGAAGTGAGCCAGAGGTAGCTGGCAAACGGATCGCCTTGCTCATAATCAGCCACCAAATCGCGAGTAGCCTGGTACTTTCCCATAGAACGGCGAGGAAGGCTAACATTCCCGATCGCTTCTTCAATGCTGCCGGGCACCCGGGTAATGTCCGGCATTCCCTGGCTATCTACCACGGTGTGGCCCACGTGCCCCGCCCACTGAAAGCTTCCGCCAAAGGGTTTCCCGTCAATCAGCAAGCCACCCCCTACTCCGGTTCCCAGCGTGAGCAGCACCGCATTTTTTGCCCCCTGAGCGGCACCTAACCTGCTTTCCGCCAGCAAAGCGGCCTGAGCATCGTTCAGCACCCGAACAACAGATTCTTCCAGAAAGTCGGCCCAATGCAAATTCTCTAAACCTTGTAGCCGACCGGGCATATAGCAAATCATGGTATGTTCCTGATTGGGAATGCCCGGTGCCGCCAACCCAATTTTGACCGAATGATTCGGGTACCGTTGCCGAACTGTATTGATCATATTCCGCATTGCCTCTTTCCATAAATCTTTGCTGGACTGACTTGCCAAATCAGGCAGATCTTCGGTATCTGTGTGATACTGATCCACGATTTTACCATCCTGTAGCAAAACCCCTTTAATGTGAGTTCCGCCTAAGTCAATACCTAATGCGAGCGTGTTTGCTGACTGATTCATGCTTGTCTGGTAGTACGAAGATCGATCATAATTATCCCTCGCTGATAGACCAGCCGCCATCAACCGCAATGACTTGCCCGGTAATAAAGTTGGCCTGATCGGATAACAGGCAGGTGGCCAGTCCGTCGGCATCCTGAGGTTGCCCGATGCGTCCGCCCTCTAACGGTTGCTTGGTTTTGATAAATTTCATGATACCTTCATCACCCGCCGCTCGTTGCGCCATAGGCGTTTCTACCAGTGCCGGAGCAATAACGTTCACCCGGATGTTATCAGGCGCATAATAAGCAGCAATTGATTTGGTGAAGCCAATAATGGCGGACTTGGCAGCGGCATACGCGTGGGTAGCAAAGTAGTGAGGCGAAGGAGAATAGCCCAGCACTGAACCCATGTTCAGAATAGCTCCGCCCTGCTTTTGTTCCCGAAAGTAACGCACTGCCGCCTGATTTGACAGCATCAGGCTGGTCAGGTTCAGCTCAAAGGTTTTGTTCCAGCCTTCCAGGGTCAGTTCGTGCAAAGGACCATCGCCAAAGCGCCTTCCACTTCCCCCGGCTACATGATAAAGTCCGTGGCACCCGCCCCAATGGTCGGCACATTGCCGGATAGCTTCCGAAGCCGTTGTCTCCTGGGTAGCATCAGCCGTAATGACCAGCCCATTTTCGCCTAACTGTTGTTGAGCTTCCTGTCCGGTTGCTTCGGAGTGACCTACCGCCACTACTTTTGCTCCGTTTTTTACGAAAGCCAGTGCCGCAGAAAGCCCCAAGCCCGTAGTGCCCCCAATGATGACGATATTTTTATTCTGTAAAAGCATTAGGATGTTGTTGTTGTATCAGTCAATAAGAATACAAAAATAATTTAACTCCCCGAAACAGGCGAAAAAGACTTTGTCGGAAACTTCAACAACTACTTGTTGTGTGCTTGAAATAGCTTACTTCTTCTATGTTACTTTTTTCTTAAAAACAGGGCGCTCCTTACAACCCCTGACTCTTGAGCAGTGTCACTAAAATAGACAGATACTATGAGAAGCCATGAACAAATTATTCTACGCACTTCTGCTGATCGGGCTTTTCAGTGCATGCCATGAGCGGGAGATTCATTGCGATGAAGGAGAAGGTCAACGGTTTGAAGTGAAAAATCAGGAAGGCTGGGTCTTTTTTGACGATCGCTTTGATACCTATGTTGTACGGCATCATGTGGAAGGCACCATTGACTCCTTTCGCACTTATATTATCTGCAACGTCACCAACGAATTAAAAGATGAAGAGCAAAGCATCCTGTTTTCAGGTGAAGCTCAACCTCTGAAAAAGAAACACCAACCTTCCATGCTGATTGCCGGAGAAGAGTTTTTTGTTATTTCTTTACGAGAAGTAATGCTGGCGCCTCATGAGCAGCAGATATAAGGCCTCCTGCTATGAATAAGCCATTAAATCAGCTTCATTTAATTTACCTAAAAAATGCGCCTTACTCTTTCGGCAAACAACTCTTAACTAATGTCGAGTATATTTGTCAAACACGGTGATAACCGGTAACACATTTCCCTCCTCATCAAAATAGCTTCGGCTGCCCTGCCTCTCCACGGCAGGCTCCCACCAAAAAACACCCTTGCCTTTATTGTCCGGAGTGTTTAAAACGATTCGGTTTACTTCTTCCAGAAACTGTTTTTGTCCTTCCGGAGATTCCTCGAAGGGAGGTGCATTTTCTTTGTATTCCGTGGGCGTCCAGTTATAGGCCACTTCCACTAATATGATGTCTTTTTTGTATTCGGTAGCCATAAAATACATGTTTTCCTTTAGATCGAGCAGTGAGCCATGCCACCAGGGGTAGTAGGATTGGCCTATCACATCGTACCGGATATCATAGGCATGCAGTTTATCATACCAGTACTTGGTGAAGTCCTTACTTCCGCCTTTGTCGATATGGACCATGATTTTTGGGCAAGGCTGATCACCACAACTGGCAGTTACCCCATTGATACCGGCTCGCAACAATTGAGCGAAGTTGTCCCAGTTTTCGGGCAACTTGCCGTGAGGCCATAAGAACCCATTGCTGATTTCGTTACCCACCTGTACCATATCAGGATACACTTCCGCATCCCGAAAGGCGATCATGGTTTCTAAGGTATATTCATACACCTCATTCACCAGATCTTCGAAAGGTAAATTCACCCAGGCTTTGGGAATATATTGTTTGCCGGGGTCAGCCCAGGTATCGGAATAATGGTAGTCCAGTAAGAACTTATACCCCATTTCCCGAGCTTCTTTGGCTAATGCTATGGTATACTCCAGATTATTAGGTAGCTCCGTAGGAGTATGAAACAGGCGTAACCTGATCCACGAATAGCCATGTTCTTTGAATATTTCAAGCCCGGGCTTGATCTCTCCGTTTTCTTTAAATTCAAACCCATGGTCTTCAGCTTGTTTCAAAAAAGATAAGTCAGCCCCAACGGCATAGTCCTGGGCTTGAGCCAGACCAAAGGTCGTTAAAACAAGTAAAATAACAGATAGCGCAATTTTCATTTGAATAAGGTTGAGTATTCTACAATTAGGATGCACCTACATCAGGCTGCCTCCATGAAAAGTAAGAGAACCCACACTCCAATAGAACAGGGGTTCTCTTTTCAGTTAAAAATCAATATCCGGGATTCTGGTTAAGCTGCCCTTTGCTGTCAGTGATGGCGTACTGAGGAATCGGATACAGATAAGGGCTGGGATTTTTATTGGCTACGGCTTCTACCGCGGAGGGCCATTTGCTGTGTCGCTCCAGATCGAATTTCCGAACACCCTCAAGAAACAGCTCCCAGCCTCTTTCCTGTAGAATAGCTTCATTGAACGCGCCTTTTGAAGCTACAGCAGATCCATCCAACGGACCAATTCCCGCGCGTGCCCGAACCGCATTCACCAGATCAATAGCTTCCTGAGTCGGGCCGCTATTCTCATTAATGGCCTCGGCCAGCATTAGCATCACATCGGCATAGCGGGCAACCATCAGATCGTTCCCGAAAAAGGGTCCGTTACCTTCATCTGCATATTTCTCTACTACCGCACCGCGCAGGTTGCTCCGGTCGCGCACTTCGCCAGCGGCTACCCCACCCGCCGTTTCCTTAATGGCCACGTAGGAATCTACCAGCATTTGTCTTCGCTCGTCAGCCGGATCAAAGGAGTCGTAAAACTCCCAGGTGGCCATATAGGGAGCGTTGGGTTGGGCCCACCCTCCCTGGGGTGCGGCGGTGTTACCGTTCTGGAAGATGCCGGGGTAATCGGCGGGCAGACAGTAGTAGGGATAGGCGTTAAAATTGCCATCTGGTCCGCGCCCCTGTCCTTCGGGGTCAGCAGATATAGCGTAGATGGTTTCATTATTCCGTTCGGTAGATTCCCGGAAAAGGCTCATATAGTCGTCTACCAGGCTGTATCCCATCGTTTGTATTTCCCTACCTATGGGTTCGGCATTGGCAAAGTCCCGTTCATTCATGTACAGGCGCATCAGCAGCGTCAGCGCCAGCCCTTTATTAAATCTTCCGTATGCCGCCGCATCTTTAGGTAAGTAGTCGGCAGCAAACCGCAGATCCTCCACAATGGCGCTGACAAAAGCTTCTCGAGAGGGTCGGATCAGATCGGATTCCACTTCCGTACCAATTTCTTCCGGATTCAGGATGACCGGCACTGGACCAAACAAATGCAGCAGGTAGTACATCGTCCAACCGCGAGCTACCTTGGCTTCGGAGAGCAACTGATTTTTTGCGTTCTCATCAATTTCAGCCATTTCCAGGTCACCGATGATTTTGGTAATCCGGGACACCACCCGCACTTTCTCGAACTGGCTAAAGTCTCGGCCATTATTCACCAGCGGAGCAAAGTTGGCCTCGCTCATCGTCAGAAACTCGCCCCCCCATTCGGTAAATACCGCCAGTTGATCTGCGGGCACATCAAAATGCCAGATATAACCTCGTTCGGGGCTGAACCACATGTAACGAGTGCCATTATCCTGGTACGACCATTTAGCGGTGAACGTCTTATATACTTCCAGAGTGTAAAGTTCGTAGTCTTCTGCGGTCTGCGGAAATGAGTTGGGAGTCAGAGAACCGTATATTTCCGGTTCCAGGCCGTCTTCGCATCCGCTGAATACCATCAGATAAGCCAGTAGTATGAGTATTTTTTTCATGATTGCGTCAGTTTAAAAGTTTACATTCACGCCCAGAGAATAGGTGCGGGCCATCGGGTACGGAGCTGGTCCGCCCTTCACACCTTCAGCTTCCACTTCCGGATCAGCCCCTTTGTATTTGGTCAGGACAAAAGCATTCTGCACATCCAGGTAGACTCTCAAATCCCTCACGTATTGCTTCAGCCCCTCAAAGTTGAAGGTATAGCCCAGGGTAATGTTTCGAGCTCTCAGGAAGTTGGCTTTGGTGATATTGTAATCCGAACCTACCAGGGTTGTGAGGGCAGCTTCATTGTAGGTAGCTCCGGGTAAGGTACCCCCCTGGTTCTCGGTGCTCCAAACGTATTGCAGATCGGAGGTACCGGCAATATTTCCACCCAGAATACCATTTACCGGATCGGCCCAGGCCAGGCTGTTATTTACGCGATATGCACCGGTCTGCCCGTAGAGGAAGACGGTAAGGTCGAAGTTTTTGTAGCGGAAGTTGTTGCCAAAGCCAATAGACAGTCGAGGTGTCTGATTGTAGATGACCACATCGGCCGAGTCGAGCTGACCGTCACCATTCTGGTCTACAAACATAGGTGAACCAGCCAACTGAGCTGCTTCCGGTTGCCAGGCCGGAACCTCTTCATTCAATTGCAGAATACCGTCGGTCTCGAAGCGGTAAATAGCGTTTACCGGATCAGTCACCTTCTGGTAGGGAGCCAGATCATCCTCCTCAAAGCGGTCCTCCCAGCGATAAGAATAATGAGAAACATTGATAGTGCTCCTCCAATTAAAGTCCCGGTTTCTGACATTATCCGTATTCAACGAGACTTCATACCCGGTTCTTACCTGATGTCCACCATTGACCGGCTGCTGGGCCAGGAAGGAAAGGGCCGGGGTATTGGCATCGGCTCGCAGCAAGTTGGTGACATCATCCCGGAACCAGTCCAGTGATCCGGAAATACGATTGTTAAAGAAACCGAAGTCAAGCCCTACGTTGGCCGTTACTGTTTTCTCCCAGGTAAGGTCCGGTTGATCTATGGCGGTCAGTTGGTAGGCAATGAGTTTGGTACTTCCATCATTAAAGCCGATGACGATGCCGTCGGGTGCATAATTCCCATAGGCAACGGTTCCAATAGTATTTCCGGTAGTACCCATACTGGCTCGTAGCTTTAACAGGTCAAGGTTAGAGACATCGCTCAGGAAAGACTCATTGGAAATCTTCCAACCTACCGACGCTGAGGGAAAGCCAGCAAATTTGGACTCGGGAAAGAAGTAACTAAACCCGTCGTAGCGATACGAGCCGGTCACGATATACCGGTCGAGAATGTCGAAGGAAGCTCGAGCGAAAAATGAGCGGGTTTTGGTAGCGTTTTTGTAAGAATTCACATTGGAAGCAGCTGTCCCGGCCTGCACTGCCGTGGTGTTTAGCGCATCCAGCATTCCCTGAGCCTGTAGTCCAAAACCGTTTTCCTCGTAGCTGTATTGAGCCACTCCGGCTACCGCATCTAACTCCACCGCGTCGCTGAGGGCTTTGGTGAAAGACAGGGTAGCTTCCATGGTCTGATTTTGGCGCTCGGACCAGTTCAGGGATGCTCGCGACCGGCTGAGATTAAACCAGTAAACCGTAGAGGGAATAAAGAAGTCGCGAGTAGAGCTTTCCGTGTTGTTTCCGTATAAAAGTTTGCCTTTCAGAACATCAGGAATAATGTCGATATCCAGCGAGATGTTGGCTAACAAGGATTTGTACTGGGTATTGTCATCAATATTCAGCAAAGAAACAGGATTACCCGTGGTCTGAAACCGAACCAGATCGCCATTTTCATCCCGGATGGGCAGGTAGGCCGGATAGGTATAAGCAGCCTGTAGAGCGGTAAATGCCTCAGCTCCGGCTCCGCCCGTCTGCCAGCCGGCTCCTGAATTCGTAAATCTGTTGCGGTTGGTATTGAAGTTCGTATTAAGCGAAAGCCAGTCGTTAAAGTGATAGGACAGGTTCATGCGGGCGCTGTATTTCCGCATATCTGAGTTCTGTACCGTTCCAATTTGGTTGAAGTAGTTGCCTGAGAAGTAGTAATTTACTTTTTCGGCCCCACCGCTAATCGCAATATTGTGGTTATCAATACTACCGTTTCTCAGCACCTGACCTACCCAGTCGGTTCCCACGCCTGCTTGAGCGATCTCTTCGGTTGAGAAGCGAGGCGTAAAACCGCTGGCCGGATTGGGACCAAACGGATCCATCTGATTTTGAGCCAGATAGCGATCCCGGTCGAAGCGGTTGTAGTAAGACATGTATTCGGTAGCATTCAGCTGCTCCAGAAACTCCATATTCTGTACATAAGACCGACTACCGCTGTAGTTTACACTGATCCGCCCGGCTTTGCCCTGTTTGGTGGTGATCAGCACTACTCCATTTCCGGCATTTACTCCGTAGATAGCCGCGCTGGCATCTTTCAGCACCTCAATAGACTCAATATCGTTTGGGTTGAGCCCGGCCAATGCGCCCCGGTTCACGCTGTTGATCTCCGAAAAATTGACACCCGGTTCAAGCCCGGTATTCGGCATAATTACTCCATCTATCACAATCAGCGGATTTCCCCGGCCCCGAATAGACAGATCAACATTTCCGCCGGGCTGGGCGCTCTGCTGCACCACCCGTAATCCGGCGGCCCGTCCAAAAAGCAGATCACTTACGTTAGGATTAGCCGCCGCCGGGATGTTGGACGGGTCTACTTTGGCAATAGAGGTTGTTAAGTCTTCCCGGGTAGTAGTACCATACCCCACGACCACCACTTCTTGCAAAGACTGAATATCCGGAAGCAGGGTCATGTTGATCGTGGTTTGGTTACCGATCGCTATTTCTTCTGTTTGATATCCTACCGAAGAGAATACCAGCGTTTCCGCATCATCAGGAGTAGTAAGGCGGTAGTTTCCATCAACATCTGTGACTGTTCCTATACTCGTACCCTTCACCAGCACATTGACTCCGGGCAAAGCTTCATTATTCTCATCCACTACGTTTCCGGTAATGGTTTTTTCAATCGCCACCGGAGCACGTAATGGAAACTCTTTGAGCCGATTGATTAAAGCTATTTGGGTGTTATACAAGTTTTCTGCTTCCGATTGAGGAGACTGCCGTTTAGTGCGATTGGGCTTAGGCACTACGAGGTAGATACCATAAATCTGTTCACTGATCTTCTCGTGGCGCAATCCCAGCGGGCGAAGCAACGATGCTAGGGTTTCGTCCAGAGAGGCTACATTTTGGGTTATGTTGGCCTGTGCTCTTTTTCCTTCTATCAGTTGGCTTGCGTAGTTAAAACGCACATCGTACTGCTTTTCCAGTTGATCCAGTATATTCTTAAGGTTATTTACCTGTTGTTGCGGCACTTTATCCGCAACCGGAAGGTGAGAGGAGAAAGCTACCGTCTGCGAAAAAGCTGAGACACTGACCAGCATCATCAGTAACAGGGTTCCACTGCGAATGAGATTGAGTAGAGTACAATACATATGGGTAGGGTTTAAAAATTACGAATCGATTTACTCCGAGAAGTCGGTCAATTAAGTCTAACCTATTCCTGCCGTTTGGGTCTTGCTATGTATTCATCATGTTCATGAGTGATTTTAAGTGAAAAAGATTTTTCTAATGTGGTGAAAAGCACACTTGGATCATCCGCCGGAGCAGAGCCGGTAAACCGAAGTTCTCGCAGTGCCGGATTAGCCAAGCGTAGGCGAATGCCATAGTTATCCGCCAGCACCTGTTGTATTTCTTCCAAAGACTGATTATTGAAATACAGCTCATTTTCTTTCCAGGAAGAGACTTGTTCGGAAACATCCACACTCGCAACCGAATAGGATTGTTGCTGATCTACCTGCACCGACTCGCCAGGTTTCATGGCTAACAAGGTTTCTTCTCCCCGCAGTTTTTTCAACCGCACCTTCCCTTCATCCAATACCACTTGGGTGATTCCCCGCCGATCTTTCACATTAAAGGCCGTGCCGATAACTTCTATGTCTACCTGGGCAGTATGCACAATCAACTTTACGGGATCGTCTGAGACAGCAATAGTTTGATGAGTCACCTCGAAATAAGCCTCTCCGGTGAGCCATACTTCCCGCACCGAGTCGGTGCCTAGACTAGGCGCGTACGTAAGCTTTGAGTTGGCATTGAGGTGCACTACCGAACTATCAGGCAACACCAGAGTCTTCACCTCACCGTAGCGAGTTTGATAGACCTGCGTTGACTGAGATGACCAGTAATACCAGATTCCTGACACCAGTAAGATTCCAATCAGTGAGGCAGCAACCCGGCGGTACCAGACTGGAGAAACCTGCCTTGAAGAAGGCGATTGAATGTGATGACTAATCGCTTGGTACATCCGCTCCGAGGTGGCCCTCTCAGGATCAGGAACTTCGGAGAGCTCCTCCCATAAGGCATTCAATACTTTGTCATAGTCTTGTTCCTCGCTCTCGAGTAGATTACGATAGAGTTGTTGTTTCTCCTCAGCGGTGCACTGTCCGTTAAGGTACTTTTGCAGCAGTTTGTGATTGGTCATGAGTACTGAGTAGGGCTCTCTATATTTCAGGCTACACACGATAGCCGTAGATGCGCTTAGTACCCTATATACAGTTAGAAAGAAGGAATGGATGACTCTTGTAAAAAATAATCATCCTTTTATAAGGTCTTCAAAAAATAAGGCAAGTTATTACTATGATCATACTCTTGCTGCCTCTTATTTAAAAAACCAATAGAAAATGGGTAATGTGACCCAACTGATAGTGCGGTAATTCAGTAAAAAATTTCTGACGGTTTTCGTTGCTTTTACTAGCTGAGACTTCACTGTAGCTAAAGAAATGCCAAGCAGGGTAGCAATTTCGCCTGGTGAGTACCCCTCTTCAAAATGCATCTTGAAAATTACCTGCCGCTTTTCGGGCAATGCATTAATAACCTGCTTTGTTAGTCGCTCACATTCTGCGTAAGAGACATTTTCTTCGGTGCGTTGAGTCCTGAGAAAAGCTTTGCTTACCTGCTCCTGTTGTTGCGCATGATAGGCCTTTTTCTTTAAATGATTGAAAGCACAGTGACGGGTAATTTTATACAGGTAAGGCTCCAAGGGCTGGGTAGCGTCTACCAAATGTCTTTTCTCCCAAAGTCGGATGAAAACCTGTTGAGTAATTTCTTCGGCTTCGGTAGAAGATTGTGCTATCTTTGCACTATAGGCAAATATTCGCCCGTGGTAGGCATCAAAGATTAAACGGAAAGCATCTGCCTGCCCTTGAACAAAGCGTACTATAATAGGCTCAGTAATGGGGATATTTGTCCGCATAAACCGTTAATCTAACAAAATTTTTAGTACATAATCCATTGATTTTACAAATTTGTTAATTTCAAATTGAATAAATTATGTATTCCGTTCTGATGCGCCTCCCTGTTTCTTGAAACAGAACCATAAATGCGCAATAGGCGTATTGTTCATAGCTCCCGATTTTTTGCTTCTTAGGTTAAAGAATCATTACAATCTGAGAAATAAACTTATTAGCCTTCATAATAAAGGCTTTCTTTTTACACATAATTATATGCTTTATGAAAGTAGGAGATAAAGTACGCACCTTACACGGCAACGAAGAAGGCACCATTGTACGTTTTCTGGATAAGAATCTGGTCGAGGTCGAGATAGAAGACGGGTTTGGTATTCCCGTACTTAAAAACGAATTGGTTGTGGTAGCCAGCGAAGAAGAGGATTATTTTGAACGCCCCGAGCGACCAGCAAAGCCTCGGTCTATGGCCGATGAAACTACAGCCAAGCCTACCCAACAGGGTATTTATCTGGCTTATGTATCTATTAATGACCAGCAACTTTCTTTACATTTAGTTAATGCCACTGATTTTGAACTTCCTTTCTCGGTTGGTGAAGATAGTAATGGAAACTACCAGGGTATCAGCGCTGGAGTATTGGCTCCCCAAACCACCGCTAAACTGAAAAATATGCAGGTCGCCGAATTTGACCAGTGGCCTACGCTGGTGGTGCAGCTTATCTTTCATCGTACTGGCTATTTCACTTTGCGGGAGCCACTTCAACGCAAAATGCGGTTTAAAGCAAATACTTTTTTCAAGAGTAAGGCTACAGCACCTTTATTACAAAAACCAGCTTTCGTTTTTCGCCTGGATGAACAAATGGGCAAACCCCTTGACCCAGACAAACTGAAAGAAGGCATGTATGCCAAGCGAAATAATGAGTCCGAGACTTCTATGTTACGTTTGGAACGCCCTCCCCGCGAGGTAGATTTGCATATTGAGAAGCTTACGCAAAAGTACGATACCATGAGCAACCCCGAAATGCTGGAGTTACAGCTACGTACTTTTGAGGAAAAGCTAGACCAGGCAATCGCTACAGGTATGGACGAGATTACCTTTATTCATGGCATTGGTAGTGGAGTGCTACGAGATTCTATTCATAAAAAGCTATCGCAGATTCAAAATATTCAATATTTTAAAGATACCATGCGTGATAAATTTGGCTACGGCGCCACCCTGGTTCGAATTAAATAGGGGTCTTCGTCGTTAGACCAGAAAAGCAGGTGTATTTATGCGAACTCTTGTAATTACCCTTATCTCCTTAATTGTAGGGCTAGAAGCCAGTGCCCAGTCGGTGCTGGACACCAGCCAGGTTATTACCTATTATGATTCGGCCCAGACCATACCTAAAACCAAATACTTTATCATAGATAATGACAGCACCCGGGCTCATGGTGATTATGTGCGTTATTTCCCTGATGGCAGCATCTCGGCCCGGGGTGTATTTGACAATGGAAGGATGGTAGGTACTTTTCGGGAGTTCTATCCCAATGGTGCCGTGCAGCGTATCATCCCTTATGAAGAAGGGAAAAAAGAAGGTAACGTGGTGGTACTGACTCCTTCAGGTGACACCTTGCAAACGGCATCTTTTCACGACGATCAGATGCAAGGCGAACTGAGGGTTTACCATGAGGATGGCTCGCTAAAAAATAAAACCCAGTTTGTTGATGATAAACCCGACGGCCTGATTGAGTCATATTTTCCGAATGGGAATCTGCGCGAGCAACTCACCTACGAAAACGGTAAGCAGCAGGGGCCCGTGCGGCAATTTTACGAAGATGGCACCCTCCGAAATGAAGGAACCTATATAAATTCCAGTTTGGAAGGCCTGTATACTGAGTATTATCCTGGTGGCGAAATAGCCGACCAGACCTATTTTCAGCAAGGCCAGCGCCACGGCGAATCCCGTTCTTATACTCCTACCGGACAGGCGCTTAGCGAAGAACGGTACGACCACGGATTCTTGCAAGGAAAAGCACGTTACTACTATCCGGATGGTACCCTGAAAGCCGAACGATCTTTCCAAAAAGGCAAACCAGTAGGCCAGCATCGTGAGTATTACTCGACCGGCTCTCTCCATCAGCTTACCCGATATGAACGCGACACAACTTTTCTAGAAGCATATTACCAGGATGAAACGCTGCAAACCCAGCAGCAGCGGGTTGACGACAAACCAGCTGGCACCTGGACCTCTTACTACCCGAATGCTCAATTACAAGAGAAACTATATTACCGGGATGGTAAACTTACTGACACCGCTACTTACTACCATGATAATGGCGAGATACAGAAAATAGAGGTGTTCAAAAACGGGCGTAGAACGCAAACCAGCAAAACGTATTATTCTTCAGGCAGCCTTGAGCGTGAAACAGATTATTATGCCGGGGTTCGCCAGGGCAACTATCGCCTATATTACAAAAATGGGCAACTAAAAGAGGAAGGCGAATACAACGGCGGTGAACCTACGGGCACCTGGAAGTACTACAACGAAGGAGGAGATTTGCTGAAAAAAGAGAAGAAATAGACAATGCAATGTGCAATGCGCAATGCGCAATGCGCAAATTTAAAACTTATAGCGATTCCTCACTAATCATTATTCACTGCTCATTGCTCACTGCTAACTGTTCATTAAATGACAGGTTGGGCTAATGATTTTAACCAGGCCTCGGCGCGTTTTTTATCGGCAAAGTAGCCGGTAGCCGATTTTTGAGCTTGCCCATTTACTTTCCGGGAAGTGATACGCCCTGCCATCTCGTCAAAAATGTTGTTTGCCAGAACAATGGCCGTAAAGTTTTCGGTAATTTCCTGCTCAAAACGAGGCTTCCAGTTATCGTTTACCCACTGCCAGTCTTCGTAGTTCACCCCCTTCAGCTCAGATTGGTTGATAAGCCAGTGAGTAAGACGGTGCTCTCTGGCAATTTTCAAAGATTCATCCCAGGCCTGACGGTAACTTTCACCCTTGGCAAACCCATGCCAGGTTTGTACCAGGGCCTGTAATTCAGAATCAATCTCAACGGTTACATACTGGTTCTTATAGCAAGTCATATTTTGATGCACTGTAATTGGTAAATGATGAAAAGTACAGAGCAAATATGACGGCAGTACTAACCGAAAAAATGTAGGATTACAACGAAATCTTAGTGAGGTAAGAATTTTACTGATTACAGAAAATAATGATTGATGACGAATGACTAATCATTCATCGTCAATCATTATTCATTACCATTATTGTTCGTGGATAACGATCTTCTCGATCTTGTCTCCCTGGCGGATGTCATCAATTACGTCCAATCCCTCGGTGACTTTTCCGAATACGGTATGATTACGATCCAGATGTGCGGTGTTGTCGCGGCTGTGACAGATGAAAAACTGGCTACCACCAGTGTTCCGCCCGGCATGCGCCATAGACAGCACTCCCCGGTCATGGTATTGATTTTCACCATCCAATTCGCAATCAATGGTATAACCGGGCCCACCGGCACCCGTTCCATTAGGGCACCCTCCCTGAATAACAAAATTGGGAATGACCCGATGGAATGTCAGCCCATTGTAAAAGCCGTCATTAGATAATTTAGCAAAGTTAGCAACGGTATTAGGCGCATCATCTTCAAAGAACTCCACTTTCATAGTGCCCTTGGCGGTAACAATTTCTGCTGTTTTCATAGGGTTAACGTTTTAAATAATTGTGGCATACAAAGTCGGGCGAAAATACAAAAAAGAGCGTACGAAGATTACATCTACCTGATAAATAATCGGAAAGTTGCCTAGGTACGGCATTATGATATTGGCATCACCGACGCACAACCTGAGGGCCAGCCTCTTTTGTATAGAAAAGGTGGCTTTGCTTAGTAGAGATTACTCCGATAACTATATAAGAAGCACTTTTCCATCAAGAGACTTAAACCTTATTAGAGGCGGTCAGTGGGAGGCTGTGAGAGTCTCCCTGCCCCCTGCTGACCACTTCTTAGTCTGTTTATAGAAGAAAATCAGAATAACGTCTAATTAACGAAAGTATATTCCTTCACCATATCATAGCTTACTCCTAAGGCTTCCAGCACTTCGGGTGGACTACCCTGCCAGACATTTGGCCGGTTACCTACATATCCCAAATCATCAATGCCCATTTTACTGGTGAAGAACCCGGTGGCTACGAAATCGCGGAAGTTATTGAAGAAATTTACTCCTTGGCTCATTTCAGGTGCTGCGCTCGCCGGGTACGCAATCTGGTCCAGAATCTGGGTTTGCTCCGACTCGCTACAGTCGACGAACGATTTTTCAAACTGGTTCTGGCAGGTATAATCCAGCCAGCGCAGTCCGCCTCGCATACCGGTCTGGTGCCAGGGCTGATCTTTCATCATAAATTCAATAAATTCGGGCACCCCGGCATCCGTAGCACTACCGGAGCGATCATCCGCCGGAATAATCAGGTCGGAAAGGACTGAAACCGTTTTCATTTCATGGTCAGTGAAGAACTGCTGATCCATCAGTTTCTGATCAGCTTCGCTCAGCTCCATTGAGTCAGAAGTAGTATGCTGGTGCGCGTGCTCTTCGGCGGCCTCTTCAGGACCACAAGCCCAGGTAAGTCCGGCCAGTGATCCGGCTCCCAAAATCTTTAAAGAGTCGCGTCGGTTAATATGATTTTTGCTCATAATTTTTTTATTGAAGAGTGTCCGAAACTACACATTCATTTTTTTGCGTTGATCAATAATGTATTCAGAAGTACGCATGGAGAGCGCCAAAATGGTCCAGGTAGGATTCTTATCAGCATTCGATACAAACGAAGCTCCATCCGCCACAAACAAATTCTTACAGTCGTATGACTGGCAGTATTCATTGACCGGAGCTTTCTTCGGATCTTTCCCCATGCGGGCGACGCCTACTTCGTGAATAATCCGGCCAGGAGCAGCCAACCCGTAATCCCGATCAGCACCAGCTTTTTGGCCCAGTACACGTCCTCCCATAGTGGTAATAATCTCCTCAAAGGTATCCTGCATGTGCTTCGCCTGCTGAACTTCATAATCGCTCCACTTATAACGGAAGCGCAACACCGGAATGCCCCATTGGTCAACCCGAGTGGGGTCAATCTCGCAGTAGTTGTCTTCCCGGGCTACCGGCTCGCCCCGTCCGGAGAACCCAATCATAGAACCATAGTAGCGCCGATAATCCTCTTTCAGTTTCTGCCCATAGCCACCACCACCCTTCGAGGCCGCGCCCTGATCAGCATACCAACCGTTATAATTCTGAAGCCCAAAGCCAAAACCATAACTGGGCATACCCATGCCACCCCAGATCTCGATATGGTACCCCCGCGGAAAACCCAGTTTGTCTTTCACGTTGTCTTTCCACCACGGCACGTACATATGCATGCCGCCGGTTCCGTCTTCATTGTACCGAGTTCGGTCCATTAGCTGAGGAAAAATTCCGCTCAATGAAGACCCGGTAGAGTCCATCAGGTATTTACCGACCATACCACTGGAGTTACCCAACCCGTTCGGGTGACGGGATGATTTGGAATTAAGCATAAGCCGGGCGGTCTCGCAGGCACTGGCCGCCAGCACCACAATTTTGGCTTTTATCACGTAATCCATACCGTCTTCTTTATTAACGTAAGATACGCCCGTAGCCAGCCCCTGGTCGTTAGTCAGCACCTCTCGGGCCATGGCGTTGGTAATGAGCGTCAGGTTGCCCGTATTCATGGCTGGTGGAATGAGCACCGAGGGAGAAGAGAAGTTAGAGTGGGTAGAGCAGCTGCGCCCACACTGCGAGCAGTAATGACAGGCCGCCCGTCCGTTGAGCGGTTGAGTGAGAATAGAGAGCCGGGAAGGCAATACCGGAATCCCCAGAGGGTCACAGGCTTTCTTCACCATTAACTCGTAGGCCCGAGGTCGGGGCGGGGGCATGAAGAGGCCGTCCGGCTCGTTGGTCAACCCCAGTTCTTTAGGGAAATTAGCACCAAACACCCCTACCAGTTTATCTACTTTATCATAGTAAGGCTTGATATCATCGTAGGTAATAGGCCAGTTATGACCGACGCCATCGGCACTGTAGTGCTGAAAATCTTTGGGGCCGAAGCGCAGCGAGATACGCCCCCAGTGGTTGGTGCGCCCGCCCAGCATACGCGAGCGAAACCAGTCAAACTCGGTACCGGCTACTTTGGTGTAAGGCTCACCGTCCAGCTCCCATCCTCCGTAGGCCGCATCAAACTCACCAAAAGGCTTATGGGTAGATGCACCCCGCCGGGGAGACTGATAGGGCCACTTGAACATATCAGCCTGAGCCGAGTCAAACATAGGCCCAGCTTCCAGAAGAGCCACTTTGGCTCCGGCTTCGGTCAGCACTTTGGCGGCCATTCCGCCTCCCGCTCCCGAACCTACCACACACACATCGTATTCTGTACCGTTTTCTTTAATTTGCATAAGTAGAAAGGTTGTTTCTCTGTCAAATTATGGACGAATTTTCTAGAGTGCAAGCAGAAGCACAAAATTCTGACGGCAGTTTAGAATGATGGTAAATAAGTAGTTAATGGAACTCAGGATTTCAGTGAATTAGAAGAGGAAGGCTTTGTTAGGGAAAGTGCTTCTTTGTTCTTCTTTCTGAGTAAAAACTATAGTATCACTCAATTCGTAACTATATTAGTAGTTCTTATCCCAAAAAATATGGCGTTAGATCAGTTGCGCATTAAACTTCACAAACAAATTGACCAACTGAACGATATTCAACTTGAAGAATTAAATCGTTTAATGGTTGATATACTTCCCGAGAAAAAGAATGCTTCAAAGAAGCGGCCTTTTGGGCTTCGCAAAGGTTCTCTCAATTATATGGCTGATGATTTTGATGCCCCCTTGACGATTTTAAAGAATATATGCCTGCTCATCATTCCGGCGACCAGCACTAATGTAACTCTTAGATACTAGCGCATTTATATGCTTCATTGATGGCAACGGACGGTTGTCTGATGTAGCGTTAAGCACGATTAAGAGGTTGATAACTCTCTCTTTGTAAGCATTGCTTCCTTTTGGGAAATTGCCATAAAACGAAGTATTAAGAAACTGGATTTCACCCCTCCGTTTCAACAACTGTACGATGATTTGGAAAGCATACAAGCAACCCTATTACCGATTAACCAAGCTCACCTGGAGCATCTGGAAGCCCTGCCCTTCCATCATCGCGATCCTTTTGATAGGCTACTTATTGCTCAGGCTGATGCTGAAAACTTGACGATTATCACTCCAGATCAGGAATTCAGTAAATATCAGATTCGGATTCTTTGGTATTAGATTGTACTGGTGAAATAATGAAGCTATTAATTTATGGCATTTATGTGCTAATCCTGTATATTCTAGAGATTCCGGCAAAATAGCTTATTTTAGAAAAAACATAGAAATGAGCTTTGATAGAACTTTAATTCCAGTTTTTTATCTAGAATATCCCTTATACAAAAAACTAGATTTCCCTAAAAATGATGAACAAGTCATCATCCTCTTTAAGTTGCTTTACGGCGAACATCTTTCTCGCTTTCATCTGGATACATACTGTCCTGAATGCAAAAAAGAAAGCACGTTTAATCAAATTGTAATTATACCTGACGACCTTCAAATTGAGCTTCAGAAAAAAAGCACTTTCTACGATCGTGCAACCATTGAAAAGTGGTTTGAAAAGACACCATTTATTCCAATCCACTTATCATGCTCTAGAAATTCTAATCACACTATTTTTTTTGCATTTCATATTGAGATAGAAGAAGAAACTGTTTTTTGCACAAAGGTAGGTCAATATCCTTCATCTGCTGATATAGCTGTCGATGAGCTTGAACGTTATCGAAAACCACTCGGCAAACAACATTTTCAGGAATTCAGGAAAGCTATTGGTTTAAATGCTCACGGGGTTGGGTCTGGCGCTCTAATTTATCTAAGGAGAATTATTGAAAATAAATTCATAAAAGATGCTGAAGAAAAGGCACAAAAATTAGATAGCAATTGGAATGAAGCTCATTACGAAAGCTTGAGAGCAGAGGAAAAAATTAAACATCTTGAGCCATACATCTCAAAATATCTAGTAGAAAACAAAAAGGTATATGGGATAGTAAGTATGGGGCTACATGACCTGTCTGAAGAAGAATGTCTTGAATACTTTCCTACTCTAAGATCAGTTATTAAGCTAACCTTAAATGAAATAATAAGACAGCAAGAAGAAGAAGAGAAAAAACTGGTATCGACCCAGTTGAACAAGATTCATCAAGAACGCAAAAAAAAATAGAAGAGTAATTATTCCTCAAATGCTCCACTTACACAGGGGTATTTATTAACACATTACTTCTTATCATAGCAAAACTTACTACAGAAAATGATGATACCCTACCTTTGAGTTGCCAGAATGAAGTCCAAATATTGAGAAGTAGTTATTTCTTCGCAGACTCCTACCGCACCTCACCACTTTCGCTGTCTTAAATAAGAAAAATCCTGCCCTTGCTTTTAACAAAATTTTTCCAACCTGAAAATTATAGAAATCAGTCCGCTTATAGCTTTTCAAGATATTCCAGGGCTGCCTCTAACACGGTATCACGTCCCGCCTGAAGGTCAGCGGCTTTCGGGCGTACGACAATATCAGGTTTCAGACCGACTCCCACCCATTCCTGTCCATCCGGGTAAGTATCTCGTTTCATGCATACTCTGGCCTTTAGTCCTCCTGGCAAATCAAACTCCAGCGGATAGCCGGTGCTGCCACCCGTAGTCTCTCCAATTAATTTTCCCCGTTTCATCGCATCAAAAGCAACGACAAAATCCTCAGCGGCGGAGAAAGTTCGTCCGCTCGTTAAAACCACTACCGGCTTGGTGTAGCTTTTCCCTTTTTGCGCCAACCATGTGCCTTGAGAGCTGATTTTGTACTGTTGCCCTAAAATATTATTGCGACGCATTGGGCTGTAAAGTCTCCAGGAATATGACCCTGTGCGAAAAGCCGAATCTGTCAAGCAGCCTAATATATTCCACCCATAACTACTATCACCCCCGCCATTACGGCGCACATCCAGAATTAACGCGTCGGTGGCTGCCACTGAATCAAAAGCGACTTCAAATCTCTTCCATGCTTCATCATTATCAAAATTATTTAGTTCAACATAGGCGATATTGCCCGCAAGCACCCGAAGCCGAAAAGCAGGAGTAGCGTGGTAATCTGAATACCCCGAGCGAGGCAGCGAGTGGCGGAACAAGCCATTGGCTCCTTTAAACGTTACTTCAACGGGTTGATCTTTCGGACCACGAAGCAACTCATAGGTGTAGGTGCCCACTACTACATTCTGCGGCGTTGACCCGTTTTGATAAGGTTGTATGTGCTGAATGGCGTATTCCTGAACCGGAACGCCATCGATGTGAACCACTTCTACACCGAACCGAATACCCAACTGCTCCAGACTATCACTAAATACTTCATCCACCAGCACCTTATCTTCTACCAGCCTGGTGAGAAAAGCCGGACGGCCATACACCAAATTGGCCAGTGGCTCGGCAGTAGGCCAAACAGACGTATGGCCATCTTGCAGTTGGGCACAAAATTCCTGCATAACTCGGAAATACTCCAGAGTACTGCTTGTGGCTTGCACTTTTGGCAAGTATTCTAGGTATAACTGATCCCATTCCAGTTCAGGCACTTGATCGAAGTAAACAAAATTGTACTTAGCCTCCGCCCAGAATTTTGATAGTCCGGCGATCTTCTCTGCCTCGCTAATATTGGGTGCATAAGGGGTTTTGAGAGCATCAGAATGAAATACTCGGCGCACGGCCTGGCTCTTCGCTAAAGCAGATACAAAGGCGGAATCATGGCGGATAGGCGAGAAAATTGTATCCTTCTGAATGAGATCAGCATATATGTGACCATAGGGTTTTGTCAGAATTTTATCCAGCGACTCCACGGCACTTGTGGGCTGACCGGCATTCAGCTGAACTTTGGCAAGATCAAATAGTATGTCGCTTTCCCGATAAAAAAGAGGATCATAAGCCTGGGCCAGCACTTCAACTTCCGGACGATGATAATACTGCAATGCCTCCTGCAAGATGCGGATGGCTTTCTGCAGGCTATCGGCAGGAGGATGCTCGGTTTCTATTCCCAATGCTTGGGCCCGGTGCCGTTCGTTTTGCAAATATTCGTATGCTTGCCGGGGAGTCTGGACTTCCTGCGCCCAAGTAGAAAAGCTGATCGTGAGGAGCAGACTGGGAAGCAGTCGGATTACTAAAGAAGGCATAGTAATAGTAGGTTGTTGTGATAAGTTGAGAGTACTCTATTTTGAGTTGATATAGATAAATATAATGGTACTTCGTTAGTCGTCAAAGTTGGTAGGAGGCAAATACCTATTGAGTATTTCCGCTTGGTGCAAAAGGAAATCAGGCTAGTGGTTAGACAATAAAGAAGTTATTTTTTCGCTAATCCATATAGTATTTCACCTCCCTTAAGGCCTTAAAACAAGAAAAAACCTACATCTAACTTTTAACGAAATTTTCTCCCCTAAGCGAATTGACCTATATTTATCGCCTCACTACTATTGTTCTATGCATATTATTGAATCTTCTAAAGTGTATGATGCCATCATTGTCGGCTCTGGTGCCGGTGGTGGTATGGCCGCCAAAGTGATGGCCGAATCCGGACTGAACGTCGCTATTGTTGAAGCCGGACCTTTCTTTGATCCTACTGATCCTGCCCAGATGACCCAACTAAAGTGGCCGTGGGAATCGCCCCGTCGGGGAGCGAGCACCACCCGCCCATTTGGTGATTTTGATGCCGCCTACGGCGGTTGGGAGATCGATGGTGAACCCTATACCCGCGCCGAGGGAACCGAGTTCGACTGGTTTCGGGCACACATGCTGGGCGGGCGTACCAACCACTGGGGACGTATCTCGCTGCGCTTCGGCCCTAAAGATTTTAAACGAAAAGATCTTGATGGCCTAAGCGACAACTGGCCGATTAGTTACGAAGATATCAGCCCTTACTACGACAAAGTAGATAAGCTGATTGGCGTGTTCGGCAGTAAGGAAAACCTGCCCGATGAACCGGACGGTTTCTTTCTACCCGCTCCCAAACCCCGTCTGCACGAGTTGTACTACATCAAAGGTGCCCGCAAGGCAGGAGTCACTGTAATTCCTGCCCGGAAGTCGGTGCTTACCAAGCGTCTTAACGACTACCGGGGTATCTGTTTTTACTGCCGACAATGCGGACGATCCTGCTCGGCCAAGGCTGACTTTTCGTCCGGCACCGCACTGGTATTTCCAGCTCAGAAAACCGGCAAGGTTGATCTGTTCGTGAACTCAGTAGTGCGGGAAGTGACCACCAACAGCGAAGGACTGGCGACTGGTGTTTCTTATGTAAACAAGGAAGACCGACAGGAATACCAACTTAAGGGGAAAACCGTAGTGCTGGCAGCTTCCGCCTGTAGTTCTGCGCGTATTCTGCTTAACTCCAAAAGCCAGCAACACCCTAACGGACTGGGCAATGGCTCTAATGTGGTAGGCAAATACCTGCACGACTCTACCGGCAGCAGCCGTAGTGCGTTTATTCCCGAACTGATGGACCGGAAGCGATACAACGAAGATGGTGTAGCCGGTATGCACGTGTACAGTCCGTGGTGGCTGGACAACAAAAAGCTGGATTTCCCCCGCGGCTACCATATAGAAGTGGGCGGCGGCATGAGCATGCCTAATTACGGCTTTGGCTTCGGCGTGACGGAGATGAACAAGTTTATCGGTCAGCAGGCCGGTGGCTATGGCGATAAGCTGCGGGAAGATGTGAAGAAGTTTTACGGAGCGTTTATCGGCGTGGCCGGACGAGGCGAGTGTATTGCCCGGGAAGACAACTACTGCGAGATTGATCCGAATGTGGTAGACGAATGGGGTATTCCGGTACTGCGGTTTAACTACACCTGGTCGGACCATGAGCGCCTACAGGCTAAGCACATGCACGAAACCTTCGAGGAGATCTTCCACTCCATGGGAGCTCAGGTGATGGGCGAAGCACCTGGCAAGGATCAGGATTATGGTCTGGAAGCACCCGGAAGAATCATTCACGAAGTGGGTACTACCCGGATGGGCGACGATCCAAAAAGATCAGTCGTCAACAAACATCAGCAACTGCACGAGGCCAAGAACGTGTTTGTGGTGGATGGTGGACCGTTTGTATCGCAGGCGGATAAAAACCCTACCTGGACGATACTGGCCCTGTCCTGGAAAACCTCAGACTATATCATAGACCAACTTAAAAAACAAAATATTTAATCCCCGCAAGTTATGGATCGAAGAGAATCGATGAAATCAATGCTGCTGGGCTCCTTGGCCGGGGGGTTAGTCATCAATGGCTGCGCTCCCGATAAAGCTCCCGAGGGCCCAACGGCACCAGCAGAAGCTGGCGTATACGGACGAACCGACGAAGAAAAAGCTCGTGACCAGAAGCTCATGGAAGGTGAGTTCTTCACAGAGCCGGAGATCGGCACCATCGCCACTTTGTGTGACCTTATCTTACCGGCCACTCAGGATTTTGGCTCGGCTACCGAAGCTGGAGTGCCAGAGTTTATTGCCTTTATTGTAAAAGATATCACCGCCTATCAAACTCCACTTCGGGGCGGGCTTATGTGGCTTAACCACAGGGCTAACAAGAAATTCACCAAGGGCTTTAATGACTGTAGTGAAGCTCAGCAAAAAGAATTGCTGGATGAAATAGCATACCCGGAGAAAGCCTCACCGGAAGTAGCGCAGGGAGTTGATTTCTTCTCCAGGATGCGAGACCTCACTCTTACCGGCTACTATACCTCCAAGATGGGCATTGAAGAACTGGGCTATATGGGCAACCGACCCAACGTGTGGGATGGTGTTCCTGAAGATGTTTTACAGCAGTACGGAATGGAGTACGAAGAAGAGTGGCTAGCCAAGTGCGTTGACCAAAGCAAGCGAGATGTATTGGCTGAGTGGGATGATGATGGTAACCTGCTTACCTAATTGAAATAGCTCACCGTATTTTACACAGTCTCATTATAAAACAGCTATCCCACTATCGGGTAGCTGTTTTTTTATTCCCGCATACTATAGCACCTAACCTTATGCTTACCCTTCTACCATAAGCCTGCTTAAATTTTTGTTACTTTGGGTCTTATACAACACCTATCCCTATATGCTACACCTCAAAAACATTGTTTTCCTTTTTAGCCTCCCTCTTCTTATCCATTTCGCAAGCTGCTCTACCAACAGCCAGCAGACAGAAGAAAATTCTGAACAGGATAGCATCTCAACACAGACGGTTCGCAAGGCGGATGGCTATAAAGGCATCTGGTTTACGCTCGGCCAGTTTTATGAGTACGGAGATAAATATTCCGGTGGGTTGGGGACATATACCGCCAAACACATTCCACTTTCTATTTACGCTCCTGAGGTGAACAAAACCTTCTTTGTGTACGGCGGCACTACGGGCGAGCACGATCGTTATCTGCTCTGCATGATCGGTTGTTATGACCACGCAACAAACACGGTGACCAAACCCACGGTGGTGCATGATAAAGAAGGCGTAGACGACCCGCACGACAACCCCAGCCTCTCTATTGACCAGGATGGATACCTCTGGGTGTTTGTCAGTGGCCGAGGCACTCGCCGACCGGGTTTTAAATACAAAAGTCTGGAGCCCTACAGTATCAATGGGTTTGAGCAGATTTCTGAAGAAGAAATGACCTACCCCCAACCCTGGTACATTCCCGGTAAAGGTTTTCTGCACCTGTTTACCAAATACAGCGGTGTGCGGGAGCTCTACTACGAAAGCAGCCCGGATGGAATCACCTGGACCGAAGACCGCAAACTTTCCGGCATCCGCGAAGGGAATGATGAGCAGGGCGGACATTACCAGATTAGCAATCGGCTGGGCGATAAGGTGGTCACTTTTTTCAACTGGCACCCTAACGGTGATGTAGATCAGCGCACCAATCTCTACTATCTGCAAACTACGGACTTAGGAGAAACCTGGACAACCATCGATGGCCAAGAAGCTCCACTCCCGCTTACTCAACTGAACGATGCCGCTCGCGTGCGTGACTATTACAGCCAAGGCAAAAATGTGTACCTGAAGGATGTCAACTTTGATGCTAATGGCAACCCGGTGGGGCTATACATTACCAGCGGAGGGCACGAACCCGGCCCTTCCAACGATCCCCGCGAGTGGCACGTAATCCGCTGGACGGGTAGCCAGTGGGATGATCAGGTAGTGGCGACCTCGGATCATAACTACGACATGGGCAGTCTCTTTATTGATGATAATGCCTGGACGGTCATTGGCCCCACTGAGAATAGCCCGCAGCGTTGGGGTGGCGGTGGTGAGGTAGTTATCTGGAAAAGTACGGACGAAGGCCAAACCTGGAGCCAGTTTAAGCAGGTAACCCAGCAGAGCAAGCGCAACCACAACTATATGCGTCGGGTGCTCAATGGCAAAGACCCGTTTTTCTACTTCTGGGCCGATGGCAACCCCGATTCCCTCAGCCGGTCCGAGATGTACTTTGGAGATAGCCAGGGCAGTTACTGGCGGCTACCTTACACGATGGAAACAGATGAAATACAACCAGAAAAAATAAATTAGGCTAGGAACACCTTTTTTCATTTGAGTCCTTCTTAAATCATGTTTACTAAAGTCTACTGGATAGAAACATTCGATAATGGTGCTGCTATTGGCATTATGCCCAGACCTAGAGGCAATGATTGGCTGGAAGATGAAATAGAGCGATTAGCCTTTCATGGAGTGCACACGATTGTATCACTGCTTGAGAGATCGGAAATTTCTGAATTGGGGCTAAGGGATGAAGAAATTCTTTGCCTGAAGCATACAATAGATTTTATCAATTTCCCCATTCCAGACAGAGGGTTGCCTGTCGATCAGCAATCCGTGATCAACTTGATCAGTGAATTGAGGCAAAGACTTGAGCAAAGAAAGAAAATAGTGGTTCATTGTCGAATGGGTATTGGCAGGTCATCTATCATAGCGGGGGCAACTTTAATGAAGGATGGAATGAAAGCAGAGAAAATCCTGGCGAAGATTAGTGAAGCGCGAGAATTGAAAGTGCCCGACACTAAAGATCAAGAAAACTGGCTGAAGCAGTTGGAATCATGAGAAAGCCGCTTCACAACAGGCAAATGCAGGTTATAAAGCGGCTGTATGTTGGATCAAAAAAAGGCCTAGACAGATAGGAACATCATTAATGATGTTCCTACGAAATTAACCCTTTAAATATCTTTATTCTGCCCAATCACCACTTTCCAGGGTCCAGTCGTTGCCGTAGAAACCGGCCATTTTGAGGCCAGAGGCTCCGTCTTTTAGCATGTCGGCGGAGAAGATAATATAGTCGGGGAAGCCACTGCCACCGGCAAAATACTGGTTGGCTTCGGTGCTGCGCATCCCGGATACCCCGGTACCGCTGATGACCGCTATGGAAGCGGTTTCGCTATCGGGCCGGGGCCACATAAAGTACGCTCCGATGTTGTCGCCCGTATATTGTTGATCGCCTACGCTGGCGGAGCCACGCTGCACCTGCACCGGGCAGTCGCTCAGTAACTTCTTCCAGGATGCGTTTGTGGTAGCGTTTCCGTATACAATCACTCCCCGATCAGGATAATCGGCGGGATTGAAGTCTTTGTCAGCCACAATATCTACTGCACCATTGGCCCGGTAATACCACACCTGAGCATCGAAGCGGGCTTTGTTATACGACCACTCGTTTTCTTCCTGATTACCTTTGGTGCTGTAGACGAAAACCATCTGATGGTTGAATGGCTCTTTGAAAGTTCCGCCCCGGGTTGGGCTTTTTTCCTTCGTAGCGGGTGCCTCTCCGGCCTGCCACTGATCAGCAAAGTGAAGGTACAGCTTATCATCGGCTGACGCTATTACCTGCTCAACCGCCTGGTTGCCATCTAATTCTACCCGTACGGTATCGCCTTCCTTAAAATCAGCGAGCGATAGTTTGAGCGTTGCAATATTTTCGGTAGTGCCGGTAATAGCCTTGTTCTGTTTGTCGCGGGCCAGTTCCATTCGGCTGTACTCCAAAGCGTGTTGCTGCTGCATGATGGTGGCCCAGCGATGTTGAGCCGAGATACCCGGGTTGGCCGTGCTGAAATTAATCACGTTTACGGCACTGTCATCTGGAATGGTGTGCCACTTGAAGTACTCGAACAGCGGGGGCCAGTCTACGCTTTGGTTGCTGAACCAGTGGCTTCCACCGGGGTACTCATAATAGCTGAAATCCGGATGAAATTCGCTTAGCACGCCTCGCATTTGTCGGGCATAGGTAACCGGTACTACCTTATCACTGTCGCCGTGGTGAATGTAGACTCCTCCGGCCTTATAGTTTTTCGCCAACTCAATCACATTGCTGGGGTCGCTGGCGCGTAGCAGTAAGTTTTCCAGGTCGGAGTATCCTTCTTCGGGAATCTGCCCATCGGCTGAGCCATAACCGGTGAGGGTAGGATACCCGGCGCAGGGGGCAATGGCAGCCCACTTACCAGCATAAGTAGCTCCCAGAAACCAGGTACCGTGCCCACCCATAGAGTGGCCGGTCAGGTAGATTCTTTTAGGATCAGGGGTATACCGTTCTTTCGCCAGCTCAAATACTTCCATTGCGTCTAGTCGGCCCCAGTCTTCCCAGTTGAACCCGCGAGGGCGACGGTTAGTCGGAGCAACCAGCACGCCCCAGTCTTTTGGTTCATACGCCCGGGCCTGTCCGATGGCTTCTACTCCGGCACCGTGTACGGAGAGAAATAATGCTGGGTTGGTTAAACTGGAATCGGTGGCTGGGGCTACGGCATAGTACTGCACGCTGCCATCAATATCGCTGATGAAGGTATAGCTGTGGTGCTCGCTGGCATGAACGGCATCAATGGTAATGGTTTGCTCATCCAGCAATTTTCCTTTTTGCTTTAACTGTAAAGTACAGGTGTAACTGTTCTTCTCGGTAATTCCCTTCGGGTCAAACTGAAACCCTACTTTTCGGAAGTTCTGCGGAGTGATGAGCGGAACATCAGTGGTCATCTCCTGCCCTTCCAGTTGAGTAGTGATGCTAAGATTGGTTAGTGGCTTATCGGTATTGTTAGTGACAACCACGGCACCCCATAGCGGCCCGTTATTTTCTTCTAATACCACATGCGGTAAGGTAGGGTCGCCAGTGTTAAGGCTGATCGGTTTTTCGGGAAAGATGAGTTCGGGAGCCATGCCGCGCCATCCACTCCAGCGAGAGCAGCGGATTAAAATTTCGTTCGTGCCCTTTTTCAGTTTCACTGGTACATACAGCCAGTCATCACCGTAGATGTCTCCGGTATGCGGCACCCCATTCATGTAAAACATATAATTGCCCGACACATGCATCAGGGCACTCTGGGTCTGGGGGGCATCATATGTCAGGTACAGGTAGCCGTTAGCAAGCTCCCGTCCGCGGAAGTTCCCGGCAGTATCGGTTTCAATCGCTTCCCAACTAATATCGTTGCCTTCTTCGTCGGTAAACAGTACCTGACCAGCTTTCGGCTGCTTCCAGGTGTTGGTATGTAGCTGATGGGCCAGAGGATCAACCACTACGGCTTGGCGGCCATAGCGATGCACCGAGGTGGCAACCAGTCCCTGAGTAAATTTATGAATGGTTTGCGCTTTAATACTCCACGAGAGTGCCAGCAAAAGCAATAGGAAGGTAGTCTTTCGTTTCATACTGAAGAGGTGAAAAAACAACGTGTTCAATATAACTAATAATAAGTAAGCCGAGAGTGAGAACCCTCGGCTTACTAGTAAAATGATTCAGATTAGTAATTAATTTGGTCCGCTACCCCAGGCAGGCGCACCTTGATCATACCACAAGCGTTCAGCATTTAGCACCTGCGGCTCGTTGCTTCCCGGAGTAAATCCCTGCTCCTGAAGTGCTTCTATTTGATTATCATAGTTGATATCATCCAGCGTTGGTGTGCTGATAGAGAACCTTCGAGGAATAACCAACTCAATCCCACCTGAAGTGAAAACTTCACGAGGCAGTATGGTACTTTCCTTCTTAGGAATGCCTGAGCGCCGGCTGGTAACAAACAGCTCGTTAGGGTTCGATAGGAAGTGAATATACTCCTGAATATATACCTTCTCGAGATCGAGTGCAGTATTACCAGTCAGAGCATACTCCTCTTGAGCCAACAAAGCCTCTATTTCACCACTTTGTAACGCCACCGGGGCTCCGTAGGTCTGGTCGTAAGCCGAGTTATAGTACAGGATATCATTAGAGGCCGCCAACATATCATGCGACATTACTGACTGCGCAATAGCCCGCTGAAAATAGCTGTTAGCATCTTCTGGCACACCAGCACCCAACAATTTGAACTCCGCCAGATAAAGATTTGTCTCAGCCGATGAGAACAGATTAGAGCTGTAAGATACATCAGCATCATAGACGTTAGTAACCGCAGGCACATCAGGATAGGTCAAGTTCATATAAGGCCGGATATTCTTCTCATTATAGTAAGACAGAGGCGTATAAGACTTGTTCTCTAACTGATATGCGTTGGTATTAAAGTATTCGGCATAGATGGCCTGATTCTGAGTGGCATCGGGAGAAGCCGGGGCACCAAAGAAACGAACCCAGGGTTCGCCGGGAGCTTTCCAGCCTTCAAACACTTTATTTCCATCTGCACCTTCCGAATAATTTACGTACTCTTCTATGTAAGAAGGTATTTCTACCCCTTCGTCATAGAATGCCTGAATGACCATGCTATTGTAACTATTCTTCTCAAACAAAAACTTGAGGCGAGGGTCCTGATTATCTCTCAGGAAATCTATCAGGTTTTTGCTACCAACACCAAAAGCAATATCATTATCATTAGAATTGCCCCCAAAATGGTCATATTCAGAGCCGGGTTTCCAGTAGAAATCATTTGCTGCCTCTACTATCAAACCGGCCGGATTCGATGCAGCCTCTTCAACGATCTCAATGGCTCGGGCTGAGTTTTGTTGATATAAACGAGCTGCAATTCTTAATTTCAGTGAATTGGCAAAACGAGCCCATTTTGAATAATCGCCACTGTACACAAAATCCTGGTTAGCATTCAGGGTAATTTGAGAGACCTCGTCGCCTTCATACATTACCGGAGATTGAAGAATGCTGATGGTACTGTCCAGTTGGCTGATCCACAAGTTAAATAACTCTTCCTGAGGGTCATATTCAGGAGTAAGCAAAGGAGGGTTGGTATACCGGGCCCGCATCGCCTGCTCATACGGCTGAGAACCATAAATATCGGTTACCTTAATTCCCTGCATAATCTGAATAGGATATGTGATGGCTCGCAGGTACTGATAAGAGGCTTGTTCAGTTCCTTCGTAGCGATTATCAACATACTGCCGGATATCGGCCAAACCAGGCATAATCTGCCGGTACCAGGCGCTCACTCTTGATCCGTGCTCACCATCTAGTACAATCAAGTCGCTGTTTCCGCCACCGGCAACCGTGGTTAGTGTCCAGGGCATTAAATACTGAGCATTGTCGTAGAACCACTCAGTATATACATAACCATCCAGTTGAAACAGTGATTCGGTAAATAAATAGCTTAAATCAGGTTCCGTAACGTTAGAGGGGTTCTGATTAAGCTCGGCAAAATCATCTTCATCGCAGGCGGAAATCAAAATGCAGATTCCCAATATTGTTAAGAGTATCTTTCTCATTGTTCTTGAGTCTTTTAGAAGTTAAACCTAACGGTCATAGCATAAGAAGCAACATACGGCGTAAAAGAACGCTCGAAGTAAGAGTAGTCGCTTCGGTTGCCCCGGGTGCTTTCAGGGTTAAGGTGGTTAGGTAATGAATTGTACAGGTAAGCCAGGTTACGCCCTATGAAAGAGACATTGAGATTATCAATTTTAAGGTTCTCGGTGATAGAACTAGGGAACGTATACCCTAACGTAAGCTGACGAAGCGCTACATAATTAACCTCTGAAAACCAGTTATCATTCACTACACCTTGCCCCCATGAATTGGTAAAGTAGGTATAATACGAGGCGTGGGTAGGCTCAACAAAACCGGCATCTAATGCTGCCTGGTATGACATGCCGCTTACATCCTGCGCATCACCATTGGGCAGCGTAATGCTGGTTCCCTCAGCAAAAACACCTTCAGGAATTACTCCGTCGTGGTAAGTTACTCCATCATATGCGCTGGTCCAGGTAACACCGCCATGCTCTTCATCCAAACCGGCAGTAGAGGTTTCCATATACCCGTAAGCGGTTCCGTAACGGTTATTGTAAGAGGCTAAATAACCACCAAAGCGCGCATCAATCAGGAAACCCAGATTAAACCCTTTATAGCTAAAATCGCTACTAACGCTTCCTTCAAATTTAGGGTTGATGTTTCCGATTCTTTCTAACTCACCGCTTCTTTGGTAGTAAGCACCTCTGCGAGAATTACTCCAGGTCAAAATCTTCTCACCATCCTCGTTGGTTGCCGGTAAAATGTCAGATAGCAGTTCACCATATTCTCCGCCAATCCAGGCAACGGTACCAACACGGTAGTTACCATAGTTAGGGCTACCCGCCAGACTTTTGTATTCACCTACATCAGGGTGCAGCGAAATGATTTTGTTACGGTTTCTCCAGTAATTGAAGTTCAGATCCCATCGGAAATTGCTATTCAGAACCGGAGTCGTTTTTAAGGCGATCTCAATACCAGTGTTCTGGATATTTCCGGCATTGATAAGCTGCGTGGTTACCCCACTGGCCTCGGGAGCCGGAATGTCAATAATCTGGTTTTTAGTGTTTTCCTTATACCAGGCCACATCCAGTCTGATCCGATCATTCAGGAACCCTAGTTCGGTACCCAACTCTATTGCGTTCTTTTTCTCAGGCTTCAGATTGGGGTCAATCAGCCGGAGGGTTTCATAAAAATTCCGGTAAGCATACCCGTTTTCCTGGATCATAGATGCCAGGCTGTAAGCAGCATTAATTCTATACGGATCAGTATCGTTACCTACCTGAGCCACCGACGCTCTTATCCGACCAAAAGAAAAGAATGATGGAAGACTGAAGGTCTCAGAAAATAACCAAGAAGTACTTACTGAAGGGTAGAAATAAGAATAGTCTCCGGTTCCATCGGCATATACCAGGGCTGACGACCAGTCGTTACGGCCGGTAATGTCCAGGTATAACTGGTTTTTCCAGGCAGTATTCAGGAAGAAGTACAGAGAGTTAATCTGCTTGGTCGCTTGTATTCCAATGTCATTATCGTACTGAACCGTATTAACACTGTTTTGGATGAAATACTGTCCGGGTACTACTAACCCACCGTTGGTATTTAAGCTGGTTTTGGTAGCTCCAGTATGGAACATTTCGCCACCGGCTGTAAAGCTAGCTGATAAATCACCGAAGTTCTGGTTGAAATTTAGCAGAAGCTTCCCGGTTCTTTGTTTTTTCTGATACTGCTCAAGCTTGTAGTAACCTCCGTCGTTGGCATATCCTCCGCCCAGTTCCTTAGCTTCATATTCATACGAGAAGAGGTTCATATTCCCTTCCAGTGTAATATTAAACCAGTCTGTTACATCGGCGGTTAAGGTAGCGATGGGCCTAACGGTAACCTCCTGACGATCATAGTCACGGTTATAAATGTTAAACCAGGTGCTGGTAGCAGGTACATTCCCTAGCTCATCATTATAGTTATTGCTGGGAATTCCCCCATGATCGGCCGTATAAAGCTCGCGGTACTTTTCAGTATTGTAAGATCTGGAAACAGCACCCTCTGGAAATATACCCGCCAGGTTACCCACTGGGTTTTGAGGGTTGGATTGAGTATAGGCCACCGAACCAGACAGCTTTATTCGGTCGCTTAACCAGGTAGAAGCTTTTAATAATAAGTTATTTCTGGTGAAATCATTTTTAGGATACCAACCATTCCGCACATTGCGCGATAATGAAAGATACATTTGGGTTGTCTCATTACCGCCCTGAATGGATACGTTAGTATTAGAATTAAAGCCCAGATCAAAAGCATTCTTCATATTGTCCGGACGGGCACTGTAACTGGTAATGGTGCCATCATAGTCTTCAACATCCCTGCCGTCAAACCGTGGTCCAAAAGAGAGGCCAGCGGCGGGGTGAATCAGAGAAGGCATTTGCGTACCGTTCACATCTCTAGTGTAGAACTGCTGGGTATCAAAAGCGTTATCGGCATAGTCAATGTAACCAGCCAGAGTACCTTCACCAAATTCATTCTGAAGATCGGGAGTGGCATACACGTGTTCAACCCCAATAGTCTGCGAAATGCTAACGCCCAGTCCTTTCTTACCCGACCCAGTTTTGGTGGTAATTACAATAGCACCGTTTAGTCCTCGTGAGCCATATAATGCCGTAGCGGCAGCACCTTTCAGTACAGAAATTGACTCAAAGTTATCAGGGTTCAGGTTTTTAAGTTCGTTGCCATAATCGCTGGCTCCGGCATTCCATTCATCATTACCAGAAGTCTGGTTATCCAGGATCACTCCATCTACTACGAAGATAGGCTGGTTATTAGAGCCCAGTGTAGACTGCCCCCGGATGCTGATTTTGTTACCTCCGAACGAGCCACCATCGCTACCACTAATGCTAAGACCAGCGGCTTTCCCTTGTAGGGCGGCTACCGGGTTCACCATATTGGTTTCGGCTACTTCTGAACCTTGAATTTCTGAAACTGCGTACCCTAACGACTGCTCCTGTCGCTCCACGCCCAGTGCCGTTACTACAATCTCTCCTAAAGAAGTTATGTCGGGCATCATGGCAACATTAATCTCGCTCTGACTGCCTACCGTGACTTCTTCGGTGACGTATCCTACTGAACTAAACACGAGCACACTTTCAGATGAAGGCACCGTTACGCGGTAATTTCCATCCAGGTCTGATACGGTTCCGGTGGTGGTTCCTTTTACGGTAATGTTTGTTCCGGGCAGGCCATCACCTTCCGGTTCAGCCGTAATACGTCCGGTAACCACAATCTGCTGTTGCAGTTCTTTGAAAAACACTTTACTGAGATTTTCGGCCGACCGGGCCGTGTGGGCATGCAATAGCCCCGGGGCAGCACCTTGCATCACTATGCTGATTAGCATCAGTTGCAAGACCCTCAATAATTTTTGGGTAGAGAATAATTTCATAGTTTAATCATTTAGTTAATTTTTAAATACAGACGCCTTAAGGTTTACTGAAAACAGAAGGCAGTAAGCGTTGAGCTTTACAGCGGGGTGAATTGATTTTAAGATGTGTTGCAATGTGTCTCATAAGCTTAAAATGAGGGTTATTATTGATAAAAATTATAAACCTGAAAAGTCAGATAACAATACTGACTGTGCCATACTTATGACTATAAGGGTCATCGTCACAGAAGACAATTCTTAAGTAGTTAGTAGAGCAAAGGCTTGCTTAGCCTCGCTCCAGGCTAGGAGGTGCTGTTTAGTACTGTTAGAAAAGAAGCGGTCACGGAAAAATGCGCATTATTTGCGTTAACCACACGCGCGCTTTGTTCTGATGTTATCCGTGTAAAAGTTGTTTGAGCATATTAGTTTACTTTCCTCGTCTGGCATTTTTGCTGGAAAAGTGGTTCAAATTAAAGCAATTTTAAAGAAATATTAGAATCATTTCGGTCAACTTTTCAGAACCTTTTTCAACATAGCTGGATAAGTTTGAACAATAAAAATTTTCTATAACACATTCACAATAATTAAGATTCTTTAGTTAAAGATTGAGAAAAAATAATCATAAAAATATTTACACCTACGCAGTCTCAGCATCCTTAAGTGGAAGATGCCGTTATATAAAATAAGGGCTCATTGAAATACTTTGTGCTAGCGTTTTTATTGGTTCCAACAGCCCCTCTATCTACTATATCTTGATTGCCCATGACCTTCACTGTATCCCGCTCATCAGTCTGGTTTTTTGGAATCGCCTTGAGTCTTATTCTCTGCGAAGTATTCATCGTTCAAAGTTCAGTGTTCACCAACTCGCCTCACTGGCTGTCATTCGGTGTTACGGCTGACCTTACGTTGGGCCTACCTATTCTCTATTATTTCCTGATTGTCCGTAAGCAGTCGATCAATTGGGTTACTACGTTATTGGTGTTTTTGTTAGCGATTGGTATTGCTCACTTAATATTGCCCGGTGAGCATCAGTATTTCTTAGGCTTTGCTGAGAAAGCAGTGATTGTTACCGAATCGGTAGTGTTGCTGTATGGCTTAAGCCGGATTCGTAAGATTATCACCGCCTATCGCTTTTCAGCCCGGAAAAACCCGGATGTACTACAGAACTTGCAGTATAGTTTAACGCAGGTACTAGGCCAGCATAAAATAATACCTTTTGTGGTAAATGAGATCTCCATGTTTTACTATAGCCTGTTCTTCTGGCGGGCACGAAAAGAAGTGCGGGATCATCAGACGGCGTTTACATACCATAAAAAATCGGCCTACCCAGCCCTAATGGGAGCCTTACTGCTGGTAACTGCGGTAGAAACCGTGGGCGTTCACCTGCTGCTAAGCCGCTGGAACGAGGGAGTGGCCTGGGGGTTTACCATCCTCAGCGCTTATTCTTTTCTCTTTATTTGGGCTGATATTGTTGCTGTGCTAAAACGCCCGATCGTTATAGAAGACAACCAGCTACACCTACGGATAGGGCTACGCTGGCAAGCTATCATCCCGTTGCAACGCATTAATGGTATAAGTCCCGTTTCGGGTAACTATACTAAAGATAAATCCACACTTAACCTGGCCTTGCTAAGCGATCCGAATGTAATCCTTACCTTTGCTGAACCCGTTACTGTCCAGGGGCTGTACGGCATGGAAAAAACTGTTTCTCGCCTTGCACTACCATTGGATGACGTAAAAACATTTGAAAAACTTCTTCTTGAACGGAAAATCGAATAATCTTGCTAGGAACACGGAACCACGAGGAATACATGCGGCAGGCAATGCTGCTGGCAGAGCAGGCTTTTGAAGAAGGTGAAATACCCGTAGGAGCCATTGTAGTAGCCAATCACCGAATTATCGCCAAAGCCTATAACCAGACCGAGCGACTGAATGACCCCACCGCCCATGCCGAAATGCTGGCACTTACCGCTGCCTTTGACTTTCTGGGGGCTAAATATCTGCCAGAATGCACGCTGTATGTCACGCTGGAACCCTGCGTGATGTGTGCCGGAGCCATTCATTGGGCGCAGTTGGGTGGGCTTGTTTATGGGGCCCACGATGAGAACAAAGGATATACTCAATACCACGAAAGCATACCGCATAAAAAAACGTTTGTCACATCAGGAGTATTAGCCTCGGAAAGCCGCCAGCTAATCCAGTCTTTTTTCACGAAGATGCGCAAGTAATGCTGATACGGATTATTGGGTGTTGGGGGATATGGTTGATTAGCTGGCAAACAGCGTATGCCCAATCTGCCGATTCCGCTGCTGCTCAGGACTCTACCCGTAATCGAGTTTATGGGCTGCCAGTGGCATTTTATACCCCGGAAACCAATCTGGCCTTTGGAGTTGCCGGCGTGTATGCCTTCCGTATTGCTCATGATACAGCCGACTCTCAGGTGCAGGCTTTGGCGATTTATACCCTTAATAAACAACTGCTCCTGTATGCTCCATTTCAGGTTCGCTGGCACCAGAATCAGTATTATAGTTATGGGGAAGTAGGCTACTATCGTTATGTATATCAGTTTTACGGGATTGGCAACCCGGCTCCATTAGATGAGCCAGAGTTTTATGAAGTTAACTTTCCCCGTATTCGGTTAAATCTTCTCCGGCGAGTATATCCTAACCTGTATGCTGGGCTTCGGTACTGGTTTGAGAGCTACCAAATCGTAAAAACTGACCCCGATGGTCTGCTGGCTAATGAGAATATTACGGGCAACCAAGGCGGTCTTACCTCCAGCGCGGGCCTGGTATCTATTTATGATTCTCGCAATAACATTTTCTTTCCGGGGCATGGCTGGTATATAGAAACCCTGGTACAACACGATAACCACTGGACCGGCAGCGACTTCCGCTACACTACGTTTTCCGTAGATGCCAGCACTTACTTCACCACTTCCTTGAAGCATGTGATAGCGCTCAATGGCTATGCGGTTACGCAGCAAGGCGAACCGCCTTTTCATTTGCTGGCGATGCTGGGAGGTAGTAAAAAGCTCAGGGGTTACTTTGAAGGCCGCTTTCGGGATAAAAACCTGATGTTATTGCAAGCGGCCTACCGCGCGCCTTTGTTCTGGCGGCTTGGTGCCGTAGCCTTTATCGGGTACGGAGGCGTAGCTCCTCAGATTAATGCCTTTTCTGCGGATAACTTTAAACTAGCCGGAGGCGCAGGTCTCCGCTTCGCCCTGGATCGGCAGAAAAAGATCAACATACGCCTCGATGCCGGGTTTGGCAAACAGACCAGCGGCTATTATCTCACTATCGGAGAAGCATTTTAGCAATTAGCAATTAAAAATAATTATTCTCTTGTACTAATCGTTACTCACTACTCATTACTATCTGCGGTTTTACCGGTTGTTTTCAGATCGGTGTAGTTTCCGAGTTCCAGCGTCCAGTCATAATCGTTGAAGACAAGCGAGGGCTTGGCATCTTCGGGGATTACATCATACTTCCGAAGAAAATCGCGGACACCATTTTTCCCGCCAAAATCGCCTCGGAACCAGCTAAATAGGGAAGTAACGTATACTTTATCTTCTTCTGGCTTGTAGGTACTGGTTTTGTTAAGATACTGATGAGCGATTTCATCTAGTTGCTCATTCATATACGGGGCATCATAAATGGCAATATAGGGGCAGCTTTTGGCACCACAGTTTAAGGCAAAATGGATACGGCCGTCGGCTTTATCGGTGCGGAAAGTACGCTCATATTTATCCGCAAAAGGGTCAGACACTAACCCTAACAGCCATTTAACCTTTGACCCACGAATAATACCATGCTCAATTTTATCCAGGCTGAGCAGTTCACCGGCAATACGGATTTGCTCTTTTTTGAAGAAAGCGCCTCGGTCATCAAAAAGCTCGGGCTGCTTGGTCAGAATATGCTGCACGTATCCATTGTACACATTAATCCAGAAAGCTTTCTTCGCTTCATCACTGTCTAGTTCATCAGAAAGCTCTTCTACCGATACGGCCGCTAGTTTATCCATAATCTCCGCCGCGTTTTTACCCTCCCGGGCGGTGCGCACTAGTTCTTTAGACAAAGCAACATTTGGATAATTTTTATCATGAGAAGCTTTCTGCCCCCCTTTTACAGAAGAGCACATAAGTAACAGCGATGAAGAAAATATAAGCAGAATATTCAATAACATTTTCATGGATTTGTAAGATAGTATGAATGAAGAAATCCGGTAATGTTTTTAATTACGTATTTTTGTTCTAACCGGATGGGTATGAGGATGTGAATTAAAACGTATACGTAGAGAATACTTTTCTCTTTATGAAGGTAAGTGTCATTGTTCCGACATATAACGAGGCTTCCAGAATCAGAAAACTGGTTGCTCATTTGTTTCACCACCGCACTAATTTTTTAGAAGAAATTATTGTATGCGATGGCGGCAGCAATGATGATACGATACATGAAGCCGAAGCCGCCGGAGCTATTGTGCTGCAATCTCCTCAAAAAGGCAGGGCCGCCCAGATGAATTACGCAGTTAAGAAATCGCGCGGATCTATTTTATACTTTGTACATGCCGACACTCTCCCCCCAGAAAGTTATCTGAATGATATTAGTGAACATATTCAGCAAGGCTATTTAATAGGATGTTATCGCAGCCAGTTTGAAAATGAACACCCTTTACTAAAGATCAACGGTTTTTTTTCTCGCTTCGACCGGTTTACCTGCCGGGGCGGAGACCAAACCCTTTTTGTTACCCGTGATCTGTTTGAGCAGGCGAATGGCTATGATGAGTACTACGTGGTGATGGAGGATTTTGATTTTATCCGCCGGGCCCGGCAACGAGCGAAATTTGTGATTATGCCAAAAACTGCTTTGGTATCGGCCCGAAAGTATGAGGACAATCACTACTTAAAAGTAAACGTAGCCAATGGCCTGGTTTTTCTGATGTATCGCCTGGGTTTTTCGCCTCAAATCTTATTAAAAACCTACAAGAAGCTCGTGTACTACCCTCGTTATTCCGATCAGAAAACATCTCAAAAACAGGCTGATACAGTTTAACACCGGTTCTATCACTTTTCTTTATTTTCCGGCCTTTCACGGAATATTTTTGCTGCTTTACACGTTGTCATGAAGTAGCGAGCATCTACTTTTTTGCGGCACCTGAACTACTTTTTGCAATGCCCTGGCTACGTATTTCATTACTACCAAATTGTTGTTGTGTAGAAAATAAACTAGCTGCCGGGCGCAAATAGTGAGTGAGGGTATCCAGAAATAAGGCTCGCCGACGTTATATCATTAAAACATACATAAACTATGAGAGCAATAAATGTAATGGGGCTGTTTTTAAGCAGCCTGTTATTCGTAAAATGTGCGCCCTCTCTGTCAGTCATTTCTGATTATGACCGAGATGCAGAGTTTAGTAATTATACCACGTTCTACTGGTCTGATGAATTTCAGCAGGAGAACAATAATGGTAATGCCGAGCCTCTATTTTATAATACGCTGGTGAAAAAGCGCCTGAAACAGGCTATTGAGCGTGAAATGGAAGGACGGGGCTACACGCTGTCCAGCACTAATCCTGATCTGCTGGTAAACCCGCAAGTGGTTGTTGAGGAGCGTAGCAGTGGTGGGCAGAACTACAGCCCTTACTACTACGGATTTTACCGTTTTGGTCCTTCTTACAACAGCACGCAAAATGCCAAAGAAGGTGATATTGTGGTTGACCTGATTGACCGGGAAAAGAAACAACTGGTATGGCAAGGTTATGCACCGGGAGTGTTAGAAACCCAAACCAAAGACCGGGAAGAACAAATTAAGAATGCGGTAACGCTCATCTTCTCCGAATACGGACGCCGTGCCGGCCAGGATAACCGAGCTCAGGCAAATAAGTAAAAGCTAAATTACCTATTCTGAAAGAACATCGGTAGTGGTGCCCTTACAGCAATACAAAATCTTAAAGACCATCCCATATACAGGTGATGGTCTTTTTTTTATCCGATATCCCGAGTTTTCAGCATGCGATGATTCAGGAAAATGAACAGCCCAATGTAGGCTAACACTACGGCAATATCTTTCAGCGCCACATAATCCTGCACCTCCTGGAAAATATACTTCCCATAGGGAATTTGGATCAGGTTGTTAATGGCTCGGATAGGAAAATACTGATAGAATGTATATTCTCCGTAAAAATGGGTTAAAATCAGGACTCCGATGGGTTCGATAAACAGGGTATATAATGCTAATAGCACAATAGCAAAGCCCGTCCGTTTGATGAGCATGCCTACCAGTAACGCAAAAACTAGAAACGCTCCTACGTCCAGAAAATACGCCAGAAGAAACCCTGCATTTTCAAACATCACATCTGCTCCCTGTACCGGAGAATAAATCCAGCCGAGAATAACACCTATTAGAAAAACAAACAGAGCATTTACCAGCGTAAGAGCCAGAATAATTAGCAGTTTACTGGCGAGAAACTCCCAGCGGGTAAGCCCATCAATAATATTTTGACGGATGGTTTTGTAGCTGTACTCATTGGCAATGGAGATGACCACAATGAACCCCAGGAAAATCTTGAAGAACGTAGCCAGGTACGTGAGGTTCTGCCAGATATCGAAGAAATCGTAAAAAGGAATCATGGAAGGGTCCAGCCCATCGAACTCTACACCCCGACTAGCCAGGTATTCAAAGTAAAGCATTACTCCCGCGCACACCAATCCTAATACTATGAAGTAAAGCGTGAGCAGCACCCAGAACGGACGATAACTTTTGAGTTTTAACCATTCAATAGAAAGTAGCTTAAGCATGGGTTCTAACGTTGTTAAGGTTGGTAATGGGCCTTCCGGATGTTGAGGCAACCGATGCATTTTCACCCGAAGAAGCCAGGATCTGCAGAAACTGTTGCTCCAGACTGTTAGTCCGCTGCGAAAGATGCGATACTACGATGCCTTGCTCTACCAGATAGCGGTTCAGATCGGCACTGCTCTGATTGTTGGCCAGCCGCACCCGTAAGATGTTTTTTTCCTGCCGCACTGATTCGATATGAGCAAACTCTTGCACTTTCTGTTCCAGCAGTACCATATCTTCAGCTGCTATTTCTACCGTATCGGTGCCCGTCAGGGCTTCTTCCACACTGCCGGTATAAATCAGTTTTCCTTTCTTCAGTACCGCAAAATGGGAGCATACTTTCTGTACCTCGTCCAGCAGATGACTGGCCAGAATGAAGGTCTTCCCCTGTTGGGCAATTTGCACGATTAACTCCCGAATTTCGGCAATTCCCTGAGGATCGAGGCCATTGGTAGGTTCATCTAATATCATCACCTCAGGGTCAGCCAGCAGAGCGGAGGCAATGGCTAGCCGCTGCTTCATTCCCAACGAGTAGGTTTTAAAGGCATCATTCTTCCGTTCGTGCAGGTCTACGACCTTCAGCACTTCATCGATGCGGGTTTCGGCAACATCTTTAATGAGCGCTACAATTTTAAGATTATCTACCGCCGAGAGATACGGATAAAAGATAGGGCTTTCCAGAATGGCACCGATCCTCTTCCGACTTGCTGCCGAAGGAGGTACACCAAACCAGGAATATTCTCCGCTATTTTTTTTGATCACGTCCAGGACAATACCCAGCGTGGTGGTCTTTCCGCTACCATTAGGCCCTAAAATGCCAAATACCTGCCCCGGTTGTATCTCCAGTGACAGATCATTGACGGCATGCACTTTTCCGTAGCGTTTATGTAAATGCTGAATATGAAGAATGGGAGGAGTCACAAGTTGAAGGGTTAATGGGTGAAGGATTGAATGAATATTTACGGTCAGTTTTTTCCCCCGCCGTTCTCTTTATTTTCTTTGTGCTGTTGCGACATAATATTGACCAGCCCCGACATATCCTCAAAATTAAAATCGCTCTGAAACAACTTAAGTAAGGCGGGCAGATTCACAAATCCTTCCAGGTCAGTGAGAATGATAGTATCATCGGTTTCAATGAGACCGACTACTCCTTCGGGCGTATTTTCATCTCCTAAGGAATACAAATAGGCCGTTTGCTGGGTAGTTTCAAACGTCATCAGTTCCTGGTAATCTTCGGCTTTTACATCCTGGCTCAAGTCACGCAGGGTTTGGCTGGAAAAGCCACTACTGCTTTTGTCATACATTAGCACCCGAAGCTTATCAACATCACGTACCAGCGCGTAGAAGTCCGGGTTTTTCTCTATGTTCACCATCCGCAGGGTGCTGGGATAGAAAAATAATTTTTGGCTAGGAGTATGATCCGCCAGAAAGCGAGACACGGTATGGCTTTGCGCTATGCTGAAACTAAAACCAACCAGTATTATCAGTAGGGTAAGTAAGAGCGGCTTTTTTAGCCGCCCTACTCTGGCAAACTTACTCATGTTTGTCTTCCTTATTGTGATCGTGGTCTATATTTTCCAGGTACTCCATCCCGTTGACTTTCATGCCTTTAGAGATCTTTGAGATCTGCTTGAGGTCAATCTCGCCGTAGAGGCTCATGGCTACAAACTTATGCGCTCCTCCCACCAGCATCACCAGTTCGCTGATTTTTCCGCCATCTTCCTGAATCATAAACAGCATGTCTTCCTTGCCATCGCGCACTGACATCAATTCTTCAAAACTGCTATTGCGGATCTGAGAAGTAGCGTCTTTGTAGTATTGCTGCGCATTATCAATGCTATCTGAAGCCAGGATTTTAAGACCCTTTAGTTTACTAATCGCGTCGGTCAGTTCCTGAGTCTCCGGGTCTTCCGGTTCGAACTCGGTAAAGAGGCTGAACATTTTGCTGGTAATAGTTACTTTAGTAAAGTCCTCATTATCAGAGAATTTATCAAACAATGAGGCTAAAGCATTATCCTGGGCATTCACACTCAGGGCGAGTAGATGAATAGCTGCTATTATAATAATTAATCGTTTCATCGAATTTGTGTTTTTACAGTTTCTTGTGCTTCACTAAATGTTTCTAATTGTTCCATGTGTTGAGCGCCTTCGTTCATCAGGCTGGAGACCAGCATCAGCGCTTCTTTGGTTTGTTCATATGCCAACTGCGGGTCTTCGTAAGTATCCTCAGTTGAAACGGCTATCGGATCCGGGTCCGCTGGCGTATCCAGCCACTCGGTTTTGAGCAATAAGGCCGCTACGACAAGCATTACCACCACGGCTGCCACCCGGATAAATGACCGATGGTTGCTCCACCACTGTGGCGACTGCTTTCGCTGAATGCGGCGGGTGATCTTTTCCTCAAACTGGTCGTCCAGGTTACGGAAGCGAGTCTGGGCCTGATAGTAGCGGAACAGAGCCGCTTCTTTCTTCAGATCAGCCGGTACGTCTTCGTTGGCTAAATAATCCCGAAGCAGTTCTTCTTCTTCCAGCGTCGTATCGCCGTTCCAGTACTTTTCTACGAGTTCACGAATGTTGGTCAATTCCATAGGCATTAATGCTTGTCAGTTGTTCGCGCAGCGTTTTCCGTGCTCGAAACAGGTTTATCTTTACTTGGCCCAAGGGCATATCCAGGATCTCACTGATCTCCTGATAGGCATAGCCCTCAATGTCGCGTAATTGAAGTACCTGTTGCTGGGCCTGCGGTAAGCGTTGCAGCAGTTGGTCGATTGTTCGCAAAACATCTTGCGTTTCAGTTTCGTCGTACGGAGAAACTCCGTGGGTTACATCCTGCCCTGCCATTAGCTCTTCCGTTTTGCGATAGTGTCCGGACTTTAATCGATTGAGTGCGAGGTTTCTGGTCACTTGCATGCACCAGGCCTCAATGCTACGGTACACGTGGAGTTCCTCCCGCCGGTCCCAGGCTTTAATGAATACCTCCTGCACCACGTCCTGGGCTTCATCTTCATTGCCCAGAAAGCGCAGCGCAAAGCGATACAGCTTATTTTTTACGGGGAGTACGCGGGTTTTAAACTCTTCCAGTACCATAATCAACAGCAAGACAACTGTATAAACTGAAAGTTACACACAAGTAGAAAAATATTTCCTTTTCTGTACCTTTAATTAAATCAGCCCTTTGTAAGACCAAAAAGCAACGTCCTACTTTAAGATAGGCACTCTATTACAATTAACTGAAAAGGTATAAGAAGAGGTGCCGCCTATTATTTTTTACCCAGCAACTAAGTTTTGTTACTTAAAAAAAATTTAGCGTTGCCTGACACGTTTATATAACTAAAAACTATTTCAGTACGTAAGACAAGCAATTACTTTTAGAAGAATCGGGCATGTTACTTACGCTTCGCAATCATTCTCTTATTCTCCGCCCATTTATACGGGAAGACCTGCCTAAAATACTGGTTTTGGTTCAGGACAAAGATGTTGCGACCTCAACGCTGAATATTCCTTACCCCTGCACAGACACTCAGATAGAAGAGTGGTATGACTTACAACTACAAGAATTGGAAATAGGAAAAGTACTACGCTGGGCAATCACCGAAAAAAGTGATCTGATAGGTGCTATGAAACTGGTAACCCATCCGGAATATGAGTCGGCGGAGATTGGGTACTGGATTGGAAAGCCATATTGGGGAAAAGGTTACGCTTCAGAGGCAGCTCAACTAGTAGTAGACTATGCCTTCAATACCCTTGATCTCAATAGAATAGAGGCCCATGCTATGGTTGAAAATATTGGTTCTTCACGCGTGCTGACCAAGTTAGGCATGCGGGAAGAAGGCTACCACCCTCAACTAATTAAGAAGTTTGGTGAATTTAAGGATGTTAAAACCTATGGCCTGTTGCGAGAGCAATGGCTACTGTCTTAAATCATCAAATAGGAAAAGTGCCACAAGAATGGTTACAACCTAGCTCATTAGAGCACTGTTCCTATTAACACGTGAGCTACAGTTTCTTACAACTAGATCAGCAACTTTCCTGGCAAGTGTACTCGCAATGTAGTACCATGACCTTCAGAAGTAGTAAAAGTAATCGTACCTCCATAGGATTTAGCCACTAGCATGGCAATGTATGTACCCAGGCCAGTGCCCTTCGCTTTGCCATGGGTGGCAAACTTATCAAAAAACCGGTTCTGGACGGCTACCGGAATCATCCCTTCATTGTGTATGGAGATAAATGTGATGGGGGAAATGCTATCAGCCTCGGGCTGTTCATCTTCAAACCGGCCCTGAATCTCTACCCGTACTGCTGAATACGAGGGCGAGGCCTCCACAGCATTTTGAATCAGGTTTTGAAGCATCAGTTCCATCACCTGGGGATCTGAGAAAAACATGCACTCTCGGGCTATTTCTACGGACTGTCCGTTGACCCATATTTCAACTGGGTTAGTATAATGCTGCCCTTGAATGTAGCGTTGAATTTTCTCCAGCAGTTCTACCAGATTAAACCGTACTTTCCGGGGCTGGTAGCAGCCTAGCTCCAACTGTTGGTAAATAGCATGAAACTGGGTGAGTCTCATTACTTTCTGACTCTGTTCATCTACTAAGTCAATCAGATGTTTTAACTCTTCTGGTAAGTTTTCGTGCTTTTTCAGAATATGAGCCAGACTAACAATATTATTTACAGGATTTCGAATATCATGAAATAGCATATCCTGGGCTGCTTTATCAGCCTCATCTTCCAGTATCTCTTCCTGAGAAAGTTCAATAGCCCGTATATTTAAATAGGTATTAACCCGCTGGCTATGTTTTTTCAGACGGTCAATTGTACTACGAACTTCCTGTATATGACGCTTTACCTCTGAACAGCAAAACACCGATTCCTGAATAAGTTGATTATGAGAAGAAATGATTTCTCTGTTTGTTTTTCGGGTATAAGATACTTCCTTTCTCAGCAGCGTGCTTGAGTCAATAGTATTGTGCATTAGGCATGCTGTATTCATTTTTGAAGTGAGTTTCATTCGAGGGCAGTTACAGGTATAAGTGAAGGACAATTAACTCAAATTTAATGATACTAAACCGTTCTATGATATTCAATTTAACTATTTCTTACTGGTGTAAGAAAATAGCAAACTATGCGTTAACCTGTAATTTAAATTTACTTCCTGCGTATATTACTCAGAATATACATGTAAATAAAGGCTTTTTAGCAAAAAAAAAGGTGTGACCCCATTAGTATCAGTATATGTGAATGTATAAAACTGTCTCATTATATGATAACAGAACAAATCTTACATTGACAAATATATCTCAAAAAACTTTTACTATAGACATATATGTTCCTCGCTTTTTAAACAAATTAGAGGACGATAAAAAGGGTAAGTTATGCCAGCAAATTTCCTGGTAATTGAACCTTCAGCGTGGTTCCTTGCTCTTCAGAAGTAGTAAAAGTAATGGTACCCCCACAGGCTTTAGCCACTAGCATGGCAATGTATGTACCCAGGCCAGTGCCCTTCGCTTTGCCATGGGTGGCAAACTTATCAAAAAACCGGTTCTGGACGGCTACCGGAATCATCCCTTCATTGTGTATGGAGATAAATGTGATGGGGGAAATGCTATCAGCCTCGGGCTGTTCATCTTCAAACCGGCCCTGAATCTCTACCCGTACTGCTGAATACGAGGGTGAGGCTTCTGCAGCATTTTGAATCAGGTTTTGAAGCATCAGTTCCATCACCTGGGGATCTGAGAAAAACATGCATTCCCGGGCTATGTCTACCGGCTGTCCGTTGACCCATATTTCAACTGGGTTAGTATAATGCTGTCCTTGAATGTAGCGTTGAACATTCTCCAGCAGTTCTACCAGATTAAACCATACTTTCCGGGGCTGGTAGCAGCCTAGCTCCAACTGCTGGTAAATAGCATGAAACTGGGTAAGCTCTAACCCTTTCAGGTTTTGCTCTTCTATGAGATCAACAAAAGGTTTTAATTCTTCCGGAAGATTATTCTGGTTTTTTATGATCTGGATCAGGCCAGCAATACGCCCCAAAGGGCCACGCAGATCATGCAGTAACATATGCTGGGCTGTCTTTTCCGCTTCATAATGAGTATTATCGGAGGTTTGGACATTTTTATCAAGCGAAATATGAGAAGAGTGATAATCAGTCTTTGCCATAGACTTAGCGCGCTGATTACGGAAATTCCGAACCTCTTTTATATTTCTGGTCACTTCATACCGACAGGAAGTCGACTCCTGAATAATTTTACTATGGGTAGATCTTACCTTATCTATACTCTGGATAGTATCCATAAGTTGTCCCCATAGCAAAGCATTAGAGTTTGGTAACCTTCGGCCTGAAGCGGTAACAAAAGTTGGATTTAATTCGCGCGTATTCATAGTAATAATACTTAAGCAATTACTCCAAACTTACTAACAGTAAACTTTACATTAATGCCTAAATTAGCTGCATCTTACGTTTGTAAGAAAATAGATAATAATTATCTATTATTTAAGATTTTTTTTTCTTGTTGCGCAGGTTACCTAGATATTTCCGACAAAGGTTGCTTTTTCAGCTAAAAAAATAAGTGCTGGAAATTTTTTATAAGAATAGTTTTCTGTAAAAATAAATAATACTGACAATATGGGAGGAATATTACATTTCTGCGTAATTTTTCATTTTCTACATCTAGCAAAATGAAAAATTACAATAGGACATAAACCTTCCTTTTGGGTAGAAAACTAAGAATTAAAAAAAATGTGATGCAAGATTACACTTTAGCCATTCACCAGCATCTTATTCGCGAAGTGAGAAGAAGAATTATTATGGAGTCAGTGCCGCGAATAAAAAAATGTCTGCACCAGCTTAACAAAGAGCAGATATGGCACCGCCCGAATGAGCAAACCGTAAGCGTAGGAAACCTGGTGGTGCATTTATGCGGCAATGTACGCCAATGGATTTTGAGCGGTATTGATGGCCAGCCTGATCAACGGCAGCGCGATCAAGAATTTGCTGAAACCGGCCCGGTTTCTACTGAGAAACTGATCCGAGATATGGATAGCCTGATGGCAGAAGTGGATGAAGCCCTAAGCCGAATTACACCCGCTATGCTGGTGGAAAAACGTCAGGTGCAAGGGTTTGAAGAAAGCGTATTAGCTATTCTGATACATGTAACCGAACACTTCTCTTACCACACCGGGCAAATTACCTACTATGTAAAATCCACCCACAACATAGATATGCAGTACTATGCCGGGGTGGATTTAAACAAAACATCATCCAGTGATTAACTGAGAACTACTTGATTTCCTCAGGCTCCAACACAGAAAGCAATCTCATCACGGTCAAAAGCATCACTATTACGGCCGTATCCGGAAGTTAACCTATAATAGGCGGTAAGCTTCAAGATATAGGCACACGGGGTTAGTCCGGTATAAGTATTGATGCCCGAAGACTCATGATTGGAATCAATCGTCAGGTTGACGGGAGGCGGCACCGTATTGCTGGTTAGCTGAAGAGTGGCTGACTCTATAAACGGGTGATAGCAGGTATAACGGGCATTCACCGTACCAGTTAGTTTTTTACAACCTGAACCCGAACCTATAATCTCGCTAATATCTGCCATACACACGCCTTTAAGGTTAACTACTCCTCCTACCCAACTTGGGTGCCGGGTCTGCGTAAATACACCATTCCATACCACCATCTTATTAAGAATATTAGTAGAGGATAAGGATGCGGTGCCTACTTCTCGAGCCTCGAAGATAACCCGGAATGTAGGGTCAGATCCGGCGAAACGGTCAGCTGCACTCATAGTATTACCAGCAACGTGCACCGAAGGAGTGTTAAGATCAAAAGACTGGGTAAACAATTGTTCTGTGTCAACAATAGCCAATGAAACACCACTACCGTATGATGCTGTAAAAACACCGGTTGTATCCAGATTATTCAACCGGGGCACTTTAATCCACCCATTTATATCAGGATCTACGTTGTAAGTCTCACCCGGCTTTTTCAGATAAAACGGAAATACTCTATAATACCCGATAGAGGGAATAGAATCAGGAACAGAGCTATCATGAGGAAACCTTCTTTGTACTGAACCAATAATAGTAGGTTGTATCAAATTAATAACCTGAGCTGCGCTTAATTCAGTTGATGTATTAACATTCACAATCCGGAAGCGATATTCCATTTCGTTACTGGCATAGCCTCCTGGCAGGTCCCCATTCAGTGGAATATCCCGAGTGAAGACATTCTTCTGGCTATCGTTTGTAAAGCCATCAGCGTCAATCTGCGTCAGTATATCATAAGCACCAACGTGGGTAAAAAGGGCCGGTTCAAACTGAGAAGGCGGAGGTAGCAGATTAGGATCAACGCATAAATCTATGCAGAAACAAGGGCCAATATTCTCTCTTCCAGCTACGCGACCATCTTTTCGCCCTTCAGCCAAAAATATGGTAGAGGGCGTACCGGTTGTTTCTACTTTAAAATATACGTCTGGCCCACTATTAAAGGGAGGAAAGGGAGTTTCCACGTTGATAACAGGCGACAGGAACGTCTGCTTAAAATCAATACTGGTATAATCTATCCGGAAATGACCGCTTGCATCGGTTATAGCAGCCCCTAGTACATCATCTTTAAGCCAGTCCGCATCAAAGGCTGTTACTTTCACATTAGCGACTGGGGTTTGGTTATTTTTGCAATCAATAATTCTTCCGCAGATAACCCAGGCATCAAACAGGCTGCGAATGCCGCACCAAAAACGAGCGGGCAAACAATACTCCCAACTGGCGATCAGATCGTTACCACTTTCGCGCCATTTAGGCTGCCAAACTGTGATCGTAAATTGTACCGGATCATGCTTTTTCTTCTGTTTCTTCTGGTTAGGAACAGCCTTTACTAATACATCCACTTCTACCGCTTCACCATTATAGTTAAGACGGTCACCATTTAATCTAAATTCAAAGTTACCCTGAGCATCAGCAGTAGCTTCGGCTAACAATCGTTTTTCTTTAGCCTCTACGGCCTTTTCACTTAAAACCTGTAAGGTTTCTTTGGGGTCGGCTGCTACGCGGACGTTATCCGGATTCTGAGAATCAAGACGATAAAGCCGGATAATTGCCTGGGATACATCTTCCCGGCAGTCATCACACAGGTAGGCACAGAGATGCCCTCGAATGATATAATTCATAATAAGAACGATTAGGTTGCAATGTGAAAAATACCAGCAGGAAGTTTTGCAGAGGTAGGAATAGCTGTTTTAGCGACTTACTGATTAGTAAGAGACGTGGTGCGGTATGTCACCTGAATTCAGTATATTAAGGTTACTCTGATTTATTTTAGACATACCAGAAAGCGGGTGACCGGAGGCAGGCCCCTTATACAGCCTTCTGCTGACCTTCTCCGACAACGCTTACCTGCCCAGTCAGATAAGGCTTTCGATAGAAAATTGCTTCTTACCTAATTGTAAGAATAACTTCTACTCATCTTAATTGCTTTTGAAACTTGAAATCAACAAACAAAAAAAGTCCTTCAGAATTCTTCTGAAGGACCTCTTAAGCGTTGGATACATTATGTATGACTAGGAGGCAGTCGTTTTTTTCTGACTTGCCACCCAGGCTCGGGCTTTATCCTCATTGTCAAAATACTTATTCATATTACTTGGAGCTGCTTCTTTTCCCCAGAGTTTTTTCATCATATCGTTCACGGCCATCTGAGCAAAGATATCCGGCGGCATAATAAGTGCATTTTTCTTTTGGCCAACCGCAACAGCTTGAGGTAACCATTCTTTCATATACCATGCTTCATCTTCTTCGCTAATTGCGCCCAGCCCCATTGTATCAAATATGACATTGTCTGCAGAGTTTGCTTTTATCATGGCTAAAAGCAATTTCAAAGCTGATCTGTACTCTTGAGATGTAGGAGATTTTAACCAACGGAAGGTAATCGTATTTAACGACTCTTCATATTCAGCCTGAAAATAGCCTTCATTAATTCTCTTCATATACAATCTGATTTTGAGGTATATAACCCGATAATTTATATGCTTATTTTTGTGCTGCTTCTAGCTGCTCTAGCAGTTCTTGTTCACGTTTTTTAAACTTGGCTGTAGCTTTCTCCATCATCTGTGTACGAGATTTAATCTGCTCATTGGCTCGTTGTTTCTCCGCTTCGCGTATCTGCTCGGTCTGCTGTCGAGCTTTTTCCAGCTCTTCTAATTTTGATTCTAATACCTTTTCATTTTCCTGCAACTCTTGCTGAAGACGCTCATGTTGCTCTTGTGTTGCTTGCATTTCTTCCATATTCTGGCGCATTTCCTCTTCCTGAGCTCGCATCTCTTCGGTCTGCTCCTTTGCCTGGGCCAGCAGTTCTTGAGTACGTTCATTAGTGCGAACGATAGATACAGATGAGGCAACAATCTCACCGATCTGTTCTAGAAAGTCTACTTCAAATGAGGCCAGTTCATGAAACGAGGCTATCTCTAACACTCCTAGTACTTCTTCATTAAATTTTAAGGGCACTATCACCAGAAAGCCGGGAGTTGCTTCGCCCAAGCCAGAGGTAATACGCACATAATTTTCAGGAATTTGCTTCAGTCGAATGGTCTTCTGTTCTAAATAAGCCTGTCCAACCAAGCCCTGGCCTACTTTAATGGTTTTTTCTTCAAACTTTTTCTTGTCATAAGCATAGCAGGCTATCAACGAAAGATGCTTATCATACTCAGCTTCGTCATTAAGGATAAATAAGCCGCCCTGATTAGCTTTAAGATATTTTACAATGTAGGCTATCAGGTGATCACCTAAGGCAGTCAGATCGGTTTGGTAAGTCCGAGAAATTTCAGCAACTTTTCCTTCTCCTTCAGTAGTCCACAAGCGCTGCTCATCTGCCTGTTTCACCTGCTTCATTTGCTCTCGCATCAGAACCAGCTCACCGGCCAGATTACCCTGGTTGTAAGCTTGGTTGTCAGCAGTCAGCCCTTCCCAATCGACGGTGTAGTTACCCTGCGCAATTTCTTTAATAAAGCTGGCTGCTTTCTCCAGACTACTGGTGAGATCATGAATAACGGTTTCCTCACCTTTTGTTTCATCATTTTCATGATCGTCGAAGATGTACTTTCTATTGCTTTGGTCCAGTTGCAAAAACAACTGTTGCCGCTGCAATCTATCACGACGTATGCGAAATATTACATGGAGCAGGATAGGTACTCCAATTCCTAGCAATAATAACTGAACGATTACCACACCTCTGATTGCGCTTTGATAAGACTGAACTGACGCTTTTTCAATAGTATCTTCAAAAGTCTCAACGTCTTTTTCAAATTCTGAATAAACTTTCCAGGCAGCATACCCCCGATCTTCTTCAAAAATGGCCATTACTTCGGGCATACGCTGCTTTTCGGTAAGTTGTGCCATCTCTTCCAACAACTGCATGTATGTGTTGATCGCTGTTTTTGATACTGTAATCAACTGCGTATTTTGATATCCTTGCTGCAACAGGTAACTTTCTAATGTATCCAGGTTAGCCTGATACTCATCCTGAGCATCGTGGTAAGGTTTCAGAAACGAATCTTCCGGCTTGATAATGTAGCCTCGCAACCCCAGGTCAGCCAGGTTTACAAACCTGTTCATATCTTTTAACCCTTGGCGAACAACCTGAATTTGCTTTGTGATATCACTATGCCGGATAACCAGATAACGACTATAGTAATTTAAGCTGGCGCTAGCTATAATTAGTAGCACAACCATTCCAATGAGGAATATGATACTATGCTTTTTAAAGTAATTTGTAAATGCGGCTTGCATATTGTTTGTTGCTTTTCATCAATAGTGCCGTGAATTTAGATAGGTTTTAGGCAAAAAAATACGCAATAATTTATTTAAAAAACACAATGTGATTTTTATCAGCTTTCCTCAGTCAAGACCATAATGTGCAAAGTTAACTACTGTTATTGCTCTCGCCCCAGGTAACGATTGATAATGCTGGCGTATTCAGGTGAGGTGAGTTTGCGCAGGATAGCAATGTTAAGAGGTTTTCGTAATTCGCTATCAGTAGGCAGCGCAATCCCGTAGTTATTTAGCAGAATTTCCTGAGGCAGTAGTTCTACTTCATCTACCCGAGCATCTTCGTGTACCAGGTATTGTAAGATAGGTTTATCATATAATACAGCTTTTATCTGTTTGCTTTCTAGTGCTTCCAGAGCTTCTACCGGAGAAGCAAACTTATCTACCCGTACTCCTTCGCGGTGTAAATACTCTTCGCTGCTACTTCCGGTTACTGTTCCGATCCGGAAACGTGCCAGATCTTCAATACTTGTAATGCTATCGCTTAATGAATTAACGGTCAGGGCAGAAGCAATAGCCGCGGTGAGAGTAGAAGTAATAACAATGGCGGTGAACATCCAGACAAAAGCCACAATACGTCCGCCACGAGTGACCGGGGCTTTGTCGCCATAGCCTACGGTAGTCATGGTCACGGCCGACCACCAGAAAGCCTCACCAATACCTCGAGACGGTTTACCTCCAAACTGATCATGGTTTTTTCGGCGTTCAAACCACCACACCAGCAGACCAAATAATAGGATGACTAAACACAATACTCCTACCGCACTGATAAACTCCCAGGAAATAATATTAAGCAGTTGCCCAAAAATACTACTCCGGTCCTGATGCACGGCTACCCCTAAACCAGACGAAAAATAGGGTTGAGTAAAATCCATGCGTCTTTCTCGTTCGTCAGTAATAGTGATAGCTCCCAAAGCCGCGTCTACTTCGTTTTGCTCAACCGCATTAAGCAAACTTTCTATATCCGGGTAATTTATATACTCATATTGCAAGCCAATATCTTCAGCCACTTTTTCCCAGAACAGAATACTGATACCGCTATAGACACTATCGGCATTATCAAAAACGAATGGCACTACGGTTTTAATACCCACCCTCATTACTCGTGCTGAGTCGGTTTGTGCCCAGGTAGCCAGTGATATATTTAATAGTAGTAGAAGTGCTAGCAGATATTTCATAAAGATATTTTTATAGAAAAGCCCAACCGGAGCATTACCCGTTTGTTGGTAATTGATATATAGTCAGTAAGTAAAAATCATTTCTTATATTGAAAAATACAACCTAATCATTCCCTATGGGCTCATTGAATGTCAAATTGGTTTCCAGCCAGAAGGATCTGAACCAGAATACCCGCAATATTCTTCAGGACCTAAAGGCATTGGAAAGTATGCTGGAAGAGTCGTGGTTTAACGAAGCGCCCATCCATATCGGGGCCGAGCAGGAGCTTTGCCTGGTAGACCCGCATTGTAAGCCCAAACCGATTTCGCTGGAGGTGCTGGACCGGATTGGTTCGCCCGGTTTTACAACAGAGTTAGCTAAATTTAATCTGGAGATTAATCTGGACCCATTGGAATACACCGGCAATTGCTTTTCTACACTAGCCCAATGCATCGGGCAAAAAATGAATGAGCTCTACGCCTTAGGTGCTGAAATGGATTTTGACCCAGTGATGACTGGCATTCTCCCTACGCTGCGGAAGACCGATATGGAAGAAAGCAACCTGACTCCCCTTCCCCGCTACCATGCCCTAATGAAAGCAATTAGCAAAATGCGAGGGCGTAAATATGAACTGCGGATACGGGGCATTGATGAACTTAACTTAAAACATGACTCGGCCTTGCTGGAAGCCTGCAATACCAGCTTCCAGGTACACCTGCAGGTAGCTCCAAAGGATTTTGTTCAGAAATACAATATTGCTTTGGCAATTGCTGCTCCGGTGCTCTCCATTGCTACTAACTCACCCTTCCTGTTCGGCAAAAGGTTGTGGAGCGAAACCCGTATTGCGCTGTTCCAGCAATCGGTAGATACTAGGGTCATATCGGAACATCTGCGCGACCGAAGCCCGCGAGTTACTTTTGGCAACCATTGGGTGCAAGATTCTATTATTGAGTTGTATCGGGAAGATATTGTGCGCTTCCGTCCCATGCTGATGGCCAGTGCCAATGGTGATGTCACTGAAGAGATCGAAGAAGGAAAAACTCCTGATCTGAGAAGCTTAATGACTCATAACTCCACAGTCTATCGCTGGAACCGCCCCTGTTATGGAATCAGCCCAAACGGGAAACCTCATCTGCGGATTGAAAACCGCCTACTGCCTTCCGGCCCCAGCATTGTTGACGAGGTGGCTAATGCTGCTTTCTGGTTAGGATTGATGGAAGGTGCGCATCAGGAATACGGAGATATTACAAAAAAAATGGAGTTTGACGACGCTCGCTCCAACTTTGTTGCCGCTTCATTTTCCGGGCATGATACCGATGTTGCCTGGCTGGAAGGGCGAAAAGTAAATACGATGGAGCTAATTGCCAAAGAGTTGCTTCCACTAGCCCGGCAGGGACTAAAAAACCGTAAAGTTAATACTGAAGATATTGATTACTATTTGGGCATTATCGCCTCCCGCAATGCTACTCGCCGCACCGGGGCTTACTGGATTTTGCAGTCATTTAACAAGTTAAGTAAAGAAGTGCTTAGCGATGAACGTTCGTCCACGCTTACTTCGGCCATGATCAAGAATCAGAAATCAGGTAAACCCATCCACGAATGGGAGCTGGCCGCCCGGCAGGATTCTCGGCAATGGTCGCCCACCTCACTGCTGATTGAAGAGTTTATGACCCGCGATGTGTTCAGTGTAGAAAAAGATGACATTCCCGAACTGGTAGCCAATATTATGGACTGGCAGCGAGTGCGCTTTGTGCCGGTAGAAGACAAAAAAGGCCATTTATGCGGATTGGTAACCGCTCGCCGCCTGATCCGTTATTTGGTAGATAAGGCCGATAATGCCAAGCATATAGAAAAGACCGTGAAGGATCTGATGATTGAAGACCCAATCACCATTGCCCCGGACAAAACGGTGATGGAAGCGATGCGCCTGATGAAGCAGCACAATGCTCCCTGCCTGCCGGTGGTAAAAAACAATGCTTTAGTGGGTATTATCTCAGAGGGAAACTTCCTCAATGTGACGGCCAGCTTATTGAATGTACTGGAAGAACAACATGAGTCATAGAATGATCGGACGCCTCACTCAGCAACGCCCGGGCCCCCTGGTAATGCTGGTGGGAGGCATGCATGGAAACGAAACCGAAGGCATCCGCGCCACTGAGCGAGTTTTTGAAGAATTAAAGGATTACACCATCAACGGTGAGATTATTGGCCTTAAAGGGAATCTGGCTGCTCTGGCCCAACGAAGACGCTTTCTGTCTTACGACCTGAACCGTTGCTGGACCGAAGCGCACCTGCGTTACCTCCGGGCCGAACCGGTGAACCACCCTAAACCGGAAGATCAGGAAGCCATTGCGCTGCTGAAGATCATCGACCAGTACGCTACGCAATCGTTTACTACCAAGGTGCTGGCCGACCTGCACACCACATCCGCCCAGCGAGGTAGCTTCGTGATTGTGCCGGAGTACTATGCCGAGCATCCGGTGCTGCAAGCCCTTCATTTACCCGTGGTGGTGAATATGGAATACTTCCTAAAAGGCACCCTACTAAATTATGCTTGTGACCGGGGTTTCGTTTCTTTTGCTTTTGAAGGCGGGCAGATTGGAACTCAGGAAGCCGTTGACTTGCACGTGGCAGGCATCTGGTCTATACTACTGGAAGCCGGAGCTATAGAAAACCCACCGGCCGATCAAAAAAAGCACCACGCTCAATACTTACAACAATTTACCAATGACTTACCCCGCCGGATGACTGCCAAATCGATGCATGTGGTGCACGAAGGGGCCAATTTCACCATGAATGAGGGATACTTCAATTTTAAACCTATTCATAAAGGCGAAGTGCTTGCCCATGACAAGAATGGCGCCATTGCCTCCCCGCAGGATGGGCTTATTTTTATGCCACTCTATCAGCCGGAAGGAAATGATGGATTCTTTATTGTAGAACCCACCCCGGATTAGCAAAAAAACTATTTTTTAGCCTTTCCGTTCTTTGTGAGCAATCAATCTAATTTTTTTACCTAATTAAACTATGCCAAAGCACCGTATTGCCGTGTTTGATATTAACGGCACTCTTTATAATAAAAAGTCTAAAGAGGAATTTTTTAAGTATATCTGCTATCGCAAAAACTATAAACTCTTCAGTCTGTATCACCTTGTATTATTCAAACTGTTGGGCAAGCTCCGGCTGATCAACCAAACTGAGTTTAAGGAAAACTTTTTCAACTATCTGGACGGTTTACCACCGGATAAAGTAGACCGCTACGCCCGCGAGTACTGGTCGGTAGAATACCCTTACTACTTTAATGATAAGCTATTGAAACGCGTTGAAGAATTACGGCAAGATGGTGTTAAGATAGTTTTTGCCAGTGGCGGACTGGATGTGTATATGAAGCCACTCTTAGAATTTTTTGAAGCAGATGCATCTTTCTTCACCCAAGTGAGATACACTAACAAGACTTATAAAGTGGTAGGCGAAGCTTGTAAAGGGAAAGAAAAAATCAGAGCTATTCAGGAATACTTCGGCGACGAATCTTTCACTGTAGTAGAAGCTTACTCTGACGACCCGGAAGCCGTACTAGATATGGCTCAAAAACCTTATCTGGTGAAAGAAGACGGTCAAATTGTACCTTACGAAAAATAAGACCCGTCGCTTTGCGTTGAAAAAGGAGAACCAGTAATTACCAGTTACTCCTCTACTCATGAAGAGAGCAGTGCTGCTAGGGCGTATTCTCTATCGCGAATTTGTGGTTTATAATCTGATCTTTACCGCTGCGGCCATCCCGTGGCTGGTACTCTACGGCCCAGGCAGCTACATGGCCATTATCTGGATTAAACTGATCGGGTTTGCTTTGGCAGCTACATTTTACTGGATCTTTTGTAGCAATCGCTTACTTTTCTTTTACAATTTACACCTTAACCGCCAACAACTGCTGGCGATTGCTCTGGTTATGGATGCGGTACAAACTTTCCTGGTATTATTTTTCATTAATTTTTTCCTGCCATGACCCACACTTTAGAAGTAGATAGTGTTCGTCTGGTATTTAATAACCACCCCGTACTTTCCGATATCTACCTGAAATGCGAAACCGGAACAATCACCGGGTTGCTAGGACGTAATGGTTCAGGAAAGTCCAGCCTAATGAAAATCATCTTCGGTTCGCTTCGAGCCGAAAACCAGTCGGTACGGCTTGATCGGCAGTATGTACATACACTGTATCAACAGCCGCAAGCCGTTCATTACCTGCCTCAATCAGGTTTTTCCCTGCCGTACCTTACTGGGCAACAGTTGCTTCAATTGTTTGTCACCCAGCCAGAGCATTACGAAGCCCTTATGCAGGTGGCTGAAATTTACCAGTATCAACAAGAACGATTGGGGGCGCTCTCTGCTGGTTTGCAAAAATTCTGGGAGGTAATGCTGTTGCTGTATGCTGACTCTAAGTTTATATTGCTGGATGAACCCTTTTCCGGAATCTCGCCTCTGCTTGTAGAGAAGCTTTCTCCTCACTTTCAGCGGCAATCTCAATATAAAGGTATCGTCATTACTGATCATTGGTACAAAGCTATCTTATCTCTGAGCCACACCATTGTATTGTTAGTACAGGGTCAAACTCGTCTGATACGCCAGCGAGAGGATTTGTATGAATGGGGGTACCTGCCCCCCTCATAACTATCGCGCTGAGCGACCGGCCAGGACTTGCGTTATTGCTGTATCATGTGATAGCTCATTCAGGAGTACCGTAATATCCTTCACTTTATGACTGCTTGTAGCCAGAGGCCCTGATTCGCCAAGCAATTGCAGGTTATAGACACTACTGCCTTCGCTTTTAGTCAGGTAATATAGTTGCTGCATAGTGGTATCCCAACATACGGCGTAAGGTGTTTCTGTTGGAAAAGTCTCCAGAATCTCGATAGAGTTGCCTTGCAAATCAGATTTTTTAAGGGCGCTAAATCCCGAAGCAACATCCATTAAATCAGTAAAATAAATAGCGTTACCTTGACTATCAATAGTGAAATCATCAATATAAGTGATACCCAGTTGTGCCCCAATGCCTCTATTAATTAGTTTATGATGGGTACCATCGGCAGAAACAGCTCGGATCTCGCCATTTTCATTTAGCCAGTATACCCATCGGTGTAGTTGGTCAACCTGCACTTTTTTTGGTTTCTGCCAGTCGGGCAGCACAGCAAAATATTCTTGTACGGCAAAGGGTATTTTCCGGTATTGTACCTGATGATCACACCTGACCAGGAATAGTGCCGTTATAATTATAGAAGTGAGGGTGGTTGGTAGTCGATGCATGGCTTCAGCCTTTCTCATTAGTAGCTCTTACCTTTAGGATGTCACCCAAAAAAATCCAAAAAATAACTGCCTGGTGGTACCTTACTCCTTATTGAAGAATTTTTTTTTCTATTTTAGTTACAATTTACTACCCAATGTTGACCAACCTATGAATTCAAGAAAAGAGGAAGTGCAATACGGAGATCAGGATGTTGTAGATGCCATACTTAAAAACAGGAATCTTGATCCAGTAATTCGCTACCTATACCGGAATAATTTTGACAGTATTGCCAACTATATACGCTCTAATAGTGGTAATGATGAAGATGCTGAAGATTTCTTTCAGGAAGCCATTGTAGTATTTATCAATATTGTACGGAAGGGGAATTTCCGAGGTGAGAGCAGTATTAAAACTTTTCTGTATTCTATTGCTCGCAACTTGTGGAGAAATGAGCTGAAACGTCAAAATCGGGCGCTAACCCGCGAAACAAATTACTACGAGCAGTCAGAAAAAGAGGAGCGAGATATACAGATGAGTATTGGAGAGAATGAACTAAAAAACCAGCTAATACAATTGCTGGAGAAATTAGGAGATAACTGCAAAAAGATCTTGCTACTTTTTTACTACGAGAATTTGCCAATGAAAGAAATATTTCAACACATGGGTTATGAAACCGAACAGGTAGCCCGCAATATGAAATATCGGTGCATGAATAAACTTAAAGAAATGCTTGATGAGCACCGAGAAATGAAACAAAGTTTCAAAAGCTTACTAACGAATGGATAATTTTAATGACATAAATCGGCCTGAGTGGATTGACCGCTATGTGCGGGGCAACCTTGATGAGCCAGAGCAGCAGCTATTTCAGGCTCAGATGCAACAAGACGAAAGTCTACGGCAAGAGGTTGAAGACATACAAATTGCTCAATCGCTGCTACGGCACTACGGGCTGCGCAATGAAATAAAGGCCGTAAGGGCCGCTATGAAACAGGAAGAGAAGGATAAGGCCATTACAGCTAATGAAGCGCCTGTTTCTCCTATTTCCGCTGAAACCAAACCGGTGATTGATAATGAGAGATCTTCATCAGGAAGATCCATTACGATGTACCCCTGGACTGGGCGTATTGCTGCGAGTCTGGTATTGCTTATTGTAGGATTCCTGGCCATACAGTTTGCTACTCTCTCCCCTGAACAGTTGTACGAAGAAAAAATGAGATCAGAAGCTCCATATCTGGGGCTGTCTAACCGTAGCATGGAAGACCGGGAAGATACCATTGCTGATCAGGTACGAACACAATATCAATTTGGCAACTATGATGAGGTCATTCGCCTTTATGGTGAGTTGGAAAGTCCCACATTTGCCGAAACCTTTTATTTGGGCTATGCTTATTTGCAAACCGAAGAGACCGATCAGGCTATTGCCTCTTTTCAGAAGGTAATTGATGATCCTCATGCCTTTATGATAAAAGATAAAGCTGAGTATTATTTAGCCTTATCCTACCTCCAGGATGGTCAGGTTGACCCTGCAGCCTCTATTCTCGAGCGGATTCATTCTAATCAGGATCACGATTACGAGGACTCTCTGGGAAACCTCTATTTATGGCGCTTACGCTTGCTGAAAATGAAATACTAATTATTAGCTGAATTTTTGAATAAAGACCTGCTATAAAACCCTCTACTTTTGAAGCAATTATGTGGTAATATGATTAAGCTTAGGCAAGTTGTTTGTCCATAGGCTTTCTTCTTCCCCATAATATCAGTCCGAGAGAAAGGGCTACAATGGTGCCTACTGCCAGCCACCATACCCAGTGATAGTTATCGTACATCGGCACCGGATCGCCAATGAACACAAAGTTGGCCCAGTAGTAAGGATCTCGCAGGTCTCTGGTTTCAGGGTCTTGCAGGTAACTGAGTTTGGCCTGCCGTAATGCTTCATCTTTATCGTATCCCTTTTTCAGATAACGATGCATTTGTGAGGTAATGTCGGCAGCGGCCTTATCATCAGCTTTCCATAGCGTTGTAACGATATTGGGGCATCCGGCGTAGGCAAAAGCCCGGGCTAAACTGATAATTCCTTCTCCTTTTACCAATCGGCCATTCCCGGCTTCGCATGAACTTAATACTACTAAGTTTACACTATCCAGCCTCATATTGTATAATTCATGCGTATACAGACGATAACCCGACAGTGAGCTTTCATCTTCAGGATAAAAGGCAATAAACGATTGCAGCGGATTTTCGTCATCAACCGAAGCATGGGTAGCCAGGTGCAGTATATTGTATGAACCGGCAATTTTGAGGAATAGCTGTTTGGTTGCTTTTTCTTCCAGATACAAACTTCCGCCTAAACTAGACACCTCCTGCCGGGAGAAGTACAGAGGGCTGAGCCCATTATTTCGTAATGCCCGCACATTAGGTCCGGCAAAAGGTGCCATGGCCAGCACATTCTGATTGTGCTTCCGCCCTCGCCGATGGTGAGCATCATTGAGCAAAACGCCTGAGAACGCATAATCAATGGCATAGTCATGTAATAAGTACTGCTCAGGATGCTCGGGTGAGGTTAAAATCTCAAAAGGCAGGTAGCTCAATTCACCCGCCGGAATAATGATAAGCCGCCTTTTACCCAATAGCTGTTCGCCCACTGGGGTTATTAGCTTTTGATACAACTCATTGCTCCACCGCTTCTGGTATTCATCTCCATATTCGTATGTAAACAGATGTTGCTGCACCGTATGCCAGGTATTTGTAAAGGTGCTATCCAGGGCTACTTCCTGCATAGCCAGCGAGTCTTGGGTCAGCGAGAAAATGTACATATTATTTTCGCCCATAAAATATTCCAGCAACACATCTTCACTACTTACTAACTGAGCCTGCCAGGCAGCCAGGTCCAGGGTATCATCCTGATATTTAAGTTGGTAGTACCTTTCATCTCGCTGTAATTGCTTAATTACCCGGGCTAGCGCAATTTCCAGATCGTTTAGTTTTTGCCGGTACATCTCATTCTGGGTAGAGTCGCTGCTCTCTACCAGTTTAAGTCGATTGGCCGTGATCTGCTGCTTAATCAGCTTCTCTTCGTTAATCAAACTATCGTTTACCTTACCGGATGATTTAATATCTACATCTCGCAGAATTTCGGTAAGCACTGAGGCCTTACTTTTTTCTGAAAACTGCAAAGCCAGGTCAACATACTGTGGCTTTTTCGTGTGCTGATACAACTGATAGGCAGTATGAATGGCGTAGTCGTATACGGAATGAACTTTGTTCACAAAAAACAGCTTGGCCTCTTCGTTATCGTAGGTTTTCTGAGTATGTCGAGCCACCTCTATCGCCTCCTGAAAACAGTTAAGCGCGTGCAATAAGTTGGTTGTATCCTGATTTTGCTGATAATATGCTTCAAAAGCTTTTCCCTTCTGCTGTAATACCTGAAACCGCTGTAGTAGCGAGATAGCCTCGTTTTTTTCACTGGGGTTGCTGGTAACATCATGGTCATCAAAGTCAAACGTTGTGCTAATCAGTGCTTGTTGATATGACTGCAATGCCACTTGAGGGTTGCCCTGGGCTACAGCTACATCGCCCAAACCCTGATAAGCACGGGTGACATTTGTATTTTTCCCTCGCTTATCGTTTACGTTGATTTGTACAGTACGTTGAAAATGTGCTTTAGCCGAATCAAGCTGATTGGTTTGATAAAATAAATTTCCCATACTATTATGGGTGAGCATGTTTAATGGAAACTGGTTCTCATTCTGTGTCTTTTTAAGATAGTAAAGCGCGCTATCATACTCGGCAATCCCTAAATATGAGTTGCCTAAACCTTGATACAACCAGGATTGATAGACGTTATACTTCAGAATTTCCTTATAACGGCGAATTGCCTCTTGATACCGCCCCAACTTGGTCAGCGCAATGGCAGTATTGTAAGTGAAAGATACTTTGGCAATAACGTAATCGAACCCCTCTTGGGGCATAAGCGATAAAGCTTTATCATGATAAGTAATGGCCTTTTGATAGTTGCCTAATGATAGATTGAAAACTCCTAGCGAGTTATAAATCCTCTCAATATCAGCCAACTGTTCATCCTCATTTATAGCAACCTTTTCAGCTTTGTCGTAGTAATAACTGGCTGAATCATAACGATCCAGATAAAAATGGATGTTTCCCAAGAAAACATAATCACTATACAGTAGAGAATCATTTAGCGTAGGAAGATTGCTTTTAATAGATAGTGACTGATGATACTCGGCCAGGGCTTTGTCTAATGCATCGCGATCCAGATAAATACTGCCAATCCGTTGATGGCATTGAGCCAAAGTAATATTTTGCACTCCCTCTTCTTCAAGAAGCTTAATAGCCTTTTGATAGTATCGGACTGCCACATCATATGTTTCCTCAGATGCATCATCCAAATCAAATAATACTTCGCCTCTTTTATAATAATCTTCGGCCAGGGCTTTGCTAGACTGAGCCTGACCGAAGTGAGAATAAAAAAAGACTATAAGAATGGCACCTAGCCATACTTTCCAATTGGACATACGCACGTAATTACTTTCTATCGGATAGCACCAGTAGCAAGAACGTATTTTGGCTTTTTCTCTATACGCCCGTTCCCAGTGTACTGCCCACGATCTTCAAGCGCTTCAAGTAATTCCGGGGCTAATTCTCGTGCTGCCTCTAAGCTACTAAAATAATAGATACGAAGCTCTACTGTTGATGTAGTTTCACTCTCGTCAAACAGTGTATAGTTAATAGTGTAATCCCGGAAAAAGCCTTCGGGTAGCTGCCCCTCAAATTCTTGCGATTGCACAGAAAGCAGCGTTGAGTATACATCAATAGATCCGTTTACTTCTCCCTGTTCATTTTCCGTAAAAGTAAGCTCAGAGGGGGTAGCCTCGTAACTACCTATTGTGGAGCGTTCACCATCCTGCTCGTTGAAATAAGGGCTGAGTACACGTTCTCCTTCATCAAAGTTGATAATTCTTTCCGGATAATCTACCCCTGTAATTAGCAGCGTAGTCTGGCAAATTATCTTTTTATCATTAGAAATATAGGTAATATAATATTCTACTCCTGAGGCACTGGCACTTACGTTTACAATACCCTTATCAGGGCTAATATCCAAACCAGAAGGGTAAGCCGCAAAGTGCCCATCAGGGGTGTACCCATCGGCAAACTTAGGAGATAAGAAGTCTGCTTCGCCCGGCATTATCACTCCATCATCATAGCTTACAACACAGGGAGTGGCTTCTGGCTCATTAATAACAACTCGAGTCATGCAGGTTACTTCTGAGTCTTTAATACGAAACTTAATGGTATATTCTTTATCATAATCACTGGCATTTATATCAATAACCCCCGTTTCAGCATCAATTGCTAATCCCTCAGGCTCCGCCGAGAAAGACCCTGACGGTGGCTCATCGGCAAACATAGGTGATATCAGTTGGTCACCTGGTGCACCGTTTGGTGTATAAACTACATTTTCATAAGAGAATGCGCAGGGCTCCATGCCGTCATCTTCACAGTCACAGATATGTTTACAGGCAGAAAATAAAGAAAAAATTAGAAGGGCAATTATTAGGTTTACGTGTAGTTTATGCATAACACTGTTTTTTGGTTAGTCATTTAAAATATCAACATGTAACCTTGGGGTTATTAAAAATAACAGTTTTTTTGCTGTATTGAGACGGTTTTTTGGATTATTTTACGGTCATTCTTTATTTCAGAAATAAATATCTTTCCAAAAATTATGAATTTCGTAATTAATAAATGATCACCTTTAGTCGCTTTCAGAAGAACTATGGTGCATTTACCGCTTTGCAAATTTCTGACCTAACAATCAGCTCGGGCGTTCATTGGCTGAAAGGACGAAACGGATCAGGGAAAACAACCCTATTTAAATGCGTGGCTGGTCTATTACCCTTTTCAGGCAATATATATCTGGATGGATTAGATGCCCGGAAACAACGAGTGGCTTACCGTAAGCAGGTAAGTTATGGCGAAGCAGAACCTACGTACCCGGAATTCTTGTCGGCCCATGACCTTATTCAGTTTGTTGCTCAAACACGAGAGGCTTCTACCCAGCAAATTGACAGTTTGGTTAACAGATTAGGTGTTCATGAGTTCTTGTATCAGCCGTGTAGCACTTACTCTAGTGGCATGATGAAGAAGCTATCATTGGTGCTGGCACTGTTAGGATCCTCTAAACTTACTCTGCTGGACGAGCCATTGATTACATTGGATATTCCAACAGTCAATCAGCTATGCCTGATAATAAAATCTGAAGCCTTAGCTCAACGCTCGTTTTTGCTTTCCTCGCACCAGAATTTTTCCTCTGAGCAACTAACCATTACTAAAACATATGAAGTGAAGAATAAAACCATGTGCCAAATTGACTAATTCATTACATATTCCCCGCGTGTTAGTGCGAACGTTGGGTATACAGTTTTATCAGGAAAGCGCCGGATTTCTGTTTATTTTACTAGCATTTGGCGTAGGAATATTGCGCCCCATCGAACATATTTATCTCATTGAAGCCGCTATTAGTTCGCCTTTTGTTCTCAGCCTACTCCTTACTGCCTGGAGCATGTACTGGATAAAAGCAGTTCATTTTACTCTATTGAAGCTAGAAAAAGCTGATCATCAGTGGATGTATTCTATAGTGCTTTTACCTAAGTTTCAACAATTTTTTGCCTGGGGCATAGTAGGAATAACACAATATTTGCTGGCTACTTCCTACATAATGCTTATCATAGTCAAAGCATTTTACCTACAACAATGGACCGCCGGAGTGGTAGGAGTTTTATTAATATTGGCTATGCATCTACTGGGAATTGGGCTATATATTCAAAAAACGTGTCATCCGGGTGCTCATCAAGCTATCTCAAAATTCACCTTAAAAATTAACCGTCAGTTTGCTAAACCTGTGTACGCATGGTTTTGGTGGGCCTTGTTTCGTAATCATACGGTTATGCTGGCTTTAACTAAATTATTGAGTTTAGGGTTGTTGTTAATCTCTTACCATTTATACCAGCGTGATACCTATGATACGCGTTTGCTATCAGTTACATTATTAGCAGTTGGTTTTCTTCATGCCTCAATGATGTACTATTATCATTTTTTTCAACATCAACAGTTATCGTTTACTCGTAACCTTCCCATCCCTTTATACACTATCTTCCGCACTCACCTTATTACTTTGCTCCTCATTGTACTCCCTGAAAGTATTTTATTACTGCGTTATTTTGTACCGGAAGCTGGTTGGTTTATTGCCAGTGAGCATATCCTCTTCCTGTTAAGTCTACTGTCCTTGATTTATCACAGCCAACTGTTGGATTTACGCCCTATGGAGAAGTTTGTTAGAAGCTTATTTTATGCTTTTATCCTCTACTTTTTGGTGATCATGTACGGCACCCCGATGAGCCTCCTTATTATGGTCAATTTGCTAGTTTCTTATAGATTATTTCGGAAATCTTTTGACCAATTCGAACTCCAACCCTAACAATAGAGCGCTCTTGTTAATAACAAAGAACAGCCAATTAAGCTATTACAAAATCTTTCCAAAAGCTGCCATTTTTGCACTTTATCAAGAAACTATCTTAAAAAATGGCAAAACTATATTACTATCAGTACTATACAAGACTATTTATTCAATATTTATTTGATTATTATAAGCATCAATTGAATTATGCTTATATAAATTACATGAATGCTTATTTAGACATTTTCACCAGAATTTGTGGCAGCTCTTCCTTAACATTGTAAATAGCTAAAGAACAGGTATTTATACGCATAGCAAGTTATGATAAATGATTCAGTTTCAGGGGAAGAAGTTTTAACCCGAATAGGCCGCGATTTGCAAGGTAAGATTGCACGTATTCGCTCTTGCAATCATATGCTTTCTGCTTTTTTTGAGGGCCAGGCCGATGATGATCAACGCAAATGTTTTGAGGCAATAGAGCGTGATTGTGCTGATCTGAAGAGTATTATTCACAATTTAATAGACCTGGACCGCTGCTACGAAGAGAACCCTGATCTGCAACCAAGCCCAATCCATCTAAATCGCTTCTTATCCAATTTGGTTTCAGATTATGACTCAGAATCTATCTTTAAAAAACGCGTTAAATTACATTTTGAAGATATTGATGAGCCTATCCACATTATGATAGATCCTAGAGCTATTGAACGGGTTGTTCAACTAGTGTTATCAAATGCGGTAAAGTTTTCCCATCCTGATACCGAAATTATTGTAAAATTTATCCGCTACGCCAATGTGGCTAATATCTCAGTTGCTGATCAGGGAATTGGCATTCCCAAGAAGCTTCGCCCTTATCTGTTCAGTAAATTTACCAAAGCCGCTCGCTTAGGTACGGCAGGTGAAGAATCGGCTGGTTTAGGCTTATATTTAGCCAAAAATATCGTTGAAAAGCATCAAGGCAGTATATGGTTAGAAAGTGAAGAGGGTATTGGAACTAACGTATTTATCAATCTGCCCATTCGAGACCGTATATAAAATACTGTTACACGAATTTTCTTTTTGCCAGCATCAGCATGTAATAATCTAACAATCAGATTTTTACGCAATTAGCAATTAATTGCGTGCCTTTCATCTATCTTCCTCCCCAGAAGGTTTATTTTCCCAATAGGCTGCTTATCTTTGAAGTCGTAATTACGCAGCTAATGACCTACTCTTATATAAAAGCCCTTCATATTATCTTCATTGTAACGTGGTTTTCCGGCTTATTCTATATCGTACGGCTTTTTGTATATACCGTAGAGGCTCATTCTGAAGTCGAACCCAAGCGAACCATATTACTAGAACATTTAAAGTTATGGATGAAGCGCCTCTGGTTTGGGATCACCTGGCCATCAGCTATCATTACCCTCTTGCTAGGCTCATATTTTTTGCATGTTTATGCATCGGACATGCCTACCTGGCTCTGGATTAAACTCGGGTTTGTTGTTAGCTTATACATCTATCATTATGCCTGCCACCGTATCTACCTCCAGTTGCAACGTAACGATGTTCGCTATACCTCTCAGCAACTACGAGTCTGGAACGAGGTAGCTACCATCATTTTGGTAGCCGTTGTTTTCTTAGTAGTATTAAAAAACACGCTGAGCATGATTTACGGACTAGTAGGGCTAATTACTTTTGCAGTTATCTTGATGGTTGCCATTCAGATATACAAACGAACCCGCGCTAAGAACAAAATCTAGAAATTTAAGGAATCTGATTACCTTCAATACCGTTAATTCTCTAGAAAGAATGATCTCTATGAAAACGCTCTACACCACTCTTGCCACCATTGTACTTCTAAGCATAATAACATCTTGCAAATCACCTTCCGAAGAGACAGACGCATTTTCTCTTCCTGTGTATGGAAACCGGTATTACGATGAAGCGAAGCAGGACACGGTCTATCATCAGGTAGCTGATTTTTCCTTTGTTGACCAAGACAGCACTGTAATTACTCCGGCTACATTTGAGAATAAAGTGTATGTGACTGATTTTTTCTTTACTTCCTGTCCCACTATATGCCCAGTAATGAAAAAGGAAATGTTGCGGGTATACGAGAAGTTCAAGGATAATGAGGAAGTAGCTCTACTCTCTCATACCATTGATCCTGAATATGATACAGTGGCCCTACTACATGAATATGCCAACCGCTTAGGAGTGTCTAGTGACAAGTGGCATTTTGTGACGGGTAACAAAGATGCCATTTATGACATGGGACTTAAAAGCTATATGGTGACGGCTATGGAAGATGAAGAAGCGCCGGGAGGCTTCATCCATAGTGGTGCTTTTATCCTGGTTGATAAACATCGCCGTATCCGGGGGCTATACGATGGAACTGTACCCGAACAGGTAGACGTATTACTCAACGATATTGAGCGATTGCTTAAAGAAGAAAATGAAGTAGCTGCTTCATGAGCAGAGGTTTATTCTTCATAGCCTTATTAATTCAGGTAGGTTGTAATAGTGGTAAATACCAGAACGCAGCTACGGAAAATTTAGATCGCGCTGATAAATTACGGTACGAACAGTACATGATTCAGGGGCACCAACTCTACAAAACTCATTGCAGTAACTGCCATCAGGAAGATGGCACAGGCTTAAGCCAACTGATTCCCCCTCTAGCTCAATCAGATTATTTGTTGAGTGATTCTGCCCGGACATTGTGTATTATCAAGCATGGTTTAAAAGAAAAGATCATTGTAAATGGCGTAGAATATCAACAACCTATGCCCGCCAATGAAACGCTGACCGATATTGAGATTGCCCAGATTGCAACGTATATCTATAATAACTGGGGGCATACACTAGGTTACATGCCTGTTAAAGAAGTTTCTCGCTTACTAAATGCCTGCCAGTCTAACTAATTTAGTCATATTTTTTATTAAATTAGTTATAATATTACCTGTATACTCTATCCTTTGGTTATGATAATAAGTAATTAGAAAAAGTCGTTTTCTTTACAACAGTTCCTTATATTGAGTATTATAGCAGTAGGAAGAATAATTTTTCCATTATAATACGCAGAGTTTTAAGAAAATACCTTACGTAGGCGGTTACGTTTGGTAGAGTTCCTGTATTAACCTTATGTAGGCTTTTTGTAATGAAAGACAGTGTTATACTAGATCGTATAAGCCGAGGGGATGAAAAAGCGCTTGATGAGTTGTATCGTAAGTATTATAGGATGATGACAAAAGCAGTCATTAAAAATAACGGTACTGAACAGGAAGCGAAAGATATTTACCAGGATGCTTTAATCGTCTTTTGGCAGAAAGCAGTAAGTAATCAACTGGTACTTACTTCTAAAATAAGTACGTATCTATATAGCATTTGCTTGAATTTATGGCGTAAAGAGCTAGACCGTAAAAGCCGGTTATCACATGAAAAGAAAGATAGTATTGAATACATTGACAATGAAAGTGAGGAGCGAAGTAAAATTATTCATCAATGTATACAGCAATTGGGTGATACATGTCAAAAAATACTGATGTTCTACTATTTCGACGATATGTCTTTACAGGATATTGCTAAAAAGTTAGGTTTTGCTAATGCAGAAACAGCAAAAACAAAAAAATACAAGTGCAAAAAAAGGCTGGATAGCCTGGTAAAAGCGAACTATTCAGCTAGTGACTTTCTAGACTAGATCTTATGAATCAGCGTTTTATATATTCGGAAAAAGCAGATTTATACTTAAAGGGTAAGCTTTCGGTGAGCGAACGCATTTCTTTCGAAGAAAGAATGCAGAAGGACCCTCTCTTACAGAGTGAGATTAAACTTCAACGTGAAGTGTATCAAGCGCTGGGCGAGGCAAGAAAAGCCGGATTAAAGGCTCGTCTGGACCAGATACCAGTAGATCAGTCTCCTTGGTTCTCTGGAGCGCCGTTCAAAACAGCAGCTATCGTATCTGCCTTAGTGGCCACATCAATAGCTACCTATATAACTCTTAAGCCGGCGGAGGAAGAATTAGCTTATAGAGTAAGTTTATCTGAACCAAGTCAGTGGCAATATTCTGAAAATACAAATACACTGAAAGCTCCCAAGCCTGCTGTAAACACTACGGTAGAAGCAAGGGAAGTAGTCCCTGAGCCGGATGAAAAAACATTTGTAGCTTCTAATCAGGCAGTAGTAAAAAATGAAGCTAAGCAAACCCCAACTATAAAACGACCACAGGTAGTATCCGACTTTTCAGGAGATGAGATAGCTCTAGATTACAGCGATTTTGAAGTGCCCCAAAAACAGGCTTTGCAAACAAATGCCTCTATAGATACAGAGATTGCCATAGAAAAAGTAGACGATCAGGCCCATCCATTCCATTACCAGTTTTACAATGGAAAACTATTCCTGCACGGTGATTTTCAGGACGCTCCTTATAATATCATTGCTCTCAATACTGAAAACGGAAGGAAATTATTTTTAAAGTATGCTGGAGCTTATTATCACTTAGAAGAGCAAGAAGCTATTTCTCCTCTAATATCCATCACCGATTCAGCCCTGATTTTAGAATTGCGCCGTCTGAGTATTACTAATTAAGGTCGTTTCCGCCAAACTTCTCTGAAGCAGATAATCCTTCAGGGCGAACCCCCTCCGGATGAAGCAAGTGTAAAAGGGTACCACGTAATATTTTTAAATCCAGCCAGAAAGACCGATGCTCTACATACCATATATCCAGAGCAAATCGCTGAGGCCATGGTATTCGGTTACGCCCTTGTAACTGAGCCCACCCACTCATACCAGGTTTTACGGTGTGGCGCTTCTTTTGATCCTCGTTGTAAAGAGGCAAATACTCTACCAGCAAAGGGCGAGGGCCTATTAGTGACATATCGCCTTTCAGAACATTCCAAAACTGTAAAACTTCATCAACTGAATACTGACGGAGCCACAAGCAAAGCTTTTTAATCCAAGAAACCTTCATATATACTTCAGGTGAATACATTGTTTTTATTTTGTACAATAAAAATACTTGCTCTTGATAGCCCACCCGAGGCTGAATGAATATGGGATATTCCCGCGTAAACACGCGAAGAAGTACTAAAACAAAGCCGATGAACGGACTCATAATCATTAAAGCAGACAATGCGATGATACCGTCAAACCAGCGCTTTGCGATCTGATATTTCATGATCAAAATAACTGTTTGATGCAATAAACGTAAGAAGCCAATACTAAAATCGTTATTATTTGTAACTTCGCAGCAGAATTATTTTCTGTTTACACTATATCTTTTATTTTTTCGTCCTATGGGAGATACGCTAACAGAGACCAACTTCCAACTTCCCGGTCAAACGCAATTTTACCGAGGTAAAGTTCGGGATGTATATTATCTGGATAAACAGGTGCTGATGATTACAACTGATCGGATATCTGCCTTTGACGTTATATTACCACGAGCTATTCCTTACAAAGGGCAAGTGCTTAATCAGATTGCATTTAGTTTTCTGATTGCTACTTCGGATATTGTACCTAATTGGGTTACTAGTATGCCAGATCCCAATGTAATGTTAGGGTTTCACTGTAATCCCTATCCTATAGAGATGGTTATCCGTGGTTACTTGGCAGGGCATGCCTGGCGTGAATACAAAGCGGGGCGACGTTCAATATGTGGCGTTGCCTTACCAGAGGGACTGAAAGAAAATGATCCATTACCAGAACCTATTATAACCCCTGCCACCAAATCAAAAGAAGGACACGATGAAGACATTTCTCGCGAAGAGATAATAGCACGCAATATTGTGCCCGAAGATGAATATCAGCAACTGGAAGAATATACTCGTAAGCTTTTTGATCAGGGAACGCGTATTGCCAGCGACCGAGGTCTGATTTTAGTAGATACCAAGTATGAATTTGGTATCTTTGAAGGTAAGATTCACCTGATAGATGAAGTACATACTCCCGATTCATCTCGCTATTTCTATGCTGATGGGTATCAGGAACGTCAGGAAAAAGGTGAAGCTCAAAAGCAGTTATCCAAAGAGTTTGTCCGGCAATGGCTTATCTCAGAAGGGTTTCAGGGGAAAGAAGGACAAGTAATGCCTACCATGAGCGATGAGGTGGTGGAAAATATTTCCGAGCGATATATTGAGTTATATGAAAAACTTACAAATCGCCCTTTTCAACGGGAAAAAACAGATAACATCCTTCATCGTATTGAGAAAAACATATTGAATACCCTATAGTTAATCTTAAAATTTATTCTCACATAAACTTTGCTCTAGAGCATGAAATACGTAATAGATAAAAAAGAAAAGTATACATTAGTCAGACTTGACGAAGAAAAGCTTGATGCCTCAGTTGCTCCCGAGCTTAAGTCGGAGTTGATTACTATGCACGCTGAAGGTGCTCAAAATATGATCCTTGATATGTCTAGTGTGAAGTACACTGACTCTTCCGGATTAAGTGCATTACTGGTAGGTAACCGGGTCTTTCGCGAAGATGGCGGCATGTTTATTATGGCTGGCCTGAATGACCACGTAGTAAAACTGATAAAAATATCTCAGTTGGATAGCGTACTTACTATTTCCCCCACTCCAGAAGAGGCCATAGACACTGTTTTCTTAAATCAGATAGAAAACGATTTAAATAACGAAGCTTCAGAAAGCGAGAACGGTAAGGATTAACCTTTGTCTTTTCACCTTAAAATACTCGGCTCTAATTCGGCAGCTCCCGCATTTGGCCGCTTCCCTACCAGCCAAGTGCTTGCTATAGCAAACCGTCACTTTCTGATTGACTGTGGGGAAGGCTGCCAGATGCAATTAAACCGCTACCGGGTTAGAACCAGCCGAATTACCCACATCCTGATCAGTCATTTGCATGGTGATCATTTCTTTGGCCTAGTAGGGTTGCTGAACACATTAAGCTTAAATGGCCGAGAACAGCCATTAGCGATTTACGGACCTGCCGGATTAGACGAAATTCTTACTGTTCAATTCCGGGTTTCCCGAACAGTGCTGAATTACCCTATTCAGTACATTGCTTTAGAGGCAGACCTGCCTGAGGTCATTTATGAGGATGATCACCTGACAATTACAGCACTTCCCATGCAGCATAGAATCTCTTGCTGGGGGTTTTTATTTAGAGAAAAACCAAAGCCTCGTAGAATTAATAAGGAGGTGATGCCAACCGACCTTTCTATAGAAGAAATTCTTGCTCTCAAGGAAGGAAAAGATATCTATTCGGCTAACGGCACTTTACGATACCTGAATGAAGATTTAACGCTACCGCCCCGAAAAAGCCGTAGTTACGCCTACTGTGCTGATACTCGCTATTTTGAGCCCCTCACCGAATGGGTGCAGGGTGTAGATTTGCTGTATCACGAAACTACTTTCATGGATAATGAGCGTGCGTTAGCAGAGAGCCGTTACCATAGTACCACAATACAGGCAGCTGATATTGCAAAAAAAGCAAAAGTAGAAAAGCTACTAATTGGCCACTTTTCCAGCCGCTATAAAGATCTTAACCCTTTACTGGAAGAAGCTAAGACTGTTTTTAGCAATACCGCATTAGCTATTGAAGGACAAGACTTTACCATTCAGGAATGATGCCTACTGCTAACCTCGCTGAAAGCAAAAAATCTAACTTATTTATTGTTTTAAGTGGAATATTCCTTACCAATGCACTCATTGCTGAGCTTATTGGTGTTAAAATTTTTTCTTTAGAAGATACACTAGGTGTGTCTCGTGCTCAAATCCCCTTACTAAAAGATTTTATCCTCGACTTTAATCTATCCGCTGGTGTAGTTCTCTGGCCCGTTGTATTTATTACTACTGACATAATTAATGAATACTACGGAAAAAAAGGAGTAAGGAAAATTAGCTTTCTAACAGTAGGTTTTATTGCCTATGCCTTTGTAGTAATCTCAATTGCAACCATACTCTCCCCTGCTGACTTCTGGCTTGATGTAAACAACCAGAATGCTCAGGGCAATTCCTTCAACATCAACTTTGCGTTTAACAAAGTCTACAGTCAGGGGCTGGGCATTATCATTGGCTCTTTATGTGCTTTTTTGCTGGGGCAACTGCTGGATGTTTTTGTTTTTCAGAAACTTCGCCGCATTACTGGTAATAATAAAATATGGTTACGGGCCACAGGGTCTACCCTAGTATCTCAACTAATTGATAGCTATGTGGTATTGTTCATTGCTTTTTACTTATTAGCTCCAGACAATGCTCGCTGGTCCATTCCGCAGGTGATTTCGGTAGGTATTGTCAACTACAGCTATAAGTTCATCATAGCAATTGTATTGACCCCTTTACTCTATGTAGCTCACTACGTTATAGACCGCTATTTAGGGCCGGAGCTTTCGGAAACTATGATGCGCGAAGCTAGCCAGGACACAGCTCTTCTTTGACCTCAGGAAACATTTTTGGAAAAAACAGGTTCAATTAGCACCTATCAGCCTTTTTTTTCTTTTTTATATGTTTCACACTAATTTTTTTACTCATGAACGCCAAACCTTTTCCTTTCTTCTTTTCTCTTTTTCTCATGGCTTGCTTAACCTCTTTTACTGCTCTGGCAGATGCCCCTGCTAATGATGAGACGACCTCTGTCAGCACTGCTGAACTGGAGATTCAGATTAATGCACTTACTGAAAGGCTGGAAACCCTTAAGGAAGCCAAAAAACACGCAGTTACAAAAGATGAGAAGCAACTCATTAAACACGAAATTCGTGATGTTAAAAAAGAGGCAAAGGCTTTAAAACAACAAGCCAGCGGAGGTATTTATATTGGTTCAGGTGTGCTTATTGTAGCACTCTTATTAATTCTGCTTTTATAAGAATCTTTTACAATGCTACTCTTCGTGAGTAGCATTTTTTTCTTCCAGCTTCCTTCTCATGTTATCACAAACAACCGCCGCTGCTACTCCAACATTGAGCGATTCTGCCTCACCAAATTCAGGAATGTGTATAGCCTGTTTAATATATTGAATCGTATCAGGCCGCATGCCCTCCGACTCGTTGCCAAGCACAATGAAGCCGCGTGGGGCAAAATCTGCCTGATACACCGAATCACCTTTATCTAGCAACGTCCCATACACTGGCAATGAGGTTTGAGACAAGTAACTTGAAAGATCTGCCCTGTATAGAGGAACTCGCAAAAAAGAGCCCATACTGGCGCTTATCACTTTCGGGTTATATTCATCGGTTGTATTGAGTGAACTAATAATACATCGGATGCCATACCAGTCAGCCACCCGAATGATCGTACCTAGGTTGCCGGGGTCACGGATATCATCTAAGACCAATGCATATCCATCTATTTCTTCAGGTGGTGATTTTCTTTTTGGTATTTCTACCAATGCAACCCCGGCATTATTGTTCTTAAATGAACTAATTGAAGACACTGTAGTTTCATTAGTTTGAAATACGTTTAAATCTGAAAGGCGCTCTTCAATTAAGGATTTATGCTGTTCGATAAACAGTGAGGTGCCAATTAACGTTTTAACGGTAAATGAGGATGCAAGAAGTTCTACAATACTTTTGTTTCCTTCTACCAAAAACAATTGCTCTTGGTGCCGGTATTTCTTCTGATGAAGAGATTTTGCTAGCTTCAGCATTTTTTTGGTAACCATATAGTTAGAGCCTATTTTTTAAAAAAGATCACGTGACTATCCGCTCAAGTATACACAACTTTTTAGTTATTCTTATCGGAATCTCCCTGGTAAACTGTGTAGGAACTCGCTACCTCGATGAAGGAGAATACCTTTTATATGAGCAAAAGATCAAGAATGCCAACAGGGTAAGTGAAGATGAATTAAGCGATTTTTACCGTCAGGAACCAAACCGGCGACTACCCTTAGTTCCCGTAGCCCCTTACGTTTGGCTATATCAGGTAGGACTTAAAAACTTTGATACAGAAGAAATTGATCAGGATATTGAGAAGGTAACCAAGAAGTATGACCAGAAAGTAGCCAAAGCTCGAGATAATGGGAATGATCGTAGGGCCGATCGTTTAGAAGGGAAAAAAGAAAGCAAAGTATCAAAATTAGAGCGTAAAAAAGAAGAAGGAACTCTTTTTATGCGCTGGGGTGAGCCTTTATCAGTGTATGACAGTAGTTTGGCTGAAACCACCCGCCAGCAGATGGAAAGTTACTTGCATACTAAAGGTTTCTTTGAAGGCTCCGTCACGCACGATGCGAAAATAGAAGGTAGGCAGGTTTCTTCTATTTATACTATTCTTGAAAAAGAACCATACCGGATCGACTCAATTATATACCTGAGCGATGATTCTACCATTTTGGAGCTGATCGGGCAAGATCCGAAAGCAAGCCTAATTAAAGAAGAACAGATATACGATCAGGATAAACTAGGTAGCGAACGAGAGCGTATTGAGAATCTCTTGAAAAATAATGGTTATTATGATTTCAGCCGTCAGTATGTTGAATTTGAGGTAGACTCTACCATCGGGGCGCGTGAAGTCAGAATATACACTGTTATCAGGGAACCCGCCAAGCGGGGTTACCACAAGCAGTTTACGCTAGACTCGGTAATCTTCACAACTGACGCTGATGTTCGAGGATATACAGGCGAGCGGCAAACAAGCACTTACAATGATATTACCTACCGCTACCACCGATACCAATATTACAAGAAAATTCTGGGGCGCCGGGTATTCATTCACCCTGATAGTTTATATAGCCGACAGCAAACATTAGAAACCCAACGGCAACTATCTAACCTGGACATATTCAAGTTTATAAACATCAATTACGATACTACCGGGGGTAAGTTTATTGCAAACGTCTATGCTAGTCCTCTGAAAAAATTTCAAACTTCTACTGAAGTGGGGCTAAATGTGAGCCAGGGGCTTCCCGGTCCTTTTATTAATGCATCGCTTCAGGTCAGGAATGTATTTGGTGGTTTAGAGATTCTAGAGCTTAGCGGCCGTGCCGGTATTGAGGGGGTGCCTCCGGTGAACGAAACCGCCGCCAACGATGGTCAGGCTTATGCCAGCCAGGAAGCAGGTGGCAACTTAGCACTAACATTCCCTCAATTTATTTTTCCTCTACCTGAGGTCTGGAAGCAGGATTTAGGCAGGCTGAACCCTAAAACTCGCCTGCAAACGGGTTATAGCTTTGTTAACCGTCCTGAATATATCCGAACAAATTTCCAGACTTCCATAGCCTACACCTGGCAAAAGGCCCAAAAAGTACTATACAATTTTACTCCGGTAGATTTCAACTTTATCGATTCAAAGGTAGATCCTAGCTTTCAGGAACTATTAGATGAAAGCCAGCAGCGGTTTGGTATTCCTCTTAACCGTTCTTTTTTACCCTCATTCGTAACCAGTACCAGTTTCTCCACCATTTTTAATTTCAATAACTATGGCGGAAGTGATATTCTGAGCGATAATAATGGAGGCACACCTTCGTACCTGAAGCTTTTTTTTGAAAGTGGTGGCACGCTGCTTAACTTCTTCGGAACAGACTTACTGGACAATGCAGATTTAGCCTATTTTAAATTCTTAAAATTTAATCCGGATTTCCGTCAGTATATTTCATTAGGGAGAGATAAGACCCTAGCTTACCGCGTTAATATCGGAATTGCGTATCCCTACGGTGGTGCCGAAACTGAAAATGCCCTGCCCTACGAAAAATACTTCTTTGCCGGTGGTAGTAATAGTATTCGAGCCTGGCGTCCTCGCCGGTTAGGTCCTGGTTCGATCGCTCCAGATAGTGTAGACTCAGATGGATACTCAGTCTATAATCTAGAGCAACCTGGAGAAGTGCTATTAGAAACCAGTATTGAGTACCGACAGAAACTATTCAGTTTTGTTAACGGCGCGCTATTTATTGATGCCGGAAACGTATGGCGCCTACAAGACCTACAAACAGACCCCGACAGCGAGCCTCGCCAGGGTTCAGCCAAATTTGACTTCAATACCTTCGGAAGTCAGATTGCTATAGGTGCCGGTGCCGGGCTCCGGTTTGACTTTTCTTTCCTTATCCTCCGTTTTGATTATGGAGTTAAGGTCTATGATCCTGCTCGTGAAGAACATAATCCCAATAGCACAGTACCCACAGGCCGCTGGATTGGCCAGAAATTTACGGTGGGCGAAGAAATTAGCCGAGGTGTGTTAAACATCGGTATAGGTTATCCTTTCTAATACGCTAAAGGTGCCTTTGTCCGCACCTTTAATCATCTCATCTTCAATTTTTCCTAATTCGGGGCTGTCATTACATACCTTCATTATTCTATTTATGTAGTAAGAATGCCAATAGGGGCTCATAGGCCCTAATCAGTATAATTATTTAACAATAAAATATAATTATATAAATAAATAGTGTATCTTTGTTTATAATCTTACATATACAAGATTTATATTCATATTTATATAGATTAGCATACAAAGAAGTAGTATGAGACAACTTTTTACCTGCTTTATCTTTCTTTGGTCCGTAAACTACACAGCTAGCGCACAGGAAATGCTCTTCGCTGAAGATTTTGAGGCAGCGCCAGCAAGCGCCTGGACTCCGTTGCCGGGAAAAGATCATGGTGTAGTAGAAATAATTACGACTGGCGCCCCATCTAAAAACCATGTAGCCAGACTCGGCAGAAGTACCGATGGGCCCTTTACTACCAATCGCCTTGATTTATCTCTTGACTTAGCCCTTTATTCTCAGGTAGCTCTACAGTTTGATCTGTATCATTATTATGAAGAGACCGATCCACAAGATGGTATTTATCTTAGTGTTGACAGCGGGCGCTATTTTGTAAAGATCTATAGTTTTTCATTTGAACAGTGGGCTCCTAAAACTACCGGAACTATTCCGCCGCTAAACCTAAACGTATTGGCGGCCGCGCAGGGACTTAAACTTAGCAAAAACACGATTATCCGTTTTCAACAGTATGGCAACAAAGATTTTAATGGGGGCGCCGAATTTAGCGACGGAATACAGCTCGATAATATCCGACTATTTGTACCTAATAATATCTACGCCCGTCTTCCGTTTCAAGAGACATTTGAAGGCGAAACCTGGTCTTCTGCAATATCTGTAGGCAATACTCAAACAAGTGACCCTACCTATGCCCCTTCCCCATTTGGCGTGGTAGAAATTATACCCTTTGATGAGCAACAGGGGCGGGTAGTTAGAATGGGCAGTCAGTTTGATAACCTGTATACCACCAATGCTTTAGACCTACACCTGGATTTATCGTCCCAAGCCAATGTAGAGCTTAGCTTCAAAGTATTGAATAACCTAGATGAAACGCACCCACAGGATGGCATCTATTTTAGCCATGATGCCGGAAAGCATTTTGTGAAGGTTTTTGATTTTGATTTTGAAAACTGGCGTCAGAGAAAGTTTGGGGCATATCCCCCCATCAATATTAACCGCCTGGCCCGGCAGCACCGGCTTCCACTCACTGCTAACTTTGTCATCCGTTTCCAGCAACACGATGATTCTGACTTTGAAGGGAGCCGATTGACTAGCGACGGTATTTACCTGGATGATATTGTAGTGCAGGAAGTCCATCAAACCTATGCCGCTTACCCTTTCACGGAAGATTTTGAAGCAGATTCCCTAGCCTCATACTGGAAACATGGCCTTCCCAATCTGCTCGATACTGCTTTCGCCATTACCCCTACTGGTACGGTGGAATTTGTTTCAACTCCCAATAATGGCCAGGCCATACGCTTAGGCAACACTGTAGACCGCCTTTATACCACCAACGCTTTAGATTTGTACGTTGATCTTAGCCAAGCCAAAAATCCTGAACTAAGCTTTCAGATACTGGATCATTATGATGAGACTCACCCACAAGATGGTGTTTATTTTAGTAACGATGCCGGAGAGCACTTTGTAAAAGTTGTTGATTTTGACGGAGATAACTGGGCGGATAATATCTGGGGTAATTTTCATGCATTAGACTTACGGGAAATTTCCGCACAGCATCGCTTATCACTTACCAACCAATTTGTTATCCGCTTCCAGCAGCACGATGATGACGATTTTGAAGGCACTCGGACCATTAGCGACGGTATTTATCTTGATCAGATTACTATTCAGGAGCCTCAATGCGAATATTATGCTACCTTTCCGTTTGTAGAAACTTTTGAAACAGACTCACTGGCAAAATACTGGCGCACTGGCAATCTCTCAAAAACAATAGACACTCATTACATTCGCCCGGGTGGCAGTGCCCTGATCATAGATACGCTTAGCTATAGTGAAAAGCGAGCGCTGGCACTAGGACGATTTAGCGATGGGCAGCTTACAGCCAGTGCCTTAGATCTACACGTAGATTTATCATATCAGTCTGACCTGGAGTTAAATTTCTGGATGTACAACCATGAAGCTGAACTTAAGCGGGAAAATGGTATCTGGGTTAGCAATAATGGAGGTAAGAGTTTTAAACAGGCTTATATTTTTAGCCCAACGGCTCAGCAGCAGTACGCACATTATCAGATCAATCTGGATTCCCTCATGGAAGCACTGGCTATAGAGTATACAAACCAATTTATTATACGCTTTCAGCAAATGGGTGACCGTAGCTTTTTGGGTCAGGGAAGCTTTTCTAGCGGGGCTTTTCTGGATAACGTTGTACTTACCCACCGCATTAACTCTCCCAATGTACAAGACATACGCATTAACCATTACGAAGAAGAGCAGCAACAGGATCTTTATTGGCCACCTACCGAGTCAGCAACCCTCTACCACACTCAGTTATTTCTCGAGCAGTTGTCCTCGCATCATCTAATATCAGCAGACACTTCTTCTGAAAATTTTGCCACTATTCCATACGGAAAGCTAAAACCCGGGCAACTATATTATTTCAGGCTTAAGTCTGCTAATAACATTACTCAAAGTAGTTGGAGCCGCCCTATAATGATCTCTACTGACCAGCAGGGGCGTATCAGCACCGTCTCTATTGATGAGGAACCAACGCCTCTGGGCCTTCGCGGTGAATAATATTACTGTATAGTTCTTTCTTGATAAGAGTGGTACCTGATTGCCACTCTTTTTTTGTGGATCATTCTAAGCAAACTGTTACCTTCGCCCAGATTGCAACAGACTCTCTATTTTTAATAGTATGATCGAAAAAGAAGCAATAGCCTTATGGTTTCAGTCATTGCAAGATGACATCTGCTCAGCATTAGAGACCACCGATGGTACCGGAATTTTTTCGGAAGATAGATGGGATCGTCCCGGTGGTGGTGGGGGCAGATCCAGAGTTATTACTAACGGACACCTACTAGAAAAAGGAGGAGTCAATTTTTCGGCTGTACATGGAAAAACCCCTGAAAAAATTCTGACGGCACTCAAGCTGAAAGAGGCTGATTTTTATGCTACCGGGGTATCTATTGTCATGCACCCGGTTAATCCCTTTATACCGATTATTCACATGAATGTCCGGTATTTTGAGATGAGCAACGGCACTTACTGGTTTGGCGGCGGTATTGATCTAACTCCCCATTATATTGATGAGGAAGATGCTCGTTTCTTTCACGCCTCGCTTAAAAAAACCTGCGACTCACATAATCCCGAATACTATCCGACCTTCAAAAAATGGGCCGATGACTACTTTTACATTAAACATCGACAGGAAACTCGAGGTATCGGCGGTATTTTTTTTGATCATCTAACTCCTGGAGAAAATCAGAAAAAGGAAGATGTATTTTCTTTTGTACAGGCCGTAGGACAGTCGTTTTCGCCTATTTACACTCATCTTATAGACAAACATAAAACCGACAATTATGGCGAACGCGAAAAGCAGTGGCAGTATTTGAGGCGAGGCCGTTATGTAGAGTTTAATCTGGTATGGGATAAAGGCACCAAATTTGGCCTGGATACTGAAGGAAGAACCGAATCTATTCTTATGAGTTTACCGCCATATGCTGCCTGGGAATATAATCATGTTCCTCGGGAAGGCAGTGCAGAGCACAATACGATCTCTCTGCTCTCACAAAAATATATTGACTGGCTTACCTAAGCAATCTCTCAAACATATAGCATTTTATGTAACAATATCACTTTTCTCCTTAGTAAGGTACATTACCTACAGGCAATAGTATTATTATTTATCATCATTTATACTCTATTTTGTGTATAACTAAAGAATAGAGCTTATTAAAAATGAATGATATGGGAAGGAACATATGTCTAACCGTTGTAAATGCACTATTCATCATCTTTACAACTACTGCAGCAGTTTGGGGCACTCCTAATACTGATGAGTTTGTAAATAAAGGACGCCAGCTTTTTGAGGAAGGATTGTACAAGGAAGCTATTATGGCATTTAATCAGGCCCTTGAAGCGGACCCTTCAAATGTGCAGGCATATTATCTCCGAGGTAGAACAAAAATTATTTTTGAGGACTATCATGGTGCTATGAAAGATTATAACCATGCTATAGAAAACAATCCTACCTTTGCTGAAGCCTATTATGAGAGAGGCAACGTTAAGTTTGCTTTACAAGATTATTTCGGTGCTATTGTGGATTATGGAGAGGCAGTAAAGCTAAACAAAAACCTTATAGAAGCTTATTATCACCGAGGGCAGGCCCGCCGAGAATTGCAGGCCTATGAGGATGCTATTAATGACTTCACTAAAATTGTGGAGCTTAACCCTAAAAACCCTGATGCTTACTATCTACGTGGTATTATCCGAATTGAGCGGGGTTTGCTACAGGAGGGCTGTCTGGATCTTAGCAAAGCCGGTGAGTTGGGCGATCTAAAAGCCTACGAAACCATCCGCCAAGTCTGCAACAAAGGAGTAAAATAACAGCTTTTATTACATACAATAAGATTCTGCTAAATTTTCAGCCTCCCCGGAATGTAATCGGGAGGCTTTTTTTATGTCTTCGCATGCAGCTTGAGCATACCCTTGCTTTTCCTTTACTTTAGCTCTTAGCAAATAGGCATTTGCATCAATGCTTCGGCCTTCAATATAGCTATTCACATATCGCAATGCTGAATCATATTGATGTAGCTTGTAATAGCAATAGGCAGTACCGTATGTTGCCTCGGCAAAGCTTTTATTCACTTTATGAAGCTGCTCAAAACTGGCAATGGCTGTATTATATTGATCAAGATCAAAAGCATAAATATTTGCTATTGCAAAATGCAAACTATCGTAATCTGGCCAGAGAGCCAGTGCTTGCTTGAACTGCTGGATCGCTCCGTGATAGTCGGCACTCCCTTTAAGGCAGCGGCCTTTCATATATAGTAGCTGCACTTTTTCGCCATCAGATGAGGCTACCTCCAATCCACGATCAGTATATTCTATAGCATAATCATACTGACCGTATTCTTCCATCAGTATGGTTCCGGCTAGTAAACAGGCTTCTACATTTTTGCTTCCAAAATCTAAAATAGACCGTTCCAGACTATTAAGAGCGGCGTAATACTGACCATCCTGATAATAGCTTAGGCCCTTGTCATAGTGATATTCCGAAGAATAACGGGCTAGCATAAGGGGAACTACAAAGATAGAGGCTATAACCACCAGCACTAGAGCCGTCATGCCCACATATGTTTTGCGAGAGTAAGTGACCGATGCCGGGCGCCGGTAAGAATATTGAGGCTGAGAACGAGCCGAAGCTCGGCGTGACGAATAAGATTTCTCTTCTTCGTAAAGTCCCAGCAATAAGGATAAGTCGTAAGATGCTTTTTTATCAATGTCTGAAAGGACATCATATGCCTCGCTTACCAGCTTAAACATCTCTTCTTTGTCCCGGTCACCGTTGTTAACGTCGGGATGATATTTTTTAGCCAGTTGGCGATAAGCTAATTTAACATCTTCCGGAGTAGCATTATAGTTTACTTCCAGGATATGATAGTAATCTTGGTAAATCTCCATAGCTCATTTCTTTCCCTCATTGTTCATTCATACAGCCCGCAGTTGATACTTATTTCCGGGACGCACCCGAACATAATGTTTAAACTCCAGGCTTAGCAGTACCGCTGCTAATTCTGACACCGGCAGTTGGGTAAGCCAACTGATTTTATCTAATAGTAAACCGTCCTGATGCTGAACCAGCACCTCATACACTTTCTGTTCGTTTTCACTTAAATCAACAGGAATTTGCCTTTCTCGCTTGGGTGAAGATGCCTTAGTGGCATTATCTAAGTCCCAATTGAGCATTTTAATTACATCCTCTCCTGTGTTAATTAAATGGGCTTTATGTTGCTGAATTAACTGATTACAACCCTGCGAATATTTCTGTCCAACATTTCCGGGAACTGCAAAAACTTCTCGATCATAATCATTGGCCAGATCGGCAGTAATTAGTGCTCCTCCCTTGGTAGCTGCTTCAATTACGATAACTGCATCAGCCAAGCCGGCGATAATCCGGTTCCGCGCCGGAAACTTCCGAGCTTCGGGCTTGGTGCCTAAGGGATTCTCAGTCAGTAGCCCCCCCTGTTTTGCAAAAGCCCATGCATCTTTCCGATGTACTGCCGGATAAATCTGATCCAGTCCATTAGCCATAACTGCCACTGTCGGGATATTATGCTGTAAGGCTAGCCGATGAGCATGAATATCAATACCGTAGGCCAGTCCGCTCGCTATCAGCACATCATATTGGGCTAAGGTAGCAGTAATCTCTTCCAGTATTTCCAGCCCATACGAGGTAGCCTGTCGCGTTCCTACAATACTGATAATGCGCTGATGATTTAGATCGGCATTGCCCTGATAGTACAATACCAGAGGCACATCGTAAATATGACGCAACCGTTCTGGATACTGTGGATGCTGGTAGGTAAGTACTGTTATGCCCTGTCGAATACAACGCTCAATTTCCTGCTGGGCCTTATCCAATAAATGATGATGACTCCTTAATGAAGCCAGGATTTTAGGACCTATGCCCGGAATCTTACCCAATTGAGAGGGCCTACTACGAAACACCGCTTCGGCGGACCCGCAGTAATTAATAAGTTGTCTGGCAAGCGATCCGCCAATCATTGGAGTCATGCTAAGGGCAATGTGGTAAACTGCCGCATCATAACTATGAATATCCGTATCGTTTGCCTGAGAAATCACAAATCCATTTTTTGTTTCAAATCTGCCAGAAATGAGCGAATTTCCTGTAAGGATTCTATCATCTCCATTTTATCTTTTGCTGCTTTAGAACCACTCTTAAGTCTGTCTTTAGCTCCTTGCAGAGTATACCCTTTTTCTTTCACTAGATGATATACCAGTTTAATCTTTTCAATGTCATCTTTGGTGAACTGTCGCTTTCCGTTTCTATTTTTCTGAGGGCTGATAATATCAAATTCACTTTCCCAAAAGCGAATTTGAGAGGTTGCTACATCCAGTTGTTTGGCAACTTCTCCGATAGAGAAGTATTTTTTTTCAATCTGTTTTTCTTTGTAAGACATAGTATGTTTGATAATGGTCAGCCTATCACTTATCCATTATTAATTAAATGCTAAGATAGTGAAAGGTATATATAATTCAAAAAAAAATATAAAAAGTTATATTATAAATTAATTATTACAAGCTTCTCTTTTATTTATTTAGGTCTTTTTAGGGCATTCTACTGGCTATTAGCTGATGAGCATCTTATTATTTCTACAAAATTTGGATAGCTTACCCACGTAAGAAGTTTCAAAAATTTACAAATTTATCCTTGATAATCCCGGCTCAGGAAACAGAATTTTTCCTTTGAAATAAACGGCTATTGGCTAGGACAAAAAAAGCCACTTGCGGTATCGCAAGCGGCTTAAAGAATGTTATAAGCGATGTTATTGTAATTGCATATCCTGTATGACCGCCTCTACCTTTTTATCTAAGGCCTCCCATTTCTGGGCAAAATCAGACTGATTGTCAAGCTTATCATTTACACTGAAATAAAACTTAATTTTAGGCTCTGTTCCCGAGGGGCGAGCAGATACTTTCGTTTCTTTTTCGGTGAAGAACTGCAACACATTTGATTCCGGAAACTCAATAGGGCGTTGCTTACCAGAAATAACATCGGTTTCAATGCCTTCCTGGTAATCAATTATTTTGACCACTTTTTCGCCTACAATCGTTTTAGGTGGATTCTCGCGAAGGTTACGCATCATCTGCTGAATTTCTTCTACTCCGCTCTTTCCTTTTTTGGTCAGAGAAACCAATGACTCCTTATATAAGCCAAACTCCTGATAAGTTTCCAGCAGAAAATCGTACAGATTCATTCCCTGGTCTTTCACATACGCAGTCATTTCAGCAATCATGGCACAGGACGCAATAGCATCTTTATCACGAACAAAATCGCCAATCAAATAACCATAGCTTTCTTCTCCTCCTCCAATGAAGGTTTGTTTTCCTTCCATCTCTTTAATAAGGGCTGCGATGTATTTGAACCCAGTCAGCGTATCGTAACAATCTACCTGGTAGTGCTCGGCAATTTTGCGGATAAGCTCAGTGGTTACAATGGTTTTGGCTACAAATTGCTTACCGTCCAATTTTCCGGCTTCTTGCCACTTTTTAAGCAGATAATAAACCAGTAAACTACCCGCCTGATTTCCGTTTAATATTTCAAACTTACCCTCCCTGTTTTTTACGGCAATACCTACCCGGTCAGCATCGGGGTCAGTACCCATGACCAGGTCAGCGTCCATTTCAGTAGCCTGCCGGATAGCAATGCTTAGGGCCTCGCTCTCTTCGGGGTTTGGATACACTACTGTAGGAAAGTTACCGTCGGGTTCGGCCTGCTCTTCTACCACATGCACATTGGTAAATCCTAATTTTTTAAGCGCCGGTGGCACCAAAGTAACTCCAGTACCGTGAATTGGCGTGAATACAATTTTTAAATCGCTCTGGTTTTTAATGGCTTCCGGGGAAAGCGAAAGCCCTTTGATCGCTTCCAGATACTGTTCATCAATATCGGCACCGATCACCTGTATTTTATCCTCATTCCGCTCAAACTTCACTGCATCTAACCCTTCAATAGCCTCAACCTCCTCAATGACGTTTTTGTCATGCGGTGGCACTAGTTGAGCTCCATCTTTCCAATATGCTTTATAACCGTTGTATTCTTTCGGGTTATGAGAGGCTGTTAAGACTACACCGCTGTGACAACCCAGTGCCCGAATGGCAAACGATAGCTCCGGGGTAGGCCGAAGGCCATCGAAAAAATACACTTGAATATCGTTTGCTGAAAAAACAGCGGCTACCACTTCGGCAAAACGGCGGCTATTATTCCGACTATCATGCGCAATAACAACCTTGATTTGCTCATCAGGATACGTTTTTAGCAGATAGTTGCTTAACCCCTGCGTGGCCATACCAATGGTATACTTATTTATACGATTTGACCCTACACCCATTGTACCCCGCAATCCTCCGGTGCCAAACTCCAGGTCTTTATAGAACGCATCCACTAAGTCGTGCTCATTATCTTGATTGAGGAGACGCTGAATTTCGGCTTGGCTGTCGGAATCAATGACACTACTGTTGAGCCATTGCTCGGCTTTTGATTTAACTGCTTGGTCCATAAGCGGAAAGAAATATTTTCAGGTTAAACGGTAGAAAAAATTTAGTTAAAAAACGGTATAAGTAACGGCCCAATTTACAAAATATAATGGTTCTTCAGACAGTCAACTTTGTCTTTTCCGTATTTGATAGACAACTCCTCAGCCAAGAAATGGTTGCGCAAACAAATTAATCCTAGCGTATCATTGTATCTTCTTAGAATTGTTAAGAATTTTGAGTAATTATAATTCATTGAAAAACAACGGATAGACTCATGAACAATGAAGCCCTAGAGCAAGCCCTGGTGCAATTGGTCGATAAGAAGATTGAATTATCAAAAATTGATTATAACGACCCCCAGTACGATGATCTGGAAGAAGAAATCCATGATATGGAAGATGACCTGCTGGATAAATATGGACAGTTTCTGGAAGAAGTGCTGGCAGACGTACATGATGAGCTTTGTCCTGATGATGATGTGCTACTACCTACTGCCTATCTGGCTAATAAATATGTGAAAACGGAAGAGAACGGCTCCGTAGTTTACTTGCCCGCAGAAGGTGGGGTCATCGTTGATGTGGACGAATACCCAAATCAGCTAACTCGCCTGGTGCTGGTACCCGGCCCAACCCGGCTGATTCTCCAGGTAGGTAGAAAGAAGGAAGAAGAAGTCTGGCGGCTGTCTTAACGCTCTCTACAACACTACTTTTAACATCATTTAGCATTTGCGAAGGAACGCAATACCTACTGCATTTTGTAAAGATATTATGCAGAACAGTTAATCTATGTCTATTATGAAATATTCCTGCTTACTAATGATAGGGCTTATAGGGTGGCTGAACATCCCCGGTGTAGCCCAGGAGCACCAGGGCAAGTTTGAGCAACTAGACCCGGAATTGCCTACCCCCAACGAATACCGATCAGCCTCCGGGGCTCCCGGCTACAAATACTGGCAGCAACAGGCCGACTATAAGATTCAGGTAGAGCTAAATGATGAAACCCAATCGGTAACCGGCTCAGAAACCATTACCTACTATAATAATTCTCCCGACCCGCTTTCTTACCTATGGTTGCAGCTAGACCAAAACATGCGGGCCAAAGACTCTATGACCCCGCAGGTGGAATCTTCGTCTGTACGAGATTCTATTAATGCTCGTATGTTTCAAATGAGAGTCCTTAATGAAGACGATTTTGACGGTGGGTTCAATATTCAGTCGGTAAAAGATGCCCAGGGCAAACCGCTTCAGTATATCATCAACAAAACGATGATGAAGGTAATGCTGCCCCAACCATTGAACCCCGGCGAACAATTAGCCTTCAGTGTAGGCTGGTCGTATAATATTAATGACCGGATGATGGATTATGGGCGTTCAGGTTACGAATATTTCCCTGAGGATGATAACTATGTTTACACCATCGCTCAGTTTTACCCCCGTATGGCGGTGTACGATGACTTGAATGGCTGGCAAAATAAACAATTTCTAGGCCAAGGCGAGTTTGCGCTCACTTTCGGGAATTTTGAAGTGGCAATCACTGTACCGGATGATCATATAATAGCGGCTACTGGTGAAATTCAGAACGAAAAAGAGGCGCTCACGGCTGAACAACGGCAACGATTAGAAAAGGCTCGCAATACCTTTGATAAGCCAGTGATGATCGTCACTGAGAAAGAGGCAAAAGAAAATGAGCAGACCAAATCTACCGGAAAGAAAACCTGGAAGTTTAAGGCAGATAATGTACGAGACTTTGCTTTTGCCACCTCCCGAAAGTTTATCTGGGATGCTATGGCAGTAAAGCTTAACGATAAGCAACCCCTGGCCATGTCATTCTACCCTAAGGAAGGTAACCCGTTGTGGGAGAAAGAATCGACCAAAGCAGTAAAAAATACACTGGTAAATTATTCCAACCATACATTTGACTACCCGTATCCCGTAGCAATCTCGGTACATGCTGCCTCTATTGGTATGGAATACCCCATGATCTGTTTCAATTTCGGCCGGCCTGAACCCGATGGCTCTTATTCCGATAATAAAAAGTGGGGTATGATCAGCGTGATCATTCACGAAGTAGGCCATAACTACTTCCCCATGATCGTAAACTCTGACGAGCGGCAGTGGACCTGGATGGATGAAGGGTTAAATACATTTCTGGAGAACTTAACCTCGCAGGAATATTATCCCGACATGCCCATGCGCTTCGGTACGCCCGAAACCATTGGTGAGTATATGGCTGGTGACAAAAACTTTATCCGCCCGATTATGACCAACTCGGAGCAGATTGTACAGTTTGGCTACAATGCTTATGCTAAACCTTCAGCTGCGCTTTATGTGCTTCGTAATACCATTATGGGTCCTGAGCTATTTGATGCTGCCTTTAAGGAATATGCCCAGCGTTGGAAATTCAAACGCCCTGGCCCAGCAGATTTTTTCCGTACTATGGAAGATGCCTCCGCCGTAGACCTAGATTGGTTCTGGCGGGGCTGGTTCTACACCACTGATTACGTGGATGTAGCGGTAGATGATGTAAAATGGTACCGCATTGCCAACCCTGAACCTGGCATTGAAAACACAGTTTCGGCAACGCAGGAAGATATTGGCCAGGAAGAAACCAGTGGCGATGATAAAGCTGAAGAGGCTAAAAACTGGCCGGATGCTCCTCAGGAATTTACCGTCACTGATACGGATGACAAATACTTTGGCGAGTTCCGCAATCGCACCAATGATGATGAAATCCGTCGTAAATATGGTGAGAAAAATCTGTACGAGGTGACGTTTAAAAATGAAGGTGGTTTAGTTACTCCGCTCGTAGTAGAGTTCACCTACGCCGACGGTACCACCGAAGTAGAACAAATTCCGGCAGAGATATGGCGCATGAACGAAAATCAGGTGACTAAAGTCTTTGTCAAGGATAAAGAAGCCGTCAAAATAACGCTGGATCCTAACCGCAAAACGGCCGATGCTCACATAGAAGACAATGTGTTCCCTCGCGCCGCCCAAAAGTCTCGCTTTGACCAATTCAAGAAAGGTAGTACTCGGGAAGAGTAAGTTTTTAATATGCAGTTGTCGAGAGGCCGGAGTCGGCAAGCAGTCAGTAAACAAAAGGTAATCTGAAATATTAAGCATGAGTAGTTGCGTTGATCACTGATTATTTCATACTTACTGATCGCTGACCGCCTCCGGCCAACTTTGCATTAACTGCCACTATTAATACCCCAACTTCCCCCGCACCCGAGAAAGGACTTCAAGCGCTACTTCTCGTGCTTTGGCCTCTCCTTTCTCCAGTTCCTGATGTAATTCAGGCAGGTTTGTCATGTAGTAATCATACTTTTTCCGCTCTTCGGCAAATTGCTCAGAGATCAGCTCGAAAAGAGCTTGTTTTGCGTGGCCATAACCATAGTTACCGCCTTCATAATTGGCTTTCATCTCAGCAGTCTGTTCCTCACTCGCCATTAAGCTGTACAGTGTAAACACCGTATCTCCTTCCGTCTTTTTAGGCTCTTCCAACGGGGTGCTATCCGTTATGATGGACATAATCTGCTTACGCAATTTTTTTTCAGGCAGAAAAATATCAATGGTGTTCTGATACGATTTGCTCATCTTTTGCCCATCCGTACCGGGAATAGTCATCCGGCTTTCATCAGTCTTAGTATCAGGTATTACAAAAGTTTCTCCGTATTGATGATTGAAAGCAGTGGCTATGTCTCGCGTAATCTCCAGATGCTGCTGCTGATCTTTGCCAACCGGCACAAAGTTCGCATCATACAAAATAATATCCGAAGCCATCAACACGGGATAGGTAAACAGCCCGGCATTCACATCTGCCAAACGGTCGGCCTTATCTTTGAAAGAATGCGCATTAGCCAGCATAGGGTAAGGCGTAAAGCAATTCAAATACCACGTCAACTCACAAACTTCGGGGATTTTGGATTGTCGATAAAAAACGTTCTTTTCCGTATCGAAACCGCATGCCAACCAGGCGGCAGCCACCGCATTCACATTTGCATTGCGAGTCTCGCCATCTTTAATTGTAGTAAGCGAATGTAGATCAGCAATGAAAAAAAAGGATTCATTCTTTTCGTCTCTAGACAGCTCAATGGCTGGCTGAATAGCCCCTAATATGTTACCCAAATGAGGTTTTCCCGAACTTTGTATACCAGTAAGTATGCGTGCCATATCTCTCTTTTTTCTGCAAAATAAAGGAAAATATCACGTATAACCGAGAAACCATAGCTGGGTTGAACTTTTAAATCCTAATTCGTTTTGCCAATTTAGACGATGTTCTATCCTGGGTCGTTGTATCATTATATCGTCCAGTCCGTGTTTTGCACAATAATTGTTTGATATTTCATAAAGTCTAGAAATCAAGCCAAAAACCATGAAAAAACAACTATCGATCGCTTTCATGCTTGTGTTAGCGGCTATGGTGGCCGTAGCGCAAGGCCAAAAACCAGTAATGTCATTTGAAGTCACCGACCATGACTTTGGTCAGGTGAAAGAAGAAGGGGGCCCCATCTCTCATGAGTTTGAATTTACCAATACCGGCAATGCCCCGGTCATCATTAGTAATGTGAGAGCCTCTTGTGGGTGTACTACTCCCAGCTGGACTAAAGACCCGGTGGCCCCTGGTGAAAAAGGGAAAGTGGTAGCTCAGTATAATCCTAACAACCGTCCCGGTGCCTTCCGTAAATCTATTACGATTACGTCTAATGCTGACCCTAGCAATCAGGTACTCTATATTAAAGGAAGCGTACAGCCAAAACCCAAAACCCCACAAGATGATTTTCCTACTGCCATGGGGAAAGTCCGGGTAAAATATCGCTCATTAAACATGGGTAAAGTGCTTACCAAAGAGCCTACTTCCCGAACGTTTGACGTATTTAACGATAGCGACGAACCGGTTACTTTCAGCACTAACGTAGTTACTCCTGGGCATATCTCAGTGGACATTGAGCCGCAAACGTTGCAACCCAAACAAAAAGGAGCTATTACGGTAACGTACGATGCTACCGATGCCGTTGAGCGCAAACGCTTGGGCTTCTCTACGGATCGTATCCGCCTTTTTACCGATGAGGAAGGAGAGGATAATCTAAAAGAATTTACCGTGATGGCTACAGTAGAAGAGTACTTTGAGCCGCTTACCGAGCAACAACTGAAAACAGCACCCAAGTTAAGCTTTACATCAAAATCACATAATTTTGGTACCATCTCTCAGGATGATAAAGTAACAACCGAATTTGAGTTTACTAATACCGGCAAAAGCGAGCTGAACATCCGAGCTACTAAAGCTAATTGCGGATGCACCGTTTCTACTCCGAATAAAGAAATTCTGGCTCCCGGCGAAAGTAGCAAGATCAGTGTCACATTCAATCCACGTGGACGACGGGGAAAACAACAGAAAACTGTAACCGTATTTTCTAATGATCCTTCTGATCCCACCCAACAGGTTACGATTACTGCCGATGTTAATTCTTCAGCAGGCCAGCGCTAAACAGGTGATTAACGATAGTACAGGAGCAGACAAACTAGTCTGCTCTTTTTTTATGCCGGTTAGGCCTAATTTGAATAGCGAGAAAAGATGCTATCCGTCAGTTGACCAGCCAATGCCTTTAAATCTATAGCCAATACGGTACTGTTTACCGACAAAACCGAATGCACCATCTCCTCCGGCAGCTTCTCTGCTCCCCAATACGCGCCCAGAATGGCCCCGGTAACTGCTGCCGTAGTATCATTGTCCCGGCCAAAATTCACTACAAAAGCCAGCGTTTTGGTAAAGTCAAAATCAAAAAACAGTAAGCCCGTCAGGTTAACTAGAAAGATTTCGCCTGCATGAAAAGGTAATTCTTGATTTTTGGCATCCAGTAGTGCATAGGCTTGCTGCATTTGCTGTAATGTTACTGTATCAAGAGTTGTACTGACCGGAAGTTTAATGCTACCTTCAGTAAGTTTTCCGGAAAACGGCTGCCGGGCCTGATACACAATACGGTGCGCATCTTTCAGTAGCCGATGCGAGGCGCGGCCTACTAATCGGCTCTTGAAATAATAATGAGGATCTACCTCTTGAACCGTTCGAATGATCGTTTCCGGAATAGCTTCCGGATGCATGGCAGCAGCCACCATAGCCGCAACTAAACCACTAATATCTCGGGCGTAACCCAAATCAAAAATGGATAACTTATACGCTTCTTCGTAGGCTTTTTTTGACTGACCCGGATAGAAAGCACCGATAGCAGGGGCATAAAGCATACCGGCACACGTCATTTCTCCACCATAGAACCGGCTCAGGGCAAAAGAGTAATTATCCAGATGCTGATCAGCATACGGTTGAGCCACCTGAGTCCATTCTTGTAACCAGGCTATACGGCGGGCATTGGCCTCAAAAGGCTCCGGCTCAGTACCATTAGTTGCTTTTAACCGTTGCACTTCCTGTTCGTAATGCTGCACAATAAACGTTGCAAAATCAGTAGCACTTAAATCTGCCGATTGTGTCAGCAGAAACTCTGCCACTAGCTTTTTCCATCGGGTATCATCGGTTGTACCTCCGGCAGGCAGATTATAATCCCAGGTGCCTTCCGCCGAAGGGGGGCGCACCAAAGCTTCCAGCTTTTCTACCAACCCATACTCACTGGCAATTTCTTCACGCAACCACATTTCAGTCGGTGCCCCCATAGCATCGCCAATGGCCGAACCAACCAGCGTGCCCAGCACTTTATCGTACAGAGCATCGCGCGAAAGTGAGAAAGCAGCAGGTGATTGTTCCATTACGTTGAAGGCATTTCATTTGATAACTTTTCTGGCTTCTGAAGGCAATCTTTTATTCTTCCGCTTCGTATTGCAGTACCCATTGAGTGGCTTGCTCGAGCAATTTCTTTTTTTCATCCAGCGAGAAGGATAAGGGCAACTGGGCCAGACCAATGATTCTCCGCAAAATCTCAACTCCACAATAAGCCTGTTGAAGCCCCTCGTCATACGAAGACGGTCGGTTGTATTGTTTTAGCAACTGCTTAATCAGATGAGGTTCTGTTCTGGCCATCGTCAAGTGGGCAATCATAACACCCAGGTCAAATTCCGGATCACCCAGGAAAGCAAATTCGGGGTCAATTACAATGATTCCCGAAGCAGTTTTTAACCAGCTTCCCGGATAATAATCGCCGTGCAACAGAGTAGTGCCCGTTGTCAGATAACGCTTACCCAATAATGTTACCCGCTGTTTTAGCAACTCATTTTGTTTATAGGTTAGCGATAATGCTTGCAACCCTTCCTGCACATCATCCAGATTAAAACCGTTTTCTTCCTGAAAAGGAAAACGAAAGATGTGCTCATGGTTCAGCTCTTTCATGGCCTGATTGGCCGGAAAAGAAACTGATGAGTGGTCACTGCGAATCTGATGCAACTGAGAGATAAAACTGGTGAGTGACGTAACTTCTTCAGAGCTTAAAGACTGGTTTTTCTGATAAAGAAACGTATAATCGCTTCCCTCACCCATATCTTCCAAAGCAATAATAAAATTATGGGCATCAACCCCAATAAGCTTGGGAGTACGCTCACTCAGGGCAGCCTTGCCAGCAATAAGAGCGTAGAAAGCAGCTTCTACGTTACTTCGCTCTATAGGTGCCTCTACCTGTGGATACTTTTGCACCCAGGGCCGGGCCTGTTTTACAATAAAGGTTTGCTGGTCGGTCACTACCCGCACTACCACATTCATATTTCCCTCCCCTGGCTTCTCCAGCGATACAACTTTTTCACTGCCTTTTATCCACTGCTGCTTACGCAGGTACTCCTCTAACGAGTCGGCATTATCTTGCGAGAGGTACAACTGATCAGGATATTGTTGTTGAAATTTTTTCTGTAGTGCATCCATTGCGACTCTAAAAAATTTTACGAAAGTGAAAAATACGGACTTTAACTCCTAAACGTCTGGTAGTTTGGGGGCTTGTCTAAAAACCGACACGTTTGCTCTTTTCTTCTTCTGCTGGTCAGCTGTGCTTTACAAAACTATTCAAATCATAATGAATAGCAATGTATTCTCATTTCGATACTCTATACCGCTCAAGCGTTACCTTTTTGGCTTTTGTTGCGATAAAATCTTACTAGAAAGCCCATTATTCTCTATAATATTTCATTGAGCATAATATTTGTACTATTATATTAAAATATATAAATTATTATGAATAAATGGACTCATATTTGGATCGCTCGGATCATAGCGATTTCATTTTTGTCAGTTAGCATGCTGACAAGCTGTTCTAAAGAAGAAGAGGTAGTGGATGACCCAGGGGCAGCCCCGGTAATTCCATCATCTGCTACATTCGCCATGGATCTTTCTGCTTTTCCATCAGAGGAGGGGGCCAATAATGGCCGCCTCGAAGAGAGTAAAATGCATTATGGTTTTGCGGCCATTAACTTTGTATTCTGGCAATCATGGCTTACGGTGCACTTAAGTGTACCCGTCGTAGCCTTCAAAGCAGCGCTGGACCAGGAGGCTACATATATTCCGGCAGAAAAGCGTTGGGTTTGGTCATTTGAGGTTTCGGAAGGCCAACACACCTACGAGGCAAGTTTGTATGCCAAGGTAAATGATGAATCTGTGCAGTGGGAAATGTACGTTTCTAAAAGCGATGGATTTCAGGATTTTCTATGGTACAAAGGTACTTCCGCTCTGGACGGAACAGAAGGCAGTTGGACGGTAAGCATTGAACCGGAGAAAAATGCCCGGGAAGGATTATTTATTGAATGGGAAAAAGAAGACGACGAAGTTGCTAGTATTAAATATACCTCTATTGATAAGGATAGCGAAAATAAAGACAGCTACATTGCTTATGGTAAAACCAGCGATGTTGATTTTGATGCCTATTATCACGTGTATATTTCCAGTGAAGAAAATATAATGAAGATTGACTTTAATTCTGAAACTAAAATAGGGCGGGTTCAAAGCCAAAAGCACTTTCAGGATGATGCCTGGCATTGCTGGAACAGCGAATTAGCTGATGTTGACTGCGAAGATTAGTCTATAAAAGCCAAGAAAAAAGGGGTACTCATGAGCGCCCCTTTTTCTATTTATAGTATCGTATTTATATCTTATTCTACAGAAGCAGTAGGTTCGCCTTCATTATTAGCCACAATATCGAACCCAACGTGCACGGTATCATAAATCAATTCATCTTTAGCACGAGCTTCGTATCCGCTTTCTTCGCGGAAATCGATATTCCATTTAGAGCGGTCAATGTTAAATTTAGCTTGCGCTGTCACTTGTCCATCGGTTACCTCAACTATAGCAGGAAAAGAGATGCTTAACGTAGTACCCCGCATGGTAAGGTTACCGGTGATGGTATGAGTAGGATCAGGAATGCTGTACTCATCCACTTCTTCTTCATTAACGACTACTTTCATTTTAGCGTCACCATCTGTAGAGGCAACTTCATTACTGTAAGGCTCCACTTCGGTAATTTCAAATACAGCCGTAGGGTGTTCTTCTACACTGAAGAAGTCGCCTGATTTAAGGTGGTTAGTCAGTTTATCTTTATACTCACCTTCCAAGTCTTCAACATTAATATTGTTCATATCCATAGTGAAACTACCGCCCACAACTTCACCATTCATTACTGCTACTGAGCCATCCTGAATACCAATGGTTCCGTTATGTCGACCATTAGGTTTAAAACCATACCACATGAGCTTGCTCTCAGTGGTGTTGAGAGCATAATCACTAGCTTCGGAGCTAACTTCGGATACTTCCTGAGCCTCACCTACTTCAGCATCGGTGCCACCGGGCTTTTGTTGGCAGCTGTAAAGTACTACTCCACAAAAAAGAGCAAGAATAGAAATACGTAACTTGTTCATAATCATCATAATTGGTTGACAGAAAAAGGGTTTAGTGAACTCTTACGGAAGATTGAAAAAAATGTTTGTTGTACATACAATATTCGTAAGAGAATATCTATGTTAACTATTCACTTCTTCTTTCTCATCCCAGTCATCCGTTCGGAAGGGTGAGGCTGGCAAACCTTCTGAGTTGTACAAATTGACATCTGGATTACTGTACCAACCGTATCGTACCGCAGCCGGATTATTGACTGATGAGCTTTTTACTGAAACCTCGGTAGCGCTGATGATGTGAGCTTCGGCCGGATAAAACTGCTGATCTTCACCGGCAATCTCGAAACCGCGAAGATCTTCATCCGGTAGTTTAAACAGTTCTTCACCCACTTCACTAAAGGTAAGCACAACCGAATCTCCGGCTACTTGCATAGACTCATACACAGGACCAGAATACACATTTTCTTCTCCATAGGCCACTTTTAAAGCTGCCTGAGCCAATCGATATCCAACATCTTGCTTGTTACGCGGATGGATATCATCCGGGTTACCTATGTCAATGGTTACGGCCATTCCGGTATTAGGGAGACTTAATGTCATCAACTGTGCTTCGCGTAGCCGAGGCCAGTTTTCCGGAGCAGAACCGGGTGCTTTGTAGTTGGCCAGTTGAACAAACAAAAATGGAAAATCTCCGATGCCCCACTGCTTCCGCCAATCATCAATCAAGAGTGGGAACAGCGTCTGATATTGCAGCGCTCGCCCGGCATTACTTTCTCCCTGATACCAGATTACTCCTTTAATGGGATAAGGTAATAACGGTTTAATCATGGCATTGTACAAGATGGCCGGGTCACTGGGAAAAAGGTCAGCTTTAGGAAGCTCGCCCTCCTGAGGCGCGTCATACTTCCAGTCACCAGTGATGTTGACTGAAAGCTTTTGACCATCGCGAGCCAGGTACATTTCCTCGGCAGGGCCGGCAAACCCACCCCCACCTCCGGTATCAAGCACCCGCACGGTAATTGTATTTTCGCCACCTTTTACAAGTTGCGGTGGAATCTCGTATTCCCGAAGTGTAGTGTAGTTTGTGGTTTCACCCACTTTTTCTCCATTAATCCAGGTAACATCAGCATCGTCAATCATACCCAGGTGCAAATTCAAAGGTTGGTTGGCGTAGGAATCCGGCAGAGTGAAGGTTTTCTGAAACCACACGTATCCGTCGAAATCCTCCAGTGGCTCATTAGCATTTTCCCAGAAGGTTGGCAACGCCATGGACTTCCAGTTTTGGGCATCCATGGGGATTTTTACGTCGGCTAATTGAGCTTCAGCATCTTCCATTACTTTTTGTTTTTGCTCCTGCTGCTCAGCAAAACTAAGTGCATTTTCGTTAGAACGCAGAGAGTCTATCATCCGGCTAAATTCTTCCATCTGGCGAACCGAGGCTTCGCTGGTCCAGGCTTCGGCAGTGGTACCTCCCCAGGAAGAGTGAATTAACCCAACTGGAATATCACGATCCTGCTGAATCTCCCGGCCAAAAAAGTAAGCAACTGCTGAAAAGTTAGCTACGGTTTCGGGAGTGCACTCAACCCATCGGCCACTATCTAGTTGGGATAAAGGTTCATCACTGGTTTTCCGATAAACCGTAAACAGGCGTATAGTAGGATACTTGGCATTGGCTATTTCTTCTTCATAATTATCTACCTGCCCGCTCAGTGGCCATTCCATATTAGACTGGCCCGAAGCCAGCCAGACATCGCCCAGTAAAATATTGCTTAAAACGGTATCTTTTTCGCCTCGGATGTGCATTTCGTAGGGTCCTCCGGCTTGCATAGCGGGTAGTTTCACCTGCCATTGTCCATCTTCATCAACTTCTGCCTTTGCAGTGTGGCCATTTAGTTCTACTTCCAGGGTGCCTCCAGGGTCTGCCTGGCCCCATACCGGAATTTCTATATCCCGCTGTAATAAGGCGTTGTCGGAGAAAAGGTGATGGAGTTGAACATGCGTGGCCGAAGGCGACTCGCATCGGGTAAAAAGAGCAACTGCAAGTAATGATAAAAGACAGGGTAATAGCGATCTCATAGGCTACAATAGGGTTGTTATATCCACGAATGTAGCCTAAAAATAATTAGTTTTGGCAGAAGCCCGAAGGGAAAAAAGAACTACGCGTATAGCCAATGCTCTTTTTTCTCAAAATTAATCAGATCCAGTAAGGTATCTACTACTTCTGCCTCAGTATCTACAGTTGCTGTATAACGCTGATAGCGGAGGCTGATTACCCGCCCGGTATAGGCGTTATATACTATAATTCCTCTAATTTTCCGGTAAGTGCCTTCGTAGATGATAATTTCAACTAAGGCCTCTCCCTGCCCATTGGTATAAGAGCCCCGCTGGTACCAATGCACGTTAGGTTGATCTTTTACCAGTAAGTCTAGCAGATGAGAAACCGCACAACGATCGTAGGTGGAGGTAGTCATACGAATGGAGGTTGATGTGGGATAATGAATATAAGCATTTACCTTCATTTTTCAAAGCTGTTTTTTCTCTTAACACTCAGAAAATCAAAGCAAAACCTCTCTTAAATTTGTACATATCAGGAAGCGGTTGGCGGTCAACAGGAGACAGGGCTTCCGTACCGCCTACTGCGGACTGCCTCCGATAGCACTTCCCTAACCCGGTCAGATAAGACTCTCAAAAGAAAATGGCTTCTTACTTAATTATTGGAATAAACTTTAATAAGTTACCAGAAGCACTCAAATCACTTCCAGGGAATTACGTTACCCCGCTGTTCGTCCAGTAGTTCAGCCGGGACACTCTCCTGCACTTCTTTCTTTATGATACGAATTAGCTTTTCACGAGGAAACCGCTTATGATACGTCAGGCTAACTTCGCGAAGCGGCTGTATGTGCTTAAACTCCCGCACGTTTTCCTTTTGCTTCTCCGATAGTTCCCGAATGGCCAACTCCGGCAACAGCGTAAAGCCATAGTGCTGATCAACCATTTTCTTCAGTGTCTCCAGGCTTCCACTCAGAAAGTTAACCTGGTGGCGCGTATGGGTTAAATTACTGCACAGCTTCTGTACCTGATCACGAAAACAATGCCCCTCTTTTAATAGCCAAATGTGGTTCATATCCAGCTCTTGCAGAGCAATAGGAGTATTGGGGTACGGGTGCCCTTCCGGCAGGTAAATCAGAAACTTTTCGTAAAATAGGGAAGCATGCAGCAAATGCGGCTCTTGCCGGTTTGCCACCCATATTCCCAGATCTAACTGGTCTTTATGCAATTTATCTACCAACTGCTCAGATAGCAGCTCTTCAATCTCAAATTCAATTTTAGGGTACTTATCTGCCAGCTTAGGTAGCAAACGAGGGAGCAAGTATGGGCTTAAAGTAGGGATAATGCCTATTCGCAGCTTTCCCGATACCTCATCAGCATGCTGTTGTACCACCTCCTGAATTTTCTGCAAGCTATGTAATGTACGTTGCGCTTCTTCAATAACTAACGCTCCTATATCAGTTGGGGCCACAGGTTTTTTATTCCGGTCAAACAAGACTACACCTAGTTCGTCTTCCAGCTTTTTGATCTGCATACTTAATGTCGGCTGGGTAACAAAACAATGCTCTGCGGCTTTAGCAAAGTTGTGGTGAGTTTCCAGCGCAATGATATATTCTAGCTGCGTGATAGTCATATAGACACAATCTATTTATTCATTAAAATTATCAATTTGGTTTATGAATTTCAAAGTGGTAGTATTGTTTTTCTAATGTGCAGACTGAACTTAGATCTTATAAAGGGGTAAAAGGGATACTTCCCTTTAATATTTGCTCTCATATTGGTTTATTTATCTGCTACTAATGCCGCAATAAGGTATCTTTGCAATTCTTTTTATCTATCATTTATATCTATCTGTTATGGATTTTTTTGATTCTATCCGCCAAGGCGCACTCGAGGAAATAAAACAAAAAATAGCAGCCGATCCGGCTTTGCTGACTGCTCGAGATACCCGAGGGTTTCCAGCTTTGGTATTAGCCAGCTATACCGGACAATATGAGATTACCCAGCATCTGGTAAAGGCAGGCGCAGATGTTAATATGCAAGATGCCGCTGGCAATACAGCACTTATGGGTGTATGTTTTAAGGGGTATCCCGAAATTGCTAAATTATTACTTGAGCATGGGGCAGATACAAACAAGCAGAACACACAGGGAGCCACAGCCTTAATTTATGCTGTTACTTTCGGGCAAACGGAAATTGCTGAATTGCTGCTGGAACATGACGCTGACAAAACCCTGAAAGACCAGAGTGGGAATACCGCCATAGATTATGCTCGTAAACAGGGAACGGCAGACCTGAACCAGCTACTGGCTGGTTAGACCACGAAACCCATATTCCATTCTACAAAAGGTTAGTCAAGAGGCTAGCCTTTCGTTTGTTAGGGCGTTTGTGTATATTTTCTCTACCAAATCAAACGATGAACGACTATACAAATACAACCGACCTGCTCATCTCCTCTCAAGATGGGTTTTCTCTCTTTTACCAGCGCTGGCTTCCCTCTGAAAATACCCGTCGGGTGTTGGTTTTTCAACACGGGTTAGGCGAACACTCTGATCGTTACCAAAACCTGATTCAGGCATTCTCAGGCACTGGCACTGCCTTTTATGCCCTCGATGCCCGAGGACACGGACGTAGCGGCGGGAAGCGCGGGCACGTGGACCACTTCGGGCAATTTATAGATGATTTGCACGATCTAATTAAACGAGCCCGACAGGAACATGACAATCAGAAAGTTTTTTTGTTGGGGCACTCTATGGGCGGAGCCATTGTGCTGAAATATGCTATTACAGAGAAATATCAGGAGGATTTGCGGGGCCTTGTTGTCTCCTCCCCGGCTATTGAACCAGTGATGGACCTAACCAAAAAAATGCAGAAACAGGCCGCTGCTGTATTATCCCGTATACTTCCCTCCTTTACAACAAATGCCTATTTAGATGTACAAAATCTTTCTCACAACCCTCATGTTGTAACCGCCTACCAGGCCGACCCTCTGGTGCATCCCCAATCATCTGCCCAGTTGGGCCATGCTATGTTCACCGTACACCGAGATATTTATCAAAATGCGAGCTCTCTTACCATTCCCGTTTACCTGATACACGGCACCGCCGACCGAATTGCGAATGTTGAAAGCACGCAGAAATTTTACGAACTACTTACCACTCCCGACAAAACGCTAAATCTTTATGAAGGACTGTATCACGAAACCATGAATGAACGGGCCGAAGACCGCAACCGGGTGCTGAACGAACTAAAAACCTGGGTATTGGCCCACTAAAGCAATGAAAGATATTCTCCTAATCGTGAGTACTTTGCTGGTAATGGTTCTGCTAACTGGGTTTGTGATGGTATTTTCCTGGACTCAGACTCCCTTTGGCACTTTAGATTACGTAGCGGCTATCGGTCTCCAACTGGTATACGAACCACCGGATACACAAACTTACTCCGCAGCCGAACTACGCGAACAGTACCGCCAGCGTGAGTCAACTTCTACGGAGTATTTGGAGTATGTTACCCAGGTAAGCGATACGGCAATAACCACAGCTTCTCACGCTATTCCGGTGCGTCTTTACTACCCTTCGGGAAAAAGTAATTTACCGATAGTAGTGTATTATCACGGAGGTGGTTTTGTTTTTGGGACATTAAATGAGTACGACCTACTTTGTGCGAAGTTGGCCCAGAAAGCCTCGGCGCTGGTAGTATCCGTAGACTACCGGCTGGCCCCTGAGCACCCTTACCCCGCTCCGGGGAAAGATGCCTATCATGCGCTACAGTGGGTATATCAGCATGCTAACACTCTGGGTGGTGACAGTACCCGCATAGCCGTAGCCGGTGATAGTGCCGGTGGCAATCTGGCCGCCGTAGTGTCCCTGATGGCGCGAGACAGCGGCCAAACTATTATTGACTACCAGGTGCTTTTATATCCTACTACCCAGTCAATTGATCTTACTACTGAATCTCATCAGAATTTTGGAGGAGACTACGGCCTAACCACTGCTCAGGTTGATTGGTTTATTGAACAATACCTACCCGACAAATCGGAGCGCTATGAAGCTTATGCCTCGCCCCTGCTGGCAGACAACCTAAGCAACCTCCCTCCCGCACTGATAGTACTGGCAGGCTTTGATCCGCTGAAAACCGAAGGGCAGGAGTATGCTAAAAAGCTCAATGCTGCTGGCGTGCCGGTTATCCTTAGCGATTACAAGAGTATGATCCACGGCTTTGCCAATATTCCTGAGTTCCACCAATCGGATGAGGTGCTGAATGAAGTAGCCGTTGCTCTACAACCTATCTTTAACACAGTTCCCTAAAAACACTTCACGCTTATCAGGAAAGTAACTAGTACTGCATCAAGTATTGATTGACGGGTGGGTAAGCGGTTGGCGGTAAGCAGTCAGAACGCTATGGGTCCGAGTGAATGTTTACGGCTACCTTCCTACCGCCAATTAGTTTCTCTCATAGTCCGTCAATTTGCACTTGACAAAACACTAAAAAACACGGGTGACAAAGCGGGAGCAGAACATACTAATAGAAAACAACCGCTATAAGTGCCATGTCTGTTTCAACTACTTTGCAACACCACGCTTTACTGCTTGCCCCACAGTGTAACCAACAAGGAGTACTTAGAAACCGGGCGGCCGGAAAAGTCACCTTCCATCTAGGCTCACAAACATTTGATATTATTCTGCCCTTTTATAGTGGGAGTAAAGAAATTAACTATTTAGAAAAGAAGCTTAAAGCCAAAGTACAGACCCAACAAGGCATTACACTCTTTACTCCTTCCGGCAGAATTCCCCTGGGAACCGGCGGGCAGAATGTGCATACCGAAGCTGGGTTAGCCATTATTTCTAAACGGCTGATCAGAGAGAACCGAGGACGGTTGAGTAAGATAGACCTTCAAATTTTTACCGAAAAAGAACCCTGTAGAGATTGCATGGCCGAGCTTCGGGTTGTGAATCGTAGTGAATCTATCCAGGGAGGTACTATTACTCTCTTCACTCAAAATGAAGCCCATCAGCTGGCAGAAATTTCTCTAGTGTAAGTCACCCAAAAGGTACTTGTCCAACAGGAAGCACTCTCTAGACTACTTTCCTCAGTCTATATCCTCTCCTGATGATGCACCGTCTTTTCGTGTTCTACATCACCGGTATGCTTGGTTGACATAGGTTCAATCAGCATAAGCCAGACTTCCTCTCCATTGGTGCGGGGCAGGTGCTCTACGCCTTTCGGCACCACTAGTATTTCTCCTTCCCGAACTTCTACTGTTTTATCACGAAAATCCATATACAAAGTACCTTTGTAGACAACAAACAACTCATCTTCATCTGCATGACTATGCCAGATCAGTTCGTCTTTAACTTTAGCGAGCTTAATATACTGCCCGTTTAGTTCGCCAATAATCTTGGGCGTCCAGTGCTCATGAAACTTGTCAAATTTCTGATGCAGATTGATAGGGTCCATAATTGAAGGGGTTGATAAGTTTGAATGAGTGAATATAATAATGGGGAAATTCATTTTACTCCTTCACTCACTCTATCATTCATTGGTCATTACTTTCTTAATTCGCCGTCGCCTTCTTTAAGGCCCTTTTCAATAGTGTCTTCGGCTTTTTCTTCTTCTTCTGGGCTGGGGGCTTCCGGCTCGTTCTGTTGCCATTCTTTGCCGGGCTGAAAACTCAACGTAAAGTAAAATGGGAAATGATCGGAGCCAATAGCAGGTAACACTTCCAAATCTACCAATTGAAAATGCTCGGTGTGAAACACATGATCAATAGGCCAGCGCAATAGTGAGTAATTAGCGTTAAAGGTATTATAAAACCCCCGACCTACCCGTGGGTCCAACATCTGGCTGATCTTTCTAAACAAAAAAGAAGTAGGCGACCAGGCCACATCGTTTAAGTCGCCCGTAAGAATGGCTGGTTCTTTCTTTTTCTCTATCATTTTACCAACCAGCAGCAGTTCTGCATCGCGCTCAGTGCTGGTTGCACTATGGCCCGGCACCGGAGGTTCGGGATGCACACAATACAGCTTCACCAACTGGCCCGACGGAAGAGTAACATAAGTATGAATGGATGGAATGCTGTCTTGCAACAGATTGTGAATTTCTGTTTGCTGAAGTGGAAAATGGGAATAAAGGAGCATTCCGTAAGTATTATCTAACGGATGAAGCACAGTGTATTCGTATTCTTCCTCCAGGGGTTTCATCTGCTGCTGCCACCACTGGTCAGGCTCCATAAGCAACACCAAGTCCGGCTTCTTATCTTCGACTAATTGCAGCAAAGCTTCTGAACGGTGATTCTTCATCAGCACATTAGAGATAAGCATTTTAATGCAATTCGCCGTATCTGGGTTTTGAGCTACCGATGTCTGGGTGTTAGCCAGAAAAGTATACGGATAAATCTGAATACTCTGGTAAACTATCACCCCAATCATAAGCCCATAGATGGACCAATTAATTTTTGGTTTAAACTGAAAGAAAATACTGTACAGCAACAGCACCAATAGAGCCAGTGCTACAATCTGAATACGCGGAAAATCAAACACCCTGGACCACCACTGGTTTAGTGGCAGCATAGAGAGTATAGTGGCAGATAGCAGAAGAAAGGCTACGGTAATAAGTATACCTTGAAAAATTTTTCGAAGCATCAGGTAAAGATTATCCTCCGGCAGGTTTGGCAGAGTAACCGTCGGCCCGCAGGTAATCAACTACTTTATCACGCACATCTCCCTGAATCAGAATTTCCCCGTTTTTTGTGCTACCGCCTACTCCGCAGCGGGTTTTCAATTGCTTACCCAGCGCTTTTAGGTCTTCTTCAGTACCCACAAAGCCTCGGACTACCGTAACTTGTTTACCTCCCCCTTTACGATCGCGCCATACCCGCAAGTCCTGTTCGGCCGCTGGGAGAGTTTCTTCCTGAGGTTCTTCTTCGGAAGAATATGAAAAATCAGGGTTAGTAGAATAAACGACCCCACTTTGGTTTCTTTTATGCTTTTTAGCCATAAGTAAAAAATGGTTGAATTCGTGAATGAAAGAAGGACTGCCTGATACCGTTCGTTTACTTATATTCTCAATGATTAAGTACGCTGGTTGTTTGAACAATCCTAAACAAAAGTAACAATATTACTCTAGGGAGAGAAAAGTATCAGGAATGATGTTCTTCTAGCTCGGTCCAGCCCATTAGTTGCATCATTCGCTGAAATTCGCTTTGCAACGGAGCCTGAATGTAAATTTTCTCTCCACTAACCGGATGAACGAACCGGAGCGACTCTGCATGGAGCAGCATAGTGGTCATTTGCCAGCGCTCTTTAAAAAGCCGATTCTGTTTGTTACAGCCATGAGGCCGGTCACCGATGATGGGGTGAAAAATGTGGCTGAAGTGTTTGCGGATTTGGTGCATGCGTCCGGTGAGGGGCTTTACCGCAACCAAGGAATAGCGAGAAGTAGCGTGTTTGCCAAAAGGAACGTCTAACTCTGTCCGCCTTAAGGTCTGATAATGAGTACAGGCCTGCTGAAGCTTACCATCATCTCGCCGAAGCGGATAATCAATTTCACCGGCATCTTCCGTATAACCTCGCACAATAGCCAGGTACCGCTTTTCCATCTCGTTTTGCATAAACTGGGTTTGCACCAGCGGAATCACCTCTGGGCTAAGGGCAAACAGCAGTACCCCTGCCGTCTTGCGATCAATCCGATGAGCAGGATAGACTGCCTGACCAAGTTGATCGCGTAGCAGTTGCAGGGCAAACTCATGAGCATCTTTCGCCAATTTGCTTCGATGCACCAACAACCCATGCGGCTTATTCACCGCCACAAAGTCAGAATCCTGATAGAGAATAGACAACACGGGGGCAAAGGTAGTAAATCCGATGTTAGCATTACCGGAAGTCTTTAGCACTAAATTTATGAACCATAGTATATTTGTTAACGATAATGATGAATAACTAGCAAACAACAGATTCGCGCTTACTTTTACATCGTTCATTAGTCATTTTAATCTAACTGAAGAATGCGACTCACTCTTTCTCTATGTATTGGCTGCCTTATTTTCGTCTCCCTCTCTTTTGCCCAATCTACTGAACCTACTCGGACCGTCACTATTACGATTGATGATCTGCCAGTCGTAACCAGGCGCCATTCGCCTGAAGTTTATCGAGATATTACCCAGCGCCTGGTTGCCAGTCTAAAGAGAAACGAGGTTCAGGCTATCGGATTCGTTAACGAAAAGAAATTGTATACTGATGGCCAGTTGGATACTTCTAAAGTGTCTCTGCTTAAGATCTGGCTGGAAGCTGGTCTGGAACTTGGCAATCATACCTACTCTCACCCTAGTCTTCACAATATTAGTTTGGATGAATACCAGAAAGAGATTTTGCAAGGCGAGGTTGTAACCCGCCAGCTCAGCAAACCTTATGGAAAAGCTCCGGTATATTTTCGCCACCCGTTCTTACATACCGGGCGCAGTGTAGGCACGCGCGACTCCCTGCTACAATTTCTGAGTGAACATGGCTATCAGGTCGCGCCGGTTAGCGTTGACAATGCTGATTACTTGTTCGCTGCTGCCTACGAACGTGCCTTAATAGATCAGGATGCTAACATGCAGCAAAAGATTCGAGGTGCATATCTGGCTTACATGGAGGACTATTTTGCCTATTACGAGCAGCAATCGCAAGTGCTACTGGGCCGAGAGATAGCTCAAACGTTATTATTACATGCCAATGCGCTAAACGCGGATACTTTTAATGAGCTGGCCACTATGCTACGGCAGAGGGGGTATTCTTTTGTACCCTTGTCTGAAGCGCTGAAAGACAAAGCTTATACTACCCAAAAAGATACATTTACCGGCGCTGCCGGTATTTCCTGGATACACCGCTGGGCACTTACTCAAGGCAAAGGTGGTGATTTTTTCAAGGGCGAACCACAGGTCCCGGAGTTCGTCAACTCACTGGCCGAAAGCTTTTAATCGATGGGTTAGGCCCTTCCAGGCTTTGTCAGACCAGAGATAGCAGAAATCACAGGCTGTTAGCAGTAAGAACAATAATGGTTGCCTTGGATGAAATATAGCTATGCCACCACACAAAGATTATCAACAACCCTCAGCTTACCCAACTAAAATATGATTGATGTAAAATTGAATAATAATTGGTTATGGCTAAGGAAGAAGTTGCACTTTACCCTGATAGGAGCGTTGCTCACCCGAAGAAAGTTTTACCTCTATTTGGTAGAGATACGACCCGGCCCCTACTCTCTTTCCCTGATACGTGCCCGGCCATCCGTGAGCTTCGGTATTGGCCGGAAAATTATCTCGTCTAAAGATTAGCTCACCCCAACGGTTATACACAGCCATGCGGGTGACTGTCATAGTTTCTGCATCTCCGGTGGGATAGAAAATATCGTTTAAGCCGTCACCATTGGGAGTAAATGCATTCGGAATAGACACCACTGTTGTCTTAAGTACTTCCACTGAAATGCGGTCGCTTTGGATACACCCTTCTGAGCTAGTAACCTGTAACTCGTATTCAGTATCTTCAGCAGGACTCACCCAGGGCATAGCACAATCAGTACAGCTAATGTCCTGCGGGGGAGACCATTGATAGGACGTACCCGCCGGATAAGTGACATCCGGCATAAGTTGAATTTGCCCGCCGTGACGCATGGTGGTATCAGGCCCCAAACTAAACGAAGGAAGTGTATGGATCGTAACTTCTAGTGAATCTACTAACTCGCATCCTTCTACTGTTTTGTGAAAATAATAAAAGCCGCTTTGCTCAGAGCTTACTTCCTCAATCACCGGATCCCGCTCTTCTGAGTAGAAGTTGTTAGGGCCAGTCCAGTAAAAAGCTTCTCCTTCCGTATTGGCCGTCAATTGAAGTTCCTCAGCCTCACATACCGGCGCATTGCTACTTAGGTTAAAGGCCTGAGGCGAGGGAGGTGGTTGTACAGTCCAACTACCCTCCAGAGTCAATTCACAACCATTAGTAGTTGCTGTTGATATGGTAATCTCGTTGTAGGTTCCTGCTTCCAGATTGGGTAGCAAGAGATTTCCAGTAGCATCCGTATAAATTTCTTGGGCTTCTATGGTTGCTCCATCCTGCTGGTAGGAAACATAATAAGGAAAATCACTTTCAAATTGCTCATTAGCAATACGCAGCGTGGAAGTCTGGTCAGTACAAGGTCCGCCGGCCAGAATATCTACTTCACTGGTGGGCCAGTCACGCTGCTGTATTACCATAAGCGTTGGGTCGCCAGGAATATCAGTAGCCGTATCATCAGAGCGGAGGGTACTTCCTAATTCTGATGGAACATTCCGTAACTCAGCCTGGTGATAATAGCTGCCGGGTTCGCTACCAGCCCTCACCTGTACCGTGAACGAAATTTCTGCTCCGGCAGGCAGGGAAATACCTTCAAGAATCAAGCTATTAAACCCTTCTCCGGTTCCTTCTTTTACCTCTCCAGGCGCTCCAACCACCGATTGTAGGATCGTACCTTCAGGCAAGGTATGGTGATACTCTACTTCGTTGATAGACCGAGCAAAGCTATTGATGACTGTTATTTCATAATCAAGTAACTCTCCGCACTTAACTTCCTGCGCGGTGGGCTGCATCTGTAGCATCAGCGTATACGGGCAGGAACAACCATCAGCTCCCACTGCTCTTGGTCCTTCTCCTACCAGCCGGGCTGTACCCGTATTCTTATCGATCGCGATAAGCCGGTCTAATTGAATAGGGTTTGTCACCGCCGAAGCATAACCGTACAAATTGCCAGACGCGTCGAAAAAGAATGCTCCGATGGTGCGAGCGAGACTCTCGTCAATACCGTTACCTACGGCTGACACCCTACCGAATGTAGGGCTATCAGGGTCTCCATCTATCTTCAATAATGTACCTCGGGTGTTTTCTGGCTCCTCTAAATTCGGATCTTCAAGATAAGGATAGCTCAAACGGTTTCTCTGAAATGTATAAATAGTGGTTGGGTTTTGTGGATCAAAAACAAGATCATCAATCTCTAATGTGACCTTCCCAGTATTACCAGATGCTGGGTCCCATTGAAGCTCAGTTTTGGCATGTAACGAGAAATCATTCTGCTCCGGAACTCCCAATACATTGAGGTAGATAAGCTCTGATGTTCGCCTATGGTTTACCACAAAGAAACCATCCGGAGAGCAATCAGCCGCGCTAAACTCCCAACTCAATGCGCCATTTCTAGAACCCACAACCTCATAAGTGTTATCAGAAAACAGACGAATGATATCTCTATTTTCCCGACTAATAGCGTAAATAAAATTATCTGCGGCATTGTATCCCATACCGTTGAAGCGAAAATCTTTAAAAGGAACAACTGGGGTGAACGTTACCACTCCTTCTTCCGAGTCAGTCGTTACTATCTGTGTTTGCTGGGCCTCCTGATCGGTAATAGATACGAAGAAACGCCCATCGCAGGCAAACTTCTGCGAAAATGCAGGAGTATCTGTTAAAAAAAATAGTGCAATCAAGCTAAAAAAAATACTTCTCCACAGCATAGCTACATCACTTTGTGTTTTTGTAAACAGCTTTTACATAGTGGTTAGACTAAATAACATAAACGTAAAGCATCTATTGCACTCAGAAAGTTTCTTTTTATTATTTATTCCAGCATAAGCCTCATCAGGTACATATCGGCAGTGATATAAAGTACAGATTCATCTTCATTGAAAGCACAATTGGCAGTAGCCTGTCCGGTTTTAAGTGTTCCTAGATGGGTGCCATCGGCATTAAAAACCCATATTCCACCTGGGCCGGTTGCAAAAATAGAACCGCTGCTGTGTACTGCCATACCATCGGGCAGCCCCTCTTCTTCTCCTACCTGTTCGGTAGCATCGTAGAAAACCCGACCGTTGCTGATAACGCCGTCTTCCGCTACGTCATAAGCCATCCAGATGGCTTGTTCAGGATCAGAGTTGGCCACGTATAATGTTTGCTCATCGGGCGAAAAAGCAATACCATTCGGGCGAGTGAGTTCTTTGGTCAGCAGCGTTAAGTTGCCGTCTCCAGAAAACCGATACACGCCTTGAAAATCCAGTTCTTTAGCCTCACTATCAGCTCCGCCGGGTAAGCCATAGGGCGGGTCAGTAAAGTACAGGTCGCCATTGCTACGGTAAACGGCATCATTGGGACTATTCAGTCGCTTGCCTTCGTACTCTCCAACAATCGTAGTGTATTCAGGCTGAGGATTACTTAACGGGGCAGTCATGCGGCCCATCTGCCGATTGCCGTGTTGGCAGAGCACCAAATTCCCTTCGCTATCCAGTAGCAACCCATTAGAACCGGGTTCGGTCCCATTAAAGTCATCTCCGGAAAATCCCGCCGGCTCCAGGTATAAAGAGATGCTGTCTTCCTCTCGCCATTTGTAAACCCGGTTAGGCGGAATGTCCGAGAATAGCAAATATCCTCCGTCTTCCGGCACCCACAGCGGACCTTCCGCCCAGTCAAACCCTTCGGCTATTATTTCTAATTGAGCATCAGCCGGGATAAGTTGATCCAGTGAGGCATTGAGCCGCTCAATCGAACCGGTGGTTTCGTAAGCAGTAGAATTTTCCTCTGATACAGTTGACGATGAATTATCGGAGGGAGACGAACAGGCCAGGGTAGCCAGCAAAGCAAGAGCATAGTAAGGTTGTCGGGTCATGGTATATAAAAGTTTGAGTGTATGATACGCATTTTTCCAGAAAAATTTACTTTACAAGCCCAAAAGCACCCTTCATTCGAGTACTTGCTGACTGAACAATCGCGTCACCTGTATCCATTTTATCGGCATAATTTAACAGATTGAGCGCTACGCAGTTGTACTTAAGCACATAAAGTATACTCGCATGAAAATATTACTGACAGGCGCAAATGGTTACATTGGAACACGGTTACTGCCGGTGCTGATCCGTTCAGGACACTCGGTTATCTGCCTGGTGCGTGATCGGCGGCGTGTACACGTAGATCAGGCCATTCACGATTCGGTAGAGTATTTTGAAGCTGATTTATTAAAACCCGAAACGTTAGAAAACCTGCCGAAAGATATTGATGCGGCTTACTACTTGGTGCACTCTATGGGCAGCTCCTCTAAATTTGAGGAATTAGAAAAGAGCGCGGCTCATAACTTCATAACCCACATCAGCCAGACCAACTGCCAACAGATTATCTACCTGAGTGGCATTGCAAATGATGCGAACCTTTCAACTCACCTACGCTCGCGGCGAAATGTAGAAGAAATTTTGTCTAGCGGCAGTATTGCCACCACGGTGCTACGAGCAGCTATTATTATTGGGTCAGGCGGGGCTTCGTTCGAGATTATCCGTGATCTGGTAGAGAAACTCCCAATGATGATTGCACCCAAGTGGCTAAACACTAAGTGCCAGCCGATTGCTCTCCGCAACGTACTGGAATATCTGGAAGGAGTGCTGGGCAAAGAGGCAGCCTACAATCAGATTTTTGATATTGGTGGCCCCGACATACTCACTTATAAGCAAATGCTGCTCAAATTTGCCGAAGTGCGCCAGCTGAAGCGCTATATTATCACCGTACCGGTACTGAGCCCGAGGTTATCTTCTTTATGGCTTTACTTTGTCACCAGCACTTCGTTCATGATTGCCCGCAGTCTGGTCGATAGCATGAAAAACGAAGTAGTAGTTAAGAAAAAAGGCATTGGTAAAGTGGTGAAGCTGGAGCATGAGTACACTTACAAAGAAGCCGTAGAGCGAGCTTTTCAGAAGATTGCCCAGAAAGAGGTAATTTCCAGCTGGAAAGATGCCTTCAACAATACTAAAGTAGATATCAACTTATTTGATCACGCGGAAGTACCGCAGCACGGCGTTTACCAGGATATCCGTAAAATACCTTTTGATAAACCACGAGAGCAAGTTATAGAGAATATTTGGAGCATTGGCGGCGAACGGGGTTGGTATTACCTGGGATTTCTGTGGGAAATCCGTGGCTTATTAGACCGTATGGTGGGTGGAGTAGGGTTACGGCGCGGGCGACGCAGCACGACCGAACTCATTCCTGGTGATGCGCTGGACTTCTGGCGGGTGCTGGTGGCCAACCGGGACGAAGGAAGATTAATGCTCTATGCTGAAATGAAGCTCCCCGGTGAGGCGTGGCTGGAGTTTAAAGTAATGGCCGAAGATGGGCAATCGTACCTGTTACAAACTGCCACATTCCGACCGCAGGGCCTGGCTGGCCGGTTGTACTGGTGGTCAGTCTGGCCCTTCCACGGGTTTATCTTCCCTGGCATGGCCAAGCGTGTGATCTGTTTTGAAGAGAAACAAAAGGAAATTAAGAAAAAGGAGCAAAAAAAAGCTGAAGAAGAGATTACAGCATAAATGGGGCTTGGGGCTTGAAAATTAATAGACTTTATTACGGTTGATTTTGCAATCAAATTTCTATCTCGCTCAGAGTTACCGGGCGCCGGCCGCTCGAAGAGGGCTCTGAGTAGGGCGAAACACCACATACAAAATCAACCGTAATAATCTTTAATAAAGAAATAATGATGACAAAAAGAGAAATCCAATTTTGCACTTTAACCCACCTCTTCTCTATTTCTTTAATACCCAACACCCAAAACCTAATACCTAAATATTGAAAGATATCATCATCGTCGGGGGAGGGCTGGCTGGGCTGATCAACGCAATCCGGCTGGCCGAAGCCGGACTGGATGTATTACTGTTGGAAAAAAAGGCGTACCCCTTCCACCGGGTGTGTGGCGAGTACATTTCTAACGAAGTGGTACCTTTTCTGGAATCTATCCAGGCCTTTCCCTACGATTTAGCTCCATCCTCTATTCGGCAATTCATGCTAACGGCCTGCTCAGGAGCATCCGCCACTATGACGCTCGATCTGGGTGGGTTTGGCGTGAGCCGCTATGCGTTGGATCAGTTTCTTTGTGAACGGGCGCAGCAGGCCGGGGCCGAAATTCGCCAGCAAACAGCCGTACAATCCATCTCATTTAAAGAAAATTGTTTTCAGGTAACCCTTCCGCAAAACAAAGTGGTAGAAGCCACCATCGTTATTGGTGCCTATGGCAAACGCTCGCGCCTGGATAAACAGTTACAACGTCCTTTCATGCAGCAACGCTCGCCCTATATCGGTGTAAAGTACCACGTCCGCACTGATTTTCCCGATGACCGCATTGCGCTACATAATTTCCCGGGTGGCTACTGCGGAATTTCCCGGGTGGAAGACGGACGCTACAATATGTGCTATCTGGGGAGCCGCGCCCAACTGAAAAAACACGGATCTATTGAAGCGATGGAAACCAAAGTGCTGCACCAAAACCCTTTCTTGCGCGATTTATGGTACGATGCCGAATTTCTATTGGATAAACCGGAAGTGATCAACGAAATCTCTTTTGCCCCCAAGCAGCCCGTTGTTGATCATATACTGATGTCGGGAGACACCGCCGGACTGATCACTCCCCTTTGCGGAAACGGTATGGCGATGGCCATTCACTCCGCCAAAATGCTGTCCGATCTGATCATTCAGCACTATCAGCCTACCGGCTTCGACCGTTCCGCCCTGGAAGTGCAGTATACTGATGCCTGGAAAAAACAATTTGCTGCCCGCCTCTGGGTCGGCCGCAATACCCAACGACTGTTCGGAACAAGAATCACTTCCGAAATTGGGGTACAATTAGTCAAACGCTGGCGTTCACTAGCCCGCAGCATCATGCAATACACCCACGGTGAGCCTTTTTAAGTGAGGTAAGAGAACTGTATGAAAAATCTACGGCACACACTACTTCCAGTAATATACAGCACCGTTTTTTTAAAAATAATTTGGTAATTCATCACTTATCGTGTATGGGTAGATGATCAAGTTTTACAATAGCGGTACTGCAAACTCAATTCTTCTGCTTAGTGCGCGATATTTTCACCGAAGAAAAACTCACACAACCCATAGTGATGTATCCGAATATGGATTATATTCAATGGCGTTAGATTTTGAAAATAATAGAGAAGATAACACTTCTAAACATTCAGAGATTGGAAACCTTTAAAATCGATCTGGTAAATCCGCGAATCAAGGTCAAGAATTGGTTCTATAAACAAGAGTTTAACAAAGTGAATTTTGGCAATGATAATAATTACACAGTAACTACTTATTGGTTAAATAAGCCAGTAGTGTTCAAATTATCTGAAATTGAGGGCTTTTCCACTTTTTATACGGAAGGATCTCGTGGTGGACTAATTGTGTTTGAAGTTAAAGTAGAACAGAATGTTATGACTTACAACTGCTATTGTCCTATTCTTTTATTCGGCTTTTGGAATATTAAACTCTCATTTAAAAAGAATGCCGGTTGGATTACAAAATACAGGAAGGAAGGGTATTTTCTTAACCAAAAGTTCAAAGAATTTTTAAAGTCATTGGAATGCCGACCGCTTGAAGAGAGCTCTGAGCATCGTGAGACTTAGATATATAATGACTTATACTTTGGCTCAAACGCTGAGAGTCTAAGAGAAAAAGGACTCATGACTGAGCCCTTTGATTCTTACCTACAATTCACTTTCTAGGAACGCCTTGGCTAATCTTCTGCAATGGAGATGTTCATGGGCATGTCTTGTTTTACAGCATCGTACATTTCAGCGTACTTTTCACTGGTATCCTTTATCTCAAAAAGATCCCAGTAGCTCTCTCCGTACATCTCTTGGCTACGCTCCTCGTACAGTTGATAAAAGGCTTGTTGCAGATGGTATACTTCTGCCAGATACTGGTTGAAGGTATCGTCGTCGCTAAAGCGGGCACTGATCACGTAGTTCTTTTTTTGCTCGGCTACCTGATCTTTCACAAAATCGTAGACCTTCTGCTGCTTGGCCGGTCCGGCTTCTTCATCGGTTGTAACTTTATATAGAGCCATGTTATGTTCCTGGGCAAAGGCATCATCTACTTTTGGAGGTGCAGCCCCAAACCTGCTACCAGGAAGTGGCGGAAGCATGATCGCCACATCTACCGGTTTTCCATCTGAGGTTTGGCCCAGATACAATATTTTCAACCGGTCAGCTTTTCTCACTTCATTCTGTACTTCCCGCACTAGCGACATAGGCTGGGTACGGTCAATCCGGAAGATAATCACGTCATGTTCACCCGATTTGCTTTTCAGTGTAGAGGCAATATCGCCTATTTCAACCTTTTCGCCATCAAGGGTGATTTGGTTATCATCTACGGATAAAGTTACAGTAGTGGCTGGATCGCCCTTGAACTTGAAACCTGATTCTGGCAATACCGGTACATCAATGCCTTGGGAAGAAGCTTGTGATTCCCGTAAAATCTGCTCATCGTTTTTAGAATTACACTGCACAAGCACGAGGCTAAAAACTAGTACGGCGGACAGTGCCAGCGCCACTTTGGCTCGACCGGCCCATCCTGATTTTTCTATGTTCATCATGGTTATTCTCTTTTTTATGAATGATAAATTGAAATTATGTATCAACCCGTAGGAGTTGGTGCTGATCAACTGCCTCAGAAGCAAAGTTTGATACGTAACTAAGGAGTAACCCTGATTAATGGTGTTTTTATCGGCTATGTATTCATGCGTTGTTTTTAAGGATTTTATGAGCTGCCAGACCACGGGATTAAACCACAGGCCGGCCGCTGCCAGTTGAACAAATAATAAATCTAAAGAATGTCCTTCGCGAATGTGCGTTTTCTCATGTGCCAGTATCTGGTCAAAATCTTCGCCCGGCACGCTATCCTGATGCACAAAGACCAAATTCAGAAAAGAGAAAGGCGCTATCGGGTGCGAAACCTTCACCACCGTTACCCCCTGAATAACCTCTTTCTGATTTGAGTTTTTTAGTTTCAGAATCCATCTATACGATCCGTAGAGCCGGAAAATGACTGCCATAAACCCCAGGCAATATACAATGGATGCTATGGTTAGCAGTAATCGCGGCACATCTGCTTTTTCTTTGTAAACAGGCACCTCGGCACTCCGTCCGTTGGGTAGCTGATGTATTGCCGGATGCGACCATGCTTCAAAAGCATCGTAGTAAGAAATTCGCATGTCGCGCAGTTCTCCCATCGGTTTGCTGATCACACTGTCGGCGGAAGGGAACAGATCAAAACTCAGTAACGGAATTAGCAGTGAACTCGCCAGAATTGCCAGCAGAAAGAAGCGGTTAAAGCTGAAGAACGTCTCTTTTCTGAGAAGTAGCCAATACAATGCGTAAAGAATGGCTAAGAGCCCATTGGCTTCCAGCAAGTATAGGATAAGGCTACTCATTGTTCTTTGATTTGAGATCCTTCAGCATTTTCATCACTTCATCCAGTTCTTTCTCATCCAGCTTTTTGCTTTCGGAAAAGAAGTTGACAACCTGCTTCAGCGAGTTGTTGTAGTAATCCGAAACCAGTTGCGATAGCTGCCCTTTGCGGTACTCCTCCTTAGAAATAAGCGGGTAGTACTGGTGAGAATTACCGTAAGCTTTGTAGCTCACAATCTCTTTCTGCACCAGCACCCTCACAATGGTGGAAACCGAGTTGTAAGGAGGTTTAGGGTCGGGGAACTGCTCGATAATATCCTTGATAAAACCTTTCTCAATACCCCAGAGAATTTTCATTATTTTCTCCTCTGCCTTCGTTAGGTCCGTCATTACTTTCTGCGTTTTGTTGATCAGCGAAACAAGTATACAACTTAATATTAAGTTAATCAACTTATTATTAAATAATTCAACTTAATTTTAAGTTACAATCTTTACTCTCGAAACCTGAAACCTCAAAAAACCCTCTCATCTTACTCAGAATCGCGATGACACTCACCTTTTACAGTGAATGCTCATCGGCTGGCCCAGACGAAGATTTTTCTTCCCTCGGGTAAATGATTATCATCGTTTTTTTGTTATCCTTGGCACATGCACGATTAGCGTGCCCGAGGAATTATGACTGAATTTGACGTATACACCCTGCCTAACGGCATTCGAATAGCACACAAGCAAGCCACGCATACCAAAGTAGTACATTGCGGTTTTATCCTGGACATCGGTAGCCGCGACGAACAACCCGAACAACACGGACTAGCCCACTTCTGGGAACATATGGCCTTCAAAGGCACTCGCAAACGCAAAGCGTACCACATCCTGAACCGGGTAGATTCGGTGGGTGGGGAACTGAACGCCTACACCACCAAAGAGAAAATCTGCTTCTATGCCTCGGTGCTGGACCGCCACTTCGAGAACGCCCTGGAACTGCTGACCGACATTACCTTTGACTCTATCTTTCCTGAAAAGCAGATTGAGAAAGAGCGCAATGTGATTCTAGAAGAGATGTCCATGTACTATGATTCGCCCGAAGATGCCATCCAGGATGATTTTGATACGGTCGTGTTTGGTGAACACCCGCTGGGCAAAAACATCTTAGGATCTGACGAGAGTATTCGACGGTTTCACCGGGAAGACTTTCAGCGGTTTCTGCTGGAAAACATGAATACCGAAAAGCTGATCTTTAGCTGTGTGGGCAATATACCAGCCAAGAAGGTTTTCCGATTAGCTGAAAAGTACCTGGCTTCAATTCCGCCTTTGCAGGGCAAGGGTAATCGCTTGCCTTTCACTACCCAGCCTCCGCAGCAGGAGGTGAAACCTCGCATCCTTACCCAGGCCCAATGTGTTATTGGGCGAACCGCCTACCCCGTGCAGGATGACCGCAGCTTACCTTTTTATATGCTGACAAATTTGCTGGGCGGCCCCAGCATGAACACCCGCCTGAGCATGGCATTACGCGAAAAACACGGCCTGGTCTATGCGATTGATGCTGAATACCAACCCTATACTGATACCGGGCTGTTCGCCATTTACTTCGGCACTGAACCCGGGCAGTTGAAGAAGGCGATCAACTACACCATGAAGGAGCTAAAGTTGCTACGCGAAAAGCCGTTAGGTACCATGCAGCTCCACCGGATAAAGGAACAAATGATGGGGCAGATGGCCATGAATAGTGAGAACAATCAAAGCCTGATGCTGGCGATGGGCCGCAGCCTATTGGATCACTATGAGTTGGAAAGCCTGGAAACGCTCTACGAGAAAATCACTAAAATAACAGCAACCGAACTACAGGAGATTGCCCAAGAGATGCTACAAGAAGACGCGCTCAGCATGCTTTCTTATATACCGGAGAATTAGGGCAGTTGGCAAATTAAATTTTTTAATTGTTCATTGCTCACTGCACATTGCTAATTACTCAAAATTGTACAAGGTAGCCTAGGGTGATGGTTATGCTATTGTTGAGCAGCATACTGGGAACAGGCATGCGGTTACGATCGAGCACACTATTGAGGCTGAGGCTGTAGGTTCCTTCTGCCTGAAAGGTGCCCACTTTTGTGGCTATGGCAATGCCAGTTCCGCCCCTTATCCCTAAATCAAAGGTGTTTTGCTCGCTTGCCAGATATTGATAAGATATTTCTTCCGTATCTACTGTAGGAGCCTGCTCAGTATCATAAGACAGCAGGGTTGCACCAAACATGCCCAGATTTACGAAAATCTGCACGTTTCGCTTTCCAAAATAACCGTAGGCCAATACCGGAACTTCCAAGTAATTCAGATTGACTCGATAAAAACGATTCGGATCTCGCCGTTGAGGGTCATTAAGGTCCGCAAAAGTTTCTGTCCATCCCTTCTCTACATAATTTGCTTCTATCTGCAAACCAAAATTTTTCTCGGTCATGTAGCGGACTACTCCGCCATAGGTAATTCCCTGAGAGATACCAATATTAGACCGCTCGTAGGTAACTGCCTCATCAGTGGGGATTATGAATGAAAGAGCAGCTCCACCTTTGAAACCTATACTCCACTTCTTATAATTGGCTAAACTATCTTGCGCTTGTCCATGAGCAGAAGCTGTTATAATGCACAGGAGTAACCCTATATATATTCTTGTTCGGTAAAAAGTAAGTTGCTCAAATTTCATGTAAAAATTCGTTAACGGTTTGCCGCCATTCCTTGGGTCTGGTTTCCGCATACAGCTCGTGTCCGGCCTGCTCAAAGCACTTCCGCTTCTTCCGCCCTGCAATATTGGCATAAATAGCATCAATTTCCCAAACATCTACCCGGTCATCTGATAATCCGCAGGTTAATAAGACGGGCACATCAACCTGTTTGGCATAGTCAATTGGGTTATGCGAGAAGGCCCAATAACCCTGTTGCACTCCACCCCAGAAAGTTAGCAAATGAGCGAAAGGGAAAGAAGGCACATTGAGCATCTCAAACCGGTTGCAGACGGTGTTGAGCATGGTGCCGAAAGGAGCCTCTACTATAGCGGCCGCCGGCTTAATATGATATTCGCTGATAGCTCGCATCACTGCGGCTCCGCCTAAGGAGAAGCCGTACAGCACAACCGGCAACGATCCATAATTTGTTTGAGCATACTCAAAAACAGTTTTGACATCGTTGGCCTCGTGGTATCCTACGCTGGTTGACATACCACTCGAGCCGCCACTTCCCGGAAAATCAACCGACAGCGTATGGTAACCTAACTGATGAAACTCTTCAGCTACACGAATAAAGTCACTCTTTTTCCCGGTATATCCGTGAAATACCAGTACAATTCCTTTTGCCTCTTCGGAAGGCACCAACCACCCTTCTAAGGTTTCTCTACCTTCCAGATAAACGGTTTCGTAAGGCTGGCCTGGGAAACGATCATTCACTGGACGCGGGTTCTCAATTCCCCTGACTAAAAGCTGTATTTTGTCTGATAAGGATGATTTGGCATTACCATCCGTGCGAGGCTTATTGGTGTGGGAGAAATGCGTGAAACGCCAGGCATGGTTATAGGCCACGGCATTCAGCAGTATTAAGCCACCCAGTAAACCTGAAACAATAAACCGACGGATAAATTTTCCAGTCAAATGCATACACTAGAGTATACCATAGACAACGCCAGCGGAGTGATCGTATTGAGCCCCAGTGACTGAGCGTAGGCAATTTATCTCATTTCGGGCGCGAAGCACTCCCAGCAAAGCAAAAACTAAAGCTTCTTTAAAGGCAATGATTTTTTTATCAGGAACTACCAGCTCTACCTTGGAAGAACCGTATTGCTGAATGCATTCCATCAGGTAGGGATTGAAGGCACCCCCTCCGGTTACTAATACTTTGCATTTTTCAGCAGCCGATGGTTGTTCGGCAAAAAAACGCAGCGTTTCGGCAATCTGGTAGGCCGCATGGTGCAGGGCCGTAGCCGCCGCATCGGGCACAGAAAGCCCCTCCTGCTCTATCGGCCGAATGATTTCTTTATACACCCACTCATAGCCCAGCGACTTCGGAAAAGGTTGCTGGTAATAGTGCAGTGCATTCAGTTTATTAAGCAACACCTGATGAGGAGTGCCCTGCCGCGCCAGTTGCGCATCCCGGTCGTAGGGCTGCCCGGCCTGCTGGGCGAAATAGTTCATCACCATATTAGACGTGCCAATATCGTAGGCAATACGCTCGCCCTTCCATGGGGTGGATAGATTGGCAATACCGCCCAGATTCAAACACACATCATAATCACCAAACAGCAATTGATCGCCAATAGGGACGAGGGGCGCGCCTTGTCCACCAATAACTACATCAAAATTACGAAACTGGCCGATCACCGTTTGCTGGCTGGCGGCCTGAAGAGCAAAAGGGTTACCCATTTGATATGTGATGCCTCGCTCGGGTTGGTGAAACACTGTATGTCCGTGTGAAGCAATAAAACTGGGTTTTAGCTGATGGGTCTCGATGAACTCACGCACTGCTTCGCCCATCCATTGGCCCAGTTCCTGATCGGTGATGATCAGTTCCTCACCGCTTACTTCGGTAATATGTTTTAGTCTTTGCAGCCAGGCATCATCGTACTCTTTGGTTTCGGCAACCGGCATGCTGAACTGCCAAGAACCATTTTCCACCGCAAACTCACAATAAGCCATATCCAGCCCATCTAACGAAGTGCCCGACATCAAACCAATTACCTGATATTGCGCTCGATTCATAGACTATAGATTAATAAGCATTTTGTCGATTCCTGCCGTCTGAAAGGTTTTGACCGTTCCGTGATCATCGTAAATGATGTACACCTCCAGTTCTGGTTCCTGCGCCGCCACTTCTTTAGCTCGCTCTAGTCCCAGCACCATAAAAGCGGTAGCAAAACCATCGGCTGTCATGCAATCACTAGCAATCACCGATACGCTAAGTACCGAATGCTTTACCTGGTAACCGGTTTTCGGGTTAATAGTGTGGGCGTATTTCTTTCCATCTACCTCATAGTAATTGCGATAATCGCCCGAAGTAGCAATGGCTTGGTCATCCAGCGCAATAGCTACTGACATTTCACCCAACTCATCGGGATTGTCAATACCGATCCGCCATAGGTCGCCCCGGTCATTTACTCCCCGACAGCTTACTTCACCGCCAATTTCTACCATAAAATTTTCAATCCCTTTCTCTTCCATATAGTCGGCCACCACATCTACCCCGTAGCCTTTGGCTACCGCACTAAAATTCAGGGACACTCCGGAATCGGTTTTTGTTACATAATCCTCGGTATACACTATCTTATTGAACCCAACCAATTGCAATAACGAGTCTACGGTGGCACTGTCGGGCAATCGGCGGTCTTCGGGGCCAAATCCCCAGGCATTCACCAGGGGGGCAACTGTGGGGTCGAAGGCACTGTCGGTGGCCTGCACAATTTCATCGCTACGCTTCAGTACAGGATAAAAGTAGGGTAGATCAAAATACAGCGTATCATCATTATTAAACCGGGTAATCTCCGAGTCAGGCAGATAATGGTTCACCGACTGATTAAAAACCTCCAGTAAAGAATCGATGCCTGGCTTCAGATTCCGCTGCTGCTTGTCGTTGTACTTAATATTATAGGTAGTACCCATCGTTTGTCCTCGTACCGAGATATATACGCTATCATTCCCTGGATTTTTCTGGTCTCTGATCCACCAAACCAGCACCACTGAGGCGAGCAGCACTAGCGAGTAAATAATATTCTTTCTTTGATTCGGATTCATCATAAAAAATGATTTTTTCGCATCACTTTCGTGTTATATTATCGGTATTTTAAGTAAATTATACCCAAAATAAGCACGCACATTTTCGTGCTCGTCGCGATAGTACGGAAAATTCTGTACATTCATGATAACTACGCTGGAAACAGCAGAGTTCTACTAATTTTACTATGAGAGAAGACTATTTAACCGGAGAATCTTCCCACCTGACCCCGGCTGATCAGGAAATAGAGCGTGCTTTGCGCCCGCTGTCGTTTGAAGATTTTACCGGACAACACAAGATTGTTGAGAACCTGAAAATATTTGTGCAGGCCGCCAAAAAACGCGGTGATCAACTGGACCATGTACTGTTGCACGGACCTCCCGGTCTGGGAAAAACTACGCTGTCGCACATTATTGCTAATGAGTTGGATGCCCAGATCAAATCTACCTCTGGCCCCGTGTTGGACAAACCCAGCGAGCTGGCCGGTCTGCTGACGAATCTGGAACCCGGCAACGTGCTGTTCATTGACGAGATCCACCGGCTCAACCCCATTGTGGAAGAGTACCTGTATTCGGCAATGGAAGATTACAAGATTGATATCATGCTGGACTCCGGGCCGAATGCCCGCACCGTGCAGATCAGTCTCAGCCCGTTTACACTAGTAGGAGCCACCACCCGATCTGGCCTGCTGACCTCGCCATTACGAGCGCGCTTTGGTATCAATGCCCGGCTGGAATATTATGATGCTGCTTTACTCACCACTATTGTACGACGCTCAGCCCATATTCTAAACACCCCTATTGAAGACGATGCCGCCCACGAAATTGCCCGCCGCAGCCGGGGCACCCCGCGGATTGCCAATACCCTGCTGCGGCGTACCCGCGACTTTGCCGAAATAAAGGGCGATGGCACCATTAACATAGCCATTGCCGAGATGGCCCTGCAAGCGCTGGATGTTGACCAGAACGGTCTGGATGATATGGATAACCGGATTCTATCGACCATCATCGAGAAATTTAAAGGCGGACCAGTTGGTATCAGTACCATTGCTACTGCTTGCGGCGAAGAAGCCGAAACGATTGAAGAAGTGTACGAGCCATTTCTGATCAAGGAAGGGTACATTAAACGAACATCGCGCGGGCGCGAAGCCACCGAAATTGCCTACAAGCACTTAAAGCTCATTCCCCCTGGGCGTGCTCAGGGTCTGTTTGATTAGCCACGAAAAACCGGGTCACTATTGATCCGGTTTTTTTCTTTTCCACAGACTTTACTTCGCTAACTACGGACAACGATAATAGGGAAGGCAAAGTGAAATTATAAATCAGGTTGTTTATTTCGGATAGACATTAAAATCAGCGTTTCCGGAACCACTGCCATTTAAAAACACTTACCTTGGTGTATTATTCTGGTTCGCATGTATTGCCTATGTCCATTGAAAAACAGACATTATTTCTGAAAGAAGCCGCCCGGCAACTGGGCTTTGATTTTTGTGGAGTTGCCAAAGCCGAATTTCTCTCTGAAGAAGCGCCTCGCCTTGAAAGCTGGCTGAATCAGGGCATGCAGGGCAAAATGCACTACCTGGAAAATTACTTTGACATCCGGCTTGACCCTACCAAACTGATGGAAGGCGCACAATCGGTGGTTACATTACTTTACAATTATTACCCCTCAGAAGACCTCGCTTCTATTGATTCCTACAAAATTGCCAAGTACGCGTACGGAAAAGACTATCACTTTGTCATTAAGGAAAAGTTAAGGTCATTGCTAGATCAGTTGCGGGAAGAAATTGGTGACATTGGCGGACGAGCCTTCGTAGATTCAGCCCCCATACTAGAGCGGGTCTGGGCCAAAAAGAGCGGATTAGGCTGGGTTGGCAAAAACAGTTTATTGCTGAACAAGCAACAAGGCAGTTTTTTCTTCATTGCGGTGCTGCTATTAGATATCAAGCTGGAATACGACCACCCCACCACCGACCACTGCGGCACTTGCACCCGTTGCCTGGATGCCTGCCCTACCGACGCCATTGTGGAACCCTACGTAGTAGATGGAAGTAAGTGCATCTCGTATTTTACCATTGAATTAAAAGATGAAATACCGCAGGAGGTGCAGGGAAAATTTGAGGACTGGATTTTTGGCTGTGATATTTGCCAGGATGTTTGCCCCTGGAACCGACACTCCCGCCCGCACCAGGAACCGGCTTTTGAGCCTCACCCTGATTTAGCCGGTATGAAAAAACAGGATTGGGAAGAACTGACTGAAGAGGTTTTTCGGAAGGTTTTTCAGAAGTCAGCCGTGAAGCGGACCAAGTTTGAGGGGTTAAAGCGGAATATCAAATTTGCCCGCTCATAAAAAAAGCTGCCCGATTCTGAAGGCAGCTTTCACAATACTGATTTGTTAGTTTGTTTGCTCTCTGGCAAAGCATTCATCCAGAGTACTTCGATACCGATGGCCAAACTTAATGTAGCACCAGCTTCGAAGCATTTCCACATCATTGGGTAACAAGACTGTCAACGCTTTTCTCAACTCCTTTTGAAAAAGAGCAGAATCAAAACTTACTTTCGCCAAAATCAGCTTTGCATAGCCCAATTCAGCATGGATACGTTTTGCGTCTACGTGTCTGTTGTATATCTGCATAAGCGTAAGGGTTATGATGAAAAAATCAGTAAAACTGAAGTAAATGAGAATCTTTTCTCCAAAATTTTAAGGTCATTGTATATGATCAATGACTTGAAGATGTTATAAATATATAACAAGTTATGTTAATTTGCAACTCCTTAGTCTGAATAAACCATGAAAGCAACCCTTTTATTTTTAGAAAGACATATTTTGCAGAATAATATTCTGTTTATAATAGCATTTTTATGCTTTTGCGGATTCGTCAGTACAACACAGGCACAGAATGTTTCGGTAGAGCTAGGTCCGGATGAGATCGGATCGAACGAGCAGTATACTATTACTTTGAAAATACAAAACCAACGGCTCCGGCAGTACGGCGACTTTCCGGAAATCCCGGGTTTTGAGAAAGCAGGTACCTCCACTTCGTCTTCAACAAATATCGTTAATGGACAGGTGTCTTCTTCTCAAAGCGTCACTCAGTCTTATCTGCCAACCCGGGAAGGTACATTTAAATTACCCCAGTTTACGGTTTCGGTCAACGATACCGAGGTAAGCTCTCCGGGCACCACCATTAAAGTAGGTCCTCCTAAACAACGCAGTGCTCAAAACCCATTTTTTAGCGATCCTTTTGATGATCTGTTTGGCCGCCGCAATCAGCCACAGGAGTTTATGGATGTAAAGGAAGAAGCTTTCCTGGCCCTGACCACCAGCAAAGACACCGTGTTTCTGGGCGAAGGGTTTACTACAACGCTGGCCTTCTATGTATCAGAGCAAAACCAGGCTCCTCTCCAGTTTTACGATATTGGTAAACAGCTTACCGATGTGCTGAAAAAGGTGCGTCCATCCAGCGTGTGGGAAGAAAATTTTAACATTGATAATATCAACGGTCAGTCGGTTACGATTAATGGCGAAAATTATACGCAGTACAAAATTTATCAGGCTACCTATTACCCCAATAATACCGAGCCGATCAAGTTTCCGAGTGTGCCGCTAACCATGATCAAATACAAGGTGGCTAAGAACCCCTCATTCTTCGGCCGGCGACGGCAAGAGGATTTCAAAACTTTTAATACCAAGCCTCATACGGTGATGGTGAAAGAGTTGCCTCCTCATCCGCTTCGGGCTTCCGTAGCGGTAGGCAACTACCAACTGGAAGAAGACATTTCTGATCGGAATTTAACCACTGGCAATAGCTTCAACTACACCTTTAAGATTGTGGGAGAGGGTAACATCAATTACATAGAAAAACCTTCGGTGAAAACCACCGACGCCTTTGACTTCTATGACCCCAGTGTGGAGCAAAACATCAATCGCCGAAATAATCGGGTAACCGGCCAAAAGGCTTTCTCCTACTACGCCGTGCCTAACGAACCTGGCTCCTATAACCTGGGTGACTACTTTGACTGGGTTTTCTTTAACACATCTACCCAGCAATACGACACGCTAAAGTCTGAGATTGCCATTCAGGTAGAGGGCAAAAGCCGTAAAAACGAGTACATCAGCTCGCAGGATGTTGGCGCATTTTACAACAAAATTGCCGGTATGGACAACACCCTGAAAAGCCACGGCAACGATGGCTGGCTTCAATTAGCCGCCAATATCCTGATCATTGGCATGCTACTGCTTACGGCCGTGGTTGTATTTAAGAAATAGACATTGATTAATTAGACATAAGCCCGTAGCTTTGACCTTATGAGCAATAGTTACGGAACACTCTTTAGAATCAGCACCTTTGGTGAGTCGCATGGTAAAGGCATAGGAGTTATTATTGACGGATGCCCCGCGGGCTTGCCGCTGGATGAGGATTTTATCCAGTTAGAATTGACCCGACGCAAACCAGGGCAATCTAAAATAACTACCCAACGGAAAGAGAGCGATACTTTCCAGATTTTATCAGGGGTATTTGAGGGAAAGACAACGGGCACTCCTCTCACCATTTACATTCCTAATGAAGATCAGCGCAGTAAGGATTACTCCCATATTGCTGATAAATTCCGACCCTCTCATGCCGATTACACCTATCATGTAAAATACGGCGTGCGCGACTACCGTGGGGGTGGACGTAGCTCAGCTAGGGAAACGGCCGCTCGGGTAGCTGCCGGTGCTGTTGCCAAGCTGTTTCTGAAACATAAAGGTATCGATGTGCAGGCGTATGTTTCGCAGGTTGGTGCATTAACCTTAGAAAAACCTTATACAGACCTGGACTTTTCTCAAACCGAAGCCACGCCCGTCCGCTGCCCCGACCTGGAAACGGCCGAGCAGATGATTGAGCTGATTGATCAGGTGCGGAAAGAGCGAGATACGATTGGCGGGGTAGTCAGTGCCGTAATTACCGGAGTACCCGCCGGGCTGGGTGAGCCGGTTTTTGACAAGCTGCATGCCGAGCTAGGCAAAGCCATGCTGGGTATTAATGCCGTGAAGGGATTCGAGTACGGCAGCGGATTTGAAGGCGTGGCCATGCGCGGCTCGGAGCATAATGATGAAATTTACAATGAGCAGGGAACAATCCGTACTAAAACCAATCACTCCGGTGGTGTGCAGGGTGGGATATCTAATGGAGAAGATATTTATTTCCGGGTGGCCTTTAAACCGGTTGCTACCATTATGCAGGATCAGGATAGTGTGAACGAAGCGGGAGAGGCTATTACGGTATCAGGCAAAGGTCGGCATGACCCCTGTGTGGTTCCGCGAGCGGTGCCCATCGTAGAAGCCATGGCTGCGCTGGTCATCGCGGACATGTACCTACGCAATATTACCACCCGGCTGGAATAAATTGTTATCTTAGATGCCAACAACCGTTATTACTACCCAACATGATGCCTTTTGCCCGATGTCTGTTTGTTTGTTGGCTGATAGCAGGAAAGCTGTTTAGTCAGCCTATTTCCCTGCACCCCGAAAATCCGCACTACTTTCTGTACCAAGACGAACCCACGCTGCTTATTACCTCGGCCGAGCACTATGGCTCAGTACTCAATCTGGATTTTGACTACGAAACCTACCTGGCGACCATGCAGCAGGAAGGCATGAATTATACCCGTATTTTTACCGGTTCTTACGTGGAGATTCCGGGTAGTTTTGGTATCACCAACAATACCTTAGCCCCAGCACCGGGCCGCTATCTGGCACCCTGGAAACGCACGGATGAAACTGGTCTGTACGAAGGCGAAAAGAAGTTTGACCTTACTCAATGGGAACCCGCTTACTTTGATCGACTCAAAGATTTTATCAGCGAAGCCAACGAGCGAGACATCATCGTGGAAGTTACATTCTTTTGTGCCACGTATCAGGATAGCTACTGGACGCGCCACCCTTTCAACCCGGGTAACAATGTGAATAATTTACCTGATGTAGGCCGGCAACAATCCCATACGCTGGCGAATGGCTCGCTCACCGATTTTCAGAAAAAACTGGTTGAGAAGATTGTCATTGAGCTTAACGACTTTGATAATATATTCTTCGAAATTCAGAATGAACCCTGGTCCGATGATCCTCAGGATGCTATGCGCACGCTGAAAACCATTGACCTCGATGCCGTTCCTTCCTGGCTAAAATGGTCGCAAACTGCATCGGAAGCCTCATTAGAATGGCAGCAAGCGATGGCCGACCAGGTAGTAGCGACAGAGAACGAATTGCCTAAAAAGCATCTGCTAGCTCAGAATTACTGCAACTTCCGGCACTCGATAACCGAAGTGGATTCTACCATTGACATCCTCAATTTTCATTACGCCTGGCCCGAAGCCGCCTGGATGAATTATGGTTGGGGCCGGCCGATTAATTTTGATGAATCTGGGTTTGCGGGTAGTTCTGATACAACCTATCTGCGGCAAGCCTGGCAGTTTATTCTGGCGGGTGGTAGCGTTTTTAATAATCTGGACTATTCGTTTTATGTGGGTAAAGAAGATGGAACCGGTAAAAATGATGCGCCCGGTGGAGGCAGCACCCGCTTTCGGCAGCAGCTAACTTATCTGCACCAATTCGTGGAATCCTTCCCCTACATTCAGATGCAACCCGATTTCTCAGTGGTAGCTCAAGCGCCGGGTATGGATGTTCAATGTCTGGCCCAGGCTGGCCAACAATACGCCATTTTCTTATCGGGCATTCCTGCTGACTGGATCAAACTAACTCTGCCGGCCGGTACATTCAAGTACGCATTTATTTCCCCTTACACTGGCAAGTCCATTAGCCAGGGCGAGTTGGAGAGCACTGGCGAAACCTATACTCTTGATTTACCCGAGCTTGATCATATGGTGGCTCTACGCATTACTAAGTAAAACAAGTGATAACTTAACTTACTAATCTTAAAAGGAACAGTTACTCTAACAGCCAACTCCACCTCTCATCCTTATTATTCTACAGTTCATCCGGCCTGTTAGCCGGTTGAACCTAAATTATTCCCTTTTTCTTTCCGAACTTCCGTCATTTACGTAAAATCAACTTGGTTTTGTACTGTTATTTACTGTCTTTCTAATTCACTTCATTTATGCAACCCGAACCCATTTTCTCTTTTGCCAGTACCTTTGTGCTGGTCGGCTGGATACTGCTCATCTTTGCTTTCCGGTGGAAGCACACGCTAACCATTGTTCGACTTGGTGTCATTCTTTTGCTCTCAATATTATACACATTCTTAATTATTACCCACTTTGGCGATGGCGACGGTGGTTTCGGCTCGTTGGAAGAGGTAAGCCTTCTTTTTGAGAACCCCTGGGCCCTACTGGCTGGCTGGGTACATTATCTGGCCTTCGATTTGTTTGTGGGCAGCTGGGAGGTTCAAAATGCCCGTAGTGTAGGAATTTCGCATTGGTTTGTCATTCCCTGCCTGTTGCTTACCTTCTTGTTCGGCCCCCTCGGACTGCTATTATATTTAATTATTCGGACAGCCTATACTAAACAAATGACCCATGAGTTTGCTTAGTCAACCCCAAGAATTGTTTCAGGAACTTGTTCGCCGGAACCGGTTACTCGCCTATCTAGGATTAGCCCACACCATACTGTTTGCAGCCTTTCTGCTACTGTTCTTTCTTGATTCCCGCACCGTGATGGGCATTAATGTCTGGATCAAACCTATGAAATTTGCCCTATCCATTGCCATTTACTTGTGGACAATAGGCTGGTTTCTTGAGTACTTATCAAACTATCCCCGATCAGCGCGAGTCATTGGCTGGGGGGTAGCCATTGCCATGGTAGTAGAAATCACCTGTATAACCCTTCAAGCAGCTCGGGGGGTACCTTCTCATTTTAATGTACAGACAGCTACCGACGGTATCATCTTTTCCGTTATGGGAATGGGAGTTGTGCTCAACACCTTATTATTAGTTTGGCTGACAGTGCTTTTTTTCGTAGGAAAAACCAGCCTATCTTCTACTTACCGCTTAGCTATTTGCCTAGCACTCTTATTGTTTCTATTTGCCAGCGCTATCGGAGGTAAAATGGTGGGGCAGCTCTCCCATAGTGTGGGAGTAGCCGATGGCGGTGCTGGTTTACCGTTTGTGAACTGGAGCACGGAAGGAGGCGACTTGCGCATTGCTCACTTCATCGGTATCCATAGCTTACAGATTATTCCTTTCTTTGCTTTCCGAGCTGAAAAAAAGCGGTGGAGCAACGCTCGCCTCTGGACCTGGCTGTTTGCGCTGACCTATATTGGGCTAACCATCTTTATCTTTTGGGAGGCTACCAACGCTCGCCCTCTGCTTAGCACATTTCATTAATAGATTAGCCAATGCGTTGCTTAGGAGTCTTTCTAAAAATGGTACACTATGGGAATAAAGATAGTAGCCAGTATCCAGAATAAGATGTTCAACAGGGTACCTACTTTAATAAAATCCATAAACTTGTATTGTCCGGCACTATACACCATCGTATTGGTCTGATATCCCACGGGCGTCATAAAGCTGGCCGAGGCCGCGAAGGTAATGGCCATCAGGAATGGTATCGGACTCAAACCCAGGGTATGTGCCGTGGCAATAGCAATTGGTGCCAGCAAAGCCGCCGTAGCATTGTTCGACATTATCTCTGTTAGTAAAGAAGTAACCAGGTATAAGCCAGAAACGATGGCTATCGGACCCCATTGTCCCAGATGGTTCACCAGGGCATCTGCAAGCCACTGGTCGAGGTGGGTATTGGTCATGGCAGTGCCTAAGCTCAGTGCCCCGGCCAATAAGAATACCACTTTCCAGCTGATTGCCTCATAGGCTTCTTTCATGGATAGTATGTTCAGCAAAATCAGAAAAACCACCCCGGCGATGGTGCCCACCATAATATCCAGCACTTCCACAGCAGCCAACATAACCACACTAAGCATGACCGCCGTTACAATAATAAATTTCTTTTGATCAAAATCAGCCATGGTGTCTTCCGAAAGCAGCACAAAAGGAGCATCCTGTTCGTTTTCCATACGCTTAAGCTCCTTTATGTAGTGGTTTTTCACTTCAGCCAGAATCACATCCCCAGCCTTAAGTTTGACCTCATATAATTGCTCGTGCAGCACTTCCTGCCGATGTTTTATCGCCAGCGGAACAGCCCGGTACCTGCGCCGAAAGTCTATTTCCCGCAACGTTCGCCCTTCAACTTCCGAATTGGCCGTAATCACCATTTCCACCAAAGTAGAGTTTTTGCCCTTCAGGTCATCATCGCCAATCTTTACCGGAGAGGTCACCAGAATTTTCGCCCGATCTTTAAGGGACTTTATCTTGCTTACATCGCAGCGCACTTTCAGGATATCGTGCTCCTGCAACACAAAATCACCGGGCGGCAGCGTAAATTTGCTTCCATTCCGACGAACTTCAATAATGTCCATTTCCAGCTCCTGCACCAGTGTAGAATCCATGATTTTTTTTCCGATAGAATCCATAGAGCCCAGTAGTTCCAGTTCGGTAAGGTAGTTTCGCATACCAAACTTGGTCGTCAGATCTTTCTCCTCTCTTCTATCCGGCAACCAGCGCACCCCTACAAACACCATGTAGCCAATGCCGGCAATCAGGAATAGCAACCCCATTGGGGTCATTTCAAACATGGATATGGGAGCCTCGCCTGCTTTTTCGGCAATACCACTCACCAGAATATTGGTAGAGGTGCCGATCAGCGTGCAGGTACCGCCAAAAATAGAGGCAAAAGAAACCGGAATCAGCATCTTGGCCGGGCTTTGTCCTGAAGAATGGGCAATCTGCATGACGGCCGGAATAAACATGGCTACTACCGGCGTGTTGTTAATAAAGGCTGAAATGGCCGCAATAACCAGCATCATGAGAATTACGCCGGTAGAAAAATTATAGCGGAATATCCTCGACAACCGCTGCGACATTAACTGCAATGCTCCCGTTTTCAGCAGAGCGGCACTCAGAATAAACATAAAGGCCACCGTGATGGTCGCTTTGTTGCTAAACCCATCTACCCCTTCCTCCGGGCTAATAACCCCTGTAAGAATGAGCGTAACCATAATCAGTAAAGCCACCAAATCGATTGAGATAATCTCGGTAGCAAATAGTATAATAGCCCCGGCAATTACCCCAAGGGTAATCATTGCGTCAGTAGACATGATTAATGTTCTTTTAAGTTTAGAGAATGCGCCACGGTTATTCGGCCAATGTGGCGGTTAAAAAAGTCGTTGCCAGTTGGGCGTTGCTGAAACCAGTTCATGTATCCCATCTCAATGGTCCATTCGGGAGCTAGTTTCACCTGGCAATCGGCAAAAATACGGTTTTGGTCAAACACGTTGTGCACGATATTTTTTCCGGCGTTGAACATAACCTCATCGAACACTCTCAGCGAAACGGGAAACCGTTTTTCCGGATTGGTGATTGGAATCTGCACCTGCAAGCGGTATCGAAACCGAAAACTAAAATCCGGCTCATCCACTGAGGTGCGCTGGAAAAAACGCTCTTCAATTTTGTAGCGATGACTAATTTTCAGCTTACCCAACGGCTGGCTGAAGTTTAACTCCTGGTGAGGGCGGATTTCCGGACGTATGCGGTCAACCGCTTCGTCGGCCGTCTGGGGCAGGGCTTGTAAGAAAAAGGTGTTGCCCAGCGCCACATCAGTTGTTTTGTTAACCTGATAATGCATTTGTACCCGAGGTAGCACCCACTGGTGTAGCCGATCGGTGAAAGCAAACCACCGGCCCTCTACTTCTGAGTAGAGTAACCAGTGCTCATTAATTGTAAGTCGGTTGGAATAGCGAAGCCAGAGAAATGTTTGTTGCTCAACATCTTTTGCCTCAGACTGAGCCAAAGAATACAAAGGGAGCAAGAATAATAAAGAAAACGTTAACCGGGTGTCCACATAAGTAAATTATTGCGGCGCAAATATATACTTACTCTATAAATTTAATAGAGTATTAAAGAAATATTTTTTTAGATCAGAAGAGGCTCTTACCGCAGACTTCGGAAGTTTTGGGCAGCGATACCTCATAATAGACTCTTGCTATCATAAACATCCGAAGTCTAAGGAGTTCAAAGTTTAAGAAGATAAAACCTGTAAGAATAGGTGGGTAGACTAATGGCTATTTACAATGGCAGGCATCAGCTAGTTTTTTGGTGCTTTTTTTTAGTGCAGAATGTAATAAATCCACTGGCGCGTAGAAGCTCGTAATATCACCGTCATCCTGCTCATGATTATATTGATTGGCTTTGGCACGGGTTTGCAGGCTCATGATAGTACGGGTGGTTGACAAATCGTATAACATAAACTGAATACGTACCCAGTTCTCGTGAATCTCCTCTAGCTGCCCAGTAGCATATTGTTCCGCAAAGGCCACGGGAGGCTTGCCTACTGACTCTCCCACAAACTTCCCGACTAACAAATAACGAGCTTTAGTGGCTTCCTGTACCCTGATCATCAGCTTTGCGTCTACCTCCCAGGTAGGATCAGTATACATTAAGTTGCGGTAGAAGAAGTCCTGCACAGTGTCTGGGTGCACTACCTCAACATCTGAGCAATCTTGAAATAGCTGAAGAATTTGCTGGGTAGCATAATCCGACACATGAGGGGCATTCTGAAAGCGGGCAATGACCAGTCGGTCGCCCGGTTTAAAATCGAAACCATAGCGAGGTACTAACTGGTGTTTGGTAGTGGTGCAGGCAGCGATGAAGGTAAGTAGTATTGCCGCTAAGACATAGTTTTTCATGCTAACTTTCTGACCAAAAATCATACAAGAATTGGATATATCAGACCATTATAGCAAGAAAACACATAGGCCGTAACCCATCATTTTTCAGATTAGCATTTACTATCAGTATTTTGCATTTTTACAGTTGGCCTGGTACGTCGGGCCTTCCCCGATAACGAAAAGCACTACATGAAAAGAATACCACTACACACCCAAATCATTATTGGTTTAGTACTGGGCCTGGTTTATGGTTTAGCCAGCATCCAGTTTGGCTGGGACCCCACGTTTACCGCAAAGTTTATCAAGCCTTTTGGGACTATCTTCGTCAATTCCCTGAAAATGATCGCTGTCCCTTTAGTGCTGGCATCGCTGATTGTAGGGATTGCTAACCTGGGAGATGTTTCCAAGCTGTCTCGCATGGGCGGAAAAACCATTGTTACTTATTTAGCAACTACTACCATTGCCATTACCGTAGGCCTAGTTTTGGTTAATATTGTACAGCCTGGTAAAAAATTACCCGAATCTACCCGCGAAAACCTGATGGCTCTGTACAGTGGCGATGTAGAAACCCGGCAAGGTGTAGCCCAGGGAGTGCGTGATGCCGGCCCCCTGCAACCGTTGGTAGACATTGTTCCGCAAAATGTGTTTGAGGCTTTTGCCAATAACGGAGCCATGCTACAGGTGGTTTTTGTAGCACTGATTATAGGAATTGCCCTGCTTCAAGTACCCCGAGAGAAAGGGCAACCGGTAATTGCATTCTTTGACGGACTTAACGACGTAATTATCAAGATTGTGGAGTTCATCATGATCCTCGCTCCCTATGGCGTGTTTGCCCTGATTGCCGCGTTAATTGTAGAAATCGGTGGCGAAAACCCGGATGAAGCCTTTACCCTGCTTTACGCCTTATTGTGGTATTCCCTGACCGTACTGGCCGGGTTGCTGATTATGGTAGCCGCAGTCTATCCGGCTATATTCAAACTATTCACTAAAGTAAAGTATAAGAAGTTTTTCCGGGCTATGCGTCCGGCCCAACTGCTGGCGTTCAGTACCAGCTCCAGTGCAGCTACCCTACCCGTTACGATGGAGGTGGTGCAAAACGACCTGAAAGTTTCAGAAGAGGTAGCCAGCTTTGTGTTGCCGTTGGGTGCTACCATTAACATGGACGGTACCAGTTTGTACCAGGGCGTAGCGGCCGTGTTCATTGCCCAGGCACTCGGGTTAGGGCTATCCATAGGCGATCAGCTGATGATTGTGCTCACGGCAGTGTTAGCCTCTATCGGTACGGCAGCGGTACCTGGTGCCGGGGTAGTCATGCTGGTAATTGTACTGGAAGCCATTGGAGTGCCCGCTGCCGGGTTGGCGTTAATTCTAGCTCCCGACCGTATTCTGGACATGTGCCGTACGGTGGTTAATGTTACGGGAGATGCTTCAGTAGCGATTGTGGTGGCCGGTACCGAAGGAGGGTTGCCCGAAGAAAAGATCCGGGCAACCATGATCAATTCGTCTAATTAGGGGCTATAGCTGAATGGTTACGTATAAAACGTTTGAGACAGAAAGGTTGACACTAAAGCCAACTTCTGAAGATGATGCAGAATTTGTTTTCAGGTTATTTAATACTCCTTTGTGGTTGCAAAATATTGGCGACAGAAATATTAAGTCTATAGAAAGTGCGAAAACCTACATTAGAGACAGGATAGTACCCCAATACGAAAGACTCGGCTATTCAAATTATACGATCATCAGAAAGTCGGATAATGCCAAAATAGGAGCCTGCGGACTCTATGACCGAGAAGGATTGAAAGGAATAGATATAGGGTTTGCCTTACTCCCTGAATATGAAAGAATGGGGTATGCCTTTGAGGCCGCAAATAAGCTTAAAGAAATGGCGTTTGACGAGTTTGGATTAAGCGAACTGAGTGCTATCACCAAAAAAAGCAATCTTTTATCTCAGAGATTATTAGGAAAATTAGGGCTAAAATTAAGTGGACCCATAATGCTTCCCAATGGTGATGAAAAGCTTTTGCTGTATAGAACTATGAGTAAATAAACAGCTTATAGGCTTTCCTTCAGCTTTTCGCACCATAAACAGCACAGCAGACCATTTCAATAAAACTTAACTTTCATAGCCAAACTGATAAATTTTATATTTCTAATTTCAACAACCTCATGCCTAACCGATTTTTACAACTGATACTGGTCTTGCTCTTCGCAGGATTTGGCTACGCCTATATTTTACCTACTGACCCGCCCGAAACAGCCAAAGGCGAAGCATTTGAGTCCTTTGCAGAAGACGGATCATGGTGCTGGTTTTCCGACCCACGAGCGCTCTTTTACGAAGGCGAGCATGCCCGCACCTACGCTGGCTGGATTGATCAATCCGGTAATGTGACCGTGGGTTACTACGATCATAATACCCAGGAAATTCACCAGGAGGTGCTACACGCCAAACTGGAAGTAGACGACCATGATAACCCTAGCCTGCTGATGGATAGCGATGGTAAACTGATGGTCTTTTATTCTAAGCACGCCCGAGGCGAACCCATCTATTTAATGAAAGCCAAACATGCCGAAAGTATCAGCGAATGGGAGCCCCGGCAGGCCCTGGACCTGAATGATACCGTTACCTATGCAGGCTTCTCCGACACCTACACATATGTAAACCCTTACCGGCTTAGTGAGGAAAATGATAAGCTTTACCTGTTCTGGCGTGGGGCTGACTTCAAACCCAACGTGGCAACTTCCGAGGATGGAGGTGCTACCTGGAACCAGGGCCAGATCCTGGTGCTTCCCGACCGGATCTACCGCAATCGCCGGCCGTATGTAAAGGTATCGTCTAATAACCGAGACCAGATTCATCTGGCATTTACTGATGGGCACCCTCGTAATGAACCTACCAATAGCATCTATTACATGAAATATCGCGATGGGGCTTTCTACAAAGCCAATGGCGAAAAAATAGCAAGCTTTAACGATATACCCGTTACGCCGGAAGCAACCGACATGGTGTATGATGCTAAAGGAACCCAAGAAAAAGCCTGGATATGGGATGTAACCGAAAATGAAGAAGGAAACCCGGTACTTACCTATGTTCGCTTTCCTGACGATAGCACCCATGTATACTACTATGCTCTATGGGATGGCAAAGCCTGGCAAAACCATAAGATCACCGAAGGGGGCAGTTGGTTTCCCCAAACCCCGGAAGGCGAAGAAGAACGTGAACCTAATTATTCCGGTGGCATTAGCCTGGACCATCAGGACCCATCTACGGTGTATTTATCCCGGCAGGTTAACAGCACCTTTGAAATAGAACGCTGGACCACCAATAACCAGGGAAAAGACTGGAGCTCGCAAGCCATTACGCAAAATTCTGACCTTGATAATATTCGCCCCTTTGTAATCAGAAATTATAACCAGGGCGATGATTTACGGGTTTTGTGGATGAACGTGAAACACTACCAGCATTACACCGATTATAACACCGCACTTAAAATGAATATCAAGTAACCTGGGGCTACCAATGTATGGCTAAATTGCCCGTGAACACATTTCTAAAGCAGGCATCCTACCTACCGGTGCTGGATGTCCGTTCGCCTGCCGAGTATGCCGCAGGGCATATTCCTCATGCTCATAGTGTTCCGTTATTTTCCAATGAAGAACGAGCCCAGGTAGGCACGCTATACAAGCAAACCGGCCGCTACGAGGCCCTTCTAAAAGGGTTAGATTTGGTAGGCCCCAAAATGCGAGATATTGTGGAAGCGGCTCATGCCCTGGCAGCAGATGGTCAGGTGCTGGTTCATTGCTGGCGGGGCGGCATGCGCAGCGAAAGTGTAAGCTGGCTACTAAACACAGCGGGCATACAGGCTCATACGCTGGTAGGCGGCTATAAAACCTACCGGCAAGCCGTGCTAAGTGTCTACCAAAAACCTCTTTCTCTATTAATGGTGGGTGGTGCTACTGGTAGTGGTAAAACCGAGATTTTGCACGAACTGCACCGGCAAGGGGAGCAAATCATTGACCTGGAAGAGTTGGCTAACCACCGCGGGTCGGCTTTCGGAGGTATCGGGCAAGGGCAACAACCTACTACCGAGCAATTTCACAATAATCTCCATGAAGTATTTCAGTCGCTTGACCTATCAAGGCGCATCTGGATAGAGGATGAGTCATTTAGTATTGGTAGCGTGCAGCTCCCGTACGAATTCTGGGATCATCTGAAAAAAGCTCCTGTTGTAGATATGCAGGTACCACGCTCACTTCGCGTCCAGCGGTTAGTACGTGATTACGGGCACCTGGACGCAAAGAAGCTCGCACGCTCCATACATATTATTGAAAAAAGACTGGGAGGCCTCCGAATGCAACAAGCATTACAGGCGCTGGAAGAAAATCGGCTGGCAGATGTGGCCGACCTGTTATTAGAATACTACGACCGGAGCTATCGGCGAAATCTGGAACGCAAACCTGCCTGTCTTATTTACACCCTTGGCTGCGAAACAGACAATGCGGCAGAAAATGCCGAACTTTTACGAAAATTCGCTACCCGCATACATAATCAATCCACCCCAATGCCATGACAGATAAAACCTCACCTATCCGCCTAACCCAGTATAGCCACGGAGCCGGTTGCGGCTGTAAAATTTCACCTAAAGTACTGGAAAGTATTCTGGCCTCCAGCGAAAATGAATTTGTTGACCCTAACCTGCTGGTAGGCAATACTACCAAAGACGATGCCGCTGTATACGACGTAGGCAACGGGCAAGCCCTCATTAGCACTACCGACTTCTTTATGCCCATTGTCGATGACCCGTTCGACTTCGGGCAGATTGCTTCGGTAAATGCCATTAGTGATGTATACGCTATGGGCGGAAAGCCTACAATGGCCATAGCAATCCTTGGCTGGCCGGTAGATAAGATTCCGGTAGAAGCAGCCCGGCAGGTGATCGCCGGTGCTAAAGCAGCCTGCCGTAAAGCCAATATTATGCTCGCCGGTGGCCATAGCATTGATGCCCCCGAACCCATCTTCGGCCTGGCCGTAACCGGGCAGATTTTGATCGAGCACCTCAAACGAAACGATCAGGCCACGTCCGGCTGTAAACTATTTCTGACCAAGCCCCTGGGGGTGGGCATTCTCACTACTGCTCAGAAAAAAGGCTTAGTAAAAGAAGAAGACTTACAGGTGGCTCGTGATAGCATGCTGAAACTGAACAATGCCGGTCTACAATTCGGGCGGCTCTCTTATGTAAAAGCCATGACCGACGTTACCGGCTTTGGCCTGCTGGGTCATTTGGGTGAGATGTGCGAAGCCAGCAATGTGAGTGCCGTCATCTCTGCCAGCCAGGTGCCCCGCTTTGACATGCTTGATGAATACATTGCCCAGAAAAGTATGCCCGGCGGCACCCAACGCAACTGGGACAGCTACGGCCACACGATCAGTTCAATTACTGACGAGCAAAAAGCCTTACTCTGTGACCCTCAAACCAGTGGGGGTCTACTGGTAGCGGTAGATGGCGAATATGAGCATAGCTTCATGCAGTACGCACAGTCCATCGGCTTATCATTACAGGCGTTTGGCGAAATTACTGACCGTAAAGATGTGCTGATTGAAGTTAACGAATAGTATCTTTGACTGTTATTAGTGCTGATGATCGTGAAAATAAATGGTTAGCGGTTGGCCATAGGCATTTAGAAGACTAGAGGCCCAGCAAGCACTTGCGGCCACCGGCTAACTACCTACAGTCTGTTAACTTAGTTTTAGATAAAACACTAGCCTACTAACATAACTTTTTCAGAATATGATTTTTCCTCGTTTTGGTATTTTATACTTCGGTTTTTTATTGCTGATCAGTTCTTGTGGCGGCTCCGGTGAACAGAAAGTAGATACAAGCGCAGTACAGGAAGAAATGGACCGCCGGGAGGTGAAACGAGTAACGCCTGAAGAGATTATCAAAGCAGCCTACCAAAAGGGCAAACCTCTGGCTCAGGAGATGTTTTCCGTGTTGGTTAGCACGTATCAGCAAGAAAATCCTACCCCGGACTTTGTGGCCTATATGCAAAGCCAGTCAGTACATACTTTCGCCGATGATGCCACCATTCACTGGGTTCCGGTAGATACTCCTGCCTCTGAACTTAGTGAATATGAGCAGCAGATAATGGAAGCCTACCGCTACAGCCAGCAGCAGCGAGAGGAATTGATTGACAATGTGCAACGTATGGGGGAGGATACTTTACTGTATACTTACCCCATTATTCTGAACGATACGCTAAAACAGAAACTTTCCTTACCCGCCGATACGGCACAACCCTTTCTGGGTATGTGGAGCATTCACTTCTCTCAAAAATCCATCGTCCAGGGCATGTAGGTTTTCAGCTGGCGAAAATCTGGCTCTGGTCTTTAAAAGATTTAAACTCAAGAGCGTTACCACTAGGGTCCAGAAAAAACATGGTAGCCTGTTCGCCCACTTCTCCCTTAAAGCGCACGTGTGGCTCAATAATAAAATCAATGCCAGCCTCTTTAAGCCGCTCAGAAAGCGCTTCCCAGGTATCCCACTCCAGAATAGCCCCGAAATGGCGCACGGGCACCTGGTCACCATCTACATTATTGGTTTGGGCTGCTTTTACTTCATCCGGCTTCAAATGAGCGGTAATTTGATGTCCGTAAAAGTTAAAATCAATCCATCGCTCAGAGGTACGCCCCACCGAGCAGCCTAAAAGTTCTTCGTAAAACTGCCGGGTATCAATCAGGCTAGATACCGGAAAAGCAAGATGAAAAGGAGTATTCATGACGGTATAAGGTTATGTGGTTTGCTAAAATTAGAAAGTTCTTTAAGAACAATACAAACTATGCTGAAAGCACAGCTCTTTTTATCAAAAACATTTCATTTCAACGTTGGGTTACCCCATCATCTATGAAATGGAATTTTCTCGTCTTTCTTCTTCTACCCTGGCTGCTATCGTGCAATCCGGATAAGAAACGAAAAGTAGATGACACTCAGGCTAAGTTTACAACCTCCGACGCTTCAGAACTGTTTTTCCGAAACATGCGACAGGGGGATTATGAAAAGGAAACGATGAATGAGGCCAAACTGGACATTTACCGAATGGAAGACCGCAGTCAGGCAGAAGATAAACCCGTTATAAACCTAGCTATTGTCATTAACTGGCGCTACGATGAAGCTTATATACTGACCGAACCCAATGACTATTTACAACAGTTCGATACACTGAAAATTTACTGGCAGGATACCGTTCAGCAACAGCAAGGATATTACCAGTATATACCTGGTAATAAGGAAAAACATTACCAGTTTGCCAGCCAACTTTATAATAGTCTGCAAGACCAACAGCAACTGTACGTAACCCCAAGCTCAGGAGAAAAAGTACTCTTGTTAAATTCACCAAACGAACGGGAGGTTTTCCGGCGAACCATGATGGATTACTACCGCTTGGTAGATTTGTACTGAGAATAGGTATAATAAAGCTCTTACAGCTGTGCTTGGCAAATAAATAACGTTTATACAACTCTATCTATCAAAATGGGGTTTAAGAGATACGCTTTTCTGATATATGTTATTTTATCGAAAATACCACGTAAGTAAAGATCGCGATTGGGTTGTGTTTGTTCACGGGGCGGGCGGTAGTTCGTCTATCTGGTACAAGCAGATCAAAGCGTTCAAACAGCACTTTAATGTACTGCTGGTAGATCTGCGGGGGCACGGCCGCTCTAAAGATCTGCTTAAGGAGTATGTAGAGAACAACTACTCGTTTCGTGACATCAGCCGCGACATCCTGGAAGTGGTAGACCATCTCAAAATTCCCCAGGCCCATTTTGTCGGGGTATCATTGGGCTCCATCATTATTCGCACCCTGGGCGAGTTAGCTCCCGAACGCTTGCGTTCTATGGTGCTGTGCGGAGCTATTACCCGACTCAACGTTCGATCCCGCTTTCTGGTTGGTTTAGGGCATACCTTCAAGCGGTTTGTCCCTTATATGTGGTTGTACCGGCTTTTTGCCTGGATTATCATGCCCCATAAACGAGACCGGGTATCCCGTAATTTATTCATCCGCGAAGCAAAACGGTTGTATAAAAAAGAGTTTCTGCGCTGGTATACACTCACTAATGAAGTAAACCCTTTGCTCAAATATTTTAAGGAGAAGGATATCAACCTGCCAACCCTGTATGTAATGGGCGAATATGATTACATGTTTTTGCCTCCCGTCAAGCATATTGTAAGTCTTCACAAGCAGGCCATATTACGGGTGATTGAGAACTGTGGTCATGTAGTCAATGTAGAGAAGCCGGAGGTTTTTAATCAGGAGGCACTTCAGTTTATCAACCGCCATGCTTTGGTCCGCAGCACTACATTTTAGACAAACGCCCCTCTCTGATAGACATACTACTCGCTGATTGTCAGTCAGCTACTTTCTATACTAAGAGGAAAAGTGTACTTTTATTTTTGGAAAACAACGGTGGAGATACAAACACCGTATGAACAAATACATCACACACTTTCAGGCACTTTTCTAATCTATGAACAAAACGGTCAAACGCATCCTAACGGCGGTGATTGTCCTCATAATTCTTTTCTTAGCGGCACTCCCTAAGTTAGATTTATTTGAGGATACAGATGGGGTTGATGCTTCTGCTGCAGTAGCCAAACCAGCAGCCAGCAAAATAATTCCGGTAAACGCAGTAGTGGTAGAACCTCAGCGACTTAGTAACAAAATTCAGGTTACCGGAGCTATCCTGGCTAACGAAGCCCTGGAAATTCGCAGCGAAATTTCCGGTAAGATAACCGGCATTCATTTTCAGGAAGGGCAATGGGTCAATAAAGGCGAGCTGTTGCTCACGATTAACGACGAAGAATTACGCGCGCAGCTGGAAAAACTCAAGTACACCCGCAAGCTTCGGGAAGACATGGAATATCGTCAACGACTCCTGCTGGATAAAGAAGCTATCAGCCAGGAGGAATATGATCAGGCCCTTACCGAACTCAACACCTCTACCGCTGATATTAAAGTGCTGGAAGCTCAAATTGCCAAATCGCATATTCGCGCTCCTTTCAAGGGCGTTATCGGGTTGCGCTACGTAAGCGAGGGAAGCTACATTACCCCCCAAACAGCTATTGCTACATTTTCTAATATTGATCCGGCTAAGGTAGAGTTTTCCATTCCTGGCCGGTACAGCAACGACGTGAAGATTGACGATGTCATTGAATTTAGCACCGAAGCCTCAAACGATATATTTGAGGGCAGAATCTACGCGATTGACCCTATGATTGATCCGGCTACCCGCACCCTCAAGATGCGAGCCATTAGCCCGAACCCCGAGCGTCGTCTGCTGCCCGGCCAGTTTGCCCGCGTTGATCTGATTCTGAACCGGGAAGATAATGCTATTATGGTGCCCACCGAAGCGGTTATTCCTGAGCTAGACGGCCATAAAGTATTTGTGGCAAAACAGGGCATGGTGGAAGAGCGCAAAGTGCAGGTAGGTATCCGCACCAATAAAGATGTGGAGATTGCTCAGGGACTTAACCAGAGAGATACTGTAGTTACTTCCGGTATTTTGCAGATCAAACAGGGAAGTCAGGTAGATGTCACGTTAGTTGACGTTCCTCTCTCAGAGTAATACAAGTACTGGCAATTTTTATAAACTCAGCCTATATACCAAACCGCTTCGCTATGAAAGAGATTTTTTGCAGAGAAAAGAGGTACTTTAAGGCTCCACTTCTTCTCACTTTCAATCATTCACTCGTTCTACCCTTCAATCATTAAGCTATGGCCAGTTTATCCTCTCTCAGCGTCCAACGACCGGTTTTAGCCATCGTGATGTCCATTCTCATTATTACGTTCGGAGTAATTGGCTACACATTCTTAGGAGTACGGGAATATCCCAGTGTAGACCCCCCGGTTATTTCGGTTTCTACTTCCTACACCGGCGCCAATGCCGATGTCATAGAATCGCAGATTACTGAGCCGCTGGAAGATGCGATCAACGCCGTAGCGGGTATTAAATCGCTTACCTCGGTTAGCCGCGACGGACGTAGTACCATTACTGCGGAGTTTGATCTGGACGTAGACCTGGAAACCGCTGCCAATGATATCCGGGATAAAGTATCGGGTGCGGTGGATAACCTACCTCAGGATGCCGACCCGCCCTCCGTACAAAAAGCCGATGCCGACCGCAGTCCCATTGTGGGTATCACCGTCTCCAGCGATAGTCGTTCGCTATTGGAAGTATCCAACATTGCTATGACGACCTTTAAGGAACGGTTACAGACCATTCCTGATGTGAGCGAGGTGGCAATCTACGGAGAGAAACAATACTCTATGCGCTTATGGATGGATGCTGATAAGTTGGCAGCGTACGGAATCACCCCGCTGGAAGTGCTGAACGCCGTCCGGGAAGAAAACGTAGAACTTCCGTCGGGGCGGGTAGAAGGACTGAATACCGAGCTTACCGTCCGCACGATGGGACGACTTTCCACTCCGGATGATTTCAACAATTTGGTTATCAAACGATCCGGTGACAACGTGGTAAAGTTCCAGGACATTGGAAATGCTGAATTAGGTGCTGAGAATGAGCGCACCATGTTCAAGCGCAACGGCATTTCTATGGTAGGGGTAGTAGTACGCCCCCAACCCGGTGCCAACTACATCGATATCGCCGATGCTTTTTATGAGCGGCTGGAGTTTATTAAAAAAGATTTGCCCGAAGATATTAAAATCGGGGAGTTTTTTGATGACAGCGAGTACATCCGCAAATCCATCCACGAAGTACGAGATACCATTATTCAGGCATTCGTGCTGGTAGCCTTCATCATCTTTCTGTTTTTGCGCGACTGGCGTACTACCGTCATTCCCGTCATTACCATTCCAATTTCGCTCATCGGTACTTTTTTCGTCATGTTTTTGCTGGGCTTCTCGGTGAACGTGCTTACGTTGCTGGGCATCGTCCTGGCCATTGGCCTGGTGGTGGATGATACGATTGTGGTGCTGGAAAATATTTATGCAAAAATTGAGCGGGGCGTTGAACCAGTCCGGGCCAGTCTGGATGGAGCCAAGGAAATTTTCTTTGCCGTTATCTCTACCACTGTAGCTTTGGTAGCGGTATTCTTGCCTGTAGTATTTTTGCAGGGGCTTACCGGCCGCCTCTTCCGGGAGTTCGGGTTAGTAATTGCCGCCGCTGTGGTCATCTCATCCTTTGTCGCACTGACCCTGGCTCCCATGCTTTGCTCCCGTATCTTAAAACGACGGGAACGAAACACCTGGCTGTACCGGAATACCGAACCGTTTTTCGTCTGGCTTAATAGAGGTTATAACCGCTCACTGGCCAGTTTCATGCGCTACCGCTGGTTAGCCTTCGTGGTAGTAGTATTTTCGGGTGGAATGATTTGGTTACTACTAAAGTACATTCCATCGGAAGTAGCTCCGCTGGAAGATCGCGGGATGGTGCGGATGAGTGTAACCGGGCCCGAAGGAGCTACTTTTGAATATATGGATGCTTACATAGACCGGCTCAATGTGGTAGTAGAAGAAGAACTGGCGGACGATGAAGTGCGGTCGCTGATCATGATTACCTCTCCCGGCTTTGGTTCCACCTCCTCGGTCAACTCGGGCTACGTACGTATTTCGCTGACCGATCGGGAAAAGCGAACGCGTAGCCAGCAGGAAATTGTAGATGCCCTGATTCCGAAGGTATCTCAGATGACGCAGGCCCGCACCAACGTTACTCAGGAGCCTACCATTAACAACCGGCGGCAGGGCTTGCCGGTACAATACGTCATTCAGGCCCCTACCCTGGATAAGCTGGAAGAAGTCCTTCCTAAGTTCATGGATATGGCTAATCAGAACCCGGCCTTCTCGTTTGTAGACCTGAACCTGAAGTTTAATAAACCGGAAATTGAGGTGACCATTGACCGGGCCAAAGCCCGCAACCTGGGAGTTTCCGTGCAGGATATTTCTCAAACCCTGCAACTGGGCCTCAGTGGCTCCCGCTTCGATTATTTTATCATGGGTGGCAAGCAGTATCAGGTCATCGGGCAGGTAAAACGAAGCGACCGGGATGATCCTTTAGACCTTCGTTCGCTATATGTAAAAAGTGAAAACGGGGAACTTATTCAGCTCGATAACCTGGTGTTCTTAAAAGAACAAAGCACCCCGCCTCAGCTTTTCCGCTTCAACCGCTATAGTGCTGCCACTGTATCGGCAGACTTAGCCCCCGGTTACACCCTGGACGAAGGCATTGATGCCATGGATCAGATTGCGAGTCAGGTGCTGGATGACTCTTTTGCCACCGACCTGGAAGGACAGTCGGCAGAATTTCGCGAGAGTTCGGGCAGCTTACTCTTTGCATTTATGTTCGCCATTCTGCTGATCTATCTGGTGCTTTCGGCCCAGTTTGAGAGCTTTCGCGATCCGTCGGTCATCATGTTTACTGTACCGCTAGCTTTAGCCGGAGCCTTGCTGGCTATCTGGTATTTCAATGAAACGCTCAACATCTTCAGCCAGATCGGAATCATCATGCTGATTGGGCTGGTGACCAAGAATGGGATTCTGATTGTGGAGTTTGCCAACCAACGCAAGGCGCAGGGCAAGAGTTTGCAGGAAGCCATTGTTGAAGCCGCAGAATCGCGTTTCCGCCCGATTCTGATGACTAGCTTATCCACTATCCTCGGCATCTTACCGATCGCCCTTGCGCTGGGAGCGGGTTCCGAAAGCCGGGTTTCTATGGGGATTGCCGTCATCGGCGGCCTGATTTTCTCTACGGTCCTGACGCTTTACGTTATTCCGGCCATGTACATGTACATTTCCAGCGGTCAGGAGCACCGCGTTGCGCGCACCTAATCTGTATACTATTTTCTTTGACTGCCTAACCTAATGAATCTAAAGACCTTCGTACTGTGCTATCTTTCAATATTCCTTGGCACTATTTCCTGGGCCCAAACCAATGTGCTCACGCTGGAGGAAGCCATTCAGACTGGACTGGAGAATAACTTTTCGGTGAAAATTGCCAACAACAATCAGGAGGTAGCCGCCAATAATTACTCTATCGGCAACGCCGGCATTCTCCCGGATTTCAACGTACTCGTAGCCCGGGACTACGATGTGCAAGACTCAGAGCAGATTTTTGACCGAAGTGAAAACCCAAGGCAGACGGTGAATGGGGCCCGCTCCAACGCCACTACCGCGTCAGCACTTCTCAGTTGGACCATTTTTGACGGCACCCGGATGTTCGTTACCTACAACAAGCTGAAAGAGATTCGGCAAGCTACTGCATTGGATGCCCAAGTGACGATTGAAAACCTGGTTGCCGATATTGCTACGGCCTACTATACTGTAATTCTTGAACAGGAAATGCTCAATGTATACCAAAGTGCCGTAGACCTATCGGATGTGCGGCGGTCGCTGGCGCAGACGCAGTATGAGGTGGGGCGAACGTCTAAGCTGGAGTATCTGGCGGCCCAGGTAGATTATAATGCCGATACCTCAGCTCTCATCCGCCAGCGTGAGCAACTCTACAATGCCAAAGTAGATGTAAACACCCTACTGGCGCGGGCACCGGATACTGATTTTTCCGTTCCCAATCAGATTGATGCCAACCTGGAGTTGCAACTGGCCAATCTGCGAGAAACTGCCATTTCCAGCAACCCGCAATTGCAACGAGCTCGCCGGGAGCAAAATATTGCCTACCTCACCATGCGCGAGCTACGGGCCGACCGCTGGCCGCAGATTGCCGTAAATGGCGGATACAATTACGCCAATTCGATAGCCCAAGCCGGTTTCGTGCTTGTCCGCCGAACAAATGGACTGGCCTATGGAATCTCTGCCAGTTGGAATTTATTTAATGGTTTCAACAAGAACCGGGTTATTCAGAATGCTCAGGTGGAGATAGAAAGCCAGGAATATGCCACGGAAGAACTCCGCACCCAGATAGAAGGTGATGTGGATAAGACATTCATCAATTATGCCAACAGCATACAGCTAATTGATCTGGAAACCCAAAACGAAAAGATCGCTCAGGACCGAGCCGAGATCGCTTTGGAACGCTACCGACTGGGAAACTCCAATTCTCTGGAGCTACGCGAAGCCCAACGGAATGCCGTGGCTGCCGCCGGTCGCCTGCTGGATGCGATCTACTCCACCAAAATTGCCGAAATTGAACTAATGCGCCTCAGCGGCCAGTTGGCTAGCCAAAATTAGCCTGACTACTTCGTATTTACAATACTGATGGTATGCAGATTGTCGATGACTTCGTACTCGATATCGAAATTATAGTAAGTGCAGATCTTTTTCACAATGGCAAGGCCCAACCCCAGGGAAGCCGATGACTGATGTTGCTTTTTAAACCGCTCGAATAGCTTTTCGGGAGAGAACTGAATGCTTTCGCCAGTATTGGATAAAACCAATCGCTGGGAGTGTACCTCCACCTGAAGCGACCCCCGAATTATGTTATGCCGCACCGCGTTGTTGAGGAGGTTGGTGATCAGAATATCCGCCAGGGCCGGGTTCATCTCTACCATAAAATCTCCGCTTTCAACAAATCGGGTTTCCAGTTCCTTATACTCAAACACTTCCTGGTAATCAAGAAATTTACCTTTCGCCAGTTGGGTGATATTCACTGCTTCGTGCTCGTAAAACTGTCCGTTTTCTATTTTAGACAACAGCAACAGGCCATAATGCAGTTTTGACAACCGCAGGGATGAGGTATGGATTTCTTCCACCCAGTACATTTGCTGATCGGTGAAATTTTCTCCCTGAATGAGTTCTTCAATCCTGGAGTTGATCAGTGCCAGGGGAGTTTGTATTTCGTGGGCAGCGTTCTCGGTAAATTCTTTCAGGTTCTGGTAATCACCCGCAATTTTATGGGTCATTTTTTCCAGCACCTCATTCAGCTCCTGAAACTCGTAGATCGGCTCTTCTTTCATTTTCAATCCCACCCCATGACGAATATCAAACGATTTGGCTTCGGTCAGCGACTGGTAAAACGGTTGCCATATTTTCTTAGACACTTTTTTCTGCAACAGAAACAACACAAACATCCCGATGCCCAGCAGCACAACCATCGTCAGCGTAATAAAGGTCAGCAGGGTGTTGGACTCGATCAGCGACTTCCGAATGCTGACTTTGTAAGGCTGCTCGTTAATCACCTTATAAAAACTGTACTGCCGGAAGGGCATGATCTCCTCATCGTAGCGATTGGCAAAGAGTGTATCCTTAAAAACCTCTATCGGGGCCAGAGTGTCCTGTACTGCTTTCAGGGCAATTTTATCCTCCACAAAATAGCAACTTGCCTCCCAGACCCCTTGCTCAGCCACATAATTCTCAAAGTCCTGCCGTTCTACCTTCAGGCGAGCTTCTACCTCCTGATAGATCACATACTCAGTCACCACATAAAAAACTCCGGTAAGGGCGATGTAGGCAATGATGGAGAAAGTGATGTAGTACGCATTGGTTCTGGTGAGCAGTTTCATCCGATTCCGAATTTATATCCGATTCCGTAAATAGACTGTATATAATCTTTACAACCTTTTTCAGCGAGTTTCTTTCGCAGGTTTTTGATGTGAGAGTACAGCATGTCAAACGAATCAGCCGTATCAATATCGTCGCCGTACAGGTGTTCGGCAATGGCCGATTTGGTGAGCACTACTTCTATGTTGGAAACAAAGTACATGAGCAGATCGTACTCTTTACGCGAAAGCACCACCTCTTCATCGTGGACAAACACCCGCCGGGCATTCAAGTTGATTCTGATCTCCTGGTAGTTCATCATGTTGGTACCCCCAAAGTGCCTCCGGCGGATCAGCGACTTAATGCGGGCATTCAGTTCTGATAAGTGGAAGGGTTTGGTCAGGTAATCGTCAGACCCGATTTCCAGTCCTTTGATCTTGTCCTCCACCGCATTACGAGCTGAAATGATAATGATGCCGGTGCTGGCACTTTGCTGTTTGGCATACGACACAATATCGAACCCATTGCCGTCGGGCAGGTTGAGGTCTACAATGACGCAGTCGTAGGTATAGAGGCTGATTTTTTCATGCGCAGTCTCGTACTCGTGCACCACTTCCACCACAAAGCTCTCTTTAGAAAGGTATTCGGTGATGCTTTCGGCCAGTCCCTTTTCATCTTCTACCACAAGGATTTTCACAACAGCTCACGTTCAATTAAAACTGCAAAGATAAGCGTTGAATTCTGGATTCTTTCTGGATTTTGCTTCTTTGATAATCCAATTTCTTTCCAGAGTTGCCTCCTAGTTTTGGGTTGAAATTCATTTTTAACTACCAAAAACTTGATTGATGTCAAAAGCTGTCAGTTACCTTAAGCTGCTGCTGTTACTGCTTTGTATTAGTAAAACCATCTTTACCCAGGCCCAGCAGCTCGATATGGCCGTGGTGCTTCAGGAAGCCACCGAGAAATATCCGAGTATTAAAGCCCAGCAGGCTGCGGTGGAAAGTTCCGGACGAGAAAAAAGAGCGGTTTCCAATGCCTACTTACCCCGCTTGTCCATGCAGCATCAGTATACTTTTTCTACCAGTAATAATGTGGAAGGAGCCTTTTATCCCAATGGAATTACCATTTCACCTTCCGGCGGCATCCGCACCGAGAATGTAGACGAAGGAGCTTTCGGGAGTTTTACCTCTGCCCTGCTGGAGTGGGATGTATACAGTTTTGGGAAGCTTAGTGCAAACACTAGTGCCGCCCGAGCCGAAGTAGCCGTGAGCAAAAATGCGCTTGACAACGAGATTTTCCAGCATCAGATACATACTGCCGATGCCTATCTGCAACTACTGATTGCCGAAAAGCTTACCCAAATTCAGCAACGGAATCTGGAAAGAGCCACCAGTTTTAGCGAAGCTGTAGATGCCAATGTACGATCCGGCTTACGCCCCGGAGTAGATAGTTCGCTGGCCCATGCCGAGTATGTGAAAGCCCGCATGCTACTGCTGGAAAGTGAACGCCACGAAAATGCCCGCCGCTACCAACTGATGGAACTGCTGGGTCGTGATGCGCAAATGGAATCGGTCACCATTGATAGCATGTACTTCTTTCATGAGTTGCCCGACGTAGCGGAAACGGACGAACCATCCCTAAACGAGAACCCGCTACTACAATTGCAACTGGCAAAAATTGCCGCCTCCCAGCAACGGGGTATTGCGATGAAAAGATCATTTTACCCGGCCATCACACTGGTAGGGGCAGCCTGGGCCCGAGGCTCCGGTATTTCTAACACCGACCAGGAGTATCACACTGACTTTTCCCACGGCGTAGACTACCAGGTACATAATTACCTGATAGGCGCTGCCATAAGATGGACGCCAACCGACCTGGCCGCTTCCCGGAACCGCTTTAAAAAGTACGAACACCTCGTACAGCAGCAAACCGAGCAGTACAACGAGCAGCAGCTTCGCCTGAAACGACAGCTTCGGGAATCGGAAATGCAATATGAGGTGATGCTGGAACAGGCGAACACCGCCCCGGTGCAACTTGCTGCGTCCCAACAGGCGTACCTTCAGGCCAATGCCCGCTATAAAAACGGGCTCACTGATCTGCCCACCATGCTGCAAAGTGTAGTCGCGCTGAACCGAGCCGAGGCCGATGTAGCCATTGCCTACAGCAACGTGTGGCGATCTCTGCTAATGCTTGCTGCTGCCAAAGGAGACCTATCCGATTTCATCCGCCCCTTTAACTAAGCCCTAGATTTAGAGAATGGGCATATTTTAAATCACACTCCACATTCAATCCCTCACTCATTCAATCCTTCAATCATTCAATCATTCAGCCCTTGAATTTAAGATATTATGCTACAACTCATTAAATCCGCTCTCCGCCGCCCCATTTCTGTAGTAGTGGCCGTGCTGGGAGTGCTATTTTTCTCGGTATTATCCATTCAAAATATCCCGGTCGATATTTTCCCGGACCTGGAACTTCCCTCCCTGTACATCATTCAGCCCTACGGTGGTATGGCTCCTGATCAGATGGATGGCTTTATCACCACCCGCTACCAGGACCACTTTCTGTATGTTGGTGGAGTGCGTGATGTGGAGGTGCGGACCATCCAGGGGATGTCGATTATCAAGCTGAAGTTCTATCCCGGTACCGACATGGGGGAAGCGACCGCCGAAGTGGCCAACAATATTGCCCGTTCCAAAGCCTACATGCCGGAAGGTACCGTACCTCCTCAGGTGCTACGGTTTGATGCCAGTTCGGTGCCGGTAGGGCAACTGGTGTTTGAGAGCGCATCGCGTACGCTGAACGAGATCCAGGATTTTGCTTCTTCTCGCGTGCGGCCTATGTTCTCTAAAATTGAAGGAGTATCCAGTCCGCCGCCCCTGGGAGGTAATCAGCGCTCCATCATCATCAAGGTAGACCCGCAGCAGTTGCGCAGCTATAAGCTTACCCCGGAGGAAGTCATCCAGGCCATTATCGCCAACAACCAGCCCTCGCCCGCCGGTAACATCCGGATTGGCGACCAGACCCTAATGACTCCCATCAACTCCCTGATTGAAGACCCTCAGGACTTTCTGAATGTTCCGATCCGTACGGGTTCGGGTCCCACGGTATTTGTCCGGGACGTTGGCACGGTGGAAGATGCAGCAGATATTACGGTAGGGTACGCGCTTATTCAGGGAAAACGAGCGGTGTATATTCCGGTCGTAAAGAAATCCGATGCTTCTACCCTTTCGGTGGTAAACAATATTAAAGAAGCCTTGCCCCGCTTACAGGAGGCAGTGCCGGAAGATGTGAATGTATCCTATGAATTTGACCAGTCGGTGTACGTCACCAACTCTCTGAAAAGTCTGATCACCGAAGGAGCCCTGGGTGCTTTACTGACCGGACTGATGGTGCTGTTGTTTCTCCGCGACTGGCGCAGTGTGATCATCGTGGTCGTCACCATTCCCATCTCGGTGCTGAGTGCGGTGATTCTCTTGAACCTGTTTGAGCAGACCATCAACATCATGACCCTCAGCGGACTGGCGCTTTCCATCGGTATTCTGGTCGATGAAGCCACAGTGACCATTGAGAATATTCACCAGCATCTGGAAATGAAGAAAACGAAAGCACAGGCTATCTGGGACGCCTGTAAAGAAATTGCTTTTCCGACTTTTCTGATTTTGCTTTGTATTTTGGCCGTCTTTGTTCCGGCCTTCGTGATGCACGGCGTACCCCGCGCCATGTTCTTGCCTCTTTCGTTGGCCGTTGGCTTTGCTATGATTGCCTCATTTCTACTGTCGCTTACGTTGGTTCCCGTGTTATCCAACTGGCTGTTAAAATCTCATACCCATAATCCCGCAGAACCCCATACCCTGGCCCTAGATTATACTGAAAATGAAGCCATGATTAAGGAGAACCGTCACCCAGAACAGCCTTCCGGGTTTGACCGCTTCCGAAACCGTTACCTTGCCCGACTAGGTCAGATTATGGACCGGGGCCGTTTATGGGTGGGCGTATACTTTGGAATAACGCTGCTGGTTATTGGAGTGGCCTTCTGGCTGATCGGCACGGATATTCTACCGCATGCCAACAGTCACCAGTTTCAGCTCAGAATACGGGCGGCAGACGGCACCCGGGTAGAGCGCACCGAAGCCCTGACGCTACAGGTACTCGACCTGATTGATGCAGAGGTAGGAGAAGAGAATGTGGCGATTACCTCGGCCTATGTGGGAAATGTGCCTAGCAGTTATGGCTCGGCTCAGGCCTTTGTGTTTAACAGTGGTCCCCATGAAGCCGTGATGCAGGTGGCTATTGATGAAGAATACGATCTTAATATAGATGAACTGAAAGAACAGCTTCGGGCCAGAATTCACCAACACCTGCCCAGTCTGGAGGTTTCTTTTGAACCCATAGAACTGGTAGACAAAATTATGAGCCAGGGAGCAGCCACTCCCATCGAGGTCAACGTGGCTGCTGGGGATATTACCGAAGCCAATCGTTTTGCCCTGAAGATTGTTGAGGAAATGAAGGAGGTACCGTTCCTGCGAGATGTGCAGATCGCTCAGCCCATGAATTACCCTGTGCTTAAAATTGACATGGACCGGGCACGCGCCGGACAGATGGGCATTACTCCTACCCAGGTGGCCAAATCGATGGTCGCCGCCACCTGGTCGAGCCGGTTTACCGATAAGAACCTCTGGCTGGATAATTCCAAAGGCCTGGCCTACCAGGTGCAGGTGCAGATACCTGAATATGAAATGACTACCGCCGATGATATCGCCAACATTCCGCTACAACGAGGCACCATTCGCCCCACCATCGCCGATGTTGCGACCCTATCGCAAGAAACTGCTCCCGGCCAGTACGACCGTAGCGGCCCCAACCGATTGGTGACTATTACTGCCAACATCCACGATAAAGATCTGGGAGCCGCCAGCAAAGCTGTCACGGCAGCCATTCAGGATGCCGGTGATCCGCCGAGGGGAATGATTGTAGAGCTGAAAGGGCTGGGGCAACTACTGACCGAAACATTAACCAGTTTACAGGGTGGATTGATGGTAGCCATCGCCATTATCTTTCTTCTGCTGACGGCCAACTACCAATCTTTTAAATTATCGCTGGTGGTGCTGTCTTCAGTGCCCGCCGTAATCGCCGGATCGCTGGTGATGCTTCTCATCTGCGGAGCCACGCTCAACCTTCAGTCCTATATGGGTATGATCATGTCGGTGGGGGTATCGGTATCCAATGCCATTCTGCTGATTACCAATGCGGAAAACCTGCGGATGGAGGTCCATAATGCCCGGCAGGCTAGTCTGATGGCCGCCAGCAGCCGGATTCGTCCCATTCTGATGACCAGTATCGCCATGATCGTCGGGATGATCCCGATGGCTTCGGGCATGGGCGAGGGTGGAGATCAGGTAGCACCCTTGGGCCAAGCGGTCATCGGTGGACTGTTTGCTTCATCCATCGCTTCTTTGCTAATCTTACCCGCCACCTTTATGCTCACGCAATCCAAAGCCAGCTTCGACTCGGTATCGCTCGACCCGGAAGATGCTGAGAGTAAATATTTTGTAAACGCCAACTCCTAAAATAATCCATGAAAGCCATGCACTTGAAAATACATCCATTATGCTGGGCTATCCTACTGGTAATAGCTAGCACTTCCTGCCATACCGAAAAAAAGCAAAAAGAAACCACGCAACTCCAAAGCCCGAGGCCCACGGTAGCGCTGACGAAAGTAAGCAGCCTGCAACCCAGCAAACAGGTCGTGTTGCCGGGAGAACTCAAACCCTGGAACAGGGTGAGTATCTCGGCCAAAGTAAGAGGATACGTTGGAGATGTACAGGTAGACCGGGGCACACTGGTAAAAAGCGGTCAGATACTGGCTGTGCTGGAGGCACCGGAAATTAAAGCGGCACTCAGCAACGCTCAGGCTAATGTAGCGGCAGCCGAAGCCCGACTGATTGAACAACAGGCTACCTTAAAATCCAGCAAGCTTACGTACGACAGAACCTATGAAACCAGTCAGACCGCCGGAGCCGTATCCGCCAATGAACTGGACCAGGCTTATGCCAGCATGATGGCCGACAGTGCGTTAGCCAGTTCTTCCCAAGGAGCGCTGGAAGCCGCCCAAGCGCAGTTGATCTCCCAAAATCAACTGGTGAGTTACCTGACCGTTCGTGCTCCTTTTGATGGTGTCATTATTGAGCGAAATGTCAGTCCGGGAACATTGGTAGGTACTTCTGACAGTGGAGGCAGCCCCATGTTTGTGCTGGAAGACCAATCTAAATTAAGGCTTACCGTAGCCATTCCCGAGAATCTCGCTAACTCTATACCGGAGAACACCGAAGCGACTTTTACAGTAACCGCCGACCCGGGTCGTGAGTACCAGGCCGTATACGCCCGGAGTGCCAATAGCCTTCAGGAGCACAACCGCTCTATGCTGACCGAGTTTGACGTAGACAACCGGGATGGCCGACTCAAAGCAGGCATGTATGCTGAAGCCACGCTGCCGGTATCCCGAAACGCCTCTACGCTTTTTGTGCCTGCCTCTTCGGTGGTTACTTCGTCGGAAGGGGTGTACGTTATCCGAAAGAAAGAAAACGTTGCTGACTGGGTACGAGTGAGTAAAGGAAGCGCCCTGGATACGCTGGTAGAAGTTTTTGGAGCCTTACAGGCCGGGGAACTGATCGTCAAAAATGCCGACCCGGAACTAAGAGATGGGATGGCGCTGGATTGATCAATCCAGAATATGCATTTTCATCGTTGAAATAGCTAAATGGGCAAAAGCCTAGGTTTTCTTATATTAGGCAAGAGATAGGCAGTGTTCACAGAATCAAAATAAATTTGATTACATAACACCTCCTGCTCTATCACGTTATGCCAGAGTAAGCAACCAGAAACAACGTATGAAAGTTATTCTTGTCCAGGCACCCGGTGGGGTGAATCAATTATCTATTGGGGAATATGAAACTCCGAAGCCCGCCCCGCACGAAATACTGGTTAAAGTGCATGCCACCGCTGTGAACCGGGCTGATATTTTGCAGCGGGAAGGGAAGTATCCACCGCCGAAAGGAGCTTCTCCGATCCTGGGTTTGGAAATGAGCGGCGAAGTGGCTGAAACTGGGGAAGCGGTTGAAAAGTGGAAAAAAGGCGACTCGGTATTTGGATTGCTCCCCGGAGGTGGATATGCGGAATATGTGGCCATCCACGAAGATATGGCGCTCCCTGTTCCCAATAATCTGTCTATGGAAGAAGCCGCGGCTATTCCCGAAGTATTCATGACGGCTTTTCAGGCAATAAACTGGCTGGGGAAACTCCAGGCTGGAGAACGGATTCTCATTCATGCCGGAGCCAGCGGGGTGGGTACAGCAGCCATACAATTAGCGAAAGAAATGCATGCGAGCGATATTATCGTGACGGCATCGTCGGGAAAACATGCCGCCTGTCGGGAGTTAGGTGCTCACTACGCTATTGATTATAAGAATCAGGACTTTCGGGAAGAAATTAAGAAAATTACGGATGGCGAAGGAGTAGATGTAATTATTGACTTTATCGCCGCTCCCTATTTTGAGCGTAATATTTCGGTGCTAAGAACCGACGGGCGCATGGTGATGCTGGCTCTTTTAGGCGGCACCCATCTAGAACAGTTTAACCTGGGCAACCTGCTTCGCAAACGACTTCAGATTATGGCCTCTACTCTTCGCTCGCGCAGCCGAGATTATCAGATTAGTTTAACCCAGACATTTGCCGAATTTGCCCTACCCCGCTTTCAGGATGGCCGCCTACGCCCAGTTATTGATCAGGTGATGGACTGGCAGGAGGTAAAATCAGCACATCAGCGGATGGAATCCAACCAAAACATCGGAAAAATTGTCTTAAAAATCAGCTAATTCGTGTGTCAGCATCGCACAAAACGCTATCAATTCTACGTTCTATACCCGGAGGGAAAGCATTATGACATACCGATATATTTTCTTTTTGATCATTCTAAGCAGTATTATTTTGGCGTGCTCGCCCATTAAAATACTTTCTGAAGCTCCCGAGGCTCAAGAAGTAAATCACTTCAAGACGTTCGCCTTTATGCAGGTCGATGAGAAACAGATGGACCAGGCTAGTCTAGTGCTGTACGATGAGATTCGGAAGAGTATTACTGCCCAACTCAGACAAAAAGCTTATCAGATTGATACAGAAAATCCGGAGCTACTCATTGCCTTTAATATTCTTACGGATGAGCAGCGCAAAGAAGTAACTAAGTCGGCGGATCCTTACGGTGCTTACGGGCGCATGTGGCCTTACAATCCTTATTACCGGGGGTGGTACCCTACCAATCAGTACCGCTACAAAGAAATTCAGATCCAGAAAACCGGAACGATGATTATCGATATGTTTGATAATCAGAAGCAAGCGTTAGTATGGCGGGGGCTTGGCATTGGCCCGGTCAATAACCCGGAAGAGCGTTTCGAGACGGCTTATAAGATGGTGGATAAAATTTTTAAAGCATTTCCAGAGAGTGTAGGCGGATCAGTATCCGTATCTAAGTAGGTCAGGCAGAAAGTTAATAACGCAGATTCCTGGTCTGTCATAAAGTTTTTTAGTATTGCGCTACCCTCCCTGTGACTTTTATAGGTCAGTTTACTGCTTGAACTTCCTCTCGCATGCCAATAAATGTTTAAGCTAAGGCAGGCTGACTACTTTTATTTAATATATTGATTTCTTAAATTTCTTCGTAAACTATCCATACTTTATCCAGTTCAGTGAATTAGATAAGTCCTTTAAAAGAAATTCATTATGGCGCTACCAAAACCCGCATTGATCCAGGCCCTTCGCCAAACTGCAAAGAAGCTTTCAAAATCGCAGCAGTACCAGTGGGGGCATATGGGAAGTTGCAACTGTGGTCATCTGGTTCAGGAAATTACTCAGTTGTCGCGTGCAGAAATTCACGAATACGCTATGCGAACCCGAGGTGGCGACTGGAGCGAACAGGCTATGGACTTCTGCCCCACCAGTGGTTACCTGATGGATCAAGTCATTTCCATAATGCTGGACGCTGGTATGGAGCTTGCTGATTTTAAACACCTGGAACGACTTTCCGACAAAGCAGTCTTAGCGCGCCTTCCTGAAGAATGTAATTATCTAAGGCATAATCATCGGGAAGATGTAGTAAAATACCTTTTTGCATGGGCAGATTTGCTGGAAGAAAAGTTACTCCAGCGAGTATCTATTTCTTCTCTGGAAACTTCCTCACCTGCTCGCGTATCTTTCTAGTTCCCATCCGGTTACGGACCTCACACAGGCAGCATGTTTTTGGTTGAGAGCTTTTTTACCTACTAAATAGGTGCGAATAACTTATGTATATTATGTGAGGTTTTCTGGTGACATTATTAGCAAATTTTTTTGTCTAATATTCATTAGTATGTCACGCCATCCTTACATTTTTCTTTATTAATAGGATAATCTCATTACCTTAGTGGTTGACCAAATGATAAAGATTTTGTCTTTTTTTTTCTTACGAAGAAAGTTTTTATCAATCTTTGAGAAATCAACTATCAGCCATTAAACATTTTATTTCTCATGCCTATGCCACTGATTGATCATCCAGGAGTGATCTTATTCATTGCGCTTCTTTCTTCCTGTGCCATTACGATGGTCATAATACCAGTGGTGATCAGGGTTGCTCATGAGAAGCACCTGATGGAAGAGCCTAATGGGCGAAGTTCGCACTGGGAAAAGACACCTAGTTTAGGAGGAGTAGCCATCTTCGTAGCAATTGCTACTGTGTTTATGGTAATGTCCCACTGGGCATCGCCTAATAACACTACGCTGTTCTTCATTTTACCCTCGCTGGTCATTCTATTTTTTATTGGCCTAAAAGACGATATACTGATTATTGACCCTTATAAAAAGCTAACGGCACAATTACTGGCAGGTGGGATTTTCATTGCTCTAACCGGTATCCGAATCAGCAATATGTATGGAGTATTTGGCATATACGAGCTTCCATATGAGATAAGCTTTGTCTTTACGCTCTTCATTTTTGTAGCTATAACCAATGCTTACAATTTAATTGACGGAATAGATGGCCTGGCCGGGTGCCTGGGTATTGTAGCAGCAACAGCGTACGGTATTTACTACCTTCAGGTAGACATGGTTTGGATTACTGTATTGTGCGCTACATTGGCTGGGGCGCTGACTGGCTTTTTACGATTTAACTTTTCTGCTAGTCAAAAAATCTTTATGGGAGATAGCGGATCGCTGATTGTAGGCTTTATTTTATCTGTACTAACGATCAAGTTTATACAAGTAAATGAAAGCCCTAATCCGCTGTACATAAGCAATGCACCGACTATAGCCATTGCAATATTAGCCCTCCCCTTATTAGATACACTGCGGGTCTTTAGTCATCGGTTAATGAAAGGAAACAGCCCTTTCAGCGCCGACCGTAACCATATTCATCACCTAGTGGTTGACAATGGATTTAGCCATATGCAGTCTTCTATTATACTTTCTTTGATAAGCGTGGCTATTATTGCTATTAGTTTCAGTTTCTTTGCTCAATCTCCGGTGCTTATTTCGCTAATTGGCATTGCCTTAATTTCCCTGGTATATGTATTGCTAGCCCAACGGAGCTTACTGGTACGCAAACCCAAAATGTTTGTACAGAAGCGGGTTGCTACACCAAAACCCGCTCGCGCATTTGAGCAGCAGCCCCAATCGGCTAGTGCCGCAAGCTAGTGCTTAAAATGGCGCACTCCGGTAGTCACCATTGCCATCTCATGCTTATCGCAGAAATCAATTGAATCCTGATCGCGAATTGAGCCACCGGGCTGAATAACTGCCGTAATACCTGCTTTCTGAGCGATTTCTACGCAATCTGGAAAAGGAAAAAAGGCGTCCGAGGCCATAACAGCGCCTTTCAGATCAAACCCGAATTTGCCCGCTTTATCAATGGCTTGCTCCAGCGCATCTACGCGCGAGGTTTGCCCTACCCCACTAGAAAACATTTGTCCCTTTTTAGCCAGTACAATAGTATTAGACTTGGTGTGCTTACACACCTTACTAGCAAAAAGTAAGGCTTCAATTTCTTCTTCGGTGGGCGCTTTTTTAGTGACGGTCTTCAAATCATCCCGCACATCAGTTTTTCGGTCGCGATCCTGCTCCACAACCCCATTTAGCAAGGTTTTGAATTGACGAGGTTGCTCCAGAGGTTGTTTCTGTAATAAAAGAATCCGATTCTTCTTTTTAGTTAATACTTCCATTGCCCCCTCAGAAAACGAGGGAGCAATTAATACCTCAAAGAATAAATCATGCATCGTTTCGGCTGCTGCCTTATCTACTTCGGCATTGGTAATGAGAATACCTCCAAAGGCCGATACGGTATCCGCCGCGAAAGCTTTCTCATACGCTTCTTTCACGGTAGCTCCGGTGGCAACTCCACAAGCATTAGTATGTTTTAAAATAGCAAAAGCCGTATCGCCTTCAAACTCCTGCATCAGAGTTACCGCAGCATCAATATCGACCAGATTGTTGTACGACAGTTCTTTCCCGTGCAATTGCTCGAGCATGTCGTTCAGGTCACCATAAAACTCAGCGGCCTGATGGGGGTTTTCACCGTAGCGCAATGACTTTTTTGCCATGCCTTCTTTGGCAAAGGCGGCTTCAGAACTTTCACCTGCAAAATACTGGGAAATTGCCGTGTCGTAATGCGTACTGGTTTGAAACGCTTGGGTAGCAAATATTTTTCGGTCTTCTATTGAGGTAGCTCCCTTTTTCTCAGTAAGCAAATCAAGCAGTGGCTGGTACTGATTGCGAGAAGAAACAACCAGCACATCGCGGTAGTTTTTGGCAGCAGCACGAATAAGCGAGATACCGCCAATATCAATTTTCTCAATAATATCCGCTTCTGATGCTCCTGAAGCCACGGTATCCTCAAACGGATATAAATCAACAATGACCAGATCCAGAGGCGGGATTTCGTACTGTTGTACCTGACCTTCATCGCCTTCATGATCCCGACGATATAATATACCGCCAAACACCTTGGGGTGCAGGGTTTTTACTCTTCCTCCCAGAATAGAAGGATAGCTGGTTAGATCTTCTACTGCGGTTACGGGTGCGCCTTGTTCTTCAATAAATTGCTGCGTGCCTCCGGTAGAGTATAATGTAACACCCAACTGGTGCAGTTGCTGAATAATAGGGGCTAGTTGATCTTTATGGTAGACGGAAATAAGTGCAGACTGAATGGTTCGGTTCATAGCATCGCATTTTAAAAACGGCAAAGCTACACAATTTTACCGCAGGTGCACGAAGATTCATTGATTTAATGACCGACGAATAATGAGTAATGATTAGTGAATAATCAAATCATTACTCATCAGTCATTAATCATTACTAGCTACTAGCTCTTCTATAATGCGGGGGTAGTGCTCATGTTCCAGGCGGTGCACTTTTTCGGCTACGGTTTCGGGGGTATCATAGGGTTGGATCACACAGCTTGCCTGAAAAATCACTTTTCCCTCATCGTAACGTTCGTTTACAAAATGAATAGTAATACCAGTGACTCCTTCGCCAGCTTCTACCACCGCCTGGTGAACTCGCATTCCGTACATGCCCTTGCCGCCATAGGCTGGTAACAAAGCCGGGTGGATATTGACCATCCGTTGAGGAAAAGCATCAATCAGGTTCTGGGGTATCATTAGCATGAAACCAGCCAACACAACCCAGTCTACCTGATATGACTGTATTATTTTTAGAAGCTCATCGGTTTTGAGAACAGACCTGTCAAATACTTCTACTGGTATATTAAATTTGGCTGCCCGCGCAATTACTCCGGCGGTTGGGTTATTGGTTAACAACAGTGCAACTCGGGCGGAAGAGTGATCCCGGAATTGCTCAAAAATCTTTTCGGCATTGGTGCCATTGCCTGAAGCAAAAACCGCTATGTGTTTCATAGCGGCAAATATACAAAGCAATTTCTTAGAAAAAGACCATACTAATGATACCGCTCAGCATAATTGCTTTACAGAAATCGTCTAGAAAAGCAAAATCGCGCCGGGTATCGGCATATACTAGGCGAACAATAAAAAAGGTGATAGGAATAATTAGTAGTAAAAAATAGCCAATCAGTATTTGATTACCCAGCTTGCCCGAAAGAAAAAACAATAGAAAAATAAAAACCGCTGATAGTATATACAACAAGTTTTTAGTCCGATGTATACCCCAGACTATAGGAAGTGTCCGGCAACCGAAAGTTTGATCTCCCGGCATATCTTCCATATCCTTAATTATCTCCCGTAGCAGAGAAATAGCAAATGCAAACAGTGCGTAGGTAAATACCAGAAACTCTCGTTGCTGATAATAGATACCAACAATGGCAACCGCCAATCCAGAAAGTGAAGCAATCACCAGGTTTCCGATAAAAGGCTGACGTTTTAAGGAATTTGAATACCACCAAAGTAAAAAAGCACCTCCTAAATGAATAAGGCCGACCTTCCACGAAAGTAGCACTCCTAGAGCAACACCGATGATAGAAAGCACGGTATGCCCAGCCATGACAAACCGCCTTTTCAGAGTAGTTCCGACCACCACTCGACGCGGCTTATTAATAAGGTCTATCTTAACATCGTAATAATCGTTAATCATGTAACCGGCCGCAGCAATACAGACAGTAGAAACTACTAACAAAAATAGGCGGATATCCGTAAGATAAGCATGCTGCGAACGGTGCACATCGACCAGAAAATAAGCCGCAAAATACTGGGTAAGGGCCAGAAAGAGCAGGTTGTGCACACGAGTGAGCTTCGCAAAGCCTTTTGCCCAGTAAACTAGTTTAAATGGTATACCCAATGTTTTTGTACCTCCCATAGCACCTTAGAACGTAAATCACGAAAGATTGATCGGCTAAAAAGCAACAAAAAACAATACGTAAACGAATGAAATGTAAAGACTAACGGTTGTATAATCTTTAGTATTACGCTCGCTGCTTACCTTTGTTCGAACTAGGTAGGCAGTAATGATTAGTATAATAATTTAGCAAATTTATACTAACTTGGCAATTTGAATAAATCAACTTTTATGAACTCGCGGGAAGAACAACTAATAGCGCTATCAAAAGAACGCATTCTGGTATTGGATGGGGCCATGGGCACGATGATTCAGCGATATAGCTTAGAGGAGGAGGACTTCCGCAATGAAGCTCTGAAAGACCACCCTCATTCTCTAAAGGGAAATAATGATCTGCTATCTGTCACCCGTCCTGATGTAATCAGAGCAATCCATCAGGCTTATTTTGAAGCCGGTGCTGATATTGCCGAAACCAATACTTTTAGTGCTACATCCATTGCCCAAGCCGATTATGGACTGGAAAGTTTAGTATATGATATCAATTTTCAGTCAGCTAAAATTGCTCGTGAGGTAGCTGATGAATTTACCGCGCGAGAACCAAACAAACCCCGTTTCGTGATCGGGTCACTAGGGCCTACCAATAAAACAGCGTCTTTATCGCCTGATGTAAACGACCCCGGTTATCGTGCCATTACGTTCGATCAACTGGTAGAAGCGTATCAGGAGCAGATAAAAGGATTGATAGAAGGTGGGGTAGATATGTTGCTGGTAGAAACCGTGTTTGATACGCTTAACGCCAAAGCTGCTTTGTTTGCCATCAACACTTATCTGGAAGAAAATCAGCTATCCATGCCCATTATGGTATCTGGCACCATTACCGATGCCAGTGGGCGTACGCTTTCCGGGCAAACGACTGAAGCGTTCTGGAACTCCATTATGCACGGTAACCTGTTTAGTGTTGGCCTGAACTGCGCTTTAGGGGCGAAAGATCTTCAACCTTACCTACGCGAACTGTCACGCCACGCCCATTGCCTAGTTACCGCCCATCCTAATGCGGGACTTCCCAATGAGTTTGGCGAGTATGATCAGACTCCCGAAGAAATGGCAAATGAGCTAGAAGATTTTGCCCGTAAAGGATACCTTAACATTGTGGGTGGATGCTGTGGTACCACCCCTGAGCACATAAAAGCCATTGCCACCATGGCTCAGCAGTTTACTCCTCGAGCTGCCATAAAACTGGCACCAGCGGAACCTGTTGTATAATATCATTTAAAAATACTTATGCCTATTTCTTCTAATGAAGATACCCTGGTAGCCAAAGTGCTATCAGATACCTCCATTCCCCATTTGCGACTAAGCGGGCTGGAACCCTTACTTGTGGATGAACACACCGGATTTGTCAATATCGGAGAGCGAACCAACGTAACCGGTTCTCGAAAATTTGCCCGGCTTATTGCCGAAGAGCAATTCGAAGAGGCTATTGCGGTAGCCAGAGAACAGGTTGAGAACGGAGCCCAGATCATCGATATTAATATGGATGACGGAATGCTCGATGGTGAAGCCTGTATGGTAAAATTCATCAATCTCATCTCCTCCGAGCCTGATATTGCCCGAGTTCCCTTCATGATTGACTCCTCAAAATGGCCTATCATTGAAGCTGGCCTTAAGGTAGTTCAGGGTAAGTCAATTGTTAACTCTATTAGCTTAAAAGAAGGCGAAGAAGAATTTATCCGGCAAGCTAAACTGATTAAAAAGTATGGTGCAGCCGTTATTGTTATGGCCTTTGATGAAGATGGCCAGGCTGATAACTATGAGCGGCGGATTGAGATTGCCCAGCGCTCTTACGATGTGCTGGTACAAAAAGTACATTTTCCCCCGCAAGATATTATCCTCGACCTGAATATCTTCCCTGTGGCTACCGGTATGGAAGAGCATCGCCGCAATGCACTGGACTTTTTCCAGGCAACCAAATGGGTGCGCGAAAATCTTCCGGGAGTCCATGTGAGTGGAGGAGTAAGTAACGTTTCTTTCTCATTTCGGGGAAATAACACAGTCCGCGAGGCCATGCACGCCGCGTTCCTCTATCATGCCAAGCGTGCCGGTATGGACATGGGTATTGTAAATCCGAGCATGCTAGAAGTGTATGACAATATTCCCAAAGATCTGCTAGAGCATATTGAAGATGTGTTACTAGACCGGCGCGATGATGCCACCGAACGTTTGCTGGAATTTGCCGAAACCATTAAAGGTAGCGGAAAGGTGAAAAAGAAGGAGGATGATGAATGGCGAAAGCTGCCCGTTGCTAAGCGTTTAGAGCATGCCTTGGTGAAAGGGATCGCTGATTTCGCGGAGTTAGATGTAGAAGAGGCTCGCCACCAGTATGACCGTCCGATTGAAGTGATTGAAGGCCCTCTGATGGATGGCATGAACGTAGTAGGCGATCTGTTTGGAGCCGGAAAAATGTTCTTACCCCAGGTTGTCAAAAGCGCCCGGGTCATGAAGAAGGCCGTGGCCTATCTTATTCCGTTTATTGAGGCTGAAAAAGGCCATATCAAGCAAAGCAAAGGAAAAATTTTGCTGGCTACCGTAAAGGGTGATGTCCATGATATCGGGAAGAACATTGTAGCTGTAGTGCTGGGGTGTAATAACTACGATGTAGTTGATATGGGAGTGATGGTGCCTGCCCAAAAAATTCTGGATAAAGCCCGGGAAGAGAATGTAGATGTCATTGGTCTGAGCGGCTTGATTACCCCTTCCCTTGATGAAATGGTGAATGTGGCTAAACTGATGGATGAAGAAGGGTTCACCACTCCACTGCTGATTGGCGGGGCTACAACGTCAAAGATTCATACGGCCGTAAAAATAGAGCCAAACTACCAGAATGCGGTCATTCACGTTCTGGATGCTTCCCGTTCCGTACCCGTTGTCAGTAACTTACTAAACGAAAAGGCACGCGACGATTTTCAGCAAAAAATAAAAGAAGAATACCAGCAAATGCGGGACCGCCACACTGGCAAGAAAACCCGCAAAGCTTTCACTCCCTTATCCGAAGCGCGAACTGATAAGTTTCAAACCGATTGGTCAGCCCGAAAGGTAACCAAACCGCAGTTTTTAGGCACGAAGGTATTCAAAGAATATCCGCTGGAAGAAATTGCCCAATATATTGACTGGACTCCCTTCTTTATGACTTGGGAATTAGCCGGTAAATACCCTAATATCCTGGAAGATGAGGTAGTCGGCGAGCAGGCTCGCTCCTTATTTAATGATGCCCAGGCTATGCTGAAAAACATCATTCAGGAGAAGTGGGTAACGGCCAACGCTGTTATCGGCTTCTTTCCGGCCAATACTGCCAATGATGATGATATAGAACTGTACCGCTTCCGCGAAAATGAAGAAGATCGTTCGCAAAAGCTGACTGAACTGCATCATCTGCGGCAACAAACTAAAAAGGCCAAAGGAAAAGAGTATCTCTGCCTGGCTGATTTCGTAGCCCCTAAAGAAACCGGCATCAATGATTATGTAGGAGGTTTTGCTGTAACTACAGGTGTTGGCTCTCAGGAAATTGCCGAAAAATTTGAAGCTGATCATGATGATTACAATTCTATTCTGATCAAAGCATTGGCCGACCGTCTAGCCGAAGCCTTTGCTGAATTGATGCACAAACGGGTACGTAAAGAGTTCTGGGGATACGATCCTGATGAAGAACTGGATAATGAATTGCTTATTAAAGAAACGTACAAAGGTATTCGCCCAGCTCCTGGCTACCCCGCCTGCCCAGACCATACCGAAAAAGAAACGCTGTTCTCTTTACTGGATGTTACCGACCATACCGGCATTTACCTAACGGAGAGCTTCGCCATGTTCCCGGCAGCGTCAGTCAGCGGCTGGTACTTCTCCCATCCCGACTCACGCTACTTCGGCATTTCCCGCATCGATAAAGATCAACTGGAAGATTATGCCCAACGCAAAGGCATGCCGCTGGAAGTAGCCAAAAAGTGGCTGGGGCCGTATCTGGAGGATTAATAGTAACTACTCCTGATATAATACATACAGCATAGTTGCACCTACGGCTTCTAGGGTTTTCGGACTAATGATGTCCAGATTGTCATCATGGGTGTGGTGGTAATCGGCAAAGTAAAAATCACTGGTGGGATCATGATCGATGATATCAATCATAGGAATTTTTGCTTCGTAGTTTACATACACGTGGTCGTCTACAATGTCAGGGCTGTCCTGGTAAACAAAGTACTGCCCATAGCCCAAGTCATGAGCCGCATCCCAGATTCGCTTTATAATACTGGGAGCGGCCTGCCGTGATACGCCTTCCCGGTAAAAAGTAGCGTTCTTGGCTCCAACCATATCCAACAGCACTCCGTAGTAAGCCGAATAGCGAGGTTCGTGTTTGTGCTCGGCCCAATATTGCGAACCCAGGCACCAATATACCTGCTGGCTGCCCTCGTGCTGTGGTTCGTCGTAGTCTTCGGGTTCTCCATAATCCTCCCCATCAAATAAGATAATATCTACGCCCACATCTGGCAAAGAGTCTTGCATCGCCCGGGCTATTTCTAATAACACAGCTACTCCGCTCGCCCCGTCATTTGCCCCGTCGATGGGTTCATTCGTCCGTACCGAATCTTTGTCAGCATAAGGCCGGGTATCCCAGTGAGAGGTTAGCAAAATACGCTTGGACTGCTCAGGCCGGAAGCTGGCAATAATATTACTTAGATTAAGCATCGTACCATCATAGGCTTCCTCTTCAAATGACTGAAGCTGCACCTCCCCGCCAAACTGCTCCAATTGCGCCACCAGATAATCGCGGCACGCTTGGTGGGCCGATGTATTGGGGACCCGCGGGCCAAAGGCAACCTGTCGCTCTACATAAGCATAGGCTGAGTCAGCACTAAACGCTGGCACATAATGTGGTGTAGCATAATCCTCTTCCGCAGTTTCCCGGGGGTTAGACTGGCAACCTGCTAAAAGGATAACACAACCGAAAATCCATTTGTATATACCGTATTTTTTCATGAGGCATGATCTTATTGTTTCGCACTTGCCGCATTTTATGGTTTAATTGTCTTAAACTTTACCAACAAGGCGTCGAAAATCAACAAAAATGAATTTTGTTGATTCCACTGTTGTTTCATCGAAGAGCTAAATTATTAAAAGAAAATTATTTCTAGAGATACGAAGCCCGCCAACTCCCATGTTTTTGCTTTGATCAAGATATTCGCTAACTTTGCAGGCGTTTGTTATAGCAACATCCGAGAGGGGGCATCGTCCCCTCTTTTTTGTTAGTAATTTATGTCATTAGAAGAGAAAATTACAAAATGGGTTTCTGATATTTTACAGGAGAAGAGCGAAAGCTTCTTTCTGGTAGATGTTGGAGTAAACCCTGCACCTAAAGGAGCAAAAGTAACTGTATATTTAGATGGCGACCAAGGCATCTCTATTGATGCCTGCGCAGATGTAAGTCGAACACTGTCGGCCCATCTGGAAGAAGAAGACGTAATGAACGGAAAATACGTGTTGGAGGTTTCTTCTCCGGGTCTGGATCAGCCACTTAAGCTGCACCGGCAATATATAAAAAACGTGGGGCGTAACGTAAAAGTCCTTTTACAGGATAATCAGACAACGAAAGGCAAGTTGTGCCGCGTTTCGGAAGACGCCATAGAATTGGAACCGATCGCGAAGGGAAAGAAAAAGACTAGAAAAGAAGCATCGTTGCAGAATATACGAATACCTTTTGACCACATTAAAAAAACTAACGTACTAGCTACATTTTAAACATATGATGGACACGGCAACCCTTATTGAATCGTTCGCGGATTTCGCACGGGGCAAAAACATTGACCGCCCGACCATGATCCGCATCCTGGAAGACGTATTCCGAGCGATGATCCGCAAAAGATACGAGACAGATGAGAACTTCGACGTTATTATTAATGCGGATAAAGGCGATTTGGAAATCTGGCGTTTCCGGGAAATCGTTGATGATAACTCCGAAGATATCTGGGATCATGACAAGATCAGCCTTTCTGACGCCCAGAAAATCGAGCCTGATTTTGAGATTGGTGAAGAGGTAGCTGAAGAAATCAAACTGGAAGACTTCGGCCGTCGCACCGTGATGATGGCCCGGCAGACGTTGATCCAGAAAGTAAAAGACCTGGAAAAAGATATCTTGTTCCAGAAGTATAAAGATCTGGTGGGCGAAATCATTGTTGGTGAAGTCTATCAAATTTTAAGCCGCGAGCTTTTGCTTATTGACGGTGAAGGCAATGAACTGATCATGCCTCGCTCTGAGCAGATCCCGAAAGACCGCTTCCGTAAAGGAGAGTCGGTTCGGGCCATTGTGCACCGGGTAGAAATGGTGAATGGTAACCCCCGCATCATTATGTCCCGCACTTCGGAAAAATTCTTGGATCGCCTGTTTGAAATGGAAGTGCCCGAAGTATACGACGGACTTATATCCATCAAAAACACTGTGCGAGAGCCCGGTGAGCGGGCTAAAGTAGCGGTAGAATCTTACGATGACCGAATAGATCCGGTAGGTGCCTGCGTAGGAATGAAGGGATCTAGAATCCACAGCATTGTGCGCGAGCTACAGAATGAAAACATAGATGTTATTAACTATACGGACAACTTAGAGTTATACATCTCGCGGGCCTTAAGTCCGGCGAAGATTAGCTCTATTAAAATAGATGAAGAAGGAAGTCGGGTATCCGTATTTTTAAAGCCCGATCAGGTATCATTAGCTATTGGCCGCGGTGGGCAGAATATTAAGCTAGCCAGCCGCTTGGTAGGATACGAAATAGACGTATTCCGAGAAACTCTTGGCCTGGAAGCTGATGAAGATGTAGACCTCGATGAATTTGCAGACGAAGTAGAAAGCTGGGTGATTGATGAGTTTAAAAAAATTGGTCTGGATACGGCCAAAAGTGTACTCTCTCTAGCAAAAGAAGATCTGGTTCGTCGCACAGATTTAGAGGAAGAAACGGTAGAGGATGTACTTTCCATCCTGCGCCAGGAATTCGAATAAAATTTTACAAAACGCGAAAAATAACTCATATTTGAGTATGGTAGAAGAAAAAACGATGAGGCTCAGCCAAGTTGCCAGAAAATTCAACGTGGGGCGTAATACCATTGTGGACTTTCTTAGCAATAAAGGCTTTGAGGTGGATCGTAGTCCGAACGCGAAAATTCCGAAGGACCAGTACGATTTACTGGCAAAGGAGTTTGCCTCATCGGCTATGGACAAAGAAGAAGCATCGGGTATTACTATCGGTAGCAAGCAAGAAAATCAAGTGATTGATGCTACCGGAAAGCACGTACAGCAGGATAAACAAGACGACGAGGATTTATTTATTAAGAAACTTACTGCTGACAAAGAGTCCCGTACTGAAAAGGAACCAACCGAAAGCAAGAAAGCTTCTGAAGAGCCTACACCTACAGAAAAAGAAACCAAAGAGGTACCGGGGTCTGCCCCTAAGCTTCAGGGTATTAAAGTACTCGGTAAAATTGACCTTGACGAGATTGGCAAGAAGAAGAAAGTAGAGGCACCTCAGAAAGAGGAAAAGCCGGTAGAGGCAGAGGCAGAGAAGAAGGTAGAGGAATCTCCGAAAAAAGAAGAGGCGCCGGTTGAAAAAGCTAAACCTGAGCCTAAGGCAGAAGCCGAGGTTAAAGAAACTCCGGAAGTAAAAGAAGTGCCAGAGGCAAAAGAGGCTCCGAAAGAAGAAAAGCCTGCAGAAGCAGAAAAGGTAGAAAAAGAAGTGGAAATCAAAGCTCCAGAAGCTAAGGTAACCCCACCTAAGGAAAAAGAAGAGGAGAAAGCTGCCCCTGAAGTAAAGGCTCCGGAAAAAGAACCGCAGCCCGAGCCTGCAGCTAAAGATAAAGTAAAAGAAGAGGAAAAGGCTCCGGAACCTAAGAAAGAAGCCCCATCTCAAAAGCAGCCTCCCGTTGCTGCATCAACTAAACAAGAACCTGCTAAGGAAAAAGTGGAGGAAGAAAAAGTAATTAAAGCCAGAGCAGATAAGCTTAAAGGCTTAAATGTAATTGGAAAAATAGAGCTTCCTTCTGAACCTAAGAAGAAAGATAAAGCTACTCCGGTAGCTTCCTCTGATGAGCGCAAGAAAAAGCGAAAGCGCCGTCGCCGTATTAAAGACGAAGGTAACACTTCCCAAAATCAGGGAAGAAGCGGTGGTGGTGGCGGACGCCAGGATAATCGCCGAAATTCTGGCTCTGGTGCAGGCTCTGGAAAGAGAGGCGGTAAGAAGAAAGAAGAAATTTCTGATAAAGAAGTTCAGGAGCAAATTAAAGAAACGCTCGCCCGCCTGAGCGGTGGTAATAAACGCCGCGGAAAAGCTCGTCAGGATCGCCGCCGTGCTGATCGTAAAGAACGGGAAGAGCAGGCAATACAACAGGAGCAGGAATCTCAAACACTGAAGGTCACTGAATTTATCTCAGCCAATGATCTGGCTTCACTGATGAATGTCAGCGTGAATGAGGTTATCTCTACCTGTATGTCGTTGGGTATGTTTGTTTCTATCAACCAGCGCCTTGATGCAGAGACTATCACCGTAATTTCTGATGAGTTTGGCTTCGAGGTAGAATTTATTGATGCTAAAGAAGAGGTAGCGGTTGAAGTAAACGAGGATAGAGAAGAAGATCTTAAGGATCGGGCTCCTATTGTGACTATCATGGGTCACGTAGACCACGGTAAAACGTCTTTACTGGACTTTATCCGAAGTTCTAAAGTAACTGAGGGCGAAGCCGGAGGTATTACCCAGCACATTGGAGCATACGACGTAACCACCGAAAGTGGCAAGCGCATTGCCTTCCTGGATACACCGGGTCACGAGGCTTTTACCGCTATGCGGGCTCGTGGTGCGCAGGTAACCGACGTCGTTATTATTGTGGTAGCCGCCGATGATGCCGTGATGCCTCAAACCAAAGAGGCAATTAATCACGCGCAAGTAGCGGGTGTACCTATCGTTATTGCTATTAATAAAATTGACCGTCCTAATTCTAATCCAGACAAAATCCGGGAAGAACTATCTGGAATTAATATTCTGGTAGAAGAATGGGGTGGTAAGTACCAAAGCCAGGAAATTTCGGCTAAAACCGGACAAGGTATAGACGAACTTCTGGAGAAAGTACTGCTGGAAGCTGAACTGTTAGAACTGAAAGCCAACCCTAATCGTCCGGCTTCGGGTACGGTGATTGAAGCAACCCTTGACCGAGGTCGTGGGTATGTAACTACTTTATTAGTAGAAAATGGCACGCTGAAAGTAGGTGACGTCATTCTGGCCGGATCGCACTTTGGTAAGGTAAAAGCAATGTCGGATCATCGCGGTAAACGCGTGAACGAGATTCCGCCAGCTACTCCAGTGCAGATGCTTGGTTTAGACGGCGCTCCTCAGGCCGGAGATAAGTTCAACGTTATGGAGAGCGACCGGGAAGCGCGAGAAATTGCGAACAAACGGGAGCAGATACAACGAGAGCAATCTCTACGTACCAAGAAACATATTACTCTGGATGAGATCGGACGCCGTCTGGCTATTGGCTCTTTCCGAGAATTGAACGTGATTGTAAAAGGTGACGTGGACGGTTCGGTAGAAGCACTTTCTGATTCTTTACTGAAACTATCTACTGAAGAGGTTCAGGTCAATATCATCCACAAGGCAGTAGGTCAGATTTCTGAGTCAGATGTATTGTTAGCTTCGGCTTCTGATGCCATCATTGTTGGTTTCCAGGTTCGTCCTTCTAACAGTGCTCGTGGACTGGCCGAGAAAGAGGAAATTGAAATTCGCCTGTACTCTATCATCTACGATGCTATTAATGAGATCAGAGATGCCATGGAAGGTATGCTGGCACCTACCGTAGAGGAAATCATTACCGGAAACGTAGAAGTACGTCAAGTATTCAAGATTTCTAAAGTAGGTACAGTAGCCGGATGTTATGTCACTGACGGAAGCATCAAGCGAAACAATCATATTCGCCTTATTCGGGATGGTATTGTTGCCTATACCGGAGAGATTAATCAGTTGAAGCGAGAGAAAGACGATGCCGCTGAAGTACGCTCTGGTTTTGAGTGTGGTATAAGCATCAAGAACTTCAACGATATTAAAGTAGGTGATGTGATTGAAGGCTTTGAAGAACGAGAAGTAAAAAGGTCACTGTAAAATCGATAAAGTGATTTTTAGTAACCCGTATAAAAAAGAAAAGCTCCATAAAGGAGCTTTTTTTATGTATGACAACATATTTATTATATAGTATTGTAGGAGTAGCCTTACTCACCCTTTTCGGATTATGCCGTCCATGGTATGCAGCATGGTGGTCGCCGGTAGCTAATCGCAAAAAGGTGTTGCAAACGTATGGCTTGCTACTCTTACTGCTACTTACTACCTACACCCTACTTTCCTGGCTTCAGTAAGTTTATACACCTTCAGCTTCTACCGACTGTACTTCAGGCACCATTGTTTTCAACAGGTTTTCAATACCGGCCTTCAGCGTAATAGTAGAAGAAGGGCATCCGCTACACGAACCTTGTAATAATACTTTCACAGTACCTTCCCGGAAAGAATGAAAGCTAATAGCTCCCCCATCCTGCTCTACTGCCGGACGAATGTATTCGTCTAAAATGCTTTTGATCTTAATAACTGTCTCATCATCCTCTTGTCCGGTATCTTCTTCCATAAATGCTTCCGGTACCAGTAAAGGCTTTTCTGCTTCTAAATATTGTTTGATGTGCTGCTTAATAGGTTCCTGAATTTCAGCCCAGTCTACCTCCTCATCTTTAGTAACCGTAATGAAATTACTCATATAAAAGACGCGGGCCACATGCTCAAGACCAAATAACTCCTGAGCCAGAGGTGCATGTTTGGCACTGGTGGCATCAGGAAAATCATAGCTCTCCCCTTCGGGTACCAGTATAAAATTGACAACAAACTTAAGAGAATTAGGGTTAGGGTTAGACTCCAGATAAATATGTACGTTTCTAGAATGAGTCTGCACAGTGTTCATAATGAAGAAAATTTACAATGAAAACATAGATTTTTAACGCAAAGTAATCTAATAGGTTTACGAAAGATGACCCGCCGAAAACCTACCCAATGAGCCGAAAGTTTCTACCGACAAATCAGTGAACTAAACTTTCCGGCTAATTGTATAATAGGGTTCATCGCTATGAAAGGAAAGTCAGTAATATACTATAAATAAGTCTATTGCTGTATTTTCAAACTGGCTTCTATCCTTCACCCTTAGTATAGGGGCAGTATGAGAAGCTTTGGTTTTTAATGATAATATCCTCACTTTTGTGGTTTCGCTTATGAGAGAAGGCACCATGTGCAGGATACAATAATGCATAGCGTATCACCTGACTTGACAGAATGCAAGATACAAACGCTTTTAAGGAACTACTACGTTCTCCTCAGAAGGTAGTAATTATTCCTCACCAAAACCCAGATGCCGACGCATTGGGTTCCGCGCTAGGGTTAGCCTTATATCTGAAAAAACAACAACATCAGGTACAGGTCATATCCCCTACCGATTATCCTGAATTCCTTCATTGGATGAAAGATAATGAGCATGTATTGGCGTATAGCGAGAAAAAGCATCAGGACAAAGCCAGCCAGCAAATTGCTGAAGCCGATGTTATCATCTGCGTAGACTTTTGCTCGCTTAACCGCATTGATGCTCTGGAAGAGCCTGTACGCCAGGCCAAAGCTACCAAAGTACTTATTGATCACCATTACGGCAAGGGTAACTTTGCTGATATTGAGTTCTGGAATACCAGTGCAGCGGCCACCTGCGAGCTATTGTACCAATTAATTATTGATCTGGGAGGCCGGGAGTTTATTGATAAGGATATGGCAGAATGCCTGTATGCTGGTATTATGACTGATACTGGTTCATTTCGCCATCCAAACACTACCCAGCATGTGCATGAGGTTGTCGCTGACCTGATTGCCTTAGGGGCTGATGTCTCTAAAGTGAGCAAGCTGGTCTATGACAATAACTCGGTGGATCGGCTCCGCTTCATTGGTTATGCACTTAACCAGAAGTTAGTGGTAATGGAAGAATACAAAACAGCCTACTTTGCCATTACAGCCGAGGATCTACGGAAATTTAAGTCCCGCACCGGCGATACCGAAGGGCTGGTAAATTACGCCTTATCCATTAAGGGTATTAATATGGCAGCCATCATCATTGACCGAACTGACGTAGTAAAGCTATCGTTTCGGTCGGTGGGAGATTTTGCCGTGAATGATCTGGCGGCTAAGCATTTTGAAGGCGGTGGCCATAAAAACGCAGCGGGTGGAGTATCCCGAGTATCATTAGAAGAAACTCTGCAAAAATTTTTGAAGCTGCTACCTGAGTACAAAGAAAAATTATATTACAATCATCTTCAGCAAAAAGCACTACACGTAACATCATGAAAAGGACTTTTTTAAGCATTGCATACGCTAGCCTGGTTTTCTTGCTAGGTTTATCAGCCTGTAACCAGACCGGTGAGGGCGAATATAGTGAAACCCCTTCCGGATTAAAGATTAAATACATAGCCGAAGGCGAAGGAGCTGAACCCGACAGTGGATATTTTCTGCTGTTGCATATGAAATACTATCAGGAAGACTCATTACTATTCCCGCCGGAAGGTGCCGGTATGGATGAAGCCATTCCTGTACGGTTAGAGAGCGACTCAATCAATCAGGTATATGAGGCTTTCGGTATGCTCAAAAAAGGCGATAGTGCCCATTTTCAGGTAACCCCCGAAGAATTATTTGTTAATACCTTCCGAACTACGGTACCTCCCGGAGTTGAAGCGGAAACTCCTATTACCTTCCACATTGGAGTAGAAGATGTGTTATCACCTCAGGACTTTCAGGTATACCAGATGGAGCAAACCCGGAAACGACAAGAAGATATGCTGGCCCAGCAAGCTGAACAAATGCAGCAGGACAGTGTGACTATCAATGAGTACCTGGCCGAAAATAAAATAGAGGCAGAATCTACTGACAGCGGATTACGCTACACCATTGTAGAAAAAGGAAGCGGGGTTCAACCTTCTGCGGGCGACTCGGTGTTTGTACACTACCGAGGCAAATTATTGGACGGAACCCAATTTGATGCTTCTTACGACCGAGGCGAGCCATTTGGTTTTGTGTTAGGGCAAAGAAACGTTATTGCCGGATGGGACGAAGGAATTGCACTATTGAACAAAGGAGGCAAAGCCACTTTATACGTTCCATCTCCCTTAGCCTATGGTCCTCAGAATATTGGTCCAATCGCAGCTAATTCTATCCTGATTTTCGATGTAGAATTGGTAGATGTCAAAACAGCAGGTTAATCTTCTCGATTATATGAAGAAACACACCGGATGGCTGCTGGCATTGACGGCCCTGCTCCTGGGTTGCGCTGATGACTTAGAGAACGAAAGCGATGACCTGCTTCTTGAGCAGCAGCAAACTATTGAGCAGTACATTGCCGATCAGGGAATTACGGCTACTCAGGACGGAAATATCTACTATCAGACTATCACCGCTAATGCAGGCGGTGAAACGCTTCAGCAAGGGGATATTATTCGCATCTATTACCAGATTGCTGAGTTGGATGGTGCTACTATTGACGAAGTACTGGCCAGCTCGGGCGAGCCACCGGTTACCTATGTATTTGGTACACAGGGTCAATCTCTTCAGAGCCCAAACCGAAACTTCCTACTGCCATTATTGGACTTTTCTATTGCCAAAATGCATGTTGGTGAAGAATACGAGTTTTATCTACCCTCAGCATATGCTTATAGTAGTTATAGCCTAGAAGGAGTCGTTCCTCAAGATGCTATTATCCGGGCTCGCATACAACTGGTTGATATTGTGAGTATAGCCGAACTGCGCGCCGAAGAAGATGAAGTCATTAAAGACTATTTGGCTGAGAACACGCTTACGGAAGCAGACAGCCTTGAGGAAGGAGTTTATTATATCCGTACCGACGAAGGCACTGCTGACGGCGCCCCCCCTACTACTGGTAACCGTGTGCAGCTTCGTTACACCGGTACCCTGCTGGACGGTTCTGAGTTTGACAGTAATCTAGATGCTGATTCGCCATTTTCTTTTACAATAGGAGGCCAAAGCGTGATAGAAGGGTTTGAGATTGGGGTGTCTCAAATGAAGCAAGGAGAAAAAGGCATTATCATTATGCCATCGCTGGCCGCCTATGCACAAAGTCAGGTGGCATTTCCCCGCGAGATTATTCAGGATTTAAGACAGCGAGGTTTTATCGGTTCCGATATCGGCAGCAAAATTCCACCATTTTCGCCCCTACGCTTTGATGTAGAACTTGTCAGTGTTGAATAGCCATGAAACTCTGCTTTGCGACTAATAACGCGCATAAAATTACAGAAGTACAGCAATTACTAGGCAGTTCCTTTGAGATTGTAAGCCTGCAGGATATTGGTTGCGCCGAAGAATTGCCTGAAACCCAGAATACCCTGGAGGGCAACTCAGCCCAAAAAGCCCGGTTTGTATATGAACACTACCAGGTTGATTGCTTTGCCGATGATACCGGTTTGGAGATCCAGGCACTGAAAGGAGAACCGGGCGTGTATTCTGCTCGCTACGCCGGTCCGCAACGCGATAATCAGGCAAATATGCAAAAGGTACTGAATAATTTGGAAGGTGAAACAAACCGCCAGGCTCAGTTCCGCACAGTTATCACGCTAATTCTGGCTGGAAAAGAGTATGCCTTTGAAGGAACTGCTCCGGGTACTATTGCTCAAGAGCCCTCCGGTCACGAAGGGTTTGGCTATGACCCTATCTTTATTCCGGAAGGATACGAACAAAGCTTTGCCGAAATGTTGTTGGAAGAGAAGAATCAGATCAGCCATCGGGGCAAAGCGGTGCAAAAACTGGTTGGTTTTTTACAGAATCAGTCTTAAAAACGAATGAGTTATACTCCCTATGTAGTCGGCATTACGGGCGGTAGCGGCTCGGGAAAAACCCAGTTTTTTCATTGGGTACGCCAACTTCTTGGCGAAGAGCACAGTTGCCTCATTTCCCAGGATAATTACTATAAAGACCTCTCTATCGTAGACCCGCTTGAAAACCGCATCACCAACTTTGATGTGCCTTCTCTGATAGAGGAAAAAGAGTTTGCCCGTGATCTGGAGCAATTGAAAAATGGAAGTATTGTTAAACGGAAAGAGTACACCTTTAACAATCCAGCGGTGATCCCCGCCATGCTTGAGTTTAAACCGGCGCCCATTATATTGGTTGAAGGAATATTCGTATTTCACTTCCCGGAGGTAGCTCGTTTATTAGATTTGAAGGTGTTTATTGAGGCACGAGAACATTTAAAGTTTCATCGCCGCATGATGCGGGATACCTCCGAACGAGGATTTCAGCTAGATGATGTTGTGTATAAATACACCCGTCATGTAGTGCCCTCTTATGAAAAATACATTGAACCTCATAAGCACGAAGCTGACTTAATTTTTCCTAATAATCGGGAATACTCGGCTCATGAGTGCCCGGTGTCCGCCAAAGTGCTGGTATCCTACCTGAAAACAAAATTACCATGAGCCACCGATTTGCCGTGATTGGCCTGGGGCAACTGGGTACTTCCATTGCCTTAACGTTAGCACAACGGGGTGCCGAGGTGATTGCCATAGACCACGACCTGGAAAAGGTAAATCGTATTAAAGATGATGTGGCTTATGCTGTGGCCTTGGATGCTACCGACCCCAAAGCATTACAAGCGCAGGATGTACACCAGGTAGAAGCAGCAGTGGTAGCAATTGGCGAAGATTTTGAAGCCCTGGTACTCACCACCGTGGTATTGCAGGAGCTAAAGGTAAAACGTATTATTACCCGAGCCGCCAGCGATCAGCAACACGCCATCTTAAGCAAACTAGGGATTAATGAAATACTTTCGCCCGAAAAAAAGATTGGCGAGTCAGTAGCTGAAATGCTCCTTCAGCCTAATATTCACTCATTCTTATCTCTGTCGGATGAGTACGAAATTGTAGAGATCAGTGCTCCTAAGCGCACTATTGGCCAGACGCTGGCCCAGCTCAATCTGCGTAAAGAATTTAACCTTAACCTCATTACTATCAAGCGGGGAGGTGAGGCTTCTTCTACGATTGACCCTACTGGCTTTATCGGCGTTCCTAATGCCGATACTGAGATACATGAAGACGATGTGCTGTTTGCTATGGGAAAGCGGAAAGATATTCAGCGCTTTATCGAGTGTCATCAATAGTGCCTTATTGGCATATCTATACTTAATTTTTTGAAAGGTAAAAGATCATTTTAATGCACCACGACTGGCTAACTACCGCCCAACGTATACAATCTATAGCACAGGCAGGCCTGACTTACTGCGAAAACTCCTATGACCGGGAACGATACGAAGAATTGATGACCCTTAGTGTGCGCATCGTCTCTGACTATACCAATGTTCCTTTTGAAAAAATCACCGATTTGTATGCCCGTGAAGAAGGTTATTTAACTCCTAAAGTGGACATTCGGGGAGTTATTTTTCAGGAAGGGAAATTGCTGATGGTGCAGGAAAAGATTGACAATGGCTGGACTGTGCCGGGAGGCTGGGCCGATGTTGGCTATTCGCCTTCCGAAATTGCGGTAAAAGAGGTACAGGAAGAAGCTGGTATTGAAGTAGCGCCGGAGCGATTACTGGCTGTACTGGATAAGAAATGCCACTCGCACCCTCCCACCCCGTATTACACGTATAAAATATTCATTCAATGCCGCCACGTATCAGGATCTATTAAACCTGGTATGGAAACAAAAGGTGTGGGCTTTTTTGGTTTAGATGAACTGCCTCCGCTTTCGGTAGAGCGACTCACACTTTCGCAGATACAATTACTGTTTGAGTTTCAGGCTGATCCAGCAAAATCTGCTATATTTGACTAGTAACCATATTATTGAGCATACCTATAAACTTTTAGGAGGGGATATGCTTATATAAATGAGTAGGTCTGCCTTTAATTAAATGCAATAAAATCTTTCAGGGTAGCCCTGATTACTCCGGCAAAATGGCAACCCTACTTTCTAAATTGTAGTACGTATTAGTAACGATATAAATAGTAAAACCTATGGAAAACCAAATGCTTGAAAAAATATTAAAACTAGGCCAAAGTGTCTGGTTGGATAACCTCAGCCGACAGATTATCAATAGCGGCGAACTTAAGAGCCTGATTACCGATAAAGGAGTCCGGGGTCTAACTTCAAACCCAGCTATTTTTCAAAAAGCGATCAGCGGTAGTGACGCGTATGAGAGTGACATTGAAAAATTTACCAACGAAGGACTAGAGCGCAAAGCAATTTATGAGCGTTTGGCAGTAGCCGACATACAGCGCGCTGCTGACCTGTTCCGTCCGGTGTACGACTCTTCCAATGGCGAAGACGGATACGTAAGCCTGGAGGTACAACCAGCTTTGGTATACGATACCGAAGGCACTATTGAAGAGGCTCGCCGCCTGTGGAGCTCAGTAGATCGCCCTAACGTGATGATTAAGGTGCCAGGCACCAAAGAAGGTCTGCCTGCTATCACTCAATTGCTAGGCGAAGGAATCAACATCAACGTTACTCTGCTATTTAATGTAGACCGCTACCGTGATGTAACTACTGCCTATCTTGATGGGCTTCAGCTTTGCTTAGATAATGGCGGATCAATTAAAAACATTGCTTCGGTAGCAAGTTTCTTCCTTAGCCGTATTGACGTAATGGTAGATCCTATGCTTAAAGATATTATCCAGAATAAGCCTGATCAGGCGGAAAAAGCCAAGTCGGTACTGGGTGAAACAGCTATTGCCAATGCAAAGGATGCTTACAAAGTATTTCAAGAAGTTTTCAGCAGCGAGCGTTTCCAAAAATTAGAGAAAGAGGGCGCCCGCAAGCAGCGAGTACTTTGGGCTAGCACCGGCAATAAAAACCCTGACTACGAAGATTTACGCTACGTTCATCCACTCATTGGCCCTGACACGGTAAACACCATGCCTGACCAAACGCTGGAAATATTGCTGGAAAAAGGCGAGGAGCCAAAAAATACAGTAGCTGATGGTATGGACCATGCCAGCAAAGTATTGGCTACCCTAGATGAGTTGGGTATTGATATAAAGAAAGTTACGGATGATCTGGAGAAAGAAGGCGTTGATAAGTTTGAGAAGCCTTTCGATCAACTGTTAGATACGATAGAAGAGCAACGAAAAGCTCACGCTTAATTTTATCTTGCTTTTTAAGAGAATGTCAGGCTCAACAGGGTCTGGCATTTTTTTTTGAGGTATAGTCTTTTAAATATACTGTTACCGTTGTTTCTTCATTGGGGATGCTACTTAGTTCAATACTGCCACCATTCTTCTCTACCATTGTTTTTACCAGATGCAGACTCAACCCTTTTCCTTCTCCTATATCTGTAAATCGCTGAAAAGGTCTGAATAGCATATGCCCATGCCGTTCCAGATCAATTCCCGTTCCATTATCTCTACATTGTAGTACCACATATTCTGCCTTGCGATACAGAGCAATTTTCACAGTAAGTTCACAAGTCTGCCGCCTGTACATTAGAGCATTATCTAACAAAGAGTTTAGGGTGCTCTTAATAAAAGAGGCCGGATACGTTATTTGAACAGCCTCATCTATTTGCCTTTCCAACTGAAAATGAATCTGCGTAGTCGCTATATACTCGGCCAGCAGTCTGTTCACTAATTCTGCAAGCGAGTTAATTTTCGCAGGACTTGTTTTGTGCGTAATAGAAAGGTACTCATCAAACCCTTTGTTGAGTTCTTCTATTCTTGTCAAGTATGTGTCTTTTAAACCCTGCAAAATATCCCAGGCCTTCGTTCTCTCTCCCTCACGTTCAGTTGAATTAAACCAAAGTGATAAATAATGAAAAATATTCTTAATGTCGTGCGATCCCTGATCAAGGTACTGCTTCACATCATGGATAAGTAATTTAGGGTCTTGTGACATATTTTATTAATTAATAAAATTAAAAAATACATCTAATTTAAATCATTAATTTTGCAATCAACAAGTTTAAGAGTAATTATAACAACTATATGATAAAGATCCGTATTTTGTAACATATGGAAGCTCCTTTTAATCGCAACTTTCCTTTAAAAGTACTTATCGCCGATGATGAGCTTCTTCATCGGGAAGGTATCAAAGCATTATTAAATCGGGTAGATTTTATTGATGTGGAAGTAGAGGTAAGTTCAGGCTCTGAAATATTGGCATCTCTGGAGAAAGAGCCAGTAGATATTATTCTTATGGATATTGATATGCCTGGCATGAATGGCATTGATGCTACCAAACAGGTAAAAATGTATTACCCCAGCACCCGCATTCTTATTCTGTCTATGTATGACAATCTAGAGTTTATTTTAGATGTGTTGAGGGCAGGTGCTTCTGGCTATGTGCTTAAAAATGCAGAAAATCTCGACCTGCCCAGCGCTGTTAGAGCATTAGCTATGGGTAGTGCGTATTATAGTGAAGCCATATCCAACAAATTATGCGATTATCTGGCGCAAACTACTAATTCCACCCCCGAAGAGCGCAAAAAAAACCTACCCGCTTTAACTCAGCGAGAAATGGAAGTATTAAATCTGATTGGTCAGGAATATACTAATGGCGAGATCGCTGAAAAACTTTTTATTAGTGCTAATACGGTACTAACTCATCGGAAAAATTTATTGAAAAAGTTAGATGTCCGCAACACGGCTGGCTTAATCAAAAGTGCAACCAAATTAGGCATTATATAAATATAGTTTAATTTTGTATTAATATAATTCATCACTATTTCTAGTGATATTGCCAGAATTTCATCCCTATAAATAGGGATTTTTCCATGAAATAGAGTATTCTAAACCACCCCTGGACTTTTATTTTACTTTTTTCGCTTTATTTATAATAAATAAAACAATCAAATCTTATTTTTTGAGGATAGTTTTCCTGTATACGGAAACATTTTTTTGACTAAGGGTGGGCATTTTTAGGATATTTTGCCCTCCCCTTTTCAGAATGAGTTGGCTATAATTTAACAGGTGAAAACTAAAACATTGATAAATCACCTGCTTGTTATATTTCAGTGAGTGAGCGGAATGGCAGAAACTATAGATTGAAGACTATAAGAGTTTGCCTGAGGTTTTGAGGCGAAAAGAATGGTTGTGGCACTGTTGGTGAGCCACCATAGTAAGAAGTTGCGGGCTGAGAAAGCCACGAAGCATGTTATTGATAGCGGGGTAGCTAATCTTAGCCCAGAATAATAAGAGGGGGCGATCTTTAGAGATACATTAGTATTTAATCAATCATCAATATGGCCAAATCAAGAAATTCTGAAAGCCTTACCCTTATGTTGCAAGTAAACATTATTCGCAGCTTGGGTACACTGGTAGCCGAACGGTATACCAGTCAGCATTTTAAGCAGCTTTATGCCGTGAAAGATTTGTTCGTTGAAGTCTCTTACACAGCATCTTCCGAATGGAAACAAGCTGATGGAATGAAGTATCTTAATACCACTCACAGCCTGCAACCTTATCTAGATGATATTATTTTATTACTTGACTAAGAATTGGCCATACGTTTAGGCTGACAGACCGGAACGTGCAAAATAATATTTACTGTCAGTGGCATAAATAATCGGCCACTTAATGCAAAATATTTGCCATAAAGAGTATGCAAAATGGCGGACATTTCTTCTCGCTTTCTATTAGTATTTGTTCGTACTTATCATTAAACCCAAAAGAATCTTTATCCGTGTGTTAGTTTATATAAAAGATTAGTCGCAGGTGCAGACTAATCTTTTTAATTTATGGTGTATCAATACTTAAGGCACATCAATATTATACCAAACTATTGAGTACCATTTAGGCTTTAGAGGCAAAGGAACTAAAAATAGTATCAATTAATTTTTACTATATTTATTCCTTGTAAGAAGCGATACTGACAAGGAGACTAACACATGACTGATCAGCAGAAAGACAACCCTAAGCAATATATTGTGGGTGTGGGAGCCTCAGCAGGCGGACTGGATGCATTAACAAAATTAATTAACAATTTACCTTCCAAACCCAGCAATTTTGCAATTATTGTAGCCCAGCATCTAAGCCCTGACTATAAAAGCCGGATTGTTGAACTGCTTAACCGTAATGCCACCTGGCCTGTAATCCAGGCAGAAGATAAAATGCCTATTGAAACTGGGCAGGTTTACGTAGCTCCTCCCAACCGCACCATACTTGTACAAGATGGCTCCATTTCATTAGTAACATCCCCCCAAAAGCATGGACTGCCTTCTATCAATAAGCTGTTCTCGTCTATTGCTACCGCATATAAAAGCTATGCTATAGGAGTGGTGCTGTCAGGTACTGGCGAAGATGGCACTAAAGGTATTCAGGAAATAAAAAAAGCTAAGGGCTATGTTATTGCTCAGGAACCTTCTGGTGCACAGCACCGAAGCATGCCAGAAGCGGCCATTCGCACGGGGTATATAGATCTTGTATTACCCGCCACACAAATTGGAAAAGCCCTGGCTCGCTACATAGAAAACCACCAGGTAGTAACCCATGCAACAGAAAAGGAAAGCAGCACTCAGAGTATATTCCGACTAATCGCCAATAAAACCGGTACCGACTTATCAAAATACAAACCTTCTACTATACAACGGCGGATTAGCAAAAGGCTGGATACCCTGCGGCTACCAACTATAGATTCGTATTATCGATATATCCAGGAGAACCCACCTGAACTGGACAACCTTTTTCAGACGGTACTTATTGGAGTGACTGAGTTTTTTCGAGATCAACCCGCTTTTGAAACAATCAAGAAGTATCTCGCAAACATTATCAAAAATAAAAAACAGAACGCATCTATTCGTATCTGGTCAGTGGGGTGTGCCACCGGCGAAGAACCGTACTCTCTCGCTATTATTCTGGCTGAAATTCTTGGCAAGAACATTCACCACCACTCTATACAAATCTTTGCCACAGATATTGATGAACATGCACTGGCTGTAGGCCGCCGTGGTTTTTATGCTGATAATCAGGTAAGCAAACTATCTACTGATCTGCTGGAAAAATATTTTAATCGGGTAACTGATGGTTACGAGGTCAAAAAGACCATTCGTCAGCTGGTGCTTTTCTCTAAACATAACATTACCGTAGATCCGCCCTTCGTTCGCCTAGACTTAGTTACTTGCCGTAATGTGCTAATCTATTTTCAGAATGAATTGCAGAAAGAGGTAATTCCTGTTTTTCATTATGCCCTAAATGACCACGGTTATTTAATGCTGGGCAAATCGGAAAATATTCTACAGCTATCAGACTTATTCGTAAAAGAAGATACTAAACAAAAAATATTTAAGCGTAAAGCAGGCACATCAATTAATACCCTGAAATACACCAGCTTTAACCGGGGAAAGGAGCGAACAGAAACACCATCAACTCAACAGCCTTCTGAATTATCGCTGGAAGAAATTGCGCAGGAAACGTTAATTCAAACCTACGAGCACCCCTACGTCGTTATTGACGAGACCATGGATGTCCTTCACATTAAAGGGCGTCTTACCCCCTATGTTGATCTTAGCGAAGGTTCACTCAATGCCAATATCCTTAAGATTTTGCATAAGGGGTTACATATGGAGCTTCGTACTACATTAAATCGAGCTAACCGGGAAGGTTTATCTCAAAAAAGTAATGTTGTACGCTTCGCTTCCTATGATCGGGAAGAGACTGTACGTCTTCTGATAAAGCCATTACTCTATCGCAAGAACGACCAGAACTTCTATCTGGTTATTTTTGAAAAGATTGACCCGGATGTGCGATACCCTCTTACGAAAGAGGAGCTTAAAGAGCAAGACGAGCACCAGAATGCTATCCGGGTAATGGAGCTGGAGCAGGAACTGGCAGCCACTCGAGAACATCTTCAAACGTTTACCGAAGAGTTGGAAACCAGCAACGAAGAGTTGCAAACCATGAATGAGGAGTTACAATCCTCAAATGAAGAGTTAAAATCAGCCAATGAAGAACTAGAAACCAGCAATGAGGAGCTGCAATCAGCCAATGAAGAGTTGCAAACCGCCAACACCGAACTGGGGGTTTCTAATGAGAACCTGGTAGAAAAAGAAGCAGAAATCAGCGTAATCAAAGAAGAACTGGAGATCAGCCATGACCGGTTTACGCTAGCCTTAGACAACTCTCAAATTATCTTGTTTTATCAGGATACCGGCTTAAGGTATACCTGGATTCACAATGCCCCTGCGGGCTACAGCGAGCATGACATTATTGGTGTAACTGACTATGAACTATTAAGCCAGGCTGATCAGGCGACCATTGAGCTAAAAGAACGGGTACTGCGCAGCGGCATTGGCGAGCGGGCAGAAGTAAGTATGCATGGTACCATCTATGATACCATCATCAAGCCGGTAAAAGAGCATGGCATGGTGACTAGCATTAAAGGGGTAGCCATTAATATTGACGAAAAGAAAACTGCCCTACGAAAAGCAGCATACCGGCAAAGCATTATTAATAATGTTATTGAAGAGCTGGACATTGCCATGCTGGCTGTTGACCGCAACTTTCTTGTGATTACCCTTAATCAGGCCCAACGCAAAGAATTTCAGATGCTGTATGGAAAAAGCATCGAGGAAGGTGATGATGTTCTTAAGATCGTAGAAGATTTTCCCGATGCCCAGGCGCGCTTTCGCCAAATGTTTGAATCTACTTTCCGGGGTGAAAAAACCTCACTACCCGACTATGAAAGTACCCGTACAAACGAAAGTGGAGAGCATCTTCACTTTGAACTCACCCTCACACCGCTCCGCGATGAGGAAGATAACATTATTGGTGGTGCCATGAGCAGCCGGGAAACTACCCAGAAAGTGAAAATGGACCGGCAGTTGCGAAATATTATGAAGCGCAGTGCCAATCTTACCGGAGAGCCATTTTTCAAAGATCTAACCCAACAGATTGCCGATTTATTCAACATCAAATACGTATACCTTGGGTTGCTATTAGAAGATAAAAGAAAAATAGAAACCAAGGCCTTACGTATCAATGGTAAATTAGCTAAGAATTTTATGTATGTATTGCAGGGTGCTCCCTGCTCTGCTGTTGCCAAGAATGAAGATGTCCGATACTTTGAGCACGTAGCCCGGCAGTTTCCTGAAGACCCTAAATTACAGCGCTGGCATGCTGAAAGTTATCTGGGAGTTCCTATCATGTCGCCAGCCACTGGTGAGACTTTAGGTATTCTGGTCATGATCAATGATGAGCCCTGGACTTCCATTCCCGATACAGACTACCTCATCAGCATCTTCAGCTTGCGGGCGGGAGCCGAATTGGAAAGGCAAATCAGCGAGCGCCGCATCCGCAAGCGTGATTTACAGCTCAAACGAATTACGGAAACCATTCCGGAAATGATTTATGAGTATGTCATTTATGAAAACGGAGAAGATGCGTTTACCTACGTTAGTGCAGCAAGTGAGCAAATTTATGAGCTGAGACCGGAAGAGTTAATTAAGAATTCTAACCTGGCTTATCAGTGCATTCACCCAGAAGATTTAAATGGCTTTGCGCTGGGATCTCAACAGTCAGCCGAATCGCTAACCACTGTTTCTTGGGAAGGGCGGCTGATTAGCGCGAAAACAAAAAAACTGAAGTGGGTAAAAATTGCGTCAGTTCCTGAAAAGAAGCCCAACGGAGACATTGTGTGGTCGGGTGTAATAGATGATATTACTCACCTTAAGAGCATTGAAGAACAACTTGTACTCGCTAAAGATGAAGCTGAGCGAGCCGCTAAAGTGAAAGAAGAGTTTCTGGCAACTATGAGCCACGAGATTCGCACCCCACTGAATGCTATCATCGGCATTTCTGATCTGTTGCTGAAGCAAACGCCCAAAAAGTCTCAGATAGAAAACCTACAAACCCTCAAGTTCTCTTCTGGAACCCTCATGACGCTGATCAATGATATTCTGGATTTCAGCAAGATTGAAGCCGGCAAAGTAGAGATTGAGCGAGCGCCTTTTTCTTTCCCTACGCTAATTCAGGGTCTCACCCAGGCTCATAAAGCCCAGGCAGAAAAAAATCAGAATAAATTAATCGTACAAACCGATGACCACATCCCGGAAGTGCTTATTGGGGATCAAGGTAAATTAGCACAGATACTTAATAATCTACTGAGCAACGCCATCAAATTTACTAATGAAGGGACGGTTACGTTGCGCATTAATATTGTAGAAGAACAAGAGGAGTCAGTTGAGCTGTATTTTGCCGTGATTGATACGGGTATTGGCATAGCACCCGACCGGATAGACAAAATCTTTGATGAGTTTACCCAGGCAGACAGTTCTACTGCCCGGAAATTCGGGGGTACTGGCCTGGGGCTTGCTATTACCAGCATGCTCTTAGCGCTGAAAGGCGGAAGAATTCAGGTAGAAAGCAAAGTTGATAAGGGCTCTACTTTTTTCTTTACGCTCACCTTTGTAAAAGGAAAACCCGAAGATCTGGCTACATATCAGCATCCGTTTGATATTTCAAGGCCAGAAGGGCCTCGCCATATACTGCTGGTAGAAGATGTTGCTATTAACCGCATGGTGGTAATTCAGTATCTAAAAGATTGGTGGGATGTAGAGATTGATGAAGCTTCTAATGGCGAAGAAGCCCTGAAAAAAGTGAAAGAATATACCTACGATATTATCCTTATGGATATTCGCATGCCCATTATGGATGGAATTGAAGCTGCTCACCATATTCAGTCAATGGACCATGGAAATCACGCAACTCCGATCATCGCCCTAACGGCAGACATTACAGAAGCAAAGCAACCATCTATGAATACCTATTTCGTAGATTATGTTACTAAACCGTTTAACCCTCAGGAGCTTTACGAGAAAATCGTAAAACATGTGGACCATCCATCTTCAGACGGTTCTTCTAACGAGGTTGACATAGCGGCTATCAATCAGATACAGGAATTATTTGTCAACGATATCGGCAAAATGATGACGTTTTACGAGATGGCTATCAACAGTTTTACCAACCATAGGTCAATTGTTGCTATAGCAATTCAAGAGGGCAACGAAAAGAAACTGAGAGATTCTATTCATATCATGCAGCCCACTCTAAAACTATTAGAAGCTAACAATTTGCTTCAGCTATTGGAAGAATCAAAAAACCACCTTGACTCATCGGATGGCAAAGAAAAAATTATTCAGCAAATAGATCACAAATTTGAGCTATTACTTCAAAAACTAGAGAGCCAGAAGGAGGAACTTTTAAATTCTGAATAACAAATGAAATTAAACCGTATCATGCCGCAAATCGTATAATATAGTTCTACTCGTAAAGTGTATTTGTATTTTTATACCTTCTCCGAGAAGATTTTTTGATATTACACTACATGGAAAATCTAAGAATATTGGCAATAGGAGCCTCAATGGGGGGTATAAAATCTTTCCCTGAAGTGATAGCGGGTATCACTCCCAACATGCCGATGGCTACCTTTATTGTTCAACATGTTTTTTCCGGGCACCAAAGCAAGCTGGCTCAGCTTCTGTCTCAGTACACTCAGGCAACTGTAAAAACTGCTGAGAATGGAGAGGCGATCCGACCTGGTTATATCTATGTAAGCCCTTCTGATCAGCATCTAATTGTAAAAAAAGGGCATGTTGCTCTTAGCTATGGCCCTCAGGAGAATGGTTCTCGTCCTTCTATTAATGCTCTGTTCCGTTCGGCGGCAGTAGCCTATCACCAGCGAGTGATCGGTATATTGCTAACCGGACTTTTGTCAGATGGGGCCCAGGGAATGCGAGCTATTCATGAGTGTGGCGGTAACACCATTGTGCAAGACCCCGAAGAAGCTCAGTTTGATGAAATGCCCCGCAGTGCCCTGAAAGCCACCAACATAGATTATGTAGCAACTCTCAAGGAAATGCCTGCTCTATTGAATATTCTCTTAAGAAAACCACTGCCTGATAAAACTGATCTAACAATACCCTCTGAGCTTAATCGACAGGTTGCGGCTTCTTTAAAGCCACTTACTCAAATAGCAGAACAGGATACTTCTTTGCCCGAGAACTTCCAGAAACCCATCTTTCCGGTAGATTTGGATGACTCACTTTGGTCAGTGCTGCAATACATGCAAGAGCGGACCACCATGCTAGAAAATCTGATGGAGGGAGAACAAATGAAGGGACGAACTAAACTTGCCCGTGATTTTGAACTTAGAGCTCAGGAATCACGAGCACATACTGAGAATTTACGAGCTCACTTGCTGGAACTGGAACTGGGGAGCAGCACTACCAGTATTAACGGATCGTCGGGTCTACCAAATTAAGCAGATATTCGCCATAACCACTTTTCATCTGTTTTTCTGCTAAACTCTCTAGCTGTTGCCGACCGATATACTTCATGCGGAAAGCTATTTCTTCGATACACCCTACCTTAAGCCCCTGCCGCTGCTCAATCACCTGTACAAACTGACCGGCCTGGGTAAGTGAATCAAAAGTGCCGGTATCCAGCCAGGCGGTGCCCCGGCTCAGGATGCTCACCTGTAATTTTCCTTGTCTCAGGTATTCTTTATTTACATCGGTAATTTCATACTCACCCCGGGCACTGGGCTTTAGGCTTCTGGCAATCTCAATCACCTGATTATCATAGAAATACAAACCAGGTATTGCGTAATTTGATTTTGGGGTCTTGGGCTTTTCTTCGATAGAAATAGCCTTCTGATTGCTATCAAACTCCACCACGCCATAGCGTTGCGGATCAAGCACATGATACGCATAGACAATGCCGCCGTCGGGATCATTATTTTCCTGTAGCTGCTTGTCTAGTTCACTTCCGTAGAAAATATTATCGCCTAGAATCAAAGCCACTTTATCCTGGCCGATAAAGTCAGCACCAATCGTAAACGCCTGGGCCAGCCCTTCCGGCTTTTCCTGCACCTCATAATGAAACTCACAACCTAACTTTTCACCATCGCCCAGCAGCTTTTTAAAGAGGGGCATATCGTGCGGGGTAGAAATAATGAGGATCTCCCAGATGCCCGACATCATCAGAATTGACAATGGATAATAAATCATGGGCTTATCGTACACCGGCATAAGCTGCTTGCTTACCGCCAGGGTTAACGGGTGAAGGCGGGTTCCTGATCCGCCGGCAAGAATAATTCCTTTCATACTATCAGGATTAGTGATACCACAAGTATACTAAAAAATGAGCGAACCCTTTTAGGTTATATCCCCCTTGTAAGATTTGATCGATTTTTACGGATATACTGTCACTCCTCTCATTTCATGTGTACCTTTGCGGGGCTTATGCTTTGGAAAGAAATCATGCTGCTGTTACGGAAGGAAGTGGTATTAGAATGGCGTCAGCGTTATGCGCTGAATGGCATTCTATTGTATGTTGCCAGTGCCGTATTTGTGTGCTACTTAAGCTTTAATCTACAAAGCGGGCGGCTTCAGGTCGTCACCTGGAATGCCCTGTTCTGGATTATTATGCTATTTGCGGCTGTTAATGCTGTAGCCAAGAGTTTTGTGCAGGAGCGGGCCGGGCGGCTTATTTATTATTATACCATTGCCAGTCCGCAGGGCATTATTATCTCCAAAATCATCTATAATATTCTGCTGTTGCTGCTATTAGCTGTGGTTTGTTTGCTGGTATATATACTGGTGATGGGAAACCCCATTCAGAATGGTGGCTTGTTTGCACTAAACCTGCTGTTAGGAGCTTCCGGTTTCTCTATTACCCTGACGATGGTGTCCAGCATTGCCGCAAAGGCCAATAACCACGGTGGTCTCATGGCAATTCTGGGTTTCCCGATCATCATTCCCATACTGCTTATGGTGATTAAGGTTTCGAAAAATGCCCTGGATGGTCTGGCTCTCAGCGTGAGCTACGACGAAATGATTATCTTAGTAGCTATTGATGCTATTGTGATGGCTCTTTCGTTTATATTGTTTCCTTATCTGTGGCGAACATAAAACCCGATTTCTCTGATATGTTTAACACTAACCTATTCGTCCTCATACTCTCATTTTTTGTAGCCCCTTTTTTTAGGGCACTACCGGTAAGCGATGACCAGCCGCGAGAAAATTCTTTTAACATCATGGCGTATTATGTGCCTGAGCGGGATTATCAGCCCGAGAAACTGCCTTTAGACCAACTAACCCACATCATCTTCTCTTTCTCTAATGTGATTGATGGAGAAATGAAATTCCGGCACGCAGAAGCGGGAGAAAAGCTCCGGCAACTGGTAGATCAAAAGAAAAACCATCCCCACCTTAAAGTCATGCTGGCCTGTGGGGGCTGGGGCGCGGGTGGCTTCTCCGATATGGCGGTTACTGCCGAGGGGCGAAGCAAGTTTGTCCGAAGCACCATCCGCATGATAAACGAATACCAGTTAGACGGAATAGATATTGACTGGGAGTACCCGGCACTGGACTGGGCCGGCATTGATGCCCGGGAAGAAGACAAGCAAACCTTCACCTTACTGATGAAGGAACTACGGGAAGAAATGGATAAGCTAAACCGCCCCATGACCCTCACCTTTGCCTCGGCTGGTTGGAAGTACTATTACGAAAAAATAGAGCTGAATGAGGTGATGAAGTACGCTGATTATATGAACGTGATGACGTATGATCAGGTGGGAGCTACTCTACCTTACACCGCTCACCATACCGCCTTGGGTTGGATTAAAGACAAAGACCTGCAAAACTACCCTATTTATAAATACTTCGAAGAAAGAAACATGGCGGCCAAAGAGCGAGGCTTTTCTTCGTACGAACCGCGCTCGGTGAAAAGTATTGTTGACTACTGCATCAAACAGGGAGTTGACCCGGAAAAGATTGTGATTGGCGGTGCTTTTTATGGACGAGGGTGGAAAGGCGTTCCGCCGGAAAACAACGGACTTTATCAGCCTAATAAGGGTACTTTCATTGGATGGGCTGCTTATGGCATTATTAGGAGTGAATACGAAAATAAAAATGGCTACACCCGCTATTGGGACGAAGTAGCCGAAGCTCCATATTTGTATAACCCTACGGATAGCATATTCTTTTCGTATGACGATACGGCATCTGTAAAGCTTAAAACGCAATACGCGATAGAGCAAGACCTGGCAGGTATTATGTTCTGGCAATTGGGCAACGATACGAAAGAAGAAAACAGTCTGGTAGATGCTATCTATGAAGCGGCTCAAAGCAATAAATAGCAGTTTTTTACAAAATATTGAATACTATTGGCCATTTCTGTGTTTGGTAAATAGCTAAATTTATGCAGATCAACCAATAATAAAAACCTTTACTTTAGTACTCTATGCGTAAACGATGGTGGAAGATATTAGCGGTTTTGTTGATTGGATACACACTGACCGCCGGGCTGCTTGCCGACGTCCCTCGCCTTCCCATACTAAATGAAACCATCCGCGTATTGCATTTCCATGTGCCTATGTGGTTTGGCATGTTAATTCTTTTAACAACCTCGGTGGTTTATTCCGTAAAGTATCTTCGTAACCCAACGGCGAAAAACGACTTGTTTGCGGTTGAGTTTGCTAATGCCGGTATTTTATTTGGCATACTGGGCCTGGCTACCGGCTCACTATGGGCTCGATTTGCCTGGGGTGCTTTCTGGACCAGCGACCCTAAGTTGAACAACGCAGCCATCGCCATGCTAATTTATTTTGCGTACCTCATCTTACGGGGTTCGTTTGACGATGAGCAGCGCCGGGGGCGGGTCAGTGCTATCTATAACATTTTTGCTTTTGCCACCCTGGTGCCTCTGCTGTTTATTCTGCCCCGCATGACGGATTCTCTGCACCCGGGCAATGGCGGTAATCCAGGCTTTAACACGTATGATATTGACAGCAACCTCCGTATGGTTTTTTACCCGGCTATTGTGGGTTGGACACTGATAGGCGTATGGCTTGCCAGCCTGCGCATTCGTATGAAACTAGTAAAACAAAAAATAGATGAACGTTTTGAAGAAAACCTGCTTCGCACTCGCAACCGTGCTATGGCTGACGATTCTCAGTCCCACTCTGTCACTGGCTCAGTCTAACGCCACGGGTACCAGCGAGGTTGAGATGGCTGATGCCTTCCGGCAGGATGGAAAAATCTACATTGTGGTCGCGGTCATTCTGGTTATCTTTTCCGGGCTGGTTATTTACGCCATCCGCATTGACCAGAAAGTGAGTAAGCTGGAAAAAGAGTTGCAGCACGAATCTCACTAATTCATCACTACCTAACTTTCATAACAGCATGAAACTAAAATACATCATCGCTCTCATCGTAATTGCAGTAGCGGTAACCGTAATTATTTCTACGGCTGGAGATGCCAGCTCGTACGTAACCTTTCAGGAAGCCCACACAATGGCTGAAAGTGGAAAAGCCACTAAAATTCACGTGGTAGGCCAGCTCAAGAAAGATGCTCAGGGAGAAGTTATTGGAGTAGAACCCTCGGAAGACAAGTTATCAGTTTCCTTTGTAATGGTTGACCAGAACAACCAGGAGCAGCAGGTTTTCTACAATGAGCCTATGCCCGCCGACCTTTTACGCTCTGAGCAGGTAGTAGTGATTGGATCGTATCGCAATGAGCATTTCGTTGCTGATGAGGTATTGCTGAAATGCCCTTCTAAATACCAAGAGCAGGAAATTAGTTAGATACTTGCTGCCTAGAAAAGCATACTTAAACAGAATCAATCGGTAAAAGAGCCTGATAGCATTTAGAAAACAACCATCATGATCAATACCTTCATTGGCAACCTTGGCCACTTCTTCGTCATCTCGTCTTTTGTGGCCTCGCTGGTAGCAGCTTACGCCTATATTACGGCTACGCTTCAGACTGACTCTGTAAAAGCCCAATCGTGGAGAAATTTTGCGCGTACCGCTTTTTACGTACACGGTGGCTTGGTCATCGGGGTGGTAGGCAGCCTGTTCTATATTATCTATAACCATCTTTTCGAGTATCACTACGCCTGGAGCCATTCTTCGCTTAGTTTACCGGTGTATTATATGATCTCCTGTTTCTGGGAAGGTCAGGAAGGAAGCTTTTTACTTTGGATTTTCTGGCACGTAATCCTGGGTTTTGTGCTGATCCGTACTAACCGCCAGTCTGGTTGGGAAGCACCGGTGATGGCCGTTTTTGCGCTGGTTCAGGCCTTTCTGGCTTCTATGATTCTGGGTACCGTCATCCCTGGTATTGAATTAAAACTTGGTAGCTCTCCATTCTTGTTGCTTCGCGATGTGATGGTCGACGCCCCGGTATTTGCCATGAACCCTGACTTTCAGCCGGAAGATGGTACCGGCCTGAACCCCCTGCTTCAAAATTACTGGATGGTGATTCACCCTCCTACCCTGTTTTTAGGGTTTGCTACCACGCTAGTTCCGTTTGCCTTCTGCATAGCGGGCATCTGGCGAAAGCAGTACGAAAGCTGGGTAAAACCGGCTCTACCCTGGGCTATCTTCTCCGCAGCAGTACTAGGTCTAGGTATTATGATGGGAGCTTACTGGGCTTACGAAACACTCAATTTTGGTGGCTACTGGAACTGGGACCCGGTAGAAAATGCGGTGTATATTCCCTGGTTAGTGCTGGTTGCCAGCATTCACACGCTTATTATCTTTAAAAATAATGGTACTGCCCTTAAAACATCCATCATACTGGTTATTACCACATTTGTGCTAATTCTGTACAGCACCTTCTTAACCCGCAGCGGTATTTTAGGGAATGCATCCGTTCACTCATTCACTGACCTGGGGCTGTCCGGACAATTACTGATTTACCTGTTGTTTTTTACGATAGCAGCCATTGTACTTTCAGCAATACGCTGGAAGGAGATTCCTACCTCTGATAAGGAAGCTTCGGCCTACAGCCGGGAGTTCTGGATTTTTATTGGTGCTACCACGCTTTGCCTGATGTCGTTTCAGGTACTAGTGCCTACTTCTATTCCGGTGTATAATTCTATTGTAGAGGCTTTCGGCGGAGTATCTAATGTGGCCCCCCCGGCTGACCAGATACTGTTTTACACCAAATTTCAGTTATGGTTTGCCATTGCCATCGCGCTGCTATCCGGCACCGGGCAGTTTTTCTTCTGGAAGAAGATGGACCCGGAAAAACTTAAGAACGAATTATCCATACCGCTCATACTGACGCTGGTTATCAGCGCTATTGCTATTCTGGTAGGGAAGGTAACTAACCCGGTATATATTTTATTACTGACCGTATCGGTATACTCTATTGTAGCCAACGGTAAAATTCTCTTTCGCTTCGGAAAAGAAAACTTCAGGCTTTCCGGTGGGTCAATATCTCACATCGGAATTGCAATGATCTTTATTGGTATTCTCTTTTCTGCCGGATACTCTAACGTAGTTTCTGTTAATGAATCGGGACTGCTCATTTTTAAGGATGACCCAGCTAATGAAAATCTGGAGAATACACTACTGTGGATTAATGAGCCCCGCAGCATGGGCGAATACGAATTGGTATACAAAGGCCAGCGGGTAGATGCCCGAGACGTGCCGGTGTATGTAGATAAAGATCTACTGCGCCCTACCGAAACTCCATTTCTGCCAGTGGCTGTTGAAGATTTTACCTACCAAGGCACTCACTATTTTTCAAAGGGGGATACCGTGCAGATTCATCCGGAAAACACATACCATGAGATACAGTATACTCATAAGGAAACCGGCAAACAATTTACGCTGTACCCCCGCTCTCAGGTTAATCCCAACATGGGCCTAATTGCCTCCCCCGACATTCGTCGTACTGCCTTCAAAGACCTATATACGCACGTTTCGGCCATTCCACCCGAAGCTGACGAGAAAGAATGGTCGGAGATAGAAGAACTAGAGGTAAAAATGGGCGAGCAGTTTTTTGCTAACGACTACGTGGCCCAGTTAACCCAAATTGAGCGAGTTGATACGGTAGAAGGTGTAGAGTTGCAGGAAGGTGACCTTGCGGTGAAAGCCCACATTCAGGTCATGGGCGGAGATACCGAATATCTATTGCAACCCATCTACTTAATCCGCGACCGAATGGTAGGGCGCATCCCCGATACCTCACAGGAGTTAGGGTTACGCCTCACGTTGCTCAACATTTTACCGGAGCAAAATAGCTTTGTACTGGGCATGGAGACCACCCAAAAAGAATACATTGTGCTAAAGGCCATAGAGAAGCCGCTGATCAACGTGCTTTGGATTGGCACCCTGTTGCTGATGTTTGGCTTCGGAGTAGCCACCTACCGCCGGTACCAGGACTATAAAAAGCCAGTCACTAAATCTTCATCATCCAAACCTCGTCCGCAAAAGCCTAAGAACAAGCCGGTTTCGGTATAACCAAGCAAATAAACAGTTTACTCTTTGCATAAACTGTTTATTTGCTTCTTATAGGCATGACCGGAAGCTCATTTCCAAATCTTTATGGAAGATTTGGGTTCTTTTGCTTGCATTGGGAGTATAATATTTTGCGTAAGTAAGGTGGATGGATCATGCTACCTAAATTTACTGGTAAAATTATCCATCACTTCCGTATTAAGGCCAAACTGTCAAATTTCTTCAACCTCTTCGAGCCAGTCTTTAGCTTCTGATCTCGTCTTTTTAGAGTAATTCCCCCAAAAAATACATAGAAAAGGATAAAGTTACATCTGTTTCTATAGTACAGGAATAGCACCTAGATTTGCATAAAGTTGAATAGTAAACTGATAAAATCGCTATTCATCTATTGACTATATAAGCTGACTTTCAAGTAAGTCGCGCCACCACTATCGCACCTGCCATTAATAAATTTAATAATTGTGTTTACACAATAGTAGGTGTATATGAAAAACGGTGTACTTCTGTTTCTTTTAATGTCTTTCTCACTAGTTGCCCAAGGGCAATCCACTTGTTCTGAAGCTGTAACAGCAACAATTGGAACCAATACCCGGCCCACCACTTCAAATCGTTATTACTGGTATAGTTATACCATGCCTAGCGATGGTAAGATTAAAATCACATCCACCTCTTCCAGTTTTGTAGAAATTTACAGCGGAACCTGTAATGATCTATATGAGGAAGACCATGACTATGAAAATATTACTAGTACCTTGTTTTCTAGTGGTGATGAAGTACTCATCCAGTGGGATGGATACCATAGTGGCAATAGTTTTGAGTGGAATCTATCACTAACCCCGTTTGAAGAGGGAGATCGTTGTACGTTGCCTGCTACTGCTAGTCTCGGAACCAATACTCTTCCAATCACATCCAACGATTATTACTGGTACAGTTATACCATGCCTAATGATGGCAAACTGGAAATTACTACTGATACCTCTTCCACAGTAACAGTCTACAGTAATACCTGCAATGATTTACACGAAGAGGATTCAGGCTGGAGGAATGCCACAGTTTATACGCTATCTAGCGGAGATGAAGTATTCATTAAATGGGATAATAGACGCAACGGCAAGGGGTTTGAATGGGATTTAGACGTATCTCCTATTACAACAGGTGAAGATTGTCTAGTAGCAGCAACTGCTGAAGTGGGAACTAATAGACTTCCGGCTACTTCTGAGTACTATTATTGGTATAATTACACAATGCCTAGTGCTGGTGAATTAAGTGTATCGGCACCTTCTTCCAGTTATGTAACCATTTACACTGGCTCTTGTAATGATTTAAAAGTTGAAAGCTACGGTTATGGAAGCGCAGTAACGCCGACTCTGGGTAGTGGGGAGGAGGTATTTATCCGGTTAACTGCGAGTGACGGGGGTGACTTTGACTGGAATCTGTCAGTACCTCCCATTACTACAGGTGAAGATTGTTCAATTGCTGCAACTGCTGAAATTGGAACCAATATCCTTCCAGCCACGTCAGCCGACTATTATTGGTACACCTATACTATGCCTAGCGATAGTAGACTGGAAATTACAACTGCTTCCTCTAGTTATGTAACTGTATACACTAACACATGTAATAATTTATTCTCTAACGGATTTGGCTATTATAACACTACAGTTACGACCCTGTCTAGTGGAGATGAAGTGTTTATTCAATGGGATACAAAGAGTAACGATGGTGACTTTGACTGGGATTTATCAATAAGTCCTCTAGAAACAGGGGATAACTGTTCGTTAGCGGCAACTGCTGAAATTGGAACCAATCCCCTTCCAGCCACGTCAGTTGACTATTATTGGTACACCTATACCATGCCTAGCGATGGTAAGTTGGAGATTATGTCCACTTCTTCCACCTATGTAAATGTATATAGCAATACCTGTAATGATCTAAACTTTGAAGAAGGTGAATATGAAAATGTCACAACCTCAACATTTTCCGGCGGAGATAAAATATTTATTCGATTAGAAACTAGAAATAATGGTGGTGACTTTGACTGGGATTTATCCGTATCTTCTTTAGAGGCAGGTGCAGTATGTTTATCAGCCGAAACTGCTCAGACCGGAACAAACAATACTCCCACGGCACCTTATTGGTTTAAGTATAATGCGCCCACTACTGGTGATTATATTATTTCATCGGTAGGTACTGCCAATAGTAACACCTATCTGAAAGTTTATTCTGACTGTAATGGGACTGAGATTGCTTCTAATGATGATTATGAGAGCCTTCAATCACAAACGACATTCCATCTAACAGAAAGTGATGTAATTTACATTCTATGGGATGATGAGTATTCATCCGAAAGTTTTGATTGGACCATTTCTCATAAATTAGAACAAACCCTCACATTTGATGCATTGCCTACCAAAACATTAGAAAGTACTACTTTTGAACTAACTGCCACTTCGAGTTCGGATTTACCCATCAGCTATAGTAGTTCGAATGAAAGTGTAGCAACTATTTCGGGGAATATCGTCACTGTTACAGGAGCCGGAACCACCACTATTACTGCTAGCCAAGATGGAGATGATACTTACAACGCAGCGGCTCCGGTTGAGCAAGTATTAACCGTTACGAAAGTCGATCAGACCATCACTCTCGACGCAATAGAAAACCAATTAACCAATGCAGAACCTATCATGGTAAATGCATCTGTCAGCAGTGGATTGGCTTTAGACTATACTGTATCTGGTCCGGCCACAATCAATGATAATGTCATTACTTTAGATGGAACGGAAGGTACAGTCACAGTAACTGTTAGCCAGATGGGTGATGATTACTACACTGCTGCCAGTGCCAGTGAATCCTTTTCGGTGACATATGCGGGCTTGCAAGACCAAACGATTACCTTCGATACCATACCCAATAAATCGCTGAAGGATTCAGTTTTCTATTTAACTGCTACTGCCACTTCTGGCCTACCAGTGAGTTACTCCAGTTCAGATGGAACGGTTGCCACCATCTCCGATAGTACAGTCACTATCATAGGAATTGGAACAACAACCATTACCGCCAGCCAGGAGGGGAATGACACTTACCAGGCGGCTACTCCGGTAGAACGAATACTAGTAATACATGAACCTACTCCTGATCAAACCGAGGTGGATTGTACAAGCTTAAATGTGAGTATTGCAGAAACAATTCATATCAGTTGCAGTGGTGCCTCTAATGGGGTGTTAATTGCCTCAGCTAGTGGTGGAACGAGCCCTTATCAATACAGCATTGATGGAAACAATTTTAAGACAGAGACCAGTTTTACTGCTCTTGATTCAGGCAACTACACCATTACAGTAAAAGATGCAAACGAATGTATGGCAACTGTTGTAGCCCAAATTACTGCCCCGCAGCCTCTAATGGTCACCGGACAGGTAAATCCTTCTACCGAAAACCCTGGAAATGGCCGTATTGCATTGAATGTAGAAGGTGGAACAACTCCCTACAGCTACGCTTGGAGCCACAATGCTACTACCGATACAGTTGCAGATTTAACTTCCGGCGATTACAGTGTAACAGTAACTGACGCTGCAGGTTGTACATCAACCACCAGCTTTACGGTGGATGGAGTTACGGCAATAAAGGAACTCCAGCAACCGGAAATAGTCATCTACCCTAATCCAACTCAAGAAGTATTACATATTGACCTGTCTGCGAGAAGCAAAGTAAGTAAGGTGGCACTTTATGATGTAATGGGCATAAAGATAGCTGAAGAACATTTAGTGCCAGGTAAGAATCAATTAGATACCCATTTATTAAAGCCGGGGACTTATCTCCTAAAGCTGGATAATGGTCATCATCAACGTATTATAGTAAAATAGCAAATTAATGGAATCATTTGCTTAGATTATTTAATACTCTCTCTTTATACGTGCGACTGATGGGCAGGCTTACATTATTAATATGTACCTGCTCTTTAGTATAGGCACTTACTTTCGCCAGGTTCACAATGTAGGAGCGGTGAATGCGCAGGAAGGTGGCTGGCAGCTTCTTTTCCAGGGCACTAATTTTTTCTTTAGTGATGATAGGTTGCGAAGATGTAGTCATGATCTTTACGTAATCGCCTAGGCTTTCCAGGTATTCAATATCATCCTGCGGTATTTTATTGGTTTTCCGGTCGGCTCGCACCTGCAAAAAAGCATTTCTTTGCTTTTCTTGTTCATCCTCCCAGGCTTGTATGGTCTGCTGGTTGCGCCATGATTTTCGGGCAAGCAGCGCAAATCCGTACAGAAAAACGATACAGTATAGTATAATGGCCAGCACCGGAGCATTGCTGGTGAACGGAATCATTCGATCGTAATGGTAATTTGCCAGCCAGATAAAAGCCAAGGTAACAACCACCATCTCCAGGTGCAGAGAAATGATCAGCATGTATACGGAATACAGAATAAACCTGAACAGCCGTTTCGTCAACAAAAAGTTAGGGACCAGGTAGTAGTTAAAGAAGTATGATGTAAGTGCAATGACCGGTAGCAACATTATGGCAAAGCAGAAAGGCTCCCAATAACTACCGTATGAGTAGCCGAGTATCATGGTCAGCACCAGGATAATAGCTACCCAGAAAGATAGATGCTTCAATAACTTCATCAACCGGTTTTTCATGTAAAACTGCCCTTTTCTACCTTTTTACGCTACAAAAGTCGACGGAATGCAGGTTTTCCGCCGGATTCTACCTGGCAAGATACCCGTTTATACACTTAGATTTGCAAAAACTATTGCTGACCTGACACATAGTATGATTGATCTATTTTATCGCGGCGACCCTTTCTTTATGGGCATTCTGACATTACTGCTTTTCATCATTTTTGGTATGGGGTTGTTTATGGTAATCCGTATTCGCCGGGAAAAAACGTTAGATGTCGTCCAAACCCAAGTGCAACTTTCGCACATCAGATCAGTAGGTTTGTTCACGTTTGTGTTCGGGATTTTCAGTCAGTTGCTGGGTTTGTACGGAGCGTTTCATGCCATAGCATCCTGGGGAAGTATTTCGCCAGACATGCTGGCCACTGGTTTATGGACTTCTTCCATCACCAGCATTTACGGGGCTCTCATTTTTCTGCTTTCTTATCTTATCTGGTTCGGGCTAACGACTATGATGAATCATATAACTCAAACTCACGCTACAGCAAATCATTCTTCAAACTAAATCTTCTTTACACCTTTTATGAGAATTCTGGAAACAGGCCTGTTACTATGCGAGCTAGGCCTACTAGTCGGCTTTTGGTATAACCCATTCAAAACATCAAAGTGGTTTGCGCTACTGCTCTTTCTCCCTCTCCCTCTCCTTATATTGCTAATACATGCCCTCTTGGAAGGTATGCGGTGGCAAATGGTACCGGCCTACGCTATAGCGATTATACTACCCATAGCTGGGCTATTACGCAGGCGGCACATTTCCAGGTTTCTCACCATTCCGCTGACCATTTTTGGGGGATTACTCATTATCATCTCAACGACCCTAGGTTATTTGATTCCAGTTTTCCACCTGCCGGAGCCATCTGGCCAGTTTGCCGTAGGTACCACCAGCCTTTACCTTCGGGATGATACCCGACCGGAGATGATTACTGAAGACCCATCGGATGTTCGGGAATTGATGCTCAGGATTTGGTATCCGGCTATAGCAGAAAAGCAAAAGACGCTTCTTTATATGCACTCTGAATTGTTAAAGACACTGGCTACCAGTCATGGTGTCCCGGAATTTGTGCTTTCCCACCTTCGTCTAATCGAAACGCACACTGTGCCAGATGCTCCGGTAGCACAGAATGAAAAACCTTTCCCGCTGATTATTTTTTCGCCCGGGTACCGGAGTCACTCATCCATGTACATCTCTATGCTGGAAAACCAGGCCAGTTGTGGTTACGCTGTTCTGGCCATTGATTACACCTACGAAGCCCCCTTCTCGGTTTTTCCCGATGGAGAAGTAAAGTATGCCAATCCGGAATATACCGATGTATGGAGAGATGCCCCTTGGGAACCGGTAAGAACCAGCATTGAAGCGTTCAGAGCTACGTCAGATTTGGAAAAAAAACGCTCTCAGGTGAAAAAATACTTAACGCATACGCCCTATACCTTGCGGATTGATCGGTGGACCAACGATATTGCATTTGTGATAGATCAGCTACAAAACAAGAAGCAGTTAACTGATAATAATGTATTCAGCAGGATAGACCTCAAGAATATCGGTGCCATGGGGCACTCGGCGGGCGGGGCCGCCTCGGCAGTAGCTAGTGCCGCAGATCAGAGAATTAAGGCTGCCATCAACCTGGATGGCTCGCAATGGGGCTCACTGATGGACAGCACCATTGCCCAACCCTTCTTGTGGGTGACGGCCGACAAAGATCCTATAGCCTCAGCTATGGATATTGATGCGTTTATCTATGAGCAGACGGCGAAACAGCTTCACCACATAAATGTGGCCCACGCTACGCATACCAACTTTTACGATCTGGCTCTCTGGTTTAATCACCCAGCTATTATGCAAACCGGCTCTATTGATCCGCAGAAAATGTTATCAATGGTTAATCGCTGTACGCTGGCTTTTTTTGATCAATACTTAAAACATAAGCCCCAAACCCTACCAAAAACAGTGAATAGTTTTGATGAATTAACCCTGGAGTCAGAGTAAACTTTAAAACCACATTATTACCATAGACTAGTAAACAAGACTTCCACTTCTAACTTTAATTCACATACAGTAAAGATTATTACGGTTGATTTTGTATGTGATGTTCGCCCTACTCAGAGTCCTCTTCGAGCGGCCGGCGCCCGGTAACTCTGAGCGAGATAAAAATTTGATTGCAAAATCAACCGTAATAAAGTCTAGTATTAATCGCTATTTTTTTTAATGATTTCTTCTCGAGTGCAAATGTAGGGAGATCCACCCTCAGCTTGCATTTAAACTTTCGGTAGTCACGCAAAATAAGCTAATTTCTTTCCTAAGAGCTCTCTTCCCAATGCCAGCAACTCAATGCTATAGATCAAACATACCTCATTGATACAATTAGCTTTTTTCTATATAACATATGCTTTATCTATAGTTTCCCTGAATCATTTGCTTTGATGGGATCCTATAGTTAAAATTTTCTCTTTATTTTTAATTAATCTAAATAAACTTTCATATTATTGTCCTCTCAACCATGATGACCTATTTCATCAGAGGAACAAAATCTAGTTGACAAAAAGCATATATTATTAACTCGCCGATTAAAAATGATCAGATCATTTTTCCTGATATCCTTTACTCTAAGCCTGCTTTCAACTAATTTTTGCTTTTCGCAAACGGGGAAGATTTCAGGAAAGCTAACTTTTGCCGATGGAGCTCCCGTAACGTTTGCTACAGTCTTTATACCCGCTATCAAAAAGCACGCACTGACCAGCGAAAGTGGCTGGTACGAGATTGCTAATGTTCCCTACGGAACGCACCAACTGGAGGTGAGCAGTATTGAAATAAACAAAAAAACGTTCAATGTGCTGGTGGACAACCTTTCGGTGGAAGGTGCCTTCACGTTAGAAAGAGCCGATGCAAGCCTGCTCAATGAAGTTGTCGTTGAGGGGGTAACTGAAAAAAAGGAAATTGAGACTCAGGGCTTTGCCGTAGAAGTAATAGAAACCAAAGCCGCAGCATTTCAATCAGTACAAACGAATGATCTGTTAAATAGAACGGCCGGAGTAAGGGTTCGTCAAAATGGCGGTTTAGGTTCTTCGGTAGATTACAATCTCAACGGAATGTCCGGCAATTCTGTACGAATTTTTATAGATGGATTGCCCGTGTCTACCTATGGTCGATCATTTAGCCTGAATAGCATCCCGCCTTCTTTAATAGACCGCATAGAAATATACAAAGGAGTGCTTCCCGCCCACCTTGCCGATGATGCGCTGGGGGGCGCGATCAATGTGATCCTGAAGAGAGAAATGTCTAACAACCTGACCGCATCCGTTTCCTACGGATCATTCAATACCCATCAGTCTAGTTTCAGCGGGATGTACCGGACTCCGTCGGGCTTCACGGTAAAAGCATCCGGGTTTTATAACTACTCAGATAATGACTACGAGGTATGGGGGAAATTTGTCAGAAATATTTTGCCCAACGGAAGGTATGACTACGTAAGAGCCCGGCGTTTTAATGATGCGTATAGATCGGTGGGTGGTCAAATAGCCCTGGGGTTTACCAATGTAAAATGGGCCGATCAGCTTTTTCTTAGCTTCAATGGTTCTGATGATTATAATGAGATTCAGCACGGCACCTATATGTCTATTCCTTACAAGGGAAGGTTCACCGAGTCGCAATCTCATGTGGTGGGGTTAACCTATCGGAAAAGCGACTTTTTTGTACCCGGACTGGAAGTTACATTTAACGGAGTGGTTAGCGACAGAAGCCAGGTGGTGAACGATACTGTGAAATGGAATTACAATTGGTTTGGTGAGCGAAGTGAGGGCCTGGATGGCAACCCCATTCTGAGACCGCAGGGGGCCCAACAGGGAGCACCAACCATCAATCATATTAACAGAAATATTTCCACTTTCCGCGCGGGGGGTAACTATGCCATCACCAACCACCATAAGATCATATTCAGCCATGCTTACTTTGATATTGATCGAACACAGCAGGATGAAAAACGCAGTGCTGTTGAACGAGAATTTATAGGCACCCGCGATCTACAAAAAAACATCTCTTCGTTGGCATATGAGCTAAACGCATTAAATTCCCGACTAAAGGGAAATTTCTTCGGAAAATACTACCAGCAGAAGATTGACCGAATGGACCCTGTGCTGGTAGAAGAAAACGGAGAATCGGTGCGGGTGGAAGACCGGGTGAATAGCAGTCGAAACACCACCGGTTATGGTCTGGCCTGGTCTTACGCCGCCCTGCGAAACCTTGTGCTGCTGGCCTCTGCCGAAAAAGCGGTCAGAATGCCCTCGGAGAATGAAGTATTCGGGAGCCCCGGCGACAATATTGTGGAGAACCTGAATATTCAGCCGGAAATCAGCAATAACATCAACCTGGGTTTTCAGGCCGGTTCATATACCATTAAAGAGCATCAGTTTTCCGTCTCAGGCACTGGTTTTCTGCGCGATACACGCGATAAAATTGTGCAAAGAATTAACCCCAGAATCAACGATGCCGTGCAGACAAACCCCTATGAGAACCTGGGAAAGACCAAGTCAATAGGTTTTGAAGCAGAAGTAAATTATACCTATAAAAAAGTGCTGAGAGGCATGTTCAATGTCTCCCGGTTCAACTCAGTGTTCAACACAAAATACGACCCGAACGGCAATGTATACAGCAACTATAACCAACAGTTGCCTAATGAGCCCTTCTTTACAATTAATAGCTCATTGCAATACACATTGAACGACTTGATAGCAGAAAAGGCCCTCTTAAACATATTTTACAACTTTGGGTTTGTAGATCGCTTCTATACCACGTGGTTAGAAATTGAGGACTTCAGAACACCCCGCCAGTTTGTTCACGACATGGGAATAAATTACATATTTCCCAACAAAAAATTTGTGGTAAGTGCAGATGTGAAAAACATTTTCGACAAACAGGTATACGACAATTTTGCGGTGCAGAAACCAGGCCGCGCTTTTTATCTAAAACTTAATTACACTATCAATAATTTATAATTCCTAATCATCTTAGACATGAAGAGACTGTTTATCAAATTTTGGCTATTCGCCGCAGTCACAGCCTTAAGTATTAGCGGCTGTAGTGAAGAAGACCCGGTAGACCCGGCAGATACTGAAGACCCCGTAGATGCATCACGCTGGGTAACTGTAGCGGGAGCACTGATGGGTGAGAACCCTGGAGATGGCAACGGAGGAACCATGATTTACGCGGTGAGTTATGAAGATGCCATCAACCCTGAAACAACCATCAATTTGTATGATGACGGTGAACCGGTAAAGTCTAACCGAACGGCCCGCCTACAGGTTTCAGAAGATGGAAATACCATGTTTAACATTGCCTACGCTGGTGAAAACGGCGGAGACTTCTCCCGATTTAATGTGCAGGGTGGCGCAAGCTATGTAGAAGAAGATGTAACGGTTAGTATTGCCCAGTATGCCGGAACGGCCCCCCGATGGGGAAAGCTGTATGATGGAGACCAAACGGGCATTGCTGTTAATATTGCTGATATTACTGCTAACAACGCTGAGTCTGAAGATCCGTTTGAGTATTATCGCGGTACGGCCACCGTACTTGCCCTGGATTTGCAGGATGTACTCATTTCTGATTATAAGCAATATGAAATACCGCTGACGGAAGAAGAAGAAGCCGCCGGACATGCCATTTTCCGTTTAGATGCACCGGTATTAAACCAAGCTGAAGATAAATTGATTATTGGCACCTGGATGCGTAAATATGACCCAGCAACGGGTGATCGAGAAAGCGAGTGGGAAAGACTGGGCACCAAGTCAGTGGTGGTAGACTACCCTTCTTTGGAAAACCCGGAAGTAATAACCTCTACTGTTGCTTATGGCGACTGTTCCGGCTACCGCAGTAATGTTAACTTCCTGGCTGAAGATGGCAGCATTTATCAAGCGACTCAAAGAGACCCTAATGGCTCTCACATTCTTAAAATTACTGCTAACAATGAGTACGATAATTCCTACGTATTCAGTCTGGATCAGGCTCTGGGAGTTGATGATGTATATGTTCAGACCTGGCGGTATGTACGAAACGGTATAGGGTATATAGTATACCGGTATGGTGAGTCTGACCAAAGCTATGTAGCCCGTGTTGATTTGAACAACCAAACCGCCGAGCTAGTTGAAGAAATCCCTAATGATCCTGACTTAAGTCTCCATCAGTATCAGGGTTTTCTGGTTAGTGGCGACGATTTGTTAATAGCAGTTACTCCTATCGGTAAAGACGGCAACATTTATGTCCTGGACAGCCAGACTGGCGAAGTAACCAAAGGGGCCACATTAGCTAACAAACCCGGCAACCACTACATTGGGGTTTTTTAGTAGCTAAGGCGTCCAGCCATTAGAAAGTAAGCTTTCTGCGTAATTAGTGAATTACAGCGCGGAAAGCTTATTTTTTTTAGATATGGTTAGTATACAACTAATGAGTTGACCTCATTATAGATCAATTTTCGCACACACTTTGTAAAAAAGCCTAGTGCGTAATAGTAACTTCCCGTTTGGCCATCACATGGCCGCTCTCGTCAGAGAATTCAATAGAGAAAGTGCCTAGTGCGCCCATGCCAAACTCGTGGAAGGGGATATTCTGAGTAACATAGGTGGTGCCAGGTTCCAGTTCAAATTCTTTTTCCCCCAATTCTTGCTTCTTTTCGCTGTCTAGCCGGAAAATCCTTCCGGTAATTTTTGTGGTCTCAAACGGAATATCCGAAGAGAACCGGACATACACCCGGTCGCCCAAGTTAAACTGATCGCGGTCGGTAGGGCATTGATCGTTAGTGTTTAGTGATTCACAAAATTCAATGGTAAGTGTGGGGTCTGCGGCGCAACCTGTTAAAAGGCTAATGAGCACCAGCAGAAACAGTGGGCGAAAGCTCATAAGATTCAATAGATTTTTCCGGGTTTATGCTGATAAACTGAATTGATTCTTTATTCCTGGCAATGGCAATAATTTCCTCGCCTTGATACATAATTTTTACCATATCCCGAGCCTGTCCCTGTACGTACACGCCCGACTTGGTGTTTGGAACCCAGGTAAAACTTCCGTTGCCCTTATTTTTCAGTAATGTTCCGTAATCGGCGTCGTAACGCCCTCGCTCAATAGTTACTTCATAGAAGTTGCCGGCGCTGAGGACATCCGGTTGCTGGTCTCCATTCACATCCGTCAGGTAAAAGGCATTAATGGGTGAGAATTGAGCCTGCACGGGAAAGGGTTTAAAGGTGAAATCCAAGTTTCCTTCGTTTAAGAATACTCCTGAACGAAACTCATACGCAAAATGCCGCTCGGCCCCTTCTAATGTTTCGGGAGGGAAAACTTCGTCGACATCAGCCCTGGCAAAATCAATGTAGTTTTGATAGCGGTTCTTAATCTGCACTAGTTGCGAAGTGAGCTCATCTTTGGTGGCAAACAGGTATTTCTTTCCATTGGTGTAGTGCGTTAGCAGTTGCTCAATGGTGCCATTGCCATCAATATCTTTCACGACCAAGCCTACTGGCTCTTCCGGTGAAGCTTTTAATTTAGAGTTTATTCCCAGGTTTCCTGCCAGAATATCCAGGTCGCCATCATTATCAATATCGGTTACCTCTAGGGTGTTCCACCAGCCGTTGGTTTTCTCTAATGAAGCGATGTCAGCCTGCTGTAGTTTACCGGCTTCATTAACAAATATGGTGATTGGCATCCACTCACCTACTACAATCAGGTCTGGGGTTCCGTTATTATCTATATCCGCCCACTGGGCATCTTTCACCATACCTACCGAGCTTAGCCCTTTGGCTACGGCCTGGGTCTGGTCGGTGAAATTTCCCTGCCCATCATTCAACAACAGGTAACTGGCCGGAACATTTCCGTAATGGCGGGGTACCACTCTGCCGCCAATAAACAGATCCTGATCTCCGTCGGCATCAAAGTCGGCACTACGCACGCAGGAACCATTTACGTAAATTTTGGGTAGAGCCTGATCATCCCGGGTGAAATTCCCCTGCCCATCGTTTTTATACAGGCGCAGAATCAATGCTTCGGCTTCCCCCTGAAATTCATTGCCGCCGCTAACCACCACCAGGTCCAGATCGCCATCATTATCTACATCTACCAGTTCGGCTCCTATATCTTCGGCTACGCTATCAGCACTGAAAGTGGGCTGCCGAGTTTTTTCAAAACCATTGTCCGTTTGCACATAAAGTGCGGCCGGTTGCCATTTGGCCCCGCCTACGAAGAAATCATCCTGACCATCGCCATTCACATCGCCTACGGCCAGTTTAGGCCCTTCGGTAGACGACATGTGCGGAATAAGCACTTCGCGATTAAACTCAATGAAGCGGTTCTCCTCGTGTACAAAATCCACGTTCAGCGAGTCGGTCACATCTACGAACGTCGGCGGCGTGCTTGAAGAAAAATCGTACTGCCCGTTTGCGTCAGCCTGATTCAGCGTTAGGGTTTGATTGGCTTTTACCTGACGCAACACCTGAAACCGATGGTCGGGCCAGATGATGGTGAGTGAATCTATTTGCGGCCGGTCACCAATACCGATGATAAGATCGGTGGGGACGGATGATTGATACCCCCGGGTGGCGTATACTTCCTGAATGATGACCTGCGAATCTAGCGGAATAACTACTTTGGTGCCGATGCCCCGGGTATTTCCGCCCTCCCCCCTAAACCTCATTTTCAGGAAATGATGTGTGGTATCTTCCTGGCTGATCACATTGTTACGATAGATGAAGGCGGGCTGGTCAATATTATTGGTAATCAGGTCCAGATCACCGTCATTATCCAGGTCGGCGTAAGCGGCTCCGTTGGAGAACGATTCCTGTCCCAGCCCCCAGTCATCTGATACATTGGCAAAACCCAGATTCCCCTGATTCTTAAACGCCACATTCGGGATTTTCACAATGGGCAGCTTCTCCACCAGTGCCATATCTTCCTGCGTAAGGTCACCCTCGAGGCGGTGCTGAATGGCATCGTTCGACACATACTTGATATAATCCAGGTCGTTAGAGCGCCGCTTGATGCCGTTGGCAATGTACAGGTCTTTCTGACCGTCCAGGTCCAGATCAGCCATGAGGCCCGACCAGCTCCAGTCGGTGGCATAAATACCGACCAGCAAGCCAATTTCGCTGAAGTGGTTATTGCCCATGTTGAGTTGAAGAGAGTTTCGGGCAAACTGGTGATTGTAGCCAAACTTAAGTTTGTAATCATACACATCGTATGAGTCCTCACCAGCGGACATCTTTAGCATAACCGGGTCGGAAGGCAGCATATCCAGGGAGATCAGGTCAGGCAGACCGTCGTTGTTAATGTCTCCGATATCGTTACCCATAGAGAAGCGGCTGGTGTGCTGCATCATCTGTTCCAGGCTCTCGGTGAAAGTACCATCGCCATTGTTAAGGTAGAGATAATCGTTTTCGTGGAAGTCGTTACCAATGTAAATGTCGGGGTAGCCATCCCAGTTGACGTCGCCAATGGTGATGCCCAGGCCGTAGCCTAATGCGCTGCTGTAAATGCCACTACTGTCGGTTACATCCGTAAATTTACTGTTATCATTTCGTAAAAGCTTATCTCCGGCCAGCGGATGCTTCTCCTTGCGTAATGTTGAGCGGCCAAAGGTTCCGTTGGCGTGGGTAGAATGGTTGAGCATGTACATGTCCAGATCACCATCCAGATCATAATCAAAAAAAGCGGCCTGGGTGCTGAATCCAACCAGATCAAGTCCGTAATCAGCGGCCTGATTCTCGAAAGTGGGCATACCCTGCGCATCATTTCCCTGATTGATGTAGAGTTGGTTTTTACCCCGAATGTTCTGATAGTCGCCCAGTTGGCTTACGTAGATGTCCAGTCGGCCGTCGCCGTTTACATCGGCCATGGTTACTCCGGTAGTCCAGCCTTTTTGTCCGCCTACTCCGACAGCCTCAGTAATATCCTGAAACGAGAAGTTGCCCTGATTGAGATAAAGCTTGTTGCTCTCGAGATTGGAGGTAAAATAAAGATCGGGCAGGTCGTCGCCATTGAGGTCTCCGGCGGCCACTCCTCCTCCATTGTAAAAATACAGGTAGCTAAAGATGTTCAGCTGTGGGGTTTCCGTCAGGGTATTCTGAAAGTCCACTCCCGTCTCTTCGGCGGTTAGTAACTCAAACAGCGGGTCAGAATCCGGCCCGGAGCTACAAGCCGCACTAATGATAAGAAAGCAGATCGGTGCTATCCGATGCAGAAGGGTTATGATATGGGTAGGCATATATCTCGGGCTCATCATTATTTTTTGCCACAATTAGCAACCTCTTTGATCCACCGGACCGGGCAATGGCTACGTGGCGCACTTCTCCTTGTATATTTAATCCGGTACGCTGAGCGCTTATCACTGAAAACTGATTATCCTGTACGCTGAGCACCAAGCCAGTGTTGGCATCGTAACGCCCCTCTTCAGGTTTTACCCCGGAGAAATTTCCGGCCATGATAATCTCCGTACGCTGGTCTTCATTAAAATCATCAGCCGTGATGGCAAAAATGGGGGAAAACTGCGCCTCTTCGGGCAGACTTCTGACCTCATACGAGCCATCACCATTATTGATTACCACCGACGATTGCAGTCGGTGCACCTGGTTAACAATAGCGTTATTCAGCGCGTCTTTTCCAAACACCTGTTCCATTGTTTTACCCGCATAATCTTCATAATAGGTAAATTTCTTCTTCAGGTAGTTAAGCTGGCTCACCAGATCGTGCCGCAGGGCCATGGGATACAGGCTATCTCCCTGGTAGTAAGCAAACACCTGGTCAATGGTTTGGTTCTGATCAAAGTCACTGATGTACAGCGACAGTGGTTTTTCAGGTGCCGCTCTGAAGTTAGAATTCAGCCCCCAGTTGCCCACGATAAAGTCTGCTTCTCCGTCATTATTCAGGTCGGCAATCTCAATATCGCGCCACCAACCATTGGTTTTAGACAGCCCTGGCACGTTATTTAGCCGCTCCAGGTTCGCTCCGTTGTTTTTGAACAGGGTAATGGGCATCCAGTCTCCTACTACTACTAAATCCAGATCATCATCGTTATCAAAGTCAACCCACTCGGCATCGGTCACCATACCGATATTGCTAAGCCGGGGAGATACCTGCAAAGTGACATCGGCAAAGGTGCCATCGCCCCGGTTTTCCAGTATGGTGCTGCTGGCAGGCATACCGTATTTCAGCGGCACGGCTCGCCCCCCCACAAACAAGTCCTGATCACCATCCTGATCATAATCAGCACTCTTCACGCAGGCTCCCATCGCATTCAGGGGTGGCAGGGCCTGTAAGCTCCGCTCGTATACTGGATTACCGTTTTTATCGGATGTTAACAGGTAAAGGCGATCCTGATACTCCCGAGCATTCTCGCGAAAACGATTTCCTCCGCTTACCACGTATAAATCCAGGTCATTATCGTTATCAGCATCGAAGAAAATGGCATCTACATCCTCACAAATACTATCACGGGCAAAGGCTGGCTCAGGCACTCCGGTAAATCGCCCATCAGTGGTTTGCACATATAACCGCCCGGACTGCCCGCTGGCACCGCCCAGATAGAAATCGTCCAAGCCATCCTGATTCACATCTCCCACTGCCAGCGCAGGACCTTCTTTGGATAACATGTGGTAGGTAAGCCGCTCGTAATCAAAATCTACAAAATGATCTTCCTGATGCTGGAAGGGCGGATTAAGAGCTTGCTGTTCGCGTTGAAAAATGGTTGGCGTATTGGATCGGGGCAGGCTATTTCCGATGGTAGCATTGGCAATATTAAGTGTATCGTGCTGGTTTACCGCGACGTCGTATAGTTTCTGCACTTTATTCCCATAGCCCCAATACACAATCAGACTATCAATGGATTTAAGACTATCCAGGCCAAGCACCATGCGGTAGTCCATAGAAGACTGAAAGCCTTTGGTAGGCACGTTTTCCTGCATGATGTGCTGCCCGTTGGCGTAGGCGTGCACCCGGGCTCCGATGCCAAAACGGTTTTTTCCCGGCCCCACCAATGACAGCTTCAGGTAATTATTTTTTAGTTGCTGATCGCTATTATTGCGGTAAACAAAAAGCTCCTGATTTACATTGTTGACGATGAGGTCCAGGTCACCATCATTGTCCAGGTCGCCGTAGGCGGCACCGTTGGAGAAGGACGGAGTGGATAGTCCCCAGGCTTCGGCCATATTGTGGTACTCCAGGCTGCTATCCTGCTTGAATAGGTAGTTACTCAGCTTGTGCGAAGGCATGCGGTCTACCAACTCCTGAAAGTCAATGGACTCTTTCCGCATCGCTTCCAGAATGGCTTCGTCGCTTCCGATGTAGGCAATAAAATCTTGGTTGGTGACATCTTTATACACTCCGTTGCTGACAAATAGCTCCTTGTTAGCGTCATTATCAAAATCAGCAATCAGGGCGCCCCAACTCCAGTCGGTGGCCTGTACCCCGGCCAGTTGACCAATCTCCTTAAAGCCTCCCTGCTGATCGTTGAGTTGCAGGGTATTTCGCATGTATTGCTCGTAGTAATCGTTTGCCAGCTTCCGCTGATGCAGGTCGTACGACTCATAGTGCGTCATGGTTTTAAGGCGCTCGTCGGTATCGGGCAGCATGTCGGTGACGAAAATTTCGGGGTAACCGTCGTTGTTCAGGTCGGCAGCATCGGCACCCATAGAAAAGTGGCTAATGTGGCCCATGCGCTGGGGCAGTTCATCTTTAAATGTGCCATCGCCCTGATTCATATACAGGTAATCCCGCTCAAAGAAATCATTGGATACGTAAATATCTAACCAGCCATCCTGATTCACATCGGTGATCGTCACCCCCAGTCCAAACCCGATGACACTGCCGTAGATACCGGCTTCTTCAGAGACATCAACGAAAGTGCTTTTCCCATCGGCAGCAATATCGTGGCGGTAGAGCTTATCGCCCCCGGTGCTATCGCGCTCGTGCCGAATATTTTCGTAGCCTAGGGTAGAAACCGGGCGGAAGGAATTGTTCAGGACATAGGCATCAAGGTCGCCATCCTGATCGTAGTCAAAAAATACGGCGTGGGTGCTGAAGCCTTTGTCGTCAAGACCATAAGCGGCGGCCTGTTCGGTAAAAGCAGGAGTCTGACCGGGCGCGGCACCGTTATTAATGAACAGTTCGTTTTCCCGGTGCCCTCCTTCCACATCGCCGGAATTGCACACATAAATATCCAGCCAGCCATCACCATTCACATCAGCCATGCTGACTCCGGTAGCCCATACTTTGGTGCCACCCACGTTAGCGGCATCAGTAATGTCATTAAAGGTAAAGTCGCCCTGGTTAAGAAAGAGCTTGTTACTGCCCATGTTGGATGTGAGGTATACATCCGACAGCCCATCGTTATTAATATCTCCGATGGCTACACCACCACCATTGTAGTAATTGCGGTAGCGGAATACATCAAAATCTTTGGTTAGGACCAGCTCGTTTTTAAACTCAATTCCCGTTTCATCTTCTGAAAGCAGCGTGAAAAGTGAGTCGTTATCCTTCAGTCCTTCGCAGCCGCAGACAACCAGCATGAAAAACCACAGAGCCTTTTTCATATAAAAGTACTAAGATCCCGCAGGTGTTTACCCTTCCAATGAATAGAAAGGAGGAGTAGTTCCCCCTGAGACTAAAATTGTCATGGAATGCTATTTAGCAGACCATCCTTAAAAAAAAGAAAGCAAGCAGCGGGTTGCACTGCTTGCTTTTTGATCGTATTAATTTCAGACTAGTAGCCGGGGTTCTGCACCAAGTTAGGGTTAGAATCCAGCGCTTGCTGAGGAATGGGGTATATCACTCTGAAAGGTTCAGTGTTTTCCTTCCAATCCCACGTATCGTTGAATGTTCCAAATCTTATCTGGTCTACCCGGCGAATGCCTTCCCAATACAGTTCTCTACCCCGCTCGTCTAACATCGTTGCTTCGTCCAGGCTGGCTAGAGGAGAAGCGCCTCGGGCCTCTCTCAACTCATTTACTAAGGCTAAAGCTCCCGCAGTATCACCCATTCTAAGCATGGCTTCCGCCTTCATCAGAAAAACATCAGCATAGCGTAAGTGCACGTATCGGCCTTTATCGGCAGGGTGATATTTAATGGCACGATAGCCATCGTCAGTATCTGCACCAATCAAGGGTACTTCCGGCTCAAAAGCTAAGGGTTGATTATTTCGGCTGTTGGTAATGACATTACCGTTGTCATCATATTGCACGCCGGTTAAGAAACCATGGCCCAGGCCAGAAAAAGCACTTCCATCTGGCGTAGCAGGTACTCCTTTACGCACATCGCCATCTTCAAATTTTGCGTAAAAATCGGCTAACGTAGTAAAACCATTCCATCCACTAGGGTTTTGGTCGTAGTGCAGGGTCATATAATATCGGTTTTCTGCATTACCCGCCCCTTCCGGATTCACAAAAATGAGTTCGCTCTGGGCATTGACTGAAAAATTATCATAGTAATTTTCTTCTAGTGCATAACCATCAGCCATCACAGCGTCTGCATGTTCTATCACCTTGGCCATATCAGCCTGATCAAATGTGATGTTGGAAGCCCCCTGTTCGTTCACTTCTGCCAGATACACGCCTTTGTTCAGATATAATCTGGCAAGCAAGGCATTGGCCGAGGCTTGTGACGCCTTATCGTTGGTTGCTGAAGGACCCGTGGCAGGTAAATTAGGAAGTGCTTCTTCCAGATCTTTCAGAATAAAGTTAAACGCTTCTTCCCGTGTAAGCACTCTTGGGTCTACGTCAACTCCCTCGTTTACTTCCCGGAATGGCACCTGACCATACAAATCCATGACGAACCACATGTAGTAAGCTCTTAGAAACTTAGCAGCGGCAGCTTGTTCGGGAGTAGGTGCAGGAGCATCAGAAGCTAACACCTGATTGGTGATGAAAACCCGACTGTTCAACTGGTTCCAGGAGTTTAGTATGTACTGGTGAGCAGGGTCCCAGTTGTGGGAGTGTAGTAGTCGCCACACTCCATTATCACCCCAGTCGGTGCCCCGCGTGGGTGGAATCATCTCATCTGAGGTATGCACCTCCAGCGCGTACATGTTGGCCTGATCGGTAAATGCGGCTAACTGATTATAAGCTGACTCAAGCAGAGCACCTGCATCTCCGGTAAAATCACCGGATGCCGTTTCAGTCACGATTGACTCCATCTCATCAACCTCCAGGTCGGTACAACTCATCTGGATTATTCCTATCCCAATGAGTAGCGATAAGCTTTTTATAAATTTATGATAGCTCATATTTCTAAATAGTTTAATCAATTAAAATGTGACATTCAACCCTACCAAGAACGTTCTGGCCCGTGGATACGGAGTATAATCTATACCGAAAGAGGGTATGTCATCTATCGCCTTATTTACGTTAACTTCAGGGTCCTGACCGCTGTAATCTGTAATCACGAACAGGTTTTGCCCGGTAAAGTAAAGTCTCAGACCTGATAAGAAATCAATAGATTCTGTATCGAAGTTATACCCTAAAGTAAGGTTCTGCAATCTGACAAAAGAAGCATCCTCCAGAAAACGGGTAGATACTTCCGGCGCATTGCCTCGTGATTCTCCGTTACCAACAACACTTTTTGTCACGTTATTTCCCCCGGCTAAAGCACCTGCAGTGAAGTAAGCATTCTCAGTATTGTTGTATACATACTGCCCTAGCTGGCCTGAGAAGAAGATACTTAGATCAAAGCCACCGTAATTAAAATTATTAGTCAAACCAAGGTTCGTCGTTGGAAGTGGGCTGCGTCCGACAAACTGCTGCACATCCCCTTCAGGATAAATACTTTGCCCTGACTCATCAAACCCGGTAAAGGGACGCAAATAGTAGGCGAATAGCGAGTGTCCGGCGGCAATTCGTTGTGCAAATGCTCCCGATAACCCTTGTCCACTGATAGCGCCGGTATTAACAAAGCTATCGTAGTTTTTTACTTGATTATCGTTAAAAGAAGCGTTGGCAGAAAGTGTCCACGCAAAGTCCGTGTTATCTACAATATCGGCGTCTACGGTCAGTTCAACCCCCTGGTTGATTACATCCATATCCAGGTTTAACCAAACGAAGTCGTTGGGTGCGGGCTGCGCACTGAGTACCTGAAATAACAGTTCGTTGGTAGTTTTCTTATAGTAGTCAATTGAACCTCTCAACCGGTTATTGAAAAATCCCCAATCAACACCCAAGTTAATTTGAGTGGTTGATTCCCATTGCAGATTGGGATTATCAAATGCTACTGCGAGCCGGCTACTATTGTTAATGGTGACTCCGGTCGGAGAAACGTCCAACCCTTCTCCACTATATCGCTGACGATTGGTATAACGGTTGCTGGGGATCTCCTGATTACCAGTTACACCATATCCTGCTCTTAGTTTCAGGTCAGTAAATACTTCTGGTATAAACTCTTCATCGGAAAGTCTCCAGGCTCCGGCAAACGAGGGAAATACTCCGTATTTATTATTACCTCCAAATCGGGTGGAGCCGTCGGTTCTTACCGTTGCGGTCAATAAGTATTTATCCGCGATGTCAAAATTTATCCGACCAAAAAACGACTGAAGTTCATCTACTCTGAAAGAAGTGTTACCAACGATACCACCATTACCAGAAGTTTGATCAACGGCAGCCAGGTTGTTCATGATCAGATCAAGATCATTCGTTCGGAAGCCTGCGGCCTGTAAATTTTTCGTTTCTCGCTGAAAGCGCTGATAAGAATACCCGAGTACGGCATCCATTCTCAGATTATCCGACAAATCCTTATTATACGTGAAGTAGTTTTCCATCAAAGTGTTGACGGCGGTAATATCTTCGGAAGCAAATCTACCTTGGCCTACAATACCTTGAACTACCAAGTCTCCAGAATAGCCTGCTTTACGAGATGACGCAGAGCGATCTCCTCCCAATACTGTTTTGAACGATAGATCGTCGGTAATTTTCAGATCAAAAGAGATATTACCAAGTGCTCTTACCGTATTTGTAAAGTCGTTGCTTAATTGTAAGAAAGCTACTGGGTTAAGTTCGGTCACACTTTGTTGGAACAACTCTCCGTCACGATATACCGGGTAGGTAGGATTAAGCTTCAGGGCAGCTCCCAGAAGGTCACCGGTAGCTCCAGCGTTGTCAGAAATAGGAACGTTGTTATCTCTGATATCGGAGATAGTTACCTGAGTGCTCACGGTCAGGCGATCATCCAGAAAGCTGCTTGAGCCATTAAAGCGAGCCGATAATCTTCGCAGCCCGCTGCGCTCTACAATACCTTCCTGATCTGTATATCCTAGGGATAGTCGATAGGACCCCATTTCGCCACCTCCACTATAAGAAAGGTTATGATTGTGCGATATGGCTGTTCTTAATAATTCATCCTGCCAGTCTGTATCGGCTCCTAGATTAAGGGTTTGTAATCTTGGGTCGCCGGCTGGTATATTATTAATCTGCGCGTAGGCGTTTACAAACTCATCGGCATTTAGCAGATCGTACTTTTTGGTAATGCTGCTTATACCAACATTGTAAGAATAATTAAGGCTGCTTTGACCTGCCTGACCACTTTTGGTGGTAATTAAGACTACCCCATTTGCACCACGTGAGCCATAAATTGCAGTGGCTGATGCATCTTTAAGAATATCGATACTTGCAATATCATTAGGGTTAAGGAAGTTCAAAGGGTTTTTAGCTGACGAGCTTCCTGCGCCTACATCCGTTCCACCACCACTCACATTATCTCCTGCCAATGGCACTCCATCAATAACGAATAACGGGTTATTACCACTTCGTACAGAAGAAGTACCGCGAATTCTGATGTTAATACCGGCACCAGGTTCACCACTGGCTTGAGTAATCTGCACCCCTGCCGCTCGGCCCTGGATTAGCTGCTCAGGCGATGCAATGACCCCACCGTTAAAATCTTCTGCTTTTACTGAAGCAACCGCTCCGGTAGCATCTCTTTTTTCCTGGGTGCCATACCCAATCACTACTACTTCGCTCAATGACTGCACGTCTTCTTCCATCACGATATCGATGGTAGTCTGACTCCCTACTTCTACTTCCTGGTTAGCATAACCAATTGAGGAAAACACTAGTGTGGTACCGCCTTCTGGCAATGTAAGACGATAGTTACCTTCCAAATCAGTTACTGTCCCTGAACTGGTTCCTTTAACGAGCACGTTTACCCCGGGAAGGGGACCTTCTTCGGCAGATGAAACGGTTCCTGAGACTGTCTTGTCTTGCGCCCAAAGCGCGCTACTCCAGAGCATCGCACTCACCGTTAAGAGGACACAAAAAACATTTGTAAAAATTCTCATAAGCAATTGATGGATTTTATTAAATAGTAAAAATCAAACCATAAACATAGTGGCAGGTTTGAAATTTTCGCAAAATTATAGGAAAAAAATTTATATACAATATTTACGAATAAAGTAAGATATATGTATTAGAAATCGCTTAATATATACAATTTCATAAAAAAGACTTATCTATTAATGGATAAATCCTATGTAAAATCACTTAATTGTAACCCGTAACCGGAAAAACACCTATGAGTAGGTGGAGTCAGCAGTTCTAATAAGAGTTATTTAAAGGCAGAGCGAAAAATTATAGTTTAGAAATAAACTAGAGGAAGGGGCTATCGCTTTGTGCAAAGCTGTGCGATAATAAAAAATACTGCTATTTGTTAGCTACCTGACCTTTTTTGCGAGTTTTTATAGTGCTCACCACAAAGTTACCCACTTTGCGCCCCTGCATAATTCCCTGCTTAATGGCTGGCATATAGTGGATACCTCCATAAAGGCGGCTAATAGCAGCCTCTTCTGATGCTTCTATAAAGGAGTTAAACTCTCGCGGCGGTATACCATAGGCCACTTCGGTTGAATCTACAAAATGAAAGGGTTCTCCGTAGAGGTGGGTTAAAGTAACCGCAGCCGAAGATGAAATAACACTGTGCCCGCTGGTGTATTCTGGAAAGGGCGGGGTCTGAAGCAACGGCATCCAATCTTCGTCGATGTGCTGGTTAATAACCGTTTCTGGCCGGATCAGGTTGCTGCGGTATTTTTCATCCCAGCAACTGATGAAACCATCAAACAGAGCCAGAGAGGTCAGGGCATAAGCTTCAATGGTTTTCATCATATCGGCATTGGCCTCTCGGGCAGCAATTTTAGCAATACCAATCCAGTGCCCCCCAGGGGTGATTTTTTTGGTGGCAAACATCACATGTCCCTGGTGGTGCGATACATACGGGTTACAATCCCAGAAACTGGCAATTTCTGCCTGCTCTTCATCCAGGTTCACTCCGGTTTCGTACACCTCCATAGTTTCCTTATAAAAATCACTTCCCTCATCCAATGAAAAGGGGGTAGGTTTAGCTGGGGGAAACTGCCCGGCAGAATCGATAACAAAGGGGCGGATACTGCTCCAGTGAGGTTCTATACCATCCATGTAGTCGGGCGGAGTGGGTTGCCAGCGGCCTGGGGCATCATTTACGGTGAACTTGGGAAAAGAACGGGATTCTTTATAGTTATCATGGCTTGACCATTCCAGAATATGCTTGGCTACCTGCTCGCCGTAGGTTAGCGAGTTTTCGTACATCTCTTCCGGGAAAGCTTCTTCAAAAGAATGATACAGATCTCGCTGATATTCGTTAATTCTTTCTTCTGAAAAGATAAAGGCCTTGCCTACCGTAAGAAAAGCGTGCACACTGGCTAAGGGAAAAGAGATTGGCTGATCGGGCGTTGGCTCAGGCACGGGCTCAAGCCCGGTTAATTGTCCGGCAAACGATTGGTATTCGGGGTGATCGTGGATTAGTACTTCGTAGGCGGCAACGCTGGGGTACGAGTAAATACGGCTGGCCACCGGCGGTGAAAAGATATCATACACAATAACATCCGTCAGCTTTTGCATTGACTGGTGAATATATTCCGGATCATCAGCCACAAAGTTTTCATCTACCTTTTTCTGACAGGCCAGTAAAGTAAAGCCCATCAATAATACGATCAATCGGGTTGCGGGGTAGTTTATGTGTTGCATGTTGCCAAAAGATTTGAATCCCATTGTTTCGTTGTTGCCAGCTATACAGCTACTGATTGGACTTTTCTGATCACTCAGTGAGGTGAATAATCCAAATACGTAGTTTCTCCTGTAACATAAACAGCCCTCTCAGAAGTTTCTACGATAAAGAATTAGCCCGCCTGCTTTTTAGCTTTACCTATTTCTTAAGGCTGATTTCGCAAATTTACGGCAACTCGTGGGTAATACCAAAAAGGGATAATAATGATAACTTGCTTCTGTCTCTGTTCAACCTACACTCATCTTTTATAACTTAAGCCAGAAAATACGTACCATACCTCCGCTGTCGGTTACCATGCAATTTGTATCACTGAGCTATACTTGCCCATACACAGTGCATAAAAGCAATGCATACTCTCTCACGTTAACATTTTGCTATAAAATGACTTTTCTTGTGGATAGGAGGTAGTTTCTGTTTTTTTTAAGAAATTAGCTTGCCACACAGGCTTCCCTGAACTACCACAAAACGAGACATTACGATTGCAACCACTATGAAGAAACTGTTACTTTTTACTTTTGGGCTATTTTTCTGCTTTCTTTCCTGTTATCAAGCCTTAGCACAAGATACTTACTTTGTTAGCCCTCCCCCCTTAGGTAACAATGGCAACGATGGCATAACCGCGCCCTGGGCTACAATTAAATATGCAGTGGAAAATGTAGCGGTTGGCGATGGTGACACTATTGAAATAGCTTCTGCACTGTATAATGAAATTCCCTTTACCATTAATAAATCTATTAGCCTAAAAGGTACTGGAACCGGAGCAGTACAAATGGTTCCTGCGGGTGGAAATCCAATGGCTTTTATCTCTGTTACTTCCCCGGAAGTACAAATCAATAACCTTACAATAGACGGTGACCAACGGGTTGCTTCCGGATTGGTCATTAGCGGCACGGATGTGACTGTTCGCAATGCGACCATTACTGGCGCTGAGGTTGGCATTTTAGCCGAAAGCACCGCTACCGGACTCACCCTGACTAATAATAATCTTGCTAATAATACTACGGCTGCCATTCAAAATAACAGCACGGCTATTGTTGACGCTTCCTTCAACTGGTGGGGTAGCCAGGAACAATCAGACGTGACAAGTCAACAAAGTGGTGCCGTTGATTATTCACCCTGGCTTAACTCTGGTGCAGATACGGAAGGGGGGGTGATTGGTTTTCAAGGTGATTATTCATCGTTGAGTATTGATGGCGACAGCCCCATTGCTGCTGGTGGAGTTAATGATCTACAAATGGTGGCTGATCTCTTAAACTCAAATGACTTATTGAGATTGATTGATAGCGAAAATACGTATCCGTCATTAACCATCAACAAACCCTTAGTACTAGACATTCCCGATGGGCAACCGCAGATAGATACTTTAGAAATAAATATTCCTGATGCTAACAATAACACCTTGCTGGTTACCGGAAACCTGTTAGTACCGAATAGCCTGTCGCTTACTGCCGGAAATATTGAAACAGGTGAAGATGCGCAGGTTACGCTCGGTGATAATATTCAGACCACCAATGAAAGTAATGGGCTCTTAATCGGCAGCTTTGCAACCACCCCTCGCAGCTTAGCTAGCGGGCAGACCCTCAACATACTAGGAGTGAGCATTTTAGGAGGCGGGGCATCCAATGCGCTAAGCGGACTTGTTATTCAGCGCATTAGCGGAGATCAGGGCATTGTAGAGAATAATGGCAGTCAGTCCATTAAGTCACGCTGGATCATCAATGCTAACCAGGCTCCCTCGGGGCGAGGGTTAACGTTTTCCTGGTCTACTGTTTTCGATAACAGGTTAGAAGGAAATGACCAGGCGTCGGTCGTAGTCTGGCGTCAGCCTGAAGGTTCAGAAGAATGGGAGCCTGTTACCCAAAGTCAGGCTATTAGTAGTGTCAACGATTTTCGGTCAGTTACGGTAAATGCCAATGAGGTTACCGGATTTTCTACCTGGACTGTCAGTGATGACGAGGAGCCCCTACCCATTACACTAACTGATTTTTCGGCTCAGTTAGAGAAACCCAGCGTTCGCCTTGCGTGGACTACCGCCTCTGAGATTAATGCCCACTTCTTCGGTATTGAGCGCAGCACCGATGGTTTCATCTTCGAGGAAATTGCGCAAAATCAGGCAGCCGGAACTTCCAATAGCCTTCGCAATTACTTTTATATTGATGAAGGAGTGACAAATCGACTATCAGGTACTTTATACTACCGCCTGCGTCTGGTAGATTTTGATGATTCTTACGAATACTCTGATATTATAGCGGTGCCTCTGACCAGTGACAGCGATTTACGCGTTCATGCTGATGCATCTACTGCTACGCTCCGGCTTTTTACCCAGCATTTGCCGGACGATCAGTATTGGGTTCAGGTATCTGATGTGCTGGGCAATGTCGTCATAGAGTCGTCATTTGTAGCTGATGAAGAAAACCCCACCTTTCATTTTCCACTGAACGCTTCAACGCAGTCGGTGTATGTTGTTCGTTGCTTTGGTAGTCAGGCGCTGTTCACTCAGAAATTCCGGGTAGAGTAAACTTCATTTCTCCCTATAAATCATTGCAATACAAATTTGGATGCCCTATTTTTGCAACCGCTTTATACATCGCACATTATTTAATAAAATAGATTCATGGCAAATACTGGAAAAGTTGTTCAGGTAATTGGCCCGGTCGTAGACGTGAGCTTCGGCACTGAAGGGACTAAATTGCCTAATATTTTTGATGCCCTTACCATAAATCGTCCGGACGGATCGAAACTGGTGCTGGAAGTACAGCAGCATTTGGGAGAAGATCGGGTACGAACGATCGCAATGGAGGCCACCGAAGGTTTGGTGCGCGGCACTGAGGTAACTGATACCGGCCAACCAATCAAAATGCCCACCAGTGAAGAAATTCGCGGTCGTCTGTTCAACGTAGTGGGAGAAGCCATTGACGGACTACCTCAACCTGCTTCCGGTGCAGGACGCCCCATTCACAATCCACCGCCCAAGTTTGAAGATCTTTCTACTTCAGAAGAAATTCTGTTTACCGGAATCAAAGTGATTGACCTACTGGAGCCTTATTCAAAAGGGGGAAAAGTAGGGTTGTTTGGTGGAGCCGGTGTAGGAAAGACCGTACTCATTCAAGAGTTGATCAATAATATTGCGAAAGCTTATTCCGGATTCTCAGTATTTGCTGGTGTAGGAGAACGCACCCGTGAGGGAAATGACTTGCTCCGAGAATTTATTGAAGCCGATATTATCAAATACGGCAAAGACTTTCAGCACTCTATGGAAGAAGGCGGCTGGGATTTGAGCAAGGTAGATATGGAAGGCCTGAAAGAGTCACAAGCTACCCTAATCTTCGGACAGATGAATGAACCTCCCGGAGCCCGGGCTCGCGTTGCTCTATCAGGGCTTAGCGTAGCTGAATACTTCCGCGATGGCGATGGTAAAGGGCAAGGTCGCGATATTCTGTTTTTTATTGATAATATCTTCCGCTTTACTCAGGCTGGTTCTGAGGTATCGGCTCTATTAGGCCGGATGCCTTCTGCGGTAGGGTACCAACCTACTCTGGCAACCGAGATGGGGGCCATGCAGGAGCGAATTACCTCTACCCGAAACGGTTCCATTACCTCAGTACAGGCCGTATACGTACCAGCGGATGACTTGACTGACCCTGCTCCGGCGACGACATTTGCTCACCTGGATGCTACTACAGTACTTTCCCGTAAACTGGCTGAGATTGGTATTTACCCGGCGGTTGACCCTCTGGATTCTACCTCTCGAATTCTATCAGCGGATATTGTAGGAGATGAGCACTATAATACGGCGCAGCGCGTGAAGAATATTCTTCAACGTTATAATGAGCTTCAGGATATTATTGCTATTCTGGGAATGGACGAACTTTCGGAAGAAGATAAGCAGGTAGTACACCGGGCTCGCCGCGTGCAGCGATTCTTATCTCAGCCATTCTTCGTGGCCGAGCAGTTCACTGGTCTTCAGGGTGTATTGGTAGACATTAAAGATACCATCAAAGGCTTCAACATGATTATGGATGGCGAGTTTGACCATCTGCCAGAAGCAGCCTTTAACCTGGTAGGTACTATTGAAGATGCCGTTGCGAAGGGCGAAAAACTTATGGCAGAAGCGAAATAAACATTAGGTATTAGGTGTTGGAGATTAGGTTTTATTATAAACCCCCTCTCTAACACCCGACCCCTAAACTCCAATACCCAAATTCATGCAGTTAACGATTATTACTCCTGATAAGCAGGTTTTTGAAGGTGAAGTTGAATCGGCTACTTTTCCGGGCAGCGATGGATCTTTTCAGGTACTACGCAACCATGCACCACTCGTAAGCTCTCTGGGAAAAGGAGAGATCAAATACCGGGGCAGTGCCGGTGAAGGCGCCGTTACAGTAGATGGTGGAGTAGTGGAAGTGCTTAATAATAACATTACAGTGCTGGCTGAGCGAGTTATTGAATAGCTAATTACTGTAATATCATTCAGAGAAAGGCAAACGGTTTCGTTTGCCTTTTTTATTTAACATCAGTGCGAGATGCCGCTTTTTTAAATCGAAAACGCCCGAACATTTTCTTCTCAAAATTCCAGAAGAATCGAAACTGCCCAAAAACAAAACCATATGCCAACAGAAGCACCTGGTAAGCCGGGAGAATGGTTAAGATATAGAATGGAATGCGAATCCAGGGAGAAGTTTCGGGAGTAATACCAGCCAGTTTGTATAAAGGCTCTTTAAGATAAAGCACCGAAAAGCCCGTGCAGGCAAAAGTCAGCAAGATTAACAGCACCTGCCACCCATTGCTAACCCCCCACCGCTCTTTTAATTTTTGTATCCAGCTCATAGACTTTCAATAGTTACGGGTTGTTTCTGATGGTGCTGCAAAGGGTTGCCAGAGCGGTAATTCAGGAACGGAAGCCTGAAAGGTAACTGGCTCGCGCCGTACAGGGTGAACAAAAGACAAACTACGGGCGTGTAGTCCAATGCTGGCATCAGTTGTAGGCTCACTAAACCCATATTTTACATCTCCAATAATTGGGCATCCCATAGCAGCTAATTGCACCCGGATCTGATGGGGACGCCCGGTGAGCGGGTTTACCTCCAGCAGGTAAGTATTCGCTTGCCGCGATAGCAGCCGGTACGTTAGCTCTGATCGCTTCGCTTCTGTTTTTTCAGTCGTGTAAGCCTTTGTTTTATTTTTTGCACTGTCTTTAAGCAGCCAGTGCACCAGTTTTCCCTCAGGTTGAGGAGGGGCGGATTGCACCAAGGCCCAATACGTTTTTTTCACCTCCCGCGATTTAAATATCTGATTCATACGAGGTAGGGCTTTAGAAGTGCGAGCAAAAACCACCACTCCACTTACCGGACGGTCCAGCCGGTGCACGACTCCCAGGAATACCTGACCGGGCTTATTATACTTCTTTTTCAAATAATCTTTCCCCCAATCAACCAGGGGCTGATCACCGGTACGGTCGCCCTGCACCAGCCAACCAGCCGGCTTGTTGATCACTAACAGGTGATTGTCTTCATATAAAATTGAGGGCTTGTAACTCATACGCCTAAAATAAAAAGAACATTTTATCAAAAGACAAAATGTTCTGCTCAATCACCAGAAAATAAAAGGACTTACTGCCGCCAATACTTAACCTCCCACACTTTATGCCAGCGATCAGTCACTGCTTCGTACCTCTCGCAATCCCAGCGAATAGTATGAGTGTGGACCGATTGCACCACCATGCGCTGCTTTATTTGCCCGCCTAAGGCATTTACATAATTCATTGAAAACATCCGCCCCTGGTATTGTCCGATAAAGTCGCAGTATTCACCTCGGTTATCCTGATAGGCATAATGCCAAGTTTTCGTATGCATGTTAAATTTGGCCAGCGTTGTTCCCTTGCATCCACTCCATACATCCGGGCGAAAGGCCTCAATTTCCTCTTTCAGCAACGCATTATTTAAAGGGCGCGATAGCCTACTATTTCCAACAAACTGTTCTCCCAACGTACCTTTCCAAAGCACTTGCCACTCACCTAACCAGGAGGCAGATAGGGGTGAAGAATTATGGGACATAGTAAGCGGAAATATGAATGAGACAAGGATCATGGCTTATGAATTACGACGTTGATAGTGAATTTGCCAGTTAAGTTTCCAGGTACCTCCCTCATCTCTTGATGACTCCCAGTTCCAGATGAAACTGTTTTTGGTAATGTCCCGAAACACCATGCGTAAATGGATTGCCTCCCCATCCTGATTTGTGATGGTAGTAAAAAAGATGCGCTGCTTCCCTTCAACCTTGCCGATGAAGTTAAAATACCCTCCCTGGTTATCGGTCCAGGCCTGATGCCAGCGTTCTGTCTGTGGGTTATATACCGACAAGCTCATCCCTTTCAAGGGTGATGCTTCTGCCGAAGAAGAAAACGCTTCAAAATTTTCCTGAATTACCTGGTCGTCCAGAACCTTGACAATACGATTATTGCCTTTCTGGGTGTTGCCTTCCGCATCTTTCCAGGTAAGGTCCCATTCGCCTATCCAGAAATCAAACAGGGTTTCAGGATCCAGTGTGGATGAATCAGGTGGTGGCAAGAACAATCGCCAAGCCAGCGCGAGTTTTAGGATCAATAACATAAGTATCGGATATTGTTAATGCTCCAACTTGGGCTTTTTTGGCTAGATAGCGGGTTAATCCGATAAGATTAGACTGGAAATTCAGGCCATTTTACGCTTTTGGTCTGATCTGGCCAGAGCCTGTTTGCGGTATTGGGTTGGAGATTGCCCCACATGCTTGTTAAAGGCGTTGTAGAAAGAAGCTTTGTTCCGAAACCCGGCATCGTAGGCAATAGACAGTATTTTCTCATGCTGCTTTTCTGGGTCACTCAATAAGCGTTGAGCTTCTTCTATGCGATAATGGTTGATAAAATCAGCAAAATTCTGTTGCAGGTTTTCGTTAATAATTTGAGAGAACGTGTGCCTGGAAAGATTTACCTGCTGAGCCAGTTTGTCTAACGTAAGCTCGCAATCCAGATACGGATTCTTTTCCTTCATATACCGAATGATGTTCTTCAGATGGAACGTCGCTTCAGTCATCGTCAGGCCGGATCTCGCATATTTAGAGGCTACTCTTTCTTCAACCGGAACTCCTATCAGTGCTTCTGGCTGGTGATACCCCACATACCCGGCTATATAAACAAACACTACCATAAAAAGAGAAACTGCATAGTCGTGGGCAAGATTAAAATCAATAGTCAGATACAACACATAGTACATAGCCAGACTTACGGCAAATCCGGCATAACAAAAGGCCGCAGTCTGCATCCATCGGTACTGAAATAACGGCCACGAAGATTGCTGATACTGCTTTTTCAGATACCATAACAAGAATATTGCGTATGCCAGTGTCTGCCCGTTAAAGAGAAGTAGCCGCCCATAATATGCGGTAGTGCCATACAGCCAATCTACCCCTGCCGACTGCCAGCCCAGATACCGGGGAATATTAGAGAGGAAAAAAAGAAAGAAGGGTAAAAAATGCCAAGCCCCGTTTCTGCCCAACCTTTTCCGGTGTAACAGATTAAAGTAAAACAGAAACAACGGACCGAAGAGCAAAGGAAAAATGAGGACTATACGAAAAGATAGCGGGAGCAACTCAACATATCCGGTCCAGAAAGCAACGTAGTAAAAGATGGTAATGCCGAACAACAGCATAATGCCCGCCAGCACCCGATTGGCCTGAAGATTACCTTTCTTTTGAAAGAAAAGGACGGTAGCCAGAAACAGACCGTGGGCACCGGCAAACAAAAAAACGAAGGTCCAGTGATCTAACGAAGGCTCTTGCATGTCACTTCTTCCTGATGCTATACGTAATATACAGATTTCTCAGGAATTAGGTGACGAGCGCCTTATCAGAACTCCGACGTAAAATGCACCTGAATATCCGGGAAGTTGTCTTGCACCATTTGCAGCCAGGCTTTGGTTTCAGCCATAAAGACATACTTGCCATCTTTATCCTTAGCAATATGCCGCTCTTTGGAGGCAATGAATTCCTTTAGCTTTTTCGGGTCATCGCTACTGATCCAGCAGGCCTTATACAGATTCAATGGATGAAACGTACAACTGGCGCCATATTCATTTTTCAGACGGTGCTGAATTACTTCAAACTGTAGGGCTCCTACCGTGCCTACCACTTTCCGGGAGCCTAACTCGTAGGTAAATAACTGGGCAACACCTTCGTCCATCAGTTGGGAAAGGCCTTTATCCAGTTGCTTGGTTTTCATGGCATCCTGGTTGACTACCTCCTTGAACATCTCCGGAGAGAAGCTGGGAATTCCCTTAAATGTGCCCTCTTCACCTTCGGTGAGCGTATCCCCGATCTTCATGTTGCCGGTATCATACAAACCGACAATGTCACCGGGGAATGCTTCGTCGATAATCTCTTTGTCCTGCGCCATAAAGGCTGTAACACTAGAGAATTTAAAGTTTTTCTTAAGACGTACGTGGTAGTATGGCTTATTTCGCTCAAACTTGCCCGAACAAACCCGGACAAAGGCAATGCGGTTGCGGTGCCGGGGATCAATATTCGCGTGAATTTTGAAGACAAAGCCCGTGAATTTTTCTTCAGCGGGGGTAACCTCCCGTTCTTCTGTTTCCCGGCTTTTGGGAGGGGGAGCAATCTTCACAAAAGTATCGAGCATTTCCTTTACGCCAAAATTATTCACCGCACTTCCGAAGAATACCGGAGCAACCTCGCCGTTCAGATATCCTTTCATATCAAACTCAGGATACACACCGGTGATTAGCTCCTCGTCTTCGCGTAGTTGTTCGGCAAAGGATTCACCAATGTATTCTTCCAGCTGAGAACTGTGAATATCATCAATTTGTACTACCTCATCGTGCAACCGCTGCTGGCTGGGTTGAAACAGAAACAGGCTTTTGTTGTAAAGGCTATATACTCCTTTAAAGGATTTTCCCATTCCGATGGGCCAGCTTAGGGGACGCACTTTGATATTTAACTTTGCCTCAATCTCATCCAGCAGGTCGTATGGGTCACGCCCTTCCCGGTCTAATTTGTTGATGAAGGCAATTACCGGTGTGTTGCGCATGCGGCAAACTTCCATCAGTTTCTCGGTCTGGATCTCCACCCCTTTCACGCAGTCAATTACCATCACTACGCTGTCTACTGCGGTGAGGGTACGATAGGTATCTTCGGCAAAATCCTGGTGACCAGGAGTATCGAGCAGGTTGATTTTCACCGGTTCGCCGCCGTTCTGGTACATAAAACCCATAACGGAAGTGGCTACGGAGATACCCCGTTGTTTCTCAATCTCCATAAAGTCGGAGGTGGCATGGCGGTTTATTTTGTTGGATTTTACCGCACCAGCCGTCTGTATAGCCCCACCAAATAGCAAAAGCTTTTCGGTAAGGGTGGTTTTTCCGGCATCCGGGTGACTGATAATCCCAAATGTCCGTCGCTTTGAAATTTCTTCGGTAAGTTTACTCATGGATTGTGCTATCTGCGCCTATTCTACAACAGCGGCACAAAATTAGTTTCTCATGGGCAAATTTCCCGAAATTGAGCGAATTATTCCAGGTTGGCTAACCGAATTAGTCGGGTGGAAATATCTACCCATACACCATGTTTCTTGTAAGGGTCATTGGCAATACAGTTTTGCAAATCTTCTTCTGATGCAAAACGATAGATAATGGTAGAGCCTATCATCTGCCCAGCTTCATCAAGAAAAGCGCCGCCTTCTATGAGTTTGCCTTCTTTTTTTAGTTGCCGGGCATACGCCAGATGTTCATCTCGGGCCTGCATGCGTCGTTCCAGAGCTTCAGCATCGGTAGCGTCATAAGCAGTGAGTAAAAATTCCATAAGGTTACAATAGGTTATGCATATGTTTTAATCGCTGGAAATTATTTTGGCATGTCCCTTTTGGGACTATAAGAAAAGATAAAAAAAGGCCGAAGGTTTTTAATAACCCTCGGCCTTTCAAGCAATTCGTTAAGACTTGATTATTGCTTTGTTAACTGCACACGATAAGTTCCTATCCCTTCTACCCGGCTGGTAGAAGGACCATTAAAAGTAAAAGAGATGGTCATGGTAGTTCCGTCAAAAGCAGTAATTGAAAATGAAGATACCGGACTGACACCAGTTAGATTAACTTCTGCTAAGGTACTGGTGTTTGCCCACGACCAGGTAGCACTGGCACCGCTTGCAACCGTAAAATAAGTGGGTGCGCCCTCTGACCCAAAAGTGGTAGGGGTTAATTCATCCTGATTCACTCCAAACGTCATCTGAAGTGCTTCTAATTCCTGCATAGCGGCATCTTCAGTATCATCGGGAGTCTCCAGAACCTCGGAGCTCATCCAGGTTCCGGCCATATCTCGGGTTCGTTCCTGCTGGGCGGTTAATTCAGGTTCATTACCGCCTCCATTGTCATCACCTTTGCAGCTTGCCAGGAATACCAGCGCCGCAAGTACACATACTGAAAAGTATCGATTTTGAAAGATCCTTGAAAACATATTTTCCATGATTACTCCTTAATAAGTTTTTTGATTATAGTTTGATTATCAGCTTCGATACGCACAAAATACGTGCCTTTTGACAAATTACTAATATCGATTGGGTGTTGCGCTGAATTTTGGGCATCAAGCTGTACTGATTTCAACAACTGCCCCATACTATTGCTCACTTTTACCCGGATATCACCATGAGTTTGTTTATCCATTTTAACAAACATTACCTGCTGAGATGGATTCGGATATACTGTGATAAGCTTATTATCAATATCATCGCCTATGGCTGTAACCACGCTAATTGTAATAGCAAACGAGGTTTCTTCGGTGGTTATACCACCATCCGTCGCAGTAAAGCTGAACGAATCACTGGCTTCTGAAGATGCGCTATTGGCATAGCGAATTAGTCCGTCATCAATGTCCTTTTGAGTAAAAGTACCATTGGCCGCGAGATCCGTTCCATCACGTTGAAGAGTGCCCTGGGTAGGGACTACCGTAAGTGTATAAATGATAGCCTCAGGAGCGCTTTCAGCATCAGTTACCTCTAGTTGTTCAGACGTAATCGTAACCGTATCTCCCTGCTGGGCCAGATTGAGCCCCTCATTGACAGAGACTACTGGCGCTGTATTTTCTCCGCCAGCTTCATTTATCGTTACTATAACCGTATCCGAAGCCATCATGCCTTCATCATCCGTCACGACTAATGCAATAGTGTGTACGCCTACAGCCAGACTTACGGTAGGATTTACTTCAGTAGCGAGGGTATCGCTTTCATTTTCTATCCATGCATAGCTTGCTATATTACCATCATCAGTAGATGCTGAGCCGTCTAATACGACATCGGCCATTCCATCACCGTCTTCATCGGTAACGGTCTGGTCATCACCAGCATTCGCTGTTGGGGCACCAGCCGCACTCACGGTGATTACTACTGTATCGGAAGCCATCATGCCTTCATCATCCGTCACGACTAATGCAATAGTGTGTACGCCTACAGCCAGACTTACGGTAGGATTTACTTCAGTAGCGAGGGTATCGCTTTCATTTTCTATCCATGCATAGCTTGCTATAGTACCATCATCAGTAGATGCTGAGCCGTCTAATACGACATCGACCATTCCATCACCGTCTTCGTCAGCAATGGTCTGATCTGCCCCAGCGTTGGCTGTCGGAGCGCCAGATGCAGCACCGATTGTAATAGCAAAGGTAGTTTCCGCAACTGCTCCACCCTGCCCGTCATTCACAGTAAACCCGAAAGCGTCAGTAGTGGTTGCGGTATTATCGTGTACATACGTGATTAGACCGTTATTAATATCAGCTTGGGTAAAAGTACCGTTTGCTTCTAAAGCTGTTCCATCCTTCTGAACAGTACCATTTGCCGGAAGGGTTACCAAAGTATAAGTAATCTCCTCAGCAGTATTGTCTTCATCAGTAACGGCCAATACGTCTTGAGAAATGGTAACGGTTCCTCCCTGAGTTAAACTCACTCCGTTATTAGTAGCAATTACTGGAATTGCGCCTCCTTCAACAACTGTAATAGTAAAAGCTTTATCAAAAGAAGCTCCTAAAGCATCCAGGCCTCTCACTCGTATTGAGTAACTAGCTTTAGTAGCCATATCTACTGTAGTGGCCAGTACTAATTGATTTGCCTGAATGCTGAAAGATGCATTGTCCGTATCACCATCACCCGCTACTAGCGCATAACCAAATTTATCACCGGCATCGGCATCGGTTGTAGAAAATACGCCTACGGGTGCTCCGGCCATACTGCCATCAGCAATGTTGGTATTATCTAATGAGATATCAGTAGGAGCTGTATTACTGTAAAAACGTTGAGCGTAGATGGCGTAATTTCCGTTATTTGAGCTTTCCCAGCAGATTACAAAGTTACCATTTTCATTAATCACAATATCAGGGAACCGCTGCTGCGCTGGTCTAATTTTATTGACTTCAATATCTGCTCCCGCAGTTCCATTAAGAAATCTTCGAACTCGTATTTCACGGTTGTTATTATCTGTACCATTTATACCGGTATATGCTACAGCAAATCCACCATTATTATTAACAGACACACTAGGCGCAGACTGATTACCGGTGGTTTGGCTATTGACTAACACATCTTCCATTCCCTGGGCTACTCCCGCATTAGTAAACTGCTGCATATACACTCCGCTCAAGCTTCCATCCTGCCCTTCGCTTTGCCAAACGACAATAAATGCACCATTTCCGTCCATTGCAATATCCGGTAGCGACTGATCATTAGATGTGGTGATATTAACCAGCGTTTCTGTACCGCCAGTTAAATTAGAAGCAAAACTTCGGAAGTAAATATCACCAAGACTTGCTGGATCTACCTGATCCTGACTAGTCCACACAACTACGAAATTTCCATTGTCATCAATCGCTACATTAGGGTCTGACTGAACATCTGCAGTAGTTGTATTCACTGGAACTTGAAGACCTGAAGGTGTTCCATCTGCTGAATAGGTTCGAACATACACTCCATCAGGGTCAGCACCACCAGCTCCCTCCCAAGTAACTGCAAATGCCCCAGTAGCATTCATGGCTACTTTAGGGTTAGTCTGGCTACCAGCTATTGTAGAGTTAACTACAAACTCAGTTCCAGCGACTGCTTCATTAGAAAACATTTTTCCGGCAATTGCAGTACCATCTCCATCCTGACTTTCTCCTTGCCACACAACAACAAATGAACCGTCGTCGGCCATTGCAACATCTGGTAATTCTGCACCAATATTCAGATTACTAACCCGTATACTACCTCCTATTGGCTTTGCTTGGGCGTCATAACGTTGTGCATAAATAGCAAACCCCCGATCTTGCCATACAATCACGAAGTTACCATTTGCATCTCGGGCAATTGCTGAGTTAGTTTGGGAATTGGTGGTTGGAGTATTTACCAGAATTTCATTTCCCTGGCCCCCAAAATCGCCTTCTTGTAAATCAGTAATAGGCATTGAAATAGGGAAGGCTTGAACATCTGTACCATTATCAGCCTGCACCCGAATACTTAGTGCTTCCGTATGTGTTTCATAGTCAATATATGCAGCGGTGTATAATGAATCGCCTCTAATCTCAAATAAAGAATTATCTGTATCCCCCTCACCTTCTACTAAGGTAAAAGTAAAAGGGCCATCTCCACCATTAGCATTAATGGTGCCTACAAATTGTCCAGCGATGGTATTATCATTAATTTCACCGCTTTCTTTTGATATTTCATCATCCAAAAAAAGGCTCGTGGGCGGAGCCATTACTTTGAAATATTCACTCCCGAATGCAGATGCGGCGAATACCATACCCGCCATTACGCTCATCATAGCAATTCTGCTATACCGTTGTAGTTTACTGCATGTTGTTTCTGTAATGAGGCCTGAAATTGACCTCAGTCTACCCGGCTGACTATAGAGATAAAGTCGCTTCATAAATAAATTTTTTAGATATAAAAAAATGATAATTAAAATACAAAATTGCATTCATCTATTACGAAGATAATTAAAATAAGATTTAAAAAATAAAATATATAATTATTTATTGCAAATAAAAATAGTACTTGTGTACTGATTGGCTTCGGCATAAAGCAAAAAATATAGGGCCAGCAAAACTATCTACTCTATAATAATGCGGCCTGAAAATACAAAAAGTTTTTAATACCTAAAGAAAGGTAACTATTTATTAGAAACCTAATCTGATGAAATATAGCGGTTGGATAGTAGAATGTCTTACAATCTGTTAACCAACCCGTTATATATTAGCCGATGGTTGACATTATAATTACCGATTTTACCCAATAGCCTGCTCTAGATCGGTAATAAGATCATCTATATCTTCTATGCCTACACTTAGGCGAATAAGTGAATCGCTTAGCCCGGTTTTTACGCGTTCTTCTTTAGGGATGCTGGCATGGGTCATGCTGGCTGGGTGCCCTGCCAGAGACTCAACTCCCCCTAAAGACTCAGCTAATGAGAACATACGGAGCTTTTCTAATGTCTGGAAAGCATCTTCCATTCGGTCGCCTTTTAACACGAAGGATAACATGCCACCAAAATCTCGCATTTGCTTGCGAGCTATCTCATAATTGGGGGATGATTCCAATCCAGGATAATAGACTCGATCAACTTTCGCGTGATCTGAGAGATACTCAGCTATTTTCCGTCCATTTTCGCAATGGCGCTGCATCCGTACGTGTAGTGTTTTGATACCTCGCAATACCAGAAAGCAATCTTGTGGGCCAGGCACTCCGCCACAACTGTTCTGAATAAAGCCTAGCTGCTCATCCAGCGTGCTATCTTTTACAATAACGGCTCCCATCACGGTATCGGAATGCCCACCCAGGTATTTAGTAATAGAATGCAGCACCATATCGGCACCTAAATCCAGAGGGTTTTGCAGGTAGGGAGTAGCAAAGGTGTTATCGACCACCGTCCAGGCGCCTTGCTCTTTAGCCAGATCAGCTATCGCCTTGATATCCACCACATTCATCATGGGGTTGGTGGGGGTTTCTACCCAAAACAGACGAGTCTTATCAGATATTTTCTCTTTTACTCGTTCCAAATCATTCATGGGAACAAAGTGAAACTTGATGCCGTAATTGGCAAAGATTTTAGTGAAAATGCGATACGATCCGCCGTAAAGATCATTCGTACTAATTACTTCGTCGCCGGGTTTTAGTAATTTGATAACCGCATCAATGGCGGCCATACCGGAGGCAAAGCAGCGAGCGTGAGAACCATTTTCAAGAGCGGCCAAGTTATTCTCTAAAGCAGTGCGCGTAGGATTTTGGGTACGAGCGTATTCGTAGCCTTTATGATCACCAGGCGAAGCCTGTACGTAAGTAGAAGTTTGATAAATCGGAGTCATGATAGCTCCGGTGGTTGGGTCAGGCTCTATGCCTGCGTGAATTACTTTGGTGCCGAATTTCATAGAGAATACAGATTAAAAATGGAAAGTTAGCCAATCTTACGGGTAATATTACATTTTAGTTAATAGATTTGACTAACTCTCAGGAACGATTCTTTAGCAAACATGATTGCACTCACTGATACCATGATATTTAAACCCACTATGCCGTTTGCTCAGGTAGCTCGAAAGCACCGATCTACATTCTTTTTTCTGGCCTGGATGACCCTACTTCCGCTGGTAGTCAGCTCGGTAGTGTCTTACGGAGCCATCCGCTACGAGTCTGTACTATCTGCCTTTACGTTAGAAACCTGGGCGTTTATTGGGTTGGTCAGTTGCGTAACCATGGGGTTGGCCCTTACACCTACTTCGTTAATGGCCCTGCTAGCCGGTTATTTCATAGGATTTTCTGCACTTCCCGTCGTGGTCGTAGCTTATACCATTGCCTCATTGGTAGGTTTTCAGTTAACCCACTGGATGGACCGGGGAACGCTTATTAATACGTTAGATCAGCTACCTTCTAAACAAGCCCGACTGGCGCAACAAATACGGAAGGGAATAGCCAGTAACCAATTTGGCCTGACGGCCCTGGCCCGCATGTCGCCGGTATTGCCTTTTACCATGATGAATGTACTATTGCCACTGGCGGGTGTGTCGCTACGTAATTATTTATTAGCCGGTTGCCTGGGTATGTTGCCTCGCACTTTCTTCTTACTCTGGGTGGGCAATCAGGCGCAGGAAATTAGTTTTCTGATAAGACATGATGGCAACGCCACGGTTCAGGTATTTTTACTGGGGATGGTTCTCATTACCTTATTGGGTACCGGGTACTATAGCAAACGGATTTTTAATCAGCAGATTAAAAAAGAGGCTACTCAGAGGTAAATCTATCTCATAAAAAAAGCCAAAGCGTATGTAAAACACTTTGGCTCTTTAGCATTATTTTCTTATATCCTACAAGTGGATCACCTCCTCATAAGCTGCTGCCGCAGCTTCCATCACGGCTTCTGACATGGTGGGGTGCGGGTGTACTGATTTGATAATCTCGTGCCCGGTGGTCTCCAGCTTACGCGCTGTTACCACTTCGGCAATCATTTCGGTAACGTTAGCGCCAATCATATGGGCTCCCAGCCACTCTCCATATTTCTTATCAAAAATTACTTTCACAAAACCTTCATTAGCACCCGCGGCACTGGCTTTACCAGAAGCAGAGAAAGGGAATTTACCCACCCGGATATCATAACCAGCCTCTTTGGCGGCTTTTTCGGTATAGCCTACGGAGGCTACCTCAGGCCAGCAATAAGTACACCCCGGAAGATTATTATAATTCAGAGGCTCAGGTTTTTCTCCGGCAATATTTTCTACGCAAATAATCCCTTCTGCTGAGGCTACGTGAGCCAGGGCTGGGCCTTTTACGATATCGCCAATAGCATAAACCCCTTCTACGTTGGTGCGGTAAAATTCGTCTACCTCTACTTGCGTTTTGCGCTCGTTTAGTTTAACACCCGATTCTTCAATGCCCACGTTTTGCAGGTTGGTAGCAATACCCACGGCCGAAAGCACTACGTCGCAGTCAAGGCTCGTTTCTTTGCCATCTTTGGACTTAATATTCACCTTACAGCCTTTGCCTTTGGTATCTACCGAGGTTACTTCTGAGTTGGTTAGCACCTTGATCCCGTTCTTCTTATAGATTTTCTCCAGCTGCTTAGATACCTCTTCATCTTCCAATGGAATAATGTTGGGCAAATACTCAACGATGGTTACTTCAGTGCCAATGGTATTATAGAAATAGGCAAACTCGCTGCCAATGGCCCCCGAGCCAATAACGACCATTTTCTTGGGTTGTTTTTCCAGTACCATGGCCTGTCGGTACCCGATAATCTTCTCACCGTCAATAGGAATATTGGGAAGTTCGCGAGATCGTCCGCCGGTAGCCAGAATAATGTGCTTGGCACTATAGGTCTGAGCTTTCCCGTCTTCTCCTTTTACTTCTACTTTCCCTTTACCCGCCAGTTTTCCGTGGCCTACCAGGGTATCAATTTTATTTTTACGGAATAGAAACTGGATGCCCTTACTCATTTTGCTAGCAGTGTTCCGACTCCGCTTTACAATACTTTCAAAATCAACCTCTGCATCTTTTACACTAATACCGTAGTCTTTAGCATGCTTAATGTACTCAAATACCTGAGCACTTTTCAACAGAGCTTTGGTAGGGATACAGCCCCAGTTCAGGCAAATACCGCCCAGCTCGGCCCGCTCTACTACTGCTACTTTCATGTTAAGTTGTGCAGCCCGTATAGCCGCTACATAGCCACCCGGGCCACTGCCAATTACAATAAGATCATATGATTTTTCTGCCATAGTTGTGTAAGTTCACCAATAAATTGGTGCAAAAATAGTGGATTTACGGGCATTACAAAATTCGTGTATCAGCCCGGTTTTAGAACAAACGATCAAGGCTTAGCGTTCGAGAGCGTATTTCTCTACCAGATTTTTTAGCGAATCATTCTGGATTGGCTTCACCAGATATTCATCTACCAAGGGGTGAGCATTAGCGCGCTCTATATCTTTTTCAAAAACCGAAGAGGTTAAAATACATACATGAATATTTTTAATATTAGAGAAAAACAGGTTTTCGTACCGTTCCAGGAAAGCCCAGCTATCCATATCAGGCATATTGATGTCCAGAAAAATGAGATCAGGCAATTCTAGGGGATTGTCTCTGGTATTCTTCAAAAAGGCCAAAGCTTCTTTGGCACTTGCAAAAGTATGGTACTGGCTGGCAAAACCATATTTTTCTAATTTTGTGATCAGCAAAAAACGCGTGATCTCATCATCGTCTATAATAAAGACCTTACCAAAAGGGTGCATGTTGTTATATGTTTAAAAAATAACATTTAAACTCAGTAAATACACCAACTTGGCTGGCTACCTGAATATTGCCGCCCATACGCTCAAGTTGATTTTTTACAATGTACAGCCCCAGCCCTTTTCCTTGCTTCTTATCGCTGAATTGCTGATACAGTCCAAAAACTTTGTGATGGTATTTGTCTAAATCAATGCCAATACCTTCATCTTTTACTGATAATACTGTCTTTTCGTTTTCTTTGTATGATGTAATCTTAATATTAGGTGCTTTGTTTTCTTTTTTATACTTAATAGCATTTGTGATAAGGTTAAGTAAAATGCTATGCAGATAGTCACGATCTGCTAGCACATTGGAGGCTTTAGAGAAATCAACAGTCATTTGCGCTCCTGATTTACGAATTTGCTGTCCAATACTTAACAAAACGTTATCGAATATTGAGCGCCAGGTGTACCAGCTTTTTTGAATAGGAGTTTGATTTTTAAGGGCTACCACTTCAATCAGGGTGTTCAATGTGCTATTAAGCTGCTGAGCACTTTTCTGCAGTTTCTCTATCACTGCCTGATTTGATTCTTTCGCCGGGTCCTGCTGATCGTATAGATCAATGAGTTCAGTAATATTTACAACCGGTGCCCGTAAGTCGTGAGAAGTGATATATGCAAACCGCTCCAGTTCTGTGTTTGACCGCATTAATGCCTGGCTTTGCTCTTGCAGTTCTCGCATGGTACGCTGACGGTCGGTATCATCAAAGTACATCATCAGTATGCATTCTTCCCCATTTATCTCCAATAGCTCTGCTGAAATCAGAAAGGTCCGCAAATCACCAGACTTTGTCACGAGAGAACCTTCATATCCACGAACAGTATGGTGCTCTTGCAGGCGCTGGACTATGCGCTTTCGGTCTTCCAGCTTGCGCCACAGATGCTGTAGTGACTGAGAGCCATTCATGATTTCGTTATACTGATAACCCATAGCGTCTAGCAGGGCCTCATTAATATCTATGACCTTACCGGTTTGAAATCGGCTTACCGAAGCAGGAATGGGGTTTGCATGAAACAACTTGTAAAAATGCTCTTCGCTTTTCCGTAACGAATTCTCGGCGTTTACGCGTTTCTTCCGATCATCAGCAGCTTCCAGCGCCCGGTATACCGCTCCGGGCAAGCTGGGTATATTTTCTTTTAAGATGAAATTAGCAGCTCCTTTCAGAACAGTTTCTACTGCTCGATCTACCTCTAAAGTGCCGGTAACAAATATTACGGGAGCCTCTGATTTTTGGATTTTTACTATTTCCAAGGCCTCTAACCCGTTGAAGCTAGGCAACGTGTAATCAGCTAGGATGAGGTCAGGATGGAAATGGTGTAGTTGCTCGATAAAATCCTCGCGAGATTGTACTGTTACTGACTGGAAAGTAAACCCATGCTTATGTAGCTGCTTTTCCATCAGTTCTACATCCTGAGCTTCATCTTCCAGAATCAGTATTCTAATATTCCTCTCTTTAATATCCATACACTATAAATTATACAAAACTTGCCTAAGTTCGGGATAAGGAAGCGGAAAAACCCATATGCTGCCTACTGGGATACGCTCTTTAACCCTAATCTGGATAATGCTACTGCATCGTACAACCAATTACAGCATCTATTTGATCAGAAAAACATCCTTTATTGTAAAAAATCCCCATACCTTCTAGTCTATTAAAGGTTATTACGATTTACTTGTTAAGCTCACGAAACTACGCTAACATATCTTTTTAAGATACTCAGAGTCCTCTCAAGTGACTCTGAGGAAAGCAAAATCTTGCCTAAAATATAAACCGTAATAAAGTCTATTTTACCTCGTCTCTTTATATCGCTGGGAAAAGCAGGATGTTCTAAGGGTAGCTATTGATTAGTAATAAGCCTGATATCAAGTACCAGATTGTAAAAATTGAATATTTGAAATAAGTAATTTTTGACTTATTACCTACGGGCACAATCAAATACTCTAAACTACTCTATATATCAAAAAACCGGCTTTACTTGCACCTACGCAGCCATTCTGCGCCTGTATAACGCTCTATTTTCTTGTGCTAAAGATAGCACGATTTTAACAATACCAAGATGGTTACGACAACGAGAAGAAGAATGTAGCTCCCTCTCCCTCCTTACCTTCAGCCCAAATTTTGCCGCCATGCCGCTGAACTATTTTCTGGACAATGGCCAGTCCAACGCCCGTTCCTTTAAAATCTTCTTGCCGATGTAGTCTATGAAATACTTCAAAAAGCTTTTCATGGTATCTCTGATCAAAGCCTACTCCATTATCTCGCACATAGATAACAGGATGGTTTTCATTTGGCTGATGCCCCACTTCAATAACTGGTTTAGCTACCTCACTACTGAACTTGAGCGCATTAGACAATAAATTTTCTGCTACCTGCCGCATCATCGTACGGTCGCCTCTAATTACAGGCAGGGGAGCGTGCACAATAAGCTCAGCCTGAGTATTGTACTCTGCACTCAGCTCTTTAAAAATATCTTTAAATAGCCGCTCAATATTTATAGGGTGGGCCACCACTTCTTTCTTCCCCAAATGCGCAAAACTCAGTAGATCGTCAACCAGATTCCCCATTCGGCTTACGTTAGACAATACTACATTCAACAGACGATTTGCTTCTTGGTCCAGGCTTTCCTGATATTCTTCTAGAAGAATGCTGGTGTAACCATAAATAGCCCGGAGAGGAGTGCGTAAATCATGAGAAATAGAATAGGTAAAAGAACTGAGCTCCTGGTTAATTAACTCTAATTCCTGGGTACGTTCGTGCAATTTTTGTTCAGCTTTACGCAAGTGAGAAATATCCATAACCACCCCTAGCATTCTGGTGCCTCCCTTCTCACCAACTTCCGCCTTCCCTACAGCTAATAAGTATTTGGTTACCCCTGACTCCGTAATAACTCTAGCTTCATTATGGTAATCCTCACCGGAGCGTAAGGTATGACTAATAGCCTCTTTTACTTTTTGACGATCATCTGGGTGAAACTTTTTAAGGAATACCGAGAAATCAATCTGCTCCTGTACTGGAATATCTAAAATATCAAATAGCTTAGGGCTGCCTTCTAATGAATTACCTGCCAGATTGTAAGCAAAACTGCCAATTTCGGCAACTTCCTGGGTTGTTAGTAAGAAGTGTTCGCTTTCTCGCACACGCTCTTCAATCTTTTTAAGCTCGGTAATATCGCGGGTAATAACCAGCAACGATTGCACCTGCGCCTCTTCATTGAGCTCGGGCACAATAATAGAATAAAATGATCTGGTGCCGTCTGGTGTGTTTACCGTATCATAATAGTCCTGGTTTGTTTTAGTTTCAACAGCCTTATTTAAGGCTTGCATCAGTTGCTCAATAGCAAGAGTATTAGACATTAACTCTTGTGGAGTTTTACCAATAAGAACGGCTGGCGACTGACCAACTTCTTTGCTAAAAGCAGAGTTGACAAAAGTGAAACGAAAATTTACATCAAGGCGGCTAATGATGTCTGGCGTATTCTCTACCAGGGTGCGGAATTTTCGTTCAGAAACATCCAGCCTTTGTTCGGCACTCTTTAATTCGGTAATATCAGCGATTGTTACTATTACGCCGTCACCTAGTTTTCTGTAACTCCCCTGAAACCAATTATCAATTCCTTCCTGATCATAGTGAAACAGCCGTTGCTCTGGTATGCCTGTATTAGTTACTCGCTCCAAAATACCGAATACGCCCGTTGCCTTCACTCCCGGGTGCACTTCCAGTAAGCGCTTGCCAGTAAGGTTAGTATCTAGAGGCATACCGGCCATTTCAAGCCCCTTTTTATTAGTTTTTACGTAGATAAAGTCTACAACTTCGTTTTGTTGGTTGCGCACTGCCTCATACTGTTGCAAAACAGCTTCTGAATTATTGAAAACACTCTCAATCAAACTGGCATCCTCTTTCACTTTTTCTTCCGCCAGCTTCTGCTCGGTAATATCTACCAGAGTCATGATAATACCGTCATTCCATTTAGCCACAGTCAAGTCAAACCAAGTTCGAAAGTGTTCATGGCCGTAGTAAATAATTTCGTGCATAGTATTACCTGTCTCCACTACTCGCACGTATTTCTCAAATAGCCCATCTTTTTTTACCCCTGGATACAGCGTTAAAAGATTTTTACCAATAAAATCAAAATCAGGCTCCTGCTTTATTGCCCGGCTTTTCTGATTTGCCCGCTGATATACAAAATCTATGATTCTGCCCTGGGAATTACGTTGTGCCGTTAGCGCGTCAATACCGGCTGAGGCAGTTTCATAAACACTATCAATAAGTTGTTTGCTCTGCTGTAGCTCTATCTCTGCTTGTTTTCTGGAAGTAATATCTTCCAGGGTAGTTACCACTCCATCGCCTAGTTTCACTACAACCCGATGAAACCAGCGAGATTCGTATTGAGTTTCAGTCTCCAGCGTTTGGCCGGTTTCTAAAACTTGCTGGTAGTATTTAAAATTAGCTTTACCAAGATCGGGCAGACGCTGAAGGTACCGAGCACCTATAATATCCGCCTCATGCTTTTCTGCAGGAAAGAGTATTTTCCGGGCTTGTTGATTTAGTTGCACAAATTCAAAATCCAGCAGATTCCCGTCATTATCACGAATAGCTTTCATGTACTTAACCCCCAAACTAATATGATTAACCACGCTGTTTAGAAGTTCCTGGCTCCGAATTGCTTCGGCCTTTGCCAGCTCTAGTTCTTGCTCTACTCGTTTCTTCTCACTGATGTCTCGTCCTTCGGCAATAATCCAGCCTACCGCGCCTTTATCAGTAAAATTTGGTTTTAGCGATAAATCGATGGTCATCACCTGTTGGTCGCGACCCACCACCTCCGTTTCATAGCGTACTAATACTCCGGAAGCAGCTCTATGAATAGCCGCTCGCAGTTGAGGAACCTCCCCGGGTTGGAACCAGGGAGTTTTCCATACGGCCTGTTCTCTGATCTCGCCTAGTGTAACTCCAGCAAAGTCTAGGGCGGGCTGGTTTACTTCCAATAACTTACCGTATCGGTCTAACAAGCCCATAAACTGATAAGCATTATTAAAGATTATTTCAAAGCGCTGCTGCGTTGAAAGAAGCTGACCGACTTCTTCTTCCAGCAACTGCTTTTCAGTAAGATCTTCTATGGTAAGCAATAGGTAGCTATCTTCCTCTGAACTGGCTACTAAGGGATGAGCTTTCAGTCTGAGGGTGGTGGGCTCTGCTCGCTGAAAGTGGTATATCACTTCTTGAACGGAATACTCAGTCTTTGCCTCATTCAGCAACCACTCCCGCACCTGCGGCATATCAATCAGGGTAGTATTTGCGTGCGGCCCTGCATGTTCTAGTTGAGCCCCCTCTTTCTGATTAAAGAAGCGGTCGTATTCCAGGTTCACCCCCACTACCTGAAGCTCGTTATTTAATAAGGCTTGCATATCAAAAATAGTGGACTCATCAGCCTGGCTTCCTTCCTTCATCATTTTTAGCAGAAAGTAATCAGGCATATTTTTCCATAGCAGCGGGAAAGCCAACACATGCCACTGGGTGCCATTTACCATTATTATCCCCAAATCAATACCTAGCTTTTCAGTAGTGCTGAACGGGGGCTGGCTGGCTATATAGGTATCTCGTAATTTCTGTAAAAGTTCATTTTTCTCCACTGCCTGCGCAGGGCCCGAGTCTGGCAAATTTTTGGACGAGGGACTAAAAGATATATAGAAGTTATGGCTTGCTAACTGTGGATAAAACTCGTTATTTACCACCACTATAATCTCACCGGAAGTATCCTCGCCCGATGCATCAAAAAAATCAAGTCGGCTATGAGCCATATAGTATGTTGAGCAATAGTAAAATAAAAATTATGCCTTGGCCGGGAATAAACTTAATGAAAAATATTTTGTGATAACATTTTGCACCCTACTATTTGCAGTGCAATCACTTAAGTAGCATCGGCATTTATGAAGAGAAAAAGAAAATATACCCACATCCTCTTTGATCTTGATCACACTTTATGGGATTTTGAGCGCTGCTCAACGGAAACCTTGAAGGAGCTTTATCAAAGCTACCAGCTCCAGTCAATGGGTTGTTCTTCAGCCGAAGATTTTTGCCAGGTCTTCCGCCAGGTAAACCACAAGTTATGGGATTTGTACAATCGGGGCGAATATGACTCTGAACGATTACGCAACGAGCGTTTTACGCTAATATTTGACGAGCTACAGTTAGTATATGATCAAGAGTTTTCAACCCTGTTTGCTCAAAAGTATCTGGCATTATGCCCTACCAAAGCGCATGTTATGCCTGATACGCTCACTACGCTGGATGTTTTGCAAAAGCACTATCAGTTGCATATTGTTACGAATGGCTTTTCAGATGTGCAAGCTATTAAGTTGCGTAGTGCCGGGCTTACTGATTACTTTCAGACGGTAACCACATCCGATGAAGCCGGCTATCGTAAGCCCCACAAGCTAATGTTTCAGTACACGCTGGATCGCATACGGGCCAACCCTGCCGAATGTATTATGATTGGTGATAATCTGGAAACCGATATTCGAGGCGCGCAAAATGCCGACATTGACCATATTTTCTTTAACCCGGAAAAGCTTACTCATTCCTTTTCAGTAGATTACGAGATTTCAGCTTTACCGGAATTAATTGCCATTCTTTAAAATTATACCCATAACGAGGCGTTGATTTTACAACCCTCATTTTTATAATTAGGGGGAATGCTTTAACTTGACCAACCTATTATTTTCTAATATTTTTATCTTAACCTAGTCTTCATATGTATATAAGTGCGCAAGGAAAGGAGGAAAATACCTACGATGCCATTGTTATTGGCTCAGGTATTAGTGGTGGCTATGCTGCCAAAGAACTGTGCGAGAAAGGGCTCAAAACGCTGGTATTAGAGCGAGGGCGAATGGTAAAACACGGTGAGTACCCTACTGCCACCAAAGAACCCTGGCAGCTTCCGCACCGGGGGCAGACCCCTCCGGAAGAAATTCAGGAACATTACCCCAAACAAAGCCGCACCGGCTACACCATTCAGGAAGCAAGCAAACACTGGTTTGTAAAAGACAGTGAGCACCCCTACCAGGAAACAAAACGGTTCGACTGGATGCGGGGCTACCACGTAGGCGGTCGGTCGCTTATGTGGGGGCGCCACAGCTACCGCTGGAGTGATCTGGACTTTGAAGCTAACGCTAAAGATGGACACGGAGTAGACTGGCCCATTCGCTATAAAGATATTGCACCCTGGTACGATTACGTGGAGAGCTTTGTGGGTATCCACGGAATAAAAGAAGGACTTCCTCAGTTACCCGACGGAAATTTCCTTCCACCCATGGATTTCAACTGCCTGGAGCAGCATTTTAGAGAAAAAGTAGCGGAGAATTTTGGCGGGCGCGTAGTAACGATGGGCCGCACGGCTAATCTTACACAAGACCATAACGGGCGCACCAAATGCCAGTACCGTAACCGTTGTATTCGAGGCTGTCCTTACGGGGCCTACTTTAGCAGTAACGCCGCTACCCTACCCGTAGCCGAGGCTACCGGCAACCTCACCATCCGACCCGATTCTATTGTAACCTCTATCATCTACGATAAAGAGAAACGCAAAGCGGTAGGAGTACAGGTGATTGACCGGGAAACCAACGAAGCGCTGGAATTCTACTCCAAAATTGTTTTCTGCTGTGCCTCCGCCATTGCATCTACCTCTATTTTGATGAACTCCAAGTCTGATGCCTTTCCCGACGGAATTGGCGCCAGCAGTGGAGAGCTGGGCCATAACATCATGGACCACCACTTCCGGGTAGGAGCTTCGGGTGAGCACGATGGTTTTGCTGACAAATATTATTATGGCCGCAAGCCTACCGGGTTCTATATTCCACGCTTCCGTAACCTGGATGCTAAAACTCAGCAGAAAGATTACCTGCGAGGGTTTGGTTACCAAGGAGGCGGCAGCCGCGATAGCTGGCAGAGTGCGGTAGCTGAATTAGGCTTCGGAACCAGTCTGAAAGAGAAAATTGTAATCCCTGGCCCCTGGAACTTAGGGATGACCGCTTTTGCTGAGACGCTCCCGTACCACGAAAATAAAATGACGCTCGACTATGACAACACGGATAAATGGGGACAACCTACCGTAGTTTTTGATGCCGAGTTTAAAGAGAACGAGATAGCGATGCGTAAAGACATGGCTAATTCTGCTGCTGAAATGCTAGAAGCCGCCGGTTGCAAAAATGTACACACGTACGACTCAAACAGCTGGCCTGGACTGGGTATTCACGAAATGGGAACCGCTCGCATGGGCCGCGACCCAAAAACTTCGGTACTTAATAAATGGAACCAGGTACACGACGTTACCAACGTCTACGTAACTGATGGAGCCTGTATGACCTCCGCATCTTGCGTGAACCCTTCGCTTACGTACATGGCCCTAACCGCCCGGGCAGTAGACCATGCTGTGAGTGAGCTTAAGAAAATGAATGTTTAATAGCCTTAATCAAGTATCATGAACAGACGAGAAGCAATAAAAAGAGCCAGCTACTTAATGGGAGGAGCCATTTCGGCTCCGGCTGTTTTGGGCGTACTTAAAGGCTGTACTCCGAAGAAAGAACTCAACTGGCAACCGGCTTTTCTTTCCGAAGATCAGGCGGCTGTTGTATCCGAAGTAGCAGAGCGCATCATTCCTGCCACTGATACTCCGGGGGCTAAAGATGTAGGCGTGCCCGAATTCATTGACGAGATGATGAATGACATCTACGGTGAAGAAGATCAACAACAATTTGTGGCTGGCATTACTGAGCTACAAGAGATGAGCCAGAGTGAGTACGATAAAGATTTCGCTAATTTGGAACCCGAGCAGCAAGATGCTTTGCTTACCAAACTGGAGGCAGCCGCTCAGGAGCAGGGAGAAAGCGACAAAAAACCGTTCTTTACTACGATGAAAGAACTCACCCTGCTAGGATTCTGTACCTCAGAAGTAGGAGCGACTCAGGTACTTCAGCACATACCGGTGCCGGGCCGTTACGAAGGCTGCATCTCAGTAGAAGAAGCCGGCGGACGAGCCTGGGCTATATGACAATAGGGGTTTGGTGTTAAGTACTGGGTTTTAGAACCTTTGTAAACAACTAAGCTAACTTCTACGATTTAGTAATTCCAAAACAACAAGCTAGCATAAGCCGGAAGCAAACTGTTTCCGGCTTTTTTTATGGCACATTGGGGGCTACTACTTCAAAGGTACTCCGTCCGTATACTCGCTCACCATCTGCTGATAATCCCTCTACTACAATCTCAAAAGTGCCCAGTTCATCGGCAGTGATGCATGAAAGCGTAGCAGGTGCTCCGGACGCAAAAGACACTTTAGGCTTCCAGTACAGCAAGCTGCGGAAATCAGGCATGGTTACCGATAACGAATCGGGAGCGGTAAACGGTTGAGAAGAAGTGTAAAATTGAAATTCCGTTTCCTGCATGGTGGCTGACAACGCCTGCTCGTAGGCATGTCCCTCCTTGGTGTAAACTGCCACCACTCCATCTAGGCGAACACTTCCGTAATATGTACGCCGGTTAACGGTTTCTATCCGGGCAATCTGGTCAGGTGGAAAATTCACGATATAAGAAATATCCCGTACCGGTACTCCATCTAAGAATAAAGTCGGTTCGTTGGGCAAAAATGTTCGGGTGCCCGGATCAAACACATCAAAATCATATTTTCCGCCTTTTTCCTTTAAACGAACACCCGGCAGCAGCTCCCGGCATATTTCCTCGAAGGAAGGCAGCGAAATATAGTCATCAGGATTGACCTGCACATTAGGAGCGCCATAAAACCGAAACTCTTTCTTTGGGGCGCGACTAATAGAATCTTCCGGCACCGGATCAATATATGCTGCCTCAATACGCTCCCGCAGACGATAGTGATCTATCAGCAACTGCCAGCCTTCATCAGAAAGAGAAAAGGCAGCGGGTATATTCTGAGGAACTTCGGCCGCAAAGGGGTTATCCAGTGACCACTCTATTTCCGACGGCGCCACTGCCCCCGATGGAGAATCATACTGTAAGATGACCGAATGGATGCCGTAGGCGCGGAAAATGGGAATTGAGAACCCCCCATCCGCATCAAGCTCGCTATACTCAAAATAGGGGTCATCGCCTGGGATAGATAATAAAACCTGATCATCTTCTTCCAATGGCCGGCGCGGGTCTACCTTCCCACTGATTAACATCAATTCATCTTCTTTAACAAAAGTCTGAGACGGAGATGGTTTGGCTAAGAAGGTTTCCCAGGAGGGCCGCGGAGAATCTTGAGTCACTAACCATTGATTAACCCACGCGAGAGCTTGAGCTTCTGTAGTAAACGGCATCATGGAATGCATTAACCTGCTTGGTCCATACTTTTCCAGAATCGGAAGTGAAAACTCACGATGTGCGACGGGTAAAATTTTGCGGACAGTCACCGAAAAAGGAGTTTCCAGGGATAACTCACTGCCTTCCCCAGACAACGAAAAGCTTATGGAATCACGAGGTAAGGCTTGTGACTGAGATGGGGTAATAACAATATTTCTGGCCGAAGACGGGCGGTAGACCATTCGCTGAGCCACTACATCACCCCGCTCACTTAACAAAGCAACTTCTAATAATCCCGAGTTGGCATTAAGCGGTACTGATGATGAAAAAGAGTTTTCAGTGTACTGCTGATTATACACTATCTGCTGTTGCGTACGCACCACCAATTGCACCGGCCCACTTTCGCTGGCACTCATGACTTCAATCTGTAATAACCCATCTTTCACATCGGCTTGTAGTGTATATCCCGAAGATGCCTCTGGTAAATCAATATAGGTGGTATCCTGGGCCGCTATCAGGCGCGCTATGTATTGAATGCTGTCTTCGGGTGTTAGGGAAAAAATGCCCATGCCCTGCGTAAGCGCAATATCGGCTACCTTGCTGGAATCTTTAGCTTCAACAATTTCCAGATGCGGTTTTTTAGCCGCTATTGAAGATTTAACTTTGGCTACTACCCTATTTTCTACACCGCTTGCCCAATGTCCCCCTTCCGGAAAAAACTGCACCTCATTACTTTTCTCTTCTACATCTGTAAGGTCAGGTGGGGGTGGCTGGTCAGGATTAACGACTAAGACTGATTGTGAGAAAAAATGGGCAGGCGAACCATTACGCATATATTGGGTGTAGGCCTGAAGCTGGTACCAACCGCTGGAAAGCGTATCGGGCAATTGAAGCTGCCCGGTAGCCACTCCCGCTTGTGCTTTGAAAATACCCTGCACTACTGGTGCCTGTTGATTGAGTAGCTCCAGATATACAACTTCGCTTACAGTAGCTGATGAATCTGCATCTGATATAATAGCCTGAAACCAAATAGCTTCTCCCGCCCCCACTACGGTTTCTGAAAGGTGCACATTAACACTTTCAGTAGGCAGGCTTCTCTGATATGTTTCTATTTGCGCCCCTATATTCTGCTGAGCCACCATATCTGTAGCATTCCAGCACAGCAGCCCCCAACTTAGTCCGAGAATCAATATGTACTTTGATTTTTTCATATCACCAGAAGGGAGGTCGTTCAGTGGTGGTGCCAGGTAGCAGAGAACAATCGTAACAGTAAGGCTCGGGGTCGGCAGAATTGCAGCTTTCAAACCCGCCGGTAACTGGCCCACCGGGGCTGCTCGGCACCTCACCGCGCCCGATAAACACCCGTTTCTCTGTGACAGCCGATACCTGAAAATAGCCTAAAACCGTCTCATCAGGATTATCCACACTCCTCATATTACCAATAATACGAGCCGGTGGTGGATCAAACACTGAGCCATCGCTGTTTTGCTGTTCCTGAACATTCTCCCAGAAGGTAAAGGCCCGCTCTGTTAGTGAATACTGCTCTACCAGCAAGCTATAACGTATCTGAAGCTTGCGCCCCCTTTTTGATACAAAGGTCATGGGCTGCCTCTCTATTCGGTCCTTGGTTAGATCCTGAGATGACCCAATCAGCAACTGCCGGTACAACCGCCCGGACTGAAAGCAGACAGGCACATTGAGCTGCATGGGAGCTATTAAGGGGGCAATAAACTCATAGGTTTCCACCCAATTCCAGCGGTAAAAATTAGCTTCGGGTAAGCCGGTACCGGTGCTCACATAAAGCTGCATGCCCCACTCGTCTAGCAGGCTGCCAATACTGGTGAGGTACGGTCGGCTTTCTAGCCTTGCATAAATGCTATCAATTTCTGCTACCGGTTGCATCATCTCCGGTAATGAGCGATAACTTTTGTCTTCTGCAGTTCGGATGTTAAGCGTATAAGCCATCCCTACTGTACCGGCAAAGTCGGCTGGAGTTTGATATAGTCCGGCTTCTACCTCAGATAGCAACGTGCGGTTACCTTCTTCATCTTCTATGTATACGTTGGCACCGATAACTTCTTCGTCTTCAAACACCTGTAAATTGGGCGAAGAATACGTAATGCGGATTTCATGGGCTTTCTGCTGATTGGTTATCAGACCATCAACCACCAGGTTACGCTGCCCTTCTACCACATCACCTATATCAAATGGATCGATACACGTGGTCAGAAAAAGGCAAAGTACGTAGATAAACCGCTGCACCTTCATACCTTAAAATTTAAAATTATAAGTGATTGACGGAAACGGGCGGCCCAGAATAGACAGGCGATAGGCTGAGAAACGGGCGGACTGATTGCTCTGGAAGAAGATTGAGTACGGATTGTTTCGCCCGTAGAAATTGTAAATAGCAAATGTCCAGCTTGAATCCCACTTTTTGTTTTTCTTCAGGTTTCCATCTACCGAAAAGGAGATGTCCAGCCGGTGGTAGGTTGGAATACGGTACTGATTACGATCTGAGTAATTAGCAATATCAATGCCGCCTACCCGATATGTACCTTCCGGCAAGGTGATTGGACGCCCGCTGCTAAACGTAAAGTTTACGCCCATCCGAACCCGCCGGGTAAACTGATAATTGCCTACTAACGTAAAATCATGCGGCTTGTCATAGTAAGAAGGGTACCAGTTTCCCTGATTGACCTGCTCTTCCGTAAATTCACTTTCTACCTGGCGTAACGTTCGAGCATAAGTATACGCCAGCCAGCCGGTTAGCCGCCCTATGTTTTTAGCAACAAACAGCTCCACTCCGTAGGCTCGGCCAGTGCCGCTAAGCAAATCCGCCTCCAGACGGTTATTCATCAGCAGCGTAGCCCCATCTTTATATTCAACTAAATTCAGAATGTCTTTATAATACACCTCTACTGAGGTTTCAATCGTGTTATTCAGAGCATTGTGGAAAAATCCAGCGGCGTACTGATCGCCAATCTGGGGGGGCAAGTAAGGGTCGCTCAGTTTCCAGATATCTGTTGGGGTAATGCTGGCGGTATTAGAAATCAGATGGGTATTCTGCCGCAAGCGGTTGTAGCTCAGCTTGATACTATTGCGTGTATTCAAACCTATCCGAAGCGCAGCCCGGGGTTCCCAACCCTGATAGGTCACAATATTTTCACCTTCTTCATAAGAAGTAACTCCTGTAACAGAACTCCGACTGCGGGGTACACCCGACCCATAATTTACCACTTCGCGAGGTCCCACATACTTATAGTAATTGTACCGCAGCCCGGCCGTGAGGGTTAGGCGGGGATTAATCGTAAACTCATCGCTCAGATAGCCCGAAAACTCCCAAGCTTGCTCTGTGTCTAGTTGCCGGGGTGCTACTAACGAAAGCTCACCTTCCGGACTAAGGGTGCCGGGCGAAAACCCGTAGCGAGCTACCTCCAGCCCTCCTCCAAACTCGTGCTGGTCATTCGGGAAAAAGTTTAAACTCCACTTCCCTCCTGACTGATCAAACTGAGTCTCAATCTGCGAGGCCTGTACACTATCCTGCAAATCGCCTACCTGGTAGGCATAGCGAGAGTGGGTAAACTTCAGCGCTGACAACCATTTCTGCGAGATCAGGTAATCCCACTGAAAAGCTCCCCCGGTATTCTGATAGGCATAGGTGGCTTCATCAGAAAGAGAAAAATTATCATTACTAAAATAACCGGTGACTCCAACTTTATGGGCTTCGTTCAGCCGATACGTCCACTTGGCATTAGCATCGTAAAAGGAAGCCTTGCTTTTCCGGAGCGTAATGTCCTTTACCTGGTTTAGAATCCAGTCAGAATAAGAGGCCCGCCCTCCAATGATCAGGCTGCTCTTTTCTTCCACAATCGGAATTTCCATGGATAACCGGCTGGCAACTACTCCAATACCCCCGCTGACCTGCATTTTTCGAAGATTTCCTTCCTTCAGTGAAATATCCAGTACCGAAGCAATGCGCCCACCGTAGCGGGCTGGAATACCTCCCTTGTATAAGGTAGCGTCACGCAGCAAATCGGCATTAAAAGCCGAGAAAAACCCGAACAGGTGGGAAGGGTTATAAATCGGAATACCGTCCAGCAAAATCAGGTTTTGCCCTACATCTCCGCCCCGCACATTAAAGCCGGCCGAGCCTTCTCCAGCCACACTGACACCCGGTAACATTTCAATAGCGTTGATCAGATCAACCTCTCCCAGAAAAGCAGGCATCTTCTGCACGCGCTGAATGTCCATGCGGGTGGCGCTCATCTGGGCTCCGGCCACGTTATTATCTTCTGCCCGCTCGGTAATGGTAATTTCCTCCAGCCGGGAAGTCTCCTCGAAAAGGTCTACTGAGAAGGTCCCATTTGAAACCACGCGTACATCTCGCCGCTCGGCTTCATAGCCCAACGAGGTAATCTGCCAACGGTAGTTGCCCACAGGCACCGAAAATGAATAGTACCCATTGACATTAGTAGATGTACCCAGACTAGCTTCCTGAGAAAAAAGCGTAGCTCCGGCAATGCCCTGTCCCGTGCTGCCATCACGAATATAACCACTAACAGTAGCCTCGGTCTGTCCCTCGGCCAGTAAAGAATCTCCAATAATGATTCGGCTATTGGCTCCGTCTGCTGCACTTCGGCTGGCCCTGAGCGGCGAAGAGGAAAGTAATACTATATAATAACTCTGATATACCTCAAACGACAGGTCCGTTCCCTCTATCACCCTGGAAAGGGCATCGGTTAAAGAGATTTCGCTAAAGGATTGGGTAACGGTGATGAAGTCAGTCCACTCCGGGCGGTAAAAGAAACGTACGGCGTGCGTTGCTTCTACTTCCTTTATCCACTCCGTGAGTGAATTTGCAGCATCCAAATGGGTTAATTGCACTTCTTCTACCGACTGAGCAGAAGCGAAAAGGCTGGCTCTCAAAACGAGAAGCAGTATGAGAAAAGGTCGTTGGTTGGCGGTAGAGCGCATTGCCACACAATCTACCGTTATTCCGGCTGATAACAAATAGTATGAAAAAAATAAGCATTTCCCGCTAATAGGCAGCTTTAAACCAGGCAGAATAATGGTTATGTACTTTTCACAGCAAAATTCACTTCCAGTAACACCTACAAAGAACAGTAATTGTACTTAGGGAAGAAATCGCATGTTATGAAACAGGTTTTACTTATCTTATTCTGGCTTATTTCCAGTGCAGTACTTGCGCAGGAAATATGCAATAATGGTATTGATGATGATTCAGATGGGTTGATTGATTGCGAAGATGGTGACTGCGTAAGTGCCGGGCAGTGCCCCACCGTCTTTGACCAGACTCCTACACTCTGTGAAGATACTCCCGGTAGCGGCTCTGCAATAGTCGATCTTACCTCCTACGAATTCAGCATTAAAGGTAATGATCCCTATACGGTGAGCTGGTATCAGGATACTTCGGCGGCGGGTATTCCTGTTAATCCTATTGCTACCCCTAACAGCTATTCTGCGACTAATACCGATATAGCGTTTGCTGAAGTAGATGATGGCACCAATCAGAACATTGCCTCCGTCACGTTTACAATCAATAGCACACCTACCGCAAGCGATCAGACGCCAGTAGTGTGCGAAGATACTCCTGATAGCGGACAAGCCTCTGTTGACTTAACAAGTCTTGAATCATCAATTAATAGTGTCGGTGGTCATACTTTTATCTGGTTTGAAGATGCAAGTCTGACAATCCCCATTGCTGCCCCTGCCAACTATACCGTTTCTGACGGACAGGCTGTATATGCTTCGGTTGATAATGGGGCTTGCAATAATGTTGCTGAGGTTACCTATACAGTTAATTCACCCGATGCCGAATTCAGTTATAGCTACGCAGGATATTGCCAAGGTGGTACCAATCCAACACCGGTATTCAACACCGGTAGTGCAGGAGTATTCAGCAGTGTACCTGGGCTGGTAATCGATAGCAATACGGGTGAGATAGACCTGGCGAGCAGCACCCTCGGTACTTATACCGTGACCAATACCATCAATTCAGGCTCCTGTAATGATAGTCATAACGTATTAGTAGAGATTTTATCTGAAGAAGATGCCAGCTTTGATTATAGCGGCATGAATACATTCTGTCAAAATGAGGTTAATCCGATGGCTACCATCACTGGAGAGTTCGGTGGGGTGTTCAGTAGCACAGTCGGATTAGTATTCGTAGATATCAATACGGGAGAGATTGATCTGGCAAACAGCACTGCTGGTACGTATGACATTACTTATACTACTTCGGGCTCATGCCCCGCGAGTAGCGACGTATCCATTACTATTAATCCCGCCGAAGACGCCGATTTCTCTTACCCTGGAATCACTTACTGCCCTGCGGATGCGAACCCCACCCCAACCGTTAATACTCCAGGCGGCACGTTCTCTTCGCCTACGGGACTGGCGCTTAATGCCTCTACCGGAGAAGTTGATCTGGCAAGCAGCCCAGCTGGCAATCATACTATTAACTATACCGTCAACGGCACCTGTCCCAACTCAGAGACCTTCACTATTGATATTCTGGATGATACCGAACCAGCGGCCCAACCAGCCGTTGATGTTACCTGCGATGGGTTTACGGCGAGCTGGGACCCGGTATTTGGTACTTCTGACTACGAGGTATCCGTTTCTGAAGATTACGCCTTTAGTAGCCTGGTGCCAGGGTACGATGCCGTCTCTATCACTGATACTTTTCTGGATGTAACCGGGCTATCGGTCGCTACCACCTACTTTTACCGCGTACATGCTGTCACTTCCTGCGGCACTTCCGTATCATCTGACACCATCACCGTACACGTGCTAGATACGCTATCTACGTCTGTAACTAACCTGATAGCTTCCAATCCTAGTTGTAGCGGGTTTAAGGTCAGTTGGAATCCCGTTACTCATGCTACCCGTTACCTGTTGGAGGTTTCCCAGGATGGCTTTGCCACTACTGATATATCTCAATCCCTAATTTCTACTTCCATTACGCTAACTACATTGTCTACGGGCACGACTTACGAATTTCGCGTAACTCCGAAGAATGCCTGCGGTATGGGACCTTCGGCTACCGGCATTTACCAAACCAGTGACGTGCCGGATACGCCGGCCAATGCTTTTGCGACCAACCCGGCGTGCGACGGTGCTGACTTTAGCTGGGACGTTGCTCCTACCGCTACTAATTACCTGATAGAAGTAGATGATGACCCGGCTTTCGGAAGTATTGATGTCTTGCAGACAGTGGCAACTACTACGTTTACCGTCACCGGCCTAATGACCGGAACCACTTACTACGGCCGGGTTACCGCCCGCAATAGCTGTGGCTCAAGTGTTAGTGCTTCTCTAAATTTCACTACGCATAGCCTGCCGGCCAATCCCGTTAATGTGCAGGCAGCCGCCGAGTATAATCAGGTAACCATGCGCTGGGATACCGTTCTGGATGCCACTGCGTACACCGTAGAAGTAGCCACGGATGAATATTTCTCTAGCCCGGTAAGTACAGTTTCGGTTGACTCTACCCAGGCCATTGCCACCGGTTTGGTTCCTCTGACGACTTATTACGGAATAGTGACGGCGGGCAATAGCTGCGGTTACGGCTACTCGTCCGACACCATCATGTTTACCACTCCTCAAGACTCGCTCATCCTGGACTCACTGGCGCTGGTTGAACTGTATAATGCAACGAACGGTCCGGCCTGGTCTGATAATATGAACTGGTTAAGCGGACCTGTTGAGAACTGGCAGGGAGTAACGGTAGAGAACCACCGGGTCACTCAACTGGATGTGAGCAACAATCAGCTATCTGGCACTTTCCCAACAGAAATGGCAAACCTTACTTCCCTGGTGTATGCCGACTTTCAGGGGAATGCGCTGACTGGTACGTTAGGCGAATGGGCTGACAACTTTCGGAACCCTACGGATTCATTAAAACTGAGTGGGAATCAGCTCACGGATATAGTCGGCACTTTACCTCATACCCAAGGTGTAATTGAATTAGACAACAATCAGCTTACATTCGGTGACCTGATACCGGTGCTGCCTTCTCTTCCTAATTTATCGTACGCTTCGCAAGCAACCATAGGTTCCACCAGTACCACGTTCCGAAACACCGGCGATAGTTACACCTTATCTCTGAACATAGATGCTTCGGTAGCTGATAACCAATACATATGGTTCCGGGATGGTGCGGCGATAGACACCACTACTACGAATCAATATGTGATGAACCCCATAGTGAGCGGTGATGATGGAGTTTATACCTGCCAGATAACCAACCCCAATGTGCCGGAATTAATGCTTACCAGCTACCCCATGACGGTGAACGTACAGGCGCAGGCTAATAGCCTCACCTTCTCGCCTATTGCCGATGTGGCTTACGGCAACGAGCCGTTTGTGCTGAATGCTGTAGCAACTTCGGGTTTGCCCGCTTACTACGAGGTCATTAAAGGTGATAGCCTAGTTAGTCTGCAAGGTGACGTAGTAACCCCTCTGGGCGTAGGCGAAGTGACTATTCGGGCCACTCAGCCAGGCGATGATTTCTATGGTGCAGCCACTCCGGTTACTCAGCAATTCACTATCACCCGGGGTAGCCAAACCATTGCATTTACCGCCATCAACGATCAGGACATTGCTCTGACTGACTCACTTCTGTTGAATATTTCGGCCAGTTCCGGGTTGCCCGTTGAACTTACAGTTACTGGTCCGGCTGAGTTAGAAGATAGCATCCTGGTGCTGCTGGATACGGGTATGGTAACCGTTACAGCCAACCAGTCGGGCAGCTTGATTTATGAACCGGCACTGTCCGTAAGCCAGTCGTTTCAGGTGTATTCTTCGGATACTATTTCATCTAACCCAGATAACCCTGAGCAAACCGAAGATCTGTTTACAGTAAAACTGCAACTAGCAGGTGAAGCTAAATTTGCAACGGTTACTGCGAGTTTGCATAAAGCGGCTAATGGAAGCTTTACACGAGAGCAAGAGCAGTTATTAATTGCCGGAAGTGGCGAATTTACCAATGTTTCAGACGGCATTTACAGCCTGCGGTTTGATCCTGAAGATGGAGCGTATTTCCCGACTTATTCTGGTAATCAGCTAACATTAGCTCAAGCCAGTACTCATACCCTATTGAAAGATACTACTCTCATAATGTCGTTATTGCCCAAACCCGATACCAGTTCTCAAATAGGCGTAAGTGTTAGTGGAACTTTGCTACTGGAAAGTACCGCAGGAGGCAGAATTCTGGAAGAAAGGGCCCTTTCTGGTGTTCGGGTCTATCTCGTGCACAAGACGGATCAGACAGTAGCAGGTTATGGAATAAGTGATACCAAAGGGGCTTTTAACTTTCCGAATATTCCACCCGGCAGCTATTATTTTCTGGCCGATTACGAAGGCAAGAGCTTTCAGAATAACCGGATAGAGGTAGCGGATATGCCTTTAACGCTAGTAGCAGTAGCGGAACAAACCATTACGCTACGAACTGTTGAGGAAGAGTTTCCGGCAGAACCTGGCACCGTTACCAGCATTGGTGAAGAAGTAGAAACAGCGATCTCGGCGTACCCGAACCCCGCAGTTACCGAGTTTACTATCGTGATCCCTACCGGATGGATTGGAAGCCGACTTACTATTATGGATATTTCTGGCAAGCAGGTAGCTGGAGAAAGTCTCGTTAGAGGAAAATCCACTTTATCACTGAAACCTCTCCCTTCTGGATTATACTATTTACGCCTGCAAAACGGCGAGCGGTCCCACACCATGAAACTCGTAAAACAGTAATCAGCACCAAACCAGCTTACAATACCTCAGAGGCTTCTCTGGGGTATTTTTTTGTTCAATTGAACAGACTGTTCGTCTTGCTGGTTCTTCTTTTAGAAAAGGGTTACCTTTGCCCAGTTTTTTTATTGACCCGAAAATAACTGCTGTATGTCGACTGGATTTTATCAGATACCCACCCCAACAAACGAACCTGTTTACTCCTATGCCCCCGGCACTCCTGAACGGAAAGCTTTACAGGCAACGCTCACCGCTCTGCAATCGGAACAGGTGGAAGTACCCCTCTACATTGGTGGTGAACAGATCACTACCGATGTAAAAAAGCCGCTAACTTCTCCTCATAATCATCAACACGTACTAGGCCACTATTACGAAGGAGACGCCTCCCATGTAGAACAAGCCATTAGCGCTGCATTGGGAGCTAAATATGCCTGGGAAAATATGGCCTGGGAGCAGCGGGCCAGCATATTTCTGAAAGCGGCTGACCTGATTGCCGGGAAGTACCGCTACCAGATGAACGCGGCTACCATGCTGGGACAATCCAAAACGGCTCACCAGTCGGAGATTGATGCCGTGTGTGAGATTGTTGATTTCCTGCGATTCAACGTAAAATACATGGCGGAAATCTACGAGCAGCAACCACCTATTTCACCGCCGGGTATCTGGAACCGGGTAGAGCAGCGACCGTTGGAAGGTTTTGTCTTCGCCATTACCCCGTTTAACTTTACCGCCATTGCCGGGAATCTTCCTACAGCTCCCGCCATGATGGGTAACACTGTAGTCTGGAAGCCGGCCGAAACTCAGGTTTACTCTGCCCACCTGCTCATGCAAATCTTCCGCGAAGCCGGAGTCCCCGATGGCGTGATCAACCTGATTAATGTAGACGGCCCAGTGGCTGGAGAGGCAATCTTCAAACACCCGGATTTTGCCGGATTGCACTTTACCGGTAGCACCAAAGTATTCAAGCAGCTTTGGCAAACCATTGGCGGCAATATTGACATGTACCGTTCGTATCCGCGGATTGTAGGGGAAACCGGTGGTAAGGATTTTATCGTAGCCCACCCTTCTGCTGATGCCAAAGCACTAGCCACCGCTATTGTCCGGGGAGCTTTTGAGTTTCAGGGACAAAAATGCTCGGCCGCTTCCCGCGTATACATTCCCAATAACCTGTGGGATGAGGTAAAGCAATACGTGCAAGAAGACCTCAAGCATGTTCAGGTAGGCGACGTGACCGACTTTAGCAACTTTATGGGGGCCGTTATCAGCGAAACCGCCTTTGACCGTATTACCAAGTATATTGATGATGCTAAGAGTGATCCGCTGGTAGAAATTATTGCCGGGGGTGAGCACGATAAATCCAAGGGTTATTTCATTCAGCCTACGGTATTGCAAGCCCAAGAACCCAAGTATGTCACCATGTGCGAGGAGATCTTCGGGCCGGTGGTAACAGTATATGTGTATCAGCCAGAACGCTTCGAGGAGACACTGGAGCTGATAGATCAGACCTCACCGTACGCGCTGACCGGAGCTATCTTCTCTCAAGACCGCTACGCTATTGAACTGGCCATGCGCAAGCTTCGCCATTCAGCTGGTAATTTCTACATTAATGATAAGCCTACCGGAGCCGTCGTCGGGCAGCAACCGTTTGGCGGCGCTCGCGGTTCAGGAACGAACGATAAGGCAGGTTCTTCGCTCAATTTGCTACGTTGGGTATCTCCCCGCACCATCAAAGAAACCTTTGATCCACCTACCGATTTCCGTTATCCGTTTATGGGTGAAGATCAGTAGTGCTATACTCCCGTTGTCTGAAGAAAAAAACCGGAATCACCTTAAACATATGAGAAGGTGATTCCGGTTTTTGCTTTTATCCAGTCGGGAAATAACTATTCTGCTTTATTTAAACCCGCTCTAGTTTAATCGGATAGGTCTGGTTAGCATTCCACTGGCAGACGTAGATGTTTTTGTCTTCATCGATGCATACATCGTGACAGTGCTTGAACAAGGGTTCGCTCTGTACCATCAATTGCAGTTCGCCGTTGCGGTATTCGGGTTCGGTGCCACCGGGGTTGGATATCACTTTGTTGTTTTTATCCAGAATGGTCACGAAACCGGAATTGGGGGTTTGGTTCAGGTACTTCAGCCGCGACCAGCAGACTCCGGCGTATAGATTTTCACCATCAATCACTGGGCGGCATACAAAGGCCCCGGGAAGAAAGATGGTTTCCAGATACTTTCCGTCCAGTGAGAACCGCTTGAAGGCGTTGTGTACGCGGGATGTGCAGAGTAGCGTTGGGTTAGCAGAATCCCGGTCGTCAATCGTCACTCCATGGACCGTCGAAAACTGGTCATCATTGTCGCCCGCGCCGCCAAAATGGCGAATGTACTTGCCTTTGGAATCGTACTGGATAACATACTGGTGTCCGTAGCCATCGGCCACGTAAATATCTCCATTGGGGCCAATGGTGGTTTCCGTAGGTTTGTAAGGGTCTTCTTCTTTATAAATACCCAGTTCGTGTGGGGTTTTGAGGGTCATTAGCACTTTACCATCTACGGTGGCTTTGTCTACCCGGCCTTCGTTGGGGTCACAGATGTAGAGCATGTCTTCTCCACCTTCATCGTGTAGGGTAAGTCCGTGTCCGCCGGGGTAATCGTGCCCCCAGGTTTCCAGCAGCTTGCCTGATTTATCGTAGACAATGATGTTGTTCTTAGTTTCGTCGGTGACCATGATGAGGCGTCCCTGGGAGTCCATCACCATTTCGTGACAGTTTTTGACGGGCGTCTGGCTGGGGTCCAGGTTGCCCCACTCCTGGTGTACCCGGTAGCGGTAGCCATTATGGCCGAGCATTTCGGCACCCAGTTTGGACTTGCTTTTCTGAATGTAGAAGTGAAGGTCAGGGCGGAGTAAAGCACCTCCGGCTAAAGCAGCGCCTCCTTTCAGGAAGTCTCTTCGGTTATTTTTTGACATCATCTTTTAGGTTGTGTTCAGTGAGCAAATTAAGGATTCTTGCAGCGTGATACAATGATAAGTTGGGTTTTGGTGATTCTGAAGTCAAGTGCTTCTTATCGCTTTGGACATTATCGTGACATGTGAATTCAGATAATCCTCATCATTTACTTTTGTCCATGACAAATGCTTATAAAATTCCTCTTTATCCAGGGTGAATAGGTAGAGTTTATCATACCCTAGCTCATTGGCGAGCTGCTCGATCTTAGCCACTACAACTTTGCCGAATCCCTGTCCGCGATAAGATGGTAATACAAAGACTCCGCCCATCCAGGGGGATAATTCCTGATGGGTTTCCATATCGTGATCTACCAGACTGGCAAAAGCAATTAATTCATTGCCTTCGGATTTTACGATGATGGTTAGAGGGGTTTGATCATTATTGAGTCGGTTTGAAACGGACTGAATGTATCGGTCGGCATTGGTATAACCTCTCAGATGTCCCCATTCCTTGAACATCCAGTGGGCTATTTGATCCACGTATTTAGGGTTGTCTTTCAGGAATTCGACTTTTGCCATTTCTGGGGGTTATTTTCTATTATTCCATTTAGGTGAACATCATGAATGATATTCCTACGAAATCGCTTTCTTTTTCTATGCCAGAATATCGTGGACGACTTCTCCTTCTACATCCGTCAGGCGGTAGCGGCGGCCTTGGTGCTTGAAGGTGAGGCGTTCGTGGTCTACTCCCAGTAGGTGTAAGAGGGTGGCCTGAAAGTCGTGCACGTGTACCGGGTTTTCAGTAATGTTATAGCTAAAGTCATCGGTAGCGCCGTAGACCATGCCCTTCTTTACTCCGGCCCCGGCCATCCAGACGGTGAAACAGCGGGGGTGATGATCTCGACCGTAATCGGTTTTGGTGAGTTTTCCCTGCGAATAATTGGTTCGCCCGAATTCTCCGCCCCAGATCACCAGCGTATCTTCCAGCAGGCCGCGCTGCTTCAAGTCCATAATGAGGCCAGCGGAGGGTTGATCTACACTTTGAGACAATTTCTGAATTTGCTTGGGAAGCCCCCCGTGGTGATCCCAGCCCTGATGGTACAACTGCACAAACTTCACATCGCGCTCTATCAGCCGACGGGCCAGCAGACAGTTGGCAGCATACGTGCCGGGAATGCGCGCTTCCGGGCCATACAGATCGTAAATGTAGTCAGGTTCATTAGCAATGTTCATGGTTTCGGGCACCGAGGTTTGCATGCGGTAGGCCATCTCGTACTGAGCAATCTTGGTATTGATCTCCGGGTCTTCCAGCCGCTCGTATTGCATTTCGTGCATTCTTTTCAGAAAAGCCAGTTGCCGACCTCGATCTTCCTTTTCAATGCTAGGAGGGTTACCCAGGTACAACACCGGATCTTTCCCCGACTGAAACTGCACTCCCTGGTGGATGGACGGTAGAAAACCATTGCCCCACAAGCGGGAATACAAGGGCTGACCGCCCGATTTTCCTTCGGAGAGCAACACGCAGAAGGTGGGCAGGTTTTCGTTATCGCTACCTAACCCGTAACTAATCCAGGAGCCGATGCACGGGCGGCCGGGTTGCTGAGAACCGGTCTGGAAGAAGGTAATGGCCGGATCATGGTTAATCGCTTCGGTATACATGGACTTCACGAAGCAAAGTTCGTCCGTGATCTTCGCGGTATGCGGCATAAGTTCGCTCACCCAGGCCCCACTGTTGCCGTATTGGGCAAACTTAAAATGAGAACCAGCCAGCGGAAAAGATTTTTGTCCGGCAGTCATCCCGGTGAGGCGTTGCCCTTTTCGGATAGATTCCGGTAGCTCTTCCCCGTTCATCTTTTCCAGCAGTGGCTTGTAATCGAACAGCTCCATCTGGGAAGGCCCACCGCTTTGGAAGAGATAGATTACCCGTTTGGCTTTTGGAGCAAAATGCGGAGAGCCTAATGCTCCGTGAGCAGGGTCGGGCGACTGACCGAATAGCGAGGTGGGTTGCAATAGCGAACCCAGCGCAGCCGCGCCTACTCCCAGGGTAGTTCTGGTCAGAAAGTCGCGGCGGCTATAGTTAGGCGTGAATTGATTACAATCGCTCATAACAGTTATCGTTTGGTGTTCGCTTCATCGTAGTTCATCATCATATTGCCTACCACGGTAAGAGCCGCTACTTCGGGTAATGGCAAAGAAGTATCCCGCGGATAATCCCCTACGTTCATCAGTTCGGCGGCTCCCGACTGATCAGCCTGGTATTTTTTGTACTCCTGCTGATACAATTCGCGCATCAGCGAGAGTTCTTCTTTTCTCAGTTCGCGGCTGGTCAGCAGCCGGAAGGTATAGTTTAGTTGATCTTCCACGCTTTCTCCTCCTTCCTTGAGTACCCGTTCGGCCATGAGGCGGGAGGCTTCCAGCAACTGAGGTTCGTTGAGTAATAACAAGGCCTGTAGCGGAGTGCTGGTCGTTTGCCGACGCACGATACACATGCTCCGATCCGAAGCATCCATCACGGTCATGGTGGGCGGAGGCGCGGTACGGCGGATGAAGGTATACAGGCTTCGGCGGTACAGTTTCTCACCCTCGTCAGGTTTATAGTTTACCAATAGGCGAGAAAAGTGAGTTTTGCTCCATAGCCCTTCCGGCTGATAGGTTTTTACGCTTGGGCCCCCAATCTTATCCACCAGCAGCCCGCTAGCGGCCAGCGCATTGTCGCGGATCATCTCAGCGGTTAGCCGGTAACGGGGTCCTCGGGCCAGTAATTCATTCTGTGGGTCTTCGGCGATTAGCTCCTTACTGGCCTGAGATGACTGCTGGTAAGTAGCAGACGTAACGATCAGGCGAAGCAGTGCTTTCACATCCCAGCCGGAATCCATGAACTCTACGGCCAGCCAATCCAGCATTTCGGGATGCGTAGGCAGGTCACCCTGATTTCCAAAATCTTCCAGGGTACCTACAATGCCCCGGCCAAAAAACATGTGCCAGAACCGGTTGACCGTCACCCGGGCCGTCAGCGGGTTTTTTGGACTTAAGAGCCACTGCGCCAGTCCCAACCGGTTGGGCGGAAAATCTTCAAAGGCTAACACATCCGAAAGGGTACCGGGCTGCACTTCTTCTTGATGCGCATCGTACACTCCCCGGTCCAGCACATAGGTCTTTCGGGGCGGATTCATTTCCCGCATCACCATCACCTCCGGCACCGTATCCAGCGTGGCGTGTTCTTCTTCCCGAAGTCTGGTTAATTTCTTGGTTAGCTTTTGATACTCAGGGTCCTGATGGCGTAGATAATACTCTGCCATCAACGTTTTCTGAGGCTGATTTAGCTGCGCATAAGATTTCTCCTCCCAAAAACGATTACCAGCCACTCCGGCTACTTCCAGTCCGGTGAGTTCGCGGTCATAGATGCGGATTTCATCTACGGCTCCCTGATACAATCCAATGTCCAGATCGCTCTGATAGCTTCTTCCTACCCGGATGGGTGTTGGCTCCAGCTTCAACGTATCGTCAATGGTGCGGATACTTTTATACAGGCGGTCGTACTGTACCTGTACGGGCACCCGATTTCCATCAATATAAATCCGTATGCCCGAGGCCTGGCTGGATCCGTCGTAGGTGAACATGAGATGACTCCAGTCCTTCACTGGAATGCTATCGATGGTAGTAACGTACAAACAGTGGTCGGGCAGGTCGTGGGTAAGGCGTACGCTTACGCGGTTAACACTGTCCAGAAAAAGCTCGTAGCCTCGCCAGTGGGAATTCTTTCCCCCGGCATTTCCCATAATCACGGTATACTCTTCCCGGACTTCAGGGTATACCCAGGCTCCCATAGAAAAGTGGTCGGTACGCTCAAAATTGCCTACCTCTTCCAGCGACAGAAACTCGTATTCGCTATCAAATCGAAGGGCATTTTTCTGATAGCCATCCACTACTTCTACCTCACCCCGTAAGGTTGCCGGATGGCTGCCTACCCGGTTAGTTGTTTTCTCATTTGAGATTTGATCCAACGGATAATGCCCGACCAATCCTTGATTCAGGAAGTTGGGATCTATTTTCACGTTTTCTCTTTTCTCCTGCTTTAATACTTTCTGCGAACGTCGTTCAAGCTTCTGCTCCTGCTCATCAATTAACTGGCGGATGTAATCCACTTTTTCGGCAACTTCTTCCGACATCAGCGGCATGGTAGGCGCGGCATTGCCATCGTTAGAGATCATGCCCAGCTCGTCTACATTATTGAAGAAGGCCGAGAACTGATAAAATTCTTTTTGCGAAATAGGATCGTACTTATGATCGTGGCAGCGGGCACATTCCAGGGTCAGGCCCAGAAAGGCTTTGGCCGTAGTGCTGGTCCGATCCACCACATTCTCTACCCGGTACTCTTCCGGCACAATGCCCGATTCGGAACTGGCCGGATGGTTGCGATGAAATCCGGTAGCCAGCACCTGCTCCTGGGTAGCATCGGGTAGCAAGTCTCCGGCCATCTGCCAGGTAACAAACTGATCGTAGGGAAGATTTTCGTTAAAGGCTTTGATCACCCAATCGCGCCAGGGCCACATCATGCGATAGCCATCGGCATGATAACCGTGCGAGTCGGCGTAGCGGGCAATGTCCAGCCAGTCTACCGCCATGCGTTCGCCGTAATGGGGTGATTCCAGCAGGCGATCTACCACATTTTCGTAGGCTTGTTCGGAGCTGTCGGCCAGAAAAGCATCAATCTCCTCGAGCGTGGGTGGCAATCCGGTCAGATCAAAGGTGACCCGGCGGAGAAGTTGAACTTTGGGTGCTTCGGGCGAAAAGGTCAGCCCTTCTTTCTCCAGTCGGGCCAGCACAAAATGATCAATAGGATTATTTATTTTATTTTGCTGAGCTACTTCAGGGACTTTCGGCTTTTCGGGCGGGATGAATGACCAGTGAGGTTTGTACTCGGCACCCTGTTCTATCCAACGGGTGAGCATAGCAACTTCTACTTCCGAAAGACTCAAGTTGGATTCGGGCGGTGGCATTATGGTTTCCGCATCGTCGGAAGTGATTCGGTGAACCATTTCACTTTTGCCGGGATGGCCGGAAACGATGGCATAACGGTCTTTATCATCGCCTAAAGCGGCTAATGCGCTCTCGGGCATATCCAGCCGTAGGTTAGCTTCCTGTTTGTTTTTGTCCGGGCCGTGGCAGGCGAAGCAGCGGTCGGAGAGAATGGGTTTGATGTGGTAATTGAAATCGATGGTTTTGGGTAGTTGCGCTTCTATCTCCGGCGAAAATTCTACTTTTTGCTGGTTACAGGCGACTAGGATTATTCCGGTCGTCCATAGGGTGATGATGTGCGTAAGTACCCTGTTCATAGGTGTGTATTTTCTTTTTATAGCACCAATCTTCTCCTTATTTCTTTCTCGTCAATTTTTTATAAGTGCATTATCTTAGGTCCAACCATGCAAAATTTAAAACTCTCTATTTCTCGAACACTGCCCTCAAGCCGGGCGGCTCATACTTTTTTCATCGATAAAAAAGTATGCAAAAAATCTAGGAAAGCTTAAAACTCACTTCGTTCGGACAGCAAGCTTTCCCCTTATACACTAAAAGCGCTCTTTGCCTTTATTTTTACGTTAGGCGAGGATGCCTTTTACTAGTTTTCCTTCTACGTCGGTTAGGCGGTAGCGGCGGCCTTGGTGTTTGAAGGTGAGGCGTTCGTGGTCTACTCCTAGCAAGTGTAGAAGGGTGGCTTGGAAGTCGTGTACGTGGACGGGATCTTTGACGATGTTGTAGCTGAAGTCGTCGGTTTCTCCGTAGGTGATGCCTGGTTTGGTGCCTCCCCCGGCCATCCAGATGGTGAAGCAGCGTGGGTGGTGATCTCGACCGTAGTTATCAGCGGTAAGCTTTCCTTGCGAGTAATTAGTGCGACCGAATTCACCTCCCCAAACGACCAGCGTATCTTCCAGCAGTCCGCGTTGCTTGAGGTCTTTTACTAAAGCCGCTGATGCCTGATCGGTATCCCGGCACTGGGATGAGATTTCCCGGGGCAGTTGCTCGTGCTGATCCCAGCCCAGATGATAGAGTTGTACGAATTTTACATCTCTCTCGGCCAACCTTCGAGCCAGCAGGCAGTTGGCGGCATAGGTGCCGGGCTTGCGGGCATCTTCGCCGTACATGTCAAACGTACTATCCGGTTCGTCTGACAAATCTAAGGCTTCAGGTACGGAGGTCTGCATGCGGTAGGCCATCTCGTACTGGGCAATGCGCGACTCGATCTCCGGATCGCCAAAGTCCTGGAGCCGCATGGTGTTGAGCTGGTTCAGGTGGTCCAGCACGTCGCGCCGGGTTTTAGAGTCCATGCCGTCCGGATTATTGAGAAAGAGTACCGGATCGTTACCTGCTCGAAACTGCACTCCCTGATGCAGCGATGCCAGGAAGCCATTGCCCCACAAGCGGGAATAAATAGGCTGAGGCCGCTGCGCTCCACGGGATAACAACACAATGAAGGTGGGTAGATTCTGATTATCACTTCCGAGGCCATAGCTGAGCCAGGAACCGATGCTGGGGCGTCCGGGTTGTTGGGAGCCGGTCTGGAAGAAAGTGATGGCCGGGTCGTGGTTGATGGCTTCGGTGTGCATGGTTTTGATGAAGCACAGATCATCCACAATCTCGGCAGTATGGGGCATCAGATCGCTGACCCAGGCACCACTTTGGCCCCGTTGCTTGAAGTCAAAGATGGGAGCGGCTAGTGGAAATGAAGACTGGCCAGCAGTCATGCCGGTCAGGCGTTGCCCGTTCCGTACCGATTCCGGCAGCTCTTCACCGTTCATTTTCCAAAGCAGCGGTTTGTAATCGAAAAGCTCCATTTGGGAAGGGCCTCCGCTTTGGAACAGGTAGATCACCCGCTTGGCTTTGGGAGCAAAATGAAGCTTATCTAAGATGCCTGCTCCGGGTAACGGCCCGGCAGCCGGTTGTCCGGTAGCATTACATCCCAGTAAACTGCCTAAGGCAGCACTGCCTAAACCCAGACTTAAGCTGGAAAGAAAGTGCCGTCGGTTCATTTGATGAAAGTGCTCGCTTAATATGTCCATATCGTTAACTTCTGAATTTAGCTTCGTCTAGGTTGAATAAAGTATTGGCCACGACCGTCAGGGCAGCTACCTGCGCCGGTTCCAGGTCAGGGTCGCAAGGTGAATCCCCTACGTGTAGCAGCTTCTGTGCTTCCTCAGGCTTGGATTGAAAATAGGCTTGTTTCTCTTCGTACAGCGCCATCAATATTTCCAGCTCCTGTTCCTTTGGCATGCGAGATGTCATGGCCTGGAAACCGTAAGCAATTTGTTCCTTGAGTGTTTCATCACCCTTTTTTAGCATGACTTCCGCCAGCTTACGGGCAGCTTCCACGATCTGTGGGTCATTCAAAAGCGCCAGAGATTGTAATGGGGTACTGGTACTTTGCCGTTTCACTGCGCAGATGGTTCGTTCGGGCGCATCAAACATGACCATGGTAGGTGGAGGAATGGTTCTTTTCCAGTAGGTGTACAAGCTTCGGCGATATAGTCCTTGTCCTTTGCTTGAGCGATATTTATTCTCCCCAATCTGGTTAGCCATCGCTTTCCAGATATCATCAGGCTGATAGGGTTTTACCCATTTCCCGCCCAAACTGTCTACCAACAGCCCACTCACTGCCAGGGCATTATCCCGGAACATCTCAGCAGTAAGGCGTACGTTCGGCCCCCGGGCCAGCAGAAGATTCTCCGAATCTTTTTTGTGTTTTTTAGGAGTGATCTCTGATGCCTGCCGATAGGTAGCCGACATCACAATTAGCTTCTGCATGGCTTTTACATCCCAACCCGACTCCCGAAATTCCACCGCCAGCCAGTCCAGCAGCTTCGGATGCGTAGGTAGATCGCCCTGATTGCCGAAATCTTCGGGCGTGCGTACCAGGCCCTTTCCAAAATATAATTGCCAGAAGCGGTTCACCGCCACCCGGGCTGTGAGCGGATTGTCTTTATCTACCAGCCACTGAGCCAGCCCTAACCGGTTTTGAGGAAATCGTTTGTCGAAAGCCAGCAGCGCCTTCGGAGTGCCGGGGCTAACCGGATCGGTAGGAGCATCGTAAGACCCACGCGCCAGTACATACGCCTGCTTACGCTCTTCCCGCTCGGCCATGATCATCACATCGGGAATGGTGACATCCAGGGGGCGCAGTTTATCCAATTTTTGATTAAGCTGCTGAAATTCCGAACTGGCTTTGGTTAGATAATGGCGGTACAACGCTTCTTTGGAAGTACTCGTCGGTACTTCGGCCAAAGCCTGCACTTCCAGCGGACTTAGCATTCGATGATAGATGCGTACTTCGTCGATAGTACCGCCTTCAAAACCGTAGGTATCGGTGGCCCGGTCGCGGGAGTTCCAGTGGCCGACCAGGAATTCATTACCGTTCAGAATGGATTGGCGACCCAGGTTATCGTGCGGGACGGTTACTGCCTGCGCTCGTCCGTTGATGTACAGTTGCACTCCTTCGGCTTTTCCTGAACCATCGTAGGTGGCAAAAACATGAGTCCATTGTAGAGCAGGAATTTTAGACTGGGTTGTGACCTCCAGATATTTTTGCTGATCAAAGTGGTGGATCAGGCGCAGACTTAAGCGATTATCTTCCGTCAGGGTCATGTCATAGCCCTGCCGTTGGATCTCACCGTTGCGGCGACTGAATATTCCGGCCCGTAGTGTATGAGCATTGGTATGCTGAATCCAGCCTCCGAAGGAGAAATGATCGTGGTAATCGAAGTCGGCAATATCGCCCAACATCAGGAAGTTGGAACCATTGAATTGTAGTCCCTTACCTTCTTTTCCGGCTACGTGCTCCGGCAGAGGGATTTTCTTGGGTAAGGCCACGTTCATCCGGGCCGGGATTGTGCCGTCACTGCTTCGGAACTCTTCGTTCTCTAATACATTTAGCTTGAAGTAAGCCTCCTGATCAGTCTCAATATCGATGGATGGGTTGTCGGAAGAACTGGCTAACCACTTCTGAAAACCGGCATCGGGATGCTGCTCTAGGTTTCGTAGTCTGCTTTCCAGCACCTGAATGGTAGAGTCTACATACGCTTTTTTAGCCTCCAGTTCGGCGTTTTGCACGCGCATGGCAGGTTCCGGGGCCTGATTTAAGTAGTCGATTTGACCTTGCTCCGGCACATTATTGAAGAAGGCAAACAGTTGATAATAATCTTTCTGGCTGATGGGATCGTACTTATGATCGTGGCAGCGAGCGCATTCCACCGTCAGCCCGAGGAAAGTAGAAGAAAAAGTATTCGTACGATCGGAGGCATATTCGGTAAGGTACTCTTCGGCAATGACTCCGCCTTCCTGGGTAATGGCATGGTTACGATTGAAGCCGGTAGCCAGTTTCTGTTCGTAGGTGGCATCGGGCAGCAAGTCGCCCGCCAGCTGCCAGGTGATGAATTGATCGTAAGACAGGTTTTCGTTGAAGGCTTTCACTACCCAGTCGCGCCAGGGCCACATGGTACGGGGGCGGTCATCTTGGTAGCCGTGGGAGTCAGCATAGCGAGAGATGTCCAGCCAGCTGGGTGCCATGCGCTCGCCATAATGCGAGGAAGCTAATAGGCGATCTACTACTTTTTCGTACGCTTCAGGAGAATCATCCTGCAAAAATGCGTCAATCTCTTCGGGGCTGGGTGGCAATCCGGTAAGATCAAAGGTGACGCGACGTAAAAGTTTTTCTTTGCTGGCTTCGGGGGAAGGTTGCAATCCTTCATCTTCCAGGCGGGCCAGCACAAAGCGGTCAATCGGATTGCGCACCCATGCTTCTTCATCTACCTCGGGGAGTTCTGCTTTTTCGGGAGGAATAAACGACCAATGCGCTTTCCATTCGGCACCCTGCTTGATCCATTTCTCCAGTACTTCTTTCTCATATTCGGTCAGTACCAGATTAGAAGCGGGTGGGGGCATCACCATCTCCGGGTCATCGGACCTGATACGCTGATAGACGACACTTTTCTTTACATTGCCCGGCACGATGGCATGGCCTTCTCCTTCCTCTAAAGCGCTCATCGCACCTTCTTCTGTATCCAGCCGTAATCCGGCTTCCCGGTGGTTTTCATCCGGCCCGTGGCAGGCGAAGCAGCGGTCGGAGAGAATCGGCTTGACATGGAGATTGAAGTCTACCTCTTTCGGCACTTTCTTCTGAGAGGCTAAAGATGTCTCTTCCGTGCCGCTCTGGCAACTAACCAGATACGTCAGCAAGACAAGTAATAGGGAATATTTTACTCCCCATGAAAATAGGTTGTTGAAAAAACTGTACATAAACCAAAAGGTATTGACCCTTACTTAAGCGATAATATTATTGACAACTTTTCCGTGTACATCAGTCAGACGATAGCGCCGTCCCTGATGCTTAAACGTGAGGCGTTCGTGGTCCACCCCCATCAAATGTAGCATGGTAGCCTGAAAATCATGTACATGTACCGGATCTTTCGCTACATTATAGGAAAAGTCATCGGTTTCTCCGTAGGTAATCCCGGATTTCACTCCACCGCCCGCCATCCACATGGTGAAGCAACTGGGGTGATGATCGCGTCCGTAGTTATTTTTGGTGATTTTACCCTGAGAGAAGCTGGTACGGCCAAACTCTCCCCCCCAAACCACTAAAGTATCTTCCAGTAAACCCCGTTGTTTCAAGTCAGTAATCAAGGCGGCAGTGGCCTGATCCGAGCTTTGGGTCATCTGCCGGATGCCGTTGGGCAGGTTCCCGTGCTGATCCCAGCCCATGTGGTACAGTTGGATAAAGCGCACATTGCGTTCGGCCAGTCGACGTGCCATCAGGCAGTTCGCCGCGTAGGTACCGGGAATGCGGGCGTCGGGTCCGTACATGTCAAACACATAGTCCGGCTCATTCGACATATCTACCACATCCGGCACGGAGGTTTGCATGCGGTAAGCCATTTCGTACTGATTGATCTTCGACTCAATCTCCGGATCGCCCGAAGTATCCATCTGCATACGATTTAGTTGAGCGATATAATCTAATGCTCTTCGCCGGTCGGTGGGATCTACGCCTGAGGGGTTGTTCAGGTAGAGCACGGGGTCTTTGCCGGAACGAAACTGCACGCCCTGGTGGTACGATGGCAGGAATCCGTTGCTCCAGGCTTTAGAACTCAGCGGTTGTGCTCCTCCTCCTTTAGAAACGAGGACGACGAAAGCGGGTAGATTTTCATTCTCACTACCCAAACCGTAACTAAGCCAGGAACCAATGGATGGCCGCCCGCTCTGCTGCGATCCGGTCTGCACGAAAATCACCGCTGGCTCGTGATTGATCGCGTCGGTATGCATGGATTTGATGATGCAAAGATCGTCTACCACGTTGGCCGTGTGCGGCAGTAGTTCACTGACATGCGCTCCGCTTTGCCCGTATTGTTTAAAGTCAAAGATGGAACCCACCAGTGGAAATTCTGCTTGGTTAGACACCATACCTGACAGACGCTTACCCCCCACAACGGACGACGGAATATCCTGCCCGACCATCTCCTTTAGCTTGGGTTTATAGTCAAAAAGCTCAATCTGGGAAGGGCCACCGCTTTGGAACAGATAGATCACCCGTTTGGCCTTGGGAAACACATGAGGCGACGACAGAATGCCTTCTGCCGGATCACCACTGCTTAAGCCTTGGCCCAAGGATTTGAAGGGATTCATCAGAGAAGCCAGGGCCGCTCCGCCCAACCCTAATGTGGAGGTGGTTAGAAAGTCGCGGCGGCTGTGCTGATGATGTAGTTTTTGAAGATCATCCATGGTGTTGTACTTATTTCTTGGTATAGGCTTCGTCGGTGTTCATAATGGCGTTCGCGATCGTTGCCAGAGAAGCTACTTTTGCAGAATTTAACTGCTTATTTCTCGGCGCTTCACCTGTACTCAGGTACGCAATGGCACGGTTAGGCTTTTCACTAAATCGCTGGTTCTCCTCATCGTACATTCGCCTTAGCAGGGCTAACTCTTTTTCATTCGGGTGGCGGCCTGTGAGCAGCCGGAATCCGAAGGTCAGTTGCTCTTCAACATTTTCGCCGCCTTCTAAAACCATGCGCTCTGCCAACATGCGGCTGGCTTCAACATACTGTGGGTCATTCAGGAGTACCAGGGCCTGCAATGGAGTGCTGGTGTTGCGTCGGTTCACGGTGCAGACTCCCCGATCGGCGGCATCAAAAATGAGCATGGAAGGAGGAGGTGACGTTCGTTTCCATACCGTATACAAGCTGCGGCGGTAGAGGTCTTCCCCTTCGGCCTGTTCGTACTTATAGCGCCAGGGTTTGTTGCTGAGTTCATCCCATAACCCTTCAGGCTGGTAAGGATACACGCTGGGGCCACCCACGTGCTCGGTAAGCAACCCACTTACTGACAAAGCGTTATCCCGAATCATTTCGGCCGATAAGCGGTATCGGGGACCACGGGCTAACAATGCATTATCAGGGTCCATCTCCAGCATTTCCGGGGTGATCACTGATGATTGCCGATAGGTAGCCGACATGGCAATCAGCTTATGCATGGCTTTTTTGTCCCAGCCGGATTCCCTGAATTTCACAGCCAGCCAATCGAGTAATTCGGGGTGCGTGGGTAACTCTCCCTGGTTGCCAAAATCATCGGAAGTAGATACTAAGCCTTTCCCAAAATGCATTTGCCAGATGCGGTTGACCGCCACCCGGGCCGTCAGCGGATTATCGGGGCTGGTCATCCAGCGGGCTAAGCCCAGTCGGTTGGCAGAAAGCGTATCCGGAAAGTTGAGTACCTGTTCGGGGGTAGCCGGTGAGACTTCCTCTCCGTGGGCATCGTACACTCCTCGTTCCAATATGTAGCTCTGGCGCGGCTCGGGCAAATCGCCCATCACCATAATCTCGGGAATACTGTCTATCAGCGTATGCTCTTCCACTCTCAGTTTGTGTACCTCTTCCAACTGTTGCTGATACTGAGGATCGTAGTGAGCCAGGTAATACTCCTGAAGTTCTTCGGGAGTGGCCTGATCTACCGGGTTTGCTTCGCCGTAAACCTGCTTTACCTCCAGGGCGGTCAGGTTACGGTCAAATACTTTCAGTTCGTCTATCAAGCCTTCGGGAAAAGTGGTATGGTTGCCCCGCATGCCCAGGTAGAACCCTTCAAACTCGTAGGTATGCTCGTTGATTTTGGGAATGATACTTTTGTATAGATTATCGTAAACCACCTCGGTGTCAGCCAGTTCACCGTTAACAAAAATTTTCGTACCGCTGGCCTTACTCGATCCGTCGTACGTCAGTGTTACCTGGGCCCATTCGTTTTCCGGTATGGCTTCGGTGGTCATCACCTGAATAGCGTTGTGGGGATAGGAGTGAGATAGCTGAAACGACAGTTTATTATCCAGCAACAATAGGGTATAGCCAGTATAGCCGTAGCGTTTGTGGTAGTTGTGCTGAAACACGGTGGCTTCCTCGTAGGTTTTGGCCGGTTTGATCCACAGACTCACCGTGAAAGGATCGGTCCGCTCAAATAACCCTACGTCCTGGCCCAGGGTTACATGATTATTGGGATCTATTTTGATAGCCCCGTTGTACACTCCCTCTACGGGAATTGGATCTTTAAATGTAGCCGGTTTGGACGAATCTATTTTGTTGGGCGACTGATCATTGGTAACCACATCAAACGGATAATAAGCCACCAGATTTTTACGCACATTCTGCGCTATATCGGCCTGCACCTTTGCTTTCACCACTTCGGGAGTAGCTTTTTTATGATGATTGGCTACCTGCTGCTCGTGCCGGGCAATGGCCTGCTTCAGGGAGGCGATTTGTTCTTCCGTGGCCGAATCAGCCAGCAGTAGCGCGGGGCCGGGAGTCTGATCTACTCCGTACGATGGGCTACCAATCTCAAAAGTGCTGTTAAAGAAGGCGAACATCTGGTAGTATTCCTTTTGGCTGATCGGGTCATACTTGTGATCGTGGCAACGGGCGCACTCCAGGGTCAGCCCCAGAAAAGCTTTGCCTAAGGTATTGGTACGGTCGGCTACGTATTCTACTCGATATTCTTCATAGATAATACCCGCTTCGGAGTTCTGATTGTGGTTACGGTTAAACGCGGTGGCCAGTACCTGCTCCTGCGTAGCATCGGGTAACAGATCACCAGCCAGTTGCCAGGTAATGAACTGGTCATAGGGCAGGTTTTTATTATAAGCTTCAATCACCCAGTCGCGCCAGGGCCACATGGGGCGGTGCTTATCGTCCAGGTAACCGTAACTATCAGCGTAGCGGGCCACATCCATCCAGTAAGCCGCCATGCGTTCTCCGTAGGCGGAAGATGCCAGCAGACGGTCTACTACTTTTTCGTAGGCATTGGGAGAATCATCTTCCAGAAACGCATTAATTTCTTCCAGGGTAGGCGGTAGCCCAGTAAGGTCAAAAGTAACCCGACGAATCAGAGTTTCTCGGTCAGCTTCGGAAGAGGGTTGCACGTCTTTTTGCTCAGCCTGACGAAGTACAAAGTTGTCAATCTCATTTTTAGGCCACTTGGTATTCTCTACTTCTGGTACTTCAGGTTTTTCAGGGGGAATGAACGACCAGTGGGGTTTATAGGCAGCGCCCTCTTCTACCCAGCGAGTCAGCACGGCTTTTTCGTATTCGGTAAGTTGCAGGTTGGATTCGGGGGGCGGCATCTGCACTTCCGGGTCATCGGCGTAGATTCGGCTGACCAGTTCACTACTGCGCGGCTTGCCGGGTACAATGGCGTGGGCACCGCTCTCTAATGCTGAATAAGCACTGGCCTCTTCATCCAGGCGCAAGCCTCCCTCCCGGTTATTCTGATCCGGGCCGTGGCAGGCAAAGCAGCGGTCGGAGAGAATGGGTTTGACATGGAAATTGTAGTCCAGGTTTTCTGGTAGCTTCGCTTCTACCTCCGGAGGTAGCTCCATACGTTGCTGACAGGCTACTGCACAGAGTAGCACACTCAGCATGAGAAGTCTTAGCATAGGTTGTTGTTAGCTCAACAAGATAAAAAAATCGCTTGCTTAATCAAGCGCTTGGCTCAGGTTCTTACTGCCCGCTGACAGTCTCCGAAGACAGTCCAAGGACATCTAATCCCTGCTCGAAGGTAACGTCTACCGGAATATCTTTCTCAGCGAGGCGGTCCAGGTCGGCCTGCAACTGATCATCAATGGTACCCATTTCGGCTACCAGTTGGGCCACCGCCTCATAATCGCCATTGCCCTGCATCACCAGAATGTCTCGCGACAAATCGTTCATAGCTTGTTGCATCTGGTCATAGTTGACCCGGTAGGTTCCGGAATCAGGATCACGCCCAAAAGCTCCTTTTTGCTGGAAGTAGTTGAAGCGGATCATGTTGGCAACACCGTGGGCACTGGACGCACCAAAACGCACACTGCGGAAAATTCCGGCCAGAAAAGTGGTGTAAAATTCTTTCAGCTCACCCTCCAGCTCTCCGGCACCATGCAACTGCGTTACCATAAATAGCCCCAGTACGTCGGCTTTACCTTCTTCCAGGGCCGAAGCATGTTCTTTCAAGGCTTCGCGTACCGTGCCTTTATCATTAATCGTGTTTTTGATACCCAAACCGTGCGCCACTTCGTGAAACATGGTATTAGCGAAGAAGGCGTCAAAGGAAATGTACTGCCGTTGCTCAGGATCAATCAGCACATCGGCCAGAGGCACCAGAATTTCGTCATATTTGGCCCGCATGGCATTTTTCAATTGTAGTCGTCGCGCCCCTTTCCTTAACTGTACCTCTTCATCGTTGGGTAGGTTGATGGCGATAGTTTTGCTACCCGCGTTGCAATCACCAGCATAGTAAACGATGTCGTAGGCATTCAGATCGGCATCACTGCCCGGTACTTCCTGCTTGTAGCGTTCGTCTACCGGCAGGTTCTCCTGAAGCTGGGGCAAAAATTGAGCGTATTTGGCTAGTCGCTGGCTCCATTCCTGGTCTTTGAGGAGCACATAGGCTTCGTGCGCCGCTTTGTAGCCAAACAGCTGATCTTCGTAGGTTTCAATCGGGCCGATTACCACATCAATCGCGTTGTTTTTCATATCCATCCAGGCCATGTCGCTGGGCTGGTAATCGTCGGTGAGCAGAGCTTCAGCGCGCAGGGTCAGGTACTTTTTAAAGCCGGGATCTTCGGCCAGTTCGGCCGCCTGTTTCAGCAGACCAGCAGCCCGCTGCACCTCTTCGACAAACATTTCGTGGTACGGAATACTCTGCAATTCGCCGTTTTCATCCCGACGCAGGAAAGTGTACAGGTCGGCTTTATTATCCAGGTTAGCCTCTTCAAACTCCTGCTTGGTCATGTCGGTAGGGTAAAAATTGGCCCCTGCCGGTTTGGGACCCACTCCCTCAATAAATGGTTTATCATCATCCAGACGGTCCCAGGGGCCATAGTTGATGTTGACGTATTCTTTCAGAGACTCATCAGTGACGGTGCTCAGCAGGCTGTCTTTTTTACCGTAGGCTTCGTACCAGAAAAGCTCGTCCATAATTTTGGCAGCTTCAATGAGCAGGGGAATGATCTGCTTTTGTTTATCGGAAAGATGGTCGAGGGAGGCCTCTAACCGGACCTGGGTGTACTGATCCAACAGAGAAGAAGTGGTGGTGTTCATAGTATTTTCTTGGGTTGGAGGTGTTTCGCTTTGAGATGTACAACTACTGATGGAAAAAGTAGCAGCTGCTACCCATACACTCAATACAAAAAATCTCATAAGGTTGATTGTTTATCCTACAGATAACACTAAATCTAGTGGAAAAATTTGTAATCTGCTCTGAATAGCGCGGATTTCGTTTTAATGATGAGCGATGAGTGAGTAATGATTGATGGACTGATCGTTTTGGATCTTTGATAATAGTCAGGTTTCCAGAGTCGCTTTAATTTCTTGCTGTTCAGCGTATATTTCGTCGCCAAATTTTAAACGCAATTTTTCACAGTCTTTGGTAAATGCCCCATACGCAGTTTGAGAACTCCCCGGCAGCAAAAATCACTGTGATACCTCGGTCTGAAATCTCAAAAACTGTCAGGGTATGATCTTGCCCGTATAATGGGTCTTTTACGCTTACCCTTTCACCTGTATTCTTCCACTCATAGTCCCAAATATTAAGACCCTCAATTTTACAGAGCTCTCCGTCAACGATCGTCTTGATGTGTTTCCATTTAGTGTCCATTTTTTTGAATGTATGGCCTGGCTTGTTTGCGCTTTTCTTTTAACTATCAACTTTCGTGCTTTTAGAGCGTTTAACCTCCAAGTGCATTTCAAATAGGGATAGCTACTGCCATTTGTTGGTATGTCGTTTTTTCTATTTAAATTTTTTCTTTGCTATAAGGTAAAGTACGCTTGAAGAGACCATACCTATTAAAATCAAAGTGATTCCCATAATCCATTGTACCGACATATTCTCTTTGTAGATTACTACACCTTGGTTCTCAATCATCCGAATTCCTAAGTTATAGCCGTTTAAGCTTACTACCGTCGGATCAACATATAGTTTATAGGTCTGTCCCAATCTTATGTTTAGATCATTGAGCACTCTCAAAGCTTGATCCTTAGTTCCAGCATACAAGCCATAATAATTTCCGAACTTCTCTGCATTTAGTATAATTGCGTAGTTTCTCCCATAATTTCCAAATCCACTAAGCGTATCAACACTATTTATTTGACTTTCTATTGACTGAAGATCAGTTGCATTAAATTTACTTCTATAGAGAAGAAGGATTCCAGCGGCTGAGAAACACAGCAAGAAAAGCACTGACATGCGGTTCGCTCGTTTTTGTTTGTTCAGAGTCATTTTTTATGCTCTACATCTATATAAATAGCTATCATTAATCACTAGTCATTAGTAAGACTGTTTACTTTTTAACTATCTTTTATCTACTTTCTGATCTCATCAAAGAACGTATCGTCAGTTTAGGTATTAATTTTAAATACATAAACAGTTCACTTCCCATTCCTCATCAATCATCCATCATTATTCATCAAAAACAGCTTATTGCTTCCGCAACAAAACCACCCAATCCTGAAGATCCCCGGAAGGTGCATTGCCGACCGAAACACTGCTCCCGCCATTTACCTCACTGATGCTTCCGTTTTGTAGGTCTCCTCCCTGCTTGGGGTCAAACCAGTCTACTGTATAGGTTCCGGCTTCGTCGAGCTGGAGGTCGGTAGTGGTGGCTTTGGGGAGATAGATGGCGTAGATTTCTCCAGGTTTGGCAAAGCCATAGGCTCCTTCGGCACTAACTAGCTCATCGGCTGACTGCATCTCCCAAAAGGGTAGGTATTCGTGAAAGAAGTTTACGGCAATGCGGGTTTGTTTCCATAGGTTATTGCGGGTATGCCAAGTTTCTAGATTCAAGTCGTTATTAGGAAAACGATAACCAAAGTACCATTCCACTCCTGCGCCACCAGCCATCAGATTACCCCACAGCACTTCGTAGCGAATTGTATCGTGCTCAGGGTCCACATCGTCGGGTAAGGCGCCCTTCGATGCCGGACCGATTTCATCTATGTTTACCACCCACTGCTTCCCGGCTCCTCCGGATGCTTCAATCCAGTGTTTGGTTTCTTCGTGCACATCGGAGGGAGGGGCGATTTGCAGCGAAGGCCCGTCCAGAGCGTCAAAGCCCAGAAGGGGCTCCAGAATAGCGTAGCGGGGATCGTGGGATGAGTGAGTGTGCAGGACCACAAAATTTTTGTAAGGGTCATTTTCTTTGATGTAAGAGATCATGGCGCGGCGCTGCTCGTCGTTCTGAGCCTCTGGAGTAAAGCTGGCGTAGCCGTTTTCTTCGCCCATGTTCCAGGTAATCGCCAAGTGATGAGCAAAGCGGGCGATCAGTTCGCGATAGTAAAGTTTGCGTTGGGGGCCGGTATCGCCATTGTCCAATAGCAATTCGGTTTCTGTTTCCTGGGTCACAAAGTGCAGCAGAATGCCCAGGCTATCAGCATGCGTAAATACGATTTCCCATTGATCCAGCTTGCTGCAATCGAAGCGGGCGCGTTCGTCGTAAGATGTGTAAGGCCATACATCGCGTCCATCCCCACCAATGTTGGAAGTGAGAAAATAGATGGAGTTCATCTCCTGTTCGGCAAGGTAATTCAGCCCTCCGATCAATCCTTTCCCTTTTCCATCCTGCCAAGTAGGATCACCGGTATGCCAGTCGCTTTCGTGAGGCGCGTATTGGTGCAGTTGCTTGTCGGTAGCGGCTTCGCCTTCGCGCTGGCCTTCTTCGGCTTGCACGTAGGTACCGTCAAAATCCTGGTAGCCCAGCAGGTTTTCGGGGCTGTCGGTGCCGCCTTTCAGAAAATATTCGTCGGTACCCGCAAATTTCAGATAGCGTTCGCCTACATACTGCAAGCGCCCTTTGGCTCGAAAGTCGCGCCCCTGCACCTCGGATGCTACTACCTGAAAGGTGCCGCTTTGTCCATCAAACGCGACCGATTCGCCCGCATTGGCATCGTCGCTAATCGCGATGTTTTCACCTTTTCTAAACGATACTTCGTAATTCCATTCGCCCGTATCGCTGGGAGCAAACCGTACCTGCCAGGCGTTTCCGGATGATGCTCCGCTTTCTGCGGCATTGCCATCAGCAGCATAGAAGCCGGGCACTTTGTAGGTTTGGTCTCCGTGGCGGAAAGTAGCCATCAGGCGATAGTTCAGGAAAGGATTGTCCTCGGCATCTTCGCTGGTTTCTGGTCCTTCGAAGGAGAGCGTCATCTTATGCCATTGGTAGTAGGTAGCAGAGGATTCTTCTTTGGTAGGCTGGCAGGAGAGTAATCCAAACAATAGCAGCAAATACAGCAAGTGGGTGTAGTTCATGAGTAGGTTGGTTAGTATAAAAGCTTGAGTTTGAAGTTATGATCTTCCGGCAAAGGGACAAGGCGAACCTGATCATTATTTTTTGAATAGTGGTAAAGAAGCCTAAGAAACTATTAGGGAGGCTTTTGCAGCCGGAAAGTCAACTCGAGCCACGGACTATTATTTTTATAAACTGAGGCGACAGTATCGAACAAGGATCGCTAAAAACCTGTTTTATAAAGCGAAAAATCAGAAAAAATAGTAGTTTGCGCTTTCTGCGCAAGCAGAGTTTTTTTAGACCATTTTACCCTGAACCTTATGAAAAAGTTTGAACCCGGTGTACTTTACGGTGATACGTTGTTAGAATTTTACGAGTACGCTAAGGAAAAGCAATTTGCCTTACCTGCGGCTAACGTCATCAGCAGCAATACCATTAATGCTGCCTTAGAAACGGCCCGGGAAGCACAGTCGGCCATTATCATACAGTTCTCCAATTCCGGTGCTGCCTTTATGGCCGGAAAGGGACTGAGCAATGACAATCAGCAGGCCTCTATTGCCGGAGCCATTGCCGGAGCCCAGCACGTACACACCATGGCCAAGCACTACGGAGTGCCAGTCATTCTGCATACCGACCATGCCGCCAAGAAATTATTGCCCTGGATAGACGGACTGCTGGATGCCGGAGAAGCATACTACGAGCAGCACAAGCAACCCTTGTTTAGCTCACACATGCTAGACCTTTCCGAAGAGCATCTGGAAGAAAACGTAGAAACCAGTAAGAAATACTTCGAGCGAATGAATGCGCTGGGTATGGGTCTTGAAGTGGAGTTGGGAGTGACCGGCGGTGAGGAAGATGGCGTAGACAACACCCATGTAGATGCCTCTAAACTGTATACCCAACCGGAAGAAGTTTCTTATACCTACGAGGAGCTAAAAAAGGTTGGGGACCGATTTACAGTGGCTGCTGCCTTTGGTAATGTGCACGGCGTTTACAAGCCCGGTAACGTAAAACTGACTCCTACCATCCTGCGTGATTCTCAGAAATTTATTGAGGAAAAACACAGTACTGCTACCAAGCCAGTGTACTTCGTATTCCACGGTGGTTCAGGCTCTACGCAAGCCGAGATCCGGGAAGCGATTGGCTATGGAGTTATTAAGATGAATATTGATACCGACCTGCAATGGGCTTTCTGGGATGGTGTTCGTAATTACTACGAAGACAAGAAAGGCTACCTGCAAGCGCAGATTGGTAATCCGGAAGGAGATGATAAGCCAAACAAGAAAATTTATGACCCTCGGGTGTGGCTGCGCGAAGCTGAAAAGAGCTTTGTAAAGCGATTGACCGAAGCGTTTGAAGATTTGAACGCGATAGGCTCTAATGCCTGATTATATGTTAAACTCAATGTGAGTTTCGCTTTAGATTACGATAGTAAAATCTAATAAATTTTTTGTTTTAAAAGCCTTCGCCCTCAAGCCGGGCAGGCTCCTACTTTTTCCATTGATGAAAAAGTAGGCAAAAAATCTAGGAAACCTTGAAACTCGCTACGCTCAGACAGCAAGGTTTCCCAGTTTAAGACTGAAAGTAGATTTAAACCATAATTCAAATTAAACTGAAAAAGGGTTTGGCGATGTAGTCAAACCCTTTTTTGTTGGTCTTTGTCTTCGCTTATCCTGTGGCTTTAATACCTCCGGAGATCGCGTTCACGGTGAGCAGCAGATCCATCAACACTTCTTCATCGGTATCCTCGCCCGATGCTTTTAGGGCGCGCCAGCTTCGGATCTGCTCAATCTGGTGCCGATGCAAAGCCGCTAATTTAGGCTCTCGCATGGAAAGCATTTTGGCAATACGAGGGCGACGTTCGTCAATCTTGGTGCCGTAAATTTCCTCAATCAGCGTGCGGGTTTTAGTCAGTTCATCCAAAACCATCCGCATAAACCGGTCGCGCAGGTCAGCGTCTTCTACTAATGAAGCGTACAGATGCATAGTGGTTTCATCGGCCATTAGCACCGCCGAGCTGGCATTGGTCAGGATATACCGGAAGGGAGCGTAGGCAATGGCCTGCTCGCTCAGCAAGGCAAAGTCATCGGGCCGTTCGCTTTTCAGGCGGCTCAGCGCGGTTCCTACCCCGTACCAGGCAGACAGAAAGAAACGAGCCTGACTCCAGCTAAATACCCAGGGAATGGCCCGCAGATCATCCAGAGTGCGCTGCCCGGTACGTCGGGCCGGACGAGAGCCAATCCGGCTAGCTTCTATCACATCAATGGGAGTAGCCTGAGCGTAAAAATCCATGAATCCCTCGGCCTGAATCAGGTTTCCGTAATGCTTACTACTGACCTCCGCCAGATAATCCATGATAGGGTCCAGCGGATGATCCTGCAATTCCTTGTCGTGCTGGCGGACAGTGGCTTTAGTAGTACCGGCCAGCAACAGTTCCAGATGGTAGGAGCTGGTGATCAGGTTAGCGTACTTCTGGGCAATAGTTTCTCCCTGCTCGGTCAGGCGCAAATCACCTTCCAAACTGTGGTGCGGCAAGGATTCCAGAAAGCGGTGGTTAGGTCCTCCGCCCCGGCTCACCGTACCTCCCCGCCCGTGAAAGTAGCGGATTCGCACCCCACAACGTTTCCCAACCGCAGTTAGATTTTTCTGACCCCGGTTCACGTTCCAAAGGCTGGCCAGAATACCACCGTCTTTGTTACTATCGCTGTACCCCACCATTACTTGCTGCACGGGCTGGGAAGCCTGATCTTGCTCCTGCTGATAAGCCAGGCTGCGTTTGGTAATGGGGTGCTGAAGAAATTTTTCCAGAATAGCCGGACTGCCCTGCAAGTCTTCAATGGTTTCAAACAAGGGCACCACCGGAAGCTGACTTACCAAGCCTTCTTCTCCCAGAAATACCAGCCCTGCTTCGCGCCCGAGCAGATAAACCGTCAGGAGATCAGATACACTGCGAGTCATGCTTACGATCAGTGAGCCTAGTCCCCGGGTGCCGTAGCGTTGGATGAATGCATGAACTACGCGATAGCAACCCAGGACCGACGCTGCCTCTTTGGGTAAAGGAGCTTCTGCCTGGGTAAACGGACGGGCCGACTGCAACTCACGCTCCAGAAATGCCAATCGCTGCTCTTCCGTCCAGTTGGCGTAATCTGCATCCGGCAACTCATCAGCCGGAATAGCGGAAGCCTGCAACAGTTGCGTGACGGCTTTATCATGAAAGGCACTATTCTGCCGAATATCAAGAGCAGCCAGATGGAAGCCAAATGCCTGTAGCTTTCGCAGCAAGGGTTCTACTTCGCTGCGGACGATGGAGTGCGCATTCACCTCCTCGAGGGTCTCCATCAATAAAATAAGATCGTCTAACAGCTCAAAGCTCCGCAGGTAGGTGTACGGTTTCTCATCCAGATCGCCGTGTACGTCCAACGGAACGCACAACCGCATCAGGTTTACCAATTGTCGCCAGGGCTCGTTCGGATTTCGGGCCAGCGAAGGGGTTGCTTCATCACCAATCCGCTCGCTCATATCCTCCAGTTTCTCCTGTAACCGAACCGGAATGGCATTTCGTGTTATAGAAAAGCTAAGTTTGGCAGACAGTGCCTCCAATGCCTGAGCGTGAATCAGCAAAGCGTTGCGGCGAAGCTCATAAAGAGTCTGCTGCGTAACATCAGCCGTTACGAAAGGGTGTCCATCCCGATCACCACCCACCCAGTTACCAAACTGAATCTGAGGCAGGCTCCGGTAGTCATCCAGTTTTTTCGGATCAAACCCAGCGTATGCCCAGGCATCGCGAAGGCGGCGATCTACCAGCGGGAGGCTCCGAGGAAACACCCGCGTGAGGTAGTGCATCATGTTACGCAACTCAGCCGAAACGGTGGGTTTCTCCAGAAAGATTTCTCCGGTCCGCCATAAAATTTCTAACTGATTCTGGATAGACTCCCAAATGCTTTGCTGCTCCTGAGGCGTCCAGACGGGGTTTTCCCGGCGTACGAGGAGAAGGTAGAGTTCGCGCAGATGACGTAAAACAGTGGCTCGCTTGGCTTCGGTAGGGTGGGCCGTGAGTACCGGTTCAATACGTACTCCGGCAATTCGCTGGGCAATTTCCTGTTCGGTAAAGCCTTCATCGGATAGCTGCCGAAACGCCTTGGCCCATAAACCGGAGATTCGGTCCAGCCCTACTTCGGTTTCTAAGCGGCGCCGGTACTGTACGGTAGCATTTTCTTCCACCAGATTCAGGCACTGAAAGTAAGTGGTATATAAGCGAACGATGTTCACATCCATCATTTTCGGCTCCTGCTCTAAGGCATCGGCCAACTGTGACTCGCCCAAAGACTTTAGTACTGTTCTTAGGGAATCATTTAAGAAAAGGGCATCACTTTCTACTTTTTCTACATCAATAGAAGCATCAGTTACCAGCATAGTAGTAGGGTTAGGATATGGTTGACACTGTCCGTATAAAAATTGGGGACGGAAAAATCATACTGCAAATATCCGCATTCACTTTTATACAAGCGAATTTATTTTACGAATATTTATGCTAATAAGGTAGTTTTATTGAAAAAAATATATCAAATAAAGCAAATCACTGTATCCCCTTTAAGAAAAGGGGTATTTAATTGAATGGGCGCACTCCTGAACTCTCTAAGATTATCATCCGAAAATTTATCAAACCTTAAAATCAGGCGTTATCCAGCAGATAGGATTTTAGGGCTTCGTATTCCGGGAGAATGGACTGCGCGTTTTTGGGTTGCTCAAGGACGGCTTGTAAAGATTCAGGCATCGGAATTTTCTCACCAATGGCTTCCTCTACTGTATCTTTAAATTTTGCCGGATGTGCCGTAGCCAGCACAACTCCGTTTACTCTAATAGACTGTCGATTCAGGTAATCCTGCAAGCCGAGGTAACCTACCGCAGTATGAGGGCACATGGTGTAGCCAAAGTACTTTTCGTACACCTCCCGAATCGCCTGTTTGGTGGCATCATCCGAATAACGGTTGCCGGTAATGTCTTCCTGAATGGAAGTTAGCAGCTCGTCATCCGACCCGGCATAATGATAGAATGCCTGCAAGCGGGCAAAATTGCTCGGGTTGCCTACATCCATAGCATTGGAGATGGTTTGCACCGACGAGCGCGGAGTGAATTTTCCGGTTTCCAGATACTCCGGCACCACATCATTGGCATTAGTCGCCGCCACAATATGGTCAATGGGTAGGCCCATTTGTTTGGCAATCAGTCCGCCGCAAAGGTTGCCGAAGTTCCCGCTGGGTACGGAGAAAACCAGAGGCCAATCGGGGTTAAATGCAAGGTCGCGCTTAAGTTGGGCGTAGGCATTGAAGTAGTAAAACGACTGAGGAATCAGGCGGCTGATGTTGATAGAATTGGCAGATGAGAGTGCCACTTGCTGGCGTAACGGCTGATCCAGAAATGCCTCTTTCACCATCCGCTGGCAATCATCAAAAGTACCGGATACCTCCAGGGCACTCACGTTGTTTCCTACAGTGGTGAGTTGCTTCTCTTGAATTTCGCTCACTTTCCCTTTCGGATACAACAACACTACTTTAATGCCCGGCACGTTTAAGAACCCTTGCGCCACGGCACTTCCCGTATCTCCGGAAGTAGCGACCAGAATAGTTCGTTCGTCTGCCTGAGGTGATTGCTGCAAAAACCAGGACATGGTGCGGGCCATGAAACGAGCCCCGAAGTCTTTGAATGCTAAGGTAGGACCATGAAACAACTCCAGCACGTGAATTTCATCATCGAGCGTAGCCACCGGAGCCGGAAAGCTGATGGCATCATTGATCAGTTCCCGCAGTTTCAGGGCCGGAATTTCGTCTTCCAGCAAAGCCGAAGCCACCTGAAAGGCAATCTCGGGAAAGGTAAATTTTTCAATCTCATCAAAGAAAGAATCATCCAGTACCGGAAGCTCTGTGGGCATATACAACCCTTTATCGGCTGGCATACTCTGAAACACTGCTTCCTGAAAAGAAACGGTTTGAGATCGTGATGTATCGTTGGTACTATATAGTTGCATGGGGTAGATTGTTCAATTGCTGATTGTTAAATTTTTGAGTGGATAATTGCTCTGTCTCCGGCTTCCGTTCACCCTTCTCCGTTTACCCTTCTACCACTCTAGGCCCTTCTTGATTAATGCCAGAGACGTAAAGGTCGCTATCGATGTTGAGAGCCCCAAAGGTATTCTGCATTTTTCTCCCGACTTCCTCAGCTACCCGACGGTTTTTGCTGAGCGCAAAGATGGAGGGGCCGGAGCCGGATATGCCGCAGCCCAAAGCTCCGGCAGCCATAGCACTGGCTTTCACACTGTCAAAACCAGGGATGAGTAGAGAGCGAATGGGTTCAACAATTACATCCTGCATGGACCGACCGATCAGTTCAAAATCACCCTGCCATAGCCCGGCAATCAGTCCGGCCGTGTTGCCCCACTGAATGGTGGCATCTTTGAGAGATATCTGCTTGCGCAGGATGCTACGGGCATCGCGGGTCTGCACCTCTACGTGCGGGTGAATGACGGTGGCAAACAAGCCTTCGGGAGTAGGTACCCGGATTACATCCAGCGGATTATAACTACGAACGAGAACGAAACCACCTAACAGGGCCGGAGCCACATTATCGGCATGAGCTGAGCCGCAGGCCAGACGCTCTCCTTCCATGGCAAACGGTAGCAAGTCTTCCCGCCGCTTCATCGCCTTTTTCGGCTCATATTGGGTAAGCAGTTCATTCACTGCGTGTAAACCGGCCACGGCACTGGCGGCACTGGAACCTAGCCCGCTACCGAGCGGCATATTCTTATACAATATAATACGTGCACCGTACTGCGAACCTACCTGCTCCAGCAGCTGTTTTACCACAATGCTCACCGTATTCTTATCCGGATCAAGCGGCAGCTTTCCTTCATCACCAATAATTTTTTCAATGACCACGCCTGGGCGATCACTTAAGCGCATCACTACCTCATCACCGGGACTGTCGATGGCGAATCCCATAATATCAAACCCACAAGCCACATTGGCGACCGTGGCCGGTGCAAATACCCGAATTGACTTATCCAAAGAGTGTTTCTTTTTAACGAAGGGCAAAAATACGAGAATCTATTAGAAAAGGGAGAGAGTGTTCTATAATGAGTAAGAGAGGCTACTCACCTGATCTTTTCAATATTTCCTTAATAACATTTTCTGAGATCCTGAAATCAGTTTGAGTTAGCTTCTTGATGATTGGCTTGATACTTTTAATCACTCCCTTCTCCTTAGCTTTAACAATTACTCCTAATGTCCCAGTAAATTTAAGTTTTAATCCCTTACCGACTTTCCTGGCCTTAAGGTCGTCGATGATCAATGTAGCATTCGGAAATTGAAAAGCTAACGCAATAGCACTTGCTTCTCCAACATCCAGCGTCTGCTCGAGGACTTGTTGAATAGAGTGATCTTTGGGCCTTTCTACGACAATCCAGTCAGGAAGGTCTTTGCCAAATTCATTGAGAATTTCAGGTGTGATAATAATTCTCTGATATACACCTTTTAACAGTTCTAGTTGCCCAATTTTATCCAAAAGGATAAGGCAACTTGTATCAGAAATTATGACATTGTTCTCAGGCATTTTCAATATCAGAGATTAAATCATCGGTAGATTGGCTAAAGACAGAAAACCCATATTTACCCATAATCTCAATAAATGCTCTTTTACTTAGACCAGCCATATCTGCGGCTTGTCCCAATGTAAGTTTCTCTCTTTCATATAGCTCCCCCGCTAATATGATTTTTATTTCCGTTTCATTGAAATCTAAATTATTGGGTAAGTCGATGTTTATTGTTTTCATAAGTTTTTAACGCTTGATAATTGCGTTTCTATTGTGATCATTTAGGTGTTGTATTCAACTTTTATATAGGTAAAAGTATTTTCTCTACAGATTTAAGCCTTTTAGTAAACGATACAGATTTTATATTATTAATTCTGCGTTGGTGTTCTCGGAATTTGTACATCTAATCTACTTAAATAATTTTTAATCCATAAGTTAAACCATTCACTGTTAGTCCCATAAATTGCTAATACTACTCCAATAATTGCTATCCATAATAAGAGCCTTTGCAATTGCATATTTGCTCTTACAGAATTGTCTTCGCTAACATGCTTGAAAAGATCGAGAAGCTTTTCAAATGATTTTTTAATATCCAAGCTAAGATACTTTGAGTATCTTGCCAAGCTCATCTTATATTCTGCTGGCTCTTCTTCTTCTGACCGAGGAGCGTTTTTGGCATCAGGTATTCCATTAAAAATCAATAAATCATTTGAAAAAAACTTAGTAGAAAAATCTTCTCTTAATCTTTCAAATTCTATCCATTCTAGTAAAAGCTTATTTTTTAATTTAATTGCTTTGTTTAAAAACATTGAGACTTTATTTTTTCTAATGTAGACAAAGATTTTCCTTTGCAAGGAAATGAGGTTCTGTTTATTTAAAGATGCTACATTCATTACCATCCACAATGGTGCAATTGCCTGAGTATAACTTACAGATAATTGTGAAGTGTCGTTAAACTGATCTTTTCTCTTTTCTTCATCAGATTTAAGTGGAAAGAACAACTCAATACTAGCTGAAGGCGTTTTAGAGTAATCCACATCTTTAAGGGTAAAAATAGTATCACAGTTACTATAATGCTCATGTCTATTTATATTCAGCTTTTGAAACAAATCATTTTTATAACTGGCAAACTCATTTTTGTCATATTCAAAAGTTATAATTCGAGGAAACAAGACATCATTTCTGCTATTAAATATTCCGAATTTGAGACCGGATAATACTTTTGACTTTAGTTGAAAGTTGATTTCGTTTAATATTTTTTCTGTCCAGTAACTTGGTTTTTTATACCTAAAGCTAACAGATGTGGAAAGCTTCTTATTTTTTATAATTTGTTTAAAAGATTTAAAAATAATTTCTGACTCCTTCGTTACCTCAGTTCTTAATGACTGATCAAACAGGGCTTGAAACTTCTTAGATGGATAGACTGTGTAAGTCAAAATAAAATGAGATTCTTCCCCCTTAATATATCCATAGGAAATACGATCTATTAGATCTAACTCTTCACTGCCTTTTGTACTGTTATCAAAGAGATTCCCCCAGGAAGTGGTTTTATAAGCAGAATCAAATTTATCAAAAGATTGCCTCAACTCCCTGGAAGGATCTTTATAGGGAATGTGCTTATATTGAGATACAGTCTTGAGCAAGCGCTTTTTTAGCCTATTTGAGTCCTCTATCTGAATACAATCTAAAAAAGTAATACTGAAGACACTAAAATTTAGATTATCTGGTAAGATATATTGATCGCTCTTAATAGTTTTTCTATCCTCATTATATTCTAAAAGCGATTTAAGAGAACCATTTCTATCTAACTTCATTTTCTTAAACAGCCAACTCCTATACAGATAGAATAAAATATCAGAAAAGAACTTATTTAGTTTTTGATTAAAGGTTCTTCGCTCAAGCTGTGACTTATACGTGAATTTATAATTCATTGATCAGAGCTAATTTTTTCACACAAACTGTTAAAATTATTTAGGAATGCTGACAGAACTACCTTAGTTTGTAATCCACCCTACCTAATGATAAAACTTTACTAAAACCCTTATAATAGGGCCAGCTTTTACCGTTCTAAAAAAGATCTATATTTTTCTGAACAATAAAAAACCGATACTCTCACAAGCATCGGTTTCAAATAACCATTTGATAGACGTTAGCTAGTTTCTCAGTGGCTTTCCTCCCTGTAGTAATGACTGAATCCGCTCCAGGGTTTTCTTTTCACCGGATAGGGAAAGGAAGGCTTCTCGTTCCAGATCCAGCAGGTACTGTTCGGATACCAGTTGGGGGTAGGATAGTTCTCCTCCGCACATTACGTAGGCAATTTTTTCAGCGATCTTCTGATCGTGATCGGAGATATAGTTTCCCTGGCGCATACCGTAGATACCGGCCAGGAAGAGGGCCATGCCGGTTTTGCCCTGCACTTTGATGTCTTTACGGGGAGTGGGCTGGGAATAACCCTGCTCGGCCAGCAACAGTGCTGCTTCTTTAGCATCGGCCAGTAAGCGTGTCTGGTTCATTGTGACCCGGTCGCTGCTTCGTAAGATATGCAGGTCGTACGCTTCCTGCGCAGAAGTAGATACTTTGGCCGTGGCGATATTCATGAAGGCGTTTTGCAATGCATTTAACTCCACATCGCCCGCCTCAATACTATCGGACACTCGCATGGTCAGTTCTTTGGTTCCTCCACCGGCCGGGATTAATCCAACCCCTACTTCTACCAGTCCGATGTAGGTTTCAGCAGCGGCTTGTACGTGGTCGGCGTGCATACTGAGCTCGCAGCCTCCACCCAGTGCCATACCGTGCGGCGCCGCTACTATGGGAATGGATGAATAGCGGGCGCGCATCATCGTATTCTGGAATTGACGGATCATCATATCCACTTCATCAAACTCCTGCTCAATGGCGTACATGAACAGCATAGCCAGATTGGCTCCGGCGGAGAAGTTCTGCCCTTCGTTGCCAATGACTACACCAACGTAATCTTTCTCGGCCATATCAATGGCACGATTGATAGCTTCAATGGGTTCGGCACCGAGGGTATTCATTTTAGTGTGGAACTCTACGTTCAGGATACCGTCGCCAATGTCGAAGATGGTAGCTCCATCGTTGCTCCACAGCACTTTGTTCTCCCGTAGGGTATCAAGCAGAATGAAATCATCTGTACCAGGGATTACTTTATAAGATTTACTATCAATATCGTAGTACAACCTTTTTCCGTTTTCGGCTTTGTAGAAGCTTTCGGCACCGCTGTCCAGCATATCGTACACCCACTGGTTGGGTTTATAGCCCGCTTCCTCCATTTTTGCTATGGTCTTTTTCACACCCAGCATATCCCAGGTTTCAAAAGGACCATACTCCCAACCAAAACCAGCGCATACAGCCTGATCAATACGATAAAGTTCATCGGCAATCTCAGGGATGCGGTTAGAGCAGTAGGTGAAGGTATCGTAGAAGTGGGCGCGGTAAAACTCTCCAGCTTTATCCGGAGCGCTAACCAGAATCTTCAGGCGCTCTTTCAGATCATCTTTCGGCTTGGCCATCTCCAGCGAAGGGAACTTGGCTTTAGTGCGATCACCGTACTCATAGGTTTCCAGGTTCAGCTCCTGAATCTCAGACTTGCCCTTCTCGTCTTTTACTTTTTTGTAGTATCCCTGCCCGGTTTTATCACCCAGCCACTTTCGTTCGTATAGCGACTTCATGATACCCGGCAGTTGAAACATATCCCGGGCTTCATCGTGCTTCAGCGCACCGAATAGGTTATTGGCTACATTTACCGTGGTGTCCAATCCTACTACATCCATGGTGCGGAAGGTGGCTGATTTGGGGCGCCCAATGAGGGGGCCCGTCAGGCTATCTACTTCGCCTACTGTCAGTCCCATTTTTTCAATGGTGTGCATGGTAGAGAGGATGCTGTATACCCCAATGCGGTTGGCGATGAAAGCAGGAGTGTCTTTGCAGAGGACGGTTTCTTTTCCCAGATACAAATCACCATAGTGCATCAGAAAATCCACGATCTCCGGATCGGTTTTCTGCGATGGAATGATCTCCAGCAGACGTAGGTAGCGGGGCGGGTTGAAGAAGTGCGTACCGCAGAAGTGCTTTTGGAAATCCTCGCTGCGGCCATCCAACATCATATTGATGGGAATACCTGAAGTGTTAGACGTAATGAGCGTGCCGGGCTTACGATACTGCTCTACTTTATCGAAGAGCTGCTTTTTAATATCCAGCCGTTCTACTACCACTTCAATCACCCAGTCATAATCAGCAATCTTTGCCAGATCATCGTCAAAATTACCCAGCGTTACCCGATTGGCAAACGACTCGTGGTACAGCGGAGCCGGCTTAGACTTTACCGCTTTCTGGAATGACTCGGTCACAATGCGGTTGCGTACATGAGGGCTTTCCAATGTGAGACCTTTTTTCTGCTCGACCTCAGTTAATTCGCGGGGGGCGATATCCAGTAATAGAGCTTCTACGCCAATGTTGGCGAAGTGACAGGCAATGCGAGAGCCCATCACGCCCGAACCTAGCACCGCTACTTTGGTAATGTTGAATTTCTTCATGTCGTTGTTGTTACTGTGGTGGGATTTAGTTCTTCATCCACGATCGTATTGATCTTATTAATCACTTCAAAAAATATATCCAGCTTGTGTTCAGGAACGATCTCCCGAACCATATTATTAAAATCAAGTACCGTTTTGCGCGATATCTCCTTTTTTTGCCGACCTAATTCAGTCAGAATGATACGCACGGAGCGGCGGTCGTTCGGGTCGGGTTGCTTCACAATCAACCCTTTCTCTTCCATGTTTTTCAACATACGGGTGAGGCTGCGTGACTCCAACCCGATCAACGGAGCGATTTTGGTGGCGGGAGTCCCTTCTTTGGAATCTATGTTCAACAGCACGTAGCCAATAGAGGTTGTAAAATCGTCTTTCATAGCCTTTTGATTATACATGCGGTAGATGGCATGCCAGGCTGTTTTAATGTTATAGTCTACAGTCAGTTCTTTCTTCATACTATGACAAATATACTGAATTTTGTTATGCATGCATAACACTGTTTCTAAATTGTTATGCTCGCTGTTGACGATGCTCGCAGATTATTGTAGACTTGTATAGCAGATAATGAAGAGTGATGAATGACTGATGAATAATGGAACTTTACTCATGATTAATCATCCATCATCATTCATGAATCATTGTAATACCATGGAACTACTTTCACCCGAACTTGAAAACTACGTTGTAACGCACAGCACTTCTGAGACTCCCCTCTTGCAGGAATTACGACGAGAGACTCATCTTAAAGTGCTAATGCCGAACATGCTTTCCGGGCCGGTTCAGGGCAGCGTGTTAGCCATGCTAGTCCGAATGATGCAACCTCAGCGGATCTTGGAAATTGGCACCTTCACCGGCTACTCTGCCATCTGGATGGCCTCTGCTTTGCCGGAAGGCGGCAAGCTAATTACGCTGGATGTGAATGAAGAATTGCAGGAGATGGTGCAACGTTACATTCAACGGGCGCATCTTGAAAGTGTAATTGAACCGATACTGGGAGATGCTACCGAGATCATTCCAACGTTGAAGGAGACCTTTGATCTGGTTTTTATCGATGCCGACAAAGCAAACTATCTTCGGTACTATGACCTGGTATTTGATAAGGTGCGCCCTGGCGGATTTATTATTGCTGATAATGTGTTGTGGCACGGAAAGGTCATTATCCAGCCCGGCGAAAAAGTGAATGCCAAAACGCAGGTGCTGATGGAATTTAACGACCGGGTTCAGCAAGATTCACGGGTAGAGAACGTTCTACTACCAGTACGCGATGGCCTGATGATTGTACGAAAACGATAGGGTATGAAGAAGCTAACCATTTTGTGTTGTATCAGTGTGCTTATCTTCTCGGAGAGCTGGGCTCAGTCTCCGAAGGTGCCTGGTACGTTATTTTTCGCTGACCTTCGTCTGGAGCTCACTACTGATGCGCAAAAGAAAATTCAGACCGATGTAGATGCGCTTACGCGTTACGAAAAATACTTTAATGCAAAAGTAGAGCGCATTGATGCTTACTTCCCGCTTATTGAAAAAGTGCTACAGGAAGAAAATGTACCCGAAGACATCAAGTACTTGGTTATTCAAGAGAGTGCCCTGGTAGGCGATGCAGTATCGAGCTCTAATGCCGTAGGCTACTGGCAATTTAAAGAAGCTTCTGGTCGCGAAGTGGGGCTGGCTATTAATGGTGATGTGGATGAGCGAATGAATATCATCACCGCTACCCGGGGCGCAGCTCGTTATTTTAAAAACAATAACTCTTTTTTTGATAACTGGCTGCATGCCCTGATGGCGTATTACGAAGGCCCCGGCGGTGCTTTAAAAAAAGCAGATAAACGCTTTAATGGCAAGAAAACCATGCGGCTTGATGGACGCACCCACTGGTACATTTTAAAGTATCTGGCTCACAAGATTGCCTTTGAAGATGCCGTAGGCCGTAACCCTAACCCACCAGTTCAGCTTTTTGTATATACCGAAGGGGGAGGGCAAACTTTACGCGATGTAGCCCAGAAATTTAAGGTTACCGAAGATGACCTTCAACCCTATAATACCTGGCTGAAACAACGCAGAATACCTACCGACAAAACATACCCGGTTATTGTGCCCGACTTCAGCGGGAGCATGCGCGAACCCCTTATCGCTCAAAATGAACAGCAACCTTCTCGTTCAGAGGCCAAAGCACCTAACCCAAGTGCCTCGGCTTCAATTTTGGAGGGTGAAGAACTTCATTCGGAAGCATTTCCGGCAATTAATACCCGCGTTTGGTGGGGGAAGAAACAACTGGTAGTGAATGGTATTCCGGGAGTTATTGCCCAAGAGGGAGAAGATGTAAAAAAGCTGGCTCAACGGATAGGAGTACCCCCCAGCCAGATCGTAAAATTTAATGACCTGACCCATCGGCAGGCGTCTATTACACCAGGGCAGCCTTATTATATAAAAAACAAGCATAATCGCGCCCCCGCCCATTTTCATATTGCAGAAACAGGCGAAACTTGGTGGGATGTTTCTCAGCGGTTTGGCATTAAATTGAAAAAGCTGCTTAGGAACAACCGCCTGCGAGAAGAGAAACCTTTAGAGGCCGGGCATGTATTATGGTTACGTCATATTCGCCCCAAAACTGTTCCGGTCGAGTACCGAAAACCTACTAATGCCCCTATGCAACCCGTATTAGCCGAACAGGAGGATGCCAATAATCTGGATGCTCCTGCTTCTGATATGGAGGCTGCTGTTACGCTACCACCTACTAATAATTCATCAGAACAAGCCTGGAGAAATTCACCCTCCACTGAAGGCGATAACGTAGAGAAGGTTGCCTCAGAAACTGTGGTCACTGAAGATGCTGCCACCTCTCATACCGTACTTCCTAAAGAAACATTGTATAGCATTGCCAGACAGTATAATTTAACTGCCGCTGAATTAGCAGGCTACAACCGGATGTCGGTATATGAAACGCTTAGCGTAGGACAGGAATTACGTCTTCCTCCTGACGCTGAAGGGGCTGCCTCTATCACCGATGAGTACCATGAAGTAAAAGCGGGAGAAACCATGTACCAGATTGCTCAGCAATACCGTATCTCGATGCGAGAGTTGATGGAGTGGAATCAGAAAGAGAACTTTAATCTGAATGTAGGAGAACAGCTAAGAATTGCCCCACCCATGCCATAATGTGCGCTCTTTTAGAGGCTTATCGTAATTTTTGTACAAACCTTACCTGCACTTCTAATTGCAGCAATCCTATTTTTTATTTATAGAATATCCATGGAATTTTACACAAAATTAATTTGTAGGAGTTCCTCTCTTTTTTTGAATGGCCTGGTGAATGATAGACCTCGTATTACTTATTGATGATAACGAAACTGATAACTTTATCAGCCGTCGGGTAATTGAACTGACTCAGTTTGCGCAACGAGTGATTGTCAAAAGTTCGGGCCGTCAGGCATTGGACTACCTGCAAGAACACTTACAAAACCCTTCGGAACTTCCTGATCTCATTTTTCTGGATATTAACATGCCTATTATGGATGGGTTTATGTTTCTATATGAGTTTGAGACGTTACCTGCCGAAATTCAGCAGAAAGCACGAGTCATTATTTTGTCCAGTTCTGAGGACCGAAGAGATGTAGACAAGATTATCACCAACCCGGCGGTAATTAAATATATTACCAAGCCACTCACCCAAGATGATTTAGAGGCGCTGCGTGGCGCTTTTTAAATAGCCTTTAGTAATCTGGATCAAGCCCCATGCGCTGGGTAAGTTCTCGTATTAATGGATACTTTTCGCTTAGGTAATTAAGTTTTTCCGTAGGGGTGTAAGGACGACGATTTTTGTCTTCTTTTATAATCTCAGCTTCAACCCTAATGTTTGAATTATGCAAACGGCGGCGCAGGCGCTGCAATAGCTCAGGCCTCATGGAATTGAGCTGATCTTCCTGTATGGGGCTCATAAATTTGAGAGGAACTGTCACACCGTCTTCTTTCAACGTTACGGGCTGGTTGAGCAAAATATATTCTGTTTCTTTGCCTAGAGCTCTGCGCTCTTCGGCAAAGGCATTCCATACTTCCCGCAATTTTGTTAGCGAAACGGGCTGGTCTGAAACTACTTCTTCTGCTGGCTGGCTCTCTTCTACTACCACCGTTTCTTCCTGAGTGGTAGATGATGTCACTCCATTATGAGCCGGTTTTGGGCTTGGTTGACCCAATTTTGGTATTCGGATCGTGCTTTGCAGTTGCCCGACACTGGTCATTCCTCGCTGCCCGTTGGTTACCGGTTGGCCTTGAGCACCATTTGCATGCTCCGTGTTAGCAACTCCCTGCCCATTGGCGGGAGCTGAGGGCTCAGCTACTTTTTTTTTACCTTCGGTGGTAGCCGGTGCATCGGCAGGCCTTTGCTGGGCTAGTTGAACAGCCGCTTCAATGTAGGCCATTTTCATTAAGACCAACTCTACATGCAGGCGTTGATTTTTGCTGTTTTTGTACTGAAGATCGCACTGACCAGCCAGGTTCATAGCCGTCAGTAGAAAAGAAATAGGCACATGGGCCGCCTGTTGCTGATAACGGCTCTGTACGTTGCCCGATACTTGCAATAAAGGTAATGTGGCCTCATCTTTACATACCATAAGGTTGCGGAAATGCTCATTTAAGCCTACAATAAAGTTATGACCATCAAAGCCCTGCCGCAAGATATCGTCAAACATCAGCAACACCTGCGGTAGTTTTTGCTCAAGCAAGAAGTCTGTAATTTTAAAATAGTAGTCGTAATCGAGTACGTGGAGGTTTTGAATAGTTTCTCGATACGTTACCTTCCGATCGGAAGAGAAAGTGACGATAAGGTCAAAAATAGAAAGTGCATCCCGCAGAGCACCATCTGCTTTCTGGGCAATTAATGATAACGCCTCTTCTTCGGTAGTAATACTTTCCCGTTCGGCAATTTTAGTTAAATGCCGGACTATATCTTCAGACTGAATACGATTGAAATCAAATATCTGGCAACGCGACAGGATAGTCGGGATAACTTTGTGCTTTTCGGTAGTGGCCAGAATAAAAATAGCGTACGGCGGTGGTTCTTCCAGTGTTTTAAGGAATGCATTAAATGCCTGATTAGACAACATATGCACCTCATCAATAATATACACTTTATACCGGCCTTGCTGAGGAGGATATCTTACCTGATCAATAAGGTTACGAATATCTTCTACCGAGTTATTAGAAGCGGCGTCTAACTCATAAATATTTAAAGAGTTGGCCGAAGACTGCTCATTAAATTCGTTGATCTTTCGGGCTACAATCCGAGCACAGGTTGTTTTTCCTACTCCGCGAGGGCCACAAAACAGCAATGCCTGCGCCAGCTGATTCTGATCAATAGCATTCTGTAAGGTAGTAGTAATGTGTTCCTGCCCGACGACCTGATCAAAACCCGCCGGACGATATTTGCGAGCCGAAACAACGAATTTTTCCATCTATGCAAGTTAGAAATTCTTCGGTTGGATTGAAACGGCTCTTTCATATTTTGTCCTGACTACTTACTTGCAAGATTATAAAGTACTGATTATCAAACAATAAAAAAGACCAACGCTTAGAAGCATCGGCCTTTTTGCGATTTACCACGAAAAAGTCAGATATATAGAGTTCATTCCGATAATTATGTAGGCGGCAATTTTCTTTTGAAAGTTTTATCTGATTGGGCAGGTAAGCGTTCCCGGAGGCTGTGCTGGAACAAACTATCTTCTGCCACCCGCTTTCTATCCTGTCTCTAAAGAAAATCAGAATAATGTCTGTTTAGTTATTCTAAATGCTTTTTAGTTTTAATGTTTATTACACGTATCTTCTTTAAATGCTATATCGGTTCAATCAGAGATTCTAGACGAGCAAAATCAAGTACTTCGGCTTCCTCATAATTATAGTCTTTCTTAAACCGGAACCCTTCCTGTTGCATAATTTCTTCCAAGCGCTCTTTTTCAATTGTATACTGTTTTCGGAAATAATCGGCTCGTTCAATAGTAGGCTGCACCATATAATGATGATGACTAGGCATGGCATCTCGCCGCTTTACGGCTTCCCGTTCATGACTTTCGGTTAGTTCTTTCCCTGCCTTACTTTTAATAAGTGCTTGAAAGAAAGTACTGATATATTTGATAATTGATGTTGGGGGAGTGTAATTCTGAGAATGATTCATGCTAATATATCGTTTAAGTATTAGTAATCTTCTTTTTAATTATGATTCTGTATCTAAATGCAGATTACAATGTTGAAAATACATCTGTACTATTTACAGTAATTTTTGTATTTATTTATGTCAAATTTTTATCCATAAATGTCATTTTCCCTCTTAAATGCGATTTTTGCTATTTAGAAGGTATTATTACATAGGTTATATCTCTTACATTATCCAACAGCTAGAAAGCAATCCCACATTGGGAAGGCCAGCCTTGCACATCCAAGCTTTTTTATTTGGTGAAAGGTTGCTTCAACCAAATGATAGGATACTACAGACATCAGCCTTTCCGTACTTTTTAGTATTTTAGGCGTTTCTACAAAAATTAATGCTTGATGCGTACTGAACGACGCCCGCCTACCTTACTGGAATCGATGATTCCGGTTATTTTTCTAATTGCACTGCTCTTCATGAATGTGGTAGTAGTGTTTGGAGACGATGCCATCTCCGGCTCTAATCAGATTGTGCTAATCCTTTCAGCAACTGTAGCAGCGTTAGTAGCGCTCCGCACAGGTATCTCCTGGGACACCTTGCAGGATGGTATTGTTAAAAGTATTAGCTCGGCCATGTCGGCTATTCTTATTTTATTATTAATTGGGTCGCTGGCCGGCACGTGGTTATTAAGTGGTATTGTTCCGGCAATGATCTACTACGGACTACAGGTTTTAAATCCTACTATTTTCTTATTTGCCGCCTGTGTGGTGTGTGCGGTTGTTTCTTTGGCCACGGGAAGTAGCTGGTCTACCGTAGCTACTGTAGGCATTGCCTTATTAGGTATTGGAAAGGCGTTAGGGCTCTCAGAAGGAATCATTGGTGGGGCTATCATTTCAGGAGCTTATTTCGGTGATAAGATGTCTCCCCTTTCCGATACCACCAACTTGGCTCCGGCTATGGCTGGTACCGATTTGTTTACACACATCCGGTACATGACTTATACCACCGTTCCTTCCATTTCCATCTCACTACTCATTTTCCTGATTATTGGGTTTACCTACGATGCTGACACTACTCCCAGCGGCATTCAGGAGGTACTAATAGCTCTGGATAATGCTTTTAATATAAATGGCTGGCTTTTTATTGTACCGATTGTTGTTATTGGGCTTATCATTAAAAAAGTACCGGCCTTACCTGCGCTGCTAGCCGGTACATTGCTGGGAGGGCTTTTTGCTATTATTTTTCAACCGCAGGCCATACAGGAAATTAGCAATAATGCCGGAGGTGCCAAAGGCGTTTATATTGCTGTAATGAAAGCTATGTATACTGATATTAGCATTACAACCGATAATGAGATGGTAAATAACCTGCTCTCTACTGGCGGTATGTACGGAATGCTGAATACCATTTGGCTGATTATCTGTGCAATGATTTTTGGTGGAGTTATGGAGGCATCAGGTATGCTGGAGCGTATTACTAAATCAATTATCCAATTTGCTCGATCTACTGGTTCACTCATCGCGTCTACAGCCTTTACCTCTATATTCTTTAATGTAACCGCCTCGGATCAGTATCTGGCCATTGTGGTGCCAGGGCGCATGTTTGCCCGTACCTACCGGGAGCGGGGATTGAAACCTCAGGTACTGAGCCGCACGCTGGAAGATTCGGGCACAGTCACTTCTGTGCTGGTGCCCTGGAATACCTGTGGAGCTACCCAAGCTTCGGTGTTGGGAGTTGCCACGCTAACTTACGCACCCTTTGCCTTCTTCTGCATTCTCAGCCCACTTATGACTATCTTGTTTGGGTATCTGAATATTAAAATTGCCCGATATGAGCCCGGAGAAGAAAAAATTGACGCTTATACCGCTGAGTCCCATACTTCATGATGTTTGCTAAACAAATAACCAAAGAAGAAATCAACAACTTACCTCTGCGTAAATACGAGGGAAAGATTGTATTGATTACCAAAACCGATGATCTGGAGGCTGTTTTTGAAGAACTGGAACAATACCCTGTTGTAGGTTTTGACACCGAAGCCCGTCCCTCGTTCCGAAAAGGGGTACGTTATGACACTTCTCTCATACAGCTTTCTGTACCCAACAAAACGTATATTATCCGTCTGAATTATACCGGCATCAGCCTGGTGTTTGCTGATTTTTTCGCCAACTCCGCCATTAAAAAGGTTGGCATCAGCATTAAAGATGACTTAAAAGATTTACGGAAGCTGTGTGCAAAGCATCAGGTAGCTTTCGACCCTGAAAATGTGCTGGATTTGAATGATACTGCAAAGAAACTGGACGTACACCATGCCGGTGTCCGGAAGCTTACGGCTATTTTTCTGGGTTTCCGGGTTTCTAAAGCCCAACAGACATCTAACTGGGAGAATCTCCAATTAACAGAACCTCAATTACGATACGCAGCCACCGATGCCTGGGTATGTCTGGAAATTCATCGGCGCTTGGAAAGCCTGGGATACCTTTAGATTGTGCTGTACTTGTCTATATCTGACAAGTCAAAGGTGTTCATGAAAGCAGTAGTAAAATTACCCGCCCGAAAATCAGGATCATCCATCAGCTTGATGTGAAATGGAATAGTTGTTTTAATACCCTCAATAACAAACTCCTGTAAGGCGCGCTTCATTCGGGTAATCGCCTCGTCGCGATTTTGGCCACTCACAATGACCTTGGCGATCATAGAGTCATAGTTGGGTGGAATGGTATAACCTGCGTAAATGTGGCTGTCAATACGGACGCCATGCCCACCAGGCATATGGAGATTAGTGATTTTTCCGGGACTTGGCCGGAAATCATGAGCAGGGTCTTCCGCGTTAATTCGGCATTCAATAGCGTGCAACATAGGGTAATAGTTCTTACCCGAAACCTCAATGCCAGCAGCTACTTTAATCTGCTCCTTTATAAGATCATAATTTACGACTTCTTCCGTAATGGGATGCTCCACCTGAATACGGGTGTTCATCTCCATAAAGTAGAAATTTCGGTGTTTATCCACCAAAAACTCAATGGTTCCGGCTCCTTCATAGCCTATGGCTTCGGCACCCGCTACTGCTGCATTCCCCATTTGTTCACGCAACTCATCCGTCATAAACGGTGAGGGTGTTTCTTCTAGTAATTTCTGATGGCGGCGTTGAATGGAACAATCCCGCTCTGAAAGGTGACAGGCTCGCCCCCGTTGGTCTCCCACAATCTGTATCTCAATATGGCGGGGCTCCTCCACAAATTTTTCCAGATACAACGCGTCATTCCCAAAAGCAGCCCCTGACTCTCGTCGGGCATCGTCCCAGGCTTTTTTAAAGCCGCTCTCATCCCAGACAATCCGCATACCACGACCACCTCCACCTGCTGTGGCCTTAAGAATAATCGGATACCCAATATCCTTTGCAATTTTGAGCCCTTGCTCAATGCTTTCCAGTAATCCCTCAGAACCGGGAACGGTAGGCACACCAGCCGCCTGCATGGTAGCTTTAGCCGTAGCTTTGTCCCCCATTTTAGCAATCATTTCTGGCGATGCCCCAATAAACTTAATGCCATATTCGTCGCACACCCGAGAGAACTCAGCATTCTCTGACAGAAAACCATAACCAGGATGAATAGCATCGGCATTGGTAATTTCAGCGGCAGCAATGATATTAGGAATATTCAGATACGATTTGTTACTGGCCGCAGGGCCAATACACACTGCTTCGTCAGCAAAACGCACATGCAAGCTATCTTTGTCGGCTGTAGAATATACGGCAACCGTACTAATGCCCATTTCACGACAACTGCGAATAATGCGTAATGCGATCTCTCCTCGATTGGCAATAAGTATTTTCTTAAACAAGGTTACTGCAGGTTAGAATGAGTATTAGAAGACCCTTTTTAGGCCGGGTCAATTAAAAATAAAGGCTGATCAAACTCTACTGGTGAAGAATCTTCTACCAAGATTTCAACGATTGTTCCTGACTGTTCTGCCTCAATCTCGTTGAACAGCTTCATAGCCTCTATGATACATACGGTCTGCCCTTTGCTCACTTTATCTCCTACCTGTACAAAAGGGCCGGTCTCCGGGTTGGGTGCCTGATAGAAGGTGCCAATCATAGGAGATTTAATAGCAACATATTTGCTATTGTCTTGAGCAGTACTATCCTGAGATGTAGATGATTCAGAAGAAGTGCGAACAGGCTCAGTAGTATATGCAGGCGGTGTATTGGCTACCAATCCGGTAGCATCGCTAGGCATAGCAGGCACGCCAGAAGAATGAATAAAGTTCTGTCGAACCTTCGGTGAAATATTCTTTTTTACTTTGAGCTTGATTTCACCAGTTTCTATCTGTACTTCGTCCAGTCCTGAGGTAGCAATAAAATCTAGTAAACTTTGTATTTCGCTGGCAGTCATAAAGCTTATTTTACACGTTCGGAATAGGATTTGGTGCGAGTGTCCACCTTAATTTTTTCATCCTGGTTAATAAACAATGGCACCTGAATGGTTGCGCCGGTTTCTAATTCAGCTGATTTAGTAGCATTGGTAGCCGTATCACCCTTAATACCAGGCTCTGTATATGTTACGGTAAGTTCTACAAAGGCAGGAAGTTCACAGCCCAGCACCGTTTCAGTTTCATCATGAACGATCACGTCAGCTTGCTGGCCATCGGATAAGAATTCGGGGGCATCAATCAGTTCTTCCTGAATAATAATTTGCTCAAAAGTATTGCTGTCCATAAAGTGATAGCCCATATCATCTTTATACAGATACTGGTGAGGGCGACGCTCTATGCGCGCGGTGGTCACTTTTACTCCGGCATTAAAAGTGTTTTCAACGACCTTTCCGGTTCGTAAACTTTTCAGTTTGGTTCGAACGAAAGCTCCGCCTTTGCCGGGCTTTACATGCTGGAATTCAACAATGGCATAAATATCATTATTGTATTCTATGCAGAGACCATTCCTGAAATCTGCGGTGGTTGCCATAGTGTTTTGTTAAGTGTTGGTAATTAGTAAATGCAAATCTACACGAAAAGTTTGATTAGACAGTATGACCGTCATATCCCCACTTGACATACATGGCCCCCCAAGTAAAGCCACCGCCAAAAGCAGCCAGCACCAGATTATCCCCTTTACGGAGTTGAGATTCATATTCCCAAAGGTTTAGCGGAATGGTTGCGCTGGTTGTATTTCCATATTTCTGAATGGTATACATTACCCGCTCCTGAGGCACACCCATACGGTCAGCAGTAGCATCTATAATCCGCTTATTTGCTTGGTGAGGCACTAACCAGGCTACATTACTTGATGATAGCTGATTGCGCTCCATAATCATTGCTGCCACATTAGCCATATGCTTTACGGCATATTTAAAAACAGCTCCGCCTTCCTGGTATACAAAGTGTTCTTTGGCCATTACCGTTTCAATCGTTGCGGGGCGGCGACTACCTCCGGCCTTCAGATGTAAATGCTTGGCTCCTGACCCATCTGAACGAAGTACAGCGTCCATAACCCCCACTGGCTCTTCGGTGGGTTCCAAGAGTACTGCCCCCGCTCCATCGCCAAAAATAATACAGGTAGTGCGATCTTCGTAATTGATAATAGATGACATCTTATCGGCACCAATAACCAGTACCTTTTGGTAGGTACCTGCTTCAATAAACTGGGTAGCAGTAGCCAATGCGTATAAAAACCCCGAACAGGCTGCTTGTAAATCATACCCAAACGAGTTTACCGCCCCAATTTGCTCCGCGATAAGGTTAGCAGTGGCGGGGAATATCATGTCGGGGGTAGTGGTAGCACAAATTACCAGCTCGATGTCTTCAGGGCTGGTCTTCGTTTTTTCCAGGACCTGCTTAGCAGCCTGCACTCCCATTACCGAGGTACCTTGATCTTTCCCTTTAAGAATGCGACGTTCTTTAATTCCCGTGCGTGTAGTGATCCACTCATCCGAGGTATCTACTATCTTCTCAATGTCATGATTGGAAAGTACATCTTCTGGAACATACCCACCGACTCCCGTAATAACGGCTTTACGTGTACTCATGCATTTACTGTTTAGGTAGGGCTGGTGTTAGCCCTGAAAAGCTGCTCGAATCTTATGATGTATGTCCGACTTGGCCATACGAAAGGCTTGCAGAATCATATTCTTAATAGCCAGCGCACTGGAAGAACCGTGCCCGATCACTACATTGCCATTGATGCCCAAAATAGGGCTACCACCAATAGCTTCATAATTTAAATTATCGAAGAAAGGATCGCTGTAGTTTCGCCTTTTGAGCAAATCGTATACAGACTCAGCCATTTTTAATATGACGTTACCAGTATACCCATTGCATACCATTACATCGGACTTATTGCTGAAGATATCTCTTCCTTCAATATTTCCGATAAAGTTTACGCGATCCTGTTGTTTGAAAAGCTGGTATGCCGACTGAGTAATGACAGTGCCTTTCTGCTCCTCTTCGCCCAGGTTTAGTAAACCGACTTTCGGGCGGTCTATACCAAATACATGTTGGGCATAAAGAGAACCAATTTCGCCAAATTGCACTAATATCTCAGGCTTCACATCGGCATTGGCTCCTACATCGATAAGAACCCCAAAGCTACCATCTTCGCGAGGAGCAAAACTTGCCAGTCCCGGACGAATTACTCCTTCGCAAGGCTTGACAGAAAACATTGCCCCTACCGACATAGCCCCAGTGTTACCTGCACTGCAAAAAGCATCTACTTTTTCTTCTTGCAACAGGTGAAAACCAACTCCGATGCTGGAATTCTTTTTTTGACTAAATGCTTTGGTAGGGTGTTCGTGCATACCGATGATTTCTTCGGCATGAACGATCTCAATATTTGGCGAGGAAATATTATTCTGAGACAGATGTTTCTCAATAACCTCCTGCTGTCCCACCAAAACCAAGTGGTCTTCTTCAGAAAATTCATGGATGGCCAGCGACGCTCCCTCTATACAAGTCTGCGGAGCAAAGTCACCACCCATTGCATCCAGCGCAATCCTCATAAATTACGCTATATCTTCTTTCTCTAAAACTACCTTACCTCTATAATATAGTTTTCCTTCGTACCAGTGAGCACGATGGAACAAATGAGGTTCACCAGTGGTAGGGTCAACTGCAACGTTGCGAGGTGTGGCTTTTAAATGAGTTCTTCGTTTATCTCTTCTTGCTTTTGACGTCTTCCGTTTGGGATGTGCCATAATATCTATTGATTTTTAAAACGCTTATTGATCTTTATACTTTCGTAATGCTTGCCAACGCGGGTCTATTTCTTCAACCGAATCATCGCTGGCCTCTGTTTTTTCTGAACTAAATACAATCTCACCTTCTACCCATGGATCTTCTTCTTCAGCCAGCGACGGATGCAAACGCTTCATCGGTAGAGATACTCCGATAAATTCGTATAGCAACTGAGCAACATTAATATGTTGCGTGCCGGTTGTGATGGTGTAAAGATCTTCAGAAACCTCCTCCTCTTCCTCCCCATATTGATAAATTACCGTTTTATCAATACTCATCGGATAATCAAAGAGTTCCAGACTACGGTCGCATTCCAGTTGAACTGTACCGTTAATCTGAAAATTTGCGGTAATCAGACTAGAATGTTTGTCTAGCGTAATCGTTACATCAAGCTTGCCTTTTTCCAACAAACTGTTGGGAAACAGCGCAAAGAAAGAACCATCTAATTGATATTGATAGGTATAAACCTTATTAGTGAGTTTATAAATATCAATATCATATTGGGTAAAATCGTCCATCATTACCCCCATTTTCATTAAGTCTGCAAAGTTAAGGATATAATTTTAATAAATGAAAAGCTATTCAAATGAATTAACTTTTCTGTTATAACTGTTCATGTAAACAAAATTTTACGGAAAAAATTACTTATTGCCTCAAACTGACTAGAAATATTTTAACAAAATGAAATATTTACCGGCTACTTTTGTTAGTAGATTGAGAATAAATTGGCCTATGAATATATTTCGTATTCTTTTGACAGGATTTTGGGTAATTGGGCTAGGTGGCTGGACGATAGGCTACGGACAAGCACAAGCGCCCGAAATTAGTATGCAAAAGACACCGCTGCTGCTGGATATGAATATGCAGATTGATGCTACGCAGGCGGTAAACGACATGTATAATTTTAAATTTGATCGAGCCGAACGGCAATTCCGCTGGATTAAACAGGACCACCCTAATCATCCGCTACCTTATTTTTTGTTAGGGTTAAGTGAATGGTGGAAGATTGTACCTAATCCGCACGAGACTAAATATGATGCCCGCTGCATTGCTTATATGGATACCGCCACGGTATTAGCCGACCGCATGCTTGAAGCGGATGAAGATGACCCTGAAGCCGCGTTCTTCTTAGCAGCAGCCTATGCTTTTAAAGGACGTTTACATTCCGAACGGCGCGATTTTGCAAGAGCGGCTAGCGATGGCCGACTTTCTCTGAAGTACCTGGAGCTTTGTAAGGGAAAAGAAGATTTCAGTCCGGAATTATTGCTGGGAGATGCTTTGTATAATTATTATGCTGAGTGGATTAAGGATAATTACCCGATCTTACGGCCATTAATGGTATTCTTCCCAAATGGAGATAAGAATTTAGGAATCAAGCAGTTGAAAACTGTTTCAAACAATGCTTTTTATACCCGAACGGAAGCTCAGTATTTTCTGATGCGTATTCTGTCAGAGGAGCAGAACGACCCCCGCGAAGCATTTAGGATCTCTGAGTACCTCCATCAAACCTTTCCAGATAACGCGTATTTCCATCGCTACTACGCTCGCCAGCTTTACAGCCGGGGCAAACACCGCGATGCGGAACGCGAATCGCTAGAGATTCTGGCAAAGATTGACAGTGGCATGACGGGCTACGAAGCCACTAGCGGCCGCTATGCTGCATTTTTCCTGGGGCAGATTTACCAGATGCGAGGTGAATTAGATCTGGCCGAACAAAATTACAAGAAGGCTATTACCTATGCGGAAGCTATTGATGCTACCGAATCAGGTTACTATCATTACTCTATGCTGTATTTAGGCGAGATTGCCGAAAAGCAAAATAAACCTGACTTGGCGAAGGATTACTACAAGCAGGTAAAAAAAGAAGCCAAACGCAGCAGCCGGGCTCATGAAAAAGCCCGAGAAAATCTGAGAGACTTACGGCAGGGGTAAGCTGATGTTGGTTGCTTATTGCAACCAGCGCCCGGTTAAATGGCTAAATTGTTTAATTGTTGTTGTTTAGAGTACTCCAATCTTCGGCTTTCTGCTCACCTTTAACTTGTAACCTTTCCCCCCTTCAACCCTACTTCGGTTTCCTTTTTCCGCTTCAGCAATCTTTGTCTTTGCATGGGTCGTGTCCCCAGTTTTTCAGGCTGTAACGCCAGTCAGATTTTTTAATGTCGCCCGAAGGCTTTTGGGCCTGATGCCGGTTTACGTATGAATTCACTTTTTGCATGTGCTCATAATCTCCATCAGTAAGCTCACCCTTCTTTTTTCCTTTAATTTTAATGATTTTCTTGGCTGACTTTCGCCCAATAGATTCTCCATCGCCACTGTCCTGACCTACCGATTTTGACTGATCGGTACCCAGCCAATCCTCAATTTCTGAAGGAGTCATGTTTACATTGTCGTAAAACTCCTGATATATTTCATCTTTTGGCTTGCTCATTGTTTAAAAAATTAGCTAATATGTTAAACATTACTTGAGATTGTAAGCTCTTTAAGCTGAAATTTGTTTTTAGGTTTTTCTAATATGCTCCCTTTTACTTTCAGGAATTAATTCTCACTAACATATTGTCTGCCCTGAGGTTGTATGATAGAATTTACTTTTATCTGAAAAACCAACAACATGCCTCAATACGAACAGTACGACGCTATCATTATCGGAGCCGGGCAAAGCGGTAGCCCTATGGCGGGTTATCTGGCAAAAAAGGGTATACACACTGCCCTGATTGAAGAGAGTCACGTAGGTGGTACCTGTGTAAATACGGGCTGCACTCCCACAAAAACCCTCATTGCTTCAGCCAAATCAGCCTACGAGGCCCGACGATCGGCAGACTATGGCGTACATCTTAATGATGTTTCTGTGAATATTAAGGAGGCTATGAGCCGAAAAGATAAAATCGTTGAATCTTCCCGAAATGGACAATACGAGAGTTTAAGTAATACTGAAAACCTGGATCTGATTGAAGGGAAAGCCCGCTTTACTGATAAAAAGACGATTACTGTTTCTCTTAACAGTGGTGGGGAGCGAACACTTCAGGCGGATCAGATATTCATCGATACGGGCGCTCGTTCTCTAATACCTCCTATTGACGGCTTAGATCAGGTAAAGCATTATGATAACCGCACAATTATGGAGCTGGATACGCTCCCGCCTCATTTGTTGGTAATTGGTGGCGGCTATATCGGCCTGGAGTTTGGTCAAATGTTTCACCGCTTCGGTAGTAAGGTCACTATTTTCCATAGTGATGAACGTATTCTGGATATTGAAGATGAAGATGTGTCGGAGGAAATGGAAAATATCTTACAAGAAGAAGGCATTGATATTATCACAAATTGCAAAATCAAACAGATAAAGCGGGAAGGTGACGAAATTATTCTTTCAGGCGAAGGTGGCGGGTTATCGGAAGATATTCGCTGCTCGCACGTGTTGCTGGCTGTTGGGCGCAAACCTAACACCGGTGATCTGGGACTGGATAAGGCCGGAATAAAAACCGATGACAAAGGCTATATCCAGGTAAATGATCAACTGGAAACGTCTGTAGAAGGAGTGTACGCTCTGGGTGATGTAAAAGGAGGACCGCAATTTACCCACGTTAGCTACAACGATTATGTGATCGTCAAGAAAAATTTGTTTGAAGAAGGCAATGAATCGACCAGCGACCGTATTCTTACCTATACCGTTTTCACTGATCCGCAGCTGGGGCGCGTAGGGCTCAACGAGCAACAGGCCAAAGATCAAAACATTGACTATGCAGTAGTGAAGCTTCCTATGGAGAAAGTAGCCCGTGCTTATGAGACCGGGCATACCCGGGGTTTTATGAAAGCCTTGGTAGACAAAGAAACCGGAGCCATCCTGGGTGCTTCTATTTTAGGAATGGAAGGCGGCGAAGTGGCATCAGCCCTGTTATTTGCCATGATGGGTGGCCTAACTGCCCAGCAACTTCGAGATACCGCTATAGCTCACCCCACATTAATGGAATCATTAAACAATCTGTTTGCCCAGTTATGATCGTAAATCAGGCAGAACACGGTTGGGATATTATTTTTCAACGGGCTCATGCTATTCTGGCGGCCCAAATTGCCATGCACTGGAAGGTAAAAGACCGTCCGCAGCCCTGGACGGAGATTATAGCGGCTATTGCTGACCATGACGACGGGCAACGGGACTGGGCGGGAAAGAACCACCTGACCGATGCAGGAGCACCGCTTAACTTTATGCTGAAGCCACCAGATGTGTTACAGGCAAAAAAGGTGGTAGCCAATGCCCGCTATCGCTCTCGCTGGACCGCCATCCTTACTTCCATGCACACGACAACTTTATATGAGCCATGGCGGGGAAGTGATCAGGAACTAGACCAGTTTTTGGATGAGCAAGAAGATTTTCAGCGTAAACTGACTCGTAGCTTGGGCATACCTATTCAACAGGCCCGAGACACCTACCAACTAATGTACTTTTGTGATGCGCTCTCGCTGGTACTTTGTAAAAATCAGGTACCTGCCGAGGGGCTCCATTTAGAAATAGGCCAATTGCCTTCAAGTAGCAAGGTAGAGATTTGTATGCAAGAAGATGAAATATGTACGTTACAACCTTGGCCCTGGGAGGAAGAGGAAGTGATTTTATCAGTAGAGGTGTATCAGCTGCACCAGTTAGTATTTAAGGATGACGCAGATTTATATAAAGCATTTGACCAAGCAGAGATATCAGTAAAAGAGTGGCGTTTTCGTGCGTAGTTTCGTATCTTAAGAAAACAAGCTTGCAGCCAACCAGAAAGGTTTATCCCATCAAATTAGCATTCCATGAAAACCTGTAATTCTGTTTTACTATTTTCGCTGCTACTCACTTTCTTTAGTGCTTGCCAGGAAGAAAAGCCGGAGGCATCGGTTACAGTAGATGACCCTGCACTGGAAAGAGCGTTGGAAATGCGAAAGCAACTTCTAGCTGGGGCTTCTTTTCAGGAAATGGCGGAAGAGTATTCGGAAGATCCAGGTTCAGCCCAATATGGGGGAGAACTGGGCGCTGTTCATTTTGGGCAGTTTGTCCCTAAGTTTGAGAAAGCCATTCGCTCCTTAAAGCCAGGCGAGATTTCTGAACCAGTTCGGACTAAATTCGGCTATCACCTGATTCAACTGGTTGAAATTAAAGGTGATCAGTTTACATCTCGCCACATTCTCATAAAACCTTAGAACTTCCGTAGCATCTGCCCATATCGTTGTTCAGTAAAAGCACCTTTTTTCAGGGCCATTTTTCCGTTAACGATCAGGCAATCTATCCCTTCAGCTAACTGAAAAGGATTTTCGTAGGTAGCGGTTTCACGTACTTGCTGAGGGGCAAATACCAGCAGATCAGCTTTTTTGCCTACCGCAACCACTCCACGGTCGGCAATGCCCATCGTTTTAGCCGGAAGCGAAGTCATTTTACGTATAGCATCGGCTAAGGTCAACACGCTGTCTTGCACTACAAATTTTTCAATGATTCGGGCAAAGGTGCCGTGGCCTCGCGGATGCCTGCCAGTAGGACTACCGTCCGAACTGATCATTACCAGCGGATCGGCAATGAAGCGAGCTTGTAGAGAATCATTCATCACAAAGTACGCCCCGGAAGCTCCACCCGGTTTAATGTCGTCAATCAGGATATCTTCAAACGGTTTTCCAGATTCTTCGGCCAGTTGAGCCAGCGTCTTTCCGGCATAAGGTGCGGTTCCTAACAAAGTAGCTTCCGGCCCGTTCCGCTGCTTCACTTTATTACGGAGAAACTTTTCCAGCTCTCCCCGGCGGTTGGCTACCACCTGCTCGTACTGATTTGGGGGCTTGGCCCATTCGGGAAATAAAATACTGATGCCAGTATAACTAGCGGTATAGGGGTAAACATCCGCTGTAACCTCAATGCCTTGCTGGCGAGCTTCTTCTAAAACCGCCAAAATCTCTTCGGCCCGGCTTTCCCCTTCTCCGTACACCACCTTCATGTGCGAAACATTTACCCGACTGTACTGCCCCTGTTTGAGCAACTCCTGAATAGAGGCTTCTACCGCATCATCATCTTCATTTCGGACGTGGCTGGTGATCAGTTTTCCTTTTTCACCTACAATTTTGGCCAGATACTCCAATTCGTAAGCAGGAGCATAAAAGCCGGGAACGTACTCCAGTCCGGTAGTCATGCCAAAACATCCGGCATCCAGATTACGCTCCAGCAGGTTACCCATATCAGCTAGTTGCTCCTGACTGGGACGCGGGTTGTATTTAATGCCTGACTGCATCCGCAATGTGCCGTGGCCCACAAACATGGCAATGTTCACTCCGGGTACAGTGTCTTCCACCTGCTGCATCCATTCATCCAGATTTTCATAATCTGGACTGGAGCCGTCTTTTCCCAGCGAGATGGTGGTAACGCCCATTGCCAGAAAGTTTTGAAAGTCGGGGGTTTCCAGCGGATCACCGTGGGAGTGCATATCGATGAAGCCCGGGGTTACTACTTTTCCGGTAGCATCAATGATTTGATCAACATTCACCAGAGTGGTATCCACCTCACCAATAAAAACAATGCTATCGCCCTGAGTGAGCACATCCGCCGGATAACCTTCGGCTCCCGTTCCATCAATCATTTCCCCACCTTCAATTAACAGTGTATAGGTTTGATCGGGGTGTTGAGCCATGAAAGTCTCAAACTCGGATGGGTTTTGGGTGCAGGCGGCTAATCCTGTTCCTAGTAAGAACCCTATAAGTAAGCGCATGCTTATAATTTTTTGCTGATACGATGTTTGCCCGGGCCGGTGATGAGGAGGCCTATGAAAACGATTCCGGCTTCTAAGGGGTGTGAAATGCGAGAGAAGCCGTCTCCCCCACTTATATGCACCACAGTGGCTACTAGCATAGTAAAGATTAATAGCACTAAGGCTGGGACCCAGAGAATACCTAAAACCAGGCACAGACCGCCAATGCATTCTGCAAAGCCGCCCATAAAGCCCCAAAAAGCCGGAAGAAAGGTGATTCCCAAGTTTTTCATAGAGCCCCCTAGTTGCTCCCAGCGTTCGGGGCCACCCATTAGCTTAGGAGCACCATGGGCGATAAATGATATTCCCAGTCCCATACGAATGATAAGCAGCCCCAGATGAATATTACTGATAGAAGTAGATGTATTTCTCCGCATTGAATTACTTTAACTTTCGATTTCGGCCCAAAATCATGTAAATAAGCGCGCCTACCCAGGGGAATACTATGACTATTTGCACCCAGATGGCTTTCTCGCTACCTTGGCCAAACTTGCTACATTGGGCATCAAACAGCGCAATGAGCCAGAAGCTAACGCTCACATAAAAAATTAATAGAAGTAGCAATGACTCCCCACTGTTCAGTTTGCCAATAAAAAGAAACATTATATCCATGGGGCACCCGCCAAAATCTTGGTTTTACCGCACTTTCTGACTTTTACCTACCACCAAGTAGATGATAGCTCCCAGAAACTGCAAGAATATCACAACCAGTACCCAGATTATCTTGTCACTCTCTTTGCGAAACTGACTTCGTAAAACATCAATTAAAGCGTACAGCCATAAGAGCATGCCGAGAAGAAAAGGAATACCAAGAAACAATACTTCCCACCCGCCTAATCCGCCGATAAATGTAAGTGTAGTGATCATATATATTTGGGATGATGTATGCTAAACTTACTTTATTTTCTGCTTTCTTCCCAATAGCATATACCCAAATATGCCAACAACCGGAAATAGCGTTACGATGACAACCCACAAAATCTTTTGATATGGCTGTTGAAATGAATGCCGGAAGATGTCCAGCAGTGCAGCCAGCCAGAGTCCCAATAGCAGGCATCCTCCGATCATTACCAGAAAAGTTTGCCAGCCATCGTAAGCTCCCAGCGCTAACCCCATCATTTATTCTACATTCTCGTATTCACTGAGAATAACTCCCGTTAAACGAAGCAACTCAGTTTCTGAATCGATTAGATCGTATTTGGCCTGTGAGTTCTGTAGAGCCGTGTTCAGATAGTTTACCTGAATAGCGCGGTAATCAAAGGAGTTGATAGTACCATTGCGGAAGCGATCCTCGGCTAGTGTAACATTTAGCTCGGCACTGTTGATGTTTTGCTCGGAAATAGAAAGTAGCTTTTTGCGCACCTCATACAGATCATAAGTGGCTACCAGATTATTTCTCAAAGTGAGTTTTTGCTGATCTATCTGCACCTGATTGATGCGTTCCTGCACCTGAGAGTTTGCTATAGCCCGACGTACTCGCCCTCCGTCAAATAAAAGGTAATTTAACGTGAGCCCCACTGCATAGTTAGACGTTGACTGATTGGTAATGAGCGTTCGGGTTGCTCCATTGCTCCCACTATTTCCTCCGTTATTTCCACCTTCGTCTACTACTACCGGAAACTGCGCCTGCGATAGATCCTGTCGGCTTAGATCGTACGAGCCATTCACATTTAGTGATAAACGAGGATATAATTCACTCTTGGCCAAACGGGTATCCAGTTGGGTGATTTCCAAATTCAGGTACTGGTTTTGCAGATTGCTGTTGTTAGCAATCATGCGCTCGTATAGCTCTTCCAGATCGTAATTGGCGGGTTCAATGCCCAGGCTATCGGTTAGCTCATACCGGGTGCTAACGTCCTGCCCCATTAGTAAATTCAACGTGCGACGGGCATTTACATAGTTGATCTCCTGTGTCACCATGTTAGATGAATCGGTTAACAGGGCATTTTGCTCTTGTAAGATATCGAAAGTTACGGCACTTCCCAGTTCCCCTCTGATCTTGACATACTCGTATCGATCTCTAGAGAGACTAAATACGGTGGTCAGGGCATCCAGACGCTCTCGCTCCAGTTGTACGGAATAATACTGAGTGATAATCGCCTGTACTGCATTCTCAATCACCACTTCGGCATTTCCCATCGTCAATTCCTGCAACTTCTGAAGCTGCTCCCGCCGTACATGTACACTAAACCCATCAAACAAAACCCAACTCACTGAGACTCCCGGACCAAAGCCGTTAGAAATAGTTAAACCAGTAGGTTGGAAAGGGTTGGCGGCGTTCTGTACATCCCGGAAATTATTATTCTGACTAATATTAAAAGAAATGGTAGGCCAGCGACCAGCCGCGCCCCAGTTGTTATTATTCCGGGCCACTTCCACATTCAATTGCTCAATCCGAATATCAAAATTACTTTCCAGTCCGATCTGTATGGCATCAGACAAAGAAAGCGACTCCTGAGCTTGTAGAGAGATAGTTGAAAGCAGACTCAGGCAGGTAAGGAGTAAATATTTCATGAAATGCTCAATGAAGTTCGGATAATGTAGATACGTTTGTTAAAACGCTATATCGTTGAATTTAAAACCTCTGGGATAGTACCAGGTTTTTTTATAGATATCCCAACACTATCCCTAATTTACCGATAGCAGTGGGGTAGCCTTGCTTTAATATACTTTTTGTAAGCGGCGTTGTTCGCGTATGGCGGGTTCCACCTCTTCGCTGTCCGGTGATCGGTACGGCTCATTGGGGTTCAAAAAGTGCTTACCTCTTCTAAATCCTTTATTGACATACAATTTCATATCGTTGAATACCAGAATAATCACCGGGAAGAACAGCAGAATCATCAAAGTACCGAACATCACCCCATACGCTACCGAAATAGCCATAGGAATCAGGAACTGCGCCTGGAAGCTTTTTTCCAGAATTAGCGGATACAACCCGGCTACCGTGGTAATAGACGTCAGCAAAATAGCGCGGAAGCGGGAAGTCCCGGCATTAAACGCCGCTTCTTCTACCCGCATGCCTTCCAACAGGTTCTGATTATACTTATCCAGCATCACCACCGCGTCATTCACAATAACTCCCGACAGGGCAATCATGCCATACATACTCAACATGGAGATGGGCTGCCCATGAATACCGTGCCCAATAGCCGCACATACCAGTCCCAAAGGGATTAGCAGTAGTATAAGAATAGCTTGATAGAGCGATCGGAACGATAGGGTGATGGTCAGAATCATCATGATAAACGCCACCGGAAATACCTTGACAAACGAGGCAACCGTACGCTCCGAGCGACGCGATTGTCCTTCAAATGAGTAGGTAACATTGGGATATTTTGCCAGAATTGCCGGTAGAATATCGGTTTCCACTTTTTCAATAATGGGTGGTACCGGTTCGTACGGATCTACCAGATCGGCTTCTAACCGCACTTCGCGTTTACCATTAAAGTGATTGATGTTCATTACCCCCCGCTCAATACCATAATCCGCCAGTTCTCGCAACGGGTACTCGTTTCCTAATCCATCTCTAATGCGCATGGATTCCATCTGAGAAATAGTCAGCCGGTCTTCTTCCGGGTAGCGTACCCATACCCGCACTTCGTCGGTGCCGATAATCAACCGCTGGGCTTCCTCGCCAAAAAATGCCTGCCGAATCTGGCTGGTAATATCCTGCTGCGAGAATCCCAGAAAATACGATTGCGGCCGCATCTGTAACTGTATTTCCCGCTGCCCGGTAGCGGTATTATCCTGAAGATCTTTTAACGACGACAGGTTTAGAATTTCAGCCTTGGCTTCTTCTTTAGCCGCCATCAGGTCTTCCATATTGGTGCTGAGCAGGGCTAATGAGAAGGGCGTTCCGAAGCGGTTTTCTCCTCCCACGCTAAACTTTTGCGCTTCAGGCACCGGACCAATTTTTTGGCGTACCCGGTTAGCAATTTCAAAGCTGGAGATATCCTCAACCTCTTCCATATTAGCCAGGTCAATCCGCAAGTGCCCGGCATGGCCACCCCGCTCGGCTGAGCCTCGCCCGCCACTGCTGCCTACGTTCAGGCTAACCGTTTCAATTAAGGACTCATCATTGCCCCGATCTTCCTTAATTTCTTCATTAACCTCCCAGATGGCATCCTCGAAACGTTGCAGGTACTCTTCGGTAATACTTTCTCGAGTACCCGGGTTCAATACCAAAGCCACTTCAAAATCATCAAAAGGTATTGACGGGAAAATGGTTGTTTTAATAAGCCCTCCCTGAATCATACCCAGCACTACCAGAAAAACGAAGATTGGAATGGCGAAAGATACCCACTTCCAGTCGATCAGGAAACGAAGCACACTACCGTAGATATGATCTCTCAGATATTTAATTCCACGATCCAGCCCTCCGCGAAGACGGTCTTTCTTAGGCTTCTGCCCCTCTTCTGCTTTTCCGGTAGCCAAATGCGATGGTAGCACAAAAAAGGCTTCTACCAGAGAGAAGGCCAGACAGGCAATCACCACAATAGACATTTCGGTGGTAAAGCCTTCATTGTCCAGCAACATCAGCGGAACAAAGGCGATGATCGTCGTCACTACGGAAGTGAATACAGCTGGAAGCATCTCTAATGTTCCATCTACCGCTGCCTGTATCGGTTTTTTACCGCGTTCTTTGTGCGTATGAATATTTTCGGCAATCACGATGCCGTCATCTACCAGAATACCAATGACCAGAATCATCCCAAACAGGGAGAGCATATTGACAGTGATGCCAGCCATGGCACCTACAATGAACATCCCCAAAAAAGAGATGGGAATCCCCAGAGCTACCCATAATGACAGACGAATACTTAGAAATAACCCCAGACAAACTAATACTAAAATCAGCCCTACCAGTCCATTACTGGTAAGCAGGCCGATTCGTTGCTGTAAGATAGTGTTAAAATCAAAGCTGGCTACCAGCTCAAAATTTTCATTCTTGGCGTTAAAGTCTTCAATATACTGGCTAACAAAGGCTGAGATTTCCTGCAAATCTTCGTTCGGAAGCTTTCTTACGTTGACCGATATTGCTATCTGTCCGTTAGAATACGACTTATTGGGAGTGTCAGAAAACTGAAGTTTGATGTTGGCAATATCGCGAAGTAATAAATTGCTACCATCAGGATTTGCCCGCAACACTAGACGCCCAATTTCAGCCGGAGCATTTTCCCGGGAATTGGCCCGAATACGAATTTCCTCTTCCGCCGTTTTGATCGTACCTCCGGAGATATCGCGGTTATTAAAGCGAATGGCATTGGCTACCTGATCAAACGTGAGGTTGTACCGTTGCAAATCATCTTCTGATACCTCCACGGAAATTTCTAAGGGCGGATACCCGAAAATGCTGATCTGGGAGATTTCTCCCGAATTCAACATATCATCTTCAATCTGCTCAGCCTTTTCTTTTAACGCTTTTAAGTCTGCTGGCCCACGCAACGTTAAGAAAGCAGCACTGGAGCTGAAGTTGCCCCGGTCTTTGATCACGATGGGTGGTTCGGCCCCTACGGGATAGGAGCTAATACCATCTACCGCATTTTTCACTTCGGCCAGCACATCATCAATTTCGTAGTCGTCCCGGGTTTCTATATTGATTCTGGCTGAATTTTCAGATGACGTTGAGGTCACTTCCTCAATACCGGTAATACCTTTAAGGGCTTCTTCTACTTTAATTGTAATGCCCTCTTCCATTTCTTCCGGCGAAGCGCCCGGATAACTTACCTGTACTGATATTTGATCGGGAATGCGTTCCGGGAAAAACGACTTATTGATGCTAAAGTAGCTCAGTGTCCCAAAAATGATGATAATAACCAATATGGCATTGGCCCAGATGGGATACCGCACAAAGAACTCAATAACTTTTCTCATGTAGCAGGTTGGGTTTTAGTATCAGACGTCTCTGATTCACTGTCAGCGCTCTGGGAGCGCGGCTTGGCTTCCGAAGTGCCCTGATCTACCGTAGTAGTTACCCGCATGTTCTCAATAGCATTGGCAGGCAATTCCACTACCAAACTATCTCCGGCGTTTAGCCCATTACTCTCTAGTGGACTAATCAACACCTGATCCTGGCTGATCTTTTCTACATTCACCTGCCGGGTTTTGAGCACACCACCTTCTACCACGTATACCTGATCATTATTAAACAATACCCGACGAGGAATCTGCATTGCTTTCTCCAGACGAGAACCGGGAATGGTAGCCCGCAGGTATTGTCCATCGTATAACCCACTATTCGGCCCGGCTTCCACTCCTACATATACATTGATAGACTGGGTGGTTGGGTCTAAATAATCAGCAATACGCGTTACGTAGCCGGGCCATGATTGTGACCCGTTTTCTGAAGAAACTTCTACCTCTGCGCCTTCTTGCACCCATCGTATCTCTTTAGGATCTACCGGAATCTCCAGCTCCAACTGATCGGTGCGAATGATGCTGGCAATGTTAGAACCTGGGCTTACAACCGTGCCCACTTCCAGGTTTACGTCCACAATACTTCCGTCGTAAGGAGCGTAGATATAGTATTTGCGCAAGTTTTCTTCGCCGCTTTTGATGCTGTAGTATTCGCTCAGAATATTTTTAGTAGCCAAAAAGGTTTTCACCTGACTGCTGGTAATTTCAGGAAGCGGTTTTAACGGCTGGTCAATTTCAATACTCTCAAAATAGGCTTGCCAGGCGGGATATACGTCTTTGAAGTCAATCTTAAAATCGGGCAGACTGGAAGCAATCAGATTGAGAAACTGGCTCTTGCGGGCTTGCAGGCTCAGGCTGGCTTCAGCATCGTTAACCCGGCAAAGTAATTGGCCCTTACGGAAATTCATGCCAGGTTTGAGAGTAACATTTCCGGCAAACAGTCTTCCACCGACTTCGGCAATCAGGTTGAGCGATTGCGAAGAAGTTATACGTCCGTATTCTACTACTTCAGTATCCATTTCCTGGTATTCTACCTCATCTACCCGTACAAAGTTGGTAGAGATTTGTCGGGGTCGCTCGGGGGGTAATTCTTTCATACCAGCGAACTGCCGCATCATAAAAAAGCCGGCAGCTACCAACACTACAAACAGTCCGAAGACTAGTAGTTTTCGTTTATTCATTGGGGGAAGGGGTTGGTATTAAATGGCAAAAATAAGTATTGTTTTTTAGGTAACGAAAAACTTTGAGCAAAGGTGACAATTGTTCTACCAACGCGCTTAATTAATAGACCAAATAAGATTTAATGAGGTTGGTTTGTTGAAAAACAAAGACAGCTTGCATCCTTTTTGTGGCAGTTTATCATAAAAAAAGGCTTACTACACTCATGCAGTAAGCCTTAACTGTTAGGATATAATCCCTAATATTATTCTAAGTATGCTGCGCTTTTTTATTTACTCGATTAATCGCGATCTGATTCAGCTTTTGATCAGCATTTTTCTCTTCATTCAAGGTCTCTTCCAGCAAAGCATATACATCCTGATGGCCTAGCTCCTTGGCGAGCCCCATAGCTGTACCATACCCAGCCATTTCGTAGTGCTCTACGCGCTGTGCAGCCCCAATCAGGCCGGCATCTTTTACTAAAGGTTCCGCTTTGGATTTAATAATCTCCTGGCCTTCAGCGACTAGACCTTTCATAGCTTTGCAAGTGGTGCCCTCTACGTCAAAATTCAATACCTGACCAATGCGTACCAGCCTTTCTCGCTGCCCCTTAGTTTCCTGCAAGTGTTCGGTAAAAGCACTTTTTAGCGTAGAATCTGTGGCAGCTTCGGCCATTTTGGGCAGTGCTTCAATCAGTTGGCTTTCGGCACTGTGCAGATCAGCAATTTCGTGATGCAATAAATCTTCTAATGTTGGCAGTTTTTCTGCTGATGAAAAAAGTCCCATAATTATTGGTTGTTAGGTTAAAAAAATGAATAAAAAATACGAGCTATTTAAATTAGTTTATAAATAGCTTTGAGTAAAGTTAGTCTTCCTGGTAACCAGAAGAAATAGGATCTCTTTGCTATATTAATAAGCAATACTGACTAGTAAGTGAATTACTCTTCTAAGTTATACCAGCGTCTGATTTCCTTTAAGAACAAGACTACTTTCTCTTATTAGGGTAACCTTCCCACTAAGCAAGTGTTTTCATATTCCGGATTAAATAAATTCTCTAATCTTTAAAGAAATATTCCCCTTCAAAAGTTAGCTCTGCTATTGGTATAATAGGCATTTCTACTATCAAAGAGCTTGACTATTGGCTTCAACCTATTAGGCAAAAGTAAGGTCTATGAATAAATGCTGTTCATTATGAAATATATCTCATTGCCTCAACGGTCATTAATTCTTTTTATCTTTATTTTTCTAACCTCTTCTCAGTGTAGAGAAGAACCACTGGCCGATATGAAAAACCCACCCGACCTACGCCCGCTTTCGGCCACTACCGAAACTCTGGTAGAAACGTCTAACAACTTCGCTATTGATCTTTTCCGTTCTATTCAGCAGGAAAATACCAGCGAGAATGTTTTTATCTCGCCTCTGAGCGTGGATATTGCCCTGCACATGACCGTGAATGGGGGCAGCGGCGACACCAAAGCAGTTATGAAAGAAACGCTGGGGGTTGTGACTATGAGTGATGAAGAGGTAAACCAGGCCGCCAAAAGCCTGACCGATCAACTACTAGGCATGGACCGGCAGGTGATTCTGTCTATTGCCAATTCCATCTGGTACCAGGATGTGCTGACCTTACAGCCAGGCTTTGATGCGCTGATTCAAAACTTCTATGACGGCCGCATTGAGGGATTGAGCTTTACCAATCCTGAAGCGAAGGAAACCATTAACGATTGGGTAGAAGATAAAACGCAGGGAAAAATCAAAAACCTGATTGAGGAGATCACCCCGGATGATGTGATGTTTCTGATCAATGCTATCTACTTTAAAGCCAACTGGCAGTACCAATTTGATCCCAGCCAAACGCACGACGAGCCTTTTTATCTGGCCGATGGCACCTCCGTTCCGGTAAAGATGATGTCGAATAAAGGAACCAAACTGCATTTTTTGTACCGGGAAGATTTGCAACTGCTGGATATTCCTTATGGAAACGGCCAGTTTTCTATGACTATTGTACTACCTCAGGGCGATCACTCAGTAGACGAACTGATAGATCAATTGAGCGAAGAAAAAGTAGCCGATTGGCTGGGTCAGGCCGATACGACCACAACCCAGCTGATGCTTCCTAAATTCAAAACCGAATTTAAGTTAGATTTGAAAGATGTGCTGGCCGGCATGGGGATGGAGCTACCGTTTACCCCGGATGCTAGCTTTCACAACTTCTTTGCGCAGAATATTGGCGAAAATTTATATATCGACCGGGTCATCCACCAATCGTTTATCGAAGTAGCCGAAGAAGGTTCGGAAGCCGCCGCGGCAACAGCGGTTGTTATTAGCTATCGTAGCTCGAACAGTTCGCCTGAACCTACTGTAATCCGGGTAGACCGGCCGTTTGTGTATTTTATTCGGGAAAAACATACCCAAGCGATTCTTTTTGCCGGAACAATGCTCAATCCCTCTCATTAAGAGTAACCTAATCGGGCAGGATTTGAAAAGTCTATGGTAATTCACAAATTGCCATATACGCGCAAACACATTATCCTATGCATCGTTCCCTGCCCTTATTATTATTGATTTGCTTTTCTTGTGCCCAACCCCGTCCGGCCACGCTGGTGGAGGTGGAAGAAATCATCCACGATCGTTTTGATCAGGTGGAAGGTGATTTTGCCGTGGCCTTCCAGAGTCTGGACAATTCAGATGAGCAACTGCTGATCAATGCCAAAGAAGAGTTTCACGCCGCTAGCACTATGAAAACCCCGGTGATGCTGGAAGTGTATAAACAGGCGGCTGCCGGCCAGTTTAGCCTGGATGATTCTATGATGGTGAAAAACGAATTCCGCAGCATTGTAGACAGCAGTCAGTACTCACTTTCTTCGGAAGATGACTCATACAGCGAGTTGTACGAACAGTTTGGTAAACCGCAGAGCATTCACGACCTGGTGTATTCCATGATTATTTCCAGCAGCAACCTGGCCACCAATATTGTGATTGAAAAGGTAGGCGCCGACAAAGTAACCCAAACCATGCGCGATTTGGGAGCTAACGATATTCAGGTACGGCGGGGAGTAGAGGATACTAAAGCTTACCAGCAAGGGCTGAACAATACTACCACCGCCTACGACCTGATGCTGCTTTTTGAAGCTATTGCCCAACACAAAGTGGTTAGTGCGGAAGCCAGTCAGGAGATGATTGACATTCTGCTCGACCAGCAGTTTAACGATATGATTCCCGCTCAACTACCGGAAGATGTACAGGTGGCCCACAAAACTGGCTGGATTACCGGTCTGCACCACGACTCAGGCATTGTCTTTTTGCCCGATGGCCGAAGCTACGCGCTCGTGCTCCTCTCTAAAAATCTGACCGACGAAGACGCTGGCGTGCAAGCCCTGGCTGATGTTTCCAAAGTGGTCTACGACTATGTAACGAAGGAAAAAGCGGACTAAAAGTAAGCAATAATAACTTATTATGCATTGTGAAGGTCTGGCACTAAAATAGTTTATTTTCAGGGATACCTTTTATTACTCTTTTCAATGCCCTCATGATGAAAGAACTTCTTTATTATGCAGTATTTTTATTGCTCACTACCAGTGCCTACGCTCAGGATACTACTTCAGCTACTTTTTATAAACATGATGTTGGCTTCAACACCAGCTTCGTGCTAAATAGCCTTTTTGGAACTGAAAATAGTTCTTCCTTTGATCTAATGTTTAAACAGCAGATTAGTCCTTCCCGCGCTAACCGTCTGGGCATTAGCCTGGATTACTACACAATGAATGGGACTACAGTTAGCGGAATGCAGCTTGATGAAATCAGGTTTAATCTTGCTTTAACACTGGGGAAAGAATGGCAGCAGACACTGTCCACTCGCTGGCGCTGGTACGGAGGCGGCGATGTTGTTCCCCGGTTTCGTGTAGTATCTCAATATGTTGAACACAATAATATCCCTTCCCAAAACACTGACACACATGTTTTTGGGGTGAGTGCGCGCCCATTTCTCGGAATACGCTTCCAGATCAATGAACGATTATACGTTTCTACCGAGGCTAGTCTATCGCTGGGGTTCAATCTGCATCGAGGGAAAAATATTGATTACCTTGACGAGAACGGGGATGGTAGGATAGAAGAGATAGAAAATGAGGTAAACAGTTTTGAAACGTTTATTCGAGTTACTCCGGCATCTGGCATCTACTTTTTTTACAGCTTCTAGTGAGATTATCTCTTCATTTCAAACTATTTTATAAAGATTTTTTAATAGTGTTGTCAACGTATTGAAAAATTACCAATTTTGAGCATCCTTTTGTAGATGCTAGCACAATTCACCATCCTCCAGCGCAGTTCTCTTGTAATACTACTGTTACCGATCTTCGTCGGCTGTCGTACTACTCCCCCTATCGCTTCTTCCGGCATACCTGCCTTTGCTAATCAGAGTGCTTATTTAGAAAGCCGCCAGCAATATGTCAAGCAGGATAGCACGCTGTCTTTTGATGCGGACATCGTATTAAGTGAAAAGGAACAGCAGGCAAACCGGAAGCTGTTCGGCCTGCAACAGCAGATGCTGGATCATTATAAAGAAATCAACTTCTTTCCTCCCGCGCGCTACTTTTATCAATCTAAAGAGCATATTGAGCAAACCGATCTGTATTATTTACTTCGCAAAATGCCCAAAGGCGGACTGTTACACCTGCACCCTTCTGCCAGTGGCGACCTGCACTGGGTAGTCAACCGTGCTTTGACCGAACCACACTGCTATGTGTACTGGGCCAATGCTTCCCCTAGCTATGTGAAGGGGCAACTTGCTTTTTTTAAGGAAGGTAGCACACCTGACGGATTTCAACTCGTAAGCAAAGTAGCTCAGCAGGTGCCCAATTTTGCCGACTCTCTGTATGACGCGCTCACCTTTGACGCCGGTATGAGTGAGGACTCGGTAGACATTTGGAGACATTTCGAGGGCCACTTTCAGCAGCACGGGCAGTTTTTCTATTATCAGCCTGTTTTTCGCGATTATCTCGCCGCCGTATTTGATACGCTGATTGCCGACGGGGTGCAACACGTAGAGCTACGTTCGTTTGTGGGCAACATCCTGTATGACCTGGAGCACGAACCCGGTTACTACAATGCCGACACTTTGGTTAGTTACTACCAACAGGCGGCGCAACGGGCCCGGAAGACCGACCCGGACTTTACGATGAAACTTATTCATACCAACCTGCGCTTTCGCCCGCTGGAAGCCATTCAACAGGATGTAATACAAGCCTTTCAGATGCGTCAGCGCTACCCCGATCTGATTAAAGCATACGACCTGGTGGCCGAAGAAGATGCCGGGCACTCAACTCGCTATTTTCTGGATGCCTGGCTGATGTTCGATTCATTACAACGGGAATATAACATTGATCTGCCACTTTGCCTGCACGACGGTGAAAGCGACTGGGTATCGGTAGACAACCTGTACGACGCCGTTACGCTAAACAGCCGCCGTATTGGGCATGGGTTTAACCTGTACCGCTTTCCGGCTTTGCAGAAGGCAATCAAACAAAAAGATATGTGCATTGAAGTAAGCCCGCTGAGCAATCAGATTCTAGGCTATGTGCGCGATCTTCGGGTGCACCCCGCCAGTGGCTACCTCTCGCAGGGTATACAGTGCAGCATCAGTTCCGATGATCCGGGCGTGTTTGGCTATAATGGTGTTACGTACGACTACTGGTCCATCTTCCTGGCCTGGGAACTGGACCTTCGGGCAATAAAGAAACTGGCGATGAACTCCATCACCTACAGCCTGCTCAGCGATGCCGAAAAAGAGAAAGCTCTAAAAGTCTGGCAGCTTCGCTGGGATACTTTTATTGATGAATGTATTACCTATGAACCATAAGGATTTAAGGGGTGAATGAAGGGAAAACGGAGTCAGGAGACCGAAGTCGGTAGTCGGAAGAATGGGAATGTAAAGATGCGAAACTATAGGTAGTTAAGAAGTACCGGAAAATCAATACTTCACTGGCTATTAACAATAGAGCCACTAAACAATTAACAATTTAGCAATTGAACAATTAAACCATATGCGATTACTTTTACCTTACCTGATCTGTGTACTAATGCTTATGGCCTGTCAGCCCGAGTCATCAACAGCCACGGAGGAAACTGAAGCTCCCATCCCGATTAAAGTAGTGGTTGTGACCATGTTTGAGCGGGGCGAAGCACAAGGCGACCAACCCGGCGAGTTGCAATACTGGGTCGAACGCTTTCCGTTTCCTACCGCTATTTCATTTCCTCAGGGGTACCGCGATCTGTATTATAATGCTGAACAGGGCGTGCTAGCCATCACTACTGGCGTAGGCAATATTCATTCGGCGGCTTCTATCATGGCACTGGGCATGGACCCTCGTTTTGATCTTACCAAAGCCTACTGGCTGGTGGCGGGCATTGCGGGGGCCGACCCCGAAGATATGCCGCTAGGTTCGGCCGCCTGGGCTGAATGGCTGGTTGATGGTGACCTGATGCACGAGATTGACGGACGCGAGATTCCGGACGACTGGGAAACCGGTATTTTCCCGCTGCGCGAAACCGAACCCTTTCCCGACACCGTTCCCAACCCCGAAAGCGGAGCCGTGTTTCATCTAAACCCTGAGCTAACCGAGTGGGCTTACCAATTAACCAAAGATGTTCCTCTGGATGATACGGAAGGCCTACAGCAATTGCGATCCCGCTACGCCAACTACCCACAAGCCCAGCAACCTCCCCGCGTAATGAAGGGCGATCATGTAGCCGCCATGACTTTCTGGCACGGAAAAATGCTAAATACCTGGGCCAACCAATGGGTAAATTACTGGACACAGGGCAAAGGTGAGTTTGCTACCTCCGCCATGGAAGATACCGGTACGGCTCAATCGTTAAAGTTTCTGGAAAAGGCTGGAAAAGTAGACGCCAACCGGTTGCTGGTACTAAGAACCGCCAGTAACTTCACTATGCCCTACGATGGAATGACTGCTGCCGAAAGTATGAAAGCCGAGAATTCAGGTTATTCCGCTTTCCTGCCCTCTCTGGAATCAGCCTACAAAGTGGGAAAAGTAGTGGTAGATTCTTTGCTGGCAGACTGGGAGCAATATTCAGAGACACTACCTGCCGTAGATGATTTGGCTGGCGACTCATAAATTGACAAATCATATTTTCAAATATTGATTTTTATCATATTTTCAGAATAATGTTCCGATTTATATAATATTATCAAACTATACGCTAGTTTAAATAATTTTACACCTTATATTCGTCGTCATTATTTCTTCCGTAAACTTCATAACTCCTGTTTATCTTAACCTACCTAGTATGAGGACATATCTACTTCTTTTCTGTGTTTTCTGCTGTAGCCTACAGCTTGCCTGGGCTCAGGGAACCACCACCGCCAGTATGAATGGTGTGGTCACCGACGAGAACGGCGATCCGATTCCCGGAGCCAGCGTACAGGCCATACACGTCCCTACCGGCTCTGAGTATGTGAATGCCAGCAATGAGGATGGTTATTTTCGTCTGGCCAACATGCGCGTAGGCGGCCCCTACACGGTAACCATTTCTTTTGTCGGATACCAAAATCTGGTTCGAGAAAACATTTATCTGGATTTGGGACAAACCTATAATATTGACGGGGTACTCAGCGAATCGGTGACTGAACTGGCTGATGTGGTGATCTCTGCCGGTGGTTTGATTGACGGTAACCGCACCGGAGCGGAAACCAATGTGAGCCGGGAGCAGATCATGAGCCTTCCCACGGTAGACCGCTCACTGGCCGATTTTACCCGCCTTACTCCCCAGGCAAATATCACCCAACAAGGCATCTCCATCGCGGGTATCAATAACCGCTTCAACGCCATTTACATTGATGGAGCGGTCAACAATGATGTGTTTGGCCTCGCTAACTCTGGTACCAACGGCGGGCAAGCCGGCATCTCTCCCATCAGTCTGGATGCGCTGGAGCAGATTCAGGTAGTAGTAGCCCCTTACGATGTAACCCTAGGCGGGTTCTCCGGAGGTGGTATCAACGCCGTGACCCGTAGCGGGAAGAATGAATTTGAAGGCTCGGCTTACTATTACTTTCGCAACGAAAAACTGGCCGGAAAGACTCCCGGCGACATTCCTGATAGTGAGCGCACCAGTCTGGCTCCCTTTACTGTAAAAACCTACGGTGCCCGGCTGGGTGGCCCGATTGTGAAGAACAAACTGTTCTTTTTTGCCAATGTTGAACTGCTGCGCGAAGAAGAGCCTTTCCCTTTCAATGCTGCCGAATACCAGGGCAACGCCACCGCCGCGGACCTGGATAATCTGGTCAACTTTCTTAGCTCAGAATACGGCTATAACCCCGGCGGGTACCTCAACAATGTACAGACCCGCAATAGCGATAAAGTGATTGCGAAGCTCGACTGGAACATCAGCCAGGATCATAAACTATCTTTTCGCCACAGCTATGTGAAGGGGGAAACCATAAGCCTGAATCGCCCTACCAGCCAGAATATTTATTTTTATAATACTGGCTATATCTTCCCGACTACTACCAATTCTTCGGCACTGGAACTAAAGAGCAACTTTGGTAACAACTTCTCCAATGACCTGATCCTGGGCTACACTCGCGTACGTGACGATCGCGATATTCTGGGTGATCCTTTTCCGGGAGTAGAGATTCAGGACGGCCCTGCCGTGATTAAGTTCGGAACGGATAACTTTTCGTACTCAAACATTGTATTCCAGGATGTTTATACCCTGACTGATAACTTCAACTGGTACAACGGACGACATACTTTTACCTTTGGAACACATAATGAGTTTTTTACCATTGAAAACCTGTTTTCCATCTTCTCCACTCCCCTGTACAGCTACGACCAACCTTCGGCCAACAACCTGCAACGGTTTATTGATGGTGAAGAAGGCTTTGTACTGTTCGGGCATGAGCAACTTTCTCCAGAACAGTCTCAAATCAGATTAGGAGATGCCGCCAGCAACCTGGGACCGACTTTCAACGCCATGCAGATGGCCTTCTATGCCCAGGATGAGATACAGGTGAACAGTAACGTCAAACTAACTGCCGGTATACGGGTGGATATCCCGATCTTCCTGGAAGATCCGCCATTGGTCAATGAGTCTTTCAATACGGAAACCGTGCCCATGCTTCAGGAATTTTACGACCTGAAAGGCGCGCGGGCCAGCAAAGCCCCGGCTACCCAATTACTGTGGAGCCCTCGGGTAGGGTTTAACTGGGACGTAACCGGCGACAAATCAACCCAACTACGAGGTGGGCTTGGTATTTTCACCAGCCGGGTACCCTGGGTATGGCCGGGCGGTATGTTTATCCGTAACGGGGTGAACAGCAGCTTGTACGGCAGTTTCTTACAACCCGATTTTGCTGACCCTTTTTATGCAACTCCACAGGAATGGCAACAGAACCTGTTTAATGGTAACAGCCCTTCGGGTGATGTAGACCTATTTGTAGAAGACTTCAAATACCCGCAGGTATTCCGTACCAACATCGCGGTAGACCAGGTGCTTCCTTGGGGTTTAGTGGGTTCAGCTGAATTTATGTATACCAAAACGCTGAATAACATTGATGTGAAAAATGTTAACCTTCGCCCGGCAGTAGGTGAACTGGAAGGCCCGGATGATCGTCCTACTTTCAACATCAGCGACCCTATCGACTCCCGTTATTCTTTCATTTCATTGATTGATAATACCAGCGAAGGATATACCTGGAATACTACTTTCAAACTGGAAAAGCCCATGGACCGGGGATTTGCCGGAAGTCTGGCATACTCCTTCACCAGAGCCGATGCGCTGTTTGACGGTCGCGGCTTTATCAACTCTACCAACTGGCACAACACCTTCAGTCTGGCCGGCCGGAACAACCCCATGCTGGGCCGATCTACCTTCGATGTTGGCTCTCGCGTGACCGGTGTACTTTCATACCGTGCCGAATATGCCAATCACTTCGCTACCACCATTTCCCTGTTCTACAATGGGCAGTCGGGCGAGCCGTATTCGTATGTTTACCAGAACAGTGATGCTTTAACTAGTGAGGATGATCAGGATTACAACCGTGCCCTCATCTACGTGCCGGCCAGCCAGAGCGATATTGTGTTTGGCACATTTGATAGTGATGCTGACGAAGTAGTGGTGGCCTCCAGCGAAGAACAAGCTGCCCAGTGGAATGCCCTGAACGCGTTCATTGAAAATGACGATTACCTCAGCGAGCGTCGCGGTCAGTATGCCGAACAAAACAAGTCTCGGGCACCATTTGCCAGCGTATTTGACCTGAAACTACTACAGGATTTCTACATCACCACCGGCAACGGGCAGCGCCACACCCTGCAAGTATCCTTTGATGTGTTTAATCTAAGCAATTTACTGAACAGCAACTGGGGACAGCGCTATTTTGTGGGTAGCGGCGACAATCGCTACGTATATGAGTTGCTTCAGTTTGAAGGTTTTCAGGAAGGGACCAACCGTCCGGTGTATTCTTTCAACCAATCGGGCGAACCCTGGGAAGTGAATCAAGCCTCCGGGTCTGAAGGTTCAAGATGGGCAGCTCAGATTGGTGTTCGTTATTCGTTCTAACTTTCTCAAACCCCATAGTGAAAGCGCAGTGATTAGCCCACTGCGCTTTTTTTATTTCAGCACAATCCGGTCCTGCACATCTTCCGGTGAGTAAAAATAGTGTATTACTCGCAGGTACGGTTGATCCGGTTGGCCTTGCACCACTGTAAAGAACTCACTGCCTACCTGTTTTCCATCGGCATCGTACGAAGGAATTTCTTTCAGCACTTTATCATTCGGCAGGTAAATCATTTTCTCAATGACCTGCCCATGACCGTTATACTCAAACTGAATGAGCGTTTCGGTTTTGGTGGGACAGTCGCGGATACGGGCCGTACTGGGAAATCCCGGATACTTATAGGTAAACCACACCCGCAACTGAGGGCCAGCCGGGGCCGTACGAACCCGCATACGCACATTTCCCTGAGGGTCGTTGGCATAGCGCCATTGGTTATCTCTCTGGTAAAGCAAATAGTTAAGAGAGTACTTTTCAATAATCTCAGAGTACATAGGGTTTCCGTCTACTCGTTGCACCTGGCCATCAAAACCAGTCCATAGTTTAGCCACCCAGGGGCCGGAAGGGCTGTAGTCATCCTTCAACAGATACACTTCTTTTGCTTTCACGTACTGATCCAGATAATCCATATTTTTCAGAGACTTCAAACCAAGCCCCGCTAATACGGTACTGGAAGAGTACTCGGTTTCAGTGGTTTGCTTGTCAATTATCTGAATAGCATCTACTCCGTAGTGCCGCCCCTCTTCCTGTAAATGGTGGATGAGCTCATTGTAAGACGTGTAAGCATACCCCCAAGCTTCCAATACGCCTATCCGGATGTATTCTTCATCGGGCAGCGTATCAACCGGGAAATAAATGGGCACTTCGTGATCGTGGGGGGGAAGCGGAAAATCTACCAGCATAGTAGAAGGGCCATCATACAACTGATACCCTATCGTGCAGCTGGAGAGCAAAAATACCGATAAGAGAGGAAAAAAATTTCTCATTGAATTAGGGGTTAGGTCTACCTTTCCCTATTCAAATTACGCTCCAATAATGACGGTAAAGGGTGCCGGGTGGAGGGTAAATAATACTGGGATTAAACTGCACCATTCACTTTTGAGCGTTTACCATTTACCTCTAATTGTTTTCGTACCCCTCCTTCAGAGTCACTCGCCAGAGGGCTCTGAATCTCTCTAGTCCTCAGAGTTCTCTTTGAGTAACTCTGAGGGGGTACAAACTCTGAGTGGAGAGTGCTAGTTTTGAACTGTAGAAAGCTTTTTTGTCAACCCAATATCTGGTCAGAAGCAAATCTCCTTGACTATTTTCTCAGAGTTCCTTTCAGGTAACTCTGAGAGGGCGTCAATAATGAAAATGCAGGGTAGACATCCTATACCTTTTACCATTTACCGTTTAACCATTGGGAGGATCACTGACCGTAAAGTTGCTTACCGGCTTCTTCGTACTTGTCGCCCTCTTGCCAAGTAGGTGCCTGTCTCATGTCGGCAATGTTCTCGGCGGCTTGTACGAAGGCTTCGCAATACTTTTCTACGTAGCTAAAGTTCAGGCTTTCAGGTTCGTCTACTACCTGATGGTAGTACTTCATCAGTTCGGCATCGAAGGCCGTAGTACCGGGGGCAAAAGTGACAGAAGGAACGCCTTGCTGGGCGAAGTTGACGTTATCGGAACGGTCGTACAGGTTCTGCTCGGGCACGGGGTCCATAATGGCTTCCAATCCGGCTGACTCGCTGGCAGAGGCCAGGGCTTCTTCGGCCGAGGTTCGCTCCAAACCGATGACCGTTACTTTAGTAGTGTCGTTATATCCGGCTCCATCGGTGTTCAGGTTGAAGACAAGTTGCTCCATCGGTAACAGCGGATGCTCAGCATACCATTCACTACCTAACAAACCTTTCTCTTCGGCAGTGAAGGCCAGAAATAATAAAGAACGCTTGGGCGGATGTTCTGAGAAATACTTGGCGGCACTTAACAAGGCCGTGGTACCCATAGCATTGTCTCGCGCTCCGTTGTAGATAGAATCCTGGGCACCGGTAGCCTGCGGATTTACCCCCACATGATCATAATGAGCCGATAATACTACGTACTCATCTTTTAAATCATCGTCGGTTCCTTCCAGAATTGCAACTACATTTTTGGTGTCAATCGGCTTCCGAGTTTTGGGAGCAACGGATAACGTAGCCATTTCTCCGGAGTTTTCTTCGAATAAAGGGCGTAACTCACTCTGCCCATCGTTTAACCATAAAATAGGTAACTCATCTTCTTCAGAAGAAGCGTCCATACTCATTTTATCGCCCCCCAGGTAGCGCACAATAAGTGACCAGGGCATTTGGGCGGACCGATAAAGTTCTATTAACGCTAGGCCACCTTGTTCGACAATCCGTTCTTTTTTATCGGCAATGGCATAAAAGGCGCTTTGCGGGTTAGTATCGCCCACTCGGCCAGGTAAGGCAATCACGATTTTTCCTTTTACGTCTACTCCTTCTAAATCTTCGGGCATCCCGTAGTTTACAAATACGGCCGGAGCCTCCAGATCTATACTATCACCGCTCATTACTACTATATCGCTCCCTATCTGAAATTCCTGATCCTGAAAAGAAAGGGTGGCGGAAGGCGGCGCACTTTCGTACGAGAGCGCCACCGGTTGGAAATAACCGTTGGTACTATCTACCGGCTGTAAACCATAGCTCTGAAAATAAGAAGCAATATACTGCGCGGCAATGTTCAGTTCGGGCGAGCCAGTATCTCGTCCCTTAAGGGCATCAGAGGCCAAAAAACGGACATGGGCTTCTACTTCGGCCCGCTGTACGGTGCTGGTGATGTCAGTAGACTGGGCAAAGCCGGTTAAGGCTGCACTACTAAAAAAGATTAAAAATAAATATCGCATAGGTAGGAAGATTTTTTACGTTGACCAAAAGGACTAAATTAGCTATTTCTGAACAGTACACAAGCATACTAACAGTCATACCTGCCTCACTATTCTCTTATGATACGTTGGATTTTCACTTTTCTTGTACTCTTTTATCTATCCGGCTGCGCCGATCCGGACCAGTATGACATTATCATACGTAACGGAAATATTTATGATGGCACCGGAAACGCACCGCAGGTCACCGATATCGGTATTATAGATGAAAAAATCGATACTTTAGGCGATCTTTCCAACGCTAAAGCTGAAACGGAGATTGATGCCACCGGCCTGGCGGTAGCTCCGGGTTTCATTAATATGCTGAGTTGGGCAGCTTATCCGCTGCTGGAAGATGGCCGATCTATGAGCGGTATCAAGCAAGGGGTTACGCTGGAAGTATTTGGCGAAGGTTCCTCCCTAGGTCCGCTGAGCGAAGCCACCAAAGAGCGCATGGCTGAAGAAGGGGACGAAGCACACTGGACCACTTTTGGTGAAGGCTTGCAATACCTGGTTGATCAGGGAGTTTCAACCAACGTAGCATCATTCGTAGGAGCCACCACCATTCGCATTCATGAAATAGGATACGAAGATCGCGCACCGACTGCTGAGGAACTTGCCCGAATGCAGGAGTTAGTACGCCAATCCATGCAGGAAGGCGCCTTAGGGTTGGGGTCATCGCTGATCTACGCTCCAGCTTTTTATGCCAGCACCGACGAATTGGTTGCGCTAGCTCAGGCCGCAGCGGAGTACGACGGCAAATATATTTCTCATCTACGCAGCGAAGGAGATAACTTTGAACAGGCAGTCAACGAATTACTGACAATTGCTACCGAGGCCAATATTCCTGCCGAAATCTATCACCTGAAAGCTGCCGGAAAGCGCAACTTGCCCAAGCTGGACCGGGTGTTGGAGAAGATCGACTCCGCTCAGAAGGCTGGGCTGGACATCAGCGCCAATATGTACAACTACGTAGCCGCCTCTACCGGGCTGGATGCTACCATGCCGCCCTGGGTGCAGGAAGGCGGTAACCAGGCCTGGGTCAAACGCCTGCAAGATCCCGCCATCCGTCAGCGGGTGATTGATGAAATGGAATCCGATACGAATGAATGGGAGAATTTTTTGCAACTAGCCGGAGACGCTGATAATATTTTGTTAGTAGAGTTTAATCAGGACTCGCTCAATTATCTGGTTGGGCAGACCGTGGGTGAGATTGCCGAGGCTCGAGGTACATCTCCCGCTGAAACCATTATTGATTTAGTGGTGCAAAACGGGGAAGATATCGGTACGGTATATTTTCTGATGAACGAAGAGAATGTCAAGAAGCAGATTAAGTTGCCGTATATGAGCTTTGGTTCAGATGCCCGCTCCATTGCTGCCGAAGGAAAAAACCTGGAAAGCAGCACTCATCCTCGCACCTACGGCAACTTTGCCCGGTTGCTAGGCAAATACGTACGCGAAGAGCAGGTTATCCCATTGGAAGAAGCCATTCATAAACTTACCTGGCTATCTGCCCAAAAGCTCAACATCCATGAGCGAGGCAAACTGGCCGCTGGCTTCTATGCCGACATCGCTATCTTTGACCCAGCCACCATTCAGGATAAAGCCACATTTGAAGAGCCTCATCAGTATTCCGAAGGAATGGAGTACGTATTGGTAAATGGTACGCAGGTGCTGAAAGATGGCGAACATACCGGCGCCACTCCAGGCATGTTTGTGAAAGGGCCGGGCTATCAGGTAGCCGACAGTGCCCAAGTGAGTTTACGCTGAACTAATTACTAGCCTGGCCGGTTTTCGGATTATAAGGCGCTTTTTTGACTTTAAACTCAAATGATATGAACAGCGGCTACCTGTACCAGACAACCTATTTCAACCAGCCCTGGACCTGGATTAAAAGAGTTGTCGAGGCGCTCATTGTTGTAGTCGCTGTTTATTGGATTGATTTACGAGAAATAGAAGTAGGGTCGGGTCTTTTATTGATAGGGTATGTGTTTGCCGGGGCATTAGCAATCTATATGCTCTCGCGCCCGATAGATGAATTAGCTTTTGATAAGGAAAAGCTGTATTACATTCAAAGGTCTTTTATTCCGTTTTTTAATCGAAGTAAAGCGTATAAAATCTCGGAAATCAGAAGAATTAAAAGTACAGCTGCGTTTACCCCAATATTACCCATGTATGGGCTTATGCCGAGCGAATTTGTCCGAAGTAAAATTGAAATCACTTCTAAGGATGGATTATCCGAAAGGCGTAGCTTTACGATTAATAAAAAAGAACTTGATAAAATAGTCACTGAAGTAAACGCCATGGTGCATTAAGTTGCACTCCCGGTTTACTTTTAGCTGACTTTAAAAATAGAAGGATTGACATGATCATTGTTGGAAATGCGGTTTTGAGTGATGACGTGAAGGAAAACTTTTTCGTCTGTAACCTGAAAAAATGCAAGGGGGCTTGCTGCGTAGAGGGTGATTCCGGCGCGCCGCTAGAAAAAGAAGAGCTTGCCATACTAGATGAAATCTACGAGGATGTAAAACCCTACCTGACCAAAGAGGGCATTCGCGAAATAGAAAAGACTGGCAAATACACTACCGACGAAGATAACGACTACGTAACCCCCATCATCAACGGGCGAGAATGTGTGTACGCTATCCGCGATAAGAAAGGCACACTAAAATGCGGCATCGAGCAAGCCCATCAGGCGGGTAAAACCTCTTTCAAAAAACCCATCTCCTGCCACCTTTACCCTCTCCGCATTGATAAGTATGATAATTACGATGCGGTTAATTATCACCGCTGGTACATCTGCAATCCCGCCTGCGATCTGGGCCGTGAACTGGGCGTTCCTCTCTACCGCTTCTTAAAAGAACCTCTCATCCGTAAATACGGAGAAGATTGGTACACTGACCTGGTAGAGCAGATTGAAAAAGGGTAGAAATCGATGTGAATGATTTAATCTTTAGTAGTTAAACTTTCTTCTTGGGGGAAATTCGGGCCTTCTTTGAAAACTTAACACGTAGGTAATCCCGGTGCAGCAAAAATCTCGTACATTTTGAGAAAATTTTTACTGCCATGAAATTCTTCACCCACCTATCCTACTCAATCATTTTTTGCATGACCCTTTCTGCCGCCTGGGCTCAGGAAAGCAATGCTCCTAAAATCATCATTGAAAGCATAGAAGGAGCTAAACCCTATAGCAGCCTGGACCTGAACAATCGCCCCGAAACCTTTCAGTTCGGCATTGTGAGTGACCGCACCGGAGGGCACCGGCCCGGAATTTTCCCTGATGGAATCCGAAAACTAAACCTGCTTCAACCCGAGTTTGTGATGAGTGTGGGCGACATGATTGAGGGCTACACCACCGATGAGGCCGAAATTGACCGGCAGTGGACGGAGTTTAACAGCTTTATTGATGAGTTGACCGTTCCGTTTTTCTACGTGCCTGGCAACCACGATTACACCAACGAGGTGCTGGCCCGGGAATGGAAGGAGCGTTACGGAAAGGATTATTACCACTTCACCTACAAAGATGTGTTGTTCATGTGTCTGAATAGCGAAGACCAGATGCGCGGAGCGGGACGAGGCACCATTGGCGATGAGCAGTACGAATACATCAAAAAAACGCTGGAAGAAAACCCCGATGCAAAATGGACCCTGCTGTTTATGCACCAGCCTCTCTGGATTCAGGAAGACCCCATCCGCTGGGGTGATGTAGAAAAGCTATTGGCCGACCGGCAGCACACGGTTTTTGTTGGGCATACCCACAATTACACAAAATATGAGCGCAACAATGGCAAGTACATCGTCTTAGCCACCACCGGAGGAGGCAGCCCCTTACGAGGCCCCAAATTAGGCGAGTTTGACCACGTAGTATGGGTTACCATGACCGACGATGGGCCAGTGATCGCTAATCTTGCGCTGGATGGCATCTGGAATGAAGATGTGTTTACCGAAGAAGTAGCGAATCTGGTTGATCCTTTACTGAAATCGCAGGCCGTAACGGTAGAGCCGATGCTGGTGCAGGACAATACCTTTGAGGCGTACGAGACCGAACTCAAACTCACTAACAACAGCGATGTACCCATGAAGGTTGATCTGAGCATGCAGGCCAATCCGCACTTAATTCCTGATTTCGGGTCAAAATCTTACGAAATTGCGCCTAATTCAGTAGAGCTAGTAAAACTTGGTTTAAAGGCAATGAAACCTACGCCCCTGGATAGCATTCAACCGCTAATTTTACAAAGCAACATCTCCTACCAGGGTGAATCTATCCCCGAAGTCACCTTTGAATCTACCTACCGTCTTCTCCCCGAAAAAGTAGCGGTGCTAAACCCTACTGAATCAGCCATTGAGATAGATGGTTCGCTGGATGACTGGGCTGAGCTTACATACAAAGTTGATGAAAACGGATACGTAGAGAGCGACCCTTTCTCCCATAAAGGAGCCGAAGATGCTTCATTCCAGTTTGATGTCACTTATGATGAAGAATACCTGTACGTTGCGGCGAAAGTGATAGACGACCAACTGGAAACCACAATGGACAAAAGACCTATCGATCAGGATGCCATTCATGTCATGCTGGATGCTCGCCCCGAACGCATCAGCGCCTTAGAAACAGGGGAGGGTACGTTTAGAAATGTATTGTATATAGGTCAAAGTCCACTGGCGGAACCCGATAGCTCGAATGTATTCCGTCCCAACCGCTTACCCGAAGGCACCCAGACTGTAATTCAGCGGACTGAGCAGGGATACGTTGCAGAAATGGCCATTCCGGTTTCTTATTTGAATGAGGCGCAGGGCAGTAACTGGGAGAGTATTCGTCTTAATGTAGCTATCAGCGACTATGATGAGGACGGGCAATACCAGACATCTTTATTCTGGAAGCCTGATTGGCGAGGTAAAGAAAACTACGTGGGTTCCGGAACGTTCCACCGCTCAGTGGATGTCGCCACCACCGGTCAGGAAGAAGAGTAATATCAATGTTTAATGAGTTTGTGAACCCTAGCCTCCTTAGGTGTTCTTATCTGTAGGTAAAAGATACCGTCTGGTTGATCAGAAATATCCAACAGATAGGGTGTCACCCTTTGGAGGTTGGTAAACTTCTTCAGCAGCTGCCCCTCCAGGTTATAAAGGCGCGCTTCTACCAGAGGAGCCTTTATGTTGAGTTGATAATGCCCCGTACCTGGATTGGGATATAGTATTTCTTTGCTAGGTCTCTCCGGGCCTCCTATAGCGGTTACCCGGGCTATATTCAGTGTAAAAGAGGTTCCATTCACACAATAGTCGGGTGAATATATAGTAATCTCTGTCTGGCCTTCGAACAAAGAAGAAGCTCTAATTTCCATAACATTACCCTGTATGGAAATATTTTCGTCGGGCAGCACCTCCTGATTGCTCGAGGTTGCCTGATAGGTTGCTTCTGCTACATCATCATTATCTACAGCAAGCGGGAGGATTAATGTTTCTCCTTCCACCACCAATGTATCGGGCATAGCCACAACATTTCCCATACTGCAAATAATAACATTGTCAACAGCTATTCCTTCATTTCCCCCAACACTTTTAACTTCTAGTTCTAGCCGGAACAATACCGATTTCTGTCCGGCAAGCCCTTCTAAGGTATGGGTCATATTCACCCATTTCTGGCTGCTGTTTCCAAGTATATTGGCACTTTGCCCAACAGGCTGCCAGGTAGCTCCCTGGTCGGTGGTATAACTCAACTGGACTTGATCTTCCGGGGCCGTATGCTGCCATAGATCATACGTTATGGTGGGGTCATTCTTGAGTGCGCTAAAGTCGAAGACTGGACTGAGCAAGAAGGATGATTCATGGGCCTGATGGTTGCCATCCAGATTGGTAACCCAAGCCTGCTGGCCATCAGAGGCGGTATTAATGATCATACCTTCTGGTGCGCCCTGCTCCCATGAGCTATTTACACCATAACTTTCCCAGGCAGCTTCAGTAGTCTGCTCAAAACTTTCCACATAAGGAAAACGAAGTACTACTTCAGGAGAAGGCGATATTACAGATAGATGGACGGTATCTATACTCGTGCTATCATATTTATCGCTGGCAACCAGCTTAAAAGTGTATTCTCCTGGTTGCAAGTTGGTTACTATCAACTTAGTAGTATCCGATTGAGTACTATCAAGCTGAAGTACCACTTCTTCCGAGCCAGATTCCTGCTCCCAAGCTAGCGAAATGGCATCATTTTCCGGATCGGAAACTGTCCCCAAAAAAGTAATACTATCTACTGGCAGTATGATTGTTTGATCTTCTCCCGTATTTACTACCGGAGGTTCATTTGGCGGTCTGGCGTCAACCTGAATGGTATCCGTGGCAATTCTACCATAATTATCCTGTACAGTAATACTGAATACGTATTTTCCTACTGGTATATCCTGCACACTCAACGTCGATGTCTCTTGATTATCCAGAGCAATTTCTTCGCCTTCAAGTTGAGTCCAGGCATAAGTATGCACCCCATTATGCGATGCAACTTGCGCGTCAATTTTCAGATCTGTTTGAGGGCGGAAAACTACCTGATCTTTTCCGGCATCTACTATGAGTGTATCTTTGGCAAATTGCTGCATCCATTCAAAAACATCCATATCAAACGCATCATAGGAAGAATCTTCCGTGCCCATCCCGCTGCCATCATAGGTTTTTGTCCAGGCATCATGCCCACCTTGCGGATAGATCGTCACTTTGGGTTGGTAAGCAGGAGTGGGTATACACTGATTAAGCGTTTCTATTGGAATTGTTGAGAAACGATAGGTAAACACGGTGTCGTCGGCATTGTGAAAAGCCCATACCGGTACATCCGACATGGTGCATACGTCTAAGTTATCTCCCCTTCCAGCAACAGGAACGATCGCGGCAATCTTTTCAGGAAAGTCTACTGCATATGTAAAAGCCCCCACTCCACCAGAACTAATGCCCGTGATATAAACCCGATGAGGATCTACTCGATAGTTATCAAATATAAAATCAAGGTAGGCATCTACATTGCTACTTTCCCACCAGCCGCTCCAAGACTGGGGCGCCATCACCAGAAATGGGAGATCCGTACCTTCATTGATTAATTTACCGACTCCTCTTTCTAAAACTAAATCCAGGTCATTTACTCCATCTCCCTGAGCATCTAACCCTGACAAATAAAGAAGCAACGGGAACTTGGCAGTGCTATCTATACTGTAATTTGGAGGCAGATATTCGTAATAGCCAAAGATTGAAGATTTGCCCTCCACGTAATATTCCTTTGCGTGAGGAGTGAGAACGCCTTGCGCATACCCAGCGCACCAGGACCAAGCCAGAAAGATAGCGAACATCGCTGACCGCTTCTTCAACAGCAATTGAAAACGCATCGGTTAGGTTTATTAAGGTTGTTAAACTTTTATCTTCCTTATTAGAAACGATAGTATTTCCATCGTCCACCTTATTTAAATGATCCATCAACCCCAATAAAGGCGGAGCGATCCTCATTTAGGTGGACTTTATAGCAATTTGGCCATCAGTAGTAGATATAGGACGGATAGCCTCAACAACAGGAAAGCAGTAAAAGTCTAGTGATTTATCTAAAATAATAAAATAACCTGAATTACTTATTCTTTTCTCCGAAAAATACTGGCAAATAGAAAATTTGCCATAAGGTAGTTGTAAAAGAAGGGCTCGGGGCTTTCTCCCAGTCTAACTCTTATTATGTACTTCTATTAAAAAGTAGCTGGTATAAAGAAGAGGAACTGTACTTGCATGGCATTATCATTCCCACTATCACTGCCAAGTTGAGATACATTATCCATGTAGTCAGTCAATAGGTTATAGAAGCCAACTTTGGTGCCTATGCCAAAACGATTGGGGAAAAAGTAAGTGGCTCCGATGTGGGTAGGCAGCATTGCGGCTACATTGCCATACGTTTCATTAGCCGCCCGAGTACTGAAATTATCCTGCCATCGGCGATTAAATTGATCGTGCGGAATGAATCGGATAAACCCTAGCCCCTGGCTTACATATAGAACAAAATTGGTACGCTGCACTATGTCATAAGCCAAGGCATAATGGGCTGAAAAAAAAGTACTCTTAAAATATCGGTTGGGGGTATTAGTATCCGGATTAAAAACCTTCTGGTTGTTTGCTTGCCCGGTCAGCGAACCAATACTCAGGTGAATACCTCCGTGCAATCGCCGTTGGTGGTTAAACAACAAACTACCGTGCACTGCCATAGTCCATTTGTCATAAGGTTGCCCCAAATCTCCCCGATACGCATTTGTGCTGATGCCTACGGCAACCTTTGTATTGCTTACACTATCAACCGTTTGGCCTGCGGCTATTGAGATTACTCCTATCAACCACACGCCAGTCAACCATAGTTTGCTCATTTCAGCATATTTAACTTCCGTATACCCATTGTACAATGGTAACAGCGATCAAAAGTAGTACCAGGATGGATAGAATATTCAGGAAAAAGCCAGCTTTTACCATATCAATGATCCTGATATGACCACTAGAAAATACTATGGCATTGGGAGGCGTCGATACCGGCATCATAAAGGCGCAACTGGAAGCAATAGTGACCGGCACTGCCAGCAGCATGGGTTCTACATTCAGGCTGTTTGCGATTCCTAACACTACGGGCACAAATATTACAGTAAGTGCAACATTGCTCATGATTTCAGTAATGAACAATGAAAAACCGGTAAGTGCGACAATGAGTACCGTAAGAGAAATAGTGCCATCTCCGGCCAGACGCTCACCTACCAATTGTACTACTCCGGTTGTTTCCATTCCTTTAGCCAGGCACAGCCCGCCACCAAATAGCAATAAAATGCCCCAAGGCAAACGCTCAGTACTTTTCCAGTCCAGCAAATATTCTTGCCGGGAAAGGCTTAGGGGGATAATAAACATCAATAATCCGCCTCCCATGGCTACAATCGTATTGTCTAGATAATCTGCGCCCAGCCAGTTATTCAGAGTTGTCTGGAAAATCCAACAAAAAGCAGTCAGTGCAAATATGGCAGCCACCAGTTTCTCGGCCCGCGACATTTCCCCCAATTCCTTCAGTTTATTGGCAATAATTTGTCCTGAACCGGCCAGGCGCTTTAATCGGTGAGGGAACAACACCCGAGTTATTAGAAAGTAGGTAATGGTTAGTAAGATCGTACAGATAGGGATACCCACGAAGAGCCATCGGCCGAAGGAAATATCCCGCTCGTAAAATTCCTGCATATAACCCACCAGCACTACATTGGGTGGCGTGCCAATAATCGTTGTTGTACCCCCAATATTAGCCGAATAAGCGATGCATAACATTAGCCCCAAAGCAAACTTACGATACCCCTCGCTGCCACCTTCCGGCTGCTGATCCTGCAACAGATCTATTACTGAGACAGCTATTGGTAACATCATGACGGTAGTAGCCGTGTTGGATATCCACATGCTCAGGAAGGCCGTGGCCAGCATAAAGCCTAAAATAATTCCATTGGCATTGGTGCCGGTTAAACGAATAAGATTGAGGGCTATACGGCGATGCAGGTTGCGTTTCTCCATAGCCAAGGCTATTAAAAATCCGCCCATAAACAGAAATACAATGGGGCTGGCATAAGGAGCGGCCGCAGTAGCAATTGGAAAAATATTCAGAATCGGGAATAGCAGTAAAGGAAGAAGCGCCGTTACCGGTAGAGGTACGGCCTCGGTTACCCACCAGAGTACCATCCAGCCCGCCACAGCCAATACTTTGATAGCATTAGGATCTAATCCATCAATTGATACAAAAAAGAAGATTAGCAGAAACAAGAGCGGTCCGCATAGCAGGCCAATGATTTTGCCGCCGCCCCAAGAGGTCTGTGTATTAGGTGCCAAATTTATGATATGGTTTGCTCAGGAAATTCTAAATTAGAAGATTTCCTTGACAAGAAAAAAAATACCTAATAGCCCCTGCTTCTTCTACTACTTTATACTATTACTTAACGCCTTTCCATTCTACTTTTTCTGAATCGCTCTTCGGCATATTTTCACGCGTATTATTCTTCCCTTCACGTAATCAGCCTAATCAAAATAATTCTGGTCATGATGATGCGAAAATTATGTCAATTAACTCTACTATAAGCGACTTTTTAATAGATCTATTTGTTATAGGTATTTTCAAGTAACCATCTGATACGTTAGACATTTAAATAAGATTAGACTATAATAAATTGTAGTTTTATGCAAAAAAATTTTATAATTAATTTATATTTTTACAAAAATTTTCAACCTGGAGAAAAACAGCCTTACTTGTCGCTGAGGCATATTTGTCTAGGCATGAATTATTTCTTAAGAAAACATGTCATGTGTAAAACGTATATTAGCCTTTCTTAAAATGCACATTATTTTATTTGAACTATGAAGGGTGAAAATCAACTTATCACCCGCTTAAACAGCCTCAGGCCAGAATGGGGCGGGCTTCTGCTGATAGTCTTCTATACTATTCTAGCGCTTACCAACACTATTTTTCCCGAAGATATTACTGACTTTACGAAAGCCTATTACGCGGGTGGGAAAGCCGTGTGGGAAGGAAATTATGATGCTCTAACTTTATTGATTGAGCAGGCACTGTTCACCAATATTCCTATTATAGCTAAAATGTTTTCTCCTCTGGCTGTGTTTGATTCATGGACAGCCGGCCGGATTTTTACTATAGTGATGATATTGTGTACTGCCGGAGCTTATATACTCTTGGCAAAAAGATACTGCCCCAAACATCGGCTACTACTGCTTATTCTATTTTTAATTAATGGACCGCTCTGGTATTGCCTCCAATTGGGTAATACTACAAATGCTATTCTTTTTCTCTTCATTGTAGCATTGATACTCTGGGAAAAAGGAAAAGGTTATGTAGCGGGGCTTCTTATCGGGTTCTGTTTGGTGATCAAGCCCTTTTTGATGCTGATCGGATTGTATTTCTTACTACGCCGACAGTGGGGTATTGTGTTGGGTGCCGCTACCGTAGGCTTAAGTGCGGCGGCGCTATCAGTAGCTTTTTTTGGATTACAAATGAACCTGGATTGGTACGAACACTGTATTGCTGCGTTTGGTGGACGGCCAATGGGAGCTTTTAATGTGCAGTCTATCGGAGGGTTTTTGATGCGGCTACAGACTGGCCGTAATTTTCTGTGGGACTGGGCACCTAGAGATTTAACTCCGGTCTTTAAGTTTTTACATACGGCTATACTGTTTGGCCTGATTGCGGTTACTTTTTGGTTAATTTTCGGAAAAAGAGCTAAAACAAGTAACCCCGGCACCCGAGTCAGTCCGCACGATTATCTGGCCTTTTCTATGGTGCTTACCCTTTCGCTAATCAGCAGTACTGTTTCATGGATGCACTATTACTTGTTGCTGTTATTACCCTGGGCTCTTTATTTGGGCGGCAGGCTACCTCTACCCAATGATAAAACCAATTATTATCTGATACTAGGAAGCATTATTCTTTGCTCTATCCCTCTTATTGAACCTTATTTGGGTTTTGGCTGGTGGGAAAGACAAATCGCTCGCTCCGTAGTTTCAATTTATCTGTTTGGCGGAATTTTGTTTCTGATCGCTTTAGGGCGGGCAGCGGCTCAGAACATGCTATTGTCTTCTTCTCGCAGCTCTACTGTGTCACAACAATTCAAGAAAAATCGCTGATTGATAAGCTATTATGCGGACTGCCCGATTTGAGTACTTCTTGAAATATTCATTTCTTTGTAAAGCACCAGTTAACCTTTTTGGGAAAAAAGAGGTTTTTGCGGGTGCCTAGCATTTTTTACCCACAAATTACCCGTTAATCTGCCTGAAAATTTATTTATATGGCAAATCAGTTTCTTTAGATTTTACTCGACTATCTGACGTTAGCAAAATCATTGAAATCATAAGTAAGAATAATGCAATTATCCGCATAGCATAGAAAATTTAATAACTTCTTATTTTAAACATTTTTGCAACTAGTTGTTTGATTAAACCTAAGCTGAGTTTGGCAATGCGCTGATTTGTCCTATTTTTGTCAAAAATTTTTCCCGCCTTATGAGTGTTCTAGTAAATAAAAATTCCCGCGTTATTGTTCAAGGTTTCACCGGTTCGGAAGGCACCTTCCATGCCCAGCAAATGATTGAGTATGGTACTAACGTAGTTGGTGGCGTTACTCCGGGCAAAGGAGGGCAAAAGCACCTGGACCGACCTGTTTTTAATAGCGTGGCCGAAGCAGTTGCTGAAAAAGGGGCAAATGTTTCTATTATTTTTGTCCCCCCCGCATTTGCAGCCGATGCTATTATGGAATCTGCGGATGCCGGCATTGAAGTAATTATTGCTATTACTGAAGGAATTCCGGTGAAGGACATGATGGTTGCGAAAGATTACCTCAAACGCAAAGAAGGTGTGCGGCTGATTGGCCCTAACTGCCCGGGTGTAATTACCCCCGGTGAGGCTAAAGTAGGAATTATGCCAGGCTTCGTCTTTAAACCAGGCAAAGTAGGTATTGTGTCTAAATCAGGCACCCTTACTTATGAAGCTGCTGATCAGGTAGTGAAAGCAGGTTTAGGCATCTCTACGGCTATTGGTATTGGTGGTGACCCGATTATTGGTACGTCTACCAAAGAAGCAGTGGAATTGCTCATGAATGATCCGGACACTGACGGTATCGTTATGATTGGAGAAATTGGCGGACAATACGAACCCGAAGCTGCCCGATGGATTCAGGCTAACGGAAACAAAAAACCGGTAGTAGGCTTCATTGCCGGGCAAACAGCCCCTCCCGGCCGTCGTATGGGCCATGCCGGTGCTATTATTGGTGGTGAGGAAGATACTGCTGAGGCAAAAATGGCCGTGATGAAAAGCTGTGGCCTGATGGTGGTAGAATCCCCCGCTACTATCGGTGAGACCATGGCTTCTGCGCTTTAGTCTGGAGAAATAAAAATATTTTTTGATTTTTTAATCTGATTACAACTTTTAGCACCTAAAAACGTGTTCACATCTTAATTAATTAAGACAGTGACCATGTTTTTTGCTATGGTTGATATTGAATGAATAAAACTTTCTTGAGCAAGCCACCATTTTTTACGCTCAAACTGCTCATTACGGGAATATTTCTCGCCATTTATTTATCGGCTTCTCTTTCGCTCCTGATGTCTCCCCGGGTACGAGGTGCCGGATACCATGAGAATGATCTGTATTTTCAGGCCGATTCCGAGTTTTTTGCCAAACGTGTAGCTAAGGATCGGCACACTTATGACCGTATTCGCTATCACCCGCTATTCGTGATATTCTTCAACCCTGTTGGAAGAAGCATGAATACGCTTACGCGCAACCCTGAGGTAAGTGCCTGTATTTTAAATGCTCTAGCGGGCAGTATATGTGTCTATCTTGCCCTTACTCTATTTTATGATGCGCTTCAGTACCCGCCATTGCGGTCGGTATTATACGCTATCATATTCGGATTAACCAGCACACAATTCATCTTTTCTATCGTTCCCGATACATTCATTTTTACTTCGTTGGGTTTTGTTGGGCTATTGATTATCATGCTTCGTTACCGCTCTCTCACCTCCTGGATCGGGATTACCGTTTACTCTATTGGCATTACCATAACAAATGTTGTCCCTGCTTTTTTGGCGGCCTACTTTTTCCTATTCCGTAGTATACGCCAGATTAGGATTAAGCCCCGCCGCCTGTATGGTTATATTATCGGGGTTATGTCAATATCAGCTATTTTGAGTATTGCCCAGAAGCTATTATATAATGTCTGGCTTTTTTCTCAGTGGAAGAAAATTCATGAAGAAGACATCGACTGGTATTTGTACATGCCGACTAACTGGGCAGAAAACTGGGATCGGCTGGGCTTGCTGATGAAGCACGTAGTATTATTTTGTGTTGCCCCTCCTCAGATACAGGTAACCACCCATTTTTTAAACCCTGATATCTCTATGGTTACTTTTATGGAAACTCCCTGGTGGGGATTTCCGGCAGCATCCTGGCCGGCAGCTATACTCTGGGTGCTGTTTCTGGGATTAGCTATTTTTTATGTGTTTCAACAAAAGCTTTATCAGCAACCGTTAATTCAGTTTATATTGCTGTGCCTGGCTTTCAATGTAGCGTTACATTTTCTTTATGGCGACGATTTTATGCTGTTCTCCTGTGACTGGCTTATATTCTTATTGCTACTGGTGTTCTTTACCCTAGAGCAGTCGCCGCTTGCAAAACGCTACGCTCGTCAGTATCAGATTGGCTTGGTAGCCTTTGCAGTATCTTTACTAATGGCCTCAGGGTGGCTCATGCATGATTTGTACAATGCCTTTCTTATCCAATAGAAATACCCTAACAGCGCAACGACTGAAACAAACACATATGACTGCGCCAGATTACCGGGCGAATCTGGCCAGCGATGCGTAAATTCTAGCAGATTACTGAGTAGAAAGTAGCTTGCCGCTAATAATAACCCCTCCCATAAGGCTGGTTTCCGTTGCAGATTTAACGCTATAACAACCGCAAGCATCGGAAACAAAATGCCATAGTGGTGTTCCCAGGCTATAGGTGCGGCTAGGGTAAAGCTAAGCGAAGCAATAAACAAATCAAGAAGTAATATGCGAGCATGGGTAGTAGAGGATTTAATACCTATGGCAATTGCCCCAATAATCAAGCATGCAGAAGTGAGTAGCGTTACAAAATATACTACCGGATGATAAGGAGGAAACTCATTTGGCGTCCACTCTACACTACTTCCATTCTCTAACAGCCTATTAAGCAAACCATTTACTGTCTGGTTAGGATAGTAGACCTCACCACGTTTACCGATGTAAGATAATACCGAAAGATAATCCAGGTGGTTTTGCCAACCATATTCGTACAGTGAGACAAGCAGTATTATTGTGCCGACAACGGCCATACCAATGACAAATGTCCATTGCTTACGGAACAACCCCCAGATAGCTAGTAAAGCCAATGGCGGCTTAATAGCACATATAAGCCCGATTGCAATTCCAGCCCACCCTTTTCGTTGGGTCATCCAACCGTAGAGTGCCAGTGTAAAAAGTAAAATCAAGAAAGTTTGTGCCTGCCCTAAGCGCCACGACCTCATGAAGGGGTAGAAGGTCAGAGCCATGCCTACAAAAAGTAACAGCCATCCTATTTTTTCCCTTCGTTCTAATTGCCTTTTAGAACTCGCCGTATCATAGGCTACCAGAAAAATTCGGTAAGTGAAATAGCCAATTAGCCATATGCTGACCCACCCCAAAAAATTAAGTACTGAAAGCAGTTGGTCAAAAGGAAGGAACTGAAAAGGTTCTAGAAACAACAGGCTGGTTGGAGGATACTGAAATTTTACTTTTTCATTAAAGAAAATATGCTGATAAAGCGATGAGTCTGGGTACTGGTTGGTGTATTCAATGGCTTCGCTCATAGTCAACCATGAATCCAGCCCATCATTAGTGAAATGTGTCAGAAAAAAAGCAGTGTAGGGCCGCTCCAGCACTGTATGTTGCTGCACCTGGGTTAGTAAGAGGTTACTAAGGAAAGTATTACCGAACCAGAAAACAATTACGACAACAAGTCCTGATTTAAAAAACGGATGAATCATATTCATTACGCGAAATGCTAATCTACACTATAGTTTATTCCATAATTATGTAAGAAGCCATTTTCTATCCTAAGTTTTATGAGTATTACGGAGGCGGCCAGCAGGAGGCTAGTCCCTGTATAGCCTCTTGCCACCCGATTCCTGGTATATCATTAAAAGAAACCAGAATAAAGCCTACTATAATTTCAGCAATGTTACAAAGATTACTGGATGGATTTTTAAACACACCCTGCTCTATTATTTCTAATGGAAATTAAGGTTTTCCCATATTGTACTTTCTCTACGCAATTTTTACATTTTTTACATAAGCAGCACTGTATATTGCTCTAAAGTAATCAATGTTATTATGACAAATTCAAAACGGTTTTCTATTGTAGAGTATCCGGAAGCCAGTGATCAGGTAAAGTCTATTTACGACGAAACTATGAAAGAAATGGGCATTCCCTTTGTTCTTAATTGGTTTAAATGTCAGGGAAATAACCCTACCCTGCTGCGTGGTAACTGGGAAAAATTAAGGTCTAGTTTGCTGGTAGGCGATGTGCCTTTTATTCTGAAACAACTTATCATTTATAACATCTCACAGAAAAAGGGTTGCCAATACTGCGCCCACGCGCATGGTCTTATGGCCGATAGCATGAGTAAAACGCTAACTGATGAAGAAGGCTTTCAGGTAACAAAAAATATGGGTAGCAATTATATACCTTCCAGCTACAAAACGGCAATTCGCATTGTAACCGACGCTGCACTTGACCCTAAAGCCGCTACCGATGAAGATTTTGAGGAGTTGCGCGATGAAGGCTTTTCTGAGCAAGAAATTCAAGAACTTATGGGGCTGGCTGACCTCACCAATATGCTCAATACCATTGCTGATATCTCAGGAATTAAAATTGATAATGAACTGATGGAAACCAAGTAGTCAGCATCTTCAGAACACATAGCTATTGAAGTAAAGGCTACCTCTTTAGCGGGTGGTCTTTTTAGTTATCAGACTTATGGATCATATAGATTTTGTAAATACCTCGCTACGCCTGCGCTATGAGGCGTTCTCAAAATTTGCTACCAATATTAACCAGGCCCATAGCCTGGAAGAAATAGCTGAAGCTATTGCAGCTAACCTGAAGTTTGTGATGGATGCCTTCATATTTCGGCTGGCCATAACTATCAATCAGGAAACTTATACTTTTGAGCTGTTCCGCGGGGTGTGTACTGTGCATCCTCAAACCTCTCTAAACAAATTTGAAAAAGTTTGCCTTACCACAGGATTGCCCCGTACGCTTAGTCAACAGAATATTCAACAAGAACCAGGACTACAAAAAAGTTTATTCAATCACCCTAAGATCACTCACCTGATGGTATTGCCCATCAGCACGGCAGACCAACAGCAGCTGGTTTTATCTATTGCCAATAAAAATGATAATCTATACACCGAAATAGATTTTCGGTTTGCCCGATTAATTGAAGAGCTGCTTTCTACAAAAGTTTCTCAGCTACTCTTACTTCAAAAAATTGCTTCTAAAAACCTGGCTCTCCAGCAAGCTAACCAACGCCTTTCTCAGCTAAACCAGGAAGTTCAAACCCTGAATGCAGAACTGGAGATTAAAGTTGAAGAACGCACCTATCGCCTGAAAGAGGCACATGAAGAGCTGAACACCCTGCTTTATCGCACTTCCCATGATTTCCGTCGGCCGCTTACTTCTATTCTGGGTATTGCTCAGTTACTTACCATGAACCCCAGCGCTACAGAAATAGAAACGCTGGCAGGGCACCTGAAAACTACCGTGAATGGCCTGGACAACATGCTTCTTAAACTACAAACTCTCATGCTGGCTGAGACCATAGAAGAAGCTTGCCTAATAGATTTTCAGAAGCTTATTGAAACCATTGAGAATAAGTTTAAGCCCGAACTCACGAAAAATAACATTCATTTTTCTTATCAAGTACATCACACTACTACCTATACATCTCATATTGCTATTCATGCCGCCATTCTGGAGAATCTGGTAGAAAATGCTATTCGTTATTGTAGAACTTCTAATCCGTTTATTAAACTGGAAGTACAGGAAAACTCATCGTCATTTATTATTCGGGTAGCTGATAATGGCGAGGGTATTCCTGAGCATTTGCAGCCGGTTGTGTATGATATGTATGTAAGAGCCAGCGACCGAGCTCAGGGAAATGGACTAGGTTTGTTTGTTGTAAAAAAAATGGTAGAGGCCCTAGGAGGTAGCGTTTCTTTTACGAGTGAAGTGCAAAAGGGCACTACTTTCAGCGTGATTCTACCTCAGCAGAATGATTTTGTTAGTGCCCCGCAAGTGCTTACTACCTCTAAAAAGCTAGTTAACTAGTTTTGAATATTACCATTTTCTAAAACAAATCAGCGACTAGTGTTTTGCCAAGAGTAAATTGACGGACTACGAAAGAAACAAGTTGACGGTAAGCAGGTGGCCGTAAGCATTCGCTTGAATCTCTGACGTTCTGACGGCCTACCGCCAACTGCTTACCTATCCGTCAGTCAATACTTATACTTGATGCAGCATTGGTACTGCTTCCGTAAAAAGTCAAAAAGTAACTGGTGGCTTTTATCCTAATACATGCTTTGAAAGCAACTGCTGTACTGAATAGATATTTACCTTTCGGTTAAATTTCTTCTGAATACTTGGCTCTCGCTCGCTTGAAATCCATATTTTCAACTCTGCGTCTAAATCCAGGTGCCCAGCCGTTTCAATACTATAGCGGGAAATGTTTTTATATGCTACAGATAAATATTCCACTTTTTTGCCGGTCATTCCCTGCCGGTCTACCAGAATCAACCTCTTAGTAGTGAAGATGAATACATCTCTGATCAATTGAAACCCCGCTTCAATACCTTCACCATCAATAAGTAGCGAGCCATATTTTTCCTGTAATTTTTCCGGTTCTACTGCTCCGGCATTGCCCATCAAGCCTGACAATAATCCCATAGTATTCTGAGTTTATCTACTCGTAAAAAGATAAAATAGAGGCCACGCGTTTGTTATTTCGCGTAGCTCACGGCGCGCATTTCCCGAATAACCGTCACTTTTACCTGACCAGGGTACTGCATATCTTTCTCTATCTTTCTTGAGATTTCGAATGACAGCGTTCCAGCCTGATCGTCGGTTACGGTTTCAGCATCTACGATAACGCGTAATTCTCGTCCTGCCTGAATAGCGTAGCATTTATTCACTCCGCTAAAATCCATTCCTAGTGATTCCAGATCCTTTAACCGCTGAATGTATGAATCTACCACTTCCCGCCGAGCGCCGGGCCGTGAACCAGAGACAGCATCGCAAGACTGGATGATGGGTGAGATGATGGCTGTCATTTCAATTTCATCGTGGTGCGCACCAATGGCGTTACACACATCGGGATGTTCGCCGTATTTTTCAGCCAGCTTCATACCAAGCAGGGCGTGGGGCAGTTCTGGTTCTTCGGGCCATACTTTGCCAATATCGTGCAGTATCCCGGCTCGCTTAGCCAGTTTTGGGTTGATACCCAGTTCAGAAGCCATGGTTGCACAAAGATTAGCCACCTCGCGTGAGTGCTGTAACAAGTTTTGGCCATAGGACGAGCGGAAACGCATGCGCCCAATCATTTTGATAAGTTCGGGATGCAAACCGTGAATACCCAGATCAATGACGGTACGCTCGCCAATTTCAATAATTTCTTCTTCGATATTCTTTGTTGTTTTGGCAACCACCTCCTCAATACGAGCGGGATGAATGCGCCCATCAACCACCAGTCGGTGTAGGGAAAGGCGGGCAATTTCGCGACGGACGGGATCGAAGCCAGAAATAATGATAGCTTCTGGTGTATCATCTACGATAATTTCTACACCAGTAGAGGCTTCCAGTGCACGAATGTTTCGCCCTTCGCGGCCAATTACTTTTCCTTTAATATCGTCGCTTTCAATGTTGAAGACCGAAACACAGTTTTCAATGGCGTGCTCGGTTGCGGTACGCTGAATGGTTTCAATAACTACCTTCTTAGCCTCTTTTGTGGCAGTAAGCTTGGCTTCTTCTACAATATTTTTGATTAGCGCGGTAGCCTGGGTCTGGGCTTCATCTTCCAGGCTTTTTAATAACTGCTCTTTGGCATCTTCGGCTGATAGACCCGAAACTTTTTCCAGAATGGCCACCTGCTGCTGCCGTACTCGCTCCAATTCACTTTGTTTCTTGCGGGCGAGCTCCAATTGAGTTTCTATGGTCTCTTCTTTGCTTTTTAGGTCGTTCTCCCAATTCCGCAGCTTCTCGGTTTGGTCATTTAACCGGGCCTCTCGCTGCTTTAATTTATTTTCATTAGAGATCAGAATATTCTTTTTCCGACTAGATTCTTCCTCAAAATCTGACTTCAGCTTCAGAAATTTCTCTTTGGCTTCGTAAATTTTTTCTTTTTTGATCGTTTCTGCCTGGCTTTTGGCATCTCTAAGAATAGTGTCTGCTTTTTCTTTAAGGTTAGATTCGCGCTGATTCAGATCATCTTCCCGATCTTTAAGTTGTTTCTCCTGCCCCAGCACATTGCGCTTGGATAGATATAAGCCTATGAAGATTCCTGCTCCGAGGGAGGCGATGATCGCAATGAGCAGGGTAATAATTGATTCACCCATGTCTTTATGTTTAGTTATTGATACTACAAAAAGTAGCCTAACTAAACTACTGCTGAGCGAATATTAACGATGGTTATATATAAAATATCTCACAATGATCAGTACGCGGTATCCGCTATTATATCGGATCAGGAAATTGCCTGAGTAATCAAGCGGTTAATCCGGCTTACTTTTTCAGCCATTACCTGTTCCGTTTCTGTTCGGATTTTTTCGTGTTCTAACTTATCTACAAACGCATCAAAAGCTACAATTGCTAGTAAATCTTGCTTATCGGTGGTGCCATAACGCTCACGATACAGCCGGATTTGCTCGTTTAAAAGCCGCCCGGCCTGTCGGATACGTTCTTCGTCTTCGGGATCCACCCGCATGGGATACTCTCGTTCCCCAATTTTTATTTTTATGGAAAGTGCTTCCATGAAGCGTGTTTTACTGGCTCAAATGAGCAATGCATTTATCAATTTTCTTGATGTACTCGTTAATGGTACGCTTTAGCTCAGTAGTTTCGTCTTGATCAGCTACTGTATAATGAGCAAGTTTACTGATTTTAATTGTTTTTTGAAAGTCATTGATCTCCTCTTCTTTAGCAGCCAACACCGACCGTAATTCGGCATTTTCCTGTTTTGCTTGTTGAATCTCTGCCCGAAGCTCTTTATGCTGGTTGAGGAGTAGTTCTATCTTACGCTCCAGCATCGATATTTCGGAAGAGAGAGAATTGGAGTAAATCATGCAGCCGTACGTATTAACAGAGCTTGGTTTGCGGTTAGTTTGGGCGTTAAAACGATTAAATCTCAACTATTAGATTGCTTTATCCAATGGCTGAGATCAAACTTATTTTCGTATTACTGCACGTAACTCTTGTTCAAATCGTTGCATAAGCCTATTCATAGTTTTGTCAATAACTTTATCCGTTAGTGTTTTATTCTGATCCTGTAAAATAAAGCTCAGCGCATATGCCTTTTTACCTTCTTCAATGCGTTCACCTTCGTATACATCAAATACGTTAATGCGCTTTATCAATTTATTACCATACTTCTCCGCTACCTGCTCTACCTGACTAAATTCAATATCCCGGTCTAATACTAAAGACAAATCACGCCTCACCTCAGGAAATTTTGAGATCTCCTGAAACAACAATCTTTCCTTCGTAGAAATACCACGCAACTTCTCAAGCAAGGCCGGCCACTGTATAACAGCGTAAAAAACCGGTTGTTTTACTTCGGCTAAGGCCGCCCATTTTGCATTGACCTTACCAAGTTTGGCAACAGTCTCGCTCTGAAAGGAGAGCTGCAACCCATAGCTAAAAATAGGATCGTCCACAGGTGTTTGGACGAAATCGGTAACATCAAACCTATTAAAAATTTTCCTAATAATCGAGGACAAATGATGAAAAGATACGGGCTCCGATTGTACTATCCAACTTTCATCTTGCAGGTCACCGGTCATGAAAACAACTAACTCCTTTGCATCCAAATACTTATCTTTCATTTTGGAGTATACTGTCCCGAACTCGAAAAATTTTAAATTTTTTTGTTGCCGGTTAACATTATGCGCTATCACTTCTAAGCCAGAAAATAAAAGGCTCTGCCTCATCACGCTTAAATCTTCGCTTAGTGGATTATACATGGGCACTACTGTTTGCATAGTACTCAATGCTTGAGAGTAGCCAGGTTTAGTGAGCGAATTGGTAATAATTTCGTAAAAACCTTCTCCAGCTAGCATTTCGCTAATGCGTAATTGCAGTTTATCGTTATCAAGCTCTGGAAAGCTAGCAATATAGTTCGCGCTCAGGTAATTGGAGGTTTCCACCTGATCGTAGCCATGTATGCGTAAAATTTCTTCAATAATATCGGCTTCGCGCTGCACATCAACCCGGAAAGGAGGTACGGTTACTGTTAGCCCTTCGTCCTTTTCATCTATTACTTCAATATCCAGGTTTTCCAGGATAGCTTTAATCTCATCTCGGTCAATCTGCTTACCAATTAGCCGATCTACGTTTTTGTATTTTATCGCTACCTGAAAAGGTTCTATCGGATCAGGATAGATATCTATAACATCTGAAGAAATTACTCCGCCCGCAATCTCTTTAATCAGCATAGCCGCCACCTTCAGCGCATATACCGTTATATTTGGATCGGTACCTCGCTCATAACGAAAAGAAGCGTCGGTCTTCAAGCTATGGTACTGAGCTGTGCGACGAATGTATTCAGGTGAAAAATAGGCACTTTCTAAAAAAATATTTTTTGTAGTTGCTTTTACTCCTGACTTAACACCACCGAATACACCGGCAATGCACATACCTTCTTCTGTATTGCAGATCATCAGGTCTTCGGCCTTCAATTTGCGCTCTTTTTCATCCAGGGTGATGAATTGACTTCCTTCCTCTAACGTCTTGATTATCACTTTCCCTCCGGTAATAGCATCTGCATCAAAAGCATGCAAGGGCTGGCCCAAACCATGCAATACATAGTTGGTAATATCAACCACGTTGTTTATGGGCGACAAGCCTATAGCCCGCAAGCGTACCTGTAACCATTCGGGAGACTCCTGCACGGTTATTCCGCTAATTGTAACTCCGGAGTATCTTGGGCAAGCATCCTGATTTTCTACTGCTACTTCTATAGGAAGGTCTTGATTATCTATCGCAAAGCTTTCTATACTGGGCACATGCAAAGGCTGTTGATACAATGCCTTAAGATCGCGCGCTACTCCAAAATGCGAAGCAGCATCAGCCCGGTTGGGTGTTAACCCGATTTCTAACACATGATCAGAAACTGCCCCAAAGTACTCAGCCGCCGAAGTACCGTTAGGTAAATGGGTATCTAGCACCATGATCCCATCATGCTGCGTACCTAAACCTATCTCATCTTCGGCGCAAATCATCCCTTGTGATAACTCGCCCCGAATTTTTGACTTTTTAATGGTGAAGGCATCCCCATTGGTAGGGTAAAGAGTAGTACCAACCATAGCAACAATGACTTTTTGTCCTTCGGCTACATTGGGGGCGCCACAAACAATTGATAATTTCTCTTCGGCACCCACATCTACTTTAGTAAGTTTTAGACGGTCAGCATTGGGGTGCTGTTGGGCAGAAAGAACTTCGCCAATAACCAGACCTTCCATTCCGCCCTTAATACTATCAAACTTTTCTATGCCTTCTACCTCCAGGCCAGAAAGGGTAAGTTTCTCTGCTATTTCTTCGGCTTCGGCTGAAATATCTATAAAATCTTTGAGCCAGTTAATGGAAATCTTCATTACTCAATGAGTTTAAATGAAAAAGAAGGTCGCATCATTTGTTAGCGCACCTTCATGTCCCAAATAAATTGGGTTGGCAAAAATAAGGAATTTGTGGGTAAGTCTAACTTTTCATAGGGGATTTTCGGAATGCTGCTTCGGCTAGGAAGGGGCAAAAAAAATGCAAGCTCCCGAAGGAGCCTGCACCAATACAACAACCTAACAAAAAATCTTTATTATTTTACGTCAATACTTTTGGTATACACGTAGTTCTCTCCCAGAATAGCGAGTGAGTATTGGCCAGCCTCAAGACGAGAAAGGTCTAACCCTTTGGCAAACTTTTCCTGAGAAGCTACACTTTCGGTATAAAGTAAGTGACCGCTCTTATCAAACAATTTCAGCGAGACAGGAGAATCAATCTGATTTTGGAAGATTACGCTTACTTTCTGAGGCTCTACCTTAATGGCAGGCTTAAAGTACATAGCCCGTGCGTTACCTTCTGCTAAAGAGAATGTTTCTTCCGTGATGCCACTATCTGTACGAACTTCTACGGTATACTCTCCGCTAGGAAGGCTTGAAAAGTCGTATTTTTTCATATAAGCATCCTCTCCGTTCAGCACCTCACGATGCAAAACGTATCCTTGCTGATCTTTGATTCTCAATACTGCTTGATTCACAGCTGTTGAGTTTACTATACGAATCAGAGCTTTCTTACTCTGTAGGGATCGTACACTGATTTTTGTATCTGTACCATCCGCAGCTAGTACATTTCCTGCTACCAGCAGAAATGTAGCTATTGACATTATAGTGTTTCTAAGGGTTTTCATTCTTATTTCCTTTTCGTGGTTTAACAACTAACTTGGTTTTGGTTTAATCTTCGGTTAACCGTTCACTGCAAATATACGCAAGAAACCCACAGGATGTTGAGGAAATTTCAAAAAAAATATTGAATCCATATAAAATTAGTAATCAAATACCCTCTTTTTTGAACTATCATTAATTTGATTGTTGAGCGTCTCAAAAGGTGAAAGTAGGATTAAGGTCATTTTCAATAATTTTTCAAAAAAGACCTGTTTATTTTGTAAATATTATAATTCTTCTGTTTGTAATATTTATGTACCAAATTCTGCTATTTGCATCTATGAAAAACTCCTAATTCAATGATTTTTTAACTTTTCCCATTATTACTGAGGATGCCCAAGATTCTAGAGAAGAAAAAAGTATATGATATCAGTCAGCCACTACGCCATTATCTGCAAGAGTATGAGCGCCTGACTACCGTTCCTATTACGTACCAAGACTTGCTACGCTATGATAATCACATACCTCTATATGATCAGCTAAATCGCGACACTCTGTGGGTTACCGTTTTTTATCCCCAGCATGACATGGATAGGATTTACTATGCGCTGAAAATGATCTACTCTATATTAAAAGCTGATGGGGATGTTTCGGTAATGGAGCATTTGTACGTAGACCGGGTTGATTTATGCATTTATGGAAATACGCGTCCATTCCGGATTCGTATTGTCAACCGAATTAATGATAACTTCGATTACTTTTATATTAAGTATGCCGATGCTTCTCGCGTTTACGGCCTGGAGCTAGAGCATATTCTATCTCCTAACCGTATTAGCTATCTAGTAGCTGAGCAGACTTTAATTGAAGAGCACATTGCAGGAGTACCAGGAGATCGCTTTTTTCAGGAACAGCTTCATAATGGCACCCAAAATCTAACTCGGCTAGCCAAAGAGTTTGTAAAATTCAATGAACGCTGCTTTGTGCGACTGTTGGGTGATATGCACTCTACAAATTTTGTAGTAGATGTTACTCCCGACTTCGACGAACTGCATTATCGAATTCGTGCTATTGATTTTGATCAGCAATCATATGAGAAGCAAAAGACTATTTATATGCCTCAGTATTTCAAACAAAATAATCCTATTATTCAGATCGGGCTTAAATTAATGACTCCAGAATCTGTTCGGCAGTACCAAACCGAGGAGCATGCCCTTATTGCTACTCGTCTGCGCTCTTCTCGACACCAAATGGATGCACTTATGAAAGCGATGACAAAAGACCCCTTGGCTCCAGCAAGTCACATAACTCATTTACAACGAGAATTAGGTAAGCATTACCAGACATCTCAGTTCGAGAAATGTATATCTATGGGCGACTTAGTGAAAACGAGTCTTCAGGTATCCTTACATACAAGTATCTGATATTCACTATCTAAGCAGCAAAAGCAATACTGCATAAGAGGTACTTTTTATGCAGATCAAAGTATCTGCCCAATAAGTTTATAACAAGATTAAGCTTCTGGTCTAAATTAGACCAGAAATCAATAGTATCCAGTTTGGCTGTTTCATCGCTAAATCACACTTCAGTCTATCTTTATTCCAAAATGCGATCTCTTCTGACTCTTGTACTTTTTTTATTGTTTTGCTTAAGTTTCAGGAATTGTAGCAAGCTATTTTTGCCTAAGTGATTATAAAAATTATCAATACTTATGAATACCACAATGCAAAAGACATCCGAAGTAGCCATCAATGATCCGAAGTTGTATGTAGAGATAGATAAGGCTAACAGTGTAATACTGTATCAATGGAAAGGTCACATATTGGATGATGAGGCGAAGGCTGGCTTCCTAAACGTATTAAAATTAATTAACACCCATAAGATCACCTATATTGTAGCTGATTTGTTCAAGTTTAAAGGAGGAACAGTTACTACTGCTAAATGGGTAAATGATGAATATAGCGTAATGCTAAAGGAGGCCGGAGTAAAAAAAGTAGCTACTACCGTACCTGAAAGTGCGTTTGGTGAGTTTAGCAACCGAATGGCATTGGGAGAAAAGCTAGTTGCATTACTACAAGTTGAAAAGTTTACCAATACCCAGGATGCTTACGCTTGGTTTAACCAGTAAATAATCAATAAAGGTCAGAGATACTTTAAGAAGAAACGATGATTTCTACGGCAAACCAAAAAATCACACTGGATGTATTAGGTCCAGAGCATATTGACAGCGCTACCCGTTGTATTGCTGCTACCTTTTCTAAAGGTGAGCCAATGTCCGAGACTTTAGGTATTACTCCGACAGAATTTGAATATTTCGCTCGACTTTTCATTGAAAAAACAGCGACAGAGCAAATGTCAGTAGTAGCAGTGAATGAAGAGGGTGACGTAATTGGTGCCACTATCTCTGAAGATTATACTACGGACCCGCCCGCTGGCCTTGAGAATATCTCTGAAAAGTTTAACCCTATTTTCCAATTATTGGGATCGCTCGGTGAGCGATATGCTAATACCCATGAAGTTGCTCCCGGATCGCACTATCATATTTTCATGTGTGGGGTTTATCACCAATACGCTCATCGGAAGTTAGCTCAGAAACTCAATAGATTTGCCGAAGATTTAGCGCGGGAAAAACAATATCGTGCTTTGATCTGCGAAGCAACCGGGCGGGTTTCTCAGTTTGTAGTTGCCTCACAATTAGGGTTTGATTACGTAGATGAAATTGTATATCATGATTTCCTTTACGAAGAACAGCCTGTCTTTGCCGATATTGACAGCGTAAAAAGCTGTATTGTATATCACAAAATTTTATAATACCACTGTTAACTGAAGGATGGAAGGATCGTTTTTTGAATTGCCTGAAGAAGAGATGCGTCGAATTGGATATCAGGTAATTGATACTCTTATTCATCACTATCGCACTCTATCTGAAAAACCGGCTGGCGGACATAAGACAGTAGAAGAAATTGCTCCAATGATTGGTGAACCCGTACCTGAAGAAGGCTCCTCTTTTGATACGGTCATAAACAAAGCGGTAGATGATATCTTTCCGAATAACATGTATCTTAATCATCCGCGGTTTTTCGCCTGGGTTCCTGGACCAAGCAATTTTGTTAGTGTAATGGCCGATACTTTAGCCAGCGGATTTAATGTATTTGCTGGAATAGAGAGAGCTGGAGCAGCGGCTAATCAAATTGAGTTGTTGGTCATACGGTGGTTAACCAGAAGCTTAGACTTTGATGATAACGCGGGTGGTATTCTAACTTCAGGAGGCTCTGTGGCAAATCTCATCGGACTTGGCACAGCCCGCGAAGTATTGTTAAAAGGGATAAATTCAGATGCTGTGATTTATTGCAGCGACCAAACTCATAAATCCAATTTTAAGGCACTTAAGATTCTAGGGTTTACCTCTGACCAGTTGTGTGTGCTTCCTACTGATTCCTCATACCGATTATGTATAATAAGTTTAGCTGAGCAAATACAGCGTGATCGTCATGCTGGAAAAAAGCCCTTCTGCGTTATTGCTAATGCTGGCACTACTAATACTGGAACTGTAGATCCTCTTCTGGAAATTCGTGAGCTATGCGATCAGGAAAAATGCTGGATGCACGTTGATGCAGCATATGGTGGTGCCGCCTGGCTTACAAGCGAGGGGCGTACGCTACTTAAAGGAATGAATGAAGCTGACTCTCTAACAATTGATCCCCATAAATGGCTATATCAGCCCTATGATATTGGAGGAGTAATTGTGAAAAATGCTGATCACCTACTTCTTACTTTCCAGACCTCTGCCTCTTATTTGAAGGAGACTGAAGGGTATAGCAACTTCGCTGACAAAGGAGTACAATTGTCTCGTCGGTTTCGCGCTTTTCCACTATGGATGTCTTTAAAATTCTACGGACTTTCTACTTTTCGTAAAGCAATTAGCTATTCTATTCAGTTAGCAGAATTTGTAGAAAATATTGTAAGAGATCTACCTCATTGGAAAGTTATGACATCGGCTCAACTTAGCATTGTAACCTTCCGCTTTGCACCACAGCAACTTACTCCAGAAGAACAAGATACTGTTAATTCTCGCTTAGCAAATCACATCATGGATGAGCAAGGAATTGTACTTTCCTCCACTACTATTCGTGATCGTGTAGTACTACGTATGTGTACTATCAACCCTTCTACTTCCTTCGCAGACATTGAAATGACTTTAGCTTATTTAGATTTTGTAGCTCATAAGTTTCATAATGAGCTCAAAAGCGCACCTAAAAAATCTAAAACTCTTACTTTATAATAGACAGAGACCTCATGTAAGTTTTTTGACCTTTCTACCTTTTTTTATCAGAAAGGTAGGCTTTGCTGCGCAATCTCTTCCATATCCCGAAGGCTGAATCCATTTGGAAACTCGTTTCTTTCTTTACTTGTTCTTTCATAAAAATTGGCAACCCTAATTTAAGGGACTGCCGGTTTCAAATTTTTTACGTAATATTAGAGAAAGCTGCAACGTATGTTACCAAAAATTGATATAGAATCATTTAAACAAAAATTGGATCAACAGCACGATTGGCCATCTTTGTATATGTTTAAGTTTATTGTTCCTACTGGTAAAGAGGATGAAGTTTTTGCTCTATTTCCTAAAAATAATTTAACTACAAAAAAATCGCGCAAAGGCAATTATACTAGCGTGACTGCCCAGGTGATGATGCGCTCTAGTGAAGACGTAATAGAAAAATACAAAGTTGCCCATCAAATTGAAGGCGTATTAGCTTTATAGTTCCCAGCTGAAAGCTCGCCAAATATCAAAAACGGATTATTGTAGATTACTCTCACCTTTGCAAACTACTTTATTCCTCTCTCGTTAACTTTACAAATTACCTTTATACTCAAATCGCAACCTATGTGGAAAGAAGAAGATAATAAGCTGAAAAAATCTTTTGAATTTAAGGATTTTATAGAAGCTTTCGGCTTCATGAGCCAAGTAGCAATAGTGGCCGAAAAAATGAACCACCATCCTTTTATGGCTAATATGTATAATCAGGTGAGCTTTGAGTTAAGTACCCATGATGCTGGAGATGTAGTTACTGAAAAGGATCAAAAACTTGCAAAAGCAATTGATAAACTGGCAGAATAACCACTAAGTGCAGGAAACAGCCTCATTATTTCTAGTCCCTACTCCTATTGGTAACCTGGAAGATATTACCCTCCGAGCCTTGCGTATTCTAAAAGAGGTTGATATCATACTAGCCGAAGATACCCGTACGTCTGGTAAACTGCTTAAGCATTATGATATTCGCACTCCTATGCAAAGTTACCATGCTTTTAATGAGCATCGGGCAGTAGAAGTATTGGTCGAGCGTCTAGCCCATGAGAAAATGGCACTTATTAGCGACGCTGGTACTCCTGCTATTTCTGATCCTGGTTTCTTACTAGTTCGCGAATGTTTAAAAGAGGGTATTGAAATTGAGTGCTTACCAGGAGCTACTGCTTTGATTCCAGCACTGGTTAATTCCGGACTCCCTTCTGACCGATTTGTTTTTGAAGGATTTTTGCCACACAAAAAGGGACGTAAAACTCGTCTGCAACAGTTAAGCGAGGAAACCCGAACGATAGTATTATATGAGTCACCTCATCGGCTGGTGAAAGCTTTATTACAATTAGCAGAACACTGGGGTGAAAGCCGCCAAGCTTCAGTATCACGAGAGCTTACCAAATTGCATGAAGAAACCAGGCATGGGACCCTTTCCGAATTAGCAAACTACTACGGCAACTCTACCGTTAAAGGAGAGATTGTTATTGTTGTTGAAGGTAAATCCTAACTCTCTCTTGCGAAAAAAACCTTATTATTTACTATTGCTTTCAGTAGCCAGCGGATTGTTATTCTGGCTGGGCTGGCCACCATTTGTTGTTCCTTTTTTTCTGTTTTTTGCCATAGCTCCCTTATTAGCTATTGAAGAGCATTGCACTAAAGAGCGCTACAAGCGCCCCGGGCGGGTTTTCTTCGGATATACCTATCTCACTTTACTCATTTGGAATTTGTTCACTACCTGGTGGGTCTATAATGCTACATTGATCGGGGCAATATTCATGCTGCTGGCCAATGCTTTACTGATGACACTACCCTGGCTTCTTTATCGCTTTACTAAAAGGTGGGCCGGATCAACTTGGGGGCTTTTTGGGCTAGTGCTTTACTGGATGACCTTCGAGTATATTCACCTGAACTGGGATTTATCCTGGCCCTGGCTCACCTTAGGTAATGGCTTTGCTGCTCAACCTGCCTGGGTACAGTGGTATGAATATACCGGAGTCTTTGGCGGCACTTTATGGATCTGGCTGGGAAACATCGCGTTTTACCGGGTATTTTTTTCGCCTCAAGGTCAGTTTGTGTTGAGGCCTCGGTGGCAGTCTTTAGCTTTTACGGTAGGCTGGTTATGTCTGCCTGTTCTTTACTCATACATTCTCTATTATAATTACGATTCGCAGGGCACGCCTACTGAAGTAGTAGCTCTGCAACCTAACATTGATCCTTATACTGAAAAATTTGTTGGCAGTGAAAAGTTTATTCCTTACGAAGAACAGGTCGACCGTTTTATTGCTCAATCGGAACAGGAACTGACTCCAAATACTCAGTTTTTATTGTGGCCGGAAACTGCATTTGATGGCCTATATTATGAACCCAGCTTTTCTTCATCCGAAATTTTTAAGAAAATTCTGGCCTTTAAAGCCCGCCATCCCGATTTGGCTTTAGTAACAGGCATGACCTCTTATATTATTTATGATGATAATGAACTAGCCCCAGCTACGGCTCGCTATCGGGAAGACATAGGCTACTACGATGTGTTTAATACCGCCTTGTTTCTAGGCGAAAACAATCAGGAGGTATTTTATCATAAATCAAAGTTAGTACCTGGGGTAGAGATTCTACCATATCCACAGGTATTCCGGGTGATTTCTGAAACCATTTTTGACTTGGGAGGTACCGCAGGTGGCTACGGCCGTCAAGCCGAACGCACGGTACTGTTTGATGCAGACTCGGTTGGTGCCGCCCCTGCTATTTGTTACGAGTCCATTTATGGCGACTTTCTGGCAGAGTTTGCTCGTAATGGTGCTGATATGCTTTTTATTATCACCAATGATGCCTGGTGGGGTAATACTCCAGGGTACAAACAACATTTGGAGTATGCCTCTTTGCGGGCTATTGAGCTTCGCCGCAGCATTGCTCGCTCAGCTAACACTGGTATATCTGCCTTTATTAACCAACGGGGAGATATTCTCCACGCTACCGAATATTGGGAGCCAGCGGTGATTCGAGATACAATTTATGCTAACGAAAAACTTACTTTTTATGCACAGCATGGTGATTACTTAGCTCGAACCGCCGTCTGGCTGGCACCTCTGGTATTTTTAGCCGCACTTGTGAAACGAAAAACATATAAATACTAATGGAACTCACCCAATTACTAGAAAAGACCTTAGAAATAGTAAAAATGACCGGCCGCTTTATTCTGGAAGAAAATCAAAAGTTTTCTCTGGACAATATCGAGTATAAAGGAAAGAATGATCTGGTATCATACGTTGATAAAGAAGCGGAAAAACAACTGGTAGCGGGCTTATCTGAATTACTTCCCGAAGCAGGTTTCATTACAGAAGAGGGAACTTCTGATGTAGGAAAAGCCGAGCAGTACAATTGGGTGATTGATCCGGTAGATGGCACCACAAATTATGTACACGGTTTACCCTTTTATGCTATTAGCGTAGGGCTGATGGAGCGGGATGAAGTTATTCTTGGGGTGATTTATGAACCTAACCGTGATGAAGCTTTTTATACTGCCAAAGGTGATAAAGCTTATCTTAACGGTAAAGAAATGAAGGTATCACCTGTTACTAAACTAGACGATTCCTTACTTGCCACTGGCTTTCCTTATTCTAAATTTCGAGAGATGCCAGCCTACATTGATGTGGTGCAGGAATTGATGCAGAAAACCCACGGTTTGCGCCGTATGGGTAGTGCCGCGCTGGATTTAGCTTATACCGCTTGCGGGCGTTTTGAAGGGTTCTTCGAGTATAATCTAAAACCTTGGGATGTAGCAGCTGGAGTTTTGCTAGTGCAACAAGCAGGCGGCTCAGTAACAACATTTACTGGAACTGATAATTATATTTTTGGCGGCGAACTAGTCGCTGGCTGTGCTATTCAGCCAGAGTTCATGAAAGTTATCAAAAAGCACTGGTATAGCGGCAAAGACTATTGATGAAGGCTGACTCGCTAGTACTATTAGCCTTGACGTCCTAAAAAAGAAAAATCCGGCCTGAAGTAGGCCGGATGTGTTATTTCAATTCTTCGTAATCAACGTAATCCCCTCCTCTAAAATCTTCGGTAGGGTGACGCTGCTTTTTGTTTTTCTCATCTTCGGGTATATAATCGATGTTTACATTCCCGTTTTTTGGCTGGCGATAGTTGCTACGCTGCTGCCGGCGGTGCTCAGGGCCGAAGTTCCGCTCGCGCCGCGAGGAAGACTTCATCCGATTCCTTCCCGTCACGCTATCAAGCATGCGAAGAATAAAATCGCTGGCCTTGTAGACCACATAAATGAACAGTATGGAAATGATAATAAATTTCAGCATAGCATAAACTCTCAGACTAACATAGTACTTATTTAACCTATTTGCTGAGATATAGGTTTCGCTCGCTGTAAATGTTCAGGAAGTAATCATCCAGTAAATCATCAATAAAATAGATCGCTTCACCCGTAGATTTCATTTCAGGCCCTAATTCTTTGTTCACATTAGGAAATTTCTCAAAAGAGAACACTGGCACCTTAATAGCATAACCATGCTTCTGCGGTTTGAAATCAAAGTCTTTCACCTTTTTGTCGCCCAGCATAACCTTGGTGGCATAGTTAACATATGGTTCTTTGTATGCTTTACAAATGAACGGAACCGTACGCGATGCTCGAGGGTTGGCTTCAATAATGTAAACCTTGTCATCTTTTATCACGAACTGAATATTGATCAGCCCCACCGTATTTAGTGCTAATGCAATTTTTTTGGTGTACATCTCAATCTGCTGCATCACAAAATCTCCTAAGTTGTAAGGAGGCAGCACGGCGTACGAATCACCGGAGTGAATACCAGCCGGTTCAATGTGCTGCATGATACCAATGATATGCACATCTTCTCCATCGCAAATAGCATCAGCTTCCGCCTCAATTGCTCCGTCTAGAAAATGGTCTAGCAAAATGTGATTACCCGGCATTTCGTGCAGAATATTCACCACATGCTCTTCTAGTTCATGCTCGTTGATCACAATTTTCATACTTTGCCCACCCAGCACGTAGGAAGGGCGAACCAGCAACGGAAAACCAATGTCTTTAGAAAGTTCCAGAGCCGATCCCGCATCGGTAATTGTCCCGAATTTTGGATAAGGAATATCATTTTCTTTCAACAGCGTAGAAAAACGACCGCGATCCTCGGCCAAGTCCAGAGAATCGTAGTTAGTGCCTATAATTGGGATGCCGTAGCGATCCAGCTTTTCGGCTAGTTTTAAGGCTGTTTGACCGCCCAACTGCACAATCACTCCTTCGGGCTGCTCGTGTTGAATAATATCATAGATATGCTCCCAAAAGACTGGCTCAAAATACAGCTTATCGGCAATATCAAAATCCGTAGAAACAGTTTCGGGGTTGCAGTTGATCATAATGGTTTCGTAGCCAGCTTCTTTAGCGGCCAGCACCCCATGCACACAGCAGTAATCAAACTCAATGCCCTGCCCGATACGGTTAGGACCAGAACCTAATACAATTACCTTTTTCCGGCCGGAATTTACTGATTCATTTTCCTGCTGGAAGGTAGAATAATAGTAAGGAGTCTGGGCTTCAAATTCTGCAGCACAGGTATCAACCAGTTTATATACCCGATTGATGCCCATATCTTTACGTTTCTGATATACCTGGCTCTCTAGGCAGCTCAGCAAATGAGCAATCTGCCGGTCGGCGTAGCCTTTTTCTTTGGCTTCGCGCATCAATTCCACCGGCAGCGTATCCAGCTTATGTTTTTGGATTTCCTTTTCCAGATCTATTAAGTCCGCAATCTGCCGTAAAAACCAAGGGTCAATTTTGGTAAGTTTACGAATTGTAGAAAACGAAATGCCTAATTTGAAAGCATCGTAAATACGGAATAGCCGATCGTCACTGGGTTTTTCTAAGGCTTCCAGAATTTTTTGTTGATTGGTTTCTTCCTTGCCATCAGCACCCAATCCATTACGCTTAATCTCTAGCGACTGACAAGCTTTTTGCAGTGCTTCCTGAAAATTACGGCCAATCCCCATAGCTTCTCCTACCGACTTCATTTGCAGTCCTAAATGGGTATCTGAACCGGGAAACTTAGCAAAGTTCCAGCGGGGCACTTTTACGATTACGTAATCAAGCGCGGGTTCAAAGAAAGCTGAGGTGTTACCCGTAATTTGGTTCTTGAGTTCATCCAGATGATAGCCAATAGCCAGCTTGGCGGCAATTTTGGCAATAGGATAACCCGTAGCTTTAGATGCTAGCGCTGATGAGCGGGACACCCGGGGGTTAATTTCAATACCAATGATAGAGTCATCTTCGGGGTTAACCGAAAACTGGATGTTACACCCTCCGGCAAACTGCCCAATGCCGTTGATCATAATCTTGGCCAGGTCTCGCATTTGCTGATACACGGTGTCTGGCAGGGTCATAGCGGGCGCTACGGTGATAGAATCACCCGTATGTACTCCCATAGGATCAAAATTCTCTACTGAACAGATGATGATCATATTACCGGCACTGTCGCGCAACAGTTCCAGCTCATACTCTTTCCACCCCAGAATACTCTGTTCAATCAGTACCTCGTGTACTGGGGAAGCATGCAGCCCGGAATTAAGTGCTTTATCAAAATTTTCGGCCTGATTAACAAACCCTCCGCCATAACCGCCCAATGTGAAAGACGGACGAATGACCAACGGAAACCCAATCTCTTGAGCAATTTCTTTGCCTTGCAGAAACGAAGTGGCCGTTCGTCCTTCGCAAACATTGACCCCTAGCTCTTTCATTTTCAGGCGAAACTTCTCCCGGTCTTCGGTGGTCTCAATGGCGTCAACATTTACTCCAATCATACGAACACCAAACCGCTCCCAGATTCCGGCTTTCTCGCAATCAATAGCCAGATTCAGAGCTGTTTGCCCCCCCATGGTGGGAAGCACCGCATCAATGGGTCTACCTTCCTCCTGATGTTTTTTAAGAATTTCTACAATGTATTTCTTCTCAAGCGGTTTCAGGTACACATCATCAGCCGTAATGGGGTCGGTCATAATGGTAGCCGGGTTGGAGTTAATCAATGATACCTTGATCCCTTCCTCCCTCAGCGAGCGGGCCGCTTGCGAACCGGAATAATCAAACTCACAGGCCTGACCAATAATGATCGGGCCGCTTCCAATGATCAGAACAGACTTAATGCTGGTATCTCGAGGCATAGATTAGGAATTATAGGGAATGAAATGATGAATAATGGTCTATAATGGACAATTGGCTTATTTATTATCTATTGGTTTTCGGCCAAATTGCTGCGAAGTTAGTAGAAAATGGAGAGGAATTAAAGCCAACTGCGGAATCACCCTAAAAAAGTTGTATAATCACCTTATCTTACCATACCTTTGATAATACCATAGTCTACCAGAACATTATTTTGCTACTACCTTGATTTCTCTATTTATTAAGAGTGCATGGCTCATTTTCACGCTTTGTATTTGGCTATCCTTTGTATCGACCGCACAAAACCAAACTCCACCTTCCCTGCATATCAAAAGGGCATCATCCTCAATTATATTGGATGGTGACATGACCGAACCGGCCTGGGAGGAGGCAGATATAGCTCATAATTATTGGCAAAATTTTCCTATGGATACGTCGGCAGCAGTCGCTAAAACCACCTTTCGCATGACGTATGACGAGAAATTCCTGTACATTTTAGCCACGTGTTACACCACCACGGAAGGTGACTATTTTGTTACGCCTTCACTGCGTCGTGATTTTAGAGGCCCTGGCAACGATATTCTTATTTTTATTCTTGACCCTTTTCAAGATCAGACCACAGGGTATTCGTTTGGGGTTAATCCCTATGGGGTGGAGCGGGAAGGAACCGTTTCTAATGGTGGTGCAGCTCAGGAAGATTTTGACCTTTCTTGGGATAACCGGTGGTTTTCTAAGGTAGTAATTAAAGATGACTACTGGATGACAGAAATTGCCATTCCGTTTAAAACACTTCGCTTTAAAGAAGGTGCTACCGAGTGGAACCTCAACTCTTATCGGCAAGATAGCCATCTAAATGAGCGGAGTTCATGGTCAAGGATACCCCGCAATTTTCGCCCTTATTCGCTGGCTTTCTCGGGTAAGCTGCTTTGGGACGAGCCTTTGAAGAAACCGGGCAGCAATATTTCTATTATTCCATATGTATCCGGGCAGGCCAATCGGAATTTTGTTGAGGGCGAAGCCACTAAATCAAACTTTAGCGTAGGAGGCGATGCCAAGATTGCCGTCACCCCGTCGCTTAATTTGGACCTTACTGTGAACCCGGATTTTTCGCAAGTGGAAGTTGACCGGCAGGTAACTAACCTGGATCGCTTTGAGATATTTTTTCCGGAGCGGCGGCAGTTTTTTTTAGAAAATGCAGACCTGTTTGCCAACTTTGGCTCTGAAAACGTTCGTCCTTTTTTCTCCCGGCGCATTGGTGTGGCTATTGACAGTGCCACCGGGGTTAATGTGCAAAACCCTATTTTATTTGGTGCCCGGCTGAGTGGCCGGGTTAATAATAACTGGCGTATAGGGCTGATGAACATGCAGACGGGCGAAGATGAGGAAATTAATGTACCCAGCTTTAATTATACTGTAGGAGCAGTGCAGCGGCAGGTATTTGCCCGCTCTAATATCGCTGCCATCTTTATCAACAAACAAGCTTTCAGTGATAGTACAGATGCGTTCTCACCCATGTCTAGTAACTATAACCGGTTAGTAGGTGTGGATTACAACCTGGCATCCGCCAATAATACCTGGAACGGGAAACTATATTATCACCATTCGTTTGATCCTGCTCCTGAGAAAAATGCTTATTCTCACGGCGCCAATCTCACCTATAGCACCCCCAACTGGGAAATTAAGTGGGAGCACCAACTGGTTGGGGAAGGATTTAATGCTGAAGTTGGCTTTACTCCCCGCCAGAATTACCGCCGCATTTCACCCACCGTTGCCTATCGATTTTACCCGGAGTCGCCTCGCGTTGTAAGCCACGGTCCGGGACTGGAGCAGCAAGTATGGTCTAAGCCTAAGCTAGGGGTGACCGATTACAACTTCAGGCTATTTTATGAATTTCGTTTTCTTAATACCAGTGAGCTAACCGTATCGGCCCTACACGATTATCTTTATCTGTTTCGCCCCTTTTCTCCTTCCCGAAAAGGGTTACCTTTTTCTACCGGCGATACATTCAGTATGCGTAGCGCCAACATTGAGTTTACGTCCGATACTCGTAAAAACTTCTTTTATGAACTGAGCACGATCAACGGGCAATATTATGCCGGTATTCTCAATTCGTTTGCTGGCACACTCAACTATCGCTTCCAGCCTTACGGTTTATTCTCCCTGGATTTCAATTACAGTGATATCAACTTAGAAGCGCCATATTCTGATGCAAAATTTATTCTGATTGGCCCGCGACTGGACCTTACTTTCACTCGTAGTGTGTTTTTAACTGCTTACGTGCAGTACAACAGCCAGTTCGATAACGTAAATGTTAACACGCGTTTTCAGTGGCGCTTCAAACCTGTATCCGACTTGTTTATTGTGTATACGGATAACTATACGGCTTATGGAGAGGACCGTTTCTTTCCTGATACGTACCTGAAAAAGAACAGAGGCCTGGTAGTTAAGCTCACTTACTGGCTCAACCTCTAAGATTGCACCACTGCGTATTCCTGCACCAGTTGTCCCAATGTATCAAGGTCTTCTTTTGTATGCAATGCATTGACAACAACCCGGGTGATTGGCTCACTATCCGGGTCTGGGTACGGAAAACTGGATAAGATACATTGCTTCTCTACAACCTTGCACAAATCATTATTAGGAGTATAAAACACCGGATAGGCACCAAAGTACTGAAACAAGGAAGTTTCCTGAATCAGTGATTGAAAGTAATGCACGTTTTGCCGCAGTTGATCTTGCAAGCTGGTGTAGACTTTACCGCTTTGGGTCATTGCATATAAATACGCTGGGGCAATAGGCGAAGCCCCGGTAAAAAAAGGGCTTTTTCTCAGGCGCTGGGTCAGTGCAGAATCTCCAAGAACCACTCCTCCCGGTACACCTAGCGCTTTTCCTAAAGAACTTACTACAATTAAGGATACATTGGCTGGAATACGTTGTCGTACCGAAGCATAGACTCCGTTACCAAGCTCCCCTAATACTCCTAACCCGTGCGAATCATCAATTACCAGAGTAATCTGCAAATGATCTGGCAGATGAGCTACCCAATCAAATGAATGAGGATTGGCATACAGGGGATCTACTGAGTTGGCGACAATTACAACCTCTCCGGTCTCATAACCCACTTTGGACTCCAGGTGAGGTATCCAGGCTTTAAACATACCCGAAATACTGTCTTTCTCATTGCGCCATAAGGCGGGGTGGGTCTGTGGCGCATACAAAAAACGCTGCCCATGATCTAGACTGCGAATTAGTGCCTGACCTGCCAGGTAACCAGATGAAAACGTTAGGGCCGATGCTGCTCCGGTAAAATCACACAGCCAATTTTCGGCTTCTTCATACACGGCCAACTGCACGTTAGAAGAGCGAGAGCTAGAATACCCGGTGCCATACTGCCCGAAACCTTCCCGCAATAATTCCTGAAAAACAATATTTTTGCTAATTCCCAAGTAGGAAGTCCCACTAAAATACAATCGCTCGTTGCCATCCACTATAATGGTTCGTCCGGGAAGAGAATTTGTTTTCATACAATTCAGTTATGCGGGTTGTAATTCGTCACGCGTTAGTAAACGTACTCCGGTACCATTTTCAGTAGGAAACGTAACACCTTCCGGAGTAATAGACACACCGGTAGCAATATCTTCGGCCAGCAGCATGGCTCCATCCATATCCACATAATCCAGCAGCGGTGCCAAATGCGCAATGGCGGAAATACCAATGGTGGATTCTGTCATACAGCCTACCATCACTTTCATGCCTCGCTTCCGGGCTTCCTGAATCATCCGGCGGCCGGGCGTAATTCCCCCGCATTTGGTGAGTTTAATATTAATTCCGTGAAACCGGCCATCACATTTTGCTACATCACTTTCCATAATGCAGCTTTCGTCTGCCATCAGTGGCAAGGCTGAGTGGCGATAAACTTCCTGCATGCCTTCTTGATCGTCGGCTCGCAAAGGCTGCTCGATAAATTCCACTCCTAATTTTTTGAGTTCTTTAGAGTTCTCAATAGTCTCTTCCACCGTCCAGCCACAGTTAGCATCTACCCGGAATACGGCGTCTGATTCTTTCCGCAACGCCCGCACAATGTCCAGATCTTCCTGCGTACCCAGCTTAATCTTATAAATAGGCCAGGGCTGATTCTGCATCTTCCGTAGCATCACCTCTACCGAGTCAATACCAATGGTATAGTTCGTTGTGGGCGCATCAGCCGGATTAAGGCCCCACAGTTTATATAATGGTAACCCAATTTTTTTCCCGTACAGGTCATGCGCCGCAATGTCTAATGCACATAAGGTGAAAGAGCTTTGGCGAAGGTGGGGATGAAGTTGCTCCCAAAGATGCTCCGGTGTGCCATCAGCACCTGCTTCCCGACGTTCATTTACTAAAGAGTAATTTTCAATAAGGTTCTGCAAACCGTTTACCTCTTCCATCATCTTTGGAATAGAAACATGGTAGAAGCTATTGGCAGCCGTTTCGCCCAGGCCAATCACCCTTGAACCACTGGTATTGACATCTGAGAGCTGAACGACGAAAACTTCTTGCTGGTCGCGCGATTCGTAAGAAATGCGAAAAGAGTCGCGCAGCTTTAAGGTAAAGGTTTGAAGCGAAATATTCATTATGTACAGTAAATAATCCCGAAAAGTACAAAATAAGGCTGAGAATTAATAATTTTTCCCAAATACAGTATTAATACATCAGAGGTTTGGCTCTTTCAAAAATACAGTAAAACCCTTCAGATAAAATAGTATGCCTTCAACCCATTTCTTTTCTCTTCGCTTAGTAAATGAATTTCATTTTTTTAGAATAAAATTCTTTATTTGCAATAAAAATCGTAATTATATTCTGATATATATTTTTTATCAATATATAAGCAGCTACATTTATTTCTGAACTTTTATCATTTCATACTATAACCTTTTGCCTTACGTGCATCAATCTTCACCCTTCCAATTATCAACCCTGTTTCTTTTAGGACTGTTAGCCTGTTGCAGTTATAAAGAGGATACTACATCAACCAATGAAAACATCATCCCCGTTCATCTAAAAGAAGGCACGAACATGGCGGCGGTTCTCTCGCCCGACAAACAAACCATAGCCCTGGACCTACAAGGTACTATCTGGTTGATGCCCGCTTCAGGGGGTGAAGCCACCGCTATTACCGACGAGCTAGGCGATTGCCATGAACCCGCCTGGTCGCCTGATGGCAGACGCATAGCTTTTCACTCTTACCAAGATGGCAACTATCATATCTGGACAGTGGAAAAAGACGGATCGCAACTGACACAAATCACTGATGGCCTTTATGATGACCGTGAACCCGACTGGTCACCTACTGGCGACACCATTGTTTTCTCTTCGGATCGCAATGGCAATTATGACATCTGGCAGGTGAGTCTGAGTGATCTAACCCTAACACCTATCACCCAGAACGAAGGCAACGATTATAACCCTTCGGTCTCCTCGCATAATGGACAAGTGGCTTTTGTTTCTGAACGTAGCGAAGCACCTGGCATTTACTTAGCCAGCCCTAGCGAAGAGAAGTTGCTGGCTCCTTCAGAAATGCACTTGGCAGCCCCCTCCTGGAACGAAACTAATAGCCTTATCACATTTATCGCTTACAACGGAGAAAGCAGTATCATGTATGTAGCTAATGCTGGTAGCGAAGATGTGCAACAGACTTCCATTCAGGGTGAAGATATTTTCCCCTTCCGCACCAGTTGGCTTAATGATAGCACCTTTCTTTATACAGCTGATGGTAAGATCAAGAAGCGGACCTTAGGCAAGGAAGGATTTGAAACTATTGCCTTTGAGGCTACCGTGAATCTCAATCGCCCAAAGTACACACGTAAGACTTACAACTTCGATAGTCAGGAGATGCGCACTCCCATGGGAATTATGGGGCCGGTGGTCTCCCCTGATGGTAATTCTGTGGCTTTTACAGCATTAAGTAATTTATATATACAACAGATTGGCGGTGAACTCACTCAAGTGACTGATGATGCATTCGTAGACCTTGATCCTGACTGGTCGCCCGATGGGCAGTCGTTGGTATTCTCTTCAGACCGAGGCGGGAAGATGGACTTGTGGATGCAAGATTTAGGTAGTGGGCAGGTTAAGCAACTTACCGATATTGAAGAAAGTGCTCTGGCCCCTTCTTTTTCCCCCGATGGCAAGCAGATTGCTTTCTATGCTACCGATGCCCGAAACGTATGGGGCAGCGGCACTCTTAACATCCTGAACATTGCTTCTGGTGAAATTACGGACATTCATGCACCAGTATTTGTACCCAGTAAGCCAAGTTGGTCTCCCGACGGTCAAACTATTGCTCTTATGGCCCTGCAACCCGCCTCTACCCGCTATCGCGAGGGTATGAGCGAAATACTACTGCTATCAGTTCATGGAGATGAGGAACGTTATGTTACCCCTGACTCTACACGTAACCCTGCCATACGTAGCAAAAATGGTCCACTTTGGTCGCCCAATGGGCACAAAATTGCCTACATTCAGGATGGTGTGCTGTGGACTGTTGCAGTAAACCCGCGCGGCGAGATTATAGGCATACCTCAGCAAATTACGGAAGAACTGGCCGCCAAACCCAGCTGGGCTGGTGACTCCAAAACGTTGGTCTATATTGCTACCGATCATCTAAAGAAAATCAATATTGACACCGGTGAGCAGGAAAATATCCCTATTGACCTGGAATGGAAACCAGAAATAGGTGAAGGCTCTTACATAATACACGCTGGAAAGCTCTTTAACGGGTTAGACAGTACTTATATGGAAGATATTGATATACTGGTGGAAGGGCATCGGATCAAAGAAATTGCACGGCACAAGGAACGGTCAGACATACCTGTAATTGACGCTTCTGACCAAGTGGTGATGCCTGGTTTGTTTGAGATGCACACTCATCAACACGCTAGCGTAGGCGAACGATTAGGGCGTATTTGGCTATCCTACGGGATTACTTCGGTGCGAGAACCAGGAGCTGATCCCTACGATGCCTTAGAACGGAAAGAAGCCTGGAACAGTGGTACCCGTTCTGGCCCTCGGGAGTTCTTTACGGGTGGTCTCACGGATGGTGGTCGGGTGTATTATGGTTTGGCTAATAGTGTGATCCACGGCCCTCATATGAAGCTGGAGCTCGAGCGTGCTGAAAAGCTAGGCTATGACCTGATTAAAACCTACGTACGTATGCCTGATTCTATTCAGAAAGAGATTACGAGCGCGGCACACCGTATTGGCATTCCGGTATCTTCTCATGAGATCTTTCCTTCTACCAAGTATAATGTGGATGCCGTAGAGCACATCCGAGGAACCAGCCGCCGGGGATATTCTATGAAGCAATCAGAACTTAACCGTACATACGATGATGTTATTCAGCTATTGGCCCAGTCTGGTATGAATATTACACCAACCATCGGATTGCAAGGCGGCTTCTTCTTGATGATGGAAAAAGACCCTACCCTGATCAAGAATAAACAACTTAATGCTTTATATTCTCAAAACTATGTGGGAGAGCTGGCAACGGCCTTTCCTCGCATTAAAGCTATAAGGCCAAGTTACGGAGCGAACTTTGATGATATTTATCTGACTATGGTATCAATTATCCAGGCTGGGGGCCATATGACCGCAGGCACCGATTCTCCTTTTATTCCCTACGGTACCAGCCTGCATGTAGAATTACAGTTATTTGTGGAAGCAGGCCTTTCACCATTCCAGGCCTTACAAGCCGCCACCATCAAATCTGCTGAAACCATAGGAGTGGCGAATGATCTGGGTAGTGTAGAAGAAGGCAAACTGGCCGATCTGGTTATTATAGACGGTGATCCGCTCCGCAACATCAAAGATGCCTGGAATGTGACTACTGTAGTGAAGAATGGGATACAGTACGATATTGAAGAACTACTGAAAACCAGTAACTGACCTCTATCAGGTCACGGCTTTTTCCGAGAGCGTTAGTGTCTTGGCCGTAGCATCTAACCGGGCACGTACTCCAAAAGGGATGGTGGCGTTGCGCTTGATGTGGCCGAACATGAGACCGTACAAGACCGGAATACCCAGCGAGGTCAGTCGGTCGTAGAGAACGTGGGCAAGCGAAAACGATTTTTCTTCGTCATCAGCTTCGCAATCAGCAAACAATCCAAGGACTACTCCTTTAGCGGCTGGTAGCTTGTTGGGGTCCAATAGCAGTTGTGTCAGCATTCGGTCAATACGGTAGGGCGCTTCGCCTACATCCTCCAGAAACACTATTTTGTCGCGCATATCCACATCATAAGGAGTACCGCACATAGCCGCTACCAGGCTAAGATTACCGCCTACCAGGGTACCTTCGGCAGTGCCAGGAGACAGCGTAATTAATTCAGCTTGCGAGATGTTTGTGTCTTCTTCTTGTAAATAAAGCGGCACCAGTTCATCCTCACTGATTAACTCAGGGTTTTGATACATGAGCTTGTTTTGGGGCTCCATCACAACCTCCTTAAAATATTTGGTCGTGTAGTCGTTGTAGTCTGACGTACCCATAGGCCCGTGAAAACAGACGAGTCCGGTTTGGCCATAAAGCGCATACAGTAACCCGGTAATATCACTATAGCCAATAAGCACTTTGGGGTTGTTTCGGATAACATCATAGTCCAGGTAGGGTAACATACGGGTGGTGCCATAGCCGCCACGGGCGCACATAATTCCGGCTACATTTTCGTCGGCAAACATACGGTTGATATCATCCGCTCTCTGTAAATCAGTACCGCCCAGATAGCCTTTTCTTACCAGCATATTTTCGCTGTACTTTACCCGAAACCCCAGTTTAGCCAGGTTTTCTACCGATTCTCTAAGGTTTTCTTCGGTAATGTAATGGGATGGTGTAATCAGCCCAATGGTATCTCCTTCTTTCAACCGAGCGGGTTTTACCGTGGCAGAGGGAGAACTGGTTTTAAGTGAAGGAAGCATTAAACCGGTGAGAGAAGCGGCCGTGGCATTGCGGAAGAATTGGCGGCGGTGCATGGGCATCAATTTTTAGAAAAATTCGGGAAGCTGGTAATAAACTGTTAGCTTTGCGGGAAATTTGTAACCAGCAATTTAGCATAAATTCAGAAACATGGCAGGAAACAAAACTTTTTCTATGATCAAACCCGACGCCGTGTCGGATGGGCATACCGGAGCTATCTTGAAAATGATGGAAGAAGCCGGATTTCGCATTGTGGCAATGAAAAAAACCGCACTAAGCAAAGAAACCGCCGGTAAATTCTACGAAGTGCATAAAGAGCGCCCTTTTTATAATGACCTGACAAGCTATATGTCGTCAGGCCCTATTGTGGCACTCATTCTGGAGAAAGACAATGCAGTAGCTGACTTCCGTAAACTGATTGGTGCTACTAACCCCGCCGAAGCGGAAGAAGGCACCATCCGTAAGCTTTACGCAACCTCTATTGAGGCTAATGCCGTACACGGCTCTGATGCTGACGAAACGGCTCAGCAAGAAGGAAATTTCTTCTTTGCCGCTACTGAGCGATTCTAAGTAATTGATTGACTTTCCAGCTTCTGAAGGCATGAGTGACATACTCGTTCTTCGGAAGCTGTTATTTTTTTGCCCCTCCTTGTTACCCACTTTACATGTCTTATAAAGAGTTGGGCACGTTAAGAGCTTACTTGTAAGCCACTGCTCTTTTGATCAGCCAGAAAGCGCCCATTTGCTTGTTCTCTCACCATTGTGCACACTGCCGGTAATCTTTCTATTTTGGGGTTTCTACCGGAGTTGCTTTTTCCTCTTTCTTTTGAAAGAAAACCCGGCGAATCCATCTTGGAAGGAAAATAGCCCCTAACAACAGGTAAGGATAGTATGTAAACATCCGCCACAGAATGTTAGTAACAATGGTATAATCTCCCAGGAATTCGTAAAAGAATTGATTGAAAAAGAATTCTGCCGTGCCGCTGCTGCCTGGAGTTGGCGACACCAGCATAACAATCCACATCATTAGGTGGCGGCAAAAGATTAGCAGGTGCTCGCTCCAGCTTACTTCTGAGAAAGCCGTTACTAAACAATTCAACACTGCATAACGTGCAATCCAGATCAGGAAAGTAAATGCCAGTACGGTTACCCAGTACCTTCCCTTCTTGCCTCGTAACTGTTTAGAGGCCAAAATTACCTCGTCACCATGAGTATTCAGGTTATTCTTCCATCGCCGAAAAAACCGGATACTGCCAATACGCAGTAATACCCACTTAAATCCTCTTGGGTGAATAAGCAGAGCGTAAGACATAACAGCTGTATATACCGCAATCAGGCAGTAGCTGACCAGAAAGAGCACCTGTAAACTGTTGCCCAAATGCACCTGCATGTCTTCGGCATTGGGAAAAAGCTCGTCATTAGAATAGAGCAAAGCCAGCGGGGACATTATTAAAAAGAACAGGTTATCAAGAATAGCCGTTAGCATTACATAGGCTAATGCCCGCCCAAACTTAATTCCCTCCTTCATCAGTACAAACACCACAATGGTCGTTCCGCCAACTACTGAAGGAGTAACCGCAGAAGCAAACTCCCACAGAATAATAACATAAATGCTACTGACCCAGGTAAGATCGTGGTTGGTAAGCACTTTAATCCGATAGACGTATCCAGTATCACGAATCAGTATGACCAGAATGGCTAAAAACAATGGCCAAAGTTCGGCATCAAATACCAGTTTAAGCTTATCGGCCGTAAAATCAGGATCGCTGATGAAGAGATAAGACACAATGCCCACCCCTATCAGTACCGGAACCCAGATTCTGTTCGGATTTAAGGTTTTAAATATTTCTTTAGAGTTGATATTCATGCACTCTCCGCATCTTCCGTTTCGTATATCCAAAAATTGTTGTACCCTTCTCCAATCTTAATTGTCAGCTTGTTAATTTGGAGCAATTCTAAAATGGCTAAAAAATTGAAGATCACTGCAATCTTATGCGGGTTTTGCTCAATAATAGAAATAAAGGTCACATCGCGAGGTTGTTGTTTCAGCAACTGTCGGATGTATTCCTTCTGCCCCTCTACCGTATAAGGGTACTGCACTACCTGATGAGGCTGCTCCTTTTTTTCCTGCGCAAACCGCTCCAGCACCTTTTCGTATACCTTCAGCAATTTGTACAAATCAACATGTTGCAGCTCTGCTTCTACCTGCTGTGCCTGAGCTAGCTTACTTAATTCCTTCACTACATTGCCCCGCTCATATTTTTGCATGCGCTCTTCTTCAAGCGCTGCCAGCTCATCAACCACCGACTTATATTTTTTATACTCCAGCAGATGTTTAACCAGCTCTTCTCTGGGATCAACCTCTTCACCTTCTTCATTTAGCACAGGGCGAGGCAATAGCATCTTCGCTTTAATACGCATCAGAGTAGCCGCTACCAGTATAAACTCACTTGCCACCTCAATGTTCATCTGCTCCAATTCATGCAGATAGTTTAAGAAATCATTTGTAATTTTGGATATTGGAATATCATGAATATCCAGCTCGTCGCGCTCGATAAAAAACAGCAACAAATCAAAAGGCCCCTCAAATAGAGGTAATTTAATTTCAAAACTCACAGTTAGCGCAATGTTGGGTAAAGTAAATCTATTTCAACAACTGCCTCATAGGCAAGAAGGTCGAAACAAATTTATTATATATTACGATCAATCCTCCGGTTACTCATCTGAAAAACTGTTCTTTTGTATTTTCGTACACCGGATTGGTGATCTTTAAACATTCGCTTTCTATCCTAGTTTAAGAATAGCAAAAAATAAATAAACAATTATGCTGATAAAGCCTGGCAAATTGTTAGCTGCCATTGATACCCCCACTGATCTTAAGCCGTTAACCCCCGAACAACGAGTACAATTAGCCGACGAGCTTCGTCAGTTTATTATCGATACTGTTTCTGTATATGGTGGTCATTTTGGTGCCAGCCTAGGTGTGGTAGAACTGACTGTAGCTCTCCATACTGTATTCAATACTCCTTATGATCAGCTCGTATGGGATGTAGGCCATCAGGCATATGGGCATAAGATATTGACTGGCCGCCGAGAGGCTTTTCATACTAACCGAATCTACAAAGGGCTGTCAGGCTTTCCCAAACGCAGTGAGAGCGAGTACGATACTTTTGGCGTAGGCCACTCTTCTACTTCTATCTCAGCCGCGCTGGGCATGGCAGTAGCCTCTAAATACCAAGGCGATAAAAACCGACAGCATATTGCTGTTATTGGTGATGGAGCCATGACGGGTGGTATGGCTTTCGAGGCGATGAATCATGCGGGTGTTTCTGACACTAATCTTTTGATTGTGTTGAATGATAACTGCATGTCAATCGATCCAAACGTAGGTGCTTTAAAAGATTACCTGACGGATATTACGACATCGCAGACCTATAATAAGGTGCGGGATGATGTTTGGAAGTTGCTTGGCAAAGTCAGTAAGTTCGGCACCAATGCACAGGAGATTGTTTCCAAGCTGGAAAGCAGCATCAAGGCCTTTTTGTTAAAACAAAGTAACTTATTTGAGTCTCTGAACTTACGCTATTTCGGTCCGGTAGATGGCCATGATGTAAATCATCTGGTGAGCGTGATGGAAGACCTGAAGAAGATTCCCGGCCCCAAGATTCTGCATTGTGTGACTTTAAAGGGGAAAGGTTATTTACAAGCGGAACAAGATCAAACCAAGTGGCACGCTCCCGGAAAGTTTGATAAGCTTACCGGTGAAATTCGTAAGAAGGTATATGACACCCCACAGGCGCCCAAATACCAAAATGTATTTGGTGAGACCATTGTGGAGCTTGCCATAGAGAACGAAAAAATTGTAGGCATTACCCCGGCTATGCCCTCTGGCTCTTCCATGAACATTATGATGAAGGAGATGCCTGACCGGGCTTTTGATGTAGGAATTGCCGAACAACATGCAGTTACCTTTTCTGCCGGGTTAGCCACTCAAGGACTTATTCCCTTCTGTAATATCTACAGCACTTTTATGCAGCGTGCTTACGACCAGGTCATTCATGACGTATGCATTCAAAAACTGCCCGTCATCTTCTGCCTGGACCGGGCCGGCATTGCAGGGGCTGATGGACCCACTCACCACGGCGCTTATGATTTAGCATACATGCGCTGCTTACCGAATATTGTGGTTTCTGCTCCAATGAATGAGGCTGAATTACGAAATTTAATGTACACCGCTACGCTCTACAAAGACGGCGCTTTTTCTATTCGCTACCCTCGTGGCCAAGGAGTAATGCCCGATTGGCGTACTCCGATGGAAGAGATTCCGGTAGGGAAAGGGCAACTTGTGCAAGATGGGGAAGAAGTGGCCATCTTAACCATTGGGCACGTTGGAAATTATGCTATTGAAGCCTGCCAGGTACTGGCAAAAGATGACCTGCACCCCGCGCACTATGACTTACGTTTCGTAAAGCCCCTGGACCATGCTTTACTACACGAAGTTTTTAGCCGTTTTAATCGGGTTATCACGGTAGAAGATGGTTGCCTTATGGGTGGCTTTGGCAGTGCAGTATTAGAGTTTATGGCAGATCATGGCTATAATGCTTCCGTTAAGCGGCTGGGTATTCCCGATAGTATTATTGAGCATGGTGAGCAAATTGAGTTGCATCGCGAGTGTGGCTACGATCCCGCCAGTATCGCTCAAGAAGTGCGTGCCTTATTAGGTGTTACTGTTTTGTAACTAATCTCGCTAGGCTTTTACCGAATATTTTACTTGGTGTAGTGCGTGCGCTATGTACTCTATGATTTTCTCGTTAGCAATGATCCGATAATGTCCCATCTTTTTGGTATGAACAAAAGTTGCTCTGGGCAAATATGTCCATAAACCTTTGCCTTTTTCAAGTGGCACCGTTTGGTCATCCTCATCATATATAAGGTGAATATCGATGTCATTAAGCAAGGGTTGTTTGTCTCGTAAGTCGTAGTAATCTACTGGCTTGTAATAATGCTTTTCTACTAAATCACAAAAACGATGATACACCCTGTCGCCGCATCCAGCTGATTTCACAATATCATAGAAGAAATAACGAACATAGGGCGGAGAAGCAATCAGTAGCAGATGTTTGGGATGAATGCTAGGAGTAATCTCGGCAAGTGCCATTCCCGCTGCCAGTCCACCCATAGAATAACCAATCACGGCATGGTAAGGACCATTTTTGACATAGTAGTTTTTGAAAATCTCTATAAACTCCGGCAGAGCCGTATATTCACCATCAGAGTTACCATGCGCTTTCATATCAATTCCTTCAACTACATATCCTTCTGCCACCAAGGCAGTGACCATCCGGCGAAAATCGGCTGACTTAGAACGCCAACCGTGGCATAATAATATTTTCGGCCCATCATGCCCCCATTGGTAGGTAGCAATCTGATGACCTTGATAGGAGATCATTTGGGTAATGGCTTCTTCCAGGAAAGCAGATTGTGCTTCTGAAAAACGGCTCTTCCCAGGGCGAGTGAAATAATGCCAGATTATGTTTGCTGCCTTTTCGGGAGCAATATGCTGTATTACCTGAAGCCCTTTTTTGATTATCCTGAGTTTTCTATTTGATTTAGCAGGGTGATAGGGCGGACGGCCTAGATTTTTTTCCTCTCCCTGAATGATAATAGGCTCTTTCATAAAAATACCGATTGGTTTTTAAGAATTACTTTTATTGAGCGTATAATTATCAATTATCGTTATTAAGTAGTGGCTCACACTTCGGAAGGATTCTCGGTCACCTTCTACTCTAGACACCATAATAGCTCCTTCAATAGCTGCATAGAATAACATTACAAACCCATCTACATCTAAATCGGGTTGCAACTGCCCCTCTACAATGCCGCGATGTACAATTTGCCGTAGAGCGTCTTTGAGCTGCGAAATAAGCCGAACCACTCTAGCGCGCAATTGCGGGTAGTTGTCATCCGCCTCTACGGCTGTATTTAATACTGGACATCCCCCTGGAATAGGTGGGTTCCCGATATATTGCTCATAATAGGTAAGTACGGCTTTTAGCTTCAATGGCGCGGTGGGGGCAGATCGAATATACTCTCTGATTTCCTTCATTACAATCCCTAAAGCAGACTCAAACGCCGCAATAGCCACTTCCTCTTTATTGTTGAAGTTAGCGTAAATAGCCCCTTTGGTAATGCCTGTGGCCTGAGTAATATCAGATATAGAAGTTGCCTGATATCCTTTGATATTGAACAAGCCCATTGACTTGTCAATAATTAACTGCCTGGTAATTTCCGGATTTCTCATATTCTAACGCTAAGATACCGATCGGTATTTTATAACGCAAACTTACTCGAAAAAGATTCTCTTTTTGCTTTAATAAACTACCTGCAAAAAGAGAATCTCAGATTTTAGCCTGATTAGAAAATGATGAAAGGAGAATGAGTTAAGAATATTTCATGACCAGCCATAATACCAGGTATACGATACCAGGGGAGCCTACTCCGATAATACCGGCAATGGCAAACAGAATTCGTACTAGCGTAGCATCCCAGCCAAAATGAGCGGCCAGACCGCCACAGACGCCAGCTATTATCTTATTATTACGAGAGAGGGTTAATTTTGCCATAATCGTATAGTGAGTTTCATTATTCTATACGGAAAGGCTCCCCTCTAATGTTACAACACTTTTAGACTGCTACTTCTTGCTGGTACTGTTTATATACTGACGTTATACCCTCGCGCAGGCCAATTTTATGCTTCCACCCATAGCTATGCAGCTTGCTTACATCCATCAGTTTTCGCGGAGTGCCATCAGGCTTGGAGGTATCAAACTTCAGTTCGCCTTCAAACCCAACGATGTCTTTAATAAGTAAAGCCAGATCTTTAATAGGAATATCTTCGCCCGTCCCGATATTAACCAGTTCAGGCTCACTATAATGCTCCATCAGGTATACACATGCTTCGGCCAGATCATCAACATGCAAGAACTCCCGGCGAGGGCTTCCTGTGCCCCAAATTTCAACACTCTCGGCTCCGTTTTCTTTAGCTTCATGAAACTTACGGATTAGCGCAGGCAACACATGAGAGTTGTTAAGATCGTAATTATCATTGGGGCCATAAAGATTGGTGGGCATGGTTGAGATAAAATCGCAACCATACTGAGCGCGGTAATTTTCACAAAGTTTAATACCAGCAATTTTAGCAATTGCGTAAGGCTCATTGGTAGACTCTAAAAGTCCGGTGAGCAGATACTCCTCTTTAAGCGGCTGAGGTGCCATTTTTGGATAAATACAGGAAGATCCCAGAAACTGTAATTTCTTTACGCCTTGCACGTAGCTCTGATGAATAATATTATTCTGAATCATCAGATTATCATAGAGAAACTCGCCCCGGTAAGTATTATTGGCATGAATACCGCCGACCTTTGCTGCGGCCAGAAATACGTAGTCGGGCTTTTCCTCAGCAAAAAAATCGGCAACGGCCTGCTGACTTCGCAAGTCCAGCTCGGCCGAACGGCGAAACACAAAGTTTGAATAGCCTTTACTCTGTAAGTTTCTCAGTATAGCAGAACCGACCATCCCTCGATGGCCGGCAATATAGATTTTGGCTTCTTTTTCCAAAACAAAAACAGGTTATGGTTCTTAAAAAATTATTCGTGGTAGTTAAATACCTTATGCCCACCTTTAAGCAGGAATTTGTCTCGCTTAAATAGCTCTAGATCAGACTGTACCATATCTTCTACTAACCCTTTCAAATCATATTCAAGCTCCCAGCCTAGTTTTTCTTTGGCTTTTGTAGGGTCTCCAATAAGTAGTTCTACCTCGGTAGGCCGATAATAACGCGGATCTACCTGCACCACTGTTTTACCTTCTGGTAATTGGTAATCAGGGTTGTTACAGCGAACTACTTTTCCAATCTCTTCGGCTGCTTTTCCTTCAAAAGCGATCTCTATGCCCATTTCTGCGAATGACATCTTTACAAAATCGCGCACGGTGGTGGTGATTCCGGTAGCGATCACATAATCTTCGGGCACTTCTTGTTGAAGAATTAGCCACATGGCCTGCACATAATCTTTAGCATGGCCCCAGTCACGCTTAGCATCCATGTTTCCCAGATAGCAGCAATCTTGCAAGCCCAGGGCAATACGGGCAGCCGCCCGAGTGATTTTCCGGGTAACAAATGTTTCACCCCGAATCGGTGACTCGTGGTTAAACAAAATTCCGTTAACTGCATACATTTTATACGCTTCCCGATAATTTACCGTGATCCAGTATCCGTACATTTTGGCAACCGCGTAGGGGGAGCGAGGGTAGAAAGGAGTTTTCTCACTTTGAGGCACTTCTTGTACCAGGCCGTAGAGTTCAGAAGTTGATGCCTGATAGATTTTGGTTTTCTGTTCCAGCCCCAAGATACGTACGGCTTCCAGAATACGCAACGTTCCCAGTCCGTCTACATTAGCGGTGTATTCGGGGGTATCAAAGCTTACTTTTACGTGCGACATGGCACCCAGATTATAGATTTCGTCTGGCTGCACTTCCTGTACAATACGAATGATATTGGTAGAGTCAGTCAAGTCACCATAGTGAAGCTTGAATCGCAGATCTTTTTCGTGGGGATCTTGATACAGGTGATCAATACGATCAGTATTAAAGAGTGAAGTTCTACGCTTGATACCGTGCACTTCATATCCTTTTTTTAATAACAACTCTGTCAGATACGCACCATCCTGGCCGGTGATTCCGGTGATTAACGCTTTTTTCATAGTAATATTAGATATATGCCGTTAAACCTTTTTCTTTAATATCATTAAGAAACTTCTTAACCATTTGTTCTTCCTCTTTGCTACAAATCATGAGAGCATCCTCCGTCATAATCACGATATAATTATCCAAGCCCTGTACTACTCCAATCTTATCCTTCGGAATCTTGATAAACGAATTCTTGGTGCCGTAGGTCATAACTTCGCCTAACAAACTATTACCATGCTCATCTTTTCGTTGCTCTCCATCAATAGATTTCCAAGTGCCTAAGTCCGTCCAGCCAATCTCGGCCGGCATGACATATACATTTTCGGCTTTCTCTAAAATACCGTAGTCAATAGAGATATTGATACAGTTATGGTACGTTTTTTTGATAAAGTCGGATTCCTGATCAGTGTAGTATTCTCCTTCGCCCCGTGCAAACAACTCACTTACTTCCGGCAGATACTGCTCATAACTTTTTTTGATAGCAGCCAGGCTCCAGACAAAGATACCTGAGTTCCATACAAAATTTCCTTGCTTCAGAAACTCTTCGGCCGTGGCCCGATCTGGTTTTTCTTTGAATGCCGCTACTTTATATACTCCACCTTCGTTTGCCTTTTCGTATTCAATATACCCATACCCGGTATCCGGACGGCTGGGGTTAATGCCGAAGGTGATCAGATAATCATTTTGGCTGGCAATTTCCAGCGCGTTCTTGGCTAATTGAACAAACTCATCTTCTTTCACAATCAGATGGTCTGCCGGAGACACGATCAGATTGGCTTCCGGGTTTTTTTGAGCAATTTTATAGAAAGCATAAGCCACGCAGGGCGCTGTATTTCGTAATTCAGGTTCAAGTAGAATCTGGTCATCCGTTAAGTCAGGCAGCTGTTCTTTAATGAGAGCGTAATAATCCTGATTAGAAATGATATAGATATTCTCGGTAGGGCAAACCTTACGCAGGCGATTAAAAGTAGATTGCAACAGTGATTCTCCAATACCAATTACATCATGAAACTGCTTGGGAAATTGCTGCCGGCTGACGGGCCACAAACGGGTGCCTACGCCGCCTGCCATAATTAGCGCATAATTATTTTTCATTTTTTCAAATTACTTGTCAGAAAAATAAAATTTCCACAAAGATAAAGGGGATTATTTGAAATTAAAAAAATTAGTGGTCCGCTAATACTAGAAAACTTCCATTGAGCAAAGATTCTTTATTATACGTAAATAGTTCGGGGCCGGTACCTTTAAAAACTTTTCCGCCCGCTCCTTCTACAATAGCCTGCCCAGCAGCAGTGTCCCACTCCATTGTAGGGCCATGCCGGTAATATACGTCTGCTTTCCCCTCAGCTACCATGCAAAATTTTAGTGAGCTTCCGCGAGAAATACTTTCGGTCACTCCGTATTTTGACAATACAACTTCTTCTTCTTCTGAAGCATGACTGCTGCTACGTACAGCTACCTTATCTCCCTTATGCTTTCTCACTGAGATTTCTTGGGCAACTTCAGTACCTGTCTGCTTGTAAGCTCCGGCTTTCAGGTCGCTTACATAACCTTCCGTTGTAGAATAGTACAGTTCTTCAGTTACTGGAGTATAAATAACCCCCACCACCGGATGATGATGGTGGATTAAAGCGATGTTGACGGTAAATTGCCCGTTTCGTTTGATAAACTCTTTGGTGCCATCTAGCGGATCAACCAACCAGAACATTTCCCAATCTTTCCTGGCATCATAGGCAATTCCTTTTCCTTCTTCGGATATGATCGGTATCTCCGGAAAATGCTTTTGCAGAGCCGCAACAATTACTTCGTGAGAAGCTTTGTCCGCCAATGTCAGAGGTGAGTTATCTGATTTGAAATCCACTACCTGAGAAAAATCACTATCGTGATAAATTTCAAGGATTTTTTTTCCGGCAGCAACAGCAATATCCTGTAAGGTGGCAATCTGGATGTTTGAGTTCATGGTGGCGAGAGTTTGAAAAGAGGCTAGTCAGTTTAGGCGCGTAAAACTAATTGATTTGATGCAATAAAAAAGCGTATATTGGCAACGTTCGTTACATGGTGAAACCTGTTTTATGGAAGAGAATCACGTCCGTATTCGCATTGCACTGAACGGAGGCGAGTTTGAAATTGAAGGCTCCGAGGCATTTGTGAATACTTACGCCGAAGATATTAAAACGTTTACGGAAATTTTAAAATCCTCCTCTGCCGGTGACAAAACCGGAAAAGAAGCCCAGCCGGCGGGTAAGCAAATATCTATTTTTGAACCAGATACAGCACCAACTGCTCCGGTTAAGGCGACTAAAGATGGACTGGATATACCAGCCTCTTTTGGTGAATTATACTACAAAGCACCCAAGAGCATTAACAAAACAGACATTGTGCTGCTTGCTAGCTACTATATACAGTCGCACAACAATGAAAACACCTTTACTACCCGAGAAGTAAACAAACTGCTTCGCGATCATGGTATTGACCTTACTAATACGGCCCACTTTAATAAACTAAACCAGGATTATAAAAAGGTTTTTAAAATGCGGCAGGGGCAATATAAAGTAAGTGAAGAGGGGGTAGATCATCTTAAAGAGATTCTTCGCTAATACGATCAAGTATAAGCTTTACTGCTTCCGGCAAATCAGAGACGGTAAACTGACCTATCGTTTTCACTGGTTCTTTGGCAATTTTAATGGTCTTCAACCCTACTTTGCTAGCAGGAATTAAGTCTCTTTCTGCGTCTCCAACCATCCAAGACCGATCTATATCCACATTAAACCGGGCAATCGCTTTCTCAAACATAAGGCTGTCTGGCTTGCGGGTTAATGACTCGGTGACACTCTGGTGATGAGGGGCATAATAAATTTTTTCTATGAGATGCCCGGTGGTCATTTGCAAGAAGTCATGGCAACGGTGCATTTGTTCCCGGGTATAAATGCCCTTGGCAATGCCCGACTGGTTGGTAATTACCACTCTTCGGAAGCCAGCATTTCGTAGTGCTCGCAGCGCTGCCGGAACACCCGGTAATATTTTAAAGGTCTCTAGTTCATAAGCATAGTTTACTCGATCTTTATTTAGTACCCCGTCACGGTCCAGAAATACGCAAGCCTCCTTGGTCATGGGCTTCAGCATGTTATTTTTTGTTAAAAATTTTATCAACTGCACAATTGCGCCTTCAATATTGTTTTTATTGTGCAGACAAGCCACTAATTTTACAATCTTTTGCCAAATAGTCCGCTGAGTTTTGAGTAAGAATCTGGTTATTATTCCCACGTATAATGAAAAGGAGAATATTCAACTTCTTCTGAGTAGCATCTTAACCCAAGCCGTTAATTTTGATGTGCTTGTAGTAGACGATAACTCCCCGGATGGCACTGCCTCACTGGTGCGAGATATGCAAGAGGGTTACCCTAAGCGTGTTCATCTGTTAGAGCGTACCGGAAAACTCGGCCTGGGAACAGCATACATTGCTGGCTTCAAATATGCTCTGGAGCACGATTATGATTATATTTTTGAGATGGATGCAGATTTTTCTCACAATCCTGATGATCTGGTAAGGCTTTACCGAGCTTGTATGGAAGAGGGATATGATCTGGCTATAGGGTCGCGTTATGTAATGGGGGTGAATGTAGTAAACTGGCCTATTCGCCGTGTGCTAGTGTCTTACTTTGCCAGTCAGTATGTCCGTTTTATTACAGGTATGCCGTTTAACGATGCTACCGCCGGATTTAAGTGTTATCATAAAAGTGTATTGCAGACCATTAACTTGGACCGACTCCGGTTTGTCGGGTATGCTTTTCAGATCTCTATGAAGTTTGATGCCTGGATGTACGGGTTCAAGATCAAAGAAGTCCCTATCATCTTCACCGACCGTACCCGGGGTGAGTCCAAAATGTCGTCAAAAATCTTTTGGGAGGCCTTTGGCGGAGTTCTTTACATGAAAATCCGCAGCTTCTTTCGAAAGTATCATCGCCCTACGCTGGCTAGTCAAAGCGAATAGCCCGGATGGGTTGTATTCGTAGAATAATGGCGGTGGGAATGCTCAGTACTAGCCCAATGATACCAAATGTAAGAGCATTAACCAGTATAATGGCCAGAAAATCCCACTGAATGGGCACAAACTCCATATAGTAATTTTCTGGATCAAGGGGAATAATTTTAAAATAGTATTGGAGCACGCCGAACCCAATGCCAATAACATTTCCCAGCACCATGCCCTGCATAATAAGCCGCATACCATTGTATGTGAAGATCCTCCTTATCTGCCGATTCTGAGCACCAATCGCCTTTAACAGACCAATCATTTGCGTACGCTCCATAATAAGAATGAGCAGAATACTAACGATATTAAAGCAGGCTACGAAGAGAATAAGCACCAGAAAAATAATCACATTATTATTGATTAGCTCGAGCCATTCAAACATCTGCACATACTTATCGCTGATCTTTTCTACAAACAGGCTGTAATCCAGATCGTTTTGCAATGTAGTTTCTGCACGTTCCAAATCTTCAGCATCATTGAGGTATACTTCAAAACCGCCAACCAGCGTATCAGGCCAGTTATTGAGCCGCTGAATCATCCCTATGTCGCCTATAATAACCTGATCATCGAACTCTTCTAATCCGGTATAGTAAATCCCTCGCACATTCAGCTTGCGTACGCGGGGGTTGGGAGGATCAATAAAATACATCCGCACCGCATCGCCCGTGTCTACCTGTAGAATGTTGGCAATCTTCCGGCTCAGCAACACATCGGTAGAGTAGTTGTTAGGTCCATCAATGGAATCTTTGAACTGAATGAACTTTCCTTTTTCCAGATTCCGCTTAAAGCGGGTGCTGTCAAAATTGGGGCTTACCCCTTTCATAAAAGCACCGTACCACTCTTTATCTGACTGCAACACTCCGGCTTTGTGGCTGAATACCTGCACATGATCTATAAAATCGTACTGCTCTGGGTGTTGGTAAAGCTCATTATTTACCGAAATGGGCTCTTCCTGCATGGAGTTATTCAAGGTGTACTTCGTTACCTGAATATGACCGCTAAACGTATATATTTTATCCTTTACTTCTTTCCGAAACCCACTTAAGATTAAGAAAGAGATGATCATCAGCGCTAGACCAATAGCAATACTTGCCACCGCGATTTTATTAATCGTAGCCGAAAACGAGCGGTTTTCCGCTTTGCTGATACGCTTAGCGATGAAATAGGGAAGATTCAAAGAAAAATTACGTTACTTATTGGGTCAATATTACTACTACGCATGCGCAAACCTGTTAGTTTATCGCCACAAATACTACCTTGCACAAATATTTCCGCTGCAAAAATACACGAAGTTTTGACTGGATTGCAAAATAATAATTATACCTACTTGAGCCTTATGCAATGCTGGTACTCTAACATTCTTTTTAGGGCACTTATTGTATTCACCCTTACATCGTCCCTAAGCTGCCAACCGTCTCAGTCTACTACTACTGACGAATCCGAAGTTACTCCTGTGGCTGAACAACCTATTCTGCCAGCGGCTTATCAGCTTGACGATTATTTACCGCTTTTAGAAGGCCAAAAAGTAGCGATGGTTGTAAACCAAACTTCCCTGATTGATACAACCCACTTAGTAGATTCTCTCCTGGCCCGCGACGTAAATATTACTCAGATCTTTGCGCCTGAGCATGGCTTCCGAGGGGAAGCGGCCAATGGCGAGCATGTACAAAATGCCACTGATACGAAAACAGGGTTGCCTATTATTTCACTATATGGTAAAAACCGAAAGCCTTCGGCCGAACAACTCAGCAATGTTGATGTAGTAGTTTTTGATATTCAGGATGTGGGCGCCCGCTTTTACACTTACATCAGCACCATGCAATACGTGATGGAAGCCTGTGCTGAGCAGAATAAAAAGATGGTGATTCTGGACCGACCCAACCCCAACGGTTTTTACGTCGGCGGTCCGGTGCGAGATCCTGACCAGAAATCGTTTCTGGGTATGCACCCCATCCCTATTGCTCATGGGCTTACGGTGGGTGAACTGGCGCAGATGATCAATGGCGAAGGATGGTTGCCAGACAGTATGCAGTGCGATGTCGATATTATTCCGGTAAAAAATTATACTCACGCTGATCGTTATCCGCTGCCCGTGCGTCCCTCGCCCAACTTGCCCAATGATCAGGCTATTAATTTGTACCCATCGCTTTGTTTGTTTGAGGCAACCAACATCAGCTTGGGGCGTGGTACCGAATTTCCTTTTCAGGTTTTAGGAAACCCTAGTGAGGCCTTGATTAAAGGAGTTATCAGCACCAATACAGATCTGGATACAATTACCTTTACCCCAGAAGATATTCCTGGTGTAGCCTTTGACACCAAGCACCGAGGAGAACTCTGCTATGCCATTGACCTGAGAAATACCCCTCCGCTTAATGAGTTTACGCTTAAATACGTGCTGGACTTTTATCGGCAGGCCAAAGCGGTTGGTATGACTAATGAAGAGTTTTTTGACCGCCCTAGTGCTTTTGCTTTATTGGCTGGCACGAAAAAGCTTCAGCAACAGATAGAAGATGGGCTGGATGAAGCAGCCATCGAGCAAAGCTGGGAACCAGAATTATCAGAATACAAGCAGATGCGGAAGAAATACCTGCTGTATGATGATTTTGAGTAATGTTTTTTCCCCGCAAACAATCTTAAAGCCGAACTGATTAATTGAATATGAGTGACAAGTCGCTGCGAATTATTTTTATGGGAACGCCTGAGTTTGCCGTTCCATCATTGCAAATTTTGGTAGAAAACCAGTATAAGGTAGTTGCTGTCATTACGGCTGCTGACAAACCTCAGGGGCGAGGGCGAAAGATTGCGCATTCGCCGGTAAAAGCTTATGCCTTGGAGCAGCAGATACCCGTTTTGCAGCCAACCAATTTGAAGAGCCCGGAATTTCTGGAAGAATTGAAAAGCTATCAGGCTGATTTGCAAGTAGTGGTGGCCTTTCGGATGTTACCGGAAGTAGTTTGGAGTATGCCCACTAAAGGCACTTTCAATCTGCATGGTTCGGTTTTACCTCAGTACCGCGGAGCAGCTCCTATTAACTGGGCCGTTATTAATGGCGAAACAGAAACAGGTGTAACAACCTTCATGATTCGCCATGAGATTGATACCGGTAATATTCTGTTTCAAGATAAGGAACCGATCCACCCGGATGATACTGCTGGTACCTTGTATGAGCGCCTTATGCATAAAGGAGCAAACCTGGTGCTTCGAACGGTAGAGTCTATTACCCAAGGCAACTATACGCTTACTCCGCAGGAAGCAACAGCAGCATCTGACTTGAAACCTGCCCCAAAAATTCATCGGGAAACCTGCCAGATTAACTGGCAACAACCGGCTGAGCAGATTCGCAACTTTGTCCGTGGTCTTTCACCCTACCCCGCTGCCTGGACTATGCTATCTACGCCGACGGGAGAGAAAATGTGCAAGATCTTTTCGGTAAGCCTCACCCAAGAAACAGGTAATAAGCTTGCTCCTGGCGAGTATACAACCGACAATAAATCATTTTTACACATACAATCGCAAGATCAGCTTCTGGCAGTAGAGGAGCTTCAACTGGAAGGCAAACGGCGCATGCCCATTGATGAGTTTTTACGAGGAACAACATTATGATTACATCCATTATGGTAGCCCGGTCGGATAATAACGTGATCGGAAAAGAAAATGACTTGGTTTGGCATATGCCAGCTGATTTGAAGTACTTCAAAAAAACAACCATGGGCCATCATGCTATTATGGGACGTAAGACCTTTGAGTCTATGGACAAGCCACTACCTGGCCGAACGAACATTATTATTACCCGTAATCCAGACTACCAGGCGGAAGGATGCATGGTAGTGTCCAGCCTGGAAGAAGCTTTTCAGCTAAGCGAGGAACAGAATCAGGAAGAGGTTTTTGTGCTGGGTGGAGGTGAAATATACCGCATGGCCATGGATCTGGTAGATCGCATTTACCTCACCGAAATCCATAGTACATTTGAAGGTGATACTTTCTTCCCGGAGATCGATAGAACGGTTTGGAAAGAAATAAAGCGGGAAGAGCACGAAGCCGACAAGAAGAACCCTCACTCCTATGCTTTTGTAGTATTAGAGCGGCGTTAGAGTTCTTCTATTGCCTCATATAAGTTAGCTTCCATGGTCTCAAATAAACTCATAGCCTTCACCAGAAAATCTTCACTTACAATTTTCTGAATATCATCCTCCCCGGTAATTTCCAGTTCCGGAACCTTGTAAGTCTGCTCTACCAAGCCTCGCTCCAGCTTAATCAGGTACTTATTGTTCCAGTAAAACAATGTTATCTTACATTGTGAGTATGGGATTTCGCCAATAACACGCATAGTCTTTCTTTATTTTTCTTCCCAAAATAGGAATAAATTCCAGATCTCAGACTTCTTTCTGCTCCTTTATCTGGCAATAGTAGTTTCTTCCTCATTTTCTTACATATAGCACAGTTTTAGATTATACTATTTTTATATAGTAATAAATTAATCCAACTTTGCGTATGGTTAAGGCATACAAAATATTAATATTTACTCATTTTATTACAATAATGGCTTCTACGCTACCGGCTCAGGAGTTATTAGCGTACCACGAACCGGAGATAACACTACAGATGAAAGATTATTCCGGTGAGCAAACCACACAGAAGGTTTTATCCACTGCTAAAAGCACTAATTATACACATGCTACCTACAAAATTACTCAAGACACCAAGAAGATAAATACTACACTGGTTCAGCAAGAAGCTGTGTTGTTATTGCACCTCACTTCTCAAAAAAATCAGGTGTACGTTAAGGCAAGTAATGCTATAGGACAACAAGTTATGTCGGTTCATTACCCGGCTATGGAATCCGGCTTTTATGAAATTCCGGTGCTTCCCTCAGCGTATCAATCTCAACTGTACTCTGTATCGCTAGTGATTAACCAGAAATCCTATTCGTTTCAAATTTCTCCTACACCATAACATATCTTTCTTATGGATACTGCTAAAATTCTGATTGCCGAGGATGATGAGGCTCTTCTCAACATGATCGCTTTTAAACTTCGTGGTGAGGGATTTTCCCAGGTTTTTTGTGCCCATGATGGCAAGAGAGCCAAACGCATAGCGAAAGAAAAGATGCCCGAGGTTATTATCACCGATATATTAATGCCTTTTGCTTCCGGGCTGGAGGTGATCAGTTACGTGAAGTTAGAATTAGGGTATGACCCATTTATCATTGCACTCTCTGCTTTAGGCACCACTCATACCGAAAGCGAAGCTTATGATTTGGGGGCAAATTATTACTTGGCTAAGCCTTTCAATTTACAGGACTTGGTTGATCAGATTAAGCAGATAATTCCTATAGCATCGTGAAGAAGGGCGGAATTTTTTTCTTGTTCTTAACTATCAGTGTTTTCAGCTTCTGCCCCAGGCTTGCAGCTCAGGAAATCAATGTTGATAGTTTATATACAAAGGCCCAAACGCAAGCCTATGCCCGGCAATTCGATGCTTCTATAGCGAACCTGCGAGATCTTCTGGCCAATAACCCCGAGCACTACGATGCTCACCTGCTGTTATGTTCGGTTTATAGCTGGAAAGAAGACTACGATTTGGCCCGAACCGCCTACCAAGTCCTACTAAGTCGGTACCCTACGGTTGAAGTTTATCAGGGTGCTGTACGGGTAGAGGTTTGGGACAGAGCTTGGGAAAGTGCGCTTTCGTTGGTGAATCAGGGCCTCAATAATTACTCAACCGATGACCCACTCAAGCTGCTGAAAGCTCAAATTCTGGCTCACCTGAATAATACCGAAGAAGCAATTGCTTTACTGGAAAATGATGTAACACCTTCTCCGCAGGCAGATAGCTTACTAGCTAGTATTAACCGGTTAAATGCCAAACATACTGTCCGTATTGGGTATTACCATGCCTACTTTGATAAAGTCTTTACGCCCTGGCACTTAGGTAGTATTGAATATCAGCGCCGGACTAATATCGGGCCCATTATTGGTCGGGTAAATATGGCAAGAATGTTTGACCAGACAGGCCGGCAGGTAGAAATAGATGCTTACCCTAAGCTGGCTTCGCGCACCTATGCTTATTTAAACTTTGGTGTATCAGACCACACTGTTTTCCCAAAGGTGCGGTGGGGCGCTGAGATATTTCAGGGATTTCGCTCCGGGTTGGAAATTTCCGGAGGTCTGCGAGCTCTTTATTTCGAGCCACCTTCTGTGTATGTATATACGGCGCAAGTCGCTCATCACGCTTCTTCCCATTGGATTTCCGCCCGTGCTTTCTTAACGAGCTTACAGACCACTAGAACCGCCGCTGGCTCGTTTGCTTATCGGCAGTATCTGCAAAATAGCGATCATTATTTCACGCTGTATGCTGATTATGGCAATACTCCGCTTCAAGTGGTGAGTTTACCCGAGGTTATGAGCATTATTACCCGCCGGGCTGCGGTTGATTATGTCCATCCTTTTATGAACCGTATGCTGCTTGTTCGTCTGCTAGCCGAGTATCGCTTTGAAACCTATCAGGAACAGCGGGAGATCAACCGGTGGGGCTTTGGAATACGACTGGAAAAAAGGTTTTAATCTAAGACTTTATGGTGTCAATGACATATACATCTAACGTTTTGCTTCCGTACTGGCTCTTAGTTGGCGCTGTAGCATTTTTAATGCTCCTATGTTTTACCCTGATCATTATATTATATACCCGACGAGCTTTCTCACTGATGCAAGAGCGCAAAAAAAAGGATTTGCGTTTCAGATATCAGTATTTTCTGTATGATGCAATGGTTGAGAGTCAGAAGGGTAAAGGATCGCCTGACTTCCATGAAGTGGTGCTAGCCCGTTTTTTAGAAGAGGAGAAAAAGAATCAACTAGATAAGCAAATACTTACCGTTCTGCTGGTTGACCTTAAAAGAAGCTTTACCGGTTCTTCTGAAGCACAGCTTCTACGATTAGCCGATGCTCTTCACCTGCCCGAATATGCTTATCAAAAACTTAAGAGCCGCCACTGGAGCACCCAGGCTCAGGGTATACGGGAAATAAGCAATATAAAAGTGCTCAACGATTCGTTTTTGTCTGAAATTACCGATCTGAGCACATCGCCTACTCCGGCTATATCACAAGAAGCACAAATAGCACTGGTTAAACTAAGCAATCCACCTGACCTTTCTTTCCTGAATGACCTTTCTACCTCGCTTAGTCACTGGCAGCAAATTCATTTGTTTCATCATTTACGCACGGTTGATAAAGAGTGCCTTCCTATTTTCAGTCAGTGGTTAACTTCAGATAATGAGAGTGTGGTGATTTTTTCATTACGTATGATTGCTGAATTTGAACAACGTAGCAATACTGAACTTATCTTACAGCAACTTAATCACCCCTCACAAAATATTATTCTCGAGACTATACGTACCATCACGCAATTAAAATTAATTCAGGCACTAGATGCTTTAATTAAGCTTCTCCAGCATGGAGATCATAAAATTCAAATTTCCTGCATTCAGGCCATAGGGTATTTAGGAAAAAATCAGCACCTGCCCTACCTAAATGCAGTTATGGCGCATGATGATTACTGGATTCGCCGTATGGCTTCTACTGCTGTTAAGCAGCTTGAACAAAGTGATGAAACAAGTACCACTTCTTCAAAACCCTCGCTACAACCCCTCGACTAATTATGAAAGAGATTGTTATTCACAGTATTTCATACCTTGCCGAGCACCTGATTTTTATATATACTCTAGTGCTGGGAGGTTTTTCTATCTTTTTAGCCATCGTTGGTCTTATTGAAACCCGAGGCTATCTGAAAAGAAGTCGTTTTGAAGATCATCAGGCGCTTCTGTCATCTCCTTTTGCACCACGCATTTCTCTCATTGTACCCATGTATAATGAGGGCCAGACGATCATTGATAGTGTACGATCCCTTCTTTCTTTACAATATAATAACTATGAGGTAATTGTTGTGAATGATGGCAGTACGGATGAATCATTAAGAAAACTAATTCAGTACTTTCAATTAGTGCCTACGTATTTAGAAAGCAATTACCAGTTACCTACTAAAACAGTAGGTTGTATTTATAAGTCTCGCCATAAAGTGTTTAACAAGTTAGTAGTTATTGATAAAGCTAACGGTGGTAAGGCCGATGCCCTGAATGCCGGCCTAAACCACGCTCAAAGTGACTTAGTAGCTACTATGGATGCTGACTCTATTATTTCACCTGATGCTCTGCTTAAAATGGTAAAACCATTTTTACAACAAGATAAGCGAGTGATTGCCACAGGAAGTATTGTCCGGATTGCCAACTCCTGCACTATTGAGGATGGAAGTTTGGTAGATGTTCAACTACCCACCAGTTTGTTAGCCAGATTTCAGGCTTTGGAATACATACGCGTATTTTTGCTAAGCCGGCTGGGCTGGAGCCGCCTGAATGGGTTACTACTTATTTCTGGTGCCTTTGGATTATTTGATCGGGAGATTGCCATGAAAGCTGGCGGGTATTATACTAAAACAGTAGGCGAAGATATGGAGCTAACTGTTCGTATGCGGCGTTATATGCATGACCATAAATTAGAATATAAGGTGGTTTACATACCCGATCCCTTATGCTGGACAGAGGCGCCCACTAGTTTATCTCAACTAAGCCGCCAACGAAACCGGTGGGCACGAGGTACGGCTGAGACTTTAATTAAACACCGCGGGCTGCTTTTTAACCCTAAATATGGACGTATGGGACTACTAAGTTATCCATACTGGTTCTGTTTCGAGTATCTGGCTCCATTTGTAGAAACTATTGGACTCGTCTATTTCACGGCCCTTGTAATAATGAATCAGGTACAGTGGCCGTACTTTGCTTTCTTACTGACAATGGTTTACCTATTTTCTGTCCTACTGTCTTTGGTTGCACTCATGGCAGAAGAGTTTTCGTATCATAAATATCGAAATAAATCCGATATTGCGAAGCTAATTCTAACGGCTCTCTTAGAACCTATCATCTATCACCCTATTGTGCTTATCAATGCGCTCAAAGGCAACTTTGATCTATTTGTTGGTAAGAAAAGCTGGGGCGAGATGAAACGTAAAGGATTTACTAGCCACGATCGACGTGTACAGAAAGAAGTCAGTGGATAACTATGGGGCATAACTATTTTCGCAATTATTTTAAACCACAATTACAAATCCCTGTATGTCCGGACAACTGCCCCATCGTAATGCTATTGACAAACACCTTTCTGCTTTAGCTGAGGGTGATGAGGAATTTAAGCGAGAATTAATTGGCATTTACACCAATTATATGATTGAGATTCCACGCGAATTTGCCCGCTTCACTATAAATAAGCAGCAGGAAGAATTAGGTCTCCTCCAACACCGTCATAAAACAACCTGCCATGTACTTGCTTTGGAAGAGCTTTCCGAAACTTTTACAGAGGCAAGAACTATTTTAAAGGGTAATCACTCAACAAATGTAGCCATTAACGAACTTATCAATAAAGTAAATAGCATTTGTAATACTACTCTTTATCAATTAAAAGACATTTAAATTTTTTACTCTTTGATTTCTTCAATTTTTTCATTTGCCAGCTCCTTTTCTTCTTCATCTGCTTCAGGCTTTTCCTGCTCCAATTCAGCATTTCTTTCGTAGCATACCTGAATAAAAATAGGTAGGTGATCAGACCCATAGTATGTCAATCGCTTTAGCTGCAGCAACTTAAAGTGCTGTGAAAGAAAAACATGATCTAACGGCCAGCGCATAAGCGGATACTTTGCATGAAATGTACTGAAAAACCCTCTTCCCATCCGTGGGTCGAGCAAGCCGCTAATTTTAATGAACAGCCTGGTAGTGTACGACCAGGCCACATCGTTCAAATCTCCCGCTACTAAAGTAGGTTCATCCGGATTCACAATATTTTTCCCTACGATCAGCAACTCTGCATCTCGTTCAGTAGATGTTTCGCTTTCTGTAGGGCTAGGCGGCTCGGGATGGATACAGTGTAAATTCACTTTTTGGCCAGACCGAAGAACTACTTTCCCATGAAATGAGGGAATATGGGGCTTTACCAGAAACTTAATATCATAGTCTTCCAGAGGAAGTTTTGAGTACAACAACATCCCATAAGTGTTTTCCAGAGGATATTCTACACGATACTGATATTTTTTGTATACCGGCGCCATCTGCTCACACCACCATTCATCCGTTTCTACCATAAGCAGCAAATCGGGGTCTTCTTCCCATACTCGGTCTAAACAGCCCTTGGCATTTTTATTATACATCAGCACATTAGTCACCATCATGCTCAATGCATTTTTGTCGTTATGCTGCCGAGTTGACTTTACTTTCTTGCTAGCAATAGGGGTATAAGGGTAAATAATGTAAGCCTGGTAAATCAAGCACCCTACAAGGGCGACCAAGAAGCATATATGAAACCAGCCAGATATTGGAAAAAAGATCAACAAGCTTAATAAAACCAACAAGTTGATGATGGTAATCTGAACATGAGGGAAATCAAAATCGCGGATTATCCAATGGTCGTACCTTATTAAAGGCAATAGTGTACCGACCATGAAGAACCCACCGAATACGTAAAGGACGATCTTCATGGCAAAACGGTAATTTGGTTATGGTTCGTGCTAGTGTTAGTTAATTATATCAAATCCTGTGTAAGGCACAAGAACTTCCGGTACCCTAACTCCATCCTCCTGTTGATTGTTTTCTAAAATTGCCGCTACGATCCGTGGCAAAGCCAGCGCGCTGCCATTAAGAGTATGAAGTAGCTGGGTCTTATTATCCTGATTTTTGAATCGTAATTTCAGGCGATTAGCCTGATATGTTTCAAAATTACTGACCGAGCTTACCTCTAACCACTTTTTCTGAGCAGCGGAGTATACTTCCATATCATACGTTAGAGCTGACGTAAACCCCAAGTCGCCTGCACACAATTTCAGCACCCGGTATGGTAATTCTAGCTTTTCAAGCAGTTGTCGGGTATGCACAGCCATATCTTCTAATGCTGCATACGATTTATCAGGATGCTGGATTTGCACAATCTCTACTTTGTCAAACTGATGAAGGCGATTCAGGCCGCGCACATCGGCGCCCCAGGAGCCCGCTTCCCGCCGAAAGCAGGGAGTATAACCGGTATTTTTAATGGGCAAATCTTCTTCCTGAATGATAACATCTCGATATAAATTAGTAATAGGCACCTCAGCCGTAGGAATGAGATACATCTTCTGATCCACAATCTCATACATCTGACCTTCCTTATCCGGTAATTGTCCGGTGCCGTACCCGGAGTCTTCATTCACCAGCAAAGGCGGTTGTATCTCAGTATAACCAGCTTGACGAGCCTCATCTAAAAAGAAGTTCACCAAAGCTCGCTGAAGCCGAGCCCCTTTTCCTTTATAAACGGGAAATCCTGCGCCCGAAATTTTATTACCTAAACCAAAATCAATAATGTCATACTTTTCAATTAGCTCCCAGTGAGGCATTGCGGTATCCGGAAGTTCTGGAATCCTCCCGTACTCATAAATCACCTCATTATCTTCAGCACTTCTTCCTTCGGGCACACTCGGATGAGGAATATTTGGTATATTATAAAGCGCTTTACGAAGTTGCTCTTCGTAATTTCGTAATTCATCAGCGAGCAATTTGGAACTATTTTTTAGTTCTACTGTTTGTTTCTTAACGGTCTCCGCCTCTTCGCGCTTCCCCTCTTTCATAAGTTGGCCAATTTGCCGGGATAGAGTATTTGACGTTGATAATGTTTTGTCTAACTTTGTCTGAGTTTCTCTTCGGAGCTGATCTAGTCGCAAAGTTTCTTCAATAAGGTTTTTGGCATTAGAAACACCTCTTTTTATGAGGCCCTTAATGGCAGATTCCTGGTTTGCAGCAATTGTTGATATTTGTAACATTTGTCTGTTTACTTAATTGAAAGCGAAGTAAGATAAAATGCACTAGAAATGAAAAAAGCGGGCAGGATTAAGTAAGAATGAAGGATGTAAAAATCACTCTGAATTGCTTGACAAATAGAGGCTGATCGCATATTATTGCAACAGCAAACCATGAGAAGAGAAGCAGCTTTGCATCATACTTCATATCAGTGCGCTGCATTATCCTACTAAAATCCATTTATTCGTTTGTTTAACACTCTTACCTTTCAGTATCACCACTGAATATTCTAATTTTTAGCATTACGTATTCTTTTCTATGTACAACATTGATGAATTACAGGTCCGCCTGCTCTCCGAATTGCGTGAGATAGCGGAACAGATGGGATTGTCTAATTACAAAAAACTAAACAAGAAGGATCTTATCTACAAAATCTTAGACCAGCAAGCAATCTTGCCCGAAGATCAGCTTCCTGAGAAAAAAGAAGCGCAGGCTACCGAAACTCAATCTGCTGAGGCACCGCCTCCGCCCAAAAAAGAAAGCAAGCCTAAAAAGCGGCGACCTAAAAAGCAAAAGGAACCCGCCAATACAGCACCCAATAAAAATGATTCGACCGAATCATCTCCTGAGAAGGACAATACTTCATCTAAACCATCTTCCGATCAAAAAAAGCAAGAACCGGATAACCGCCCTCAACGTAAGCGCAAACGCGTGAATGTAACTGATACCGAGGGTGGCGACGATACGCCCGACAATGCTAATGATCTGCTTGATTCTTTTGATATTGAAGTAGAAGAAGGATCTGCCCAACAGCAAGCAGAGCGCGAACCGAAGCCAGAGGCAACCGAAAAACGCGAACAGAAGCGAGAAGAGCGCCCTAGCGAACCCTCTCCGAAAAATAACCGGGATCAACGAGAAAATCGCGACTCTTCTCGCGACAATCGAGACAATAACCGGAACAAAAAGCGTAGCGAAGACAAAAAGCAGTCTCAAACGGTGCCCATCAAAGAATTTGACGGTGCTATTGAGAATGAGGGCGTTCTTGAAATCATGCAGGATGGCTACGGCTTTCTTCGCTCCTCAGATTACCATTATCTGGCAAGCCCCGATGATATTTACGTTTCGCCTTCTCAAATTAAACTGTTTGGGCTTAAAACCGGGGACACCGTTCATGGCCAAATTCGCCCACCCAAAGAAGGTGAAAAGTATTTTGCGTTATTGCGTGTAGAATCAGTCAACGGTAAAACTACCGAAGATATTCGCGACCGGGTGCCTTTTGAGTACCTTACTCCTCTCTTCCCCGAAGAACGGCTGAACTTGTCTACGAAAGCCGGATATTACTCTACACGTATTTTAGATCTGTTTTCACCTATCGGTAAAGGGCAGCGTGGTATGATCGTTTCCCAGCCTAAATCGGGTAAAACAGTCTTACTGAAAGAAATTGCCAATGCTATTGCCGAAAACCACCCGGAAGTATACCTAATCATTTTGCTGATTGATGAGCGGCCGGAAGAGGTTACCGATATGGCTCGTTCCGTAAATGCAGAGGTAGTTGCTTCTACCTTTGATGAACAGGCAGAGAAGCACGTTAAAGTATCTAGCATTGTGCTGGAGAAAGCCAAACGCATGGTAGAGTCCGGTCACGATGTAGTAATTCTACTAGATTCCATCACTCGTTTAGCTCGTGCTTACAACACCACCGTTCCTTCATCTGGTAAAATTCTGTCGGGTGGGGTAGATGCAAACGCTTTACATAAACCCAAGCGCTTCTTCGGTGCAGCTCGTAACGTTGAGAATGGTGGCTCGCTTACCATCATTGCTACTGCGCTGATTGAAACCGGCTCTAAAATGGATGAGGTGATCTTTGAAGAATTTAAAGGTACGGGTAACATGGAGCTTCAACTGGATCGTAAACTCGCTAATAAGCGAATTTACCCTGCCATCGATGTTCCGGGTTCTGGTACTCGCCGCGAAGATTTACTTATGGAAAAAGAAGAACTGTCCCGTGTTTGGATCTTGCGCAAGCTGATGTCGGACATGACATCTAACGAAGCTATCGAGTTCTTACTGACCCGCATGAAGGGTACTCAGAACAACGAAGAGTTCTTAATCTCAATGAACGGATAATGTTCATTTAAGTATAATAATGAAGAAGCCGGCTTGATGCCGGCTTTTTTTATGTCACCTCCATGCCATCTACATAGTCCTGTAAATAGCGGTAATACTCCGTAAGCTCTCCGTTTTCAGCAATAGTAGCCCGTTTGATCATGCCTCCTCGATCATTTCCGAGCAAATGGGGCAAAACCTGCTCTAGCAAAGCTTCGCCAAATGCCCGTGATGCATCGCGTGGCAACTCGGAAGGTAAATTATCAATGGCCATCACAGAAACCAAATCTTGGTTGTGAAAAGGGTCATCTTCAACTTTATCATGCCAGGGGTTGTAGTCATAGACGGGGTGCTCCATGGTAGAGGGCCGCTTGGTAGATGGAATAGAGCCTTCAATATCGCAGGTAATATCGGCAATCACCTTAATTTTGAATGCTTCTTCCAGCATATCTTCCCTATCAAATAATACCGGTGAATTAGAGTCCCAATACGCCCCGGCAATGAGCAGGTCGGTTTCTTGTGCATACGGTCGAAAGCCCGGTTCAAATTGCTGAGGATGATCGTAAAACTCCTGTTTATGAAAGGGGCCTCCGTCTTTTTTGCGATTATACTGCGTTACCTCCAACTGGGTATAAACTGGTTCTTTGTACTGATGCTTCAGGTAATCACTGGCTTTCACCCGACGAATTCCTACACCATCCAGCACTTCGGCAGCCCCTTTAGAAACTCGCCCTGTGCCGGTAATGGCAATTTTAATAGCCGGTAGTTTGATTTTAGCGTATTCCGACTTCAAGTCAGCCATATCAAAACAGTCTTTGGCCCGCCGGATGTCATAAAGACCAAACTTTTTCCCGAAAGTATACAGCCCGTTGTAAGCACCTACAATTCCTGCAAACCGCCCAAAAGCCACTACCCGACGATGTTGCTTATCAGTCAGCCGTTCATAATCAATTAACCGGATGTTTTTATCCAGAATGGCTCGTAGTAAGTCCCGGTTGTAAGCCTGCTTTTTGATCGTATGGGAAAAAAACAAATACGTTTTGTCAGGAAGCAAATCTTGAATAGGCACTTCTTTCACTCCCAACAGTATATCGGCATCTTCTACTGACTCCACTAATGGAATACCCACCTGGCGATACTCATCATCTGGAAAGCAACGGAGCTCGCTGGTCTGGCAGATCACATCTACATCAAATTTTTTGGTAATTTCTACCGCCTGGTCAGGGGTAATGGGCACTCGGTGATCTACCGGAATTTTTCCTTCACGTATTAATGCTATTGTCTTTTTATTCATATCAGTAGTATAAAAATAGAATACTTAAAAAAATAAATGATTGATAATCACTATACTCAACGCCTTACACCTTATTATAGTGCTAATTTATCACCTATCCGTCTAAATAAACATACAATGATAACGTTGATATAAGCATAACAATGATCACCAGCTATGGCTTCTCCTAATCGTCCATTATACGAGCGCCTTAATCTTTGGATACGCAATTCCGTTACCTTACGGCTGATTTCTATCGGAATTCTTGTTTTGCTGTTGCTTATTCCTACAGCAATGATTGAGAGCCTGATTCACGAGCGCTCTCGCTATCGGCAGCAGGCCATTTCTAATGTAAGCGATCTTTGGAGTCATGCCCAAACCTTAGGCGGTCCTATCCTGACTATTCCGTTTCGAGTTTCGGTACTAACTAATGACAATCGGCGAGAAGAAACCACCCAGTATCTTCATATCCTTCCGGATAGCTTGAACATACAGGCAGAAGTTTCTCCTGAAACCCGTTCGCGGGGTATTTACGAAGCCGTGGTTTATCAGGCTCGCCTAGAGTTATCCGGGACTTTCACCCTTCCTGAATGGAGCAGTTTTGGCATTGACAGTAGTCAGCTAGTTCGTTCAGAAGCAGCTCTTTCCGTTGGCATCCCCGATATGCGGGGTATTAACGAAGCCATTACCGTACAGTGGGGAGCTTCATCGCATACCTTTGAGCCCGGCGTTGCCGCTGCTGATGTGCTACCTTCGGGAGTGCAAACCCGGGTACCCATTGCTGCTGAGTCTGCTCCTATTCCTTTCCGTTTATCACTAGATCTAAATGGTAGTCAGTCTTTACAATTTTTGCCGATGGGAAGGGTTACCCGAGTGGATGTGACATCACCCTGGGAAAATCCTAGTTTCACCGGAGCTTTTCTTCCTGACGAGCGCGAGGTTAACAATGCGGGGTTTTCTGCATCGTGGAAAGTACTGCACCTGAACCGTAATTTTCCGCAGGTATGGAAAAACGGTCAGTATACTTTCGGCTTGGCCTCTGCCCCCTCTTACGAACCTTACCTGGATGCATATCCTATGCCTCGTGATGTAGCAGCCTCTGACAATCAATATGCTTTTGGAGTTGACCTTCTTCAGGCGGTTGATACGTATCAAAAATCGCTGCGCACTGTGAAATACGCCATCATGTTTATTGCCCTAACGTTTCTTATATTCTTTTTTACTGAAATACGGCATCGGAACCGTATCCATCCTATCCAGTATATTTTGGTAGGCCTGGCTTTGTGTTTGTTCTTTGCTTTACTGCTGGCTATTTCTGAGCATTTGCCCTTTGCTCTTTCTTACATTATTGCTAGCGTGGCTACCACGGCTCTTATTGGAGTTTATGTTCGAGGTGTATTGAAAAGCGACCGGATTACCGGCTTAGTTGTGCTGCTCTTGCTTTTGATGTACGGTTTTATTTTTATCTTACTTCAGTTACAGGATTTTGCCTTGCTGGTAGGGAGTATAGCCCTGTTCGTAATTCTGGCGATTGTTATGTATCTATCTCGCCAGATTGACTGGTACGCCGCGGCGAACGAAAATATAGACGATCAGTAAGCGACCTATTCCCCGGATAAATCGTTGATAGGGATACACAGACCTGTCACTTCGGCGTTATTGTTGTTGTAATGACTACTATATGAAACACATTACCATTTTAGGAGCCGGACGCTCCTCCGCTGCCCTTATTCAATATTTAAGTGAACAAAGCTCTCACCACGATTGGAAAGTTTCTGTGGCGGATGCCTCCGCTGAAGCGGTAACCTTACTTCAGTCGCAATATCCAACCATTATTGCTCAGCAGCTCGACGTGCTCAATGATGCTGCTCGCGATACTTTTCTAGGTTCGGCCGATCTGGTTATTTCTATGCTACCGGCCCGGTTTCATATTTATGTAGTACAATCCTGCCTCCGCCTTCAAAAACATTTAATTACTGCTTCATACGTGAGTGACGAGGTAAATGCCTTGCGATCTGAAATTGAAAAGCAAGGCCTTATTTTCCTTTACGAGTGTGGTCTGGACCCCGGCCTTGATCATATGTCGGCCATGCAAATGATTGATAAGGTGAAGGCTGATGGAGGTAAAGTCATCTGCTTTCAGTCATTTTGCGGAGGCCTAATGGCACCCGGTTCGGATAATAATCCGTGGCGCTATAAATTTACCTGGAACCCCCGCAATGTAGTGCTGGCCGGAAAATTTGGGACCGCTCAATACCTGTACAAAGGCCGTTACAAAAATATTCCGCATCACCATGTGTTTAAACGCCTCACCGCGGTAGAAGTCCCCGGATATGGGCGGTTTGAGTCCTACCCTAACCGTGATTCGCTGAAATATCGGGAGATGTACGGTTTGTACGATGCCGAAACCATTCTGCGGGGCACCTTACGCCGCCCGGGGTTCTGCTCGGCCTGGCATGCGTTTGTTCAACTGGGGTTGACCGATGATAGTTACGAAGTGCGTAACCTGGAGAATATGACTTACGCCGACTTTGTGCGAGCTTACTTACCTTATAGCGAGGATGATCTTATCACCAATTTCAGCCGCTACATTAGCACCGATATTACTTCTGAAACGATGGAGCGAATCTCTTGGCTAGGTTTGCTGGATGAAAAGCCGATAGGGCTACCCAAAGGCTCACCGGCTGATGTGCTTCAGAAATTATTGGAAGAGAAATGGAAAGCTCAGCCCACCGATGAAGACATGATTGTCATGCAGCACCTGATTGAGTATCAGTTGGGAGATGAAAAATTTCAGACAAAATCTTCTTTGGTCGTTACAGGCAACGTGGCAGGCCTTTCCGGTATGGCCAAAACGGTAGGTTACCCATTAGCCATTGCGGCCAAACTGCTGCTGGAAGGTAAAATTTCTCAACGGGGGCTGCTTATCCCGGTGCAACGAGAAATTTATGAACCAGCTTTAGCCGAGTTGGAGGGGATGGGCATTCGCTTTATTGAACAGACCACTCCCCTGCTGGATAAAATGGAGGCCTACTAAAAATAGTAACGCACGCCTGCTCCACCCTGCAAATACAGAAAAAATGGTGCGTCTATAATTTCTACGAACAGGTTAACATCGGCAAATACTGTAAGCGGTACTTCTCTCCACGAGTACTCTAACCCTATAATTCCGTCTACCCCTAAGTCAATATCGGTTATTCTATCTCGATCTACCTCCCACCCATTACCCCGGCGCACCTGGTACTCATAGTTAACATTATACGAGCGCAGTTGCCCACCTACTCCATAATACCAGTCTAACCCTGGCGCTTCGGCTAATCTTAGATCTTTGTGTATTAAATAATGCAGTTGTATACTCAGTGCCGAATTTAAATAGTGAGAACGGTACTCATAACCGTCGAATCGGTTATATCGCCGAAAAGCTTTCTGGTAATTGTAGCCATAGAAACCACTACGCCCCAGATTAAACTCCCAGGCTTTATCCCGCTGAATGTATCGCTTTACCGTGATCCCCAAGGGGTCGCCTACTCGCAACCCTATGCCCCAGTTCGGGCGCTGGGCCATACCTGCTATATTGTTAGTTATTATAAATATCAGGACGACCAATAACTTCTTCGTGCTTTGCATTTTTCTGCCGTTATTTTATCTTTTCTAAAAATTGAGGCGAAATTAATCAATCATTTTTCACAGGATTCTCGTTAACATAGCATTTACTTACCTGTGTATCTCATTCGTTTGTTTCACTAACTTTTAACTTATGTCTATTACAACATTGCCTGATTTGCTGGATAAAATGTGGAAGGATTATACTGCCATGAATCCGCAGGCCCTGAAAATTTATAATTTATTTCTGGAAAGGGGAGATCGGGTACAGAACGATCATATTGCACTCCGCACATTTAATCACCCCAAAGTGAATGTGGATGCCCTCGCCCAGTCTTTTCTAAAAGGTGGCTATGCATATCAACAGGATTACCACTTCACTGAAAAGAAATTATACGCTAAGCACTTCGAGCACCCGGATGAACAGATGCCGAAGATTTTTATCAGCGAGCTGAAGCTGGAAGAGTTTGATGACGAATTGCAAGCTACGGTAAATTCATTGCTGGAACAGGTGCCTGACGATGCTTCCCAGCAGTTTGATTTCTGCTCTAACGGCCGCCCCTGGGAGGTAAGCTATGAAACCTACGAAAAACTTCGGGCAAAAAGTGAATATGCTGCCTGGATGGCAGCCCACGGTTATCGCCCCAACCACTTCACCGTTTTTGTCAACGGACTGACTAGTTTTAAAGACATTCGGGAAGTCAATGAATTTATTAAGCAGAACGGTTTTAAAATGAATGATAGTGGCGGCGAGGTAAAAGGCTCAAAGGATGTTTTTCTGGAGCAATCTTCTACTTTAGCAGATACGGTAGAAGTAAATTTTACCGATGGCACTCAGGCCGTCCCTGCCTGTTATTATGAGTTTGCGCAGCGTTATCCTACTTCTGATGGTAATTTGTATCAAGGGTTTGTGGCAAAATCAGCTGACAAAATTTTTGAGAGTACGAACAAAGGACAATAAATTGCTGTTTAAATAAAAATTTCGTAATTTGATTACGATCATTCTATTCCTTTTTGTGGTTTAACTTACAATACTAAAAAAGTCCGATACTATCGGACTTTTTTGTTTTTAGGTTATAGCTGTTCTACAAATACTGCATTTTTTATCTTTTCCCACTCATAATTTAAAATACTGAAGCATACCGTGTCCCTTGCTCGCCCACCGGGCATTATCATGTGGCTTCGTAAAATTCCCTCTTCCGTAGCTCCCAGTTTTGCAATAGCTTTTCGCGAATGCCGGTTCAAACGGTCCGTCTTAAATTCTACCCGCCGCACTTCCAGCGTTTCAAAGGCATACTGTAACAGTAAAAATTTGCTGGCCCGGTTTACTCCGGTTCGTTGAGCATCTTTTCCTAGCCATGTAGCCCCAATTTCCAGGCGGTTATGCTCCGCACTAATGTTTAGATACGTGGTTATCCCGATGGCTTTCCCCGTAGATTTCTGGATGATAGCAAACGGATATCTCATTCTTCCTTCTCGCCATTGAAGCACCATTTCTCCGTAATTCTGCAAATCTTCTTCCGAGCGGATATGCGGACTCGTCCACTGCCAAATCTCTTTGTCGTAGGCAATCTCCGAAAGGTAAGCTAGATGCTCCATCTGGAAAGGAGCCAGTCGGACCAAATCATTCTCAAGCACAATATGTTGCTCAAAGAGTTGGGTAAGTTGCTGGTTCAAGAGTTTTCTGTTATGTGCTTAAGATTCTCTAAACCTCGCTCAAAGTCTCTTCCCAACATGCCATCCATAAAAAGCCCGAACAGCCGGTCTACCGGATAGCTTAGTTTGCCCTCGTTAATCCAGGTTACTTTCGTGCCCGTATTTATAGGCTCAAATGTCCAGATGTCATCCGATTCAAACATTTGTGGTTTCAAAAAGGCCAGGCGCGACTGCATCAATTTATTTGGTTCTAACTCTTGAATGGTCAATGAACCCACGCCAACTTTCTCTCCATCCCAGGACCATACCGAGCCTATTTCATGACCGGAACCAATGATTGTTGTCTCGACTGTAGGGTCAGTCTGAGTCCAGGGGTTCCAATCTGCCCACTCGTTCAGATTACTTACGAAAGGGTAAACTTCTTCTACCGGTAACTGAATAACAACTGATCGTTCTACATGATAGGTAGAGGGGAGAAACAAAGCCACAAGCAGAAATAGGGCGACAATAATGAAAATGCCCGCGAGAATTTTTTTAAGCAAGTTCATAAGGAGGTTAGTTGGTTGGGGAATGGATACAAGGTATAAAATACTTAAAATAAGTACAACATAAAACGAAAAAATCCCCCAATTCGGGGGAAGTTTTTTGATAGCCCTACTTCTACTGCTCTACAGATCAAACTTAATGCCTTGCGCTAGGGGCAACTCGGTGCTGTAATTGATCGTGTTGGTCTGCCGACGCATATACGCTTTCCAGGCATCCGAACCGGACTCTCGCCCTCCGCCCGTATCTTTCTCACCCCCAAATGCACCACCAATCTCGGCTCCAGAGGTACCAATATTTACGTTCGCAATACCACAATCTGAACCACGGTGGGACAGAAATGCTTCAGCTTCCAGCAGATTTGAGGTGAAGATAGCCGATGACAGTCCCTGACTTACCGCATTGTGCGCGGCAATAGCTTCGTGCACGTCGCCCTGGTATTTGAGCAGGTACAAAATAGGGGCAAAGGTTTCTTCCTGTACAATTTCAAAATGACTTTCAGCTTCTACCAGTGCGGGCGTTACGTAATTGCCTCCGGCATAGCCTTCGCCTTCCAATACCTCACCCCCGGTAAGCAGTTTCCCTCCTTCTTCCCTGGCTCGCTCCAAAGCGTTTTTGAAGCTCTTTACCGCATCCTGATCAATCATAGGGCCAACCAGATTCTTTTCGTTCAGCGGATTACCAATAGAAAGCGTTGGGTAAATTTTCAGAAGTCGCTCTTTTACTTCATTATAGCGGCTTTCGTGAATAAGCAATCGCCGGGTAGACGTACAGCGTTGTCCGCAGGTACCCACAGCGCCAAACACCGTTGCCCGAATTGCCATTTCCATATCCGCGTTCTCAGTGATAATAATGGCATTGTTACCTCCTAGCTCTAATAAAGATCGCCCTAATCGAGCTCCAACAGCTTCCCCTACTTTTTTACCCATACGAGTAGAACCCGTAGCGGAAACGAGCGGCACTCGCCGGTCGTGCGACATGAGAGAACCTACATTTGGACCGCCAATGATGAGGTTAAAGATACCTTCGGGCAAATCGTTTTCTTTGAGCACTTCGGCCACAATCTTCTGACAGGCAATGGCGGTTAGTGGAGTTTTCTCCGAGGGTTTCCAGACGCATACGTTGCCGCAAACGGCCGCCAGCATAGTGTTCCATGCCCAAACGGCTACCGGAAAGTTAAAGGCTGAAATAATGCCGATAATACCCAACGGGTGGTACTGATCGTACATGCGGTGCTGTGGACGCTCCGAATGCATGGTAAACCCATATAACTGCCGAGATTGCCCTACTGCAAAATCACAGATGTCGATCATCTCCTGTACTTCACCCAGACCTTCCTGATAAATTTTTCCCATCTCATAGGTGACCAGCTTTCCCAAGGGTTCCTTGTATTCGCGCAGCTTATGTCCAATCTGCCGGACAATCTCGCCTCGCTGGGGAGCGGGCATCATGCGCCAGGTCAGAAATGCTTTTTGGGCCTGTTCAATTACTTTTTCGTAAGCGGCTTCGTCGGCCATCTGCACGGTAGCGATCAAAGAACCATCAATAGGAGAATGAATATCCCGGGTTGGCGCACCATCTTGTATATTACCAGATTGCTGACCAGTACTATACGATGCATTTAGCGACTGTATGCCCAGCGTGTCTAGCACCTCTTGCATACCTTGGGTTACTGTTGCTGTTTCCATATTAAATTTAAGGATTGAGTGAATTATTTTTGGAATAAAAAATTATTCTTCTTCGTCTTGGCGGGCGGTTTCGGTAATGTCCCGGTTTTTCACGTAAGTATCCAGCCATTGGTCCATTTCCCATAGCATGTGCAAAATCGATTCTTTTCCCTGGTAGCCGTGGCTTTCGTGCGGTAACATCACCAGACGAGCGGTAGCCCCTAGCCCTTTTAGCGCGTTAAAATATCTTTCACTTTGTAAAGGGAAAGTACCGGAATTATTGTCTGCTATGCCGTGAATCATTAAAATGGGCTCGTTGACCTTATCAGCATGCATAAAAGGTGACATTTGGTAGTAGATTTCCGGGGCTTCCCAGTACGTTCGTTCTTCCCGCTGGAAGCCAAATGGGGTCAGCGTTCGGTTATAGGCACCGCTCCGGGCAATGCCGGCCGCAAATAAATCGGAATGGGCCAGCAGGTTGGCTGTCATGAAAGCTCCGTACGAGTGGCCGCCAATGGCAATACGGCTGCTGTCAGCCACGCCCATGTCTACCAGTTTATCAATAGCGGCTTTGGCGTTAGCGACCAATTGCTTGCGGAAAGTGTCATTAGGCTCTTCATCCCCTTCACCCACGACGGGCATGCTAGGGTCGTCCAGGATAGCGTAGCCTTGTGTAACCCAGAATAGCGGGGAGTACCAGCCAATTCGGATGAACTCATAGGGAGAACCTTCTACCTGACCGGCCGCATCGGCACTTTTATATTCGCTGGGGTAAGCCCACATTAGTACTGGTAATTGTTCGTCACCGGGCTCATAGCCTTCAGGCAGGTATAAATCGCCCTGCAAAGCCACTCCATCTTCCCGTTCATAGTGCACAACCTGCTTTTCAATATTTTTCAGTTCCGGGTATGGATTAGGAAACTCGGTCAGTGCAGTCAAGTCATCATTTTTCCAATCTTGAATGTAATAGTTGGGCGGCTCTTCGCGAGATTCGCGCCGGGTGAGTACAGTATTTTCTTTTACATCCAGAATTTGTACCGGATATTCATAATAAGGAGCTTCGGATTGCCACAATCGCTCAGTTTCTTTGGTATCCAGAGAAAAAGCATCAACAAACGGTTGATTGCCTTCAGGGGAAGCTCCTTCTCCAGTTAAGTAAAGCGTTTTACCTTGTTTATCTATTAACAATACACGTTGCCCGTATTCATTTACTTCTGTTTCAAAGTTTCCGGGGTCGCTGTAGCGGTCTTCAAACGAGCGATCAAATAGCACTTCTTTCGATGCCTCGCCTTCATCAGGATCAAAGGCGCTGGTAATTATCTGTCGGTCGCTCCACCAATATTCTGAAACAATAGCTAAGTTTTCATTACCCCAGGTGATGCCATTGTACCGCAGTTTCGTTGGAATACTGGCTTGCTTTTCTCCGTCGAAGGGAGCTTCCCAGTAAAATAGCTGATCCCGAATTGCTGCTTCCTGGTTAGGGTCGCCCCCGTCCTGAGCCTCTACCCAATACAGCGTAGCGGGTTGATCATTGCGCCAGGTAAAACTGCGGGGCCCCTCCTGCACCGCGTTAAACCCTATCGGAATATTTTCTGCCAAAGGGACTTCGGCAATCGTCTGCACCACATTTCCTTCCAGATCCCAGGCTTCTACAGTCATAGGAAACCGATAATAGGGCACCAGGTAAGAAAAGGGAGTATGAATTTTTGATACTAACAGATAATTGCCATCGGGTGAAGGAGCCACCTCCTCAAAAATGGCTGGTTCACTCAATGCTCTGCTTTCTTTTGTCTCAATGTCCAATGCCTGAAGCTGCGATGTCCCGTAATAGGTAAATAATGCCTCATCTCCGGGGTTTTGCAGCAAATCCTGATAGGTGCGAGCAGGCGATTTTTCGCCGGAGGTTACCTGTATTACGGGACCATTTGGCGCCAGCGAGTCCTGAGGAGCATCGCCCCGGTTTTCTACCACCGATTGATATACCAGCGTTTTGCTATCCGACAGCCACGTATAGGGAAGGCCGCGCATGGCATCGTTGATAATTGCTTCGGTCAGGCGCTCTGCCTGTTGCGTCTTTACATCCACCAGCCATAGCTCCATTCCTTTGTCCTGCGTCAAGGTAAAAGCTATTTTCTGCCCATCGGGCGACCAGTCTACATTTTCAATCTTCAGCTCTTCCGGCAGCCCTTTCACCGGCACCGGCTCGCTGTCATCTAATGGCTTCACCGACATGCCAACATAGTTACTACCCCGGCTGGCCCCATTTGTACGAGGGTTAATCCGAAGCCCGGCCAGCCTAAGTTCGGGCTGAGACAATTCCTCAATGGATGGATATCCGGCCCGCTCCAGCAGCACCATCCAGTCATGATCATTGTTAACGCTAACTGCCGGTGTAACAGGCGCGTTGACCAGGTCGGTTATGGTTTGCGGGGGTGTTTGGTAGGCAAGATCTTTCTGAGCTACTGCCACAAAAGTTAGCAGCAAACCCATTAGAGAAAGAAACATAGTACGGTGACGAAAGACTGAGTTAAGTAGTATCATCATACGAAGGTTTATGAAAGTGATGTTTAGCAAAGTAATAATTTTTTGCTGTCTACCTACGGATACTGACCGAATAACACGAACATCTTACACGTACTTCAAACTACGTCCGTTAGGTATAGTAGTTGTGCCCTTTGAGGTAAAATAAATAGTATTATTATGAAGCAGTGGATGTGTTTACTAGTAATTGGTTTGTTGTTCGGAGCCGGAAAGCCAACCTCTTCCGTCATTAACCAGCCTTTTCCGGCTATGGAAGCTGAAACAGTTGATGATGAAGTTGTTAATTTACCGGCTGACACCAAAGGGCGCATTACCCTGGTGGGCCTGGCTTACTCTAAAAAATCAGAAAAGGACCTGACTACCTGGATGGACCCGGTTTTCAATACCTTCATTAAGCAGAAATTAAACCCAGACAGTGGCGGCCTATTCTCCAGCTTCACGTATGATATTGATGTATACCTGATACCGATGTTTACAGGGGTAAAAGCCGCAGCGGCTGGCACCGCCAAGCGAAAAGCGGCCAAAGGAATTGATCAACGCTTACTCCCATACATTCTATTTTATCAAGGGAAACTCAAGCCTTACAAGGAAGCACTGGATTTTGAGAAAAAAGATATTCCTTACTTCTTCCTGTTAGATGAAGCGGGTAAAATCGTATGCGCCACTTCGGGGCGATACTCAGAAGTAAAAATGAACAAGATTGAGGAAGCTATTGATGGGCTGGAATAAGATAGATGGTTGGCAGTAGGCGGCTGGAAGGGTCTTGTCTGTCTCCTCCAAAACCCACCTTACTGGTTAGAGCTGTCTGCCTATCTTAACATTTTATGTTTTTGGTTCGCTGATGATTTCACTCAATAGATAGGTGAAATCATCAGCGAACCAACTAGGCTGTGTTGACAATTAAAGTAATAGGGTCATAATTGCAGCTACATGCAAGAAAGCGAGATAGCTACAAGCCGTCTTTTCATATCGGGTGGCAATCCGCCTATAATGCTTAATTCGGTTAAAAAATCGCTCTATTTTGTTTCTGTCTTTATATAAGTTTTTATCAATCTGACGCGGTTCTTTTGCATTTGCTTTAGAAGGAATGACCACCTCCGCGCGAAGCTGTTCAATACTCTGCGCAAAAAGTTGGCTGTCATAGCCCTTATCAGCTACTACTGCTCCGGGAATGTCTTCTCCCAGCAGCGTTTCTGCTTGCCTATGGTCAGAACACTGTCCAGGGGTCAGAATAAAACGCCGGGGGTTCCCCAATGCATCACAGCAAGCATGAATTTTGGTACTGAAGCCCCCGCGACTACGACCTAGACATTCTTGCTCAGGAGTCGTTTTTTTGTCCTGCGGCATGCTGATGAGCTCGTACAATGGTAGAATCCAGTAGCAACCAATCCAAATCGGGTTCTTGCAATTGGTCAAATACTCGCTGCCAGACACCTTTTTTAGCCCAACGGCGGAAGCGCTGATACACAGAATTCCAAGGCCCATAGCGTGTTGGCAAATCTCTCCAAGGAGCACCGCTACGAGCAATCCAAAGCACAGCATTAATGAAGGTGCGATTGTCAGCAGCAGTCCGGCCAACATCAGTGGATTTACCAGGAAGCAGAGGTGCCAAACGATGCCAATCGTAGTCACTGATTTCGTAGCGTCGCATATAAGTTTTTCTTTGATAAACATATATGTATTAAATTCATTCACTAATTGTCAACACAGCCTAGTCGGTACAATCTGAAAAGAAGATGGCTTTCAATCAGAAAAACAGAAAGCTGACAGGTAGTTTGGGATAGAAAACTTTTAAACGCATGCTACTTAAAAAATGAGCCTTTCTCCTCTTCTTCATTGATTTTTGCCATCTTTGAGAATGGTAGCTCCTTATTCTTATTTCATATTAGCAGGTGTTTGGATACTTTATTTTGGATTGCACAGTCTGCTGGCTTCAGAACGGGTGAAAAACAAAGTGCAGCCGCTTGCCGGTAAGTATTTCCGTTACTACCGGCTTTTCTATAACATTATTGCGGTACTCACTTTGGTACCTATTCTGCTATATAATGCCATTGTTTCTGCCGGCCCCCTTGTTTCTTCATCATTACTACTTAGTGTACTGGAGTTTGGCGGTTTGGCTTTTGCCACCTACGGAGTTATTCTCATTCACCTCTCTTTCAAACAATATTCCAAGCGGGAATTTTTAGGCATTACGTTGCCTCAGGAAAAACACCCCGAACCCCTGCATAAAGAAGGTATATTGCAGCAAGTGCGCCACCCCCTATATGCCGGAACCATACTGATTGCCATCGGTTTCTGGTGCTTTTCGCCCACGCTAGCTAACCTGATTACCTCTCTGGCCTGGATTATCTACACTCTTATCGGCATCCGGCTGGAAGAAACAAAGTTGCTAAAGCTGTATGGTGATGAGTACCAAAGATATCGGGAAGAAGTGCCGATGCTAGTGCCTCGCCTCGGAAGACGCCCATAGCTTTTTATCGCTCTGATTAGTCTTCAAATAAGCTGCCCAGAATAGAGCTTTCGCCTTTATCCCGGTTTTTTCCGTAAGGGGCCAAAGCCGCTACTAATTTTCGGAATGGCATAGACTGCAGCCAAACTTTGCCTGTTCCGGATAGCGTAGCCAGAAACATGCCTTCGCCACCAAACAACATAGATTTGAGCCCGCCGGAGGTCTGAATGTCAAAATTGACCGTTGACTCAAAAGCAACTACGCAGCCGGTATCAACGCGCAGCGTCTCATTATTAAGTTGCTTTTCGATGATAGTGCCACCAGCATGAATAAAGGTCTGCCCATCGCCTTCCAGCTTTTGCAATATAAACCCTTCACCCCCTACCAGTCCTGAACCAAGCCGCTTATTAAGGTGAATGCTTACTTTTGTACCAAGTGCAGCACACAGAAACGAATCTTTCTGGACAATCAAGGTGCCCTGTTGTATTTGAGATAAGTCTACGGGCATGATTGTACCAGGATAGGGCGCGGCAAAGGCCACTTTTGCTTTTCCATAGCCCCTTTGGGTAAAATGCGTCATAAAGGCCGACTCACCGGTGAGCATGCGTGTTCCGGCCGAAACCAGTTTTCCAAGAAAACCCTGGTTTGGATTAGAACCATCGCCCATCTTAGTTTCAAACTCAATGCCGTCTTCCATATAAACCATAGCACCCGCTTCGGCAATTACGGTTTCCTGAGGGTCCAACTCTACTTCTACTACCTGAATGCCTTCTCCCTGAATCTGATAATCTATTTCGTGTGATCGTTTCATAGGTGGTGTGTTAATAAGGGTTAAATAGTGCTAAGCGTTGATTGATGGATTAGTAAATGGTTGGCAGTAAGCCGCAGGCATTATTAGCGTATAATTTATTGCACCCAACTGTCAATATTCTTTCTATTAGCCCATCAACATATAGCTGAATAGTATAATCTTGTGTTCTAAATACGCAAAATTTTTCAGCATAATGAAATAGTGATTTTTCAATTCTTCTGCTTAGCCTCACTCGTCTAGCTCCTCCTTTCAGGCAGATCTCTTTGAATCATTTCATTTAGCCACCAACTTTTAGCACTTTTAATCAATATCTTACATGAGAAATATTTTCATTTTAATATGTTTTTTTGTTACTTTTACGATTAAAATATAGAATAATGAAATTTAAAATATTTTTAGTCTTATTATTTGCGTCTAACACGCACCTATTCTCTCAAAAAATAGACCAGACCTTACCTGAAGGAATCACAAATTATATAGACCAAGCTCAATACCATAGATTACTCTCTCTTACACTTGAGCAATTAGAAGAATTTGATGTGCTGGAGGTTAATGAGGGGCAGATTAAAGTGCAATTAAGCGAGCAGCCGTACACATTTTCTATGTTGTCGCTCATTCAACAGTGTGCAGAACTCGAGCCGGCCGCCAAAGAAGAATTTATTCGGGAATATTTTCATACGTTTATCAATGCATACTACGATCAGATAGCATTGGCTTCCGCTGATTTTAGTACGGTAAAACAGTATCTGACACTGCGTTTGTATCCAAAAGAATTTTTTCAGGAAAGTGAACGGGATAAATGGGTTATACGGACAGATCTTGATGGAACCGTTACTTGTGCAATGCTTAATTTACCTACCGCTTTTGCTACTGTAAAACGAGAACAACTAGAACAATGGGGGGTGGATGATACGGAAGTTTTCCATTGGGCGCAGGAAAATGCAAAAAAGCGGTCATACGAAGTACACCACAAGCAATTAGATGACTCTACCGAGTTAGTTGCAATAGCGGGGGGCGACTATACGAGTGGAGCGGCTTTTCGCTTAGAGGAGGTGATTCCTGAATCTATTAGCCGTTATGGTGCCATTGTGGCTATTCCGCATCAGAATATGATATTGCTACACAACCTGAAAGAAGATGAGCACCTGAGCTATAAAACCTTTATTGAATATACCTATATGTTTGTGCTTGAACAGTACCAACAACACAAAGCTCCGGTATCTCCTGATTTTTACTGGTATTATCAGGGGAAATTTACCAGAATATTAATGGGTGAAGATACAGAAGGTCAATTGCAAATTGTGCCACCAGTGGCCCTTAACCAGTTTTCAGAAGAGTAGGCTCAACCTACTCTTCTTCTTTATGATTTTCTTCGTTAGCAGCTTCATCGTCGCTATCTCGCCCCTCGATGTCCTCCCGATCGCGTAGTTTTTTATCGTCTACGTGCCGGTTCAAAAATTTATTAATCTTGTCAATATCAAAATTAGTTTGAATCTCGCCAAACGTATCGATTTTGATATCAAAGCCTTCCAGTTCGGTATTTACTTTAGGTTTTTCGCGCTTACTAAGTCGTTTCCTTCCCATAATATTGTACTCATTTAGTAGTGTAACATCAGTTTGCTTGTACAGATTCTGATAGCGATTGGGCGGCCTGCCGGATGCGTCGGGCTGATTCTTCACTTCCCAACACTTCAATAATACTCATTAGATCAGGGCCGCCGCCTTGGCCGGTTAGAACCAATCGCAACGCAGGCATCACTTTGCCTATTTTCACTCCCTGCTGATCCAAAACCTCATTCAATCGTTCTTTCGCCATCTCACCAGAAAGTTCATTTTCCTGCTTTTCCAGATCAGCCGCGTAGACCAACAGCGCTGAAGATGCCTCCTCCGTCCATTTCTTTTTCACGATTTTTTCGTCGTAATGTTCCGGTGCAGTATAGAAGTATTGGGCAGTGCTCCATAGCTCTTCCGGAAACGTAATACGCTCTTTCATTAGCTCGCTAACCTGCTCTGCCTTTTCCTGACTGCTTTCTATACCAGCCTCATTAAGAGCATTTAACAGGTAGGTGGCCAGTTCTTGTTTGGGCATTTCCTTCAGGTACTGCTGGTTGAACCACTTTGCTTTTTCAATATCGAACCGTGCTCCCGCCTTATGAATACGTTCCAGGCTAAACGCTTTGATTAGCTCTTCTTTACTGAACAATTCCTGATCACTACCCGGGTGCCAGCCTAATAGCGCCAGAAAATTAACTACTGCTTCCGGTAAATAGCCAGAGTCCCGGAAACCGGGTGAAATCTCGCCGGTTTTAGGATCTTCCCAGTTAAAGGGGTAAACAGGAAAACCAAAACGATCACCACTACGCTTACTTAGCTTCCCTTTACCATCAGGATTCATCAGTAAGGGTAAATGTGCAAATTGCGGCATGCTTTCTTCCCACCCTAAATAACGGTAGAGCAATACGTGCAATGGCGCTGAAGGCAGCCACTCTTCTCCCCGAATTACGTGAGAAATTTTCATCTCATGGTCATCCACTACGTTAGCCATATGGTAAGTAGGCAGCCCATCGGATTTTAGCAGCACTTTATCGTCTAAGGTAGAGGAATGCACCTTCACCTCACCCCGAATCAGGTCATTCAGCTGTATTGTTTCATTCTCGGGGGTTTTAATCCGAATGACATATGGCGCGCCCGAATCAAGCTTGGCTTGAACTTCTTCGGCAGATAGGGTCAGCGAATTGCTCATGCTCATTCGGCTGGCTGCATCGTACTGAGGATTTAACCCTTCCGCTTCCAAACGCTTACGCATAGCCTCGTTTTCTTCCTGGCTGTCGAAGGCATAATAGGCATACCCGGCATCTAGCAATTGCTGTACGTGCTTTTGATATTTTTCTTTTCGCTCAGACTGCCGGTAGGGCGCGTAATCTCCTCCCTGCACTACTCCCTCATCAGGGGTAATACCACACCAATCCAGGGCTTTTTGAATATATTCTTCCGCCCCCGAGACAAACCGCCCCTGGTCGGTATCTTCTATCCGTAGGATAAACGTACCCTGATGTTGCTTAGCAAATAAATAATTATAAAGTGCTGTGCGCACCCCTCCAATATGTAGCGGGCCTGTAGGACTAGGCGCAAATCGTACTCTTACCATGTTCATTGTTACTACAACTGTTTGATTTGTTCAAAAGTTATAGCAAAGTTACGGGTCAGGGTACGGGATACAAAATTCAGAGTCAGGTTTGCAACATGTACTTCATCATTTGACTACTGATGACTACCTGTTTCTTGAAACTAAGCAGTGAAATGGTGTAGTTAGCACCACCAATAAGCACTGCTATTGTTCCGTACCCATACACCTTTTCGTAAAAAAAGAAGTAAAGAGCAATGAGCAGAGTAAGCACCGACCAAAATAGGATAAAGAGTAGGGAGGCTGAAAACATTTTATACGTTAAGAAAACGATACATCCCTTTGAGGTAGGAGCTACTTTCCCGGTAATCATGGGTAAGAAGCTGTTGGGACGGGTCAGTTTGCGCGAGAGGCGGAACCCCTCGGGTTTTATCACCCCATTAAACAAAAAGTCTTCTTCTTCCTGAGCCGAAAGCGGAGCATAAGGCTCTATAGGTTTTGTCGAGTGCCGGAGACGATGAAAGACTTCGTCGGCCGGATAAGGTAAAACTAATGTTTCATTCTCTATGGGAAGCCAGGACATATTTACTTTACGGCAATACAAGATATCTCCACACTCACATCTTTTGGCAGCCTACTTACTTCTACTGTTTCGCGAGCGGGCGGGTCTACTGAAAAATATTGCCCGTACGCTTCATTAATAGTAGCAAACTGGCCCATATCCCGGATAAAGATGCTACACTTGATGACATCGGAAAACTGCATGTCGGCAGCGCGCAAAATAGCCTCCAGGTTTTTCATTACCTGATGGGTTTCCTGGGTGATATTATCGTTCAGTAATTCGCCCGACTCAACTTCAATGGCGATTTGTCCAGACACATAGAGCGTACCATTGGTTAGTATTGCCTGATTATAAGGCCCAATGGGAGCGGGAGCTTCGGCGGTTCGAATAATTTTTCTTGCCATGTAAGTAAGTATTAATTTGTTTTCTGATGTTTCGATAGACAATCAACGCATTCTTGCACTGTTTAAAAAACTTTGTGCAGTTAAACTGATTATCCTAGAAAGCGGTGAATATCTTAAATACGATTTCGAAAACCTAATACCCACTTGGAAATGAAAATACTTACCGCCTCGCAAATTCGCGAAGCTGATAAAGCTACCATACAGAAAGAACCTATTGCTTCTATTGACCTGATGGAACGAGCCACTCAACGATTTACCCAACGGTTTGTACAGCAATTTCCAGAACACAACTGCCCCATTTACATCTTTTGTGGCCTGGGCAATAATGGAGGTGATGGCCTGGCAATTGCCCGTAAGCTATTAGCCCAACGTTACGATGTGTCAGTATTTATTATTGGTACCAAAACCGGCTCTGATGATTTTGAAGCTAACCTGAAGCGACTGGCCGAATATTCATCAGTTCAACGTATTGAAAACCCTTCGCAACTTCCAGACTTTTCTTTTCCAGGTATTATCATTGATGCTTTGTTTGGCTCCGGGCTCAGCCGTCCTTTAGAAGGCTTATATGCCGATGTGGTACAATTGATGAACCAGGCAGGGCACACCATTGTGGCAGTAGACATTCCCTCTGGGCTGTTTGCCGATAAAGCTACGGAAGAGGATAATCCTATTGTAAAGGCTGATTTTACGTATACTTTTCAGTTGCCTAAACTAGCCTTTCTGCTCCCGCATAATGAGCAGTACGTGGGCGACTGGGCCACCTTGGATATTGGGATGGATGCTGATTTTCTGCAAAACGTGGATACGCGCTACCATTATCTCACACACGACTGGATGAAGGAACTACGCCAAAAGCGCAAATGGCACTCGCACAAAGGCGACTATGGTAAAACCATTTTGATCAGTGGAAGCTACGGAAAAATGGGCGCCGCCGTGCTGTGCAGTAGTGCCTGTGCTAAAAGCGGAGTGGGCCTGCTCACCGTGCATGTTCCCCGATGTGGTTATGAAATCATGCAAATTGCCATACCGGAAGCGATGACCACGGTAGATGATGATGAACACCATTTTACCAATCTGACCCAGGAAGGGCGCACCGATCTGGAAAATTACGATGTCATTGGCATTGGCCCCGGCCTTGGTACAGAAGAAGTTACCGTGAAAGCTGTGCGATCCTTACTAGAACATGCGCATGCTCGCAACATGCGGATGGTACTGGATGCAGATGCGCTCAATATCTGCGGAAAAAATCGTGAATTACTAAAGCTAATTCCCCAGGATTCTATCCTGACTCCTCACCCTAAAGAATTTGAACGGCTTACCGAAAAGGCCCAAAATGACTTTCACCGGCTAGACCTGCTGAAAGAGTTTTGTCAAACATATCAAGTATATGTCACCCTTAAAGGATCACATACCGCTATTGGAACCCCCGATGGCAATATTTACTTTAACAGCACGGGAAATCCGGGTATGGCTACCGGAGGCACAGGCGATGTACTTACCGGCATTCTTACCGCTATGATTTCTCAAAAATACGACTCTCTATCTGCCGCCATGCTGGGCGTATACCTTCATGGGCTAGCCGGTAATCTGGCCGCCGAGCAGTTAAGCCAGGAAGCCATGATTGCATCTGACCTCATAGCTCATTTAGGCTCAGCCTTTAAGACTTTATACTGAGGCAGATCGTGAGTTAGCTAAGAATACATTTCTGGCAGGCGAGCAATTCATGTTCCTCGCTTGCCACAACCGCCATACTGCTATATTGTAGTCTAGTTCGGGCTCAACAACTATTTATGAATGACCGCTACCAAACAATTAGTACTACTTCTGAGGGTTTTTACAAGGAGAAGGGGAGTAAATTTTTAGCTTTTGCTTACCCAGTTATTTCTGAAGATCAGGTGAAAGAAAGGTTGGATGAATTAAAAAAGCTTCATTATAATGCCCGGCATCACTGCTATGCCTTTATACTAAAACCACAGGAAGGTCAGGAGGAAACTTATCGGGCGAGCGATGCCGGTGAACCTGCTCATTCTGCCGGAGACCCGATCCTGGGACAAATCCGCTCTTATCAGCTACATGATGTACTCGTAGTAGTCGTTCGCTATTTTGGCGGGACCAAGCTGGGAGTAAGCGGCTTAATCAATGCATACAAAACCGCCGCCGAAGATGCTCTGATCAATAGTAGTATTGTAGAAAAATTTATTGAGCGTACTTTCACTATAGAATTTGATTATGCTGTTACCGGCAATGTCATGCCGATAGTTGACCAGCATCAGGTCACTATTGTAGATCAGATTTTCGCCGAAACCTGTCAGTATCATTTATCGGTTCGCTTAAGCCAGTTTGATACAATCATTTCGTTGTTCTCAGAACTGAAGCATGTAAAGGTTACACTTTAATTAGACATTATTATGATTTTCTTTTAAAGGCGTACCAGGAAGCAGTTGGCAGCCAGCAGGAGGCTATAGGGAAAGACCGACCTCCTGCTGAATAGTCAGATAAGATTCTCAAAAGAAAATTGTTTCTTACATAATTATCGGAACAAACTCTACTACATTTATCTATTTTACGCTTATGCCACCCTCCTCACAAAAATCCATATTCCTGACTGCTTACTGGAAGTATCTATTAATGGCCAACTATGTGGTTGACCCTGATGTTCTGAAACCGTATGTTCCACCGGGCACCGAGTTGGATTTTTATAAAGGAAAAACGTATGCCAGTATTGTGGGATTCAGATTCTTAGATACTCGGGTGCTCGGTATCCCGGTTCCTTTCCACCGGAACTTTACCGAAGTTAACCTCCGCTTTTATGTTCGCTATAAGACTAATGATGGTTGGCGCAGAGGCACTTCTTTTATCAGCGAGATCGTACCTCGTCGGGCTATTGCCTGGTTGGCCAATCTGGCGTACCATGAGCACTATGCCTACTCTCCCATGCACCATCAAATTCTACCCGATACTCAGGAGCTGAAAGTTGCCTACGAATGGACAAAAAGCGGGCAGAACTTTATTCGCGCTAAAGCCAAACCCGCTGTTCGACCTATGGCAGAAGGCTCTATTGAAGAATTTATTGCCGAACATTACTGGGGTTACAATGCCTATAGCTCGGACATCACAATGGAGTATGGGGTGGAGCACCCACCCTGGTCATATTACCCAGTCATCGATTTCCAAGCTAACTATCAGATTGAGGCCTTGTATGGTTTACCCTTTGTTCCGTACCTTAGCCAAGAACCTGACTCGGTGTTTATAGCCGAGGGGTCTGAAGTAATTGTCCGAAAGGGTTCAAAGATCACCTTTAATGCTTAACTTCTTTTACTAATGAAAGGAAAAAAAACGGTTGCCTTAGTGGCCCATGACAATAAAAAGCCTGAATTATTAGATTGGGTTCGCGCCCACATTGATCTAATGGTAAATTACCAGCTATACGCCACCGGCACTACGGGCACTTATTTGCAGGAAGGAACTCAGGATGTAGGGTCGCTTCAGATTCGTAAGCTGCTTAGCGGACCTTTGGGAGGAGATCAGCAAATTGGGGCGAAGATTGCCGAAGGTGAAATTGATTTTCTGGTTTTCTTTTGGGACCCCCTGGAGCCACAACCCCACGACCCGGACGTGAAAGCTTTACTTCGGATTGCTGTTACCTGGGATATTCCGTTTGCCTGCAACCGGGCATCGGCTAATTTTTTGTTTGCCTCTGCCTCATTGGCCGATGCCTACGAACGCACCGAGCCTAATTTCACTTCTTATCTACAACGCTCGGTGCCCAAAAAGCCGTAAAAAAAGCCCGGTAGGTGGCCGGGCTAGATTGTTAAATCGTGTAGTAATTCGCTAAACGTTCATAAGAGACTCACGGCGGCGCATTTTGCCAGCAGGAATTCCGAACATCATTTTAAACCGGCGGCAGAAATACGCAGTATCTTTGTATCCCACTTCTTTGCCAATTTCGCGAATGCTTTTCTTGGTGGTTCTCAGCAGGTTTACTGCATGCTCCATCCGTTGGTATTCAATATAATCCTGAGGATTGATGCCAGTCAGCATTTTAAAGTATTGCCCAACGTAATCTTCCGAAACATTGGCAACGCTGGCCAACACTTTATTAGAAAGATCACCACCGATATTGTTTTTGATGTAGGCGAAAATATCGATCAGGCGAGGATCTTTGAAGTATGTGCTGTTCGTGGCCAGTTGTTCCACAAACATACGAGTCTCCAGAATATGCCGTACAATCTCAATCACCAATCGCTCAGTGCTAAGCTTAATAATACGGTCTTTTCCCGGCGTATCTGAGTTGTTCTCGTTAGTAATATCTTTTATGATCTCTACAATGCGAGGATTATCCTTAATTTCAAACGGCGGAATATCTAGAGATGCAAAGAAATTTACCGAATCAAAAACCTTTGCCTCAAAATTGATAAAGCTGTAGTTTTCAGCTTCAAGCTTGGTTACATCGGTTGTTTCCAGAGACTGGAAATACAACTCCTTATTATTGATGAAGTCGTCGTTTGAAAGCGTCACCGGGTCACCTGAGCCATAGGTTAGAGAGATCATTTTGCCTCCCGGAATAAATAGGATACTCCCTCCCGTTACTACATCATCGTCCTCGCCATAGTGGATTTCGCCCCGATTTAGGATCAAAATCGAATTCTCGACATCGTAATAATTCTGAATCCTGACAGGTTGTAAGATTCTGATGTTTTTGGACTTGATAAATCGAACGCTGAGGGACTCAATAATTTTATTATAGTCTTCCATTCGTGTAAATCGCTAATTTTGTGTAGAATATATAAGTTTCTTTGGTAGATTTAAGATAGTCAAAATTACGAAACTTATGTAACTTTACAAATATTTGTTGTATTCTTATACACAAAAATACAAAATTTTTCACTTTTAGTGAGAAACATTACACAAAAATCACCTATCTGAGCAATTCTCGGGAGATTACAATTTTCTGAATTTCGGAAGTGCCCTCGTAAATCTGAGTAATTTTCGCATCTCGCATTAGCCGTTCCACATGATATTCCTTAACATAACCGTACCCGCCGTGTATCTGCACAGCCTCGGTAGATGCTTCCATTGCTACTTGCGATGCGAATAATTTAGCCATTGCGCTCTGCTTTGCATAGGGCAGGCCCCGATCTTTTAGATCAGCCGCCTGAAGACACAGCAGGCGAGCAGCTTCAACCTGAGTAGCCATTTCGGCCAGTTTAAACTGTATACCTTGATGCTGTACCAACTCTTTTCCAAATGATTTACGCTCCTGGGCATACTTCAATGACAGCTCGAGTGCGCCAGAAGCGATGCCTAATGCCTGTGAAGCAATACCAATGCGCCCGCCGTTCAGTACCGACATGGCGAACTTAAAGCCAAACCCATTGTCTCCAATGCGATTGGCTTTGGGTACTTTTACATCGGTAAACATCAATGAGTGAGTATCTGACGCCCGAATGCCCATTTTGTTTTCTTTTTTGCCTAGTACAAATCCATCCCAGCCTCGTTCAACAATCAGCGCATTAATTCCTTTATATCCTTTTTCCGGCTCGGTTTGGGCTATAACCAGATACACCGAAGCGCTGCTACCATTGGTGATCCAATTTTTCGTACCATTTAATAAGTAGTAATCGCCTTTATCTATGGCCGTAGTTTTTTGAGAGGTGGCGTCCGAACCTGCTTCGGGCTCGGATAAGCAGAAAGCCCCTATAATTTCTCCGGTAGCCAGCCGGGTCAGGTATTTCTCTTTTTGCTCTTCGGTTCCATATTTTTCCAGTCCCCAGCAAACCAGCGAATTATTTACTGACATGCACACCGAAGCGGAAGCATCTACTTTAGAGATTTCCTCCATAGCCAATACGTAAGACTTGGTATCCATACCGCCACCATTATATTTGGGGTCTACCATCATTCCCATAAAACCGAGTTCTCCCATCTTCTTGATTTGCTCAGTGGGAAACTGTTGTTTTTCATCCCGCTCAATAACGCCAGGCAGAAGTTCGGTCTGAGCAAAATCACGAGCAGCTTCCTGTACTGCTTTATGCTCCTCTGTCAGTTCAAAGTTCATGGTATTTTTATATTTAGAATTTAAAACTAGTATGCATGCCGAGTATTATGCAATATACTGAGAACCCCGGATATAAAAAAAGCACTTTCGCCAGTGACAAAAGTGCTTTTGCATATTTTGTAAATAGTTCTCCTAACTAGTCGCGGCCACCAAGATATATGGAAATCCAGTACATCAGACCAACAATAGAGCCTAGTGCAGCTACCAGGTACGTCATAGCGGCCCACTTAAGAGCGTCTTTGGCCATACCGTACTCATTAGGCGAAGCAATATTTCTTTCCTGTATCCAGGCTAGTGCCCTTTTACTGGCATCAAACTCTACAGGCAGGGTTACCAGTGAAAACAAGGTAATAACTGCGTAACAGCCAATAATAACCAGTATGGCGATATTAAAGAAGCCGCCATTCATCCCAAAGACAAATGCCCCCCCGAAAAAGAGCAATAATACAACCATGTTCAAAATCCGCGCACTGACGTTCTGTACCGGAACCATGGCTGAACGAAACTCAAGGAAACTGTATGCAGTTGCGTGCTGCACAGCGTGACCACACTCATGCGCAGCCACTGCCGCCGCCGCCGCCGACCGCCCATGGTATACCTCTTCACTCAAGTTTACTGTTTGCGTTGCGGGATTATAATGATCGGATAAGCGACCTGGCACTGATACTACTTTTACATCGTGAATACCGTTATCTCGCAGCATTTGCTCAGCAATTTCGCGCCCCGTCAAATCCGCATTCCACCGTATCTGGGAGTATTTCCTGAATTTATTCTTCAGTTTCTGGCTTACGGCAAAGCTCAGAATTGCTACTCCTATAAATAATATAATGTATATAGACATATTTGTTTGTATTAAACTAGATTGATACTAATAGATGTATCGTTGCATTTCAACGAAAATACCTATCGCAAGGTTGCTACTAAAAAACAACAAAATACTTTAAAAAATTCTACTTTTAGGAAGATGCCTGCGCTTCGGAAGGTTTTTCTTTAGCACTTTTAGCGGAAAGTACGGATACCATAAAAAAGGCAAATGCTCCTAAAAGAATGAATGAAATAGTTTGCATGCCATGTACTAGTGTAGCAAATAAAACACCATCACTTTGGCTAACACCATATAGCATAAGCACACCGCTTACTAAAGCATGGAAAGTTCCAAAGCCTCCCTGCACGGGTGCTGCCATACCCAGACTACCCATTACTAATACTGACAATCCCGCACTTACTCCCAACGAAACCGTTTCGGGAATAGCAAAAAATACCACATACGACATCAGGAAATACATGGTCCATAGAAAGAGAGTAGCCAGCCAGAACTGCCCTTTTTTCTCAATCTTGCTAATACTGGTCATGCCTCGCAGCACTTCCCGCATCAGTGTCTGTGCTTTTTGAAATAAAGCGTTCTGCTTCAATTTATGATGATACGCCCTACCTAGCAGATACAGGCCCAACAGCAAAATGATAGCAACCCCGGCAATCACATAGATAGCAAACACACTTTCACCCAAACTACTAAATTTATCTTGCCAGAAACCTGTAATAAAATTGCTGAGGCGCTGAAACTCGGTTAAGAATAATACCGCCATCAATAGTAACAGGGAAGCCAAATCAACAACTCGCTCGGCTACTACTGTTCCTAGTGAGGTTGTTACCGGCACTTTTTCCAAACGGCGCATTACTCCACAGCGGCTTACCTCGCCCATTCGAGGAATAATCAAGTTGGCGAAGTACCCTACCAGCACCGCCATTAGTGTGCGAAAAGTGGTAAGGTGGCGATAGCCCAAAGGAGCCAGCATGAGGTTCCAGCGATAGGCTCGGATAACATGGCTGGTGATAAAGATCAGAATGGCGAGCACTATCCATTGGTAATGTACTTCCTGCAACTTTGCTATAATAGTAGCAGCATCCATATTATGGAATACCAGCCACAGCAAACCACCGGCAATAGCCAGTGACAGGCTGTATTTCAACACATTCTTGAGGGTTGTTGATACAGCCATTGATTAATGCATCAGTCGGTTATTCTGATCAGGGAAAATAATGGTGGGTTGAAAGACTTTTGCTTCTTCTACCGGCATAGATGCATAAGAAATGATAATGACTATATCGCCTACCTGCACTTTGCGGGCTGCTGGCCCATTCATGCAAATCATTCCGCTACGGCGATCTCCACGAATCACGTAGGTCTCTAGACGCTCTCCATTATTGACATTAACAATCTGCACTCGTTCTCCTTCAATTAAATTGGCCGCTTCCATAAGCTCTTCATCAATGGTAATACTGCCTACATAATGAAGCTCGGCCTGCGTAATCTTTACCCGATGAATTTTTGACTTTAAAACTTCTATATTCATATTATGTCACCTACTCTTAATCATATATGTGAACTAACATACGGACCTTGTTGAGTGTTCCTGGCGGGGTGCTTCCCACCCGATTTTCTTGGCGAAGGTTCTTTTGTAGCTAGTTCCGCTGTTTATACGATAATATTATCAATGAGTCGAACTTCTCCCACAAAAGCCGCTATGCAGAATGCCAGACTTTGCTGAAGTTTCTCTTCTGAGGGTGGGCAAAAGTTTTCGGCATCTACCACTTCCAAATATTCTATCCGTATCTCCGGAAAATTAGCCAACTGCTGTAAAGCAGCCTGCCTGGCATCTTCTGCGCCTCTTCCTTGTTGCATCATGTCACGAGCTCTCTGTAAAGCCTGATGCAGTTGCGCCGCCAAATGCTCTTCCTCTTCGCTTAAGCGCTGGTTTCGCGAAGAAAGCGCCAGTCCTTCACTGTTTCGTACGATAGGAACCCTAACAAGTTCTACGGGTAAAAACAGATCATTTACCAATTGCCGGATCACCGCAAACTGTTGCAGGTCTTTTTGCCCAAAGTAAGCCCGGTGGGGTTGAATAATATTGAGCAATTTTGCCACTACCACTCCTACTCCACTAAAGTGGCCCGGCCGGTGAGCTCCCTCCAGCACCTGATCCAGATGACCGAAGCTTAAACGTAACCCTGAACTACGACCTTCGGGATACATCTCTGCATCGGTAGGGCAAAACACGGCATCGCAGCCAGCATTTTCTAACAATTGTAAATCTTTTTCTAACGTACGTGGGTATTTTTCCAGATCAGCCGGATTATTAAACTGTGTAGGGTTTACATAAATACTGCATATAGTGACATCGTTATCACTCTGAGCCGCTTTTAGTAATGCCAGATGCCCTTGGTGAAGGGCTCCCATCGTAGGCACTAAACCAATTGTGGGTTGATCTTTTTGGTTAGAAAGGTACGTTTTTGTAGAAAGAACATCCTTAAAAAATTGCATTATTTATATTTTGAATAGGCCTAAATAGGCAAAAGAGGATTCAAGATAGGAAGCAAGTGGAAATATGGTAATAATTTCGTACTTTTGCACATGCATTTCTCTTACCTATAAAACCCACAAAGATATGTCGAAACTCCGTATTCTTTATGTAGCTAGTGAAATCAATCCATTCTTACAAACCTCTGAAGTGGCCGATTTTGTCCGCAAATTGCCTCAAGGTATGCAGGAGCGTGGTATGGAAATCCGAATTCTGGTACCTCGTTTTGGACTGATTAATGAGCGAAAAAACCGGCTGCATGAGGTGGTACGACTGTCGGGTATCAATATTGCCGTAGGGGATGAAGAAAAACCGCTGACTATTAAGGTAGCGTCCATTCCCAATGCCAAATTGCAGGTATACTTTATTGATAACGAAGACTACTTCCACCGTAAATCCGTATTCTTTGACAAAGAAAATAATTTCCACGCCGATAACGACGAGCGGGCTATTTTCTTCTGCAAAGGTGTGATCGAAACTGTGAAAAAGCTAGGCTGGGCCCCGGATATCGTTCACTGCAACGACTGGATGACTAGTCTGATCCCTATGTACCTGAAGACCACGTACAAAAATGATCCGCTCTTCCATACTACCAAGACCGTCTTCACCGTTTACAACAACAGATTTGAGTATAAGTTTAACACCGACATCATTGAAAAGGTGAAGATGATGGACATTGAAGACAGCATGCTGACTAATCTTCAATCCGCTGATTACGAAGGCTTTATCAAAATAGGCATTCAATATTCGGATGCCGTTATTAAAGCTGAAGAAGAATTTAGCGAAGGTCTGGTTCAACTTTTTGATGAGTTTGATAAAGAAAAGAAAATTGACACGATTGAGCAGGGAGATAACCTATTGGACTCTTACTATAACCTCTATAATGAACTTGCTGGATAAAAAAAAAGCGGGGTGGCTGCTATGGCTCACCCCCTTTCTTTTTGCTTGTGAAAGTGAAGAAATCTTAAGCCTACCCCAAGAACCCGGCGACCAAACCCTCAACCTCTACTTTACCGAAATCCCCCTTCCTTATTCATTAGTGCAAGTTGACTCGGTATTTACCAGGCGCCTTAGTACTAATAGTAATAGTGGAGATGATTATCATTTGCTAGTAGGAAACTATCAGGATGAAGCATTGGGCGAGGTGCAGGCACAGGCATTTACCGAACTAACTATAGGTACAAAGGCCGAAGTAACTGCTGAGGATAACTTTGATTCGCTGGTGCTGATTATGGTTAATGACTACTTCTACGGTGATGCTGACAATATTAGTCTTCAGACCGTAGGCATTTATGAGTTAGCCGATACACTGGAAAGAAAAGGCTACTATAGTATGGATAAGGCAGCTTTTTTACCAACGCCTCTGGCTGAACATACTTTTACTCCCAATCCGGAAGTAAATGATTCTGCGGATACCCTCCGATTTACGTTAGACAATGCTTTTGGGCAAGAACTACTTGGTTTGGCCAAAGCGGGTTCATCAACGCTAAATACCGACAGTGCTTTCCGTGAGTATTTTCCGGGTATTGCTCTGACTTCTGCGGTGGGTAATAAAGCAGTTACTGGCTTTGACCCCAGCCGGGTAAGCATGGTATTGTATTTCAGTACTAGCGATGAAACCACTTCTACGGCTTATACTTTTGGAATTAACAGTAGCCGGGCCAATACCTTTAATAATATTTCGGTAGATCGCTCGGGTACACCTTTAGCTGGGCTTACCACTCCTGATGAGGAAATGATGGCTGACGATGGCAAATTTTACCTGCAATCAGGTACGGGGCTTTATCCCACGCTAAGCTTACAGCCCATACTGGATTTTATCAAAAAGGTGGAGGACAGCACTACTACTGCCCGCTTAAGGATTAACCGGGTAGATTTATATGTCGGCACTACCTCTCTGACCGACGGGCAACCGCTGCCAAATCCGGTACAAGCCTATGGATTTGAAGAGGGATTTAAGGTGAAGACAGATAGTGTGATAAGCGGGTATAGTTATGTCCCAGTAGCAGTTGGGTTAAATAATAGTACCCAACCGTCACTTACTGCTGCTCCCATTCCCGCAAATGAATCTACCTACCAAGTTTCCATTACCAACTATTTACAGTTTCTGCTGGCTGGGGTAGAGTATGATACCACGTTCATTGTTCGCCCCAACCAAACTGCTGCAGGTTCAACCATAAACCAGGTTATAGCTGAACCAGATAGCGTTATTGCAAAATTTTATTATACCTTGCTTGAATAGTCTAGATAAGTTTTCTACTATAGAAAGATAGCACACGAGAAACCATAAAACCTCCATTTTCAGAATTGAAACTGTGAGGTTTTTTATTTTTGTCCGAACGAATACTATTTTATGAACCCCACACCGGAACGTATTCATGCACAATTCGGAAACCAGGTTCGGGTGCGGGTTTGTGCCATTTGTTTTTCCGGAGATGACCTTTTACTTATTGCTCATCGGGGTCTGACAGAAGAAGGGTATTTTATTGCTCCGCCCGGCGGAGGGATTGAGTTTGGTGAGTCAGCTGAAGAAGCTTTATACCGGGAGGTAGAAGAAGAAACTGGTTTGCAGATTGATAAACCGCAATTTCTTTTTGTGCATGAGTTTATTGGCCCGCCTCTACATGCCATTGAATTATTTTTTTCGGCTGACATAAGGGGTGGCACCCTGAAAGTAGGCACTGACCCTGAAATGGAAGACAGCGGGCAGATAATTGAGCGAGTTCAGTTTATGTCACCGCAAGAGATTTATGCAGAACAAAAAGGGCAGTTTCATCAGATAATCCGCCACTGTAATCACCCAAAAGAGCTACTATCTTTGCGGGGGTATTTCAAATTTGATAATAAAACCCGAAATTAGCAGACTCGCTATACTGCGAGTTACTGTTGAATTTGTTATTATTGCACTAAATTTTGCTAACCTATGAGCCTGACTAAAGTCTTAACTATTGTCTTCTTGCTTATTGCGGTGGGAATCGCATACTATCTATTTGACCGTATCAAGTTTAGTATTGATGAAGAAGATCGTATTGCCCGCATTGAATCTCAAGTTATTGATAAACTTAAGTTTATTCGCGATGCCGAAATACTTTACAAAGAAGCCAATGGTCAATACACCAGCGACTGGAATAAATTAATCAGCTTTCTGGATACTGGTAGCCTCTACATTGTGCAACGCCGCGAAGAAACCACCCTACTGGACTATGGTGCAGAAGAGACTGTTATTCACATTGATACTATAGGAAGTATTCCGGTTCGTGATACTTTATACCATGACCCGGCCTACGACAAATTTAAAATACAGAATATTGCTCAAATTCCGGTTTCTAATGAGCGCTTCGAACTGTACGCCAACAAGATTAAGCGGAATAATGTAGATGTAGACGTTTTTGAGGTGGTAGATACTGCTCCGGTGAACCCCGAGCGACGCGGTGATGAAAGCATCCGTGGGCCATTGCGAGTAGGCTCCCGCACAGAAGTAACTACCGGTGGAAACTGGGAGTAATTTCCCGATCAACTTCATTTTATTTTGGCGCATACCGTTGGAAACCATACCCTTATCCGAAAAATTAAGGACCCGCAGTTTAGTATTGATCATCTCAACCAATACGATTTACTACTACTAGCGGGTCGGCACGATTTCCAGTTTTGTGTGACCGATGCGCACAGCCAGCGCTGTCTGCTCTTGGAAGATTACATTTTCCCGGGCGGGTTATCAGATCTGGCCGAAGCGTATTTTCCTCTTTTTGAAGGACACCATTTGCTTATGGCCGGGTACTGGAACAAAGTGAAACTAGCTGTTAAAAATCAGCATTTCACCATCGTTCCGGATAGCTACTTCTCGGCTGAAAATGTTGGACACTATCTCACCTTAGCAACTGATACCCCCACCGATCAGTATACGGCATCGTACTACCGCCATAAGCAATCAGATGCAGTTATGGTCTTTGGGGCAGAAAAGCGGCTAACAGAGCGGCTAAAAAGCTTTTACCCTTCTCAAGCAGTCCAATTACTACATCAGGGAAGCGCGTTTATCGAGGGTGTACAACAGTTGACTACCGGTTCGTATTACCGGACCATGTATCTGCACATCGGTCGGCAGTATTTTGGTATTGTGGTTGTAGAGGACAAAAAGCTCATCTTTTATAACCGTTTTGCCTACAATAGCTCTGGAGATATTGTAAAGTATACGCTCACTACTCTGCAAAAACTAGGAATGGACCAGAACGAGACCAAGGTGCACGTATGGGGAAATGTTTCCGGCAAATCGGATCACTATGCGGCGTTGTATCGTTATATACGGCAGCTTAGTTATGGCACCAAACCGCCATTCCTGGAGTTTTCGCACGTCTTTGATGAAGCTCCTGACCATCAGTACTTCGACCTGTATAGTATGCACCTTTGTGAATAACCGCTATGAAACGCGTAGCTCTATTTCCCGGTTCGTTTGATCCTTTTACCCGAGGGCACGAGGACATTGTGCGGCGCGGTCTGGCACTCTTTGATCAGATTGTTGTTGGGGTAGGACATAATAGCCGGAAAAAACGCTATTTCCCGATTGATACCATGCTGGAATGTATCCGGCAGACATTTCTGGATGAGGATCGGATAGAGATTATCACGTACGATGAACTTACTGCTGCACTGGCAAAACGCTATGAGGCCCGCTACCTGCTTCGTGGCCTGCGTAACACTACTGATTTTGAGTACGAGAACAGCATTTCGCAGGTCAATCGTTACCTCAACGAGAATCTGGAAACCGTATTTTTAATTACTTCACCACAATACGCGCACATCAATTCGTCTATCATTCGGGAGGTACATCGGTACGGAGGTAACGTTGATATTTTCCTGCCTTACAAACTATGACGTTCTAATTTCCGGTAATACTGACGGAATACGTACCGAATAGAAAAATAAGATTCGTACAATGCCTGGTGCACCGCCGGTGTATCCATCCAACGCACCTCTTTGATATCTTCTTCAATCTGGGGTTTCATCTGGCTATCGTCCAGGCAATCCATAGCAAACCAATAGGTGCGCTTCAGGTATTTCTTTTTGTTCCTACTGTATGTGTGCCAGGTTTGGCAGATTTCATCCAATGCCGTTACCTGCACCCCACACTCTTCTTCCACCTCTCGTACGGCACCCTCTACAGGCGACTCTTTCTTTTCCAACTTCCCTTTCGGCAGATCCCACTTACCTAACCGATGAATCAGCAATACCTTATCGCCTTTTCGGACAATCCCACCGCCGGCTTTCACTATTTTAAACTGGCCTTTCACCAGCTCCACGGTTTCTTCCAAGTCAGCCACGGCAAAAGTGATGCTATCCAGGTTCTTCACTTTCTTCTTACTAAAATATTCTAGTGCCGTCTTTATATAAGCGTGATTTGCATAATTTACCAGCACGTCTCCTTTCAACTTAGTCTCTGCCATACTTGCAGCCAGTGCATTTACCACGTAGTCATACTGCACTGAAGAAGGCTGATGGACAGAGGAAAAATTAACGGGAGTATCATTCACAAAAAGTTTCATAAGCTGAGCATCATATAATGTTGCAGAACGGTCGCGAAATTATAACTTTACGTAGATAACACGCTACCCAAATAAATTCTTAACGTTTTTTTTAAAAATTGATAATTATGGTTGCGCATTTTGACAAAGTAAAAAACTATTTGCTTGATCTGGGTTTTCAACTTCAGTCAGAAGATCCGGCAGAAGGCCTAGTCGTTATTACCGATGAAGACAAAGGTATTAGTCATTTGATCATTGACTGCGAAGAAGATATATTATTGCTGGAGCAATATGTTTTCCATCTAAAAAGTGATAACGAAGGTCCGGTCTTAAAAAGACTCATGCAGATTAATCGTTTTCTGGTGCACGGAGCACTGGTATTGGATGATGAAAACCGGGTTATTTTCCGTGATACACTGGAATTAGAAAACCTGGATCGCAACGAATTACAAAGTTCTATCAACGCTATCGGGCTCATGATGGCCGAATACGCTGATGAGTTTATCAAGTTTGCGTCATAATCATTTTTCTCATGCGTAAAACCAACGCAGAAGCGGTTCTGTTTTCCAGATGCCTCAGAGATTAACTTCTTATAAAATTTATTCGTACAACCTGATACGAGAAAACCTAATTACTGTATTATGAGCATTTTCAGAAGATTATTTAAAGTCGGCGAAGCCCAGGCCAATTCAGCCATTGACAAAATAGAAGATCCGGTAAAAATGAGCGAACAGGCCATTCGTGATCTGAAAGGTGACTTGAATAAGGCTCTTGAAAGCCTGGCCGAGGTAAAGGCCCTCGCCATTCGTACCCGGCGCGACATGAAAAACTACCAGCAGCAGTCGTCCGATTACGAAAAGAAAGCTATGCTACTGCTTCAGCGCTCTCAGCAAGGACAGATTGATGCTAATGAAGCCGATCGCTTAGCCACCGAAGCCTTAAGCCGGAAAGAGCAAGCCGACCGGCAGTTTACCCAAACCCAGGGTGAAGTGCAGAAATATGATAACATGACGGCCAACCTGGAAGCAAAAGTAAACGACTTGAAGAGCCAGATCTCTGCCTGGGAAAATGAAATAAAAACCCTGAAAGCCCGTGCCAAGGTAAGTTCTGCCACCAAGAAACTAAACAAACAACTAGCTGGTATCGACTCGTCCAGTACGGTCTCTATGCTGGAGCGTATGAAGGCTAAAGTGGAAGAAGAAGAATCGCTGGCAGAATCTTATGGAGAAATTGCAGCCGCTCCCAAATCTTTAGATGATGAAATTGATAAAGCCATTGGCACTGGTGCCGGCTCTGATAAATTAAAAGAACTGAAAGCCCGCATGGGAATTATTGAACCTAAACAACTAGATCAATAATTTTCTATATGCCGATTATCGGCCCGGCCCTATGGATATGACTGCTGTTTTAATCTTTTCTTTAGTTCTAATTGGTATTGCGGTGTATTTCTGGCAGAAGAATAAAAATAATAAAAAAATCGATCCGGCTCAGGATGCATCATCCAAAGAACTGCATCTGGAAAATGTGCGAGCGGGCGGCCTTATTCACCTGATGAATGTGGGGCCGATGATGGAAGAGTACGATGTGAATATTCTGTCACGCAGTGTGTACCGGGCCGGGCAAAACGACGAATGGTACGAACTGGAAGGCGAAACGGCCAATGGTAAAGTTTGGATCACTCTGGAATATGACGATGGACTTGACGTAACACTGGCTACTCGTAAGCTAAAACTTCGCGATATTTCTATCAACCGTAGCGATCTGGACACGATGGACGAGGAAGGAGAAGGCGAGTTTACCTTTGAAGGCAAAACCTTTTACTACGAAGTATCCAGCGAAGCTTCTTACTTCCGCGATAGTCAGGTTTCCCCGGACAACGAAGAGTTTTTTTACTACTGGGAGTTTGAAACCGATGAGGGAGATGAATTTATTACCATAGAAGAATGGGAAAGCGGTCGATTTGAAGTAACCCTGTCCAGCCCTATCAAAGAGTCTCAAGTCAAGATTTACAGTTTGGGTCAGTAGCTTCTATTCAGCAGAAGCTACTTTTTTCTGAAATGCCGGACGAATCAGCAGCCATAGTAATGGAGGCAATAATGCACTCAATAGCAGTGCTATTGTGGGATTTTCCTGACCGGCATAACCGATTATTGCGTAGGTAAAGCCCAATGGTAGCGAACCGCAAGCCAGAGCCCCATAAAACAGCGAGCGCGGCATCCGAGTAAGCCCGGCCATACAGGCAATCACTTCCGGAAAGACCGGCAACCAGCGGGAAAGCGCCACCAGCCAGCCACCAATGCGCCGGTTAATGCGTTGCGCTTTTTGCAAATCCTTCTCCCCTAAAATCCAGCGAGCCGCTTTCAGCCCCATGCTCCGGCACAGTTCGTACCCCAAGGCTCCCGCCAAGAATGATCCGAATGCGCTCATAGCACCGCCTAGCAGCCATCCGTACATAAAACCTAATGCGGCCATCACCAGTGTTGCTGGAATGGGCAATAGCAAATCGGATAATAATAAGGCTAATCCTACCATCCAGCCCCAAAGCCCGAACTGCTGTAGCCATTCTACCGCTCCGTCTGCCGAAAACAAAGCCATCAGGGCATCACCCCAAATAAAGAACGGAATCAGTACCAAGGCTACTAAACCGATAAAAAGCCAGACCAATCGCATTCCACAAGTATCGGTAAAATCTTGTACTTTCACGAACCAAACAACCTGTATCTCCTATGCCAAAACCCACCCCCCAACCGATTGATCCCCAAGAGCTGCCTCAACTGGCCCAGCAAACAATGAAGGCGGCTAAATTCCCGATGCTGGCTACCATCGATGGCGAACAGCCCCGCCTCCGCCCGGTTTCACCAGTCCGCACCGACGGATTTACTGTTTACATTGCTAACTTGCGGACTTACCACAAAACCACTGAGATTGCCGCCAACCCTCGGGTAGAACTAGCCTATATGGACCAGGACCACAACCAGGTACGCATTACGGGAAAAGCGGAAGTAGTAACCGACCGCCCACTGTTGCAGGAAATCTGGGATTCGTACAAACTATTACAGCAATTCTTAGGCTCGCTGGACAATCCCGAACTCATCGTATACCGAATTGTACCTCAACGAGTACGCTACATGCGCGAATGGGCTTTAAAGTATTATGAAGTCAGTTTTTAATGAATGATGAGTATTGATTAATGAGCAATGGGTGAGAACGGCATAAATGATGTTCTAACGAATCCTAGTGTTTATTCTTTAAAAATCATTCTCGTCATTCATCATCAATCATTGTTCACTCGTCATCAATTTTTCTTGCGTGATTTTTCCAGTTGATCCCACATCTCCGAGGGAATGGCATCAAGGTGGCTGAACTCGCCTGCGCCTTGCAACCACTCACCACCATCAATAGTCATCACCTCACCATTAACAAAGCCCGAATAATCGGACATTAAGTAAGCAGCCAGGTTAGCCAGTTCCTGGTGCTCCCCTACCCGTTTCAGGGGATTTTTCAAGGCTGGGTCAAATTTTTTGACCAGTTCTCCGGGTAGCAGGCGGCTCCAGGCTCCTTCGGTAGGGAATGGCCCCGGAGCAATGGCATTGGAGCGGATTTTATACTTGCCCCACTCTACCGCTAATGAGCGAGTTAAGGCGAGCACACCAGCTTTACCACAGGCGGAAGGCACCACATAGCCCGACCCGGTCCAGGCATAGGTAGTGACAATGTTTAGAATAGTGCCGGGTTGCTTTTGCTCAATCCAGTGTTTGCCAAAAGCCAGGGTAGTATTATATGTTCCTTTCAGCACAATGTCCACCACAATATCGAAAGCCCGATGCGAAAGCCGCTCGGTGGGACTTATGAAGTTTCCAGCAGCGTTGTTCACCAAGCCATCTACCTGCCCAAATTGATCCAGTGTCTTTTTCAATACCTCCTCTATTTCTTCGTACTTGCGTATATCGCAGGCAATTGGTAACACAGTGCCCCCAGTCTGTGCTTCCAACTCCTTGGCCGACTGATCCAGAACATCTTGCTTCCGGCTGGCAATCACTACATTGGCTCCCAGCTCCAGAAAATAGGTGGTCATGGATTTTCCTAAACCGGTGCCGCCGCCGGTAACCACAATTGTTTTTCCCTTAAGGGCCTCGGGTTGTAACATGCCGCCTGAAGTTGCCATATCTTTTTTGTTAAGTGACTAGATGTTGAATGATTAAAATACGGATATTTTTTGATTTCAGAAGGTAGAGGTTGAAGCTGGATTGATAGGCAGTGTTTCAGAACTTACAATGCGGAAACCCGAAGCAACATGCTTTCCAGCGTGAGTCCCGGGCCAAACGCCAGCCCTAGTATAGACTTGTCATTGTCAGCCACACTGAGATCTTGTAGCAGTGCTTTAAGTACAAACAGCAAAGTAGCCGACGACATATTCCCGCACTGTTGCAGCACTTGATAAGCATAACGGTTGTCTTCTTTTGCCATACCCAGTGCCTGCTCAATCACCTGCAAAATGCGCTTTCCACCAGGGTGAATGGCGTAGAAGTCAGGCTTTTCCATTAATTCAGGGACGGAACTCTCCTCATCGTAACTAAAACTGAGCTGCTGAAGCAGGTTCTGGGTTAACTGATGCACTCCGCTTTTAATTACCTCGGGCACATACGATGAAAGCTTCATCTCAAACCCATGATTCCCAATCTGCCAGGCCATTTCATGACTGGCTTCCGGCACCAAGTCGCAATAAAACTGCTCCATGGAGAGCTGAAGGTTATTCTCGTACTTTCGCCCGGTCACCAAAGCCGCGGAAGAACCATCGGCAAACAGCGCATTGGCCAGCAAATTATCTTCATCTATACCCTTCTGAAAATGCAGCGTGCAGAGTTCGGTACAAACCATTAAGACATTTGCTTCCGGATTTGCCTGCACAATATTGTCAGCTACCTTCAGGGCATTAAATGCTGCATAGCAACCCATAAAGTTGATCGCAGTGCGCTGCACCTGATACGACAAGCCTAACTGATGAATCAACTCGATATCAATACCTGGCGCATACATACCAGTGCAACTAACAAAGATCAGGTGAGTAATCTGGTCGGGGGAGCAATCCGGCAACTGTTGCAGACATTGTTTAGCTGATTTATAACTCAGGGTCAGAGCTTCTCGCTGGTAGACCTCCATTCGTTGCTGAATGGTCGGAAAGGGCTCCAGATCAGCAGTTTCAGGGTAAAAAGAAAAGTTGTCTGACGCTCCATAATCGCTGATTACTGAATGTCGATATTGAATACCTGATGCTCGATACAAAGCATACAACCGTTGCTTTTCCGCATCGTTTAATTTAAGTACCCTCGCCATAAAAGCGGCGATGGTTGATTGTGCGGTACGGTGGTTAGGTACTGCCGTCCCAATAGCAGCTATATAACTTTTCATTGAGTATATAAGCGCAGAAAAACGAACTTGTTTTAAGTATTGTTTAATTGTTGATTGCATTCGGTACCAGGTTAAATTGTCTCATGGCTAAATTGCTGATTGTACCAAGTGCTCGGATGAATAAAAGCGTTTTATATTTCATCAATCATTACTCATCATTCATCAAAAAGACCCAAAACCTAGCTCATGGCTAAATCCAAAGCAAAGACCGTTTATATTTGTCAGCAGTGTGGTGCTTCGTCTCCCAAATGGCAGGGACGCTGCCCGGCCTGTGGAGCGTGGAATACGTACGTAGAAGAAGTCATTCAGAAAGAAACCCAAACGCCGGTCTGGCGTAGTAGCCAGCGAAAGGAAAAAGTAGCGACCCGCCCCCTTCCCCTCCAGGAAATAGAATACCAACAGGAATACCGCACCGGTACCCAGGACGCCGAACTGAACCGGGTGCTGGGAGGCGGCATCATGCCGGGCTCGCTGGTGCTGATTGGGGGAGAACCAGGTATCGGAAAATCTACCTTAATGCTGCAAATTGCGGTTTCGCTTTCGCAGAAGGTGCTGTATGTGTCGGGTGAGGAAAGCAGCCAGCAGATCAAGATGCGGGCTGAGCGGCTCACGGCATCAGGAAAATCAGCATCCTGCTATATTCTTTGCGAAACATCACTGCCCTCTATTTTCAAACAGATTGAGGAGCTTCAACCCGATATTGTCATCATTGACTCTATTCAAACGCTACAATCCGCCCAGATTGAGTCGGTAGCCGGAAGTGTATCGCAGGTGCGCGAGTGTACCGGCGAGTTGATGAAGTTTGCTAAAGAAAGCAACACTCCGGTCTTTCTGATCGGGCACATCACTAAAGAAGGCAGCATTGCCGGGCCAAAAGTGCTGGAGCACATGGTCGATACGGTATTGCAGTTTGAAGGCGATCGGCATCTGGCCTATCGAATTCTGCGAACCATCAAAAACCGCTTCGGCTCTACCTCCGAGCTGGGCATTTATGAGATGCAGGACACCGGACTACGGCAGGTGACCAATCCATCCGAGATTCTCATTTCTCAGCGGGAAGGTGAGTTGAGCGGTATCACCATCGGGGCCACCATGGAAGGCAACCGTCCGCTACTCATTGAGATTCAGTCGCTGGTGAGCTCGGCTACGTATGGCACGCCCCAGCGTAGTTCTACCGGTTATGATGCCAAGCGGCTAAATATGCTGCTGGCGGTGCTGGAAAAACGGGTGGGCTACCGACTAGGTACGCAGGATGTTTTTCTCAATATTGCGGGTGGCCTGAAAGTAGAAGATCCAGCTATTGACCTGGCGGTGTGTGCTTCATTGGTATCTTCCTTTTTAGATGTCCCTATTTCTAACCGAATATGCTTTGCAGCGGAAGTGGGATTAGGCGGTGAGATTAGAGCGGTTAACCGGGTAGAAAACCGAATCAGCGAAGCAGAGAAGCTGGGCTTTGAGGAAATATTTATCTCCAAATTCAACGTTAAAGGGTTGGATCAGAAAAAGTTTAAAATCAGAATTAATAGTGTAGGAAAGCTAGAAAGCATGATAGACCATTTGATGAAGTAAAAAAGCTTGTTTTGTAAATGCATAGTTGCTGACCACAACATTGCACAAGCCCCGCGTGGTTAAAGTGCTTTTTCTTGCAATTTCACACGATTTTTTCTTCGTTTGCCTGACACTTTCCGAAGCAGGTTTCCGTTTCGTTGAATATTCAAACAAGAATTATTTGTGGAAGCATTTATCAGTGATACATTCGGCATCTCTAACGAGGCTATTAACTACGTCATCTTACCCCTTCTAATTTTTCTGGCGCGGGTTTCCGATGTTACGCTGGCCACTATGCGGGTAATGTTCATCATGAGCGGTACCCGACGCTGGGCAGCTTTCCTGGGCTTCTTTGAATCATTCATCTGGCTGATTGCCATTGGGCAGATCATTCAAAATATTGATAATGTGTACTCGTATATTGCCTACGCCTCAGGCTATGCCACCGGCACCTGGGTGGGTATGTTTGTAGAGAGTAAAATTGCTATGGGCCGGGTCATTGTCCGCATTATTACCAAAACCGATACAGATTTCTTCCGACAATGGTTAAAAGAACACGGCTACCGTTTTGCCAGCGTTTCGGCGTACGACCACGAGGGGAATGCTAACATTATTTTCACGGTGGTGCAGCGCAGGCGTCTTAAAAGCTTTGTCCATACCATACACCGCTTTCATCCGGAAGCCTACTACACCATTGAAGGCGTGAAAAGCGTAAGCGATGAAAATATTGCGTTAGAAATCCCGGCCGAGCGGCGGAGCTTTTCTACACTAGTACGACGCTAGCTTATTTCAATGCGGTAAGCAAGGTATAAGACTGAAGGTTTCCTTTATCGTCGTAATTTTCGGTTTTTACCATGCCCACGTTGCGGGCAAACCAGTTGGCACCACTGAACGTCTGGGTGCGGTTCATCCCCATCACTTTCATATTTACCTCGGTTTCAAACGTAATTTTATAGCACTCAAAGGTTCCGGCGGGGGTGGTAACTTCTTCCTGGGCAGCTACCTTCCGGTTTTTGATGAATACATCGTTAGACATCATGTTAGAGTTTCCCCCGCCCATTTTTACCGTAATGGTGGTCTTGCTATCAGGTAGTTCCTGCCCTATTTCCATATCAGAGGGAAGCGTTATAAAATCCGATTCAATTTCCGTCTCCATGCCTTCCATAGACTTTAGCTGCTCCATAGACTGAAGCATCTGATCCATATCAATCTTAATTCGGTCACCTTCACATACTACCTCGAACTCGCCATCGGTCAGCAGTTTATCTTTTTTGTCAAATACTTTGGTATGGATGGTTGCCGTCAGTCCGTCACCACTTTCATTTACTTTCATTACTACATTCTCCTGCTTTCCGGTCACTTTATCTTTTTTATCGTAGTTGGTGAGGTGAAAGGTGGAGCCTTTTTCCATGCGGTAAAAGTTGTCATCGCAACTCTGTCCGAATACTCCGGTATAGACTAATAGACTTAGTAAGGCACATACAGTGTTCTTCATAATAGGTCTCGTTTATTTTGGTAGTTAATACAAATGGGTGGTTGATCGTAAACTTCAACCTCCTAAAATACGCAAATTTTTGGTTTTATGCCGCTCATTAAACCCCACGATACCCTGTAGCCCCCCAGTATGAATTGCCAGCACACGAGTGTCTCGCTCAAAATAGCCTTTCTCGATCAGGTCATAAAGTCCATAAAACAGCTTTCCGTTGTATACCGGATCAAGCGGTAGGCGATGCGTTTGGTAGAAGTTATTGATAAAATCAACCAGTTTGCGGTTGGCTTTGGCATAGCCTCCGAAGTGATAATCTGTCATCAATTGGTAGTTGGAAAAGGTGCGTTGACAATATGCCTGCGTCAATTCATTAACCTCTGCCTGAAGAAAATCACCACCTTTTAGTGCCGGAAATCCGAGCACCTGTTTTGCTCCGGCCAGTTGGACCAGCAGCCCCGCCAGCGTTCCTCCGGTGCCCATACTACAGCCCACCACATCAAACTCATGAGTATCCGGTAAAATTTCTGCACAACCTTTCACCGCCAGAGCATTACTTCCTCCTTCGGGCAAAAGGTAGAATGCCCCAAACTGCTGCTGGAGGTCTTCTATAAATGATTTATCTGCTTTTTCCCGATATGCCTCCCGGCTCACAAAGTGTAACTGCATTCCTTGTTTTTGCGCAAAATGCAGGGTTGGATTCAGGCTGGGCGGACGCTCGCCTCGAATAACTCCAATGGTTTGAAAACCACACGCCTTACCCGCTACCGCCGTTGCATGGATGTGATTAGAATAAGCGCCGCCGAAAGTCAGCAGGGTGCTATGTCCTTCCTGTTGGGCTTGCTTAAGATTATACTTCAGTTTGTACCATTTATTTCCGGCGATGGCAGAGTGCACCTGATCTAACCGTAGAACCGATAACATTACTCCGGCGGCATCTAGTATAGCTCCTTGTAATTGTTGCACGGGCGGACGGTTAGCTTCTTTTTTCATCTGGTTATTCAAAGAATCTTCCACATCAGATAAAATCTGTAAATTTGCACTCGCAAGAACGTAAATCTCTATGGAATTTTCCGATTTTGAAGAAGAAGAGGAGTCAGAGCAAGAAGAGCTTTTTGAACATCATCAGTTTACTATTGACCCCAAGCAGGCGCTACTGCGTATTGATAAGTATTTGTTTGCCCGCTTACCCAATGTGACCCGCTCTAAAGTACAGGCGGCTATCAAAGAAGGCTATGTGCTGGTCAACAAAGAAGAGGTCAAACCTAATTATAAGGTCCGCCCCAATGATCATATTGTGATTGCCTTTCCTGAGCCACCCCGCGATACGGAGGTGCTTCCGGAAGACATTCCGCTGGATATTGTGTATGAAGATGATTACCTGCTAATAGTGAACAAACCCGCCGGTATGGTGGTACACCCCGCCCACAAAAACTGGTCGGGCACTCTGGTAAATGCCCTCACCTATCACTTCCAGCAATTACCCAACATGAAAGGCAACGAAGGCCGACCGGGGCTGGTGCACCGCATTGACAAAGATACATCGGGCTTGCTGGTGATTGCCAAAACCGAAGAAGCCATGACTGGGTTGGCCAAACAATTCTTCCATCATACTATCGAACGCACATACTATGCTTTAGTATGGGGCGAGCCGGAAGAAGACGAAGGCACAGTTGATGTGTACATTGGTCGCAGTCCCAAAGACCGCCGGGTAACCGTAGCCTTCCCTAAAGGGGATATGGGACGGAATGCTATTACTCATTACAAAGTTATTAAAACCCTTCGCTACGTATCACTCATTCAATGCCAACTGGAAACGGGCCGCACCCACCAGATTCGAGCACACATGAAATATTTGGGTCACCCGCTGTTTAATGATGAGATATACGGCGGCAGTGAAATCCGAAAAGGCACCAAATTCAGTAAGTACAAACAGTTTGTAGAGAATTGTTTCAAGCTGATGCCCCGACAAGCCCTGCACGCTAAATCACTGGGCTTTAAACACCCGATAACGCAGGAAGAGTTGTTTTTTGACTCCGAATTACCAGAAGATTTCCAGGCGGTGCTGGACAAATGGGAGCATTATGTGAAGTATAACTAGCCTTGAGTGAGTGAATGTGAGAATGAAGAAGAGGGATAGAAGTAGGGAGGCAGGGGGCTGTATGCAGTTACTGAAACACCTGAACAGGGAATGGGAGGCGGGAAGCCGTAGGCAGTTACTTACCTGAATACACGAATGCTTAACAAACCGAGCGCAATCAGCAATTTAACATCACTTCCAAACAAAACAGGCTGACAAAGGTCAGTATATTATTAATTATTCTGTCCTTTAAATCTTCAACCATTAATCACATGCCACAATACGTTCTTGAAAATGAGTACCTAACGGCGACCTTCAAAACGGAAGGCGCGGAGCTGACCAGTGTACAGGATAAAGCCAGCGGGCAGGAGTACATCTGGCAGGCCGATCCAACCGTTTGGGCACGGCATGCTCCGGTGCTTTTCCCCATCGTAGGTCGCTTAAAAGATGATACATATCAACTGAATGGCGACACCTATACCATGACGCAACATGGCTTTGCCCGGGATATGAATTTTTCAGTGGTAGATCAGTCTGACGATCATATTACCTTCGGGCTAACTGCCTCACCAGATACACACGCGCAGTACCCTTTCAATTTTGTGCTGGATATTCAGTATACGCTCAAGGATCGGCAATTGGAGATAGTATACCGGGTCACTAATCAGGACCAGAAGGAGATGCCATTCTCTATCGGCGCCCACCCGGCATTTTATTGTCCGGCTCAGCAGGAGCACCATTGGGAGGAGTATCAGCTTGCTTTTGAAAAGCCCGAAACGCTAGTAAGGCACATGATTGAAGATGGGCTGCGGAATGGTAAAACTGAACCCTTGATGGATGATGAAATAGCATTACCCCTGCACCGCCATTTGTTTGAAGCGGATGCTATTGTATTTGAAAACCTTGCGTCTGATGAGGTCAGCATTGTGCGACAGTCGGACGGAAAATCTCTGATAACGGTAAAATTTCCAGGATTTTCGTATCTGGGAATCTGGCAAAAGCTGGGATCTGATTTTTTCTGCATTGAACCCTGGTATGGTGTAGCTGATTCAATTACTGCATCAGGCGATCTTTTTGAGAAAGAAGGAATGCAGCGATTGTCGCCTGAAGAACAATTTGAAGCAACTCACTCCATTATCTTTCACTGATAAGTTTACCTTTTTTTGAAATGACTATAAACTAGGTAAAGTTTTTGTATCTTAGGAGGTTGTCATAATACAGCAACCAGTAGATTTATTCCATGAGATTGATTAGTAGCATACGTTGGGCAAAGATTTGGATTGGGCTTTTGGCCGGTGCAATGCTTGTGGGCTGTCAGAAAGAAAGCGTTCAGCCGGAAGCCTCGGCTAGTTTGCGCGACCTTTCCGGGGCAGAACAAGAGCTAGTGCGGTCTGTCAATGATTTTACCTTCGATCTATTGCGCCAGTCTATCCGTCAGCAATATTCTGATAACGTATTTTTGTCTCCTCTCAGCGTAAATCTGGCAATGAGCCTCATGCTGAATGGTGCTACTGGCAACACTCAAAGCGAGCTCCTTAAATCGCTTGAGTTTGATGTTTTATCTCCTTCGGAAATTAATAAAGCTTACAGCGAGTTAGTACCGTTCTTATCTCAACTTGATCCGCAAGTCAATTTTTCGCTGGCCAATGCCGTTTGGTATGACCAACGCTATACGATGAGCCCCTTTTATCGGGATGTATTACTGGCCTACTACGATGCGCACACACTGGATCTGAACTTCCGCAACAGAAGAGCGCCGGTTGTCATTCAAAAATGGATAGAGAACCAAACGCATTACCCGGCTCCTATGCCGCTGGGTACACTCAACTCCACCACTACGCTTTATTTGACCAATACTGTACAGTTTACCGGCAAATGGGCAGTCCCTTTCCGAAAAGAGTATACTCGTCCGGCAGAATTTTACCTGCCCAATGGCAATAGCATCACCACTGATATGATGTACGCTGATCAGGCAGCGTATCGGTATTACCAGAACGGACAGGCATCTTTTATCGATGTACCCTACGGAAACCGGCAATACAGCATGACCTTCGTGATGCCGCAAACTGAAGATAGTCTGTACCAGATAGCCGAATCATTGAATGCTGATGAGCTGCAATCTATCCTAAGTATGGCAGATACGCTGGAGCAGGGATTGTACTTACCAAAATTCACCATCAACTATCAGGCTTCACTAAAAAACACGTTATCTCAGCTAGGAATGAGCCTGGCTTTCCGGGATAGCGCCGATTTTTCACAGTTCTTTACTGAAGCAGCTTCTCAACCTCACATGCAGGATGTCATCCACCATGCTGCTATCAGAATTAACGAAACCGGTGCGCACGCAGCTTCAGTGACCTCAACGCTCCCCACTGCCGGAACCCCTCCTTCGGTACGAATCGATCGTTCTTTCCTGTTCTTTATCCGCGAGCAGCACACCGGAGTTATCCTTTTTGCGGGAATCCTAACCAATCCCGAACTGTTATAGCATACCAATATCTTTCTTATCTTTAGGGGTATTTTTTCAGAAAAAAGCTGAATGAACGCTAAGCTTTTGCAGAAGCGACATTGTTTCATTCAAACCCCGACTTATTTAACGCTCTAATACTATGCGACAACGAATCTTGCGTATTCACCCTTTGGATAATGTGATTGTGGCTTTGGATCAGCTTAATGCTGGTGAAGAGGTGCAATTGAACGATGAAACTTATCAGTTAAAGCAAGCCATTCCACCCAAACATAAATTTGCCCAGGTAGATTTTCAACCGGGTGATACGATTAAGATGTACGGCGTACGAGTCGGAAAAGCGGCTTTACCTATTCAACGGGGCGAGGCGATCACCACCCAGAATATTCACCACGATGCCGAAACCTATGGGCTACGGGAGCAGCAATACCAATGGCAACCTCCGAAGGTAGACCAATGGAAAGAAGCCACCTTTATGGGCTATCACCGGTCTGACGGAAAAGTAGGCGTAGCCAACTACTGGCTGGTAATTCCGCTGGTATTCTGCGAAAACCGCAACCTACAGGTAATGCGCGAAGCTTTGGTGAAGGAACTGGGCTACGATCGGTCGCAAAGCCATCATTTCAATGTACGCTCTTTGGTGCAACAATACCAGCAAGGCACTTCCGCGGATGCACTACTTCAGGCCCCTATTATTTTGTCTGCTGAAGAATCGGACCAGCAGCGGACGTTTCCTCATGTAGACGGTATACAGTTTCTGACCCATGAAGGTGGCTGTGGAGGCACCCGGCAGGATGCTCAGACCCTGTGTGCTCTTTTTGCAGGATATATCACCCATGCCAATGTAGCCGGAGCAACCGTGCTGAGCCTGGGTTGCCAGAATGCGGAAGACCAGATATTACTCGATGAAATTCGGAAGCGCGATCCTAATTTTGACAAGCCACTTCACATTTTAGAGCAGCAGCAAAGCGCATCTGAGCGAGACTTTATCGCTGAAGCTATTAAAAAAACATTCGTGGGTTTAGCGCAGGCTAACCAGATTGAACGCAAACCTGCTCCGCTAAGCAAACTGGTTGTCGGTTTGGAATGCGGGGGCTCGGATGGATTCTCCGGTATCTCGGCCAACCCGTCCGTAGGTCATGCCGCGGACCTGCTGGTGGCTCTGGGTGGATCGGTGGTATTATCGGAATTTCCCGAACTGTGCGGAGTGGAACAGGAACTCACTGACCGCTGTGCCGACCGGGAAACTGCCGAAAAATTCATCCGCCTGATGCGCGCCTACAGCCGTAGTGCCGAAGCAGTAGGCAGTGGCTTTGATATGAACCCCTCACCCGGAAACATTAAGGACGGACTGATTACCGACGCTATTAAATCAGCCGGGGCGGCCAAAAAAGGCGGAACTTCCCCGGTCACCGACGTGCTGGATTATCCCGAACCGGTAACCAAGCCTGGTCTCAATCTGCTCTGCACTCCCGGCAATGATGTAGAATCTACTACAGGATTGGCTGGGGCTGGAGCTACCATTATTTTGTTTACCACTGGTTTGGGTACTCCTACCGGAAATGCGGTGGCCCCTACCCTGAAAATATCCAGTAACACTACACTAGCCAAGCGGATGAATGACATCATTGATATTGATGCCGGAACAATTATCTCAGGCGATGACACCATTGAAACTAAAGGCGAAGAAATTCTGGATTTCATTATCCGCACCGCCAATGGCTCTTACGCTCCCAAAGCCGTTCGCCTGGGCCAGGATGATTTCATTCCCTGGAAGCGAGGCGTTTCGCTGTAATTTTGCCTAGCACGTCAATCTGCAATTTTTCTGACTCAACCTAGACTATTTATTTCATGCCTAAGATTAATCAGCCTTTTATTATTTCGAAGCTTGAGGAAGCTTCCATCACTCCAACTATTCAATTTCCCAAAGAAGAATTTTTTAATTACCCGAACCGTATCATTCAGTTTGGTTCCGGTGCCCTGTTACGAGGGCTGCTTGATCATTTTGTGGATCAGGCAAACCGTAAAAGTCTTTATGATGGGCGCATTGCCATTGTCAACAATACCCGCTCCGGACGAAGCGACCGGTTTGCAGAGCAGGACGGATTGTTTACTATTTGTGAAGAAGGTTATGAAGATGGAAAGGCCAAACGTACGTTTTACATAAACTCTTCGGTTTCGGGCGCTTACCCCGCCGCCGACCACTGGCCGGAGGTTCTTGCTTTTGCTTGTCAGGAAACTATCACAACGGTCATTTCTAATACCACCGAAATTGGTATCACTTTGCAGGAAGATGATGATCTGTCAGGCACCCCGCCTCAGTCGTTTCCCGGGAAATTAACTGCTTTTCTGCACGAACGATACAAGGCATTCTCAGGCTCAGCAGACAGCGGTATGGTGATTATTCCTACCGAATTGATTATTGATAATGGCGATAAGCTTAAGTCTATTGTCTTAAAGCTGATAGAGATTAATCAGTTGGAAGATGGTTTCAAACAGTGGGTAGAGGAGCACAATATTTTCTGCAATACGCTGGTGGACCGGATTGTTCCCGGAGAACCGGATAAGGAAAAGCAAGCCGCTCTGGAAGAAGAATTAGGCTACGAAGATCAACTGCTCACCGTTAGCGAAATCTACCGGCTACTGGCGATCGAAGGTAATCGTGACCAACTAATTCGTAAAGCACCCTTTTTACAGGCCGATGAGGGTATTATCATTGCTCAAGATATCACTCCGTATCGGGAGCGCAAGCTGCGAATTCTGAACGGTGGTCATACCATCAGCGTAGCTGCCGGTTTTCTTTGCGGACTGGAAACTGTGTATGATTGCATGCAGGATGAAGTTATGAGCACTTTCATCTCGCAGGTAATTTATGATGAGATTATTCCGTCGCTGGAGATAGACCAGCAGATGGCACGGGAGTTTGCTGCCGATGTACTGGATCGGTTTCGTAATCCATACTTGAATCATAAGCTGATTAGTATTACGCTACAGTACACTTCTAAAATGAATATGCGGAATGGGCTTACTTTTCAGCGTTATTATCAGAAAACCGGAAAGGTACCCGAACGCCTGTGTGCCGGTCTGGCTGCTTATCTGCTTTTTACCCGACCTGTTGCCAAAGAAGATGGAACTTACTACGGCGAGTTTGAAGGGAACCGTTACCCTATTCGAGATGACCAGGCACCGTATTTCTATGATGCCTGGCAGGGTAAAAACGCGAGTGATATTAAAGCGCTCGTTCAACAAATACTATCTCACTCAGCATTTTGGGATCAGGATATGACGCCATTTACTGAACGTATCGCTTATTATCTTATTCAATTCGACAAGCAGGGAGTAAAAGCAACATTAGCGTCTATTGCCAAATAAGATTACGCTATACCAAAATTTATTCTGATCATTCTGTAAGAAGCACTTTTCTATCGAGAGTCTTATCTGACGGGGTAAGTAAGGGTTACTGTAAGCAATTAGCAGGAGGCTGTCCCTCCGTACAGCCTCCTGCTAACTGTTTCTTGATACGTTTTTAAAAGAAAATCACATCAAGGCCTAGGGTTATTGTAGAGAATTCGAACAGTGAAGCTCTATTGACTCTTTTCCGGGCAAGCCTGTAACCAAATAAAAAAGAAGAATAAAACTGCCCCTAACCATTCCATAATTCAGTATTTTAAATAATTATATTACTAATGTACTATAATTATTTAAAAAGAACAATTTTTAATTATAAAAATATAATAAAAGTCATAAAAATAGGCAAATAGCTATCATGCTATTTGCCCGCTCAAAGTATTTATTAGTATTAAAAATGCTAGAATTCCATGTCGTCACCCCTGTCACCACCATCGCCATCGCGTCCGCCACGGTCGCGCTGACGGTTCTTTTGCTGGTTTAGGCGAAAGGTTAATGATAGAGTTATCTGGCGAACTCCCCAGCGGAACTCAGACTCTGTGTAAAAATCGTCAGCAAAGGTTTCGCTCCGATATTTACGAGAATTAAGTACATCTCGTATACTAAGCGATAGCGTGCCTTTTCTGTTAAACACATCTTTAGTAGCACCAAGGTCGATGGAACCCATGGCTTTTCTTCTTCCTTGGGGCCTAGTTTCCGGTGCTAGATAGAACCCGCTTAACTGCACTTCAAATAAATCAGGAATATTCCACTTAGATGTTAAGCGGCTCGTCATTGAATACGTATCACTACTTAACTGCTTTCCGTAGGCCTCTCCTTCAGTGATAGCTCGGAAAATATTAATGTTACCACTCACTTGCCACCATTCCAAAATATCTTGAGAGGCCGTAAACTCAAATCCAAAGGCATCTTGTGTGCTAAGGTTTTCCGGACGAGTAAATGTTACTGTCTCTTCTACGCCTTCGACATCAACAGTTCGGCTCACTCGTTCTATTACTCCATCAGTAAAACGGTAGTATCCTCCCAAATAAAAATTACCACTGGCATAATTATGTAAGTAGCCTAATTCATAACTATCCGTAAATTCAGGGTCCAAGTCTGGATTGCCGCTACGGGTATTACGAGGATCGGTAAAACTAGAGAAGGGATTCAGTTCGCGAAAACCAGGACGATTAATACGTCGGCTATAACTGGCTTGTAATGAACGCCCCTGCTTTAGAGAATATGTTAAGAACCCGCTTGGAAAGAAATTAACATAGTTTTTGTCGTTTTTTTCAGCGGTTTCCAACAGGTGCGTGGTTAAATCAGTCGCTTCCATCCTTAAGCCTCCCTGATAAGACCATTTGCCGGTTTTATTGCTCAGAATTAGATACCCTGCATAAATATTTTCATCGTATTGAAAGGTGTTGGTAAAAGCTGGCAATGACTCATACTCACCCGACTCCTGTTTCTGCTCTACGATATAACTATTGTCAATTTGCCGTAAAGTACTTCGGTAGCCAATCTCAAATTTACCACTCTCCAAAAAAGGGTGTACGTAGTCGCTTTGCAACAACCACTGCAATTCATTTTCGTTATTTAGCGAGCGTTGAAATAACGAAGGGGTAAGTTCGGACTCAATAAGACCAGTGGATTCTACTTGTTCAGCGTCTTCTACTTCGCCGCTTTCTCGGAATTGAACATTAGCCGATAGAGACCTTTCCTTTTGCGGAAACGTACGTTTGTAGTACAATTCATATTCCTGATTTTTATCATCTTCCCGTTCATCATCCTCTCGCAATGTTCTCTTAATCAGCTCGTTGTTAGTAGTAAAGTCGCGGTAACGAACCGTAGAAAGATTATTTTCGTCTGAAACACGATACATGCCTGAGGCGGTGATAGTGTTAAATTCATTAATAATGAAATCGGTGCCTAATTGAATATTATTGGAAAGGCCTCCTCGGATGCGCTCCTGCTCCCGTAAGGTAACGTAGCTGGTATCTTCCAAATAAAATTCTTGGTAGGATGATCCATTCCCCGGACTGCGACGGTAATTAACTCCGTAATTAATAAAAAAGTTGACCCAGCTTTTACGATAATTAAGGTTCCCGGAAATGCCGTAATTTTCCGGGTGCCCGATATTGGCGGTAAATGATCCATTAAAGCCAGATTCCTGATCTTTCTTTAAGATAATATTAATAATACCCGCCGAGCCTTGGGCATCGTATCGGGCAGAGGGATTGGTAATTACTTCAATTCGCTCAATCATATCGCCCTGCAATGAACGGAGACCATCTGTATCGCCTACTCCTATTAAGCCCGAGGGCTTACCATTCACTAGAATACGCACATTCTGGCTCCCGCGTAGGCTAACTCCGCCTTCAACATCTACAGTAACAGAAGGAAGATTTCCTAATATATCAGAGGCATTGCGTCCGGTATTGCTGAGATCCTGGGCCACGTTAAATACTCGCTTGTCAAGTTCTAGCACTGATTGCTCTTTTTTGCCTTCTACAATAACCTCGGAGAGAGTAGCCGTACTAGCACTTAGAGTAACCTCGCCTACATCTAGAAATCCCGAAGCAACATCCAGTGCATTCAGGAACTTAGTCTCGTACGATACGAATTGCACCTTGGCTAGGTATTTTCCAGCCGGAACATCAATACGGAAGTTTCCATCTGTATCGGTAAGCCCCCCTGCAACAAGAGATGAATCCTGAGGGTTTAGGATACTGATAGTAGAAAACTCTAATGGAGCCCCGGTATCGGCATCACGAATCTGTCCGGCAATCTGCTGCTGTGCCCAAGCGGGAATAGCAGCGAGAATAAGAATAAAAAAGAAGGGGAGCGATTTAATCATGGTATTATCAAGCGAATTTTGCAAATACAAAGTATGGGAATACACGCTTTGTATAAATAGAATGTTCAATTCCTATATGTAATAATTCGCTTTATTAGACGAACGCCCCTGTTGGAACGACGAACCATCTTAAGCAATAAGCTTCAGACTATTTGTCAGCATCAATAATAGCGCTATCAGCAAGGTATAAGCTTGATATCGAGCTGAGTATCTTCAATGAAATCTTCTGCTTCTTCCAAGATATCCTCATCTTCGTTTGGGTAATACCAATTTACCTGCACAGTATTTCCCTGATCTTCGTACTCTTTCAAGAACAGCAAAAGCTCCAAAATTCCCTTAGAAGAGCTGGTATTGAAATAAATCATTTTAAAGTCAAAAACAATAGGTTGTTCGGTCTTTGCGTATTCTTCTAACCAGTTACGCAATTGCTCATAAAACCCCCAGGTATTTTCAAGGAATGACTCTCCTTCTAAGAGGCAGTGTCCTGTATCAGCGTTAAAAAGGACATGTGGAGTATAAAATGTATGTTTTTCTCCTCTTATTTCCAGTGTTTCTAATTGTACTTTGTTCATGGTAGAATACTTATTACAGATAAATTACCGTTTGTCTATAGTTACAAATAATGAAAAGAATGAATTTTTTTCATCAATCTCATATACCTCAATTTCTAGCGGATGGTTAGACAGAATAGCGGCCTGTACTAATCCAATACCCGCCCCTTGGCTATGGTCTGCCTGCGGTTGGCGGCGTTGATGTCTCTTAAGCTTCCGAAGTTCTTCTTTATCTAGTGAGTTAATTGTGTTACAACTATCAGCTAAATGTCCTACATCAGAATCGCTAACAATATTTCCACAAGAAAAAACATAGCTTTCTTCAGACTCGCTTAATTGTAGTATACCCACGCTCTCTGTACGTCCGGCATAGCAAATTTTTTCGGCAGAATAAAACAATATATTCTGTGCCAACTCAATAAAGATAGAAAATAGCTTGCGATTAGCATGAGGAAAATCATTTAGCTGTTCTCGTATGTCACGGCTAATTTCGGCCATGATTGCAGGCGTTACTGGCCCCTTATAGGAGATCAGTAAGTTTCTGTCTTGCATAACCAGTAGGTGGTCCATCATTTTTCGTTTATGGCTCATCGGTTCCTTAAATTTTTATGCCAATTAAATTAATATCATCTCGCTGTTCAGAAGTTTGCTGATGGGTTTCGAGGGCTTCTATAAATTTTGTTTGCTGCTCTTGTATGGGTAGCGTATACACCTCTTTAATGAATGACTTTAATTTTCGCGACCCAAAACGTCTGCGCTCAGGATTTGACTGATCAATAAAACCATCCGTTGTTAGATAGAGCGTATCACCTGGCTGTAGTTCCATATGATGTTTTTGCAAGGCCATATCTTGCCGGATACTTCCTAGCGTTTTCCTTTCTCCTTTTAGTGTAATTAACGAACCATCTTTTACGGCAAACAGGGTGTGTTTAGCACCCGCATAGTAAAGATGAACAGATTGATCCGCTTTTTTTTCCAGCATACAGATGCCAATATCCATACCATCCTGAATGCTATGATCTCCTTCTCTCAGTCTACGCAGCACCTGCTGGTTGAGGTAACTTAGTATAGACGCCGGATCTAAAATATTCTTTTCGTTAATGGCTTCTTCAAGCATATTATGAGCAATAAGTGATACTAAAGCTCCGGGTACTCCATGTCCTGTACAATCTACTACAGATACAATCTTCTGACTACCATGATCCGACATCCAATAAAAATCGCCTGAGACAACATCTTTAGGACGGAAAATGACAAAATTCTCTGGAAAAATAGATTGACTTTCTTTTTCACTAGGCAAAATTGAGAATTGAATTCGCTTAGCGTACTGTAGACTTTCTTTTGTTTTAAAATGCTCTATTTCTAACTGACGCTTCTGTTTTTCTAAAATTTGTTGAGCATTCTCTAATTCCTGGATGCTATTTATGAGCATCTGCTCACTAGCTTTTAGATGTTCGTTTTGCTCCTGAATTTTGTATTGCTGCGCTTGTAGTTTCTGATTGTCTTTTCTCTTTTGAAAGAAGCTATATGATACTACTCCTATGATCATTACACATAAAGAAATAAAACCATAACCATACTGACGTAGTACAGCTTCTTGTTGCAATTTTTGTTCTTGAAGCTTTTTTTCAGTTTCTAGTAAAGCTATTGCTTTCTCTTGCTGCTCTTGTTTCAAAACCTGCTGCTCTAATTCAAGTTCTTGCAGTTCTTTTACCTGTTCTAGGTCAGATAATTCTCTTTTTTGTTTCTCTGCTACCAGTGCTTGTTGAGCTAATGATAACTGTTGTTCTGCTCGTTCTCTTTCAAGCTGTTGGTTAAGCAATTCTGCCTGTTGTAAAGCCTGATTTTTTCTTAGTAGCGTAAGCTCCTGCTCTTTTATTTTCAGCGCTGCCTGCTGCCGCTCACGATCTAGAGCTAATTGCTCTTGCTCTATGATAGCAGCTTTCAAGCGTTCCTCTTGAGTATCTGCTTCATCTTGAAGGTTGAGTAGGTTCTGATATTTTTTATCCTTTTCGTCTTTTAGGCGGTTTTGTATTTCTACATACTGCTGATGATATAATTGAGCTTTCTCTTTATTTTTTTCCTCTTTGTAGATTAGCGATAAAAGCCGATAACTGGTAGCTAACTCTTGATAACCATTTTTTCCAATGGCCAATGTAACAGCCTGATTGGCATGAGTTAAAGCTTGAGCATTATTTCGGCTTATGTAAGCATTAGATGCCAGATAATTATGTAATCCTGCCTGTTCTACCTCATCGCCTGATCTTTCAGTAAGTTTTAATGCCCCTCCATATGCTTCCTTTGCCCGTAAAAAGAAGCCTACATTAGTATAGGCCACCCCAATATTTATTAGTATCGATACTTGTGCTTCTTGACTCTCTACCCCTCCCTCGGCTAGTTGCTTTGCTTGCTGGAAATAATCCGTTGCTTGCCGCATGTTCTGATTTCGCTTCTGCAAAACTCCTAAGTTATTCAGCGTTTGCAAAAGAAGCAGTGTATCCTTCTGTTGCCGATAAATTTGTTCAACCGCCTCAAGGTATTGTATTGCACCTGGAATGTTATTCAGTTGTTTGTTGATTTCTGTGAGGGCTTCGTAGGTAGCAATGATAGAGTTTACATCATCATATTCTTGATGGAATGTTATTAAATCTTGATATGCACTCTCAGCTTGTTCGTATTCTCCCAGTAAAAAATAACTTCGGGCTACCTTCTGAAGAATCATCATTACTTTACTATCTTTTTCCTCCAGCCTTTCTTTCCCCTTCACATATGCCTGATAATACTGTATCGCCTTCTGATATGTAAAATTTTGATAATAATGATCAGCAATAGTTCGCTTAACTTCTAACAACTGATTAAAAGCCTGTGCCCGCTCAAATACCATAACAGCCCATAGCAAGTGCTTAAGCTTTTCTTCAGAATTCCCGATATCCTCATAGATTGAAGCGATCTTCTGAAGTAGAATTCCCTCTTTAAGCACTTGTTTTGCTTCACGTGCCTTTTGCAACTGAGCATTTAGTATTCCAAGGGTCTTCCCCAATTCTTCAACATAGGCAGGAATCTGAGATCGAATAATAATAGTATCGCTTTTCGTAAGCGATAAAGCGGCATTTTGGCTCAGACAATCATAATGGCCTATTAGAAGCACCATTACCACCAATACACTCACTCGGATTGAGCGCCATGCGCTTAACCTACGTTTTTCTGGAGTTGTATGGTCCTGCCTTTTCATTTAGAACCTCAAATTCATCCCCACCCAATACATACCACCAGTTATATCTCCGAATAAATACTCTGCTCTGCGATTATCCAGCATATTCTGGCTACTGAAAAATATAGAATGCTCTTCCCACACCTGATAGGATAACTTTCCGCTCAAAATTATTTTCTCCGGAACATTATATGAGATTCCTTCACCAGAGAATTTATGGGTTGAATAATAATACGCAGAAGTGTAAGCCTGCAATTTTCCGAACAAAGCTGTGTACCTCCCAGTAAGACCTGCTGAGAAGTGAGGAGGAGTGTGCGATGTTACAAAATTTCGGTATTTATAATACCGAATTCCTGTTGCAAAAGCTGAAACCTGTAGTCGGTTAATATGCCACTCTACCTCTCCAGTAAGGCCTGACCGCTGATACTGAGAAAGATTTGTCCACTCACTACTATCTGCCTCCACATTAGGTTGATAATGAAAGGCTGTAAATCCAGTGTATACATTTTTAGTAATCTGAGCTTGATACTTGGCTTCGTAAGCTAGCATCTTCGGATATTTCACTTCATGTATCAGAGAGTCTGTTGAGGGGTATTCCTGAATAGTTAACAAACGTTTTCCATACGAAGCTGCAGCGCTTATTGTATGAAATTTATGTGCTTGATAGGATGCGCTTAATTGATAACTTGGTATTAATTGCTCAGCATTTATATAATAGTCGCCACGACTAGCTAAAGTTGCCTTAAATCGCTCATTAAGTAATAATAATTGCTGTAAAAAGTTAATACTGTAACGTTGTTCATTGGGTAATGAAAATTGTACTCCAGGTACTATTTCCAGATTTTGCTCCTCTAATTCATTAAATTTATATTCGTACTGTAAAGCTTCTGTCCCTAACCCAAGCCTATATTTTTTCCACTGATACTTGTACTCGATTCTACCTAGCAGTTGATGCATATTATCTGCTCGATACCCCTCATAGCCGCTATAGGATCGCAAACCTTGCTGATAAGAAGCATAAGCAGTTACAGATTTCCAATGAGAGCGAACGGATAACCATTTAGTACTTGCTAGCCGATGCGTCAAAGCTATTTCATCTATTTTCCGAAAAAGACCCTGAGATTCTGAATCTTGTGTGCCTGCGCTGAGCTGTAGGCCTCCACTGGAGCCCCAACGGTAATTAGCATCTATATGGATCCCTGAATTATGAAGCGACTCTACAAAATGAGGGTTTGTGTTTTCTGCATTTACCTGGTAAAAAAGAAGTGAATCCCCCGGAACGTATCGCTGAGAGTTGAAGACATAGTAACTATTTTGAAATCGAGAGCGCTGATTGTAAAATGCTGAAACCCGCGTTCGGAACCGATTATTTTGATTAATGCTAATACTTCCCTGATGAGCATAGTTTCCGTATAACCCTGCCTGTGAATTTACTCGTGCCCTAAACCCGGAGCCATTATCTGATTTCGTTACAATGTTGATAACCCCTTCTGCTGCTTCCGGGCCATACCATGCACTATGTGAAAAGCGCACAATTTCAATATGCTGAATATCCTGTAAGGCTACTGGAAGCGCCTCCCACCATACTGTTTGATCCAGGAAATCAAAAAAGGGTATTTCGTTGATCATTAACAGAACAGCATTACGATTGTCTAATAACCTATCAATAGAGGATGAGCCTCTCAAATGAAGTATATAATTGCCGTTAGTGCTTTGCCGGATAAGTAGTTCCGGTGAAAGACGAAGCACCTCTAACAGGCTTGTAGCGCCTGACATTGCAATTTCATCTTTCGTAATAAGACTGTTACTCAGTGAAGGTTGCTCCTTTTTACTTCCACTGCCCGACAATATATAGATGGGTTCTTCTGTATCCTGCTCCGATCTCAGCTCCATTCCTAAAATATCATCCTCTACCGTAAGCGTATAGGACAATGTATCTAACGATTGAGCGAAAACTTTTTGCCACGCAAAAACTACAAAGAACAATAGTACATTCGCTCTTTTAATCCTCATGTATTATTAAGTGCTTAGAGTTTTGCTGAGTATTCCTTCCGGTAATACGGAATCGGATTTTTATGCAAAATAAAGAGACAACACACTGCATTTGCTTAATATTCATATGGCAGGGCACCTACGTAGGATAATTATCACTTTCCCTATTAAAAAAGCTAGTCATGGATATAGATCCAGTCAATATTCAGTAAAGCACCAGCCCCACTAATAAATTCAAATTGGATATTTTGAATGCCTGAAGGAAGTGAAACATCAGTTGCCACCGTTGCCCAATTTTCTCCTCCGTCTGTATCAGTAACAAGGACACTTCCTATAATTATTTCGTTATGAATAATATTAATAGTCCCGCCCCCATTGACACTAGCTACCTGAAGTTCAACAGTAAAAGTAGTATTCGTATATATGTCTAGCTCATATTCTACCCAGTCAGTATTACCAATGGAACCGAGATAGTATTGACCAGAGCTTGACGCTGAGGAAATTCTATTTCCACCTTTTTTTTCAGCTATTTTTTCAGCTTCAATCAGTCCTGGAATCTTAATTGTTGAGTTATTCTTTGTAGTAACGGATATAACATTAGAGTATAATGATGTATCGCTATTAACTATTGAGCGTACTCTGTAATAATAAGTAGTAGCAGGTTGAAGATTATATGCCAGAAAATAAGCTGTTTCTACTGACACACTTTCATATTCAGGCATAATTGACGTAAAAGCATTATCTGTGGCGATATCTAGCAAATATTCTGATGCTTGAGATACTTGCATCCATCTTGCCCGTATTTCATATGCACTTATTTCTGTAGGCTGCAAAGCTGTTGGGGCTTCTACTGATGCCGTAACTATAGTTAAGATTTCTGAATATTCTGAAGGTGAGTGGTCATCCCATGCCTTAATACGAATATAATAAGTGGTGCTTACTTCTAATCCGGCTACTTCAATAGACGTACTATTTACCGCTGTTTCTTGGTAATTTGTGAGTATATCCGTGAATTGGTCATTTGTCGCTACATCAACGGTATAATATTTAGCCTCCTCTACTATATCCCATGAAGCTCTAAAGCTGGTATACGTCACATTTGATGCAGCTAGATTAGACGGTTTACCCAATGCGATTACCTGCTGACTAATTGCATTTGAGTATGTTGAGTAATTTGAGCTTTCCTCTGCCCTAACTCGGTAATAATATGTTTGATTGCCTATCAAATTTTGCACATCATAAGTAGTGTCGCTAATACCATCTATGGTGGTCGGCTCTCTAAAATCTGGATTACTAGCGATTTCCAGACTATATACTTCCGCTTCAGATACTTTACTCCATACTGCAGTAAAGCCATTATTGCTTATGTTTTTCGCTGCATAAGCTTTAGGACTTGATAACAATGTTGTGGTTAATTGAATTATGTTTGAGGGAGATGACTGGGAACCAGAGCTTTGGATACTTACCCGATAGAAATAAACTGTATTCTGCTGAAGTCCGCTTATCCAGCTTGAAGTATCCTCTGCTGGTATAGGATCATAGCTATCTACATAATCAGTGAAGTGTTCATCAGTGGCCACTTCCAATAAATAGCTATCGGCTGACGCCACTTTTTGCCAATTAGCTTTAAACCCATTACGTTGTATTTCACTTGCTGGCAAAGCTACAGTACCATCAAGTGTTAATGTTTTTATAATAGTTACTTCTGAGCATTCTGAAAACGAATGAATACTATTAGCACGCACTCGGCAATAATATACTGTATTAGCCAGTAGCCCATCTGCGATAAATGCAGGCTCACCAACTACCTCATTTTGTATTATATAAGCAGATGAATCTACAAAAAGAGGGTCAGTTCCGATATCTAAGTTGTAATTGGTAGCACCAGTGATAGTATTCCATTGAAGACTAAACCCACTTTTACTGATATCAGAAACACGTGTAATAGCAGGCTGGGTAAGCTGTGTTGTCGTTAAGTGTATAACATTTGAGAACTCTGACTCTATGTCTTCATCTTTTGCTACAACCCGATAAAAATAATCCTGATCTACTTTCAGCCCATTTTTAACAATAATGAATGTATCTGTAGTCACAAGTTGCTGAAGAGATAAAGAAGTAGAAAAGTCAATATCGGTTGCTACTTCTACCTTATATGTTTTTGCTTCTTTTACTGGTTTCCAACATGCAGTAAATTTGCTTGCCCCAACTTCTTTGGCAGTCAATGCAATTGGATGGGGCATTCCTAACGTAGATACTTCAATAATATTTGAATAATCGGTGCTCTCCCCAGTACTAAGACGAGCTTGAACTCGGTAATAATAAAACTGAGCTACTTTTAAATTCTCAACTGTTAGAAAAGTATCTTGTATTTCAGTAGTTAACTCTTGAATTATAGATTCTTTATTAAAAGTTTCATTACTGGCTACTTCCAATATATAACTTCTAGCGCCCAATAAAGGCATCCAAGTAGCCTTAAATCCAGAGGTTGTAATCTCAGCAGCTACTGATGCTATTGGAATTGGTTTAATAAACTCTTGTTCTTCAGGAGTACAGCTAATGATTATAACTAACAGTCCGCTGAAGAGGAGAGGAAATGCATTAAATAATTTTATCACGCATCTATTATTTTCAACCATAAATATAACCATTGTTTAATTATATATAGCGTGAATTATATTTAGTCATATAAGCCGTAAATAAATCTTGTGTACAGATATGATATTATTATTTATTCTTTTACCCTAGATTGTGCAATTCTCTACACATTGCTTAGCAATTATTGTTCACTTTGTATATTTAGTATTAACCCTCATAACTTATACAGGCATTTTATACAATGTAAGGTTATTGACAATTTGACACTTTAGATCTTATTATGAGCTTAATCTCTAAGACTTGCCGACTAATGTAAGGATGAATACCTACATAATATTACATATTTACATAATTTATATAATAATTGCTATATTAGCATTTACAAATTTATAAATAATGCAGCCATTTTATTTAATTACTTTTCTTAAGAAATGATAATTAACTAAGTATTCATTTAGCCCTATTTCCTAATATCTGAAAAGTTATAATGGTGAAAGAAATGTATTGTGAAAAAGAAGTATTTAATGAAGATAAAATTGCTAAAGAAATATTTAATGCAAATACTGATATTGTATTAGTCTTCAATAAATATTTAAATATCAGCTTTGCTAATACATATGCCTTAAAGCATCTAAATTGCAAAAAAGAACAATTACTAAAGCAAAATATAACTCAGCTGATTCCTAAAAAGGCTCAAAAATTATTGCAAACCAACATTGAGCAGGCACAACAGGGACTCACATTACATGATTACCCCACTAACTTACGGGTCCGTGGGAAAAAGAGCATCCCAGTACTGCTTACCTTGTCTGTTTTGAATACCGAATATGAGCAGAAGTATCTTGTTGTAGCCAAAGATCAGCGCCAGCATATTAAGGAAATAGAAAGCTTAAAACAGAAAAACGAAGAACTTAAGACGCTGATATATCGGGCATCGCATGATTTAAAGGGGCCATTGGCTTCGGTAAAAGGGTTATTTAGCCTACTTAAAAGTGAGCCAGAAGATATTGATACATATAAGTATTACTTAGATCTTATTGAAAGGAGCGTAACAAAACTGGAAGATACACTGTCTGGCTTACTTGAAGTAGGGTTATCTTCTAAAAATGAACTTCAGTACTCTCGCATTAATATTCGCACTTATTTAGAAGAAATAATAAATCGGTTCAACAGTTATCCAGGTCGAGAAAATGTGCTTTTCCATCTTACGGCCAATAGCGAACTTTCTATTAACACAGAAGTCAAGATTTTTCAATCTATCTTCCAAAATTTAGTCGAAAACAGCATTAAATACCGAAAACCAACTCAAAATGATGCAGTTACCAAAATATCGGTAAGGCGTTATAAACAAGGTATTAAAATCAAAGTAAAGGACAATGGTCTAGGAATGGACCGGGACTTACAAAAGCGCGCTTTTGAGATGTTTTATCGAGGCCATGAGCACTCTGAGGGAAGCGGACTTGGACTCTTTATAGTAAAAAATAATGCCGAAAAACTAGGGGGGGAAATTGGTATAAAAACTAACCTGAATCTAGGTACTGAGATCTGGGTATACTTACCTGAAATGCGTCAAAAGCAAAACTGATTCATATTCCCTCTTATCATCTGATGACAGGGTCTATATAGTTAGTTTTTATTGCTGTTGATACTTTAAAGCCGCAAAGAGACGGAAAGTATCTATAAGAATTTTATTAGAAAATTATTGCGCAGTATTTTTGGTTTACCGCAAATTTGGTTTTATTCAATACAACTATGAATTGCGGTGAGTGAACAGCCTAAAAAGATATCCCCCTCTCAATCTATCTAACAAGATTACTGAAATAGATGTATCCCATTGCACAGATGCGCAATTGTGGGAGGAATTTAAGCTGGGAAACAAACAAGCCTTTGATTACATCTATGACCAGTTTTTTCAATCTCTTTGTTATTATGGTGATAAAATATGCGATGACAAGAATCTGGTAGAAGATGTTGTCCAAGACCTTTTTATTTATCTGTGGGCCCGCAAAGAGAGGTTAGGAAAAACCACCGCCATCAAGTTTTATCTCTTCCGTTGCCTAAGGCGAAAACTAATTAGGGTTGTTTCTCAGGAAAAAAAGCGACCAGATCCATTTTCAACTCTAAAAAAAGAAAGCATTCCCTTCCAACTATCATTACAACAGCATACTACTCACACAGTTGAGGAAGACCAACTTTACGATAAGCTAACCCAAGCTTTATATCAACTCACAGAACGGCAAAAAGAGGCGATTTATCTTAAATTCTATAATAACCTTTCGTTTCAGGAAGTAGCAGCAGTTATGGAAATAGAGGTTCGTTCGGTATACAACCTTATCGGCAGAACTGTTGATATATTACGTAAAAACCTAAACCAAACTGAAGTATCTATTACCACATTAATGGTACTAATGCTTTCATTTCTATTATCCGCCACTTAGTAGCTATTGCACACATTCTTCAATCAAGTCGCTGTTTTTTTGTGATATGGCAAGTATGTGACACTATTTTTAAAAATTTTCTCTTTTTTCAATTTCTCACGAAACTTATAGTGTAAAATCAGGCAGGCATGTCTTTTCTTAATAAAGGACATAAAAAACCAATCAATGCCTGATAATCAGCACCAGGTTAAAGACTTTCTGCTAGATCCATACTTTCAAGAGTGGGTTAAAGCTCCGAATACTGAAAATAATGCATACTGGCAGGAGTTTTTGCATCAAAACCCTGAAGCTGCTTCTGCTACAGCAGAAGCTAAAAAACTAGTTCTACAGCTTAATTTCCAAGAAGCCCCGCGCAGCGAAAACGTAAAAAGGCGAGTTAAGTCAGCAATAGATCAGGCTATCCAGGAAGGCCTCACCGCAGAAGATAGCTCGCCGCCTAGCAAACCATTCGTACAGGAACCCAAAGAAATATTTTATAACAAAAAATGGGTGGGTATCGCTGCCAGTATTACCGGACTTTTGTTACTCGCGGCAACCTACTTTATAATCCGCCCAGCAGCAAGTTTTATTGAATACACTACCGCTTATGGAGAAACTAAAACTGTAACCTTGCCTGACCAATCGGTTGTAACGCTAAATGCAAATTCTACCCTTAGAATAGAGGAAGGTAATTGGGAAAATCCAACCGGAAGATCTGTATGGTTATCAGGCGAAGCTTTTTTTAAGGTAAATAAACGAAAGACACGGGAAGGCGCTCCCATAAAGTTTGTAGTGCATAGCAGTAATGTGCAGGTAGAAGTGTTAGGCACCCAATTCAATGTTAACTCCCGACGTAGCAAAACCCAGGTAGTGCTCCGCGTCGGTAAAGTAAAACTGAACATTCATCGGGACACAGCACAAGAGGAAGTGCTTATGAAACCTGGCCAAATGGTAGCAGTAGACGAACAAAAACCAATCATTGAGAAGAAAACGGTAGATCCATCGCAGTATACTGCCTGGACGGAAAACAAACTAGTATTTGAGAATACTTCTATTGCTGCCATCAAGCAACTGATAGAGGACAATTATGGATTTCAGGTACAGGTCAACAACGCAACTTTGCTTCAGAAAGCATTTTCGGGTACTGCTCCGGCCGATGATCTGGACATTCTTTTAGATAAACTGGCTCTGATATATCACTTAAACATTACTAAAGATGGAAATAAAATCACCCTGGAGGAAAAATAAAAAAGCCTGGGTTGGTCGCAGGTAATCAACCTCTCAGTTAATCAATATTAAACTACTAAATACATCAGCTTATGAAACGAACACTACCATCATGGTATTTTTTTCGGCTAGTTAGCATTAGTCTGCTTCTGCTAGCTTTCCAACACGGTTGGTCACAAACAATTGCGTCTACCGAAAGCCCGCCTTACTTGCCTCCTTATCAAAATTACTCAAAGGACTTATCTTCGGTGCTTTCAGAACTGGAAGCCAGATTTAACACTAAATTTAATTATGACAGAGAAACGGTCTATCATAAGAAAATAAGTCAGAAACAACTTCTGACTATTGAGCATAATGACAATCTGGAAAATACACTATATAAACTGTTATCTCCGCTAGGGCTAAACTTTAAAAAGTTTGAAGATGCATCCTATGCTATCTATCCTCAATCACCTGCCAAGAACGTTAGAAAAATACAAGTTGCGCCTAGTGGCGGAAGCACTTGGTATAAGGGAAGAGAAAAAGAACGTATGAAAATGCCAACACCAGCCATGGATAGGCATGCTTTCTCTCAATACATCCATCTATTAGAGCAAACAATCACCGGAAAAGTCACTGATCTTTCTACCGGAGAAGCATTACCGGGAGTGAACATCCTTGCCAAAGGAACTTCTACCGGAACAGTAACCGACGTAGAAGGAAACTATCGCCTTACCGTAGCCGACGAAGTAAACACTTTAGTCTTTTCTTCTATCGGATACGAAACGATGGAGGAAACCATTAGCGGCCGCAACGTAATCAACATCAACCTTTCACCGGATATTCAATCACTTTCTGAAGTAATAGTGGTGGGTTATGGCACTCAGAACAAGTCTGATTTAACGGGGTCGGTGGTGCGAGCTAATATTGAATCATTCCGGGAGTCGCCTAATGTAAATATTGCTCAGTCGTTACAGGGAACGGTGCCGGGGCTGAACATCGGGCAGGTAGATGCGGCAGGAGAGAACCCTTCAATTTCGGTAAGGGGTCGGTCTACCATTAATGGCAATCAGAATGTGCTGATTGTGGTGGATGGTATTATCTATACGGGTAGCCTGAACGACCTGAACCCTAATGACATAGAGTCTATTGACGTGCTCAAAGACCCCAGCAGCAAGGCTATTTACGGAGCGCAGGCTGCCAATGGGGTAATTCTGGTAACTACAAAAGACGGAAAGTCTTCTTCCAAACCTATCTTTAATTATACCGGCTCTTTTACTACCCAAACCCCCAGTAATGCCCTTACCCTGATGAACCGGGATGAATTTGTTCAGAAGTCGTTTGATGCGGATTGGGAGATATCATACGAAGCTCCGGAGTACACTCAACTTAAACCCAACTGGACGTATTTGGATGTGGTGGGGGATCCGGAACTACGCACCGGTTTTGAAAACGGATACGATTATGATTGGTGGGATGCCGCTACCGACCCCGGGTACATCAATGCGCATAACTTAAGTGTCCGAGGAAACAGCGGTGAGGTATCTTACTATCTGTCGGGTGGTTACACCAAGCAAAAGGGTTTTATTATAAACGATGAGTTTGAAAGAATCACTACCCGAATTAATATTGAGAGCGATCTTCTTGAGTGGTTCACCATTGGTGCTCAAACCTTTGGTTCTTTCTCTGATTACTCCGGCACATCTCCTCAGCTGGGCAGTTTGGCGCGAATGGCTCCGGTTATCCGCCCTACTGATGAAAATGGTGAATACATTCTTAACCCGAATGGTGCTAACATTCCCAACCCTTTTTTAGAAGCGGCCGCGGATGACTTTGACAAAAGAAATAGCCTGTTCGGTAATTTTTACGCCAACATAGACTTTCCGTTTCTGGAAGGTTTAAACTACCGTCTCAACTTTGGCAACAACTATTCCTGGGATCGGCACTACAATAGCAATCGATTTGACAATGGTGCTTCTGGGGGTGCCTACAAAGAAAATATATCTCAGTACGACTGGACCCTCGACCACATTATCAGTTATAAGCACACCTTTGCTGAAAAACATCAGTTAGACCTGACACTGGTGGCCGGACAACGGGAAAGAAACTATGAGCGAACCAATGCGATTGGTATTAATTACAACAATCTGAGGCTTAGCTACAATGACTTAAGCCTGGCTACCATTCAGAATATAGAATCTGAGGCCTGGGATGAAAGCTATCTGTACCAGATGGGCCGCATTAATTATGAGTTTGATTATAAATATCTGATTACTGCTACCGTCCGGCGTGACGGATTTTCCGGCTTTGCCCGAAATGAAAAGACTGCCCTGTTCCCCTCACTGGGTGTCGGCTGGATAATGAGTGAAGAATCTTTCTTAGATAAACCCTGGCTCAACAATCTTAAGCTGCGCGGTTCTTATGGCAGCAATGGGAATCTGGTAGACCGCTATTCTTCATTAGCCATACTGCAAACGTATGCCGCCTATGTGTTTGGAGACGGAGGTACTACAGTGTTCGGGCAACAGGTGCAGAACTTGGCTAACCCCAACCTTACGTGGGAAACCACCACTGGTTTTAATTTCGGCCTCGATTTTTCAGTCCTGAGCAACCGGTTTACGGGTAGTATTGATTATTACCGGTCCACGACCAACGACCTGATTTTTGACGTTGCCATTCCGGAAATTACCGGTTTTGATCAAATCACTTCCAATGTGGGCAAAGTAGCCAACCGGGGAATAGAGGTAGTGCTGAATGCCGACGTGCTACGGAAAAATGATTTTAACTGGAATGTCAATGTTAATTTCGCTTCCAATCGAAATGAAATCATATCACTCCTGGGGCTTGATGCCAATGGCGATGGGCAGGAAGATGACTTACAGGCCAGCAACTTATTCATCGGTGAGTCTATCAACTCTATTTTTGATTATGAGTCGGGCGGGATCATTCAACTGGGAGAAGAAGCTCCGGATGGGTTCTTTGTTGGGACTCACCGTATTGTGGATCAGAATAATGATGACTTTATTGACCCTAACGACCGGGTTATTATTGGTCGGGAAGAACCGGCCTACCGCTTTAGTATTTTAAATGAGTTTAGCTACAAAAATTTCACCCTCCGCTTTTTCCTTAACTCTATACAAGGTGGCAAGAACAGCTATCTTGGCCGAAACATGTTGGATGGATTTGGTATTGGTGATAACGTCAGGAGAAACAATATGTGGAATGGGTATGATTACTGGACACCGTCTAACCCGGATGCCCGTTATCGCCGGTTAGATCAGCAACCCGCCTTTGACTACATCTACTACGGCGATCGCAGTTTTGTGCGGTTGCAGGACATTACCCTGGCATACCGCTTAAGGCCTTCGGTGTTGGAAAATATCGGTATCCAGAACCTGAAAGTATTTGTCAGCGGAAAAAACCTGGCCACCTGGACGAAATGGCAGGGCTGGGACCCGGAAGTGGACCGAGGAGCTGATGAAACTCAGTCAAGCGGTAGTTTTAGGGCCAATGGCCGTCCTGTGCTGCGCGGCTTTTCTATCGGACTAGACATGAGCTTTTAAACAAAAAAACTGAACAACATGAAATCATATCAGCAACTATATATTACTTTTCTTACTCTGGCTTTCTCTCTTCTTAGTTGTAATGAGGACAAAATTTTGCAAGAGACTCCTCTAGATTTTGCCAGCCCGGAAACTTCCTTCGTCACGATCGAGGACTTCAACTCATCGGTTTATGCGCTTTATGATAATCTGCGAGTGATGCTTTCGGCCAGCGAGCACCGCCCTCTGGATTATCTGTACGGAACGGATATTGGCTACAATGGCGCTCAACAGCTGAACGAACGATTTGGCAGCTACCTGGCAACGCTTACGCCTTCGTCTGAACAGGCCGAATATCACTGGAACCAGTACTATAAAATCATTTCCTCCGCCAACATTATTCTGGAACGATTGCCTGAATCTGAACTTACTGACGCAGAAAAAACAAAAATTGAAGCTGACGCCAGGCTCTTTCGAGGGCTTTCTTATCGCAACCTAGGCTACCTGTATGGTGGAGTTCCGATAGAATTAGAGGCGGTTAGTTCTCCCAAAACAGACTATGAGCGAGCCTCTCGCGAAGCCGTATACGAACAAGCGGTGGCTGATCTGGAGTTTGCCGCTCAGAACCTACCCAGCGTTACTGAAGTAGCCGATGGGCAGGTATGCAACCTGGCCGCGTATCATTTACTGGCCGAAACGTATGTTGCCCTCGAGCGCTGGACAGATGCTATTGCCGCTGCCACGGTCGTCATTGATGATCCTAATACAGCTCTGATGACCGAGCGCTTTGGTTCCCGACAAAGTGAGCCCGGAGATGTATACTGGGACCTTTACCGAAGAAATAATCAAAACCGCAGCGCTGGCAACACCGAAGGCATTTGGGTATTTCAGCAGGAGATTGATGTGCCCGGAGGAGCTATCTTCTCTGGCAGCCGGGATGGTGCTCAACTGGAGCGAGATCACGCCCCCCGCCCCTATGGATTTAGCGTTAAAGATCCTTCGGGAGTTACTCCTTTTCTTCCCCTTGGAGTTTCCTATACCTCCGGGCGAGGTATTGGCCGCTTGAGAGGCACTAACCATCTTAATTACGGAATCTGGCAAAGTGACTGGAACGATATGCGAAACTCCGAATATAATTTTATCCGGGATGTTGCTTTCAACAATCCGGAATCAGAATGGTACGGACAAATGATATCCGAACACATTGAACTCTTCCGACAAACCAACGACGACACCATTCGCTCCTTCTACCCTTTTCAGTCCAAAGTGTTTACTCCCGGTAATCATCCGCCCGAATTGTTTGTAGACCCGGAATTGCAAACCCTAAATGCCTCTACCGCCGGTAGCACCTACACCGATCAGTATTTTATTCGCCTGGCCGAAACCTATCTGCTGCGGGCTGAAGCTCATTTTGGCAACGGAGACGCCGCCAGTGCAGCAGCCGACATCAATGTGGTGCGCGCCCGCGCTCAGGCTATTCCCGTAACCCCTACTGAAATAGACATCGACTATATTTTGGATGAAAGAATGCGGGAGTTAGGAGTAGAAGAAAAAAGAAGACTCACGTTAAACCGACTAGGTCTACTCTACGACCGGACCAACCGTTACTGTAACGGAAATCCGGTAGCAGCAAACTTCGGATGTGATGTACAGCCTTACCATAACCTTTTTCCTATCCCGTTTAGCGAAATTGAAAGTAATACCGGTGCAACCCTGGAACAAAACCCTGGCTATACTGCCGATTGATTTAACTTAGCCCACGAAAAAGTCCGGAATATATTCGTCACCGGACTTTTTCGCCCTATTTTTACAAAACCTAACTACTTACTTTTTACTTGACTTATGAGAATCACAACCGGCACTTTTCCCTTTCTCCTTCTTTCTATTTTGCTATACCTGAGCAGTTGTTCGGAAAAGGAAGAACCGGCAAAAAGGCCTAACATATTATTTGCCATTAGTGATGACCAGTCTTTTGAGCATACCAGCTTTACTGGAAAGACATGGGTGAAAACACCGACTTTTGATCGGATCGCCAAAGAAGGTATATACTTTCAGAATTGCTACGCCGGCTCGCCAGGTTGTGCGCCTTCTCGTAGCACTATTGTCACTGGGCGTTATCACTGGCAAAATGAGCAGGCGGGGCAACATGCCGCAGGTTGGCTGGCCAAATACATTCCCTTCGTAGACTTGCTTGATTCCAACGGTTACCATACCGGATTTACCGGTAAAGGGGTTGGCCCTTTTGAGTACGGTGAAGCCCCTCTACGTCCTCAAAATGCAGCAGGCCATGCTTACAATGAGATCCGTTATGAAAAAGGCAGCTCGGGAGATGAACGTTTTGCGGAGGATATTAACACCATTAACTATGCAGCCAACTTCCGGCAGTTTATGGAGCAGCGAGAGGATGATACTCCCTTTTTCTTCTGGTATGGTGCCACCGAACCCCACCGTAGTTACGAGCAAGACTCGTGGAAGCGCCACGGTAAATCGCTGGATGCAGTAGATGTTCCGGATTTTATGCCGGATACCGAAGAGATTCGGGGCGATCTACTGGATTATGCCGTTGAGATTGAATGGTTCGACCTGCACCTGAGTCGGATGATTGATTATCTGGAAGAGATCGGAGAACTGGAAAACACCATCATCATTGTAACGGCAGACAACGGTATGCCCTTCCCCCGAGCCAAAGCCAATGCCTACGAGTACGGAGTGCACGTGCCGATGGCCATCCGTTTTCCGGCCCAGTTTCCGGCAGGGCGCAGTGTGGAAAGTCCCATAAGCTTTGTAGACCTGGCCCCTACTATTCTGGAGCTTACTGAAACCAGCGCTGAGGGGATGCTTCCCATTTCGGGTCGAAGCATGGTAAGCATGTTAAAGTCTGAGGAAGAAGGAACCGTAGATGAGGGGCGGGAATATGCGCTGGCCGGACGCGAGCGGCACTCTTCTTCTCGTTATAAGAACCTGGGCTATCCCCAGCGCATTATGCGAAAAGGCCGGTATCTCTACATCTGGAATATGAAACCCGAACGCTGGCCGGCCGGAGCTCCTCAGAGGTTGGTACCCGACTCCAGCGGAGCAGTATATCCGATGTACGGCATCGATGAAGAAGGGGTGCACCATTCCGAATGGGCCTTTACTGATATCGATGCTGCTCCGTCCAAATCCTTTATTGTGGAGCATCACGATGATGGAGAATATGCCAAATACTTTGATCTTGCCGTGGGCAAACGCCCCGAGTATGAGCTTTTTGATGTAGAAAAAGACCCGAACTGTCTGGATAACCTCGCCAATTCGCCCGAGTTTACCGGTGTGCTGGACCAGATGAAAGCCACCATGCTGGAAGAACTGGAAACCACGGAAGACCCCCGCGTTGTTGGCCCCAACCCGGATTTGTTTGATACTTACCCCCGCTACAGCCCCATGCGCGAGTTCCCCGAACCCGACTGGCTTTCTACTGATGATTGATAAAGAATGATTAAGATTTGGATAATGGAGTCTTAATTCTTCTCACTCATCACTAATCATCAGTCATTATACTGTAAGGGCTTCTTTGTTGTATTTGTTGCGGTACTCATTGGGCGATAAGCCGGTAATTTTTCGGAAAGTATTGCGGAAGGCTTTAACATCAGAGTAGCCCACATCGTCCATCACTTCATAAATATTCTTACGGGTAGTTTCAAAGCCTTTCTTGGCAACCTCAACTTTTACCCGCTGAATATATTCAGTCACAGTATTGGCAGTTGCTTTTTTAAATCTGCGCTCCAGGCTTCTTCGGCCAATGGCAAACTTATCGGCCAGTTGATCCACCGTAATTTTGTCCTGAAAATTGTGTTCAATAAATTCCTGAGCCTTAATGACGGGTTCATCTTCGTGCTCTTTCTGCCCCTGAAAAATGGTAAAAGATAACTGATTATTCCGTTCTATTTCTATCGCAAACACCTTAGCGGCCAGTACAGCAATTTCCCGACCGGCGTACTTTTCGATTAGATACAAAATGAGATTCATATATGAGAAAGCCCCGCCACTGGAGTAAATCCCCTTTTCATCAGTAATGATACGCTCGGTCACAAGTTCTACCTCGGGAAACATCTTCCTGAATTGGTTGGCAGCCATCCAATGGGTAGCACATTTTCTTCCATTAAGCAAGCCAGTAGATGCCAGCAAAAAAGCACCCAGGCAAAGGCTAGCTATTTCAGCTCCCCTCTCATAGTGCCGGATAATCCACGGAATAAAATCCTGGTTTTTTTCCAAAGCATGGGCAATTTCTCCATTCAGCGCCGGAATAATAATCAGGTCGGTTTTTTTTGCCTCATCCAATACTAAATCTGCATGCACGGTAAAACGCCCCCCAGTTAGCACTGTCTCTCGGGTAAGCCCAACTAATTGCACTTTAAATAAGGGCGATTTGCCCTGGGCGCTCATGAAGTTGTTCACTTCTGAAAATATTTGCCGCGTGCCTTCCAGACTGCCCAAAATAGCTTCTTGTGGAATCAGGATTGAAATATTCTTCATAGAAAAGCAAAAGAGTTAGGTTGATGAATAGAGGTTATTCCGATAATTATATAAGAATTCATTTTCTATCGTGAGTTTTAAACTGTTACTGGGGTCGGTCAACAGGAGGCAAGTCCCCCTGTGCAGCTTCCCGCCACTCACTTCTTGGTATGTTATTAAAAGAAATCAGAATAATGTCTAATGATCTTTTAAATCTGCCTGATGAATACAGATGTCGCGATTTACCCCTCCGAATGCCGCATCTTACCCCTACCAAAGTAGAGAACATTCAGTATGTTTGCAATATACTTATTTTAAGTACATACTGAAACAAATAGCTTTCAAAAACTATAAAATTGTGAAGCTATCCAGGTGTCTTATTAGCATTACTACCACGTTTTTCAGGTTTTTTTGATATAGCATATCCCTGACAAAAGATGTTTGTGAGTAGATTGTAATGAATGCTGAAGTAGTATAAAGACCAAGCTAGTTTCACCCTACAAAGTTGTTGCCCATTGTTACTGCGGATACGTGATCGTTATTACAAAAACATTGTCCAAATTCAACATGTAAAAAATGATTCTATGGAAAACGTAGATAAGAAATCTTCCTTCGGGCTAAACTTTGCACAGATTGCCTGGGTGGTGAAAGATATTGAAACAGCGAAAACATTTTTTCAGGAAATGCTTGGCATAAGCAATTTTAGTGAGACGACAACCACTCTATTGAAAGAGTACGACGGCACCTACTACGGCCCCCCCTCTAATGCCGAAAATCTGGTAACAATGGCTTATTCAGGAGGGACGTTTATTGAACTCATTCAACCACTTTCGGGCGAAAGTATTTTTAAAGATTATATAGATAACAACCCTACTGGTGGGGTTCAACATATTGCTTACAGCACCAGCATTACAAACCTTGAAAACGTTATTTCCGATTTCGAGAGTAAGGGGTTTTCTGTTATCAGCAGCTTTGATACGCCAATAGCTACCATTGTGTTTTTTGATACGCGAAAAGAGATTGGGATTTTTACAGAAATAATGGGCATCACCGAAGAAGGTGCAAAGGCCGTTCAGCAAATGAAAAGCGGAAACTCTTGAAAAGAACATATGACTACTCAACCGGTGATGAACTGTTTCAGCGTTAAAATGTGGCGCAAAGGAATATGGCCTAAACCTACTACAAGTTATAAGCGTACCGAACTCTTCATTTTTTTCACTACATAACTTTTATGAATCATGTTAAAGCACACAAAAGCATTCAGTGGATTTTCAGTAGATGACCTGGAAAAAGCAAAAGCGTTTTACGGTAATGTTCTTGGGTTGAATATAAAAACTCAAGATGGCCCTATGGAATTATTAGAACTGCACATTGAAGGTGGGAACCATATCCTCATCTACCCCAAGCCCAATCACGAACCAGCCACCTTTACAATTCTTAATTTTCCGGTAGAGAATATTGAAGCTACAGTAGACGAACTTATCAAGCGAGGTGTACGCTTCGAACAGTACGAAGGCGATATTAAAACTGACGAAAAAGGAATTAGCCGCAGTGATAAAGGCCCGAATATCGCTTGGTTCAGAGATCCGGCGGGCAATATTTTATCGGTACTGGAAATCTCAGACTAAACTCATTAAGGCACCCCAGCATTATGCCATGTCTGATCAGCGTAAAGGATAAACGTACTGGGTGGTAAGGTTTAATGTTTCTGGCTGAACTGTATCTGGTTTTCAGCTATCATAATGGGACATACCAAAATCTACAATGCTTGTTTGAGCACTGCCAAAGCATTACATTAGGGCATGCAGCCGCTATTTGTTTCATTTCCGGCCATGTTCACAGTAGCGGATATTTATTGAGATTGTGTTCGCTTAACAACCTAACGTTTATCCTTATATGGCTACCAACCGCTTTTCTGCCACCCGGTCCCCCCTTTCTACGATCATTGGTGAGGCTACTTCCCGAACAGATACTCCCGCTACCGCATCCGCGAAGAATATGCCTCCCTTACAGGCAGAGAAACCCAAACGTCTGCTCTCTATTGATGCCCTGCGGGGATTTGATATGCTGTTTATCTCCGGAGCCGGTACGTTCCTGTTATTGCTGGAAGGAAAAACCGGACTCGCCTGGGTAGACGCGATTGCCCTACAAATGGAGCACCCCGCCTGGCATGGCTTTACCTTCTATGATTTCATCTTTCCCCTTTTTCTGTTCATTGCCGGAGTCTCACTGCCATTTTCATTAAACAAAGGCCTTTCCCTGGGGATGCACAAATCCGAAATTTACCGGAAAGCTTTTCGCCGCATGCTGATTCTAATTGCCCTGGGGCTTCTGTACAAAAACGCTCCGTTTCCGTTTTTTGAACCTTCCCAAATTCGCCTAGGCAGCGTGCTGGGCCGGATTGGATTTGCAGGCTTTATTACTACCCTGCTTTACCTAAATTTTTCCTTCCGGGCAAGACTCGGCTGGGTAGCGGGCATACTGTTCCTTTACTATGCCGCCCTTTTTCTCATTCCGGTACCGGGCTATGGTGCTGGCGATCTTTCGTTTGAGGGGAACCTGGTGGGCTGGTTTGACCGTACCTTTCTGCCTGGCCGCCTGTTGCAGGGCACCTACGATGAGCTTGGGTTGCTTACCCAGTTGCCAGCGCTTTGCCTGACGGTGTTTGGAGCCGCAGCGGGCGATATCTTACGGACCGGACAAAAAGATGGGCAGAAGCTGCAACGGCTTTTACTGGCGGGAGTCGTTTGCCTGGGTATCGCCTGGTTATGGAGCCTGCATTTTCCGATTAACAAGCATTTGTGGACTAGTTCTTTCATTCTGCTTACCGGTGGCCTGGCATTTCTTACACTAGGCCTGTTTTTCTGGGTTATTGACATGCTGAATTTCCAGCGATGGGCCTTCTTTTTCAAGGTTATTGGGATGAACTCTCTTACCATTTATCTGGCCTACCGATTCATCAGCTTCGGACAGACTTCCGAGTTGCTATTTGGCGGATTGTACGCTCCGGCTTCTGAAGGCTGGCAGGAAGTTTTTCAGGCATTGGGTGCCTTAGCCCTGGTTTGGCTGTTTCTGTATTTTCTGTACCGCAACAAGCTATTTTTAAAAGTATAATTGCGAAGCGGATATCAGGATGAATGAGGTACATGCATTTGCGGCTATTCAATACGAATATGTCCGGCAATCCAGAAGCGCACTGCTGGAGTACTGCGCTACTATCACCCCTTCAGATTTTTTACAAGAAAACAGCTCCTTTGGGAGAGGCAGTATCCGAAATCTGCTGGTGCATGTTGCTAACACCTGCGAGTACTGGATTGGGAAAGTCGGGCTACAGAAAGAGATGGCCTTCACCGAATATGAGGCAGTCAGCCAGATCAAAGAAGTAGAGGGTTTGTTCGATCAGATAGATAAGCTCATGGAGGAGTTTCTGACTGCTACAGATGGCCTGCAATTGTCAACCATTGACTACAAGATCAACGAAAAGCAGGCACAAACAAACGCCGGAAAATTGTTTACCCATGTCATCACGCACGAATTTCATCATAAGGGCCAGATATTATCCTTAAGCCGACACCTGGGTTATATCCCTGTTGATACCGATGTGATACGATAAAATCCGTAACATTTACTAATTGTTACTTTCTATCATCGTGGAATAAAGGAAATCTAAAGCCGCTGCATCAGGTAAGGGTGCGGCTTCCGTTTCTTTTCCCAACACCATAATCTCTTTGTTCTGACTGGTATAGGCTGGCCATTGAGGTATATCTTTACCATTCGGATCACCAGTCTTAATAAAATTCACCCAATAAGATGACATGGTATTCGCCAATTCATGATCTACTGTTTCCCAGGGGCGATCTACAAATTTCAGATTATCGTAAGCATACGGCACTTCTCCGGTATGGAAAGCTCCATATTTTACATACTCCCCGGTTGCCGGTACATCTCGGATAAATCGGTAGACATATACCGGAGCATATCCTTGCTCACTCTGAACATTTGCCCAGGTATAGTTCTGTACTCCAAAAATCATATCCCTCCCCAATGCAAGCTGTGAATCTGCGGCTACCGAATCATTATTTGCTGGATAAAATTGCAGGAACTGATCTGCATCTGCTCCATACTGTTCTTCTGCTTGCTGACGAAATTCGGCCGAGTTTTTGATCGCTTCCCGCGTAAACCCTTCATCCTGATTCCAGCCGGTTAGCAAGGCCACTTTGTTCTGTTCCCCTTCCGCAAAAATATCGACAATATGATCGGGTAATACGTAGCCATCAACGATAGGACCACGCAATCTTGACGGAGTTTTCAGTAGGGTATCGGCGGGTACTTCTCTCAAATCGGCCAGGGAAGACGCGTTGAGCTCATTCGCAATTCTCTTACCTTCCTGCTCGGCCTCTTCCAGTAAAGCCCTTCGGCGGGAGAAACTGGCTCCGCTGTGGGCAATGGCCTTTTGAAATAATCCTCTGGCCAGTGGAGAGGCTACCAGACAGTTTATGCTCATAGAACCGGCGGATTGCCCCGCAATGGTCACGTTTTCAGGATCGCCCCCAAAAGCAGTAATATTATTCTGCACCCATTCTAGTGCTGCGATCTGATCCATCAGCCCGTAATTACTAGATGCATAATGTTCTGACTCCTGAGTCAGCTCGGGATGCGCAAAAAAGCCAAAAATGCCTACCCGGTAGTTGATACTCACAAAGACAATTCCTTTCTCGGCCATTGCCTCTCCGTCGTAAATGGGCACACCGCTTCCTCCGCTGACAAACCCGCCACCGTAAATCCAGACCAGTACCGGCCGCTTTTCGGTAGCATCGCTGGCTCCCGTCCACACATTCAGGTACAGACAGTCTTCGTCAATGGGTTCTTTGGGAATTAGGAATTCCTCGCTCCACATGCTGAACGGGGCCGGTTCGTTCTGCATGGGGCTTGGGCCAAATGCCTCAGCGGCTCGCACCCCAGACCAGGGCTCGACCGGCTGCGGGGCTTTCCAGCGCAATTCACCCACGGGTGGTGTAGCAAAAGGAATACCCTTAAAAATGGTAATGTCACCCGTTTGATTTTTTATGCCGGAGACCAAACCAGCTTCCGTTTTCACGGTATCTAGCGCTGAGATGGCGTATAACGGAGAAATGACCATGAACCAGCCGGCAATGATAAAGCAAATTAATCGTAGGGCATCCATAAGGTTGAATTTTAGTAGAGCGTACCGGTTCATTTTCCGGGTCAACCCGCACGCTCCCATAATATAGCTATTCTCCCGATGCAATCTGCAACAGGGCCTGATCGTGGTGATTTTTTATCTGGCACTCATTGTCAAAAATCATATTTGCACCATTCTCTGGAGTATATTCTGGCCAATCCGGTAATCCTGAATGATTGGGGTCGCCATTTTCGGCAAAGTTGATCCAGGCCTGGCTCATTTTATCGGCTAGTTCGTGAGCCTCTTCTCCGCCTCCGGTCATCTCCTCGCAGCGGCTGATGTTATCAAATACAAACGGCAACTCCATGCAGTGAATGGATTTGTACACTCCACCCAGTACCGGCGAATTCCAGGTGAAAAGATACATATACACGGGGGCCTCCCCATTCATAGCTTTCTGCTTAGCCTGCCGAACTGCGCCGGGACGAAACATCAGATCAATGTCGATATAGTCCGAGGGCTCATCGGTTTCGGGATAAGCTTCTTTCACCGCTGCCATATAGTTTTCTGCCTGATCTTTATACTGCTCCTTCATTCGCTTCTTGGCCTCTTCCATAGAAATATTCTGGTTCTGCGGCTGGAAGGGAGCGAACTCGGTTTTGGTAGAACCTACCAGCAAGGGAATATCCGCCAAAAGCGCCATAGCAGACTCTTCCGAGGGTTGGTAAGGAAGAAATTCGCCATCCAGAATAGGTCCCCAGCTCAGCCCAAAGCCGCCTACCGGCTTGCCTTCCGCTTTTAGTTCGTCTCCTACTTTCTTCAATGCATTTCCCCCGGCGGCATTCAGTTCTTTGTACGGTACGTTTTGAAGAGAATCCATTTGACCTTCGGGAATGTTTAGTTCTTCCAGCATAGCCGCGCTCACTCGCTGGGCAACTTCAGCATCCATAAAACTTTGCAGATAGCTGCCGCTTTGCACAATGGCTTTATGGAATAATCCTTTAGCAGAAGGCGCATTCATCAGAGAAGTTACTTTTCCACCCCCGCCGGACTGACCGAAGATGGTCACATTATTGGGATCACCCCCAAAACGGGCAATATTATCCTTCACCCACTCCAGCGAAGCTACCAAATCCATGAGTCCCGCATTGGCGGAGGACTGGTACTTCTCTCCGTAGGCTGATAAATCCAGAAAGCCGAGAACATTTAGGCGATGGTTGACTGAAACCAGCACTACATCACCGTTTTTACTCAGATTCTCTCCATCGTACGAGGGTAGCTCAATGGAAGACCCGGCCGTAAACCCGCCCCCGTGGAACCACACCATTACCGGACGCTTGGTATTATCGTTGATGTGCTGCGTCCAGACGTTAAGGTTCAGGCAATCTTCATTGTGGTAGCCCCAGTTGTGCTGAAAAAGGAACTCAGTCTCATCGTTCACCTGCGTAGTTGGGTTAATCGGACAGACCGGCCCGTAGGTCATGGAACTGCGGATGCCTTCCCAGGGCTCTGGTTTCTCGGGCGGCATAAAACGCTCGGCCTGGGCATACGGTATTCCTTTAAAGGTGTAGATTCCTTCGTGGGAATAGCCTCGTACTTTGCCACAATTGGTATCTACCACGGCGTAGTCCGTTCCGGTTTTCACCGGTGGCTCGGTTTGATTTTTAGTCTGACCTTGCAGCAACAGGGGTGCAGCCAGTCCTAAAAGTACTAAGGGTAATCGATGTTTTTTCATAGGTGTTGGTTGTTGGAATTGTAAAAATTTTAATGATGTTTAGGGAACAGTGATACCGTTTTCTTTCAGGATTTTGTGGAAAAAGAGCATATGATACGGTAAAGCATTCTCCCAATATTCCCAGGTATGCTCACCCGGCCGTTCGGTGTATTCATGAGGGATTTGTTTGTCTAAAAGCAGTTGGTGCAGCTCCCGGCTGGTTTCAATCAGAAAATCATCTACCCCACAGTCAAACTTCAGCTTTACATCATTGGCTTTCATCTGATCAGTCATGCCCACCGCCGTATAATCCGGGTAGTTGTAGAGGCCGTCTTCTGGTGGGCCTAGCAGTTTGGCGAAATGATCTACTCGGGACTGAGCAAATTCCTCCGGCACTTTCCAGGTAGCCGGGTTGATGTTCATCACGCCGCTCATGCTTCCGGCTGCACTAAATAAATCCGGGTGGCGAGTAGCAATGAAGAAAGCACCGTGCCCACCCATGGATAGACCAGCAATCACCCGCCCCTTACGGTCCTGGACGGTGCGATAGGCATTGTCTACCGTTGCCACTACTTCCCGGGCAATATGGGTTTCGTACTGACTGCTTTTATCCAGCGGGCTGTCAAAATAATAACTTCGCGGACCACCGTCGGGCGTGACAATGAGGAGATTGTATTGGTCGGCGAGCTGATGCAACAGCGTAGTATCCGGAGTTTTGGAAAGCCAGTCGCGATAGCTGCCGGACCCACCGTGCAGCAGATAGAGCACGGGAAAAAGTTGGTTGCTTTGCTGGTATTGATCCGGAATCACCACAGCCGCTTTCATGTCCTTCTGCATAGCCTGGCTGAAAATGGTAAGCGTATCTACCGTCGCTCCGAAAGCAGATATCGTTTGAATTAGGAAAATACTCAGGAGCAGCAGAAAGCCCTTCATCTATTATGTATTTTTTACATAATGATATAAATTACTTCTCAATATGTCAAAAGTACGCAATAGAAAATTTATCTTGGGGCATGCTTAAAAAGGAGAATCATCTCAAAACCACTGATACCGAAACTCCCCTGATACCGCAGCTGACGCTGGATTGTATCATTCTGGGCTTTCATGCGGGACAGCTACGGGTTTTGCTGTTACGGTGGAAAGACACCCAGGAGTGGAGCTTACCTGGCGGGCCAATTTACCAAACCGAGTCGTTGGATGATGCCGCCTATCGGGTACTGAAAGAACGCACCTGCCTAGATCAGATCTTCCTGCAACAGTTTCATGTATTTGGTGAGCTGCCCCGGTATGATTTATCGGAAATTCGGGAGAAGCTAAAACACGTCGTTGACCCTGGGTTGTGGTACGAGCGGGCTATTTCGGTGGGCTATTATGCCCTAGTAGATTACTCCAAAGTCTCTCCCAATCCCGATCAGTACACTGATGAGTGCCGATGGTGGAATATTGAGGAAGTTCCCCGGCTGCTCTTCGATCACAATCACATCATTGATCAGGCACTGAAAGCCTTGCGGGTAGAACTCAGCCTGCAACCTATCGGATACAATCTGCTGCCTGATAAATTTACCATGCCCGAACTTCAGCGGCTATACGAAACTATGCTAGGCAAACCGCTGGATCCTCGCAATTTTTATAAGAAGATGACCGGCCTGGGCATTCTGGAACGACTGAAAGAGCGCAAACGAGGCGGAGCGCACAAAGCACCTTACCTGTACCGTTTCAACAAAGCCGAGTACGAAGCCAAACTGAAAGAAGGAAATTTATCCTTTCTCTAGAAACCTAATTCCCAAATCCTAACCCATGCTCGCCCTCCTCGGAATTTTAACGATTGCCCTGCTCCTCTTTCTGGTGATGACCAGGAAGGCTTCTCCGGTAGTGGCACTGATCGTCGTTCCGGTAATCACGGCACTGTTGGGAGGCTTTACTACCGAGATCTTTACGTTTATAACTGAGGGCATTCAAGCAATCTCCACCACCGGAGTAATGTTTATCTTTGCCATTCTTTTCTTTGGTATTCTGACGGATGCCGGAACCTTTCGCCCCATTATCCACCGACTGGTGAAGGCTGCCGGAAATGATCCGGCCCGCGTAGCCGTAGCCACTGCTCTACTGGCTATGATTGTGCATCTGGATGGTTCCGGTGCTGTCACATTTCTGGTAACCGTTCCGGCGCTTCTGCCCCTTTACGATGCGCTTCATATACCACGCACCACGCTGGCAACCGTGGTGGCTTTGGCGGCTGGCACCATGAACATACTGCCCTGGGGCGGTCCTACGCTGAGGGCGGCTTCTGCCCTGGAAGTACCCGTCACTGAGCTTTTCAATCCGTTGCTGATTCCCGTAGTGGTAGGTTTGGTAACCGTACTGGTGCTGGCTTACTTTATGGGAAAGAAAGCCAGAAGTCAAGCGAACCTTACCGACATTCCGCAACTTGAGCACCAGAAAACAGGTGATGAAGAAACTAACTCCTTAGAAAGGCCAAGGTTATTTTGGTTCAATATGGCACTCATTCTGATTTCGGTAGCCGCGTTAGTCTCGGGCTTTGCTCCGCCTCATGTCATCTTCATGATCGCCTTTGCCATCGCTATTAGTGTGACCTACCCTAATCTAAAAATGCAGGGCGAGCGGGTCAATGCGCATGCGAAAGCTGCCCTTTTGATGGCTAGTATCCTTTTTGCCGCAGGTTGTTTTACGGGTATTCTCAAAGGTTCAGGCATGATTGATGCCATGGCTGCTGCCGCAGTAAACTACATTCCTACCCCAGTAGGGAATCATTTGGCATTGATCACCGGCTTGCTCTCCATGCCGGCCAGTTTACTGTTTGACCCCGATTCTTTTTACTTCGGCATACTGCCGCTACTGGCTACGACTGCCACGCATTTTCAGGGCGAAGCCATTGAGGTGGGGCGGGCGGCGATCCTCGGGCAAATGACGACCGGCTTTCCGGTTAGTCCGTTGACCGGGGCCACCTTTTTACTGATCGGGCTGACCGGAGTGGATCTGGGCGATCATCAGCGAAAAACAATTCCCTACGCTTTCCTGATCACCCTCATCATTCTGTTGGTTTCACTACTAATCGGTGCAATATCATGGTAAACGTTACAAAAAAAATCAGAATCGGTAGCGGAGCTGGTTACGGGGGAGACCGACTGGAACCGGCTTTAACCTTGCTGGAATATGGGAAGCTGGATTATATCGGCTTCGAGTGTCTGGCTGAGCGCACCATTGCACTGGCCCAAAAGGAAAAACAGCGTGACACTTCCCGAGGGTATAATCCACTGCTGGAATATCGCATGGAAAAAGTACTGCCTTTGGCTTACAAGAATAAAGCAAAGGTCATAACCAACATGGGGGCGGCCAATCCGGAAAGTGCCATGCAGGTAGTTGGCAACATGGCTACCGACCTGGGCCTTACAGGAATGAAAATCGCGGCAGTGTTAGGCGATGATATTTTTCCTGCCATCGACCAATACCTGGACTACCCTATTCTGGAAACCGGAGAGCCACTTTCCTCACTTTCTGGCAAGATTCTCTCCGCCAATGCCTATCTGGGCATTCAACCCATTGTGCAAGCTTTGGATGAAGGCGCGGATATCATCATCACTGGTCGGGTAGCCGACCCGGCTCTGTTCCTGGCCCCCCTGATATACGAATTCAACTGGTCATTCACAGATTATGACAAGCTGGGCAAGGGCACTTTACTCGGCCATCTGCTGGAATGTGCTGGTCAGATCAGCGGGGGTTATTTTGCTGATCCGGACAAGAAAGATGTGCCAGACCTCTGGGATCTGGGCTTTCCGTATGCGGAGGTAGATGCCAGCGGTGAAGGCTTCATCTCCAAAGTGGAGGGCACTGGTGGTCTCATCAGCCCCGCTACCTGCACCGAGCAACTGCTATACGAAATTCACGACCCAGCCCGCTACCTAACACCCGACTGTGTAGCTGATTTTTCAAGAGTGATGTTTAGTGATGCTGGTAAAAATAAAGTAGCCTTTCAGGGTGCCACCGGGACCACCGCCACTAATACTTATAAAGTAAGCGTGGGCTATCAGAATGGTTACTTCGGAGGAGGCGAAATCAGTTATGGCGGTCCTAATTGTGTAGAAAGAGTCAGGCTAGCTGCCGAGGTAGTGAGAAGAAGGCTGGAAATGCAGCAAATCGATGCCGAAGACCTTCGCTTTGATCTGATTGGTATTAACTCTGTTTCCCCTCTTCAAACCTCTTCCACAGTTGAAGTGTCCGAGGTAAGGCTACGGGTTGCCGGAAGAACTCAGAATCGAGCAGACGCTCAGAAAATAGCCAATGAAGTAGAAGCACTCTATACCAATGGCCCGGCGGGAGGTGGCGGAGCTACTAAACTGGTAGAGGAAGTTATTTCAGTGGCATCTATCCTGGTGCCTAAAGCTGCTATCTCAACAAACGTAATTTATCAGCAAATCCAATAGCCTATGAAACTTTGGGAAATCGCTCATTCACGCACTGGGGACAAAGGGAACATTAGCAATATTTCGCTGATCGCTTACGATCCGGCCCATTTCATAATGCTTAAAGAAAAAGTTACGGCAGAAAAAGTAAAGCAGTGGTTCGGGGCGATCGTGCAAGGCGAAGTAGTTCGTTACGAACTGCCCCAACTTGGTGCACTCAATTTTGTGCTGTATGAGGCGCTAGATGGTGGCGTCACCCGCTCTACGGCTTTGGATAAGCACGGAAAGTGTTTAAGTTCTTTTTTATTGGATATAGAGATTTGAGATTTCGCATAGCATCTACTTTAATAAGTCATATAGTATCTAGACTCGCTATCCGAGCATAAAAAAAGCCAGTTATTAATAACTGACTTTTTGGTGGGTCCTGTAGGATTCGAACCTACGACCCCCTGCTTGTAAGGCAGGTGCTCTAAACCAACTGAGCTAAGAACCCTTGGTGAAATGTTTGGCAAAGGTAACACTCTTGCATACAATTGCCAATGTCTGGCTAAAAAAATTTTTCTTTCTAGCTAATGTGCCTCCTACGTACCTTTTAGCTTACAGTTGCATTTAAATTCAAGCAGGCAGGGTATCATATTTGACCTTCTTTACTCGTTCAGTAGAAAAGATTTGCCTTTTGCTCAAGAAAGTTATTGTATGGATTGCGGCAGCTATTACGCTGGTGAGTGCTGCTCTGGTAGGAATTACATATGTGTATCAGGATCAGATTGTGGACCGCCTTGTTCGGGAGCTCAATCAGTATATTGCTACACCGGTGCAGGTGAAGCACATTACTGTTTCGGCCTGGCGCACCTTTCCTGATATTGCAGTTTCGTTTGAGCAGATCAAGATACCGGGGCATATTGGTTCCACGCAATCTTTAGAGTTTCCTCTGGCCGACATCGGGCGCATGGATTTCTCCTTTAACTTGCTTTCCCTACTTCAGGGCACCTATGAAGTAGAAAAGATTGTCCTTTCTAATGGTCGAGTAAACTTGTTACTCGATGCACAGCGAAATCCTAACTATCATATTTTCCGGAAACAATCCACGTCAGAAGATGTATCTTCTCTTCAGAAAAACCCTTTACATTTTCAACTAGAACAGGTTCATCTGAATAATATTCAGGTTCGTTACCGAGATATTTCCCGTAATCAGCATGTTCTGGCCAATGCCCATCAGGTTGCTGCTTCGTTGAATGTAGTGGGGGAAGAATACACTATTGCCGTTAATGGGGCACTTGAGAGTCAATATATTGAAGTGGGAGAAGACCGCTACTTTGTAGAACAACCTCTATCTGTGAATACGCAGCTGCTGTATTACAATGATCGGCAGCAACTGGCCATTGCCTCAGCCGCAGTGGGTTTGCACGATACTCAACTAAATATAAACGGTCTGATTGATCATGCGGGAGAAACAGTGCTAGATTTAAAGGTAGAAGCCTCTCAATCCAATATTGCTACATTACTAAGTGTGTTGCCAGCCTCGCTGGCTCGTCCCTGGCATTATTACCGCACTACAGGCGACGTATATCTGAAAGGCAGCATACATGGCCCGGCTGATCAACCAGCCGTACAATTTTTGTTCGGTAGTCAGCACGCCTCTTTTTTTCACCCTGAGTATCAACAGAAGTTAGAAAACATTCAACTAAACGGTTCTTTTACTAATGGAACGGAACGAACCTCTCGTACAGCAGAGTTAAGCCTGAAAAATATCAAAGCCACACTAGACGGAGAACAACTTTCGGGTGACTTACTGCTGCGTAACTTCCGAGACTTATATCTGGAGACGACGTTTCAAGGTTCTTTCAGCATGCAATCATTTCTGGCTTTTTATCCCCTTCCGCAACTTCAGTGGGCGCAGGGTATGATAACCGCCGATGTATTTCTTCAGGGGAAGATTAGCGACCTTAAGAGCAGTGAGCTCCGCCGTCGTCGCCAGACAAAAAGTAGTGGTACTATTGCTGTAAACGATATTTCTTTTGCCCTTCAGAGAAGTCATTTGCCTTTTCAACAGCTTTCGGGCGCATTTCAGGTAAAAGATAACAACCTTACTATTCAGCGCTTATCAGGATATGTGGGGCACAGCCATTTTTCCTTGAAAGGGCAATTCCGGAATGCTATTGCCTACGCTCTTACTCAAACCCACCCCATACAGATTGACGCTTCGCTTCGCTCTGATTTTATAGATCTGGATGAGCTTCTGTCGGGTAACCTGAGTACGGCATTGAGTTCGGAAAATATGGCCCGAAATACAGCCCAGGATTGGCAAATGATTACCGAAAAACAACCGTACCGTTTAGAGATTAGCCCCCGACTGGCTTTAAACTTTGAGTGTGATGTACAGCGGCTTAAGTTTCGTCGGTTCCGAGGCCGTAACCTTCAGAGCAAACTTAGCGTGCAGGAGCAACGAGTACGTATTCGCAACCTTTCGGTGCACACTGCCGGAGGGCAGGCATATGCCTCAGCCTTTGTGAACGCCCAGCATGAAACCATCCGTGCTGAGGGTAAAACCCGCCTGGACGGAATGCATGTAGATAGTGTTTTTTATATCTTTGAAAATTTCCAGCAGGATTTTCTAACGGCTCAGCATCTGAAGGGGGAAGTGGATGCTACTTCAGACTGGCGGCTAAACCTAAATCGCAACCTAAGTGTTCAGTATCCATCATTATCTTCCGAGACCTATGCTACCATTCGAAAGGGGCAGCTGAATAGCTTTGAACCCATGCAGAGAATTGCCCCTTACGTGGATGAAGCTCAGCTAGATCACCTTCGGTTTGACGATATTCAAAATTACATTCGCATCCGTAATCAAGAAATCTATATTCCTACAATGCTGGTACATAGCAACCTGTCTGACATACAGATAGGAGGAACGCATACCTTTAACAATCATATTGATTACCGCTTTGAGGTACCCATGCGAAGCATTCACCTGCGATCAGCTACTGCCCGAGAGCGGGTAGCTCGCCGTAAAAAGGATTTTGGTGAGATTGCTCAAGACGATGCTGCCCCCATGAAGCTTTTCTTAAAAGCACAGGGTACGGTAGATGATTATAAAATCTCGTACGACCTTCCCGCCGCGAAAGCACAATTAAAAGAAAACCTGGTTGAAGAAAAGCAAGAGTTAAAACAGGTATTGAAGAACAAACGCAAAGCACACTCTTATGAAGTAGAACTTAGTGATGAATATCTGGATTTTGAACCATCCCCACAAAATCGCCCTTAATTTTCTCACAAAACAGAGAAAAGGCAGTTATTTACCTGATGATTTGGAACAAGCAGTGGACACTTGCCATTATTTTTTTGTGCTGGACAACTTCTTCCTACGCTCAGGAAGCATTATTTGATCTGGCTGACAGAGTTATTGACCTGTTTTCTGGCGAAATTCAACGATCTCCGGAAAAGCCTCCTTTAAAGTGGGTGGTGGCTCCGGTAGTAGCTTATTCCCCGGAAACCAGTTGGCAATTCGGAGTGGGAGGCAGTCTCCTGTTCCCATCTTCTTACGATTCTACCCGTACTTCCATCGTGGAATTTGCATTGCGCTATACGTTAAATAACCAGATTCTTAGCTCGCCTGAATATACTATATTCTCTCCAGGAGAACGGTTTATCCACCGTGGTGAATTAACCTACCGGCAATTTCCCCAGTTTTATTACGGTATTGGAAACAATACTCCGGCCGGCAATGAAGAGCTCTTCTCCTATACGACTTTTGGTGTAGAGCACCTCTCTTATCGCCGCATTATCCAGCAATTATACGCCGGCTTGGGTTTCCGGTATCGAGCCACCTATAACATAGAATTGATTCCCGACGGGCTGCTGGATCAGGGAGATCTGGAAGGGGCGGCCTCTTATCAGTCAGTGGGAATTGATATGGGGCTTATCTATGATAACCGAAACAATGCCATGAGCACCACCTCGGGAACCCTGGCCGAGTTTCGGCAGCGATTTCACCGAAAAGCATTTGGAAGTGATTTTAATTATGCGGTGGGCGAACTGGATATACGTCACTATTGGCAGCCTCTTGCGCATCGTAATGATATTCTTGCCGTACAGCTGTACGGATATTTCAGTTACGGTGACACTCCATTTATTGAGTTGGCTGCGCTAGGAGGAGATATGATTATGCGAGGCTACTACGAAGGCCGTTACCGTGATAACCACCTACTGGCCGGGCAGGCAGAATATCGCTGGCATATCTGGGAGAAGCTAGGTGTGGTAGGGTTTGTAGGCGTCGGAGATGTAGCCAAGCACCTGGACGGTTTTTCCGTACCTGATCTTAAACCATCAGTAGGTGCCGGATTGCGCTATGCCCTTATCCCTGAAGAGAACTTAAATATACGAGTAGACTTCGCCGTGGGTCAGTCTACTAATAACTTTTATATTAATATCTCCGAAGCGTTTTAAAGCTGCGTCTGCTTAAATCTTTTGAAAGATTTTGGCATCCAGATTAGTATAATGATATTTACTTTTATCGATTAAAGGCACCAACGCATCGTAAAAGCCAATGATCAGGTACCCTCCCTCATTTAAATAATCGTGAAACTGCTGAATCAACCGCACTTTAGAGGCGTGATCAAAATAGATCATTACGTTACGACAAAAGATAATATCAAACTTGCGTGGAGGGAGATCGGTGATTAGGTTATGGGATTTAAAGGTTACGTGCTCAACCAATTCCTTATTCATCACATGTCCTGTGCAATTGGGCTGATGATACCTTCGGAACAAACCCGTGGCGTTGTATTGCTGATAGTTCTTCTCGTATTCGGCTATTTTCAGTTCGTGGTATTTTCCAGTGCGGGCAGTAGCCATGGCCGCCTCACTAATATCAGTAGCCAAGGCCTTGGTTTTAGCTAATAGCCCTTTTTCGTGCAGCACTATACCCATAGAGTATACTTCTTCACCAGTAGAACAGCCAGCGTGCCATACATCAATGGTATCTTTTCGGCCTAGAGGGGTAAGAATATCATTCTTCAGGGTGCGCCATAATATAGGATCACGAAACATTGAGGTAAGCCCAACCGAAATTTCATCCATAAACGGATATATAAAAGAACGGTCTTTTAGCAGTTTTACCCATAAATTATGAACTGACTCTAGCTTTAACACATTGATGCTGCGAGCTATCCGACGCTTTAACGAATTAGGTTCGTAGCAGGTAAAATCTATATCGTACCTCCGCAAAATAGCTTGGGTAAGCGATTGAAGTTCTTCGTCTGAAACAGTGATAGATGCCATTGTATATAAATTAGTATTGCGCTAAATTTTTTAATGTGCTTCCTCTAATAAAACTAGTACTACTTTTAATAATGTACCTTCCATATCCCGTACTTCGGCGAATGTACCACGGTAGTGATGAACTTCTCCAACTTTAGTGATCAGCGTTAGCGGATACTCTTTTGCTTCGGAATCTTTCAGAATTTCGCTTACTTTAGGTACGGTACATCCTTCGGCCAATATATCTGACAGTGTTTTTCTGGCAATTTCTAAGCGTTTATATCCAAATGCCTCTAGAAATCGAGCGTTTGCTTTCTTAAGATTCCCATCCACATCCATCTCAATTGTCATCACCGCGTTCATCAGGGCCTGAATTGTACCCATTAGCTCTTGCTGAGTTTCTTTCTCTCGGGTGGTAAACTGGGCAAACATCATGATCTTCTGGAGTTGGTTATCCAGATCAAATATTGGGTTAAACGTGCCGCTGAGCCACAGCTCTTTTCCCTGTTTACTCTTTTGTTTAAACTCACCTGAGAAGAAGGTTCCGGCTTTCAGGTTTTCCCACATCATTTGGGTTTGAGGCTTTTCCATCTCGCTTTTAGGGATGAGATGCGAGTAAAGTCGCCCCACTAGCTCTTCTTTCTGATAACCAGTAATTTCCAGATACATTGAGTTAGCATCTACCACAAACCCTCTGCTGTCAAACTCTACTACAGCGTTCGATTTGCTGATGGCCTCTAGCTTATAGGTGTAATCCAGCGTATCTTCTTTTATTTTTGTGACATCGGTTTGCATGGTAACAAACCGTTCAACCTCTCCGGCTTCATTACAAACTGGGTTCATCATAATAGATACCCAGAAACTTTCCCCGTTCTTTTTATAATTCAAAATTTCCTCGTGAAATGATACGCCTTCTTTATGCTTCTGGCGTATTCGGTTTACTGTTTCACGATCAGTTTTAGGCCCATGTAAAAAACTGTCCGGGTTTCTTCCCAACACCTCTTCTGTACTGTAGCCAGTTAAGTTAACAAACCCCTTATTGACATACTCTACTCGGCCATCTTTACCCGTTATGATTACGGAGTTATCAGTATTATTGGCTACTAGAGATAATTTCTCCAAGACCAGTTTCTTTTGAGTAATATCTGTGCCTAGCATTAATATTTTTTCTATCTCACCATTAACTGTAGTAATAGGCGTGAAAGATGCGTGAACCCATACTTCACTCTCACCCAGAGGTAGTAGTTGGAAATCATCTTTCATAGCCCGGCCTTCGCTCAGATTTTCCCATATATTAGAAACCTGCGAGCTGTTAGCAAAAATAACTGCATCTTTACTCTGTACTGCTTCCAGAGTATACCCTAACAGGCTGGTAAAATTTTGGTTGGCTACCAATAAGTTTCCTTCTAAATTAAAATAGGCTACGATCAGAGTGGCGTCCATAGCAGAAAAGATACCCTCCAGCTCTTTTTGGTTTCCTTCCATCTGTTGTTGAGCTAAGGCTAACTCCTCTAGGTGCTGCTGAGTTTTTTCTTCTCGATCCCGTAACTCTAAGGCCAGTTGCTGAGAGTTAATTAATAACTGCTTGGTATGAGTATTACCCCGAATCATAGCCAAGGTAGAGGCAATACTTTCAGCTACTTTCTCCAGGAAAAGAATCTGGTGTTTATCTAGTTTTTTAAATGATGCCAACTCAATTACTCCATGCGCGCTCTCCTGAAAGAGCAGAGGCATAATAACCACATGGCCGGGGGTAGCTTCCCCCAAGCCCGAGGTAATGGATACGTAGCTTTGTGGAACCTCCGTGAGAATAATAGGTTTTTGCTCAAGCATGCATTGCCCTACCAGACTTTGACCTCGCGCAAACCGCTTCTGTTCATATTTTTTCTTATCGTAAGCATAACAGGACTGCAGCTCCAGATACGAGGTTTCCTCATCGTCCATTTCCAGAAATAAGCTACCTTGGTTACACCCCAGATACTTAACTAACTCTCGTATTACCTGATCGCAAAATCCTTGAATGTTATCAGTATTATTTCTTAATATCTCCGCGAAATGAGCTAGCCCTTCGGCACTCCAACGCCGCATACGCTCTTCTTCCCGGTAGACTATTAATGTCTGTTCTACTTCTAACAAAGCCTGACCCAAATTTTCAGTCGGTTGCAGATAATGTAAGTCATTTGCTCCATCGTGGTTTCCCAATTCTTTTATAAAACTGGCGGCTTCATTCAACTTGTGATAAAGAGTATTGACAGAAGGCGCCCAGGGGGATTGACGATGCTCAGTCAAAGGACTGGTAACTCGCCCCGATGCTAATTGATCAATCGCTTCCAGCACTTTCTGGTACCGTCGGTGCATTTTCCTCAAACCTGCCAACAGCAGGCTTATACCGCCTCCCAGGAGTATCAGCAGGTAAAAGTTTTTATGAGAAATAGTAGAAAACAGCAACCCAACCAGCGACACAAACCAAGCAATAAATATACTTAGTACACCATACCAACGTCGGGTTACGTGAATAGGGATTTTCATAAATTCATAAGGCTATCAAGAAACAGCAGAAGCTTTTTGGGCATATTCTTTAATGCGTTGAAGAAAATCAGAAGGCAACTTCCAGAAAAACTGAGGCTGTAACTTAGTATTGTTCTCGAAGGCAAAGTAGGTATTGGCGAAGAGATAACAGCCAGTCTCTGCATTATCGGCGAAGTCAGCCTGAATGATGCGGCTAATTTCTGCTTCTGGTCCATCAAACAGGTAGGGAACATCTCCAAAGATGCTAACCTGAAAACGATTAGAGAACTCGGTAATAACCGCAGCCGAAATGATATTATCAATTTCTTTGATGACTGCCTCTCCCATAACCTTACGGCTTTCGGCACTACCACCCGGCGGCAGACAGGCCTGATAGATTGCTTCGCATTCACTCTCATTGAGCAGAAGGTAGCTTTTTCCTTTCATTTCGCCCATAATCTCGGTAGTTACCAATCTTAGGTCCCCTTCCTTGGCCAGATTCAGTTGGTCCGAGCTTTCGGTAGCAATCTCTAGGGTAGATGTTTGGATCGTGACTTGTTGCTGGGCTATACCTGAAAACGATTGTGCAGCATTGGTGTATCCTGCGTTTATCATCTCTTGGGCGACCTTTTGCTCAGTAGACGTTAGTACATTCATAGTAATTTAAGATAAGATTCCGGTTTGATGATGAGTGCCTTGAAAAACGAAGCTGACAATAGCTGGTACATGCAGCACCAGACAAACATTACCATTACCTAAAATGGTTACTCCGCTGATAAACTGCACTTTGTCTATTGGTTTCGTAAGCGGCTTTTCTACAATTTCTTTTTGCTGTAACAGCTTATCAACAACGAAGCCTACGGTGCGGCTTCCGTAAGATACAATGATGATATCCAATTGGGCTTCAGGGTGCAAATGATCCAGGCTTTGCTGAAGCACCCCTGAGTGATGAAGGTCCGTGCCTTCGGGCAGGGTAAATATATCTTTCAAACATACAATAGAAATGGTTTTGCCCAGATAGGTGGCAACCAAACCTTTGCCTACTTTGTGAATATCTGATTTGTGTAGAGAAACTACCGCCTCGGTATAAGCCAACGGAATGGCGTATTCTGTATCATTAGCCATAAAGAGCAAAGTGCCTTTTACTGCCATTGATGAAGGAAGTGCCAGCCGAATACAAGTCCCTTCTCCGGCCGTAGTCTGCACAGATACTTTGCCTCCTACAGAATCCAGTGCCTTCTTCACCACATCCATGCCTACGCCACGCCCAGATATGGCATTGACTTGCTCTACGGTAGAAAAGCCCGGCTCAAAAATGAGCATAATGGTTTCCTCTTCCGTAAGTTGCGTAGCCTGCTCTTCCGTAATCAACCCTCGCTGTATTCCTCTTTGCCGTACTTTAGTAACGTCCACTCCTTTTCCATCATCCAGAATTTCAATGACCACTCCGTCATTTTCATTGCTGGCTCTTAAGGTGATCGTGCCTTCCGCTTGCTTGCCGGCCTCTTTACGTTCTTCGGGCGATTCAACTCCGTGAGCTACCGAGTTTCGAATCAGGTGAATGAGCGAGTCGCTAATAATTTGCAGGATATTACGGTCAATTTCGGTATCAGTCCCTTCCAGCTTTAGTACTACCTGTTTCTTCTCTAAGGTTGCTGCATCACGTACTACCCGGTGAAACTTGTTAAAAAGAAACCCAACCTGCACTAACCGTACGTCCATCACTGAATACTGCAGGTCCGAAGAAATACGGTTAAGCCGGGCATATTCATTGGCACTGTGCAGATCCGAATGCGTGGCAATCATGCGGTCTCGCTCGATAATTAGTTCACCAACTAAGTTAAGTAGATTATCAAGTTTGCGTACCGGAACCTGTACCAGATCTGAAAAAACAATTTTGTTTTCTGGCATACTCTCCTCTACCGCTGGCTGAGGAGATGACTCAGTAGCCGAAACCTCAGTTACCGGCTCAGGTTTAGGGGCCTTTGTACTATCCTTCTTTGGTGGAGCTGGCTTTTCTTTTGGCTCCTGCTGAGTTGCCTCAGTTTTACTGGTATTAGCTTTCTTAGTAGTTGCAGAAGTTTTTCTAGTTTTACGCGGCTTCTTGGGTGTCTCTTCTGCTGGTTGAGAGGATGTCTCTGGTTCGGCTGCCTGAGGTGCTGATGCTGCCTGCCGGCAGATTACCTCTAGCTTAGTCTTAATACCTTTGTATGAAACTTTTGCCCCGTCCTGAAGCGAGTGAATAAGGGCTCCTAATGTATCAATCGCTTTAAATAAAGCAGTGAAAATATCCGTTGACAGGCTTATTTTCTGATCGCGAATTTCCCCAAACAGGGTTTCTAATGTATGAGCTAGTTCCGAGATGCTGGTAAACCCCATCCCTGCGGCATTTCCTTTCAGTGTATGGGTAATCCGAAAGATGGCATTGATAGCTGATTGGTCTGTAGGCTTTTTTTCCAGTTCGGTAATGAGCCGGTTAAGCTCTTCGTAATTATCCAGGGCCTCAGCTAAAAATATTTCTTTGTATTCGTCTTCTTTTTTCATGTAATCCTCTTTTATTTAGGATAAACAACTGACTAAAAACCCGGCAATCTCCCGCAACCGTAGCACCTGCTTTACTACTCCACATTCTACCGCACTCTTGGGCATTCCGTACACTATGGAAGAAGAGGCATCTTGAGCAATGGTATATCCCTTATATTGATGAATTGCTTTTAATCCCTCAGTACCATCCTTACCCATGCCCGTCATCACTACGCCAATGGCTTTTTCTCGGTACAATTCTGCTACTGACAGCAACAGCCCATCTACCGACGGATGGTTAAATTCTTTGTATTGACGTTTGGTAAATCTAAATACAGGATTCTGATTGAGAGGCTCACGAATAACATGAGTATTCGTATTACCGGGCATAATGTACACGGTCCCACCACATAGCACTTCGTTGCGTTCGGCAATCTTTACCTTTAGAGGGGTAATTTTATCCAGACGCTTTGCAAACGAGATCAGAAAATGCTCGGGCATGTGCTGGGCAATTACTACCGGAATGCTCAGATTAGCAGGCAGCCCCTGCAACAATGTTTCAACAGCCGATGGCCCTCCGGTTGAGGCTCCCACAGCAATAATTTCGTACTGAAGTTGAGCATCGAAGCTATGAGCGTGGTTATTTTTCTTAATATCCCGCTGCCTTAGCTTTTCCAGCGGAACCTCACCAGCCGCTTTTATGAGTTCATTCAGCGGATACTGATTTTGCCTGGCTAAAGAAGCAACTTCTTCTTTATTCAGGAAATCGAATGCTCCGGTTGATAATGCTTCAAAAACCTTAGGATCTTCTTTTTCCAGTGAGCTTAAAAGAATAACTGGAGTAGGATACGAGCTCATGACCGTTTTTACTACCTCTAACCCATCACTCTCTGGCATTACCATATCAGTAATGATTACATCCGGCTTCAGTTTATGAATTTTAGCAACTCCTTCCTTTCCATTAGATGCCGTAGCGAGCAGTTCTATCTCCGGGTCTTTTCGCAAAAGATCACTCAGGATAATACGCATTAGCCCGGAGTCCTCTATTAGTAAAGTGGTAATTTTAGGGCGTGACATGTTAACCGGGGTTTATAGTTTAGCTAAAACCTCGATCAGTTTGTCAGAAGTAAATGGCTTTACGATGTATTCTTTGGCACCTAAGCTAATGCCTTCTTTAATTACTGACTCCTGCCCAACTGCACTGATCATAACTACCTGAGAGGGAATCTCCTCTTCATGATATACTTTAAGAATATCCGTGCCGATCATATCAGGCAGGATATTATCTAAGGTAATAATATCTGGAAGTAGCTCTAATGCCAGGTCAATAGCCTCTTCGCCATTAGCAGCCTCACCAACAACTTCGTACCCTCCTTCTACTACTGCATTTTTAATGAGGGTTCTCATATATAATGAGTCATCTACAATAAGTACCTTCTTTGCCATACGTATAAAGTATTGAATTACTGAATGATAAAATAAGATGTTAAATGTTAAATGTTTTAACCGGCTACGTAATTTGATGCACTTTCTTTTGCTAGTACCCGGTTCATTTCTTTTTCCTGCATAATGGTAAAGACATCAATCAGGATGATTAGGCGATCGTTTACTTTAGCAATGCCTTTTATGTAGTTGTGCTCCTCCTGTGTGCCTTGTACTACATTAACAGTTTCATCAATATCATTAGAAGAGACCGTGAGCGTATTGGGTACTTCTTTTACTAAAATACCAATAGTGAAATCCTTACTCTCTGCTACTAATGTATAATTTGAAGCGCCTTCATCAATTTCAGACACAGTGGTTTGCAGGCCGAATTTTTTTTCCAGGTCTACAATCGCCAGAATATTACCTCGGATATTTGCCACCCCCTTCAGGTAAGAAGGGGTTTGGGGCATTCGGGTAATATGGGGAGTAAATACAACTTCTTTAATCTGATCTATATAAATACCATACTCTTCTTCTCCCAGTTTGAAGACGATTAGCTGATGATACCGGCTGTTGGTATCAGGCGCCTCCGCTGGTGAATGAGCAGCAGCTATTTCCGTTGTTTCCATGATTATCTCGGTTTTTTCCTTGCTTATCAAGTTACTTATTGCCTACTGCTTGAGCTTAAATTGGTTGATTCCTTTTTGCAACTCATCAGCAATACTTGATAGCTGGTTGCTTGCCTCAGTAACCTCGTTCATACTGTTGTTTAACTCTTGAGAAGAACTGGCGACTTCTTCGGTACCAGCAGCGGTTTCTTCCGCGACAACCACAATTTGCTCAATATTCTTGGCTACCGAATCAATAAAGGTTTTTTGCCCGGTGGTAGCTTCCTGAATTTCCTTCGAGTAACTCAGAGTGTTGTTACTTGACTCGGATATCTCTTCAAAAATTGATGTGGTTTCCTTGGTGGCCTGGCTTCCTTCTTTCACGCTAACCTCCATCATTTCAATAGCTTTGCTAGCAGACTGGGTATCTTTCTGAACATCGCTGATAATTTTTTCAATGTCTACCGCCGAGCGACGTGAGTCTTCGGCAAGCTTGCGAATTTCTTCGGCTACTACCGCAAACCCTCGGCCAGCATCACCTGCGCGGGCTGCCTCAATTGCAGCGTTCAGAGCTAACAGATTGGTTTGAGAGGCAATATCCGAAATAACGTTAAGGGTACGACCAATTTCCTCAGCTCGCTGCGTCAGGATAGTGATAGAGCCAGAAGTGACACTGGCAGAAGATCGAATACCCTCCATATTCTCCACCAGGGTTTTAATCATCTTTAATCCATTTTCACAACTTTTTTGTCCTGCTTCTGCTGTCTGATAAATACTGTTAGCTTTATTCTCCATATCATTTGCACTATCCAGCACCTGCTCTACCAGTTTGGAAGACTCATCCGTTTTCAGGGCTTGATCCTGCGCTCCTTTAGCCATCTGAGCAATAGCCGAAGCTACTTCATTGGTATTGTTACGAATACTTTCACTCTTTTCTAACATACTGTTAGACGAGTTGGCCACAAAGCTGGCGTTCTTTCCGATATTGCTGAGCAACGCATTCAGGTTCTCTATGGCTACATTCAGTGCGTCTCCCATCTGTTGGGCATATCCTTCAGCGGTCAGATCAAATTTTTGGGTAAGATCTCCCTGGGCCATATCATCAATAATCTTGCTTACCGCCATTACTGGAAACTTCACATCTGATATGTCAGCAGCTATTTTAATAATCTTGCTGACCTCGCCATTTTCGTCTCTTACTGGAGTATAGGCGGCTTGCAGCCAAACCTGCTTACCATCTTTTCTCACCCGGAGATACTCGCCATTCTGTACCAAACCGCTCCCTAGATCTTGCCAGAATTTTGCGTACTCGTTAGACGATGTGTATAAAGACTCGCAGAATATTCGGTGGTGTTGACCTCTGATTTCAGCTTCGTTTTCAAACCCCATAGTACTCAGGAAGTTTTTATTCGCTGATATGATGGTGCCATCTGGCTCAAATTCTATATACGCCCAGCCCGTGTCTACTGCCGCCTGAAGGTTCTCTCCCTGTACACGGCTAGCCATCATCTCAGTAATATCTGAGGCAATCTTAATGACTTTTACTACCTGCCCGGCATCATTCTTTATCGGAGTATAGGCAGCATTGATCCATACCTCGGCACCATCGCGCCTGATGCGCTTAAACTCACCTGACTGGGTTTGTCCCACAGCTAGATCTTCCCAGAACTTTTTATAAACGGCTGATTGAGCATATGACTCTTCACAGAAAACTTTATGATGCTTGCCTATTACATCCTCTTGGCTGTCGTACCCTAATGTTTTAACGAAGTTATCATTTGCTGTTATGATGGTGCCATCTGGCTCAAATTCTATATATGCCCAACCCGTGTCTACTGCCGCCTGAACATGGTTTATCTCTTGTGTGCTGCTTTGCCCAAGAGCTTCTTTTAGTTCTTCCTGAGCTTGCTTAGTCTCTTTTTGTAGTTTGGTCATTTCCCGCAGATTCTTCTCGAGTTCTGCTTTTTGCTTTTTCAGTAATTCAACTTCAGAAGTTGAATCTGCCTTCTTAGTAGTGGCCACAGCAGGCTTTTTTTCTGTTGCTTTCATTAATTTTTACTTTATGGTGCTGTTAAAAATTCTTTATCTTTCTAGTGCTATATCCCTTAAAAGTATGTGAAGGACACGTAATTGTCTCAAATGCAAATATTGTTCACTTATCTGTTTGCGTTTACTGTTATAATCTGGATTTCTAATCGTGTAGGGTTTTTCTCTTTTTACCAAGATGAAAGCATCATTCTTTCTAACAAGACGTCCACATTTTTCTGGCAGTTATGCTTCTATAAAGTCAAGAAAAGCCTGTTTTTAGGGTAAAAGAAGCGATTACCCAATTTAAAGGGGGTAAGGGAATGAATATTCACCGACTGAGAACTTTAATGAATCACCTTTTTTTATCAGCCAAATGGGCAAAATGACTATAAATTGTTTTAGCCGAGAAACTTTATTTTTAAGTCGTTACAGCGGTATTTGACGAGATAACTTACGCTTCCGGATTTAAAGCACTGTAACCAGCGGTATCTAAGTAATACCTCTATCTAAAAATAGAGCATTAATACGATACCGATAATGTAGAGACTGACAACCCAAACTTAATAGAGCTTATCCTCGGACATTTTACTGTCTTAGCTAAGTAAAGCGAAGGCTGCCTTCGGGATATTTACAGAATTGCAGAAAAAATGTTGACTATAATGAGTAAAAATATGGAGGACGTTTTATCCGAATATGCGCTGGATCAGGCCACGGGGGCGCTCTTCAACTTCTGGTAGTTCATGGTCGGGTTTTAACTTTCGCCATACTTGATCCCAGCCAGGAAAACCACCCAGATTACGGTCATCAATATACAGATCGGCTACGATTTTAGGGCTATCATCCGCACCCAAAGGCTCTCCCGGAAAGTTACTGTTGACGGAATAAAACTCAATACCATTTTCCCGACAGAAATTTACAGCAGCTTTTAGACTTTCACCTTTACGGCAGGTCCACAAGATAAGACGGTGGCGTTCTTTATGAAGTGCTTTGAGCGTCTCAAAAGCAAACAATTGTGGTTTACCGATACGCGGGTAGGCATCTTCTACAATGGTACCATCAAAATCTACTGCTATAATAAGTGATCGCATAATCAATGTTGTTAACTCCAGGATTAACGTATAAGTACCAGAAACATGTTCATGCTACTTGTTTTTTTTTATTTTTTGTGACAAATATACTATAACTATTGGAAAACACCGAACGAATCAATATCCTTGCCTGAACAGTTGTTCAGACGCAAATGAATACTACAACTCGGCAAAAACAGATATTTGATACCGCTCTAGCCCTATTCAGCCAGCAAGGATATGATCAAACATCGATGCGTGATATTGCCAAAGAGGCTGATATTTCTTTAGGGTTAACCTATAATTATTTTAAAAACAAAGATGCTTTGTTGCTGGAAATTGTACAGGAAGGTATCCGGCAAATTGAACAGGACTGGCCTACGTATCCGGCAAAAAGTTTTCAGCAGTGGCTGGTGCGTTATTTTACTATACTGGAAAAGTATCGCTATTACTGGCTTCTACTCCGTTCCCTCCGCCTGCAATCTTCAATGGCTGAGCGCCTGGAAGTGCACTTTGATGAACTGAACAATTTTATTATTGGTGACCTGGCTATTCTGCTCCAGCAACTAGGTTACCAAAAAGCCCTGCCGGAAGCTATTCTTCTGTATGCCACCCTTGACGGTATGGCGACGCAATATTTTACTAATGATCGTTATCCGCTTAACAAGATGCTGGCATTATTGCAAAAGAAATATCCAGCCAATCCTCAGGGAGTTTGAGGAAGTAACGCCTTAAGTTCGCGAGCCTTTTCTGCCTGCTCGATCAATAAATTTTGAGTTTCCGACAGATCTTCACCCAAATGATATAGTTCGTCTGATTGTTGTTTGGCTTCCTGAACATTTCTTCCATATGTGCGGCTCAGACTGCCCTCTCCTCCACCCCGAATAAACTTCCAGTTACCCTGGCGCGCTACGTTATCCCCAATAATCATATCCGTCCGGATAGGGTTTGATAGCTTCTGATCAAGCAGTGCCGGAAGCATGTTGTAGCTATCTACATTCTCCAAACTGGTACTATCTTCTACAATGGCGGCAAAAGTGGCCAACATATCAGTAAAACCTAATAAGTCATTCCGGACTACTCCCGCTGGAATTTTTCCTGGCCACTGGACAATGAAGGGAACACGGTGCCCTCCCTCCCAGTAGTCTATCTTCATACCGCGCAGCGCGCCTGTACTTTGGTGGTCAAATTTTTCTTCATCTTCAGGAAACCAGACGGGGCCGTTATCACTGGTAAAAATAACCAGGGTGTTATCTGTATAGCCTAATGAGTCCAGGGTATGAAGCAGGTCACCGACTGTGTGGTCTACCTGTTGCATAAAATCTCCGTACTCACCTACCTGGCTACTGCCCTGAAATGCTTGGGTGGGCACCCAGGGCGTATGCGGTGCCGTGAGGGGCACATACAGAAAAAAAGGTATCTCTGGTTCTTGGGCATGGTGCTCTTTCAGAAAAGCAGCTGCCTTCTGAGTAAAGGTGGGCAGCACATCCACATGACGAAAGCCCGGCGCAATATCTCCGGTTCGCCAGAACGCTCCTGAGATGGTAGTAGTAGCATCCGCACTCTGATGATCAGCAATAGTATCAGTGGGAGCTGCTACGGCCCGAGTACCCTCAATATAAAAATAAGGTGGGATATCCAACGAAGCATGCATACCAAAGAATTCGTCAAACCCATGATCAACTGGACCGCCTCGGAATGGCTGATCAGGCGGAATGTTATTCCAGTCTATACTATCAAAACCTAGATGCCACTTGCCCACCATAGCAGTGTGGTAGCCATTTCGCTTGAGTAGTTGCGCGATTGTGAGTTGGTCAGGAGTTATTAAGGCTCGCTCGCGCCAGTTCAATTCAATCCGATACGGATATTGCCCGGTAATCAGGCCATAGCGGGAAGGCACACACCAGGGCCCCGGTGAGTGAGCATCGGTAAAGCGGATACCATTTTTAGCAATCTTATCAATATTGGGCGTGCTTATTTTAGATTGCGGGTTGTAACTCTGCGGATCACCATAACCCATGTCATCCGCCAAAATAAAAAGAATGTTTGGGTGCTGAGGCGCACCCTCCTGGTTTGAATCTTCAGTGTTTTGCTGGCAGGCCCATAGGCAAATGCTGACAAAACAGCATAGTACTATTGATGGTCGGATCATTTAAAAAATGAATGAGAGAGAGTAAACCAAGGGGTGAATCTAATATAGGTTAACCTTTTTAACTGGGCCAAGGAAGTACGTTAGCACGATCTGCCCATTGCTGCCACAAGGTTGATAACTCCTTCACCAGATCAGGATGTTCGGCCGCAACATTATTGGTTTCGCTTCGATCTCGCTCCATATTGTATAGCTCCCAGGCTCCTTCCTGGCTTTTGGCTACCAACTTCCACTCTCCCCGGCGTATGGCGCGATTACCTTCGTGCTCAAAGTAAATGGCTTCGCGGTTCAGTGTATCTTCTGCAAATGCGGGTAACAAACTGACACCCTCCATGGGAGTAATGGTATTACCTCGCGCCTCCTCAGGGTACTCGGCCTGCCCTACTGCCACGCAGGTGGCCATAATATCAATTAAATGACCCGGAGTCTGCCTCCACTGACCTGATGCTGAAATTCCATTGGGCCAATGGGCAATCAGAGGAGTGGAAATACCCCCTTCGTGTACATAGTGTTTATAGAGCCGGAAAGGAGTATTGGAAGCATTAGCCCAGGGCACCCCATAGCTCTGATACACATTTCTGGGACCAGGCATTACATTGGTATGCTCATTGCCAAAAATCACTTCCCCGCCGTCCATCGTACTATCTGGCAGAAATAGTGGGTTGCCCCAGGTTTCAGCAAGTTCTTCGGCACAACCTCCGTTATCAGCCAAAAAGAAAATCAAAGTATTGTCCAGCTTACCTTCTTCTTCCAGAGCTTCCAGAATTTTTCCAATTCCCTGATCCATCCGGTCTATCTGGGCGGCATACACTTCCATCCGTCGGGCCTGCCAGTCTTTTTCTTCGGCAGTTTCCCAGGCAGAAACCCGCTCGTCTCGCTCGGTAAGGGGCCATTCATCTTTAATCAGACCCATATCGCGCATGCGCTGCAATCGCTCCTGCCGCAGGCTGTCCCACCCGATATCGTAGCGACCATCATAGCGGGCAATGTCTTCCGGCAGTGCATGCAATGGCCAGTGTGGTGAAGTGTAAGCAATGTAGCCAAAGAAAGGCGCTCCTGAAGTATCTTGAATATAGTTTATGGCTTTTTCTGAAATAGCATCTGTGTAGTAATAGCTGGTATCCTGTAGATTGACCGGAGTGTTGCCTTCCACCAAAGTAATCGGGTTGTAGAAGCTTCCGGCCCCGGTAATGGTACCGTAATATTGATCGAAACCTCGTTGCATAGGCCAGTTATGCGTTGAGGTGAGCGTGCTGTCTCCACTCCACAAACCAACATGTTTGGTTACATGCCACTTGCCACTCATAAACGTTCGGTAGCCTGCCTGTTTCAGCACTTCGGCAATGGTCACGCTATGCTCATTCAGGTCGCCCCGGTAGCCATCGGTTCCTCGGTCGTTCATCATATGCCCTACCCCGGCCTGATGGGGATACAAACCGGTCATCAAACTGGCCCGAGTGGGGCAGCATCGGGCAGTATTGTAGAACTGGGAAAATCGAAGTCCGTTTTCCGCCAACCGGTTCAGGTTCGGAGTGCGAATTTCTCCACCGTAGCAGCCGATATCGGAATAACCCATATCATCAGCCATAATTAACAGAATATTCGGACGCTTATTTTCCTGAGAAGCAGTGTCGTCCGTAGGCTGAAACGAGTTACAGGAAAGGAGTAGAGAACTGCCAACAAGCAGCGCAAAGGCGATTGGTCTGAAAAGCATGGTTGTTGTAATTAGTATTTTTTTTATCCTTATGAATAGGAGTAATCTTTAGCCCTAAAGTATATGCATTTTTTACAAGCCAAACTAGACGGACGAAGGATTCTTAAACTCTTTCCTCTTTCTATGACTTTCTACATAGCTCACTTTTATGTGTATTTATGTGAGTTGTACAATAATCTTGAGCATTTTAATAAAGCACCGCTACTGATATTGAGCTGTTTTTGGAACTCTTTTGCAGGTAAAATTAAGCTAATAATTTCATTCTTTTGATCGCTCATCTTCACCACAGTGGAGCGATTACTAATTTATTAGGTCTAAAGTTGTAGGAGAAAAGAAAGAGCAACTCGCCAAACCCTTAAACACCTCAGATACAGAATGGGGCTTTGGTGTCTGAAAAGTGAATAAAAATGTATAAGGATTAAGCTTTTTAAATGGCTAAGGTTTAACTTCCTTACTATTTGACAAAGACAAATGCCTCATCTTTCATTTTGATTTTTTCCTTTTAGACGAATACATAATTTAGTTATTGGAATGGTTATTATAAAGATCGTTCCCTTTTCCAGATGAGACTGTACCTCAATTTTCCCTTTTAGCTTAGTAACAACCTCCTTAGTAATGTACAAGCCTAAACCGGCACCTTGGCTTTGGTTAGAGGCACGGTAAAACATATCGAATACTTTAGGAAGATGCGCTCGCTTAATGCCAGTTCCATTGTCTCGGACGCTGATTTCCAGAGAGTCAGCTACTTTAACTGTGATATGGATAGTACTGTGCTGCTTATGGGTATCTCGAAATTGAATGGCATTTTTCAGTAAGTGCTTGAAAATTAATTCTAGCCGGTGACGATCTAACTGTAATTTCTTCGACTGATGCACCTCAATTCTTTTTTCCACTGCTCTAATTCCCGGCACATCCGCTAGGTTAGTGAAACAATCGTCTACCAAGGTTCTGATATCAACCGCTTCTATCTTCAGGTCATATCGGTTATTGTACGAGTATTCCAGGATGCTCTGCAGAATAGCATCTAGTTTCTCAGTGCAACCCTGCATCTTATTCAGATACTCCTGTATTAGAGCAGGTTGCTCAACACTGTTGCGAGCAACGCTGAGCAGGCCCATGATTCCAACCAGGGGCGAGCGTAAGTCGTGCGAGGCACTGTAGACAAACTTATCCAGTTCATCGTTTACTCGCTTGTTTTCCAGTTCAATTTGTTTTTTATCTTCAATATCGGTATTAGTCCCAAACCATTTAAGAAGCTGGCCCTCGACATCATATAAGCGGGTAGCCAGGGTGTCGAACCAGCGATACTGCCCGTCGTGGCAGCGTATCCGAAACTCTACCCGAAAGTCGGTGTTGGTTTCTACGGCCTGGTTCCAGGCCGCAATGGTAGCTTCCCGGTCGTCCGGATGAAGTTGTTCCAGCCAGGCAAAGCCCAGTTGCTCTTCTTCGGGAATGCCGGTATATTCCACCCACTGCTTACTCAGATAATCGCAGGAGCCATCTGGCTGACAGGTCCATACCAATTGAGGTAAAGATTCGGTAAGTTGCTTCAGTCGCGATTCACTTTCCCGTACCGCTTCTTCAGCTTTCTTTTGCACGGTTATATCCGAATTCATACCCACCCAGCCGTAAATCTTTCCATTTCGCAGAGGCACGGCTCTGACCAAGGTCCACCGCCACTCGTCAACAGCATTTTTAAGGCGGTATTCGGTTGTCAGGGTAACTTCCTGCTGGAGTGCCGTTTGCCATTCGGCGGCTACCCGGGCGCGGTCCTCAGGGTGGATTGCTTCCAACCACCCATAGCCTTTCCATTGTTCATACGTCTGCCCAGTAAACTTTCGCCAGGAAGGCGAATCTTCCCGCACCTCACCGGTTACTTCAGTCGTCCATACTATTTGAGAAGAAGCCTCTACCAAGGCTTTAAAGCGTATTTCACTTCCCCGTAGTGCATCTTCTGTTAGTTTCTTTTTAGTAATGTCACGTAAAGTAAACAGGATACCCCCTACTTCTTTCACATGAGATAAATTCGTGGCAGTTCCTTCCATCCAGCGCCATTCTCCGTTCTTATGCTGGCCCCGAAATGTAATCTGTATGGTATCTCCGGGTTTTTTAAGTTCATCCCAGCGCGCAGGGGGATCGTCCGGGTGCGAAAGTTTATTAGCTTTTAACTGCTTGTATTCTTCAGGGGTATAGCCCAGGATCTGTTGAACATTATTGCTCACGTAGTGTATTCCTTCCGGTGTGGCAACGGTGAACAGGTCTTTACTATTCTCTACCAATCCGCGAAATTGCCGTTCCAGTTGAGCGAGTTCGTTTTTCAGCTTCAGCAGTTTCTGCTCTGCTTTTTTACGTTTGGTAATATCAATGGATGTTACAAGCAAACAGGCTTCGCTATCTAATTCCAGAGGTTCTACCGAGGTCAGCACCGTGTGCTTCTGACCAGAAGCCGTTCGGATAGCCATCTCAGTATTCCAAAGAACTCCCTGATTATCCACGAGTTGCTGCTTAAATTCCTCACGTTGCTTGTCAGTAAAAATATTCAGCGTAGCAGCACTACGGCCAACCAAGTCCTGGCGAGGGCATCCGATAAGCTTCAGACAGCTCTCATTCACATGTAAAATCTGCCGATCACTTTTGCGCACAATGACTTGTGCTGCCGGGCTGGCATTAAATATTTTTGTAAAACTTTCTTCACTCTTTCGCAGGGCTTCTTCGGCTTTTTTCTGTGGGGTAGGGGTAATATCAACGGCAATGATTAGGTGGCAGGGCTCGCCTTCCAGCTCTATAATTTCATCGGAAACCAGCACCCGGAGCAATTCACCCGATGCGGTACGGTAGGTTTGCTCAACATTACGAATAATGCCTTTTTGCTCAACTATTTTCCTCTTATGGTCAATTTGATCACGTTCCACAATGTTTAAACTGGCCGTTTTTTTTCCTATTATTTCTTCCCGGTCATACCCTACCAGTTGAGCAAAACTTTCGTTGACATCCAGCACCGTTTCATTACGTCGGCAAATAATGAGCTGAGCAGCCGGGCTTAGATGAAAAGCTTTAGCAAATCTCTCTTCACTCTTCCGGAGTAATTCAGTAGCTGCCATGCGGCTGGTAATATCGCTCATACCACCCATCATACGACAGGCCTGGCCGGTGGCATTGCGTTCTACAGAGCCTTTGTCCAATACCCAGGCATAGGTACCATCAGCTTTTTTAAAGCGGTATTCACATTCCCAATAAGTATCTTGGCTTTCAAAGAGCTTCTGCAGGCTTTCGCTCACCTGGGGTTGGTCATCAGGATGAATGCGCTCCAGCCACCAGCCACTTTTGGGGCTAACCTCTCGCTTATAGTATCCAAATAAGTTGCATACCCCCTTGCTCCACCATACCGTATCGGCCAGCAGATCCCAGTCCCATATGGCATCAGTTGTAGCCCGTACCACACGCTCAAACCGCTTTTCATTTTCCCGTAGAGTATCTTCGGCTTTCTTTTGTCTGGTAATATCACGATTGACCGCCACAGCTCCAATGCGCTGCCCGGAAGAATCGTTGATCCAGGTAACCGAGGAAAGGATAATAATCGGTGCCCCGTTTCTGTGCTTCTGAACTACCTCACCCTGCCACTCACCTTCAAATTCTAACTTTGTTCGGGCCTTTTCCCCGCTCCCTTCTCGATATTCGGTAGGAAGTACCTCGGAAACTCTTTGCCCTATAACCTGCTTTTCTTCCCAGCCATAAATAATTTCGGCTGCCGGATTCCAACTGCTGATGCAAAAATCCTGATCTACGGTGATCACGGCATCAGAAATGTGGCGTAGCACATTAGTTTGAAAAAGGAGCTGGTTTTTGTGCGACTTTTGTCGGTGTATTTCACTCTTAGTGGCCACAAGCGTAGAGGAGCTATTTCTGTAAAGGATAGACTATTGATTCAATTTCAGTCTATTAAGATAAAAATTAAATTTAATTATAAGTGATTTAACCCACACAAACACACGTACTTTAACGCCTATTTAGTTAAGTATATTTTCTCAGTTGACTACTGTTAGGTGGCTTGATAACGGAAAATTAATACTGGTTAAGAAGGTTATTTTTTCTCAAGAAAATGTAGGTGAGTGAAAAGACTTACGTGAGATATTTAACTAAATTTTAGCTATTAAGATCTAAAAGCTTAGCATGTGTTGAATAGGTGCTCAAAAGTGAATTTAAACAGTCTAACCCTGCTCGATCTCTGTTTCAATCGTCATAAAAAGTAACAACCAGTTTTCCCCCAGCTCTGAGTTTTCCACGTCTTCCGGAGCCCTTCTCTAATGAGGCTTATCTGGGTTTTGGTTAGATGTGTGATGGCTGGAGGCATGGCTGTTCATTTGGATTAGATGCTGATTTGCCCAAGCGCATTGCTTTAGGTTGAAGATTCTGAGCCCAATCTTTGATGGAAAAAGTAGAATAGGGCCCCGGTCAGTAGTAGTGATCCGCTTACCAGAAAAATATATATTGTCACGTTACGGTTCATATAAGCCCACCAGGAAAAAATAGCTTTATCATCAAGATTTAAAAGCCATGAAAATCCGTAGCTGACCAACGTTGCGGTAGCAAACATCAAGATAGTAGGGTACAAAGAGCGGGTTTTCGAATAAAGCCAACCCAGCATTAAACTGATAAAAAAGTAAAAGAAAAAAGATGAAAACCCTGCTATTGCACACAAAAAGCTGCTCCAGAGAATTGCTTTTACCGGAGTGGTGGTCATTAGTAGTCCTTTGAGGATGATGCCCCGGAAAAGCAGCTCCATCAGCACTACATTCACCATGATGACCAGAATTACTACCCCAGGATGATAATTCCCCATTCTTTCGGTGATGGCATCCTGAGAAAATGAAAGAAACAACGCTAGCGGCTCTAACCAGAACTGGCTCAACACCGCAATTAGCAGGACTATCCCATACACGTAGGCAGGCACCGAACGAAAAGAAAAAACAGGAGCACTAACTTGTGTTTGTCTTATCTCCCGGATGGCATAGGCTATTACACCACCAATCACGATAAGATTACCCCCTATAATCATCAAGGGTAAATACCGATCGAGAAGGTATTGTTGCCCCTCTTCACTGTTGCTACCCCCGATGGCAATGGCGATAATTGTTAAAAAAATGGTGCCGCCCACGAGTAAGGCTAATAGCCCAAAGCTTTGTTTGAGGTTAGGATAGAAAATCTTTTTTCCTTCCAGAAGTTCCTGCGTTTTCATTTCGGTTGCTTTTAGTTCATCTTCCTGTAGTGTATTAAATACCTGTTCAAAGGCGGATTCAAACGCTTGCCCTTGCTCCATTTCTGCTTCAATCGCTACGCAAAAGTGATCCAGCAGATCTTCGGCCAGCTCGGGCGTTTTTATTCCGCCCTCCTTGATGCGCGCTTTAATGAGGTCAATCTGCTCTTTCGTCAGATGGATTACAGAAGCTGGCATTTTTGCAGTCCCGGTTTAAGGTCCAGTAATGACTTCATGGTGGACAAATAGTCCGCAAACTCCTTGAGTTTTTCATTCGCCGTGGTATTCCCCTGCTCGGTCAGTGAGTAATAGATCCGCAGACGGTTGCCTACTTTCTCCTTCTCGGTAGTCAGTTCGCCACTGGCTTTCAGCTTGTGCAATACCGGGTAAATGGCCGCTAGCGTCAGACTGATCTTTCCCTCTGTGGCTTCCTTAATCGCCTGGGTGATCTGATAGCCGTACATGCGCTGGTTGTCGGATAGCAGCTTTAAAATAAGCGGGGTGACCGTGCCTTTAATGAGTTCTTGTGAATACATAAGACAATTATATATAAAAGCGCAATATATTGCAATCTTATATATAAGTTTATTTACGTTCTATGTATTCTGTATCTCACAACTCTTGGCATTATTCCTTATTTTGCCCGGAAACAACCTACACCACATGATTTACTTTACTTCTCTGCTTATTCTATTGGCCTCGCTGGCCTTTAGCATCTCCACCGAAGCCCAAGCCGTGCATTCTGAACTCCGCTTCTCGCCCGAGCGACTCAGCCGGGTAGACTCTTTTTTACAATCCTGGGTAGATGAAGGAAAAATTCCCTACGCCGTTTCAATGATTGTGCAGCACGGCGAAACCGTACACCATCAGGCCTACGGCTGGAAAGAAACTGATAAGAAAGAACCGCTTACCACCGATGCCATCTTTCGTATTGCCTCCCAAACCAAGCTAGTGACTACCACTGCTGTGATGATGCTTTATGAAGAGGGAAAGTTTTTGCTGGAGGACCCAATCTCAAAGTATATTCCGGCTTTTGCCAATACCGAAGTGCTGGATAGCTACGATTCAGCCACGCTGGAGTACGAAACCCGCCCCGCCAGTCGGCCCATTGCCATCCGCGATTTACTCAGCCATACCGCCGGTATTCCCTACGATCACCCCTTGAATTCGCTCCCTGAGTTTGACATTCCGTTTCTGGCCTCGCTAAACAATATTGTGCTGGAAGATGCCATTAACCGGCTGGCCGCCCGACCGCTGATCCATGATCCGGGAGCGCAATTTACTTATGGCCCTAATACCGATATTCTGGGGCGACTGGTGGAAGTTGTATCCGGAATGACGCTGGCCGAATTCTTCCAACAGCACATTTTTACACCACTGGGCATGAACGACACTTACTTTTATCTGCCGGAAGACAAAACTGACCGCCTGGTGACGCTATACAGTAAAACCAGCGCGGAAGCGCCTTTGGCCGTGAGCACTAACGAGGCCAACCAAAACTTTGCCCGCAGCGGAGAACAGACTTACTACCTGGGCGGAGCCGGACTGGTAAGTACTGCCGAAGATTATAATAAAATATGCCAGGTCATTCTGAACAAAGGCACGTATAACGGAGTCCGGCTGCTTAGTCCTCTCACCGTACGCATGATGACCCGCAATCAAATTGAAGATTTGGAAGTATGGGACCGCCGCGACCATTTTGGCTACGGCTTAATGATCTTTACCCCGAACAGTCGCTACGGTGATCAAGCTCCGGTAGGCTCGGCGAACTGGGGCGGGGCGTACTGCTCCGAGTATACCATCGATTTTGAAAATGATTTGGTACTGCAGGTTTACACCAACGTGCAGCCTATTTACAACTACGGCGAATTTGTCCGTAAATACCGAGTGATGGTGTATCAGGCATTAGTTTTTGATTGATTTCCAAAAGCAATCTTATGAAGAAGAACACTCCTCGAAAACACCACTTTATACCTCAGTATTATTTAAAAGGCTTTAGCATACCTAATTCAGAAAAAGTATGGGTATATGATAAAGAGGATAAGCAAAAAGAACCATTTAGCCCGAATATAGAGAAAATAGCGACAGAAAGAGATTTCTATAAACTCAATTTATATGAAGGCGATGAGGACACTAGGGTATTAGAAGACTACTTTGCGAACAAAATTGAAGGCCCTGCTAACCTTATTTTGGACAAAATTTTGAAAAAGGAAAGAATAGATATACTCGATAAAGACATTATGAGCTTCTATATATACTCAATGATAAGAAGAGTACCTGATGCTAAAAAACGTGCAAAACAGATAATACCCACACTTTCAGATTCTATGTTGAAAGAAACTAAGGAAATGATAGAAAGTAATCCTAAGTTTCAAAATTACACTATTTCAGAAAAGGAGTTTCTTTTGAATTATGCTAAAGAATTTATTCAAGAGCAAAGCGATAACCCTTCAGCTATATTTCTAAAACCCTCTAAATCTTCAAGCACATTAGTTGTGTTAAAAACTATGATGGCCATGAACTGGTATTTTCTATACACAACTGATAATTATTTTTTAACTTGTGATAATCCTGTTTTTACTCATCGTTTGGGAAATGGCCTTACACAAGGGGAGCTCACTTTACCAATCTCAAAAAACATTGCTTTGTGGGCAACAAAAATTAATAGATATCCAAATGAACGCTCATACCAATTAGCTAGTGCAAGAAGGTTGAAAGAGATAAACCGCAGAACTATTCATAACGCCACACGATTTGTGTATAGCTCAGCAAAAGAGTCATGGATTACGAAAATAATAGAGAAGGAAAACATTCAAATAAAAAGTCATTTGGATAGCTGATGCGAAGGCCAAAGAGAAAGGAAACAGAGAAATAAAGAAATATTTCAACTATTAAACCATCAGGCCCCAACCTTCAACGTGAAAAGCTAATACTTATCAACTAGAACCTGCTACTTGGATATAATTTATTGGCAAGTAATATGGCGGAATTGGTGCGGTGCTGTAGTTTGACGCGAATATCTTTGTGCCCGAATTGCCAGTGAACGGTTGGGTGCTGACTCCCTTTCTTTTGCCAAGTATCTTTATTCAAACCTCTAAAATCGACGCTTCTGACCACTGAACTCCATGGCTTCTCCTTTGCCGAAACCGTAGCTGATACCCAGTGTAACGAAGCGGCCTCGCAGGCGATAGTCGTATAGGTAAAAGGAAGATTGTCGCGTTTCGGCCTCAAAAATACGCGAGGCAAATACGTCTCTCACACTCAGGTTTAAGATGGTTTTGCCTTTCATTAACTTTTTACGCATTCCCAGGTCGGCAAACAGGTAGCCCGACGTTTCTCGCTGGAACGTCTGAAAAGCAGACTGGTAGTTGCCGGTCACCTCCACATCAATGTCGGCGGGTAGTCCAAACTTGGTGGTCATGCGGGCTGACCATTGATCGGAAGCAAAGTCAAAATTCAGGCTTTCAAAAGTACCTTCCCGGCGGAAGTAGTTATAGTTGAAGTCTCCGTTAAGCGACCACCAGTTCGTAGGGTCGTATTTTGCGTTGAGTTCCAGGCCGGTAGTTTGGTTAGTGCCCACATTGAGGGGACGGGTAATGCTCACATTATTCTCAAAGGTAGAAACGTCTTCTACCACATCGGTGGTATAGCGGTAGTAAACGGCCGCGTTCAGCGAAACAGGCCCCTGGTCAAAAATACCGGTTACTTCGTAGGAGTCGGTATACTCAGGCATCAGGTTCGGGTTGCCGGTACGAATGGCATAAGTGTTTCGGATGTTATAAAACGGGTTTAAATCAAATAGGCGAGGCCGGGAGACACGCCGGGAATATCCCGCCTGTAATGAGAAATTATCTAACACTTTGTAGGACGTATGCGCAGTGGGGAAAAGGTTGGTGAACTGTTGCCGATTGGCCTGATCGCCATCGACGAGCAAGGTGCTCAAATCGGTGTTTTCTACCCGCAGGCCTAATTTTACCCCAAACTTATCTCCTTCGTACGCTCCCGTACTGTAGACTCCCAGCACTTTCTGGTTGTAATCAAAAACATTGCTTAAATCCGGATCTTCAATCCAGCGAACGTCCGCCCAGTCGCTGATCGCATAATCGTTGGATACATCGGTAATTACGTATTGCGCGCCGCTTTCCAGGGTGAGTTCTTCAGTAAACGGATGGGTATAATCCAGTTTGAAGGTGTATTCCCCCTGTTGAAAATTCGTGCGGGTCTGTTGCCGTTCACTGAATGACTCTTCACCAAAAATTGAGGTGTTTTCAAATTCAGATGACTGATCTTTACCAAAAAAGCTGCCTAATGCACTGAATAAAAGTGTGTGCTCTTCATGGTCGGTGAAATCTCGCTTGTACTGCAACTCATACTGGTATTTGGGGTTCGTAGCTTCGGTCACTTCGTTGCGGTTCCACTGCGATGTCAGGGTATTGGATGCATCAAAGGTGCGGAAATCCGTATCGGAATATTCTGTTTCCAGCTCATAAGCGAAGCTTCCGGTCAGCGAAATCACATTCTGCGCATTGATATGGTAATCGGTTCCTAAAATAACATTAACAAACGTCTCGTTCTTCTCCCCGTCTCCCGCACTGTTGACCGTAGTGCTATCTGCTAAGTTCCGGTTAACCGTCCGGTACTGCTCCGGGAATGTACGGTGCCCGACACCCAACTGGCTGAAGAGGTTGAATTTCTCGGTGCGGTTATTCACACTAAACCCTAAACTATGGTTATTAGGCACCCCGGTGTTCAGCGTGACTGAGCCATTAAGCCCTCTTTTTTCTTCTTTTTTGAGAACGATATTGATGATGCCTGATGTACCAGAGGCTTCGTACTTCGCTGATGGGTTGGTAATTACTTCAATACGCTCGATCATATCTGCTGTTAACGTACCCAACGCATTGCCCTGCTCACTAGCCAGCACCGAAGGTTTTCCATCAATCAGTATCTGAACTCCGGCACTTCCTCGTAAACGGATCTGCCCCTCAATATTTACATTCACCGAAGGCACGTTGTTCAATACCTCCAGAGCACTGGCTCCGGTACTGCTAAGGTCTTGCCCGACATTAAACACCCGCTTATCCAATTGAAACACCGTCTGGGACTTTTCCCCTTGCACTACCACTTCGTCCAGGGTTTCGGTATCTTCTTCCAGCGTAATCGTACCCAAATCCACCTTTCCGTTGACAATATCATACTCGGAAATAATGGTCGCTACAAAACCAATAAAGCCCACCTCCACGGCAAAATCCGGCGTTTCGGTTTCCAGGATAAACGTCCCGTCTGCCGCGGTTGTGGTGCCAGTAATTAGCTCTTCAGATTCAGCATCCAGGAGCTTCACCGTAGTATATTCAAGCGGTTGCTGACCGGCGCTTTCTACTACCTTTCCGGTAATTTCAATGGGCCTGTTCTGAGCGAAAAGGGAAAAGTTGCTAACGGCTAACAAGCAGAGTACAATAGAAGCAGCAGCGATATGTTTCATGAATGAAAAGAGTTTAATAAGCGTATAAACAAAGAAACACGCTCTTCTTCTTAAGAAAAAATCGTTTCGGCCAACGGCAAAACTTTTCCTATGAACGACACAATCTCCGCTCGTGGGGGCACAAAAGCTGTTGAGGGGATCAAAAAGGTTGTTGACCGATTTCTCTTTACCGGTTTCCGTTAAATATCTATCTTAGAATAATGGTGCAACAAGTAAAGACTGCATTTATCTCCTCTCGGGAGTTCTTTTTCCAACTGGTACTGCACGGGTTGGTGTTCAGCTTTTACGTCATTGACAGTAATCATCCGGGAGCTGAATTTCATTTCAAGTTTTACCAGTTTGTATTTTTTCTCAACTACACGCTAGCCAATGCAGTGATTAGCTATGTGCTGTTGCCTCACTTCTATTATCGAAAGAAATACGGGTACTTTTTTGTCTTTACATTATTAACTATTGGCGTAGTAATTCTTATTGAAGAATCGGTTCTGGAAAAAATGTATTTTCCTGATTCCCGAGGGGCCAGTTTTCCGGGAGTATTGTTCAGCTTAGGACAGGTATTACCCATTATTGCCATTCTGTCGGGGTTCAAATTTGCCTGGGATGCCCTGACCAAGCAGCGTCAGGTAGAGGAACTAAAGGCGACCATCAAAGAAAGTGAGTTGCAGTTTCTAAAGTCCCAGATCAACCCTCATTTTTTATTCAATAACCTAAATAATCTCTATTCTTATGCGATGGAGAACTCACCCAAAACCCCCGCGATCATTTTGGAACTGAGTTCGGTACTGCGTTATATGTTGTATGAATGCCGGGAGGAGTTTGTCTCGCTGACCAAAGAAATTGAGCAACTGAAAAATTTCACCCAGCTCAACGAACTGCAAATTGAAGAACGGGGTGTTATCAATTTCACGACCCACAATATTCAGGCAGACTATCTCATCGCACCGCTCATCCTGATCGTTTTTATTGAAAATGCCTTTAAGCACAGTCAGGCCAGTCAGTCTGACAATATTTCTATTGACATCAATATCCAGCTAATGGAAGACGGAACGCTGGATTTCGTTTGTACGAACAGCTTTCAACCCACCATGAATGCCGAAAACCTATCGAAGGGCATCGGTTTAGAGAATGTCCGAAAGCGATTACAACTGCTGTATCCTCAGGAGCACGCGTTGAACATCCGGCAATCCGAAGAGCAGTATGAGGTTCGTTTATCCATGCATTTAAAAAAGTCTGTTGCCTATGAACTGTATCATCATTGAAGACCAGCCGCCCGCCCAGCGGGTACTAAAACGCTATATTGACGATATGGGCTCTTTACAACTGAAAGGCACCTTTTCGGATGCCATTCAGGCGATGGACTTTCTTAAGTCGGAGTCGGTAGATTTGGTATTTCTGGATATTCATTTACCGAAAATCTCGGGAATTGACCTGCTGAAAACCATGCCCCATTTGCCCCCGGTGATCTTAACCACGGCTTTCTCAGACTATGCGCTGGAAAGTTATGAATTTGATGTGGTGGACTATTTGCTAAAGCCTTTTTCCTTCCAGCGATTTGTCAAAGCCGTTTCCAAAGTGCCTGTGAAGAATGCAACCGAACAAGCACCGGAAGTTATTGACCGCCGTGCTTCAGCCCGTCAGGAATTGTTTATTAAATCAGGATACGAGCATATCAGGATTGCCATTGATGATATCATCTATATCAAATCAGATGCGGACTACAGCGAAATACATATGCCTCAGAAAAAATATTTGTCCTCCGAGCCGCTAAAGAACTGGTTAGAGATTCTAGACCTACATCAGTTTTCCCGAGTGCATAAATCCTATATCGTAAACACTGCCAAAATTGTTAAAGTAATGGGCAATCAATTATACATGATTAACGAAGCCGTAGTGCCGGTTGGAAGAGCCTATAGAGATGATTTTACCGAAAAATTTCTGCGCTAAGAAGTATGCTACGCGTCTTCGATGTCAATTTTACTTTATCCGACGACTACCTGAACCGGAAGCGTGGCCCAACAAAAAAGTCTATTGTTTATTGAATGAATAAAGCCCTACCTTTACTTAGACAACGATAACCCAACATATTTAACAAACAGCAACCTGCCATGATAAAAAAGTATCTCTTTCTTCTGACTTTCCTAGCGAGTGGATTTCTTACCAAACTTCCGACTGCCCAAGGCGCAACAACTCCCTATCAAGCAACTGCCAATGGTGAATACTCCATAATTATTGAAGGCTACGATTGGGGACCGGCCGTCAGTAAAGTTGTTCTTTCATTGGATGAAACCGTAACTTCCGCCAACTACCAGGACTATTCGGTTTCAGTTGAGCGACAAACCGAGTGCGTGGACCTGCCTGCTGATCAGGCTTCCGGGGACCGGCGAGTGGTGTATGCTTATGTATCGGATGCCAACGGTGACGTCATTCCCGAAGGTGATTATGTTACTCTGGTACTGGAGGTAGCCCCTAATAACCCGCTGGGCTCCCCTATTCAGTACTCTAGAAACGAAAATTGCAGCGGCAACAACTGGCTGGATTACTCTATAACCATTACAGAAAATTCCTCTCAGCAGACCTGGGATACGGAAGTGAATCGCATCATTCCCCTTATTGACCGCTTTGATTTAACCGGCCAGTACAAACACAATGATATTACAATGTCCTATGCATCCTACTCTCCGGAAAGCAGCAACGAACAAATTCCCCTGCTCATCTGGTTGCACGGAGGGGGAGAAGGCGGCACCGACCCAAGCATTCCGCTGATTGCCAACCGGGCTGCCAATTATGCCTCTGACGAAATTCAGGCTTTATTCGGCGGGGCCTATGTGCTGGTGCCCCAGGCTCCTACCCGCTGGATGGACAATGGCGAGGGCGGTTCCACCAGCGGGCAGGTCAATGATATGTACAATGAAGCCCTGATGGAGCTTATTCAGGATTATATGGCAGACCACCCGAACATCGACCCAGACCGTGTTTACGTGGGCGGTTGTTCCAATGGGGGTTACATGACCTTAAAACTCTTGCTGCTTCACCCCGATTTCTTTGCCGCAGCCTTCCCCAGTTCATTAGCGTATGATGATGAGTACGTGACCGACGAACAAATTGAAAGCATTAAGAACATCCCCATCTGGTTTGTTCACTCAAAAGACGATTCTACTACTGTCGCCAACACAACCGTAATACCCGTGTATGAGCGGCTGAAAGCTGCCGGTGCGGAAAATGTACATCTTTCCCTCTACGATCACGTCGTAGACATTACCGGTTTTTTCGGCGGGGAAGACTATCACTATCCTGGCCACTGGTCCTGGATCTACTGCCACGCCAACGAATGCCGACGCGACCGGGATGGCTCACTAGTAAAACTAGACGGACGCCCCACCACTATTATGGAGTGGATGGCTGCCCAGCGCAAACAGGGTAGTTAAACGGCTATTTACTCTTAGAGCCCTGAGCAGTCGGTGCCTTAAACCATTTTCTATTAAAAATCTTATCTGGTCGGGCAGGTAAACGTTATGGGAAGCGATCGACAGGCGGCGGGATTACCGATAATGGCCTCCCGCCGACCACTTCCTATTACGTCTTCAAAAGAAAATCTGCATAATCTCCTAGTGCTAGAAACAACCTTTCCCTTACCTTTCATTCAACTGAGTAGGCGTCTACCAACCTCTGTACCTCCTCTTTTGTAAGCTTAGAGATACAGGCGTGTCGGGCTTCCGAGGGAAACTGTATGTCTTCTTCGGCTGACCAGTGAAGCAGGTCGGTTGAGTAGGAAGCTCCAAAGCGGTTGGTCATGCAGTAGTCGTAGAGCAATAGCCACCCCGGCTTCACCGGGTCTTTAATGGCCGACGGACCTTCCGTGATGACCGGGACAATCTGTCCTTCGTTCAGATGCCCTCCCTCAACCTGATACGGTCCTTCCAGTGTATTGGAAGTAGCAACTCGGATGGCCCGCCGTTCGCCGGTTTTAACACCAAATTCTTCTTCCTTGTGAAACAGGTAATAGGTATCATCTTCTTTCAATATCGTACCGTCGATCACCGAATAGGGAGGATCAAACAATACTTTAGCGGGGGTAAATGTCTTCCAGTCACGGGTCGTACAATACCAAAGGCGGCTGTCTTTCCATCCGGCATCCTCAAACGAGGAAGACCAAACGAGCATGTATTCGCCGGTAGTCTCGTCATAGAACCACTCCGGCGCCCAGATATTCCCGGCAAAAGCCCCGGATGCATCGGGGGCGTCTTTCATCAAGGGTAGTGAGGCTTCTGCTTTCCAGTGAATCAGATCTTCCGAGGTAGCATACAGACAAGTGGGACCTACTTTCGCCTTGTCCAGATCGCCTAGCCCTCCGGTGGCCAGCAGTCTCCAGCGTCCATCGGGTCCGCGGCGTACGTAAGGGTCGCGCATCCACTGATCCCACACCGGTTTGTTATCATTTAGGGGCGTCCAGTGGCGCCCGTCGGTAGAAAGGGCAATATGCAGCTTGGCTTCCAGCATGGGGTCTGGCAGGGGAACTTCCACCGTGTTCCCGTCTTCATCAATCTCAATACGGGTAGGGTACCGTTGGCGGAAATAAGTGAGCATCCAAACATCTTCGCTTTTCTTGAATTGAAGTGGTGGGTACTCCGCTGAATTTTGCGTTGTGGTTTGCGCGGACAGACAGGAATAAGAAGCGATAAAAGCCAGCAGTAAGAAAAATTTCATTATGAGCAGGTTTCGATTAATATAGGGCAGGCACTATTTGGGTAACTACTTTCGGGTAGCGAAGATACGATTTGTCGCCCCTCATCCTACCCAGCACAATGAAGATGAGGTTTTCACGAGTTGGTACTTCGTACCAAATAAAGCTAACTGTGTAAGCATTAAATTAAAACAACAAGCACACCGGACTGGGTGCTTCTATCTCGTCTACCAGCGTTAAGGTTCCTTTTTTAGCATCGCGTTTAAAGGACACAATGTTATTGGAGTTCTGGTTAGCGACCAGCAAGAAGGCTCCGTCTGGAGAAAGAGAAAAATTTCTGGGCCATTCGCCCCGAGTGGCTTCGTGCCCAACCAGTTTCAAGCTTCCATCAGACTTACCAACCTGATATATGGCTATGCTATTATGCCCCCGGTTTGAAGCATAGAGAAACTTCCCGTCGGCAGACATATGAATATCAGCACAGAAATTATCACCCGAAAACCCGTCGGGTAATGTACTGACGGTATTTACGATCTCATACTGGCCGGAACTTCCTTTTCTAAGCTGAGTTACGGTAGACGACAATTCATTGATCACATAGGCCCAGGGCTTGCTAGGGTGAAATGCCATATGCCGGGGCCCGGCGCCCGCCGGCATAGCTAGCTTGGGCGGATTCATCGGAAGTAATTTATCCTGGCTGTCGTCCAGGTGCGAGAACCAGAGTTCATTAGTGCCTAAATCTACGGTGATAATCGCATCTCCGTTAGGGGCAAACCAAGCTGAGTGGGCATGAGGCCCTTTTTGTCTAGAGGTAGTACCCTGACCAGTATGTTTCAGAATGTCTGACGGTCCGGTTAGAGAGCCCGATGAGGATAATTTCAACAACCCTACAGTTCCACTGCCATAATTTGCGGTGAGAACGTGCCCGGCCTCATCCACGCTTACAAAACAGGGATAAGACCCTGCCGAAGGTTTTTCGTCAATAAGCGTTAGTTTGTCTCCTTCAATAGCATACGATTTCACTGCACCACCTTCCCCCGCATCATTTCCCAGTTCGTTAACAGCCAGCAAATATCGGCCATCCGGGCTTTTAGTCAGAAACGATGGGTTATCATCTTTAGCCGCCAGCCCTACTTTTTTTAAGGTACCATCGGTCTGCAACAGATAGCGGTAAATTCCTTCGCTGTCTTCCTGGGTGTAGGTTCCCACGTAAAAAGAGTATTCCATGACTTCCGGACTATCTTTCTTTGCTGAAAAGAAAAGAATTTGGATAAAAAGTAAAGCCCCAATGGTGATTTTCGTGAACATAAGGTTTGTTGTACAGTAAAACGACGCCTAATGTACTCAGGCTATTCTAAATTACGAACATATTCACGGAAGAATGTATGAACAATCGTTGCAAATTGCGTTGATGACACTCAGGGTCACTGAAGGTTTTCCTTGAAAAAATCTATTGTTCGTTGCCAGGCCAGTTCAGCCGCTTCCTGATCGTAGCGGGGGGTGGTATCATTATGGAAGCCATGATTCACCTCGGGATACACATACGCCTGATAGTCTTTGTCATGCTCCTTAAGAGCGGCTTCGTACTCCGGCCAGCCTTCGTTTACCCGGGTGTCTAAGCCAGCGTACTGAAGCAGCAAAGGTGCCTGAATGTCGGGCACCATTTCGGTGGGTGGTTGTCCACCATAAAAAGGTACTGCTGCTGATAAGCCGGGGACTTTTACCGCCATCATGTTGGCGATCCAGCCTCCAAAACAAAAGCCTACTACCCCGATCTTACCAGTGCACGCTGATTGATCTTTCAGGTAATCATACGCTGCAATAAAGTCTTCCAGCATTTCGTCCCGGTCTCTCTGCCGTTGTAATTCCCGTCCGTCATCATCGTTGCCGGGGTATCCGCCCAGGGGAGTAAGCGCATCGGGCGCAATGGCGATAAACCCAGCCACGGCGGCTCTTCGGCATACATCTTCAATATGCGGATTCAGCCCTCTATTCTCATGCACTACCACAATACCGGGCAAGGGGCCGGAAGCATTCGCGGGTTTGGCCAGCAGGGCGCGAATCTCGCCACCACCTTTCGGTGAGTTGTAGGTGACAAACTCCGCATCTAACCGAGGGTCATCCTGCATCACCTGAATCTTGTTCTGATAATCGGGCATCAGGAAGCTAAGCAGGGAGGTCAGGGTAATGCCACCAACGGCATAGGTAGATAGTTTATCCAGAAATTGCCGACGATCCACCCGGTTGTGGGCATAATCATCGTACAGATCAAATACCTCCTGACTGATGTTTTCTTTCTTGAGATTTCCCATGGTAATTTTGGTTAGGTGTCAATGTGTATTTTACCTCAGATCGTTAGTAAGTTACCGATTTATTCTTTTGTAAAGAGGCATCCAGCGAGAAACGTCCCGGACCAGTAAAGAATAAGGCTAAAAAGGCAAATCCAAACAGAATCACCTTTTCCTGCTGGCCAAATTCGTCATGCAGGTGAGCGGTGAAGAAGGCCGTCGTCATGGTGATGATCAACGGAATTACGGCGGCCCGGGTAAAGAGGCCCATCATCACCAGCAGTGAGCAGAAGAATTCAGCAAATGCCGCCAGGGCGAGAGAGAAAGCCGGCCCCAACCCAAAAGGATCAGCAAACCTGATTTCCTCTGCACCAAACAGTCGGGTCAGCTTGCCAAAGCCATGGCCATAAATCATGCAAAGACCGAAGGCAAGTCGTAAAATCAGCAGGCCGTAATCATAGGAGCGAGGCGGAAGTTCTATCCGAAGCAGATTCATCATGTTAGGTTGTTTGAAATGTTATGATAATAAAACAGTGAGCTTAAGCAATCAAATTAATTCCAAACTCACATTTGGAAAAATTTATTCTTTGAACAGCGAAAACCCATCTATAAACAGCACAAATTACATGGTAACAGTGTCTGATGCTGAGAACCAATCGCTGGGAGAGGCCGATTTCCCACTCGATCATTTTTCATGATACTCTCTTTTTACTTCCGTAAAATCCAGATACATTTTACCCGCTACGACAGAGCGATGCAGGGTTAGCTCATACACTCCCCAGGGGTACTGCACGTTGGCGGTAGCCGTCTGCGTCGCCGCTTTTTCGGATAGATCAGGAGAAGATTCCTGAAGATACTCGTGAAGGACGCGTCCTTCTATACTGGCCGGAATATCCATATTTTGTAGATGCAGTATGGTAGGAGCAATATCTATATTCGAACTAGGCAACTCCCCTTCCACTCTTTCTTTAAAGGCCGGCCCAGCCATGATGAGAGGGATGTGTATCTCGTAGGGGCTGGAGCTACCGTGTCCGGCGACTCCGCGCGCCAGGCTTGCACCAGCATAACCTTCAGCGTTAGTTTGCCTACTCCAGTTCACATCTACCAGAATATCGGCGGCCCGCTGCGGATGGTCCCAAAATATCGATGCAAAGGATAAGGTACCCGAAACCCACCCCTCACTGCTGTTCTCTCCTTTTGCTTTAGTGAAGATAGCTCCCACCCATTCTTCCGCCTGTAGGCTTGAAACAATTTGCTCAATTTTCTGCGGATTGTGGTCCTTAACAACTACAGCTCCGCCCGCCACAATCACATCGGTAGATAATTCGGAGGCTTTGAGGCCAGTGTCAATCAAAAAATCGGTCAGGCTCTGCTCACCCTGATGGGTCACAAACCCGTGATCCGTGGTAATAATGATGTTAAACGCATCGGCCAGTCCTTTTTCTTTAATGGCGGATAAAACGCGACCGAATTGCTCATCTACTACCTGAAGGGCCTGTTTGGTTTCCGGTGCTCCCATCCCATGCGCATGAGCGGTAGCGTCCGGGTCAGAAAACCAGAGCGTGGCTACTTCGGCACTATCTCGCTCCAGGATATATTCGCAGAAGGCGTCCACAATCCATGCATGTTTTCCTCCATCGCTATTCCCGGTATTTTTTGGTTCGCCAATAGTCTGGTAGAGCTCTGCCTTAAAGGAAGCGGGCAACACCATATCAGGATTGACAATCGCCCCATCGAGCACTTTATGGTTTTGCAAATAAGCCTGCCCGGTTGAACCCGAGCTAAAAACCATCATGGACTTCCCCTGCTGGTGGAGTAGCTCTCCTAAAGAGACAGTCGTAAGCAAACTATCCTGGGTTTCTTCAGCTAACTGGATGAGTTCCTGGGCATCAGATGTATTGATGATCCGCGCTGTTTTTATATCAGGCACATAGATGGTATTACCCAATATACCGTGGGTATGGGGGTAAGTTCCTGTAAAAATAGAAGGCGAGTTCACGCGAGTGACTGTGGGAAAGACACTGTGATGCTGTTTGCTTACGCTGCCGCCCTGGCTTAGTGTATATAAATTGGGCATCAGTTCGGGGGTAATATAGTCGGCTCTCAGGCCATCAAAAATGACAATTAACGTTTTAGTGTCAGTTTCTTGCCCGAAGGAGGGGAAAGGTACAAGCGAAATAAGCCAATAGCTGGTAATTATCAGGAGTTGGCGAAGATGGTTCATCGTTAGGTGCGTAGAAGGTTAAGTATAAGAGGTCAGACAATATACTGACTTAGCACGAAGAATATCCAGAAAACACGTATTGGCACTGTTTGGCTGGCGGTCGTATGCCCAAAGTTAGGTTGAATATACTCAGCCTATCCTGCTTTCAAATTAACAATTTGTTAAGTCGTTGTACCTATGGGGGTAATGTACTTCATAATCAGACCGGCTATTTTACCTATTCGCAACCCATAACTTTTTGAGAGCGTTGAATTCAATTCAGAAAGAGCCTCTTTTTAGAATTCAGGAATTCTATACATTTGTTATTTAACCACCCGCGGCTACATGACTTTTCCTACCCTCCAATCACTGCTTGCCATCTTTGCCATCATAGCAACAGCTTTCTACTCTGGGTCAGTTTACGCCCAGTCAGACAAAGCCTTTACTCAAGCCTGGGAAGAGACGGATGCGTATTTTCAGCAGACGCTGGGGGAAAACAATATCCTGGGTGGAGCAATGTTGTTTCTGGAAAAAGGAGCGATCAAAGGCAGTCGCTACTACGGAATGGCCGACCTGGAGCAGCAACGGGCGGTGGATGAGAACACCATTTTTCACTGGGCCTCCATTACCAAAACCTTCACCGCTATCGGCATTATGCAACTTCGCGACCGCGGCTTGCTTACCCTGGATGATCCAGTCACCAACTACCTGCCCGAATTGCGGAAAGTACATAACCCTTTCGGCAGTATGGACGATATCACCATCCGCATGGTGCTAAGCCACTCGGCGGGCTTTCGCGATCCCACCTGGCCCTGGGGCGGCAGCGAGCCCTGGCACCCTTTTGAACCTAGCGATTGGGAGCAACTGGTGGCTATGATGCCTTACACCGAGATTCTCTTCGAGCCTGGTTCCAAATTCAGCTACTCCAACCCGGCTATCATCTTCCTGGGCCGCATTATTGAACAGCTAACAGGGGATGACTATGAGGTTTATATCGATAAGAACATCCTCAAACCGCTGGAAATGTACAGCTCCTACTATGACATTACTCCTTACCACCTGCTGAAGTATCGCGCCAATAACTACACCATTCGCAACGGAGAACCTCAGGCCAACGGACTGGATTTTGACACCGGCATCACCGCTTCTAATGGCGGGCTGAATGCTCCCCTAGAAGATATGGTCAAGTACCTAAACTTCCTGACCGGGCAGTTAACCCCCAATGAAATTCTAAAGCGATCTTCCCTGGAAGAACTTTGGCAGACGCGACTCCCCATTAGCGAAAGTGAGGGTATTACCTCATCGGTGGCGCTTTCCTTTTTCCCGGAAGAATTTGACGGAATGAAAGTAGTCGGCCATACCGGCACCCAAAAATCCTTTTATTCATTTTTCTACATCCACCCGCCATCCCAAACCGCCTGCATTGCCATCACCAACACCGATGGAGAAGGCGAGCAACCGAACCCCGACCAGATCCGGCTGGATTTAAGCCACTACGTGTTCCGCCACCTGTTTACGCTATATAAAGAGTAACCAAAAGCTTATTGATTATCCAGTTTACGCAGCAGCGAAGTTAGCTGATGGCGGTTTCTGACTTCCGTCTTTTGGTAAATACGGTGGGTGTGGTCCTTGATGGTTTGCAGAGTAACAAATAGTGTATCAGCAATCTCTTTATTGGTTTTTCCCTGATAAATCTCCTGAATCACTTCTTTCTCCCGGGGGGTGATGCCGTATTTTTCCACAAACCCATCCCAGGAAAGGGTATTGGTAGACTGTTTTTCGAGCTTCGGAAATTCGCTGGCGTAGATGAAATACCCACCCAACACTGTATTAATCAGAAAGAAGATAAATATGATGATTGGCTCCGGCACCACCATATAGTGTAACAGTACGGGCACCTGAAGTACCCCCAACAACAGCAGTGCAAATACAAGCCCCTGTTTTGTTTGTCCTTGCATATAGCGGATATGAGCAAACGCTAGTTGAATGGCTGCGAATGCCACTCCGGATACCGTAAGCCAGGCAAATAATTGCTCGGTATGCTCCAGTACGCTAAAAGGGACAACTATCCAGAATGGCAAACTGATCAATACCAAAGCCAATGAGCTACCCGCTGCTATTAGCCAAGGCGATCTTTTTTGCTGCATCCGAAGCGACCAGAAAACTAAAGTTGCTAACCCAATCAGCAAAAATGGAATTCCGAGCAGGGATAAAAAATTGGAAATTTTGAGCATGAATGCCTCCTCAGCCTCAAGCGGAAACAGAAACTGGAGTAGCACCTCGCCCCACATGCCATAAAAACCATAGGCGTACATCATGACCAGGTAATACTGCAGCAAACGAACCGCCGGGAGGTTGCCCCGCTCCTTCAGGCGGAAAAACACCAGCACTCCACCTACGGTCAGACCAAGACAAAAAAAGAAACATACCCAGATCAGCAGCCGCTGAAAATCCATACCATAAAATTCGTTCATTGCTTAAAAATAGCCTCTCCTTTCATTATTCGCCCCCTACGAAAGTAGTGAATATCTATTTCACTACTAAAGTAGCTGTTCTGATTACTAGAATTTCGCTTCTTTCGGTCATACTTTTTTTAACAAACCCAAAAAACAAAATGAACACGATAACACTCCAACCCACCTGGCGAGGAAGCCTGTCGCACGGCTGGGATACCATGAAAAAATACTTTCTTCCGCTATTACTGGTAGTGATTGTACTAGGCATTGTTGACGCTCCCATGCAGATGGTTGAAGACTTTTTTCGCTCTGATGAACCCCACTCTCGCAGTAACTTTCAGATCCTACTAGAAATTACGGCCTTCGCGTACTGGATATTATTCGTACCCGTCATTGGCTATGGTGCTGACCTGCTGTTCGTTCAGTCCGTACGAGGCAAGCGCATTGATGTAAAGAACATCATCATCGGATTTAATGATTATTTCACCATCATTCTGGCGAATATTCTGGCTTCTGCCCTGGTCGGTATTGCCCTGGTGGCACTGATCATTCCGGGCATTATTGTGGCGTGTCGTCTGGCTTTTGTCTCGTATCTGGTGATGGACAAAAAACTGGACCCGGTAGCGGCGGTTGAAGGCAGTTGGAAGCTGACTCGGGGGCATGGCTGGAAAATCTTCGCCCTGAGCATCACCTCCATCTTTATCTTCATCGGTGGATTTCTACTGGTTTTCGTAGGGGTACTTCCGGCAATCATGTGGATCAAATCATCCTTTGCGTCTCTGTACGAGGCAGTTCTTCAGGAAACTGACGAAAGTACGTTCATGCCCGCTGACCGCGCTGAATAAACTGAATGTGATTCTGGTTGCTGATGCGTTCGTTTATCGATAAACTAACTCCTTCAGCTTCCAGGCATTGCGTACGGCATTGCCGCCACCATCATTATTGAAATACGCAAACACTTCTTTGCCCTGATACTGCCATTCCCGCATACGGTCGGCCCACCAACTCAGATCCTGATCAGCGTAGGAGCCGCCGTAGAGGTGATGGTGATCCGGCCCATGCAGGCGAATGTAGACAAAGGGTGCGGTCGTTCGCAGAATGCAAGGCAGGTACGCACCACTCATAATACAATACGCTACCTGATACTGCTCCAGCAGTTGAAAAACCTCTTCCCGATGCCAGCTCGGGTGCCGGAATTCCACCGTAGTGCGCATCCACCAGGGAAGCTGCTGTAGAAAATACGTCAGCCGCTCGTAATCATACTCGAACAGTGGAGAAAGTTGCACCAGCAGAATGCCCCTCTTCTCCAGCAAAGCATGCCAGCATTTCTGAATCGTGGATATCCAGCGTTCCGGTCCGTAAAGCTTCTTGGCGTGGGTCAGCCCACGCGGAGCTTTCACGCTCATCAGAAAACCCTCGGGCAAACGACGGCGCCAGCTTTTAAAAGTAGTATCGCGAGGCCAGCGGTAGTAACTGGCATTTAGTTCTACCGTCTGAAAATGCTCCAGATAATACCCCAGGCGATGGTAAGGCGACGTACCCGGCGGATACAACACATGTTCCCAATGGTTATAGCTCCAACCCGATGTTCCGATGTGAATGCTCATAGAAGCAGTTGAAAAAATTTGCGTTTCTTTCAATACTCTAAAGAATGATGAAAGTTGGCTGATAAGCGAATAAACTCCATAAAAAAAGGCCAGTGGAACGTATCCCACCGGCCTTGCTTGCTGCGTTGTGATCTATCTAACTCCACCCCTCATTCGGGCCGCACATCCGGACGATCCGGGGATGGAAGGAGCCTACAATATCCACCAGGTCCTGCTGCTCCCGCATCACGGCCCGGATGTCTTTGTAGGCCATCGGGGCTTCATCCAGGCCAGAGCCAATCAGCGTCACTTTCGCTTTTTTCAAAGCTTCGGTTACCTCCTGCTCGGTAATAGACTGCTTGGCTTTTCGCCGCGACATCACCCGCCCGGCACCGTGGGACGCCGAGTTGATGGAATCCACTACTCCCCGTCCTCGTACAATAAAGCCGGGGTCCGTCATGGAGCCGGGGATGATCCCCAGCACTCCTTTTCCGGCCGGAGTGGCTCCTTTCCGGTGCACGATAATCTCGTTGCCGTCGGCATCCTGCTCCTTCCAGGCAAAGTTATGGTGGTTCTCCACCATCGCCAGCGGACTCTCTCCCAATGTCTTCCCCAGTCGCCGGTGAATCTGGTGGTGACAAGCCGAAGCATAGTCACCCGCCAGCGTCATCGCCTGCCAGTACTCTTGTCCGGCTTCCGAATCCAGATCCAGCCAGGCCAGGTGCTTGGCTTCGTCCGGTAGCTGGCATACCGATTTGGCGATTCGGGTGTAGTGTGCTGCAATGTTGGCTCCCAATCCTCGCGAGCCGGAATGCGACAGCACCGCCAGGTACTTGCCCACCGGCACTCCAAACTCGTTCTCGGCATCCACTACTTCCACCACTCCGAACTCCACGAAGTGGTTTCCTCCCCCGGAAGAACCAATCTGCTTATAGGCCCGGTCTTTCAGATCCCGCACGATTTTGATGTCCTGAAACTCGCTTCGCTCCAGCACAGCATCGTCCTGAGGTCGCTGAAAGGTAGCCTGCCCGAATCGGGTGTTATCCATCAGCATCTGCCGAAGCTGATCGTTCCGCTCGGTCAGGTGAGATTCCGGTAAGTCATAGAAGGTCATACACATTCGGCAACCAATGTCTACCCCGACTCCGTAGGGAATCACCGCATTTTTCGTTGCCAGTACCCCGCCAATAGGCAGTCCGTAGCCCTGGTGGGCATCGGGCATGAGCGCTCCGGCTACCGTAACGGGCAACTTCATCGCTACATTCATCTGGTGCTTGGCCCCTTCTTCAATCCCGGTTTCGCCGTAGATCGGGTAATCCTTCCGCTGCTTGTTCAGAGCAATTCGTCCTGAATCTTCAGTTGGAGTCATTAAGGCCTGAGCAATTGCTCCTACTGCCTCGTCTTTCACGAAGTTGTGCGGATATTGAAGCACTTTTTTCAGTAGATCCAGCTTAAATTTTTTGCTTTTACCTTTATATCCTTCCTCAATGAACTGCAAGGCCAGACCAATGACTTTCCCCTCAGGGTAGCCTAGTTGCCGTAGCTCTTTTCCGCTTACTTTATTCGTTGCCATGATTGATATTCTTTTTTGTTTTTTAATCGAATTGTAGATTCTCCTAAGCTTAGGGTTTAAACCCTAAGCTTAAGAATGAGGGCATCCGTTTCCGGTCAAATTTCTCACCGTAGTAGGCCGAAATGACTTCAATTTTTCCCTGAATCATACGGTTGAAAGTATCTAACTCCTGCGCCGGAATCCATAACTCCTGATGAATTTCCCCTCCTACTGTTTGTACGTCAAACTGGCGAAGATAATTTGCATCTACCGCAAAGCGCGTGACGAAACCAATCCCTTCATCTCCCTTAGCGTTCCAATCTCTGGCAATCTGCTCCGCATACTCGAAGTTGAGTACTGGGTAAAAGATGGGCTGCCACTCCAGTCGGGGAGGAAAACCCAGAAAATCCAGATCAATGATTTTGTGTAGCTCATTGATTCCCACAGGACGGTAAAGTAGTTGTACGTTATGCATGACTTTCTAAGTTGAGTACAAACCATTTCAGGTTTGGGTGTTTTTTGAACGTTCTTTTTAAATAGTGCTCCTTTCGTAAAAACTGCGGCGCTTCCTCGGTCTCCCGAAAACCGAATCGCCGGGGAAGCTTGGTGTAAAGCGAGCGAGGTGGCTGGCTGTACGTGAGCTGTTTCATAATATTTCCGGTATCAAATGTATGGTAGTACACTTTAGCCAGACCCAGCTCTCGTTTGACAAACCATAAAGCCGCGGCTAGCATCGCCTCGTCCCATACTTTTTCGTGTTTATAAACCTCTTCCTGGTAGTAGTGGCGTAAATGCGTTGGCTCTAAAGAAGGATAGTACTGTTTCCAATACGACTCTCCTCGGGCTAAGGTGGCTACCAATTTTTTCACACTGCGCAGCCAGTCGGTTTGAATCTCTTCAATAAGCACTTCTCCTGTATCAAAATCTATGTCCATCCTCGCCCAGGCCAGCGTAAGCCCTTTTTCGGCAATGGGATGGCACAGATTTACAAAAGGATGAAACATGCTAGGAAATATGAGTTTATAATACTTCAGATTATGCTCCTCGCCAAAGTTAAGCTGCAACACCAGATTTACTCCCGGCCGGGAGGTCTGATACCAATCGTCGTTCCGGTGCTTACTATATTCTCCCCACTTGCCTAAGCTCAATCGATACTCTCCGCTATACCACGGCCAGTAAGAGGTAAGCCGTCGCTTATCCAACTTCTGATCGGGCAATTGAGCAGTGATTTTTTGCAGGACTTTTTTTTGAAACAGAAACCCCCAGCGTGATTTTTTCAGCTGATTAATGCTCACCTGCTTTTCCTCAATAGAGTAAGTGAGCAAATCCAAAGCATACTTGTCTTTGAAATAGTAATAAGAATCTCGCAGATCCACCGTAGCCTGTATAAACCCCAGTAGTGAATTGTCCATGACAATGTTTTTGATAATGAGTGATCATATTTTCTTGCTTTTCTGCTACTGACTTCACCCACTAGACATTGCCATCTTTTAGCGCTAGTCACTGGTGAAGTTCTCTGATATTTTGTCTGTAATGCATCATTTTCATTTTATAAAAGTTGACAGTAGCGAGTACCGGAATCGAACCGGTTTCTCTTCCTTATGAGAGAAGCGTCTTAGCCATTAGACTAACTCGCTGTAAAATTCATTGAGCCCCCGACGAGATTTGAACTCGCACTCGTCTGACTTATATCAGACTTAGCCTGAGACCAGGAGACACGCTTCCCTACTGAGCTTCCCCGAGAGGCTGTTCGCCGGGCCGCCGGAGCGGTGCTGGGGCTTACTGGGCTATTCACCACGATTCAGCCGTCCGGAAACCTTGATCCCTGCGACCGGTTCATACAGTGTTTTACCGCGCTCTGCCACTTAGAGCTACAGGGGCATTAAGCACTCCCGACGAGAATCGAACTCGTATCTCTTGATAGAAAGTCAAGTGTCTTAAGCCGTTGGACCACGGGAGCATAAACCGAAAGAGTAATGGGCAACAAGCGCCTCAATTGCTTCTGATACAACTAGAAGCTTTTCCCGGCATAGTTTTTTCTAAGAGCCGGGGACAGGATTCGAATCGCGCCCCGCGTGGAACGCCACGATGGCCTATGTTTACCACGAAGTAACGCTCATTTACGACATCTTTCGGTGTTTTTTTAAAAGTGGGCAACAGACGAAAAGAGCTTTTCGCTCTAGATTAAACGTCTAACGAAGGATCTCTTTTCTACGGCACCACTTAGGTAAAAGCGCAACTAGCGAAACAGAACATTTTTCATACGGGACTCGAACCCGCCATTTCCGATTGCAATATCGGCGACTTAACCAACTCGTCCAATGAAAGCGATGTATTCCATTTCTACGGCAGCTTTTGTAAACAAAAAGGGTAACAAGCGAACAGCGAACATAAGTGCTCTGACCAACTGAGCTACAGCCCCATTTAGTATCAAGAGTGGAGCTGGGAGGATTCGAACCTCCGACCTCTCGAGAATCAGTCGAAGTAACGCTGCTCTACGACACCTTTTTTTCTTTTGATTTCTGATTTAGTTTATCATATCTATTTGCTTTATCTTTTCTTATCGATTGAAAGAAGGAGTAACAAACGAAGTAAATCGGGGCACGCAAAGCTAGGATTCGAACCTAGTTAGCCTCTACGGGCTAATCCTCCCCATAAGGTGCGAAGTAATTCACTTCTACGACATCCTCCCGGTTTTAAGCATCTATTCAACTTTACATTACTTAAATTACTTTTTGTGTGCCCGGCGGGACTCGAACCCGCGACTTCCTGATTAAAAGTCAGGAGCTCTAGCCAACTGAGCTACGAGCACGCTTTTTAAGAGGACTGCTGATCTGAATTGACCAACAGTCCTTTTTCACCTACAGCGCAATCTTTTTAATTTCGGCCACGGCCTGACCACCTTGCTCGATCGCCTGTAGTACTGCAAACACTTTATCGGACCAACCGGCTATCAGGAACACATCGTTACCCCGGGTATCCAGTGGAGTATTCCCGTAGCCCGCCAGGTCAAACAGGTACAGCTTTGCGTTAGGAGCTATCTGCTTGTATTGACCCCACATCTGAGCGATGGTTTCCCTATTGGAAGCTCCATAGCCGTTGGAATTCCACAGTTGGCAGTCGGTGAAAATCATCACCTTATCCACTACGGCTCGCCGGTTGATCAGATCCCGGATGATCAGGTAACCGTTGGTAGAGTACCCTACCTCACCTTCTCGACGATGCAGTTCGTCCACATTCGCCAGAATATTGCCCTGCGGCAGGTTAATCACCTTCCACCGGTCTCCGAAGATACCGGTAGTTACCCGTCGGCAACGATGCTGCAGCAACATCCCGAGCATCAGACCGATGTCGTAGTTCTGCACCTTGCTCTTTGGCGAGATCGTCCGCTGCATTGAGCCGGACACGTCGCAAGCGATCAGCACGCGCACGCTTTCGTCAAAGCCGGGGATGTTCTCAGCGCTGGCCCGGGCGGCCGCTTCCAGGGCATTCAGCACCTGAGTGCTTTCGTCTCGGTTCAGAGTTTTGATCTCCCGGTAGGCGGCCAGGAAGCGAAACGGTAACTGCTTGGATCGGGCCACCACCCGGGCGTCTCCCAGCACAGCGCAGACCTTCCGCAGTCGATCCGCCGATACTTCGGCTTCCAGGATATTCCGCAGGTTACGCAGCATTGCCATGTAACCCAGCTTTCCGCTATCGATCAGTTCCTCCCAGCTAGCCCGGAACGCAGCTCGCTTTTCTTCCGCATTGGCAAAGGACTGCTGTCCCCGTGCCGACAGGCTGGTTTCCCAAGTGTAAGGCATCGCCAGCTCGTCGTTGATCAGTTTGTTGAACAGCGCTTGCTGGGCTTCGTCCTTGGCTTTAGGGTGCACCAGAAACAGGGCATCCTTCAGCTTCACTTCGGTGGCCCGATTGTACTTCGCCAATTGGTACTCGTCGAACTTATTGAATGCCTCAGCCAACCCTTTCTGTACCTGCTTCGATAACAGATTAAGTTTTTTCGCCTTATTCCGTCCGTTCGCTACTGCGTAGTACGCCAGCAATTCCGTGATCTCATCGGCTCGTTGCACCACTCGAGCTACCGTCCGGCTCACCAGACTATCGCCCCGGTGTACTTTCGCCAGCTCCACCGCCAGCACCAGAGGCACCGAACGCAGGTACATCTGCTCCCGGGCGTATATGGCAAGCTTTGCTACAAACTGCGGATCGTTTTTCGCGATCAGCTCCCGCAGCCGCTGCACTCGCTTCTGATCTGACTCGTAGAACTTATCGCCTAAGCTGGTAGTCACCACGCTAGCGTACAGCTCCAGAGCCGGACTCATGGTGTAAGCATCTGCTCCTTCGTAGTTTTTGACTTTATTAGCTCGTTTAGTTCCAATATTAAATCGCATGATTTCTATGCTTTTTTCATTTTTTAGTAGCCCTGCATTTAATTTTGAAATCCAGGACTGATTTATATCCAGCGAACCCAGCGCTTTCGTCGGCTGCGGCGAATATGATCGCGCAGGCCATCGATTTCACTGTTGCTCAGACTTGCTTTCATGGCTTCTTTGTAGGTGCGCACGGCCTGCCGGTACTTCCCCATTAGCTCGTACATGCGCCCCCAATCTACCAACAGAGATACCCGGTTAATGCCTCGCACCTCTAATGCTTTAGGCATAAGGGACTGCAGCTCCTCAAAACGCCCCTGGTCGATAAACATTGCCGAGAGGTGTACATACGCACCCCGGCAATTGGGTTTGTAGCGAATTGCTAGCTTCAAATGCCCCTCAGCCCGTTCGGGATCATTGAGTTGGTACAGATACAGCCACCCCAGGTAGTTATGGGCCTCGCCATAGTCCGGCTCCAGCGCCAGGGCTTCCTCGATCAGGCTTTTACCCTTCACGTAGTCTTCCTGGGCGAAGGCTCGATCAGCTTCCAGCATGTACTGCTCCAATAGTTGCATGGTCATGGCTTCTACAATTTAATTAAACATTATTGGGTGATCTATGGGACTCGAATCGCGCCACGATGGCCCTATTCCTCTAGCTTCACAAACTAGCATGCTACCTTTACAATAAGATCACCATATGAGTGAAATTCTAAGAATCTTACTCGTTAATTTTTTTGAGGCTAGACCTCTGAGCCGACAAGCGTACTGCTCATGGCCCAGAAGACATCACCTGCTGATTGCTTCGGAGCTTCCTCAGAACATAACAGAACAAACGGAATCCTGTGTAGGGCCTTTAACCCTTCTCCGATTTTGTAGGAGGCACCCGTTTTGCCCCTCCTTCAGCGCGGTGCAGACGAGACTCGAACTCGCAACCTCCCCGGCGACAGCGGGGTATTCCACGCAATTGAACTACTGCACCCAGTATTGTTGACTCACCCAGAATCGAATCGTACCACGATGGCCGGGAACCTACTGCGTATAAGGCAGGTGCTCTGACTGAGCTATGAGTCATGTTATAGCATACATGTTGACCACATTTATCAACTGTCTCGTGGGAGTAGTAGGATTCGAACCTACTAAGCGTTTAAGCAACGATTTTACAGCCGACGTGGCGCGGACCGCTCCAGCTCTCCAACTTCAGCGCACTCCCGGAAAGGGCATAAAAAAACCCGACCTGGTGTAGATCGGGTTTGGATATTTTTGGGCGAAATCATTTCACCTATCATCTTCCGATCTATAGCACTGAACTGGATACGCATCGTTTAGCCGTACCTCTCCCGAGCGTTGATGAAACATCAGCGCACAATCCAGTGGGTGTATGTATAAATTTGTCGTTTTCATACGCTTTATTTCATAACGATATAAATAAGAAAACCCGAACTTCTCAGCTCGGGCGTCAATAGCAATAGCTTAAAATATTACCATTTATGCCCGAGCATACAGTTTCCATCCTTCTCACTTTCCTGACGAAAGCTATTAGGGGTGGAAATCATATGTATGCTTAGATATAACATTGCTCTTTTTTATTTGTATGCTACAAAGGTAGTTTTTTACTAAAATATAAAGCAAGCTTTTAGCATATTATTTTTAAATAATTTTGCAGAAATTAAATAACATATTGATTATCAGTTAAATAAGAATAAAATCTTTGTTCTTAATCACCCTTCTTTAAACTTTCAGCTTAACCTTCTCTTAGAATGCCATGTTATAAGCAATGACATAAAATAATTATCAGCCTCGTCCGTCTTCATAAACAGGGCCGACAGTACACGCTATTTTTATCAAGTACTGCCTATTCAGCAATTACAGAAAAGTACAATTTTTTACACTAACCTATTTTACCATGAAGTATAACGTATTAGGGAACACCGGACTTCTGGTTTCAGAACTTTGCTTAGGCACCATGACCTTTGGAGGAAAAGGATACTGGACCGCCATTGGCAAACTGGATCAGGAACCGGTAGACGAATTAGTGAAGCGCTCGGTTGATGCCGGGATTAATTTTATTGATACGGCCAATGTGTATTCGGAAGGACTTTCCGAAGAGATGACCGGCAAAGCGATCCGCAACCTTGGGCTGAACCGGCACGACCTTGTGCTAGCCACCAAAGTAAGGGGAGCTATGGGGCAAGGCCCTAACCAGACCGGACTAAGCCGGGGGCACATTCTGACCCAGATTGATGAAAGCCTGAAGCGTCTGGATACTGATTATATTGACCTGTACCAGATTCACGGGTTTGATCCGTTTGTGCCGTTTGAAGAAACCATGCGGGCTCTGGATGATGTGGTACGCAGCGGAAAGGTGCGTTACATTGGTTGCAGTAACCTAGCCGCCTGGCATATTATGAAAGCCCAGGGCTACGCGGAGTATCATAACCTCGCAAAGTTTGTGTCCCTGCAAGCCTACTATACCATTGCCGGACGCGACCTGGAACGGGAGCTGGTTCCGCTGTTGCTGGACCAGAAGATCGGATTGATGGTCTGGAGTCCGCTGGCGGGTGGCTTGCTGAGTGGTAAGTATAAGCGAGGTGAAGACGGACCGGAAGGCTCGCGGCGGGTAGAGTTTGACTTTCCCCCGGTAAATAAGGAAAAAGCTTTTGACATTCTGGATGTGATGCATCCGATGGCCGAGGAGAAAGGCATTTCGGTAGCTCGTTTAGCGTTGGCCTGGTTGCTGCATCAGCAAGCTGTTTCTACTGTGATTATCGGTGCCAAGAAGATGAGTCAGTTGGAGGATAACCTGGCGGCGGTAGAGGTTGAGCTATCCGATAGCGACCTAGAGAAACTGGATGAAGTTAGTAAGCTTGCCCCTGAATATCCGGGCTGGATGTTTGAGCGACAGGGTCGGGATCGTGCGCAGCAAATGGAAGAGTTGAATGTGAAGCGACTTTAGTTTTTACCTTGTAGACTTCCGAAGTTTTCGAAACTTCGGAAGTCTTTTCTCCGCTTCCACTTTATGCCTCCCGCAAATGATAGGCTTTGGGTTTGACGAAGGCACGGATGCCGTGATACGACAGTGTAGCGCCAATGCCGGAGTGCTTGCGGCCGGACCAGGGAAGGTTAGCACTAACGCGGTCGCAGCAGTTCCAGTAGGCGCTGCCGGAGTCTATTTGGGATAGGATTTCTTCGGCTTCTTCTTGAGTATCGCAATACACTGCGGCGGTGAGGCCGTATTCGGTATCCTGCATGAGGGCTACGGCTTCCTCGTTAGACTCTACTTTCTGGATGCCGATAATAGGGCCAAAAGATTCTTCTTTCATCACCTGCATCTGATGGTTGACGTTGGTTAGTACAGTGGGGTCAAAGTAGTAGCCTTTCTGATCGGCTTTTTTACCTCCGGTAAGCAGCGTAGCTCCTTTTTCCATTGCGTCTTTCACCTGCTGCTCCAGCACGGCGATTTGATCCTTCCGCGCCAGTGGGCCAATAAATACTTCACTGTCTTCCGGATTCCCCAGTTTAAGCGTTTGAACTTCTTTTACGAAAGCATCTAAGAAATCATCATATACCTTTTCGTGCACGTAGATGCGCTCTACTGCACAGCAGCTTTGGCCGTTGTTATAAAACGCTCCTTCCACTGCCGCTTGGGCTACTTTGGGAATGTTCGAGCTATTATCCGGTACGTACAGGGGATCTTTCCCTCCTAATTCTAACTGGCAAGGTACCATTTTGGGAGCGACAGCTTCGTAGATGCTTTTCCCGGTGCGGTACGAGCCAGTGAAGAAGTATCCGTCCAGGGGAAGATCAAGTAGTGCCTTACCTACTTCACCTCCACCGACCACCATCTGAAAAACATCTTCCGGCACTCCGGCCCGGTGAAGAAGTTCTTCAATTTTTAACCCGGTTAGGGTGGTGTATTCGGAGGGTTTGTATAGCACTCCATTGCCGGCAATCAGAGCGGGGACGAAAACGTTGACTCCTACCAGGTAGGGGTAGTTCCAGGCCGAGATGTTGGCAATTACTCCGAGGGGCTCGTACACGATTTTCTCGACCAGCCCTTCTTCCTGATGAATGGATTCATCGGCCAGCCACTTCTCAGAGTTTTCCAGAAAGAACTTAATACGCCCACGAGCTCCTTTCAACTCGCCATGCGCCTGGTTGATGGGTTTACCCATTTCGCTGCTCAGAATTTTTGCCAGTTCATCGGCTTTAGTACTAAGCAGCTCAGAGAACTTCTTCAAAGCAGCAATTCGCTCGGGGAGCGGCACTTTTTTCCAGGCTCGCTGGCCTTGTCGTACCTTTTCATATTTCTCAGCGGCGGTAGTTGCCGTATCTTCCTCTAAAGTGGTAATGATAGCCTCGGTGGCCGGGTTGATAATATCCATAGGGTGTGCAGATAATTCTATTGATCAAGCATACTATTTATACATTGCCTCTGGCAAAACAAAACGAAAGCAGATGATTTTGTTTGTCGGAAAGCCTGGTTCTAGAGTAGATTGGTCGTTTAGAATTATTCTTCTGTCGGAAGGTTCTGCTCTAAGCATGTAAATTTCCTGATTTCTCATTTCTTCTCCTTATTTTTGATCGTACTTGTAATATTCAACTTCCTAATGCGCACCTCTTTTAAAATGCCCAAACAGGCCACTCGGCTTCTTTTTTTTCTGATTGTCTATCCGTTATCCGTTGCTCCATTACTTGCTCAGAGTCTGGTCAAAGGCAAGGTGGTGGATGCTGATACCAAAACTCCCCTGCCCTACGCCACCGTTAGCCTCTTTAGCCAGGGCGATAGCACTTTGATGGCTGGGGGCATTACCGACGATGCCGGACTATTTTCATTGGAAGCTCAGCCCGGTCGTTACTATGCTACGGTCAACTTTCTGGGCTACGCGGCCCAAACCTTAAGGGACATCACCCTTTCGGCTGGACAGGCAGCGCTAGACCTCGGTGCCATTGGTGTGCAAGCCGAATCTACTAACCTGGAAGAGGTGGTGGTAGCCGGAGAACGAGACATGGTTGAGTTGGGGCTGGACAAAAAAGTATTCAACGTGGGTCAGGACCCGATTAATGCGGGGCGTACTGCGGCTGATATTCTGGGTAACCTGCCTTCAGTAACGGTCAGCGGTGAGGGAGAGGTGAGCCTGCGGGGTAGCAATAATGTGCAAATCCTGATTGATGGCAAGCCTTCCGGACTGTTGAGTTTTGACGGAGCCGAAGGGCTGCGGCAGCTACAGGGCGCTTTGGTAGAAAATGTGGAGATCATCACTAACCCTTCCGCGCGCTATCAGGCTGAAGGGATGGCCGGTATCATTAACATCGTACTGAAGAAAGAACGCGCCCGGGGTATTAATGGCTCATTCGATTTTACGGTGGGCCAGCCCGATAACTACGGCGCCGCCATTAACCTGAACTACCGCCGGGAAAATTTTAACTTCTTTGTGAATTACGGGCTGATTTACCGCAATATTGCCAATCCGCACAACACGTTGTATCAGGAAGTGTACGGTGAGGATACGACATTCATTACCCGCCAGCATAACACCAGCCGCCAAACGGTGCTGAATAATAACATTCAGTTCGGGGCCGATTATTTTTTTAATGAGAACAACATCCTGACGACCTCCTTTGCCTATCGTCATGCCAAAGGCACCCGGAATACGGAGATTAAGTATATGGATTATCTGTTTACCGATGATAATCTGCAAAGCATTACCCGCCGCTTTCAGGATGAAAAAGAGACTGAGCCCAAACTGGAATACTCGCTCAACTATAAAAGAAATTTTGGCAAGAAAGACCATGAACTGACGGCCATTCTGATGTACATCGATAACTGGGAGGACTCGGACCAGCTATATACGCAAAAGAGTTTTTCGCCAGACGGTACTCCGAGCGGTCCGGATGCGTTTCAGCAATCATTGAATTACGAAACCGAGAAGCAACTGCTGTTGCAAGCCGATTATGTGTACCCGTTTGGCGAAGAGGGAAAACTGGAGGCGGGTATCCGTAACACTCTCCGAGACATTACCAACGACTTCTTGGTAAGCGACCTGACGGAAGGCGAATGGGTGCCCCTGCCGGGCCTGGATAATGATTTTTACTACGATGAGAACATCTACGCGGCCTACATGATTGTAGGAAATAAAAGCGGTAAAATCGGTTACCAGTTAGGGTTGCGCGGCGAATATACTGATCTAACGACTGAACTGCTGCAAACCGATGAAGTCAATCACAGAAGTTACTTTAACCCCTTTCCGTCAGCTCACATCACCTATGATTTACCTAACCAGCATGCCCTGCAACTAAGCTACAGCCGCCGCCTGCATCGCCCCACGTACAATGACCTGACTCCATTTGTCACCTTTTTTGATAACCGTAACTACTTTAGCGGCAACCCTGATCTGAACCCAGAATACACGCATTCTATTGAAGTAGGCCACCTTAAGTACTTTGAGAACGCATCCATCAGTTCGGCCATCTACTACCGGCATACCGATGATAAAATCTTTCGCATACGCGATGTAGATGAAGAGGGACTGTCTACTACCCGACCGTATAACCTGGAAAAGGAAGATGCTTACGGAGCGGAGTTTATCACCTCATATCAGCCAGTGGTTTGGTGGAAAATGGACCTAAATCTAAACTTCTACCGCTCTATGATCGACGGCAGCAACCTGGACCAAACATTTGAGAGTGATACCTACACCTGGTTTGGACGGTTAAATTCTCGCTTCACGCTGTGGGGTAATACTGACATGCAGTTGCGAGGCAGCTACGAAGCTCCCCAGCAAACCCCGCAGGGCCGTCGACTAGCCACTACTTACCTGGATTTGGCGCTCACCCGCGATATCCTCAAATCTAAAGGTACACTAACGTTGAATGTGATTGATATATTCCGCAGCAACCGGAACCGAAGCATCACCGAGGGCGATATTTTCTACACACGCAATAATTCTCTACGCAGCCCTCGGCAGATTAACCTCACACTCAATTACCGCCTAAACCAGTCGAAAGGGCAAGCTAAGAGCAATGCAGCACAGGAGGAGTTTTAACGAGTTGGGGTTTGGGTGTTAGAAGATTGGACATTGTATAAAAAAGCCGCTGGACTATCAGCGGCTTTTCTTATACAGATTTATATCTATAGGGCGATGAATAAGTTATAGATTAGCAGGGAAAGCTTGCTGTCCGAACGAAGTGAGTTTCAAGGTTTCCTAGATTTTTTGCATACTTTTTCATCGATGGAAAAAGTATGAGCCTGCCCGGCTAAAGGGCTGCCATCATGAAAATCAATAGATGCCACTTTTGATTAATCAGGACTTAAATTACAATTGAATTATAAGCAAAAAAGCCGCTGAGTGATCAGTGGCTTTTCTGTTTTTTACTTCCTACTATCTATTTTATCTCTCCTGGCCTTCTTTCCGGCTGGGGTCAATGCGGGTTTCGCCGTCGGTTTCTTCATCGGTGCTGGTGGTGAACTCGCCGGGTATTTTGGCGGGTGGCATGCCTAGCACAGGGTTGCGCGACATGAAGCCGAAGGGCATCAGGGTCATAGACACGGTGTGCTGGTTCATGATAGGCCACTCTTCGGGGCGCACGATGTGGGTGACTCCGGCCACGTACCAGGTTACGAGATCGGTATTTTCCAGGCTGCGGTCGGCTTCGGTCCATTTGGGTAAGCCTTCATGCTTTTGATTGCTGGCGGGAAAATCACCGGCGGGGTACATCTCATCAGCCTCGTAGGGGGTTGCCCAGAAGTGGTGGTAGAGCACTTCGGCCCGATTGTAGAGCGACGAACCTTTCTCTGCCAGCGGTGTAATACCGGCACTGGGCATCAGCATGTAAGAAGACATGTGGCCGTACTCATCATGTACATCATGGTTCATCACCATCCACGACCGACTAGTAGAGGCTTTGGCATCACGTTGGGCTTCCTGCTCGGTTTTTAGCATGGTCATTTCGGATACCAGCGAATTTCCGTAGGGGTTCTCCAGTCCTTTGGGCACAGAAACGCTGTTCATCTCAGCCACTGAGTTGGTTTGCCCGTCTACGTCCATATCCAGGCGATACACGAAGAAGTGCTGGTGGTTGTTAGCTTCCACGTGCGGCTTTACGATGGTGCCGAAGTAACGGCCGTTATAAGACTCATCTTCCGTATTAGGCACATCTTTTTCCCGCACCACTCCCCGGATGTGGGCAATGCCATTCAGTTCGGTATCTACAGTAATCACTCCGTCTTCTTTGAAAATCCACTTGAAGCCGTAGTCATAGTTTCCGGCCGTGATGTAGTATTTGATCGCCAGATTGGTAGCCCGTCGGGAATGGTTCTCGTGGCGCCACAGCACCCCGCCGTATTCTTCAAACACCGCAATAGCACTATCGGACAGGATGGGGCTGCCATAATCGTCATGCAGTGTAGCGGGCAGGTAGGTAGCGTTTTCGGGAGCATCGGCTCCGGCCGTGAGAGGGCGGGCTTCTTTCTGGAACAAGCGGAACTCGCCAGCATCAAAGTAGTTGTTAGAAGCATTCAGCAAGTCAGGAGAACCGTAGTTTACGACCATTTCGGCCAGGCCGCCCCGGTACATGATATAGCGCCACTTGTCCTGGGTATGATCAAAATACTGCACATCATAAATTACCAGCCCTTCGCGGTTATGCACTCCGAAGCGGAACTTCCAGAAAGGAGAAATCACCTGATTTCCTTCAATACGGTAGTTGGTGCCTTCGGGCTGGGTAATCAGCACGGGTTTGGGAGCAGTCAGATCGTATTGAAGAGAGTCACCATCAAAATACTCGGCATCTACCGGCTCGGACCAGCCGCGCTCCTGATCAATAATTTTCAGTACTTTCTTATCGGTCAGGTCTACGAAGGCATACAGCCCACCGATGGGCACACTACGGTACTTTTTGTTTTTGTACACCGGAGACACAATTTTCTCGCGATGACCCATCGGGGCCACTCCCAGATCGGCCGCAAAGTTGCCGTAGCTCGCCTTTACCGAATCAGGCTCAATGCCTCGCTTTTTCAACGCGGCCACCCACTCTTCGTTGGTGGATAAAATATCATCCGAAATAGAGTCAGCCCGGAAGCTACCCACCGGCTGCTTGTCTTTTATTTCCTCAAACGATAGCAGTTTGCTTTCTTTCAGGTCAATCACCGCTTTAGCCAGGGTGTTGGTTGGGTAGTCGTACACGAAGGCGTAGGCTTCCCGGCGGAAGAGTTGACCCGGCTTATACGCCAGCACTTCTTCCTTAGGCGGTTCCTGTAAGTTGATGATGGAATACAGGCTGCTGCTATCGTTCCGAACTTTATTCTCTTTAAGCAGCACCTGCTTCACTAGTTTAATCTCATTGGAATCAAGTGGGTCTAAGGGGTGCGCGAACTGCATGGTTGTGTTTTGCTGAGCATACGCACTGCCCAGCATCATTCCCATACACAGGCATCCAACAACGGCACGCATGATCTTCATTATTAAGGGTTGTTTCATCGGTGTGAGTGTTTGTTCTGTGAAAAATATTTTTATTGGTGAATAGACTTTATTATGGTTCACTGATTAAGCTTGCAATACTACGTTTATGTATTCCCTAATATACTCAGAGTCCTCTTCGAGAGACTCTGAGCGAGATAGAGAGCGCTCGGCGCCCGGTGACTCTGAGAAAGGCATTTTTTTAGTGATGAATATAGGTTTTATTGATCCCACCATACGCGGGTGCTCATCAGGTCAGGGCCCTGCCGCTGGATGGCTTCTTCGTAGTGGGTTTTGTTAAGCGTGATTTCAGTGAGTGGGTAACCTTTCCGTCGCGGAATATCCCGACCGGCAGCAGCATCGGGCGCGGCTTGCAACTCGGGGTAATCCAGTCGGCGCCATTCGGCCCATGACTCCATGCCCTGCATGTACAGCGCCAGCCACTTCTGATCACCGATAGACTTTTGGAAGTTAGCGGCATCGTAGGCAATTTCGGGTTGGGCTAGGTAAGCAGCAATATCAGCCTCGGCTATTCCCCACTGCTCCATAGACGCGGTGATGGCGGCATCATACAGTTGTTCGGCATTTCCTCCGGCCCAACCTCGCGCGGCGGCCTCGGCTTGCAGGAAAAGTACTTCGGTATAGGTTTGCAGCATAGCCGGGAACGTAGGAGTAATGACGTTGTCCGAAGGTAGAGAAACTTCTTCATTCTTGATACTTCCGGCTACGGCTGCATTCACACCATAGGGCATCCCAATATATTCTCCCAGGGCATCAGCCGGCTCAGCAAAAGCCGGCAGCCGGGGATCGTTTAGTTCCTTCAACCGATCAACCATTGTATTGGTGACGGCCAGGGTGATAGTCTCCAGTTCAAATTCATTGTACCAGGGGTTGACAAACGGCACCTGCTCGTTGTAGTTAAACAGTGCATTATCGGCATTCGACATAAATATGCCCTTCGTCAGAGCATCCTGCACGATGGTTTGCGCTTTTGCCGGATCTACCTCCGACAGCCGCATGCCTAGCCGCAGCCGCAGCGACTGGGCAAAGAGCTTCCACTTAGCCATATCACCGCCGTAGATCAAGTCGCCCTCAATGGCTCCGGCTCCTTCATCAATCTGGGTGTAGGCTTCATCTAGTTCTGTTAATAATGAATTATAGATCTGCTCCTGCGTATCGTAAATGGGTGAGGAATTTTCTGAACCCAGCAAGGCTTCGGAATACGGAATGTCCCCCCAAATATCCGTCAGGTTATGGTACGCATAGGCCTTTAGAATACGTGACACGGCTATCTGGTTTACTGCGGGACCTGACATAGATGCCTCGCCCACAGTTTCTTCATCTGTATTTAATCGGATAACTTCTTCCAGATCGCGCAGCCCTTTAAAGTAAACTGGAGTAAAATCTTCTTCAATGGTCACGTAGCGGTCGGTATCGGTATAGAGCGTGGATGACCAGTGCTGCATGTAGCGCATACCCAGTAAATTCAGTTTAAACGACTCATTGTAAAGCCCGAAAAGCTCTTCCATTAGGTTGGTTTGAGCACCCGCCAGCAGGTAAGAGGTTGGTACGAAGGTAGGGTTGTTAGGGTCCTGGTTCATTTCCTCAAACCCGTCGTCGCAATGCGTGAACAGCATAATCAGGCTCAGGCAAAGAATGTATTGATATAATTTGTGCATCGGTTTTGCTTTTAAGCGTGAATAAGACAGACTTATTAAAACTTAACATTGACGTTGAAGCCCAACGAGCGGGTGCTGGGCAACTGAGAGTTTTCCACTCCCTGCACATTCCCCGAACCTAAAGTGGTTTCCGGGTCTACGTGCGGCACTTTGGTGTACAGCAGCGCCAGGTTTCTTCCCACCAGGCTGAAGGATACACTCTGAATAGGCGTGCTCTCGAAGAACCTTCTTGGAAAGGTATAGCCAAACCTCAGTTCGCGAAGCTTGATGAAACTGGCGTCGAAGATGCTATACTCATCAATACCGCTGACATCTTTCAAGAAATCCACCGCCTCAACGTACTGGGTATTTTCCTGACCACTTTCCAGCACTCCTTCCGCCCGAATGCCGCCGTTTTCATCTACCGGGTTACGCATAGGTACACCCCGATCGTTCATCCCGACAGTTTCGGATAACAAACCAGCATACACACCCACAGCCCGGGTACCTACGAACAGATCGCCGCCTTTCTGGAAGTCGATCAGGCCGCTCAGGCTAAAACCTTTGTAGGAGAAGGAGTTCATGATGCCGCCAGTGTAATCGGCCATCACATTGCCCAGCACCTTTCCGAACTCCCGCACGTAGTAGCCTTCGCTGTCTACCAGTCGTTCGCCGTTTTCATTAACTTTGAAGCCATCACCCACAATGGTTCCGTAAGGTTCTCCCACCCGGGCGTTGATGGTCACCCGATGATCAGCTAACTGGTAATTTTCCTGCCCTTCGGCCAGGCTAACGACCTTGTTATTGTTTTTGGCGAAGTTTACGACCACTTCCCACACAAAACCGCTTCCCAGCTCCAGCGGTACCGCATTCAGCATCAGCTCCACACCATCGTTGGTCATTTTTCCGGCATTCACAATGTTAAACTCGTTCCCGGAAGTGCCCGACACCGGCAACTGAATAATCTGATTAGTAGCTACATTCTGGTAGTAGGTAGCGTCCAACCCTACGCGATTATTGAAGAAGCGAAGCTCGATACCCGCTTCATACGAGGTGGTAATCTCCGGCTTGAGCTGGGTATTGTTCAGCGTATTGGGTACGGTAAACAGCGGGGTGCTGCCAAACGAACCAAACGGCTCATAAATCTGATACAAGCGATAAGGATCAGTATCGTTTCCTACCCGGGCCCAGCCTGCCCGCACTTTTCCAAAAGAGAGGAAATCCAGTTCAGGTACCAGCTCTGAAAACACCAAACTGCCCGAGAAGGCAGGGTACAGATACGAGTTATCGGTGATCGGCAGGGTCGACGACCAGTCGTTGCGCAACGAGGCATCTACGTAGACAATGTCCTTAAAACCCAGGTTCATGCTACCGTATACACTGTTCACCATGCGCTCCGAAGAAAAATCACGGATTGTCGGTCGATCTTTGGAAGCCTCCAGGGTGTAGAAGTACGGCACACTCAGACCGCCATTGGTTTTGGCTTCGTTGCTGTACAGGGTTTGAACCCGTCGATTGGCTCCCAGGTTGGCGGTGAGGGATACGTTATTGCCTAGCAGGTCGCGGGTGTACTGGGCCAGAAACTCGTAGTTGGTTTCGTTCACCTTACGAATGTCTTCCGAATAAGAGCTGATGTTGACGTGCCCCACCGGGGTCCAGGCTTCGCGGCGGTCGTCGTAGAAATCGGTACGCACCCAGCCGGTCAGGTTGAGGTGATCGTTAAGCTGATACGAGAGAGAGACATTACCGAATACGCGCTCTCGCTGATCCTGGTTAGAAGCCTCTTGTAGCTCCCAGTACGGGTTGTTCCAGTAAAAAGGTGTGAGATCTTCCGGACCCGACAGATTCCAGAGGCGTTGCAATCCATCAGCGGTTTTGGTGTTTTTCAGCCGGTCCAGATCAATCTGCCGCTCAAACCAGGTATTGAACGATGACTGCACACTCTGGGCACCATCGCCAATATAATCACCCGTGACGGGCCGACCGTTCACTTTGGATTTGATATAGTTTAGCCGCACACTGGCTTTCAGCTTATCGGTGATGTTTGCATCAGTGCTCAGGCTGAACGTGTTGCGCTTCAGATCGCTAAAGGGAAAAACCCCACTTTGGTCGAGATTGGTATACGATAATCGGGCACTCACCTTTTCTCCCCCCGCTGAAATAGCGACGTTGTTGGAGAGATTCACTCCGGTTTCATAAAAGTTTCTTACGTTATCAGGATGCGCCACCCAGGGAGTCATTTGGCCGTAGTCCGGGTCGTCGGGGTAAAAGCTGTACCATTGCCGTACCAGTCGTCCGTCCAGTCGGGGTCCCCAGCTTTCGTCAGCCTGGGTGGCTACAATGGGTTCGCCATTGTACATATCAAATACCTGCTTATAGCCGCCGCCGTACTCGTTCTGGTAGTCAGGTAAAATATATACTTCGCTGAAGGTGGTATTAGAATTTACACTCACACCAATGCCATCGGTGCCCTTTCCGCTTTTGGTAGTGATTAGAATCACTCCATTGGCCGCTCGCGAACCGTACAGAGCCGCTGCGCTGGGTCCTTTTAAGACAGAGATTGAAGCGATGTCATCCGGGTTCAGGTCCTGGGCAGCGTTACCGTAGTCAATTCCGCCATTGGCCTTTTCGGTATCATCGCTATTAAAGTTAGAGTTGTCAATGGGAGTACCGTCTACCACGAACAGCGGCTGGTTGTTCCCGGATACTGAGCTGGCCCCCCGAATCAGAATGCGAGATGAACCACCGATATTACCAGATGATCCGGCAATCTGCACCCCGGCTACCCGGCCTTGCAGTGAGTTGACGATATTAGTTTCCCGCGCTTCCTCAATACCCTCGGTTCTGATTTCCTGCACGGCGTAGCCCAGGGAGCGTTCTTCCCGCTCAATGCCCAATGCGGTCACTACTACTTCCGAAAGCTCCCGAGCATCCGACTGCAGCACGACATTTACGTTAGACTGATTATTTATATCAACCTCTTTGGTCATGTACCCCACGAAGGAAAAAATCAGCGTAGAGGCACTGTCGGGAGCGCTAAGTTCGAAACTTCCTTCAATATCGGTGATGGTGCCAATGGCGGTGCTTTTAATCAGCACGTTCACCCCTGGCAGGCCGATACCGTCTTCGTCCGTTACAATGCCGCTGATATTTTTTTCCAGGGTTTTTGCTTTGGGAGTGGACCTTACCGGAAGCTGAGTCTTGGAAGCATTGTTTTCTTCTGAGTAAATGATGTAGAACCCGGTGTCGGCTCGTTTAAATTGTAGCCCAGAACCTTCCAGTATTTTTTCCAGGTCTTCCTCCGGTGAGGTTGTTTTATCGGCTAGCGGTTGTTTTTTTACTTGCTTGTCTTCCAGCAGGCCAACCCGGTAGGCAATGGATATGTGGTGCTTTTTTTCTAAAGCCTTTAATCCTTCCTGCAACCTGATTAGAGACTGATCGGGCTGTGCCGGATCTCGGGTAGCAGCAGGTGCGCGAGCGGCTAAAACCTGCGCTTTTAACGGTGCTACTCCGCTACTAACCAGCAAAATAATGCTGATGATGGTAAAAGTTCTCTTCATAAAATTGTTGTTTTTGAAGTGAGAAATAATGCAAGTGCACAAAAGCTATTTAATGGGCTGAGCTTGTCATTAGCCATGTATGAACACACGTCGGACAGGCCGACGAAAACAGGCGTTCGTCAGTATAATGGGTTGTTGTTGGGTGTATGGCTACCTATTTAGGTTATTACTTTATTCCTGCTGCCTCGCCCCATCGCTAAGAATCGTATAGTCATTTTCTGCCACTGGCACCAAATCATAGAGAGCTGCCAGATTGCGCATTAGTTGCCCGGCCGATCTTGATAAGGGCAATGTTCCGGATGCTTTTCTATCCAGCAACTTCCTTTCCGTCACTTTCAGTTTGAGTCCGTGCGTTTCTTGCAAGCTGGTGAGCAACTCTTCCAGGCTGGTACGGTTAAGTAATAATTTTTGCTTCTTCCAGGCGGAATAGGCTTCAATATTTTTAACCTTATGCTTTTTATAACTTTCCTGGTTTGGGCTCAACGTCACCACCTCTCCCGGTTCCATCGGCACTGCGGCTACCTGATTTTTATCTAACGGTTTGCCTATATGAAGACTAATACTGCCTGAAGCTAATGCTATGCTGGTGCCGGACGATCGTTGTGAAACATTGAACTCCGTGCCTAGCACTTTTACACTCACCAGCCCGGGAGTATGCACCACAAAGTGCTGGTTATTCTGCTGGTGAGTTACTGAAAAGAAAGCTTCACCTTCCAACCATACCTCCCGATCTGCCCACCAGCTCCATTGCTCTTTTATCCGCAAGACAGAATGACCATTTAACGTGGCCACTGACTGGTCTGGCAATGTAATAGTCTTAATTTCACCATAAGCCGTTTGGTAAGTAACTTCCTGACTCAAAGTGAGATAGTATACCCACCCGACTGTTATCAGTACCAATGCGGCAGCGGTTGTCAAGATAAACCCAGGCCAGCGAATTATTTTAGTGCGTAGGGTTGGTTTATCTTGCTTTGTAATATTCTGTGCTATCGCCCTGCGCATACTTTGGCCCAATCTATGCTGATCCCGCTCATTTAGCGAATCGGTAAAATTCTCTCGTTGTTCAAACGAAGCGTACCAGTTCATCAGCTCCTGCTCTTCCTCAGGAGAGCACTTCCCTTTAAGGTATTTTTCCAGCAGTATGTGAAGTTTTTCCTTCTCCATGTTCAGTGGGCCTTCATAAGTAGAGTCAACTTACTGCGGCAATACCTCCACTCCGTTCAAAATATTTTTTTACTCTCTGATGAAAAAAGAAATACCCATTAGAAGTTATACCGAAAAGCGTTACTGAAAACGGTCAGCAGGAGGCTGTACAGAGGGACCTGCCGCCTACCAGCCTCTTCCTAGTACGTTATTAAAAGCAATCATAATAAGGTCTATTAATAATACAGTAGCACCACCCCTACGGTAACGGCATACTCTTTAAGGTTCTCCCGAATAATCTTCAGTGCTTTGATCATATGCTTCTCTACGGTGCTTACTGAGATATGCAGAGTTTCTGCAATTTGAGCGTAACTCAATGACTGTTGGTGCCTGAGCACATACACCCGCTGCGCCTGAGGCGGCAAATGATGAATTTCTTTTTCATAGGCTGCTGCTAACTCATGGAAAAAAATATGTTCTTCTACCAGCCTACTACCCGAAGAAGGCAGCAGCGAGTCAAGGTATTTTTCCCGCACAATTTCAGCCTTTATGTAATTGAATATCTTATACCGTAAGGCAACATGCAAATAACCCGATAGCGATGAGCGCACATCAAGAGCTTCCCTTTTCTGCCATAGCTCCGTAAACAAATCTTGAATTAGCTCCTTAACAATCTCTGGTTGGGGTAATCGTTTGTATGCCTGGTTGAACAACGCCTGCCAGTACTGATCGTAAATGCATTCAAACGCACGTTCGTTACCATTTTTCAACTGGCGAATGAGTCTCTTTTCGCTTCTTTTGCTTAGATCGGGCATAAGGGTAAAGGATAGTGTAGCCAGTTCCTTATATAGGCTAACAAATTAAATTTTCAGAAAATATTTTGCAAAAAGCAAATTATGCAGAATAAAAAACATTTTATTTACATAAATAAAGAACAAAATATCAATATACTATCCTTTTACTTGAATATGTTACTAAATAAAACACCTCATAGAATAGTAGCAACAGCAGATTGTCGCCCTTAGGAGGCTTCATAAAAATGTGCAGATAAAACGTTAAGAAACTGACGGTTAATTGAGGTTTGAGATTGGCTTACTATGATGAGAAAGTCACTATACCATGAGGCAGTAGTAGACATGGAGGAATAGTGTAACCCGTATCGGTTGGTATACTTTCACCAGCTTTGGGTTTAATCTAAAGGTAAAAGAACCTGCTACCATTGACTTGTATGTATATCACCCATTATTCTGATTTCTTTTAATGAGGTAGCAGGAGGCTATATGAAAAACTTGGCCTCCTGCTGACCGCCTCCGGTAACGATTACCTGCCCGACCAGATAAGACTTTCGTTAGAAAGTGGATTCTTTCCTAATTATCAGAATAAATTCTATTTTAGTTATGTAAAGTTTATACGAGTTGCTCTTCGCTTAATTATTCAAAATAACCCGTTTGGTCACGTATTCACCGTTGAGCTTGGCTCGTAACAGGTAGGTGTCTGCCGGGAATTGAGAGGTAGATAAAGTTTCTTCTTTCTTTCCGGCCTCGTTATAGTGATACTCAACCGAATGTAAAATATTACCCGCTTTATCAAGCAACTCAAACTCTACGGAGGCAGCTTCATTCAAGCTAAAGCTTACTTTTATCTCATCATGGCCAGGGTTAGGAGATATAATTAGTTGGCGGGTAAAATCTAACTTCTTGTCCGTTATGTTTTTCCTCCTCATTGTCAACGTCCAACTCATAGGAAATAGCTCTACTACAAAACGATCTGTTGTTTCTCGTAAGATATAATCAGGATGAAAGTATTCTATCATTTTGGCATTTTTCGGTAGGGTAACCTGATACTCGCCTCGCTCATCAGTATGGGCTAGTACGGTTCTTTTATCCTGTTTCACCCATCTGATTTCTGCTCCCACCAAAGGATCTCCGTTACTCGCGTCTATCAATTTTCCCCTAACGGTTCGGTAAGCCAATTGTGGTTGAAAGTCTTTGGTAACAATTTTTGCCACCTTCGTATAGCCTTTTTCTTGATACTCTTGTGGGAAAGTTCTCCATCGGTTCTCCTTAAAAGTCTCAATGTGTTTCAGGTCCTCTTTTGAGAGATTTAAATCATCAAATTCGCGAATATCTTCACGAATTTGCCCATCTACCACAAACAAAGCATTTTCTAAGCTTTTTTCCAGACGTTGACCTATTTGTATATTAACTACCTTTTTCTCACTAATATGAGCGGTCACCAGGTCATAATTGGTAGCGGTAAATTCTAATTGGGTGCTGTTTTCGGGAATGGTTGCACGGTAATTCCCTTCTTCATTGGTTACTGTTCTAATGGTCGTTCCTTTCACCTCTATATTCACTCCCGGAACTGGCTGCCCGGTTTCAATATCGGTTACTTTTCCTTCAATAACCCTGAAAGAATTACTGGTAGTTACAAAAACCACTTCGTCTTTTCCGTCTATGGGCAGCCCCTCAAACTGGTCGGCGCGGTTACCTTTTACTTTCACTACTTCAATGGATGCAATATCCTCTGGCTGAATATCGGATAGATTCTTTCGCTCAGGCTGAACGATGTCATCGATAATGAACAGTAATTGTTTTTCATCATCAGATTGAAGCGCTATATACAACTTTGCCATGTCTAGCGAAATGGGCTCACCGGTTTGGGAGTTCATTGCAGTTTTAAAGGGCTCGGTTTTACGCTGGTAAGACTCATGTAAGCTAATAAATACTGCCTGATCATAAGAATCTTTTAACGTAGATTCGCGGAAAAAAGTAGAAGCATCGTTACTGTTTACTAGCCGAATAGATTGAATATCTTCTAAGTCTAGCGGAGGTAGTTCATTGTAATTAGCTTCTACAATATTATTAATCAGATAGAGGGTTCTGGGCGTGGGACGTTGGACAAGTTTCCTGTAGAGAGAGGCAATCTCGGCTTCAGTGGGAGTTTTTTGCAGATGTACTTCTAAGGGAAACGGAGGGTATCCATTCGTGAAGCCCCGACTGGTTTCATAACCGTTCAGCGAAAATGTTACGTAAACCGGATGTTCTGGTACACTTATTTTATAGTTCCCGTCGGAATCTGTTACAACTATTTTGCGATCATCAACCGAAACTTGAACTCCTGATAGTGGTAGACCAGTTTCTTTTGAAAGTACACGGCCCTGAATTACTTCAGTAGCCGATTTTTCCTGAGTCTTGATTAATACCGCACCCCCCGCTGCTCTTTCTCCGTATCGCTCTTGGGCTTCGGAGCTTTTTAAGGTTTCAATCGATTTGATAGTCTCGGGCTCAAGGCTATTCAGAAAATTTGCCCTGGTTTGAGCCTTTCCATTTAAGACCAGCAACGGAGTCATTTCATTGTCTGAATTTATTGGGAGAAAATTGGAGAGATTGATAGAATCAGACTTTGTGCTATTGGCCGGGGCGACACCTTTCATACCAAAACGCTCCTTTGTTTCAGTACTACCAAACTCAGCATAGGAGGAAGGTTTTAGTGCCAGAATGAAATGGCTAGGGATAAGCAACAGATCGCGAGCAGTCATAATATAATCGTTGTAGTTCGGAAGCGAATAGGATATGACCGTAGCTGTTTCTGGTAAGGTAAACTGATACTCACCGCTTATGTCAGTATGAGTCAGTACTTGATCATTCGGAGCATTTTCCCAGACAATTTCTACTCCGGCCAGTGGTTCGCTGGTTTTTTCATCAATTATTCGGCCCCTTACCGTTCGGTCAGAAGCATCCTTTTTGTTCGCCTGATTAGTAATAACCACAATGTACTCTTTTCCTTCTAGTGGAAGCTCTTCATATTTCTTAGATAAAAAGCTTCCCACGAAGAAGACCGAAATAGTACTTTGGCCTTCTGGTGAAGGAATGTCCGATAAGTTAGTGCCTTCCGGTTGAATAACACCGTCAATAATATAAAGGGTATTATCGCTATTTTGCTCAGGTGAATTGGGGCCAATACTATCAGCCGGGAGGCGAATATTGTGAACAACCGATTGCTCCTCTTCTATTATATCCTGACCCAATACCACTTGCTTTTGTAGGGTAGCATCTACCTTTACCTGCCGGGTAGGAAAATCCGGATGGGAAAACTCGAAGGTAGTTTGCTGGGTAGTGGCGGGGAGAGAAATTTCGTAATACCTTTTTTCATCAGTAACTGCTTCCGAGCCTTCCAGTGTTTTAATAAGCACTCCGGCAATGCCTTTATTGGCAAAACTATCAAGCACTCTTCCGTCAATAATTTTTTCATTCAGGCCCTGTCTTTTATCGTACTGAAGAGAATCTTTGGCTTGCTTTAACCGCTTCAGTTCTTTTTGAATCGCTTCGCGATCTTTCGCCAAGGCTAGGGCATCCATACGCTGGTACAACCGTTTTTGAAGATTATCTCGATACTTATTAAGTCGGAGGGTTCCCGTATAATGAGTTATGTCGGTGAACTCTCGACCGTCAATCCCGATTTCCTGAGGTTCTTCATCTGGCCAGTAGAAAATGAGCGTTTGCTGAGGGTCGGCGGGTAGCTGGAATTTACCGACAGCATCGGTAAAGGTTTGCCGACCGCTTTCTTTCACTTCTACCTTAATATTCGGAAGCGGTTTGTATTGAGTTTCTTCCCGAGTAACAACCTGTCCGCGAGCAACAAACGGCAGTGAATTGGGTTGCTCATATTCTTGCGAAAAAGCTTTTACTACGGCCAAATAATTTCCATCGCTTAAGCCTTGCAATGACTGAGGCAACGGATTATAGTATACCTCAAACCGGCGAACCTTATTCAACCTGATATTATCGGCATTATCCACGACCTGGTTATCAAGCATATACAATGTAGACTTCTGAAAGAAGGTTCGGGGGTTGATATCTGGCTGGCTAAAGTCATTCTGTCCGACTAAATAACCATCTTGCGAGATGAAGGATAAATGCCAGGATAATGGCATGGTTTGATAAGCAAAGTGACCGTAACCCACATAATCCGGCTGGCGCAATTGGCCCTGAGTCTTTCGGGAGGCGCTTTCTTTGGAAATTGCCCGGACGACGACTGAGTACTCGCGATTGACCAGATTTTGCAAGTCAGCAGAAAACGGCGCTCGAAATACTTCAAAGTGCTGCACCGAATACCGTTTAACCTGTTTTGGGTTGATAACCTCGCCATCTACCAGATAGACTATCAAGGGGGATGAATAATTAACCGGAGTATTCATGGTGCTATCTAGGGCACTGCTGCTCTTTTGGGCGGCACTCCGCGAGAACTGGTTAAGGTACTGATCGATCGTAATTGACTGCCCATACATCTCATCCATCGTTAAGCTAGTGGTATCCAGAAATTCATCAGATAGGCGAGCCATCACCTCCTGAAAAGAAGGGCCGTAGTCTATGGGAGTTGTACCAGGCTGCTCCAGCGGCTGAAGAAACTCCGGCTTCATCGTTCCATAACCACCTTGATCTGAATATACCGGCTGATGTAGCGAGTCTGCTGTTTCCTGATCGGAGGATAAATTCAGATCAGGTTGGTGCCAGGCGAAGGCCACCAGCGAGAGGCTGAGCATACTTAGAAGCAATAGAAAAGGAAGTACAGAGATATTTTTCCGAGGCGCATCCGGGTTCATGATCTGCTGAATACGGCTGAGCAATCCCCGTTTACCTGATGCCGCCAGGCTTTGCGTGGGTATGGGTGCTGAAGCCCGAGCGGCAATTTCCAGTAGCGCCTGTGCATAGGTGCGAGGCTGGCGGGTAGTAGCCACAGTCAGAGCATCGCAGGCTAGTTCGCGCTCCCTTTCTAATACCGACGAAATGTACCAGTATACCGGGTGGTAAAACAAAACCACCTCGGCCGCCGACTGTATCAGGTTCCACAGATAATCCTGCCGTTTTATGTGGGCCAGTTCGTGCACCATAATCGCCTCTACCTGATCTGTGGGCAGAGAAGTGAGCAGGCTGACCGGAATCAATATTACCGGTTTTATCCAGCCGATAGTCAGAGGCACCTTGGTGCGCTCAGTGCTCTCAACCCGCACCGACTGGCGGATTTGCAGGCGAGCCATCAACTTACCGAACCGCTGAGGCCAGTCAGCTGGTAGTGAAATGGTGTCCGATTGTAGTTGCCGGTTTTGCACCAAACCATTGGCCAGCCGGATAATAAAAATCAGGCTACCTACCAGCCAGACCCAGGCCAGCCAGGGGGCCATGATGGTGAGGTGCGAGAACAAAGCTTCCCAGCGGTCGGGCTCAGTGACAGTGAGTTGTTCCACAGTTGGGTTTAAAACGACCGGAGCGGTTTTCGTAATTTCGGCAGGGAGGGTTTCCGTGAGGGAGGGCGATATGGTAACCGGAGCCACCAGAGACCATTGCTGATAAAAAGTGCCAACAAAGGCTGTCAGCAGCAGCAACAGCGTAATAAAAGCCACTGAAAAGCGCGTCGCCGGGGTGAGCGATTTACCGAATCGTAAAAAAAGCCCTAACGCCAGCATCAGCAGAAAGCCTTGCCACAAGGAGTGGAGGATCGTCATACCGAGGGCTTCGGTAGCGGCAGCAAAAAAATCGGATGAAGTTATCATGAGGGTTGATTTTGATCCAGGTCATCTAAATACTTCTTGATCTCGTCTAGCTCTTCGGGAGAAGTTTCGGAACGACCTAGTGCCCGCAATACAAGCGAACTGGCCGACCCGCGAAATACTCGTTGGATAAACTGGTCGAGCAATTGCCCGTTAATCTGTTGTTCCGTCACCGCAGAAGAATACAGGTGGGATTTGCCTTTGGCTCCTTTGGTAGTGCGGGTCACCAATTCTTTTTCATGCATGATCTGCATGATCTTCAGCGTGGTGGTATAGCCGGTGGGTTTCTGCTCGTTTAGCACTTCGTTGACCTCTTTTACCGTGGTAGGTTCTCTCTCCCAAAGTACTTGAAGGATAGCGAGTTCGTTCTCCGAAGGCTTGATATCTTTTTTCTTATTCATTGTATTACGAATTGGTTCGTAATACAATCGTAATGAAAAGTATTTAGGATGTCAAGACAATTACGAATTAATTCGTAATAAGCTATCACTGGCGATGAAACTTAGAAACGATATCTGGAAAAGATAATAAAATGACAAAAAATTTTACAATCGGATTCAACCTTCTGGCTACTGATAGGGTCTATTAGAAATAAGACAAAGTGTTTAAATCAAGAATCATGGAAAAAGTAACTTACTTTATACTCACCATTGCATTTCTTTCTTTTCTGGGCTGTCAGGAAGAAGATATGACCGCTGATGCTGAAACCTCTGGTACGCACCTTGTTACTTCAGAAGCCCTGCTCAGTTGGGAAGGTGAGTATGAGGTCGATGGATGCGGGTTTTTCATCACAATTGATGATCAAACCTATAAACCCAAAAACGAAGACTTTATCGGTGATAGCTTTAAAGTTAGCTCAACTACCGGAATGGAGGTGTCAGTTACGTATGAAATTCTCGATACGGCTGTTGAGAGATATTGTGGAGACCTACCAGCGCCTCTTGTTACTCCAGGCATAAAGTTATTTACCCTGGAGAAAGGCAATTGAAATGAGTAATGTATCGGCATCAAAAGTTGAAATGCTAATCAGCAAAATTGATAGGACTGCTAAGATCAGCCTTAAATCGCTGATTCTGATCTTCCTTCTATCTCTAGTACTGATATTCTGGAATGCCATGATCATTTACATTAGCTTTTATCTATTGCTATGGGGCATTATTCCGGTTTCGCTAATTATAATAATTATTCAGGTGCTGAAAAAATATAGCACCCTTGAATCATACGACTAACAGGCTTTGAAATTACACCTCTCATGTAGGAACATTATTAATGATGTTCCTACAGAAAAGACTACTCATAATTCCTTTTCCAGTATTGAGTTTAAACCCAAGGCTAAGCGCACATCACGAACGAAATTTATTCCATCTGCTTTAATCCGCATTAATTATTATTCATCACTCTAATATGTTCTCCAGACTGGTAGAGATGCCAATGCGTACGCCAAAATCTACATACCTAGCATCGGCAAAGCTGGCTACGGCTTCCACCCGGAAGAAGCGTAAGATGTTATCCAGGCTATAGCCTACTTCGGTGTAGTGCGGTGAGGCATCCGTTTTCAGGTAATTGACAAAGATATTTTCTTTCAGGCCGAGCAGGCGCACTTCAAAAATCTGGGTAAGCAGAAATTTACGCAACTGATAGTACAGGTGGCTGGCGAAATAATTCTGCTCGGTGCTGTATCGGTAATAATCCAGCATCCGGTAGCTGCCAACGGGGTCAGATTCTTGTAGAAAAATACGGTTACCCGGAAAGTGCTGAAAATCCATAAAGTAGGTCTGCCGGTTATTCAGAAAGCTACCCGCATAAATATTGGCAAACAGTCGGCCTCGTGCTCCAATATCAAACTGGTGTTTCGCTCCAATTTCCAGAAAGTCATAGTTCACATCACTGGATAATACTGAGGGCATACCCTTTCGGTAGGTCAGGCGAAATTGGGGAGAAGAATTATCAATAACCCGTTTACGGCCATTACGAATGCGGTATTTCAGAAAAGGCTCATATTCGCCGGAGATGCTAAACACCAACGCCTGATGCATAGGGAAATCTACCGTTGTTTCTACATTAGGTGGGGCATTGGGGGTATACTCCCGGCCCCGGTCAAAGAGGGCGTAGTCGGCATTATTAAAAAGCTGGTAGCGTTCGGCCCATTCCAGAGAGACTCGCAAATTCAAACCATTTTTTGGGTGTTGCTCGGCACTTATTTTGGCATAGGATTTCTCGTACAACTTCATAAAATTCTGCTTGCCCAGCAAGGTAAATACGGTATTCAATAATGGACTGATGGGTTCCTTTTCATTGAACTGGCTTACGAAGCGGCCCCCTTCCAGCGTGAAGCTGCCCTTTTTGTACGAGTACGGAAGCACGGCTTTTCCGGTCAGCTTCTTCCGGGCAAATGCAAACCGAGGGTAAAGCTGTGTAGTAAGCGAAGTAGAGTCACTCACATCTACTTTCAGGTTAATCGGCAGCGTGATATTAAAACCTTCAACTGTGTTATAGTAAGGAATAGGGAAGTCAAACCAGAACGATACATCATCGCCCAACGAGAAATGCCGCCCAAGGCGAAGGCCACCGTTGCTCTTCCTATTCGATTCATTGTCTTTTTCTTCTTTTTCGGCTTCCTCTTCTTCTCGTTCCACCACCGCCAGACTGTCCAGTTTGCGGTAGCTGCTTCGTTCCATATCGCTGAGGGGCACCGGGCGGATCTGAGCCCAGTAGGCCGAATCAGAGTTTGCAGCGGTAGAATCAACCGTCATGCTGGTAATCGACACTACGTCAGGCTCTTCAGCTTCTTCTTCCAGATCTTCTTCGTACTCTTTCAGCATCTTGCGCAACTGCTTGCGGGTTACTTTCTGCTCCTGCTTAAAGAGCTTTTCCATGTCCTGGTTCTGTACGGTATCGGCCTGGGCCATTAGCTTTTCTTCCTTAATCAGGGCGGCGGCCAGTTCTTCATCAATCTTTTCATCCACCACTTCTACTTCCACCTCCAGGTCGGGGTTCAGCGTAATATCATAATTGCTGACGGTAGCCAGGTACTTGTATTCCAGGTCAAACCCCAGAATTTTGCCGGTTACATCAATATTGTACGTTACTGGTAGCCAGACTTTCTCCTGAATGGGAGCGTATACCTGCTTGGCCTGAATTTTAAAACCCTGCTTGTAGGTATACAGATTCAGGCTATGAATGCTCCACAGGTCATCTACCACATAGAGCAGGCCGGTAAATACATCGTCGCCCCGGGAGCGGGGAATCACCCGAATTTTGTTCACTTCGTAGCCTCGATCATAGAAGCTTCCTTCGTAGCGGAAGCGGTAGTAAGCAAAGGCTCGGGGAGAAAGCGGGGAAATAGCTCCGGCAATTTCCGGCTCATAAAAGCTGCCGTAGATAAAACCACTGGGGCTGGTATCATTATCATCGCCTGAGGTGCGAACTGAGATTACCCGCTCTTTCATGGTGTTAGGCTGCTCAAACGTAATTTCACTCACTGATTCCGATACAAAGACGGTAGAGCTATCAATACCTTCTTTTTCCAGGGTTTTCTTCAGAAAAAACGGCACCTTCTTAATGCGTCCGCCCCCTTTTACATAAACCTCTGCCGTGTAATGCTGCACCTGTAACTGGTGAAACTTGCTTTTAGCAATGGCCTTCCGCATGATGGTGTAGGCAGGATCTTCTGAGCCGGATCGAACGATAATCTCCTTTAATTGAATGGTTTGAATGGGCAACGTGATATTCATCTCACGAAAATCAGATCCGATAGTGACAGATTGCGTTTTTGAAGAATAACCCAGATGCTGAAACACTAAGTCATAAGTGCCTGGGGCTAACTTAATTTCATAATATCCCTGTTCATTGGTAGTAGTGCCGGTCTCCTGCTGTTGAATATAAATGGTAGCATAAGGCAGTGGTTCATTCTGTTCGTCGCGCACATACCCCCGGATGCCCTGGGCGTACAGTGAGGAAGTACCCAAAAGGGCCAGCAATAGAAAATAAAAATAACGCATGAATGGTCGGTTTCACTTTCAAGATGCAATAACTACCATGATGGTTGTCTGAGCAATTTATAATAACAATATAAGGAATGCCTATGATATCTGAAGTAGGCAGAGGGATTCAAACCATTAGTCTGAATCCCATGTTTGTTTTTAACAACACACGAAAATATTCTCAACGATACAGAAGTGTATCCATCATTGATAGAATGACGTAATAGTGTAAAGCTGCAATTTTTAGTATATGCCAGCTTCTGCGAGAGAAAATATAGCATCACACAAAAGTTTATCATTACCCTCCACCAATAATGGAGGAAGGATCGTACTTAATTTTTCATAAATTTTATTGTGTTTTTTAAGGCAAAAGCGCGTTTTTTTTAATTATATTCGCCCCTTTTGCACAAGTTAATCAAGATTTCGCTAACAAAACAACTAACTTTTTTAACGCATTTATGTGGTTGTACCAGATCATTATTAGCCTGCTCAAGGCAGGACTGTATATATCATTACCCTTTTCGGAAAAAAACCGGAAGTTTGTGCAGGGTCGCCAAGGTGTTTTTGCCCGAATTCGCCACTTTGCCAAGCAGCCAAAACATGGGCCGTGTTTCTGGTTTCACTGTGCCTCACTAGGCGAATTTGAGCAGGGACGCCCGGTAATAGAATCGCTTAAGCAACAGTACCCTGATGCTTGTGTGGTGCTTACATTTTTCTCTCCTTCCGGCTATGAAGTGCGGAAAGACTACGAACTGGCCGATCTGGTGTGCTACTTACCCCTAGACGGATACATGAATGCCCGCAAATTTATTAAGCTGGTGCAACCTACGGTGGCCCTCTTTGTTAAATATGAATATTGGTATGGGTATTTACGGGAATTGAAAAAGCGAGAAATCCCTACCCTATCCATTTCTACCCACTTTCGGGAAGACGCGGTGCCCTTTAAGTGGTACGGTGGCTTTTACCGGCGCATGCTCCGGATGGTGAGTCATTATTTTGTGCAGGATGAATTATCGGGGCGTTTGTTACAGGATATTGGCATCCGTTCTACTACCCTAGCCGGTGATACTCGCTTTGACCGAGTCGCTGCTCTTTGTCAGCAAGCTGAGTCGGTAGAGCTGGCCGAGAAGTTTAAGCAGAGCGAAAGTGTGATGGTGGTGGGTAGTAACTGGCCTCCGGATACGGAAGTGCTGTTGCCCTTTATCCGGGAATTTGAAGAAAAACTTAAATTCATTATTGCTCCGCACAATATTGAAGAGGAACACCTAACCCGGATTGAAGAAAACATGCCTTACAAAACGGTGCGCTACTCCCGGGCCAAAATCAATACCGTATCCAATTACCGGGTATTAATCATTGATAATGTAGGCATGCTCACGTCGCTATATCGCTACGGAGACTTTGCGTATGTGGGAGGTGCTTTCGGTAAAAGTTTGCATAACGTATTAGAAGCTGCTACCTTCGGTATGCCCCTGTTTTTCGGTAACCGTAGCTACCAGCACGTGCGCGAAGCAACGGATTTGCTTAAGCTAAATGCCGCATTTACTGTGAACGACACCAAAGATCTACGGTACAAGTTTCTGACAGTATGGAACGATGAAGAAAAGCGGGAGAAAATGGCCGAGATTAGCCAGAATTATGTGCATACGCATACTGGTGCTACTAACAAGGTGGTTGGGTATCTGGAAAAATATTTGGCATGAACGGATTAGTCATGAAGTCTACCGGATCGTGGTACAGCGTGCTGGCTGATGATCAGCAGGTATACCCTAGCCGGTTGCGCGGAAAGTTCAAGATTAAAGGACTGAAAGTGACCAATCCGGTAGCGGTGGGCGACCGGGTGGTGCTGGAAGAAGAGGATGAAGCTGAAAACACCGCGGTTATCACCGATATTCTGCCTCGCGAAAACTACATTATCCGAAAATCTACCCGGAAAGCGCACCACGGGCATATTTTGGCTGCCAATATTGACCAGGCTATTCTGATTGCCACCCAGGTTTTCCCTCGTACCTCGCTGGGGTTTATTGATCGCTTTCTGGTATCAGCCGAGTCATTCCGCATTCCGGCCGTGCTGGTCTTCAACAAAACCGATCTGCTGGATGAGGACCAGCTTGAACTTCAGGCTGCACTGATGGATCTGTACGAACGCGTAGGCTATACCTGCCTGGCCATCTCTGCCATGAACCCCGACGATATTGCCCGCTTAAGCGAACACCTTGATCATAAAGTAAGCCTTTTCTCCGGCCATTCGGGAGTGGGCAAATCCACCATTCTCAACCAGGTGCATTCTGATATTGATCAAAAAACATCGGAGGTTTCTACTTTTGCCAACAAAGGCGTGCACACCACCACTTATGCCGAGATGTTCCAGATTAGTGAAGAGAGCTTTGTAATTGATAGTCCCGGTATTAAAGAGCTGGGTCTGATGGATATTCAGGAAGGAGAGCTAAAAGATTACTTTCCTGAGATGCGTGCTTTACTGGGCGAGTGCAAATTTTACGACTGCACCCATACCCATGAACCCGGTTGTGCCGTGCGGGCGGCGGTAGATGAAGGAGAGATTTCCGAAAGCCGCTACTACAACTACCTCAGCATGCTGGAGGATGAAGACTCACACCGCTAATCAGAAAGGCGCGATACGCCCTGCACTCCCTGTAAAATATCCACATCTAATTCCGTGTTTTGGCTGGTGTGCAGCACTGATATATCACCGGTGGTTTCAAACACCACTGCCTTCACCTGACTGTAGTTTAGCACGTTCGCTTCCCGTAGTTTGGCACGCAAATCATCTTCACTCAACTGAGCTTTCCGTAAATTCTCATACAAAATGGTAGGGCCATCCATCAAAAGCAGCGGTTGATTATCGACCACTTTACTGAACCAAGAGATTTTCTGTCGCAGTAGGGCAACCATCAGTTGTAGTAAATACAGGCTTAAAAGCGCTACTCCACTTTGAACAACGCTCGGGCTTTTGTTGATGATAGCTGAAGAAAGCAGCGTACCCACGGCCACCGTCATGGCAAAATCGAAGCTAGACATCTTGGAAAAACTTCGTAGCCCAAAAAAGCGGGTATACATAATGACGATGGCGTAGACTAACACCGCCGAAACGACGGTAGGTAGCAGTACATCAAAGGAAGAGAAAATCCATTCTTTCATAAAAATCAAAGTTAAAAAAGTGTAAAAGAGTCAACAGAAAATATACGCTGACTTTTATTGCTGACTAAAATAGGCAAATCCTAACAGGAATCGAACGATTCAGCAGGCGATTATTTCCATTCATCTGGCCTTACTGACGACTCAGTCACTTCCGTTGGTAGAAAAAACACCCACAACCTACCTTCACTAAAAATCAACGCCAAATGGAAACTGTTAGAACCATCATCCTTGTCCTTCATATCATTGCCGGTTTCACCGCCCTCACCGTGGGGTTTGTTCCTTTCGTAGCCAAAAAAGGCGGAAAGTGGCACAACATTACCGGTAAAATCTTTTATTACGCCATGGTGTTTGTCGCCATCTCCGCTTTTGTGCTGGCAACCATGCGCTTCAATCCTTTCCTGCTGATGGTCGGTTTACTAACGTTCTACTCTACTATAACGGGTTACCGGGGATTAAAGCTCATGCGCCAGAAAGCCACGAAAGGCGAACGCCGCGACTGGGTCCTGCTGATATTCTGCACGTTGTTGTTGGTGATTACTATTTGGCAGACCTTGACTCTTACGGGTACAGATAACTCTGGAGTAATCATTCTGGTGAGTGTATTCGCCAGTTCGCTGGGCATTCAACTGGTGGCCGATCTGCGTATCTTCAGCGGAAAAAAACCTATGAAGGGAAAAGCTTGGATACGCTACCACATCAGCCGTATCTCCGGCTCATACATTGCCGCAGTAACCGCCTTCCTGGTAAATAATATTCATACTGATCCGGAATTTATTGCCTGGTTGCTACCCACCGCTCTCGGCATGCCCGCCATTGCCTACTTTCAACGTCAATATTCCGATAAAAAGAAAGCGGTTAGAAGACCAGCGCAGAAAGTAGTGGTGAAGAGGAGAGTGGCGGTGTAGCTGTAAACTAAGAAAATAGCTGACTGATTTGTTCTTTAAACCAATCAGTTGAGACTAAATCTTCTTTCTTAAGATTGTATGAGGCAATGTATTCTCGATTAAAGCTTTTTTCTTTCATGCTAAAGAATTTGTAAAACTCTTCGAAATCGTTGCTGGAAAGGTGATCTATGATAAGATCATCTTTTCTTTCTCGAATCTTTTCGTGCTCATTTAATACTTTAAAAGAGTCTCTTGCTTGCTTAATTCCATAAATAATCTTTCGCTCCTTATCTTGTTTTTGTCTGAGGATTTCTTGTTGATAAGCTTCAATGTCAAAATCAGGTATTAATTCATAGAGGTTTTTCGGATGATAAAGATAGTTCTCAAAGCAATAGTATCGGAGTATATGCAAATTCGGATATTTTTTTTCGGCTCTTTCTATTTCTCCATCGGTCATAAAATCTCTGTCCATCAAACCATGATACCGAGAATCATTCCTGATACTCATGAAAACACTATTTTTATCATTTACACCGACAAAAAGCTTGTCTTCTAAATCAAGCAAATTATAAAACTTATCATTCTTGTTCTCACAAAGCACAATCTGCTTATCATCGAAGAGTTTAAAGATAGTGTCTTTCGGAACGGCTACATCAAAAATATCCAGCGAAGTTTTAGACTCCGGCAGCAGTACATGTTTTTCATCAAAATCAAGACTATCAAAGTCAATGATTGCAGAGTTTTCTATATCCCGGGCGTATTCAATAAAACCAAAAGAGTGGCTGGCCGTCCAGAGCTGGCAGTTATCAGGAATCCAGTTTTCCGTAATTTCTTTCAGTAATGCATATTGAAGTTTGGTATTTAAATGTAAATCAAGCTCATCAATGAAGTAGATCGTATTGTTATAGGTGTCGCGCCGGACAAAAAGGTTAAGTAAAATATTAATCACCTCTTTTTCGCCCGAACTTAGTAGGTCATAATGAATTTCGGATACGCCCTTTCGGAAGCGAACATCAGCGACATTTCCGCCCAAGGGGGGCTTTAGCGAAACAAGTTCTAGTAATGGAGCTTCTAAGCCGCCAAAGATGCGAAACAAGCTTTGATTGATTGGTTCAAGATATCGCTCCTTTAATTTTTTGGAATCAAAATCAGAACCGTTAAATACTTCCTCTAATATCTTTTGGGTTAAAATTTCAATATCGTTCTCAAAGCGATTATCTCGTTCAATGTATTGGCGTGGGCGATCGGAGTCTGCTGCTAAATTAAAGTTCTCGGTACTCTTTTTAGTTAGTTTGGGTATCTGGCGAAGTGAACTTCTACCATAGAAAGTATTAAATGGGAGATCTTTTTTCACAGTATCAAACTCATCCCTCTTCCTATAAAATGATTTACCACTATCGAATATGATGTTTATATAAAATTGGTCATTTAAAAATTTTTCATAATAAGTATCAAAAGCGGAAGCACCACCGGGTGTGCCCCTCTTTATAGTATTTGCGATAGCCTCAAAAGCATCAAATACCGAAGACTTTCCGCTTCCGTTGGCACCAATCAATAACACCAGCTTGGGTGGCATAGGAAGCCTGGACAGATCAATGGTTAAGTCGGTAAAGCGCTTAAAGTTGGCGAGTTGTAAATGAGTAATATGCATGGTTAGATCGTTCGGCAGTTAAAGGTACAAAAACGCTCATGTTTTTCTGTGCTTGAAGGCATACTGTTAAAAAACGTTAAACCTTCTCAGTTCATTCGTAAAGTGCATCTGGCTTTGGTATTTTCACTAAAAGACCAAAGCCATGCAAACTTTTACCAGGATCAACAACCTGAGCGGATGGGCCGTGGGGGCTATCGCTACGCTTACCTACTGGCTTACCGTAGAACCTACCGCCAGCTTTTGGGATTGTGGTGAGTTCATTGCCACCGCCTACACCCTGGGAGTGCCGCATCCGCCCGGAGCTCCGCTGTATCTGCTCATTGCTCGCCTATTCGCCTACCTGTCATTCGGCGACGCGCAACAGGTAGCCTACTGGATTAACGTGCTCAGTGTACTGTGCAGCGGCCTGACCATTACCTTTACGTTCTGGACGATCACCCTGCTGGGCCGGAAACTGATGAACGTTTCTTCGGGGAAAGAGTCGGTAGAGCAGATCATCGGGCTTGTGGGAAGCGGCGCGGTGGGAGCTTTGGTGCTGGCGTTTTCGGATACGTTCTGGTTTTCGGCTACCGAGGCTGAGGTATACGCCATGGCATCGTTGCTGGCCGCTATCGGGGTTTGGGCCATACTGCGCTGGGAAGCGGCATTTGATACGAACCCAGGCCAGGCTTCTCGTTGGCTTATTTTGCTGGCCTACCTGCTGGGGTTATCGGTAGGAGTGCATATTCTGAGTTTGCTGATCATCCCGTCAGTAGTGCTGGTCTATTATTTTAAGCGGGAGTCATCACCTACTACCATCAAAACCGGGGTGGCGTTGGCAGTGGGAGCGGGGGTGTTGCTACTGGTCACGTTTGGGTTGGGCGGGTTAACCACCCTGGCAGCGAAGCTGGATATCTTTCTGGTCAATCAGCTAGGTATGCCGTTTGGCAGCGGGGTAGTGATGAGCATTACTTTACTAGTGCTGGGGCTAGGCTATGGGTTGTATCAATCGGCCCGGAAGCAGCAGGTGAACCGGCATACAGCCTGGCTGGCCTTTACATTTCTGTGGATTGGCTATCTGTCCTACGCGCTCATTCCCATTCGGGCGGAAGAAGAGCCCGGCATTAATCTGAATAACCCTAACCATGTGGTGCGATTGCTGGCATACCTGAATCGCGAGCAATACCCGAGCCGTCCGTTGTTGTACGGACCTTACTTTACAGCCGAATTGCAGAAACAGGAAGCGGGAGATAAAATATACGAACGAGGCGATGACAACTATTACCTGAAAGACCGCCGGATAGAGCAGGTATACGACGAAAAGGCGCAGACCATTTTGCCCCGCATGGGTAGCATGGATGCTTCGCATGCTGACCTTTACCGGCAATGGACTGGCCTACGCCCCGACGAAAAGCCTACTTTTGCTGATAACCTCACGTTTCTGGTTCGCTACCAATTGGGGCACATGTACCTGCGCTATTTCCTCTGGAATTTTGCCGGACGGGAAAGCGACCGGCAGGGAGGTGGCTGGCTGGCCCCCTGGGCGGACTGGCAGAAACTCCCCTCTATCATTGCCGAAAATGCCGCCCGGAATCAGTACTGGATGCTGCCCCTGTTGTTGGGCGTAGCTGGCATGATCTTTCAGTACCGTAAGCACCGCTCCGGCTTCTGGGTAATGCTTAGCTTATTTTTGATGACGGGCGTGGCATTGGTGCTATATTCCAATAATCCACCCATTGAGCCTCGGGAGCGCGACTATGTATTTGCGCCTAACTTCTACGCTTTCTCACTGTGGGTAGGGCTGGGCTTTCTGGGAGTTGCTATGTGGGTCAGACATCAGCTTACCCTTCCCAGGGTACGGTTGGCTATTCCGTTTGTTTTACTGATGATTCCTGTATGGATGGGAGTGCAGAACTGGGACGACCACAACCGCTCTGACCGATATTTTTCTGTAGATGCCGCGCGCAACATGTTGGCATCCTGCGATGAAAACGCCATCCTGTTCACCGGGGGTGATAACGACACCTACCCGCTATGGTACGTGCAAAATGTAGAAGGCTTCCGAACCGATGTGCGGGTGCTGGTCACCTCCTTTGCCAATGTGGATTGGTATATTGAGCAAATGAAGCGCCCTTTGTATCAGTCTGAAGAACTGCCCTTATCACTTTCTATGAAAGAATACCAACAGGGTGGCCCGAATGACTATATTCCTTACGTAGAAAATCCTCGCATTAAGGGAGCAATTGATGCCTATCAGTACTTGCAGCTTATTAAGAAGGGAAGCCCGGCATTGCAGATGAAAACCACTTTAGGGTCGCTGAACACCTTGCCTGCCCGGGCACTCTACTTTCGCGAAGACACCACTGCCCATCAGACTTTTATTCCTGAGCAGTTTCAGACCTATAAGGCGGATCAGCTACGGCTTTCGCTGAAGGGTAATGGTTTGGAAAAGAAAGATTTGCTGATTCTGGACCTGATCGATAGCGGGAAATGGACGCGGCCAGTGTATTTTAATAGCTCTTCCCAGCAAAGTGTTAACTTCGATTTGGCGCCTCACCTGATTCAGGAAGGCGATACCTTTCGGCTGGTACCACTGGATAATCCGCAGCCAGACCAGATGCTGGTAGATACTGATAAGATGTATCAGCGGCTGATGCACGATTTTGCCTACCGGGGCCTGAACGACCCGCATGCTTACTATCACGGTTATTATCTGATGTATGCCTTTAATTATCGGATGAACTTTAATAAGCTGGCGCAGGCCCTCATAGCGGAAGCGAAACCCGAAAAAGCCCGGCAGGCGCTGGGGAAAATACTGGAAGTAATACCCGACGAAGCTATTCCGTACGATGTAGGCAGTATTCAGTCGGTCCCGATGCTGCTGGCTTTGGAAGAAAAAGAAAAGGCCGACCATATTGCTGACACCGTCACCCATCGGTACGACGAACTGCTTACCTACCTGAACGAACATGCCGACCCGCAATATGCCCGCGAACAGTCAATAGGCCTGTTTGCTTTTAGCACTCTGGCCGATGCCTACTATGAATTTGGCTATCCGGAAAAGGCGGAAGAATATCAGCAGTTATTGCAGAAACACTACCGAGCCGGTTAGGCTAGTTGGCTAATACGATACTGGGCAGGTTGTAGCGTGGTGTCACGCTTTATTATACCCTTGTTTTCTAACTCGGGCAGTACCATCTCCAGGTATCCACTGAGAGAGCCATCAAAAGCCGGAAGGTGCTCCGTAGTTTGCCTGACCAGTTCTGTATAGGTAAGTGATTTGCCCTGTAAGGCACCCAGAATGGCAGATTTTACGGTTTCGTATTTGCCTCTTTTTACGTCCTGTTCACTCTGAATATGCTCTTTCATAGGTTAATGGTAGTAAAACTAAATAAGATGACCATTTACTGCTTATGATAACATAAATCTCCTAAAAACAGTGCTCTCTCATAAATTTCCCTGGATATTCTTAGCCAACAATAGAAGAATCCATGACATGTTTAAAAGGTAATAAGAGGAGATACCAGAATGGAAGTACTCACCGAATTATAATAAACTTTTGTAGTAATTGGTTATTTTGCAGAGATAAATATGCATAAGATTATTAGGTAATATTCTTATGCTCCTGTAATGTAATACACACTCCTAACATTAAATGATTCTGATATGAAAAAGCAACTGACTTTCTTTGTAGTTCTGCTCATTGGCGTGCTGCTAATTGACCCTCTTACTTATGCTACTACCAAAGGCAATATTAACGTGCTGGTGTTTAGCAAAACAGCTGGTTACCGCCATGAGTCTATTGAAGCAGGCATAGAAGCCATTAAAAAACTAGGAAAAGAACGCGATTTTAAAGTAGAAGCTACCGAAGATGCGTCCATTTTTACGGAGAAAAAACTGAAGAAATTCAATGTAATCGTATTTTTAAATACTACGCAGGACATTTTAAATGATGAGCAGCAGACCCAGATGGAACGCTTCATGCAGGCCGGAGGTGGCTTTGTAGGAATACATGCTGCCGCTGATACTGAGTATGAGTGGCCATGGTACGGAAAGCTGGTTGGGGCATACTTCAACGGGCACCCTAATGACCCTAACGTGCGAGAGGCTACCCTGCATATTATCGATGCTGATCACCCGGCTACCCAAACATTACCTGAGGACTGGACCCGCTCTGATGAGTGGTATAACTACAAGGATATTAATCAGGATAACGAAGTGCTGATCATGCTGGACGAATCTACTTACGAAGGCGGCACCAATGGCGACAACCACCCCATTTCCTGGTACAAAGAATACGACGGCGGCCGGGCCTTCTTCACCGGCTTGGGCCATACCAAAGAGTCCTTTACCGACCCACTGTTTTTAGATCACCTGGCCGGAGGTATTCAGTATGCCATTGGTGAGGGCAACCCGGTAGACTACGCCAAAGCTTCTTCTCAGCGGTAATAGCGTTAGGCAAATACACCTTTTGGCTACACTGAGGAACAGATAGATCATGAGGTTAGTAGGAACATCATTAATGATGTTCCTACGGAAGGATAGTGACCTTCGCTATGCCACCCCTTCACAATGGAAATTTATAAATGATACAAACCGTTTTCTTTGATCATGACGGAGGGGTAGACGATCTGCTATCCCTTCTTTTGTTATTGACCATGCCCGATATAACGCTGACGGGAGTAGTTGTAACCCCTGCCGACTGTTACCCCGACTATGCCGCCGAAGCCTCCCGGAAATTCATAGATCTGATGGGAAAGCCTGAGGTGTCGGTCGCTATTAGTACGGTGCGCGGTGTGCATGCTTTCCCTGAGGTATGGCGGGCCCAGCCGTATATCATCAACGCCCTTCCTCAATTGCTTACGATCGAAGAACCCCAAACACCACTGAGCAGTCAGGAAGGAGTTGACTTTACTGTTGATACCCTAATGCAGACCCCCGAACCGGTTACTTACCTGATGACTGGCCCCTGCACTACCCTAGTAGCAGCCTTGCGAAGAGAACCGAAGGCGGCAAAAAAAATAAAGGAGATTGTCTGGATGGCCGGAGCGGTAAATGTCACCGGAAATGTGCGAACCTATACCCATAATGGCTCGGCCGAGTGGAATATCTACTGGGATGCGCCATCCTCTCACTGGCTGCTACAGCAAGATATACCACTGACCTTAGTTCCGTTGGATGTAACCAACCACGTGCCGGTGGGTATTCCGTTTCTCAAGCAACTTGCCCGACAAGCACACTATGAAGTAGCCCAACTGGCATCGGTTTGCTGGGCCACCACTATCAACTCTATTCCGGGTTATGATTACCTGTACCATATGTGGGATGTGCTGGCTACAACCGTGATAGGAAGACGCAATTTGTTCGGAACCCAGCAGATAACAATAGATTTGGCTATACACCCGCCCAATGAAGGAGAGACCATTGCAACCCCGGGTGGCCACCCAATCACAATGGTAACCGACGTTGCGTTAAATGATTTTTACGAATATCTCCTGCAGCAATTCCAGTGTGATTTTGATTTTTAAAGACGTATCAGGAAGCAAGAGGCTGTATAGAAGGACCAGCCTCCTGCTGACCGCCTCCGATAACACTTATAAGACTTTCGCAAGTACATTCCTCCTTACATGATGATTGTAATAACCTCTGGTAGTTCAGGAAGTGGCAGACAGAATGTTTTGCGAGGTGGTAGCTGGAAAATGAGTTGGCTCTGTTAAAAGAGTAAAAAAGAAAACACTGCCCTTCTTCACTTCGCTTTCTACCCAAATCTCACCACCATTTTTCTCCACAAAGTCTTTGCAAAGTATCAGCCCCAACCCCGTACCCTTTTCATTGGCCGTTCCATAGGTGGTATGATCTTTTAACTGAAATAGTATAGCCATATTCTCATCACTAATCCCCAGCCCGGTATCAATCACTGAAATTACTACTTTGCTGTCGTTGTCTAGTTGAGCTTTTATCGTGATGGTATCTCCTTTAACCGTAAACTTAATAGCATTAGAAACCAGGTTCCGAATAACCATCCTAACCATTTCGGGGTCAGCATAGACTAACAATGACTGGGAAATATTCTGATGAATAAGTACTCCTTTTTTTTCAGCCAGAATAGCGAGTGAATTGATGACTTCTTCTACTACCGTTGATACGGCAAACTGCTCGGGTTGTATGCGGATGCCCTGCATCTGACTTCGCGTCCATTTCAGCAGGTTGTCCAGCATATTGGTTGTGTTCTGTACTTTGGTAGAAAGCGCATCAAAAATTTGCTTAATCTCCTCAGGCGACATCGTCTGAGTATTCAGAATATTAATAACCCCCTGCAATGAGCTAAGGGGGCTGCGAAAATCGTGAGAAATAATTGAGAGAAGCTTATTCTTACTATCATTCAGCCGCTCTAACTCTTCATTTTGTGTCTGCAATTGGCCTTGCTGCTGCTTGAGTGTCTGGTTCAACTTGGTAAGCTGAGCATTATTAAGGGCGATTTCTTCTTTCTGGTGCGATAGTAAAAAGTTACTCTTTTTGCGTTGCAGGTTTAGCCGGTAAAGAATAATAATAATTCCCAGAAGCAAAGCGGAAACAAGCGAAATACCAATGGCGTAAGCCGTTTGGCGGTCAATAATAGCCTCATTTTTCTCGATCTGGGCCAGGCGCAGCTCATTTTCTTTTTTGAGCATCTCATTTTCACTCTCAGTTCGGGTAAGCTCCAGGTTATTAATGATCTTTCGCTTTTCCAGAGAATAGAGTGTGTCTTGGTAAGCCATGTAAATAGACTGATACTGAAGTGCTTTTTTAAAGTTGCCTTGCACCCGGTACAAACTTGCTAATAGCTCGCTTAGATACGTTATTTCCAGTTTGGCTCCGGACTGCCGAGCCAGGTTATACCCTTGGCGAGCCCGCGCAATGGCTGTTTGATAAGATTTTTTAGCTTTATGCACATCGGCTAGCAGTCGGTAAGCATAAATTTTGTCATTTATGTTCTGGTACTTCTGGGCCAGGTTAAGCAGGTATGTCGCGTTATTGAGAGCTTCATCGTACTTTCCCCTTTTTATCAAGATATGGCTGATGCCATCTAGCGGAAGAGCAATGTCCTGCTCGTTACCCTGCTCTCTGGCAATAGTGATAGACCGCTGGTAGTAATCAAAGGCCAAATTAAGGCTGTCAAGCTCTTGCCAGGAGCTGCCAATATTATTCAGAGCCATTATAATGCCTAAGGTATCTTGAATAGTATTGGCAATATCCAGGGACTTTTGATAATACGTTAGTGCTTTTTGATTTTCTTCCTGATAGGCGTAAATATTTCCAATATTGATATACGCCGTATTAATTCCCTCCTGGTCGTGCTCATCTTCCCAAATGCTTAATGCATGAAAAAAGCTTTTTAATGCCCGATCGTAGCTACCTTGCACATCGTGGATAATTCCTAACAGGTTATAGCCTTTTGCTAACTGTTTAGGGTTATCCGTTTCCCGGGCCAGGGCAATCGACTTTTTCACATACAGTTTGGCACTATCGTAATTTCCTAAAACTTCATAGGCATCTCCCAGTATCCGGTAAATTAGCGTTTGAGCACCAACATGGTTGTGCTGTTCGGCCAGTCCCTTGATTTGTTGGCCAACAAGCAGGGTTTGCTCTGGTCTTTCTGCGGCTGCCTGGCTAAGAGTTTGAAAGATTTCTGCCCGTATACTACTGTCAGCCTGGGGGTATATCTGTACTAGACTGTCTAAGGATGGGGGAGCCGACAGGCTTACCATAGGTAGTAATAAGAAAAAAAGGATAGACAGAATGATCATACCAAATACAGTTTTACCACGTAAAAACGAAACCCCTCGCTCATACGTATCACTGCTATCTGCAAATAAAAAATAATCAGGATAAGATCACTATAAAACGCAAAATTTCTTATCTAAAAGAAAAAGCAACCGGAGTGGGTTGCTTAGAAGGAGCATGATTTTTAAGTAAATTACTTGAAATATACCGGAAAAATTATTGTTGTTTTAGGCTTTTTCCAAAGTAGATTCTCGAGTGGACTCGCGAGGCATCCAGCCCCAGCTGCTACAGCGGTTTTTCATAGTTGCTTTAAATTGCTCCCGCTCTTCCGGAGTCATTTTCTCCCACTTCTCTTTAAACTTGCGCTCCCAGGTTCGTTTCCGGGCCATAGCAGCCCCTCCCCATTGGCCACGACCAAAATTACCAAACAAGATTCTAGACAGTATCAGTAATCCCATAGCCTCCCACAGCGATATGGTAGGCCCGCTCAGTAAACGAGGAATTAGCCAGTTCCAGAGCAGCATTACCACTGCGCTAAGTGCCAAAATGGCTAAGGTAGCCATCACAACGACTTTAAAAATCCAATATCGTTTCATACTAATTTGATGTTTTGTAGTTTGTATTAGTCATTCAGGTCATCGTATAAACGCTGTAGCCGCTTACGTAAAAACAAAACAGCATACCGCTTTCTAGAGAGCAAAGTATTTACGGTTGTATTCGTAATCGTGCTGATTTCTTTAAAGCTTAAATCTTCAAACTCGTGCATCACAAATACTTCGCGCTGCTCAGGTGGCATCTCTTCCAGCGCATCCTCAACCGCATGCCAGATGACTGAACGCATTAACTCACTTTCTGGGTGGTTTCCCAGGTCAGACAACACATCTTCCAGACGAAGGGGCTCTTCTCCATCGGCAGACTGCACCGCCTGCTCGCTAAAGGTGCGTGGCTTCTTTTTGCGGTAGCGGTCGGTAATTTTATTACGCGCCACCGTAAACAGCCAGGAGGTAACCCGGTCAATAGATTTTACCGTCCGATAGGCTTCGGTAAACTGGTAAAATACGTCTTGTAATATATCTTCGGCTTCGTCGGCATCGGGTATGCGCTTTTGAATGAAACTCAGCAAACGGGGACTTTCTCGCCGTACCGTCTGGCTGATCTCATCATCCTTGCGCTGCTGCATCAGACTACCGCCAGTTAAACTCAGTGCTTCCATGATGATTGGTAGACGTATCAACGATAAAAAAATTGTAAGGTTGGTGGGTTGATGGTTCAGTGGCTCAATTGTTAGATGGCTTATTGGTTAAATGGCTAAATTGTTAAATGGCTTATTGTTTGGGCTTTTCAGCAGCTTCTTAGACTTCGGAAGTTTGAGAAACTAAGGTAACCATGATGTATCAAGGCCCAAAACTTTCGAAGTCTCCGACGAAGGTCTCCCATGAAGTCTAACGGCTGACAACCTTCCTCCTCTGATTTACTCCAGGCACCAAGCCCCAAGCTCCCCGCCCATTCAAACCTTTATTTTAGTGGTACATCGTCTTGGCGTATTCTCGTTTGTATTCGGATGGGGTTTTGTGGGTGATGTCGCGAAACTGTTTATTAAAATTAGAGAGCGTTTTAAAACCACACTCGTAGCTGATCTGAGCAATGCTCAGCCGGTCATCCTGGAGCAATTTACGGGCGTGCCCGATTCTAATATCGCTGACGAAAGCCGAAAAGGTTTTATTGGCCCGGGTTTTAAAGTAGCGACTAAAAGAACTGGGAGTCATACTGGCCAGGGTGGCGGCTTCTTCCAAGCGAATGGTCTGTTTAAAGTTACGCATCACGTAGTCGTGTACCTGGTTCATACGTTCCGTATCGGCCTCATTTATCTGGTTGGTATAACCCGTGCCGGAAATAATCCGGTAGTCAGTAGTATGGGCCAGAAGGTTGATAATTTCCAGTAGCTGTAATACGCTTGGGAATCCATCCAGATTAAGCAGCGAAAGCATGTGTCGGGCAATCTTTTTATTCGTATCGCCGAGAATCTCCAGCCCCCGAAGAGCATTTTCAAATAACTGGCGCACTTTCACCATTTCCTTCTTCTGCAATAACAACTCACCCAGAAAATCCTGATGAAAGTAAACTACCACTCCCCGAGTGCGTAATCCACTATCTTCTTTAAAATACGCATCATCACTCCGCCAGAGGTGGGGCAGGTTTGGTCCGGTAAACACCATGTCACCCGGCTGAAAAGGTTTTACATGATCACCAATAAAGCGGGTACCGGTTCCTTCCAGTACGATAAATAGTTGGTAGTCGGGGTGAGCATGCCAACTGGGGTCAAAATAAGGTTCCTGAAGATCGCGCACCACAAAGGTGTCGGTGTCGGGAATAGAGAACTTTTTAACAGTGGAACGCATAATACCTTTTATTTACCCTCATAATATGGATTTTTTTGCCGCAAATAGCAAAATACAGTCAATATTGGTTAAAATAAAGAAAGTTTTGTTTACAATTATTTACGAGATTAGACATTCTTTTTACAGAAGATACATCAAGACTGATATAAAAGGACATGACAACCACCTACAAAACCCTGCTTGCTGGGTTGGCACTTCTAATATTCGGGTGCCAATCTCAGAAAACTCACACTGCCCATGAATCGGGCCCTCATGCAATCAATATACTGTTTTTAGGGCATGACTCGGAGCACCATAATTCAGAAGCCTACATGCCCATTCTGGCATCGTCCCTTTATACCCGGGGAATTGCCCTGTCGTACACCGAAGACCCTAATGATCTGAATCCCGAAACCCTTTCTAAGTACGACGGGCTGCTCATTTACGCCAACCATGATGAAATCACATCGTCTCAGGAAGAGGCGCTACTGGATTACGTGCGAAGCGGAAAAGGCTTTATCCCGGTTCACTGCGCAAGCTTTTGCTTCCGCAACTCTCCCGAATACGTGGATATGGTCGGCGGGCAGTTTATCAGTCATGATACTGCCACTTTCGTAGCGAATATTCTTCAGGCTGATCACCCTGCCCTGGAAGGTGTGGAGGAGTTCAGCACCTGGGATGAAACCTACGTGCACCACGAAATTGCTGAAGACATCAACGTGCTGATGGAGCGCGTAGAGGGCGATCATCACGAACCCTGGACCTGGACTAAAACCTACGGTGATGGCCGAGTATTTTACACCGCCTACGGACACGATGAACGCACCTGGAGCCAACCCGAATTTCAGGATCTGATGGAAGCCGGTATTCTCTGGGCTGTAGGCGATGACGTAAAAGAGCAGTGGCAAGCCTATATGGAAGATATGCCCGAACTGAAGTATGAAGACCGGGCCAACATTCCGAACTACGAAAAACGTAACCCTGCTCCACAATATCAGTTACCTCTCTCTCCCGAAGAATCAAAGAAGCTTATTCAGGTTCCGGTAGACTTTACTTTAGAACTATTCGCCTCCGAACCGGATATCATCAATCCTATTTCTATGGATTGGGACGAACGCGGTCGTTTATGGGTCATTGAAACAGTGGATTATCCGAACACCGTGCGAAATGAAGATGGGATAGGCGATGACCGTATCAAGATTTGCGAAGATACTGATGGCGACGGAAAGGCTGATAAATTTACGGTGTTTGCAGATAACCTGAATATCCCGACTAGCCTGGTGTTTGCCAATGGCGGGATCATTGTCTCTCAGGCACCCCACTTTCTCTTTTTGCAGGATACCGACGGAGATGATAAAGCAGATGTTCGTAAAGAATTAATCACCGGCTGGGGTACATACGATACTCATGCTGGCCCTTCTAACCTCACCTATGGTCTGGATAACTGGATTTGGGGAGTTGTCGGTTATTCCGGCTTTGAGGGTACAATTGCCGGAGAAAGCCGAGATTTCAGTCAGGGAGTATACCGCTTTGCTCCGGATGCCTCAGATTTTGAATACCTGACGCGCACCAGCAATAACACCTGGGGGTTGGGCTTCACTGAAGATTTTGATGTGTTTGCCTCGACTGCCAATAACACCCACAGTGTTTACCTGGGAATTAATAATGATTACCTGGAAAACGTAGACGGGCTACCCGCTTTGGGAAGTGCCAAGATTGACGGACACTATGCCATGCAGCCACTAGCCAACATTCGGCAGGTAGACGTATGGGGTGGATTTACGGCTGCCGCCGGGCACCGTTTCTATACCGCCCGCAATTATCCGCAGAAATACTGGAGTCAGATTGCGTTCGTGTGTGAGCCTACGGGGCATCTGGTACATCAGGCAATCATTGAGAAAGAAGGTGCTGGTTTTGTTGAAAAGAACGGTGGCAACCTCTTTGCCGGTGCCGATGAGTGGGTCGCTCCGGTAGAAGCCAAAGTTGGGCCTGACGGAGCCGTATGGGTAGCCGACTGGTACAACTTCATCGTGCAACACAACCCCACTCCAACTCCTGATCGTGGTGGCTACGAGGCTGAAACCGGCGAGGGTAACGCCTATGTCAACCCATTACGCGACCGTCAGCACGGGCGCATCTGGCGGGTAGTCTACAAAGAAGCCGAACCGTATGAGCCCATGACTTTGAGCAAAGATGATCCCGAAGGACTGGTGGCCGCCTTAGACAACGAAAACATGTTCTGGCGCACCACTGCTCAACGCTTACTGGTAGAGCGGGGAGAAGATGATGTGCTACCCGAACTGTATCGGATGGTGAAAAAAACCGGTACGGATGAAATGGGAATGACCCCCGGTGCTATTCATGCTCTATGGACGCTACACGGCTTAGGAGCGCTGGACGGCTCCAACGACGAAGCCTACCGTATAGCGGTGAGCGCCCTTAATCACCCGGCAGCGGGAGTGCGCCGGGCAGCCGCTAAGGTAATGCCTCGCACCCCCTGGGCGAATCAAGCTATTCTGCGTTCTAAATTGACCGAAGATGATGATCTGCACACGCGCCTGACTGGAATTCTCGCTCTTTCGGAGATGCCAAACTCCAATGGACTTGGCAAACAATTGTATACCCTAAGTCAGGAAGAAACCATTCAACAGGATAGCTGGCTGTCGCGTGCTACTTATGCCGTGGCCACCCGTCACCGAGAAGGATTCATGAATACCTTTCTTGAAGAAAACCCTCAGTACGAAGAATTGCAGGCCAAGAAAGCCAGCATGGCTACGCGAGAAGATGTTGAATTTGAAGACACCGATTGGAAGACAATGCAACTTCCTGAGTTTTTGGAGAGAAGTGGGCTGAATATCGATGGGGTGATCTGGTTTAGAAAAACGATTAATATTCCTCGTCGGCACGAAGGAAAAGAAGGCATGCTTTCTTTGGGCCGCATCGATGAGTCGGATGAAACCTGGGTGAATGGAGTGAAAGTAGGTAGCACCAAAGACGACTGGTCAAAGGAGCGCGAATACCAGATTCCGGCCAATGTGTTGAAAGCCGGTGAAAATACTGTAGCCGTTCGAATGGTAGATAATCGCGGATGGGGAGGCTTTTCTGGCGAACCGGAACAGATGTTTGTGCAAGTGGGCAACAATCAAATGTCCTTAGCCGGTGACTGGCGTTACGAGGTAGAAAAAGAATTTAAAGATGGTGGCTCCAATATGTTTGAAGGCGATGTTACTGTCGCTTCTTTACTCATGGACACCTACTGGAACAAGCCCGAAGCAACCGCCGTGGCCGAAGCCGCGACTGAAACCGAAGACGAAGAGGCCATCATCGTACAGATCAAAACCGTGAAAAACGCCATGAAGTACGATATTGGTGAGTTTGTAGTAGAAGCTGGTAAACCGGTGAAAATCATTTTTGAAAACCCGGACTTTATGCAGCACAACCTGCTGATCATTCAACCCGGTAAACTGGAAACCGTGGGGGCCGCCGCTGACAAGCTGGCTTCAGATCCGCAAGGTGCTGAAAAACAGTACGTGCCCGATATGGCAGAAGTTCTCTACAATACCCCGCTGGTAGATCCCGGCTCAACCGTAGAGCTTACCTTCACCGCCCCGGAAAACCCGGATGAATACCCCTTTGTCTGCACCTTCCCCGGCCACTGGCGCATCATGCAAGGCACCATGAAAGTTGTAAAACCGGAAGTGATTTAAGCGGAGTCAGGAGAACGAAGTCCGAAGTCCGAAGTCCGAAGACCGGAGACTGAACGGGCGGGGTGCTGGGAGCAAGGAGTAAATTAGAGGAGGAAGAGGGGTGTCAGCCGTTAGACTTCATGGGAGACCTTCGTCGGAGACTTCGGAAGTTTGAGAAACCAAGGCAACCATAACGTGTTAAGGCTCAAAACTTCCGAAGTCTAACTAACTGTTGAAAAGCCTAAACAATTAGCAATTCAGCCATTTAACAATTCAGCAATCAGCAATTGAACAATCAAACCATAACAACATGCAACACCCCACATTCAAAAAATCCATCATTCACTCATTCACTCATTTTTCATGATCACCTTTGGCGTAAGCACTTGGCTTTGGACATCTCCTTTTTCAACAGAAACCGTCGAGCTTTTTCCTAAGATTAAAGCGATGGGGTTTGATGCGGTAGAGATACCGGTAGAGTACCCTGAGATGATTGATGGAGCAAAAGTAAAAGAAGCTTTAGACGAGCACGGTCTGACCCCCGTAGTGTGCGGAGCGTTTGGTCCCACTCGAGATCTCACGAACGAAGACCCGGCAGTGCATCAGGCTTGTTTCGACTATATTGAGCAGTGCTTTGCCCTTTGCAACCGATGGGGAGCGGGCTTTCTGGCCGGCCCCATGTATTCGGCCGTAGGAAAAGCGCGGATGATACCTGCCGAGCAACGTAAGCAAGAGTGGGATCTGGCTGTAAAAAATCTATATAAAGTGTGCCAGATGGCGCAAAATAGCGGGTTGCAGATTGCTCTCGAGTCTCTGAATCGGTTTGAATCAGATCTAATCAACACCGCCGATGACCTTCTTCGGCTGATTGACGATATCAACCACCCAGCCGCGAAGGTATTACTGGATGGCTTCCATATGAGTATTGAAGAACCCGACCTGGAAAAAGCTATTACCAGTGTAGGCGATAAGCTTATTCATGTGCAGGTAGCAGAAAACTATCGAGGCACACCCGGTACCGGGCAATTTCGCTGGAAGGAATTAAAAAGAGGGTTAGAAAATATCGATTATCAAGGCTGCGTCTCTATTGAGAGTTTTACCCCAGAGATTAAGGAACTGGCCGGGGCAGTCTGCATCTGGCGCAACCTGGCCGAAAGTCAGGATGCTTTTGCATCAGACGGGCTGGCTTTTTTGAAGAAACTGCTGGATTAACTACTCACGCCAATTTTAGAGAAAACTAATTTATCATTTAAACCGGGGGAAGTGGTAATTCCTCCTATCATAAATCATTATCTAACGAAACAACCATGAGCGACCAAAAAATCAATATAGCCATTGTCGGACTGGGCTTTGGTGCCGAATTCATCCCTATTTTTCAGAAGCATCCGAATGCCAATATGTACGCCATCTGCCAGCGTACCCAATCTAAGCTGGATGAGATTGGCGATGCTTTTGGCATCGAGAAACGCTACACCGACTACGACGAACTGCTGAAAGATCCGGACGTTGACGCAGTGCATATTAACACCCCTATTCCCGATCATGCTACTCAATCTATCAAAGCCCTGAAAGCCGGAAAACACGTGGCCTGTACTGTGCCAATGGCTACTACAGTAGAAGAATGCGAACAAATTGTAAAGCTGGTACAGGAAACCGGCCTGACCTACATGATGATGGAGACCGTCATCTACGCTCGGGAGTTTCTGTTTATGAAAGAGCTGTACGAGAAGGGCGAACTGGGCAAAGTTCAATTCCTGAAAGCCAGCCACCAGCAGGATATGGACGGATGGCCCAACTACTGGCCCGGTTTGCCGCCCATGTACTACGCCACCCACTGTGTAGGCCCCATTTTAGGATTGACCCGAGGCGAAGCCGAATACGTTTCTTGCTTCGGCTCCGGCACCATTCGGGAAGAATTGCATCAGCATTACAACTCTCCCTACGCTGTAGAAACCACGCATATCAAATTCAAAGATTCTGATCTCAGTGCCCATATCTACCGCTCCCTCTTCGATGTTGCCCGTCAGTACCGCGAAAGCTTTGAAGTATACGGAGTGAAAAAAGCCGTAGAATGGCCGTTGATTGAAGGTGAACCGTTGGTCGTACATACTGCCAAGAAACCTGAACCGGAAATTCCCGAAAAAGTAGAAAGCCCCGACTACGCGCATTTACTGCCTGAACCCATCCAGCGATTTACCACTGGTGGAGTATATGACGCGGACGAGCATCAGCACCTTTCCTTTACCCAAGGAGCCGGACACGGTGGCTCACACCCACACTTAGTACATGAATTTCTAGATGCCCTGGTCAGCAAACGAGCACCTTACCCCAATGCCACACAATCGGCCAATATGACCTGTGTGGGGATCATCGCCCACGAGTCAGCCAAGAAAAATGGTGAGGTTATGAAATTACCGGATTTTACATTATCGAAGTAGAAAGCTTAGCGCTTTTATCAATCGAAAAAAAGAAACCCTTGTCATAAGATACTGGCAAGGGTTTTAAATGATATACTATTGAAGCCCAGGGTTTAAACCCCGGGCTTCAATATTTAATGACATTGATTAATTATTCTCAGGTACTGGAAAGCCCCGGTCGCGCATAAGGGCGTCGATCTGGGCGTCGCGGCCGCGAAACTGCCGGTAGGCTTCTGATGGGTCTACGGCATTGCGGGGCGCAAACAAATACTTCACTAGCTTTTCGGCTAGTTCTTTATCGTAAAATCCGCCCGGTGCCTCAGCAAAGGCTTCAGCAGCATCGGCGGTGAGTACGTCGGCCCACATGTAGCCATAGTAGGCCGTGGCGTAGCCTTCTCCAGAGAATACATGACTAAATTGAGGAGTGCGGTGTCGCATCACCATTTCTTCGGGCATATTCATGGCGGCCAGCGTTTCTTTCTCAAAACTATCTACATCCAAACTATCCGGATTCGCCAGGTGAAGTTTCATATCCATCAGGGCGGAAGCTAAGTATTCGGTAGTGCCGAAACCCTGATTGAACGTGCCCGCTTTTTTAATTTTTGCGACCAGTTCTTTTGGCATAGGCTCGCCGGTCTGATAGTGTACCAGAAACTGTTCAATGACCGGATCGGTGGATAACCAACGTTCCAGCAACTGCGATTGAAACTCGGTATAGTCGCGCACTCCGCCGTTGAGCGTAGGATAGCGCACCTCTGAGGAGAAGAAGTGCAATGCATGACCAAACTCGTGAAAGAAGGTTGTAGCATCATCCCAAGAGACCAGCACGGGTTCGCCGGGAGCGGGTTTTACAAAGTTTGAGTTATTTGAAGCCAGTACGGTTTCTTTTCCGTCAAAGGTGGTGTGGCTACGGTAGGTTGTGGCCCAGGCACCAGAGCGTTTTCCCGGACGGGCGAAAGGATCAAGGTACCAAAGCCCGATGTGCTCGCCGGAGTTCTTATCGGTTACCTCCCATACCTTTACATCCTCATGAAATACCGGCACCTCTCCGGCAGGTACCGGACTAAAAGTATAATTGAATAATTCGCCCGCCACAAAAAACATGGCTTCCCGCAGTTTGTCCAACTGCAGGTACTCTTTTACCTCATCAGAGTCCAGGTCGTACTTCTGCTGGCGTACTTTCTCGGCATAGTAGCGGTAATCCCAGGGCTTAATGGTGATATTATCGCCTTGGGCGTCGGCTACCGCCTGCATGTCTTCTACTTCTTCGGCTACCCGGGCAATGGCTGCGGGCCATACCGCGTTCATCAGCTCCATAGCGTTCTCGGGGGTCTTAGCCATGCGATCCTGCAAGCGCCACTCGGCGTAGTTATCATAGCCCAACAGGCCAACCCGCTCTTTACGCAGCTTCAAAATTTCTGCAATAATTTCGTTATTATCGTGCTCATCGCCGTTATCGCCCCGGGAATAATAGGTACGCCATACCTTTTCCCGCAGGTCACGCTCATCAGAGTAAGTGAGAAACGGGTCCATCGATGAGCGGGTATTAGTAACGGCGTATTGCCCTTCTTTACCACGGTCGGCCGCCGCTTTGGCATAGGCTTTAATGAGTTGTTCAGACAAACCGCTAAGCTGATCTTTGCTAAGATAGGTTACATAACCCTCTTCATCGGCCAGCACATTATTAGAAAACTGGGTATAAAGTTGAGAAAGCTCTTTGTTGATCTCCGCGTAGCGCTCCTTCTTGGCTTCGTCCAACTCAGCACCATTCATCTTGAATTGATCGTAGGTTAGTTTAACCAATCGCTGCTGATCATCATCCAAAAGCTCTTGCTGCGATTTTTCGTATACTGCCTTAATTCGCTCAAACAGCGGTTGATTCTGAGAGATTTTGGAAGAATACTCGGACAGTTTGGGAGCCATTTCTTTTTGTACTTCCCGAAACTCGGGAGACGATAAGTTGCTGCTGTAAATGCCGTAATAGGCAAACACTCGCTCCAGTTCTTCACTTGCCCGCTCCATCTCTACAATCGTATTTTCGAAAGTAGGGGCTTCTGCATTATTGGCAATAGCATCAATGTTTTGCAAGCTTATCGTCATGGCTTGCTCCAACGCCGGTTTCACCGCCTCGACAGTCATCTTATCAAAAGCCGGAACTCCGCCGTAGGGGCCGGTCCACTCTTGCAGTAGTACGTTGGTGGTGTCAGATGAAATAGCAGAAGGTGAATCCATCTTTTTTGTGGGAAAGCTGTTCATTAAGCAAATGGTTAAGGCCGATATAGCAATGCTGGGTAGTGTCATAATTACGTTGCTGATTTAAACAACAACATCAATCGCTAAACAAAGTGTTCCTTGTCACTCAGTGAATGATTTCAGGTTGCAGTTAGATTGCTTCTTTAGCTTACTGCGAGAAGAGCGCACGCCGACGGTCGTACATCTTAATAGAGATTATTTTGATAATTATGTAACAAGCCTCTTTCTCTCTCAAGTATTATCTGACTAGGTAAATCAGTGTTACCGGAGGCGGTCCGCAGATCCCCCGTTCTGCCTCCTGCGGACCGCCTCCCGCTTTCTGGTACATCATGAAATGAAATCAGCCCAATGTCTAGTGAAGTCAATGGATATTTTTAAAAAGAATAGCGTGATTTATAACTTAATTTAGTTTATAACGTAAACTAGTTTATAATATTTAATTTTAAAACTATGAAAACGAGTAAAACAACCATGACTGAAGCAGAATCCTGGAATATCATACAAGGCATGATCGCCGAAGCTAAACAGGAGTTTCAGGATGATGGCTTCTATTATTTACTGTGGGGCTGGCTGGTATTAATCGCCAGTGTATCCCACTATCTGTTGTTGACGCTTACGGACTTTGCTCACCCGTATGCGGTATGGCTACTGATGCTGGTAGGGGTGGGAGCCACCGTGTGGCGAGGAGTTAAAGACAGCAAGCGCAACGTAAAAACCTACGTTGGTACGCTGATGCAAAGCCTGTGGTTGGCAGTATTTATCAGTCTGATGATTACACTAGTGGCCGCAGGTACCAAGACTGGTTATCAGGCGGCGTACCCGGTAATTTTACTACTCTATGGAGTGGGTACATTCGTATCCGGCAGACTTTTTCGTTTTACGCCCCTGGTCATCGGAGCTATCGGTATCTGGGTACTGGCTACCATTTCCTATTTCGTGCCCTTTCAGACGCAACTGCTGCTCATCGCTTTGTCTACCATGATCGGGTACATCGTTCCCGGTTATCTGTTGAAATCTCAATACCGTAGATCATGAGTAATTTTGAATCATTAGATCCCTTGTTGCACTCTCAGCTCAGGCTGGCCATTATGTCCTTGTTGATTGGAGTGCAGGAAGCGGATTTTAACTTCATCAAGGAGAAAACCGGAGCCACGGCGGGTAACCTCAGCGTGCAGATCAACAAGTTAAAAGACGCCGGATATATCGACGTACAAAAAACTTTTAAAGACAATTACCCGCTTACTATCTGCAAAATTACCCGGCAGGGCGTAGATGCTTTCGAGAGCTATGTCAACGCCATCAAGACCTACATTAATACGAAACCAAAAAATGTTTAAGCTATGAAAAATCTGGTGCACGATTCTCTCGGTGCTTTTCACCTGATGGTTGCTATTCTGGCCCTGATTAGTGGTACGCTGGTGCTGCTAATGAAGAAGGGAACGCAGCGGCACAAACTGGTAGGGTACTTCTATGCCTTCAATATGCTGCTGGTGAACCTGACGGCTTTCGGTATCTACCGATTGTGGGGCGGGTTTGGAATTTTTCACATAGCTGCCATTATCGGACTGGTAACCCTGTTGGCCGGCATGATTCCGGTAATGATTAGAAAGCCCCGCGATAATTATATGGGGTGGCATTTTAGCTTTATGTACTGGTCGGTGATCGGGCTGTATGCTGCTTTTGTATCGGAGACGCTCACGCGTATTCCGGAAACACCTTTCTTTGGCATGTTAGGAATCGCTACTTTCGGGGTAATGGCCGTGGCGTCCTGGGCCTTTAGAAAATATCAAAAAACATGGAATGATCAGTTCAGTCAAAAAATAAAAATGGTTAACTGATACAGGCATATGCGGGCTAAGCTTAAGCAAAAAGCAGTAATTAAAACTGATGTCTTTCGGGAACGAGGCCGTGACTCATCACGACTAGAGCAACTAAGCGATGGTGTTTTTGCCCTGGCGATTACCTTATTGCTGATCTCCTCCAAAATTCCTGAAACCGCCGAGGAGCTGATCAGCTTTACCGGCGACATCCTGGCCTTTGCCCTGAGCACATTGGTGTTGATCCTCATTTGGTACCAGCATTATCTGTATTTTCTCCGCTTCGGGCTGAAAGATAACCGAACTATTGCCCTTAATACGTTTTTGCTACTAGTGGTACTATTCTATGTCTATCCGCTCAAGTTTGTCATTAGCTTTCTGCTGCGTTACTTTGGTTATCTGTTGTTGATGCTGTTCGGAATAGAGTTTGAGCAGGAAGGTTTCCATACGCTGGTCACTTCCGTATCGAGTTGGGCGACATTGCCCACGATCATGATCATCTACAGTGCAGGTTATTTTTCTCTGATGCTGGCTTTAGGCTTGCTGTACCGCCACGCCCTCCACCAAAAGGCAGCACTTGCTTTATCTGCGCTTGAGCAATGGAAGACTACCAAGGTGATGTATCAGTTCTTCATTCAGGCAAGTGTAGCAATACTCTCCATCATGATCTCCTTAATCGCTGAATGGACGAATATTCCCTGGTATGCCATTGTCGGTGGTTTCATCTATTTCCTGGTAGGGCCATTAGTCTACTTTCTGGAAAAGAATTTTGATAAAAAGAAGCCTCAGCATATTGATATTGCTCACACTTCGGTCATGATCGAAGCCCCGCACACACAGACTAACGGATAGCACTCCCAAAAACAAAACTTCAATCAGAAGTCTTATACAAAAGATTATTTTCCAGAGGTGACTCTCTGAATAAATTTCAGGTACTTACTAGCATCTTACCAAAGGTTTCACTTTTTTAAGTTTTGAAGGAAAAACCATTCTTTCATTCACTCATTCGAACCTTCAACCTTACCTATGACCAAAGAAGAAATCAAACAAGCGATAAGCGATCATCCGGCGCATAAAGTAAAAGTCGCCATTACCGATATTGATGGAATTTTGCGCGGAAAAGTCATGCACAAAGATAAATTCATGTCCGTACTGGATGGTGGGTTTGGGTTTTGTAGTGTGGTGTTTGGCTGGGATGCCGTAGATACCGCTTACGACAACGCAAAATTTACGGGCTGGCATACCGGATACCCCGACACCGACGCTCAGCTAGATCTGTCTACCTTCCGGAAAATACCCTGGGAAAACGATCTGCCTTTTTTCCTGGGCGACTTCGTGAACGAATCGGGGGAAGGGTTATCGGTCTGCCCCCGCAGTCTGCTCAAAAAGGTGAAGCAGGAAGCCATGGATGGGGGATACATTCCTCAGTTTTCGCAGGAGTTTGAGTGGTTCAACTTCGCCGAAACTCCCGAAACTCTTGATGAAAAAGGATTTACCAACATCCAACCCCTGACTCCCGGTATGTTTGGTTACTCCATACTGCGTAGCTCCCTCAACAGCCCGTACTTCAATGACCTGTTCGATCTAATGCTCCGCTTTGATGTGCCGCTCGAAGGGTTGCATACCGAAACCGGTCCGGGAGTGTACGAAGCAGCCATTCTCTACGGCGATATTCTGGAAGCCGCCGACCGGGCCGTACTGTTTAAGACCGGAGCCAAAGAGATTGCCTACCGCCACGGAGTAATGGCTACTTTTATGGCGAAAGTAAACCAGGAGTTGCCTGGCTGTAGTGGGCACGTGCACCAAAGCCTTTGGGATAGCAATAAAGAAAAAAACCTCTTTTATGATGAAGGAGATGATAACGGTATGTCGCCACTCATGCAAAGCTACGTGGCCGGACAACTGCATTGCCTTCCGCATATTCTGCCCATGTTTGCTCCTACGGTAAACAGCTACAAGCGGCTGGTAGAAGGTGCCTGGGCCCCCACCACCGCGACCTGGGGCACTGATAACCGGACCACAGCTCTACGCGTGCTGGCCGGAGGCAAGAAATCTACCCGGCTGGAAACTCGCGTGCCCGGCTCAGATGTCAACCCGTATCTGGCTATGGCCGCCAGTCTGGCCAGCGGCCTGTACGGCATCAGGCATGAATTGAAGCTTGAGCAACCCAAAACGGTAGAAAGCGGCTATAAAGATGAACAATACGGCATTCTTCCCCACAATTTGCAGGAAGCCACCCAGGCCATGAAAAAATCAGAACTACCCGAAGAGCTCTTCGGAGCTGACTTCGTTGATCATTTTATCCGTACCCGAGAGTGGGAATGGAGACAGTTCTCTAATGCCGTCACCGACTGGGAAGTAAAGCGGTATTTTGAAGTGATCTAGGCAGGCTTGTGAACAAAACAGAAATTCAGAGCTGGCTTTCAAATACTGAGTTTGATGGGAGTCTTTTACTGCAGTTTTGTATAGATGAGAATAGGGATAAAGTGGAGTTAGTGACTTTACACTCAGTAGAACTATCTAAAGAATATCAATATAAATTTAAGCGGACACAGTTTAGAAGAGTAGTAGATATCAAAAGATGTTGGGGAGCCAGCATTCATCAAGAATCACCGAACCATTATCAGGCAAGTCAGCATACTGCTACGATAGAAATAGAACAGATAAAACTTAAATCATATCATTCAAAGTACTGGATCAAGTTAGATTTTGGTCACAATTTTGGCGTATGTGAGTTTCAATTTCAGCAGCTTGAAACAGACCAGAAGAAAGGGCAAGTGATTAAAATAAAACAAGAAGAAAGGATTGTAGATATAAAATCAAACAAAATAATAGCTTTTGAAAAGCCATTTTAAGAGGACGTTTGTTAATTTTGCTTATTCTATCATGAACCATTCAATCCTTCTATTCTTCTTAAAATATGATTCATCAATTTAATTTTCCCACCGTTATCCGGTTTGGGGAGGGCGCGGTGCAGGAACTGGGCGCTTATCTGAAGTCTAAGGGATCACAGCGTCCGCTATTGGTGACTGATGCGGTGGTGGCGAAGCTGGCTTTTTTTGAAAAGATTATGGATGCGTTGCGGCAGGAAGGATTGACTCCTGAACTGTTTTGCGACATTTCAAAAAACCCGGTCAAGTCGGATGTACTGAAAGGAAATGAAGCCTATCACGCTCATGATAGTGATGCGATTGTGGGTTTGGGTGGCGGTGCCGCGATGGACGTAGCCCGCTCGGTGGCGCTCAGCATTAATAACCGCCGCGATCTGTTCGATTACGATGACCTTATTGGCGGAGACAAATACGTCACCGAGCCGATCCCACTGTTTGTGACTATTCCTACTACCTCGGGCACTGGTAGCGAAGTAGGACGCAGTGCCATCATTTCTGATGATGTGACCAAGAAAAAACGCATCCTCTTTCATCCTACCCTGATGGCCCAAATTGTATTTGCCGACCCCGAACTGACTTATGAACTGCCCGGACCCGTGACGGCAGCCACAGGTATGGATGCGCTGACCCATAACATGGAAGCCTATCTGGCGAAGAATTATCACCCTATGGCCGATGGCATTGCACTGGAGGGCATTCGTTTAATCATGCAATCATTAGAAACTGCCGTAAATCGGCCCGATGCGGAATCCCGCAGTAAAATGCTGTTAGGTTCGATGATGGGAGCGGTGGCATTTCAGAAAGGTTTGGGAATTGTACACTCTATGGCGCACCCGCTTTCGTCGTTGCTTGATATGCATCACGGTCTGGCCAATGCCATCTGCATTCCGTATGGTTTGCGCTTTAATATCGAGGGGTTTGAAGATCGCTTCGCCACGATGGGGCAGGTCATGGGCCTTTTCGCTCCTACGGGAGATGCCGTCATCCAGACGCTGCTCAACCTGAACCGAAAAATCGGATTGCCTACCCGACTGGGCGAGGCCGGAGTCATTGCCGGACATATTGAGGACTTGGCAACTTTAGCCGAAGAAGATTTTGCGCATCCGAATAACCCTAAGCCGGTGAGCCGCGAAGATTTTGTGAAATTATACACCGAGGCATTATGATCAAATTAGGAGTTACCTCCTGTCTCATGTACCCCGATCAGGATCGGACTTATTTTCCGCCCAAACACCTTTGTTACCTGGAGCGAGACATGGCCCGTTACCTGTATCGCCCGAATGTGCTGCCGGTACTAATCCCCGATCTAGACCGGGAAGTGCTGTATGATCTGCTGGCCCAGATGGATGGGTTCGTACTGCAAGGGGGCTCCGATCTGGCCCCGGAAACTTACGGCGAAACCCCGATTGGCCGCTGGCTGGGCGATCCGTTGCGCGATGCTTATGAGCTCAATATTCTGGACTATGCCATAAAAAACAATAAACCGGTGTTCGGCATCTGCCGGGGTTTTCAGGTGATGAATGCCTACTTCGGCGGCACTCTGTACCAGGACATTGCCACCCAACTTCCGGATGCGCTCCAACACCGGGATGCCGGTTTATACGATCAACTGCACCATACCATTGAGTTTACTGAAGGAAAACTACTGGATCGCCTGCATCATGATGAACTGAACCGATTGGTGAATACGGTACACCATCAGGCAGTAAAAGATTTGGGCGATGACCTAGAAGTGCTGGCCACCTCGCCCGACGATGGCCTGGTTGAGGCTTTTTTATGGAAAAAAACGGAAGAAGGAAAAGTGATTGGAGTGCAGTGGCACCCGGAATTTTTCTTCAATTCTCAAACTCCGTTGGTCGATGCTGACAAGATTTATCAGCATTTTCTTCAGTTCTGTCAGGCAGAAACTACCCTCAGTACTTGAGAAATAAAATTAGTAGAAGATAGATGAAGCTACTTTATCATGCTCGCATCCTAGTCTTACTACTTGCAGGATGTTCTGATCCAGAAAGAGTTCTCTATAGAAGTTACGCCGATATTTATCCGCCTGATACCACTAATTTAGTAGACACTGTTTTCTATAAGAATGGAAAGATAGAATATGCTGGTGGTGATGAGACTTTAATGATTCTTCAAAAGGTTGATTCAATTCTAGAGGCAAGTACTTTATCATTATCAGATACATTCAGGTTATCAGAAACAGTCAATATAGAAATGGATACTTTGTTTCGTATATCTGATAATATTGATGTTTATCGCTATCTTCTAATCACAAAATATCTTTACACACTAGGATTATACATCCCCAAAGTTGGAACTGTCTTTTATACAGGTTGGGATACACATAGAGAGTGGCGATTATTGAAAGTTATTGAGCATTATAAAGGTAAGGCAGATACACTGGATTATAGTCAAGTGCAGACTGCTATCGATAAAGAAATTTTTCATAGTTTACCTTTACCAACAAATGAAAATCCCATAATTGAAATTGAAGATTCTATAAATATTATTATGGATACAACTTTGTTTGAATAGTTCAGCTCACAGTTTAGGAGATACCATCATAAACGCCTATTCCCATCCTAGCGCGGCGTTTGCAACCCTGCCTTTTCAATGAAAAACCCCTGGCAGCAGCAACTACCGGGGCAATTCATGTATTTCTCTAGCGCGACGTTTGCAACGCGTGCTTACTCATTCGCAAAGGCTATTTACCGATCAGCAGCACTTTGCAAGTCGCGGGTGTTTTTCTGAACGGCAATGGCCGAAAACATACTCAGTAAAAAGCTCATACTGTAAAAGCCTTTTTCACTCAGGCTCAGGTCAGCATTCCATAGCCCTATAACCAGCAAGGTTACTGAGAGAATGGCAGCAAACCAGCTAATGCCGTAATAAAGATCGGTAACCGGAATACCTTCCAGGCGATCGCGTACGCTCTTTTGTACTGATACTACCGCAAAAAGTCCAAACATAATTAAGGTGAAATAATATCCTTTTTCATTAAGCACCATATCAGCATTGTATAAGCCAATAAAGTAAGCTGTCATGCCAACCAGCAGCATACTCCAGGAAACAGCTACGAACGCATTAGACGGACGTTCCGCTTTCTGATTCGTTACTTTATCCTGAGGTTTATTAACCAAATCCGTTTTTTCTTCAGTGATCTGATCCATATCATATTTTATTTGATGATGAACCAAAGATCAGCACTTTCCGATGCCGGAACATTTACATATGTAAAGAAATAAATGAACTTACATTAAGCTAAAGACTTCAGAAGTTTTCTAGATTAATTGACCCTCTGTTTTCAATAAGCTAAACTTCTGAAGTCTCCCCTGATAAATCATTGCTAGCTCTTTTTTGCTCGGATTCGGCTCAGCTGGGTTGGCGTAATGCCCAGATAAGAAGCTACATGGTACTGAGCCACCTGGTTTTCCAACTCTGGAAACTCCTGCTGAAACATTATGTAGCGTTCCGAGGCATCATTCATAACCAGTGACATTTCACGGCGCTCTTTTTTGACAAAAAAGTCTTCAGCAATAACCCGATTAAGCCTTTCTACGGTCGGATGCGCATCATAGAGTGCCAAAATCCTCGCAAAATCGGTTTGCAGCAGCTCGCAATCAGTTAAACATTGAATATTAATCATATTCTGCTGACTGGTAATCAAAGAGGAGTAAGCCCCAACGATAGCTGGATTAACAAAGAAAATCTTGTTGAATTCTTCTCCCTTAGGGCTACGATAGTAAGCTCGAAGAACCCCGGACTTTACAAATGCCAGCTTCTTGGCAAATTCGCCCTCTATTGCTAAATGGTCGCCCCTTTTCATCATTATAGGCTCAAATAACGCTAGCAATGCCTGCATAGAGGCAGATGGCAGGGCAGTAAAACTGCTGAGGTATGTCTCAAATAGGCACATAAAAGTTTAAATTAGCACTTCCGTTATTGTGCTAACCTGCGAGATCTCTATATCTCAAATGCTTCAGACGTGTATGTTTTTTACGTAATTGAGTATAATAGCCATTCTTCGCGTTTACTTAAAAGCATGTTTTACTCATCTAATATACTAAAGCTTTAAACCATAGTCGCTTTATTCTTGTAGTGCACATCAGGAAGGTTGCGCAGTTGCTCGGCGGCCATTTCGGGGGTAATGTCGCGTTGGGGGTCGCCCAGCATTTCGTAGCCTACCATGAATTTCTTGACGGTAGCGGAACGCAACAGGGGCGGGTAAAAATGGTGGTGGAAGTGCCACTCGGTGTGCTCCATGCCATCGGTGGGTGCCTGATGAATACCGGCAGAGTACGGGAAGGAGGTTTCAAACAGATTGTCGTAGCGCGTGGTGAGCTGCTGTAGTATTTCGGCGTAGGCTGTTTTTTCTTCTTCCGTAAATTGTAGAATATGGTGAATGTGCCGCTTACTAATAATCATGGTCTCATAGGGCCAAACTGCCCAGAAGGGTACTAAAGCTACAAAATACTCATTTTCCAGCACGATGCGCTCCTTTTTCTCCAGCTCCAGTGCCAGATAATCGGCCAGCAGGCTGCGCTGGTAGCGCTGAAAGTAATCGCCCTGCTGCTTGCCTTCGGTAGCTGGCTCATTGGGCATGGTACTTTGCGACCAGATCTGCCCATGCGGATGCGGGTTGCTGCAACCCATCATTTTCCCTTTATTCTCAAAGATCTGCACATAATTAATCTCCGGGTGGTCGCCCAGGGTACGATACTCATCCTGCCACAGTTCAATCACCTTCACAATATCTTCTACTGTGAGTTCAGGCAGTGTCAGATCGTGACGCGGTGAGAAGCAGATGACCCGGCAGATGCCCGCTTCACTTTTAGCCCGTAATAGTCCACCTTCCTCAAAAGTGCCGGTTGGGTTTTCTTCTGTTAGCGCACCAAAGTCGTTAGTAAATACAAAAGTGCTTTCATAGTTGGGGTTCTGCGCATTGCCCGCCCGGGTGTTGCCGGGACACAGGTAGCAGTTAGGGTCATGCTCGGGACGTTTCTCCTGTTCCGATTTTTCTACCTGCCCCTGCCAGGGCCGTTTGGTGCGGTGGGGAGAGACTAATACATAGTCTCCGGTAAGCGGATTATAACGTCGGTGCGGGTGTTCGGTCAGGTTAAAGTCCATGATAATGATGATTAATGAGGGGTAAGTAATGAAGTTGTGAATACATCAATCATTATTCATCAACCATTACTCATTATTTCTGTTCCGTCGACAATATCGGCGATGTACACCTCCAGGTCAATAGAAAACTGTTCTTTGTAAGCCTTAGCCAATTGCTCAGAGAAGCGGTCAATGGCCGAGTCTTCAATCAGGTTGATAGTACAACCGCCGAAGCCACCGCCCATCATGCGTCCCCCCAGCACAGCCGGTTCGTTGCGGGTCTGGTCTACCAGAAAATCAATTTCCGGCACGGTAATTTCGTATTCGTGCTGCATGCCGTGTTGCGACTCGTACAGTTTCTTTCCGAACGTAGCCAGATCGTGATGCGAAAGTGCCCGGCAGGCTTCTTCTACCCGCTGATTTTCTTTTACAATGTAAATACAACGTTGGTAAACCACGGAAGGAAGCTTATCGCGATGTTTTTCCAACATGGGCAAGTTTACATCCCGCAGGCTTTCCACAGCCTCTCCCGCTTTTTGCAGGATGGTTACGCCTTCTTCGCACTGGCTACGGCGCTCGTTATAGCCGGAATCTACCAATTCATGCTTCACGCCGCTATTGAATAAAACAATTTTGTGCCCGGCAATATCGGCCGGATAATACTGATACTCCAGTGAGCGGCAATCCAGTTTCAGTGCATGGCGCGACTTCCCAAATACACTGGAGAACTGATCCATAATACCGCAGTTCATGCCCACAAATTCATTCTCGGCTTTCTGCGACAGCTTTACCAGATCTACCTTCGCCACATCCAGATTAAATAAGGTATTCAATCCAAGTGCAATACCACACTCCAGCGCAGCCGAGGACGACATACCCGCGCCGGCCGGAATATTCCCGCCAAATACACAGCTAAAAGCCGGAATAGTGTGCCCTTGCTGTTGCAACTGATCTACCACGCCCAACACGTAATTAGCCCACCGCTTCTCAGACTTCTGAACCTTACCCGGCTCAAAATCAAGTTGCTCACCTGGGTCAAGAGCGTGCAGGTGAGAATGAGCATCGGGGCTGAGGCCCATGGCAAACATTATTTCTTTATCTACCGCTGCTGGCAACACAAAACCCAGATTGTAATCTGTATGCTCACCAATCAGATTCACCCGCCCTGGCGACCGGATGATCAGCGGTTCTTCCGAATAAAACTCGGCAAATGCCTTCCTTATATCTGTAACGTTCATATCTCTGTTTGAAGGTTCGATTGTTCAATGGATCGATTGCTGAATTGTTAAATTGCTGATTGTTTAGAGTTTAGCGTACAAAGTTCAGTGTTTGTAGTTTAAATATTAAGCATGCCTGAATACGAATGCTCTATTTCTGCCAACTCCAGTCTCCTTTTCTAGATTTACTGCCTTCCCACTCCAGGCTCTTAGCTCCCAGCCCCTCGCTCATTAACCCTTATTTCTACCAATAAATTGTGTACAACGCAGCCAGTATGCCCAGGATCAGCAATGCTCCAATATTGAACTTCATGCTGCTTTTAAATAAGCCATGTTGAATATCAATAGAGTTAGGTTGGTCTTTTCCTTTGCCTTCTACCATGCTCATAATAATAATTACTGCTGCCAGAATTAAGAATACAATACCCATTCGGTTAATGAAGGGAATATCAGGGGTAACTATCTTGAAGATGGTAGAGAGCGGAATAGTAAGAATAGCGGCAGTAAGCGCGGCCCGAGGGGTCGTTTTCTTCCAGAATACGCCAAACACAAAGATGGCAAATACACCCGGTGACACGAAGCCAGTGTATTCCTGAATAAACTGGAATGCCTGGTCTAAAACGCCCAAGGCCGGAGCCACGAGACAGGCAATGATAAATGAAACAAACACTACAATCCGCCCGGTGCGCACCAAGTTAGCTTCTGATGCATTTTTATTAAAATAGTGCCGGTAAATATCCATCGTAAAGATGGTAGACGTACTATTCGCCATAGAAGCCAGTGAAGAAACAATGGCAGCCGTTAACGCGGCAAAAGCTACTCCCTGCAAACCGTTGGGTAGTAAGCCCAGCAAGGTGGGATATGCCCGGTCGGGCTTAATGAAGCCAGTCTCGGGGTCCGTCATAGTTTGGGTGAAGGCTCCGGCCATTTCTTCGTTTTGTACAATTACATACGCTGCAATACCGGGAATTACTACGATCAAGGGAATTAACAGCTTCAGGAATCCGGCGAATAGCACACCCCGCTGGGCGTTATCTAAATCTTTAGCTGCCAGGGCCCGTTGGGTGATATACTGGTTAAAACCCCAATAGCTTAGGTTAACAATCCACATTCCACCAATCAAAACGCTCAGTCCCGGCAGATCCTGATAGGCATCGCGAGTACCGCCCTGTCCGTCGGAGATCATCATCTCTCCTTCATTAATGATCATGTTAAAGTGCTTGGGTGCTTCTTCGCGTAAGCGGGCCAACCCACCTAGGATATCGCCATCTCCCACAATCTCCAGTGCCAGATACGTAGTTACCAAACCACCCAGCACCAGGAAGATTACCTGCACTACGTCCGTCCAGGCTACTGCGGTAAGTCCGCCGTAGATAGAATATAACATGGCAAACAGTGCCAATCCTACCACTGCGTACATCATCGGGATTCCCATTACGGTTTCAATACTTAGGGCTCCCAGGTAGATTACGGAAGTGAGGTTTACAAAAACGTAGACCAGCAGCCAGAATACTGCCATAACCGTTCGCACTGTATCATTGTAGCGATCGGCCAGAAACTGCGGCATGGTGTAAATCTGCTTTTTGATGTAGACCGGTATGAAAAATTTTCCGACTACCAGCAAGGTGGCCGCTGCCATCCACTCATACGTAGAGATTGCCAGCCCGAGGGCGTAGCCGGAACCAGACATGCCAATAAACTGCTCGGCTGAAATGTTAGAGGCAATCAGAGAAGCACCAATGGCCCACCAGGGTAGCGAGCGGCTGGCCAGAAAGTAATCTTGAGAGTTTTTTTCGTGGCCTTTTTTATCGCGCGATACCCATAAGCCCAGCCCCACAATAAAGAGGCAATAACCCAAAAAAACAATTACGTCAAGCGTAGAAAATCCCATAATTTGATCGGTTAGGTCGTTCTTAATCTTACAAGTATACTAAAATCTTCAGCGTATCTCGTTCTCCAAATAGAAAACTCTGCGTATTTTCCGGCAGGCTTTTTTTATGAAGCATACTCCTGGGTAAGAGTACCACAATAGTAAGGTATCCCCTATCGTTGCCAGGTAAAAAGTACTCAGTGCAGTATTTCTAAAGCTTCCTTATAAGCATCATTTATGCGAATACGAATCGTCTTTTATATGGCCTGTACTGCTATGGTTCTCGTTAGTTCTTTATCAGTACAAGCCCAGCCAGTAGAAATATACTATGATGATGGCTCATTAAAAGCCAAAGGTGATACCAGCCAGTGGGGTAAAGAGAACCAATGGACTTTTTATTATCCTAATGGAAACATTAGCGCCACCGAGCAATACCAGCACGATACTTTGCACGGCGAAGTGCAGTACTATGATTTTGAAGGAGCCCTGATTGCAAAAGAGCATTGGGTACATGGACTGCAACAGGACTCATCATTCTACTACTATGCCAACGGGGCCACCGAAAAGCTCGGTGTTTTTAAGAACGGGCTATACGAAGGTGTATGGAAGTTTTACTACGAAAACGGTCAGCTCAAACGTACCGGAATCTACCAGCAAGGTTTACCCGAGGGCGCCTGGACTTTTTACCATGAAAATGGACAGCTGTGGCAAACCGGCCATTTTACCAACGGAAAAGAAAGTGGCGCCTGGACATTCTATACGCCTAAAGGAAAGCTCGAGTATACCGGCCAGTTTGAAGAAGGAGAGCGCGTAGGCGATTGGTACTACTACAATGAGCGTGGTAAAAAGAGAAAGGTGGAATTAGAAAAGAAATAGCTAATAAAAGTGGGCCAGTAGAAGATGAGGGAATGATAGGAATGATAGGAATGATAGGAATGATAGGAATAATGAGCCTAATGGCTAAGGCTACTGAACTGGACGCCATGCTCCGGTTGGTTCACCAGAAAATCATCAGCCCAAAAAATAAATTGAGGCATAGGCCAGAAATGAAATTGAGCCGCATGGTATGATGAAAATCGGCTTGGAGTGGATCTTTTTGTACCTGCCGATACCAGTTGAAAAAATATATTAGCACCGGAAGCAAAAAAGCAAAAAACAACCAGGCTTGGATTATACTAAACCAAGCTTGATAATACAGCCAAAAACCCAACGCTGCGGCTCCAAATACTACCGCAGTAAAGTAAAAGGTTCCTACAACACCCAATTTGTAGCTCAACGTAAAATCCCCTCGGCGAGCATCTTCATCGTGCTGGTAAATCTGGGTCATAGGATAAGAACCCCAAAGCATAAGGGAAGAAAGGGCTGCACCAATTGCTACCTCCGGTTGTTGCACTGCGTTGGTTAGTGTCTCCTCATGTACACCAATATAGACCATCAGAAAGGTAAAGAAACCCTGAAAGAAGCCTGCTACCAGCCAGCTTCCAATTGCATATTTCTTGAGCCGGATGGCGGGGTGGCTATAAGCCTTCGATACTAATCCATACACCAGTAACATCACCGCAAAAGTAACATTTAACAATAACCCAAAGGCAATTGCGGCACCGTCTAGCACCAGCGATGTATAATATAACTCACGTTGAACCGGCGGTGGGTGCTCAAGCCCGCCAATGCTGCCTTCGTCTTTATCAAAATAACTGTTATACCCATTGCTAGCGGGGTATAGCAGAAAGTGCACGATAAAAAACACGGCTACTGCGCTTTCAACCGAAAACCCTTCAGACACGCTAAGCGAAAATAAATAGATAGGCAGTAAAAAAAATGAGAAAGGAATCCGCAAATGTAGCCAGGTAGCGCGGTGAATCATTACGGTGTAGGTCTGCGGAAATTTCTAAACAAAATAACTTTTTATAAACAAAGTCCGTTTATATAATCATTTAACCAAAATTTTTTCACCTATGGGCAGTTTATTGTATATCATTGCCGTCATCTTAATTATTGGATGGCTACTCGGATTTTTTGTTTATAGTGCAGGTGGTCTTATTCACATCTTATTGGTAATTGCCGTAATCGCAATTATAGTACGATTGATTCAGGGAAGGCGCCCTATTTAGCATAACAAACCTCAAAGAACTGACACCGCTTCCTATTCTGGAGGCGGTGTTTTTTTTGCTTCGTTCCAATATTCTTCCATTTCGTCCAGCGACATGTCTTTCACATTTTTATCCTGCTCGTAGGCACGCTGTTCAATGTGCTGAAACCGGTGTAAAAATTTCCGATTCGTGCGTTCCAGCGCTTCTTCTGGATTAATACCCGAAAAACGAGCATAGTTGATTAAAGCAAACAGCAGGTCGCCAAATTCTTCTTCCATCTGCGAGACATCGCCCAGCACTTCAGCATCTCTAAATTCCAGCAACTCTTCCTGCACTTTATCCCACACCTGATCTTTACGATCCCAGTCAAAACCCACACCGCGCGCTTTTTCCTGCATACGAAACGCTTTTAGCAGGGCCGGTAACGAAGAAGGCACTCCGCTTAGGGCTGATTTTCGGGTTTCTCCTGCTTCTCTTAATTTTATTTGTTCCCAGTTTTGCTCTACCGTACGGGCATCATTAGCTTCTGTATCACCATATACATGCGGATGCCGACGAATCAGTTTCTCGCAAATGCCAGTCAGGACATCGCCCATATCGAAGGCTTGTTGCTCACTGGCAATTTTGGCGTAAAAAACCAGATGCAGGGCCAAGTCGCCCAGTTCCTTCCGCACCTCATCTAAATCACCACTTAAAATAGCATCTGACAGCTCGTAGGTTTCTTCAATGGTCAGGTGGCGGATACTTTCTATGGTTTGCTTACGGTCCCATGGGCATTTTACCCGTAGTTCTTCCATGATCGTTAACAAACGATCAAATGCGGCTAGCGCCGCGGCCCTTCGCTCACTTGATAATTCTGCCATAATTATTTATTGATTGCCTGAAGAAAACAAAACGAAGGTAAAGTAATTCTCCGGGAAACTTTGCGTACTGCCCACTCGTTTTTACCTAGTAATGCTATCTTTGCATAAAATACATTTGATATGACCACACTTATTTTAGCCATAGGATTTCTTGCGTTATTTTTTGTGTTGATGAGCGTCCGGCTTATTTTTTTGAAGAATGGTGAGTTTAAAGGCACTTGTGCCTCGCAAAGCCCATTCCTTAACAAAGAGGGGGCAACCTGTGGATACTGCGGAAAGAAGATGACGGAAGGAGAGCAATGTGGTAACCCTGACTCAGAAGTGAACAAAGTATTGGCGAAGTTTAACTAATTTCCCTTACTTCGCATCCTCTTTGTGAACAGTTTTCTATTGTAGTCCTACAAAATCCCCTTACATCCTTGACACTTATTAAATCGATTTCCGGTATTCGCGGAACGATCGGCGGTTCGGCAGGCGAAGGGCTGACCCCGATTGATACCGTAAAATATGCCGCTGCTTTTGGAAGCTTTCTGAAGCAGCAACACAAAAAAGTAAAAGTAGTTATAGGCCGCGATGCCCGCATTTCCGGCGAAATGGTCTCTAAACTGGTAACTGCCACGTTGCAAGGCCTGGGTATTGATGTGCTGGATATTGATCTGGCCTCTACCCCCACCGTAGAACTTGCCGTAACGGATGAAAAAGCTCAGGGTGGTATCATCATTACTGCCAGCCATAACCCCGGACAGTGGAATGCGCTGAAGCTGCTAAATGCAGCGGGTGAGTTTATCTCAGCTGAGGCTGGGAAAACGGTACTTGAGTTAGCCGAATCATCTGACTTTACATTTGCTACAACCAGCAAAATAGGGAGCTACCAGCGCTTAGATGGAGCTACCAAGAAGCATATTGAGAAGATACTTGCTCTGCCCGAAGTAGATGTGGAAGCCATCCGTCAGCGTGATTTTAAAGTAGCCATTGACTGTATCAACTCAGTTGGAAGCATTGCGGTGCCTCAGTTGCTGGAAGCCTTGGGAGTTGAGCATATTGAAAAGTTCTTTTGTGAGCCTAATGGCTCGTTTGGCCACAATCCTGAACCAGTCCCTGAGAACCTGACCCACATTTGCGGAAAAATTGAGCAGGGCACGTTTGATTTAGGTATTGTGGTAGATCCGGATGTAGACCGCCTGGTGTTGATTCAGGAGAATGGCGACCCTTTTGGTGAAGAGTATACGCTGGTAGCTGTAGCCGATTATATCCTGGAATTGAATGGTGGTGGAAACACGGTTTCTAACCTATCTTCTTCATTGGCATTGCACGATGTTACTGAAAAACAAGGTGGGTCATACACGGCCTCTGCTGTAGGTGAAGTTAATGTGGTGGAAGCCATGAAACAAACCGATGCCATTATCGGTGGTGAAGGCAATGGCGGCGTCATTTTTCCGAAGCTACATTACGGTCGCGATGCTTTAGTAGGTATTGCCCTCTTTCTGTCGCACCTGGCAAAATTCGGGAAGCCAATTTCTCAGCTAAAAGCCACGTATCCGCAGTATCATATCTCTAAGAACAAGATTGAGCTAACACCCGACATTAACATGACGGCAGTGCTGGCGGCATTGGCCAAGCAGTATGCCAACCAACCGGTGAATACTACTGATGGAGTAAAAATCACTTTCGACCGGGAGTGGGTGCATCTGCGCAAATCCAATACTGAGCCTATTATTCGGATTATATCCGAGTCAAATTCACGGGTAACGGCTGAGCATTTGGCTAATAAGTTGATTGCTGATATTCGCGAGATTATCAATACCCCGCATTAGCCTTTTAGCTTATAAACACAAAGTTGATAAGGCTGGCGGGTTAGTAACTCGCCAGCCTTTGTATTTGCAAAGGACCTATTTCTTATCGTATTTTGTATACTCACTTCCCAACTGCGAAGCTTATGAGCGTTTATCTGGATAATGCAGCGACGACCGCACTGGATGCTGAAGTTTTAGAGGCCATGATGCCTTATATGACCAATTTTTACGGAAACCCTTCCTCAACTCACTCTCACGGGCGGGAAACTCGCTCGGCTATTGAGAAGGCCCGTAAATTGGTGGCTGATTTACTAAATGCCACTCCGTCCGAGATTTTCTTTACATCCGGTGGCACCGAAGCTGATAATACAGCCATTCGTTGCTCTATCGAGGCTTACGGTATTAAGCGGGCGATTACTTCTCAACTAGAACATCACGCCGTACTACATACCCTGCATCAGCTAGAAAAGTACCAGGGTATTCAGATTGATTATGTAGAAACTGACGCTCAGGGAAATATTGATTTCACCCATCTGGAAACCCTGTTGAAGCAGCCTGAGCGCGCGTTTGTATCACTGATGCACGGGAATAATGAGATTGGTAACCTGACCGATATTCAGAAAGTAGGTGGCTTATGTGCCGAATACAATGCTATTTTCCATTCAGATACGGTGCAAACCCTAGCCCACTATTCCCTTGATCTGAAAAATACACCAGTACATTGCATTGCCGGCTCAGCGCATAAATTTCATGGCCCTAAAGGAATTGGGATTCTTTATATAGCTAAAGGGCACAAAATAAATCCCTTACTCCACGGCGGCGGACAGGAACGCAACATGCGGGGCGGTACCGAAAACTTGTATGGTATTGTTGGTCTGGCGAAGGCATTAGAGTTGAGCTATATGCGTATGGATCAGCATACTCAATATATTCGGAGTTTGAAGCAACAAATGATTGAAGGACTGCGCGATAAAATACCCGATGTACAATTCAATGGCATGTCAGACAAACTTGATGAAAGCTTATATACTGTACTGAACGTTAGTTTACCTCCTGCAGAGGATAATAGTATGCTGCTGTTTAATCTGGACCTCCACCAGATATCGGCTTCGGGAGGCTCGGCTTGCGCTAGTGGGGCTCAACTAGGCTCGCATGTGCTTCGGGCTCTATCCTGCGATCCGCAGCGGGGCGCAATACGTTTTTCTTTCAGCCGACATAATACACCGAATGACATTGAGCATGCTGTTAATGCGGTGGCGTCGCTTTACCCGGTTAATGTTTAAACTTATTGTCTTGCGTTTTTTGTTATGGCAGTACACCCAAACCTTATTTTTATGAAGCTTCTTTGCATCGTAGCATTGTACCTGTTCAGTGTAGCGAACCTCACTTCCGCTTTTGGACAGGATAATACCGATGAACAGGTCTGGAAAGCGCTTTCAACTGTGAAGTATAAAATTACGGAAGATGAATACGGCGAGTTGTATGTGCCTGAATTCAGCGAAGATGCTCAGAAGATGGAAGGTAAAATAGTGACGGTCCCTGGCTATATCATTCCGTTTGATGGCTTATTCAAACCTGAGCATGTCATTGTATCTTCTTTGCCTCTGGCATCTTGCTTCTTCTGTGGTTCCGGTGGACCAGAAACAGTGATGGAAGTTTTCCTGACCAAACCTATTAGCTATACCGAATCTATGGTGGCCTTCCGGGGTAAGCTCAAACTGAACGATGAAAACTACGAAGAGCTTATGTATATTCTGGAAGATGCTGAGTTGGTTGGCCCGGTAGGCAATTAGGATTTTTTGCTTAGTACTTCTCTCCTACTTTTAAGCATCTTATTATTCTATCATTAAAATTTTGAGTCAGAGTAGTGTTTAAGTTTATTTTATGCTTAATTTAAGTATTTAATACTTTTATTAAGTTATTATGTCTGATTCTTATCTGTCCGGTCGGGGTGCGCAATCTAATCCGGGTAATTCTTTTTTATCTCGTCAGTTCACGCAGGAACATTGGGAAGGTATTGATGAAGACGTATACGTATCACCTCAGCGTCAGATCATTTACGATTACCCCAAGAATATCATCAGCAAAAGCGAGAGCCCTGATATACGGATGATGTACTCAATCAATCCATATCAGGGTTGTGAGCATGGTTGTATTTACTGCTACGCCCGTAACTCTCACGAATACTGGGGCTTTAGTGCAGGCATTGATTTTGAACAGAAGATTGTAGTAAAGCCCGATGCGCCTCGCTTGCTGGAAGCAGCTTTTCAGCGGCGGAGCTGGCGAGTAGCACCCATTGCTCTTTCGGGTAATACCGACTGCTATCAACCTATTGAACGAGAACTTAAAATTACCCAACAGTTGCTTCAGGTCTTTCTGAAATACGGCAACCCGGTGGGCATCATCACCAAAAATCGATTGATTGAGCGAGACCTTCCATTATTAAAAGAACTGGCTTCGGAACGCCTCATTCACGTATATTTTTCTATTACTACCCAAGATGAGCAGCTACGCAGCAAGATGGAGCCTCGCACGGCCAGCGTTGCTAAACGGTTAGCTACCTTGGAAGCACTAAGTGCTGCCGGAGTGCCCTGTGGTGCTATGATCGCCCCCATTATACCTTCTCTGAATGATCATGAAATTCCTTCATTGGTACGGCAAGTGGCTGAAGCCGGTGCTCTCAGTGTTGGCTACACGGTAGTGCGCCTCAATAAAACCATCGGCCCCCTCTTTAAAGAATGGCTCACTCAAAATTTTCCCGATCGGGCAAACAAAGTATGGAAACAAGTGCAAAGCCTACATGGTGGCCAGGTACACGATAGCCAGTGGGGACGCCGGATTGTGGGTGAGGGCCCCATTTCTGATCACATTGCCCAGCTATTTAAAGTATCCAAACAAAAATATCTGGACAACCGTCAGATGCCCGCTTATGACCTATCTCGCTTTAACCGAAGCGGAAGTTATCGGTTGTTTTAGATATTGGGTTATAGGGGTTAGAGATTAGGACATGGATGACAGATTGCTTGCTAGTTTGGCTGCATCAAGCATCAAATGAGGCCCATTCTAGCCTTTGGTTTAAATTCAAAGCTCTTGATAACAGGAAATTGAGACTAACACCGCAATGGCAATTAATGATAGGGAGTGTTAGCGGTTCGTTGTTTTTTGTTTTTCATCCACATATTCCAAAATGTCACCTGGCTGGCAGTCTAGTGCTTTACAAATGGCCTCTAAGGTGCTAAAACGAATGGCTTTCGCCTTCCCGGTCTTTAATATTGAGAGGTTAGATAATGTCAACTCTACTCTTTCAGAGAGTTCATTCAGAGAAATTTTTCGCTTTGCCATCATCACGTCTAAATTCACAATAATGGGCATAGCTTAAATTGTTAAGTCATTCTCAGTTTTCATATCCACCGCATTTTGCAGGATTTTTTCAAGCACTGCTACAGCAGTTGCAACGGCTACCGATATAAAAATAACGACGATACACATGGCAAGAAAACCAGCCGGGTCGTCATCTTCATGATGAAATATCCTGATGTATAGTCCGGCCATCGCAATTAAAATGCATAATATGATTGCGCAGTTTTTAATACTTCTTAAAGTTCTTACCGAATTAAGTGAAAACAACCTGTTTTGACCGATATATCCGAGTAATTTGAATGCTTTGTATAAGGCAACAAAAAATACGATCGATGATGCATACCCGTACAAGATGAATGGGTCAGCATAAATGCTGAACAGATCTAAGTGCTGGGCTCTTCCTTCGGTTAAAGGAAACCGAATCAGAATAAAAAGTGCTACCATACCAATAAGCATGATGACTGCCTGTAGAAATAGTATCGAAATTTTATTCATAGTACTTTCATGAATTTTAAATTATATCTAAAAGTAACAAATAATTATTGATAAACAATAAATATTTACTATTATTCAATAATAATTTGCATGCCTTACTATCATGATCAAAGTTGCTGAAAATTGAAGATTTAGCTTTTTGTTTTGAATTCTAAATGCGAAATGGAAGCCTGAATAATTCGAGATTGTCCGTGTGGTTGGACTGTTCTACAATAGCTGCTAGTGGAGATCAAAATCAAAGGGATTCATTACTTTGGAAACTACCGCTCTATCAGCAGTTGCATGAGTTGCTCGGCCGCTACCTGGCCTTTTTGCTGGACAAACGGGCGTGGGGTGTTGTCCCCAACCTCATAAACCAGACTTTCCGCACCGAACTCCCGATGTAAAAAGTTTTTGGAAACTCCTACCGAGTTCACACTCCCCTTGGCATTAATCTCGTAATCAGGGATATTTTCTTCAATGGAACTGAGCCACTCGGCCATCAGCCCCGGAGTATGCGTAACTGAAATGCTATCCAGAGTGTAGTAAATGTCATCCCAGGTAGAATGAAAGTCAATACCGAAATAGAGTTCGGCACCGGCCGAGGTTTTATCCCGTAAAAAGTCACGTACTGCTCGGGTTTCGGGATGGTGAAACTGGCTCCAGTCACGGTTTAGGTCTACCCCACCCGCATTATGTCTCCAGTGCCCTAGGTCCACTCCATCGGGGTTCATCAGCGGCACCACGTAAATAGTATATTCTTTCCGAAACTGTCGAGCCAATTTGCTATTGCCCGCCAACGTTTCCACGAATGATCTCATAGCCAGCCAACCGGTAACTTCTGGCGGGTGCTGCCGTCCGAAGACGAAAATTAGCTTATCCTCTTTTTTGGCTTCGCTGATTTTCATGCTTCGCATGGGTCGTCCCAATCGGCTTTCTCCAATATCTTGATGGCTGATAAACGACTGCTGCGACAGACTATCGATCCAGGCAAAAATATGGCGACTTGTTTGAAGCTCCTGCCCTGCTACCCACAAAGTATCCGGACTTACCGATAATTCCATTACAACCGACTTGGGTAGTGACCCTACGCCAAAATCTTCATCTCCTTTTTCAAATTCCTGATACCTTGCAGAATCCAGTGATTGCCAGTGCTCACCATCGCGGCTTAGTTTGGGATAATACCGGTGCTTGGCGTCTTGGTAAGTCATTTTCATCAGCACTGTCTTTGACGTTTCAGACCAGATTTTGAAAGCGTACCAGGGGCTGGGATTGATTGGGGTGTTCTCGGGCGTGATCCAGGCAATCAGGGTATCTTCTTTCATTAGTACTCCGTTCAGGCGAGCTCCTTCAAACTCGTTGCTGATGTAAACATCGGCATCCTCAAAAGCAAAGGTATTTCGGAATTGCTGCTGAATAGGCCGGGGGCTGGTGTCAACCGCCTCGATGGGAGCCTGTCCTTGAAACTTCTTTTTGGGAGTCTGCGCCCACAGAGAAATCGAGCTGATGAATAGTAAGAGAAGGGTAAATGTTAGTCGCATAGTGTTATCTGGCATTAAAATATCTTGATCATCACGAGAGTTATTTCGCAGACAAGAATATCAAGCGAATTTTACACTAAGTGATTTGGTTGAAGCTACGAATAATTTGAGAATGTGGGGCGAGTTCCTACTTTGGACAGGCCCCATGCCAGCAGCAACCCGGAGATAATATCCCAAATGCCCCACCAACCTGCCAGAAAAGCCATGCCTCCCCAACCGTCAAAAAAGCTAAAAATAATCACCAGGGCCAGACCGGAATTTTGAATACCGGTTTCCAAAGCAATGGCTTTCCGGTCAGGAGTTTTTAATCCAAACCCTGCACCCAGCCCGTACCCTACCACATACGCCAGTGCATTGTGGGCCAGCACAATGAGCACCAGTAAGTGAATATATTGCAGGAAAAGCGAAAAGTTGGCCGCAAAAGCTGCCGCAATGAAGGCCCCAAATATAATAAGCGAGATAATACGCATTGGCCGATGGATGCGCTGAGCAAAGCCAGAGAACTTATGGTTTACCATCATCCCCAGTAGAAGCGGTAGTCCTACTACCCAAAGTAAGGTGCTGATCATTTGCCAGGCTGAGAGCGATATTGGCTGTACTTCAACCTGCGACTGTACATAAATTCCCGCCCAGAAAGTAAAATTTAGTGGAACCGTTACTACTGCCAGCAAGGTAGCCAGAGCAGTCAGACTCACTGAGAGGGCTCCATTGCCCCGAGCCATGAGCGTAAGCATATTAGATAAATTACCTCCGGGGCAGGCCGCCACCAGCAACATACCTAGCGCCACACTAGTTGTGGGTTGAATTAGTAAAACAAGCAGATACGTGATGGCTGGCAGTAGCAGAACTTGCGATGCTAACCCTACTATAATAGCCCGTGGTTGGAGCAACAGGCGACGAAAATCAGCAATGCTTAGTTCCAGGGCTACGCCAAACATAACTAGACCCAGGCAGAAGTTCATCAGCTGTAAACTCTGCTGATTGAAGTGGAGTGTTAATTCGTCGAGGACTTCCATAAAAAAAAGAGCCACCGCTAACTAAGTGATGGCTCTCTTATTAGTAAGATTGATTAATACTTAACAACAGGTTCTAGTTGTTTAGCTTGATCAACAAAGTTAGTAACTTGTTTTAATCCTGGAACAACTCGGGTCAATTTTTTTGCAGCATTCACTTCCAGCAACTTGGCATGCAGGTTTTCGGGCTTACGGTTACGAAGCTCCTTTATAGTATCTACTCCTGATGCTTTTAGCAATTCGGCAAATTGTCCGGCAATACCCTTTACCCGGAACAGGTCAGCCATATTTACAAAATCCAGTACTTTTCCTTCATCTACCCCGCTGGCTTCGGCTATGGCTTTGCGGCCTTTTTTAGTAGCGCCTTCTTTGAGCAGCCCACCTACGGACCGTACATTGGCTTTGGCTAATTTTTTCTGAATGGCGGGGCCAATTCCTTCAATGTCAGTGATAGTTTTTGACATGGTAAGATCTGTTTGGTTTATTATCGATTTAGCAATATACTCAGGACGATATTTAGCCTTACATAAAATCTCGCAATAGCCTTCTGCTTTAGTTGCCAAAATAGCGAAAAAATCAATAGCCTAGCTGGTATCTGGCATTTTTTACCAAGACAGTGCTCAATTAATAGATTGATATTGATAAGTTGGCATTTCCATACTAGCAGTAGGACACTAAAAGGTTTCCCTGAATATTTTAGGATAAGTCCGCCTCTATTAAACAAAGTTTTCCTAAGGTTCTGCTTAAGCGGAGAACTTATAGACTATACTAGCAGACTCAAGAATTCTGCTCCCAGAATAAAAAAGGAAAGAAATAGCGGATAATATATACTATCTGTAAGACAGCCGCGGGCTTTACAGAGAAGTATCGTCTTGCAGCAGAGCGATATTAAAGGCAAAATTACAGTTCTCACATTCTTTTACCTGCATGGTAGCAATTCCTACCACTTCACCCCGGATGTTCATGACCGGGCTTCCGCTGCTGCCGGGCGAGATGGCCGCATCCATTTGCACGAGAGCGTCTTTTTGTCCTTTATATTTTCGGATGGACGAAACAATACCACGTGATACGGTGCTTTCCAGCCCGCGAGGGTTGCCGAGCACCACAATATCTTCGCCCTTGCGGGGTAACGATGAGGCTAAGGGAAGAAATGCTACATCTTCTCTGGTTTCAACCTGAAAGATAACATAATCAAATTTTTCGCTTTGCTTGATAATCCGCTTCACGTCGTATTCATCTCCACCAATCGTTCGGATTTTCCAGCTTTCGCCTTTTTCAAATACGTGATGATTACTTACTGCAATGCCTTGTCCTTCAATAAAGAACCCGGTTCCCTGCCCTATTCTTTTACCACTACGGTTATAAGTATACACCACAAACACACTGGGTTCGGCAATCTCAACGATATCCGTCAGCGATTTTTCTTTTCGAACAGTTGTCGAAATGGGTGGTGAATACGTAGCAACCGTGTCGGGTTCTACTTCATCGGAGGCCATCTGTTGCATGGATGTACGTTGCGCGTGCAGCTTCCGACCAGAACGCGAACAACTATGACAACCAGAGAGCAAGAAGGCTAAAGCGAGGGACCAAATTAAACTTCTCATCAATACCAATATAACGATTTTCGTGCCTAACATTGCTCAGCGGCCCCAAAGTTTTTCAAAAAAACTTTTTTCGCTTTTTGACTTATGTACTGAAAAATGTTGGTTCAACGCTTTTAACTGATCAAGTATTTCGGCTTGTTGTTGCTGGTTCTGATTCTTAAAGGCTATCATATGCTCGTTGAGCGGCTCTATCAGTGCCAATTTGCCCACCGCATGCTGGTTATCATCAAACGCTTTACGAAGACGGCTTTCTTCCTGAATGGCCAGGTCGCGAATGGTGCGTATACGAGTCTGAGTATGCTCTAACAGCTCTTGCAGGCTTTTATCGAGTACGTTATCTACTTTGATTACCGCATTATTAATGACCTGACCTCGGTGCTCTAAATCTGAGAAATGAGAACGTAAGAAAGCCTGTAACTTTTCACTTTTCTGAGCAATATTTTTAATTTCCCCCAACACATTTTCCACCTCCTGAGTACGATACAGGAACTGATTGAGCTTTTCGGTCAGGCCAGCCGTACTATCCACCATCTGATTGGTTTGAGCCAGATAATCTTTGAATTGGGTTAGCTCTCGGGCACTCTCATTCAGTGATTGAAACACTTCCAGGTTGGCTTTGGCCAGTTGCATGATGTCAATTTCCTGCAAAGCCTGGGCTATTTGCTCCTGAGCCTTGAGTGTTTCGTAATTTTTATTCAGCAGCCCTTCCAGGGTAGTAAGATTATCCGCAAAATTCTGCTGGAAACCGCTCAGTTGTCCCTGCAATGTTTGTAGCGTCTGGGTAGTATCTTGCGCTAGTTGGGGTAGCCATTCGGTTTGTATCAGGGTAAGAAATTCATTTTTGCGCTGCAACGCTTCTCGCTGAGCCGAGGGAAGCACCCAACCTAATAATACTAATGTGAGCAACCCACCCACGATGGCCGCAATAATAGTAATCTTAGCAGCACTGAAAAAGGCAGCCGCGCTACTTAGATAAATGGCATCGGTAATAATCTCATCCGGCAGATCTGGTAAGAAGAAGAAGCTCACTCCAATACCAATAATGGCAGCAACCACGCCTGTTAAAAATGGCAACCAGGCGCGCTGCTGCAGGCCCTGCTTTAATTGCATCTCCTGGCGGGCAATCAGGTTCTGGATCAGGCCAAAATCCAGGACTACTCCCCGACTTTTGAGCAGATATCGGTTAAGCGCAAAGAAAAGCTGATATCGGGCTGCCGGTTCATAAGTTTCGGTGCTGAGCATGGGAAGTTTAATCCCTTCTCCAAACTGAAGCTTTCCCTGATAAAATTGCTCTACGAGTTGTTCGGCCTTCGTCTGAGTGAGCACCGATAAAGGAATACGGCGCGGAGTGATCCGCACGGTATCACTTACGGGTATCCATTGCCCAAACTGCCGGATTTTTTGTAATACCTGCCAGAAAAACCAACCTTCAACTCCCAGCGCTGCTAATAATACGATTGTCTCAAAGGTGGCCAGATTATTCATAACGGATCAGGGCTTTGTCTTCGGGCAACACCACCCACTGGTCGCCACGACGAACTGCCTTGCCCGGTTTTACATTTACAATACGCTGCGCACCCGGGAAATAAGAATTAGTACTATCGCATACAGGTTCCAGATAGCTACCGGGCGAGCTAAGTGCGTCTTTCATCGCTTCGGCATTATTGGCCACCGTAAACTCAGCGGTATTTTCTCCATTATCCTCATTCACCATAAAATGATAAACCGATGCAGACGGGCGAAACTGGGGCGACATAGACCCTGATGGAAAGGTGCCATCACTATTAGGGGTAGATAGATAGTATGAGGAAGTGACCGGTGGGCGATGGGTTGACACGAATTTAGGAGCTGATTCCGTTTTCTCCTCTTTAGTCACTTGCTTACGCAGTGCTGCCACCTGAGCTTCGGCCTCTTTTAATCGGTTTTTAAGTTGGGCTATTTCTTCCCGAGTTACGTAGGGTGAGGTTTTCTGAAAAGCTTTAACCGTTAGTTCTTCAATGCGCTTTCCGTGCCGGTCAATTCGCTCATCTTGTTTGCCCAGCAAGCTAAACGCGTACCATAGCAACCCTAAGCTAATCAGCACTAATCCTAACAGAATTAAGGTATATAACGGATTGTCCAGGAAATAAAAGGGACTGGTTTTCTCGGTAGTGATACTGCTGGGTCCTAGAATTTCTCGAGTTTCAGCTTGCTGAGGAGCTTCTTCTTCAAAAGAGTCTTCTTCTATTGTTGAGTCATCAGCCGCCACCACAGCGGGGGCTTCGGTGGTAAGATAGACTTTAACTTCCTGCCTGAGAAGTGCTTTGGTTTGTTGTAGTTGCTCGTACTGTGCCTCAGAGGCTACTCCTAAAGGTTGCAAGCTAATGTTCTGAATCTGCTGCTGGAGAAACTCAATCGCTTCCGCTTCTGACCACTCGTTACGATACATGCTTTTTATATCAATAATGCGGCGGTATAAATTGGTACTGGCATTACGCCACGAATGGTTTTCCAGAAATGTAGCAACTGCTTCGCTATTGGGAGGTGATTCTATGCTATACATGCTATTGCCAAATTCCTGCTGAAAGGCATCGTAGCCTTCCTGCTCTGATGTTTGGTCAGGCCGGATTGAGAGGTAGTCCTGCATGTAGGCATCCATAATTCTCCAGCCGATATAGTCCACCGTCTGGGCAAATTGCTCTCGGATCACGGCAGAGTGTACCGACTGTAGTGAGCAACATAGTAAGGTGAGTAGTATGATTTTCCGAGTCATTAAATACAAGGATTGAATGAATGATGAATTAAAGGACTAGATCTTTTAAGGTAACTTCATCAGCTATTGTTTACTTAACTGATCACTATTTAAGGAGCTTAAGATGAATAGTTAGCTTTCATAGCTCCTTGTTGGATACAGCTTCTTTCTCAAAATATGAGTAATTAATTATACTCCTCCGTTAGTTCGGTGGCTATTTTAAAGGCCAACCTGTTTAATGAGCCAGTTAGTGGATAGAAGAATAATGTCTCTTCTATATTTACATCCTGGTTGCCAGCCAGTTCTTTGAGCTTGAGCTGTTGCCCGGACTTCAGGTATTCCATCAGATCTTCCTGCAACAACTGCCGGTAATTGCTCAAATGCGATGGATTCACCCCAAAATGATGGGTAAAATTGAATTCGGTATGAATCGTAAAGAGTAGTTGCATAAATTCATTAACCTCATCCAGCACTTGCAATAACGTCACGTCCGTTATTTCCGGATATTTGAACGGCTGTTCAGGCACCAGTATATTATCGCCCGAGCCGAGCAGCACAGTTTTGATCTGATCAATATCCACATCCACATCACTTAGCAAACCACCTTTGCAGGTAATTTCCTTTGGCTCAGGATACTGCTCTAGTTCAATGGAGTCTGCTTCTGCATCATACACGTGTTTAAACACCAACCGAGTCAGCTTACTCAGACTAGATAAGTTAGGGCTTGGGTCAGCAATATTCACTACTTTGGACCCTCGGCCACTGAATAAAATATGGCGGGGCATTTCCAGCCCTTTGGCGAGCATTAGCTTCGCTAAATGATATACTACTGCTGCGTAAAAAACCAGGAATACAATCTTGAAATCTTCGTCCTCTTTTAACATAGAGTGAAACGACAACGGAATTTGCTGCTCCTTGATGTTCTTGTTGTCTTCCAGCGAAAAGAAGAATGCTACAATATCCTGCGAGCGTTGTTCTTCTACAATAGAATTGTACACCCGCAATAGCTCATTCTGTTTGTTTTCCCTTAGTAACCGACCTATTTCTTCTCCGTAGCGGCGAATGAACCCATTAATAGCGGCCGAACCATGAAACCCATCGCCAAAGATTGCATTGGCGGCAAAGCGAAATGACGTTAATACCGATGGCTGGTTATTCTGGAAGATGACAATATCAGTAGTACCCCCACCAATATCAATGCCGACCGAAGGTTTATCGGCTGCACTTTTGCCCAATCGTTCTTTGTAAAAGTAGAAGGGGGCGATGCTTTCCGATAACTTTTGTGGGTCTCGCTCAGATGTGATATAACGATGATAAATATCTCGCCAGGTAGCTTCCAGACTGTTTCGTCGGTTGGGCAGCATGCTGGATGGGTAAAACCAGATCAGTTTGGTTTTCTTCAGATCTCCATTATTCATCAGCACTTTACTGCGAATCAGAAATAACAGGTTCTCGAAGAACGCCTCCACTCGCCGCTTATCCTCCTGATTACGGGTATAGTTTGACCATTTCAGCTCGGTGGTCACCCGGGTATTTTTCTGAATGGGGTACTTCTCGTAAACAAACGGAATGTTAAAATCCGAAAGCACGTACGTAGACGTGTTCAGGTTCAGATTGTGGTTTTCACCAATGACGGTGCGTTGCGGAAAACGAAATTCAAATTGCTGCCCGATGTAGCGGGGCAAAAACTCCTGCGGGATAAGATCGCGAATCAGGGTAGCACCACTGCCCCCAAAATCCGGATTGGCTTCAGCAAAAGAAGGATCGTGAAGGGTAGCAATCTGTACATCTTCTTCCGTAATATCGAACGGACGAGGGTTGCCATTGCCTACCCGGTACTCTACGTGGGTATTGGTAGTTCCAAAATCTATAGCAAAGGTATAAGTATCATTGCCTCCACTGTATGACGGGAAGCGAGGAATGACTAGCCCCTGGGCCACTCCGGTCTGCAACTGCATGTAGTCAAACTCCTGCTGTAACACATAATAGAGTGTCGTCGCCCGGTCGTCTGCCCGCTTATCACTCCGCTGTTTTTCTGCCTGATAGTTAATGGGCTGCGGTGATTGATCATGATAAAACTTGAGAGCATAGTCATGGTATTTGGTATAGGGACTGATGTCTCGATCAACTAACTGAATGCGGTAATGGGTATTTTCTACTTTATTGCCCGTTTTAATAAACGGGTACAACGTCATGCCAAACTGATGTTCTACGATCACGCCTTTGTTCCGGCTTTCATCCGGCTGTGGTACTTCGCCTTCGGTTACGCCGGGTGTATAGATCCGCTCGAAAGTGACAAACCCTTTCTTTACCGGAATGCGCAGCGTTACCCGTACGCCTCCGGCAGCCAGCGGTTCCATATCAATGGTATTCTTTCCTCCGGCTATTGTTCCTTGTAAATCTGATAAATTAAAGAAGCGGAAATAGAACGGTTTGATGGGTAAAACATAGCCTGAATCCTGTTCGCGGCCCGCCCAGTTGCCACTGAAGTATTTCTGCTGGTTGATCGGGTATACCAGTTTGATCAGGTAAGGCTCCAGAAAATCGCTCACTGTCAGGTACGGATACTTGATAACCTGCCCGGGTAATGTTCGCTGCTCCAACGGCTCAGCCACCTGGTAGGGCACTTCCTGGTCATTATCCCAGGGTTCGCTCACGTAGGTATAGGGCTTGTTAAACTGGTTTTGCAATACCATAGGCTTAATAGCCTCACGGTATTTCTCCGACTGAATGACAAAATCGCTCTGATCGGCCACCGAGCCTTGCTCTACTTTTTTCTTCCGCAGCGGGAAACCCAATAATTCGACCGTATCACCCGCACTCCCGGTATCCAGTTCAGAAAACTGATCGTAAAAAGCTTTCTCGGTCAACTGATTGATCCGCTCATAAAGCGAAGGATTTCTGGTACGCAAAAGCTCCAGGTTGCGATCCAGGTATTCGGCCACTTCCCGGAAATGCGTGCGAAACTCCCCGCCGTTGGGCGAACGGAAGAAATTCAGCAACCCGTACAGATACAGTTGAAAAGATTCGCTGCGCTCGTAGAGAGGCGGATATTCTCCGCTAAACAGCTTGTTTTTGTCCAGCGGCACATCCACAAAGCTCAGGTCATTTGACGAGGCGAAGAACAGGGACACTGGGGATGTGCCACCCACCACTTTATAATTGTAGTACAGAATATACAGTCGCCGGATATTGCCAAAATTATAGGTGCCGGCATCCTGGTTCAGATATAAGCGAAGGACTTCGCCCAGGCGGCGGTGCTGCTCATTACCCGATTGCAGTAAACGTTGCAAATCCGTGTCGGGGTCCCAGGCTACAATTTGTAACTGCCCTTTGATGTAATCGGCATTAAATAGCAATTCGCCTACGTCCAGACAGTCGGATACCAGCTTCCGATCCAGGGTGGTGCCTCGCAGGTCTTTGTCCTTCACGATATTGCGGAAGGCCGTGCGCACCAGGTCGATCTGGGCAAAGGGGCTGGGAATAGAGGTAGGTGGCTGCTCCGTATTTCCGCCTTCAGGATCACTGATAGCATCAATTTGGCGACGTCCGTAGGCATCGGCTTTGAACCAATGCTCGCCGTTCGTCAGGTTATGGTAGGTTAATACTTTGGGCATGAACGTTTCAATTAAATAGCGATTTCTTAACCTGATTTAACCTCAGGCGGGTAATCTTGGGAAAATCAATGTTGTCCAGAACAGCAAAGTGCCGGTCATTGCTGATCAGATAATCTACATTAGCGGCAACAGCACAGTCCACATATTTATCATCATCGGCATCCTTCGTAATCATTGTCCATCGGTAAGAAGGTTCAACCAAACGCATAGTATCTAGACTTAAAAGCAACTCCACTAAATCACTTCCTACTCCTAGCTCAAAAATGAGATCGATGATCTCTTCATATTCTAATAAAATCTCGGTTGTAACCGCCAATGCAATTGTACCATTTTGAATTTCATCAAATAGCCAGCGATGAGATGCACTTCTTGGCAGAATTTGAATCAAACAATTAATATCTAGAACAACTACTTTCACTCCGGCTTATTCTTCCTGCGATAATGTGCTGTTCCCCATTCTTTTACTTTTTCGTCTACGTCCCATCCACGTTCTTCAAATATTCTGTCAACCGCATTATCTACTTTTTCAGCATAGTAATTAGAAATCATGCGCTTGATCTCAATTAGCTCTTTCTCATCAAACTTCCGGCTACTAAAAAATTTAAGCAGATCCTGTTGCATCGGATGCACTTTTTCGGATACAGGCGGATTTTTATCCTTTTTCTTACTACTCTTCTCTTTATTTCTCTCTGTGGGTGTATTCATAGCTTTTACAATTAAATGACTCTGAATTACAACAAGATTTAACTATTAAAAATCAAACTTTCGGTTCAGGAGAGCTCGGGTAGCGTCGTAAAACATACGCATAAATTTCTGTTCTACCGGCACACCGCCAATATTTCGCTCAGCCCGGTTCAGCTCCTCGTCAAACAACACATAATTTTCGCGGGCAAAAGGTCCCCAGTGGCGTTGGGGTTCAACTCCTCGTACCGAATCAAATAAGCTGGTAGGCGTTTCATCCGTCAGGGCAAAGGGGGCAAAAGATCGTTTGTTCTGGCGTAGTTCCTTCAGCCAGGTGCCAAACTGCTCGTTAAAAGAACTCAGATGGTTCTGGTAAAATGCTCCGTGCGTAAAGGCTTTGTTGATGAATGGCTTTTTGCGATCGGTCCAGGGCTGCTTGCCCAGCGTTTGCCTGAGCCGATCGCGTAAGTACAAGTAGAAAAACCAGTATTGGGTCAGTGGAGCTTTAATGTGGGCCTGAGTCTGATCACCCAGTTGATTAAAGCTTACCATTTCCTCATCTTTCTTAATGCCAAACTCTTTATAAATAGGCTGTACCGCACGGGCATTCTCCGAAGTCAACGCCGCATCAGGCATGTTCATGAAATCTACTACTGATAAGGCCGCTGCTACTTCCATAAAATGAGCATCGTTCCGCTGTCCATGCTCTCCCGGATCGTTCGGATAGTCTTTGGTACGGTCATCTCCCAGATAATACAGGGCATTCACCGAGTTATTTCCAGTGACATTAGTTTCGTAATAGGCCAGCGCGGCTTTGGATTTAGAGATAAAGGTAGCTTTGTCAATTTTACTGTTGGGGTCGGGGGCTACTCCGAAGTACGGCAGCAGCGTTACCGCGCCCACTTTGGCATTGCGAACCCACTCGTGATTCGGCAATGGTGGTTGAGCATTGCGAATGTTTTTAAGGATGGTAGGAAAACCTGCGGCCCCGGTACCTCCGAAAATAGAACTGATAATGAAAATCCGGTCGTTCTGCGAAAAGTTAGAGGCAAAATTCACGAACTCGCCCGAGTCTTTAAACTGGTTCAGCACGACACTCCCAATGTTCGGATTTCCCACAAAGCCAATGTCCATTTCGGTTTCCAGGTTTTTCTCGGAAAACAGCAGACTGACCAGGGCTTTATTTTTCTCATCCAGACTGCCGTAGTCGATGTAATCCTTAAACTGCTCGTTCTGCACATCTTTCAGCTTAAAGGAAAAAGTGCTGCCGATAGACTGGCTGCTGGTGAGGCGTTGCAGAGTGCTGATGTTGGTTTGAAAGAACCCCTCCTGGGCCGGATCACGCTTGTCGCGCACCGCCTGGTAGCTTTCGAGCAGGTTGAGCGTTCGTTTCAAATCCTGGTTGCTCTGGTGGGGATCAACAATGATAGGAATCACTTCGGTAGCGTTCATCTTAACGCCCGCGGCCAGCAGCATTGTCAGTGATTTAATCACCCGAACGCCCGTACCGCCAATGCCGAATATAAAAAGTCGTGCCATATTATAGTGTTTTTATTTCCTGAACACTCAACCCTGTGTATTGTACAATTTTCTCAATAGGTTCACCAGCTTGTTTCATAGTTTTTGCCAATGAAAATTTTTCAGATCTTTTACCTTCTTCAAAGCTTTCTTCTCGGGCGGTATCCATCACATTTTTAAAATCCCGGTAATACTTTAAGCTATCTTGGTAATCCTGTCGCTCTTGTGAGTCGAAGCGGGCAATTTCTGCTGCCTCAAACAATCGAGTGAACACACGGTCCTGTAATGCTTTTGGGCGATCTTGCAACTTGGGTAGGTTTTTTAAGACATATAACCACTTATCGTATGATGTCTCCAAATCTCCTTCTTGCTTATTGAACTTTGGCATCTCTAAATAGATGAACTTTAGCTTATCATAAAATACACTTCCCTGATTCGTGTCCACCAACTGCACATCATAGCGAAAAGTATCCTGGTAGGCTTCCTGCTCATTAAATGTAAAATCCAGAATGGCAATAGTATAAACCGATTTTAGTTCAAAGTTCCAGTCGCCTTGCTGGGATTGTTCCTGAATAGGAAAAGTGGTATAAAACACACTGCGATCTTTAAAAAACTTTTGCCGAGCTTTTTGTAGTTCTACAATAAATTTCTCGCCTTTATGATTTTCGCAGTATAGATCAAATATTGCTTTTCGGTCTGTTAAAGCCGCTCCAAGATGCTCATTTCTTAAGTAAGTCAAGCTAACAATTTGCTCTTTTTCCTGAATCAAATGATTCAGGAAATCAATCAATAAATCTTTATTTACTTCTTCACCGAACAATTTTTTAAATCCGAAGTCGGTGAATGGGTTTATGTATTTTTCCGTCATCGCCTAAAAAATTTTGGTACAGACTACTGGAGAAAACGCATTTTGAAACAACCTGTTGAAACTCATTTGCAACTTAACATCCTCCTCAGATGAAAGAAAGCATTGCATTCAACGGTTACTGAGGAATGGGAGTGGTAGAACTGTTGGTGCTCCACCAGCGAATGCCAAACGAGAACAACAGACAGAATGCTAAAGCCCACAGCAGGTTGACTAGGCTAAATGTATAGTACTCCGAGCTGTAGGGATCTTCTTCGTACAGTACGCTGATCTCATTGTAGCTGATAAAATACGCCACCGCAAAGTTGATCGCCCCGATCACCAGCACGTAGATGAGCCAGTGAAACCAGCGGTTGAAACGGGGGTGATTGATGACGTAATAGTATACGGCCATCAGCCCGAGTGCCGTGAGCAATAGTGTCCACCCAATGGGGATGTACAGACGTTCGTTATACAGATCGTCTGAAAAGTTCTCGAGATAAAAGGCTCCCCATCCTTCGTAGATCGGAGCAAAAAAATCGTTCATACACCTTTATTTTTTAACCGAAACTGTCGCTGTAAAATAGACATTTTGGTTGTCAAATACCTGTTCGTAGGCTTCTTCTACTCCTTCAACCAGGTATTGCAGCCCAAATGTTTGCTGTTGCTGACTTTCATTGCGCTGAATACGCGTATCGTCGGTGGTGCTGGTGTTCATGACCCAGGCCGGCGTCTGCTTAAGCAATGAGATGGATAAATCGGGATAATGCGTCTGCTCGGTGCTCACCACAAATACATGCGTCGCTTTGCTTTCAATCTGCGCCTGATCCCGGGGATGGATACGTTCAATCTCATCCACTGAAATAATACTGTCCAGGGTATACCCTTTTACTTCGTAATTGCCAATGTCTGTCAGGTAACTTTCTTCCGCCGGAATGGAGGCCAGATCCATCGCTACTCCGAAGCTGAACTGGTAGGTTTCTCCCCGCCGCCCGGTTTCTACGTTTTCAATGCCATGCACATACTCGCTGCTGGAATGGCCCCGGTCGGTGCGGAAGGAGCCCGTCGTCAGTGTATTGCTCAGCACCGTATAAAAGGGAGTGTTGGCTTCTAGGTCGCCCGATAACAGATAGCTGGTTTCGTACCCATCCAGCCCCGAAAAGCGCACCCGCTGCTGTAATGATTGTAAAGCTTCTGCTGGTCCCATAATCCACACGTAGTAAGGACGGGAAACTCCGTTCAGGGAAAGCGGGCGGTCATTTTTATCGTAATAGCTGCCGGTAAACTCGGACGCCAGCTTAATGATGTAGGTGCTGAAAGCGGATTGGGCTAGTTCGCGCCGGAAGGTATTGTAGAGACTGATTTTCTGATTATTCAGCAGCTCCTCGGTGTTACCCCCTTTCACTGAGAAAATAAAATCCGAGATCAGCACGCTCACTTCTCCTTCTGCGGCCTGGGTAGCTACTTTTTGCAGAATCTCATTAAGGTTACTATTCCCCCGATTCCCGCCCCGCTGCTGAAATTCTTCGGGTTCCAGATCATTAATGAACTGAGCTACATCTTGCCGGTACGGAATACTTTGGGAATTGATGTAATTCAACGAAAGCGTGTCGGCCCAGTAGTTAAGATCCACCAGCATGCGGTATATGGCATCTTCAAACTGGGTGTTGCCTCGCACATACCCATCCATGCTTCCGGAGTTTTCCAGATACACATTGGTAGAATAAGCAGCTTTGGGCGCCTCCTCAGAGGCAGTTTCCTCAGTGGGAGTGGGTTCTTCAGATTGGGATGTACCGGTACGATCCGGGTCATAAGAGCAGGCGGTCAGCCATCCGAAGAAGGCGATCAGCCCCAAAAAATATATTGTTTTCGTAGTCAACTGGCAGTCAGGTATAGGATGTGAACGATGGCGTGTGGTAAAAATTACGAGCCAAAACCGATTTTGTTCCCCCGGTAGCCGTAGCTCTCCACTTGCTCGGCTGATTCTTCTACTTTCTCTTTCATCTCTTTTTTGTATTGATCAAGCTTTTTGGCAATGGCTTTATCGGTAGCTCCCAGAATTTGTGCCGCCAGAATACCGGCATTTTTCGCTCCATTCAAGGCGACCGTGGCCACGGGTACTCCGCCCGGCATCTGCAAAATAGAGAGTACCGAATCCCAGCCATCGATGGAATTGCTGGATTTGATCGGCACTCCAATAACGGGCAGTGAGGTGAGCGAGGCCACCATTCCTGGCAGATGGGCAGCGCCACCGGCTCCGGCTACAATCACTTTCAATCCACGCTTACGGGCTTCTTCGGCGTACTTCACCATGCGGTGCGGGGTGCGGTGAGCGGATACAATGCTTACCTCGTGAGGAATTTCCTGTTCTTCCAGAAACTTAATGGCCTGTTCCATCACGGGCAAATCTGACTTGCTACCCATGATGATGCCTATCTGTGGTTTGCTGCTCATGCGATTACTTTTAAATGTTGTTTGACAAACTGCGCTTTTTCTTTCAACCGATCAAGGTTTTGATCTAAAATGGTGACGTGGCCCATCTTGCGGAAGGGTTTGGTCAGTTTTTTTCCGTACAGATGCACATTCACTCCGTCTACGGCCAGTACTTCATCTAGCCCCTGATACTGAGCATCGCCGGTGTAACCCGCTTCCCCCAGCAAGTTAACCATCGCCGCGGGGATGAGGGTATCTGTAGCTCCCAAAGGTAAATTTAAAATAGAGCGAAGGTGCTGAGCGTATTGAGAAGTCCTATTTCCCTCGATGGTATGGTGACCGCTATTATGGGGGCGTGGCGCCACTTCATTCACTAAGATATCTCCCTCTTTGGTCAAAAATAATTCTACCGCTAATAAGCCGGTCATGCCCAGTTTTTCAATCACAGTTTTGGCGAGATCCGTGGCTTTCTGCGCCGTTTCGGAACTAATATCAGCCGGGGCAAAAAGGTATTCTACCAGATTATGTTCGGGATGAAAAACCATCTCTGTGACCGGAAAGGCTTTTACCTCTCCCTGGGCGTTACGGGCAACGATAACCGCCAGTTCTTTTTCAAAATCAATCAGCTTTTCTAACAGTCCCGGTTCATCAAATCCTTTTTCTATGTCTTCAACCGAAGTGATTTTCTGCACGCCCCGGCCATCGTAACCAGCCTTTCCTAATTTCTGTACCGCGGGCAGCATATCCTGATATTGCTCCAGATCAGATTTTTGCTCGGTAAGCACAAACGGGGCCGTGGGGATGCCGTTTTGCTGATAAAACTGCTTCTGCTCCCGCTTATCCTGGATAAGCGAAATGATGTCGGGTTCGGGATACACGGTGAATCCTTCTTCCCGCAACTTTCGTAGGGCTTCGGTATTCACGTTCTCAATTTCAATCGTTACCACATCGCAGCCCTGGCCAAATTGGTAAACGGTATCGTAATCGGTTAGGGATCCCTGGGTAAATTGGGTGGCAATATCTTTACAGGGTGCGTTGGCATCCGGGTCCAATATATGTACATCGATATTCAGGTTAATGGCTTCCTGAATCAGCATGCGCCCGAGTTGCCCTCCGCCTACAATGCCTAGCGTGATATTTTTATAGGTGGTACTCATTTTGATTTTTATTTCTTCAAAATTACAGGTTTCTTTCGGTTATGCGATACGTAGGTGCATTTCTGTGTTGGTTTACCTTGATTTCGGCTACTCAGGCCCAAAGCTTTCGGGCTTACGCTGAACTTGGCATTAATGCCTCACAGATTGATGGGGATGACATGTCAGGCTATAACCAGGCGGGGTTACGCTTGGGGGCACATATTGCTTATCCGCTAGAGGAAAAGTGGTGGCTACGCGGTGGGATGGTCTATAGTGGAAAAGGCAGCCGGCACGGAGAGTATGATCCGGGTTTTCTGATTCTGAGGCTTAACTATCTGGAGCTTCCGGTAGCCGTGCAGTATGAATTATTAGAACAGGTATCGCTTACGGCCGGACTTACCGCCAATTACCTCATTCAGGCCAAACAGGATGCAGGCTTTGGTTTCTCCCCAACCCGCGACCGTTTTCGTGATTTTGATTTCTGCTATACTGCCAGCGTACAATACCAGCCTTTTGATAATGCCGCCTTTGCCATCAGCGTGGTCAACGGCATAACCAGTTCCAGCTCGCTCGAGTATTTCCGCAACCGCAGCCTGGCTTTTTCTATGTTTTATTTGTTGGGTGGTGGGGAGTGAACTGTTTACCTATTTGAGTTTTTTGGCCTTTGCCGATTGTATTGTGTTTTCAAGCATTGGGTTTAAACCCAATGCTAGTGCTACCCTTGACTATCATAAATTATAGATTTACGGTAATTACTTTATAGTGAAAGAGATAATAACGATAATAGGAATGTGGAGTATCTGTGCCTGCGCCGGTAGAGTTAATCAAGATCAATTAACCCTGGAAGGTGACTGGATATATATCAAAGACAGCTCGGAAATAAGCACTATCACTGACGCAGGACTGAGGTTCTCTAATGATACTCTATTACCATTAGGCTCATCTATGTTCTGGCCTTCCAGCCATTACATTTTAAAGCAAGACTCGATTATTTTTGAGGATTTTGATGGAAAAAAATCATTTTACCTGATTCTCAATCACCAACCAGATAGCCTAACTCTTTCTCTTAATGGCCATATTGAAAGGTATTACAATAGGCAGTTAGAATATAATTCAAGGCTTCAGCTTGACAGTATTATACTTAAAACGGGATGGTGCTTTGGTGACTGTCCGGAATTTACTATGACATTTCACCCAAGTGGTTCTAGTCAGTTTAGAGGTATCAGAGACACTAAATTTATTGGAGAAAGAAAACTGACAGTAGAAAGAGACAGGTTGAATAAGATTGATAGTTTATTTAAATGGTCGTATATCGATCATTTAGATACCACTGAATATTACAGCGCCATTGATGGCTGGTCAACGGGCATAATACTTTACTACAATGAAAATCAAGTTAAAAGAGTAGAAGGAACTATGATGAATATGCCCTTTAGACTAAAGCCGATCATCTGGGAGCTGGTGGTCTTTTTGAAAGAAGAAAAAATGATATAGGAACTCCACCATTGTCAAACTATTCAAATCACTAAAAAAGACGTTACTAGCCAACCATAACCGCTCTAGCTCACCAATTCCAAACAAGCGATCCCGAAAACTAATTATATAGGTGTTTTTGATAACCTTTGCACCTATGCCTAACCGTCGCTCCCGGAAACCATTATCGTCTCAATCCAATCGCTCTGCCAACCAACGGTCGCCAACAAACCGCCACCGCCTGCGACGAAGAAAGCGTGGGACGTCTACCACTACCCGCCGCCAGCGGGGGTCTACGGTCCAGGGTGCACAGAATCAACTGAAGCGATTTACCCAAGCTTCTATTCTGGCTATTGCTGTCACTGGGTTTCTACTACTACTTTTAGCCCCGAGTGAAGCGGGCTACCTTCAGGATGAAGATTCTATAGAGGTTTTTTCCGACTCGGCAGATGCTGAGGATACGACCCAGCTTGCGGAAGATGAAGATTCCATAAATGAAGCCGAAGAAGATTCTCCGATTAGTTCACCCCAGGATGTAGGGGAAGCGGCCAAGAATGAGGCGTTGATTACCCTGCAAAACCTTTGGGAGGGTTTTTATTCCAATCTTCCAAAAATACTGGTGGCCTTGGTAGCCCTGCTGATTACCTGGGCACTGGTAAAACTATTGCGGATTTTGCTGCACCGACTGATCGGCCACTGGAAAAATGCCAGCGCGATTATGACGCTTACCTCCATTTCGCTCTGGCTGCTGGCCGTTGGGCTGGCCGTGAGTGTGGTGGCAGGAGATATACGTGCCCTGCTAGGTTCGCTGGGGCTGGTGGGTTTAGCTCTGTCGTGGTCGTTGCAAACTCCTATTGAGAGTTTTACGGGATGGCTACTGAACTCCTTCCAAGGTTACTACCGGGTGGGTGACCGGATTAGCGTAGGCGAGGTGTTTGGTGATGTGTATAAAATTGATTTTCTCACCACTACGGTGTGGGAAATCGGTGCTCCCTACCGCGACGGCTTCGTGCAGGCCGAGCAACCCACCGGGCGGCTGGTCACTTTTCCGAACAATGAGGTGCTGGCGGGTACCATTGTCAATCTTACCGGCGACTTCCCTTTTGTATGGGACGAACTGGCTATTGCGGTAGCCAACGAATCGGATCTTGCCGAATCCATGCAGGTGATTGAGCGGGTAGCTAATGAACTACTGGGCGATTATATGAAAGCTCCTACCCAACAGTACGAACGCATTCTTCGTCAGGCTCATTTGAATTATTCGGTTTCGGCCAAGCCTGAACTTTATGTTTCGCTGAATGAATCGTGGACGGATATTGTAGTGCGTTATCTGGTGGGTGCCCGGGAGCGAAGAACCTGGAAAAGCCAGCTTTCATTAAAAATTATGGAAGAACTTAACCGGCTGGAACACAAAGGGAAGATTAAATCGGTGTATCCCCGGCAGCAGGTGCAGTTTGTAAACGCCAGCGGCGAGCCGGATGATGTGACTGAGATAAAGAAAAAGCAGCAAAAGCCTGATGACAATTAGCAATAAAGAACCTCTTCAAAAAACATATAAAAATGCATCGTTATTTCAGCCTGGAGTTTAAACCCCAAGCTGAAATGTTCGGCAAAGTACCTTCACTTTACTTTGCGAATGCTTACCTTAGCCTGACGACTTATTTAATAAGTTGTTCTATTACTAATTCGCAACCTGCTCTTTATTTCGATGTATACAACCCGCTGCTCTCTCGCCTGGCTCATTATTTTATTATTTCCCGCTGCCTGTCAATTGCAGGCCAATAAAACCGAAGCCGACCCACCAGCTCAACCTAATATTTTATTTATTGCAGTAGACGATCTGCGGCCAGAACTAAACTGCTACGGAAAATCACAGATTATATCACCCAACATTAACCGGCTGGCTCAGCGAAGCACGCTGTTTAACCGGGCGTATTGCCAGGTACCGGTTTGTGGAGCATCCCGAGCCAGCCTACTCACCGGATTGCGCCCCACTCGAGATCGGTTTATTGATTTTGCTACTTGGGCTCGGGATGATGCGCCAGAGGCCATAACGCTACCGCAACACTTTAAATCCCAGGGGTATCATACTATCTCTAATGGAAAGATTTTTCATCATCAGGAGGATAAACCGGAGAGCTGGAGTGAGGGCGCCTGGCGACCTACTCCGGCCAATGGCAACTGGCGGGATTATGTTACCGATGAAAGTCTGGAAATAGCCAAAGAAAACGAACGTGGCCCTTCTTACGAAGCAGCAGATGTGCCCGATACGGCCTACTTTGACGGCAAAATTGCGGCTAAAACCATCCGTGATCTACAGCGGCTCAAGCAACAGGATAAACCTTTCTTTCTGGCCGCGGGCTTTATGAAACCGCACTTACCCTTTAATGCTCCTCAGAAATACTGGGATCTGTACGATCGGGAGGCGCTACCGGAAGCCTCCAACCCTTTCCGTTCAGAAAGTGCTCCGGATGCCGCTTTTCATAATTTTGGTGAGCTTCGTCAATACGCTGGTATTCCCGCCGAAGGCCCCTTGAGTGAAGAGATGGCTAAAACAATGGTCCACGGCTACTACGCCTGCACCAGTTATACCGATGCTCAGATCGGAAAAGTGCTGGATGCGCTGGAAGCATTAGGCCTAGCGGATAATACGATTGTAGTGCTGTGGGGCGACCACGGCTGGAACCTGGGTGAGCATGGCCTTTGGTGCAAACACTGCAATTTTGAGACTTCCCTTCGTGCTCCTTTGCTTATTCACGCCCCTGGTCTGCCTGAAGGACAACGTACCAATGCCCTCACCGAATTTATTGACATCTACCCTACTCTCTGCGAGTTATCTGGTCTACCCGTACCCACCCATCTGGACGGGCAAAGTCTGGTACCTCTCCTCTCTCAGCCAGATTCACCGGGGAAAGATTATGTTCTCAGCAAATTCCACGAGGGGTTTACCATCAAAAATGATCGCTACCGGTATACCGAATGGAGCGAGGAAGATGGAGAGGTTTACGCCCGCATGTTGTACGATCATCAGCAAGACTCGTTAGAGAACATAAACATTGTAAACCAACCAGAAAATGAAGCCATCGTTGAAGAACTCCGGCAGCAGCTTTATCAGGTATATCAGGAAGATTTTGCAAACTAAAAGAATGATGACGCTTCATCAGCGGGTTGTAAAGGCTAAACTTGTTATTGATCAGCAATATGATCAGCCTCTGTCGCTGGATCAGCTTTCGGATTCGGCCCACTTCTCCAAGTATCATTTCCTTCGGCTGTTCCGCAAACTTTATAAGGTTACTCCGCACCAATACCTGACCCGCAAACGCATCGAGGCTGCCCGGCAGCAGTTGACGCATAGTGATTTTTCAATTGCCGACATCGGGTTTCGAGTAGGTTTTCAGGGAGTGTCTCACTTCAATGTTACCTTCCGAAAATGGGTGGGCACCTACCCTACGCAGTACCGGGAAAAAACCCGGCAGCAACTGGAACAGGCCCAGACCCAACCGGCTACGGTGATTCCGTACTGCTTTGCTCAAAGCTACTGTACTACAGAATAGCAATATTCCGAAAGTGCTTCTGGAGAGTGCGCCTTATCTTTGAGAAAAACTTATAATGCTATGATTACTAAAATGTCGCACGCCGCTTTGTACGTGCTGGATCAGGATGAGGCCAAAGATTTTTATGCCAACAAACTGGGTTTTGAGGTTCGGAACGATGTCACGATGGGCGATTTCCGCTGGGTTACCGTCGCTCCGCCGGAGCAACCCGATCTGGAAATTACGCTGATGCCTATTAAGCCCAATCATGTGCTCAATGATGCCGATGTCGGGCAAGTGCGGGAGCTGGTAAAAAAGGGGGCCATGGGTTCCGGGGTTTTTGATACGTCCAACTGCCAGGCTACCTACGAAGAACTGAAAGCCAAAGGAGTAGAATTTATCTCACCCCCTACCGAACGCCCTTACGGAATAGAAGCGACCTTTAAGGATAATTCTGGCAACTGGTTCAGCCTTACGCAGCGGCTGTCTCAATAGCGTTTATTCCGATAATTATGCAAGAAGCCTTTTCTATTCCAAGTTTTATCTGACCGGGCAGGTAAACGTTACCGGAGGCGGTCAGCAGGAGGCCGTACCGAGGACCTACCTCCTTTTTATTTATTATTCCTGAAGCTGCTTCGGGCACAACCTTTTAAGGAAACAGGTGTTTATGCTGCATGCCATTCTTCTTTAAGGCATCAGATTATGAAACACCTGTTTTTTTTCACTCTCGCCATTAGCCTGTCTACCATCGGCTTCGCCCAACAAATTAAGGTAGTTCCTCAGGTAGGTATTAATATGGGCAAAGTATACCCTCAGTCTAATGTGATTGATAACAGCGGAGGCCGGGGAGGCTACGAAGCCGGCTTGGATATCCGTATTGGCGATTACGACGGTTGGTTCTACTGGCAGCCGGGCGTTCATTATTACACTTCCTATGCTTCCTTACAAGTACCTGCCTCAGATAATCCCACCGGCCAGGTTGGAGATTATATCCGTCTTAGTAGTTTTAAAATACCCTTAAATGGAGGAATGTACCTGACGGGCTCCGACGGCATTCTGCGTATCCGCATCGCCGCGGGTTTCACGCCTACCTTATTATTACAACAGGAAGAAAGCTCGCTGGATGAGGCCTACACCGACTTTCAAAACTTTGGATTGGGCGCTAATATAGGTCTGGGGCTTGATATCGCTTTCGTTTCCTTAGATGCCAAATACGAATACGGCCTGACCAAAATGTATGATAGTGGTAATGGACGTATCGATGTACTCTCATTGACCCTGGGGGTTATCATTCCTCCTACTTTTTAACCACCGCTGTTGCTTGTGTATTCATACCTTATTGTGGCTATGCTGAGCATCACGCTGATGGCCTGTACCTCTTCTCAGCCGGATGGCTCAGGCCAAAAAGGAGCGCCTGATAGCACGCTCACTGCTCCTTCAACCCAACCAACCGACACCATGACTGCCGGTCCACAAAATGCTCTGTGGAATGATCAGCGCGTCCGGGGAGTGGATTTTCTGGCGTTGGGCAATGAGCCTTTCTGGTCTCTGGAGATTGATTTTGACTCAATGATGTACTTTAAGTCTATGACCCAGGTGGACTCAATACATACTGCTGTACCGGAAGCCAGCCAGGCGCAGGATGCTCTCGTCACCCGCTATCGGGCCGAAACGGAAGGTAGTGAGTTGACCGTGACTATTTCTCAGCAAACCTGCTCGGATGCTATGTCCGGTGAAGAATTTCCGTATTCGGTGCGCATCCGAGCTAAAACGGGGGAAATGGATGATTTTGAGGAATTTTCCGGTTGCGGCCTTTACCTTGGTGACTACCGGTTAAATGATATTTGGGCATTGGAGACGTTGAATGGAGAAACGGTTGATACGGCGCAGTTTCCAAGAAATCAGCCCTATATTGAGATTCATTTGGCAGAGCAAAAAATTCTGGGGTTTGCGGGTTGCAACAGTATTAGGGGTGCTATCACTTTTGGAAAATCTTCCATTCAGGTTGGCCCTTTGATCAGTACCCGTATGAGTTGTCCGGCACAGGAGTTTGAACAGAACTTTATGCAAACACTTTCCGAGAAAACGCTGACCTACACGTTAGAAAATGGCCGGTTAACACTTAAAAGCCGGGACAATCAGTTGGTTTTTAGAAAGGTAGATTAGCCAAGTATTTAGAATAAGAAGGTGTGAAGCAGCAATGGTGAGGCGGGAAACGGTAGGCAGTTACTGAAACCTGAATATACGAATACGGCATTAGCAATTTAACAATTTAGCCATCAACAATATAATCGGGCGCCGAGTGCAATTCAAGGTAGTCGGCTCCATTTACATAGCTTATTTTTGAATAATACGCTTATGATAGCGGCTATGTATTTAAAAAATTTCTTGCATAAAAGGTTATAGCGTTCATTACACAAAAGCATGAAAACCACAGCCCTACTGCCTACACTTCTCATCCTTCTTACCCTGCTGGCTAGCGGCTTTGCTTACGGGCAGCGACTTGAACCCGGGTTTAACAAGGAAGAATACCTGGACCTGATGAAAATATCAGCCCAGTTTGGAGACTCGGCCTATCGAGAAAGCATTCCGGTGCCTCCTCAGTATACCTTAGCCTATCATTCGCCAACCATGGGTCTGGGCAACCTTTGGGAGCTGTGGACCAGCGATAATCAGGTGGCCATTATTAGTATACGTGGTACTACCGAAGAAAGTGAAAGCTGGCTGGCTAACTTGTATGCCGCGATGGTATCCGCGCAGGGAGAGCTTAAAATCGGTGAAGAAACCACTTTTCAGTACCATTTGGCCTCTAATCCGCAGGCGGCAGTGCATGTGGGTTGGCTGGTGAGCACCGCCTTTCTGGCCAACGATATTTTACCGAAAGTAGATTCCTGTTATCAGGCCGGCATTAAAGATGTGATTATCATGGGGCACAGCCAGGGAGGAGCCATTGCATACTTGTTAACCGCGCATCTGTATTCCTTACAAAAGCAGGAGCAGTTGCCCCCTGATCTGCGAATGAAAACGTATTGCAGTGCTGCTCCCAAGCCCGGCAACTTGTACTTTGCCTACGAATACGAAGCTCTGACCCAAGCAGGGTGGGGCTTTAACGTAGTGAATTCAGCCGACTGGGTGCCTGAGGTGCCGGTATCCATTCAAACGCTGGATGATTTTAATGAGATAAATCCGTTTACAAATATACAGAGTGTGATCGATCAGCAGAAACTGATGGCCCGAATTGCCCTGAATTCAGCCTATAAAAAGCTTTATAAACCCACGCAGAAAGCGCAGGAGAACTACCAGAAATTATTAGGCGACTATACCTCTCGGAACGTAAAAAAAATTATTCCGGGCTTTGAAGCTCCGGCTTATTACAGCAGCAACCACTATGTACGCACTGGCTCAACTATTGTGTTGCTGGCCGATGAGGAGTACCTGGAATGGAACCCGCGGAAAGGAGAAAAGGTGTTTCCTCACCACTTTCACCCTCAGTACATGTATCTGGCCGAAAAGCTCGATTTTAGCTCCTCTTTTTCCACCACCGATGCTATGAACGAACAACTAAGCGGAACCTGGGAACTGGAGTATATCACCGGACCGCGCATTGCCTTTGATGGGTTATACCCCAACCGCAAACCACAGATCAACTTCGATCTGGCTCAGAACGAACTTAAAGGCAACACTTCCTGCAATTCTTTCAATAGCGGACTAATTTTGAACCAAGAAAGCATTCATATCTCTGAGCCTACTGCCATGACGAAAGTTGCTTGTGAAGGCACCGGAGAATCGGTCTTTTTAAGCTTTCTGCAAAAAGCAGAACATTACGCGCTGGAAGCAGACGATAAACTCACTTTTTTTAAAGGAGACATTCCTATTATGCGTTTTCACCGAATAAATTAATCATGAAGTACACGATCTATTTTTTATTATTACTCTTTTTAGCGGCCTGCTCATCATCTCCTTCGCTAGACGGATGCTATCTGGGTAACGTGGGGCAGGACACCGCTTTTCTATCCCTCAGCCAGGAAGGTACGCAGGTATCCGGCAATTTAAGCTATCAGTTTTATGAAAAAGACCAGAACAGTGGATCTCTGCAGGGAGAAGTATTGGGTGATTCGCTGCTGTTGCTTAGTTATACTTTTATGTCGGAAGGTATGGAATCTAGGCGGCAGGTGGCCTTTCTGCACAAAGATGGAAAACTGATTGAAGGAACGGGAGCGTTGAAGGAACAGGATGGTGGATTTACCTTTGAAGATATTGCCCAGTTGAATTTCGGGAACTCATTTGAGCTTGCCTCTACGGACTGCAACAATCTGCCAGCACAATAGAGAATAGTCAGTAAATGTGAGTGGGATCAAAAAAAAGAAAATGCTGAGGGCGGGAGTCGAACCCGCACGAGTGTTACCTCACACGCACCTGAAACGTGCGCGTCTACCAATTCCGCCACCCCAGCATATGATCGTGCAAACTTAGGGATTTATTTTAGTTTACACAACGAGTAAAACTATAATAGAGTCTATTTCTATAATTATGTGAGAAGCTATTTTCTACTCGAGAGTCTTATCTGACCGGGCAGGTAAGTGTTAGTGGAGGCGGTCAGCGGGAAGCCGGACAAAGGAATTACCCTCTGCCACCCGCTTCCCGATATGTCATTAGAGAAATCAGAATAAGATCTAATATCAGCAACAGGTTTATGAGTGCCTAGATCGTTAAATAATTTAGGTCTTTAATACGGCGAAGCGTCTCACTAACGGTTAATTTGCTTGAATCAATGCGCTGAACATAGGGTTTCCACAAGTAGGCTTTCAGTTCTTCATTCACAATGTCCACCCGGTTGCGCATTTGGTTTTCAGGCAGGCGAAGTTCATCCCTTTGGTGGTTTTCATTAATCTCGCAAAAAAGCCATACAAATTTCAATTGAGGATTTTCAACCTCTTTTTCAAACCGGCTTTTTAAAATATCAAGACCACCGGGGCTCCACACATTCTCAATAGCCACTGGCATGTTGAGTTGGAGGTATTCTTTGGCTGTTATTACACACAGGTTTGCTCACAGGTTTGCTACCAGTATCTCCTCCTGCGGAGAAAACTGCTTAAACGTATCTTTATAAATCCACTCGGTAAAATAGTCTGCTTCTATAACGGCGCCCTGCTTTGCCTTGGCCCATGCTTTAGAAACCGTTGATTTGCCTACTCCACAAGCTCCGGTTAGTATCAGAATCTCGTTCATAGATTGAGGATACATTATTTGGTTGGCTCGCTCTGGGTCTTTTCAATGGCAATGCCCATTTTTTCCATCAGCTTGCTGGCGTTGAAGCTCTGGCATACGCCATCGTGCAAGTGATAATCAAAAATAATCTCATCGCCCTCAATGGTGCTGGTAAAACTGTAGTTGCGCAGATTAGGCAGCTCGTCAGCCAGATTGCCCAGCTCCAGATCATGGGTTGAGACAAAACCAGAAGCCTGCAGTTTGCTAAGTTGCTTCACCAGCGAAGCTGCTCCGTGATGGCGATCATGGGAGTTGGTACCTTTCAGGATTTCATCCAGCATAAACAGCACCGGTAGTTGAGGTACCTCCAGCATCATCAGCAGTTGGCGCAGTCTACGCAGTTCTGCATAAAAAGAGGAGACATTTTCTTCCAACGAGTCCTGGGTGCGCATGCTGGTAAATACCTGCATGACCGCTACCTCAAAGTGCCGGGCGCACACCGGGGCACCCAGCAATGCCAGCACTACATTAGTGCCTATGGTGCGCAGAAATGTACTTTTGCCTGACATGTTGGAGCCAGTAATAATGTTGATTGCCCCTCGTCCTTCCATTGCAAAGTCATTATTCACCCGCTGAGCAGGAGGTAGCAGACAGTGTCCCATGTCAGTGGCGGCAATGTGATGTTGCGATTCTACGATGGTAGGAAATGTAAAATCCGGATGAGCAAACCCAAAGCTGGATAAACTATTGATGGCCTCCATTTCACCCATGCTATTTAGCCAGGTCTCAATTTGATCTTTTGCTTTTGCCTTCCAGGCATCAGCACGTAACAGCCAGTATAAGTCTAATAAGAAGATGAAGTTAAAAACATGGTAGACCATGTTGGCCCGAGCATCGAAGTTGGATAGAATGTACCGAATCTCGCTCACGGCTTTAGAGGCTCGTTGCTCACTATGATTCAGAGTTGCTTGTAGTGCCTTTAGTTTGCTGGCCTTAAAGGTTTGCTCTTCTACGCCTTCCATCATATGCTGGTAGGCAGTAAGCGTGGGTACACTTTTATTGGTTTGCTGATGGGTTTTCTCCGCTACTTTCGCTTTGCTAGCCACCACAAAAATATTCACCAGCACCAGTAGTAGTGGAATATAATACGGAACAAAACCTGCCATACTTAACACAATTGTAAGTACCGTAGTAATCGATAACCCAAGCTGAAGTGCTTGATATAGCCCTCTTTGTGGCAGATCGGTCGGGGTATGCACCCAACCAATTAGCTGTTCAATATCCTCTTTAGTTGTATCTACTCTTCGCCCGTGGGCCTGTTGGTTTTGCCGCCAGTCTATTTGCTCATATAGCTCTTTGGCAGCCGTTTGTCTTTCAACAATCTCTGCCGATGAAGCCGGATGTTGCAGCCACTGAGCCAGAAAGTCTTTTCCCTTTTGAGTAGCACTACGATTAATCAGCTGAAATAAAGAGTGCTCACCGAAAACATCCAGATCACCGGTGTAGGGGTGATTAGCATCTTGGTATGACTCGCCGGCATCAAAACCATGCAATTTGTAATCCAGCCGCTGCAATTCTTCCTGATTAATTTTTTCCAGCCGCTGCGCATGCTCATGCTGCTGTTGTATTCGGCGATGGCGATTTACCAGTATGGGAAAACCAACAATGAATACCCCCAGCAAACCGAAAAATGGCAATGTGAGCCGAGCGTTGGCCAGATAAACCAGCACGATGACGGTGATGATAAAAAAGACAATTCGATAAAATGATAACCGGTTTGAGGTTTGTTCCAGCTCCCGGGCTTGTTGTTTAAATGTTTCAAAGCGGTTTTGAAACACCGTCTTTACTGACTCGTTCATACTAACCAATGTTTGCTTATGCATTAACGTAAAAATGGGGACAAGTTTGTAAAATCCCCCTTTTTATCCCAAATCTTATTGTATCTTCGTTATTCTGAATTTGTTAAATATGTCATTTTCCAACCCAACCGCCGCTGTTACACCATTAGCACCTGCTATGCAGGGTGTTGATTTGACTGAGGTATGCCGAAAATTTGGTACGCCTTTGTATGTGTACGATGCGGACACAATTGTTGCCCAAATCCATAAGCTGCGTAGCGCTTTCACTTACCCGAAGGTCCACTTTAAATATGCAGCCAAGGCCCTCACTAATATTTCTATCCTTAAGTTGATGCGTCAGCAAGGCATCGATCTGGATGTAGTCTCTATACAAGAGGCTCACATTGGGTTAAAGGCCGGATTTTCGCCCCAGCAGATTATGTACACTCCCAGCGGAGTAACTTTTTCTGAGATTGATGAGGCGATTTCCTTAGGAATTCAGATGAATGTAGACAGTTTGCCACTGCTGCGCTACATTGGCGAGCGCTATGGTTCTAATGTTCCCTGCTGTATTCGTCTGAACCCGGATATTCGGGCAGGCGGGCATGAAAAAATTTCGGTCGGCCACAGTGAGTCCAAGTTTGGGGTTGCTCTTTCTCAGCTAGATCTTATGCTGGAACTGGTGAAGCAATACAATATCCATATTAACGGTCTTCATATTCACACCGGCTCGGATATTAAAGACGTTGATGTTTTTGTGCAAGGTGCCCGGCGCTTGTTTTCTGCGGCTCGCCACTTTCCCAGCCTTCAGTTTATTGATTTTGGTAGCGGATTTAAGGTTCCTTATAAAAAAGGAGACGCAGGTACCGATATTGAAAAATTAGCCACTCTGATGGAAGAGGCATTCCTTGAGTTTTGCCAGGAATATGGCCGGGAGCTAGAGATGTGGTTTGAACCAGGAAAATTTCTGGTGAGTGACAGCGGTTATCTTCTAGCCCAAACTACTGTTGTTAAGGAAAATCCCGGGGTGCATTTTGTACATCTTAATTCAGGTTTAAACCACCTTTTGCGACCCATGATGTATGATGCTTACCATGAGATTATCAATATTTCTAATCCGAATGGTGAGCCCAAACAATACCATGTAGTTGGCTATATCTGTGAAACCGATACGTTTGGACTTAATCGTTCGTTAGCGGAAGTAAGGGCGGGCGATATTATAGCTATTAAAAATGCGGGGGCTTATGGCTTTAGCATGGCTTCAAATTACAACTCTCGTTTTCGCCCTGCCGAGGTATTAATTTACCAAGGGGAAGCTAAGTTGATTCGCCAGCGGGAAACCTTAGACGATATTATGCGCAACCAGATTGAAATTGATCTATGAACATTCGTTCAATTTCCTTTTTTCTGCTGTTTTTTATTATCTCTTATAGTATAGCAGCACAATCTTTATCCAGCCATCGCTCCTTTAACCTGATGGCAGGATACACACTGCCTAAGTTTTTAGATAAAAGTGCTTCTTCTTTGCGGTATCAGGGGCACGCTCTTTCTTTCGTGGGTGGGTTTCATTTCCGAAAAGATAGTAGCGTTCTAAATCATCTTGACGCCCGCTTTGACTACGGCCAAATGTCGGCCTTCGCCTTTGAGTATGCCGACGTTAACTACTACCGCACGGAGGTTAACTATAGTTACAAAAGACATGTCAGAAATCTGTTGCAAAATCGCTTACACTGGTTTGCCGGAGGTTCCGTAAACGGCTTATGGATGCTATGGAACTTTGAGAACTATTCTAATAACTCCGTCAATAATAGCGTATACCTTTCGCTAAGTCCAGCTACTTCTTTAGTGTACCCGTTTACCCTGTGGAACCGCCGGTTTCAACTAGATTATTCAGCCTATTTACCACTGCTAACATTTGCTGTCAGGCCTTCTTATGGCACCACCCGACTGCCCGGGTTTCTGGATGATGAGCGGGAAGAGCCCATTGCCCAGTTTTTTGAAAGTGGGCAACTTACCAGTTTCAATAAGTTTTTCCGGTTTAGCAACACCCTTTCCCTGGAATATGTGCTGAATAATAATAACCGGCTGCGCCTTAGTTATGAATGGAATTATTTGCGCTATAGCGAACCTCGACTGGTGAAAGCAGCATCTCACAATATTGTGATAGGAACCATGTTTAACTTTTAGCATGACACAACTACGAAACGGACTACTGATATTGGCTTTTAGCCTACTGATGTTTGCCTGTGAAGAGGCCCTGATTCGTGATGAATACGATAACAATGCGGTAGATGTCTTTAATTCTTTATGGACTACTGTAGATGAGAATTACACCTTCTTCGATCTGAAAGGAATAGACTGGGATGCCGTATACGAAGCTAACCGGCCCCGCGTGAAAAACGGAATGCGCAATGATTCCTTATTCAATGTGTTGGCCGATATGCTATTTGTGCTACGTGATGGCCATGTTAATTTACAAGCGGGCTTTGACCTCTCCCGCAATTGGGACTGGTACCTGGATTATCCCCAAAATTTTGATTTTACCACTTTAGAGCGCAATTATTTAGGGGATGACTATGAAATTACCGGGCCATTTTTGCACCGGGCTATTGATTCTGTCGGCTATATCTATTACAAAAGTTTTGAGGATGACTTTAGCGAATCTATTGCTGATTATTTGGTCACCCTATATGCCAGCCGGGTTTCTGATGAAGATACTATTATTTACAGAGGGTTAATTATTGATGTGCGAGACAACGGAGGAGGTAGTATTGGCAATGTTAACACCTTAGTTAGTCGGTTTACCGATGAGCGGCGTCATGTGCAAAACTGGTATTATAAGGATGGCCCTGGTCATAATGATCTTACTGAGCCTGTGAAGAAATACGTTGACCCCAAAGGAGACTATCAATACAAAGCCCCGGTAGTTGTACTAACTAACCGGTCTTGCTACAGTGCCACCAACTTTTTTGTGCAGATCATGAAGAATTTTCCTAATGTGGTGGTCATGGGTGATAACACTGGCGGAGGTGGGGGCCTACCCATTAATCGCGAGTTACCCAACGGATGGACCTATCGGTTTTCTTCTACTGTAACAACCACAGTAGCTGGTGAAAATATAGAAAACGGAGTAGCCCCCGATATCCGGGTAGATATTACCGATGAGGATAAGCAAGCAGGGAGAGATACAATATTGGAAGAAGCACTAAGGCTGATTAACCGCGTATACGATGAAGGTTCATCCCGTGGATCTTAGCAGTAGATATTTTACATTTATTACGTACATTTGTGCATCTGGGGCGTTAGCTCAGTTGGTTTAGAGCGCTGCCTTGACAGGGCAGAGGTCACTGGTTCGAATCCAGTACGTCCCACACTTTTTCAACTCCCTGCAATCATCCCTTTCCTATGATCCGCCGTTTGCTTCAAAAAGTCATTCCTGGTCTTTCTTCTACTAATCTTCATTACCTTACTCAAAAACCCTGGGTGGTGGTGAAAGAAGGGAAAGCTTTGGAAAAATTTATTTTCCGCGATGATCATGAGCTGCTCATTTCCCGGAATGGTAAAGTGGAAACAGCCCGCTGGGAATATCTCTCGGAGATTAACGGACTACTGATAGAGCGGAAGAAAGGTCGCTTTCTTTATAACCCCAGTTATATTGATCGGGCAGCTATGATATGGAAAGTTGATGGCAGCGAACATGAGTTTGTCACATTGGCCAACCCTAATCTTATCCCTGACCTTGATATTACTTCCTACCTGGAAAAACTTCGGTATAAGAAGCACAACATTTTGAAACTGGAACTGGAGGGTAACATCTGGATGGAAGTTGAGCGTGATTATGACACTCCTTACCCAGTAGTAGGTAATAAAGTAACCCTGAATGGCCGGGCATTTCCGGAAGGGAGCTATCCGTTGATGAATGATCCTCGAGTGCTGGTTATCCGCAAAAGCCGAATAAAAACAATCCTTTACCGTAAATCATATGCCACTGTAGCCCACGGTATGCTGGAAATTTATCAGCAAGATGAAGAGGATATTACTGAAAATGACCTGATACGCATTAACGGCACGGTCCCGGCCAATGGCTCTTATCAACTTCCTAACCGGCTGCGAATTTCTGTTATTGACGGTAAAGTTTCAGCCATTGAAATTAGCCGATCCTGGTCGGTTTGGATACTAGTTGTGCTAGGATTGGGAGTGCTGGCAGCCATCGGATACTTCCTGATTCAGTCCGGCAATCTCTGAACAATTTATTTTGCCTCGCCTTATAACAGCAATACATTAAAAGACTGTTATGAGTTTAGCTTGGGCTATTATTGCCTTTATTGGTTTAGCAGCTATCATTGCGGTAGCCGGCACTTATCTTACTAAAATTTCAGATCGTCTGGCCGACGTCACTGGCTTAGGAGAAGCACTGGTTGGTGGAGTATTGCTAGGGGGGGTTACCTCTTTATCCGGTATTGTTACTTCAGTCACGGCTGCTTTTGAGAATCACCCTGAACTGGCATTTAGCAATGCAGTAGGAGGGATTGCTGCGCAAACTGTTTTTCTGGCAGTTGCCGATATTGCTTACCCTCGCGCAAATCTGGAACATGCTTCTGCTTCGCTTACCAGCTTAATGCAAGGGGTGCTATTAATCTTAATGTTAGGTTTTGTGGTTCTGGTTATGGCAGTTCCGCCTTATACCATTTCATCCGTTCATCCTGCTTCTCTAGTATTATTGCTGATTTATATTTTCGGAACCCGCCTGATCTCTAAAGCTCAGAAACATCCCATGTGGGAACCCTCGAATACTTCCGAAACGGTTACTGATGAACCCGATGAGGCAAATGCGGAAAAGTATCGTTTAACTCCTTTGCTTCTTCAATTTATTGGGCTAGCGGCAGTGGTGGCTTTCGCTGGCTATTTTATCGCCCAAACTGCTATTCAAATTGCTGATAAAACTGGAGTTTCAGAATCATTTCTAGGGGCAGTGGGTACGTCCATTGCAACCTCATTACCTGAATTGGTGGTCTCTATCTCTGCGGTTCGGCAGGGGGCTCTCACCTTAGCGGTTTCTAATATCATTGGCGGTAACACCTTCGATATTCTCTTTTTGGCGTTTGCGGATAGTGCCTACCGAAACGGCTCTCTATACCATCATAGTGACAATGAACAATTGTTCATTATAGCCTTAACAATTCTACTTTCAGGGGTTTTGCTTCTTGGCCTTTTACATCGGCAAAAATATGGTTTTGCTAAAGTAGGTTGGGAAAGTCTGCTAATGATAGCTCTTTTTATAGGCGGATATTTAGTGCTCTATTTTATGTAAACGCAACTTTAATAGTAAATAAAAACGGTGGATAGCAATCCACCTTTCGTTATATTATATAAAAACTATATTAATGAACAATCGTTCATAAGGCTTTAATTGATGTTAAAATCTCCTCTAAGGCTTCTAAATCTTTTACGTACATCGGCTACGTAAATACTGCCCGGATATTCCCGCATAAATTGCGTGTATAGCTCCATTGCTTTGTCATTATCCTTAAGCTGCTCTTCGTAAATTCTTCCTGTCATAAAAAGCGCATCATCACCCAAAATATCGAATCCGTAAGACTCAGTAATTTTACTGAGTTTTGCTAACGACTCATCAAAACTCCCTAGTTGCAAATATACTTTTGCCATAAGCCAATAAATTTCGTCTTCCAACGGATGCCCTTGGTATTTACTAAGCATGCTGTCCAGCTTAGTAAGGGCTGGTTGTTGCTTGTTTTGAAAAAGCATGAGTTCCACATCGGCATAGGCTTGCATGGCAGCCCCAGAAGTATCCAAGACCGTGTTGTTCTGAATTAGTAAGCTAAGGGACATAGCATCGTTGGCAATCTCGCGAGTGGTAGCTTCTTTTAGCACATCCAGATGATCCTGAGCCAGAGAGAATTCGCCTTTGTAGTACGAAAGTTTGGCATTTCGTAATTTAGCCTCATAACCCACTGGTTCTTCTTTATGAGCTTTTTCAACCTGAGCATAGAGTAGGGTAGATTCCCAGGGCTGATCCATGAGTACGTAAATATCTCCCATATCCAGTTTAGTCTGGGCTTTCATCTCCCGGCTGGATTTAGAGTTGCCAGCTACTTGTTGCAAAATTTCAATAGCCTGGTCTTTTTCGTCCATGTAAAAAGCGTACAGCAAAGCTTGGCTACGCATTGCCTCTAATGTTGCTGCACTAGGACCAATGGGTGAATTACCGCTTTCGTCAATAAAATTCTGATAATCTTCAATCAGCTTAACAATTTCCTCCTGCTGCACTGGAAACTGATTTTTTACCAACTCTTCCCGCGCTTTAATCTTATAGCGCCGGGCTGATACGTAATTAGCGGTTCGTGGATATTTCTCAATAATGTAATCATACATTTTGAGCGCATTTTCATAATCATGATTTTCCAGAGCGATCTGAGCCACATCCATTACCTGATCTCCTTCGGTGCGTAATCGGCGGTCTACTGCTCTGGCCTGCATAAACGCCCCGTAAAAGTTTTTTTGCTGTAGATTAATCCAGATGAGTAGTTCACTGTATAACGGGTTGTCAGCATCCTGCTGAATCTTATCCAGCAGCAAATTCGACATGCTCTCCAGATCTTCTTCCTCTGTCAGAATATTTTGCAGCACATTTTTTACATAACTGATATGTGAAGGATCTTCATTGGCATAGGCCAGATACTCTTGTACCATTTTATCCGTTTCATTAAGCCTTCGGTATACGTTGGCTAACTCCAATGCATACATGTTGGGGTCGCCACTGGCCCGCCGGCCGGCCAGGTACATGTTTACGGCCCTCTCTACGAGCTCATGCTTGATAAGATGACCCGCGACTACTCGCACCTGCATAGGATCGCTCTGAGCCCGCTCAAATACGCCGGTGTAATATTTCTCAGCCTCGGCATCATCTCCCTTTCTCAATTGCACCAAGCCAGCGTCTAACTGATACAAAATATTATCCGGATAAATCCGTAATACTTTGTCCATGTATTTTTCGGCTTCGCTCATAAATCCATTATTCACTAACAGCCGAATGTACCGGTCGTGGACCAAGGTTATATTTTTCTTTCTCGAAACCAGCTCGTCATAAATAGTTTTCGCCTTTTCCACCTCACCCTTATCGTCGTATTGCTGCGCTAACTCTATCTGCTCGGTATCCTGAGCGCTAACCTGTATTATGTTAGCGCATGTTAGTAAAATAATAATCCATGTTATCGATGCTTTCATACTTTGTGTGGTTACGGGTGCTAACTTATTAACTAACATACTACATTATTAATTAATTATTTTTCTTCGAAATTACTATTAATTACTACGCTGTGAATTTGTTGATAACTAAGTTAAAAAGTGTTGATTATCGTCTATTGTGAATAACTCCACTAATTATTGACAAATTATTAACACACTTATCCACAACTAATCTATTGTTTTACAGTAAGTTATAAAGAATTTATTCATTTGTTAACTAATATGTTGATAACTTTGTAGATAACTGGAAAAGTGCATAACTCTGTGAATAACTTACATGAAGGAGTGGATAACCTTTGATAAATAACTAAATCGTGGAGGGGAGTGGATAACATGCTATTTATCCACAGGTTATTTCCCACTTTTCCACATGTTATTCACTCGATAATGTGGATAACTCCCCAATGGTGATGGTCAAATCACTACGTTCCCAATTAGCGCGGAGGTCGATAAGATCGCCGAAGAAGAAAATAGGCTCCGGCTCTTCTTTTTTCAGAATACTTCCCTTTTCCCATACCCCATCATTGTCGGCATCTATCAAAACTCGAATTTGATATTTACCGGGGGGCACCATCTCAAAAGAAAAGTCTTTTACATTTTTTTTCTCCCGCACCATATTGAAGTCCTGGTCCAGCAGCTGGATTGTATAACTAGGATATGAAGAAGCAACTGTTCCACGAATGACTCCGTAATCTTCCACTCGCTTAAATGAGAATTTTTGAATAGCCTGTTCACTACTATCATTTTCGACACTCATGAAACTACCCGGGGCTGCATAGAAATTGAAAGATGCTAATGAGTTCGCTATTTCCTCCCGACTATAATTTTTTAAAGGAAATTCTCGGTTGATCTGAACGGTGTCTATATAGGAATTCAGGAGGTCATTTTTGGCAGATTCTGATTCTAGCGTCTGTAGACTGTCAGTTAAATTTCTTACATAAGAAGAAGTTCCGTTTTGCTGACCAAACTGCTGCAACCATTCTAACCGTTTTTCAATAGTGGCAGTACTTTGCAGACTATCTAAATATTGCTCTTGAAGTCTGATTTTACTTTCATTTTCCAAGCTATCGCTCAGTTGTAAATAAACCAGCGTACTGTCAATAATTTGCTGCCGACGAATAGGCACTTTCATCGTAAGGTGATCATACTGCTTATTCCAGGTAAAATTTTCTGCATAGTTAATCGGGACATAAAACAGAGTATCGTAACTAAGCAAAATACTATCTGTTGTGATACGGGCCACCGGTTTAGAAAATGTGAATGTACCGGAAATGGTATCGGTGAATTCGCTATTTTTGGTTTGAAATTGAGAAGTGAATTCGGCGGGTTGTCTTCGGCTTTCAGCAAATTTTACGTATAAAGTTGTATCAGACAAAATTTGTTGAGCCGAATCTATGGCGGAAAATTTTATCTGCAGACTATCTTGCTTGAGGGTATTGTATATGCGAACGACTTTTTGTTGATCCTGAAAATTACTGAAAAGTGTAGGGGTGCTATCTGATAGATTAAACGCTACCGAATCTTCCAAAAACTGTTGGGTGGCAGAGCTAATATTTCCGCTGGGTGACAGGTCATAATAATCCAGCGACTTATTGAATTTTACTTCAAAATATTTACCATTGGCTCGGGCACTCTGCAAAACAATTGGTCTGATATCCTGCCGCTGAATCACCAAATCAATTACCCGGTTTAGGGTATTGGTACTATCAACCTGTCCTAATGAGTCAGCTTTGATTTGTTGATTGATATCGGTTCCTAAATATACAGGCTTAGATTTAAAACCGAAGGGCTCATTATTTGAATCAACTTTTAAGTTGGTGTTTTCATCTACGTAGGCATAGATACTATATAGCCCTGCACGAATATAGCGAATCGTGTAATTTCCCTCTTCATCCGTTTTAGCCAGATACATTGGGGGGCCGGTAAATACATCGAGGGTATCGTTCACATCATAGAGAGATACTATTGCATCTTCGATCGGTTCCTGAGTTAATAAATTGTGTACGGTACCGCTAACCTGAAACGAATCGATTTTAGATCCCGTACTAAAAGCAACTACTACATTTTTTGCTGGATTCCTTTCAGAAATATCTTTGACAGCATCTCTAAAATTGAGCGTGTATGTGGTACTATCTCTTAGATCACCCTCAATTTCTAAATGCAGCATACGCCGGCTCACATAAAAATCGTAATCTTCTACAGGTGGAGTAATGATTAGCTCTTTTTTTAAATCGCGGGCTTCTATGTATTCATTAAACTCCAGTTCTATTTCCTTTCCCTTAAAATTAACTGTTTCCAGTTCGGGTGTCATTCTTACCAGTTCTGGCGGAATAGAATCTTTGGGCCCACCCGTTGGAGTACCTCGGCGGGCACATGAACCGATAGCAATGAGTAAAATCCAAACGATGAGTAACCAATAACTTTGCTTCATGCGTAGTATAAATCTGCTTCGATGTGTAGTGATAAAACGTTTACTCTTCGCCTTTCTTTTGAGGTTGGCGCTTATTAATGTAAAAGATATTAGTAATCCAGATAGCATTTTCTAATTCTGAACCCAGATTGGCGGCCCGGTACTGAACTCCTGACTCAACTTTATACTGAGAATTAAAATACCATCCCAGGCCAGCATAGAGCCGATTCTCAAAATCATGCTCTATACTGGTAAATGACCAAAGTAATTCATTTGATAAAATGATATACATTTCGTTAGCATCGAGGCGCCGCCCATTAAGTGGACTGTCGAATCCTATGCGATAACGCCACCGATTAGTGTAGTCAGCATCTTGTATTCTTTGTTCAAGTCGTATGCGGTTGGCCACTCGTTTACCTGCTTGGGCATACAGTATAAAACCAAGTTGCTGCATAATGCGATGTTCGCTAAACCAGGTTTCATCAAACGAGTCAATACGGAAACCATAACCACCGCTTAGCTCAATATTGTTCCAAAACTCATACGTAGCAAACAGCAAGGTTTCATTAAAGTTAAACTCAGAGCCCCTCTCCTGCCCTTCGTCTGTTGGCTGGTCTAACGTAAAACGCATGGTTGACTTCCCATTAAATGACCAGTTGTTCTGAAAATTATAATTGTATGATACGCCGGGCTCTATTTGAATAGTGGGTTTTTCCTGGGCAACTGCTTTTTGGGTAAGCAGTAGGGTTAATAGAAAAAAAATAGAAAAGAAATGCACGACTTATTATTAATAGAGTAAGTTGTCTAATGATCTGCGTACTATTAACCGTTGATCCAGTATTTGTCCCTCAGCATCAAATAGTATTTCATAGGCTCGCATCCGCGACTGCTCTTTTACATTTACTTCTATTTCGTAATTAATGAATTGCTCAGTTTCTTCAGAAAATGATAGAATGGTATTTAGTAAATTTTCGTCAGAATTCTTAGGCAAAAATTGCCGTTGTATTCTTCGAATTTTATGCTTTTCGTAAGTCCGACTCAATACGTTATGAATGGTTTCTATTACTGCATCTGGTAACTGTTCAGTATTAATAAGTTCTTCTATATCCATTAATACTCCAGAGTTATCAAACTCAATACTAAAATGCCTTTCGTTTCTGATTAATTTGGTTTCGTAGGTTTGATGATCCCCATCGGTCTCATAGTAAAATCGTACCCTTCTGGAATCTTTTAACCAATCAGACAAAATACTCATTGCTGCTTTAGGCATTTCTTCTGCTTTGATTCGTTTTTCAACTTCCTCCTTTACGTTATTTTGAGCGTAGCTGGGCTCAAAGTATAGAGACAACCCCCCTACTAGAAATATTATGAGCAATTGTTTATAGCCAGAGCTTACTATCATTCTTATTTACCCAAGTAAACCATAATTACAGAAATATCTGCTGGGGACACCCCGCTAATTCGAGAAGCTTGCCCAATAGTTTCAGGACGTATTTTTGTGAGTTTTTCTCGAGCTTCGGTTGATAATGCTTTTACTTTGGAGTAATCAAAGTTTGTGGGAATCCGGTAGCCCTCCAGACTTTCAACTCGTTCTGCATGTTGGCGTTCTTTTTCCAAATAGCTCTCATACTTTGTTAGTATTTCAACTTGCTCTACTACCTCATTATCAAATTTTTGAAAGTACTCTTCTAATCCTGAATCTAATTTTTCCAGAGCCTGCATGGTGATCTCTGGTCGTTTCAGTAATTGATGTATGCTCACTTTTTCTCGGATTGTGGCTGTAGAAAGCTCATCTAGTCCTTCGTTTATTTCCTGGGGTGCCGCTTTTCGTTGTTTAATCTCAGATAATAATTCATATATAGCGTTACGTTTATCAAACACTTTTTCTAAGCGAGCATTATCAATCAATCCTAACTGATGTCCTTTTTCTGTTAAACGAAGATCTGCATTATCCTGCCGCAGCAGTAATCGGAATTCAGCCCGAGAAGTGAACATTCGATAGGGCTCTTCGGTACCCTTGTTAATAAGATCGTCAATTAATACACCTATATAGGCTTCGGATCGGCGTAATACAAAAGGTTCTAATTGATGCACTTTATTGTGAGCATTAATTCCAGCCATCAATCCTTGGCAGGCGGCCTCTTCGTAGCCAGTAGTTCCATTAATCTGCCCGGCAAAGAATAGATTTTCAATAAGCTTTGTCTCTAAACTTGTTGAAAGTTGGGTAGGTGGAAAATAATCATACTCTATGGCGTACCCGGGCCGGAATAGTTTTGCTTTCTCAAATCCGGGAATATGACGAATAGCCTGGTGTTGTACTTCTTCGGGTAATGAGGTGGAAAACCCATTCACGTATACTTCTACTGTGTTCCAGCCTTCTGGTTCTACAAATATCTGGTGGCGATCCCGCTCAGCAAAACGATTAATTTTATCTTCAATAGAAGGGCAGTATCGGGGGCCTTGTCCGCGAATACGTCCATTAAACATGGGCGAACGATCAAAACCAGTTTCCAGAATCTCGTGAACGGTTGGGTTTGTATATGTAATATGGCAGCTTCGTTGGTGCGCTAAAGGCTTGGTATCTGTAAATGAGAATTTTCCTGGTCGCTCATCGCCTGGTTGTTCTTCCATCTTGCTGTAATCCAATGAGCGGCCATCCACTCTGGGCGGTGTTCCCGTTTTCATGCGCCCTGATTCAAACCCTAAATTCACCAACTGTTCAGTAATACCTTTTGAAGCTCGTTCTCCGGAGCGCCCCCCACCCCGCTGCTTTTCACCAATATGAATCAGTCCATTTAGGAAAGTTCCATTAGTTAAGATTACTGAATTGCTCTTGATTTCTAATCCGATACTCGTGGTTACTCCTACTACCCTACTCCCTTCTACTAGTATGCCCGTTACCATCTCTTGCAGAAAATCCAGGTTTGGGATTTGTTCCAGATGCATCCTCCACGATTCTGTAAACCTGGCTCGATCATTTTGGGTACGTGGACTCCACATCGCAGGCCCTTTAGATCTATTAAGCATGCGAAATTGAATTGCAGACTCATCGGTTACAATTCCGGATAGTCCGCCCAGCGCATCAATTTCTCGAACGATCTGCCCTTTCGCTACTCCTCCCATTGCGGGATTACAAGACATCTGCCCTATCTTGGTCATGTCCATAGTAATCAGTAGCGTACTCGAACCCATATTAGCGGCTGCCGCTGCTGCCTCATTTCCAGCATGACCAGCACCCACTACGATTACGTCATATTTATCAAATAGCATTTTCTCTTAGTTTTATTATTCTACACCCAAAGTTACTATTTCGTTTCTATATCTATGAAATTTTATACGCTATTCTATATGAAACTAGTCACTCTAAAAAGAGGTCTATTTGTCTCTTCGCATAACAACGTAAACTAAGGTTGACCTGTCACTTTTGTAACATTTTATCCGTCCGTTTTCATAAGTTTTAAATTTTCAACAAGAATTTGAGACTTGTAACTACTTCATTTTGAATAATTTCAGATGCCTCAAGTGAAGTAAAATGTGATGTTCCACGTGGAACGTTTAATGTGAAGCTTTAAGAGAAAGAGGTTAGTTAGAAAACTGACTGTGGAACAATTCAATATACTGTTCTTCTAGGTTACGCATAATTACGCGGTCGGTTTCAGAATGATCATCATATCCCAATAAATGTAAAACACCGTGAACAAGCACGCGGATTAATTCAGAGAGGAAGGAGAAATTGAGTTGAGCGGCATTTTCTTGAACCCGTTCGATACTAATAAATATATCAGCTTCAATAGGTTCATCTATTGAATCACGCTGATCGAAAGTTATAATATCAGTGTAATAATCATGGTCTAGATATACTCTGTTGACGTTAAGAAGATATTCGTCGGAACAGAAAATATAGTTGATACTAGAAAGGGTGCTGGAATGAGAGTGAATAATGCTTTGAAGCCAGGAAGGGACTGGCTCCAATTGGGTAGTGTCAAAGGTTATATCCTCGACAAAAAAATTGATCATTAATTGATATAAAAAACAAGTTCAACGGTGCACCCTTCATCATGAAAATTAACTTCATCGGAAAGGTGTTTCATAAGAAAAATGCCTCTACCTCCAGGGCGGTCAAGATTCTCTGGGGCGGTAGGGTCCGGTAGGTTATTAAAGTCAAAACCATCCCCTTCATCCTTAACCCAGAATACGATAGCACCATCATTAAGTTTGAGCGAAAGATCTACATTCTTCTTTGAATCTCCTTTGTTGCCATGACGAATTGCATTGTTAACCGACTCGGTGACGGCAATCATAATATTGCCGTAGATATCATCAGTTAGGTTAAATCGTTCTTTAGCATTGTCAATAAAACTTTCAATCATCCTAATATTGTCGGATAATGAAGGAATAGAAATGCTGATAGAATCCATTGTGTTAATTTAATCGCTTGAAATATTCGTTTGCTTCGTTTTTATAGTAAGGATTGAGCTTTAAAGGAACTGTTTTAAGTAACTCAATCTCTTGCTTCTTTAGCTTGATGTACTCTTCAAAACGTTGGGCGGCTTGTTGTTCGTAATTATCCTTAGCAGTTTCACCCTTGCGTTTCTGATCGAGTTCCTGTTCTCTTTCTGATTTTTCTACGTCTAAAAGACGTGTAACAATCTCCTTCTGTCGTTCAATCAACTCGTTTGTGAGCTTTTTGTTAACAAGATCGGTTTCGGTTTCTTCCATTTGTTTCGATAGCTCATCACCTGTTCCTCCTCCCCCATCTTCTTCAGAATCCATCTCTTCTAGTGCCTTGCGAATCTTTTCCTGTTGCTGAGCTAATTTAGATAATTCTTCGGAAAGCGCGCGTCCTGATTTCCCACTTTTCTTTAAATCTTGTATCTGGTCATTAAGTTGTTTTTGCAATTCGCTCAGATTCATATTTTGAGGAGAGTTGCCGGGGTTTTGCTGAGGATTACCCATAGCATCTGCCATTTGCTGTTGCATCTGCCCCAACACATCGTTTAGCAAAAGAGCAAGATTGTTGATGGAAGTCATAGCAAATTGCTGCTGGCTAATTGCTTTATACTGCTGGCGCTCACGCAGGGATTCCATGCTCTCTTCCATATGCTTATTCATATCTTTTACCTCGCGGGTTACAAAAGACTGAATTTGAAAAACACGTTCGGCTAAAGCTAATAGGCTATCTTCTATAACTTGGGCATCATCTCGGAGTTTTAACTGCTCTTGAGAAAGATCAATAAATCGAGGATCGTTCTGCTTAACATCGCGGAAATCCTTCATTACCTGTTCCTGATCAAACGAGAGAGTGAGGAGGTTGTCCAGAATATTTCGGAGGTTATCCATATTCTCCTGCAGCATCTCCATCTCCATACTTTGCTGCATTTGCTGCATCTTCTGAGCCATCTGCTTCATTTGCTCAGCACTATTTTTTTGTGCTTTCTGTGCCTTATTTCGCTGATCTTTCTCTAACGCTTCTTTAGCTTTCTGTTGCTCCTGCTGCGTTTGATTCTGCTCCTGCTGCATATCCTGCATAGGAGCCGGGTTTTTAAGGTCCTGATTAAGTTCGTTTAACTCTTCCATTTCCTTTTTTAGCTCCTCAAAATCCTCATTCATCTGTTGCTGTTGCTCACTTAACTCTTCGCTACTATTTTCTTTATTTTCAGTTTCTTCAGCCAGTTTTTCCTGCTCCTGTGCTTTCTGCTCCATTTGTTGTTGCACATCCTCAAGTTTTGAATCAAACTTCATTCGCTTAAATAGCTCAAGTGTCCGCTCCAATTCCTCTTCCAGGTTTTCTTCCTGATCGTTGATCTCTTGTAATTTATCTTGGAGCTTATCCATGTCAAGCTGTTCTTCCAGTAGCTTTTTAAGCTCGTCATACATTTTTTTGGTTTCATCATCGAGAAGCTCATCCATTAATTGCTGGAGTTGATCAATTTGCTCCTTCATTTTTTGACTCTGTTCCCCAAACTGCTCTCGCTGCATATTAGAAGATCGGCTTTGTTCCTTAAGCTGCTCTAGTTGCTTTTCTAATTCTTGCCGCTGCTTAATAATATCTTCTAATAATTGTTTGTCTTGCCAAGTAAGGTCTTTTTTCCCTTTTAGGCGCTGTTCGACTTTCTCAATATCCTCTTTTAACTGTTCGGATTGTTGAACAGTCTTACTGATTTGGCTTTGTGTTTCTGCAGAAGACTTTTCCAGATTTTCTCTAATAGCTTGTCGATCAGGGATGCTAAATACATATGAAGATGTCTGAGCAGATTTATGTCCATTTACGGCATCATTATCCCAAACTTTCAGAAAGTAGCGAATTTTATCACCAGGTTTAAGGCTTAGAGTATCTACATTCCATTGATAATAATAGCTTTGATTATTCTGACGCGAGTCAAGGGGTAGGTTTAGACGCTGATATTTTTGTTCGGCTCCCTCCTCTTCGTCCAAAGGCTCAAATTTGTAAAAAAGAGAAAGGCGGGTTAGCCCATAATCGTCAGATACATTCCCGCCTAATACCAAAAACTTATATAACGTAGTATCTTGAAATTGCTCTAGACTAATCTGAGGTTCCTGGTCAGGTATAACATCTAGATAATAGCGTATATCTTGTTTGTTGTTGCTGTACTCATTCTTCAAATCAATTTGGTAGGTATCAGATTCCAGAGCTTGTTTTTCTAGGGTGAATGCCCCTTCTTCATCTTCCTGCAATAGATGTGTCTCCTCTTGTTCAACAAAAGTTAGTTGCATGCTATCAGCAGCTAAGGTGCTAAACTGCCAATTGATGGAAGTGCCTTCTGGTACTTGAAGATTTCCTACATTATCTAACCGCTGATCTTCGCGAGATAGATAGTCAGGGAAGTCAAGATACACACTAAAGTTTTTGAGATTAGGGCGCTCTACTACTTTAATGGTATGTTGCTCAGAGTTAAATCCTGCCGCTTCTATATAGAAAGGTGTATCACGCTGAATGCTCTGAAATGTATGTTCAAAGGTACCCTTATCATTGACTGACATTCGGAAGCGGCGGCCGGAGGCTACCAAATACACCTTGTCAGGGATCGCACTACCTACCAGATTAATCTGTACAGGAAAGTTCTCATTCTTGAAAGCAATAAATGATTCATTTTGAAGATCAAAAGAGAATGGAGCTTCTGGAACAAATTCCTTATTAAAGTTTACAATCCGAGCGGTACCTTCTGAGAAAAATTGTGGCACAAAAAGTAACACAACAATGATGATGCTCACCGGTGCGGCGAGATACTTTAAATGACGAAGATTTTTTCTCAGATCAATAGCGATAGGAAATCGGACAACTGAAAGTTGTTGCGTTTTTTGAGCGATGCTGGCAGCAATTAGCGCACCTTGAGCACTGTTAGTTTTATTAAGCTGAATGAGGTTTAGTAATTTATCCTGCACTTCAGGGAAATAAGTGCCAATCTGCCGGGCTGCATCTTCATCGCTAATCTGACGCTTATTACTATAATACCGCGTTAAAGGATCTATCACCCACTTCACCAGAATAAAAAGGAAAAGCAGCAAGAAGCTGAAAAATAACCCTGCTCTCCATATACTATTTAGTCGAGCTGTGTACTCAATAGAGTTAAAGAGCAGGTAAACAGATAATACAATAGCGACAAACAAAATGCTTCCCCGAATAAACTTATTCAGATAGTACTTTCGTTTGTACTGCTTCAATTGATGGGTAACGCTACTGAAATGCAAGTCTGCTGACATAGGATAAAGCGTTAATTTGAGGTATTGATAGTTACAATATGCGACTGAGTAAGGCGTATTTAAAAATTACGAGAAAAACGTCAATTAAGTATATGTTTTCTAACGTATTTCTAAAACAATAGGACAATGATCTGAATGATGGACGGCCGGTAATATAGAAGCTCCCAGTAAGCGATCTTCCATAACTGAACTAGCCATTTGGTAATCAATACGCCAGCCCAGATTTTTCTCTCGGGATCGGGCGCGATAACTCCACCAAGTATATTGATGCGGACTTTTATTAAAATAACGAAATGTATCGATAAATCCAGTATCTAGGAATGTAGAAACCCACTCCCGCTCCTCGGGTAAAAATCCAGAACTATTTTTATTCCTGACTGGATCATGGATATCAATAGGTTGGTGGCAGATGTTATAGTCGCCGCTAATAATTAAGCGTTTTTTTTGTTTTTTAAGTTCGTTAATATAATTGTTAAAATCTTCAAGCCATTGCATTTTAAATTGCTGGCGAACATCGCCTGTAGTACCCGAAGGTATATATACACTCATGACTGAAAAATCATTATAATCTGCCAGGAGTACCCTACCCTCTTGATCGTAGCGTTCAACTCCCATACCATTTACCACTTGTTTAGGAGGTATTTTGGTAAAAATTGCCACTCCGCTGTATCCCTTTTTAGTAGCACCTTCCCAAAAGGTAAGATATCCTAACGCTTCTATCTCATGTAGAGGCATTTGATCTGGATTAGCTTTGGTTTCCTGCAGGCATATAATATCCGGATTTTCTTCCTGAAGCCAGTTTAAAAAACCTTTGCGAATGGCAGCACGAATGCCATTAACATTATAGGAAATAATCTTCATGTCATAAATTAAATAGCGACTCCCACTTCTTGTTCAAAATACTCAATTACATGCATCTTTAGAAGTTTCTCCTGATCCAGAAGATCGAAGTGTGGAAGTTTTTTTTGTAATTTCCAATGCGGCCATCCATCTTGGTCTACTCCTTCCAACGTATAAAAGCCTGACAGCGAGAGTACTTTACAAATAGCAATATGTAGCAGATCCTGTTTCTCTTCTTTAGAGAAATGTTGAGCTCCTTTTCCCAATTCTTGTACGCCAATTAGAAATAAAACGCTGTTTAAATCATTCGGTCGTCTGCCGATTTGTTGTTCAAGAACCTGTAATAAGCCTTGCCATTTTCGTTCTAATACTAAATCTTTTTGATACATAAATGATGAGGTAGAAGCAAAAAAAGTTACATGAGTAAGGTTGCCTTGTTGAATAACACCGGGCAAATTGTGAGGTATTGTACCTTGTGTAGATAACTATACGTAGCGGTATGCTAAAGGATTTTGTCTCATTGATATTTCCCCGTACCTGTTTGATCTCGGGAACACCACTGGCCAGAGGCGAAGAGTACATTGCATTAGAAACCGTCTTAAGCTTACCCACTTTCTCGTTAGCAGAACAAAATGTAGAACTAATGCGCCGTGTATACAGCTTCGCCCCTATCAATCAGGCTTGGGCATATTATAAGTTTTCTAAACACGGCAAGGTTCAGAAATTATTACATCTGATAAAATACCAGGGGTACCCGGAAATTGGTGAACTCACTGGAAAGTGGTTCGGTCAGGCACTTATGCATGATGGTGGTATAGGAAAAATTGATATGATTGTTCCTATACCTTTACATAAAAAGAAAGAAAAAAAGCGAGGCTATAACCAATGTGATTACCTGGCTCAAGGCTTGTCAAAAGTCTTGAGCACTCCTTGGTCGTCACAAATATTAATAAAAACTGAGAACACAGAATCTCAGACGCGGAAAAACCGGATGGAACGTTACCGAAATAGTTATCAAGCATACGCGATTCGCAGTAATGCAAATATCCTCGGAAAGCACATCTTATTAATAGATGATGTAGTTACTACAGGAGCCACGTTGGGTGCTTGCGCGAATTTGCTACTTGCGGGTGGTTGCCGCAATGTAAGTGTAGCCGCTCTGGCTACCCCTGAATGACGGTAGTTCAAATAGCAACTTCTCTCTCAGATAGGAATTCCGGAACTCGGGTAATTTTAATTTTTGGTCTACACTCATAAGCCAAATTTGGAAAAGCCGGAGAAGTCATAAGAAAACAAGCAACCCACCTACCTTTGTAATTGACTCTTATCTCTTATAGGTATTTAAACAAACCATAATACACTTATTCACTTTTAAGGTTTAAATCTAACGTTTGCCAAACCATTAAATGCAAAATGGAATCCACTTTCTTGTTTGTTCGCTAACGAGTCTGTTTAGATTTATTAGTAAATCTAGAAAGAGCACTATTAATGTTACGATCTCGCATGTAAAATTTTTCTACATAGCAATGTGGGGTAGCTATTCAAAAAAGGAGATAATAGGGCTGGAAGAGCAAGAAAAATAACAATGGGCGTATAAATGCCAAAAAGCCCTAACTCAACTAACTCCAAAATAATACGCATAACAAAAAAAAGGTCTGACTATTTTAGTCAGACCTTTGAAGAAATATATTAAAGTTTTCTAGTAGTTAGTACCAGCTCGGATCATAGCACAGCGGAAACCAATAGTAGCTGTTGCTGAATCTTGCTCTAGATAACGACGAGTACCCGGAGAAAGCCAGTAGGCAACATCAGCCCACGAACCACCTTTATATACTCGAAGCTCATTGGTTACTAAAGAGTTAAAATCACCCTGGAAATTAGGAAACTTCTCATTGTCATACTTTTCTTCCGGATCAATGGTACCATCTCGGCGGATTGGGTTTAGATCATTAAAATCCTGGTAAGATAAAGGACGGTACACATCTAGCACCCACTCATTAACATTTCCGGCCATATTATATAAGCCAAAATCATTAGGCGGGTATTCGTAAATATAATCAGTGATCATAGCACCGTCGTTCAATTTACCGGCAATACCTGCATAATCACCACGGCCACGCTTAAAGTTAGCTAGCATATAACCCATTTTTTTTCCGTAAGGATTTCGAGTAGCATGTCCATCCCAAGGATAAATGCGAGAGTGAGTTTGGTTTTCATCCAGATACTGGGTTCCGATTAGTGCTTTGGCAGCGTATTCCCATTCAGCTTCAGTAGGTAATCGGAAATCGGGTAACACAACTCCACTTTCCAGAGGGATCCGTCCTCCTTCAGGCACATCTACTTCTGAACCGGATTCTTCTACTAATTTTTCGTTTACTACAGAAGTACGCCATTTGCAGTAATCGTTCGCCTGACGCCACGTAACTCCAACTACCGGAAAGTAGCGGAAACCAGGGTAGCGAAGGTAATGATCTTCATAAGGATCATTAAAGGCTAATGACCGACGCCATACAGTAGTATCGGGTAGAGCTGACTCGTAAAATTCAGTAGTAGAATCCTGGCGGATGTCAAACAGATATTCTAGCCAATGAATGTTACCAATTTCAGTTTGATCCATGTAGAACGAGGCCACGGTAACAGTACGCTCCAGGTTGTCTCGGGATCCCATCAAATCTTCTTCAAAACTTCCCATGGTGAAACGTCCCCCTTCAATATACACCATGTTGGGTGCTTCGGGTTGGCCATGGTATTCGTCTAACGTGAAGTTACCTTCTACGTTATACTCAATGCCAGTGACGGCACTGGACTGACCAGGATTCATACTGGTCGGCTGGCTTTTGCTACAAGCAGCTAGCACGGCAGCACACAACACAAACTGCCAAGCTTTAGGAACTTGGTTAACCAATTGCTTCATAACCTGTTTTTATTAACTCTTATTTACGCTGTAATAGGCGAATAACACAAATCGCTTAAAGACACTACTAGTGTCAGACTAAATTATGTTGCTAATTTGAACACATCTTTGCAATAATAATAGCAAATACCCTGTAAAATTATATGTATGTAAGTTACACTATAAAATAAACAAGAAACAAGGCCCTTTACTGCCCTATTATGTTAGTAACGAATATATGAAATGGAAAGTATCTTTTGCTGATACTTTTCGAAGATATATGATTTAGCCAATCTGATTCAGAATTGCAATAGCCTGCTGAGTATTTTCTACTCCTTCAATGGACAAAATAGGACGCTTTTTAGTTTCTTTCATCCGACAGCTTTTTGTGTGCTGCTGTACATAGAGCAAAATTTTACCGAATGTTTCTGAATTAAAGTAAGTGTCATTATCTAAACCGACAAAATAGCATTTCATCAAACCGTTTTTAAGAGTAAGCTTTTCAAAACCTAACTGTTCAGCTTTCCAACGTAGTCGGACAGTAGACATAAGCTCTTCTACAGGAGTAGGAATATCGCCGAAACGATCTTCTAACATGGTTTTAAAATCTTGAAGCTGCTCTTCGTCTTGGATATTATCCAGGCGGGAATATAGTCGTAAGCGTTCAGTTGTGTTTGTTACGTATTCTTCTGGGATGAGAACTTCCAGATCAGTCTCAATACTACAATCCTGAACCAATGGTTTAGTTATTTCTTCTAGATCTCGCGTAAAAAGATCTTTAAACGCAGTTTCTTTCAATTCCTGGACAGCTTCGTCCAGAATTTTATGATACATATCAAATCCGAGGTCAGAAATAAATCCACTCTGTTCTGCTCCCAACAGATTTCCAGCACCTCGTATATCCAAGTCTCGCATGGCAACTTTAAAACCGTCCCCTAATTCAGAAAATTCTTCCAAGGTAGAAAGTCGCTTGCGGGCATCTGAAGTTAAGCCGGAAGCCGGTGGAGACAGCAGGTAACAGAACGCCTTACGGTTAGATCGTCCTACCCTACCCCGCATCTGATGCAAATCTGATAAGCCAAACATATGAGCATTATTGATTAGAATGGTGTTAGCGTTAGGAATGTCCAACCCAGATTCAATAATGTTAGTTGACACGAGCACATCGTGCTCACCTTCAATGAATTGGAGCATCGTTTTCTCCAATTTGGCCCCATCCATTTGCCCGTGGGCTACCGCAACGCGTGCATTGGGGACCAGCCGGAGAATAATATTGGCTACTTCTTCAATATTGCCAACTCGGTTATGGACAAAGAAAACCTGTCCACCCCGGCGTAGTTCAAAACTAACGGCATCGCGAACGATGTTTTCATTAAAAGTATGAAGCTCAGTAGTAACTGGACGACGGTTAGGAGGTGGAGTAGCAATAATACTCAGATCACGTGCGCCCATTAGTGAAAATTGTAAAGTTCTAGGAATGGGGGTAGCCGTGAGTGTGAGCACGTCAACATTTACCCGCATTTCTTTTAGACGCTCTTTTACTTTTACACCAAATTTTTGTTCTTCATCTACGATAAGAAGTCCCAAATCCTTGAATTCTACATCTTTATTAACAATCCGGTGGGTACCAATCAGAATATTAACTTCTCCGGCTTTTACTTCCTTCAAAATGGCCTTTATACTCTTGGTGGACTTAAAACGGTTGATATATTCCATCTTCACCGGAAAATCAGCCAGACGATTATTAAAGGTGTGAAAATGCTGCATAGCCAAAATAGTAGTAGGCACTAACACGGCTACTTGTTTTCCTTCGGTGACCGCCTTAAAAGCAGCCCGAATAGCAATTTCTGTTTTCCCAAATCCAACATCCCCGCATATCAGTCGGTCCATAGGGTGACTTAACTGCATGTCGCGTTTTACATCTTCCGTGGCGGTGGCTTGGTCGGGAGTATCTTCAAAGATAAACGAAGATTCTAGCTCGGCTTGCAAGAAGCTATCGGGCTGATAAGCGAAACCGGGAGCCGACTTGCGTTTGGCATAGAGGCTGATCAGATCTTTGGCAATATCTTGTACTTTCTTTTTAGCTCGCTTCTTTTTGTTTTCCCACTCAGGTGAACCTAATTTACTGATAGCTGGTGGGGTATCTTCTTTGCCGCTATACTTTGATATTTTATGTAAGGAGTGAACACTGACGTATAGCAGGTCATCATCGCGATACACTAGTCGGATTGATTCCTGTTCTCGCCCACCATAGTCAATTTTTTCCATGCCAGCAAAGCGGCCTACCCCATGGTCCACATGCACCACGTAATCGCCCACATTCAGAGAACGGAGCTCTTTTAAGGTAATGGCTTTCGACTTAGCGCGAAGGCCTTTGGTTTTGTAACGGTGGAAACGATCAAACAATTGATGATCCGTATAACAGGCAATATTGAGAGTGGCATCCACAAAGCCTTCCCGAAGAGAGGTATATAAGGGCTGAAAAACAATTTCCGAATCCAGTTCTTCAAAAATCTTTCGCAGGCGTTCTATTTGCTGTTCAGAATCTGAGGCTATAAAATTGGCAATATTACGATCTTTGTTTTCGTGAAGGTTGGCAGCCAGTAGCTCAAAGTTTTTATTGAAAGATGGTTGCGGCTGGCTTTTCATTGTGAACACACTGTCAGTGTCAAATGTAAACCGATTACCAAACTCAACCTGAGTGAAAGATTCTATACTCTGCAAAAAACCAGCTTTTGTTTCAAATAAGGTTGAAGGGTTAAATACTACTTGCGTGCCGCCGGATTCTTGCATCAACGTCTCGAAATTCTCGTCGGCTTTAGCAAAATATTGATCAATAATGTCAACAGCCGATTCTATTTCTTTCCACCAGATCTGGGTATTATCAACAGGTAAAAAACTAATAAAAGACTGCCGGTCTTCTTCCAGCAACTTGGTTTGCACGTTTGGAATAATACTCACCTGGTTCACTTTTTCCTGCGAAAGCTGAGAGGTAATGTCAAACGTCCGGATATTTTCAACCTCATCGCCAAACAGTTCAATACGGTACGGTAGCTCATGGGCATACGAAAAAATATCGACGATACCCCCACGGATGGCAAACTGACCAGGTTCGTAAACAAAATCGGTTTTCTCGAAGTCGTAAGTAACCAATAATTCATTAATAAACTGGGTATCGAGCCGTTCTCCAGCTTTAATAAAAAAGGTGTTTTCCTGAAGAGATTTTTTGTTAATAACCTTTTCGGCCAGCGCATCAGGATAAGTAACAATAAGGTGACCTAAAGCAGGAGTATTGCTGATAATATTAAGTATCTCTGCCCGCATCAAAACGTTAGCGTTTTCCGTTTCATCAAGATGGTAAGGCTTCTTGTAGGAGGCGGGAAACAAATAAATTTCTTTGGAAGGATTTAGGTTCTGCAAATCGTTTTGAAAGTAGGCCGCTGCTTCCCTATCCTGCAAAACAAATATCATCGTTTGCGGATTTATTTTGTAGAGAGCCGTGGCAATGATGGCATCTAAGCTCCCAGTTACCCCTTTAAGTTGTGTTCGTGAAGCACTACTAATTTGCGCAGCAAGAGTTTGAACAAAACTATCGCTGGTATATTGATGAATAAATTCAGTTGACTGCACAGAAATGGTACGGTTATAGAATGTTAGAAAATAACAAGTATAAAGAATAAACGTTTTAGAGAGATAAACAGAACCGCCGCTCTAAAATTATGTTTTCCAATTATATAAAGGACTTTGACCTGGTGAATGATGCAAAATTACCATAAAAATACTGAGAAGACCGAACGCGCAACGGCAATTGCCCGCTTAGAGAAATTACACCCTCATAAAACAATATTATACCTGGCTATATTCGGAAGCAGCCTGGTTTTTTTATTTATGATCTTGTCTTATACTGCCAGCCAGCACGACGCAGATGTTTTTATCAACTTTAAATTTCCGAAAGCTTTCATTGTAAGTTTAGTCTTACTGCTCTTTTCCAGTTATGCTATTTCTAAAGTGTTACCTGCTTTTTTAAAAGATGATTTAAAGCTGGCCAGGCATTCACTGGGCATCACGTTGCTTCTTGGAGTAGCATTTACCATCAGTCAGTATATTGGTTGGTCAGAGCTGTATCATTCTGGCATTTATCTTTCTGGCAAAGCATCAGGCGCGTATCTATATGTTATTTCCGGATTGCATGTACTGCACCTGGCAGCTGGGCTGGTTTTCTTAACAGTGGTTTATACCCGCCTAAGCTCAGTTTCTCGTGATCCGGTTAAGACCCTTATTTTAGTAACCAATCCTTATCAGCGGATCAGACTTGAGATGCTGACGGTATACTGGCATTTTGTTGATGCGCTGTGGTTACTGCTATTTTTCTACTTTCTCTTTAGCTTCTGATATAAAGCGGTGATAGATTAACAACTGATCTTCACTAACCATTTCTTTAGTAACTAAATATTTTTCACCAATAGATGGGGCGGCTATTCCTGTCTCAAACATTTTATCTGCTACAAAAACGCGGGCCTCATCCCACCAATGGTGCTCTAGCAGGAAAGAAAGAAGCTGGGCGCCACCTTCTACAAATACTGAAACAACCTGTCGTTGATACAAGTCTGAAAGTACATAGGGAATTAGCATTTCCCACCGATCTTCATCAGGTAAGCGCGTAAATTCCAGGTTGGGCCGGTTTGCTAACTTTTTCTGAGTGTAGTATAAAGTAGGTTGACTTTGATCAAATACATGTAGTGTAGAGTCTAATGACTGCTGAGGATCAACCACAATTCTAACAGGGTTTTCTCCTACCCAATCGCGCACATTTAATTGGGGGTTATCATGACGATAAGTATTATTCCCAACCCAAATAGCGGATTCCTGAGCCCGCCACTGATGCACCAGTTTACGAGCATGGGGTCCACTAATCCACTTAGAATCAAAATTAGAGCGAGCCACAAAACCATCCTGAGTTTGGGCCCACTTAAGCACAATATAAGGCCTTTTATACTGCTGAAAAACATAAGATCGCCGATTTACGTACCATAGCGAGGAAGATAAATTCGGAGTTTCATCAGCAATAAAAATTTTGCTGACCTTATGTTGATCAGCAAAATGATGAAGTATGTTTTTATCAAATGGATTAGTATTAATGTACAACTGAGTGTTGGCTTGAATAGAAATTGTAGAAAGAAGTAGCTGGAGTTGGTCTTCGTAGGATTGATTTGGCTCCATCCACCCTTCGGCTAGAATAGTATCTTGCTGCGTGATTAACCAGCCGATTAATGGTTGAAGAGATGCTTTGCGAAAACCCGCTTGAGCTAAGCTGATGGTTCTTTCCAAAAAAAGCTTATGCTTTTGGTTCATGTTGTGTAGCTTTGCTACGAAAGTAAGAAGTTTAGCATGGGATTCAGCGCTAAAAACCTACGGATATATCTTGAAGAGCGATTGGAAAAGGACGTTAAGTCTCATTATTCAAGCCGAGAGATTGATACCATGTTGCTTTGGCTGTTGGAGCATATAGTTCAAATAACACAAGTTGATATTTTGCTGAACAAAGAAGTTGATTTGTCTGATTCTCAACAAAAAGATCTTACTCAGGCTATACAGCGATTAAATCAGGAAGAACCCATTCAGTATATTATAGGAGAAGCTGAGTTCTATGGACGGCCATTTCTTGTAAATCCAAGCGTGCTCATTCCTCGCCATGAAACCGAAGAATTAGTACACTACATTATTAAAGAAAACCAAAACACACCTAATTTACAGATATTGGATATAGGTACAGGGAGTGGCTGCATTGCCATTACTTTAGCTAAAGAATTAAAACAAGCTGAAGTATGGGCTATAGACTATAGCGAAGATGCTTTGTTAACAGCAAAGCAAAATGCTTTTTTACTAAATGCATCGGTTAACTTCCAGCACCAGAATATTTTAAAGAGTTCATTTAAAGAAAATGCTTTTACTATTGTCGTTAGTAACCCACCTTACGTTTTAAAATCTGAAGCAGCTACGATGCGGCAAAACGTACTGCAATACGAGCCTGCTAGCGCTTTATTTGTAGAAGATGCTGATCCGCTTCTATTTTACCGACGAATTTCGGAGCTTTGCAGGCAAATACTTAAGCCTGCTGGTCAATTGTATTTTGAAATAAATGAACGCTATGCAGCAGAAGTAGCTGCAATAATGGAAAGGCAGCAGTTTAACGGCATATCAATTAGAACGGATATGCAGAGTAAAAACCGCTTTGTCATAGGCTGTAAGCTAGGTTAATAAAGAATAATGCTTCCAATTTTATTATACGTAACGTTTGTGCTATTTTTGTATATAATTAAATTATAAGTAGTTGAATAATATTTATCCCATATTTGATACTATTTTAAAGCAGTCTGATAAAGAGGCTTTATTAAAGCAAAAAGGTAAGGTAATCTGGATGGTTGGGTTATCAGGTTCTGGTAAAAGCACATTAGCACGAGCCGCAGAAAACTCATTACATCAGCAAGGCAAGATTACGATGCTGCTGGACGGAGATAATCTGCGAACAGGCGTAAATAATAATTTAGGTTTTAGCCAAGAAGACCGACAGGAAAATATTCGGCGGGCCGCCGAAGTAGCCAAACTTTTTGCTAGTTGCGGTGTCATTACCATTTGTTCGTTAATTAGCCCTACCGATAGCATTCGTGAAATGGCACGCTCAATTATTGGAAGTAATTATTTCGAGGTGTATATTCACTGTCCGTTAGAAGTTTGCGAACAACGCGACGTAAAAGGATTATATGCCAAAGCACGACGGGGCGAAATAAAAGATTTTACCGGCATCACCTCCCCTTTTGAGGCTCCCGGGCATCCCGATCTGCAAATTAATACCCACCAACAATCTATCGAAGACAGTCATCAACTTTTAGTCAATACGATTCTAGAAAATACATCGTATCATTCCTGAAATTTAGAGAACAATGAAATATAGTCTTACGCATCTCAAGCAGTTGGAGTCCGAGGCGATCTTCATCATGCGTGAAGTGGCTTCGCAGTTTGAGAAACCGGTGCTGCTTTTTTCTGGTGGAAAAGATTCTATCGTTATGGTCCGCCTGGCCCAGAAAGCCTTTTGGCCCGCTAAAATTCCTTTTCCATTAATGCACATTGATACCGGACATAACTTCCCTGAAACTATTGAGTTCCGGGATCGCCTGGTAGAAGAATTAGGCGCAAAATTGATTGTCCGCTCTGTGCAGGATTCTATCGATAAAGGCCGTGCTGTAGAGGAGAAAGGGCCTAACCCAAGCCGTAATGGCCTTCAAACTATTACTCTATTAGACTCTATTGAGGAGTTTAAGTTTGATGCAGCCTTTGGTGGAGCCCGGCGCGATGAGGAAAAAGCCCGAGCCAAAGAACGTTTTATGTCCCACCGAGACGAGTTCGGCCAATGGAACCCTCGAAACCAACGCCCTGAGCTCTGGAATTTGTTTAATGGCCGTAAAAATGTTGGTGAGCATTTCCGGGTATTTCCTTTGAGTAACTGGACAGAGATGGATGTTTGGCAGTATATATCCCAGGAAAAACTGGATATTCCTAAAATCTACTTTACCCACGAACGGGAAATGGTCAATAGAAGCGGCGTGTTGCTAGCCAAGTCTGAATTTATTACGCTAATGCGTGACGAAAAATATGAGATGCGGCAAATTCGTTTCCGTACTGTAGGCGATATGACTTGTACGGGGGCGGTAGAATCTTCAGCTGGCGATATTGAGTCTATTATCCAGGAAGTGGCAGCAGCAAAAGTTACCGAGCGGGGCGGCCGAGCTGATGACAAACGCTCTGAGGCAGCAATGGAAGACCGCAAAAAGCAGGGATACTTCTAACGAAGTTGCTACAAAGTTTATCAAACTTTATACTTAATTCTGAACAAAACCAATCATGGAAGATACCCTACAGGAAGTAAGCACGCAGTACCTTAATATGGACCTGCTTCGCTTCACTACCGCCGGAAGTGTGGACGATGGAAAAAGCACATTAATTGGGCGGTTGCTATATGATAGTAAAGCAATTTTTGAAGATCAACTGGATGCTGTTGAGCAGGCAAGTACCAATGCTGGTGATGAAAATCTTAATTTGGCACTGCTAACTGATGGTTTGCGCGATGAGCGGGAGCAGGGCATTACTATTGACGTGGCCTACCGTTACTTCGCAACGCCCAAGCGTAAATTCATTATTGCCGATACTCCTGGCCATATTCAGTATACGCGAAATATGGTAACAGGAGCCTCTACGGCTAACTTGGCAATTGTGCTGGTAGATGCGCGCCACGGAGTGGTAGAACAAACTTGCCGACATGCATTTATTGCTTCACTGCTTCGTATTCAGCATTTGATCTTATGCGTTAATAAAATGGACCTGATTGATTATGGTCAGGAGCAGTTCGAGAAAATACAGAAAGACTTTACCGAGTTCAGTTCCAAACTGGATATCCCTGACATCCGCTATATTCCAATCAGTGCGTTAAAGGGAGACAATGTAGTACATAAATCGGAAAACACCCCTTGGTATGAGGGTTCAAGCTTACTATACACGCTAGAAAACGTTCAGATTGCCAGTGACTACAATTTTGTTGATAGTCGCTTTCCCGTACAGCGAGTGATTCGCCCTCAATCTGATACATACCATGATTACCGAGGATATGCTGGACGTGTAGCTGGTGGAGTATTCAAACCCGGCGATGAGGTTGTTGTTTTACCTTCCGGACTTACTTCTAAAGTAGCATCCATTGAAACAATCGATGGGCCATTAGAAGAAGCCTTCCCTCCTATGTCTGTTTCCATGACACTGGAAGATGATATTGATACCACGCGAGGTGATATGATTGCCAAACCGGACAATCAACCTAAGGTAGGACAGGATATTGACCTTATGGTGTGCTGGCTAAATGAGAAAAAACTTTCACCCCGGGGCAAATATGCTATTAAGCATACAACCAAAGATGCCCGCTGCGTAGTGAAAGAGATTAAGTACAAAGTCAATATCAATACATTGCACCGAATCGAAGATGATTTGGAGATAGGTCTAAACGATATTGGCCGTATTAGTATTCGTACGACATCGCCTTTATTGTACGATAGTTACAAAGTAAACCGTACCACGGGAAGCGTCATTCTTATTGATGAGTTTACTAATGAAACTGTTGGCGCCGGAATGATTATTTAATTCAATTATTTATACCAATAAAAAGGCGAGACAATCAGATTGTCTCGCCTTTTTTTATATGTGCTGGTAGACTGCAAGCCTACTGGTTCGTTTTGAAATAAAAAAAGTACTGACACTTGTGCCAGTACTTGTACAAATATTTGTGGAAGAACAACTTCTACATCTCGCGTATGCGAATATTACGGAACCAAACCGGGTCACCATGGTCTTGAAGGGCAATATGCCCTTTTTCAGCTGTACCATAGGTAGATATTTCCGCAAACTTGCTGTTAGCTACGGAATCCTGCCAGGCGGGTGAGCCTAAATCATACTCTACAATTTTTTCGCCATTCAGGTAATGCTCAACATGGTCGCCGTTTACGATTAAACGAGTGGTGTTCCATTCGCCGGCGGGCTTTACCGTTTCGGTCGTTGCCTGCTGAACATCGTAGTTGTCACCTGAACGGTGTTTGCGGTTTTTAGCATCAGCGTGGCGCTCATCGTCAATAAATTGATATTCAGGACCCGTATGATAAGCCGGGCCGATAGAATCAGCTTCAATTACATTAAAGAACAAACCGCTATTCCCGCCTTCAGAGATTTTCCAATCAAGTTCTAACTCAAAATTATCATATTCTTCTTTAGTGATAATGTCTCCTCCCCCTTTACCGTTTAAGGCAAGCACTCCATCTTCAAGCTGCCAGCTGCCAGAAATAGTGTCTGCTTTGTAGTTACGCCACTTGTCCAGAGAAGTAAGGTCTTCCCATTCGCTGGAAGAGGTTTCACTAGTGCTATCGGCGGCAGTTGCTGTTTCTGATGAAGTTTCGCCTGAAGAGCAAGCGACGAAAGCTGAAAAGGTTAGCCCACTGAGTGCTAAAAATAAATGTTTGTTCATGTGTGTTTGCAATGGTTAGTTATAATCCTAAAATCTTTTTGTTGGCTTCATCATCGGTTCCTCCGCCGGCAAAGTCGTCAAAAGCAGACTCGGTAACCCGGATGATGTGATCACTTACAAAAGGAGCGCCCTCGGCGGCACCTTGTTCGGGGTGTTTAATTGCGCACTCCCATTCTACGACGGCCCATCCATCGTAATCATATTGCGCTAGCTTGCTGAATATCGCACTGAAATCTACCTGTCCGTCACCTAGGGAGCGGAAGCGTCCGGGGCGATCTACCCAGGATTGATAACCGCCGTAAATGCCCGAGCGACCTGTAGGGTTAAACTCAGCATCTTTTACGTGAAACATGTTGATGTACTCGTGATAGATATCAATATAATCCAGGTAGTCCAGTTGTTGCAGTACAAAGTGGCTTGGGTCATATAAAATCTTTACTCGGTTGTGGTTGCCAGTAGCCTCCAGAAAACGCTCGAAGGTAATTCCGTCGTGCAGGTCTTCTCCGGGGTGAATTTCGTAACATACGTCTACACCTTGCTCTTCAAAAGCATCCAAAATAGGCTTCCAGCGATTAGCGAGCTCTTTAAAAGCCATATCAACTAGACCGGCTGGTCGCTGAGGCCAGGGGTACATGAAAGGCCAGGCTAGGGCTCCGGAGAATGTGGCATGAACATCAATACCAAAATTGCGACTGGCTTTAGCGGCCATTTTCAGTTGATTTACGGCCCACTCTGCCCGGGCAGTGGGATTATTATGTACTTCAGCCGGAGCAAAGGCATCAAACATGGTGTCGTAAGCCGGGTGTACTGCAACCAACTGTCCCTGAAGGTGAGTAGAGAGTTCGGTTACCTCTACGCCAGCTTCCCGACAGATACCTTTAAATTCATCGCAATAATCTTTGCTTTCGGCAGCTTTGGCTAAATCTATACAGCGAGGGTCAAAAGTAGGAATCTGCACTCCTTGATAGCCTACCGAGGCCATCCACTTGCAGGCACTTTCCAGGGTATTGAAAGGGGCATTATCACTCATGAATTGTGCTAAAAAAATAGCAGGACCTTTCATTGTCTTCATAGGGGGTCAGGTTGTAAGGTTTTATAAAAAATACTGTGGGGCACTAAAATAGAACATATTTTAGGTTTGTCAAAACCAAAGGAGCGGCACATATCATTGATGAATAATGATTAGCGACGAATGAACAAATAAGAACGTTATTTATTATTCTGGTGGTTTACTGCTACCGTATTAGGCAGTTTACAGTCAGCGCGGTTTTTTGCCAACTACCTGGGCATGACGAGGCACCGAGTGAAGCTTCACTGACCGCTGAAGGGTAAAGCCCGCATCTTTTTGCCAACGCCGATATTCTGCTTCAGAATAGGTGCCTGCCTGGCTGGTAGCAGCGAAATACAAGTTTAACACTCCCCCAATATGATCACCATTGCGCGGAGTATCGGACCTCATAAAATCTTGGATAATAAATAACCCACCGGGCCGGAGAGCACGAAAAACGCGACCAGCTAAAGCGGCATTGGTGGCTTCATCAAAGTGGTGTAATAAGCTCGAAACGAAAATCACATCCCATTCGGCTTCACCTAGATTATCAGTTAGCGCGTTGCCCGCCCGGTAAGTCACCCGGCTGCCCATACCCTCATTAGCCAGTATAGATTCTGATTGTTGAATGGCTTCAGGCAAATCCAGAATTACGGATTGTAACTGAGGATAGCGTCGGCAGAGGGCAACCGAATAATATCCATGAGCACCGCCAATATCCAGCATGCGAGTAGCTCCTTTGGGAATGGGGGTGCGTCGGGCAACTTCTACCGCCGATACTCCCGCTACGGATCGCATACCCCGTTGATACATTCCCCATTGCGAATCATCCATGTGGTCATGGTAATCCAGAGGTTCGCCTGTGCGAAGATAGGTCTCGTAATGTTCTACAAACTCCCATTCCAGGAACTGAAGCAACATCTTATCATGCAATGATGAAGGACTATCTTTAAGCATCCATTTTCGGGCTAATGGCGATAGGCTATAATGAGGTTTCTTATACTGCACATAACCAAGATGCACTAAGGTATCTAATAAGGTTTTAGTAGCCTTTGTATCAGTTGAACACTGCTCAGCTACATAGTCGGCAGTACGAGGCTGTTCGGCTAAGGCTTCAAAAACACCCAGCTTGCTCCCTACCATCACAGTGCGGGCGAGCATAAAAGATAAAAATGTATCACTTAGAGGAATGGGAGCCAGTTTGAGCCACAACGCCATGCGCTCTAGCAGATTTTCCGGAACGGCAGTGAGTTTCATAAGAGCTTATTCATGGGCAGCCGGCACTGGCTGCTTGCATTCATAAGCTTACTTAGCGGTAATATGTTTGTAATCACGCACAATGGTGTATAGAAACTGAAGAGGACGCAGGTCGCTTTTAATGTCTAGCAGTTCTTCAATTTTGCGAGCGGTGGCTTCTACCGGCGCGGTGTGGCCGGTTTCGCGGTAGGTAGTAATTACCCGCAGCACAGTTTCAATATCCTGATCGGATAAATTAACAACCTGTGGGAACTGAGCTTCATAATCTTCATCAACTGTGAAAACAGATAAAGGCTTTTCCCCTTTTGTTTTTACCACGGTAGTCCCGGCTGCCAGGTCGCCCAGCCGCTGGTCATTCTGAGAGATAGCAATGCTAAGGATAGCAATGCCGCCAGAGAAAATACTGATGTCGATAGGGCGCAGTAGCCAGCGGAGCAGGTATGCACCAAAGCCGGGAGGTGATCCATCCAGCTTAACGACTTTGATATTCATCTGGCGCTTGCCCAGCGACTGCCCGTTGAGCAACATTTCGCAAAGTAAGTGATACAAGAAGATAGGCAGAAAAAGCACGATAAGTAATGCTACGGGAGGCTCGCCGGAGGGCGATAAATAGCTAAACAGCAATACGGCGGCAATAGCATAAACTCCCAGAATGAGCGAATCAATCAGGTAAGCCAGAATGCGGTTTCCCAAACCAGCCAGGGTATACTCAATAGTGACATTCTGAGTTGTCTGGATTTTTATACTTTGCATAGTGAGAATGAGCCGTGATCTTTAAGAACAATACGCTAAATTAGCTATTCGGAAACCGAATTTCCTGAAAAATTTTGACAGAATCATACATTTATGCGAGAAGCTGCATTTGTCAAGCAACGCTTAGAAAAGTGGGAAACCTTTGATGCCTTATTGTCGCAGAAGAAAGCGGTTGATCCGGATCAGTTGTCAGCATACTTTGTAGAACTGACTGATGACCTGGCCTACGCCAACACCTACTACCCCCAGAGTAATACTACATTGTACCTGAACAACCTGACTTCGAAGGTGCATCAGAAAATTTACCAGAACAAGCGGGAGGATCGTAACCGGTTTATCACCTTCTGGAAAGAAGAGTTGCCTCTTTTGTTTTATCAGGCTCGGAAGCCGCTCTTATACTCATTCATTATTTTTATTATAGCGGTAGTAATAGGAGTAGTGTCAACGGCCCATGATGAAACCTTTGCCCGCTTAATTTTGGGAGATGGCTATGTAAATATGACGCTGGATAATATTTCGCAGGGCGACCCAATGCGGGTATATAAAGATAGTAAACAGGCCGATATGTTTTTTGCCATTACTTTTAATAACATCCGCGTGTCATTTTATGCCTTTGCTATGGGAGTGCTACTATCCATCGGAACGGGTTTTATTTTGTTGCAAAATGGTATTATGCTGGGTGCCTTTCAGTACTTGTTTTATCAGCAAGGCCTACTGGCCGAGTCGGCTCTTACAATCTGGATTCACGGCACCATTGAGATTTCTTCTATCATTATTGCGGGGGGCGCTGGTTTAGTAATGGGCAATAGTATTCTGTTTCCGGGTACCTATCCGCGTATGGTTTCGTTCCAGCAAGGAGCCCGAAAAGGGGCTAAAATGGTGATTGGGCTCGTGCCTCTGTTTATCATGGCCGGATTTCTGGAGTCGTTCGTGACCCGGCTCACAGAATTGCCCACGCTGATAAAATTAGTTATTATTGGTTCTTCCGTATTTTTAGTACTATACTATTTCGTCATATACCCTCGAAAAGTAGCCCACCATGCAGGATACCCAGAAGATTAACTTATACCAAAAGCGAGATTTTGGTGAAAAGATTAATATCACGTTTGCCTTTCTACGGCAGAATTTTCAATCGTTAGGCCAGAGTTTGCTGTTTATAGCCGGCCCTTTGTTGCTTATTATCGGAGTCATCTCCAGCTTGCTTCCGATGATAGCCCAAAATGAAGTAGATGTTTTTAGTGTTCTTGGAGGGGGAACAATCAATGCGCTTTTGTCGGTAATCTCTGGGGTGTTGGTGGTGGCCGTAGTCTACGTGTACCTGGATCTTTATCTGCAAAAACCGACTTTAGAACCTATTGGGGTGGGTGAAGTCTGGAATGGGGTGAAAAGCGTTTTTCTGCCTTTTCTGGTAGCTTCTGTGGTAGTTGGTATTGTTGTCGTGCTGGGCTTTATGTTTTTACTAATTCCCGGTTTCATTCTCTTAGCGGCTTTGTCGCTCATATTCGTCATCATGAAAAGGGAGCACCTTTCTTTTGGTGATGCATTTAGCCGCTGTTTTAAGTTGGTGGGTGGGAATTATCTGAGCACACTGCTTCTTATTGTTGTGATAGTTATACTCCAACTGATCATCAATATTATTGTCGGTTTACCTGCCATATTACTCATCGGGTTTGATGCATATTTTTCCGCGTCGGGTGAAACGCTGCTTCAGGATCAATCACTTTTTTATCAGTTACTGTATATTATCGCTCAAATTGTCAATACTATCTGTTCACAATTGCTGAGTAGCATCTTTTGGATAGCCCTCGCCTTTCAATACGGTAACTTGATTGAGAAGAAAGAAGCAACCGGCCTGATGCAGGATATTGATGCCTTAGGGAATACCTCCAGACCAATTCGGGACCAAGATGATGAGACGTACTAATGGTGAATTTCTGCGTTCGGAAAAATAACATGGAATTTTCTTACAGGCGGGTTCTACATTGCGGCCGTGTTCTGCCCTTACTTATAATACTTATGCTTTCGCTGGGAGAAGTAGCATCCGGACAGTCTGTTGAAGCTGATACAGAAACTGCCCCGATGGCTCCGGAACAGCTACGATCATTCTCTCAGGAGAAGATTGATACCTATTTGAATGATAGTGATTTTGATTATCCCGACCGGCAGAAGCCATCCATCAACCTGTGGTCCCGGTTTTGGCGGTGGTTTTGGAGTTTATTTCCGGAAATCAGTATTGACACCAATTTTGGGCCGATAGTACGCATCGGATTCTATATCCTCTGTGGGATAGTTATCATTTATACCGTGTTGCGATTATTAGGCATAGATGCCTCTCAGGTCCTGGGGCGGAAAACGGCGAGCCAGGTGCAATATGCCGGTGACATAGAAGACATTCACGGCATTGACTTTGAGCAGGAAATCAGTAAGGCCACAGGGCAGCAAGATTATCGGCAGGCCATACGCTGGTGTTATCTCTGGGCACTAAAAAAACTAAGCGACCAGCAGCACATTGACTGGCATCCGGGAAAAACCAACCACGATTATCTGGCTGAACTGGAAAGTCCTACATTGCGGCAACGACTTTCATACTTGGTATACTTATATGAATACACTTGGTACGGAGATTTTCCAGCTGATGAAGGGTTGTACCAAGATGCCCGACAACGTATTGACCGTTTAAACGAACCTCAACATGCCTAGCGAATGAAAGACCGTAAGTACTACGCATTCCTGGGGGGCACACTGCTGTTGCTAATATTGGTAGAAATTCTCTCACCCGAACCTACCGACTGGACTTTTACCCTGCACCATCGCGATAAAATTCCGTACGGCACCTATGTGCTGCGAGACTTAATGGAGGATTTGTTTCCCGATCAGCAGGTACGCACCACGTATGAGACATTGTATGAAATTGAACAGGAAGAGGGTTTGTCCTCCAATGTTTTATTGCTGGCCTCCGAATTTATGCCCGATAGCCTGGACTCAGAAGCATTATTGCAGAATGTGGCTCAGGGCAACCAGGCTTTCATATCAGCCAACCATTTTTACGGCTATTTTGCCAATGCTCTCAACCTGGAAACGGAGGAAGCTACTTTCTCAGCAGCAGACTCGGCAACGGTAGATGAAATGATGGCTTACCATAGCATGTTTACATCATATGATAGCACCCTCACTACTGTACTACAGCGAAATGATGCGGGCGAGCCTACGCTGCTTAAAATACAGTGGAAAAAAGGTCAGTTATTTTTACATAGCGAACCCCGGGTATTTACCAATTATGAACTGTTACACGAAAAGCGATACGAAGAAGCCGCTCGCTTGTTATCATTTTTGCCGGTGCAGGATGTGCTCTGGACCGAATATTACCAAGTTGGTAAACTGGAATCTGGCTCTCCATTCCGCTTTCTCATGAGTCAGCCGCCCTTGCGCTGGGGACTGTATGTAGCCCTGCTGGGATTACTTTTGTTCGTGATTTTCGAGGCTAAGCGGAAACAGCGGGTGATTCCCATTCACCTACCCCCTACTAATACTACGCTGGAGTTTGTCTCCACGGTTGGCAATTTGTATTATCGTACCCGAGATCATAAAAATCTGGCGGGTAAAAAAATTGCTCATTTTTACCGATTTGTTCGCGAACGTTATCGCCTGCATCCTGATCCGGCCGATGAAGTTTTTCGGGAGGAACTGACGCACAAAGCAGATAAGAAGCGCGTGGAAGTGGACCGGCTATTAAATCAGATTGTGAAAATTCAGCAGGCTGCCCGGGTAGAAGAGAAAGCTTTACTAACATTAAACCAGCGGGTAGATGCATTTTATCAAACGGCCCGTTAACGATTGAATTTACTTTTTATGGAATCATCCGAAAACCCAGTATTTAATTCTCGCATCGACCTTTCTACCCTAAAAGATAGTCTGGATGCCATCCGCCGCAGTATTGGCGAGTGGATTGTTGGGCAAGAGGGAATGATTGATTTGCTGATGACCGCCTTGCTGGCCGATGGACATGTGTTACTGGAAGGTGTGCCGGGAGTGGCCAAAACCCTGACGGCCAAACTGGTATCTCGTGTGGTATCGGTAGATTTTTCCCGCATTCAGTTTACTCCCGATCTGATGCCCTCCGATGTACTGGGTACCTCAGTATTTAATACTAAGAATTCTGATTTTGAGTTTAAGCCGGGCCCGGTCTTCGCTAATATTGTGCTGGTGGATGAGATTAACCGCGCTCCCGCCAAAACGCAGGCTTCTTTGTTTGAAGCGATGGAAGAACGGCAGGTCACTATTGATGGGCATACTTATCCATTAGGCCCACCATTTCTGGTAGTGGCTACCCAGAACCCAATTGAGCAGGAAGGAACCTACCGCTTGCCGGAGGCTCAGCTAGATCGCTTTTTATTCAAAATAGAAGTCACCTATCCTTCGCTGGAAGAAGAAACACTGATGCTGGAGCGTTTTCATAAGCGTAAAAATAATCTGGACATTAGCTCAATACCGCCAGTCATCACCGCAGAGCAACTAAAACAGTACCGGCAAACGGTGCGAGAAATACGGATAGAAGAACATCTGGTCAGTTACATCGCTCATCTGGTGCACCAAACCCGGCAGCATAAATCGTTGTATTTGGGAGCCTCCCCCCGCGCCTCTTTGGCTATACTGTCTAGTGCTAAGGCATTTGCTGCCACCCGAGGGCGAGATTTTGTGACCCCGGAGGATATTCAGTTTGTGGCGCTTCCCGTACTAGTACACCGGGTGCTCATTCAGCCCGAAGTAGAAATGGAAGGCCGCACCGCTGCCGATGTGCTCGAGACCATTTTGGAACAGGTAGAAGTGCCCCGCTAGTGAAAATACTTCGCTCATTATACCTCACCCAACGCTTTTTCTGGGGACTGGGCATTATTGTAGCCCTGCTACTCTTAGGTTTTGGCATCACTACCGTGTTTCGGGTGGGGCAAGTGGGCTTAGGTGTATTTGGAGTACTGGTGCTGGTTGACGCATGGTTATTGTTTAGCCGCAAAAATGGTTTTGAGGGACATCGCATCGCCCCGGACAAATTGTCTAACGGAGATGATAACTTCATTAAAATCGTGCTCTTCAATCGCTATACAATTCCCACAAACGTACAAATCATTGATGAACTGCCTTACCAGTTGCAGGAAAGAAAGTTCAGAGCATCCATAGCTATACCGCCACGAGGAAAAGAAACGTACGAATATTTTATCAGACCCATCAAGCGGGGCGCGTATCAGTTCGGGGCAGTTAATGCCTTTGTTAGTTCGCCCATAGGGCTATTGCAGCGTCGTTATCGTTTTTCGGCGGATAAGGAAGTGCCGGTTTACCCTTCTTTTATGCAGATGCGTAAGTACGAACTGCTGGCCTTTTCTAATCACCTGACCGAGTTTGGCATCAAGAAAATCCGGCGACTGGGTCACAATCAGGAGTTTGAACAGATTAAAGAGTACGTTGCGGGCGATGACTACCGTACGATCAACTGGAAAGCTACAGCCCGGCGCGGTTTGCTGATGGTCAACAACTATCAGGATGAACGAGCACAGCACGTATATGCAGTCATTGACAAGGGGCGCACCATGAAGATGCCTTTTGAAGAAATGACGCTACTGGATTATGCCATTAATGCCAGCCTGGTTATTACCAACATTGCGTTAAAAAAGGATGATAAAGCCGGGCTGATTACGTTTCAGCACAAAGTGCAAAGTTTTCTGCCAGCCAGCCGCCGAAGTCGGCAGTTGCATTTGTTGCTGGAAGCCTTGTACAACCAAAAAACTGCTTACAAAGAGTCTAATTATGCTGCGTTATACACAGCCGTGAAGCGTCGTCTTTCTCAAAGAAGTTTGTTGTTGCTGTTCTCAAACTTTGAGTCTATCTCGGCAATGCGGCGGCAATTACCTTATCTTCGTCAGATGGCGAAGTGGCACCTGGTGGTCGTCATCTTTTTTAAGAATACAGAATTACATCAACTTATTGCCCAGCCAGCAACCTCGCTGCGTGATGTATATCAAAAAACCATTGCCGAGCAATTTGCCGAAGAGAAAAAGCAAATTGTGGACGAACTCAAGCAATACGGCATTCAGGCTTTACTCACTACACCTCAGCAACTCTCGGTAGATACCATCAACAAATATCTTGAGCTTAAAGCCCGAGGGATGATCTAGCGAATGAGTAAATGATAGAAGAAGTGAAGGGTTTTGCTTCTCACTAGTATTCTTCTAAATTCACTCATTCACTCATTCACTCATTCACTCATTCACTCATTCACTCATTCACTTATTTTTTATGCGCCGACAGATACAGAGACAACTGCTAAAGGTTCTTCCCATTCAATTACTACGAAAATCATTATTTCAGAATCAGAACTATCGCATTAGTAAGCATGCCGGAGCTGCGCCGGGAACTTTAATATATACCGGAAAAAAGGTAGACGAACCGATTGAGATTACGGTGCTTCAATACACTGAAGATGAGCTCAATCGCCACACAAATGCTAGCGTAGCAGATGCCATTGCTCAGATTGATATGAACCAGGAAAACTGGATTAATGTAAGTGCTATTTATGATACGAGCATTGTACAGCAACTAGGAGAGCATTTTTGTTTACACCCCCTGGTAACGGAGGACATTCTGAATACGGTACTTTCGCCTCAATACGAGAATTATGAGGAATATCTGTTCATTACCCTTAAAATGCTAAATCTTAATGAAGAAACCCACCACATTGAGCAGGAGCATATCAGCTTTATTTTAACTCCCCAGGTACTTATTTCTTTTCAGGAACAGCGGAAAGACGTATTTGATCCGGTGCGCGAAAGGCTGGAAGCTGCCAAAGGACGCATCCGAAAACGTGGAACAGATTATTTACTGTATGCCCTCATGGACGTGATTGTAGACAACTATTATACAGTTACTGAAGAGTATAATGAACAACTTATTTTGCTGGAAGACAGCCTGATTCGCAACCCAACGCAGGATGCGATGGAACGAATTACTTTTTATACCCGGCACGTGGTAGAGTTGCGCAAAAGTGTGCTTCCCCTGCGCGAAGCGTTAAGCAAACTGATCAATGATGAGAGTTTTGTAGAAGAAAACACCCGGCGCTTTTTCCGCGATGTATACAGTCACCTGGAGCAAGCCATTAGCACTATGGAAACCCAACGAGAGGTACTAAACGGGCTGATGAACCTGTACATGTCGATGTTGAGCAACAAGATGAACAACGTGATGAAAACCCTGACCATCATTGCGACTATCTTCATTCCCCTCACTTTTGTAGCCGGTATTTACGGGATGAACTTTGACAATATGCCTGAACTTCATTGGGAATTGGGGTACCCTGCCGTACTGGTCTTTATGCTGGTGTCCGGGGTGCTGATGTACCTCTGGATGCGGACCAATCGCTGGTTTTGATAACTCTTACAGATAGGTGATCGTTAATAAGAGAAGAGACATTTTTTATCAATTAAAATTTTTTAAACGATGGCACAACGAGACACGAATACTACTGGAAAGCAAGCCAAAGGCGAACCTTCAGGAACTGCGCCTCAACAGGATAAAGCCTCTATTAAAAATGTAGGCGAAGTAGATCTGGAGCAGGAAGAAGAATTGCGCGATGAATATACCGATGGCCAGGGAAATCCCGATCCGGCGAAAGCACCGGTCAAAAACCCTAATCGCAATACGGATAAAACCAAGATTGATCAGCCTGCCTACGGCAATGAATCATAATTCGTAATTGGCCCCGAAAGGGGCTTTTTTAGTTGATAATGCACGTAAATATTTTTGTGCTGATGTCGTAACAAACTGATAATTCCAAACACTAATGAACATTACAACGCTCTTTTTTGATGTGGGTGGAGTGCTACTCACAAACGGCTGGGATCATGTGTCCAGAGAAACCGCTGCCGAAACTTTTGGCTATTCGTACGAAGAAGCCGAAGCACGGCATACTGAGCAAGTGCATGATTTTGAGTGTGGGCATATTTCATTATCGGAATATCTGGACCGGGTCTTATTCAATGAGCCGCGCTCATTCACGGTGGAAGAGTATGTAAACTTCATGAAGGAATTATCGCAGCCCTATACCGAAAATCTGGAGTTATTGAGAGGGTTAGCTGAATCCGGAAAGTATTTACTGGCCACAATTAATAATGAGTCCCTGGAGCTAAATGAGTACCGCATTAATACTTACCGGCTTCATGAGTTTATCTCGCTGTTTTTTAGCTCTTGTAACATGGGCGTGATGAAGCCCGATTGCGAAATTTTTCGCCGGGTGTTGCGGATTACCCGACGCCAAGGGCAGGAATGTTTATTTGTGGATGACCGTATTGAAAATGTAGAAGCCGCCCAAAGCTGTGGACTTCAGGCGGCCTTCGTGAAACATCCCTCCGATTTACCTCAAATTTTTAAAGAAGCAGGTATTCGTGCCTGATAGTTAGCGAGCGGCAATAACGTTGCCCGAGCCGCTCACCGAGCTTTCTATTTGCGGGTCACCGTAGTACAGAATGTTGCCACTACCCCGAATCTCAGCTTTTAGGTATTCAGAGGCAGATACAGCCGCATCGCCACTACCGCTAATGCGAATATCACAGTTCTCGGATGTAAGGTCGCGAGCCTGATAGTTGCCGGAGCCAGATATACGAACTTCCTGGTCATCTACTTCGCCAAAAAGCTGAAAGTCGCCCGAGCCATTGCTTTCCACCCAAAGCTGAGTGTAGTACAATTCTAAATCCATATTGCCAGAGCCGGATACTTCCAGTTCCAGTTGATCGCCCCCCATAGAAGTTTCTCCAAATACATCGCCCGAACCATCAATCTTTATAGCACTGATTACCGGTACAGTGATATAGATGTTCACCGGATTAGAAGTACGGTAGTTGCGCGAGCTTCCAATTTCCAGTTCACCGCCGCGCACTTCGGTAGTAATAACCGGAATAATGTTATCGTCCGCTTCAATTTCTACAATTTGCTCGTTTCCCTGGCTTAAAAAGACATTGGCTGACCCATCTACCTCAATCTGGGTGAATGAAGAAATAACTCGTCCTTCGGTGATCACGTTGCCTGAACCACGAACGGTGGGTCCGGCACCAAAGCCATCATCATCGTCATCAATATCAATGTAACAACTGGTGGAGGCAAAGGCTATAATGGTAAAAAAGGTTAGTGTTCTTCCTGAAATTATGTGCAGTTTCATAGTGGTATGATAAAGTTTTTGATTTTCATACTACTAATACCGCTCAGGCTACTCCTACCCTACCTCATGCAGAAAAATTTTTGCCCTTAGTTTCCTACTTCGTCATCGGAAGCCATCGTGAGTTCTACAATGGTGTCAATGTCGTTACGCGTAGAAACGGGTACATTCAACACAATGCCGAATTGCCCTTCTTCATATTTAAGGGGTTGGCTTTTACCAAAAAGTTTGGCTGACATTATTTTACGGTCCAGTTTGGGTAGCAGAATAGATTCATCGGGGGCATCCATAATGTGTACATATACTTTATCACCCTTCTGAGTAGTTACGCCCCAGGGCTTGGCGGGCACCGGGCCACCGCGGGTGCCGTAGATGGTTTCACCGTGTGCACTTACCCATTCTCCTATTTCCCGCAAGGTTTTCTGAAACTCCGACTGAATTTCTCCATTGGGCATGGGGCCAACATTTAGTAAAAAATTGGCATTGTATCCGGCGGCCTTCACCAGGTATTGAATCAGGTTTTTGGTGCTTTTATACCGGTCGTCTACCAGGTTAAATCCCCAGGAGCCATTCATGGTTTCGCAGGTTTCCAACGGCAGCTCGCCTATCTCAGAGTCTCCGCTAAAGCCAGTGGTGTTGTGGCCTGGCAGGTCTTTTTCAAACATCTGAAAATCTTCTCCCGGAAAAGGGGCCACATGGTGGTTATTACCAATCATGGCCTGCGGTTGCAGTTGGTGAATGAGGGAATACGTTTCATCAAGGTTCCAGTCGCCGTGGTTGGGTAAGGCTTGACGGTCCCACCAGCCATCAAACCAGATGCCACCGATTTCGCCGTAATTAGTGAGCAGTTCGCGTAACTGAGCATTCTGATAATTAAGGTAGGCTTCCCAGTTGCCTGATTCGGGGCGACCAGTATAACCTTGCCCGGTACGGCCTCGGGGAAAGTAATCAGGATGGTGCCAGTCGAGCTGAGAATAATAGAAAAACAATTTGATACCTGCTTCGTCGCAAGCTTCTTTCAATTGTTTGATAATGTCTTTTCCATAAGGAGTGCTATCTACAATATCGTAGTCCGACACTTCGGAATCGTACATGGCAAAACCGTCGTGGTGCTTGCTGGTAATGGTGATGTACTTCATGCCAGCATCTTTCGCCAATTGCACCCATTCTTTCGCATCAAAATCTACCGGGTTAAAAAACTTCGGCAGGTTTTCGTAGTCCTCTACAGAAATCTGCTTCTGCTGCATTACCCATTCGGCTACTCCAATATCTCCTCCCCCACCCAACACACTGTACACTCCCCAATGAATGAACATACCAAACCGCGCGTCTTGAAACCACTGCCGGGCTTCCAGGTTTTCAGGGGTAGGAGTGTAATGCTGGGACATAAGCAGTGGGGTATTATCTCGCACGTCAATGTCAGGGTTTGTAGTCTGAGCCGATGCGTAGGTTGAAATAAAGAACAATCCGCAAAAAAATAGGAAAGGTCTCATAATGGGTTAGGTTTTAGGTATACTAAAATAACGTTCATCACGCACTTTCAACAGTCAGTTCCGCGTTTTTAGTGTCTTTAAATATGGTGCTGGAAAGTGGGGCTAGAGTCTCAGCGACTTTATGAGCAGGTATTTATTTGTGCTCTTTAGTATGATAGCCTTAGGTTGCAATCATGTTATAGATGCATATCAAAATGGTAGACGAGCTTAGTGGCGGTCAAGCTATTAATGAAGTGCTTCTTTCAGTCTACATAAAAAATGTATCATTTCTGCTTGGCAGCTGCCCTGAGGAAGAGCAGTTTATAAAAATGAGCTTTACCCTTGGCTGGGTTGGGTGAAAATAAAGGCAGCCAGTAATGACTGCCTTTTGTAATTATATATCAAACGGATACCATTTCTGATCGCTTTTGCTGGAGGCTACGGCATTTTCAATAAACGCCATTCCTCGCACTCCGTCATCCACCGTGGGAAAATCCAGGTGCTGAGGGTCCGGTTCTTTGCCTTGCATACGGGCGCGAAGGGTCATGGCGAAGTTGCGGTAAATATTAGCGAACCCTTCTAAATAACCTTCGGGGTGTCCGGCGGGTGTGCGGGTGTGGGCCATAGCACTAGGGCCTACGTAAGCCCGGTCGGCTCCGGCGCGGTACACCTGCTCGGGCTGGTCCAGCCACTTTAAAGTAAGTACATCGGGAATATGCTGGTGCCACTCCAGGCCGCCTTTTTCACCGTATACCCGAATGTTGAGGTCATTCACTTCACCTGCTGCTACCTGCGAGGCGTGCAGAATTCCTTTAGCGCCATTATCAAAACGTAGCAAGATGCCGCCGTCATCGTCCAGCTCGCGGCCTTCACCAAAGGAGGTAAGATCAGCACAAAGTTCTTTAATCTGTAAGCCAGTGATAAATTCAGCCAGGTTTTCCGCGTGAGTACCGATGTCTCCCATCGCACTACTGATACCTGCTTTCTTAGGGTCTACCCGCCACGAGGCTTGTTTGTTGTTTTCTTTTTCTACACTTCGCGACAGCCAACCCTGCGGATATTCTACTACGACCTTCCGAATTTTGCCTAGCTTTCCCTCGCTGACCATGTCACGAGCTTGTTTCACCATAGGGTAGCCGGTATAATTATGGGTAAGGGCAAACGTAAGGCCGGTGCGCTCTACAATCGCTTTCAGCTCCTTAGCCTCTTCCAGACTAAAAGCCAACGGTTTATCGCAGATCACCGGGAAGCCGTTTTCCAGCGCCATCTTGGCCGGAGGCAGGTGCATAAAGTTGGGAGTAACAATAGAGACAAAATCCATACGCTCGCCTTCGGGTAGCTCTTTTTCCTTTTCAATCATTTCCTGGTAAGTCCCGTAGACGCGATCGGAGGGTAAGTACAGAGCTTCGCCAGAGGCTTTGGATTTTTCGGGGTTGCTGCTGAAGGCTCCACATACCAGATCAATTTCTCCGTCAATAGCCGCGGCAATGCGATGCACGCCGCCGATAAAGGCGCCTTGTCCTCCACCAACCATGCCCATTCTTAGTCTTCGGTTCATACGTGTTTTGGTTAAGATTGTGATTTTTACAAGATGCAGCTACCTTGAAAAGCTTAAAAAAATTACTTTTACAAAAAATAGTGCCTTAGAGCTTATTTAAGTTTTGTTTTTGAAAAGCGAAAAAGTCATGTTTCAGGTTCTGGCGAAGCCAATTTTATGGACAATAGCATCGCTATTTTACATGAAATTGGGGAAGCAAGGTTCTGGAACAGGGCTTTTGCAGCCCAAAGGATAAAATTTAAACAAGCTCTTACCCACAAATTTATAAATTTGTAAAACATAAGCTATTTTCAAGTCTGAAAAAGGCCTTATTTTTAGAATCTCCAGCCTTTTCCCGAGCCAATTTTTAAACAGACTGATATTATGAAAATACACAACCGAAGACAATTTATGAAGCAGTCTACGACTGCTCTTGCCGGAGCCGGACTGGCTTCCTCTCTTCCCATCGGCAGCCGGGCGGCTAAGCTTTTTTCGGCCAACGAAAAAGTGACTGTAGGCGTCATTGGCTGCAATGGCATGGGTTTTAGTGATTTAACGGCCCACCTCAAACTGCCCAATGTTGCCTGTGCGGCTTTGTGCGACGTAGACGCCAACGTGCTGGAAAAACGCGCTGCTCAGGTAGAGGAAATGACTGGCACCAAGCCTAAAACCTACGGCGACTATCGCAAACTACTGGAGCAGAAAGATATTGACGCGGTAATCATCGGCACGCCCGATCACTGGCACTGCCTCACCATGATTGATGCCTGTGAAGCAGGAAAAGATGTTTACGTAGAAAAACCCATTGCGAACTCTATTGAAGAGTGCAACCTGATGGTGAAGGCTGGGGAGCGCTACAACAAAATTGTGCAGGTGGGCCAGTGGCAACGCAGCGACGAACACTGGGATCAGGCACTGGCCTACGTCAAGTCCGGTAAGCTGGGGAAAATTCGGCTGGTAAAAGCCTGGGCTTATATGGGCTGGATGCATGCCATTCCGAAAAAGCCCGATCTGGCTCAGCCTCCGGCTGGCGTGAACTATGATATGTGGCTGGGCCCCGCTCCCGACCGACCTTTTAATGAAAATCGATTCCATTTCACTTTCCGCTGGTTCTGGGATTACGCCGGTGGGCTGATGACTGACTGGGGAGTGCACCTGATTGACATGGTGCTGGCCGGCATGGATGCCAAAGCCCCTAAATCTGTGCTGGCCTCCGGTGGCAAATTTGCTTACCCTGACGATGCTGCTGAAACTCCCGACACGTTACAGGCAGTATACGAGTTCGATGGGTTCTCTATGCTTTGGGAACATGCTGTGGGCATAGACCTGGGGCCCTACGGGCGAGACCACGGGGTGGCGTTTATTGGAAATGATGGTACGCTGGTAGTAGATCGGGGTAAGTGGGAGGTGATTCCTGAGGATGAAAACGGCAAATACAAAACCGAGGCTATGCCAATTCAGTATCGCAACGGCCCCAGCGGTTTAGATAAACATGCTCAGAACTTTATTGAAAGTATAAAAACCCGGGAAAAACCCGTTTGCAGTATAGAGGTAGGTAAACTAGCCGCCATGAATGCTCAATTAGGGAACGTAGCATACAAAACCGGCCGAAAAGTTTACTGGGATGATCAGAAGGGAGAATTTAAAAACGATACTGAGGCTAATGCCTTACTTAAAGCCGAATACCACGGAAAGTGGAAACTACCAACAGTGTAATCAATAAAAATTAATAATTAGCCAATTGAATGAATACTAAACACATCTTAACCAGTTTATTTGTACTTGCTGCCGGGTCATCAGTCATGGCTCAGGATATGTTACACGAGGGTAATTACAAGCCTGAAGATACCGAATACTACGAACCCGAGCCGGCCAAAGTAACGCCGGGCGAAAACAACCAGCCCCCATCCGATGCGATTGTGCTGTTTGATGGAACGGATCTTTCCCAATGGGAGGGAGTGCAGCAAGGTAGCCCACCCATCAACTATGAAGGGGGACAATACACCGTAGATTGGACGAGCTTAGGAGAACCCCAGTGGGAAGTAACCGATGGTTATTTTACGGTAAACCCCGAAGGCGGAAGTATTAAAACCAAAGAGACATTTGATAATTTCCAGTTACATATCGAGTGGAGATCTCCTCAGGAAGTACAGGGCGAAGGGCAAGGCCGAGGCAACAGCGGAGTGTTTTTACAAGGTCTATACGAAGTGCAGGTACTGGATTCTTACGATAATAAAACGTATGTGAATGGGCAGGCCGGTAGTATTTATAAGCAGCATCCGCCGTTAGTTAATGCGATGAAGCCAACATCGGAGTGGGAAGTATACGATATTATTTATACCGCGCCCAAGTTCAGCGAAAAGAATGGAGCCCGGTTAGAGCCCGGTTACGTTACGGTACTACACAATGGAGTGCTGATTCAGAACCATTCGGCAATCCAAGGCAATACCGCTTATATCGGACAGCCACCCGTTGTTGCTCATGGAAAAGGGCCCATTGTATTGCAGAATCATGGCAACCCTGTAAGCTTCCGAAACATCTGGATACGAGAATTGTAATTCATCCTAACGATAGACATAAAGCTGCATGAAAGTGCGGCTTTTTTTAATACTGAATCATGGTAATCAAAATTGTTAATATCCTGCTGGCGCTGCTGTTTGCGCTGTTTGCGTTTTTCCAACGCAATGACCCTGATCCTATCCATTGGATTCTGCTGTATGGTTATGTGTCTGTAATGGCTGGTTTGGCGGTATTTAACCGCTATTATAAACCGCTACTTCTTCTAGGTATTGCTGCCTTCGTGCTCTTCTTTCTCTATCTATCCCCCAGCATCGTAGATTGGTTTGGCCATGACGACGGCTTGGTAAACGTGCAGATGTCGGACGATAAGCCCTGGATTGAGCAAACCCGGGAAGCCTTTGGGCTGTTAATAGGTATGGCTGCACTAGTATTTCTCTGGTTTCAGCAGCGAAAGATATCCTAGAAAACAGCATAAATTTTATGGTAAAACGGGCCGGAGTGATTGGAGCAGGCATCGCTGGTATTGCCGCGGCTATCCGATTGGCGAATAAAGGCTATGAGGTAGATGTATTTGAGGCTAATGCCTACCCAGGAGGAAAATTAAGCGAAATTACTTGTCAGGGCTATCGCTTCGATGCGGGGCCTTCCTTATTCACTCTGCCGGAGCTGGTCGATGAGCTGTTTACCTTATCAGGCGAGCAACCTGAAGAACACTTTCAGTACTTTAAATTACCCGTTAACTGCCATTATTTTTACGAAGACGGCACCTTTCTACGAGCTTTTGCTGATCGGGAACAGTTTCTACAGGAAATTAGCGATAAAACCCACGAGTCACCGGAAGCGGTGCAGCAGGCCCTAAGCCGTAGTGCCCATCTGTACGAAACCCTGGCTGATTTATTCATGAAACGGTCGCTGCATCGGTGGCAAACGTTTGTAAACCAGAAGGCACTGAAAGCCTATAGTCAATTGCATCGTCTGGATTTTTTCCGCAGCATGAACCAAGCCAATGAGCAGCAGTTTAAAGATGAGCGCGTTACCCAATTGTTTAACCGCTATGCCACCTACAATGGCTCTGACCCTTACCAGACTCCGGCAACGATGAATATCATTCCGCATCTGGAGTACAACATAGGAGCTTTCTTTCCCAAAGAAGGGATGAACTCGATTACACGAAGTCTCTATAAACTGGCACAGCGTTCGGGAGTCACCTTTCACTTCCAGGCAAGAGTTGAAAAGATTCAAACTTCCTTGAAGGAGGTTCAGGGTTTGCAAGTAAACGGCGAAATGCACTCTTACGATCTGATTGTCAGCAATATGGATGTAGTAAATACGTATAAAAAGCTACTGCCTCAGGTCCCCCCTCCTACGCGGCTGCTAAATCAACCCAAGTCAAGCTCGGCGCTAATTTTTTACTGGGGAATACGGCAGACCTTCCCCTCACTGGACTTGCACAATATCTTTTTCAGTCAGAACTATCAGAAAGAGTTTGAGCATATTTTCCAGAAAAAAACGATTTATCATGACCCAACCGTTTACGTGAATATCACGTCAAAATACAAGCCGGATGACGCACCGGAGGGTTGCGAGAACTGGTTTGTCATGATTAATGTGCCCAATAATGACGGACAGGACTGGAATCAATTAATCAGTGAAGCGCGCGAAGCTATTCTGAAAAAACTGAGCCGCCTTTTGCACGTAGATATTCGCACTCTCATTGAGTGTGAAGAGATTTTAGATCCTCGGACAATTGAAAGCCGAACCTCTTCCTCTCAAGGGGCTTTGTACGGAAACAGCTCTAATAATCGATACGCCGCATTTTTACGTCATGCAAATTTTAGCCGTAAGATTAAAGGGTTATACTTCTGCGGGGGAAGTGTGCATCCAGGAGGTGGAATTCCACTGAGTTTACTCTCGGCAAAGATTGCCGTAGATCAGGTTCCAATGAGTTAATGCAGTTGCTCTTGTGCCTGATTAGGCATAAAAAAAACACCTAGTTTACAGGTGCTTTTTTAATAATATTTTTGCCGGTAGATTACGTGCTTATACTGGCTACAGCGGTGTCATCTCCTACCAATTGTTTATATCGCTCGTAACGATTCAATATTTCCCGAACATAATTAACTGGCTCCGCTCCTCGTGCATACCCAGATTTTGATAGTGGATCATTATAATATTCCGGGTCAGATTTTAGCAATAGATACTCCGATACATCGGCCCAGGAATCAGGGTTTTTGCCGTATTTACGAGCCAGACGACGAGCATCCAGCACATGTCCCTGACCAGCATTGTAAGAAGCCAGAACAAATTTTAAGCGCTCTTGCTCATCAGGAATGTATTTTTGCCATATTTTGTCAAGCCACCTTAAGTAAGCTGCACCAGCGCGCAAACTTTCTGTAGGCTCATGCATATTGGTTACGCCATAAATTTCGCCAGTGCTGGGCATTAATTGCATGAGTCCTACTGCTCCGGCCCACGATTCTGCTTCAGCGTCAAACCGCGATTCCTGGTAAGCTTGCGCTGCTAACAGACGCCAGTCCCACCCTAAACTATCAGCCGCTGTTTTGATAGCATCATCATAAGGAGAAATAGTGTTTCCAGTTAATGATGAGTAATCGCTACGAACCCGGCGGAGGATTGCTTTAGGGCTTTTATAGTATTTGTTATAGATAACGTAATAGTCAGTTTCCTGCTTCATGCCCCGAATCCAGGCATTAACAGCTTCCAGCAGTTGAGGAGCGTTAGTGCGGGTTGCCCAGGCAATCTTTTGGGGAAAGCTTACTGGGGTGCTGGCATCAATAATAGGGTAATAAGTAGCATTTACCAAGGCTACGTCCTCCTTCGCCACTGTATAGTCAATTTCTCCGTCGGCTACCATTTTAATAAGGGTTTCCGATTCCAGATCTTTTTCTACAATATTAATTTCTCCCCCAATCTCTTCTGATAAATTTTCAAGCCGGATAGCATATGATGAACTGGTAGGCACAAAAACATCTTTCCCATCTAGCGCCAACGGATTGCGAATCACTGATTCTTCAATCTCATGCCGCTTCATCTGTCGCCAATTGGGCGGCTTTCGTTGTACCAGAACCTGCTTTACCTCGTTATGATGCTCGGTAAAAGCCACTCGTTCCTTGTGTTGCGACGTAACCGCCATATTATAAGCGATGATATCGCCCTCACCGGCATTCAGCATTTTAATAGCACTATCTATACTGCTGGTAAGTTTAATCTCAAGCTCCAGATCTAAGGCATCAGCCAATAACGTTAATAACTCATACTCATAGCCCATGGGTTGCCCCCGGTAAATGAAGTAGCCAGTTGAACTATTGTTCAAAATGGCGATCAGAGTATCGCGAGACTGAATTTGCGTCAGATCGTACTGTACGGGTGAAGGATCGCCTTGCTCTTCTTCGCCCTGCTGCATCAGTTCTCCTTCTTCTTTACAGGCGCTTACCCATATTAGAATGGATAAGACCCATGCTGAGGAAAGAGAAAGTGATCTTATTTTGTTCATGGCTTTCACCATAGTACTATTTAAAGTAATCTTAATTATTAGTAACTAAATATGGGCACCTGTGTAACCTTATGCCTATTTCTTAAATTTAGCCATCTATATTCATAACCAATTCAAGATGAATTTGTATAAACACGTAATCGCTATTAACGAAAAAGGTAAATAACAGGTTTAAATAGTGCCAAAATTAGTTTACGTATAAGCGTAATATTCAGTTATAGTACAAATATTACATGCGTATGAAAGGCAAGTTAATTAAACTTTTTTAAATAAAGAAATAATAAATTGTATTATTTATACAAATCACTATGATTTATAGCACTCCCAACGATAAGTACATCCTAGGGCAGAATGGAAGGTTAATCAGAGATAAATAACTAAATCTCACTCTGATTTCTTTCAATAACATACCAGTAAGCAGTTGGCAGGAGGCCATATTAAGTCACCAGCTTACTGCCAACTGCCTCCGGTTACACTTACCCGCTTAGCCAAATAGCGCTCTCGATAGCAAATTGCTTCTTACATAATTATCAGAATATCCTCTAAATCAGTTCGACTAGTCTTCCGAAGGCCCAGAGAGGAGGTTAGGTCTTCGTTGCTGGGTGCGGGCTACCGACTGCTCTTCCCGCCAGTCATCAATTAATTGCTGATTACCGGAAAGTAACACATCCGGAACCTTCCAGCCTTGGTAGTCTGCGGGGCGGGTATATACAGGAGGAGCTACCAGATCATCCTGAAAAGAATCCGATAAAGCGGAGGTTTCATTAGATAATACTCCAGGCACCAGCCGAATAATAGAATCAGCTAATACAGCGGCGGCTAGTTCTCCTCCGGATAATACATAATCACCAATACTAATTTCGCGAGTAACGAATTGCTCTCGTACTCGCTCGTCTACTCCTTTATAGTGTCCGCATAACAAAATCAGGTTTTCTTTAAGTGAAAGCTGGTTGGCAACCTTTTGAGTGAGCAACTCTCCGTCAGGGCTCATATAGATGACTTCATCGTACTTGCGTTGAGCACGAAGTTTTTCAATACATCGGGCAATTGGCTCAATCATGAGCACCATACCAGCACCACCACCAAAAGCATAATCGTCTACCTGGCCATGCTTATTCACTGCATAATCTCGTAAATCATGAACAATAACTTCTACAATGCCTTTATTCTGAGCCCGCTGAAGAATGGAATGGGAGAAAGGGCTTTCTAGCAGAGCCGGAACGCAGGTAATAATATCTATTTGCATAACTAGATGAGGAGATTTAGGGGGCAAACGTAAAAATGACCAGTAAATGTTCATAACATTGCGGATGATCTTTTACCTTTACCCAGGTAAATTTCAAAGAATACCCTAATAACACTATGAGAAAGAAAATCGTCGCCGGCAACTGGAAGATGAATAAAACGCTGGAGGAAGGTAAAATTCTGGCATCAGAAGTAGTCAACATGGTAAAAGATGAACTACGAGATGACGTGCAGGTCGTTTTATGCCCACCCTTTATCCATCTGACGTCACTTCTTCCCCTACTAGAAAACCACCCCCAGGTCGCCTTAGGTGCCCAAAACTGTAGCGATCATGAGTCAGGTGCTTACACTGGTGAAATTTCGGCGGCTATGCTGAAGTCGGCTGGAGTGAAGTATGTAATTCTGGGGCATAGCGAGCGGCGGGAATATTTTGGTGAAACAGATTCTTTGCTAGCCACTAAAATTGAAATAGCCTTAAAACATGACTTAACTCCTATTTTCTGCTGTGGTGAGCCTTTAGAGGTACGCGAACGCGAAGAGCAGTCGGACCATGTGCAGAAGCAGATACAGGGAAGTTTATTCCATTTATCAGCCGAAGATTTTGGTAAAGTAGTCATTGCCTACGAACCCATCTGGGCGATTGGCACGGGCAAAACTGCCTCATCAGATCAAGCTCAGGAAATGCATGCTACCATTCGTAAGCAAATTACGGATAAGTACGGTGAGGAAGTGGCCAATAATACATCAATTCTGTATGGTGGCAGCGTAAAGCCCGATAATGCCAACGAGCTTTTCTCTTGTCTGGATGTTGATGGCGGACTTATTGGCGGAGCATCACTGAAATCAAGGGATTTCCTGGATATCTCCAAATCATTTTAATTTCGTAGGCACATCGTTAACAATGTGCCTTCATAAATAACCTGTAATTTGAAACAGTACATTGCTGTAGAGATTAGCTGTGGCGAGGATCTCAAAGAGATTCTGATGGCCGAACTGGGCGAAGGACCGTACGACTCTTTTCTGGAAACAGACGGCGGCCTGGATGCTTATGTAGAAAAGGACCAGTTTGACGAGCAGTTTTTGCAGCAGGTGCTGGCTCAGTACCAACTCTCTGAAGATGACTACAAAATCCAGTTAGTCGAAGAGAAAAATTGGAATGTGGAATGGGAAAAGCATTTTGAACCCATTGTGGTGGATGACCAATGCCTGGTAAAAGCTACGTTTCATCGTATATCCCAATCCTACCCCTACGAAATTGTTATTGATCCGAAAATGGCCTTCGGAACAGGACACCACGCCACTACCTACCTGATGCTTCAGTGGCAACTCATCCTAGAGCAGCAAGGGAAAAAAGTGATGGATGCCGGTTGCGGAACCGGGGTACTGGCCATTATGGCCAAGAAACGAGGCGCAAGCAGCGTGCTAGCTTTTGATAATAACGAATGGGCAGTAGATAACAGCGAGGAAAACTTCGCACTGAACCACTCTACGGATATTGAACTTTTCCTGGGCACTATCGAGGATGTAGAACCCACCCGGCAGTTTGACCTAATCTTAGCCAATATCAACCGGAACGTATTGCTGGATGAGATGGACTTCTACGCCCAACGATTAACCTCCCAAGGCACGCTCCTGCTTAGCGGCTTCTTAGAACCGGATCAACCCCTAATTGAGCAACGTGCGCAGAAAGCCAGTCTAAAACCTGTTGGTGCCAAACAGCACCGCGGCTGGGTGGCTCTGCAGTTGCAATTTGCCTAAAAGCAGCCAAACAGTACATATCCGCTTCACTGCCTAATATCACGCGGAGATATTTCGTATTCTTTCTAAATTTTTTTCCCTGTAAAACGTTATGGGTTAGACAGGTACGTGAATAAACAAGTGGTATGAAGGCAACATATATATTCTTTATTTTATTGCTATACACCCAGTTAGGGTGGGCACAACGCTATGAGTTTACCGATAGCCTGACCTACGGAGATCAGGTGCGGGAATGGTTTTCCCGGGCAAATGATAGTACCACCATTAAGTTGGGGGAGCAATTCGCGGTTTTCTGGGATGGCAATGCGTTGTCTTCTTCACAAAAAGACACGCTGGTTGCTATAACCACCAAAATGCTGTCGAAAAATTACAAGCTGAAGCCTTACTTATCTGATCTTCATGCCACGGTTCTCTATGCAGTAGACTCGGCTCAAATCAGCTCGGGTAATCTGGATGCCATGCTGGGTATGTTACTGAAAACAGTAGACTACTATGACCGGAAACATGTAGGATATAGCCTTACTACCTTAAAAAGTTTCTTTTCTCAAGGTGCTGTGTACCTGGCAAATTATAATAAGTTGTATGCAGAGGCCGATGGCTTTTCGTTTGAGTTTATTCAGGCCCCCGAACAAGAGCCGATATTTGAGGAGGAAGATCTGGGCAGCGGTGAAGATGAGTTTTTAAGCGAAGAAGATGCCTGGGGAGATATGGAAGCCGATGATGAATGGGGCTCGGATACGGAAGAGGAAGATGCTTGGGGAGACGATTCCTGGGCTGACGAAGATTGGGGAACTACAGCCGATGAAGTAGTTCCGGAAGAGGAGCAAGAATCAGAAGAAGATATTATAGATTATCTGATTCAGGATCCCATACAGCCTGAGCTTACGGGAGCCATTATGCGGTTTAATAACGTAAACTTCACCTTTACTACTACGTATGACACCGCCCATCTCAATCAGGCCAATGGAGCATTAATGTTAAAAGACCAGATATTTGTAGGTGAGAGTGGTAAGTTTGACTGGACGATGGCCGGCCTGAGTGCTGACTCAGTATTCTGTACCCTCAGCAAATACAATTTTAACATTCGGGTGCCTAAGCTAAGTGCAGAAAAAACAACCATGACGTATATAGGTAAGATCAAGGAACCTGCGGAAGGAGTCTTTGAGTTTGCCAGCCAACGCCACGTTGGAACCCACGATGCCCGTTTTCCCCGCTTTAAAAGTTACCGCAGCAATATAGCCGTAAGTATATACGACAACCAACAGGTAAACCCAAACCGGGTACTTCTTACTGGAGGTTTTTCACTGTTAGGTAACCGCATCAGTAGCGAATCTTTTTTTGAGGGTGAAACTACGGTAGAAGTGCAAGACGGCGCAGGGAAGAAGTTTAAGGCTACCTCCGGTCGCTTTGGTATTACTGATTCGTTGATGATCAGTAGCAAGGCCAGCGTGGTAATCTACCAGCGCAATGACTCCCTCTACCACCCGGCCGTAAAATTCAAGTACCTATTAGACTCTTCGAATTTAGTTCTGCAATCTACAGATGGAGACTATAAACGAACGCCTTATGTCTCTACCTTCTTGAAGATGGACATTCGGGCAGATATGATAAAATGGGACTTGCGAACCGATAGCTTGGCTATTTCCACCCTTTCGGCCCGGGATAAAGTTCCGGTCTTGTTTGAGTCACAAGAATACTTCAATGAAGAGTTATTCAACCAACTCGCTCAAATGTATAACTTTCATCCGCTAATCATGGCGGTGAGTTATGCTCGAAAAACTCGCAGTGGCACCTTCTATGCCGATGATATGGCCCAGGCCATGCGGCAGAACCCTAAAATTGTGAAAGCCTCTATGAAGGATTTGCGAGAACAAGGGTTTATTGATTATGATGAAGAATCGGGCGAAGTAACCATCAAGCGAAAAGGGTATCATTACGTGCTTTCTAAGGGAAAGCAAAAAGATTACGACGATCTGGTAATTCCTTCGTATGCCAGCAATGGCCCTAATGCAGTACTAAGCCTGGAAAGTAATAACCTTGCCGTAAAGGGTATTGAGAAATTCACAATCAGCAATCAGCTTAATGTTCAGATCATACCCACCAATAATGAGGTGACGATGCTGGGCGAGCGGAATTTTAAATTTGATGGCACCCTCTACTCGGGAAACTTTGAGTTTGTTGGGCGTAATTTCACGTTTAACTACGATAGCTTCCGCATTGACTTACCTGAAATTGACTCTATCAGCTTTTATCTGGCCGATGCATCAGGAAAAAGAAAAAAGGTTGACAACTCTCTGCAAAGTGCCACCCAGGATGAAAGCTTTATGAAGAAAATGGGAGAGTTTAAGCAAACATCAGGCACACTATATATTAACGAGCCTGGCAATAAAGCAGCTCGAAAAGTTGATGCCAGCTATCCTAAGTTTGATGCAGAAAATGGTGCCGTGGTCTACTTCGATTCAAAAGATGTACTCGACGGGGCTTACGATAAGTCAGTGTATTTTGTCATACCACCCTTTAAGATAGATAGTCTTAACGGAACCGATCCGGCTTCTATCGGTTTCCCCGGTACTTTGTATAGTGATATTCTCCCACCCATTGAGGAAACACTCAGGGTGCGGCCAGATAACTCAATGGGTTTCAACCACAGAACCTCACCCGAAGGTTACGCCCTATACGACGGCACTGGCAAGTTTACCAACGATCTGCAATTAGACTCTAAGGGTTTACGAGGTAAAGGAACCATTGATTTCCTGACATCTACTCTTGAGTCAGAGGACTTTGTGTTTTATATGGATTCGGTTATCACTAAAGGTATGGTAGCTGAAATTCAGGAAGGCACGCTAGGGCAGGCCAGTTTCCCCCAAGCCTATGTAGAAGATTTCTCAATGCGCTGGCTACCTTATAAGGATAGCATGTACATTGCTAACAATGCCGAGCCTTTTGAGCTATACAACCAAACGGCCTCTTTAGACGGGTCGGTCATAATTACCAAAGCAGGCTTACTAGGTGGAGGAACCTTGTTTACGCGAGGCTCTGAGGCTATCTCTCAAGAAATTGCCTTCCAGCAAAATGAGTTTTCGGCTCACCATGCCGATTTTGAGGTTAAGTCAGACAATCCGAAAAAGCCTGCTCTTGCCGGAGAAGATGTATACCTGGATTTTAGCCTTGATAAAAATATTGCTGACATTAGTCCGGAAGAAGAAGGAGTCGCCGCGTTGGAGTTTCCGTATGCGCAATTTCGTACGTCTATTACCAATGCCGTTTGGGATCTGGAAAAAGAAACGGTTAGCATGAGTAAACCGGAAAACGTAGATATTGCTAACTCATATTTCTATGCCACTAAAAAAGAGCTTGACTCATTAGTATTTAGTGCCGAAAAAGCAATTTACCGCATTCCGTTACAGCAATTAGATGTTTCCGGTATCCCGTATATCACTGTGGCGGACGCCAAAATCACCCCGGAAAACAATCAGGTTCAGATCCGGGAAAATGCCAAGTTTGATACGTTTACCAATGCCACCCTGGTGATTGATACCCTTAATGAGTACCATAACCTCTTCAATGGCACAATTGATATCATTTCCCGAAATGAATTTAAAGGGAAAGCTACTTATGAGTTGGTATCAGCCAGCGATACTTTCGCTATAGAGCTTACTGAATTTAAGACCGACTCGGTGCAGCAGGGAAGAAAAATGATAACCCATACAGTAGCCGACGGAACCGTACAAGAAGCACAGAATCTGGTAATCTCTCCCGGCATGTTGTACCGGGGAAATGTGAGGATGCACGCAGCAAAAGAGGCACTGGAACTGGATGGGGAAGTAAAACTAGACTTTAAGACGATCCCCAACTACGACACCTGGATTAGCTATTCCAGCGAAGCCGGAGATAAACAGTTGAAGTTTGATATAGCCACCAGCACTACCGACACCGGAGAACCCTTAACCGCTGGGTTGCATCTGGATCAAAGCAACAGCTTGTACATGACCTTTGTTACCGAGCGCCGTTCGCCGGAGGATGCCGATATTTTCAAGCCAAAGGGTATGCTGTCCTATGATGAAGAAAGAGAAGAGTATTCTATCCGGTCGCCTAAAAAAGATGACCCCGGGGCACTATCCGGAGAGATATTTACCTTTAATGAAAATAAGAAGCAAGTAACTTTTGAGGGCCCGATTAGCCTCCTGCCCTACCCCGAAGATGGATTTACCCTTCGGACTGCCGGTACGGGCAAAGGCGATTTGCAGACTAATGAATACAAACTGGATGCGTTTATGACATTTGATATAGGCCTTCCAGCAAGGGCGGTTCAGCTGATGGGAGAAGATTTAGATGAGTCCCTTAACAAGTCGGGAGCCCGAGCGGCCATTACTGATCGCACTCGGCTACTATATAAATTGGCGGAGTTTATCGGGGATGGAGCAGCAAGAGAATACGACAAGCTTTCCATCTCAGATTATACACCATTAGTATCAGTTGCGCCACAACTGGAAAAAACATTAGTACTTTCAGATATACAGATGGCATGGTCTGATGAGCATAAGGCCTGGTATAGCACCTCGCCGCTGGGTATTGCTAATATTATGGAAACAGATATTAATGGGCAAACCACCGGGTTCTTGGAAATTAAACCGACTGATGAAGGTACGGTTGTAAACTTCTTTGTGCAGGCAACTCCTGACTCCTGGTATTATTTTACCTATCAGAATTACCGTATGGGTGTTTGGGCTTACAATGAAGCATTTTGCGATGAGGTGGGAGCTAAGTCTAAAATGGGTAAAGCCGATTCCGACGAGTTTGCATTTTACCTGAGCGATATTGCTGAAGCCCTAACCTTTGTTAATCGCTTCCGAAAAACCTATTTGGGTATAGAGGAGCCTTATAACTTCGATATAATGCCGGATATGATTGCTGATGAAGAAGCCGAAGAAGAGAATAAAGAAGCTGACCGAGATGGGTTTTAGTAGAAACCTAAAGTTTATTGTGGACTAATTAGATAGGTGGTTAGAGTAAGCGTTAGCATTACCGGTAGATGTCTGACTGCTTACTCCAAGCCGATTCTAATTAACGCACTGGATCGAGCCTAAAACCTTCGCCTTTACTTTAAATTTTGTTTGGAAAAAGGGCGTTTTATACCTCAGTGTAGGGAGCTTTGTAAGCTATGATACAGGCCAATAGCAACAATAATCTCAGATTTAGGGTTATTAAGCATAGGTGAGCACATTCGCTTGTGTTCTTCAGGGTTGCTAATAGGGTATACGTTATTCTTTGTAAAAGCAGTCTTCAATTATTACTTCACAAGCAATTATCTATAAAATAGCTTAATAATTCCTATTTTACCAAACTCGTTCTCTGTTTGAGGGACATAAGCATTGTTCAGGCATAGAGACTATATTTAGCTACGCAAAGATTCAGGTTGCTAAATCGAGCAAATTTCTAGAAACTATTTAAATCTGTTATGACAATCTTTTTCATTGGCTGTGCTGTTGTTTTAGCTTATTTGTTAGGTTCCATTCCCACTGCAGTATTGTATGGTAAGCGGGTACATGGTATTGATGTGCGAGAGTATGGCAGTGGTAATTCTGGAGCAACCAATACCTTCAGAGTGCTGGGTAAAAGAGCCGGTACCATTGTTTTAATGATTGATATGCTGAAAGGTGCAACGGCAGCCTCTCTGGCCCATGCCTTGTTTAAGCTGCACGCTATCCCGGCCGACCGGCTAATTGAGTTTCAACTGTTATTAGGTATTGTTGCCATCGTTGGTCATATCTTTCCTATTTACACTAATTTTAAGGGCGGAAAAGGGGTGGCTACACTGCTAGGCATGATGTTGGCCATTCAGCCCGTGGTGGCGTTATTGTGCGTTGTCATTTTCTTAGTCATTCTTATCTCAACCAAATACGTGTCATTGGGGTCGCTATTAGCTACTCTATGTTTTCCTTTACTCTTACTCTTGCGTCCATTCCGAACCGGCGAGCCTTTACTAATTGCCTTCGGTTTTGTAATGTTTACGCTATTGGCCATTACTCATCAGAAAAATATTCGCCGTTTACTCAATGGCAATGAAAGTCGCACCTATCTTTTCGTGAAAAAAGATTAGTGCTACCTTTGCCTCATTGTTTCATCTAGCCTTATAAAAGCCTATGTCAGCTTCCACTTTTAAAACATATGTAGAAGAGAATCAAGAGCGATTCCTGAAAGAATTATTTGACCTACTACGTATCCCTTCGGTCAGTACCGACTCAAAGTTTAAAAATGATATATTTAAAACAGCTGAGTTCGTTAAAAATAGCTTGCTTGAGGCGAAGGTTGATAAGGCCGAAGTGATTGAAACAGAAGGCTACCCAATTGTGTATGCTGAAAAAATTGTAGACCCATCCAAACCTACTGTGCTCGTGTATGGCCATTACGATGTGCAACCGGCCGACCCTTACGATCTCTGGAAGTCCCCTCCCTTTGAGCCTGAAATTCGAGATGGGAAGATTTATGCTCGCGGCTCAAGCGATGACAAGGGCCAGATGTATATGCACGTGAAAGCCCTGGAGACAATGATTGCCAACGATGCGCTACCCTGCAATATCAAGTTCATGATAGAGGGAGAAGAAGAAGTTGGCTCTAAACACCTGGCTACGTTTGTAAAAGAAAATTGTGAAAAGTTGCAGGCCGATGTCGTGCTGATCTCCGATACAGGCATAATTGATAATGAAAACCCATCAATTACTGTCGGCTTGCGGGGCATGAGTTATATGGAAGTAGAAGTAACCGGCCCGAGGCTCGACCTGCACTCAGGTATGTTTGGAGGTACCGTTGCTAACCCGATTAATGTGCTGTGCAGTATGATTGCTAAGTTGCATGATGAAAAAGGGCGAGTGACCGTTCCGGGTTTTTACGATAAAGTAACAGAGCTGAGTGCCGAAGAGCGAGCAGAGATCAATCGCGCCCCGCACGATGATGAACGCTATAAAAAAGATTTGGGCGTAAATGAATTAAAAGGTGAAGAAGGTTACACAACCCCCGAACGGATTGGCATTCGCCCCACTCTAGATGTAAATGGCATTTGGGGTGGTTACATTGGCGAAGGTGCTAAAACAGTGCTGCCGTCTAAAGCCTACGCCAAAATCTCTATGCGCCTGGTGCCTGATCAGGATTCTAAAGAAATAGATAAGCTGTTTACGCAGTATTTTGAGTCTATTGCCCCAAAAACAGTGCAGGTAAAAGTAACATCCCATCACGGTGGTGAGCCCGCTGTCGTTCCAACAGATTCAGTAGCTATTGAAGCAGCCAAAAAAGCCTTTGAGGAAGCCTGGGGAAAAGAACCCTTTCTTACTCGCGAAGGTGGCAGCATTCCCATCGTATCATTATTTCAGAAAGAACTAGGCATTGATTCGCTGCTGATGGGCTTTGGCTTGGACGAAGATGCCATTCACTCCCCTAATGAGAGCTACGGTGTGTTCAACTTCTTAAAAGGTATAGAAACTATTTCTGTGTTTTATCAGCACTTTGCCAAGGCTTAGCAGAAAAGCGACATTCTTAAAGCAATTTCATCATTGAAAAATTTAACGTGGAAAACCCGGTCGCAAAAGTACCTGTTGCAGGATGAGTGGATTCGGGTGCGGGCCGATGTTTGTGAGATGCCGAACGGGCAAATTGTTGAGCCTTACTACACGCTGGAATATCCCAATTGGGCCAACGTAACGGCTATTACTCCAGACCTTGAGATCGTGCTGGTTCGTCAGTATCGGCATTCGTACGGAGAAGCTATTTTAGAATTGCCGGGTGGGGGTATTGATGCCGGAGAGCCAGCGATGAAAGGGGCGCAACGGGAATTGCTGGAAGAAACCGGTTACGCAAGTGAAACTTGGGAGGAGCTAGCCCAGGTATCTCCCAACCCCGCCAATCATAATAATTTGTCATTTACTTTTTTGTGCCTGAATGCCCATAAAGTAGCCGAACAGCATCTGGATGAGTCAGAAGATCTGGAAGTAGTGTTGATGCCATTAGCCGAAGTGCAGCAGCTAATGCGGGATAACAAGATTGTGCAGGCCATGCACGTTACGTCGCTTTTTTACGTGTTCGAACGCTTAAAACAGCTTGACATCCTTTAACGACAGAATATCTCGGTTGCTGGCTAACATTCGCTTAGTGCGGATATAGCGATTAAGGTTATACTCATCATAATTGGCTGATTCAGGATTGATACTGCTTACTCGTACGTGCGCTTCTAAGCCGGGCGAGTGAATAAATTCTTCATTCCCAATCCACATACCAACGTGGACAATTCGCTCGCTGGTACTATCAGTAGCGGGTCGGCCAAAAAACAATAAATCGCCGGGGCGCAATTTATCAAAGTTTCTTGATTCGTCTACCAACTCTCCTGCGTGCACTTGCTGGGAGGCGTCACGAGGTAATACCTTACCATTCATAAAGTAAATAGTTTTGGTATAACCACTGCAATCTACTCCTTTGGACGAAGTGCCGCCCCATAAATAAGGAACTCCCATTAACTGGTAAGCGGTGGCCACCAATGACTCTTCACTCGCTTCAGTCTCGGTAATCCAATCCTGAAGAGGAACAGCCTCTCCCTGCTTCACGTAAGCTTCCCGCCCGTCGGGCAGGCGCACCCAATACACGCGTCGGTTTTTCCCTTTTGTTTCTAACACATTCCCCATCACCAGGTCCGATACCGTTTCTTCCATATTTTCATCCAGATACGCAAACCCATAGGGGTTGGTATAGATAATTTTTTCGGTTTCCTGCCAGTGTTGAAACGTATCAATGCTCATCGGTTGAAAACTGCCTTGCATCCAGCTGATATATTTGTCGGGAGTTTGCACCAAATGCCAGTCACCTTCCTTCTTCAAAATACGGAGCGGGGTACCCATAGTAGCTTGCGTAGCTAACTCGCCCGAATGACGAGGCTGAGAACGAATATTGGCTACTGAAATAGAAACCACTCCTAATGTATCAGCACCTAAAGCCGGGTCGGGTAACGTGAAGATACTATCCTGATATGTAATGCCAGACTCATCCAGCAAAGTAAGCAACTGACGCTTTGCCTGAGGCTGATCGGTTTCGCCTCGTAAAACAACCGTATCGTTCTTCTCCATCGGCTCAATAACAAACACAGCTACGCGCTTATCAGGAGCATATTCGGCTTTCACACTGTCAATAACCCTCAGAGAGCGCTCAGAAAGCGAGGGGCCAGACTCAGAGCAGGCTATCAGCAGGCTGAATAAAATCAGGTAGATACTTAACTTTAATGAGTTGATCATACGTCTCTTTATATCAGAAATACAGCTTTTCTTTGCTAAATCACACTAAAAACAGCAGGTCTAATTGTACTCGTAAACACAGTCAATTAAAGTCTGGTTCTTGTTTTTATGAATATCTATGATGAACCGAAGTGCGGAATTTGGAGGAATCTGAACCAGAAAATCAGGTAGGTATGCAAAAAGAAAATCGCCCCTCCTGGAGTAAAGAAGAGGCGATAAAAATGACATGTATTATATATGAATAGCCCGGTTATCGGTAGCGGCCATACTAGCCTCCCGAATGGCCTCGGTAAACGTAGGGTGAGCGTGAGACATGCGGGCAATGTCTTCAGCAGAGGCTCGGTATTCCATAGCCACTACTGCCTCAGCAATCATATCAGCAGCGCGAGGGCCGATCATGTGCATTCCTAGTATTTCATCAGTTTCAGCATCAGCCAAAACTTTCACCAACCCATCAATATCCATACTAGCCCGGGCGCGTCCGGAAGCTTTGAATGGGAAAGATCCAGATTTATATTTACGGCCTTCTTCTTTCAACTGCTCTTCGGTATAACCTACGCTGGCTACTTCTGGCCACGTATAAATCACGCTAGGAATTAGCAGGTAATTTAAATGTGGCTTCTGGCCAGCCAGCAATTCTGCTACAAAAACTCCTTCTTCTTCAGCTTTGTGGGCTAGCATCGGTCCTTTATCAATCACATCGCCAATAGCAAAAATGTTGTCTACTTTGGTTTTCAGGTGATCGTCTACCTCAATTTTTCCCTGTTTGTTAGTTTCAATGCCAACGTTCTCTAACCCTAACCCTTCGGTATACGGGCGGCGGCCAACGCAAACCAGACAGATATCACCTTTCACCTCTACCGTTTCGCCGTTGCTATCTTCGGCCGTTACAGTTACCTGTCGGCTGGTGCTTTTTACGGCGGTGACTTTGTGCTTGAGTTTGAAATCAAAATCCAGCTTCTTCAGAACTTTGGTTAGCTCTTTGGATAGAGAACTGTCAATAAGGGGCGCAATACGGTCCATGTACTCCAACACGGTGATCTTACTACCCAGACGGGCATAGACCGAACCAAGCTCCAGACCAATGTACCCACCACCAATAATGATCATGTGCTTGGGTACTTTCTGAAGTTCCAATGCCTCAGTGCTGGTAATTACCCGTTTCTTGTCTATTTCAATAAAAGGAAGTGTAGACGGCTTAGAACCGGTAGCAATGATGGTGTTTTTAGTGGTAAAGGTTTCAGACTTTCCCTTTTCGTTCTTAACCTCAATGGTCGTTTTATCTTTAAAAGAGCCTACTCCCTGGTATACCTTTATCTTATTTTTCTTCATAAGAAAAGTTATACCATCTACCGTTTGTTTTACCACCCCGCGTTTCCGCTCAATCATTTGAGGCATATCAACTGCCAAATCTTTCAGCTTAATACCGTGCTCCTCAAAGTGGGTTTGTGCATTATGAAAATGCTCAGTTGAATCTAATAGTGCTTTCGATGGAATGCAGCCTACATTGAGGCAGGTACCTCCCAGTTCATTATACTTTTCTACAATGGCAGTTTTCATTCCGAGTTGGGCGCAGCGGATGGCAGCTACGTAACCTCCGGGTCCGGAACCAATGATCGTTACATCAAAATCCATAAATGTATTGTCAGTTAAAAATGGTGAACCCGCCACGGGGCGGTTGTCTGGCGGCGTAAAGATAATAAACCGGATAACGAATACGAGTTTATTGTAGGTTAATTCCCTAAAGCAGCGCCATTTCTTTACGCAAATGCCAGAGATAAAACCATACTACCCCGGTGAGAGGTTCCCAGGCTACGCGTACTCAGTTGCACCACTCTTATTTCTAACTTTGACGAGATAACGAAGGATTGGAAATGAGAAAAGCACAAACACACTAAAGGCAATTTCATAATAGTAGAAACCTGATGTGTAGCGGGAACCTAATATGCTAAATAAAACAAGAGCATCATAAACGAATAAGGCCATTATTGCTCCAAATACTAACCATAAACCCTTCTTGGTATCAGCAAACAATAGATAGATTGCAATAGGCGATGCAATGTTCATAAACAAAGAGAAAATGTCTAAAAAGGCCGAGGTGCCTTCTACGACAATTCCATTAGTAAACATGCCAACCAAGCGGTAGATGGAAATAATGGCAATATTCGCTGCATAAACTAATAGAATCGCTTTTGCATATGTGGGATATTGTCTGAATGTAGCTTTCATGACGCTATAATTAAATTATACTTATAGTGGTAACCATAAAAAAAGCCAGAGGTTAAAAAAACTTCACCTCTGGCTGATTTAAAACTATTAAAGCCTTATGGCAACCATCAAATAATAAGCATATGGAATGTTCTAACGGCTATTTTATCAAGCTAAAGTTACTGATTTCGGCCTCGCCTAATTCCTTTATACCCTTTCCAAGCTATTTGTCTTCTAAAATGCCAGGATAAAGCACTCCATCTTTGGGGGTAAAATCCAGTTGAAGAAGGGACGCTACTATTGGCGCAATATCTTCAAGCCCCAGGGTTGTTAGTTCTTTACCTTCAGCAATGCCCGCGCCCCAGGCTACAAAACCGGTTTGGATTTCTTTAAAATCAGGATAAAAACCGTGTGTTCCTCCCCGAGCGGCTTTTAATGCTTCGCCTGAGGCGGAGGAGGACATAGCAACTCCCGGCACCGGAGCCAATGCTAACACTGCATTAGGGTCAGCACCTATCTGATCTAATTCCTCACGATCAACCACTCTAAATAGCTTGCGGTACTTAGAAGGTAAACCATTCAGCAGTTGCCGTACTTGCTGGGCCGTCTTTTGATCGTCAGCATTATTAAGGTGTAGAAAGGCCGAGGCTCCGGCGGTATGAAATGTGGCTTTCCAGTTACCACGATCGGGTTTATCTTCCATAATGCCTGCTTCGGTAAGCCACACATTGGGCGCAATGGCCGTATGAATATCCACAAACCCATGATCACCGGTGATGATAAAAGTAGTTTTGTCCAGAATACCGGCTCGTTCGGCCGCCTCTTTAATCTTACCGATGGCCCGGTCAATTGCTCCAATGGCCAAATGTACTTTCTCCCCGTTACGGCCTTCTTCGTGCTGAAAATGATCAGCGGCAATCAGGTGTAAGGTTACCAAATTGGGTTGATACGTTTCCAGTACGTAGGCCGCCATTTCGCCGGTTCTATCCTCGCGGTTTAGATAATCTCCACTGTAAGTACGCTCGTTGAGTTGCCCGAGTACTTCTTTCTCCATTTCCGCCAGTAACCCTTGGGGAGTTTCGTGATCTCTCAAAGGTTGAATTCTGCCGTACCCGTCTTCCAGCGACCAGACTTCAGGAATGTTATAGTCGATGGGTGCCCCTACCGATACCGGCCAGATGAAGCTGGCACTTTTCAATCCGGCTTCTCGCACGGCATCCCAGAGGGTGGGGACTTTAATTAAATCACTTTCCCAAAACCAGCGGCCGGTTTGCCCTTCCGGCTCAAAAACGGAGTTATAGTAAATTCCGTGGTCAATGGGTTTGGCTCCGGTAATAAGCGTGGTATGAGAAGGGTAGGTTACAGAAGGAAATACGCCTCTTACTCCGGAGGAAAATACTCCCTTTTCTGCCATCTGCTGTAGGTTAGGAGCTGGCCATTGTTCTTCCGTATAAAATTCTGGACGAAAGCCATCGATTGAGATCAGTATTACATGCTCGGAGGGAGAAGGCAACTGGCCAAAAGTAACCAGCGATGTAAGGCTGAGCGCGGCAAGTATAAATATAAGTTTCTTCATGATGCTTAATTATTAAATAAGTGAGGTTGTGAATGAAATAGCTGAAAAGAAAGCCTTGGGAGCGGATGACAGGAGGCAAGTCCCTCCGCCTCCTGCTGACCGTCTCCGGTAACAAGTGCAATACTTAGGATAGTTAAAAACTATAGCGTACTCCTAACTGTAGTCGCCAGGGTGTTCCGTTAATAGGCTTAGTCCCTACCCCACTTTGTACCTGATACTGGTATGTTTGTGCGGTTTGGTCAAAACCATTGATTTGCAGTAAGTTCTGATTACCCAAATTGTTATTGGCTCCCCACTCTTGGTTGAGAAAGTTGGTGAAATTGAACATATCAGCCGTGAATTCCAGCGCGTGCGTTCCGGTTAATGGGAGTTTCTTAATAATTCTCAGGTCTACCGTAGCATAGAAAGGGTTAACCCCGGCATTCCGGTCGGCAATACGGCCAAAATTACTGCGCAGATAGTCTTTAGTGCTTTCTGAAATGCTTTGATCTTCCAAAACTCCCAAAATGCCATTTCTGATATTTTCGGGAGTGGAAGGATCATTAGGGTCATACACATAGGCTAGATCATTACTCAAATTAAAATCTCCGTTTAGACTACTGTTGCTGCTTGATACCATAAGTGAATAGCGCGTGCCACCGATGCCAATTAACGTACCACCCACTGAAAATCCATAGAATGATGGGCTCAGGAAATTAACAACCAGCTTATTATCAAAGTGGCTGTCGGCAAAACCCCAGTTAAGTGCCCTCGGATCGTCCTTTACCGGCAAAAAGGTAGAAGTATTAGCTACGCAGCAGTTGTACGATGAATTGTCTCTTGACCGGTTCCAGGTATAGCTTGCCTGTAGCGATCCATCTTTACCAATACGATAATTTACGTCCAGTACTACAGCCATCTGGCTCACCTTACCATCAGAAGTAAGCTCCAGTACCCGACCCACATTTTCTGATTTGCGGGAATCCAGCCAGTTATTTTGCCCATTTTCATTGATGGTGCTTGCTGGCACATACACCCCTCGGTTGTCTTCCTGGGCAATACGGAAGTAGGGTTCATCTACCAGGTTTCTTTCCTGATACACATAGTTATTCCAGGTATGGCTGAGAAGGGCATTCAAGGTTACACTGAGGCGGTCACCAATCAGGCGGGTATAGCTTACGTTGGTTTTAAAAGTAGAGGGCACTTCAAAGTTATCACCCACGGCATTAATGGTAGAAATTACATCCGCTCCCGCCGGAATGCCCGGTGCCGTACCGGGGTTCTCGCGGTATCCTACAAAGTCGGGGTCAGGAACCTGATCACCGCTTACGTCTACGGCTCCCAGCAATATTCCACTGTTTTGGATATTATTGACCTGAGCGTAATAATGAGGCTGAGCTGAGAAGATTCCCGCTCCTAGTTTGAGAAAGTCCTGTCCTAAACCATTCACATCCCAGCTAGCCTGGAAACGGGGCTGGATGTTGTTCCAGTCTGAAATTTTTTCATCAGTGCGAATGCCCAACTCCTGATCCACGGTAGGGTTGTAAGCCGCATCGTTCAGAAAGGCAGTTACGTCATAGCGCAGCCCAAACATAGTGTTGATATTAGGAGTGATATCAAATTCTACTTGTCCAAAGAGAGATAAGTCCAGCACTGTTTGTTTTACGATGGGAAGCCCTTGCAAAGGTACCTCACGAGCATAACGAGAAGGATTCATATTATCAAATTCATCCAGACTGGAGAAGAAGAAGCGCCCGTTTTGCTCATTAGATAATAGCGTCTCCAGATAGGTAGCCATGTTGTCTGTACCAAACGTAAAATTAAACTTGCCCTTTTGCAGATACGTGGTATTGACCAGTTGTATTTGTCGCTCCAGGTTCGTTTCGGGGCTATAACGTTGCCCACCCATTTGCACTGAAATAGTACGGGTGGCATCGGGGTTAATATCCGTAGGAAAAGGAGACGTTACATTGACGATGGCTCGGGGAATGTTGCTAAAAGGAAGCTGAGTATTAGGGGAATACGCACGCTCAGCGTGTTGATACTGTATCTTTAGCTCATTGGTGAGGGTAGAATTGAGATTGGAACGTAACGAAAGAAGCAGACTGTTTTCATTAGAATTGAAATCTCCATAGGTTTCGGCCAGGTTGATGCTGGAATTATCAGAAACACTGAGTGGATTCTCCCAATTAGTAAGATTGTTTCTTAAGGTCAGGCGGTGTTTACTGTTCAGTTGCCAGTCAATTCTGGTAAAAAGCGTGTTGGCAGTAGTCTTACGAGAAAATTCTCCAAATTGCTGATCATCAGAAACCCCGTATTTCTGCCGGGCAATATCAACGAACCGTTGCAGCGTATCCAGGCGGATACCTATTCTTCTTTCATCAGCTTCGTTATTAATATCAGCAATAAACACCGGCTCGCCCGCATCCTGCCGGTCGAAGGCTACAAAAAAATGCATTTTATCTTTAATGATAGGCCCGCCCAGGCTAAATCCCCACTGATAATTGTAGAAGTCTTGATCTCGGTCATTGCCCCGAATATCCAACTGACTGGCCAGCGCATCATTACGGTGGTAAACAAAGGCACTTCCTTTCAATTCATTGGTACCTGACTTGGTCACCGCATTCAACGCTCCGCCAGCCTGCCGACCCTGAGTTACATTGTAGACATTAGTAACTACTTCAAATTCTCTAATGGCCTCAATAGATACCGTATAAGGCCCCTGACCAATTTCGCCAGCAGTAAGTTGGTTACGAGCATTTACTCCGTCCAGGGTAACATTGGTGGATGTTCTCCTTTGTCCTCCTAAGTTGATAGCGCCTCCACCCTGCAAGGGCGATAAGCTGGTAAGACCGGTGAAATTTCGGCCCTCAATAGGCAGTTTTTCAATACGAGCGGCGTTAATGGCTAAGGCATTTCCTTCACGCTGCATCCGAGATCTTAGGTCTTCCCCGCTAATCACAATTTCCTCCAGCTCGGTAGAAGCCTGATTTAAGGTGAAATCAATAACTAACTGATCGCCCTGATTAAGGGTGAACCCACTCTTTTGTATGTCTCCGTAGCCAACAAAAGAAGCCGTAATGATATAAGGCCCGCCCAAAGGCAACTGTTTGATATCGTATTTGCCATTCACATTGGTAATTGTTCCGGTTTCAAAACCGGTAGATTCATCATGAATGATTACTGTAGCGCCGGGCAGGGTTTCATTATCCAGTGAACGGATGGTGCCAGTGACTGAGGCATCCGTTGACTGTGCATAGACTTGCAGAGAAAAAACTGCAAAAAAGCAGCAAAAGACAAAAGGTAAAAAGTGAATGTTTCTCATAGTATCAGTGGTTGAAATTTGCCGCAATACTAGAGAGGATTACTGGTATGAGAATGTTAAAATTTAACAGTTAAGAGACCTTAACATTTATCTAATAATAGGGTAACATTGGATGATCAGAGAATATGAGGGTCGGTGTTATAAAGGGTGTTCTGCCTTCCTCAAAGTCATCGGAACGATCACTGCTGGGCCGTAATAAAATTGAGATTAAGCTTTTATTTTATTCTCTGTCAGAGATTTAAGCAAGCGAGCTACCGATTGCCGGCTTAAACCGCTGAGATCGGCTATATCCTGATAGCTTAAGAGTTGCATTAAATTATGGGTACTTTCCTCAAGATCTACAATTTGTGATTTGAGCATAGGGAGCAGATGCTGAATTCGGGCAATAGGTTTTTCGGAAGCTATTCTGAAGAGGCGGTTTTCGGCTCGCCACCAGCGCAAAGTGCTTATTTCATGAAACCAGGCTGCTACCAGGGTATCGGCCTGAATCATGTCTTTAAACGACTGAGCCGGAATCTCCAGGGCTTCTGATGAAACCAGGGTTTTAGCAAACTCAGTAAAAAAATCTCCTTCAATAAATTGGAGGTTGCCGCAAAACTCAGTCGGCAGCAGGCAATCGAATATTACTTCCTGCCCGGAAGGAGCGTAGCCTCCCACCTTAATAGCCCCCTGGGTAAGTATGTAAATAAAGCGGCTAGCATCATGAGGCAAGTATACGTACTGACCTTTGGCATACCGAACCTTTCGGGCGACGGGAAGTTCGCCAAGGGTATCTAATACTTCTGGAAAATAGCGACGATTCATGTATAAAATAAAGCAATTTTCAGCGATAGTTTCTGCTATATGATGTTATGGTTTTATTAACGAAATCATAAGAAGTGATTGGCTTCAAACTGCTGGTATGGAAGAGGCTATGAAGCTAAAGTAGTAACCAATAAAAAAGCCAGAAGGAAAAGCTTTCCTTCTGGCTAGTCTTTTATCAAGAGCAAACTGATAGACTAATAAATAGGTAGTGGCGGTTAGAGTGTTATACTGCCAAACATTTACGTTCGTAACGTAAATGTGCCTTAGACTCCCAATAACAAGCGGGTGGGGTCTTCTATCAGCTCTTTTAATCGATATAAAAAGCTTACCGATTCCCGACCGTCAATAATGCGGTGATCGTACGAAAGCGCTACGTACATTATCGGGCGAATAACCACTTCGCCATTCACAGCCACCGGGCGCTCTACAATATTATGCATTCCTAAAATGGCTGATTGGGGCTGATTAATGATCGGGGTAGACATCATGGAACCAAAAATGCCACCATTGGTAATGGTGAAGGTTCCACCACTCATTTCGTCAATGCTGAGTTTTCCGTCCCGGGCCTTTTTGGCTAGTCGCACCACTTCTTTTTCAATCTCGTTGAAACTAAGTTGTTCAGCATTTCGGATGACGGGAACAACCAGTCCTTTCGGCGAAGAAACGGCGATAGAGACATCGCAGTAATCATTATATATAATCTCATCGCCATTAATCATGGCATTTACAGCGGGCCACTCTTGTAGTGCCTGACAGGCCGCTTTGGTAAAGAAGGACATAAAGCCGAGCCCGACTTCGTACTTCTCTTTAAACATCTCCTTGTATTTCTTCCGCAATTCCATCACTGGCTGCATGTCTACCTCGTTAAAGGTGGTTAGCATAGCGGTTTCGTTCTTGGCGGCTACTAACCGGCGAGAGATAGTCTTCCGCAGGGTCGTCATTTTCTCATGACGCTGAGCGCGGTCGCCTTTGGCGGCGGGTTGGGGCGCTGTTGCTTCGCTACTTTCTTCTTTACTGGCTGATTTAGCAGGAGATGGTGCTGGCTCGGCTGGTTTTTGTTTGGCTTGCTGAGCATCTTCTTTAGTAATGCGCCCGTCTCGGCCACTTCCTTCAACGTCCTTCGGGTCAATACCTTTTTCAGCTAAAATCTTGGCTGCAGCTGGTGAAGCATGACCGGTGGCATAAGTTTGCTGCCCATTGGCATTAGGGGCACTCTTTCCGTCCTCGCTGCCTTTATTTTCAGTGTTAGTGGACTTTTCGCCAGAGGGCGCGTCTCCAGAGGAACCACTTTTTTTGCCAACTTCAATCCGGCATGCCAGAGCGCCTATTTCTAAGGTATCCCCTGCTTGGGCCACAATGCGCAGAGTACCCTCAGCCTCGGCCGTGAGTTCAAATGTGGCTTTGTCTGACTCAATCTCGGCAATTACCTCATCCATCTCTACGTAGGCTCCATCTTCTTTCACCCATTCAGAGATGGTAACTTCAGTGATGGATTCACCTACTGCTGGTATGCTCATTTCAACCACCTCGCCGGTAGCCTCTGCCTTACCAGATGATGGCGGAGAGGGTTTCTTTTCGGCGGCTTCTTCTGCGGGTTGAGAAGATGCAGTTTCTTCAGATTCCTCTTTATCCTCAGAAGACTGACCATTTGACTTGGCATCGCCGTCTATCTCGCAAATAACAGCGCCAATCTCGAGCGTGTCGCCCTGGCTGGCTTTAGTGTGCAATACGCCCGCATGTGGAGCATTTAATTCAAATGTGGCTTTATCAGACTCAAGCTCGGCAATTACTTCATCCATCTCCACATACTCCCCATCCTTTTTCACCCATTCAGCAATGGTTACCTCGGTAATAGATTCTCCTACCGTGGGTACTTTTATTTCTTGACTCATAGCGTATGTTAATTAATTCTAAGCGAACGCTTTGTTAACGATTTCTTCTTGTTCTTTGGTATGCAGTTTACCATAGCCAGTGGCGGGTGAAGCTGCTGGTTTTCGGGAAATAAGTTCAATATCAGCTTGCCGGTAGGTACGTAGTAAGTAAGCCCACGAGCCCATGTTCTCGGGTTCTTCCTGCACCCAGTATACCTTGGCACTGCCGTATTTCATTAAAATTTTGGTTACCTGTTTTGCAGGAAACGGATGAAGCTGTTCCAGGCGGACAATAGCCACATCTTTACGTTTATTATTTTCCTGGTGTTCCAGTAGATCGTAATAAATTTTACCTGAACAAAGCAGTACTTTTTTTACTGATTTGGCCGGCTTCGCATACGTATCGTCAATCACTTCGCGAAACGACCCTTCCGTAAATTCGCTCAGGGGCGATACTACTTTCGGGTGGCGTAAGAGCGATTTGGGAGACATGATAATTAAGGGCTTACGATAAGACCAGGCCAATTGCCGACGTAGGGCATGAAAGAAGTTGGATGGCTCCGTAATGTTAGCCACAATGATATTTAAGTCGGCACTAAGCTGAAGAAAACGTTCGGGACGGGCATTGGAGTGCTCGGGGCCCTGCCCTTCGTACCCATGAGGTAGCAGCATGACCAAACCATTCATCCGTCTCCATTTGGTTTCAGATGTGGTAATAAACTGGTCGATCATTACCTGGGCACCGTTAGCAAAATCTCCAAATTGCGCTTCCCAGATAACAAGGGCATTCGGGTTAGCCATAGCATAGCCAAACTCAAAGCCTAATGCACCATACTCAGATAGCAATGAGTTATAAATATGAAACTTAGCCTGATCTTCGGTAATATGATCCAGGTTGCTGTACGGTTTATTATTCTCTGCATCGTGAATTACTGCATGGCGGTGCGAAAAAGTGCCTCGTTGAGTATCTTGCCCGGCAAGGCGGACAATCTTTCCTTCTACCAGAATAGAGCCGTATGCCAATAATTCAGCAGCAGCCCAGTTCAGCTCTTTCTTCTTAAAGAAAATATCCTTTCGCTGCTTAAACTGCTTTTCAATCTGCCGGATAGGCTTGAACCCTTCCGGCAAAGTAGTCAGAGCCTTCGCAACCTGATCAAACACTTCCTGGCTGATGCCCGTCTGTGGCGACTGGTCAAAGTCTTCGGCGGTGGCACGGCGCAGATCTCTCCACTCCTGCTCTACCGGCTGGTATGAGTAAGGAAGTGGGTTTTGCTTTACCATGGTCAGACGGTCCTGCAACAGGTTGCGGAACTCCTTGTCCATGTTTTCAGCAAGTTCTGCATCTACATCGCCTCGCTCAATCAGCTTTTTATTGTAAACCTCCCGAGGGTTAGGGTGTTTTGAAATAACATTATATAAGGAGGGTTGAGTGAATTTTGGTTCGTCGCTTTCATTATGCCCGTGACGGCGGTAGCAAACCATGTCTACAAACACATCCCGGTTAAACTTCTGACGAAACTCGACAGCCGTTTTCACGCAGAACAATACTGCTTCCGGGTCATCCCCATTTACGTGAAACACCGGGGAATCAATGACTTTGGCTACATCCGTAGAATATACACTGGAGCGAGCATCATCAAAGTCAGTGGTAAAGCCTACCTGGTTATTGATAATAAAATGGATGGTTCCGCCTGTATAGTAGCCCTCTAGCTGAGACATTTGTGCCACTTCATAAACCACACCCTGCCCGGCAGTAGCGGCATCACCATGAATCAGAATTGGCAGAATTTTATCATAATCCTGCTCATATTGGCGATCAGCCTTAGCGCGGACAAACCCTTCTACTACAGGGTCTACTGCCTCCAGGTGAGAAGGATTTGGGCTCAGTTTCAGGTTAACTTTCTTATTGTTGGGAGTGCTAACTTCACTAGAGTACCCCAAATGATACTTTACGTCACCATCACCATGCGATAGGTCCGGTTCAGCCGTGCCCTCAAATTCGTTGAAAATTTGCTCATAGGTTTTCCCCATAATGTTGGCCAGCACGTTCAAACGGCCCCGGTGTGCCATGCCAATGGCTACCTCTACCACGCCAAATTCTGCCGCGTGGTTAATAATACTATCCAGCGCCGCAATGGTGGTTTCGCCGCCTTCCAGAGAAAAGCGTTTTTGACCCAAATATTTGGTATGCAGAAAGTTCTCAAAGACAACCGCCTCATTCAACTTCATCAGCATCCGCTTCTTTTCTTCAATAGAAGGGTTGTAGCTAAGGTGGTCTTTTTCAGCTTTATGCTTCATCCACTCTACCGCTTCCCGGTCGCGAATGTAGGTATATTCAAACCCAATAGGCCCTACGTAGGCTTTACGCAGGGTGTCAATAATCTTGCGCAGCGAGGCCGGGCCAATCCCAATCTCCTCTCCTGCCTGGAATGTGGTATCCAGTTCCTTTTCGGTCAGGTTATAAAATTCTATACCGAGTTGAGCTTTACGGTCGCGGCGCTCACGCACCGGGTTAGTCTTTGATTCCAGATGACCACGTCGGCGGTAATTACGGATCAGTTTGCGAACGTTAATCTCAAGCGATGTGATAGATTCGCCAGTAGTGGCAGTTGCTCCGTTGGTGCTTGATCCATTTTTACCAAAGCGCTCGAGCGAAAAGTTAAACCCTTCAAAAAATTTCTGCCAGCTTTCATCTACCGATTCAGGGTCTTTCTGATATGATTGGTAGAGTTCGTCAATGTAGCTGGCATGTGCATTAGAAATGTAGGAATATTTATCCATGACAGGCTGTTCGTTTGGTCAAATATAGGAAGTCTTCTTGGTGTGTGAAAATCGCATATTCGTTTAAACAAATATCACTGATATACAATTCATTAGAATTGTGATAGAAAAGCTTAAACAATAATTTTGCCTTATAGACATGTGCTTTTTCGGTAAAAATAGTATCGAAACCAGCGTTCAATGCTTTTAAATAACTATAGAAATAGAAAAAAATATAGTTTGATTTGAAAACAAAAGTGATCTGAAAAGAATATGTTTTTAGAGAATAGAAAAAGTTTCGAAAATAATTGTGAAGAGTAGTCGTATTTTACTCGACAAATTATAATTTTGATAACAAGCACCCAGTGTCTCTGTAAAAATTTTAATCTTTAATTGTAATATTTACAGAAGTTGAAAAGCAAAAAGTACTTACGGCGAGTTTCGGCGCTATTGTTTCCCACAATAGGCGTCTTGATAGTTTATTATTTTATGTCTACACTGGCAGTTCCTCCCTCTGCATCTACGGTGGCAGATACGGCTTCTGCTATGCCGGTGATAGAATCAGTGGTGGAAGAAGAACCGGAGCCTACCCTCATGTATGGTATTGAGGTAGATTCGTTCAATGTGGTGGAAGCAAGTGTGCAGCCGAATCAATTTCTTTCACAGATCTTACGTAAGTACAATGTGTCATATGGTACTATTGATCGGCTAGCTAAACGATCTCGGGAGATATTTGATGTGCGTAAAATACGGGAAAACCGAAACTATACCCTGCTTTGCAGCCACGACTCTGCCTCAACCGCTCAATATTTTATTTATGAGCCTTCCAATTTAGAATATGTCGTGTTTGATCTGACCGACTCGGTAGATATTTACAAAGGTCAGCACAAGATTGATACATTGGTGAAAGATTTTACGGGCATCATTGATTATTCAATCTACCAGACTTTGCAAGATGGAGATGCGATGACAGAGTTGGCTTCTGTGATGGCGGAGATTTATGCCTGGCAGCTCGATTTGTTTAAAGTGCAAAAAGGTGATCGGTTTAAAATTATTTACGAAGAAATACAAATTCGGGGTGAACCGGTGGGAATAGGAAGAGTGTTGGCTGCCCATTTTGAGCGGGAAGATGAAAGTCATTATGCCTTTTATTATGACCAACAAGGTAAAGCTGACTATTTTGATGAAAGAGGTAATAGTTTACGAAAAGCTTTCTTAAAAGCTCCATTGCACTATTCACGCATTAGTTCGCGCTTTTCGCATAGCCGGCTGCATCCGGTTTTAAAAGTACGACGCCCGCATTATGGTATTGACTATGCTGCTCCCAAAGGAACACCCGTACGAGCAGTTGGCGATGGTGTAGTCGTTAAGGCCAATTACAGTGGTGGTGCCGGGCACTTCGTTAAAATCCGGCATAATAGTACCTATACAACCGGCTATATGCACCTATCTAAATACGGAGAAGGCATTAAGCCGGGGAAGAAAGTACAGCAAGGAGATGTGATTGGATATGTAGGAAGCACGGGAATTTCTACCGGTCCTCACCTGGACTATCGCATCTGGAAAAATGGTAAGGCGGTAGACGCCCTTTCTATTGAAATGCCATCGTCAGAGCCCATCAAAGACGAGCATAAAGAGACGTACCAGGAATATATGGAGGGTATGATGGATCATCTGAATCAGTTGTCATATCCTAAACGGCAATTTATTCTGGCTAATGCGAAGTCTAACGTTCGCGTGGTAGATTTGGGCGACCAAAGTCTTTAAAAATAGCTTCATCATAGGTATAAAAGATAGGGAAGAGCGCATCTTCCCTTTTTTTGTATATTGGTTTTATTAATCAAGCTATACACGACCTAACCTTATGATGTCTCGACTCACCATTTTAAGCTGGCTGATGCTTTTGTGCATCCCTGCCCTGGCTCAACAGTTTCCAGATTTACCTACCGAACAACGTTTAGCTCGGCTGCAACCACCCGAGGGGTCCATTCGTGTTGTACTGGATACCGATACGTATAATGAAATTGATGATCAGTTTGCAGTGGTTTACGCATTGCTATCACCTGAAAAACTGAAAGTAGAGGCTATCTATGCCGCTCCGTTTCTAAATAACCGATCAAAGAGTGCCGGGGAAGGCATGGAAAAAAGCTATGAGGAGATTCTTCGTTTACTGGATCGGCTGGGTACTTCTCCGGAAGGGTTCGTTTATAGAGGGTCAGAGGCTTTTCTATCCAGTTACGATCAACCTCAGGAAAGCGACGCTGCCCGAGATTTGATAGAACGGGCCATGTCATCAGATGAACCTCTGTACGTGCTAACGGTCGGGGCGCCTACCAATGTTGCTTCAGCGTTGCTGATGGAGCCTCGGCTGGTAGAAAAAATTGTGGTGGTTTGGCTAGGGGGAAAGGGGCCAAACTGGCCATTTGCCAGCGAGTTTAATCTGCAACAGGATATGCTTTCATCGCAGATTCTATTTGATTCAGGAGTACCGCTCATTCAAATTCCAACCGAACCGGTGAGTTCTCATCTGCTGATTACCTTGCCAGAGGCAGAAACTTATCTTAAAGGAAAAGGAGCAATTGGCGATTATTTACTGGAGATACTGGAAGAATACCCCAAAGAACATAACAGTGATGAATATGCGTGGTCAAAAGTAATTTGGGATATTTCGGCAGTGGCTTATGTAATTAATCCGGGATGGTTTCAGACTGAACTACAAGCCACGCCTATTCTGACGGACCAGCAAACATACAGCGTTGATCACCGAAGACCTTTGTATCGGGTAGCCACTCACCTTAACCGAGACCGGGTATTCGGAGATTTATTCAGGAAGATTGAACGTGAAAACACAAAAGGCCGATAAGCCCAGAAAACATGTTCATTGTTCAATCTTATACTACCGCTGTCATTCTATTGCTTATCACCATGCTTTGTTGGGGGTCGTGGGCCAATACGCAGAAGCTGGCTACCCAGCGGTGGCCATTTCCTTTGTTTTATTGGGACTACGCCTTAGGCATTGTATTGTTATCCTTACTGTTTGGAATCACCATCGGAAGTAGTGGTGAGGGAGGAAGAAGTTTTTGGGAGGATTTGCAGCAGGCAAGCGGCTCTTCTCTAGGTTCAGCCCTTCTGGGGGGAGTAGTGTTCAATATCGCCAACCTTCTGCTGGTAGCAGCCATTGATATTGCGGGTATGGCGGTGGCTTTTCCAGTGGGTATTGGGCTGGCTTTAGTGCTGGGAGTGATTGTGAACTACGTGGCGGTTCCGGTAGGGAATCCCTGGCTACTATTTCTGGGAATATTATTAGTGACTATGGCTATTGTGCTGGATGCTCTAGCCTATCGCCAAAAAGAACGAGGAAGGAAAATCTCTTCTCAAGGATTGTGGTTATCTATAATAGCAGGAGTGTTGATGGGGTTCTTTTTCCGGTTTGTAGCAGCCTCGGTAGCCACAGACTTTGAGTATCCCCAGGCCGGATTGATGACCCCATACTCAGCGGTTTTTGTGTTTTCTATTGGGGTTTTCTTATCTAACTTTATGTGGAACACTTTCTTTATGTACCGCCCCTTAAAAGGATCTTCTGTTACGTATAAAGATTATTTTTCGCAGGGCAATGCCCGCTTACATTTAATTGGTATGTTAGGTGGAGCTATCTGGTGTGTAGGAATGTCATTGAGTATGCTGGCATCCGAGCAGGCCGGGTTTGCTATTTCGTATGGGCTAGGCCAGGGAGCTACCATGATTGCCGCCGGTTGGGGAGTATTTGTGTGGAAAGAATTTGCCGGAGCAGCGCCTCGGGTACAGCGGCTGATTTATGCCATGTTTGCTTGTTTTCTGTTGGGCCTTTCGCTGGTTATTGTAGCCAGGCTTGTCTGAGCTGGATAAAAGGAGTGCCTTAGCTTTCACTAAGGATTTGAAAAAAAGTCTACATCATGGTTGGATAGAAAAAGCATTCTGTCGGATAATAGGGTATGATCGTCGAATTATAGAAAAAATAAAATTACATGTTGGCAAAAAATTAGTAATTTCCTAATCCATAGATATAATAGTGCGCGCTAACGAACGTTACTTAATTATATTGCTTTTTTAAACGTCGCTATCATTACATTTTTGCTGATCCTCACCTATTATGGCCTCAATCATTGAGACACATCACATTGCTAAAACCTACCGCATGGGTGGGGAAAATGTACATGCCTTAAAGGATATATCCATTCATGTTAACCGAGGTGAATATGTGGCCTTTATGGGACCATCAGGTTCGGGAAAATCAACCTTGATGAATATTGTTGGCTGTCTGGATACTCCTACATCAGGCACCTATATTCTGAATAATAATAATGTCAGCGACCTCTCTGAAGGGGAATTAGCCACCATCCGCAATAAAGAAATTGGTTTCGTCTTCCAAACATTTAACCTCCTCCCCCGCTCCACTGCCTTGGATAATGTAGCTTTGCCACTTATTTACGCGGGCATTGGTAAGGCCGATCGGCACGAAAGAGCTATGGATGTTCTAAACAGTGTAGGATTAGGCGACCGAGCCTACCACAAACCCAATGAACTCTCAGGAGGGCAACGCCAACGGGTAGCCATCGCCCGGGCCCTTATCAATAACCCGAGTATTATCCTGGCCGACGAACCTACCGGAAACCTGGACACCAAAACATCTTATGACGTAATGGACTTGTTTCAGGACCTCCACGACCAGGGAAATACTATTATAATGGTGACGCACGAAGACGATATTGCTCACTATGCGCATCGGATCATTCGCCTAAAAGACGGTTTGATTGAGACTGATGAAATCAACCAGAACATAACCCGGAATCAGGTTAACCCAACCGTATTGTAAAATTTTTGTCGCTTTAGTACAAACCCTAGCACTCATATGTTTAAAAAAATTGGAATTCCACTAGCCATTATAGCGCTGCTGGTAGCAGGCTATTTTTTCTTCTTTAACGAAACAAGTGCGGAAGAGGGGGTAGATATCACTACCAAAGTAAAGCGTGATAACCTACAAATTGACGTGACAGTATCGGGCGAATTAGAAGCTAAAAATTCGGTACAAATGATGGGGCCCAATGGGTTGCGTCGAGCCCGGCTCTGGGCAGTAAAGATAGAAAATATTATACCCGAAGGCACAGTGGTAAAGCAAGGCGATTGGGTAGCCCAACTAGACGCCTCAGAGCTGATGGACAGAATTCAGGAAGAACAACTTGAGTTGGAAGAGAGCTTAAGTCAGTACGAACAAACCCGGATTGACACAGCGATCGAACTGAGAGCGCAAAGAGATAAAATTGTAAATCTTGAATACGATGTGCAACAGGCAAACTTGGTGCTGGAGCAATCGCAATTTGAACCTCCTGCGACTATTAAGCAAAACGAGCTGGCATTAGAAAAAGCAAAACGGGCACTGGAGCAGGGTATAGACGAGTATCATTTATTGCAGGAAAAAAGTGTTTCGCAAATGGCTGAGGCTTCCGCTGAGCTAAAAGATGACCAACGAAACAAAAACTTTTTGGAAGAATTAGCCCAAGAAATGGTTATCAAAGCTCCGGAGCAAGGCATGGTAATCTACGCTCGTGACTGGGATGGGCGGAAAAAAACAAAAGGGTCACAAATTGAAGCATGGCGGCCACTGGTAGCTACCCTGCCAGACCTCACTACAATGATTTCCCGCACATACGTAAATGAAGTAGACATCAGCCGAATTAACACGGGGCAGGAAGTTGAGATTGGCCTTGACGCCTTTCCGGAAAAGCGCCTTACCGGAACAGTAAGCCAGGTAGCTAATATCGGTGAGCAACGTCCCAACTCAGATGCCAAGGTTTTTGAAGTCACCGTAGAAATTAACGAGAGTGACACCACCTTACGCCCGGCCATGACCACCAGTAACACCATTGTCACTAATTTTATAGAAAATGTGCTTTTGGTGCCCCTGGAGGCTATCCACAGCCAGGGCGATTCTTTAACCTACGTTTTTAAACGAAATGGACTCTCTACTGTGAGGCAGCAAATTGCACTGGGGCCAAAAGGTAATGATATGGCCGTAGTATCGGAAGGCCTGGATGAAAACGACGAGGTGTTCCTATCCATTCCCCGGAACCCCGAAGATAAACCTATTGCTTACCTGAAAGATGAACCCTCACCGCTAACTGATAAGGGGAATGACTGAAAAAATTTTCGCAAACTTTTCATTAGCCTTAGAAGCCGTATTAGCCAATAAATTGCGGTCTATGCTAACGGCGCTGGGTATTATTTTCGGGGTAGCGGCGGTTATTGCGATGTTGGGAATTGGGGCCGGCGCTCAGCAGGAAATTCTTGATCAGATCCGACTTATTGGGGTAAACAACATTGTTATTACTCCAGTGGTAGAGCAAACCGAAGAGGAGATACAAACAGAAATGGTAGCGGCTAAAAAGCCGAAATTTTCCCCAGGCCTATCCTTAGCCGATGCTCAGAGTATTCAGGAGATTGTACCGGGAATCGCTAAAATAAGCCCGGAGATTATTTTAGATAAGTATCTTGTTTCTAATGGCATTCGGCGGTCAGCCAAGCTGGTAGGGGTCAATAACTATTATTTTGATATTGCCAATTTCAATCTGGATAGAGGAGATTTATTCAGCGAGCGGCAAATGCATACTGGTGAGCGAGTGTGTATTATCGGACAGGGTATAGAGGCCCGTTTTTTTAGTGAAGAAGATCCGGTAGGTAAAAATCTGAAGGTGGGTAACCAGTGGTTAAAAATCATTGGCGTGCTGGAGCCTCGTGTTATTACGGATGAAAACATTAACCGCTTGGGCATTCGAGATTACAACATGGATGTTTACGTGCCTATTAATACAGTATTGGTTCGTTTTCGCGACCGTTCCATGATCACCCAGTCTCAGATTGAAGCGGCCAAACGGGAAAATAGCAGCAGCGAAGGTGCAGGTACGGAAACCACCGCAGCCGAATTTGACGAGCAACGCAATTATCACCAAATTGACCGGCTGGTGGTGCAGACTGAGGAAACCAATACACTTAGCCGCATTGCTGAAGTAGCCTCCCGTATGCTCGAGCGAAAGCATTTCGGGGTAGTAGATTTTCAGATAACCATTCCTGAACTACTGATTAAGCAGCAACAGCGCACCAACCAGATTTTTAACATTGTACTGGGTGCATTGGCAGGTATTTCATTGCTGGTAGGTGGTATTGGCATTATGAATATTATGCTGGCTTCGGTAATGGAGCGCATTAAAGAAATTGGCCTGAGGCTGGCCGTTGGAGCGCAAAAGACTGATATCATCTGGCAATTTTTATTTGAAGCCGTTTTGATTAGTATCAGCGGAGGCCTCATTGGTATTATCTTGGGCATTCTTATTGCTATGGGCATTTCCCGTATTGCCGACATTCCCACAGTGATCACGCTGTTTTCTATCATGCTATCGTTCGGCGTGGCCGCTACCGTCGGCTTAATCTTCGGTATTGCCCCGGCTCGTCGCGCTGCCAACCAAGACCCTATAACCTCACTTCGCTATGAATAAAGCATTGTTGCTTGCCCTGATTTTTTTTGTTGCTGAATTTCATGTTTTTGCTCAAGATACACCGGTTCAGGAATACTCTCTGTTCGAGATTGTTGATCTGGCATTAGGGCGTTCTCCCGCTGCCCTTCAGGCCGAAACCCGACGGGAAAACCGTTACTGGCAATGGCGGGCTTTTCAGTCGAATTATATGCCAAGAATTTATTTGAGTGGGGAGCTACCAAATTTTACCAGGGCAAACGAGCCTATCACGCAGGAGGACGGAACTGTGGAATTTCGGCCGGTGAGTCAGAATTTTTCGGAACTCAACCTATTTGCAACCCAATCTATTGGATATTTGGGAACAGAAATTTTCCTTAATTCAAATATTGAGCGGTTTGATGATTTTGAGCGAAACACTACTCGCTTTAGTGGAGAACCCGCCTCTATTGGAATACGGCAGCCGCTGTTTCAGTACAATTACCTGAAGTGGGCAAAACAAATTGAACCACTACAGTACGAAGAATCTAAAAAGGGATATTCAGAAGATATTGAAGAAATCGCTATTGATGCTACCGAACGATACTTTGAGGTTTTAAATGCTCAGATTAATCTGGCTATTTCCAGTAAGAACCGCGCCAATAACGATACTATTTATCAGATTGCCCAAGGGCGCTACAATCTGGGAACCATACCTGAAAATGAGCTACTGCAACTTGAACTAAACCTGATGAAATCCCGGCAGGATGTAGCCCAGGCTCAACTAGATTTAGAGACCTCTACCCTACGGCTCAAGTCATTCATCGGGCTAAATGAGAATTCCGCGCTTACCCTGGAATTGCCTAACAATATTCCCGATTTTTCAGTAGATGAAGCCATAGCCATCCAAGAAGCTTTTAAGAACAGGAGTGATGCCGTAGCTTTTGAGCGGCGTCTGCGAGAGGCAGAGAGCCAAATTGCTCTGGCACGGGGGGATAATGGCATTAGTATTAACGTAAATGCCTCGTATGGGCTTACCAACCGGTCAAATGATTTTGTTGAGTTATACAATAATCCCGAAAACCAGTCGCGGGTGCGGGTAGGGTTTGATATTCCGATTTTGGATTGGGGAAGGTCAAAGTCTCGGGTGAAGCAAGCAGAAGCAAATTATAAATTAGAGCAGTACACTATTGAGCAGGAGCGGGTAAATTTTGAACAGCGGGTTTTCACCCAGGTGCGCACCTTTGATATGCTGCGAGACCAGATAGAAATTGCCAATGCTGCTGACAATATCGCTAACCGAAGCTATGAAATAGCCAAGCAGCGCTTTCTTATCGGTAAGATTACCATTGTTGAACTGAACGATGCCTTGGAAAAAAAGGATAATGCCCGCCAGCAATATGTTCAGTCTTTAAATGATTTCTGGACGGCTTATTACACCCTACGTCAACTTACTTTGTACGATTTTGAGAATGGCACTCCCCTGTACCTGCCGGAGGCAGATTAAAAAAAGCACGATAGATAACTACCGTGCTTCCAGTCATTAAACCAAGGAAAGTATATTAATTCAGAAACTCGAAGATTCCGGCGACACCCTGTCCACCGCCTACACAAGCGGTAACCATGCCGTACTTCTGCTTGCGGTTTCGCATTTCATGAATTAGCTGTATTGTTAATTTGGCTCCGGTACATCCTAGCGGGTGGCCTAATGCAATAGCTCCGCCATTCACATTTAGCTTCTCCGGATCAATGTCCAGATCACGCGCTACGGCAAGCGATTGGGCAGCAAAGGCTTCGTTTAATTCAATTTGATCAATATCCGCAAGTTTTAGTCCGGCGCGGTCCAGTGCTTTCGGAATAGCTTTTATGGGGCCAATTCCCATGATGCGCGGATCAACTCCGGCTACCGAATAGCTCATCATCCGGGCCTGGGGTTTCAAACCAAACTGATTGACAAACTTCTCAGACATCACCAGCACAAAAGCGGCACCATCGGAGGTTTGAGAAGAATTACCCGCCGTGACGCTTCCGCCTTGCCGGAATACTGGTCGCAGTTGGGCCAGGGCATCCATGTTCGTGTCAGGCCGAGGACCTTCATCGGTATCAACCACAAACTCTCGCTGCTTGCGTTGACCTTCTTCATCCACATAGGTTTCTTGCACCGTCACTGGTACAATCTGATCTTTAAATCGCCCTTCTTTAATCGCGTTCATCGCCTTCATATGCGAGTGATAGGCAAACTCGTCCATATCTTCCCGAGAGATATTGTAATCTCTAGCGACTTCTTCAGCCGTCAATCCCATGCTGGTGTAGTACTCCGGGTGGTCTTTAGCAATCTTAAAGTTCAATGCCGTTTTATGGCCCATCATCGGCACCAAAGACATAGATTCAGTTCCCCCGGCAATGATGCAATCGGCCATTCCGGCATGTACCCGAGCCGAAGCAATGTTGATCGCTTCTACTCCAGAGCCGCAGTAGCGGTTGATAATCATTCCCGGAACTTCGCGGCCTAAAGCCATCAAGGAAATGAGCCGCCCCATTTGCATGCCCTGCTCTGCTTCGGGCACTGCGTTCCCTACAATCAAATCGTCAATCATTTCAGGAGTAAGCCCTTCTATAGAACTAACCAGGTGGTTGATCACATCCACGGCCAGATCATCGGGGCGAGTGAAGCGGAATCCGCCTTTTTTAGCTTTGCCTACCGCGGTACGATAACCGCCTACAATATATGCATCCATACGCTTGGGATTTAGGTGTTTCTAGTATTATACAGACGCAATATACAAAGAAAATGTTCGTCATGCATACTAAATTCAGCAATGATCATACTGCTGAGTGGCGGGAAGGTGCCAGTTAGCAGAATGTTCAGACAGCGTGAATATTTTTTATATCCAATCTCAAAACCTAACTTCTAATACCTTCGAGATTAATCCACCAGCACATTGCTGACAAAGGTAGATTTAAGAAGGAGCCATAGTAGGAAAAAAGCAATAGCCCAGGAAAGGTAGATGTAGTAAAAATCGGTGGTGTCGCGGTAGCGGGTTTCTTTGATCTCCGCCTTTTCGTAAGTATCAATGAGGTCAAATACTTCCTGAAGAGCCTGTTTGTTGGAGACCCGATAAAACTCACCATCGCCAATGCGGGCAATCTCGCGCAGAGTGGTTTCATCAAGAGAGTTTTCTACGTAGCGGGTGTTACCGAAGAAGTCTTTGCCAAACGGCACCTTGCCTTCTTTACCAATAGCAATAGAATACATTTTAATGCCATATGCGTGGGCCAGTTCAGCGGCCGTGATTGGGTCCAGGTTGCCAGCGGTGTTATCACCATCGCTGAGGAGCACCATTACTTTTGACGCTCTTTCATCAGCGGTGCGTCCTTCATCAGCGTCGCGCATGCGGTTGGTGGCTACAGCCAGGGCACTGCCAATGGCGGTTCCGCGGCTTTCAATCATATCAAAATCAATCTGCTCAATAAAATCGTACAGCAATTCGTAGTCGGTAGTGAGGGGGGAAAGTGAGTAGGCATCGCCGGAGAAAACTACCAGGCCGATACGGTCCTGCATCCGGCCAGCAATAAAGTTACGGGCTACATCCTTGGCCGCCTCCAGCCGATTGGGTGAGAAATCCTCAATCCGCATAGATTCGGAGATGTCAATGACTAGCACAATATCAATACCTTCACTCCACTGCTCAACCTGCTCGTTAGTAAGCTGAGGGCGAGCTAGCGCAAAAAGCAGTAACGCTAAGGTGAGAGCCAGCAGAATGAAAGGGATAATCCTTAGCCAGGTTATAGGGTTAGATTTTAATGCGGTTTTAGGAAAAGCAATGGGTAGTTTCTGGCTAGAGCGAAGGCCAATCAGCCAACGAAGAATAAAGAACAGTGGAATCAGCGGGAGCAGATACAGAAAGATGCGGTGCTGAAACTCAAAATTTCTCAGCACGGTAGGGGAAAACCATTGTAAGGATAACCAGCTAGCTGTTACTTCTTCCATGTTGAATATCTCGATACCGTTGCTCGTAGCGTTGGTGTGTGTGTTGTTCTAAATGTTTAAAATGCCCGATAAGTTCACCGTTAAGGTGGTGGCCGTAGATGCTCCGGTCGATAGCTTTTAGGTCATCCGTGAGCGTTTGCTCGCTGGGGAGTTTTACAATTTCTTTAGTGGTCATTTTGGTGTAGGGCGCGCTCTCCAGGCGTTCCATGTATCGTTTCCAAACTACCAATGTCTCCTCAGAGTGGTGCTTATCCGGGGTTTGCTCAAGGCGGGCAATAGACTCGGCAAACTGCCCGCTAAAATTCTTATAGTCTTTACGCAATCGGCGCAGCTTCCATTGCTTGCGAATTCTGTCGCCAAAAACCAGGTAAATAATCAATGCCAAGGTTGCCAGAACCCCCAAACCGATAAGTAAGTAAGGGTAGTTGAACTGAAGAGGAATATCCAGATAGGCCGTATTCTCCTTCAGATCCACCGAGTCGGGCATCTGGGTAATAAGCTGATGTAGATACACCGAGTCCATGTTAGCATAGATAGCCGTGCTATCGGCATTACCTTCCCGGTCGGCCCCAATGATGTACACAGGCAGGGCCAGCGTTTGGAGGCTGTCTAGCTCAAAGGTCATGAGGGTATAGACTACACTATCGTAGCTGGTGGTGCTATCGGTACGGGTTGGGCTAAAATTGCGCTCAATGTACTCAAAAGGGGCAAATGACTGTTCTTCACTCGGGAAAATTACCTCTAGCTCCGCCGGGTAACGGAAAGTGAGCGTATACTTAATCGGCTCACCAATTTTGATAGTATCCTGCAAGAAATAGCCAGTCGGCTTTAACGCTTGAGCCAAAGCCCCGGTCCCACTCAGCAGTATAACGCACAGGTATAAAAAAAGAAAACGAGTAATTCTCACATCAGGCATTTTTACGAACTCGACTTCGAACCCGGAATAGCCGGATTAGCTTGGGTACATAATCTTCTTCAGTGTCTACCGGCAGATAATTCGCCTGGTACTTCCGGCAAAACTCTTCCAGGTGCTCCCGGGTATGGCCGTAAGTTTTGTTAATCCGATTACGGAAAAAAGACGAAGAAGAATTAACCCATAACGTTTTTCGACTTTCTTTATCATATACTGGCACAATGCCCAGGCTCGGTAGCTGAGTCTCGCGCCGGTCAGACAAATGGACTACAATCAGATCATGTTTACGGGCCAGGGCTCGCAGATTATAGTCATAGTCTTCGTCGATAAAATCAGATACGAAAATAACAATACTACGGCGTTTAATGATATTGAGCAAGTACCGAATTGCGTTATTAATATCGGTACGGGTAGAAGAAGGTACTAAATTATAAAGCTTAGAAATAATCTGGTAAGCGTGTTTGTCACCTTTGCTGGGTCTGACGTACACCTCTTTCCGTTCGGAAAAGCAAAAGAGACCTACCTGACTAGCTTCTTTGATGGCAGACAGCGCCAACACACCGCAGATTTCCTTACCCACATCCATCTTCTGTTGCCCCTGGTTGCCAATTTCCTGCGAAGCGCTTACATCAAGCACTAAGTATACAATCTGTTCGCGTTCTTCGCGGTAGGTTTTTACGTATACACTATGCCCCTTGGCCGTTGCATTCCAGTCTATCGAACGAATATCATCTCCGTACTGGTAGGGGCGCACATCATCAAACGTAATGCCTGAGCCTTTAAATACAGAATGGAAATCACCCTGCATCTGGGTAGTAATGGCTTTGCGGATAGCAATTTCGTATTTGCGAAGCTTTTTAAGCAGCTTACGTACTTCTTCTTTGTTCATCTTAAGCAAATTACTTCTTATAGAAGAAACTTCGGCGAATCATAGATAAATATGGACGAGAATACATCATTGATGAAACGCCAGCAAGCGACAATTTTGTGTCTAAAGGTAACGTTTATTTAAAACCTAATGAAAGTGTTATCGTTTGGTTAGAGAACATTCTCCCACAAGATTGTTATACTAATTGGTAGCTATTTTAATAAAGTATACTATCAATTGGTGACTTTTTTTGACTCATCAGCCCAAAGCAAAAGGATTTTTTTCAATAAAACATAAATACTTATCGAATCTCAAGATAATCATAAGAATCACCTGCCTACGTGGGCGCAACGTATACTGATGGTTATCGGTATCATGTTTGGCTTGTGGCTGGTGGTCTATATCGCATTACGTACCCCCCCGGTGCAAAGATTTGTGACGAACAAGATTGCGCAGCAACTTGAAAAGCAGATTGGTACTCCGGTGTCACTGGAAGGAATTGATATTGAATGGCTGGATGGTATTGAACTGACCGGCCTGTACCTGGAAGACCAGCAGCAGGATACATTACTATACTTGGGCCGTTTGCAGGTAGAAATTGAACCCTGGGCATTACTTAACAAAACCCTGATTGTAGATCTGATAGAGGTTCGGGATATGTATGTTAATATATATAAGGTCCCTGGAAAAGACAGCCTCAACTTTGCTTATATACCAGCGGCTTTTGCTTCGTCTGATACCACCACCCAGGTTAAAGAAGACACAACCTCCTCCAGCTTTACGATTGAAGCCCGCCGGTTGTTGCTAGGCGATATTCGGGTAGACTTTAAAGCGGATAGCACCGAAGCACATGTGGCGTTGGGCGAGCTATCACTCTTGCTGGAAACCTTAGGGCTGGAAGAAGAACACATTCAGGCCGATGAACTGTCAATTGACAGGCTGGCAGTAGCTTTACGTCTGCCTCGCACTTCAGCTCCGGACAGCACTGCGCAACCAGAGGCTCCTACTCCAGATAGCCTAAAAAATGTGATTAATCCCTCTGGTTATGCTTTTTCGCTGGCAGACTTTTCCATAAACAATACCAAAATTGATTATCAGGTAGGGCCGCAGAGGCAGGCGGATAGCGTTGCTCAGATGAATTTTGAGAATTTGCTGATTGCTGATCTTGGCATACATATTACCGATGTGGAAGTGGGGCGAACTAGCGCTGCCCTTAATCTGGAGCAATTTACCTTTGCCGAACAGCGTAGCGGCTTTGAGCTACAGGAATTTGCTTTAGCCGCCAATGTTGATATGCCCCAGGTGCAGGCAACTTTACAGCAGTTACAAACCGGCCACTCCAATTTGAATGGAACGGTAGATATCAAATTAGCACTGGAAGAAAATACCGCCGACTTAATCAATAGTCTGACCTTTCAATCACAATTAAATAAAGCGGTGCTGAGCATGGTCGATGCGGGCTATTTTACCAATGCACTGGATAGCATGCCCTCACTGAAAAACGCTGAGGCTAACTTGTGGTGGAATGCTAATATAACTAACGGCTCAGGGGGTATTCAGGACTTACAATTGCGGTTAGACGATCGATTTGCTTTACAAGGTAACTTACAACTTCAGGATCTGGCTAAAATAGACTCTGCCGCTGGCGGAAGCCCTACTATAAATCTTTCGGTTGACCCCATACAAACCAACTTGGCCTTTCTGCGCCAAATCATGGGTGATGATGCCGGACTCCCCCGCTTGGCTAATGATACATTGATTCTGCAGGCATCGGCGGAAGGGCAGCTAGATGATATTAAAGGTAATCTGTCGCTAAACTCTTCTATTGGAAAACTGTTAGCGGAAGGCACCTATCAGCAAGCCACCAATGGCGGCATGAATGTAAACGCATCAGTACAAGGGCAACAGTTGCAAATTAAGCAGCTTCTGCTGGCTATGGGACAGGACACGCTGGCGCAGGATTTTGGAACGCTTACTTTTCAGGCGCGCACGTCGGCCAAGCAAACAGTCACTCCGTATGATACTACCTTTAGCGAAGCCAAGTGGGATTTAGTGCTAAACCAGATTGACTATAAAGATTATAGCTACAACGATTTACAGGTAGAAGGATACTTAGCCGATGAGCAAGTAGTAACTCAGATCAATTATCAGGATAGTTTGCTGGAATTGAATGCTGATGCTAATCTGGATATGCGTTCGCCTACCATGGCTTATCAGTTAGATCTAAATCTTCCTATTGCCAATCTGTATCGCCTGAACCTGTCTAGCGATAGTGTTATTCTTCAAAACGTCCGTCTGCTGGCTGATCTGAAAGGTACTGATCCCGATTCTATTGTAGGGTCAGTCAATATGGGTTCGGCCACGGTGATTAAAGACGCAGAAAATTATACATTGGATTCACTGATCTTAATTGCCGACCGGGATGGACCCGTGCGCAGAATCTCGTTTGAATCTGATTTCATTGATGCCTTAATCAGCGGTGAGTTTTCGGTAGCCGAACTCCCTACCGCCATTGAAGATTTCCAGCAGTATTACTTCACAGCGTATCAGGCTCCGGCTATTGACCAGGATACGGTGAATACCGCTCAGGCCGGAGGGCAGAAACTTCACTTAGAGCTAAATATTAAAGAAACACCCTTAGTAGCCCGTGCCCTAGTGCCTGATCTGGAGATTCCTGAGGCCATCACTTTTGATGTTGATTTCAACAGTGCTGAAAAAAGCCTTCAGGCTAACCTGAAAGCGCCTCACATCAATTATGGGACTAACATTATTGACAGCCTGTATTTGGACGTAACGACCAGTCAACGGCAGATTAATATTGACCTGCTTAGTAACTATGTACAAGCCGGAGGGCTAAGCATTCCGAAAGTGCTACTGGCCGGAAAGTTATCGGGAGTTGCTTCCGAAAACCAGCCCGCCAACCGACAGCGACTTACCACTACGAAGCTTGATCTTAACCTGAAAATGGGTGAAGATAATGCGCCCTATCGGCTAGACCTTAATACCCGCATACAGAGTCAGGGCGATACGGTTACAGTGATGATGGGCGACTCCGAAGTGATTTTGGATAGCTTAGCTTGGGATTTCTCAGACCAGGGTCGTATCGTATATGCTCAAAATTACTTAAATATTGATCGGTTTTTTCTAAAGCAAGGCGATCAGGAGCTGTTTATATCCACTAAAAACAGTGATAACCGCAGCAATTTAGAAGTAGCTATTGAGCAGTTCGAGATCAAGCCTTTCCTTAATGCTCTCGATTTGGACAGCTATGATGTGGAAGGTATATTTTATGGCAAAGCTACGCTGGAAGATATGTTTGCGCCCGGCCCAATTTCAGCCGATTTTAATATCTCAAATCTAACCGTGCAGGACAGTCTGGTGGGTAACTTTAAGCTACAGGCTAAAAAAGGCGGAACCCCTACCGATGAGCAAACTGATTTGCTGGATATACTGGCCAGCCTGAAAGGACCGAATGGTGCTCTGGAGGTGGACGGCTCTTATAATTTAGCGGCCGAAACCGATGCTTTAGATTTACATGTAGCATTGAATGATTTTTTACTAGACCCGTGGAAGACTTTCCTAGAAGGCCAGATGAACGAATTCTCGGGCAAGCTGTATGCCGATCTGGATGTAACGGGTAGCCCGACCGACCCAAACATTGAAGGAAATATACGGTTTGGCGAACAGGTTATTCTGGAACCCACCGTCTCTAGTGCCCGCTATTATATTGAAAACCAGCAATTGGATTTTACCGGCGAAGCGGTGCAATTAAATAATTTTACATTACTGGATTCCGCCCGTACCCCGGCAGTATTAAGTGGTACCATTTCTTATGCTGACCTAACAAACCCTTCGCTTGACCTGACTTTTGAAACCAGCAAGTTCATTTTCGTTAATAGTTATGATTATGAGAATGAGGCTTTTTATGGAAGAGCCGTTGCTTCAGCGGATGCCACTATTACCGGGTCAGTAAGCGATATGGTTGTTGATGGGGAAGTAACTGTAAACGAAGGAACCAACATGACGATCTCGCTGGTATCGAATCCAGCTGAGGCACAAGCTGCGGGCTTTATAGAATTTGTAGAGGGAAATGCGTTTATAAAAGCAGATACAGCAAAGCAGGACTCTCTAGTCGTGATGGGCCAGCCAACCGAAGACACTGTCTCAATCAGTGGGTTTACATTAAACTCAAACATTCGCCTCAACCCAGGCGCGCAGTTTACCATCATTGTTGACCCGGTGCGCGGTGATAAACTAGTGGCTGCGGGTGAAGCCGATTTGCAAGTTAATATGCAACCTAATGGTGATCTTACCCTTCAAGGGAATTACACAATTAACCGGGGAAGTTACCTGCTTAATTTTGCCCAGGTGGTGAAGAAGGAATTTGCTATTCGCAAGGGAAGTATCATTTCCTGGACGGGTGATCCGGCTAATGCCGAAATGAGCCTTACTGCAGCCTATGAGGTAGAAACCAGCCTGGAAGAATTATTCCAGGATATGATTCGAGGGGGTGAAGGGGGAAATGAGCTAAGAAATCTGGTGTCAACAGACCGGCCGGTAGCTGTAGAACTAATCATTGAAGGAACATTGGATGATCCGCAACTGCGGTTTGATCTGGACCTACCGGAGATTACTGCTGGTGGAATCTATTCAGACCTTGTTTCTGAAAGATTAAAGCAAATTGAGCAGGACGAAACGCAACTGTATAAGCAGGTATTTGGCCTGATTGTGCTTAACCGTTTCATTCCGGTAAGTGGCGGTTTAGGTTCCGGAGAAAGTAGCGGCTTTGCTTCGGTAAATGACCAGATTAATGGCAGTGTTAGCCAGCTGCTAACCGATCAGTTAAGCCAGCTTACCGAGGATTATCTGGGCGGAGTAGAACTCAGCGTAGGGCTGGAATCTTCTGATCAAGCTCAATCCCAAGCTAGCTTATTAGCTGATCGGGATGTAAATGTAGGGTTATCGAAACAATTGTTTGATGATAGGCTAACTGTAAAAGTAGGCGGAACTACCAGCACCGGTAACCAGGGAAGTCAGGATAGCCGAATCTATGGTGATTTTGAAGTACTTTATCGACTTACAGAAACTGGAAATTTGCAGATCAGAATCTTCCAAAGCAATGACCGGGATCGTATCACCAACCAAGTACGGCAACGACAGGGAGCGTCAGTGCTTTACCAAAAATCGTTTGACCAGCTTTTTGGTAATGAAGATGTGCTACGGGGTAAACCCTTGCCCGAAGAGGATGAAGAGAATAATACACAAAATGTAGATAGCGACGCTGTTTTGCAGAGCGAACCTCGCAACCGTAAGTCTAGAGGTGGGCAATAGAGGACGGTTTAACGTTGAACCCGGAAATCGGTCAAGCCTGTTTCTTCTCTTTCCTGCACTCTAACTTCGTCAACTTCTGCCCGCGATGGGCCCTGGTGGCACCAGTTTATTAGTTGTTGTAAAGCGTTGGCATCTCCTTCGGCACAGATTAATACCGAACCATCAGGCTCATTGCGAACCCATCCGCACAGACCAAGAGCCTGAGCTTTTTCCTGCGTGCTAGCTCGATAGAAAACTCCCTGCACCACTCCGGTCACGTGTATAGAATAACAAGGCATAGTATGTAGTTTTTCAATAGTCAGTTTATCACTAACGGATGATCTAGTGAAGTGTTGAGCTAGAGGCCTATTGACCAGTGTGTTCGCGAAAAATAGATACAGCGGCTGAAGCTCCTATTCTATCAGCACCCGCCTTAATCAGGCTCACCGCTTGCGTTGCGGATTTAATACCGCCCGAGGCTTTTATCCCGACGTTGGAAGAGAGAAAACTTCTCATAAGTTGTATATGGTGTTCGGTAGCTCCGGCTGGAGCAAAGCCGGTTGAAGTTTTTACGTAATCAGCTCCGGCATCAGCGCATAACTTGCAAGCCCTGGCTATTTCTTCATCTGTTAAATAAGCCGTTTCAATAATTACTTTTAGCAAACGTTGGTGCTCATGAGCCAGCGATGCACACTTGGCAATCTCAATCTTTACCCAGGGCATTCCAGATTTAAACGCCGAAATATTCATCACCAGGTCCAGTTCATCGGCTCCATCATAAATTGCCTGCTGCATTTCACTGATTTTAGTTTCAGTCATTTGATAGCCTACAGGAAAACCCACGACCGTTACCATCTGCACTTCGGCCTCGCCCAAATCGCGCTTCGCTTTTTTTACCCAGAATGGCGGCAGGCATAAGCCCACAAAGTCATGCTCTTTGGTTTCCCCAACCATACGGTCAACATCAGCATAAGTAATGGTAGGTGCAAGGTTGGTATACTCTAAATAACGATGAATCTGTATTTCTTTCAATTGAGTATAAGTGTTCAATTATATAAAAGGATTTAATAAAAGTACTAAGTAAAAATGGCTACGGTTAGATTAAAAAGCCTGAATATGATGTTTAAACATACAATCTGTAATTATCGCCTTAATAACTTCTGGATTTAGAATAAAAACAAGCGATTATACAACTCGTTATGATAGTACTATTTTTTTAGATAACAAGAGAAATTAATTTTTAGACTATGAAGAAGATGAAACAAATCTGCACTTGCCTGACACTTATTGGTTTTTTGTCCATTCCAATGGCGGTACAGGCACAAATGGATGATTCTCGATTTGGAATTAAAGCGGGAGTAAACTTATCCAACTTTTATCAAGAAGAGCTGGGTGACCAAAATTTACGCGTTGGATTTAATGCTGGGATTTTTACTGAACTGGCTGTAGGAGAATCTTTCAGTATTCAACCAGAGCTATTATTTACAACCAAAGGAAATCAAATCTCTTACGGAGAAAGTGATAACCTCTTTCAGGATATTATAGAAGGTGATGAAGATGCATTTACGGGCGACGTAGAAACCAACCTAACCTATATTGAGCTTCCGGTACTTGCAAAATTTACTATCAGTGAAGTAATCAATTTGCACGTAGGGCCTTATGTGAGCTATTTACTAGATGCCAGCAGTCAGGTTAATGGTACATTAGGAGACCGTTTAGGTGAGTTAGATCGTAATGGGTTTAACACTTGGGATTATGGTGTGGCCGCCGGTATTGGAGTAGACCTGAATCTGGTAACAATTGGTTTCCGATATGATTTAGGATTAAACGGAATTACAGAAGATACCGTATGGGAAGGTCTGATAGATGACAGAAAAAATCAGGCGTTACAATTCTATGTAGGCATAGGTTTGTAATAGCAAAACTTTTTTAGTTTGGCGTAACAGAAAGCAGGGATACCGAGGGGTTCCCTGCTTTTTTATTTAGTGTGCTTTCGATTATCTTCCCTACCCTTTCCTATTGATATAGATAATTACTGACACTGATCAGGTCAGCAAACACCCCGGCAGCGGTAACTTCGGCTCCGGCACCGGGCCCTTTTACAACCAATGGCCGTTCCTGATAGCGAGCGGTAGTAAATGAGATAACATTATCGCTGCCAGAAAGAGAATAGAAAGGGTGCGACGCATCTACTGCAAGCAATTGCACTGAGGCCTTTTCATGCTCCAGCGTGGCGACAAAACGCAGTTTTTTATTTTGCTCATTTGCCTGATGCAACCGAGCCTCAAACTGATCATTAGCAGCAGCCAGGGCTTCAAAGAAAGCTTCGGATGAAGGTGCTTCCAGGCAAGATGCTGGCAAGATATTTTCTATCTCTACGTTTTCTATCTCCAGCGGAATGCCTACCTCCCGGGCCAGAATTAGTATCTTTCGGGCTACGTCCATTCCCTGCAAATCATCGCGAGGATTGGGCTCCGTGTAGCCTAGTTGCTTGGCCTGCTGCACAATATCGCTAAACCGCTTTCCTGGCGTAAAAGTGTTAAAGATATACGATAGTGTTCCCGATAAAATCCCTTCAATCTTATACACTTTATCTCCACTATCCTGCAAATCCTGTAATACACGAATAACGGGCAACCCTGCCCCTACGTTGGTTTCATATAAAAATTGCACTCCCGACTGTCGAGCGGTTGTCTGCAATTGTTGATAATCCTGATACGAACAAGAGTTAGCCAGTTTACTAGGAGTGACAATAGAAATAGCCGATTGCAACACTTCTGCGTAATATTTCACCACATCTTCACTGGCCGTGCAGTCAACAAAAACACTATTAGGCAGATTCATTTCTTTCATCCGCCGGACAAATTGAGCAATATCGCTGGTTTCACCTTCCTGTTCCAGAAAAGTTGTCCACTCTTCGGGATTCAATCCGGTTTCAGAAAATGCCATGCGTTTGCTGTTGGCAATACCAATGACTGAAATTTCCAATACCCGATTTTTCTGAAGATATTCTTTTTGCTGGGCAATTTGCTTAAGAAGCGTCTTACCAATCAGGCCCAGCCCAATCAGGAAGACATTAAGTGTTTTCTTTTCTGACAGAAAGAAAGCTTCGTGCACGGTATTTAGCGCTTTGTGCAGATTGCGTTGTGAGATTACTACGGATAAGTTAGCTTCGGATGACCCCTGAGCAATGGCTCGAACGTTAATACCATTTCTACCCAGCGCAAGAAATAGCCGACCAGAGATACCGGGAGTCTGACGCATATTTTCTCCTACAATGGCGATAATGGATAGCGTGCGCTCAATGGTAGGAGAGTCAATCTTGCCTGCCTCAATCTCATTAGAAAACTCCTCAATCATGGTGCGCTGAGCGGCTTCTGCATCATCAGGGCTTACGGCAAATGTAATGGTGTGCTCGGAAGATGCCTGAGTAATAATGATAACGTTGATGCCGTGGCGGGCTAGGGCGCCAAACAGACGGGAAGAAATGCCCGGAGTACCCACCATGCCGCTCCCTTCTAAAGCAAGCATGGCCACTTCTTTAATAGAAGAGATTCCCTTTACCGCTGGGGTTTTAGAGTTATTTAGCACCCGGTTGATAGCGGTAGAATATGGGTTTCGGCTAATAAGCGTGCCTGGAAACTCACGGTGGAAGGTATTGCGAATGCGTAAGGGGATATTTTTGCCGAGCACCGGTAACAGCGTAGGCGGGTAAATCACCTTAGCTCCAAAATGCGACATCTCCATGGCTTCAATATAAGAGATGGCATCCAGCGAAAAAGCAGTGGCTACCTGCCGGGGGTCAGCCGTCATTACGCCATCTACATCAGTCCAGATCTCAATTTCGTCGGCATCAAGTGCCGCTCCTAAAATAGAAGCTGTATAGTCTGAGCCACCCCGACCCAAGGTGGTGGTTTCTTGCTCGGGAGTGGAAGCCACGAAACCGGTTACAATCTGCAATGCCTGGTGGCTACTAAAATGGTCTTTAATCTTTTGGTTGGTTGCGGCAAAGTCTACTTTGGCGTTATTAAATGTTTTGTCAGTAACAATAATCTCGCGCGCATCCAGAAACTCTGTGTCTACCCCCAGTTCCTTCATATACTGGCTGATCAGGTAAGCCGAAAGTCTTTCGCCAAAACTTAATACTAAGTCTAACGTGCGAGGAGAACGCTCTCGCAGTAAAAACACCCCATGCATCAGATCATCTAACTCATTAAATAAGGTTTTGAGTCGGGCAAATACTTTGCTTTGGGCATGCACACTGATGAGCTCCCGAGCGGCCGAAAAATGGTGTTTTTCCAGCTCTGACACTAATTCCTGGTATGATTCATTACCCTGAGCGGCTTCTTTGCTAATATTCAATAAGCGATCGGTAACCCCTCCCATAGCAGAAACTACAACGGCGCAGTTTACCTGTTGATGATGGTATTGTAAAACAATATCAGCTACGATCTTGATGCTTTCGGCTGAACCTACCGAGGTGCCGCCAAACTTGAGAACTTTCATAGAGTATTGATTGTGTGCTATGTAAGCGGGCAAAGTTAATAAAAACTATATAAGCGGTGGCGGTTCGCGTATAATTTTGAGGGTAAGCATTATCAAAGTGATAGAAAAACTCCATGCCAATTCTCAGAAAAAGAGCGATTTAAAGAACCTATTCTCTGCAATCAGGGTTGGAAGTTCAATAAAAGAGATTTATATTTGCAGCCCAAAAAAGATTAAGTCATGAAGAGAACATTCCAGCCATCGCAACGGAAACGTAAGAATAAGCATGGGTTTAGAGAAAGAATGGCCAGTGCCAATGGGCGTGCTGTCATTGCTCGCCGCCGTGCCAAAGGCCGAAAAAAACTTTCTGTTTCTGACGAAAGAAGGCACAAACGGTAAGTCCTTCTTTCTTTTCTTCTTAGGCAGACTTCTTCTGCCCTGCCCTCTCGCTTTATTTTTTAGTTTTTTCTTCAAACCTCACATAGCGTTATTCTTTTATCACCAATTTATTCGCTGTGAGAAAAACCTTTCCAAAGCGAGAAAAGCTAACCCATAAAAAACAAATAGACACCCTTTTTCGCGAAGGGAAATCTCGGGTGCTCTACCCTATCCGCTTCATATACCTACCCGTCACCGGGCAAGTGTGCCATCAGGCGTTATTTACTGTTCCTAAAAGAAATTATAAGAAGGCAGTAGACCGAAATCGAATCAAACGACAAATGCGTGAAGCCTACCGGCTGCATAAACACCTAATTCCTTACAACCCAAGTAATAATGTTCACTTTTTGCTAGGGTATATATATATTGGTAAACAGAAGGCTGCATATCAGCAGATTGAAACCAAAATAAAGGAATCTCTTGTTCGTTTAATTGAAGTCTAACCCCTTATCATTTCTTTCGCTTATGAGTACCAACAGATTGGGTAAGTTGTCGTTTGCAGTAATTTCCCTTGCATTAGTTGTATTTGTTGCCTTTCGTGGCCCCGGTGATCAGTACTTTGCCATCGCTAAAAACCTTGACATTTTTGCCACTCTTTATAAAGAGGTTAACACTTACTATGTGGATGAAGTCAATCCGAATAAGCTGATGAAAATCGGTATTGATGCCATGCTGAAATCGCTGGACCCCTACACAAACTATATTCCTGAAGACGATATTGAAGATTACCGTACCATGACTACCGGCCAGTATGGCGGTATAGGCGCGGTAATTGGTAAGCGTAATGGAAAAAATCTGGTGTTAATGCCTTATCGCGGATTTCCGGCCGAGAGAAGCGGTCTTAAAATCGGTGACGAACTACTGGAAGTAGATGGTATTGATGTAACAGATAAGAATGTAAGCGAAATTAGTAAGCTGCTGAAAGGACAGGCTAATACCGATTTAACACTTACGATTAAGCGATATGGCGAGGAGTATACAATGCCAGTTACCTTAAACCGGGAGCGTATTACAGTAGACAATGTTCCTTATTCTGGTATGGTAACTGAAGATGTGGGTTACATCAAGTTAAGCAATTTCACTACCGGTGCCGGACGCGAAGTAGAGAAAGCGCTTATCAGACTGAAAGAAGAGGGAGCGAAAAAAATTGTGTTTGATTTACGGGGAAATCCCGGCGGACTATTAAGCGAATCAGTAAATGTATCCAACGTATTTGTTGATAAGGGTTCTGAAATTGTAAGTACAAAAGGAAAAGTAAAAGACTGGAACAAAACATATCGTGCACCTCATAATCCGGTTGATACGGAAATTCCGCTGGCAGTTCTAACCAGCAGCCGCAGCGCTTCTGCTGCCGAGATTGTGTCAGGGGTTGTTCAGGATTATGACCGTGGAGTATTGGTTGGAGAAAAAACATTTGGCAAAGGCTTGGTTCAGGCAACTCGCCCTCTTACCTACAACTCTCAATTGAAAGTAACTACCGCTAAATATTATACTCCGAGTGGCCGCTGTATTCAGGCTATTGACTACAGCCACCGGGGCGAAGATGGTAGCGTAGGCCGCGTGCCAGATTCTTTGCGGAACGCTTTCCAGACTAAAAATGGCCGTGTTGTATACGATGGTGGCGGAGTAAACCCGGATGTAAAAGTAAAAGCCGGACGTTTAGCCCCTATTACTATCAGTCTTTTCACTAAGAATCTGATCTTTGATTTTGCTACCAAGTACTACTATGAGCATCCAGAGGCCAGCGATGCTAAGTCATTTGAAATTAGCGATGCCGACTACCAAAAATTCATCAGCTGGCTTTCTGATAAGGATTACGATTACGTAACGGAAGTAGAACAAACAATTGATGATCTGACAGAAATTTCTAAAGACGAAAAATATTATCAGGATATTAAAGAACAGATAGCTTCTCTGCGCAAGCAGGTACAGCACAACAAAGAGCAGGATCTTCAAAAGTTTAAGGATGAAATTAGAGAAGCTTTAGAAGAAGAGATTGCTGCTCGCTATCATTTATCTGATGGAAAAATTGAAGCCGGGTTTGATGATGACAGCGTACTGCAAGCCGCCATTAGCGTATTAAATGACCAAGAGCGCTACGAGAAATTACTGCAAGACCAGAAGTAAGGTCTTTACAAATAGTACTATAAGCTAAGTTTGAGCCGACTCAGAAATTTTTCTGAGTCGGCTTTTTGCATTTAAAGACAGCCTTTCTGCTTTTAGGTTTCTTCAGCCTTTACTATTTGATATAGGGAGTCCGGAAAAACAAAATATCTTCTGTAGTCGTCAGTTATATTCTTGTAGGATTATTTATTCTGGGCATTTTGCAGAATATAGCAATATTGTGACTTCCGCATGATACAACCTTCTTTTTATTATGGTTTAGCTCTGTTGGCGGCAACCTCATTCTTTTGGAGTGTCAGTAGTGTCAAGGCCCAGCAGTTGGCCCAGTGGAACTATGACGTTCCGGTAGTATCAGCCTCCGATACCTTACCCGCTCCCTGGGTGGGCGGCCTGAATGCCGTTCAGTACAATACCATTGATATAAATAATGATGATCAGGATGATCTGCTCTTATTTGATCGTACCACCAATACGCTCCTTCCATTTTTGCGAGAGAGTAATCAGTGGATATATGCCCCTGAGTATGCAGCTTTGTTTCCGGCAAACCTGCAAAGCTGGGTATTGCTGAAAGACTACAATGGTGATGGGCATCCCGATTTATTTACGGCTTCTGGTAGCCGAGGCATTTCCCTATACCAGAATACTACCGAAAATCAGGGCCTGTTAAGTTGGGAGTTAATTACCGGAAACATTAGAACCATTGCTTTAGCTTCTGGAGCCAACGTAACACTACAGGTAAATTCATCAGATTATCCGGCTATTGTAGATGTGGATCAGGATGGAGATCTAGATGTGGTCAATTATAGTGTGATCGGTAGCGGAGAGTTACTATTTCATCAGAATCAAAGTATGGAGCAATACGGGAATGCCGATTCGCTGGTGTATCAAACTATAAGTATGCAATGGGGAGAGGTGGAAGAGTGTAATTGTGGATTATTTGCATTCGGTGATCAAACCTGCGACGAATTACCGGAAGGGTCTCGCACAGCAACACAAGCAAAATTACAACATGTAGGTGGAAAAGCATTATTGGTGCTGGATGCTGACGGGGATCAGGATATGGACGTGCTATCGGGAGATGAGGGCTGTTTTGGAATGACTTTCCTGGAAAATATTCCGGTAGATAGTCAAGTGTTTTTTCAGCAGCTAACCAATGGATACCCGGATAATACGCTCCCTTCCTCCGGCATCTTTTTTCCCGGAGCCTACCTTGCCGATGGCGATGGCGATGGGGTAGACGACCTTATACTCTCTCCGAATGCCAGTACCAATGTAGGTAATAACATCGATTTTAAGAATTCTAGCTGGTTATACAAAAATGAGGGCACCGCCCAGCAACCGCAGTGGCAGTATCTATCTTCTTCATTTTTACAGGAAGGTATGATTGATGTAGGCGAAGATGCAGTGCCAGCACTGGCCGACTATGACGCTGATGGTGACCTGGATTTGTTTATTGGCAGCCGAGGCATGTTGCACACTGATGGTTTTTACGCCGGGTTGTATCTCTATGAAAATGTCGGAAATGCTCAGCAACCCATCTTTCGCTTTGTAACCGATGATTTTCTACAATTAAGTAACTGGAAAGCCCAGGAAATAAAACCTTATTTTGCCGATATTAATCAGGACGGTAAAAAGGATTTGCTAATTACGGTTCGGGAGTCTGCCAACCGGGCGTCTAACTTGTATGCGTTACTCAACCAAGCGAGATCTTCTGATGAACCTTATGTTTTGGTTGCCGAGCAGCGACAAGTCCTTAACCTCCCTTTTCGGTCAGAAGATAATCTGGCTTTTTACGATGTAGACCAGGATCGGCACCTGGATGTGCTGGTGGGTAAGCAAAGCGGTAATCTGGTCTATTATCGGAATCAAAGCTCTGCCTTTCCGCCTCAATGGGTAGAGGAAGATGATGCTTTTGCCGGTATTGGAAGAAATGCCCGAGGGTTGTTTCTAGCTCCTACCGTAATTGCTGCAAACCAGGACAGTATTCCTCAAATACTTAGCTCTGATGTAAGCGGTAATTTGTTACTCCGCCCTATGTTAAGTGATTCAGAAAATATAAAGGTCGACACAGTATTAACGCAAAATGCTCTTTTATCCACAGATTTACCCGTGAGCTTAGGGCGGCAAAGCTGGTTGGCAACAGGTCAGCTTAGCGGAGACGGTGCAGTGACTGTTGTAGTTGGAAGCCAGCGTGGGGGTGTTTCTCTGTTACAATTAAGTACCGATCTAAATTCTGGTGAGTCACCTTCCATAGTGGTTTATCCTAATCCTTCTGATGGAGCCACTATTGTAAAAACGAATAATGCTATGCGCTCCTTACAGGTGATCAACGTGGCAGGGCAACTTGTCTATGACCAGGTACTGCCAACACCAGTATCTCAAACTAGCTTTAACGTTGACTCTTTTCCGGTTGGGCTTTATATTGTCAGAACCCTGCTGGCCGGAGGGGAGGCAGTCAGCACAAAGTTGCTGGTTAAGCACTAAACTACACACTTTATTCATTCATGTCAGAACCAATTCGTTGTGGTTGGTCTTTAAAGACACCGATATATCTCGATTACCACGATCAGGAATGGGGCCGCCCTGTTTATGATGATCAGCGTTTGTTTGAAATGTTAGTCTTGAGTGGGGTTCAGGCCGGGCTAAGTTGGCTTACTGTGCTTAAAAAACGCGAAAATTATCGCAATGCTTTCGATCAGTTTGATCCTGAAAAAATAGCTGCTTATACCGAAGAAGATATAGAAACACTATTGCAAAATAGTGGCATTATCCGAAATCGCCAGAAAATCAAATCAGCTATTGTTAACGCTCAGGCGTGCTTACGCGTAAGAGCTGAGTTTTCTACGTTCAGCAACTATCTTTGGCAATTCACCGGGCATCAGGTTCTTTTTAACCATCCGGAAACTGGTAGTGAAATAGCCTCAGTTTCACCCGAAGCTGAACATATGAGCCGGGATCTTCGCCAGCGAGGTTTTTCTTTCGTAGGTCCCACTATCTGTTATGCTTTCATGCAGTCGGTAGGCATGATTAATGACCATATAGAAACCTGCTGGTGCAAGTATGCAAATTGAAAATATAAAAGGATTGATCGTATTGGTGTCTATTGGTAGAGAAGAGACGCAACATTTTGTCCCGGCGTGGACACCATGGCTTCAGCACCACTTTCCCCAATGGGCAATGATTGATATAGACAACCGGTCTGACCCGATGTTCTTATCCTATGTCCAGAAAGCAATGACGGAACATAAGCATACACTATTTCTAATTGATATAAAGACTAGCGAAGAGGAAGGTTCTTTAGGAGGAGTGTTTTCTTTACTTCAACAGGTAGTGCGAGATCGGGCTAACCAGCCTTCGGTTATTTTGCATGGCAAACATGGCACAATAGAAAAAATGGGAAGAGCATTTCAAGAGTTCTATCAGGCTCTTTCGGAAGAGGAAACTAAGAAAACCTTAAATCTAGTATTAGGAAGACAATGAGAAGCGGTCGGCATCTAAGTGAACGGGAAATTTCTCACGATACGCCATCAAATCATCATAAGACAGTTCAATGGTGTAAATATCTTCTTTACTTTCCAGGTCAGCTAGTATATTTCCTCTGGCATCAGCTACTATAGAGTTGCCGGAATACAAAACGCCATTGCCGTCCTCCCCTACCCGGTTCACTCCAATGGTGTAGCAGGAGTTTTCAATAGCCCGGCCACGCAATAGCAGGTTCCACGCCTGGCTTCGAGGGGCCGGCCAGTTGGCTACATAAAGTAGTAGATCATACGCCAGAGATTCATTTTCCTGAGTGTAGTTGCGGCTCCACACCGGAAAACGCAAGTCATAACAGACCAGCGGACAGATTTTCCAACCTTTGCACTCTTGTATAATCCTTGTTTCACCAGCACTGAAGGTGTCATCTTCGTTCGCCATACGGAATAGATGACGTTTATCATACGTAGCAAAGGTACCATCGGGCTCCATCCATAACAAACGATTGTAAAAAGCTTGCTGCTCTCGTACTATGTAACTGCCAACAACAACCGCTTGAGTCTGAGCCGCCTGTTGTTTCATCCACCGGAAGGTCTTACTATTCATCGGTTCAGCCAGAGTAGTAGCCTTTTGCGTAAAGCCAGTGGAAAACATTTCTGGTAGTATGATCAGATCAGTAGGTTGGCCAATCTGCCAGATTTTTTCTTCCAGCATGGCCAGATTCGCCTCAATCTGATGCCAGTGAAGCGAAGTTTGTATAAGAGTAACCGTTAGTGGAGAGGTTTTGGGCATAATGCTACGAGCGTCGTACCGCCTTTGCGGGTATTTTCACACTGTAGTTTGCATCTACTTGCCCTTTGCTGATACTGCCCAACTTTCCTTTGATCAAACGTTTTTTTAACCCTTTCACATGGTCTACAAATAGAACGCCTTCAATATGATCATATTCGTGTAGCACAATACGGGCGGGCATTCCTTCCAGTGTTTCGGTATGTTCTTTCCAGTTTTCATCCTGATAATGGATTGTTACTTTTGGAGGGCGTTGTACATCAGCCCGTATACCCGGAATGCTCAGGCAACCTTCTTCAAAAGCCCAAGCATCTCCTTCCATCTCAACAATCTCGGGATTGATAAAAACGCGCTTGATTCCCTCTTTTCCCTCGTCTTCATCCAGCGGAGTGCTGTCAATAACAAACATGCGCAGACTTTTACCAATTTGCGGAGCAGCCAGACCTACTCCACTGGCCTGATACATAGTTTCAAACATGTCTTCGCTGAGTTGCTTCGCATCAATATCTCCCGGCTCAACCGGCTCGCCCGGCTTTTTCAGTACAGGGTCGCCATATAATACGATTGGATAGATCATAGCTTTTTTTCTAAATACGATTGCAAAATAATAGTGGCGCTCACTTTATCAACATTTCCTTTTTGCCGTCGATACTTTTTTGAAGTACCTCCGGCAATCATAGCATCTAACGCCATTTTGGAGGTAAAGCGTTCATCCTCCAGGTAAACAGGTTGATTAAATTTTTTTCTTAACCGTTTTGTGAAGTTTTTTACGGGCTGAGTGGCGTGGGTATCAGTATTATCCAGATTTTTGGGAAACCCCACCACAAATGCATCTACCGATTCGGCTTGGCAATACTGCTGCAAATAGGGTATGATTTGCGAAGTGGCCACTGTTTCTAAAGGAGAAGCAATAATTTGTAATGGATCAGTCACGGCCAGCCCTACCCGCTTGAGTCCATAGTCAATAGCTACAATACGCCCCATGCTAATTAAGCCGCACCTTGGCGCGCATAGTTTTCTGAACTTGTTTCTCCAGCATTAGTGCCTTAGGAAACAATATCTCATTTTCTACACTGGCATGAACACAAAGTTCTCGTTCAAATTTTTGTAGCTCAGCATAAATTACTCGTAGATGAAGGCTTTCAATCCCCTCGGTAGAGTAATCGTTTGTAATCTGCCGAATGCCTTCCATCTCATCATCATCCATATCGTGGTGCATAGCAAATTCCTGAATGGAGTACTTTTCCATACCGAAGTATAGGTAAGAAGAAGACTGTCCTTGTTGTGCGGCTTTTTGCAACGCAAGTACATAAGAAAAGAACTCATCTTCCTCTTCATAGATATGATGAATCAGGTCTTCTACAAAAAGCGGAAAGACAAACTGAAGATCCTCTACAATAAGTTGATGCTGATGCTTGGGCAAGTGATGAATGAGCTTACTCAAATATGGTAATCGCTCTTTGATGAACAGGAAGTGAGTATGTTTTAAGTAAGCAATGATGATATCTACCGGAAGTGAAGAAAGAGCAGTTGGCTGGTTTTCATCCTGCTCATACACTGCTTCTAAGTTTCGGATTACATGGTCAACATTCAGGCTGCGCTCCTGACACGCCTGTTCCAGCGTTTTTTCATCGTAATCATAAAACTTAATACCAAAATAATAGAGCACAGATGCATACGCATAATTCTCATCCACTAGCTCGCCTATACGTTTGTGCGTATTAATATTCATCTGTTCCAATATCGATAATAAGGTAACGTTCTAATTAGATAAAATTAGGGGTTTGTAACATTATATTCAACTTTAAAGAACGAAAGCCGGTCATTTATGTTATTTTAGTACGTAAATCGCTATATTGACCTCTTATCTATTTTTTAACGGAGACCCCAACTCTTAAATTTTAACCCCAGAATCATTTGTCATCTTAATATAAATGAAGAACCGTGAGTAGAACAAAAAATTCAGACTTTCAGATTCGGCTCCCCATCTTATTAACAATTGCTGTAGCAGCCGGCATCCTGATTGGTGCCACTATGGCTGATGGCGACGGAGCTAAAAATGATATTATTAGCGGTTACCTTAAGTTTAAGGAAATCCTGACCTATGTGCAACGAGATTATGTGGATAAAGTAGATACCGACGAACTGGTAGAAACAGCAATCAGCCGAATGCTGGAAAAGCTTGACCCTCACTCGGTATACATTCCTGCTAAAGAATTAGAACTAGCCAAATCACAATTAGAAGGAGAGTTTGAAGGAATTGGCATCGAATTCAATATTATTAAGGACACTATATATGTAGTAGCACCCCTTAGTGGAGGTCCTTCAGAAGAAGTTGGGCTGCAAAGTGGAGATAAGATCGTAGAAGTAGATGGTGATGTAGTAGCCGGAACTGGTATTGATAATCGGGATGTGTTCGATATGCTCCGCGGCAAAAAAGGCACAGAAGTAAAAGTAGGCATCAAACGTAAAGGAGTAAAAGACCTGATGAACTTTACTATTATCCGCGACAAGATTCCTCAAGAATCAGTTGATGCTAGTTATATGGTAGATAAAGAAGTGGGTTACATTAAAGTAAGTCGGTTTGCCTCCAGTACCTATGACGAATTCCGGCAGGCTCTTTCTGATCTGAAATCACAAGGTATGTCTAAGCTCATATTAGATTTGCAAGACAATCCTGGTGGGTATATGGATCGTGCCATAAACATGGCTGATGAGTTTCTTAGAGATAATGCTATGATCGTTTACACCGAGGGAAAACAACCACGGTATAATTCTGAGGCGCGAGCTTATCGTGAAGGTCTTTTCGAAAAACAACCACTTATCGTACTTATTGATGAAGGAAGCGCTTCCGCTTCAGAAATTGTAGCGGGGGCCTTACAAGATAATGACCGGGCACTAATCGTTGGACGCCGTTCTTTCGGTAAAGGATTGGTTCAGATGCCTATTCCACTAGATGACGGTTCCGAATTACGACTGACCATCTCTCGCTATTACACACCAAGTGGACGCTCTATTCAAAAGCCATACGAAGAAGGAGCAGAAGAATATAGTTTAGACATGCTCAACCGATATAAGCATGGAGAGTTATTTACTGCGGATAGCATCCACTTTGATGATTCACTGAAATACAAAACTATAACCAAGGGGCGGCCAGTATATGGCGGTGGGGGAATTATGCCAGATTTCTTCGTTCCTCTAGATACTACTAATTTAGATAATGAAGCACTAGGTAAAATTTACAATACCAACGCTATCCGTGAGTATACCCTGTTGTACTACGAAAATCATAAATCCGAATTGGAAAAAATGGATTTTCAGGCTTACTACGATGACTTTGAAGTAAGTGATAAAATGTTCAATGATTTATTGGAAACCGCAGAGAAATCTGGAGACAAAATTAATAGGCAGCAAATAGCATCTGCTGAAGAGTTTATAAAAAACCGAGTCAAAGGACTTATTGCTCGTAGCGTTTGGGGGAACGAAGGCGCCTTCCCTATCTTCAATCAACAAAACCAAGTCTTCCAGAAAGCTTTAAATCTTTTTGATGAAGCTGAGCGGCTAGCAACTCGATAAAAAGTATTCTATAAATAGCCTTTAAAGGGAGTGTTAAATGCACTCCCTTTTTTTATTGAAAAAAGTTTTGAATAGAAGAACTAAATTGAAAATAGTGCGGTTTACTACATCGCGAACGCAAAAAGAGGAGTTCTGAAGAAAAAGTTTTTAGAAAAAATCCTTAAAAGTTCGCAATCCCAATTCGCAGTAACAGACGGTTCGCGGATAAAAAAGCAAAATATTTTTCCTGATCATTTGGTAATTCAAAACTTTTTCCGATCTTTGCCTTCCCATTACGAAAACAGGGGGTAAGAAACGGAAGGAAGGGGTTACAAAAGGCAGTGAGAAGCGCTGCTGAAAGTGGGAAAAAGAAAGTTAAAAAAAGCAGTTGGGCGGTGAACTTTTAGAAACCTGCTCACTGTTAGAGAAAAGCTGCTCGGCGGAAGGCTGGTAGCGGTTGTGAAAAACAACGCTCATTCACAGTTCTTTATTAGTAAATTTTATTCTTTTAAAATTCTTGTAATAAAGAAAGTTGAAGCCACGACGTAAAACCAGTTGGGTTTTAGGTCATCATGTTCTTTGAAAAGTTGATCAACGTACAAGCTTAAAAAGCAAACAGGTAAAGCTTGTAGGTCGTAAGAAAGGTAACCCTTTTTTGCTACTTACAGCTCTGCAGTCAATTTTATTTATCAAGCCAAGCAGCCAGGCAGAAGACAACGAGTAAGCCAGGAATAATCTTCGGATCATTCTTGTCACTTATTCACCAAATTTA